>CAVZBS010000001.1:0-73189 GCA_963773575.1 uncultured Alphaproteobacteria bacterium
CTCGCAACGCCGCCGGATTACAGGAAGTCTCGCGCCTCATCGATGCCTCCAACGACGACATCACCGCTTTTGAGAAGCGGGGCGGCAAGCTGCTTCTCATGCATGGTACCATCGACATGGCGGTGTCGCCCTATAACACTATCGCCTATTACCAGCGGCTGAAGCAGCGCTATGGCGAAGCCGCCTTGAAGAAATTCGCCCGCTTCTATGTCGCCCCGGGCTTCGGCCATGGCTACGGCTCCTTCATCGTGGGCTGGGATTCGCTCGGCACCCTGGATGCCTGGGTCGATCGCGGCATCGCCCCGGGCCGGCAGATCGCCGCCGATACCGGCCCGGCCGGGCAGGGCCGCCAGCGTCCGCTCTGCGAATATCCGGCCTGGCCGCAATACAAGGGTTCGGGCGACATCAACGCCGCGTCCAGCTTTGGCTGCGCCGTCAAATGAGCGCAGGAAAAATCTTCCTCCCGCCGGTGCGTATCGTCTTTTGACCGGTGCATCGCCCCAATGTCCCCGCATTGGCGGCGCATAAACTGCGGGTCCAACGGTCACGGTCCGTTGGACCCGTTTTTTTTGGAATAGGATCGTCGCGTCGGTCGCCTAGGCTGCGATGATAGGGTATGGAGATGGCGAATTGGTGCCGGAGACTGGCGAATGAGTGAGAAGGTTTACCCGGACGCGGCTGCGGCGCTGGAGGGGGTGGTGTTTGACGGGATGACCCTGATGTCGGGCGGGTTTGGGCTTTCCGGCAATCCGGAGAATCTGATCACGGCCCTGAAGCAGAACGGGGTCAAAAACCTGACGGTGATCTCCAACAATTGCGGGGCCGACAATTTCGGGCTGTGGACGCTGCTCAACAACGGCCAGATCCGGAAGATGATCTCCTCCTATGTGGGGGAGAACAAGCTGTTCGAGAGCCTTTATCTGTCCGGCAAGCTGGAGCTGGAACTGAACCCCCAAGGCACCCTGGCCGAGCGCATCCGGGCCGGGGGCGCCGGCATCCCCGCCTTCTACACCAAGACCGGGGTGGGCACCGTGGTGGCGGAAGGAAAACCCACCGAAGTCTTCGAGGGCGAGACCTATGTGCGGGAGACCTGGCTGCGGGCCGACCTGGCCATCGTCAAGGCCTGGCGGGGCGATCACGAGGGCAATCTGGTCTATCGCAAGACCGCCAGGAACTTTAACCCCAACATGGCCACGGCGGGGAAACTCACCATCGCGGAGGTGGAGGAGCTGGTCCCCAACGGTACCCTCGAACCCGACCAGATCCACACCCCCGGCATCTTCGTCAATCGCATCATCCGGGGCAGGGACTATCTGAAACGCATCGAATTCCGCACCACCCGGCCGCGGCCATCCATGGACGGCGCCGCCGCCGGCGGGGAGGTCTGATCCCATGCCCTGGACCCGCGAACAGATGGCGGCCCGCGCCGCTCAGGAACTCAAGGACGGCTATTACGTCAATCTGGGGATCGGCATCCCCACCCTGGTGGCGAACTACATCCGCAAGGGGGTGACGGTGACCTTGCAGAGCGAGAACGGCATGCTGGGGATCGGGCCCTTTCCTTACGAAGGGGACGAGGACCCCGACCTGATCAATGCCGGCAAGCAGACGGTGACGGCGCTTCCCACTTCCAGCTTTTTCTCCTCCGCCGACAGCTTCGCCATGATCCGGGGCGGGCATATCGACATGGCGATCCTGGGCGCGATGGAAGTCTCGGAGGAAGGCGACATCGCCAACTGGACCATTCCCGGCAAGATGGTGAAGGGGATGGGCGGGGCGATGGACCTGGTGGCGGGGGTCAAGCGGGTGATCGCCCTGATGGAGCACACCAGCAAGGCCGGCAAGTCCAAGATCCTCAAAGCTTGCACCCTGCCCCTGACCGGCAAGGGCTGCATCGACCTGGTGATCACCGATCTGTGCGTGTTCCAGGTCGAGGCCTACGCCATGCGCCTGGCCGAACTGGCCCCCGGCGTCACCCGCGACGAGGTCCTGGCCAAGACCGAAGCCAGTTTCACCTGACGGATAACCGCCCATGGCCGACGCTTATATATGTGATGGGCTGCGCACCCCCTTCGGTCGCTTTGGCGGCGCCCTTGCCAAGGTCAGGCCCGACGATCTGGCCGCTCTCACCCTGAAAACCCTGGTCGCCCGGCATGCCGGGCTTGATCCCAAGGCGATCGATGAAGTGATCCTGGGCTGCGCCAACCAGGCGGGCGAGGACAACCGCAATGTCGCCCGCATGGCCCTGCTGCTGGCGGGACTGCCGGACAGCGTGCCGGGGGTGACGGTGAACCGGCTTTGCGCCTCCGGCCTGGACGCGGTGGGGCAGGCGGCCCGTGCGATCATCGCCGGCCAGGCCGATCTGATGCTGGCGGGCGGCGTGGAAAGCATGACCAGGGCGCCTTTGGTGATGGGTAAGGCCGAGACCGCCTTCTCCCGCGCCGCCAGGATCGAGGACACCACCATCGGCTGGCGTTTCGTCAATCCCCTGATGGTCAAAGCCTATGGCGTGGATTCGATGCCGGAGACGGCCGAGAATGTCGCCGCCGATTATCAGGTCAGCCGGGCCGATCAGGATGCGTTCGCGCTGCGCAGCCAGCAGCGGGCGGCGGCGGCCGAGAAGCGGGGATTTTTCGCCGGCGAGCTCATGCCGGTGAGCGTGCCGGGAGGCAAGGCCGGTCCGGTTTTGGTCGAGCGCGACGAGCATCCCCGCCCCGATACCACGCTCGAAGCTCTGGCCAAGCTCAGGCCGGTGGTGCGTGAAGGCGGCACGGTGACGGCGGGCAATGCCTCTGGTGTCAATGACGGCGCCGCAGCCTTGATCATCGCCTCCGAGCAGGCGGTAGAATCGTACGGCCTGACGGCGCGCGCCAGGATCCTGGGCTATACCACCGCGGGGGTTGCGCCCCGGGTGATGGGTATCGGGCCGGTGCCCGCGATCCGGAAGCTGATGGCCAGGACGGGCCTCGCGATTGAAGATTTTGACATCATAGAACTGAACGAAGCCTTCGCGGCCCAGTCCCTGGCGGTGGTGCGCCAGCTGGGCATTGCCGACGACGCCGATCACGTCAATCCCAATGGCGGCGCCATCGCCATCGGCCATCCCTTGGGCGCGTCCGGCGCCCGTCTGGCGCTGACCGCGCTTCGGGCGCTGGAGGAAAAACAGGGCCGCTATGCGCTCGCCACCCTTTGCGTCGGCGTCGGCCAAGGCGCGGCGCTGGCGATCGAACGCGTTTGAGGAGATGGCCCGCGGCGCAACGGGTTTGTCGGATATCCGGGTCGAAGTCATCTGCAATAGGCGCCTTGCGCTTAACCCGGTGTGGAATTCAATGCTATCATCGGGCCGGATTTCGAGGGGGCATTCCATGAGCATGAAATTGCGGCGGCGGTCGTTTCTGGAATCGGTCGGGTTCAGCACCGCCGCCTTGTTGGGATCATCTTGGCTCAGCGCGGCCAAGGCGGTCGAGGAGAACCCCACCCCCGATCTGATCGTGATCAACGCCAAGGTCACGACCATGGACAGCGCCAAGCCGTCCGCCGAGGCCTTCGCCGTCCGGGCAGGGCGGTTCACCGCGGTGGGCAGCACCGCCGATATCAAATCCCTGGCCGGCCCCAAAACCCGGACCGATGACGCCAACGGCATGATGGTGACGCCCGGCTTCAACGACACCCACAATCACGGCGGCGGCGAGATCCTGCTCTATGAGGTGCTGGTGGGAAATCCCTATGTGGTCGAGTTCGTCACCATCCAGAGCATCATCGACAAGCTGAAGGCGCGGGCCGCCAAGACGCCGCCGGGCTATTGGGTCACCGGCTATTATTACGACGATACCAAGTCGAAAGACGGCCGCCCGCTCACCAACAAGGATCTGGACAAGGTCTCGACCGAACACCCGGTGGTGGTCATCCACCGGGGCGGCCATACCTCCTATTACAACAGCAAGGCCATGCAGATGGCCGGCCTGACCAGGAACACCCCGCCGCATTTCGGCGGCACCTTCGACAAGAATGCCCATGGCGAACTGAACGGCCGCATCACGGATAACGCCCGCGACATTTTCAACGGCGTGGGCAAGCAGGTCACCTACAGCCCGGCGGAACAGGAGCGCCGTTCCATTGCCGGGGTCGAGTTCATCTCCAAGAAATTCGTGGAGTACGGCCTGACCAGCGTCTGCCATGACGAAGATGTCTTGGAAGCGATGCAGATCGCGCGCGGGCGGGGCAATCTGCTCCACCGTGTCAGCTACGAGCCCGACGGCGACTTTTTGGAGGCGATGATCAAGACCGGCATCCGCAGCGATTTCGGCGATGAATGGCTCAAGTTCGGCGCGACATCGGAGCATGTCGTCGACGGCTCCTTCTCCGAGCGGACGGCCGCGATCAGCAAGCCCTATATCGGCATCTCGCCGCCCTACAAAGGCAATGTCACCGAGAAACAGAAGGACACCAATGCCTGGGCGGAACGCGTGCATCGTGCCGGCATAAGGCTCAATTGCCACGCCAATGGCGATATCGCGATCGACCAGGTCCTGACCGCCTATGAATTGGCGTTGAAGGCTTTTCCGGTGCCGAACATCCGGCCCAAGATCACCCATTGCACATTCGTCAATGACAATCTGGTCCGGCGGATCAAGGCGATGGACGGGGTTCCGTCGCTATTCAGTTCCTACGCCTATTATAATTCCGACAAGTTCCATTTTTACGGCGAGGACTTCATGAAGAATGCGATGGCCTACCGCACCTTCGAGGAAGTCGGTGTGCACGCGTCCACCGGGTCCGACTTCGGAACCCCGGGTCCTTTCGCGCCGCTGATGTCCATGCAGGGCATGATCACCCGCAAGGGCTTTAACGGCGAAACTTGGGGCGCCAATCAGAAGCTCACCGTCGACCAGGCGATCGCCGCCTCGAGCTATAATGGTGCCTACAACACCCGCGAGGAGCATCTCAAAGGTTCGATCACCCCCGGCAAGCTGGCCGATTATGTGGTGCTGGCCGATGACCTGCATCGAATCGGCCCTGAAAAGATCAAGGATGTGAAAATCGTTCAGACTGTGGTTGGCGGCATGACCCGCTATCAGGCCTGACGCGATAGCCGAGCTGGCCGCCACGCGGGCAAGGCCCGCTGTCGCGGATTGCCGAGGGGCCCGCCTCAAACCGGCCAGAAAGCGTGCAGAGCCTTGGGCATGACGGCCTTGGCGCCTGGTTTGGGGCGTCCGCAGCCAATCCGCGGCTGATGCGCGAATATCGCCGGATCGCGCGCCGCGCCAAGGTACTGGAAAATGTCCTGATCCCCGCGGTGGAGAGCGTCATCAAATTCGCCGATGATCGGCTTGAGACCGCAGAGCGGGAAGACACGGTCGGGGCACGATGGCGGGCAGTGAAACCAACACATCGAAATATGACACTTCCGTGAATGATCTGGCGCAAGGTGCGCTTGCGTCCTTCCTGTTGAATAGCTGCCGGTTCTCTTAGACAGACGGCGCCACGATGACTGGAAAGATCGAAATTGTCCGCGAGCTGGGCGAACAGGTCTTGCTGCTGCCCATGCTGCTGGCCGATGCGCTGGCAGCCAATGACCGGCTGAAGCTTCGGCTGACTCTGCTTCAGGAAGCGGCGGCCCGCGTCCGCGACCCGGGCTACCGGCTGCGCGACTTTCGTGGTGAACGCGAGGCGTCGGGGCTCGCCGATCCGCAATATGACCAGCTGGTCGCGGGCGCGCGCGCGCTTTCCGACGGGCAGCTGCTGGCGCCGGGCGCAAAATCGCTGATTGCAGGCATCGCCCCGGATCTTCAGGCGATGCTGGCGCCGCTCAAGGCTGCCGGAACGGAAGACAGCCGCCCGCTCGAAGAACGCTTGAAAGCGCTTGTTGCCCGCCTTCCGGAAGCCAGAGACGATCAGCTGGCATTGTCTGACCTTCAGGCCCTGACCTCGGCGCGCCGTGACGGTCCGGACAGCGCGCATCTCCTGGTCATGGATGCCCACCGGGCGATCAACCGGCTCAGCGCTGAGACGGCTATTGAGCAGATTGACGGCGCCCGGGTTCATCATGTGGAAGAGGGCGACCGGCTCAGGATCAAGGCCTTCATGGCCGGGCTCAACCGCACCGCCGGTCTGGCCTTCGGGCATCCCGGTCTCGGCACCACCGCCACCCGGGTGGGGCCGCGCCTGGTGATTCAAAACGATATCGGCACAACCGATGCTCATGTCCTGGTGATCCATGTCGATCCGGCATGCGTGCGCGTGACCTATACCGACATCCATCGGCAGCGGGCGAAATTCTTCATCTCCCTGTTCGAAGACCAGGCCATGGAATGGAGTCCGCTGGCGGAGCAGAATGTCCCGGGATTGGCCGATGACGAGATGTTCTATCTGGTCACCGGCCGGTTCACGGCGCCAGACGACGGCGCCATGGACCGGTATCTGAATTTTCTCGGATCGCGCATCGTATTCCTGATCGACTGGAACAAGGCGCGGAAGGCGCTGCGGGCCTTTGTCGGCAAGGACGTGGCGATCGACATTCTGAGATGGGCGGCCGGCCATGACTACGGGCATCGCGCCTTTCTGGAGCTTGGCGGCGTCGATCTGGTCTTCGACGCGATCCGGCGCGCCGCGGCCGGACGCGTTCCCTATGGCGCGCGGCTCGACCAGACGCTGGGGACGAATGAGAGCGCCCAATTCCTGAAGCGGATATTGCAGCTGAGCTGCGAGGGATTGCGCGCGGCCCGTTCCGTCCGCCTCATTCGCGATGAAATCCAGGCCGAACTGGCGCAACTTTTCGACACCGCGGAATTCGGGATTTTCACCATTCTGCTGCGCCATTTGGGGGGGTCCCGGATGCTGGCGGCGGCGATTGCGGAAGCCTTCGCGCAGGATCATGCCACGCGCGAAGCCGATCGATCGCGGCTCACCGCCAATGCCAAGCGGCTGGAAGAAAAGGGGGACCGGCTGACGGTGGAAGCGCGTGAAATCTGCGCCCATATGCAGCATGCCGAAAGTCTGCGCACCGCCATCGATGCGGTCGAGAGCGCCACGGATTCCCTGGACGAATGCGCATTCCTTTTCAGTTTGATGCCCAAGGAGAGCACCGTTCCCGGCGCCGGGGCGCTGGCGGAGCTGGCGGGCATCACGGTCGAAAGCATCAGCGAGATGGTGCGGGCGATCGAGGCGGCTTCGCGGCTTCCGGAAGGGCACCGCGTCGACGCCGATGAGTCCTTGCGGGCCATCGACGCGGTGGTGCTGGCCGAGCGTCGGGCAGACACCGCCGAGCGGACCGCATTCGCCGCCTTCACCCGGATGCCCAGCGACGACGCGCGCATATTGGTGCTGGGGCTGGAAGTGACGCGGGCACTGGAAACCGCAACCGATTATCTGGCCCATGCCGCGCTTTCGTTGCGCGAACGTGTTCTCGAGGAGTTGTCCGCATGAGCGGAAACCAGGAACCGCTTTTCATCGGACGCGGCGGACCCCGGCAGGAGGTCACCGCGGAGGCGGTAGGTTCCAAGGCCGCCCAGCTTTGGCGCATGGCGATGTTGGGCTTGAACGTCCCGCCCGCCTTTGTGATGCCGACCGGGTTGTGCGCGGTCGTCAATGGCGGCGGCGCGCCGGAAACGCTTCAGCGCGGCCTCGCCAAGGGGATCGTATGGCTTGAGGACGCGACCGGACGCCGGTTCGGCGACAGTCGCGCGCCGCTCCTGGTTTCGGTCCGCTCCGGGGCGGCGGTGTCGATGCCGGGCATGCTGGACACCATTCTCAATGTGGGCCTGAACAATCGGAGCGTGCACGGCCTGATCCGCCTGACCGGCAATCCCAGGCTGGCCTTCGATTCCTATCGCCGGTTCATTCAGGGCTATGCCGAAGTCGTTCATGGCGTCCCGGCCGGCAAATTCGAGCAGCAGCTCAATGAGCTGATTCAGCGGGAAGGCGTTTCGAGCGAGATCGAGCTGGACCCGGAAGCGTTGGAACGGCTGGCCGCGGAATTCCGGGAACTGGCTTTTCGTGCTTCAGGCCACGCGATCCCGGAGGATCCGCATGATCAGCTTCGGGCGGCGGCGGAAGCCGTCTATCGCTCATGGGACGGGCCGCGGGCGCGCGAATATCGCCGCCTCAACCGGCTGGATCATCTTACCGGCACGGCGGTGACGGTGCAGGCGATGGTGTTCGGCAATGCCGGCTATAATTCGGGGGCGGGGGTGGCATTCAGCCGCAATCCGGCGACCGGCCAGAACCAACCCTATGTCGATTTCCTGTTCGACGCCCAGGGCGAGGATGTGGTGTCCGGCCGCCGCACCCCGGCCAATGCCGCCGGCCTCGAGGCCCGGTTGGCGGACGCGGCCAGGACGCTTCTTGGCGGCGCCAAACGCCTGGAGCGCGAAATGCGCGACGTGCAGGACGTGGAATTCACGGTGGAGAATGGCGAGCTTTATTTCCTCCAGACCCGCAATGCGAAGCGGACCCCGCTGGCGGCTCTGCGCATCGCGGTCGATCTGGTGCGCGAGGGGCTGATCGATACCGCCACCGCCTTGTCGCGGCTCGATGCGGTCGATCCGGAGAAGCTTGGGATCGCGCGATTTTCGGATTCCATGCCGGCGGTCGCGACGGCGATTTCGGCCTCGCCCGGCGTCGCCAGCGGCCGTGCCGTCTTCAATTCGCAGCGCGCCACCGAGATGGCGGCAAAGGGCGAGAAAGTCATTCTGGTGCGCCCCGACACCACAACCGATGATGTGGCGGGATTTGCGGCCGCGGATGGGATTTTGACCGCGGTGGGCGGTCGTACCGCGCATGCCGCGGTGGTCGCCCGCCAGCTTGGCAAAGTCTGCCTGGTGGGATGCCGGACATTGACGGTCGACGAAGAGGGCGGGCAAGCGGCGATCGGCGACATCCGGATTCGCGAAGGAGACTGGTTGTCATTGGATGGCGACAGCGGCGAAATCAGCCTGGGCAGGCGCGAGATCATAATGACGCGGCCGCCGGAGCTCGAGACGCTGGAATGCTGGCGCAAGCGCCCGGAGAATCCGTCTCAATTCGCCGGCAGCCGATCCAATTCCTAGCCCGACCCGAGGATTTGGCGGCCGATGGATTCAATATGTCTGCGAACCGGCTTTTGTTCCCGCCGATATGCAAGGACCGCGTTTCCATCATCGGGCATGCGGCACTTCCGCCCTGGGAACATCGGCCTGGAACCTGTCACTTTGTTTACGCTTACGCCTATAGTATCGCTTGTCGGCGATTGATCACCAAGCCATACACAGGGTAATGGGAATTTCACATGGTCGCATTGCCGCTTCCGAACTTACCGGAGCAGATTTCCGAACTGCGCGATCTCGCGCTCGATCTGCGCTGGACCTGGAGTCACGAAGGTGACGCGCTGTGGGCGTCCATCGACGACCGCTTGTGGCAGCGCACCCGCAATCCCTGGCTGGTGCTGCAAAGCACATCGACCCAACAGCTGGAGCGGCTGGCCGCCGATCCCGGATTCCGTGACAGGCTCCAGCATCTCACGCGGGCGCGGAAGCAATATTTCGACCGGTCCGGATGGGTTACCGAAGCGCACGCCGACAAGAAGCTGGGCGGGGTCGCTTATCTGAGCATGGAATTCGGCATCGGCGCCGCCCTGCCGCTTTATGCCGGCGGACTGGGCGTGCTGGCCGGGGACTATCTCAAGACCGCCAGCGATCTGGTCGTTCCCGCCATCGGCGTCGGCCTGCTCTATCAGGAAGGCTATTTCCGCCAGATCGTCGATGCCGACGGCATGCAGCAGGAGCTGTTTCCCTATAACGAGCCGGCGGTGATGCCGATCGAACCGGTGATCCTTCCGGAGGATGGCTGGCTGCGCATACCGCTGGAATTGCCGGGCCGGGTGGTCCAGCTCCGGGTCTGGCAGGCGACCGTCGGACGGGTGAAACTCTATCTGCTCGACAGCAATGATCCGCTCAACGCGCCGGTGGACCGCGGCATCACCGCGAAACTCTATGGCGGCGGCAGCGAAATCCGCCTGATGCAGGAGATCATTCTCGGCGTCGGCGGCTGGCGGGTGGTCGAAGCGCTCCATCCGGATGTGGAGATCTGCCACATCAATGAGGGCCATGCCGCTTTCGCGATCATCGAACGGGCCCGCTATCTGGCGGTCAAGTCCAAGCTGAATTTCTGGCAGGCGCTATGGGCCGTCCGCGCCGGCAATATCTTCACCACCCACACGCCGGTCGCGGCCGGCTTCGACACTTTTTCGCCCGCCCTGCTGCGCAAATATCTGCCTTACGTCGAAGGCGAGCTGGCCGGGCGCGAAGTGACGGTGGACGATATTGTCGGCCTGGGGCGGATCGATCCGCAAAATCACGACGAGCCGTTCAACATGGCCTATCTCGCCGCGCGCGGATCTGCGCTTTGTCTCGGCGTGAGCCGCCTGCATGGTGAATTCAGCCGGCGAATCTTTCAGCCGCTGTTCCCGCGCTGGCCGACTTGCGAGGTCCCGGTGGACCATGTGACGAACGGCGTGCATATCCCGACCTGGGATTCGATCGAAGCGGACCATATCTGGACGGATGCCTGCGGCAAGGAACGCTGGCGCGGCATGGCGGATGATTTGCGGGGCCTGGTCGCCGGCGTGTCCGACGAAACTCTGTGGAGCATGCGCGGTGCCGGGCGTCAGCGGCTGATCGCGACAGTGCGCAGCCACCTGACCTCCCAGTTGCGGGAACGCGGGTTGGCGCTGGAACAGGTCCGGCAGGCGGAAAATGTTCTGGATCCCAACACGCTCACCATCGGATTCGCCCGCCGGTTCACCGAATACAAGCGCCCCAATCTTCTGTTGAGCGACATGGCGCGGTTCGACCGCCTGCTGCTGAGCGGAACGCGCCCGGTCCAGATCGTGGTGGCCGGCAAGGCGCATCCGGCCGACATCGAAGGCAAGGCGATGATCCGGGCCTGGATCCGGCTGGCGCGACAGGCCCGTTACCGCCACCGGGTGGTGTTCCTGGAAGATTACGACATCGCCTTGGCGCAGGAACTGGTGCAGGGCATCGATTTGTGGATCAACACACCCAGACGGCCATGGGAAGCCTGCGGCACCAGCGGCATGAAGGTACTGGTCAACGGCGTCATCAACTGCTCGATTCTCGACGGTTGGTGGGACGAGGCCTATGAGCCGGATCTCGGTTGGGCGATCGGCGACGGGATGGGCGGGGATGCCAAGCAGGTCGACGGCAAAGACGCCGAAAGCCTTTACGATATCCTGGAAAACAAGGCGATTCCGGAATTCTACAACCGGGATGCGCATGGCGTGCCGCGGGCCTGGCTTGGGCGCATCCGGCGTAGCATGTCGCGGCTGACCCCGATGTTCAGCAGCACCCGCATGGTCCGGGAATATGTCGAAAAGGCTTATATCCCGCAGGCGGAATCGCTACGGGCGCGGCTGGCCGATGACTGCGCCGGGGCCAGGGAAATAAGCGCCTGGGCCGATCATTTGCAGCGGCACTGGTCCAGCCTGCATATCGGCAATCCCACGGTCATGAACACCGGTGGCGGGTGGCATTTCTCGGTTCCGGTATTCCTGGGCGAGGTTTCGCCGGATTCAATCCGGGTGGAACTCTTCGCGGATGCCCGCGACAAGTCGCTGGCGGAGGTGGTGATGCTGCATCAGGAGCAGGTCATCCCGGGCACGCTCAACGGCTTTATCTATGCCGGGGAAGTGCCGGCATCGCGGCCGGCGCAAGACTATACGGTCCGCATCGTGCCGTTTCACGATGGGGCACACATACCCGCGGAACTGCCGCTCATCGTCTGGCAGCGTTAGGCCGCGCTGCGCGTGACGCGCCGCGACATCACTCTGCGCGGCGGCGGAGAGATCGGCAGACGGGGAACCACAATCGCCCGGCAGTCCGTCCCATCCCAGGGGAAGCTGGCGGCCCGTTGTTCCGCTTCCAGTTCAAGCTTGGCCTGAAGCCAATGTTCGACGGCCTTGCCTTCCGGACAACCCTCGCGCTGCCAGATTTCATAACTGCGTTTATGGATAGCTTGTTCGAGGACCATTAGACCCAATCCTTTTGCGTGAAGTAAGACTCCAGACCGCTTGGATGTAAAGTGGCACGCCGGTCAGCTTGCGATTTGCTGTACCTTTTCCTCCGTGGGCGCCGATGGTGGCGACGCGTATTCGATGCCGGTCACCCGGTGATAAAGCTCGGTATAGCGCGCCGCGCTCGCGGCCCATCCGAAATCCTCGGCCATGCCCTTGAGTTGCAGCCGCCGCCAAGAAAGCGGCTCTTTGTAGATTGCCAGGGCACGGTCCACCGCGCCCCATAATCCGGTACTGTCGGCGTCGTCGAACACAAAACCGGTGGCGCCGCGGTCCGACTGGGCCGCGTCCACCACCGTGTCGGCCAGCCCGCCGGTCCGCCGCACGATTGGAACGGTCCCATAGCGGAGCGCATAAAGTTGCGTCAGCCCGCAAGGTTCGAACCGGGCGGGCGCCAACAGGATATCGGTTCCCGCCTGCAGGCTATGGGCGAGCGCTTCCTTATATCCGATGTGGATTGCGACTTTTCCCGGAAACCGGCTTTCATGCGCCTGGAAGGCCGCTTCCAGAGCCGGCTCGCCCTTGCCGACCAGGACGAATTGGGCGCCGGCCGCGACCATCGCCGGGACGATTTCGCAAATGACGTCGGCCATCTTCTGGTGCGTCAGCCGGCTGACGAAACCGATCAGTGGCGCGTCCGGGCTGAGGTCCAGCCCGAACGCCGTCTGGAGGGCCGCCTTGCAAAGCCGCTTGCCGGAGACATCCCGGATGCTGAACCGGTGAGCCAAATAGGCGTCGGTGGCCGGGTTCCACAATTCATCGTCGATGCCATTGAGGATTCCGCAGAAATCGTCCCCGCGCGCCCGCAACAGGCCGTCCAAGCCGCAACCTTGCTCTGGCGACAGGATCTCCCGCGCATAGGTGGGGCTTACGGTCGTGATCTTGTCGCTATAGCGGATGCCGGCCTTGAGATAGGAGGCCTGGCCATAGAATTCGATGCCGTCGCTGGCGAAGAAATGCTCCGAGACACCAATGCCGGGCAGTATCCCGCGAGGGAAATTCCCCTGAAAGGCGAGATTATGGATGGTGAAGACGGTGGCGGGCTTGGAGCCTCTCTCCTCCGATAGCAGCAGGGGAACGAGCCCCGCATGCCAGTCATTCGCGTGCACGATATCCGGTCGCCAGCTGGTGAGCCGCCCCATCGCGATTTCCGCCGCCATATGGGCCAGGAAGGCGAAGCGCAGGCCATTATCGGGCCAGTCCTGTCCCTCGCCATTCTGGTAGAGCCCGCCTGGCGCGGGAAAAGAGGCTGGGGGCATGGACCAGCCATACCGGCACTTCCGAATTGGGCAGCTGCCCGGAAATGAGTGCTGCATTGCACACACCCAGTATCGGCCCGAGATGAGCCTCGATCCGGGGGCTCGCCAATTGTGCGATCGCTTCGGGATAGCCCGGCATCAGGATCCGGACGTCGACGCCGTCTTGTTGCAGGGCGATCGGCAGGGCGCGGGAAATATCAGCCAAACCACCGGATCTGGCGAGGGGGTGGGCCTCGGACGTGACAAATAAAACCCGCATCTTATGGCCCCTGTTAGCCGTTAGTATGTGTAAACGTCAGGTATGATGGCTGCGTGAACCCTGATCTGGATCAATTCTTTCCAGTTTCAGATTTGTTGTGCACTGCAACATAATGCCAAATCGCAGTCTCGGAAAGGGCAATATCGTCATGCCCAAAGCGAATAATCACCCGGGTGCCTCTCACCGGCCGCCGATGCGGCAGGTGACGGCGAATCTTGAAGCCTCTCAACGTGTTGGAGCGATTCTGATGGGGAACGACGCCGATCCTTTTTCGTTCCTCGGAATGCATCTGCTGAACGGAAGAATCATCGTCTGCGCGTTTCAGCCGCAGGCATCCCGGATTTTTGTATTGCGCGCCAGCGATGGCGAAGTAATGGGCGAGCTTCCCCGCCAGCATGAGGCCGGCCTGTTTGCCGGTCCGGTCGAAGGGAAGAACCTCTATCCCTACCGGCTGCGCTTGGAGATGGAGGGACAGGAGGTGGTTGTGGCCGACCCATACAGCTTCGGACCGCTATTGGGAGAATTGGACCTCTATCTCCATGCCGAAGGTACTTACAGCCACGCCTTCGAAAAATTGGGCGCGCATCCCACGGTCATAGACGGGGTCGAAGGCACCGGCTTTGCGGTATGGGCGCCGAATGCGCGCCGGGTCAGCGTGGTCGGTGACTTCAATGACTGGGACGGCCGCCGTCACCCCATGCGCCTGCATCCGGGAGCCGGATTATGGGATCTGTTCCTGCCCGGGGTGGGTGCCGGCGCGCTTTACAAATTTGAAATCAAAACCCGCGATGGGACGGTCCTGCTCAAGGCGGATCCCTATGCCTTCCAGAGCGAGCGCCCACCGCGCACCGCATCGGTTGTGCACGGGCTGCCGCGGCCGCCCGGCCGGGAACCCCGGCCTCCGGCGGACCGGCGGTCGCCGGTCGCCATCTATGAAGTCCATCTCGGCTCCTGGCGCCGGGCTCCGCAGGAGGGAGCGCGGGTCCTCACCTATGGCGAACTCGCCGATACGCTCATTCCCTATGTGAAGGAGATGGGATTTACCCATCTGGAACTCATGCCGGTGAGCGAATATCCCTTTGACGGCTCCTGGGGCTATCAGCCCACCGGGCTCTATGCGCCCACCAGCCGCCACGGTTCCCCCGATGATTTCCGCGATTTCGTCGCCCGCTGTCACGCCGAAGGCATCGGCCTGATCCAGGATTGGGTCGCCGGTCATTTCCCCAATGACCCGCACGGGCTCGCCTCATTCGACGGCACCCATCTCTATGAGCATCAGGATCCGCGCGAAGGGCTGCACCCGGACTGGGACACGCTGATCTATAATTACGGCCGGCGGGAGGTCTGCAATTTTCTGCTGTCCAATGCGCTGTTCTGGCTGACCCAATATGGCATTGACGGGCTCAGGGTGGATGCGGTGGCCTCGATGCTCTATCGCAATTACAGCCGCAAGGAGGGCGAATGGATTCCCAACATCCATGGCGGGGTGGAGAATCTGGAGGCCATCGACTTTCTGCGGCGGATGAACGAACTGGTCTATGGGGAATGTCCGCAAGCCGTGACCGTGGCCGAGGAATCCACCGCCTGGCCGATGGTGTCACGGCCGACTTATCTTGGCGGTCTCGGCTTCGGCTATAAATGGAATATGGGCTGGATGCACGACACGTTGGAATATATGCGCAAGGATCCGGTGCACCGCAAATTCTATCAGGACAAGCTTACCTTCGGCCTGCTTTACGCGTTCAGCGAGAATTTCGTTCTGCCGCTCTCCCATGATGAAGTGGTGCATGGCAAGGGTTCGCTGCTGGGCAAGATGCCCGGCGACCGCTGGCAGAAATTCGCCAATCTGAGGGCCTATTTCGCCTTCCAATACACCCAGCCGGGCAAGAAGCTGATCTTCATGGGCGGAGAATTCGGGCAGCTGAGGGAATGGAATCACGATGCCAGCCTGGACTGGCATGAGGCGGCCGAGCCGTTCAATGCGGGCGTGCAGAGGCTGGTGCGCGATCTCAATCGTCTTTATCGCGGTACACCGGCGCTCCATGCGCGCGATTGCGAAGCGGAAGGCTTTTCCTGGATCGATTGCAGCGATACGGAAAACAGCACCCTTTGCTATCTGAGGCGGGTGGACGACGATTTTCTGATCATCATTTGCAATTTTACCCCGGTGGTGCGCAAAGATTATCGCGTCGGCGCGCCGCGGGAAGGCCGCTATCGCGAAATTCTCAACACCAACTCCGCCCATTATGGCGGCGGTGATGTCGGCAATGGCGGCGCGGTCGATACCGACCGGATCGCCGCGCACGGCCAAGATCAGTCACTTTCGCTGACATTGCCGCCGCTCGCCGTCATCGTCTTGCGGCCGGAAGAAAATGCCGGGTGACCCGTTCGATGAAGCCGGGTCTTTCCTATCCGCTGGGCGCGCATATCGACGAAGACGGTGTCAATTTCGCGCTTTTTTCCGCCAATGCCGAAAAAGTGGAATTGTGCCTGTTTGACGCGGCCGGCCAGCATGAAACGGACCGGATTGCGCTGCCGGAACGCAGCGACGATGTCTGGCATGGCTATCTGCCGGATGTGAAGTCCGGGCAACTCTATGGCTACCGGGTTCACGGTCCCTATGATCCCGAGGCCGGCCATCGGTTCAACCCGAACAAGCTTCTGATCGACCCTTACGCCCGCGCGCTCGACCGCAGTTTCCGCTGGGACGATGTTCATTGCGGTTATGTGGTAGGCGATGGACGCGGCGATCTGTCCTTCGACCGGCGCGACAACGCCGCGCAATCGCCCAAATGCCGGGTCCTCGATCCTCATTTCGACTGGAGCGGGGATCGCAATCCGGCAACCCCGATGGCGCGGTCGGTGATATACGAACTGCATCTGCGCGGCTTCACCATGCGCCATCCCGGGATCGGCGAGACTTTGCGGGGAACCGCGGCGGGTTTGGCCTCTCCGGAAATTGTCGCTTATCTGCGCGGCTTGGGTGTTTCGGCGGTCGAATTGCTGCCGGTCCAGCCGGTCGCAGCCTCGCGGGCGCTGTGGCAGAACGGGTTGACGGATTATTGGGGTTATAATTCGATCGCCTTCTTCGCGATCGAGCCGCGCTATCTCGCCGGCGGGGCGATCGACGAATTCAAGCATATGGTGCGCGTCTTTCACGATGCCGGCTTGGAAGTCATCCTGGACATGGTGTTCAATCACAGTGGCGAGGGCGATGAATTCGGACCCACGCTTTCCTTCCGGGGCATCGACAACAAATCCTATTATTGCCTCGCCCAGGATCCGCGCCACTATCTGGATTTCACCGGCTGCAAGAATAGCCTCAACATCGAGCATCCGCGCGTCCTGCAGCTGGTGATGGATTCCTTGCGTTATTGGGCGGAGGAGATGCATATCGACGGCTTTCGCTTCGACCTGGCGGTCAGCCTCGCCCGCGCCGGCCATCATTTCGCGCGAAATGCCGCCTTTTTCGCCGCTGCCGCACAGGATCCCGTCCTGGCCAAGGTGAAGTTGATCGCCGAGCCCTGGGATCTGGGACCGGACGGCTATCAGTTGGGGAATTTTCCGGCCCGCTGGAGCGAATGGAATGATAAATATCGCGACGGCATGCGCCGGTTCTGGCGCGGGGATGGGTCTCTGGGCGAATTCGCCCAGCGGCTGACCGGCTCGGCGGACCGCTTCGCCGCATCCGGCCGGCAGCCCTCCGCGAGCATCAATTTCGTGACCGCGCATGACGGATTTACCCTGGAGGATCTGGTCAGCTACGCCGCCAAGCATAACCAAGCCAATGGCGAGAATAGTCGCGACGGGACCGATGAGAATTACAGCGCCAATAACGGCATCGAAGGCAAAACCGATGATCCGGCGATTTTGGCGCGCCGGCGGCGGCAAAAGCGCAATCTCATGGCCAGCCTGTTGCTCTCCGAGGGCGTGCCCATGCTCGCGGCCGGCGACGAATTGGGCCACACCCAGCAGGGCAACAACAATGCCTATTGCCAGGACAATGAGACGAGTTGGATAGATTGGGAGTCCGGCGGCCGGGATTTCTCCGATTTCGTCCGCGCCCTGATCCGGCTGCGCGCAAATGCGCCCGCATTCCGCCGAACGCGCTTTTTCGATGGCGGGTCCATGGAAAGCTCGGCGGATATTCTGTGGTTGCGACCCGACGGCAAGAGACTTCGGGACCCCGACTGGCAAGCGCCCGGCGAGCGCGCCATGGCGGTCCGTTATCTGGATAAGGAGGCAGCCACGCCTTGCCGTTACCTTTTGCTGTTGAATGCCTCCGACGCGGCGGTCACATTTCAACTCTTGCCGGGCAACTGGCACGTGATGGTGGACACCGTCGCGGCCAATCTCCCGCAGACCGTCTTCGCCGGTCAATGCGCGCGTCCGGCCCATTCGCTGGCGCTGCTCCGCGACACGATTCCGGCATAAGTGATGGATGACAATCTCAACCGGCTGGCTGATCTGGCGGGCATCGAGGCCCGCTATTGGGATATAGAAGGACAATTGCACGAGACCGGGCCCGACACGGCCCGGGCCCTGCTGGGCGCGCTGGGTTTTCCGGCAAACTCCGGTGCGGCGGTTTCGGAGAGCCTGGCCCGGCTGGAAGCGGACACCTGGGGTGAATCCGTCCCGCCGGTGATTATCGCCAGGGAAGGCGAGGACATTGCCGTTCCCTTGCGCCTGCCGGCCGGAGGCGGAGATCATCTGCGCTGGCGGATCGATCTGGAATCGGGTGAAGCGGCGGACGGTTCAAGCCGGCTTGGTGACCTGGCCATTGAAGCCACCGGCAGGCGGGACGGGACGGACTATACCCTGCGCCGGCTGAGATTGCCCGCCCAGCCTTGCGGCTATCACCGCCTGCAGATCGAAGCTGATGGCGTCCATGCGGCCGATGTGATTGTGGCGCCTTCTCGCTGTCATCTGCCGCCGGAAGGACGCTATTGGGGACTCTCGACCCAGCTCTATGCTTTACGCTCCGAAAGGAATTGGGGGATTGGCGATTTCACCGATCTGGCGACCTTGATGGATTGGGCGGGCGGCAAAGGCGCGGCGGCGGTCGGGGTCAATCCCCTGCACGCGCTGTTTCTAGATACGCCGCGGGATGCCAGCCCCTATTCGCCCAACAGCCGGCTGTTCTTGAATCCGCTCTATCTCGACGTCACCGCGATTGCCGATTTTGCCGAATCCGAGAAAAGCCGCGCCGGGGCTTTGTCCGGCATGCTGGGTTCGGCTTGGACCGGCGACATTATCGATTATCCCGCGGTCGCGGCCGCAAAGCTTGCTGTACTGGAGAGCCTCTATCGGCATTTCCGGTCCGTGCATGGCGACAAACGCGACGACCGCGGAGAGGCTTTTCGCCAATTTGTCGCGCAGGGCGGCGACATGCTTTGCCGCTTCGCCACCTTTCAAGCCGCAAGCGAACAGTTTGGAACCCATGATTGGACGAAATGGCCAGATTGGGCGCAACGGCCGGATTCTCCCCATCATCTGTCGCCGGAAAATGCGGACCGCATCGGCTTTTTCCAATATCTGCAATGGCAATCCGACATCCAACTGACCGCGGCGGTCGGGCGCGGCCACGCCAAGGGCATGAGAGATCGGCCTTTACAAGGATCTGGCGGTAAGCGCGGACCGGTCCAGCGCCGATCATTGGGCCCATCAGGATCTGTTCATGCGGGACGTCAAAGTGGGGGCGCCGCCGGATCCCTTCAACGAGCAGGGCCAGGACTGGGGCTTGATCGCCTTCAATCCGCACCGTCTTCGCGCCCAGCGTTACCGGTATTTCGTTTCGCTGCTGCGCGCCACAATGCGCCATGCCGGGGCGTTGCGGGTGGACCACGTGATGGGATGGCAGCGGCTGTTTCTGATCCCGGCCGGCGCACGGGCCGCGCAAGGCGCCTATCTGCGTTTTCCGCTCGATGATCTCATCGCCATTGCGGCGCTGGAGAGCCGGCGCAACCAGTGCATGGTGATCGGCGAGGATCTCGGCACCGTGCCGGCCGGCTTCCGCCAGCGGATGGCCGAAGCCGGGATTCTGTCCTGCCGCATCCTCTATTTTGAGCGCGAGGGCGGACGATACCACCGGCCCGACCAGCTGCCCGCGCTTGCCGCCGTGGCCGATGCGACCCATGACCTTCCCACTTTGCGCGGCTATTGGACCGGAGAGGATATCAGCGCCAAGATCAGGCTTGGCATTCTCGACGCCGGCAAGGAACGGGATTTGCGCGATGAGCGCGAGGAAGACAAGCGGCAATTGTTGCAGGCGTTGGCATCCGAAGGCCTTTATGAGTCCGCCCAGGGCGCGGGCTGGTCGCCGCCGCTGGCCGCCGCCATTCAGGCTTTCCTGGCACGGGCGCCGTCTCTTCTTTTTCTAGCCCAACTCGAGGATCTGACGGGAGAATTGCACCAGGCCAATCTGCCCGGCAGCGTCACCGGATATCCCAATTGGCGACGGCGGTTGCGGCTGTCCCTGAAGGAAATCGCGTCCGATCCGGCCGCCGGGGTGGCCGTGGCGGCGATTGTCCGGGAGCGTCCAACCGCCCCGGCAAAATGATTGCGGGACACAAGGCTCCCGAATTTTGCGCCAGATCAATTTGAAGCATTTCGCACCGAATAGACTATGGCAACATCGGAGACCGAGCATGACCGGAATATTCGAAGACCGCGAGCGGGGTTACGAGGCCAATTGGGCGCATGAAGAAGAAGTGCATTTCAAGACCCTGGCAAGGCGGAACAATTGGTTGGGCGAATGGGCTGCGGATCTGATGCATTTGCCGAAAGCCGAGGCGGTCAAATATGCCGAAGCCGTGGTTCAGGCCGGCCTGAGCGGAAAGGGTGCCCAGGCGGTTTTTGAAAAACTCCGGGCCGAATTCGCGGCGCGGAATATCGGCTGCCCCGATGCCACCATCACGCGCAAGATGCAGGAATTGCTCGCCAAGGCGGAAGCGGAAGCCAAGAAATAGGCATTTTTTCCGGATCGCGCTTTAGGCGGCCATTTTCCCATCCACGATATGGATGATGCGGTCGCATTGGGCGGCAAAATCCGGATCATGCGTGACCACCAGCACGGTGCGGCCCTTGCGATGCGACAGATCCTTGAGAATGTTCTGAACCGTGGCGCTGGAATGGGTGTCCAGATTGCCGGTGGGTTCGTCCGCGAAAATGATGGCGGGATCGTTTGCCAATGCCCGGGCGATGGCGACGCGCTGGGCCTGGCCGCCTGACATCTGGTGCGGCAGTTTCCCGACCTGTTCTTCCAATCCCAGATCACCCAGAAGCGTGCGCGCTTTTGCGGCCGCATCGGCCTCATCCAGTCGCGCCAGGCGCCGGATCGGCAGCATCACATTTTCCAGGGCGCTGAATTCCGGTAGCAGAAAATTCGCCTGAAAGACGAAACCCAGCTTGGACAAGCGGATATCGGCCAGCCGGTTTTCGCTCAAGCCCGAGGTTTCGTCCCCTTCCAGCCAGAGCGCGCCGCTGCTGGGCTGATCCAGCAGGCCCAGAAGATAGAGCAGCGACGACTTGCCGGATCCCGACGGTCCGGTGATGGCGACGAACTCGCCGGCCCGGATTTCCAGATCGATGTCGCGCACCAAGGTGACGGGGACGTCGCCGGACAGAGTTCGGGTCAGGCCTTGGGCGCGGAGCAGGGCGGCGCTCATGCCCCGGCGCCCCGCAATATGTCCACCGGCTTCACCTGCGCCGCCTTGCGGGAGGGCAGCAGGGCGGCGCCGATGGCGGCGATCAAGGCGAAGGCGCCGGCGATGGCGAATTGCCGCCAGCCCCAGTCGATCGGCAGATGGTTGAGCTGGGTCGAGCCGGGAAATTTGAACGTCAACCGCCCCAGCGCGTACATGATGATCATGCCCAGGGGCAGGCCCAGCGCCGAACCCAGGGCCCCGAGCAGAACCCCCTCGGTGAGAAAGATGGTGCGGATGTCGCGGGCGTGAAAGCCCATGGATTTGAGGATGGCGATATCGCGCTGTTTTTCCATCACCACGGTGGAAATGACGTTATAGATGCCGAAAGCGGCGACCAGCAGCACGGCGCTGACCACGCTGTACATGATGATGTTGCGCAGCGCCAGCGTGCTCATAATGTCCTCGGATGCTTCCTGCCAGGACACGGCCTTGTATTTGAGATGCCCTTCTATCCGGGATGAGAGATCGCGCGCGGCGTAGGGGTCCTCGAGCTTGACGATGATCTGGTTGGCGCGGTTCTGGCGGTTGAGCAGCGACTGGACCCGCTTCAGGGCGAGGAAGACCTGGGACTGATCGAAGGCGGCGCGGCCGGTATGAAAGATGCCGACGATCTTGAAACGATGGATCTGGCCGGTGGCCGCCGACACCGTGATGCTTTCCCCTTTTTCCAGGGACAGGATGCGGGCCAACTCGCTGCCGATGATGATGCCGTCGGGATTTCCCTCCAGGTCGCGGATCGTACCGTCCACCATATAGCTGCCGATGGTGGAGACGGTGTCGATGTCCTTCGGGATCATGCCGTTCAGGGACAGGGCTTCGTCCTTGCCGGCGAAGCTCACCAGGCCCTGGCCCTGCAGCATGGGTGACGCCTCGACCCCCGGAATGGCGCGCAGATATTGCAGGGCCTGCTCGTAATGGCGGATGCCGCGGGTCTCGGTCTCCGGCTTCACCCGGTGCATCTGGATCACGGCATTGGGGAAAATCTGCGCCACCGGCTGCGGCTGGGGATTGCGGAATTCATCCTGGATGGTGATGTGCGGTGAATTGTCGATCAGCCGGTGGATGAAGTCGGTTTCCGAGCCCTGCATCATGGCGGAAATACCCAGAAAGAAGGCGGTGCCCAGCACGATCCCCAGCAGAGAAACCAGGGTCTGGCGCCTGCGCGCCAGCAAGTGCCGGAAAGCGATCCCGATCAGGAGCGGATTCATGGTTTGGTTTGGGGGCTGGTCTGGGGAGCGGTCTGGCGGGGGCGCAACAACTTTCCTTCCGCCGGCGGCGCGCTGGCGTCCCGCAGGATCAAGTCGTCCGGAGAAACACCACGGCGGATCTCGACCCAGTCGTTGCTTCTGACGCCGGGGACGACGGAAGCCTGGACGGCGCGATTGTCCACGATCTTCCAGACATGGTCGTTCAGGACCGCGCTTGCCGGCAACAAGATGGCGTGCGGATCTTCCCGGGCGATGATATTCGCCTCCGTGGTCATGCCGATGCGGAGCGGATTTCCCGGCGGCAGGCCGATGCGCACCCGATAGCTGCGCCCGATCGGGTCGCCGCGCGGGGTTACTTCCGTGACCGTGCCCTCAAACACTTGGCCGGGAAATGCGTCCGCACGGATGAGCGCCTTCTGGCCCACTTTCACCAGCGGGATATCCTCCTCATCGACCTGTGCGGAGATGCGCAGCGAGTCGTGGCAGGACAGCCAGAAAACCGGCATGTTGGCTGCGATGAACTGGCCCACCTCGCCATCGCGCTGGATCACCGTGCAGTCGCCCGGCGCCACCAGATCCAGAAATCCGGCCTGGGCCCTGGCCTGCCTGAGGGCCGCGTCCGCCGCTTTCCAAGTGGCAAGGGCGCGATCATAGGCCTGTTGGGAAGTGGCATTTGCACGCATCAGCCGGGCATAGCGTTCGTAATCGGTTTTGGCGAAGGCCGCCTGGGCCTCAAGCTGGGCGATGTTGCCGGCCAGATCGGTGGCTTCCAGCCGGCCGAGAATTTCGCCTTTCCTCACCCGGCTATGCTCGTCCTTGGCGATTTTCACCAGCCGGGCGCCCACCCGCGGCGCCAGCGGAAACATCACGCTGGCTTCCGCCGTGCCGCTGGCATAGACGGCGGTGACCGCCGGCTCGATCCGGGGGTGGACGGCATCCACTACCGGCGGCCGGAAGAACCAGAAATAGGCCGCCAGCGCCAAGCCTATCGCCAGCAAGGTGGCCGCGATGCTCTTGGCGCCGACAAACTTCTTTGTCCGGATGGCGGGCAAAGCTATGCCGCGATCAAAACTGCTCAGGCCCAAGCCCATTTGCACCATATCCGTTGGACGCGTTTTCCGACGACAGATGATGCCAAAATGCGTTTTATCTCCTTGAGGGAAATCAATTTTCCCAACCGGGTGCCGCCGGTCGCACGCCGCAAGGCGCCTTTTTGGTGCCGGCTGAGATCATGCGCCGGTCGAATTCGATCCAACGCGATGTCTGCGGCGCAACTCCCAAGGGCGGAAGACGTCATAAATATGACTGTTGCGTGACACATGTCATGCAATTGACTTAACCCGAGACTATCCTGCCGGTTCGAACCGCTTTTTGCGATTTGGAGCAATCGGCCGTGGAACTCATGGATGCCATCCGGCAACGGCGCGCCGTGCGGGACTATAAGCAGGAACCGGTGACCGGCGCGATGCTGCAGCAGCTGATCATGGCTGCGATTTGGGCACCCAGCGCCATGAACGAACAGCCCTGGCATTTTTCGGTAGTGACCGATCGGGTCCTGCTGGACCGGATCTCGGAACGCGCAAAGGCGTGGCTGCTGGCAAGTCAGGCACCTGCCGGGGAGGCCACGGCGCTGCGGTCGATGTTGCAGGATCACGATTCACACATCCTGCACCGCGCGCCGGCCCTGTTCGTCATCGCGGCGGAGGAGGGCAAGAAATGGACCGTGGAAGGATGCGCGCTGGCCGCCCAGAATATGATGTTGGCGGCCACGGAACTGGGGCTCGGGACCTGCTGGATCGGCCTGGCGCAGGACTGGCTCAATAGCCCGGAGGGGCGCAAGGCGGTTGGCCTGAAACCCACGGACCAGGTCGCCGCGCCTCTTGTGGTCGGATATCCGCGGATCGTTCCACCGCCGCCGCCTCGCAAACAGACGAATATCGTCTGGATCGGTACCGAGGTGCCGCCAATGCCGGAGGATGGTGGAACCGGGGAGGCGCAGCCAAGATCACGGTTTCTACGGCAGCCTGGTTCATCCGTGATCCGGGAAAACAGGATCACCGCCCATTGAGGCGCGCTCCCGGCATCGGGCGAAACCGTCAGTTCCAGAACGGAGCCGCATCGGCGAGCTTGCCGGCCGCCCGCTCCGCATCCCGAAGACAGAGCCCGACTTGCGACTGTTCGCGGCCGGTGACCAGGCCCAGCGCGAAGCTTTCCCGATAGTCGCTATGCAGCCGCTTGTCGCGTCGCAACAGCTTGCACACCATGACATCGTGAACCGCGATATCGTTGAGGGTGCCGAGTGCATCCTGCATGTCTTTCAGCGCTCGCATGAAACGCTTCGATTTGGCCCTGGCGCCTTTCTTGTTGTAGATGGGCTCAAAGAAAGCCGTTCCGTAATGCAGCTTCTTGACCAGAATGCGCAATTTATGTTTTTGGCGGGCATCCATCTGGTCCAGCCTGGCCATCTTTTTGTTCAGTTTCTTCGTTAAGGCGCCCAACTCTAAGCGCGCGAAGGATGAGACGGGTTCCTCGCGCTTCCGTTTTGCCCGCGCATCCCTTGCCGAAATCCACTTTCCGTTCATCAGCCAGAATGCGGTCCGCAGCACCAACCGCCGATAGCGCTCCGCGCAAATCAGCCTCTTCACCCGGGAAAAAAGCGCATTGCGGCATCTGGTGACTTCCGCCTTCAAATCCGCCACACCGACCGGGGGAGGTTCTTTTATTCCGTCGCCGATCAAATCGTCCTGAAGGAATATGTCGAGGTCCCGCGCCGGGGTGAGTTGACCGGTGAGCCATTTGAGATCGCGCTTGACGGCGCGGCTTTCCGCATCCTGCAGAAAATCCCGGAAAAGATAGATCGCGGAGCGCAGCCGGCGAAGCCCGACCCGCATCTGATGCAGCCCTTCGGTGTCGCCGCCGAGCACGGCCTCGCGATTGGCGATGATATGGCGCAGGCAGGACAAGCCGATGGACTGGAAGGCGGCGCCGGCCGGCTGGTCGGGCTTGAGCGGCACCGGCGATGCCATGACCGGCTTCGCACCGGTTCCGGTGATCAGCGCATATCCCCGTTCCGCCTTGGACCAGGGCGCATAGCCGACCGGCAGCAGGCCGGCGATCCGGCGGCCCAGCCGGAACAGCTGGGTGGCGTCGCCGCTTTTCAGCTCCAATTCCATTTCGGCGATCAGTTCCCGGCCTTTGGAGGACACGATATGGCCGCGGTCGATGGCCATCTCTATCAAGGCATCGTTCAACCGCAGCGGCACGACGGTGCGGACCATGACGGTTCGGAATATTTCCCGGATCGCGCGTTTCAACCGGGGCGTTGCCAGCGGTTCCAGCGCCGTCCCCTTGGCGCGCGCGAAATCCGGCCGGTTGCCGGTGATGCGGTCTTCCCATTCGCGGCGCGTCAGCCCGCCCGGGTCTTCCATGCAGGCGCTTTTGATGGTCTGGACGGTTCCGTCATCGCTGGTCCGGACCCGCAATATGACCTTTTCGTCGCGCAGCCTGTAATCGGCCGTGTCGAAATAAACGGACTCCAGCTTTTGACGCCGTACCGGTCCGGTGATCAGGGCGGCGATCTTCGGCAGGCGCAGGATGCGCGACACAGCCATCGAAGGCAGGGCGAATTTCAACTCGACTTCTGTCGCCATGAAAGTCAATTACCGGAGTGGATCATCGATCCTGCCGCGGCCCTGATCGCGATCGATTCGATATTCGGGGAACGATCTTCCGAGTATTTGGATGCTATTCGAAAGCGGGGCGGAACTTTTGATCCGGATCAAAGCCTTGATCTGGGCGGCAGGTCAATTTCGCCCCGATGGCTGATGAGATGTTTTTTTCGCCCCCATGCGCCACTGCCCGGATCCGATCACCGGAGTCCGCGTCCTGATGCTGCCGGTCGTCACCCTGACCATCAATCCGGCGGTCGATATTTCGGCCGCCGTTCCCCGCGTGGTGCCGGTCGACAAATTGCGTTGCCATGACAGCCGCCGCGATCCGGGCGGCGGCGGGATCAATGTCGCCCGGGTGGTGCACCGGCTGGGAGCCGAAGTGCTGGCCGTCTATCCGGCCGGCGGCTGTTCCGGCGGCGCGCTGATCGGTCTGCTTCAGAAAGAAGGATTGAAAAGCCGGGTCATCGATATCGCCCGCGAGACCCGGGAGGACGTCACCATCTTCGACGAAAGCTCCCGCGAGCAATATCGTTTTGTTCTTCCGGGCCCGACCCTCTCGGAGACGGAATGGCGCCAGTGCCTGACGGCGGTCGCCGCCGCCCATGATGGTCCGGGAATCGCTTGTGCCAGCGGCAGTCTGCCGCCCGGCGTTCCGGAGGATTTTTATGCCAGATTCGCCCAGGCCTGCGCCATGACCGGGCAGAAGGCGGTGCTTGACGCACCCGGGGGCGCGCTCAAGCCGGCGCTGGCGGTCCCTCTCTATCTGATCAAGCCGAATTTGCAGGAATTGCGCGAGCTGACCGGCGCACCGCTCGATAGCAACAGCGCCCGATTGGAAGCCTGCCGGGCGCTGATGGCGAAAAGCGCGGTGGAGATGATCGCGCTCAGCCTGGGCGCCCAGGGCGCGCTCCTGGTCACAAGGCGGGATGCGTTCCAGGCCAGTTGCGCCTCCCCGGCCCCCGTCAGCGCGGTCGGGGCCGGAGACAGTTTCCTGGGCGGGATGATCTGGGCGCTTGCCTCGAAGAAGGAGCCAAGGGAAGCGCTGCGCTATGCGGTTGCGGCGGGCTCGGCGGCGGTAATGGCGCAGGGAACCGCACTTTGCGGCGCCGAGGAGGTGCATCGCAAGGTCGCAAACGTCCTGGTCTCGGACCTGGCCGAAAAGGCGCTATAAAATCGAAACGATTGCCGGTCCGCGATGGTTCAAGACATGGCGGCCCGTTGCGGCATGGCGGCGCTGTTTTCCGCCTCCGCCACGATCTTGAAGGTCTTGACCAGGCTCGACGGATTGACGCTGATGGAATCGATCCCCAGCCGGGCCAGTCGCTGGGCGATCTCCGGATAATTGGCCGGCGCCTCGCCGCAGATGCCGACATGGCGGTGGTTGCGGTGACCGCCTTCCACCGCCAGGCGGAGCATTTCGGTCATGCCCGGGTCGCGCTCGTCGAAGTCGAACGCCACGATCTCCGAATCCCGGTCGACCCCCAAGGTGAGCTGGGTGAGATCGTTCGAACCGATGGAAAAGCCGTCGAACAATTTGGCGAAGGCGTCGATCCGGATCACATTGTTGGGAATCTCGCACATGACATAGATTTCCAGCCCATTCTCGCCCCGCTTGAGGCCGTGACCGGCCATGGTGTCGATCACCCGCCTGGCTTCCTCCTCACGACGGCAGAAGGGCACCATGATCTTGAGATTGGTGAGCCCCATCTCCTCGCGCACCCGCTTCAGCGCCAGGCATTCCAGCGCAAAGCCCGCCGCATAGGCGGGATGGGCGTAACGGGAGGCGCCGCGGAAGCCCAGCATCGGATTGGCTTCCACCGGCTCGAACTGGGCTCCGCCCAGAAGCTTGGCATATTCATTGGTCTTGAAGTCCGAAAGCCGGACGATCACCGGCTTGGGATAAAAGCCGGCCGCGATCATGCCCACGCCTTCGGACAGGCGCTGGATGAAATAGTCCTTGGGATCTTTATAGGTCCCGGTCAGCCGGGCGATCTTGGCCCTGACCCGCGCGTCCTTGACCTGGTCCAGGTTGGCCAAGGCCATGGGATGGATTCCGATATACTCATTGATGATGAATTCCATGCGCGCCAGGCCGACGCCGTCATTGGGCAGCATGGCGGTCTGGAATGCGAGATCCGGATCGCCGAGATTGACCATGATCTGGGTTTTCGGGCGGGGAATGTCGCTGAGATTCACCTCCGATATTTTGAAGGCGAGCATCCCCTCATAAACCCGGCCGATATCGCCTTCGGCGCAGCAAAGTGTGACCGCGGCGCCGGCCTCCAGCTTTTCCATGGCGTCTCCGGTCCCCACCACCGCCGGAATGCCCATTTCGCGGGCGACGATCGCGGCATGACAGGTGCGGCCGCCGCGGTTGGTGACGATGCCGGCGGCCTGCTTCATCACCGGCTCCCAGTCGGGCGTGGTGGTTTCGGCGACCAGTATTTCGCCGGGTTGGAAATCCCTGAGATCGGCATCGCCGGCGACGATGCGGACTTTGCCGCTGGAAATCTTCTCTCCGATGGCGCGGCCCGAAACCAGGATTTTGCCCTTGCTCTTCAAGGCGTAGGTCTGAACCGCGTTCGGCGCGCGCCGCGACGCCACCGTCTCCGGCCGAGCCTGGACGATGAACAATTTGCCGGAAACGCCGTCCTTGGCCCATTCGATATCCATCGGCGTGGGCCGGCCCGCACCGGCGGAATAATGCGCTTCGATCAGAAGCGCATAATCCGCCAGCGACAGGATTTCCGCGTCGCTGAGGCAATAGCGGGCCCGCGTCCGCCCGCGCAACGTTGCGGTTCACCGTGGTCGCGCCCGACTTCGCCGAGGCGAATATCATCTTGACCTGCTTCTCGCCCAGCGTATGGCGCAGAACCGCGCGGTGCCCGGCCTGGAGGGTAGGCTTATGGACATAGAATTCGTCGGGATCGACCTGGCCCTGAACGATGTTCTCGCCCAGGCCATAACTGCCGGTGACCAGCACCACGTCGCGGAATCCGGACTCGGTATCGAGGGTGAAGATGACGCCGCTGGCGCCCTTGTCGGACCGCACCATATTCATGATCGCGACCGAAAGCGCCACTTTCAGGTGATCGAATCCGTTCTGGTTGCGATAGACGATGGCGCGGTCGGTGAACAGGGAGGCGAAGCAGCGGCGGCAGGCCTCGAACACCGCCTCTTCGCCGCGTATGTTGATGTAACTGTCATGCTGGCCGGCAAAGCTGGCATTGGGAAGATCCTCCGCGGTGGCCGAACTGCGCACCGCCACCGGCGCATGCCGGCCATATTGCTTCTCCAATTCGCCATAGGCTTGGGCCACCTGCCGGCGGATTTCGTCTGTACCGGTGGCCTGATAGACCAGCTCGCGCGCCGATTGCGCCCGCGCGGCGAGCTCCTGGACGGAGGATTTCCCCAATCCTTGGACAAGATGGCGCAGCCTGTCCCAGGCCTGGGCCTGGTCCAGCGCGTCCCGATAGGCCTCTGCCGTGACGCCAAATCCATTGGGAACATTCACGCCCTTGGGGGTCAGCGCTGTATACAGTTCGCCAAGCGACGCGGTCTTGCCGCCGACCAGCGGCACGTCCTTCATTCCCAGCTCGCGGAACCAGCGGATATAAGCTTTATCATCCATGATCGGACCGTAGCGTGGGGCCTGGCCGGCGCTTTGATCTGGCGCAACGCAAGAAGATTTCCCGCCGGACCGCCCGGAAACTTGACCCCGATCAAGGCGATAGAATGCGCGAAATCCATACTGAAAATGAATTTATGTGGAATTGTCATGAGCGATGACGCCTTTCGCCAGGACATTCTCGAGGAACTGGCTTCGATCCGCAGTCAACGCGGCCCATATGGGGTGGGTGAGACGGTGTGGTGCGGAGGATGTGTACGCGGAAACTGGCGGTGGAGCAGGCGGTGCGGGGTAAAGGGGTCGCGCATCGCGGAGGAAGTGAGGTGGGTTAACAAAAAGAACCGCCGATGACGAGATCGCAGCGGGCCGCGATACTGCGGTGGAGCGCGTCGGTGCAGGCCGATTGCGTTCAGATCACCGTCCATGATGGATGGGTCCAGCTGGAAGGGGAGGTGCCGTGGCATTTCAGCGGGCAGCCATGCAGAACGAGCTTGCAGGCTTGGGCCTGGTCGGCATCGTCAACAACATCATGGTGAGATAACCGCATGCGCGGAGATAGAGACTGGATGGCGGCGGCCTCCGCCGTCATGCCGAAATCGAGCCAATCATCTGCGTTCAGTCTCAGGAGAGGGTGGATTGGTCGCGTGAGGCGCTGTCCAAGGGTGGGGCGAAGGGGATGCGGTTGAAGGCGGATGGCCTGGGCAACTCGGTCACAGGGGTGAAAAGTGGGGGAATGTGAAAAATGTCTGCCGATCGAGGCACTGCCATGACAAAAGAAGAAACGCGGTTTCCCAGACGGGACGGCGGCTATTTCCATCTCACGCCCATGGGCTGGGTGCGCAAGGATATCGCGCCTTTTCCCCAGGACCGGTGCGAAACTTGGGCTTATGAAATGGAATGGCCGGCCGAGGACGCCAAGGAGCAGGTGACCCTGACCAAGATCTGGGTCTCGCCCAATTCCCCGGCCATCGAAAAGCTCCGTATGCAATTCGGCAATCCTTTCGCGCCCAGCCGCACGCGCAATGTGAAGTTGGAATGCCGTGTCTAGATCTTAAGCGGGGCTGATCCCGTCAAATATCGGCCATGGGTTGCTGCCATCGATCGGCGCGCGGGGCTTGCAAATGGATTGCGGCGGACTGAGCAGCAGCGAAGCGGCGTCGCGGCTGGCGCGCTATGGGCCAAACCGGATCGAGAGCGAAATCCGGCCCAGTATCTTTCGTGCCTTCTGGGATCGCTGCCGGAATCCGCTGATCCTGATGCTGATCGCGGCGGGTGCGATTTCCGCCGCGACGGGCGATATCAACAGCTTCGTCATCATCACCGTCATTGTCCTGATCTCGATCGTCCTGGATGTGGTGCAGGAACATCGCGCCGGCGATGCCGCGCGGCGGCTGCGCAGCCGCGTTTCCCTGGCCGCCACGGTGGTGCGCGACGGAAAGGCCTGCGAATTGCCGGCGGCGCAGCTGGTGCCCGGCGATGTGGTGCTGCTCAAGGCCGGCGATCTGGCGCCCGCGGATGGTATATTGGTCCAGGCGCGCGATCTCTACATCAATGAGGCGCTGCTGACCGGCGAATCCTTTCCGGCGGAAAAGCGGGCGGCAGCCGATCCCGCGGCGGCGGGGCCGCAAAATCAAATATTCATGGGGAGTTCGGTGGTCAGCGGCACCGCCATGGCGGTGCTGACGGCGACGGGCAAAAACGCGCAGCTGGGCGGCATCGCCGGATCCCTGCGCCAGCCGGCCCCGCATACCGCCTTTGTGCTGGGTGTCCGGGAATTCAGCGGCATGATCGTGAGGATCACCCTGCTGCTGGTTCTGTTCACGCTTCTGATCAATTTGCTGTTGCACCGGCCGGTGCTGGAATCCTTTCTGTTCGCGGTCGCGCTGGCGGTCGGGCTGACGCCGGAGCTTCTGCCCATGATCGTGTCGGTGACTTTGGCCCAAGGCGCGCTTCGGCTGTCGCGCCGGGACGTCATCGTCAAGAAGCTTTCCTCCATCCACGATTTGGGAAGCATGGATGTGCTGTGCAGCGACAAGACCGGCACCCTGACCCAGGCCTCGATCGCGCTGGTGCGGCAGGTCGATGCCTTTGGCGAGGCCACAAACGCAGCCCTGAAACTGGCGCGCATCAATGCCGCATTCGAAACCGGCATCAAGAGCCCGCTGGACGACGCCATCCTGGCGGCGCCGGGTGGGGCCGTCACCGGCTGGACCAAGCTGGACGAGGTGCCGTTCGATTTCGAGCGGCGCCGGGTCTCGGTGCTGGCGGAAGGCGAGGGGCGGCGCCTCACCATCGTCAAAGGCGCCCCCGAGGACATTCTTGCGCTCGCGTCCCGATACCAACCGGCCGGCGGATCGCCGTTGCCCATGGATGACGCGGCGCGGTCGCGGGCGAAAGCGGTTCTGGCCGGCCTGGGCACCGACGGGCTCCGGGTGCTGGCCGTGGCCTGGCGCGAGGCGGCTCCGGATTGCCGTCACGCCGCCCTGGGCGATGAGCGCGATATGATCTTCGCGGGCTTTCTGGGCTTTCTCGATCCGCCCAAGGAGGATGCCGGCACCGCCTTGGCCGAACTGGCGAGGCTCGGGGTGACAGTGAAGATCCTCACCGGCGACAATGCCGATGTCACAAGGCATGTCTGCCGGGCGATCGGCCTCGACCGTCAAGGCATCCTCACCGGCGCCGAAATCTCCGCCCTCAGCGAGGAGGCGCTGGAGGCGCGGCTGGATGATACCGGCATATTCTGCCGGGTGACGCCGTCGCAGAAGCTGCGGATTTTGTCGGCCCTGCGCCGCCAGGGCCATGTGGTCGGCTTTCTCGGCGACGGCATCAACGACGCGCCGGCCCTGCATGAGGCGGATATCGGTTTTTCCGTGGATTCCGGGGTCGATGTCGCCAAGGCCGCCGCCGGCATGATCCTGCTGCGCAAGGATCTCGGCGTTCTCGCCGACGGGGTGCGGGAAGGCCGGCGCACCTACGCCAACATTCTCAAATATGTGATGATGGCGACCAGCTCCAATTTCGGCAACATGTTCTCGATGACCGGGGGCGCCTTGCTGCTGCCCTTCCTGCCGTTGCTGCCGGTCCAAATTCTGCTCAACAATCTTTTGTATGATTTCTCGGAACTGGCGATTCCCATGGATCGGGTCGACCCGGCCATGCTGGCCCGGCCGCGGCGCTGGGACATGAAGGTGATCCGCCATTTCATGATCGTGCTGGGATCCGTCAGCTCAGTGTTCGATTTTCTCACTTTCTTTATACTGCTGCGGCTGATGAAGGCGGATGAGACCCTTTTTCATACCGGCTGGTTCGTGGAATCGATGGCGACCCAGGTATTCGTGATCTTCATTTTGCGCTCCGCCACACCGTTCAGGAGCCTGCCGCATCCGTTTCTGGTCGTGAGTTCGCTGGTGGTGGTGGGGCTGGCGGTTCTGCTGCCGTTCACGCCGCTGGCCGGGCCTTTGGGCTTCGTGCCGCTGTCGGCGACGCTGTTGGCCGCGATCGCGATGATCAGCCTGGCCTATCTGGCGCTGGTCTATCTGGTGCGCCGCTGGCTGTTTTTCCGCCACAGTTTGATCTGATGCGCGGCCGCTCCGGCAATCAAATATAAAGCTGATGCTCGCGCAGGAATTGCCGCACCGGCCTGAGGCATTCCTCGACCAGTGCAGCACGGGCCGGGTTGGCGCGGGCCGCGGCGGCGGCTTTGGCTGCGTCGGCGATTCCGGCCGCGGCATAGACCTGACGGGAAGGATAAAAACAACCGCGGACGAATTGGCCGGCGCCCAGCCGCAAGGCCGGGCCATAAAGGGCGCGCCGCGCCCGGCCCAAGCGCGGCAAATCCTGGATCAAGCGCAGCCGGGCATAGGCGACATGGCGGGTCTCTTCGCGCACATGCAGCCGCACCATGCCGCGCACCGCCGCCGGCAGGGACGGATCGGCAAGCACCAGGCGATTGAAATTGTTCGGCACCTCTTCGCAGATGAGGCTGCCGGCCCAGAATAGCGGCTTCTCCGCTGAAATCAGCCCGGACAGCGCCAAAGCGAGATCGGCCCGCCAGCCCGAGGGAACCGGCAGGGCAAAGCCGCTGCGCCGCATCAGTTCCAGAAACATCAAACTGTGGCCGATTTCCTCGCGCAGTTCGTGCAGCTGATAGCGATAGGCCAAAAGATCGGAGCGGAACTGCCTCAGCGCCTCGCGGGTGAAGGCGGCGAGCAGAAAGCTTTCCAGCCACAGGCCGACCACGGTAAAGGAAACGAATTCGGCCTGGGACAGGCGCAGCTTCTGTTCCGGGCTGAGGGCGGCATAGTGCGCGGTGCCATGGAGCGACACCAGGCGCTCCGGCAGCCAGGGCCGCGATGGATCAAGCTTGACTCCAGTCGATTTCGTGCAACGGATCGCGATAGCGCCGGCTGGCTGTCTCCAGCCTTTCGACCAGGGCGGTGTGCGAAAGGCCCTGTTCCGGCACGACACTCATGGCGTCGTCTCCAAAATGTCCGCGCGGGCGCCGGACGAGCGCGATGCCGCGCCGTGAAAGCGCGGCAGCAGATGATCCGCCATCACTTTGAGGGACTGCCGCGTGACATCGCCGGGAAGCGCGCCGGCACCCACCGCGCAAATCAAATGATCCACCCCGGCTTGGCGGAAGGATTCAAAACCGCGGGCGCAGTCTTCGGGATCGCCCACCACCACCATGCCAAGCCGCTCCAGCAACGGCAGACTGATGGCATGCTGCAGCAGGGGCCGCAATGTGCCCAACCGGCGGTAATATTCATAGCTTTGCTGCATCGATTGCAGGATGGGACGGATCTGCTCCAGCAGCAGCCGGTAATACCAGGGAAAGACCTGTTCGGCGAGGCGGCGCGCCTCACGCCGGTCTTCCAGGCACAGCACTCCCACGGTCATGGCGAAGCGCGGATTGGCGCCCGGCGGATCGGCGTTGCCATGAAGGGCGCGCCAGCTGCGGCGATAGCGCGCCAAGTCCTGACGGATCAGGAACCAGGGCTTGAATGGTCCGGCCAGCACGCCCAACCCCTCTTTCGCCGCCCAGGAAAAAGTGGTGGGGCTGACGGCCGCCGTCCACAAAGGCGGATGCGGACGCTGCAGCGGCTTGGGCACCACATCGGCGCCATCGATCTGGAACAGCCGGCCTTTGTGCTTGACCGGTCCCGACGCCGCCTGGCGCAGAATGGCGAGCGACTCTTCGACATGGTTGCGGCTGTCGGCCATTTCGGCGCCGAAACAGGCATATTCCTCCGGCGAGAAACCGCGGCCGATCCCGAGCTCGAGCCGGCCCTTCGACAGAATGTCGAGGGTGGCGGCGCGTTCCGCCACTTGAATCGGATGGTGATAGGGAAGAACCACCACGCCATGTCCCAGTCGGATCCGGGCCGTGCGCTGGCTGGCGGCGGCCAGGAACAGGTCCGGCGCGCTGGAATGGGAATAACCGCGGGCGAAGTGGTGTTCGACCAGCCAGACGCCGTGAAAGCCCAGCCGGTCGGCGAGGGCGATCTCGTCCAGGACCCCGCCATAGACGTTCGCTTCGGACTTTCCGGATTCGGCCGGCGCGGCAAGTTCGTAAAACAGATCGATCTTCATGCGCGGCCGGTGGCGTTCCTGTCCCTCAGGCGCCATCGCACCTCAGGCGGATGGCGCCGTCAAGCGGGTGCCTCAATAGTTCTTTTTGAGATAGTCGGCGATTTCCTTGGCGTCCGGCTCCGTGATCGGCGCGCCATAGGTCTTGATCATCTTCGTCACTTCGCCGTCCCAGAACTTGTTCCCCATATTGCGGCGGCTGGGTCAGGATATAGTCCAGGGAGTGGCAGATCTGGCAATCATTCATGGCGGTTTCCGCGCCCGGCCCCGGCTTCAAGGTGATCTCGGGCTGTGGCAGTTCGATGCTGACGGGCGCGGCCAGGGAGGGCGCCGGCAGGGTCGCGGCGAACATCGGGGCGAAGGCCAAGGCGAAAGAAAATCTTTTCATGGCTTGTTCCTCACGCCGCGGTGACGCTGACGGTCTCGACCACATTGCGCATATAGCCGGACGGGTTCCATAGCGGCGCGTCGGGCTGGCTTTCGCCGATGCGGTTGATGCCGCGCACCGCCAGGCTGTGCCTGCCGGCCGACAGGGCGACCGGCAGCCGCCATTCGCGGAAGGAATATCTGCCGAGATCGGGGCCCAGCCGGGCCAATTTCCAGCTGCGCTTGCCGTCGGTGGAGACCAGCACATCGGTGATGCCATAGCCGCCATCGAAGGCGATGCCCTTGAGCATAAGATTTCCGGCCTTCACCTTGGCGCCGTCCCGGATGCTGGTGATGAAGGAGCGGACATCGAACCGGCCGATAGGGACGGTCTTGGCGGGCGCGGTGCCCGGCGCCACGCAATGGCATTCATTGTCCGGCACCCGATAAGCGGTGCCCATCCAGAAATTGTCGAGGACGCTGTCGATCACCGTAATCCGGCTCAAATGCTTAACCCAATAGGTGCCGTAATAGCCGGGCACGATCAGCCGGGTCGGATAACCGTTGAGGAACGGCAGATCCGCGCCATTCATCTGATAGGCGATCATCACCTCTCCATCCCGGGCATGATCGATGTCCAGGGCCTTGGCGAAATCCGGGGTGGTGGGCAGCACCGGTCCATCCAGCCCGTCGAAGGTGACCTGCACCGCGCTTGCGGCCAGGCCGGCCTTGCTCAGAATGTCGCTGAGCTTCACGCCTTTCCAGCGGGCATTTCCCATCGCGCCATTGGCGATCTGGCCGCCGCCCACCCGCGGATCGAACAGGCCCCGGCTGTTGCCGGAGCATTGATTGACCGCCACCAGTTCCACTGGCTCGAACTGGGTCTTGAGGTCGGTCAGCGACAGGCTAAGGGGTGTGGCGACCTTGCCGCCGACTTCGATCCGGTAGGTGTCGGGATCGATGGATTCCGGAAGCCCGGCCAGATGGTAGCGGACGAAGAAGGCGTCGTTGGGCGTGATCGCCCCGTCATTGAAGACGGAGAAGGGCGTTTCCAGCTGCGGCGGCCGGGCGGTCAGCCGGATCAAGGGACGCTTGCCTGGATATTTCACCAGCGGGCGCTCGCCATTGCCCATCGGCAAGGTCACGGTCGAGTTCGCGCCGAAGGCCGCCACCGTACTGCCGGCCAGGGCGCCCGCCCCCGCCAGCCATTGCCGCCTGTTCAGCATGAGACGCCTCCCTCCGAGCGTGTGCCGCTCTCCTCGACGCGGATTTTCCGCGCGCGCCTCAGAACTGGTACCGGTAGCCCAGGGTGAAGTCCCACTGATGCATGGCGAGCTTGATCGTGCGTCCCGGGTTAGGCCCCAAGGGGCTCACTTCGATGCCGCTGACGCTGGCTTGCGGCGCATAGAGTACCGATAGATCCAGGCTGGAGTTCTGGTCGAATTTGTGGCTGAGACCGCCGGTGATGTGGTCGGTCACCACGCCCGGCGCCAGGATGTTGAGGGTCACATCGTTCGAACCGATGGGGTTGTTGTTATGGGCATAGCCGGCCCGCAGCGTCCAGTCTTCCGCGGCCCGCCATTCCGCGCCGACGGAAATCGCATCGACATCGTGCCAACCGAAGCCCGGGCCGTTATCGGCCCCGAACGGCAATTGGATGCGGCTGGAGTCGCCCACCGAATTCACGTCCGAATAGAAGATGTGCTTGTAATCGGCCATCAGGGTCCAATCCGGGTCGGCGTCCCAGGCCAGGCCCAAGGTGACATTGGCCGGAACATCAAAACCGCCGCCGCCCGCAAACAGGCCCTTATATTTGCTGAAATCGGACATCCACATCGGCGTCGCGGCCGCGATCCCCAGCCGCACGGTGGGGGACAGCATTCCCAGCACGCCCGCCCTTACCCCGCCGCCGACCGAATAAGAGATGCCATTGTCGGTGAGGTTGGCGGCCGAGGAGGAATAGGCGGAAAAGGCGGCCAGGCCGTTGGCGCTGAACATCTGCAACGCGAAGATCGGCGCGATGCCGAACGACCAATTGTCGGATTTCCAGGCATAGCCGGCCGAAATGAACATCTGGCTGAGATTGACGCCAGCCTTGCCGGCGCAGAACACGCCGCTGCCGCCGCCGCAGGCAGGATTGACGGTTTCCGCCGCATAATCGGTGTTCATGCCGCCATTGGCGTAGCAGCGCCACGCCCCAGGAGGATTGCGCGTCGATCGGCTGGCTATAGGCAAAACCGGGGATCAGGAAATTGTCCCAGCCGCTTTTGACCGTGCCCGGCGCGACAAAGCCCGGACCGGTGGCGGTATATTGGCGGGACGGCGCGAACAGCGAGAGGCCGATTTCCAATTGCTGGCCCACCGAAGCCAGGCCGGCGGGATTGATCGCCAGGGTCATGGCGTCTTCGGGATTGGCGACGCCGGATCCGGCCAGGGATTTCTGGATGGCGCTGTAACCGGGCTGGAAATAGCCCTCGGTGGCGAGCGCCGGGGTTGCCATCAGGGTGCACGCAACCGCTGCGGCTAACGCCGCGTTCGACATCGTAATCCGTTTCATTGGGGGTATCCCTGTTGTTTCCTCTTCAAGCGACGTGCCGGATGACGAACCGGAAGATCTTCCCGTCATTATTCTGCTCGACGAGCTCGTTTCCGGTGGTCCGGCAGAAAGCGGCGAAATCGGCCACCGATCCGGGATCGGTGGCCAGTATTTCCAATGTGCTGCCGGCCGCCATGTCCTTCAGCGCCTTCTTGGCCTTCAGAATCGGAAGCGGGCAGTTCAGCCCCTTCGCATCAAGTGTCTTGTCCGCCATGGGTTCCTCAGATGAAAAGATTGATGTCGGCCTTGAGCGCGTTTTCCATGTAAGTGGCGGCGCCGCCCAGGGTGATGCCCTCGATCATGTCTTCGGGTTTGTATTCGAACAGGTCCATGGTCATCTGGCAGGCCACCAGATTGATGTCGGACTCCACGGCCGCCTCGCGCAATTCCTCGATCGAGGCGACGCCTTTCTTCTTGATCAGGTTCTTCATCATCGTCGTCGCCATGGCGTCGACGCCGGGAATGACGCCGGCGATGTTCGGCATGCCGACATGCATGCCCATCATCGGCATCTTCATGGCCGGATTGCCCAGAACCGTCAGCTTCGGGTCGAGCTTCTTGAGAAGCAGCGGCAGGCCGTAAAAGGTGAAGAACATGGTGACGTCCACCCCCATCGCCGCCGCCGTGGTGGCCAGGATGAAGGGGGGATAGGCCCAGTCAAGCGAGCCCTTGGTGACGATGATCGACATGCTCTTAGCATTGGCCGAGCGTCTGGTTTTGCGCGTCCATCCGATTGATCCTTCCTGTGCTTTTCCTCTGGAAAAGCCATTTTTATCTTTATCAGTCGGCGCCGCCACTTGCGACCTTGACGAAAATCAAACAGTGCACGCGCGACGCCATCCCCGTATACATGAATAGTTTCTCATATTAGGATAAACAAATAAAAGCCGCAATCGCTTTGTGCGTGGATCGCGCCGGTTCCGGACTATTCGCAGGGGGCCGGCTTTGATTCCGGCGGGGCTTTTGTCATTGTTGCGGGCGCAAAGCGGGATCGGCGAGGTCGCAGATGGACTGGATGGAAGGTCTGGCCGGTATCGAGCCCCTGGAAGACGCGGGCTTTGACGCCGCGCTGCTGGGTGAGATGGAGGCAGCCGCGCCACGGTTGGCGGAACGGCCGGTGCGCTTCTCGACCCCGACCTTCCGGGAATATGCCTCCAGCGAACTCAAGGGCTGCGGCAAGAACAGCTTTCCCGCCTTTTCGGTGACGGCGGGCGCCTGCGCGCTGGATTGCGATCATTGCCGGGCCAAAATCCTGGAGCCGATGATCCCGGCGACCTCGCCGGAAATGCTGGACCGCAAGGTGCGCGATCTGGTCATGCTGCAGGATCTGCAGGGCTTCCTGCTGTCGGGCGGCTCCAACCGGCGCAACGAGATCAAGTATGAGCGTTATTATCCGGTGATCGAGCGGCTGAAGCGCGATTTCCCGCAATTGAAGATCGCCATTCATTCCGCCCTGATCGACGGCCCGCGGGCCCGCGCCATGGCCTCGGCCGGGGTCGATACCGCGATGATGGATGTGATCGGCGCCGAGGACACCATCCGCGAGGTCTATCATCTCGACCGGCCGGTGGAAGATTTCGAGGCCTCGCTGGCCGCCCTCACCGCGACCCGCATGGAAGTGGTGCCGCATATCGTCATCGGCCTGCATTACGGCCGCATCCTGGGCGAGAACCGGGCCCTCGACATTGTCAGCCGGCATCCCATCCATTCGCTGGTGCTGGTGGTGATCATGCCTTTCTATTCCACCCCGGGCACTTTCGAGACCCCGTCCACCGCCGATGTCGGCCGCATCTTCCTGGAGGCGCGGCGACGCATTCCCGACCGCGATGTGCTGCTCGGCTGCGCCCGGCCGGCCGGCATGCACAAGCGGGTGACCGATGCTTATGCCGTGCTGGCGGGGCTGGATGGCGTCGCCTTTCCCGCCGACGGCGCGGTGGCGGTGGCCGAGATGGCGGGGCGGCCGGTGGTGCAGCAGCATGCCTGCTGCGCCATGAAGGTCGGCGGCAGCCTCAAAGTATCGTGCGCGGCATGAGCCGGCCCGCTGCCGCCGATGTGCTGGTGGTCGGCCTCGGCCCGGCGGGGGCGTCGGCCGCCGACCGCGGCAGCCAAAGCCGGATTGCGGGTCCTCGCCATCGACCGCAGAGCCCAGGCCGGCACGCCGGTGCAATGCGCGGAATTCGTGCCCCTGGCGCTGTGCGAGGCGGTGACGGCCGAACGCCAGCCGATCGCCGCCATGCGCACCATGGTGGAGGATGATACGCCCGATCTGACCGAGAGTTTTTCCGGGCGCATGATCGACCGCGCCGATTTCGACTGTGGCCTTGGTCGCAAGGGCGCAAGCGTCGGGCGCCGATTGCCGTTTCGCGGCGGCCTTGGCCTGTCTGGCGCCGGACGGAAAGGCCCGGCTGACCGACGGCACAAATATCGAAGCCCGGCTGGTGATCGGGGTCGACGGGCCGCGGTCCCGCGTGGGTGCCGCCATCGGCTCCAGCAACACGGAGCTGGTCGAGACCCGTCAGGTGGCGGTGCCTCTCGCCGCGCCGCATCAAGCCACCGACATATTCCTCTCCGCCGAGATGGTTGGGGGTTATGGCTGGCTGTTTCCGAAAAACGACATCGCCAATCTCGGCGTCGGCGTGGCGGCGGCGGCGCGCCATCGCCTGAAGCCCCTATTGGAAAGGTTGCGGCAAAGGCTGATCGCGGAAGGCCGGATCGGGGAGGCGGTTCTGGGCCATACCGGCGGCGCCATTCCGGTGGGCGGCATGATCCGGGCTTGCGGCATGCTGGATGCGCGCGCGGTGCTGCTGGCGGGCGATGCGGCCGGGCTGGTCAATCCGGTCACCGGAGCGGGGATCGCCGCCGCGGTCATTTCCGGCCGGATGGCGGGCGAAGCGGCCGCCGCCTGGCTCTCCGGCGATGGCGGCGCGCTGGAAGACTATGCCGAACAGTTGGAGGATTATTTCGGGCCGGCGCTGGACCGTGCGCTCAAGCGCCGCCGCGAACTGCTCGCCCGCTATGAAGACAAAGGACCCGGCCGCGCGGATCTCAGGCGGGGCTGGATCGCCTATCCGCAATATTGGGAAAGGATCGTGAGCGATGACATGCCTCAAGCCTGAAGGGCGCGAGCCCCTGGCCAGCAAGAGTGCCCATGATTTCAACGCCTATGATCAGATGCAGCCGCGCATGCCGGCGCCGACCCCAGCGGAATTGAAGAATGGCGGACGGGTGAAGGCGGCCGGCCTGCCGCCCAGCGGCGTCTATCTGCCCAACAACAATATCCTCACCCCCCATATGCGCTCGCCGGACTATGTGCAGATGTCCACGGCGGCGGCGCTGACCCTGGGCATCATGCCCGGCAAGATGCACCGCTGCGGCTGCACCCGCTGTCTCAATCTGCTTCTCACCTATCCGGAAGGCTGCCGCGCCAATTGCGCCTATTGCGGGCTGGCCCGGCACCGCGAGGCCGACCGCGACTATGCCGACCGCAACTTCATCCGGGTGGATTGGCCGGCGGTGCCGATGGCCCAGGTGGTGGACATTGTCGCCCGTGATGGCGCGGGCAGCCCGTTCCACCGCATGTGCATTTCGATGATCACCCATCCCCGCTCCGACGCCGATACGGTGAGCGTGCTGAAGGCCTGGACGGCGAAAATCGATCCCGCCGCCATCCCGATTTCCATTCTCTCCAATCCGACCACCATGACCCGCCAGGATGTCGTCAATCTGAAGGATCTCGGGTCGGATATTTTCACCGTGGCGCTGGACGCCGCCACGCCCGAACTGTTCGACCGGACCCGCGGCAAGGGCGTCTCCTCGCCGCATTCCTGGCGCAAATATTGGGAGATTCTGGAGGATGCGCGGGACATTTTCGGGCCGCAGAAATTCGGCGCCCATATCATCGTGGGCATGGGCGAGAGCGAGCATGACGTTCTGTCGCTGGTGCAAAGGCTGGTCGACAAGGGCGGGCACAGCCACATGTTCTGCTTCTTTCCGGAAAAGGGTTCCCTGATGGATCATCTGCCCGCCACCCCGCGCGACCAGTGGCGGCGGGTGCAGCTCGGCCGCTATCTGATCGATTATTGCGGGGTGAGGGTGGAGCAGATGGGCTTTGACGAAGACGGCCGGGTCATCGATTTCGGCCTGCCGCGGGCCGAACTCGACACGATCATCGACGCCGGCATCGCCTTTCGCACCTCCGGCTGCCCGGGAAAATTCGCTGACGATATCTCGGCCTGCGACCGGCCTTACGGCAATTCCCCGCCTAGCAATATCGCCAGCTTCCCCTTCCAGCCGAACAAGCGGGACATCGTCAAGATCCGCGGCCAGCTCGGGCTCAAGAAGCGCAATTGATGGACCGGCCGTTCCGCATCATCGACACCGGCCTGCGCGACGGCGCCCGCAATATCGCCTTCGACGCGGCCCTGATCGCGCTCCGGAAAGAGGGGCGCATTCCCGACACCATCCGCTTTCTGCAGTTCGAGCCCAGCGCGCTGGTCGGCCGCCACCAGGATCTGTCGCGGGAGCTCAGGCTGGATTACTGCGCCGAGCAAGGCATCGGCGTGGTCCGCCGCATCACCGGCGGCGGCAGCCTCTATATGGACGAGGGCCAGTTCGGATTCGAATTCGTCTTCGACAAATCGTCCTTGGGCTTGTCGTCGCTGGCCGAGTTGACATGTGCGATCTGCGAAGCGGCGGCGGCGGGCCTGTCGCGGCTCGGCATCGCGGCGCGCTATCGTCCCCGCAATGATATAGAAGTCGGGGGGCGCAAGATCAGCGGCACCGGTGGTTTTTTCGACGGCGATACCATCTTTTATCAAGGCACCGTGCTGGTGGAGATGGACAAGACGCGCATGCTGGGCGCGCTGAATGTGCCGGAAGAAAAGCTCGCCAAGCGCACCCTGGACTCGGCCGGCCAGCGGGTGGCGACTCTGACTGAGCTTCTCGGCGCGCCGCCGCCGCTTCAAGACATCAAGGCGCATCTGATCGATGCCTTTCGCGAGCATCTGGGAATTTCGCCGGAATGGGGTGAAATTTCCGCCGAGGAGGAGGCGCGGGCGGAACAGCTCTATCGCGACGAAATCGGCACCGCGGAGTTCATTCACAGCATCGATGATCCCGGCGCGGATGGGGGCATGCGCACCGGCAACCATCAAGGCGCCGGCGGTACCGTTCGGGCCCATGTCCGGCTGGAGGGGCCGGGGCTCAACCGGTTCCGGGAAGTCCTGATCACCGGGGATTTCTTTGTCGCCCCGCCGCGGCTGATCTTCGATCTGGAGGCGCGCCTCAGGGGCAGCGACGTCGCCCCTCTGCGCGAGACGGTGGAGGCCTTCTTCGCCGAGGCGAAGGCCGGCCTTCTGTCCGTCAAGCCGGAGGATTTCGCGACCGCGATCCAGGATGCGCTGGGCGCAGCCGTTCCCGCATGAAATTCGTCAGCGTGGTGCAGCACACCTCGGCCGATTATCTGGGGCTGATCGAGGATCACCTGGAAGGCCGCGGCGTCCGCTTTCGCTATTTCCGGCCTTTCACCGAAGGCACGCCCTTGCCGGAACCCTATCATGTGGGGGATGGGCTCATTGTTTTGGGCGGCGGGCCCTGGGGCACGCAGGGCGCGCGCGATCTGCCGACCTTAGCGCAGGAAACCTCGCTGGTGCATGCCTGCCTGATGCTGGGAAAGCCGGTGATCGGCATCGAACTGGGGGCGCAGCTTCTGGCGATCGGCGCCGGCGGCGGCGCCAGCCCAAATCCGCTCACCCTGGAGGTCGGCCATGCCCGGTGCACATCTGACGATGCACTGGATGGCTTCCTGCCGGCCGAATTCCCGTTCGTTTCCTATATGCGCGACTGGCCGCAACCGCCTGCCTATGCCCGCATTCTTGCGACTTACGATGCGCGTCCCGCCTTGTTCCAGATCGGGGAAAACTGCTTCGGCTTTGCCGGCCATCCCGGCTTCAAGCGGGCGATTGCCGAAGACCTGATCATGGAGTTCGCGGAAAATCCCCCCGATCCCGGTCCTGGATTGGACCGGCTCGGCGCCCTGAAGCGCGAAATCGAGGACGCGCTGGTTCCGATTATGACCGGGCTGGTGCGGAAAACCGGGCTAATGGCCTGAATCCGCTCCCAGGAAGGGATCGGCCGGGCAAATTCCGCTTGCGCTTTGCACATTCATCTTTTCTAATATGCGAGCCGGCAGGGCTTGGGTTGACAAGACGCAAGACCTGTCCGGCCAAAGCATCGTATAAGATGCCATGTGGAAAATTTTCGGTAGGATTCGATGGCCAAGAAGCTTCTGATCGTGATGGCGAACACCGATCCGCGCAATGGCGAGGAGTTGGGGGCGCCGATCTTCCAGGCCACGGTCGCCGCCGCGATGGATTACGAGGTGGAGGTCATCTGCACCGCCACCGCCGGACGCCTCCTCAAAAAGGGGGTGGCCGAAAAGCTTTACGTCAAGCCGGGCTCACCCAAATCGGTCTATGATTTCATCAAGGACGCGCATGAGGCGGGGGTGAAATTCTATTCCTGTTCGCCCAATCTCGACCTTTTCAACATGACCAAGGACGACATGATCCCCGAATGCGAGGGCATCATCGGCGGGGCGCGTCTCATCGAGCAAGTCATGGAGGAGGACGACTGCAAGGTTCTCACCTATTGAAAGCGGACGCCTGATGGAGCACGCGCACTCTTCCCGGGTTCAGACGGTTATCGGAGATCCGATATCGCAGAAGCCTCCCGTCGCCCGTGCAGAGCTGGAAGAAATCTTCTCCGACATCCAGGCCGACCTGCGCTTCGATCACGAGCTCAATGGCTGTCTGAATTGCGGCATTTGCACCGCCACCTGCCCGGCGGCGCATTATTACGATTTCAGTCCCCGCGAGATCGTCCAGCTTCTGTGGACCGAGAATCTCGAGGGCATCTATGATGCCATGCAGGAAAAGATCTGGTCCTGCGCCCAGTGTTACACCTGCGCCGCCCGCTGCCCGTTCGGGAATTCGCCCGGCGGGCTGGTGATGCTGATGCGGGAAACCGCGATCAAGCACGGCATGGAGTCGGCCAAGAATGTGCTGAGGCCATTCAGCCGGGTGATGCTGAAGCTGATCTCGACCGGCAACCAGTTGTCGCCCGACATGATCACCAAGGACGCCTTTCCCGATTGGGGTCCCAATGTCGCCAAGGTCGATGCGCCGCTGAAGCTGCTGCGCAAGGCGATCCCGATGCCCACCCTCAACACCACCGAGACGGCTTGGGAGGTCAATCTCAAGACCTCGGTCGAACTCTACACCATCTGGGAGATGACCGGGGTGCTGCAGCAGCTCGAGACCATCGACCAAAATCTGTTCGATGTCATCACCGACATCATGGACGAAAAGCGCCAGGACCTTCAGGACTGGCGGGACGAACAGGAAGAAGAGAGCGAGCAGAACTGAGCGCCGCCCCGGAAGACGGCATCAAGGAGCGAAAGATGAGCGACAAGCCCCAATCCCCCAGCGGGGAACGTTTCACAGGACATGGCGCCGAATGGCGGGATGCAAAGCTCAGCCAGCGGGAGGCGGCGATCGCCACTTCCTGGGTCGAGCAGAGAATCGACAAGCGCTCGATGCTGACCAACAAGGATCGCGTCAAGGACGTGCGCGACATCATGTGGCAGCTGGAAAAGGACGGCGAGATCGTCGTCCATCGCATCCGCGACGAGCATGAGCCGGTCACCGTCAAGACGCTTTACGGCTGGGACAAGCGCGTCCCCACCACCCGGCTCTGGCATCACAAATCCTGCGGCCAGTGCGGCAACATTCCCGGCTATCCGGCCTCTTTGCTCTGGCTGATGAACCTCACCAACAAGGAATATCTGGACGAGACCGATCAGACCTCCTGCACCGCCTGGAACTATCACGGCTCCGGCATCGGCAATATCGAGAGCCTGGCGGCGGTGTTCCTGCGCAATTTCCATCAGGCTTACGTCTCGGCCCGGGCCGAGGGCAAGCCGGACGGCTATTACTTTCCGCTGGTGCATTGCGGCACTTCCTTCGGCAATTACAAGGAAGTGCGCGGCTATCTGCTGATGTCGGCGGAACTGCGCGAGCGGGTGAAGAAGATCCTGGCCAAGCTCGGCCGCCTGGTGGATGGCAAGCTGCTGATCCCGGAAGAGATCGTGCATTACTCGGAATGGGCGCATGTGATGCGCCATGACATCGCCAAGCATCAGGTGATCGACGCCTCGCAGATCCGCGCCACCATCCATCCAGCCTGCCATGTCTACAAGATGGTGCCGGAAGACGCGATCTATGACGACACCATCCTGGAAGGAAACCGCGTAGCGGTCTCCACCGGGCTGATGCAGGCGCTCGGCACCCAGGTGATCGACTATTCCACCTGGTATGACTGCTGCGGCTTCGGCTTCCGCCACATCATCTCGGAACGGGAATTCACCCGCTCCTTCGCCATCGACCGCAAGGTCCGGGTCGCCATCGAAGAGGCGAAGGCGGATGTGATGGTCGGCCACGACACCGGCTGCGTCACCACCCTGGACAAGAATCAGTGGATCGGAAAGGCGGTGGGCAAGGAAGTGGAACTGCCGATCCTGGCGGATGTGCAATTCGCCGCCATGGTGTGCGGCGCCCATCCCTATCGCATCGTCCAATCGCACTGGCACGCTTCGGCCACTGAAAAGCTGATGGAGAAGCTGGGCATCGACTGGCTTGCCAAGAAGGCCGAATTCGTCGCCTATCTGGAAGAGGTCAAACAGGGCCGCCAGGACAATCTTTACGATCCGCGGCGGCGCATCACCTCCGGTCCCGGTTTCACCCGGATCGAAATCGGAAAGAGCGAGAGCCGGCCATGAGTGACGATATCCTGGTCGTCGGCGGCGGTCCGGCCGGCCTCGCGGCCGCCCATGCCCTGGCCGGGGTCGGCCGCAAGGTCCATCTGGTGGAAAAGATGGACCAGTTGGGCGGCGCGCCCATACTGTCGCGCTATGCCCGCCTGGTTCCTTCCGGGGAATGGGCCTCGGAGGCGATCGGCGGCATGGTCTCGCGGGTGGAAAACAATCCCCGCATCGCCGTCACCCGCAACGCCATGGTGAAGAATTTCGACGGCAAGCCGGGCGATTTCGCGGTCACACTGTCCAACGGCAATACGCTCAAGGCCGGGGCGGCGATCCTGGCCACCGGCTTCACCCATTTCAATTCCATCAACAAGCCGGAATGGGGCTTCGGCATGTTCCCCGATGTGGTGACCACCACCCAGGTGGAACAGATGATCTCCTCCAAGCAGGGGGTGCGCTGTCCCTCGGATGGCCGCAAACCCAAGCGGGTGGCGATCCTGCTCTGCGTCGGCTCCCGCGACCGCCAGATCGGCCGCGAATGGTGCTCCAAGATCTGCTGCTCGGTCTCGTCCAATCTGGCGATGGAGATCCGCGAGGAACTGCCGGACTGCCATGTCTATATCTATTACATGGACATCCGCACCTTCGGCCTGCTGGAAACGAAATTCTACTGGCGCAGCCAGGAAGAGTTCAAAGTCAAATATATCAAGGCCCGCATCGCCGAGGTGACGTCCAACGGCCAGCAATTGATCGTCAAGGGCGAGGACACGCTGGTCAAGCGGCCCATCACCATCCCCTTCGACATGGTGGTGCATGCCATCGGCATGGATCCCAATGTGGACAATATGCTGATCGCCTCCATCTTCGGTGTGAAGCTGGAGCCGCATGGCTTTATCGACCGGCAAAACACTTATGGCGTGATGGGCGCCACCAACCGGCTTGGTGTGTTCGTGGCCGGCGCCGCGACCGGACCGGAAACCATCGACGATTCCATCGCCCAGGGAAGTGCCGCGGCGATGTCGGCCCTTGCCGCGCTCCAAGCCGGCGGCGTCATGGCCGCGGAGTAGGAGGGTTGGCGGCGATGCGCTCTATTCGCCCCGCAGAGGCACCCGACATCGCGCGGCCGCATCTGGACCTGAGCGCGGAGGCGCTGCGCGAGGCGCTGGCAACCACGGTGACGGGAGCGGAAGAGCAGGGCGGCATTGAACGCTTTGTCGAGGCCCTGGCGCTCAAGTCTCAGCTGTTCAAGGAGGTCTTCGCCGCGGGCAAGCCGTCCATGGAAGGTTTCCTGAACGCTTCGGCCTTCATGCCGACGGTGCGCCGCCGGCTGGTGCCCTATCTGGATTCGAAGGGATTCGAGCGGATCGCCCACGCCGTCGCGGCGCTGCTGGATGGAATCCAACCCGGCAATTGCGACCAGCGGATCGGCGCGTTCTGCGCCCACTTTCCGCAAAATGGCGAGCATCGCTTCGTCCGCGATCTGGCCGCGGAAATTTTGCACAATCTCGATCCCGAGCGCTTTCCGCTGATGACCCGCTGGGTGTGGGACCGCAAATCCAACACCGGGGTCCTGCGCGAGATCTGGTTCGCCGAGGATGTGGATTGCATCACCATCGAGGTAGATGACGGTTACGGCACCTTTCTGATGCTGCGCGAGGAGCTGGCCCAGTTCCTCACCGCCAACGGCATCTACCGCGACATACCGTCTTATATCGATCTTCTCTGCGCCCAGGTCTATGCCCAATATATCTGCACCAGGGGCGCCACCTATCTGCGGGCGGAATTCGCGGCGCCGGAAGATCCGATGGCGCATGTCAGGCGGCTGCTGGGTCTCGACGGGGTCAGCGCCGGCTCGTCCCGCACCCGGCTGAAGGCGATCGACGGCACCGCCTACCGGATCGCCGACCCGAAAGCGATAGGATAGACGCGATGCCAATTCACGAAAAGCATCTGATCCGGCCGGAGAATCTGACGGTTCACGACTCGTTGGTGATCGACGGGGTCGACGTCTCCGGCCATTGGAGCACGTTCATCGAGCCGCGGGTGGTCACCGATTATAACGAGGCGCTGGAAGACGAGATCGCGGCGCTTCCCGGCGGCGAATATATCCATCGCTGCTGGCAATGCGGCTCCTGCACCAATTCCTGCACGGTCAACGCCATCAACCCCGACTTCAATCCGCGATTCTGGATCTATCTGATCCGGATGGGCATGGAATCGGAGTTGTTGCGCGACCGCGAGATCATCTGGCAATGCGTCTCCTGCAACAAATGCACCTATGCCTGTCCGCGCGACGTGGTGCCGGAAGGGGTGATGAAGGCGACCACCCACTGGCTGGAATTGAAGGGCTACGCCAAGCCGTCGCCTTCGACCATCTTCGACGAAGTCTTCACCGATCAGGTGGTGGCGACCGGTAAGATCGAGGAAAGCCGCCTCATCCGCAAATTCTTTACCGGCACCCATCAGCCGCTGCTGCAGGACTGGATCAAGACCATGGTGATGCGCATGCTGCGCCACCTGCCGATCACCTTCTTGAGCCGCATGGGGCTTTCCTTACTATTCCAGCCGCGCACCCATGGCTGGGGCAAGGCGCGCGCCGCGATCGAGGACTATATCGCCGAGCGGGAGAGCGAGCAGCGCCGCGCTTTGGGCCTGGATGGGCTTGTCGAAATGGCCAAGCGCAATGCCATCGCGCCGCCCGCCGAATAGGGATCGAGACCCATGACCAAGACCGAATTCCGCTACAAGAAAGTCGCCTATTATCCCGGCTGCGCGCTGGAAGGCACCGCGCACGCCTATAGCCGCTCCACCAAGGCGGTGGGCAAGGCGCTGGGGCTGGAACTGGAAGAGGTCAAGAATTGGAATTGTTGCGGGGCGATGGAAGTCAAGAATGTCGATCCCAAGATTCAGACCTATCTGTCGTCGCGGGTGATGTCCATCGCCGCCAATGAAATGGGCTATGATACGGTGATGGCGCCGTGCAATGGCTGCTACCACAATCTCAAAAAAGCGGAATACGACCTCGGCCATGACGCGGATTCGCGGGCGGTGGTGGACCGGTTGTCGCAGAAGGCGGGACACAAGACCTATCAGGTCGGCCAGATCGAGACCATCCATGCCCTGGACTGGATCAAGGATGCCATCGGGGAAGAGGGCCTGGCCGCGCGGGTGAAGAATTCGCTCAAGGGGGTCAAGGTCGCCAATTACTATGGCTGCATGTACACTAGGCCGCGCCACATCTTTCCGGAAAAGGACAAGGGGCCGGGTTCGGAATCCACCCTGCAGCCGCATTTCATGGACGATCTTCTGGCCGCGGCGGGCGCCACCAATGTCGATTTTCCGCTCAAGACCGCCTGCTGCGGCGGCGCCCACAGCCTGTCGGACAGCGACACTTCCACCCGGCTGGTGCTGAACATTCTCCAGGCGGCGGAGGCATCGGGGGCCGAGGTGATCGCCACCGAATGCCCCACCTGCCATACCGGGCTGGAAATGCATCAGATCCGGGCGGAAAAGCGCCTGGGCGCCAAGACCAATGTGAAGATCATCTATTTCACCCAGCTGTTGGGGCTGGCCTTGGGCCTGGGACCGCGCAAGGTCGGGCTGCATGAAAATGTTTCCGACTCCATGGCGTTCGTGAAGGAAAAGCGGCTGGCATGATGCCTCTTTCCGCCGTCGCCGGCCTGTTGGACGAGGCGCCTGCCTCGCAGCCGCCGCGCGCGCGGGCCCAAGCCTTGCTGGAAGCGGGAGAGACGATCCTGGAGTATTGGCTTGCGGCCAAGGGCGTCCAACCCACCGACGGCACGCGGGAGGGATTCCGGCTCCTCGCCTTGCACCACCAGGGGGCCAAGGGCGATCCCAGCTTCAATGCCTGCCGGGAGAGCTGCCGCGAGCTTGTCTATTATTATAATGTCATCGGGGCGGCCCCGGACGATTCGGCATCGGTTACCAATGTCAAGATGATGCGATTTGTTCTCAATCACCTCTATCTGTTCGTCACCGGCAAAATGGAGGTTGAGGGCTTGGGCGAGTTCTGCTGTTCTTCGCGTTCCTTGAGGACGCAATCGGTTTAAAGGAGACAATCATGCCTGTGGTGCGCGGCTGTAACCTTCCCGACGATCTGCTGTACGACGTCGAAAATCACATCTGGTACAAGGAACAGGGTGACGGGACGGTCAAGCTGGGCATGACCCAGGTGGCCACCGCGCTGGCCGGCCAGCTGGTGGCCTATACGCCGAAAAAAATCGGCCGCAAGGTCGAAGCGGGGAAATCCTGCGCCACCGTGGAATCGGGCAAATGGGTGGGTCCGGCCAAGACCGCGGCCGCCGGCGAGATCGCCACCATCAATGACGCGGTCGTCGCCGATCCCAAGGCTGTCAACGCCGATCCTTATGGCGCCGGCTGGCTGCTGACCTTGAAGCCGGACGCCTGGGACGCGACCAAGGCCAAGCTCACCCCCGGGACCAGCGTCGCCGGACCCTATGAAGCGAAGATGGCGGCGGACGGTTTTGCCGGCTGTGATGCCTGATGGCGGCGCTTGCGGAGGATATGGATGTCGCGGCGCTCGAAAAGAGCGCGCTCAAAGGGGCGGTGCTGCTGCGCTCGATCGGCAGCAAATGGCGGTTGCTGATCCTCTGCCAGCTGGTCAAGGGTGAAAAATCGGTGGGTGAGCTGGAACGCGCCATCGGCCTCAGCCAGTCCGCCTTGTCGCAGCATCTGATGGTGTTGCGCCGCCACGAACTGGTGAAGACCCGCCGGGCCGCGCAGCAGATCTTCTATTCCCTGAACGGCACGGAAGTGACCGCCATCCTGACGACCTTGCACGATCTTTACTGCGGCCCGGCGGACAAGCGGCGCAAGAAAAGCCTGGCGCGGTAACGCGTCCGGCCCGAAGACCTCATAACCGCACCACGAAGGCGATCCGGGATTTCGGCCGGTTACCCCGCCCGGAGGCCTGTCCGGCGGCGGTGAAGCAAGACCGCACCCAGCCACAAAGTGGCAAAGGCGGCGATCGCGGCGTAACCGGTGCCACCGGCAATCGCCGCGATTGCCTCATCCAGCCAGGCCGCATGCCGAATCCATTCGCCGATCAGCCCCAATCCCTGCATGCCGCCAACCACCAGGGCGACCAGAACCGACAGGAAGGTTACGGCAAGGTTGTAATAGAGTTTGCGTCCCGGCTGGACGAAGGCCCAGCTATAGGCGTGGGTCATCAGCACGCTGTCGAGCGTGTCCACCAGCGACATGCCGGCGGTGAACAAGGCCGGGAAGAACAGAATCGACCAGACCGGAAGCCCGGTGCCGGATCCGGCGGCGGCCAGGCCCAAAAGGCCGATCTCGGTCGCGGTGTCGAATCCCAGCCCGAACAGAAAACCGATCGCCAGCATGTGCCAGCTTTTCGACACCAGCCGGAAGACCGGCCGGAAAAGGCCGGCATAGAAGCCTTGCGGGATCGGGTCCGCGTCCTGGGCCAGGCTCTCGCCGCGGCGATGGCGGCGGATGGCATTGAGAATGCCGCCCAGCACGGCGACATTGGCGGCCGCGATGGCGAGAAGAAACAGGGTCGATATCCCGGTTCCGAAGAAGCTGCCAAAGGCGCGCAAACCGGCCAGGCGCCCATCCGTCGCGGTGGCGGCCAGCGCCACGCCGATCGAAGCCAGCCACACCACGGCCGAATGGCCAAGCGAGAAGTAAAGCCCGGTCGAAAGCGGGCGCTGGCCCGCCTGAAGCAGCTTGCGGGTGACGTTGTCGATGGCGGCGATATGGTCGGCATCCACCGCATGACGCAGTCCCAGCATATAGGCGAGGAGGGCGGCGCCCAAAAGCACGGAATTGCCGTGGAACGCCGCCAGCGCCGACACCCAGATCAGGAGATTGACGGCGACCAGAGGCAGAATCAGGCGTAGCAGAACAGAAGACCGCGTCACCCGGAACTCGCTTTCGGCACGGCCGGCTTTGTCTCTTCCACCAGATGGTCGGCGATGATCTCCACCAGGCTTCCGAGCCCGCCGTCCCATTTCCAGTGCGCCTTGCTCTCGTCCATGGTGAGCCGGCAATTCGAGCAGGCGGACACCATGGTCTTGGCGCCGGTCTGCTCCACCTGGTCCATCTTGATCTTGAACACTTTGTGGCGGAGTTCGGCGGCGCGGCCGATCGCCTGCACGCCGCCGCCACCGCCGCAGCACCAGTTGAGATTGCCGCTGGGGGTCATTTCCCGGAAATCCTCGGCGAAGCCGGACAGCAATTCGCGCGCGTCCCGGGTGGCGCCGCCACGGCGCGAGATCTGGCAGGCGTCGTGATAGGTGATCGAGTCGCTCAGCGGAGTCAATTTCAGGCGCCCATCCCGTTTCAGCTGCGCCATATATTCGGAGATGTGCAGCACCTGAAAGGGCAATGGCCGGCCCAGCATATTGGCGCCCGACCAGCGCAGAACCCCGAAGGCATGGCCGCATTCGGGAATGATGACGGTCTTGGCGCCCACGCTCTGCGCCGCCTCGGCGATGCGCTGGACCATCAGTTTGGCGATATCGGCCTTACCGGCGAGATAGCCGAAATTGGTGGCTTCGTAGCCCATGCTGCTCAAGGTCCAGTCGACGCCGGCATGGTTGAGGATCTTGGCCATCGCCACCACCGATTCGGGATATTTCATCAATTCGATGGAGGACACGGTCAGAAGAATCTGGGCCTTGGGCTTGTCGAGGACGATCGGGACCTCGTTCTCGTCTTCCAGCCATTCGATCCGCTCGCGCAGCTTTTCCGCGGTGACGCCCAAGGGGCTGCCGTGATCGCGGGAATTGTCCGCCGCCTGAAGCAGGTCCTTGGGCCCCAATCCGGCGGCGACGAAGGCCTGGCGGGCGCCGCCCACGATGGAGGAGATGTCGATCGCCATGGGGCAGATTTCGGTGCAGCGGCCGCACATGGTGCAGGTGTCGAACAGAAGCTCTTCCCATTCCTGAAGATCCTGTTCGGTGACGCGCGGCGCCAGACCCAGCCAGGCCAAGGGGAATTTCTGCCGCCGATAGGCCTTGGCGATGGGAAACAGCTTATAGGCCGGGGTGTGCCGGGGATCGCCGGAGGCCTGATAGAAATGGCAGGCCTCGGCGCATTGGCCGCAATGCAGGCAAGCTTCCAGATAGCTGACCAGATGTTCCTCGGTATGGGCCAAGAATGTTCTGGCGGCGGCCTTGACGTCGATGGTGTCGGGCATGGCGTCCCCTTCAGCGAACCTTGATCTGCATCAGTTCCTCGCCATTCGGATCGACCACATGCACCGCACAGGCGATGCAGGGATCGAAACTGTGAATGGTCCTTTGGATCTCCAGCGGCTGCTTGGGATCGAACAGGGTGTGGCGATCCATCAGCGCCGCCTCGTAAGGACCGGGCTGACCCTTTGTGTCGCGCGGCCCGGCGTTCCAGGTGGACGGCACCACCGCCTGGTAATTGTCGATCTTGCCGTTCTTGATCACCACCCAATGGGCGAGCGCCCCGCGCGGCGCTTCCATGAATCCCACCCCGCGGGCCTCGGCCGGCCAGGTGGAGGGATCCCATTTGGCGGGATTGTGCACCGTCAAATCGCCGGCGCGGATATTGTCGAGCAGGTTGGCATACCAGATCGCCATCTGATCGACCACGATCTTGCTTTCCAGGGTGCGGGCCGCCGTCCGGCCCATGGTCGAGAACATCGCGGTCAGCGGCAGGTCGAGCTTGCCCAGCGCAAATTGCGCCAAGTCCCGGGTGGGCTTATGGCCTTTGGCATAGAGCATCAGCACCCGGGCCAGCGGGCCGACTTCCATCGCCTTGCCTTTCCAGCGGGGCGATTTCAGCCAGGAATAGCTGTGCTCGACGTCCAGTTCGGCAAAGGGCGGCTTGGGGCCGGTATAATGCAGGTTGGTCTCGCCGGCATAAGGGTGCAAACCCGCATCCTTGCCGCCGGAATAGTCGTACCAGGAATGCGACACGAATTCCTGGATCTCCTCCGGATCGGTCATGTTCACCGGATGGATAGTGGAGAGGTCGCGATTGAGGATGACGCCGGCCGGAATCAGCCAGCTTGCCGGATCGTCCATCCCTTTCTCCGGAAAATCGCCATAGGTGAGGAAATTGCCTATTCCCTCGCCGCGGGCGAACCAGTCCTTGTAAAAAGAAGCGATGGCCAGCGTGTCGGGCAGATAGACCTGATCGACAAAGGTCTTCATGCGGGCGATCACCTCCTTGACCCGGTTGAGGCCCTCCATGTTGAGCGCCGTCGCCGCGGTGCCGCCGCTGCCGGTGGTGTCGATGCTGATGGGCGAGGGCGCCCCGCCCACCAAAAAATTGGGGTGTGGATTCTTGCCGCCGAAGATCGTGTGCAGCTGGACGACTTCGCGCTGCCAGGCCAGGGCCTCGAGATAATGCGCCACCGCCATCAGATTGGCCTCCGGCGGCAGCTTGAAGCCGGGATTGCCCCAGAAGCCATTGGCGAAGATGCCGAGCTGGCCGCCCTCGACGAAATTCTTGAGCTTCGTCTGGGTGTCGCTGAAATAGCCGGGGCTGGATTTCGGCCAGCTGGAGATGGATTGCGCCAATTGCGAGGTCTGGGCGGGATCGGCTTTCAGCGCCGAGACCACGTCCACCCAGTCCAGGGCATGCAGGTGATAGAAATGCATGACATGGTCGTGCACATATTGCGCCGCGATCATCAGATTGCGGATCAGCTGGGCATTTGGCGGGATCTGGTAACCCAGCGCATTCTCCACCGCCCGCACGCTGGCGATGCCATGCACCAGGGTGCAGACGCCGCAGATGCGCTGGGCGAAGGCCCAGGCGTCCCGGGGATCGCGATCCTTGAGGATCAGTTCGATGCCCCGCACCATGGTGCCGGAACTGTAGGCGCCGGTGATCTTGCCGTCCGCGTCGGTTTCCGCCTCGATGCGCAGGTGCCCCTCGATGCGGGTGATGGGATCGACGACGATGCGCTGGTTCATATTTCCGCTCCCCGCCGGCTGTAGAATATGCCGGTTTCGCTCCTGGTGAGGAACACCAGGAATGCGTGCATCAGCTTGCCGAACGGAAACCAGACCAGAAGCAGCGCGACGCTGAGAATATGGACCGCCAGCAGGGTCTCATAGGGCGCCCACAGATGGCTGACCGCGACCAGGCCGGTCACCACCGGCAATATGGTGACGAACCAGCTGAAATAATCATTGGCCGTCGAGATCAGGCGCAGCACCGGGCTGGTGAGACGGCGCACCAGCGCCGCCAGCAGCGAAGCCAGGGTGATGATCGCCGCCACGGTGATGATACCGCTGGGCAGGTTCGGCCAGGACAATCCGAACAGGCCCTGCAGGAACAGAATATGCTGGGCCATGCCAAAAACGATGATGGCGAGCCCGATATGAAACACATAGCCGTTGACGGTGGCGAACAGGCTCGACTTAATGAAAGCCTTGGGCGGCCAGAGATGGCGGGCAAAGCCTTTTGCCGCGCCCATCAGCGGTGATGGCGCATCGGCTCGCGGCACGGATTTGTCACGGGCCCAGGGCAACAGCAGAAGCGACAGCAGCCGCCAGGATACGCCCAGCACGAAGATGGCCAGGGCAAATTCCAGCGCCGGGCCGCGCGCGAAGTCCAGAAGTGTCATGATTGCGGCTCCTTCTGTGTCTGGTCCTTCTGTGCCTGGTCTCTCTTTGCCTGGTCCCGGCGGCGCCGCGCCAGCAAGGCGCTGGCCGCGCCGGCGGCGACGCCGATCGCGGCGGCCCCGCCCACCAATTCGGCATTGTTTTCGGTGCTGGCGGAAAGCGGCGTGTAGAAACCGCCCTTGTCCCAGAAATTCGGCTCCGAGCATCCCAGGCAGCCATGGCCGGACTGGATCGGGAAGGAGACCCCGCCATTCCATTTCAAGGTGGCGCAGGCATTATAGGTGACCGGACCCTTGCAGCCGACTTCGTAGAGGCACCAGCCCTTGCGCGCGCCCTCATCGTCGAAGCGCTTGGCGAACAGGCCCTTGTCATAGAAGGGACGGCGATAGCAGCGATCGTGAATCGTGTCGCCGAAAAACGCCTTCGGCCTCCGCTTGTCATCCAGCTCGGGCAGTTTGTTGAAAGTCACCAGATAGGCGATGGTGCCGGCCATGGCTTCGGCGATGGGCGGGCAGCCGGAAATATTGATCACCGGCTTGTCGGTGATGATGTCGGTGACCGGCACCGCTCCGGTCGGGTTGGGCCGGGCATGGGGGATACCGCCAAAGGCGGCGCAGGTGCCGACCGAGATCAGGGCAAAGGCATCCTTCGCGGTCTCCTTGAGCACTTCCAGATTGGTCTTGCCGGCGCTGGTGGAATAGACGCCACCGTCGCGGGTGGAGACCGAGCCATCCACCACCACCACATATTTGCCCTTGTTCTGCTTCATCGCCGCCAGCCGGGCTTGTTCGGCGGCGGCGCCCGACACCGCCTGCAGGGTTTCGTGATAGTCGAGCGAGATCAGATCGAAGATCATGTCCTCGATGGTCGGGCTGAAGGAGCGGGTCAGCGATTCGGTGCAGCCGGTGCATTCCTGGAAGGAGAGCCAGATCACCGATTGCCGCTTGGCCTTGCCCAGCGCCTGGGCCATGGCCTCGGATGCCAGCGGCGGCAGCGCCATCAGGCTCGCCAGATAAGTGGTATATTTCAATAGCGCCCGGCGTGAGATGCCGCGGCGGGACAAAAGCTCGCCAATGGTTTCATTGGACATGATCGGTTTCCCCTGACGCATTTTCGGCCGGGGCCTCGGCCATCCGGGCCGCGGCCGCCGCGATATCGTCGGCGTCCGCGATCAAAATCTTCGGGCAGGCGGTGATCTCGATGCTTTGGGAGGCGATCTTGCCGCCATCGCCGTAATGGCGCACCCACCAGACCCCGGAATAGCCGGTCTCCCAGATTTCGCTTTTGCCGGCGACATTGAGTTCCGCCAGCACTTCGCCGCGCCCGAGCAGCGATTCCAGCTCCTGGAGATCGGTCGGGGTCAGCGGCAGGCTGCGCAGGTCGATGGCGCTTTTTTCCCCCGAGGCGGCGAATTCGGACAGCCGGTCGGCAATTTCGCTGAACAGGCTCTGTGCCATCCCGGTGGAAAAGTCAGGCTGCGCTGCGGGGTCAGGATGCATTGTCCCATCCGTCAAGCAGGGTCATCACCGTGCGGCACGCCTCGGGGATCGCGGCGTACACCGTTTCGGTCGGCGACAGCCCCCATTGCGTCGAGGCCGGCTGTATGGCGACCAGGGCACGTCGCGCCGGCCCGAAGCCGGCAAGCTGCGCCGCCATCATCAGATCGGCCAAAGCCACTTCATGGGCGGTGCGCTTCTTGCCGCAAAGTTGCCGGTCCATGTCGGGGCCCTGAAAAGCCCGCACGGTCCCCGGCGATTCGCCCAGCTCCATGGCATCAACCACGATCAGGGAGCCGAATTCCTCGATTTCCGACAAAAGCGCCAGCCCGATCGTGCCGCCGTCCCGGAGCGCGATGACATGGCCGATCTTGCCGGCATCTTCCAGCCCGCCCAGCGCCTTGATGACATGAATGCCGACGCCGTCGTCGCTGAGGAGGATATTCCCAAGTCCCAGGACCAGAGTATGGGTTGCTGCAACGCCTGTTTGCACTGCAATATCCCCTGTGTCCAATTGGAGCAGCCAATAAAGACCGAATTCTTTCAAAGAAATGGGCGTTCGACACATTGACCCAAATCAATGCCCGGAGGAATTATTGCTTCCCTATTTCTTAGATGCAATCGTGAGACTGTGAAATGTGTCTTGGCGTACCCATGCGGGTATTGGCGCGTGACGGCCTGGTGGCGCGCTGCGAGGCTAAAGGCATAGAGCGTCAGGTCAGCCTGTTCCTGATCCAGCACGAAGATGTCGCGCCCGGCGACCATGTGATGGTCCATGTCGGCTACGCCATCCAGAAGATGTCGGAAGGCGAGGCGCAGACGAGCTGGCAGCTGCTGGACGAAATGCTGGCGGCGGAGGCGCGTCGCGATGCATGAGCTGGCGATCTGCCAGAGCCTGATCGGGGCGGTGGAGAAAGCCGCCGCCGGGCAGGGCGAGGTGACCGAAATCCTGGTCGCGATCGGTCCGCTTTCCAATGTCGAACCGTCGTTGCTGGCGCGCGCATTCAGCCTGGCGCGGGAAGGCACCATTGCGGGCAAAGCGCAACTTGAGATCGAAATCATGCCGGTCCGGGTGTGGTGCGAGGCCTGTCAACTGGAAAGCCCGGCCAGCGCGAACCGCCTGATTTGCAGCGGCTGCGGCGGCTGGCGGGTGGAATTGCGCTCGGGCGATGAATTGCTGCTAAAACGGATCGAAATGATCGATCTGGCGGCTTAGCGAAGGATTTCAGACCATGTGCGAGCAATGCGGATGCGCCGCCACCCCGGATACGGTTCAGGTGACGGACGGCCGTGGCAAAGTCTCGGCCCGGCCGGTCAGCGAAAAATCCATCGCCCTGGTCAGCCATATCCTGCACGAAAACGATCACCAGGCCGGGCACAATCGCGAGCATCTGGATGCGCATGGGGTGTTCGCGGTCAATCTCATGTCCTCGCCCGGCTCGGGCAAGACCAGCCTCTTGGAAGCGACCATCGCGGCGCTGAAGGACCGTTACCGGATGGCGGTGATCGAGGGCGACCTCGAAACCGAAAATGACGCCGAGCGGATCCGGGCCCAGGGCGTTGTGGCGGTGCAGATCACCACCGGCCAGACCTGCCATCTCGATGCCCATATGGTCCATGACGCCCTGCATGCGCTGGATCTGTCGCAGATCGATATCCTGTTTATCGAGAATGTCGGCAATCTGGTCTGCCCCGCCAGCTTCGATCTCGGCCAGCACGCCAATGTCACCTTGCTGTCGGTGACCGAAGGCGACGACAAGCCGGCGAAATATCCGGCCATGTTCCGGATCGCGGATCTGGTGCTGTTGTCGAAAGCCGATCTTCTGGACGTGCTGGACGATTTTGCGCCGGAAAAGGCCGAGGCGCATATCCGTGCCCTGGCCAATCCCAGACCGGTCATGCCGGTGTCCGCCCGCCGGGCGGGCACACTCACACCTTGGTTCGATTGGCTCAAGGACAATGTCGCGGCCCGCAAAAATGCTGCGCCCAGGCATACGCATCATCACCACCATCACCATACCCACGCGGCGGAGTGAGCGTGGCGTCCGCCCGACACTGGCTGGAACGCATCCGGGCCTTGCCGCTCGAGGCCGGCGTGCGGGTGATGAATGTCTGCGGCGGGCATGAGCGCGCCATCTCGATGGCGGGCCTGCGCGGCGCGCTGCCGCGCGAAATCGAACTCATTCCCGGACCGGGTTGCCCGGTCTGCGTCTGTCCGGAAGAGGATGTCCATGCCGCCATTCAATTGTCGCTGCGTCCGGATGTGATCCTGGTCGCGTTCGGCGACATGCTGCGGGTGCCGGCCAATGTGCCCAAGCGCGAGCCGCGTTCGCTGGAACAGGCCCGCGGCGCCGGCGCCGATGTGCGGCCGATCGCCAGCCCCGCCGAGGCGGTACGGATCGCCGAGGCCAATCCCGACCGGGAAGTGGTGTTTTTCGCGGCCGGATTCGAAACCACCACCGCGCCGGTGGCGGCGCTGCTGGCCGAGGGCGCGCCGCCCAATCTTTCGCTGCTGCTGTCGGGACGGTTGACCTGGCCGGCGGTCAAGATGCTGCTGGACAGCGAGGCGCCGGGCTTCGACGCCCTGGTCGCGCCGGGCCATGTCTCCACCATCATGGGGCCGGAGGAATGGCGTTTCGTGCCCGAGGATCACGGCATTCCCGCCGCCGTCGCCGGCTTCGACGCCGAGAGCCTGCTGGCCGCGCTCTATTCGGTGCTGCGGCAGCATCTGGAGGACCGGGCCTTTCTGGACAATTGCTACGCCCATGTGGCCAGGCCGGGCGGCAATCCCACCGCGCGGCGGCTGATGGCGGAGACGCTCGACGTCACCGACGCGAACTGGCGCGGCATCGGCATCATTCCCCGCTCGGGGTTCCAATTGAAGCCGGAATTGGCCGCCCTCGATGCCTTGCAGCGCTTTGGTCTGAACGACGATCCGTCCCGTAAACGGGCCGGCGAAATGCCGCCCGGCTGCGATTGCGCCCGGGTGGTGCTGGGCAAGATCTATCCCAACCAGTGCGTCCTGTTCGGCAAGGCCTGCACGCCGCGCAACCCGGTCGGTCCCTGCATGGTCTCGGACGAAGGCGCCTGCCGCATCTGGTGGTCCTCGGGCATTCGCCACGGGAGCGGTGATGAACTCGCATCCGCGCGCTATTGATGGTCTGACCGAGCGCCAGGCGCGTCGCATCGTGATTTCCGGGCGGGTGCAGGGCGTGGGTTTCCGGCCCTTCATCTTCCGCTTGGCCGCGCGGCACGGCCTTACCGGCTGGGTGCGCAACGGCGCCGGCAAGGTGCAGGTGCATGCCGAAGGCGATGCGGAAATGCTGTCGCGGTTCGAAGCTGCCTTGATCGGGGAAGCGCCCCTGCTGTCGCGGCCCAGGCTGGAGTCGGCCGCGCCGGCGCATGCCGAGGGCGCCGGCGATTTCCGCATCCTGGCGAGCGAGTCCGGCCGAGAGATCGACGTGCACTTGCCGCCGGACCTGTTCTGCTGCGATGATTGCGTGGCCGAAATGCAATCGCCGGCGGCGCGGCGTCATCGTTATCCCTTCACCAACTGCACCCAATGCGGCCCCCGCTACACCATCATCCGGTCATTGCCCTATGACCGGCCGGGCACAGCGATGGCGGGTTTCGCGCTGTGTCCGGCCTGCCGGGCGGAATATGAAAATCCTGCCGATCGCCGGTTCCATGCCCAGCCTCTGGCCTGCCCCGATTGCGGACCGCGGTTGTGTTTTCATCGCCAGGGCGAAAGCGAGCAGGGCGAGGCGGCTCTCAAGGCGGCGATTGCTTGTCTGAGGGCCGGGCGGGTGGTCGCGGTCAAAGGCGTGGGCGGCTATCACCTGATGTGCGACGCCGCCAGCGATGCGGCGGTCAATCGGCTCAGACAGCGCAAAGGGCGCCCCGACAAGCCGCTGGCGGTGATGTTTCCGCAAGCCGGCACCGACGGCCTGGCGGCGGTTCGCGAACATGTATGGCTGGACAGCAATGAAGCGCGCATTCTGACCGGTCCCGAGCGGCCGATCCTGTTGGCCCGCCGCCGCGACGATAGCCGCCTGAGCCGGGCTTTGGCGCCGGGCCTGGCCGAGTTGGGCGTGTTTTTGCCTTACAGTCCCTTGCATCATCTGCTGCTGGGCGATTTCGGCGGTCCGCTGGTGGCGACCTCCGGCAATATCAGCGGCGAGCCGGTGATCACCGACAATGACCAGGCTCTGTGCCGGCTGGCGCCTGTGGCCGATGCCTTCCTGGACCATGACCGGCCGATCTTAAGGCCGGCGGACGATTCCGTGATACGGGTGATCGGCGGCAAGCCGCGGCCCATCCGCGTCGGACGGGGCATCGCGCCGCTGGAGATCGAACTGCCGGGCGAATTGCGCCAGCCCGTGCTGGCGGTGGGCGGCCATATGAAGAATGCGGTGGCGCTGGGCTGGGGCCGCCGCGCCGTTCTCTCGCCCCATATCGGCGAGCTGGACAGTCCGCGCAGCCTGGAGGTGTTCGAAACCGTGATCGCCGATCTGCAGGCGATCTATGGGGTCGAAGCCCGCCATATCGTGTGCGATCTGCATCCCCGCTATGCCAGCACCCGCTGGGCGCGGACACAGGGTTTGCCGGTGACAGCGGTCCAGCATCATGCCGCTCATGCCTCGGCGCTGGCGGGCGAGCATCCGGAAATTTCGCGCTGGCTGGTCTTCACCTGGGACGGGCTTGGGCTGGGGTCCGACGGCAGTCTCTGGGGCGGCGAGGCGTTTCTCGGCGGGCCGGGTGCATGGCGGCGCGCCGCCAGCCTGCGCCCGTTCCATCTGCCGGGCGGCGAACGGGCCGGCCGCGAGCCCTGGCGCTCGGCGGCGGCGCTGATATGGGAGACGGGGCGCGACTGGCAACCGGATGTCGGTGATGCCGCGCTGGCCGGCCAGGCCTGGCGCAAGCGGATCGGCACCTCGCCGGCCAGTTCGGCGGGGCGTCTGTTCGATGCGGCGTCGGCGCTGACTTTGGGCCTTGCCGCGACAAGCTATGAAGGGCAGGGACCGATGTTGCTGGAAGCCGCGGCGCAATCCGGCATAGACGGCATTCCGCTGCCTCTCTACCGCGATGAAGACGATATTCTCCGCAGCGATTGGGCGCCGCTGCTGGACATGCTCTCGGATCCGTCGCTTCCGCCATCGCTGCGCGCCGGCATCTTTCACGAAAGCCTGGCCCGAACGCTGGCGGAGCAGGTCGCGGCCCTGGCGCGATGCGAGGGGTTCAAGGCCGTGGGGCTTACCGGCGGGGTGTTCCAGAACCGCCTGCTGGCGGAGCGGGCGATGGCGTTGGTGGCGGAAGCGGGCTTTATCTGCCATCTGCCGCGAATGCTGCCGGCCAATGACGGCGGCCTCGCCTATGGCCAATTGGTCGAATGGCTCGGCCGGGAAGGGGCGCTGTCGTGATCGAGGATCTGCACATCACCTTGGCCCATGGCAATGGCGGGCGCTATATGCGCGAGCTGATCCAGCACATTTTCGCCCGCCATCTGGCCAATCCTGCCCTGGATATCGGCCTGGACGCGGCCCCGATCGCGCTGGAGGCCGGCACCGAGACCCTGATCACCACCGATGCCTTCACGGTCCGGCCGCTGGAATTTCCCGGCGGCGATATCGGCTCGCTGGCGGTCAACGGCACGGTCAATGATCTGGCGGTCAGTGGCGCGCGCCCGCGGTTTCTGGCGCTGAACGCGATCATCGAGGAAGGGCTGGAAACCGCCTGTCTGGACCGGATCGTGAAAAGCCTGGCCGCTGCGGCCAAGGCCGCCAATGTGCAAGTGGTGGCGGGCGACACCAAGGTGGTGCCGCGCGGCCAGGGCGGCGGGGTCTATTTCGCCACCACAGGTATCGGCGCGCGGGCGGCGCATGTGCGGCTTGGCCTGGAGCGCATCCGCGAAGGCGATTTGCTTTTGGTGAGCGGGCCGGTGGGCGATCACGGCATCGCGGTGATGCTGGCGCGCGAGGAATTCGAACTCACCGGCGCGGTGATGTCGGATTGCGCGCCGGTGACCGACCTGGCCTTGCCCCTGGCCGAGACCGCGGGCGTGCGCTTCATGCGCGATCCCACCCGCGGCGGCCTCGCCACCGTGGCGCATGAGATCGCCGCCGCCACCGGCTTGAGCGTGCGGCTGGAGGAAGTCGCCATCCCGGTGCGTGATCCGGTGCGCTCGGTGTGCGAGATTCTGGGATACGATCCCTATTACCTGGCCTGCGAAGGGCGGGTGGTGGCGGCCGTGGCGCCCGAGGCGGCCGCGGATGTTCTGGAATTCTGGCGCAGCCTGCCGGGCGGCCGGGCCGCGAATGCGATAGGCCAGATGACGAACGGAAACGGCCGGGTCATCCTGGAAACCGAAATCGGCGGCGAGCGCTTTCTGGAGGAATTGGAAGACGATCCGCTGCCGCGAATCTGCTGACGGCGGCGCGTGTGGCCTAATCGTTTTCAGCCATCAGCGGCTTCTTGGTCACATCGACGGGCATGCCGCTGCGTTGCCAGGCGGCTTCTTCCACCTTGTCCCAATCGATGCGGTTGGATTTGTCGCCGGCGACCTGAACCAGGCGGTTGACCAGGTCCTGCGGAATCGATGGGGTGAATTCCTGGCGGAGGTCGATCGCGTCGGTTTGCTCCTTGTTCGGATAGACCGCGACATAGAGCTGGTCGCCGACCCAGGCCACGGCGTCAGGCTGATCGATGATCCGCACCGGAGTGCCCACCTTCACCTCACCGAACAGCTTCTTGATGTCCTCGGGATAAAGCCGGATGCAGCCATGGCTGACATTGCGCCCCACGCCATAGGGCTTGTTGGTGCCGTGAATGAGGTAGGCCGGAAGGCCGAGCCTGAGCGCATAGTCGCCCAAGGGATTGTCCGGGCCGGGCGGGACGCGCCCGGGCAAAGTCGGATCCTCGGCACGAATGGATTGGGGCGGATACCAGGCGGGATGGGGTTCTTTTCGGGTCACCCGGGTCAATGCGATCGGGGTGTCGCGGCCGATCACGCCGACGCCGATGGGATAAGTCTCCACGGTTTTTCCGCCCGGCGGAAAATAGTACAGGCGCCGTTGCGCCAGATTGACGATAATGCCCCGCTGGGGAGCGTCCGGCAGGATATAGGTGTTCGGAACGACGATCTCGGTGCCGACCCCCGGCGCCCAGGGATCGACGGCGCGGTTGGCCGTGGCAAGCTCGGTATAGCCGATGTGCTTGGCCCGGGCGAGCTGGATCAGCGTGTCCTTGGGTTTGGTGACATAGGCATCGACCGCGCCGACCATGGACTGCCCCGGTGCCAACGCAAAAGTTTCCGACCGAGCCGGCCGGGCAATTACGGTCAACAACAAGAGCGCCAAGCCCAGCGCGGTCTTTGCCATTTTCTGTCTTTACGACCCTTAAGACGGACTTACCGCTTCTTCTGGGTCGCCTGGAAAGCCTGATCGGCTTCGGTTCTTGCCGCCTGGGCATCCAATTCCGCCTTGTCGGCGGTATCTTGCGCCCGCTGAGCGGCGGACGAAGCCTGCTGCGCCGTCTGCTGCGCCGCCTTGGACGCATCAAGCGCCTGTTGCGCCATGGATTTTGCGTCGGCCGCGTTTTGGCTAGCCGTTGTCAAAGTCGCACGGTCTTCCTTGCTCAATGTCGTGCAGGCGCCAAGCAGCAAGACTGGCACGCCCAAAACCGCAATCTTGATAATTTTTTTCATATGTAATTCTCCATGGTCAGCAAACAAATCACATGGGCGATGATACCCATGCAAACTCCCGAGGGAACCCTCCGGTTCCTCTCGAACGCGGATTCGGCTCCTCCGTTGCGTCAAAACGCCGTTGATAAACGATTCGACCCCGAATTTGTGTGCGTTCCTCGCAGTAAAGACAAAGTGAAAATTGGCGAATTTTTGTGCAATACAATGTTTATTGTGACAACTCTTGACAATTAGCTCAAGGGGCCTGGGCGAGCTGCAAGCGGAGCTTGGCGACCTGGTCCACGGTCACGGCCGGGGCCTGATTGCCCCAGCTATTGCGAATATAAGTAAGTAACGCCGCCAGTTGGTGGTCGTCCAGCTTGAAGGCGAAGGACGGCATGGCGGGCGCCGTCGGCGTGTCCCCGGTCGCCGCCGCCTGGGCCCCTTCCAGCACCACCCGCGCCAAATTTTCGGCGCTTGGCTGGACCAGCGCCGGATTGCCGGCCAATGGCGGGAAGATCAGGTGCTCGCCTGTGCCGTCCGGACCATGACAGCTCCCGCAATTGTCGCGGTACAGAGTCGCACCCGCCGCCATGATCGGATCGTCCGGTGATGGCCGCGCCCCAAGCGGGCTCTTTCCGCTGGCGGGCCGGTCCTTGAGATAGACGGCGATGGCGGCGAGGTCGGCATCCGTCATTCGCGAGGTCGAATGCTCCACCACCTCCTTCATCGGGCCGGTGGCGGTGCCACGACCATTCCAGCCGGTCTTGAGATAGGCGACGATCTCGCTGTCGCTCCAGCCGCCGATCCCGCGCCGGGTGGCGCCTGTGATTTCCGGCGCGAACCAGCCCTGCAGCGACTGGCCGGTCAGTACCGCGGCGCGGTCCGCGCCCAACAGGCTTTTGGCGGTGTGACAGGTGCCGCAATGGCCGGCGCCGACGACCAGATAGGCGCCGCGATTCCAGGCATCCGATTTTCCGGCCGCCGGCTGGAGCGGGCCTTCCTTCAGATAAAGCCAGTTCCAGGCCCGCATCAGGGCGCGGATGTTGAAGGGAAATGGCAGACGGTTGGCCTGCACCGCATGCCGCGCCGGCGCCACCGTCTTCAGATAAGCCCATAGCGCCGCGAGATCGGAATCCCGCATATGGGTGTAAGCCGGATAGGGCATGGCCGGATAAAGCCGCTTGCCGCCGGGCGCGATGCCTTGGCGCAAAGCGCGGCGGAATTGGCTTTCCGTCCAGCCGCCGATGCCGGTATCGCGGTCGGGGGTGATGTTGGGCACCGCGATCCGGCCGAAAGGCGTCTCAAGCACCAGACCGCCGGCATAGGGCTTGCCGCCGGGCGCGGTGTGGCAGCCTTCGCAATCGGCCAGTACCGCCTGATAGCGGCCTTGGGTCACCGCTTGGGGTTCTGCGGCGCGGGCAGCGGTCGCGAAGCTGACGGCGGCGAATAGGACCGGCGCGAGGAATTTCATGCCCGCACCAGCGGACCGGGATGTTTCAGATACCGGTCGCGGATCGCCTGGGCCGCCCAATAGGTCAAGGCGCCCACCGTGCCGGTGGGATTCTTGCCGGCATTGTTCTGGAAGGCGGAGGCGCCCATCACAAAGACGTTGGAGACATCCCAGCTCTGCAGATAGCGGTTGACCGCGCTGGTTCTGGGATTGGCGCCCATGGAAGCGCCGCCGGTATTGTGGGTGGTCTGGTAGGGCACCGAATTCCAATGCTCGGCGCCATGGCTCACCGCCATCTGTTTCGGATTCATCGCGGTGGCGATCCTGGCCACCTGCTCCGCCATATAGCGGGACATGCGCAGGTCATTTTCGGGGAAATCGAAGGTGACCCGCAGAAGCGGGCGGCCATGCCGGTCGCGTATAGGTGGGATCGAGATCGAGATAATTGCCGCGCACGGGATAGGAGGAGCCCTGGGCGCCGATGCCGATCGCGTTCTGATAGGTCTCGGCGGTGGCCTTTTTCCAGGCGCGCCCCAGCGCGGCGTGCCGGGCGGGGTGGGGCGCGTGCTGATCGGCCGCCCGCCGGAGTTGCCGCAGCTGATGCCGGCGCCGCCCACGAAATCCAGGTTCGAATGATCGAAGGCGTCGCCGTTGAAATCGTCGATGGTGGCGGCCAGAGCGCCCGGCCCCGATGAAGGGGTTGAAGTGCTTGCCTTCGAAGATCAGCCGGGCGCCGGCGCCTTGAGTCTGATAGCAGTAATTGCGCCCCACCGTGCCCTTGCCGGTCTTGGGATCATAGGGGCGGCCGATGCCCGACAGCAGCATCATGCGGACATTCATCAGGCCATAGCCGCAGAGCAGGATGAGATCGCCGGGCTGCTCGAATTCCTGGCCGGCGGCATCGACATAGGTGACGCTTTTGGCGGTCTTGCCGTCGGGACGCAGATTGATCTTCAGCACCTCGCAATTCGGGCCGCGCCTCGAAATTGGGCTTGCGCATCAACACCGGCAGAATGGTGGTCTGCGGCGCAGCCTTGGAATAATTGCCGCAGCCGAATCGCTCGCAATAGCCGCAATAGGTGCATTCCCCCATCGCCACGCCCAGCGGATTGACGTAAGGCCGCGAAAGATTGCCGGCGGGCGCCGGGAAGGGATGAAAGCCCAGGCCTTGGGCCGCGTCGGTGAACAGACCGGCGGAATAGGGCATGGTGAGGGGCGGGTTGGGATAGTCGCGGGCCCGCGCGGCCTTCGAACGGGTTGCCGCCTCGGCTGGATCTTGCCGTTCAGATTGCCGGCCTTGCCGGAGACGCCGCAAAGATATTCGAACCGGTCGAAATGCGGTGTCGAGCTCGTCATAGCTGACGCCCCAATCTGCAGCTGCAGTCCCCGCACCCGGCGGGCGCCATAGCGGCGGGTGAGATGGGTCTTCAGCTGAAAGTCGGTGGGAAAGAAGCGCCAGCGTATAGCCGTTCCAATGCACGCCCGCGCCGCCCACGCCGGCGCCCGGCAGGAAGGAGCCGTAATCGCGCATCGGCAGCGCCGTCTGGATCGACGCTGTTGCGCATGGTCATGGCTTCCTGAGCCGGGTGCAGGAACAGATCCTTGCGGACCGCGAAGCGCAATTCGTCGGGCATATAGCCGATGTTGAAATCGGTGGCGGTGTCGCGCCATGGCCCGCGCTCGATCGCCACTACCTCGAGGCCCGCATCGGTCAGTTCCTGGGCCAGGATGGCGCCGGTCCAGCCCAGCCCCATGATGACCACGTCCTTGCGGGGAAGAAGCCGCGCCATCCTTTACCCCTCGCCATAGATCGAGATGGGCGGGCGGGGATAAGGCACATTGTGTTTGCCGACATGGTCGCGATAGTCGTAGCGGGCGCCGGGAAAGCCCACCAGCTTCCAGCCGGCCATGCCCTTGTTGCCGCCATAGAGCGGATCGGCGAAGAAGCCTTCCATCGTGTTCTGCAGCAGAAGTTCGAAGAAGCCGGCGGTTGGAAGGCCGTCGGCAAGCTTGAGATCGATCGCGCCTTTTTCCAGACCCGTCAGCACCTCGTCCTGCTCAGCGGGTTGAAGCAGGGCGAATGCCTTTCCGAAGGCGGCGCGGCAATGATCGTTCAGCTTCGCAAGCCCGTCGCGATAGCGGGCGCTGGGCGTGAGGGGGCCCTGATAACCCTGGGTGGGAAGACCGGTGGCGAACGGGCCTTTCATATAGAGCCGGTCGGATTTGCCGAAGCTGCCGGCCAGCTGCCGGTCGATGAAGATCGCGCAGCCCGCATCCTTGCCGCCGATGGAGAGATCATCCGCCGGGATCAGCCGGTCGACAACCGCCTCGACGGTCGCGACTTCATCGGGGGTGAAAAAATACCAGCCCATCGGATTGACCGGCCGGGGCGGGGCGCCCGCGAAGGGCGACCAAGGCAAAGCGCCTGAGACCCCGCCCGCGGCCTTGCCGGCGAAACCCAAAATCGACAATGCCGAGACGGACGCCAGGAAATGGCGGCGGCTGAGCCCCTGCGGCATGAACCTTCCCACCCGTTTTTTTCCTTCTAGCGCAATGGACGTCAGCCCGATAGGGGTTCCAAGACATCGCGCTCCGGCGGGGCAATGGACGGGTGTAATTCGCGACCGCTTCGCCTATCATCGGCCGACGCCATGACCCGCGGATCGGCGGCCATGATCACGCTCAATGTCAACAATCGGGACCATCAGGTCGATATCGATCCCGACACGCCCTTGCTCTATGTCCTGCGCGGCGAACTTGGCCTGAATGGCGCCAAATTCGGCTGCGGCCTGGGCCAATGCGGCGCCTGCACCGTGATGCTGGACGGCGATCCGATCTTTTCCTGCCTGACCCCGGTTTCGGCCGTCGGCGCCCGCAAGGTGAAGACCATCGAAGGGCTGGGGACAGTGTCCAACCCCAGTCCGCTGCAGCAGGCCTTCATGGAATTGAACGCCGCCCAATGCGGCTATTGCATCGCCGGCATGATCATGCGGGCGGAGGCGCTGCTGGAAAAGAATCCGCGGCCCAGCGAGGAGGAACTGCGCGCCCATATGCAGCCCAATCTTTGCCGCTGCGGCACCCATATGCGCATTCTGGCCGCCATCCGCCGCGCCGCCGCTCAGATGCAGGCCGCGTCCCTTTCCGGGCCGGAGCGGGCGCGATGACCTTAGGCGTGAAACATGGGGTCTCCCGCCGGCGCTTTCTGTCGAGCTCCGGCTCGCTGGTGATCAGCTTTTCGCTGCTGCCGGAGGCGGCTTTCGCCCAGCAGGCCAGCCAGCCACGCCTGCCGGGCAATCTGCAATCCAACCCGATGCTGGATGCCTGGATCCGGATCGAAGCCGGCAACAAGATCACGGTTTATACCGGCAAGGCCGAGCTGGGCCAGGGCACCAAGACCTCGCTCCTGCAGATCGCGGCGGAGCATCTCGATGTCGATCCCAAGGCGATCGATTTCGTCACCGCCGATACCGGGCGCACGCCCAATGAGGGATACACCGCCGGCAGCGCCACGGTGAGCGGCAGCGGCACCGCGTTGATGAACGCCGCCGCCCAGGTGCGGCAGATCCTGATCGATCGCGCGGCGCAATTGTCGGGCCTGCCGGCCGCTCGGTTGCGGTCCGGCGGCGCGTCCGTCCATGCACCGGACGGACGAAGCTGGGCGTATGGCGCGCTGGTCGAAGGCGTCGATCTGCATGTCCGGGCCCAGCCCACCTCGAAGCTGAAGGATCCCAAGACCTATAGGATCGTCGGCACCTCGATGCCGCGAGTGGACATTCCCGCCAAAGTCACCGGCGGTGTCGCCTATGTCCAGGATCTGCGACTGGAGGGCATGGCGCATGCCCGGGTGGTGCGCCCGCCGCGCCATGGCGCCAGGCTGATCGGGGTGGACACCGCACGGGTCGAGAAAATGCCGGGCGTGATCAAGCTGGTGCGCAACGGCAGCTATCTGGCGGTGGTGGCGGAAAAGGAGTTCCAGGCCATCCGGGCGATGCGGGCCCTGGCAGCTGCCGCCAAATGGGATATGGGCCCCGATCTTCCCGCGGATCAGAATGCCGCCTGGTCGTTCCTTAAGACGGCGCCGGCGCAGACGGATGTGATCGTCGATCGTCCGCTGGGTCAGCCCGTCAAGACGATCGAGGCGCGCTATGCCCGGCCTTATGTCATGCATGGCTCGATTGGGCCCTCCTGCGCACTGGCTCTGATGCAGGATGGCGAACTCACGGTCTGGTCTCATACCCAGGGCGTGTTTCCCGATCGCCAGGCTATCGCCGAATTGCTCGGCATGCGGGAAGAGAATGTCCGCGTCATCCACAACGAAGGCTCCGGCTGCTATGGCCATAATGGCGCCGATGACGCCGCGGCCGACGCCGCCCTGATCGCCGCGGCGCTGCCCGGCCGGCCGGTGCGGGTGCAGTGGATGCGCCAGCAGGAGCATGGCTGGGAGCCTTACGGCACCGCCATGACCACCATGATGCGCGGCGGGGTGGATTCGAGCGGCAGCATCGTCGCCTGGGACTATCAGTTCTGGAGCCAGACCCATGCCACCCGTCCGGGTGGCGCCGGCTCGACTATCGCCGGCTGGCTGATCGGGAAACCCTTCGCGCTGCCCAAGCCGACTTTCCGGCCCTCGCCCCGGGGCTCCGCCGACCGCAACGCCGTGCCCTATTACAGATTGCCCGGCGCGAAGGTGACCAGTCATTTCATCGCCACGCCCATGCCGCTGCGGATTTCCGCGCTGCGCAGCCTGGGCGGCTATATGAACGTGTTCGCGATCGAAAGCTTCATGGACGAATTGGCGCTGGCGGCGAAGGCCGATCCGGTGGCCTTCCGGCTGAAGCATCTCGACGATCCCAGGGCCATCGACGTGATCAAGCTGGCGGCGGAAAAATTCGGCTGGAAGGCTGGCGCCATACCGCCGCCGAACCGTGGTTACGGCTTCGCCTTCGCCCGCTATGAAAATCTCGCCGCCTATCTGGCGGTGGCGGTCGAGGTCGAAGTCGACCGCGACAGCGGAAGGGTGCGGCTGGCGCGTGCGGTGGCCGCCGACGACAGCGGCACCGCGGTCAATCCGGACGCGATCGAAAACCAGATCCAGGGCGGCATCATCCAATCGGCCAGTTGGACGTTGCATGAGCAGGCGGGTTTCGATCGCACCGGGATCACCAGCACCGATTGGAACAGCTATCCCATCCTGCGCTTCCGCGATGTGCCGGATTCCATCCAGGTCCATGTCATCGACCGGCCGGGTCAGCCTTTCCTGGGAACCGGCGAGGCGGCGCAGGGCCCGGCGGGCGCGGCCATCGCCAATGCCATCGCGCATGCCACCGGCGCCCGGCTGCCGGTGCCGCCCTTCACGCCCGAAATGGTGAAGCGCGCCATCGGCGCCTAACTGCCGCGATTGGCGATGCGGCAAGGCCATGGCAAGCTGCGGCACATGGTTGGCTATGACATTGCGCTGATTCCGGGACGGACCTGCGGCGACTGCACGGTCTGCTGCACGGTGATGGCCATCGACAAGCCGGAAATTCAAAAAGAGGCCGGGGTCACCTGCCGCCATTGCGTGGGCGGCTGCACCATCTATGAGACGCGACCGCCGCTTTGCCGCGACTATCATTGCGGCTGGCGGCAATTGCCGATGCTGGACGAAAGCTGGCGGCCGGACCGGTCCGGCGTCTTCGTGGAACTGGGAGAGATCGAAGGCCAGACCGGCCTCAGCCTGGTGCTGGTGGACAATCCGCTCAAGACCGTGCGCCAGCCCTGGTTCATCGATTTCATCAG
>CAVZBS010000002.1:0-172192 GCA_963773575.1 uncultured Alphaproteobacteria bacterium
CTTCGCAGGTGGTCATATGCTTGACCGGATGAAAGGAGAAACAGGAAATGTCCGCCAAGGTGCCGACCGCGCGGCCCTTATAGGTGGCGCCGGGGGCATGACAGGCATCGGCGATGAGCCGGATGCCGCGTGGTTTGGCCAGCGCGGCCAGCGCGTCATAATCGGCGGGCTGGCCGGCATAATCCACCGCCACGATGGCCCGGGTCCGCGGCGTGATGCATTTGGCGACCGAAGCCGGATCGATCAGATAGCGTGTCGGGCTCGATATCGGCGAAGACCGGCTTGGCGCCCTCATAAAGCGCCGCATTGGCGGAGGCGGCAAAGGTGATGGCAGGCACGATCACTTCGTCGCCCGCACCCGCCCCGATCGCCCGCATGGCGCAATGCAGCGCGGCGGTGCCGGAATTGACGGCGACGCCCTCGCCCGCCCCGATATGGGCGGCAAAAGCCTGCTCGAATTCCGCGACCCTGGGTCCGGTGGTGAGCCAGCCCGAGACCAGCGCCTCGACCACCGCCTTCACATCGGCGTCGGCGATTTCCTGGCGGCCATAGGGCAGAAAGGCCGGCGCCTGGCCCAGCGGATTGTCGCGGTCAGGCATAGGCCAGTTGCAGCAGCGTCTGAAGCCCCCGCGCATCCAGCCTTTCCGGATTGGTGTCGCTGGAATAGCAGAAGCCTTCCGGCACCGGCATTGCCGCCGCGATGCAGATAGGCGTCGCGCGCGGCGCCGGCGAAGCCCTGCAGGATCACATAGCGGTCGTCCAGTTCCAAGCGTGGCATGGGCGTCGTCGGCCGGGATCATGGTCTCATGCAGCTTCTCGCCGGGGCGGATGCCGACCACATGCTGTTTCAGCGACGGGCTCACCAGGGTGGCGAGCTGGGGAATGGTGGTGGAGGGAATTTTGGGAACGAAAATCTCCCCGCCCCGCATCATCTCCATGCTGGAGAGCACGAAATTGATGCCCTGGGTAAGGGTGATCCAGAACCGGGTCATGCGCGGATCGGTGATGGGAAGGCTGTCGGCGCCGTCGGCCGCCAGCTTCTTGAAGAAAGGCACCACCGAGCCGCGGGAGCCGAACACATTGCCGTAGCGCACCACCGAAAAGCGGGTGCCGTCGGCGCCGGCGAGATTGTTGGCGGCGACGAAAATCTTGTCGGAGGCGAGCTTGGAGGCGCCATAGAGGTTGACCGGATTGGCGGCCTTGTCGGTCGACAGCGCCACCACCCGCTTGACGCCGCGGCGCAGGCAGGCGCTCACCACATTCTCGGCCCCGAACACATTGGTGCGGATGCATTCGAAGGGATTATATTCGGCGGTCGGCACCTGCTTCATGGCGGCGGCATGGATCACATAATCCACGTCGCGCAGCGCCAGTTCCAGCCGGTCCCGGTCGCGCACATCGCCGATGAAATAGCGGATGAAGGGAAATTTCTCGGGCGGAAATTCCTGGGCCATCTCGAACTGCTTGAGCTCGTCGCGGCTGAACACGATCAGGCGCCGGGGCTTGTATTGCGCGATCACGGTCTTCAGGAAATGCTTGCCGAAAGAGCCGGTGCCGCCGGTGACCAGCACCGACTTGTCGTTGAGATCGAGCCAGGGCTGCGAGAAATCGCGCAAGGCCGGCATGATCGGCGAGACGCTGGCAGGCGGCGCCTCTTCCCGTGACAAGGGTCGCCGGACAATCGAGGCGCGAGGGGGCATTGGAAATTCCTGTTTGTTCCGCCCGAGTTCAGCGCAATTTGGTTAATGCTTTGCAATACGGTGCTAACCTTACCGCCCATCACTTTCTGTAATCCCTCTCTTGTCCTTGAAAATTAACACTTTTCCGGTCAGAAGAGGTGGCCCTTCCAAGAGGTTTCCATGCGCATTGCGATGATCGGCACCGGCTATGTCGGCCTGGTTTCCGGCGCCTGCCTGTCCGAATTCGGCCATCAGGTGGTCTGTGTCGACAAGGATGCGGCCAAGATCGAAAGGCTGCGGGCCGGCGAAATTCCCATCTTCGAGCCCGGCCTGGAGGAGGTGGTCGCGGCCAATGCCAAAGCCGGGCGGCTGACCTTCGAAACCGACATCGCCGAGGCCGTGAGGGGCGCCGGCGCCGTCTTCATCGCGGTCGGCACGCCCAGCCGCCGCGGCGACGGCCATGCCGACCTCTCCTATGTCTTCGCCGCCGCCGAAGAAATCGCCCTGGCCTTGACCGACTATGCGGTGGTGGTGACCAAGTCCACCGTGCCGGTCGGCACCAGCCGCAAGGTGGAGGAGATCATCCGCAAGGCGCGCGGCGAAACGGTCCGACTTCGACATGGCGTCCAACCCGGAATTCCTGCGCGAAGGCTCGGCGATCGAGGATTTCCGCCGCCCGGACCGGGTGGTGGTGGGCTGCGACACCGAACGGGCGCGGGAGGTGATGCGGGAAGTTTATCGCCCCCTCTACATCAATGAAACGCCCATGCTGTTCACCAGCCGCGAGACCAGCGAGCTGATCAAATACGCCGCCAACGCCTTTCTCGCCACCAAGATCACCTTCATCAACGAGATGGCCAGCCTGTGCGAGAAAGTGGGCGGCGATGTGCAGGACGTGGCCCGCGGCATCGGCCTGGACGGCCGCATCGGCGGCAAGTTTCTGCATGCCGGTCCCGGCTTCGGCGGTTCCTGCTTTCCCAAGGACACGCTGGCCCTGGTGCGGACCGCGCGCGAGGCCGGCGCGCCGTCGCAGTATCGTCGAGGCGGTGGTGGCGGTCAATGACGCCCGCAAGATCGAAATGGCCAGAAAGATCGAAGCCGCCTTCGGCGGCGTCAAGGGCAAGACCGTGGCGGTGCTGGGCCTCACCTTCAAGCCCAACACCGACGATATGCGCGATGCCCCCAGCCTGGTGATCGTCCCGCATCTGCAGGCGGCCGGCGCCACCATTCGCGGCTATGATCCGGAGGGACGCGGAGAAGCCGCCAGGCACCTCGACCTGGATTTCCGTGACGACGCCTATGACGCGCTGAACGGCGCCGACGGGGTGGTGATCCTGACCGAATGGAACGAGTTCCGGGCGCTGGATCTGGCGAAAGTGAAAGACCTGCTCAAGACGCCGCTGATGGTGGATCTGCGCAACATCTATCGTCCCGCCCAGATGGCGCAGGCAGGCTTCCGCTATGTCAGCGTCGGCCGCGCCGACACGAGCCCATGATCCTGGTCACCGGCGCGGCCGGCTTCATCGGTTCGCAGGTGGCGCTGGCGCTGGTCAGGCGCGGCGAGACCGTGCTGGGCATCGATAATCTGAACGATTATTACGACGTCACGCTCAAGCAGGCGCGGCTGCAATTGCTGACGCCGGAAAAGTCCTTCGTCTTCCGCAAGCTGGATATCGCCGATCAGGACGGCATATTGGCGCTGGCCACGGAATTTCCCGCCATCTCGCATATCGTGCATCTGGCGGCCCAGGCCGGCGTGCGCTATTCGCTGATCAATCCCTACGCCTATGTCCAGGCCAATGTGATGGGCCAGGTGGTGATGCTGGAACTGGCCCGCGCCTTGCCGGCGCTCAAGCATTTCGTCTATGCCAGTTCCTCCTCGGTCTATGGCGCCAACACCAAGCTGCCCTTCTCGGTGGAGGACCGGGTGGAACTGCCGGTCTCGCTTTATGCCGCCACCAAGCGGGCCGACGAATTGATCGGCCATACCTATGCCCATCTCTATGGCATTCCATGCCACGGGCCTGCGCTTCTTCACCGTCTACGGACCCTGGGGCCGGCCCGACATGGCGCCGATGCTTTTCGCCGGCGCCATCATCGCCGGCGAACCCATCCGGGTCTTCAATCGCGGCGAGATGTGGCGGGACTTCACCTTTATCGATGATATCGTCGACGGCGTGATCAAGGCGCTGGACCGTCCGGCCGCCGGATCGCCGCCGCACAAGCTCTACAATCTCGGCAACAACAAATCCGAAAAGCTCACCGACTTCATCGCCGCGATCGAGCAGGCCCTGCAGCGAAAAGCCGTCATCCAATTCGAGCCGATGCAGCCGGGCGATGTCGAGTCGACCTATGCCGATATCGAGGCCAGCCGCCGCGATCTGGGCTTTGATCCGGTCACCCCCATGGCCATCGGCATTCCAAAATTCATCAATTGGTTCAAAGACTTCTACAGAGTTTGAGCGACTTAGATATAGCCGCCATCCCGCAAATGGCGCAGGATTGTCTCGGCCAGCACCGCCGGCGGCGCCTCGGTGGTCCGGATGGTCAATTCGGCCAGCTCCGGCGCTTCATAGGGCGAGTCGATGCCGGTGAAATTCCGGATCGCACCCGAGCGGGCCTTCTCATAGAGCCCCTTGGGATCACGCGCCATGCAGACCTCCAATGGCGTGTCCACATGGATCTCGATGAATTCGCCTTCGCGCACCAGCTCCCGCGCCATCCGCCGCTCGGACCGGAAGGGCGAAATGAAGGAAACCAGCACGATCAGGCCGGCATCCAGGAACAATTTGGCGGTTTCGGCCACCCGGCGAATATTCTCCACCCGGTCGGCATCGGTGAAACCCAGATCCCGGTTGAGACCGTGGCGGACATTGTCGCCATCCAGAAGATAGGTGTGACGGCCTTCCGCCGTCAGCGCCTTCTCCACCAGATTGGCGATGGTGGATTTGCCGGAACTGGGAAGACCGGTAAACCACAGGATCGCCGGCGACTGTCCTTTGAGACGCGCGCGGCTGGTCTTGTTCACATCCAGCGCCTGCCAATGGACATTGGTGGCGCGGCGAAGGCCGAAATCGATCATGCCGGCGCCCACCGTGGCGTTGGTGAAGCGGTCGATCAGGATGAAGCCGCCCATGTCCCGGTTGTCGCGATAGGGATCGAAGGCAAGCGTCTGCGACAGGGAAAAATTGCAATAGCCCACTTCGTTCAGCGCCAAGGTCTTGCCGGCCAGATGGCCCAGACGTATTGACATCCACCTTGTGCTTGAGCGCCGACACCGTGGCGGGGACGGTGGCGGTGCCCAGCTTGAGAAGATATTGCCGGCCGGGCAGCATCTCCTCTTCCGCCATCCACAACAGATGCGCCGCGAACTGATCGGAGACTTCCGGCCGCGCCCGGGGATCGCAGAGAACATCGCCGCGAGAGACATCCATATCGTCGGCCAGGGTCAGCGTGACCGCGTCGCCCGCCACCGCCTCGGCCCGGTCGCCGTCCGCGGTGACGATCCGCGAAACGGAGGTGAGGCGTCCGGATCCCGCCACCGCCACCGGATCGCCGGGCCTGATCGCGCCGCCGGCGATAGTGCCGGCGAAGCCGCGGAAATCGAGATCTGGGCGGTTGACCCATTGCACCGGAAACCGGAAGGGCGAGGCGACGGGCGCCGTATCCACGTCCACCCGCTCCAGATGCGCCAGCAGGGAAGGCCCGTCATACCAGGGGGTATTTGGGCTGCGTTCCGTGACATTGTCGCCGAACCGGGCCGAAAGCGGGATCGCGATCTGGCCGGCAAAATCCAATTGCTGCGCGAAGGCCGAAAAATCCGAGACGATTTCGTCAAAAATTCCCTGCGAAAATCCCACCAGATCGATCTTGTTCACCGCCAGCACCACATGCCGGATGCCGAGCAGCGATGCGATATAGGCGTGCCGGCGGGTCTGGGTGAGGATGCCCTTGCGGGCATCGACCAGGATCACCGCCAGGTCGCTGTTGGAGGCGCCGGTCGCCATGTTGCGGGTATATTGCTCATGGCCCGGCGTGTCGGCGACGATGAATTTGCGCTTGTCGGTGGCGAAGTAGCGATAAGCGACATCGATGGTGATGCCCTGCTCCCGTTCCGCCTCCAGCCCGTCCACCAGCAGCGCGAAATCGATGTCTTCGCCGGCGGTTCCGAATTTGCGGGAGTCCCGCTCCAGCGCCGACAGCGTGTCGTCGAACAGAAGCTTGGTGTCGTATAGCAGCCGCCCGATCAGGGTGGACTTGCCGTCATCCACGCTGCCGCAGGTGAGAAAGCGCAGCAGGGATTTCCGCTCCTGCCCGGCCAGGAATGTCTGAAGCGCGGAAGCCGGCGCATCCATTCAGAAATAGCCTTCCTTCTTCTTCTTCTCCATCGAGGCTCTCTCATCGGCGTCGATCAGCCGGCCCTGACGCTCGCTGGTGCGGACCTGGATCATTTCGGTGACGATGGCCTCCAGCGTGTCGGCCTCGCTTTCGATCGCGCCGGTGAGCGGATAGCAGCCCAGGGTGCGGAAACGCACCAGCCGGTCTTCCACCCGTTCGCCGGGACGAAGCCGCATCCGCTCGTCGTCACGCAGGATCAGCGCGCCTTCGCGGCGGACCACCGGGCGGCGGGCGGCGAAATAAAGCGGCACGATGGGAATATTCTCGGCCAGGATATATTGCCAGATATCGAGTTCGGTCCAATTGGACAGCGGAAAGACCCGGATGCTTTCGCCGGCATGGACCCTGGTGTTGTAGAAGCGCCAAAGCTCGGGCCGCTGATTTTTCGGATCCCAGCCATGATGACGGTCGCGGAAGGAGAAAATGCGCTCCTTGGCGCGGCTCTTTTCCTCGTCGCGACGGGCCCCGCCGAAGGCGGCATCGAAGCCATGGCGGTCAAGCGCCTGTTTCAGGCCCTCGGTCTTCATCACGCTGGTGTGCAGGGTCGAACCGGACTCGAACGGGTTGATGCCGCGTTTCAAACCGTCTTCATTGACATGCACGATCAATTCCAGCCCCAGCCGCTTTGCGGTCTGGTCGCGGAACCGGATCATCTCCCGGAATTTCCAGGTCGTGTCCACATGCAAGAGCGGAAATGGCGGCTTGGCCGGATAAAAGGCCTTCAGCGCCAGATGCAGCATCACCGACGAGTCCTTGCCGATGGAATACAGCATCACCGGATTGGAGAAGGCCGCCACGACCTCCCGCATGATATGGATGCTTTCGGCCTCAAGCCTTCGGAGATGAGAAATTACGCGCCCTGCGGTGGACAATTTCAGCTACCCGGAATTCGCGCTGTGAAATAAGGGGTATTTCATTTCGGCGCAAGCGCCGCCTAATTCAGGTTCTGGACCGAGAGCGCCGGGGGCACCGCCTGGGTCTCGACCGCAAAGCGCACCCGGCCGATGGAACGGCCGTCGGCGGTGGTGATGTTCACCCGCCATTGGCCCGGCATGGGCGCGCTCTTGATGGAATAGGCGCGATAGCCGTCCTCGCGGCCGCCTTGGATGGGAAAGCGGATAGCTTGTTGCTCCACCCAATCGCCGCTTTTCGGATCGCGCCATTCCCATTCATGCACGATATCGGTGGTCAGACGATAAGGCGCAAACACCGCGCTGTAGAGATAAAGCTTGTCGCCGGGCTGGATATGCTCGACCGGAAAAGTCCCGAACAGGGCCCGCCAGCGCGGCGGCTCGGCTTCCGCCGTCATCTGATATTTGTCGCCCACCCGCTTGACGGAATGATAGACGCCGGCATCGGACAGCACCAAAGGCAAAGGCGGAAAGATATTGGCGAAATAAAACGCGTTCATCAGCGCGGCGATGCCGAGCATGCCGGCGGCGATCTCCCGGCGCGCCGTCCGGTACCGGTCATGGCCCAGAACCGCCAGGCTCTGGAGATAAAAGAAGAAGACCACCAGCGCGATCCCGCCCGACATCAGGAACGGGACCGGGCCGATCTTGGCGATCACCACCGGCACCAGCAGGATCGCATAGGAATAAAGCGAGAAGAAAAACAGCAAAGCCGAGAACACCAGCCTGGTGTGATAGCGGCGCAGATACTCGTTGCCGATGAAGATGGCCGCCATGAACAGGAGAAACGGCCAGGACGCCGTAATCGAGGCGCTGCGGATATAAAACACGCAAAATCCCGACAGCAGACAGCCCAGCGCGAATTGCGCCACCGAGATCAGGATGGTGCGGGTCCGGTCGGACGGCTTTTCATCCTCGGGCCGGGATTCCAGCGCATGCAGCACCGCGATCGCCACCCCCGCCGCGATCAGATAGAGGATGAACACGGCCTGGGTCATCGGCCGGTCGATGCGCCCGAATGTATAGCTGTCGAACGCGAATCCGCCGGCCAAAGACAGCGCCGACAAATGCCGTTCATGCGCCCGCGCCCAGCTTACCGTGGTTTCGAAATGCTCAATGGCTCGCATGGCGCGAATTTATGACCCGGCTCCTTGAAGGCCAGCTAATCGCGCGGTCTTGGCCGGATTATGGCAAGCCCGAGACCTTCTGTTTGGCCGGCAGATGAAATCGTCACAAGCCAATGCGCAATCCGACTTCGAAGGACGCGGCAAATCCGCGGTTGGGCCGCAGCTGATCGTCCTGCAGCCGGCCCGCCAGATCCAGCTTCATCCAGCGGAAGGGGATCGTCACCCGGGCTTCGCCCAGATTGATGGTGACCGGCGTCGGCGAAAGAATGTTCGAGCCGATCGAATGGCTGTTGCCGATATTGGCGTGATGGAAGCTCAGTTCGTAAAAGCGGCCGCCATGATCGCTCCAGGCGCCTTGCAGCGACAAGAGGCGGGAATCGTCGTCCAGGCTGAAGCCGATGGTGCGACCGCGATAGCGCATGCCGTCCGGATAGGCACTGCCATTGGTGTACGAGAATCCATACAGATACGTTCCCGAAGCTGAAAATATTCAGCGTCGAAACACTGTCGCTATACTCCGCCGTCAACCGGATCGGATTGATCCCAATAGGCAGAAAGAGGCTGGCGCCGAACAGGTGACTGGTGCCGGAATGGGTGATGGGGGATGAATCCTCGTTCATCAACTGCATATAGATCTGGGCCGGCACCCGGCCGATGGTGCGGCTGTATTTGATGTCGATCACGCCCTGATCATTGGTCTTGTTCACATGGGTCGGATCGTTTTGAAAATGAAAATAGTCCGGATGGGCGCGCAGGGATGGCCCTTGGCCGCAAAATTCCTCGGTGCGGGCGAGCCCGATTTCAAGTCCCGGCGCCGGATTAAAACTGACCCGAAGCGCATTGTAGAAGGTATCCCGCTGAAGCCGCGGGCCGTCCAGCATGCCGACAAAGAATTCCATCTGCCAGGGACCCAGCCAGCTTAAGACCGGCCAATGCGAAGCGGAGGTATCAAGCCGCTCCACGCCCAGCGCCGGCATCGGCCGGGCATTGTTGGAGAGCGACAGGGCCGAGATCCAGCCCGGCCCCCACCAATGCGAAAGATAGCCGCCGTAAAACAGAAAAGGACCGACCTTGGAGGCAAGATAGGATTGATCGGGCATCACCTTGACGCTGTTGCCGCGGAAATTCCCGGTGAAGCCCCCGATCGCCAGCCTGGCGGCCGTATCCTGGGAGTTGTAATCGAAAATGAACTGGCCTTGGCCGTCACCCCGCCCCATGCCGTCAAAGCCATAGACCACCGCCGGCTGGGTGGCGGCATCGAAATTCAGCGACGCGGTGAGGCCGGGGCGGTTTTCGGCCCTGGCCCGTGCCAGCACCCGTGCCGCGGCCGCCCGCACCGTTGCGGGCTGCCCTGCCAGGGCATTGCCGCGCAGGTCCTCGACGATGCTCTGCCAGGGGAGCGGCCAATGGGTGGTGACGTCGTCGATCACCCCAGCTGTCGCCAGAATCTCGATATCGGCCCGAAGCTGGTTGTCCCCTACCTCCGCCCAGGGAGAGGCAAGGGAGGGGGCAGTCGCGCACAGTACGAGCAACAGCGCAAAGCCGGCTCGCCGCGCCCATCTTCCGCTGGTCATCGATTCGGTTCCTTAGGCGCGGGCACCATAAGAGGTTTGCGGGGCTGCCGAAACCCTGGCCGGAGCGCCGGTCAATTACGGATTGGAATACAATCCAGACCCTTCTCCACCAGGCGGGCGCAGAGGGCTTTGGAACCGCCCTGACCGGCATCGACCCGTGAGCCGGTAGTAGCGACCCAGCCTGGGCAGATCGACCGCCATGATGCGGTGAGAATGGCCGCTCAACGCCTCGCCCGCCTGGGCCTGGATATGATCCCAGCCGCTTTCGGCCTCCGCCCGGCTGCGCCAGGCGCCCAGTTGGACCTGGGAACCGGACTGGCCCTGATCCAGGGACGGTTTCAATGGCGGGCCCGGGCCATCACCGGATGAGGCGGAGGCTGTCATGGATGGCCGGGCCTGGTAGGGCTTCCGGGGGGTGTCCGGAAACACCGGCGGACGCAAGGCCACCGGGTCGACCGCCGCGGCAGCCCCGTCCGGGCCGGCGGCCGGGACGGGCTTTGCCGCCGGCGGATGGAGATGAATGGCCACCTTGCCATCGCGCCAGGCGCGCCAGGCTGGCTTGCGCCAGATCGTAGTCTGGGTCGAGCGGCCAGGGCCCGGTGATAGAACTCCCGGGCGGCGGACTTGTCCCCTTGCGCCTCGGCGATCTGGCCCAGGCCGTAATAGGGATATTGGCTTTGCCGATTGCCGGCCGCCAGCGAGGCCAGATAGTCATGCCGCGCCTCCACAAGATGCCCGGTCCGGCGATAGATATTGGCGCGATTGTTCAGGGCGGCCGCGAAATTCGGCGCCAGCGACAAGGCGGCACTGTAATCGCTAAGCGCATCATCCAGCCGGCCCATCCCGTCCAGCAGCAAGCCACGGTCGAACAGGACCCGGGCCTGTTCCGCATCGCTGAGCGTGCGGCTTTCGATTGCCAGCGTGTAATCCGCCAGCGCGTCGGCCCGTCTGCCCCAGGCTTTCGCTGGCATGGCCGCGCGCCACCAGGGATCAGGTTCCAATCCTGCGGCGAAAGAGTTTTGGGGATAGGGACCCGCTGCCGCGCGACCGGAATAGACGCCGGCAAATGCCAGCCAGGCGCCGCACGCGAACAGGATCATCTTGGCCGGTAAAGCGCCGGACCTCGTCATCCCCACTCCTTTTCGCCGCAGCCGGTTTCCCTGCAAGTCCCGGAAAACTGGACATTAATGGCAGCGGCGTGCCATGAAACAGCGTCTTTCGGAAAGCATCAACATGTCTGTCACAAAACCCGTTCGCAAAGCCGTTTTTCCCGTCGCCGGCATGGGCACGCGCTTCCTGCCCGCCACCAAGGCGGTTCCGAAGGAGATGCTGCCGGTGGTGGACAAGCCGGTGATCCAATATGCGGTCGAGGAGGCGCGCGAGGCCGGAATCGAGCAATTCGTGTTCATCACCGGGCGCGGCAAACATGTGATCGAGGATCATTTCGATCATGCCTATGAGCTGGAATCCCTGCTCGAAGCGCGCGAGAAGACCGCCGAACTGGACAGCCTGGCGGAGACCCTGCCCCAGACCGGGTCGGTCGGCTTTGTCCGCCAGCAGCAGCCGCTGGGCCTGGGCCATGCGGTGTGGTGCGCGCGGCATTTCGTCGGCAATGAGCCGTTCGCGGTCCTGCTGCCGGACGATCTGATGGTGGGTGCGCCCGGCGCGCTGACCCAGATGATGAAGGCCTATGACGCGGTGGGCGGCGGCATCATCGTGGCGGCGGAAGAAAAGCCGCTGCAGGAAACCAAGCGCTATGGCGTGGTCGATCCCGGCGCGACCAAGGGCAACACCACCGAGGTGAAGGGGGTGGTGGAAAAGCCCGATCCGCTGCGCGCGCCCTCCAATCTTTGCATCATCGGCCGCTATATCCTGCAGCCGGAGATTTTCACCGAACTGGACCATCAGGAGCGGGGCGCCGGCAACGAGATCCAGCTGACCGATTCCATGGCCAAGATGATCGGGCGTATGCCCTTTCACGCGGTCAAGACGGATTGCGCGCGTTTCGATTGCGGCGACAAGGTGGGTTTCCTGCATGCCAATATCGCGGTGGGACTGATGCGCCCGGACATCGCGCCGTCGCTGCGCGCCATCCTCAAATCGATCGGACCGTGAGCGCGTCCGCGTGAGGCGGCCTCAGGCCCTGGCGGCGGCTCTCCTGCTTGCAGGTTGCACATCCGCCGGCACATCCGATTACCAGCTCTATTATCGGGCCCTGCGCCGAAGCATCGCCGACACTTTCGGCGCCGCCCGCGTCACCAGGGACCAGGCCGCCGCCATTCCCTATGCCAGCATGGGCTATCGACTGAATGGCGGGCCGGAACAGTTGCTGGTGCTGGCGACCGACACCAATGGCGAACAATTATGGACCTCGGCTTCCCATATCGTGATCGTGACCCGCGGCGGGCGGATCGTGCGAACCGTGGGCCTCGCCCATAACATTTCCGGGGTGACCCCACAGAAGGGCCAGGACATCCCGGCTCTGGCCTCCGCGCTTAAGGGAGACGTCACCTCAACCCGCCGCGCGGATTTTCCGGACATCCCTGCCTATGACGTAGCGGTGACCTGCAAAACCACGTACCGGGGGATGGAAACCATCATCATCCTCGGACGGGGCGTCACCACCCAAAAAATCGATGAAATCTGCCAGAGCCCCAGGCTCAACTGGTCCTTCACCGACAGCTATTGGCTGGATCCCGGCAGCGGCCTGGTCTGGCGCAGCATCCAGCACATCGATCCGAAGAATGGGCGGGTCGAGACAGAAATCTTGCGACCTCCGGGGTAACCCCGGTGTGTCCTGCGTCGCAATATCCAGACTCGCACGGTCCTAGGGGTTGGTCGCAGTGGTCGTGGTGGTGGTCGATCCGTTTCCGTTACCCGACGCGACCAACGCGATGCCGCCAGCAACCACACCGAGGCCGAGGACCAGCATGAGCGTATTATCGGCCGCTTGGGCTTTTTTGACCCCGGCAGGCTTGCCCGGGGGCAGCGGAGCGGCGGCATCCTTAGCGGGGGCATTCGTAGCGGCAAATGCGCTTGAGACGACAAGACTCGACGCCAAAATGGCTGCACCGATGGTCCGCATCTAAGGCTCCTTTGATAGCAACATTCTCTGCCCCCGGCTTTTCTACGAACCGGTACCGCCCGTGTCAACGAACCGGCCCATAAAGGCTGGAATTGTTGCGGCTACAGTGGAATAGCACATTTTACGGTTCTTTAAGGATACCGGATCCAACCCCAAGGCCGGGAAGTTCCGTGTCCCGAACGCCGAACTCTGTTATCAGTTGCAAGTTGCGCGCATGAAGGAATGTTTATGGTCCGGTTGCATCCCGTTATCCTGTCCGGAGGCGTCGGCTCCCGGCTCTGGCCGCTTTCGCGCAGCCTTTTTCCCAAGCAATTTCTGGCCCTTACCGGCGACCGCAGCCTGATCCAGGATACGGTGCTCAGGGCTTCGGGGCCGAAATTCGCCAATCCCGTGATCGTCAGCAATGCTGAGCATCGCTTCATGGTCGCCGAACAGATGCGGGCGGCCGGCATTACGCCGGAAAGCATTCTCCTGGAGCCTTGCGGCCGCAACACCGCGCCTGCCGCGGCCGTGGCGGCTCTGAGGCTGGCGGAAGCGGATCCTGACGCCATCCTGCTGCTGATGCCGTCCGATCATGTGGTGCGCGATCAAGAGGCGTTTTCACGGGCGGTTGATTCGGGCCTGGCGGCTGCGGCCCGAGGCTATCTCGTTACCTTCGGCATTGCGCCTGAACGCCCGGAGACCGGCTATGGCTATGTTCAGCGCGGCGCGCCCCTGGACGAGAAAGCATCCAGTTTCACGGTTCGGCGCTTTGTCGAAAAGCCCGATGCGCGCAACCGCCGCGCGCTATATGGATTCAGGCGACTATTACTGGAACAGTGGCATGTTCCTATTCCAGGCGCGGGCTTTCCTCGCCGAACTGGAACGGCTGGAGCCGGAATTGCTCGCCCATTGCCGCGCCGCGGTCCGCGACGGCAAGGCGGATCTCGATTTTTTTCGTCTCGATGCCAAGGCTTTCGAAGCCTGCAAGTCCATTTCCATCGACTACGCGGTGATGGAACATGCCGCGATGGCCGCGCTGGTGCCGGTGGAGATGGGCTGGAGCGATATCGGTTCCTGGGAGGCCTTATGGAGCGCCGGTGACCGGGACGGACACGGCAACGCCATCCAGGGCGATGTTCTGCATCACGGGGCGCGCAACTCCTATTTGCGCAGCGAGGGGCCCATGGTTGCGGCGGTGGGCGTGGAAGACCTGGTGGTGGTGGCAACCACAGATGCCGTGCTGGTGAGCCGCAAAGAGATGTCGCAGGACGTCAAGCGGATTGTCGAGCAACTGGAAAAAGCCGGCCGCGAACTGCATGTCACGCACCGGAAAGTCTATCGGCCTTGGGGCTCTTATGAAGGCCTGGACCAGGGCGAAAAATTCCAAGTCAAGCACATCACCGTCAATCCCGGCGCCAAACTGTCGCTGCAAATGCACCATAAGCGCGCCGAGCATTGGGTGGTGGTGTCGGGCATCGCTCAGGTGACGTGCGGCGACAAGGTTTTTGCGCTGCACGAAAATGAGTTCGACCTTCATTCCCTTGGGCGCCAAGCACAGGCTGGAGAATATCGGACCGGCGCCGTTGCACCTGATCGAGGTCCAATCCGGCAGCTATCTGGGCGAGGACGATATCGTCCGCTTCGAAGACAGTTATGGCCGCTAGGCGATAACTGGCGGGCCAATTATTGTTTTGCCAAAACCACCATCGAGGCGATCGAGACCGCGAACTGGCTGAATATGGATGAAATGTCCAAAATCAACTGACGCGTATCCAACGGCGTCACATCGCGTGGCACCACGATAGTGCTCCCCGGCGGAAGATTCTCGGCATCAAAGCTCAACCAGGATTTCTGCACCCGCCGCGCGGTTCCATCCGGCAGCACGATAAAGGTTAGCGAGTCGTCTGCGGTTGCGGAATAGCCGCCGGCCTGCCGGATATAGTCATCCAATGTTTGCCCAGCCCGGTAGGGGAAGCTGCCCGGCTGCATGACCTGGCCCAAAACGGCAACCGTGGTGGGCCGCTGGGGGATGTAGACCACATCGCCCGCCTCCAGCAGCGGGTCAAGATCTGGCTTTGCCGCCAGCACGCTGGGATCGGCGGTGATGGAAACCCGGCCCACCGCTTTCTGGTTGCGCAATTCGTTCACAAAGGTTTGCATAGAGGCGAAGGTTCCGGGATCGATCTTGTCGTTCCCGACCCGGGTCATGGCGATCACCAGCTCATTCTCGATCTCATTGGCGGCGCGCAGATAACCTTCGTGTTCGGCGTTGGCGGCGGATTTGCGCAAAAAGACCGTACCATAAGGATAGGCAGTGCTGGTCAAGCCGCCAGCTTGCGTCAGAAGCTCGGAAAGATGCTCGCCCCGGACGATCGGATAGGAGCCGGAAAACCGCACCTCGCCCTGGATGGTCGCGGAGCCGATCCCGACATCGGTGAAGACCTCGTTGAAATGCAGCGTATCGCGCGGCCGGACAATGTAATCGGCAAGCGTGGCTTGCCGAAGCGGCAAGGTCTGATGCCTGGTGGCGGCCTTGCCGGTCTGACGATCGATGGCGGTGGTGAGAAGATCCACGCCGGAATTATCTGCCCAGTTGATGGTGCCGCCGGCCGCCTGGACCAGATCGTTTAGTGCCACATCGGGGCCCACAAAATAGGAACCTGGTCCGCGCACGGCGCCATCCAGCCTGGCGCGATGTTCGATCAGGAAATTGATCAGGACCAGGGGATCGATATCAAGCTGGCGCACCAGCTCGCCAAATGTCTTGATCTCGCGATTGGGAACATAGCGGCCCGAAGTGACCGGCACGTTCTGGAAATTCTGCGCCGGCTGGGTGACGGTGTTCGGCGGATTTCCTTCCAGGCCGCCAGGTGTCCCTTCCGAACCATAGCCGCCCGCTGCTCCATACGGACCATATGCCCCATAAGGACCGTAATAGGTCCCAGGGGAGACTGCGCCGCTTCCTGGTATGCCGGGTGCTTGTGCCGCTCCCGGCATACCGGCGCCAGGTACAGTCGATCCCGGAACCCCTACTGCGCCGTTGGGTGCCATATAGTTCTGATTTGGCGCGATATGCTGGCCAATTTGGTCTTGGTGCTCCAACATGGCTTCCTGGCTGCCGGCGCCAACCGTACCCGGTGCGCGCAGATCCATCAGCGAAATGATATCGGCGCGCTGAACATCGGCGGGCGCGCTGGTGAGATCACCGAGCGCGAAGGACAGTTCATCGACCTTTGAAATCGGAAGCGTCGGAACAGTCTGTGGCAACCCGCCGGCGCTGGGCAGTGACGGCCGGGTCGCGGCGGTCGCAACGCTCTGATCGACCAGCGGATTGCGCAAGATCGCCTGGTCGGCGGACAATTTTTCCAGATAGGCACGCACCACACTGGACAACAAAGAGGCCTCATTGGTTGAAAGCGGCCGGACAAAATCGTTGGTCTGAAGATTCATGTCCTCCTTGCCGTTCAGCACCGCGATCGGCGTGAACGCCACCAGCGAACGCAACAAGGTCTTCGGGTCCCTGCGCACGACAATGCCAAAAAGGGTATAGGGCGACGGTCCCAGCGCGCCGGGCGCCCGCAGCATGTCGGAGAGTTTGGTGCCGGGCGCCACCGGATAAGCACCGGCAAGGCCGGTGCCGCCGGACAGGGTCGCCTGGCTGGCGGTCTGGTCGGCGCCCATTTGCACAAACAGGATTTCACTGTCGCGAATCTGTCCCGACTCGCCGGCCAGCGGCGTCAGGTTAGTATTGCCCTGCGCATCGATGCGCAGCACCGACAGGCGATAGCTTCCCCGCACTTCCTGCCCCCCGGCCAGCGCCAAAAGGCTCCGCAGCGGCATGCTGGATTGCCCGGCGGGCAACTCGAAGATTCCGGGCTGACGCACCAGGCCGGCCACGGCTACGGTCCGGCCCAAGGGCGGCACGATGATCCGGTCGCCATCGGCCAACCGCAGGTTCGGCGGGGTGCCGCTCCCGGTCAACACGCTATAGAGATCGACGGTGAATTCGCGGCCGCCGCGCTGAACCTTGACGCTGCGCAGGGAGCCGGTCTTCTTGATCCCGCCGGACAGCAGGATCGCATCCACCACCGAGGAGAGGCCGGTCAGAATGCGCTCGCCCGGCACGTTGACCTCGCCGGAGACCAGCACGCTGATCTGGCGCACCCGGCTGACCGAGACCGAGGCTTCGGTCGCCACATAGGCGCGATGGACCGCCGCATCCAGATCCTGCCGGAAACTGCCGAAGGTGCGTCCCGCGGCCGGAATTGGCGCCAGCCGCGGCAGCACCACCTGGCCGTTGCGGTTGACCTCGGCCCGCAATTCGCTGTTTTCCTGGCCGCGCAGCGAAACCACGATCTGGTCGCCGGGGCCCAGTACATAATCGTCCTGCACCGCGCCGGTCTGCGCCAAGGAAATATTGCGGCCACGGCCCAACTGGTCATAGCCGAACTGCTCTAGCCTCGCCCCCGCCCGGGCCGACATGATCTGCTCCAGGCGCGAAGTGGGCAAAGGCGGCCCGGCCAGGGCCGGCGTCGCCTGGATGATGGTGTTCTGGTTGCCCTGCCCCGTGCCGGTCAGATCACCGGTCCCGCCCAACCCGCTTCCCTGTTGGCCGAATTGCTGCTTCAGCTGATTGAGCGTGTCGGCCGAAATATTTGGAATGGTTTGCGCCTGGCCGCTGCCGGCATAGCCGATCAGGAGAACCGCCAGGAGGGGCAGGAACAGCCCCGCCCAGAAAAATGCTTTGCGCGGGACAGGTGCGTTCCGGCCCCGGTCTTTCCTCGGCATTGACCCCTCAAGGCGCTTCGACGAAAGCGGGCTTTAGCATAGGCCAAGGGCGCTGGTAACTAAAAAAAGAATTTTCTTGCAATTGCTTAGGTGAAAGGCAAGGAAGGCGAAAGCGGTCGAGCGAAGGCGGGAACGTGCGGGCAAGGGCAGCCGAAAGCCCCCGGAAAGGGCGCCTGATCCTGTGGACCGTCCTCTGCCTGCTGGGGCCGGCAATTTTGCCTGCCTTTGGCGCCGACACAGTCGTCCACAACAATTTCGGCAGTGTCGGCATGATCGACATGCCCAGCGCCCGGATGGCCCCGGACGGAGAATTCTCCATCGGCGCAAGCTTCTTCCAGAACACCCAGCATTACAATTTTGGGTTCCAGATCCTGCCCTGGCTGGAGACCTCATTCCGCTATTCCGGCCTCTCCCATTTCGCCCCCGCCTATCCGGTCTATTACGACCGCAGCTTCGCGGTGAAGGCGCGGCTATGGGACGAGACCGCGGACATCCCGGCGCTCGCGGTCGGCGTCGACGATGTGGTGGGGACCGGAATCTATAGCGGCGAATATCTGGTCGCCTCCAAACGGTTTGGAAATATCGATGCCAGTCTGGGGATGGGCTGGGGCCGGCTCGGCAGCACCGACCTGTTCCGCAATCCCTTGCGGCTGATCTCTCCGACCTTCAACAACCGGGTCGGCTTTCCCAATATCGCCGCCGGCAGCGCCAGCCTCAAGACCTTCTTTCACGGCCCCTCGTCCGGTCTGTTTGGCGGCCTCATCTGGCACACGCCGATCGACCGGCTGTCACTGATCGCCGAATATAGCAGCGACGAATACAAGCTCGAATCCGCGCGGGGGAATTTCAAGCCGCAAAATCAGTTGAATTTTGGCGCCTCCTATCAAGTGGCGGACGGCATGGCGATCGGGCTGGATTGGCTTTACGGCCGCAGCATCGGCGGCAATATCCTGTTCCAATTCAATCCCGCCGAACCGCAATATTCCGCAAAGATCGGATCTCCGCCGCCACCCGAGGTGGCGGTTCGCACACCGGATGAGCAGCAGCAGGCGCTTAAGACCATGCTGGCGGAACGACGCGGCACGCTTGCGCAATGGCGGCGCACCAATGCCAGCCGGACCGAATTCGTCGATGCCTTGTGGCGCGAGGATGAGGTCAGCGATGCGCAATTGCGCGGCCGCTCGCTGATATTGACCGCTTCCGGCAACACCGGCCGGCGCTGCATCCTGGCGGCGCAGTTGGCCGAGAATTTCGGCGGCAGCATCGCGACTGTGGTGGTACGCGACGCCAACGGCGCCAATGCCGTACAGTGCGTCACCGCCGACGCGACCGCGCCTGCCTATCAGACGATCGCTCTGCCCGATGACGGCCCGGCCGCGCCCTTCCTTGCGGCGGACACGGCGCAGGTTCGAGACCATCGATGCAAAAGGCGCGGATTTCGGCGCGGCCATGCGGGCCATCCGTGCCGATGCGAAGGCCCAGAAAATCAATATCGAAGCGCGTGAGCCTTACCGACACCGCCGCGCTCGTCTATTACGACAACACCCACTATTTCTCGGAAGCCGATGCGCTGGACCGGCTGACCCGCGTGCTGATGAAAGACACGCCACCGGACATCGAACGGTTTCGCCTCATCGCAGTTGTCAACGGCGTTCCCCAACAGGAATTCAACATCCTGCGCGGACCGGAGGAGCGGAAATTCGCCCAAACCGATTCGCTCAACCTGTTTGCCGCGCCTTCAACAACCACCATCACCCCAGCGCCGATGCAGAATCCTGTTCTCGCCGCAGCCGAGCAGAACAGCTATCCCCGCTTTTCCTGGAGCCTGTTCCCGCAGCTGCGGCAGGAACTGTTCGATCCCGAAAACCCGTTCGCGGTTCAACTGGCGGCCGGCGTGACTGGAAGCGTTGAAGTTCTCCCTGGCCTTTCACTCAATGGGGAAGCCGAAACCAGCCTGTTCGACAATTTCAACACCGCGCGGCCATCCAACAGCACCCTGCCCCATGTGCGCAGCGATTTCCTGAAATATTTCGCGCAAGGCAAGACCGGCATCGGCGAATTGGACGCCCAATATCGATTCCGCCTGGCGCCAACGGTTTTTGCCATCGCCAAGGCGGGATATCTGGAAAGCATGTTCGCGGGCGGCGGCGGCGAGGTCTTGTGGCGCCCGGAAGGCCAACGCTGGGCGCTAGGCGCGGACGCCTATGAGGTCTGGCAACGCGGATTCGACCGGCTGTTGGACCTTCAGAACTATCACGTCTTCACCGGCCATGTGTCGCTCTATTACGCCTCGCCCTGGCACGATCTGAATTTCATGGTCAGTGCCGGGCAATATCTCGCCGGCGACCGCGGCCTCACCGTCCAGGTCAGCCGCCGCTTCTCCACCGGCGTGGAAATCGGCGCCTTCTTCACCAAGACGAACATTTCAGCCCAGCAATTCGGCGAAGGCAGCTTCGACAAAGGAGTCTTCATCCGCATTCCGCTTAGCTGGGCTTTGCCGATCGAGACCCAGGGAGAATGGGACGTCGACCTCCGGCCCATTCAGCGCGACGGAGGGCAACGGCTACTAAACGACATAACATTGAACGAGCTGTCGCGGCGTTATGCCGAGTTCGAGCAGTTCTAAAGCAAAAAAATGAAATCAGGCGTTTATGCGGAAAAATCAAAATATTGATTCCAACAGCGCCTCGCAGACCTTGTCCACATCGCGTTTCTCCAACCTAACGCTGCTGGGCAAATAAAGAGCATTGGCGCCGACACGATTAGCTATAGGACAATCACCTTCGGATGCCAGTCCCATCGATTGAGCAATTTTCTGTTGATTAAATGGAGTAAACCCTGGACGCGTCTCGATCCCCCTTTCACGCAGCTTGTCCATAATCTCAGCTCTGTTAGGTTTGCAGGCGTTCGTAAGCACCAAATGATACATCCAGTAGACGCTGCGAGCCCACGGCTTTTCGCTCGGAAGCTGAAACTCCTCACGATGGGATAGTCTTTCGTGATACCAAGATGCAATTTGACGTTTCTTTGCAACATTGCGTTCGAGTTTTGGCACCTGAGCCCACCCGATAGCGGCATGCAAGTTACTCATTCTATAATTGAACCCTACAGCCTCATGAAGGAACCGATTATTACCTCGCCCGTAACTGAGATTGCGTAGCGCCCGGCTCCGCTCGGCAATTGAGGCATCATTGGTTACAATCATTCCGCCTTCGCCGGTCGTAATTATTTTGTTTGCGTAAAAGCTAAAAGACGCAGCGCTCGATAAGCTACCAGTTTTTTGGCCCCTATAAAGAGCTCCGTGACTTTGAGCGGCATCCTCTATCACTAGAAGATTATGAATACGGGCAATCTCTAATACCGGATCCATATCCACAGGGTGACCAAAAATATGGACAGGGATGATAGCTCTAGTCCGCGATGAAATGGCCTTTTCAAGCAGCGCAGGATCCATATTCCAGGTGTCAGGCTCAATATCGATGGGCACAGGTTTTGCATTTTGATAAAGGACTGCAAAGAACGTTGCCATATTGGTGTAGCTAGATACCAAGACCTCGTCACCAGGTCCAATACCTAACGCTGCTAGGCCCAGATGCAGCGAAGTCGTGCCGTTACAGGCAGAAATCCCATATTTGACGCCGCAATAAGCAGCAAAATCATTTTCAAATTTATTGATATAATCTTGAGCGTGGCCAGATATCGCATCTCGATGCATAGCGTCGGCTACTGCCTTACGATCGTTTTCGTCAATAAATGGCTCAGATACAAAAATCATTCTGCGATCTTTACATAACTCTTTTCGTCTTCACCAACAATTTTTGGAAGAGCTCCTGATAGCGGCCCGCAATTATTCCCCAATCAAAGTTTGAAGCAAAACTCAAACAGGCCAGTCTTGTTGCTGGATCTTCTGATATTTTCAGCATCTCTCCAATACCCGCGGCAAGGCCAATTGGCCCGAATACATCGACCATCAGACCTGTGGAACGATGTATTATCAACGAGGGATCAATACCAAGGGGATGCCTGTAGCAAACAACCGGCAAGCCACAGGCGTTGGCCTCCAACGTAGTAATGCTGCCCCCCGCCTCCTTTGTGGATGGGTGTACAAATACCTTGGCTCGCTTAAGAAGCCCGATTAACCTTGTCTCGTTTACTCGACCATGAAACGTAATTTGGTTGGCGACGTCCAACTCGTTCGCCAAAGCTTTTATTCTAACAAGCTCGGGACCATCGCCGATAACATCACAGATCAATTCCTTGCCATGCATTTTGGCGATTGCAATGGCATGTACGATGTGGTCCACGTTTTTGTGGTCCTTGATGCGACCAAACGAGGCAATATCTGACACTCCATCAGCTCTTGGCACCGATGAGAACATTTTTATATCAACACCATTAGGAATATATGTAAGCCCCTGGCGTGACACACCCAATCTTAGAATTTGTGCTACACCTTGCTCACTAATAACAACGGCATGACCCATCCTCGTGATAAAATTTGCTATAATCCATTCTATGGCGCGGCCGATTATGCCTACGGCTCCTTTGTAGGTTATCCAGTGCGAGCCCCAAACTTCCCACCAATCCACCAGCAGCAAGGTACGCCACGGGACCCTCCGGAGCGCCAAGGCAATGATGTGGAAATATGGCCATTGGCCGCACCAAACCACATCGTATTTGGAAAAGCTCCCCTTCGACAATAAAACCGCCCAACCAAATGATAGAGCGGCTCGAATGCTACGCACGCCAACATTGTTATAGAACTTCGCATAACCTTCCAACCCGTGATACGTGATTCCATCACGCAGCTGAGTGGCCGGCCCTTCCCAAGTCTTGAAACTGTACCAATGAACTTCCCACCCCCAAGATACAAAGCGCTTGGCGATCTCAAACATTCGCTTTTGGCCGCCGCCTTCAACGAAGGGGTAAGCGACATCATAAACTAGCGCAATGCGCATTACGATAAGGGAGGAATATTGGCGGGACGGGTAAACCGCATTTTGTCGCAGTCTCCGCCATAGGGACCTTGCTTAATTTCCAACATGCGCACGGCTTCAAGCGCAACAAACCCATGTCCGCCTTCGATCAACACAATCACGTCCCCAGCCAGAAGCTCTAAAGACTTAAGATAGACCTGCTTGTCTGTGTAGAAATCGACTCTTAACCGCCCTGCTTGCAGTACCAATACTTCTGCGGTCTGGCCAATGTTTCGACTACGATTTTGATGAACATGTGGTATTATCTCGTATCCACTCGGCAAGGAGAATGCGCCAACCTGCAAAGGATCCGCCACGTCTGAAAAAAAACGTATGCGCTCGTCGGTCCGCGCATTGCGAACGACTACTGCAAGTTTTTCTGTTTGATCAAAAATAACTTCGACTTCACCACTCATGTTAGGTTCCAATTAAGGCTCACCACGGGCATCATGAATCAGCAGAGTTTCTTGGCGTGCCAATATCAAATCTGAATCGACCATTTCCTTCACAAGATCGGCAAAATTTGTTCGCGGACGCCAACCAAGAATCTTATGCGCCTTCTTTGCATCACCCAGCAAGGAATCAACTTCAGAGGGACGGAAATAATCCTGCGCGACTTGAATGACGGGTTTTCCCTTCCACAAACCGCGCTCTTCTACACCCTTACCTCGCCACTCGATCTCCATACCAATTTGTCCCCCAGCCTCATTTATAAAATCACGGACGCTATGTTGTTCGCCCGTCGCGATGACAAGATCATGCGGCACATCCTGTTGAAGCATCATCCATTGCGCCTCGACATAGTCGCGCGCATGACCCCAGTCACGCATTGAATTTAGATTACCGAGGTAAAGTGTTTCCTGCAGACCATGCTTGATACGCGCTAACGCTCGCGTGATTTTGCGGGTGACGAATGTTTCTCCGCGAACAGGCGATTTATGGTTGAAAAGTATTCCATTGCACGCATAGAAGCCATAAGCCTCACGATAGTTCACTGTGATCCAATATGCGTAAAGCTTTGCCGCAGCGTAGGGGCTTCGCGGGTAAAATGGCGTATTTTCATTCTGCGGTGTTTCCTGTGCCAAACCGTACAATTCGGAAGTGGATGCCTGATAGAACCGTGCGGTACTCTGCATGTTGAGTATACGCATTGATTCGAGGAGCCGAAGAGGTCCCAGCGCGTCGGAATTGGCGGTATACTCCGGTTCCTCAAACGAAACTGCAACATGACTTTGGGCGCCCAAGTTATAAATTTCGTCTGGCCGCACCTCCTGTAAGACACGCATTAGGCTGCTCGTATCGGTCAAATCACCGTGGTGAAGGAACATCCGCACTTCTCGTTCGTGCGGATCACGATAGAGATGATCGATGCGTGAGGTGTTGAACAGCGACGTTCGACGGCGAATTCCGTGAACTTCGTAACCTTTGTCCAGAAGAAATTGGGCCAGATAAGATCCATCCTGGCCGGTAATACCGGTAATAAGCGCTCTGCGCATGTGGGATAGCACTTGCCTAAAGACAGTTGACCTTGGCAGGCAACCATAAGCCAGTCAACAAGCTGGGGAAGCTAGGAAATCAGATCTTCCGATTTCAAAGCCCGTAGCTTGAAGTAAAGCTCCGACGGCGGCAACCAGTATACAAAAAAACGCTCATATATCCGAGGTACCAAATTAATGATTTGCTCCAATCCAACCCAACGAAATGGGTTGACGGAGGCTGGGCGAAAGAACTCAGCATCATTATCGCGAAAAGATATATGGCGCCGCACCAATTCGAAGCGAGTTTGACTATAATACTTATATTTAAATGGCACATTCTCGCAGAAATAATTCAAGCTCCGATACCCGAGTGCGGTGCGATGGGTCGGATCAGTATTGAAATTGTCGCTAGCATAATGCGGTGCAAGAATTTCGACAATGCCCCCCGGTTTCACTATTCGGTATAACTCCTCCATTGCTTTAACGAAGTCGCTCAAATGATTTAATGAATGACGACATATCACTCGATCGAATGTGTTATCGGCAAACGGCCAAGGAAAATTTTCCAAATCATGGATTACATCCACTTTTGGGAGGAACATCATGTCAATACCGACGGCGCCCGGAAACTTGGACTGACCACAGCCCAAGTCGAGCCACATTTCGCCACTTGGCACGGATAGAGCCTGAACACGCCTCCTGATTACTAGTTGCGATTTCACTGCATTAGTACCGCAGAACTACCAACATTGTTTGCACGTTGATGTCGCGCTTCGACAATCACAGCGAGTACAAGGGCAAAAAATACGCCCGAAATTGCGTTGACTTGCGAGGCATCGTACGATTCGTCCGACAAGGCCGTTAGCTAGCATGATAAGAAGAATGTCCCGCGCCAAGTTGCGTTCTGGACTTGCAGGAATTTTGATTATTTCGCGCACGGCAAGCATGAACGTGCCAATGACAAATAAAAAGCCAGCAATTCCCCAATAATAGATCGAACCAATGACTATCGAGTGAGCAGCATCTTGAGTTGCTCGCCACACTGGATGTCGATGTACCGCCCCGGGGCCAAATCCAAACAACCACGTTGAGGGTGTATGCAGCCAATTGTTCCCAAGGAATGACCACAGGGTGGCGCGACCGCTGCCGCCAGTTGTTAAAACGTCCTCAACGACCAGCATGCGCTCAATTAACTTGCTTCCAGAAAACGCTAACCCCATCGCCGCTCCGACGCCACCAAATACCACCGCGCCACGCAGCCATCCGATACGTACCCACAAGAGTGCTAACCCAGCCAGCATGGCACTTCGCGACAAGCACAACCCAGTCACGACAATTAAAGCAATTAAAGTTGCATAGTCTAGAGCGTGCAATTTCGGGCGACTCAGGAGAACTGCTATGTTTAAAACCGAGAGAAATCCAAGTACGTTCGAAGAAATAAATCCTTCGATTTGTAGTCGCCCGTCTATGCCAAAGGGATTGCCTACAAAAAGAAATACACCTGTTACCAGTATCAGAAAGAGCCACGGGCTCGGTTCTAATAGCGCACGTATTCGTGCGGCCGATAATGATAGGCCTACAAAGAATGTAACAGCAAAAACAATGATTGTTTTGATGGCTTCAAATGGAAACCGAGCCTGATAACCAACAAATCCCGCCGAGATGGACGACAGCAGCAAGATCGCAAAAAAAAGCAGAAATACAGCTGTGGCTTCACGCGAAGTGCGCGAACTTACCGTTTGGCTGCAAACAAGCACGAGCAAGAGGCCTGTAATGCGTGATACCGCGACGCCACTAACGACGACCGGCATCAAATATGTCGACCAAATTGTAAGAACCAGCAGCGCGTCTTGAAGCGGCAATGCTGAAAAATCGCGCAAGCCGACCACAAGGGCATTGAGCCTAACCATGCCATCGCCCTATCGGTTATCACGATGCCTTGCTGAACTTTGATCACTGTGGGGAATGAAATCGCGAGCCACATTTATGCCGAATATCAAAACAAGGAATAAAGACAGAACTAGCCCCCCAAGAAATCCTCCGCCCATAAACAGAATAATACTTGGATCGTTGGGCTGATTTGGTGCGGTTGGTTCCAATAAAATGCGCGCGCCGAATGGTGAACCAACCTCGGCCTGGATTGCGCGCATTTGAAATGCCGTGAGAACATTAAGAAGCGCTTGTCTGTTGCTATCAACCGTCGTTTGATCAATTTGACGCAGCGTTGCGTCTACGCGGGCGATCGCCGTAACACGCTCTCGCCGTAATAACACTGTTTCGATAGAGCTATAGAGCGCTGAGAGGAACCCTTTGGCCAACACCGGATCTTTGGCAGCAAAATTTAAAGTGTAAATAGACTCCTTTTCGTCTTCATCAATGCCGACCCGATCGTGAATAATACGGGCCAAATCTGCAATCACCGGGTGCGAATAATTTGGCAGACGCAGGATTTCCTTAATGCCGCCTTTCAATAGGGTGAAAATATTATGCGGTTGTGGTTTCCACGTATTCTTTACCGCATCCCAACGTTCTGGAAAAAGCCGCTCCATATAATGGCCACGCCGTTCCATCTCCTCCGCAACATCACGCGAATCCATAATTGCCAAAAACTGCTGAAATGGCGTCACATTCTCCGGTTTCAGTAACTGCCGCCACCAACCAAACTGCCCAAGCTGCCGAGGCTCGTCGAAATACCCGAAAGCGAACTGAATTGCTGTTCTACATTCGGAATGATAGTCATTTGTGCGATATATTTCGGAGTAATCAGCCATCCAGATACAAATCCAATCAACAAACCAGCAATTGAAAAGGAGAGCAGGACGCGCCATTTTCGGCCCAACAAACCAAACATTCCGCCGATGGTGGCTACGACAGCACCATCTTCAACTTTAGTTCGGGGGTCAAATAAACCACCAAGGCGAACATAGGGCGAGGGCCGAGGCAGCATTTCACTGGCAGACGTAATATTAGCGGTCATGGATTGACGAACGCCTCACCATGGAGTGCTAAAAAGTCACTCCAATATTCAATTGGTAGTGCATCGGAATATCGATAAATTGTCAATGCTTAAGGCTTCTTTCTGTCACAATTCAGGCCACGTGCGACTGCACGAGACCACTCGACTCGAAGTGTTATTTGCCCTGCAAAAAGGGCAAAGCGAAGCGGACCACAAATATGTCGCAAATGGTTGGGCGTCTAAAGGAGCTGCAAATCACATTTCAAAAGCATTTCTCCGAAGAATTGCTCAGCCATGGGGGCAATCTCTTGCTTCGCGGCCTTTCACTAATTGCCAGACTACTTTTGATCTTACTACTAGCACGGGCACTTGGGCCTGGGAATCGGTATTTTCACCCTCGTACAAACTACTGCCATCGTGGCAATTTTAGTGCTGGGCTTTGAGCTCAATGCTTATAGCCGCCGCGAAATCGTCGTGGCTTGCGATGATGTCGCGCGCACGCGATATGTCCGCGACCAAATGACGATCGCGGCAATTCTCGGGTTAGGTGCCCCGATAATCGCAATTGGCGCGAATGTTGCAGGAATATATCCGTTTTCAATAACACCGTTGGTTGCTGCCATAATTTATGTCGAACTCATCGCCCAAGAGGGTATCCGAGTGCTCAACGCGCTGCAGCGTGTTATCGCGGGAAATATAGTTTGGTTTGTGCGATCTAGCGCGTGGGTGTTCATTATCGGGGCTATGCTGCTATGGTTTCCCCGCAGCGTTACACTTCAAAATGTCCTGCTCATTTGGATCGCGTTTGCCCTCGCCGCCATTTTTGTATTGGTTTGGAGTTTGCGGCGAATGAGGTGGCGCGAGGCTCGGAAATACCCCGTAGACTGGCGATGGATCTTTCGCGGTTTCAAAGTTGCGTCGCCATTCTATGTTAGCACTCTATTTCTCAACATTCTGAATTATCTACCCCGATATATCCTATTTTATTTTCGCGGCGCGTATGAGACAGGCATATTTGGCCTCTATACTGGAATTGCAGTTGGTATTGTCAATCTTATCAATACCAGCACGGTCCCGGCTGGAATTGCACATGCGGTTCAAAGCTTGGCACATCAGGGGGAAAGAGCGTTCGCACGCGAAATGCGCAAACTCTGGCTGCAATGCGGGTGGCTGACAACTCTCCTGTCAGTATGTTTGCTCGCAGTTTTTCCCTTCATTCTGCCGCTGGTGGAGGAAAACAATATCCAATGGACTGGTGGCTGCCGATTCTTATTTTAGTCGCTTTTGCTGCACAAATTGCCAGCGTGGTGGCTCAAACAGCTCTCTACGCCATGCACCGAGACGGTGAAATATTAGCTGCCACAATTGCAGCAGGAACGCTCTCCGCGATACTTCAATTTATTTTAGCATATTTGGCTGGCATGAACGGCCTAGCTGTCGCTATGGCGCTCTCTATGGTATCGCTAACGATATTCTTCATTTATTTTGAACGGCGCGCGATTTGTGAACAGCTACACCGCAACAAGGAAATTTAGTCGAGCGCAAGGTAACTCCACATCGTAGTTTAGTGGACTTATCGACGCCGCATAATCGTCCATTACTTTTCTGCTAAATAGGTCGGACAGGGATCCTCGGCTGGTTTCAAGTTTTGCAATACCATCAGCACCGCGATGTAATTTGAGCATTTCGGCACGGCCTACCAATGTCCAAGAAGGAGGATATTCAACAGGAACAAAATTTATTGGCACCTTTCCCAATAATGCCACTTCCAACAATACAGTTGAACCATAGGCTAGTACGAAATCGCACTCCATAAGGCTATCTAAAATACGAAAATTACGGTCAATCTCAGCAACACCGTTCAAGCCCGCCTCGCGAAACTTCCTCTCTGCAATCTGGGTATTCTGGCCAGGGTGGAATCGGAATTGAATTTCGCTCGGTACTTTGATGGCAATTTCGCGCAGGCAGTCTGCGATATCCGAATAAAACGTCGCCTCTGCGCGATCCCGTCTGCCAAGAAAATTTGACTTCTTCCCAAATATTGGATTCATGGCAAATAGAATCCGGATCTTTTTCTGCTCGGCTACTTCGCTATCCACCTGCTGCGCAGCGGCAAAAAAGTCACCTCGAATAAATTGAGGCGCGACATAAGCAGCGGTCACAAAATTTCTTCGAATGAATTCGCGTTCCCCATTTGACATAACGATATAACCATCAAGAGTGCCAGCGCCGAAGCCGTACCCGAAATTGGGATAGCCGGTTACTGCAATTGCAATACGATTAACTAACCTTCGCAATGTCCGCCGCCGCACTCGCAGTGCGGGCTGACCATGCTGCACATTGAGCAACTTTAGAGAACCACCGACGCGATCCCTTATTGTATTGAACAGCTCCGCCCAATAACCATCGTCGGGAATATAAAACACAACTTCGCGATACTTACCCTCCGCTTCCCGCATTAATGAAGCAACTTCTTGTTCTAAGAATTGCGCTATCTTCCGATAGACAAACACTCGAAATATCCAAAGCGGCGAATATTCAATCTTTGATACGATTTCCAGAAGATGCGCAGGTAGAGAAAGTTCGTTGTACAACTCCGCTGGCGAACGCAACCGCGCCCAGTTACGGAGAAAGTAGAAAAAGTCGGATCGTGCCGGCCAAACCGTCACGCCTACATGCAAGCGAGGAAGCATCGGTGTGACAAAAGTATCTGATTTATATTATTGTCAAGCGGGATGATGGGTCATACCCTTAAAGCATAATGCTTCGCGGTTAACATTGCCAACGAACAAAGGGCGCGACGAGCCTGAAATGGAGCTTATTTGGGAATATCTGGAGTTTTGACGCTTCGAATTGCCGAGCGTGAAAATTCGTTCCCTCTGAAATAATTCCACAATTGAAGGTTATAAGATAAATAGGGTAGCTGCACGATGAACGCTAAGACAATTGCCTTCGTCTTTGCGCGCGGTGGATCCAAGGGCCTACCGCATAAGAATTTGCGTTCGATCGCCGGGGTGCCTCTACTCAAGCGTACAATTGATGTGGCTCGTAGCGTGCCCGAAATTTCACGCGTTATATTGTCAACCGATAGCGGACAGATTGCTGAAGCTGGAAGACAATTTGGCGCGGAGGTTCCGTTCATGCGTCCGTCGCGGCTCGCTGCCGACACTTCGCCGGAGCGCTTGGCTTGGCGTCATGCTATAAAGTGGCTACGCGATCATGAGGGAGAAGATGCGATTGACGTATTTGTGTCTCTACCTGTTACTGCACCATTACGCCTTGCTAGGGATGTACAACGCTGCTTAGACGCGTTTCATGAGCCGCCATGCTGTGACATGGTCGTCACAATTACTGAACCTAGCAGTAATCCATATTTCAATATGGTCAAATTTAGACCCGATGGGTTTCTTCAAATTGCTGCTACCGAAGGAAAAAAGCCTGCCCGCCGCCAAGATGCCCCTAAAGTGAAAGATCTAAGCTGCGTAGCGTATGTGACAACCCCCGACCATATCATGAAGACCGACAGCGTCTTTGATGGACGAGTAAAGGGCGTGGAAGTCGACAGGATCAGCGCCATCGACATTGATACTGAGTTTGATCTGAAACTGGCAGAATTATTTGCCCATGAAGCTGCCCGCTAAATGCGGGAAATTGCCTGATTAAGCACCGAAATTACACGGGTTTGGTCGGGTTCTGAAAGTGAAGTTGAGGATGGCAATGTCAACACGCGTTGCCAAATATCGTCTGTCACAGGGGTGGGCCGTCTGGGCGTGCCCATATACGGCGTCTGTAGGTTCATTGGTTTCCAGAATTTTCGTGCCACTATTTCGTCATCCATGAGGTCAGCTATAATGCGATCTATAACGTCTGCATCCTTTAGAACGACCCCCGATAACCAGTAGGTGCTTCTCGCCCAATCCACATCAGGGAACAACGAGACTGCTCCATTGTTGATGAAGGCGGCATTATACGAATTCCGTATCCTCGCCTTGGCAGTGAGAAATTCTTTTAACCGTTCCAACTGGGCACAGCCTATGGCTGCCTCAATGTTCGTCATTCGGTAATTAAAGCCGACCATATCGTGATCATATTCATTTCCGACCCGCGCTGTGGTAGTAATGTGTTTGATGTGCTTCAGTAGCACCTCATCCACACCGACAAGCATGCCACCGCCGCCAGTGGTAATGGTCTTATTACCGTTAAATGAATAACAGGTTACGTCTGCTAAAGTGCCGATTGGATTGTTTTTATAACTTGCTCCAATTGCAGCAGCGGCATCTGCGACGACCGGTAGATTATATTGTTTAGCAATTCCGCTAATACGATCCATATTGGCGGGTGTGCCCAGCGTATAAACTGGCATCAATGCAGCGATGCGTTCACCCGTCGCCTCGTATCGCAAAATGCCATTTCTATCACAGAAACAGTCGGTCCGCAGGGCGTACTCCAAATCCTCCGGGTCAAGCGTCCAACTGTCGATGGCAATATCGAACAGCCAGGGCCTGGCCCCCGTGTGCGAAATTGCATTTGCGCTAGCTATGAATGTGTAGTTCGGCAAAATAACTAGATCACCCCGGCCCACACCGAGAGCGACTAGGGCCGCATGCAATCCCATCGTGCCTGCCGCAACTGCTGCGCCATAAGGAACACCGGATATTCCTGCAACCTCCCGTTCCAGCCGTTCGACAAACGGGCCCACGGTAGAGACCCAATTGTCACTAATGCATTGTTGGACATATTTGGCCTCGCAAGAGCCGACGTTTGGAACAGCTAAGGGAATAGTCTTGGCAGACATTAGACGTTGTAAGCGTCGGTGCGATAACGCGCGAGATTCGTCGGATCAAGAAACCATTTAGCGGTCAAACTTAGCGCTTCTTTCAATCCGGTCCTCCCCGCAAAGCGAGGAGTCCATCCAAGCAAGGATTTTGCTTTTTGATTATCTGCCTGCAACCGATCGACCTCGCTCTTAGGGGGGCGCAATCGTTGAATATCTTCTGCAATCCTAAGAGGCTTCCCCATTACATCAGCGATCAACCTGGCAAGATCGCCAATCGAAACATCAAACCCCGTTCCCAAATTTACAACCTCCCCCAGAACGGCATCATCGGCCCTGAGACCAGCAATTAATCCATCTGCAGTGTCACTTACATATGTAAAATCGCGCGTCGGCGTCAGGGCACCAAGCTTCACCATCGAACCTATCGCCAATTGAGTAAGAATTGTTGGAATTACAGCACGAGCGGATTGGCGGGGGCCAAAAGTATTGAAAGGTCTAATGATCACAACCGGAACGTCGAAGGAGCAGTAATATGAATACGCCATCTGATCGGCAGCAATTTTGGATGCCGAATATGGAGACTGCCCGTTCAGTGGATGCTTCTCGTCGATCGGTACGCGTTGCGCCGTACCGTACACCTCGCTGGTCGAGGTATGAATAACTCGAGCTAATTCCAAGTCGCGAGCTGCCCGCAGAACGTTAAGCGTGCCCCTAACGTTTGTGTCGAAGTAGGATTCAGGTGCCTGATACGAGTATGGAATTGCAATCAATGCCCCCAAATGAAGACATCCCTCCGTCCCCTTCATTGCACTTCGCACGCTGTCGAAGTCGCGCAAATCTCCGCTCACGATACGAATCGCGGATCGGATGTTACTGTCGATTGCCTCCAACCAGCCCAACGAATTAAAAGAATTATACATGACAAATGCGGTGACTTCATAGCCTTGGCTGACGAGTTGTTCGACCAAATGCGAGCCGATAAATCCTTCTGCTCCGGTGACAAAGACGTTTTTGAGCCGCATAAATTTCTACTTAGATTTTTTAGATAGCTGAGCGGAGGGCTCGCCTCTGGAAATCGACGCGTCATTATTCCTAATTGGAAAAACGCTCCGTATATCGTCGCAAGCTCGTTTTAAATCGCCGTGGCGCCCGATATCTATCCAATATTCGCGAATAGGAAATGCCGTAACGCGCATTCCCCCGCCCACCAACCGTTCAATCAAATTGGGCATATCCAGTTGCTCATTCGCATGCACAAACTCCAATACAGGAGGTGATAAGGCATAGACTCCGCCGCTGACGTATTTGCGAACGATCGGCTTCTCGTGGATACCCGTTACCCGACCATCTTCCATTTCCAAAACGCCATAGGGGATTTGGTATTCATGCGCGAAGGCACCCACCGTAGCCATCGCGCCCATGCTGTCGTGATAATCAAAGAGCTGCCTAAGATTTACAGAGGTCACAATGTCACCATTCATGACCAAGAAGGGCATCTGTGGACGTTCCGAGATGAGCCCGAGTGCGCCGGCTGTTCCTAATTTCTTTTGTTCTCGCAAATACGAAATTTGGATACCCCACTTCTCACCAGTGCCAAAATAGTCCTCGATCATATCGGCCTTATAATTTACTGAGATGTAGAAGCGACGAATACCCTGCTCCAGTAAATTACGAATAATGATTTCCAAGATCGGGCAATCTCCAACCAAAACAAGCGGCTTAGGAATAGATTCCGTGATCGGTAATAAGCGCTTTCCTACCCCCCCCGCCATTAGAACGGCAACCTCAGGTGCTCCTAAGTCAAATTCTGCAAATTGCACGACTTCAAGCGCTAATAACTTTCCACACTCATCCACGACAGGAAGGTGTTTCGTACCAAGCTTTCGCAGCCGAGATAGTGCGGCCTCTCGCGGCTCATTTTCTGATACTACGACTGGGTGCTGATTCATGATTTCGGAAACAGGAGCGTTTAGATCAACACCGCGCAAAAGACCCCGACGAACATCGCCGTCTGTTATGATGCCTTTGAGAATGCCTTCGCCGTCCAGAATCAGTACAGCCTGAAGTCTTCCCGCGTCGATCACTTTGATTGCATCGACGATGCTTGCGCCGAGCCGAACTGTGACGGCATTAAGGCATACCCGCATTTATCAACCTCAAAGATTAGACAAGTCTGAGTTCTAACATAAGGAACCGAAATTCGAAGGAGGCGAGTGAGTTGCAATTAATCGCTAGCACTATAGCTATAAATGACGCGCAGATGTCAAAAAGTTAGATAAAACATAGACATGGTTGTCGATGCTCAAACCATTCACGTGGAAAACCCATCACAGTCCCAGGAATAGGTCCCTTATAATCCAGCGGGTAGAAATGATGGGTTAAATTTGACTGCGCCACGAACTTGAACCAAATAACAGTCTCTCGTAAAGATCCTTGTCGGCGGTGGCGTGCGCACTTTTGGAGCCCAGATGTTGATGCCTCAACTTGTTTGCACTTTGGGCTAAGCCAAGGGTCTTTAATAAATTGACCTCCTCCGAGAGGGCCGTGTTGGAGAATTACATGACGCGTGAGGAATTTTTCGGAATACTCGCAGAGCTGCTGGAACGGCCAATGGGATCCTTTTCAGAGGAAAACACACTTGAATCCCTTGATTGGGACTCGCTTAAAGTTATCGAATTTATGAGCGTTGCGGACGAAAAGCTGGAGTGCGAGGTGCGCCCTGACGCCATAAACAAATGCAATACTGTAAAGGATTTGATTGCGCTGGTCTCGAACAAACTTGAATAAAGTCAGCTACACTGCGTGAAAGAATTCACGATTAGCCGAACTAAACGCCGAAGCTATCCAGGCTCTTCCGCAAATGGTGCGAACGAAACTTCAGGGCCCAAGAATCGCAGGGGTTGCGAGTGCGGTGCCCGAGACTATCCGCGACCTCAACTCATTGGAAACCATATTTGGGCAGGAAGACATCCGCAAGATTAGTGACAGCAGTGGTGTGCTTCTGCGCAGGATTGCACCTCCCGATGGCTCAATATGCACATCAGATCTCTGCGCTGCCGCAGCAGAAAGATTACTTACCGAACTCAATTGGGATCGACAAACGATAGATGGGCTTATCTTCGTGTCCCAAACACCAGACTACGTGTTACCTGCTACCGCCTGCTCGCTACACGGTCGATTGAACCTTTCCAAAACTTGTGCCTCGTTCGACATAAATTTGGGGTGTTCCGGCTATATTTATGGGTTGTGGCTTGCTGCATCGATGATCTCGAGCGGTGGGTGCAACCGCGTTTTGCTACTTGTTGGCGATACCATTAGCAGAATTGCATCGCCATTTGACCGCGCGGTCTCGCCCCTTTTTGGTGATGCCGGAACTGCAACGGCTTTAGAGCGTGCCGCTGAATCAAACCCTCTTTGCTTCCAATTGGGAACCGACGGAACGGGTAGCCAGAATTTAATTGTCCCAGCCGGAGGATTCCGCAGACCTCGTTCGATCAAAACCGCTGAACGCACTCCCCGTGAGGGTGGAAATATTCGCTCGGACGAAGATCTATATATGAACGGTGGGGAAATATTCGCATTTACATTGCGAGAGATTCCATCTCTCATACTAGGCATCTGCAAAGATGCAGGTTGGCGGATCGAGGATGTTAATTCATTCCTTTTCCACCAAGCAAATCGCTTTATGCTTCAACATCTCGCTAAGAAGATGAAGTTACCAACCCACAAAATGGTAATTGCTCTTGAAAATTTCGGAAATACGAGTTCCGCCTCCATCCCCCTCGCGCTTACTCAATGTCTATCCGCACGCCTCAAATTTGAGAAGATGCGCCTAGTCTTGGCAGGCTTTGGTGTAGGCTATTCTTGGGGGGCCGTGTCATTAATCTGTGGTCCGATTGCAGCACCGGAACTTATCATCGTTTCCTCATTGCCCGCAGAAGAGAATGCCGATGCCAAAATTTAATCCCAGTGACTTATCAGGACGCGTCATCATGGTATCCGGTGCATCCTCTGGCCTTGGCCGTGAAATTGCAATCTATTTGAGCCGCCTGGGCGCAAATGTTGTGTTGGGCGGTCGTGACTCAAGCAGGCTTGAACAGACCAAAGCTCTTTTGGAGCCAGCCCAGCATCTAGTCGCGCCATTTGATCTTACAGCGATCGATGACGTACCGGGGTGGATGTGTGAAATCACGGACCAATGTGGGCCTCTACATGGGTTGGTACATAGCGCAGGCTTGGCAGGGCCCAAACCCATTCGGACAATTGTCAAGCGTGATTTTGATGCGATTATGTCGGTCAATGTGGCCGCCGCAATTGCCCTCGCCAAGGGGTTTCGCCAAAAGGGCAGATTTAACCCAGGTGGAGGCATTGTGTTTCTTTCGTCAATTGCCGGATTAGTGGGTCAGCCGGCAAATACGCTTTATTCAGCTACTAAAGGAGCTTTAATTGCACTAACTAGAAGTTTAGCACTTGAACTAGCGCGGGACGATATTCGAGTAAACTGCGTTGCGCCAGCAATGGTAATGACAGAAATGAGCGAAAAGCTGCGCCAATCGCTAACAGCTGAAGCTTGGTCTGCGATTCTCGAAAGGCACCCCTTGGGATTAGGGCACCCTCAGGATGTTGCGGCCGCTGTAGCTTTTCTACTGGCAGGCACAGGACGATGGGTCACTGGCACGACTATGGTAGTAGATGGCGGATATACCGCAGCTTAGGTAGACGTATCCCATGAAGGCCGCGATAGCAGCTATAGAGTATCATCTTCCAGAAACCATCGTGACTAATCACGACCTCGCGAATGAATTTCCCGAATGGTCCATGGAGAAAATCGGCTCCAAAACTGGAATTGAATTAAGACATATTGCGGGACCGGAAGAAACGGCATCAGATTTGGGGCTAGCAGCAGCGCGCAAGTTGTTTGCGTCTGGTGCCTGCTCACCGACCGATATCGATTTTCTAATCCTGTGCACTCAGACGCCAGATTATTTTCTGCCAACGACTGCCTGTATAATGCAAAATGCGTTACAGATTCCTACAACTTCTGGGGCTTTTGATATCAACTTAGGATGCTCTGGGTTCGTATATGGACTGGGGCAAGCGAAAGCGTTGATTGAATCGGATCAAACCCGCAATGTCTTATTGATCACGGCCGACACCTATAGCCGGTTTATACATCAAGCAGATCGAAGTGTTCGGTCTCTCTTCGGGGACGGCGCGGCCGCAACCTTGGTGTGCGCAACAGAAACGCTGCCGCCGCCGTTGGATTTTTTTGTATATGGAACTGATGGCGCTGGGGCTAACAACTTAATTGTACCAACAGGCGGCGCAAGACGAAGACACGATGACTGTTCTTTAAACATTACATACGATAAATTTGGCAATATGCGGTCACCTAACAACTTATATATGAATGGCCAAGAGATTTTTTCTTTTACGCTGCGCGTCGTCCCCGAACTCGTTGCCCGTGTGATCTCAAATGCAGGACTGTGCCTATCGGACATCGATCTTTTCGTATTTCATCAAGCAAACTCTTATATGCTTGAAGGGTTACGCAAGAAATTGAATATATCGCCAGATCGATTTATAGTTCATCTTGCTGAATGCGGAAATACCGTCTCCTCAACCATCCCGATTGCTCTTAAACATGCCGCTCTCGAAGGCCGGCTCCGTGCTGGCCATCGGGTGTTGATTGTCGGGTTCGGAGTTGGGTATTCGTGGGCAGGCGCAATCCTACGGTGGAATTCTGCGTTCGTGTAAGTCCGCTGGAGTTGCGAAATGCAAACCTATGGAAAGCCTGCTATCCTGCCGCATGCTCGATATTGGGATTCAACTAGCTTTCGCATGGAAATGGACATTTTCGATAGCGCAACATGGCACTTGGTCGGCCTGACAAGGGATTTCGCGAAAGACAACGACTACATAACCACGACAATTGGAAGCAAGTCAGTAGTAATTCAAAATTTCAAAGGCATTCTGCGCGCATTCGACAATGTCTGCGCTCATCGATTTTGTCGAATACGCTCCGAAAATCGTGGTAACGGACCCTTGCGCTGCCCATACCATTCTTGGACTTACAATATGGAGGGACGTCCGATAGCAATACCGCATGCGTCGGAAGCTTTTGGATTTGCAGATGGTCAGCATGGAGACCTATGTTTGAAACGCTGGCAGATTGAACATTGCGGACAATTCGTATTCGTTCGCGGCAACGCGGCGGGACAAGGTCTAGAAGCGACGTTAGGCTCAAAGACATTCTCCGAATTGGAGGTACTCTCGAATAGCATGGGATTGGAAATTGATACATTCGTCTCTGAATATGGCGCAAACTGGAAAATCTGCGTCGAAAATACCCTGGACGAATATCATGCCCAATTTGTTCATCCGACTACGTTCCGCCCCATGTTGGCAGGCAGGTTTCTTTATACCTACGATGGCGACCAATCCAAGATGGAAGCAGAAATTACAGAAAGAAATATTACAAAATGGCGCCGCGTATCCCATCATTTTAATAGTCGCGCAATTAAGTCTGACACCTACTACCACTATCTCATATTTCCGCTCGTGACAGTTGCATCTACATTTGGCGCGAGCTTCAGTGTTCAAACCTTTAGACCAGTTGCGCCCGATAAAACACTCCTAACCAGTCGGCTGTTTATCGCCGGAATCCCGGGCAACGATAACAAGGGCTTCGAAGAAGCCATTGCAAATTCAGCGAAAGACTTCAACCGAACTGTGTTCCTCGAGGATAAATTCGTGTGTGAACAAGTGCAGCTCGGAATTCAGCAAAAGGATGCGCCGGCGGGTTTGATTGGCAAATTCGAGCAGCGAATTTTGCATTTTCAGAGGACTGCACGTAGAGTATTTAGCTATTAGCTCGTTTGAGTTAATACTGCGCTGGAGGTGTGGCTATGGTGCGTCTCCTGATTGTGGGAGCCGGCGGATTCGGCCGTGAAGTTCTGCTATACGCGAAAGAAATGAACCTGGCGGGCGCGCCAATCGACATTGGTGGATTTCTCGATCGCAATGCGGCTGCACTTAATAGCTTCGAAGCTGACGCCAAAGTCTTAGGTGACGAGCGTGGTTGGACTGTTGATCCGCAGGATCGATTTGTTATTGCCATGGGAGATCCGGAACTGCGTGCGAGCCTCTATGGATCGCTCCGTGAACACGGGGCACAGTTTATGAATATCATTCATCCGCAGGCCTGGATCGCTCCTAGTGCAAAATTGGAGGCCGGAATTATTGTTGGCCCTTTTGCCTCAATAAACGCAGATGCCAGAGTGTGTGAAAATGTAGCGATTAATAGCCATGTGGGTGTTGGGCATGACACACGGATCGGTCGTCATTCTGTAATTTCGCCTTTTACAATCATTGCCGGCGGAGCAACAGTAGGAGAAAATGTCTTCGTGGGTTCATCGTGTGTAATCGCACCGAAAAAGGCCCTCGGCAATCGAGCCACTATTGCCGCCGGATCTGTGGTTTACAAAATGATCCCAGATAATGCTATGGCAACCGGAAATCCGGCCGTTATCCACCGCAATTGGCGCGGCCAAAGCAAATCATTGTGAACTAGCTATGACCGGATCTAAAATTACGCCAGTGCATGTGCAAGACCGTATTATTGGTCCGGGGCAACCTTGTTATATCATCGCCGAAGCCGGACCTAATCATAATGGCGACCTGGACAACGCCTTTAGGCTTGTGGATGTGGCGCTGTCCGCAGGGGTAGATGCGGTCAAGTTTCAGACTGGAGATCCACTTAAAGTAATGAGCGACACCGCACCCAAGGCCGAATATCAACGCCGGAATACTGGCGAAAAAGGCTCTATGCTGTCGATGATCAGAGACATCGTCCTTAGCTTTGATCAGTTTGCCAAAATCAAAGAATATTGTGATCGATCGGGAATTCTGTTCCTTTCGACGCCCTTTGATTTGGAAAGCGTCGATTTTCTTGTCTCGCTTGGTATGCCCGCAATAAAGGTGCCCTCTGGAGAGATAAACAACCCCTTCTTGTTGGCACGAGTTCGCGGAAAAGGGATTGCCGGTTCTCTTGTCAACTGGCATGTCCTTCATGAGTGAGATTGCTTCAGCCCTAGAAATGTTAAGAATTTCTGGGAGCGGGAGTATTGCCCTTTTTCAATGTGTTTCAAATTATCCTGCACAGCCACAGGACATGAATTCTTCGATCCATTCCGGCGTTGGCTGACGCGTTCGGCATACCGTGCGGCTTTTCTGATCACTCCATGGGCATTGATATTGCTTTGGCCTCTGTAGCAATCGGTGCGTGCCTAATTGAAAAGCATTTTACCCTAAGCCGCGATTTGCCTGGACCCGATCACGCAATGTCACTTGAGCCCGACGAACTACGGATGCTGGTCAACTCAGTAAAGCGGGTCGAACAAGCGCTTGGTGATGGCGTAAAGGGACCAAGGCCCGCAGAATTCGAAGTTCGTGATGTTGCCCGCCGTAGCTTGGCCTCAGTTCGTAATATAAAGGCGGGAACCGTCGCAACTCGTGAGGATTTTTTTGCATTGCGGCCTGCTACGGGTCTATCGCCGCTTGCAGTTGATGCGTTCATCGGACGAAAGGCCGCGCGCGACATTCCTGCGCGAACCCTTGTCATTAGGGATGACTTTTTCTAAACTTTAATGTTCCAAAATGGTTTGGGCATGCTGCGCGATAGCTGCGAGCCCACAATTATGTCTACAATTCGCTTGCTGACACCGCCATTCCCATATGGACTTTTAACGCCGCGCGCAAAGAGACGGAACCCTTCGGACAATGCCATATCTAGAGCGTTTGCAATTGTTTGGATATTTTCGCTGCAATCTATTACGCTAGCTGCGCGCTCTCTGCCGCGCTGGCGGTCTCCAATGTTCACAGTCGGCACACCCATTGACGGTGCTTCAACAATTCCGCTTGAGGAATTACCAACAACGGCAGCGCAATATTTCATGGCCGAGAGATACTTTAATTGACCAAGCGAATATGAGAAATACACTCGCGCGGGATACGCCATTGTAAATTCTCCTACCCGCTCTTCGATTCGAGAATGACCTGGGTCCGCATTAACACCAGTGAAAATCACCTTTAGCCGCGGCCGCACGCGGAGCGCTTCAATTAGTGCTGTAACACCGGCCGCCGAATCTCCCGTGCCCAAAGTTTCTGGATGATAAGTTGCAAGAACATAATCACCTGACAAATCAAATTTTAGGCGAGTAGACAATTCATCGCGATTCAAGAATTTCATACACTCTATATTGTCTAAGCCGATGGCGCCAACTGTAAACACCCGAGTAGGGCTTTCACCTAGTTGAATGATTCTCTGCCGATAGCCTTCGGTCGCCGCAAAATGCAACCAAGACATCTTCGTGATGGCGTGCCGCACCGAATCATCCATTGCCCCTTCAGTAACCTCGCCGCCGCCAATATGGAGTAACGGCACTCGTGCGATTGTAGCAGCTGTTGCAACAGCGAGCAGTTCGTATCTGTCGCCTAACACAATTACCGCATCCGGATTTAAACGATTTATGGCGGCGCCAATCTGTGTGGTAACATTGCCAACTGCTGTTGTTATGTATTCAGGCGTGTCCGATACAATTGGCATCTCTATCTTTTCATCAATGCGGAATCCGTCTTCCTCAATTTGACGGTACGTAAGACCAAATCGCTCTGACAAGTGTGTTCCACTAACTATCAATTGCAACGCGAGACTAGGCTGCTCCAGTATGCGGCACATTAACGCCTGAAGCAGACCATACTCAGCTCGCGTAGTGGTAACCACACATATTCGCTTAGACATTATTACCGATCTTATTTTTGTACAGACGAGAATTTGCGACTTTGAAACATAAGTGGATGCGCACAGATATTATCATAAACTCTCCAATCAGAGCTCAGATGTTCTACTCCTGATATGGTCCTATGGATCGCCGGACCATACGAACCCGCAGCGAAATGGTAAACCACTCTCGGGAACGCGAATAAGCTCATTCTGTCATGCCCCTTGGGAGAATTTATTGAAGCAATTGCCCAGTGAGCGCGCAGAGCGCGTCGATCGTAACGGTTGCCCTGTCGAGGTAAAGATTTTAATAAGATTAATACTTACGGGTTTGGTAATTGCAGCTAGGTACAGCACACTCGTGCCTGGATGAAACTGAAGGCATTTTCTAATCTAGGCGAATGGCTCGCATTGAATCAATGGTATCCCGCTAGCATCTTTTTGAGCGATCGTTGGCAAAGCACCTGATCTTAGCCAAGGAATTTCTAGCGCAGGATCGTTCCACAGCAGGCTGCGCTCGTGCTCGGGATACCAGTAGTCGGTCGTTTTGTAGAGAAATTCGGCAGTCTCGCTCAGCACCAGAAACCCGTGGGCGAAGCCCTCCGGAATCCAGAGCTGATTCTTGCGTTCCGCGGATAGGATAACGCTGGTCCATTTGCCGAAATTCGGTGAGCTGCGGCGCAGATCGACCGCCACGTCGAACACCTCGCCCTGCGTTACCCGCACCAGCTTTCCTTGGGGATGCTGGATCTGATAATGCAGCCCCCGCAGGACGCCCTTCACCGATCGACTGTGGTTGTCTTGCACAAATTCGCGCTTGAGGCCGGTTGCCTTTTCGAATTCCCGCGCATTGAAACTCTCGAAGAAGAAACCGCGCGCATCCTCGAACACTTTGGGCTGAAGCTCGAGAACCTCCGGCAACGATGTCTGTTTGACGGTGTAGGGCATCGCGCGGATCAACCGATCAAGGAAAGAAGATATTGGCCATAGGCATTCTTGGCCAGCGGCCGGGCGAGCTCTTCCACCTTGGCCGCGTCGATCCAACCTTGCGCAAATGCGATCTCCTCCGGGCAGGCTACCATCTGGCCCTGACGCTTTTGCAAGGTGGCGATGAAGCTGGCCGCGTCGTGCAGGCTGTCCTGCGTGCCGGTATCCAGCCAGGCATAGCCGCGGCCCATGATCTCGACATGGAGCGCCCCCATCTCCAGATAGCGGCGATTGACATCGGTGATTTCCAGCTCGCCGCGCGCCGAGGGACGGATCTCCCGCGCGATATCGCAAACCTGATGGTCATAGAAATAAAGCCCGGTGACGGCGTAGTGCGATTTTGGCGCGCGGGGCTTTTCCTCGATACTGACCGCGCGGTGATCGGCGTCGAATTCGACCACGCCATACCGTTCCGGATCATGCACCCGATAGGCGAAAACACTGGCGCCATGCGATTGCGCATGGGCGGCGTGCAGCAGCTTCACCATGTCGTGGCCATAGAAGATATTGTCGCCCAGGACGAGCGCACTGGGCGCTCCGCCGACGAAATCCCGGCCGATCAGAAACGCCTGCGCCAAGCCGCCCGGTTCCGGCTGCACGGCATAGGTGATTTCCAATCCCCATTGGCGGCCATCGCCCAGTAATTCGCGAAAGCGCGGCGTGTCATGCGGCGTGGAGATGACCAGAATTTCGCGGATCCCGCTCAGCATCAGGGTGGAGAGCGGATAATAGATCATCGGCTTGTCATAGACCGGCATCAGCTGCTTGGACACCGCCTGGGTCATGGGATAGAGGCGCGTGCCGGCGCCGCCGGCCAGGATGATTCCCTTTCGCTTCGCCGTCATGGACGCTCCGCCAGAATGCGCACGGTTTCCTCCACGCCCTGTTGCCACGGTTCCAGCGCGACCGCGAATCGTTTCTCCAGCTTGGCGGTATCCAGGCGCGAATTCGCCGGCCGGGCCGCCGGTGTCGGATAGGCGGAGGTGGCAATTTCCTCGATAGTGTCCGGGTCCAGGCGCAGCGGCATGCCCGCCGCCCGGGCAGACCGGATGGCATGGCGGGCATAGCCATACCAGCTGGTTTCGCCTTTCGCCGACAGATGATAGGTGCCCCAGGGCTCTTGGCCCGCCAGAATCTGCTCCACGACGGCTGCCGTGACCCTCGCAATCAATGCGGCCGAGGTCGGCGCCCCGATCTGGTCGCCAACCACCTTTAGCGCTTCCCGCTCCTTCGCAAGCCTAAGCATGGTGCGCAGGAAATTCGAACCGTCCGGACTGTAGACCCAGCAGGTCCGCAAGATCACGTGCCGGCCGAGCGCCGCGCGAATCGCCTCTTCGCCTTCCAGCTTGGTCCGGCCATAGACGGAAAGCGGATGGACCGCATCCTCTTCCCGATAGCGGCGATCCAGCCGGCCGTCAAAAACATAATCCGTGGAAAAATGGATCAGGCTTGCGTGATTCGCTTTAGCCCAGGATGCCATCACGCCGGGCGCCATGGCGTTAACGGCATGTGCAGTATCGGCATCGCTTTCCGCCTTGTCGACCGCCGTATAGGCCGCGGCATTGACGATGATCGAAGGTCTGATCCGGTCCAACAGGCCCCGGACCGCTTCAGGGTCGGCCAGGTCGCAATCCGCCCGGGTAACGCTCACGACCCTGCCCAGCGGCGGCAGGGTGGCAAGCAGCGCCTGCCCCACCTGCCCATTCGCGCCCGTCACCAGAATTGGGCCGCTCATCCGCCGCGCCCATATTGCAGATCGATCCAGTCACGGTAGGCGCCGGAGGTGACGCTTTCCACCCAGGCCGGGTTGTCCAGATACCAGCGCACGGTCTTTTCGATACCGCTCTCGAAGCTTTCCTGCGGCGTCCAGCCCAACGCGTCCCTCAGCTTGGTGGCGTCGATGGCATAACGCCGATCATGGCCGGGCCGATCCGTGACAAAGCGATCTGGTCCGCATAGGGCCGCGCGTCATTGCGGGGCCGCAGCCGGTCCAGAATGCCGCAGATGGTCTGCACCACCTCGATATTCGCCTTCTCGTTCCAGCCGCCGATATTGTAGGTCTCGCCCACCCGGCCCGCTTCCAGCACCCGGCGGATGGCGGCACAGTGATCCTTGACATAGAGCCAGTCGCGGATCTGGCGGCCATCGCCATAGACCGGCAACGGCTTGCCGGCGAGCGCATTCAGGATCATCAGCGGGATCAGCTTTTCCGGAAAATGATACGGCCCATAATTGTTGCTGCAATTGGTGGTCAGTACCGGCAGGCCATAGGTGTGATGCCAGGCGCGGACCAGATGGTCGCTCGCCGCCTTGCTGGCGGAATAAGGACTGTTCGGCTGATGCGGATTGGTTTCACGGAAGGCGCTCTCATCCGGCGCCAGCGACCCGTAAACTTCGTCGGTCGAGACATGCAGGAACCGGAAATCCGCTTTCATAGGGCCGTCGAGGCCTTGCCAGTAACCGCGCGCCGATTCCAGCAGCCGGAACGTGCCCACCACATTGGTTTCGATGAAATCGGCCGGTCCATGAATGGAACGGTCGACATGGGATTCCGCCGCGAAATTGATGATCGCGCGCGGGCGATGTTCCGCCAGCAGTCTGTCTACCAATTCAGAATCGCCGATGTCCCCGCGTACGAAAATGTGCCGCGGGTCCCCTTTAAGCGATTTAAGGGTTTCCAGATTGCCGGCGTAAGTGAGGTTGTCGAGATTAACTACCGGCTCGTCCGACTGGGCCAGCCAATCCAGAACAAAATTGCCACCGATAAATCCCGCACCGCCTGTCACCAGGATCATCGGTTCGCTAGCCCCTTTTCCATGCTGCAATGCGCATAATACCAAATCGTTCCAACAAAGGCCGCGAAAGAGCTGAAGTGCCGACTTTCATACATCCTTAAGCCGGAATCCCATGCCGGCGACTGTTTTGCGCACGATGGCGGGAAAATCGCTTTTCCAATTCCAGCCGGTACGTTGGCGCAATTTGCTGTTATCGCCCAGAATGCTTTGCCGATCGACTGCCCGCACCCGCGCCGGATCGATCTCGTAGCGGATTTTCAGCCCCATAGTACTGCCGATCATGTCGATCAGCTCGGTGACCGAATATTCCATGCCGCGGCAAATGTTGAAGGCTTCGATCGGCGACTCCACTTGTCCTGTGGTGACGAGAGCCGCACATGCCTCGGCTGAATCCTCCACATAGATATAATCGCGCCGTGGCGTGGTGTTTCCCACCCGCACGACTGCGGCATCGCTTTTGCCATGCAGCTGCTTCAACACATCCGGCAAAAGGTGCCCCGTGGGATCGTCCGGACCGACAGTGTTGAAAAATCGCATGAGGCGGACTTTTCCGCCTGTGCGCTCAGCCCAAAATCTGGCCTGATGCTCGTTGGCGAGCTTGCAGAGGGAATAATTGTCGATTGCCTGCAAGGGGGTCTCATCTTCCTTCAGCATGCCCTCCACCGGCGCATAAACAGCCGCACTGGAGGCCATGACGACCATGTCCACAGCGTGTCGTTCGCAATTCGCCAGCACACGCTCGGTTCCAAGGATATCGACATCCTGAGCATAGCCGCGCTGGCGCTCGACCGTGGGAATATGATGAACCGCCGCCAGATGAACAACGCGCTGGGGCCGGAAATCGTCAAAGACTTTTTCCAGGCCGGGCTTATCACGGATGTCGACGAAATAAGGCGTGAGGTTATTCTGCGGTGAAGGAAGCTTCAGGCCGCTCGCCTCATTGTCGACCACCGCGACGGCGTAACCGTTTGCGCGCAGTATATTGGCGGCGCGATAACCGATAAAACCGGCGCCGCCGGTAATCAAAACCCGCTCGATTTTCGGCAATTCCATGGTCTGCGTCGATCTTTCAAGGATGGCCGGACCGGCCAAATCAGCCCGAGTTTCCTATTATATGGCTGCCCTGCTGGTCTATGCGTAAATCGATGCAGCGCTGGGGTCCGACCGCATCCTTGAGAGCCGCCCGCCTATCCGGGGGAACCACCATCAGCAAGAATCCACCGCCGCCCGCACCGCAAAGCTTTCCCCCAGGGCTCCGTTCGCCATGCAAAATTCATAGAGCTCGTCGATCGCCGCGCGTGAGATGCCCGCAGACAGGCTCTTTTTGAGCCGCCAGGTCGAATCCAGCAATTCCGCGAGGTCGCGGGCGATTTGATCGATCGGTAGACCGCTTTCCAGCACCCGCTGGGCTTCGTCAACCAGCCCCACCATTGTCTTGAGCTGGTCGTCAACTCTCTTTGCTTTGGTATTTGCGATTTGCTCGGCCACGGCGTCACTGGCGCGGCGGGTGATTCCGGTAAAGACAAGAACAAACCAGCTCATGAGGTCATTCATCTTGCCGGCCGAGATATTGATCGGAGAAATCCGGTAGGAATTCCCTAGAAAGTCAAAACGGTTCATGCCTCCAAAAGCCGCATGCAACTGGTCTTGAACGCCGACATTCTCCTGCAGGAGTTCGCGTTCGACGAATATGGCTTCCCGCGCCAGTTCAAGCCGCGACCGCGCATGTCCCGCCAATTGCGAGATCAGATGAATAAATCCCACCGTAAAGGCGGAGGAACTCCCCAGCCCGGCAGAGGTCGGCACTTCCGCCTGAGTCGAAATATCCAGCGGCTCGTCAAAGCCATAATGTTCCAGTGCTGCCTTGACCACCGGATGTCGGATTTCGCTGATATTATTGGCGTGTTCAACTTGCGAGTAGGACACCCGATACCGGTAATCGACCGCCGAACCCAATCTGATTGCACTGATGTACGTGTACTTGTCGATCGCAAAACCCAATACCGCACCCGGAAACCGCTCGAAATAGGCTGGGTAATCCGAGCCGCCACCAAATAGGCTCACGCGTAAAGGGGTGCGGATAATGGTGACCATGGTTGGGTGTCTATAGACTCTCAGGCATCGCAGCCAGCCATCGAAGACCAATTAACCACCGTCTAATACCGTTCTATGTCCATGTGGTTAATGCGGACGCGTTTGTCTTTCCGGGCAGAGCATTTTCATCACACGTGCGCCTCCCTTGCCCGCAGCGGCAGTTCCGTTTGGGCGCGATGATAATCTTCCGGCACGCCAATATCGATGAAATAGCCATCCGCACGAAACGCCGCCGGACGAAGGCGGGACGTTCGGGCCTCCAGATAATCCTTCTCGAACGAGAATTTCTTCGGCAAATCGGCCGGAAGCGGTCGCGCAAACAGATAGACGCCGCAGTTTATCGGACCGGGACCGCTTTCTCCCTTGGCTGCGAACCCGACCACACGTCCGTCCTCCAGAACAGCCCTGCCGAAGCGCGACAAATCCGGCACATTCCGCACGGCGACGGAGAATTCGGCACCGGATTCTTCGAGCCCGCCCAGCATGGCGTCATAATTCAATTCGACATAGGTATCGCCGTTGAGCGCGAGTATGGGATAGCTGTCAGTCAGCTGCATGGCCTGATGCAGTCCGCCACCGGTGCCCAACGGCTCTTCCTCGATCGCGTAAGAAAGCGACAGGTTGCCATATCGCGTTCCCAAAGCGGCCGCGATCGCTTCATGGCGATATCCGACCGACAATATGACGTTCTTGATGCCGCGCGCCTCAAGCCTGTCAAGCAGGTAGGTCAGGAAAGGCCGGCCCGCGATCGGTGCCAATGGCTTGGGCACATCCTGGACTGCGGCTTGCAAACGGGTGCCCTGCCCGCCCGCCAGAATGATCGCATGCTGAATTCGGTTCGCGTTCATTTAAAACCACTCACCCCTGCATAGCGCAAATATGACCAAATCGGCCTAAGGGGTCCGAAGATTTCGTGAATTCGGTAAACCGGTCAGGACAAGTTTGACCAGATGATACCCAGACATGCGGCAATTGGGGTCATCGCAATATCTGCCACTCTGAAAATCCCAGCCGAAAGTCGCGGTCCGCGCCTCAGCCGGGGCATCCAGATGGTGAGCCCGGATGGGATCGAACCATCGACCCTCTGATTAAAAGTCAGATGCTCTACCGCTGAGCTACGGGCCCACAAAGTGGCCGGACCATATGGGCCGGAGGCGGACCGGTCAACCGCCTCCCGTGGCTCCATACCCAGCTCCTTCTTGGGCCCTTTCGGTCGCATAACGGCGCAGGAACAATTTGGCGAAGACCTCCGCCTTGCCGCCGGCAATGGCATCCCGCAGGCCCGCCATCAGGTCCTGATAGAAGGTCAGATTGTGCCAGGTCAGCAGCATGGAGGCGATGATCTCGCCGGCCTTGACCACATGGTGCAGATAGGCGCGGGAAAATTGCCGGCAGGCCGGGCAGCCGCAATTCGGGTCGAGCGGCGCCGGATCTTCGGCATGGCGCGCATTCTTCAGATTGAGCGGTCCGTCCCAGGTGAAGGCCTGGCCGTTGCGGCCCGAACGGGTGGGCAGCACGCAGTCGAACATATCCACCCCGCGCAGAACCGCTCCCACGATGTCGTCCGGCTTGCCGACTCCCATCAGATAGCGGGGACGGTCCGAGGGCAGATGCGGCACCGTGGCGTCCAGCGTGTCGAACATCGCCGCCTGCCCCTCGCCCACCGCCAAGCCGCCGATGGCATAGCCGTCAAATCCGATTTCCTGCAGCTGCTCGGCCGAGCGGGCGCGCAATTTGGGGAATACGCCGCCCTGAACGATGCCGAAACAGGCGCGGCCGGGCTGATCGCCGAACGCGGTCTTGGAGCGCGATGCCCAGCGCATGGAAAGCGCCAAAGATGATTCGATTTCTGATTCGCTGGCGCCGAAGGCCGGACATTCGTCCAGCACCATCTGGATGTCCGAACCCAGCAGGCGCTGTATCTCCATGGCGCGTTCGGGTGACAGAAATTCGCTGCGCCCGTCGATATGCGACTGGAATCGCACGCCGTCTTCGCTGATCTTGCGCAGCGCCGAAAGCGACATCACCTGGAATCCGCCGGAGTCGGTCAGGATGGGCCCGTCCCAGTCCATGAATTTGTGCAAGCCGCCCAGGCGCGCGATCCGCTCGGCGCCGGGCCGCAGCATCAGATGATAGGTGTTGCCCAGAATGATGTCCGCGCCGGTTTCGCGCACGCTTTGGGGCAGCATGGCCTTGACCGTCGCGGCGGTGCCGACCGGCATGAAGGCGGGCGTGCGAATGCCGCCGCGCGGCGTATGCAGATTGCCCGCGCGGGCCGCACCGTCACCGGAAACAAGTTCAAACCGGATTTCGCTCATCGCCGCCGCAATAGCAGACAGGCATCGCCATAGGAATAGAAGCGGTAGCCTTGCGCGATCGCCTCGGCATAGGCCCTTTGCATCGTCTCCAGCCCCATGAAGGCGCAGACCAGCATGAACAGGGTCGAACGCGGCAGATGGAAATTGGTGATCAGCCCCTCCACCGTCTTGAAGCGATAGCCGGGGGTGATGAAAAGATCGGTCTCGCCGGCAAAGGGCTGAATGATCCCGTCCGCGGTGCTGGCGCTTTCCAGGGTGCGCAGGCTCGTGGTGCCCACGGCGACCAGGCGGCCGCCTGCCGCCCGGGCGGCATTGAGTTGGTGGGCGGTGTCCGCGCCGACTGCGGCATATTCGGCGTGCATGATGTGCTGATCGGTATCTTCGGTGCTCACCGGCAGGAATGTGCCGGCCCCGACATGCAGGGTGAGGTCGGCCCGGCCGATCCCGCGGGCGGCCAGCGCCTCCAAAAGGCCCGGCGTGAAATGCAGCCCGGCCGTGGGCGCCGCGACCGAGCCGGCCTTCCGGGCATAAACCGTCTGATAGTCGGATACGTCCTGGGCGTCCGGCGGCCGCAGCTTGGCGATATAGGGCGGCAGCGGCATTTGGCCGACCACGCCAATAGCCGCGTCCAACTCGGCCCCGCTGCGATTGAAAGCCAGTTCCACCTCTCCGCCCTGACGGCCCAGGACGCGCGCTTCCAGCCCTTGGCCGAAATCCAGGACATCCTCCCGCCTCAGCCGGCGGGCGGGCTGGGCAAAGGCTCTAAACCGCTCTGCGCCCAGCCTCTTGTGCAGGGTCACCTCGACCAGAACGGGGGGGCCTCCAGCAATGCGGGACGCCCGCCATCCTTCCAGCCGGGCCCGGATGACCTTGGTGTCATTAAATGACACAGTGTCACCTTTACGAAGCAAATCCGGCAGGTCCCTGAAATGCCGATGCAAAATTTCGCCATTTTCCTGGACCACAAGCAGACGCGCCGAATCGCGGGGTTCTGCCGGCCGAAGCGCGATCAGGCCGGGGGGCAGGTTGAAACCAAACAGGTCCGTAAGCATTACGTTCAGGTTAAGCCGGAATTGGGTGAAATCGGGCGCCGTGCACCGAACCGGGGGGACCTCGGCCCATAATTCTTTGGTAGTCAAAGTGCAATTGTTTGGTAGTCATAGTGCCATTATCGAGTCCGGAATAAACCGCCGCGACGGAAAAAACATTGTCCTATAGTTCAAGCCTAGAGCGCCGAGACAGAACACCAACCGGCATGACAACCACCATTTGGACGGGCGACGTTCTGGGCGGATCGCAAAAGGTCGTCCGAACCGGGCATTTCCGGCATTGGTTGTGCATACTGGGTCTGGCCCTGTCCGACGGGCTCTGCTTTTTCCTGGCCGATCTGTTGTTTCGCGCCAGCGCCAGCGTGCCGACCATCATCCTCTTTGTCGGGCGGGCGCCGACTTCGCCGACCACGCCTCTCAATGTCTTCGCCCTGCTCGGCATCGCCTTCATCATCATTCGCTATCTCTCCGGCGATTACAGCCGCCGGCAGCTTTTCTTCGACGGCGCCAAGGGTACCACCATCGCCCTTCTGATCACCGCCATCCCGGATTTCCTGATGTATGATCTGGGCCGGGGTCTTTATTCGCTGGTCCCGATCACCCTGAGTTGGCTGTTCCTGGTCGTCTCCATTCCGGTCATGCGCCAGGGGGCGCGGATCGTGATGTCCTGGATCCAGGTCTGGCAGATCCCCACCGCCATGATCGGGATCAGTCCCCGCACGGCGGAAATTTGCGCGGCGCTGAAGCAATCGCTTTCCCTGGGTTTCGATGTCCGCTGGCTGGTGATCGAGAATCCGCACACCCAGCCGCCGACCAGCGTGGCCGGCCTGTTGCCCATCCATTCCTCCGACCCCGCCCGCATCGCTCAAGTCGCCGGCAGGGCGGGATGCAAGGAAGCAATCGTCGCCGCCGAAGACATGCAGTCCGCGCATTTTGCGGAAGTGGTGCAGCGGCTGTTGGAGGTCAATATTCCGGTCGCCATCATCCCCTCCATAAACCGCCTGCCGCTGGCCGGCGTCACCACCAATTACTTTTTCGGCCGCGACATCCTGATGCTGCAGGTGCGCAGCAATGTACAGCGCCTGCCCTCGCGGATCGCCAAGCGGGGATTTGATATGGTTATTTCGGTCCTGCTGCTGGTCGTGCTGTCGCCGCTGTTTCTGGTGATCGCCATAGCCATCAAGCGCGCCGATCCCGGCAACGTCACCTATTCGCATCGGCGCGTCGGCCGCGACGGCAAGCCTTTCCGCTGCATCAAGTTCCGCACCATGGTGACGGATGCGGAGGCGCGGCTGCAACGCTGGCAGGAAGAAAGCCCCGAACTCTACGAGGAATATTGCCGGACCTTCAAACTGCGTGACGATCCCCGCGTCACCGGCATCGGCAAATGGCTGCGGCGCACCAGCCTGGATGAACTCCCGCAACTATGGAACGTCCTGTGCGGCCATATGAGCCTGGTCGGTCCCCGGCCGGTGGTGGAACGGGAATTGACCGAACATTACGGCCCGGCGGCGCAGCTCTATGTGCGCACCCGCCCGGGCATGACCGGGCTGTGGCAGGTCAGCGGCCGCAGCGACACCAGCTATGAGCGCCGCGTATTTCTCGACGAATGGTATATTCTGAACTGGTCGTTCTGGTACGACATCGTCATCCTGATCCAGACCGCCTGGATCGTGATGACGGGCAAGGGCGCTTTCTAAAGCGCGATCCGGAAAAGTGGAAGCCGGTTTTCCGTAGATCGCGCGCCAATTTAATAAATTAGAACATGATCGCGATTTTTAGTCGCGATCATGTTCTAGTTCACGCTGTCGAGCACCGCCGCGATGATCCGGTCCTGGGTGACCCCGTCCAGATAGGGATGCATCGGCAGGCTCACCACCCGCTCCGACAAGGCTTCGCTCACCGGCGTGGGCGCCGCGGGGTAATGCGCATAGGCTTTCTGCCGCGACAGCGGGATCGGGTAATAGACCGCAGTGGGTATCCCGGCCTGTTTCAGATCGGCCTGGAATTTGGCGCGGTCACGCACTTGCAATGTATATTGCGCCCAGGTCGAGACCGCGCCCGGAATCATTTTCGGCGTCACCAGGCTGTTGGAGCCCGCAAAGGCATTGTTGTAGCGCTCTGCCACCGCATTGCGCTTTTCGATCTCGTCCTCAAAAATTTTTAGCTTCTCGATCAGGATCGCGGCCTGGATGGTGTCCAATCGCGAATTCAAGCCGATCCGCACATGCTCATAGCGGTCGCTGCCTTGGCCGTGCATGCGAAGGGAAAGCAGGAGGTCCTTCAACCCGTCGTCATTGGTGAAGCAGGCGCCGCCGTCGCCATAGCAGCCCAGTGGTTTGGCCGGAAAGAAACTGGTCGCGGCCGCATCGCCGATGGCGCCGGCCCGCTTGCCGTCCAGAATCCCGCCAAAGCCCTGCGCCGTGTCGCAGAGCAGCTTCAAGCCCTCGCGGGCCGCGATCGGCGCCAAAGACCGGTAGTCGGCCGGCTGGCCGAACAGATCGACCGGCATCACGGCTTTGGGCGTCAGTTTGCCGTCCCGTTTCACCAGCGCGATGGCGGATTCCAAGCTCGCCGGATCCATGTTGAAACTGTCCGGCAGGACATCGACAAAGACCGGTATGGCCCCGGCCAGAACCACGACTTCGCCGGAAGCGGCGAAGGTGAAGGCGGGCACAAAGACCGCGTCCCCCGGCCCGATATTCCAGGCCCGCAAGATCAGAAGCAGGGCGTCGGTGCCATTGGCGCAGGCAATGGCATGCTTGACCCCGGCCCAGTCCGCCAAATCGCGTTCCAGCTGGGCCACCTGCGGTCCCAGAATCCATTGTCCGCCTTCCACCGCGGCCAGGATGGCGGCCTCCAGCGGTACGCCCAGGCGGCGGCGCTGGGCTTGCAGGTCGATAAGAGGAATGATGTCCGCCATAACAATCGATCTCGATGAGGCGCCGCTTTCTAAGATACTCGCGCGCCATGGGGCAGGAACGAAATGTTGCAATATAAGACGCTGCCGGAAGTCGCCATCACCTGGAATCGCACCAAAGCCGCGTCGAACCAGACGGCAGTCAGGTACCCGCGGCGTCCGCTTCGATGCGGGCTTTCAGAATCCGGTCGGGCTCGCCGCTAATGGCGCCATTATCGTGCTCGCCGCCTTTCTTGATGGCGTCGACATGGTCCATGCCTTCCACCACCTCGCCCCAGATCGAATATTGCCGGTCGAGCCAGGGAGCATCGTCGAAGCAGATGAAGAACTGGCTGTTGGCGCTGTTGGGATTGGCGGTGCGCGCCGCCGAGACGGTGCCGCGGCGGTGCTTCTCGTCGGAAAATTCCGCCTTGAGGTCCGGCAGCTCCGACCCGCCCGAGCCGGTGCCGGTGGGATCGCCGGTCTGGGCCATGAAGCCGGGGATGACCCGGTGGAACACCACGCCGTCATAAAACCCGCGGCGGGCGAGCTCCTTGATGCGGGCGACATGATTGGGCGCCAGATCCGGCCTCAGCGCGATCGCCACCGGGCCGGTCTTGAGCTCCAGGATCAGGGTATTCTCGGGATCGCGCGCCATTACTTTCGTTCCTTGCATCGATTGACCAACGCTTTTGCCACCAAAGGCGTGGTGAAGGGGGCGACTTCGCCGCCCAGCATGGCGATCTCCTTCACCAGCCGCGAGGCGATGGCCTGGTGCCGGGGATCGGCCATCAGAAACACGGTCTCGATCTCGGTGTTGAGGCGCTGGTTCATCGCCACCATCTGGAATTCATATTCGAAATCCGACACCGCGCGCAGGCCGCGGATGATCATCGAGGCGCCCACCTCTTCGGCGAACTTGACCAGAAGCGTGTCGAAGGCGCGGACTTCCAAGGTGGCGCGGCCCTCCGCCAGGGGGCTCGCTTCCCGCTCCAGCATCAGCTTGCGTTCCTTGAGCGAGAAGAGCGGCGCCTTGGCGGCATTGGTGGCCACCCCGATCACCAGATGATCGACCAGCTTCACCGCGCGCTTGATGATGTCGAGATGGCCCAGGGTGACCGGGTCGAAGGTGCCGGGATAGAGCCCGATGCGCTTTTTGGGCTTCATGTCTGCTCGCCGCCGACATCGGCGATGCGCTCGACCGACACGCAGCGCTCGCCTTCATCCAGGCGGAACACCGTGACGCCCTGGGCGGCGCGGCCCTGGACCGAAATGCCGCTGACCGCCACCCGGATGGTCTGGCCCTGGTCGGAGATCAGCATCAGATCGTCGCTTTCCTCCACCGGGAAGGCGGCGATGATGGCGGCGTTCTTCCGGCCCATGCCCATGGCGACAATGCCCGAGCCGCCCCGGCCGGTGACGCGATATTCGTAGGAAGAGCTGCGCTTGCCATAGCCATTGGCGGAGACCGCCAGCACGAACTGCTCCCGGGCGCCCAGCTCGGCATAGCGTTCGGACGAAAGCGTGGCTTCCTCCAGCCCGTCTTCGGCGCCCTCCTCGCTGGCATCAGCCGCTTCCTCGATCGCGCCTTCGTCCTCGCCGGCGGCGCGCCGGGCGGCGTTGGCCTGCTTGAGATAGGCGCGGGCTTCGGCGCTGGTGGCGTCGGAATGATAGAGCAGCGACAGGCTCACCACTTGATCGCCGCCGGACAGCTTGATGCCGCGCACGCCGGTGGAGTCGCGGCCCTTGAACACCCGCACATCCGACACCGCGAAGCGGATGCATTTGCCCGATCTGGTGGTGAGCAGGAAATCGTCCGCCTCGGTGCAGGTGGCCACCCCGACGATACCGTCGCCCGCTTCGAGCTTCATGGCGATCTTGCCGGACTTGTTCACCTGCACGAAATCCGACAGCGCGTTGCGGCGGACATCGCCGGATTTGGTGGCGAAGACCACATTGAGCCTGCTCCCACTCCCGCTCATTCTCCGGCAGCGCCAGGATGGCGGTGATGCGCTCGCCTTCGGACAGCGGCAGAAGATTGACCATCGCCTTGCCCTTGCCGGCGATACGGGCTTCCGGCAGCCGCCAGACCTTGAGCTTGTAGACCATGCCGGTGGAGGAAAAGAACAGCATCGGCGCATGGGTATTGGCGACGAACAGGCTGGTGACGAAATCCTCATCCCGCGTCGCCATGCCGGAGCGGCCCTTGCCGCCGCGGCCCTGAACCCGATATTCGGCCAGCGGCGTGCGCTTGATATAGCCGGCATGGGTGACGGTGACCGCGACATCCTCGCGCTCGATCAGGGCTTCGTCCTCGATCTCGATTTCGGCGTCGATCAATTCGGTCTTGCGCGGGGTGGCGAATTCGTCGCGAATTTCCTTCAGTTCGCCCCTGATGATCTGGAGCACCCGGGCGCGCGACGACAGGATGTCGAGATAGTCCCGGATCGCCTCGCCCAGCTTGGTCGCCTCGTCGCGGATCTCATCGACGCCCAGCGCGGTCAGCCGCTGCAGGCGCAGGTCGAGGATGGCCTTGGCCTGCTCTTCCGACAGGCGCATGGTCTCTCCCGTCTCCATCCGGTGGCGGGGATCGGCGATCAGGGCCACCAGCGGCGCCACATCCTTGGCCGGCCAGGCCCGCGCCATCAATTGCTGGCGGGCCGTGGCCGCGTCGGCGGCGGCGCGGATCAGCCGGATCATCTCATCGATATTGGCCACCGCCACCGCCAGCCCGACCAGGATATGCCCCCGGTCGCGGGCCTTGGCGAGCTCGAATTTGGTGCGCCGGGTGACCACCTCCTCGCGGAACATGACAAAGGCCGCGATCAGCTCCTTCAGATTCATCTGCGCCGGGCGGCCGTCATTCAAGGCCAGCATGTTGACGCCGAACGAGGTCTGAAGCTGGGAATAGCGATAGAGTTGGTTCAGCACCACATCGCCGGACGCGTCGCGCTTCAATTCGATCACCACCCGCATGCCGTGGCGGTCGCTTTCGTCGCGGATATCGGCGATGCCCTCCACCCGCTTGTCGCGCACCAGTTCGGCGATGCGCTCCTGCAGCAGCGCCTTGTTCACCATATAGGGGATCTCGGTGACGATGATGGCGTCGCGATCCTTGCGGATCTCCTCGATGGCGCAGCGGGCCCGCATCAGGATGGAGCCGCGGCCCCGCGCCAGCGCGCCGCGGGCCGCCTGTTTGCCGATGATCAGCCCGCCGGTGGGGAAATCCGGGCCGGGCACGATCTCGGTCAGCGCCTCCAGGTTGATCGACGGGTCGTCGATATAGACCAGGCAGGCGTCGATCACCTCGCCCAGATTGTGGGGCGGAATGTTGGTGGCCATGCCGACCGCGATGCCGGAGGAGCCGTTGACCAGCACATTGGGGAAGCGGGCCGGCAGCACCACCGGCTCCCTTTCGCTGCCGTCGTAATTGTCCTGGAATTCGACCGTGTCCTTGTCGATGTCCTCGGTCAGGGCATGGGCGATCTTGGCCCGGCGGGCCTCGGTGTAACGCATCGCCGCCGGGGGATCGCCGTCCACCGAGCCGAAATTGCCCTGCCCGTCGATCAGGGGCACCCGCATGGAGAAATCCTGGGCCATGCGCACCAGGGCGTCATAGATGGATTGGTCGCCATGCGGATGGTACTTACCCATCACATCGCCCACGATCAGGGCGGATTTGCGATAGGGCTTGTTCCAGTCCCGCCCATTCTCATGCATGGAATAGAGGATGCGGCGGTGCACCGGCTTCAGTCCGTCGCGCGCATCGGGCAGCGCCCGGCTCACGATCACGCTCATGGCGTAATCGAGATAGGATTTCTTCAGCTCATCCTCGATCGCGATCGGCACGATCGGCATCCCGCTTTCGGGCCCGCCGGGAGGGGGCGCTTCGGTATCGGACGTGTCGCTCAAACTGGCCCTCTAAAACGCGTCCGAAACGGCCGCGAAAATGATCGCCTCTCCTAGCATTTCCGGGTGCCGCAGGCCAATGATTCCGTCCCGGAAAAGTGCCTGATTCGGCTTGCTATTTTGCCGCTTCCGGGAGGATGGAAAGCTCGGCCCTGACCCGGCTGATGGGATAGGCGTAAATGAGCCGTTCCCGGCCCTCGTCCTTGTACCCGAAAACGATGCCGACCAGCCGTCCGGCGGCATCCAGAACCGGACCGCCGGAAAAGCCCGGCCCGGCATCACCGGCAAAGATGAAATAGGCGGGCACGGTGCAACCCGAACAGGTCCGGATGGTCCCCACCACGCCGCGGGCCAAGCGCAGGCCGCCATTCGCGCCCTGGCCATAGGCGGTGATCGCCTCCCCCGGCTTGGGCTCCGCGGTGGCTGCGACGGCCTTATGGGTATCCCGAAAAAACAGCAGGTCATAGTCGTGCGTCTCCCCGATCACCTGGTCGGGCGCCACCAGATTGCGGTTATGGCCATTGGTGACGGCAATGCCCGGGGCGATCGCCACCGCGGCGCCTTCGGCATGGGACAGGAAACTTCCCCGATGCAGGGGGATATAGGCCCGGGCGATATCGGCTTGGGGAATGCCGGCCGCCGGAACCCCGGAAGACGCGGCGCAGCCGGCAAGCAAAGCAAAACTGAGGACGCTAGAAGGGAATCTCGTCATCCATTTCGTCGCGCTGGAAGGAGGCCGGCGCTTCGCTGGCCCCCACCCGCTCGCGGCCGCCCGAACCGCCCTCGCCCCGGCCGTCCAGCATCACCATGGTGCCGTTGAAGCGCTGCAGCACCACTTCGGTGGAATAGCGTTCCTGCCCGTCCTTGTCGGTCCATTTGCGGGTCTGCAGCGAACCCTCCAGATAGACCTTGGAGCCTTTGCGCAGATACTGCTCCGCCACCTTGGCCAAATTCTCGTTGAAGATCACCACCCGGTGCCATTCGGTGCGTTCCTTGCGCTCGCCGGTGGCCTTGTCGCGCCAGGTGTCGGAGGTGGCGACCGACAGGTTCACCACCGGCTCGCCCGAGGTCATGCGGCGCACTTCCGGGTCCTTGCCCAGATTGCCCACCAAAATCACCTTGTTGACGCTTCCCGCCATGACCTTGCCTCGTTGCGATTGAGCGGCGAACCTTAGGCTTCCCCGCCTCGGGATGCATTGCACATCCTGGGTTTGTTCTTATTATGTTCTTGCCCGACTCGAGTCAATCCCCAACAATGTCAGCCACCTACCCGCTGAACGAGGTTCCCCTGCTCGCCTGGACGACCGGTAGGGTTCGTTTGGCCGGCGCCGGTACCGCCCGTCTGGCACAATGCAAATCCTTTCCTATATGGAATGATGTGAATACCCACATTCCTAGAGCGTCAGCGCCCGCCCGGGCGGGGCGCCATCCGATTGGCCGCGAACCGACCGTTAAGCGAAGAAGAATTGAACGATGCTGAAGAACATTTCCATCCGCGGCGCCCGCGAGCACAATCTCAAGAATATCGATGTCGAGATACCGCGCGATACGCTGACGGTGCTGACCGGCCTGTCGGGCTCGGGCAAATCCTCGCTGGCCTTCGACACCATCTATGCCGAGGGCCAGCGGCGTTATGTGGAATCGCTATCGGCCTATGCCCGCCAGTTCCTGGAAATGATGCAGAAGCCGGATGTGGACCATATCGAGGGCCTGTCGCCGGCCATCTCCATCGAGCAGAAGACCACCAGCAAGAATCCCCGCTCCACCGTGGGCACTGTCACCGAGATCTATGATTATCTGAGGTTGCTGTTCGCGCGGGTGGGGGTGCCCTATTCGCCGGCGACCGGGCTTCCGATCGAAAGCCAGACCGTCAGCCAGATGGCCGACCGCATCCTGGCCCTGCCGCAAGGCACCAGGCTTTATCTGCTGGCCCCGATCGTGCGCGGCCGCAAGGGCGAATACCGCAAGGAGTTCGCCGACCTGCAGAAGAAGGGATTCCAGCGGGCCAAGGTGGACGGCAAATATTACGAACTCTCCCAGGTCCCGGCGCTGGACAAGAAGTTCAAGCACGATATCGAGGTGGTGGTGGACCGGATCGCGGTCAAGCCGGATCTGGGCAACCGGCTGCCCGACTCCATCGAAACCGCGCTCAATCTGGCCGACGGGCTGCTGGTGGTCGAATTCGCCGACGAGAAGGAAAAGAACGGCAGCCCGCGGCAGATGCTGCTGTCGTCGAAATTCGCCTGCCCGGTTTCCGGCTTCACCATCCCGGAGATCGAGCCCAGGCTGTTCTCCTTCAACAATCCGCATGGCGCCTGCCCGGAATGCGACGGGCTGGGGGTGCAGAATTATTTCGACGAAGCCCTGGTGGTGCCCGACGGCAGCCTTTCGCTGAGGAAAGGCGCCATCGCGCCCTGGGCCAAATCCTCGTCACCCTATTATCTGCAGACCCTGGAGGCGCTGGCCCGGCATTACAAGGTTTCGATGAACGAGCCCTGGGAGGATTTGCCCAAGAAGGCGCGCGACACCATTCTGCACGGCTCAGGCGACGAAGATGATCCGCTTCATCTATGACGACGGCGCCCGCCGCTACGAAACCAAGAAAAGTTTCGAGGGCGTGATTCCCAATATGGACCGGCGCTACAGCGAAACCGACTCGGCCTGGGTGCAGGAGGATCTGGAGCGGTTCCAGTCGGAGGCGCCCTGCGAAGTCTGTCACGGCTACCGGCTCAAGCCGGAAGCGCTGGCGGTCAAGATCGGCGGGCTGCATATCGGCCAGGTCGGCGAAAAATCCATCCGCGACGCCGATCTCTGGTTCCGCGACATCGACAAGTCGATGAACCGGCAGCAGCAGGAAATCGCCGGCCGCATCCTCAAGGAGATCCGGGCGCGGCTGAAATTCCTCAACAATGTGGGGCTGGACTATCTCACCCTGGCGCGCGCTTCCGCGACGTTGTCGGGCGGGGAGAGCCAGCGCATCCGGCTGGCCTCCCAGATCGGCTCGGGCCTGACCGGGGTGCTCTATGTGCTGGACGAACCCTCGATCGGTCTGCATCAGCGCGACAATTCCAAGCTGCTCGACAGCCTCAAGGGCCTGCGCGACATGGGCAACACCGTGCTGGTGGTCGAGCATGACGAGGATGCCATCCGCACCGCCGACCATGTGATCGACATGGGGCCCGGCGCCGGCGTGCATGGCGGCCATATCATCGCCGAAGGCACCCCGGCCGACATCATGGCCAACAAGAAAAGCCTGACCGGCAAATATCTCAACGGCATGGAGAATATCCCGGTTCCGGCGAGGCGGCGCAAAGCCGTGCATAACCGCTGGCTGCAAGGTGGTCGGGCGCGCGCGGCAACAATCTCAAACAGGTCACCGCCGAGATTCCGCTCGGCACGCTTACCTGCGTCACCGGCGTCTCCGGCGGCGGCAAATCCACCCTCATCATCGAGACCCTGTTCAAGGCGGCGGCCCGCAAGCTCACCCAGGCGCGCGAGCATCCCGCGCCCTTCGACCGGATCGAGGGGCTGGAATTCCTCGACAAGGTGATCGACATCGACCAGTCGCCGATCGGGCGCACCCCGCGCTCCAATCCCGCCACCTATACCGGCGCCTTCACCCCGATCCGCGACTGGTTCGCCGAACTGCCGGAATCCAAGGCCCGCGGCTATGCGCCGGGCCGGTTCAGCTTCAACGTCAAGGGCGGACGCTGCGAGGCCTGCCAGGGCGACGGCGTCATCCAGATCGAGATGCACTTCCTGCCCGACGTCTATGTCCAGTGCGATGTCTGCAAGGGCAAGCGCTACAACCGCGAGACCCTGGAGGTGAAATTCCGCGACCATTCCATCAGCGACGTGCTGGACATGACGGTGGAGGCCGGCGCCGAACTGTTCAAGGCGGTGCCCTCCATCGCCGAAAAGCTGGAGACGCTGAAACGGGTGGGCCTGGGCTATATCTCCATCGGCCAGCAGGCGACGACCCTGTCGGGCGGCGAGGCGCAGCGGGTCAAGCTGTCCAAGGAATTGTCGCGCCGGGCCACCGGCCGCACCCTCTACATCCTGGACGAGCCCACCACGGGCCTGCATTTCCACGACGTCAAGAAGCTGCTGGAAGTGCTGCATGAGCTGGTGGATGCCGGCAACACGGTGGTGGTGATCGAGCACAATCTGGAAGTGATCAAGACCGCCGACTGGATCATCGATCTGGGCCCGGAGGGCGGCGATGGCGGCGGCGAGATCGTGGCGTCCGGCACGCCGGAGGCGGTGGCGCGGACGGCCGCGCTCCTATACCGGCCAGTATCTCAAGCCGCTGCTGAAAGCCCGCGAGCCGGCCAAAAGCGCTAAAGGCGGGATAGGGCCGCCGCGGATTTCAGCCGGTTCGCTCCCCAGCGCCCGATAGGCATGCGCGCCGGCGCCCAGGATCAGGCCCAGCAGCACCGGCGCCACCAGGAACAGCAGACCCGCCGTCACCGGCATGTTCTGGCTGGCGCCGTGAATCTGGGCCGCCATCATCGCGGTCGAATCCAGCAGTCCCGGCTCCAGAATGCGCGGTCCCATCAGCGCCAGCTCGACGATCAGCATCACCAGCCGGGCCGGCACCACCACAGCCAGGAAAATCACCGAAAATGCGCCAGAAATTGCCCGCGCTCATCAGCCAGCTGCGCGGCAGCACCGGCCCGCTCTCCACCACCGCCACCACCGGCAGGAAGAAACCGAACCGGAGGATGAAGAAGATCAGGCAGACATAGAAAAGACCCAGCGACGCCAGATTGGCGTTCACGGTGCCCATGCCCAGAAGCGCGGTGGTCCCCATGCTGACGATCACCAGCAGGGCGAACAGAAATCCCGCCACGCCCAGCCCGGCGCGGAACAACCGCCATTCCTGGGGACCGAAGGCGAAATGCGCCAGCGCGCCCTGCTTGCGGCTGCCCAGCGCCAGTTGCATCACCGGCACCGACATCATCGCCAGCAGCAGCAGCGCCACCAGCACGAAGGAGATCAATCCCAGCAGCGCCGGGCCCATCCGGGCGAAATTGTTGGAGGCGAAGGCATCGGCCAGGGCGACGAAGAAACGCTGCATGACGAAAAAGCCCATCACCGTGGCCAGGATCATGGGCAGCCAGATCAGGCCGATGATGGCGCCCAGATGGGTGAAGGTGAAGCGATAGGCGGCGCGGATCGTGTCCAGGACGGGGATTTTCGTCATCTCAGCCCTTGGCGAGCGGCGGCCAGGACGCCGGTTCAAAATTCGTCGAAAGGACGCAGATCGTCGAACACCGGCGGCCCCGCCTGGGTCGCCCGGTTCCACAGGCCCACCGCCCAGCCGGTCATGGCCATGGCCGTGGGCGATTTGAGCGCGGCCCGGAACGGCTCGGCCATCGCCACCCAGCGCCGGCGCGGCACGAAGACGGCCAGACCGACCGCCGCCGCCGCCAGCACGCCGGCGCCCAGCGCCAGCCTCAGATAATTGGATCCTTTGTCTTCGTCAGCCATGGCGTTCTCGTTGTGCACCGCCATCATGGCGGGCTTTGCGGCCTCTGTCAGCAGCAAGCGCCCCAAAAGCGGCTTTTTGCAGGACAGCATCGCATTCCTGTCTTAATTCCCGGTATCCGGCCTGAAAAGCGCGCCATTCGACGCGGCCGGCCGACGGGAGGATGGGATGAAACCAATTCTGTTTATGAGCTTGGCGGCGAGCGCCGCGATTCTGACAAATTTCTCCGGCCCGGCCCTGGGGCAAGTGCCGCCGGACATCGAAGCCCAGCTCCAGAAGATGGGCCATATCGTGGACCCCGCCTGCACCGCCAAACTCTATCGCCCCTTGATACCCGAGAACGACATCACCAGCGAGGCCCATCCGCTCTATCCCGGCATGTCCGTCGCCCGCGATGTCTCTTTCGGACCGGACCCCAAGGACGTTGTGGATATTTTCAGCGGCGAGAGGGGCGCCAAGTCCCGCACCGTCCTGATCTATGTTCCCGGCGGCGGCGGCAACAAGATCGAGCTTCAGGACAAGGCGGCCAACGCCTTCTACGCCAATATCGGCCGCTGGGCGGTGAAGAACAGCATGGTCTATGTCCAGATGCAGCGCCATCCCGGACCCGAATGGGATTCCGGCGCCAGGGATGTCTCGACCATGCTGCAATGGGTCCAGGCCCATATCGCGCGATATTCCGGCAACCCGGACCGCATCTTCATCTGGGCGCAATCGGCGGGGAACGGGCCGGTGGGCACCTATCTCGGCCATCCCGCGCTTTATGGACCAAAGGGCGCAGGCGTGAAGGGCGCGATTTTGATGTCCGGCCAGTTCGACATTCTGCCGGTCGAGCCGGGCGGACGCGGCCCCAGCCCGGCGGATTTCGCCAAAGCCGGCACGCTTTGCGGCGCCGAAGGCCCGGGCGGCGACGCCGCCGCCCTGCCCGGAAAAAAGGTGGGCGAGCCGGGCGGGCCCAATCCGCCGGGCCGGGGCGGCTTTCCCGGCGGTCGTCCGCAGATCGATCCCCAGACCGCGCTTGCCCGCTCCAACCTGCCGGGCCTCAAGAGCGGCACCTTCAAGCTGCTGCTGGCCTCGGCGGAACTGGACCCCGGTGTCGATGGCGGCATCAGCGCCTTCAACCACTCGTTGCATGACGCGCTCTGCAAAGACGGTTCGGCGCGCTGCCCCACCCTTCTGTTCAAAAAAGGCGAAAGCCACATGTCGGAAGTCTTCGCCATCGGCACGGCGGACGAGACGGTTTCGGGGCCGATCCTGGCCTGGATCAAAAGCGTGAAATAACCGCCGCGGCGCGTGGGCTTTCTCGGTGCGGCGGAGGCTGCTAAAGCCGCGCCGATGAAAAGCCTTCATGTCATTGGCGGCGGCCTGGCCGGTTCGGAGGCGGCCTGGACTGCCGGCCGAAGCCGGGACGGACGTGGTGTTGCACGAGATGCGCCCGGTCCGCGGCACCTTCGCGCACCAGACCGACGGATTGGCGGAACTGGTCTGTTCCAATTCCTTCCGCTCCGACGACGCGATGAACAATGCCGTGGGCCTGCTGCACGAAGAAATGCGCCGCGCCGGCTCCTTGATCCTGCGCATGGCCGACCGGCACAAACTGCCGGCAGGCGGGGCGCTGGCGGTGGACCGGGACGGATTCTCCCAAGCGGTGACGGCGGCGCTCGCCGCCCATCCCCGCGTCACCATCGCCCGCGCGGAAGTGGCCGCGCTGCCGCCACCCGCCTGGGGACCGGCGATCGTGGCGACCGGACCCCTCACCTCCGACAGTCTCAGCGCCTCCATCGCCGAGGCCACCGGCGAAGCGCATCTGGCCTTCTTCGACGCCATCGCGCCCATCGTCCATCGCGACACCATCGATTTCGGCATCGCCTGGTTCCAGTCGCGCTACGACAAGAAAGGTCCGGGCGGCGGCGATGCCGATTACATCAACCTGCCGCTCGACCAGGCCCAGTATCGCGGCTTTGTCGCAGGCGCTGCTGGACGGCGAGAAGACCGACTTCAAGGACTGGGAGAAATCCACCCCCTATTTCGAGGCCTGCCTGCCCATCGAAGTGATGGCGGCGCGGGGCGAGGACACGCTGCGCTTCGGGCCGATGAAGCCGGTGGGGCTCAACGATCCGCGCGCCGGCACCCGGCCCTATGCCGTGGTGCAGCTGCGCCAGGACAATAGACTGGGCACCCTGTGGAACATGGTGGGATTCCAGACCAAGCTCAAATATGGCGAGCAGACCCGCATCTTCCGCACCATTCCGGGGCTGGAGAAAGCCGAATTCGCCCGGCTGGGCGGGCTGCACCGCAACACCTTCATCCATTCGCCCCGGCTTCTGGACCGCGAGCTGCGGCTGAAGACCCAGCCGCATCTGCGTTTCGCCGGCCAGATCACCGGCGTCGAAGGCTATGTCGAAAGCGCCGCCATCGGACTTCTGGCGGGCCGTTTCGCGGCGGCGGAAATGAAAGGCGCGTCCGTCTTCGCCACCGCCCGAAACCACCGGCTTCGGCGCCCTGCTGGCGCATATCACCGGCGGCGCATCGGCCGCCACCTTTCAGCCCATGAATGTCAATTTCGGCCTGTTCCCGCCGCTTGGCCGCAAGGTCAAGGGCAAGGACCGCAAGCAGGCGATGAGCGCGCGCGCCCTGACGGACCTGGAACAATGGCTGGGAACCCAGGCAGAATAATTTAAGAAACGAGTCCTAATCTGGATGCTTAGATAAGAAGCAGCCAAACGGACCTTTTCATGGACATTCCCTTAGAACTTTGTTTCCACAATATGGACCCATCCGACGCGTTGAAGGAGACCGTGCACGCGCATGTCGCGCGACTGGAACAGTTTCACGATCACATTGTCGGTTGCCGGGTGGTGATCGAGATGCCGCACAAGAGCCATCGCACCGGCCAGAATTTGCCGGACGTGCATATCGTGGTGCGGGTGCCGGGCAAAAATCTGGTGGTCAGCCGCGAGATGCTGCATGCCGCCAATGGCGGGAGCGCCACGGATGCCTATGCAATCCTGGACAATGCCTTCGCCGCGGCCCAAGGCCAGCTGAAGGACCATTGCCGCATCCGCCACGGCCAGGTGAAATCCAAATCGCCGGACGAGCGACGCCGGAAAGCTTCATAGGCGCTGCTTCATCGCGGCCGCCAGCAAGGCCATCTGGCGGCGGTGAATAGGCACCTTCTTGTCCAGACGCTTGAGATAGACCGGCACCAAGGCCGCCGGCAGCACCGCCGCCAGCGCCCGGCCGGGCTTTCGGCCTTTGCGCGCCGCCAAAAAGTGATCCTGGGCGCGTAGCGCCGTCTGGCGCAGCACCGCGTCGCGGCGGGGATCGTCGTCGCGCGCGAAGAACGCTTCCGGCGTCAGCCCGACCATGGCCAATAGATCCAGCGGCAGGTAAAGCTTGCGGCGCCGATTGTGGAAGGACAGCGACCGCAGCAGGCCGGCCAGGCCATAGGCCAGCGCCGCCTCACGCGTCACATCCGGGTCGCCGCCCAGAATCCTTGCCGCCAGCCGCATCAGGCCGCCGCCGGTGGCATCGAGATAAGTTTCCAGCCCGGCGAAATCTCTAAATTGCTCGGCGGAGGAATCAAACACCCGCGCGGCGATGACCGCCTCGAAATCCGCCGGGGAAAAAGACCGGCCGGCGAACAGTGCCGCAAGCCCCAGCGCCACATCGTGCGCACGTGGCCTGCCCTTGGCCGCGTCTTCCACGGTTTCACGCCACCATTCCAGGCGGATCTGCCCCAGCATCGGCTCGCGGACATTCTCCGCCACCCGCGCCAATTCATGATTGAAGGCGTAAAGCGCATGCAGATAGGGCCGATGCGCCGGGGCCGCGAACAGGGCGGCGAAATAGCGGTCGGGATCGGCGGCGCGCACACTTTGGGCCAGCCTGGCGGCGAGAGCGCTATCCATCCAAAAAGAACCGCCCGCCGACACGGGCGGTTCCCCATCGCGGGTGACCCGGCGTCAGTAAAGATGCCCCGCCGCCACCATGCTGAACAGCATCGGAATGGACAGAAGCGTATTGATGCGGCTGTACTGACCGGCGATCTTGCCGGCAGCGGCTTTTTCCGGCGCCGGCAGATTGGGATGTTTGCCGCCGATGTTCAGGGCCTTTTGCTGATTGGGCCAGATCACGAACCAGACATTGAACCACATGATGGTGCCCAGCCACATGCCGATGCCGATGGCCAGATATTTCGGCACCAGCGGATAGCCCGCCATGCCCTGGCTCAAATCCAGCGTATAGGCCTCGACCAGGTAATTGTTGCGCAAAGCCAGCGCGATGCCGAACAGGATGGTGCCCATCGCGCTCCAGCGGAACCAGAACAGCGCCTCGGGCGTGATGTAGCGGCCCAACGCCGGACGCAGTTCTTCCGGAATCTTGGGCGCGGTCGGGGTGGCGACGAAATTGAAATACCACAACAGCCCGATCCACATCACGCCGCAGATGATATGCAGCCAGCGCAGCAAGAACAGTTCGAATGCCGGGCCGTCATAGCCCTGAACGAAATAATAAAGCAGGAACAGAAGTGCGGCGAGCACGAAGCTCGCAATGACCACAGAGCGAAGATTTCCCAGAAACGCGGCCATGAGCCAAGCCCTCCCCGATTTGAGTCTTCGGGAGGATGTTAGGCGTTTCAGAACCCGCCTGCCAACGGACAGAGCGCCTTGGCCGGGACTTTTCTCCCCCGCGCGCGGAGCACCGGCGGGGAGTGAGGTTCACGGCCAAGTGAACCGAACGCCGTAGCTGGCTCTCGAGCCGGCGAAGGCCGGAGGGGGCCTAAATGGTCAGCCTTCGGGGCCGGGCCAGGTTGAGCCAGCCGATCACGATCAGCCTTGTCACCATCACCGCGGTGAAGAAGGACGTGATGATGCCCACCCCCAAAGTGACGGCAAACCCCTTCACCGGGCCCGAACCCAGCTGGAACAGGATCAGCGAGGCGATCAGATGGGTCATGTTGGCGTCGATGATGGTGGCCATGGCCCGGCGGAAGCCGGTGTCGATCGAGGCCAGCATGGAGCGGCCGTTGCGCTGCTCCTCCCGGATGCGCTCATAGATCAGGACATTGGCGTCCACCGCCATGCCCATGGTCAGCACGATGCCGGCGATGCCGGGCAAGGTGAGGGTGGCGCCGAACAGGGTCAAGCGCCGCCAGCAGCAGCACCACGTTCAAGGTCAGCGCGATATCGCAGAAAATGCCGAACAGCCCGTAGCGCAGGATCATGAACACCGCCACCATGATCAGGCCCGCCATGGCCGAATAGCGGCCGGCCCTGACCGAGTCGGCGCCCAATGCCGCGCCGACGGTGCGTTCCTCCAGGATGCGCAAGGGCGCGGGAAGCGCGCCGGCGCGCAGCAGGATGGCGAGATTGTTGGCGGTCTCGACCGTGAAGCTGCCGGTGATCATGCCCGAGCCGCCCAGGATCGGCTCCGTGATCACCGGAGCGGAAAGCACCTGCCGGTCCAGCACGATGGCGAAACGATGGCCCACATTCGCCTTGGTGACGTCGCCGAATTCCTTGGCCCCCCGGCTGTCGAAGCGGAAATTCACCACCGGCTGGCCGGTGCGCTGGTCGAAGCCGCCACTGGCGTCGGTCAGCCGGTCGCCCGACACCACCACCCGCCGCCGCACGATGATATTGATCGGCGGCGCGTTTGGATTATCGGACATTTGCGGCAGTATCTCGTCGCCGATGGGCGCGGTGGTGGCGGCCGGATTGGCGGCCTCGTCCACCAGCTGGAAGGTCATCTTGGCGGTCTTGCCCAGGATGGTCTTCAGCCGTTCGGGATCCTGCAAGCCCGGCACCTGCACCAGGATGCGGTCCTCGCCCTCGCGGGAAATATCGGGCTCGCGGGTACCCAGCGCGTCGATCCGGCGGCGCACCACCTCGATCGACTGTTCCAGGATCTGCTGCTGGGTCTGGGTCTTGTAGGCGTCGGTCATCTTCAGCGTCAGCATGCCGCCGCCCGGCTCGCCCAGGGCATATTGCTTGCTGCCCGACGACAGGATCGAAGTGCTGACGCTGGGATTGACGTCGTTGACCAGCTTCTTGGCCTGGTCATAGCGCGCCAGATCACTGACCCGGACGGTGACGGTGTCGCCCTTGGCGCCGAGATCGGTATAGCCGATATGGGCCTTGCGGAAGGCCTGGCGGATGTCGCCGATCAGCGCGTCGGTCTTGTCCTTCTGCACCTGCTGCAGTTCGACTTCGAGCAGCAGATAGGAACCGCCCTGGAGGTCCAGGCCCAGATTCACGCTGGAGTTGGGCAGCCAGGCCGGATAGTGCTTGAGGATATTGTCCGGCAGCGCATTGGGCAAAGCGACCAGCATGCCCCCCAACACGATGATCAGGGTGATAATGCGCGTCCAGGGCGAAACCTGCAGCACGCTCAGGTCTTCTTCTCTTCGGCGGCCTGCGCCTTGGGGCGCACATCGTTCAAGGCCGATTTCAGCACCTTGACCTGCACATTGTCGGCGATTTCGACCAGGATTTCCGGATCCTCGGCGGCCGACGCCTTGACCACCCGGCCGACTATGCCCGCGGTCACCACCGTATCGCCCCGGCGCAGATTTTCGATCTGCTGCTTCAGCTGCTTGGTGCGCTGCTGTTGCGGGCGCCAGAGAAGAAAGTAAAAGATCGCCAGCATGGGCACGATCAGCGTCAGGGTCTGGATCGTCGGATCGGACATGTTCATGGGCGTAAACTCTTTCGCGGTGGCACCGGGAGATGGGCGTTGGACGCGGGCGGACTATAGCCACCGCGTTCCGGTTTGCAACCTTGTAAAAACAAAGGCTTAGAGCATGAAAAAGCGTATCAAGTCCCCCCCTTTCGCGGATGCGGGCCTGATCGGGCGCGTCGCCGCCGCGCTGGAGCGGCTGGCGCCGGCGCCTGTGGCTTCGTCCCTGCCGGGGCGGGGCACGGCCTTTGTGTGGGAGCCGGCGCTGGGACAGCTTCAGCCGGTGGCCCAGGTCGCGGCGGTGGAGATATCGCTCTTGAAGGCGATCGAAAATCAGCGTGAGACGCTTTGCGCCAATACCGGCCGCTTCGCCGACGGGCTTCCGGCCAACAATGCGCTTTTATGGGGCGCCCGCGGCATGGGCAAAAGCTCGCTGGTCAAGGCGGTGCATGCCGAGATCAACCGGGGCCGCAAAGCCCCCCTGGTCCTGATCGAGATCCATCGCGAGGATATCGCCACCCTGCCCCAGCTGCTGCGGCTTTTGCGCCGCGACAAGAGGCGGTTTCTTCTGTTCTGCGACGATCTTTCCTTCGACAAGGACGATACCAGCTACAAATCGCTCAAGGCGGCGCTGGAAGGCGGCATCGAGGGCCGCCCGGACAATGTGCTGTTCTACGCCACCTCCAACCGCCGCCATCTGATGCCGCGCGAGCTGATGGACAATGAGCGCGCCACCGCCATCAGTCCCGGCGAGGCGGTGGAGGAAAAGGTCTCTCTCTCCGACCGGTTCGGACTCTGGCTGGGCTTCCACAATTGCAGCCAGGACGATTACCTGGCGATGGTCGAAGCCTATGCCGGCCATTTCGGGCTGAAGATCAAGCCGGAGGATTTGCGGGCCCGGGCGCTGGCCTGGGCGATCCGCTCCTCTTTGTCCATCATTCTCTTCATGGCAATGCGCTGGGGCATCGGAGAGGCGAGATGTCATTCATCCGGCCCCGCCTTCCTCCGGAAATCCGGTTGGGCGATGAGATTTTCGATCATGCCCAGACCAATCACGGATTTCCCCAGGACGGGATTTTGAACGAATATGTCGGCGTTGCGTTGGGCGGCGGCGGTCAAACGAAGCCAGACATTCAAACAATCAGTCAGCGTGCCTTGCCATTCCCAGCTCTGCTGCTGGTGGCGAACCTTTATTCGGGCCCTGGCATCCCATTGCGTCACGGACATTGCGCGGGCATTCGGGGCAATCGCCGGGACCGCCAAACCGTCCGGCCGCTATGTTCCATTGGAAACCGCCGCGTTTAAATCGGAAATCCTGATGACGGGGCGAAGGATGCCGCCGTAAAACTGAACCGAGGCCAATTGATGCACTTCGTCGCTGATCCCGCGATAGGCATCCAGAAGGGCCGCCTCGGTTGGATCGGATAGTCCGCAACAACGCATGAGCGCCTGGCGTTCGAGCCGGCACAGGACCGTACGGTGCTTGCCGTCGTCATCGTCGTAATGGCCGGCGAACAAAATGCTTCCGGCCTTGTCGACGGTGGCCTGGCCTCAATCTGAGCCGCCTTTGCCTATGTCCGGGCATGTGGTTGCCAGGCATGTTGTTGCAAGTCCTCCCTGCACCCAAGGGCGTCGGCCCGGTTGGGCGGATGCCGTCGAGCAAGATCGGGAAAGCCGTCGCGCGGGGATCGCCCGATCCGACCGGAACCGGCCGGGATTGCCCGAACCGGCTCTGCCGGAGACCGTCATGACCGCCTGATTTTTCATGGGCCTTTCCAGTCCCGTTGGCGGCCCTCAGCTGATGCTGATCCGCCGCACCCGCTCGCGATTTGGCAGCAGGATGTTTCGCGGCCGCTTCGTCGGAATCTCTTTATCAGCGGTTTCCTTTTCGAGGCGCAGGGCTCGCAATTGGCGGTCTGGCATCGCTGGCGGCGCGTCCGCTTCAACTTCACGCTTCACAAGCGCGGTGCGCTCCTCCCAAGCCGACATGGGTTCTTGAAGTTCCGCGAACGCTGGTTGTGGATGCCGGAGCAAAGATGGAATTTGAACTGGACATGAAGACCTCCTTTAGGGAGTGGGCGGCCGCCATTATGGCAGCCGCCCGTTCATATGGCGTCAGACCGCCTGCAGATTGGCGGCCTTGGAGCCGCGCGCATCCGGCTGAATGTCGAACGAGACCTTCTGGCCTTCGCCCAGGGTACGCAATCCGGCAGCTTCGACGGCAGAGACATGGACGAATACGTCCTTGCCGCCGCCTCCGGCGAAAGAAACCAAAGCCCTTGGAAGGGTTGAAAACTTCACGGTTCCGATGGTCATGTAATTTCCTTAAATCACGGGTCGGAACGCGACATGCATCGCCGGCCGTGGAAACAGAACACAGGGTAAGGGGGGGCTGGCCTGGGCGATGGGGCGGGGCGCGCGTTCTGGCCGGGTCGCCTGGCAATTTATCCAAGATCTCGCTGGCGACCTCGGCCAGAACATTTGATTCTGGTCGCGCGGCCGGACGGAAAACCGCAACGCACTTTTCCTGGCCGCGCTACGCTGGCCGGGTCGTGTGGCAGTTCATCCAGGATCTGGCGGGCGAGCTCGGGAGGAAAATCTGAAAATCTAAGAGTCGCGCGACGCCAGCAACGATGTCGGATCGACCGGCTTGGTGCCGTGGCGGATCTCGAAATGCAGCTGCGGCGTCCGCACATCGCCGCTGGCGCCGGAATAGCCGATCACCTGGCCGCGGGCGACCGTGTCGCCGCGACCGACCAGCACCCGGTCGGCATGGGCGTAGGCGGTGACATAACCGTCCGCGTGCCGGATCAGCACCAGATTGCCGTAATCCTTCAGCTCGTTGCCGGAATAAGTGACGGTGCCTCCGGCGGCGGCATGGATGGGCGTATCCATGGGCGCGGAAATGTTGATCCCGTCATTGCGCTCGCCATTGGTGGATTTGCCGAAATCCGCGATCACCGGACCGGAGACCGGCCAGACGAAAGTGGGGGCATCGCCGCTGTCGGCCACCGGCGGCTGATAGGCGTAGGAGGCCGTGGCAGGCGGCCGGTAATCGGGCCGCGGCTTGGGCGCGGGCACGGCATATTCCCCGCCCTGATAGCCATAGACTTTGGGCAGATCGCGCCGGGTGACCTCAGCGCGCGTATTCGCGTAGCGCGCGGTGCTGGAACCCACATACCTGCCGGTCGGATAATCGCTGCGCGCGATGTGGCGGCCGGCGAGATGGTCGTTCACCTCCCAGTTGAAGACGGTTTCCGGCGTCTGGGTGCAGGCCCCCAGCAAAGGCGCGCACAGGAGCGCGGTGCCGGCAAGATTTTTCAAGGCAGCAGCCATCCCTTCATGCCTTCTGCATGATGTCCCGAAACGGATCATGGCCTGTTAAGAGTGAAGAAGACTTTAATAGTTAACCGGGCCTGCCGGGTTCCCGCTTAAACGCCGGTCATTTTTGACCCAGCTTTTGCCGGAGTTTTTCCAGCGCCCCGGCTTCGGTGAGGTTCATGTGCAGCGGGGTTACCGAAATCTTTCCACCATAGACCGCGCCCAGATCGGTATTCTCGGGCGGGGTGGCCCGGCGGCGGCGCAACCCGATCCAGTAATAGGCCCGGTTGCGGGCGTCCCGCCGCTCCTCGATCTCGGTGGACTGGAGATCGTAGCGGCCTTGGCGAACCACCGCCCAGCCCTTCACCCCGGCGGCGGCGCAGGCCGGAAAGTTGATGTTGATCAGGCTTCCCTCCGGCCAGCCCGCCTGAAGCAGCTGGCCGAGCAGGCCCGGCCCATGCACCAGGCCGGGCGACCAGTCGATATGTTCGCGCGATTCCTCGTCGGCCGCCTGCGACAGCGCCACCGAGGCGATGCCCAGCGCCGTGCCCTCCATGGCGCCGGCAATGGTGCCGGAATAGGTGACATCGTCGGCCAGGTTGGAGCCCCAATTGACGCCGGAGAGGATCAGATCCGGCGGCTGGTCCTTCAAGATCTGCAGACAACCCATCATCACGCAGTCGGTGGGGGTGCCGCTGACCGCGAAGCGGCGCTCGGTGATCCGGCGCAGGCGCAGCGGCATGGTGAGGGTGAGCGAATGAGACGCGCCCGACTGCTCGGTCTCCGGCGCGATCACCCAGACATCGTCCGACAGGGCGCGGGCGATATGCTGGGCGATATCCAGCCCAGGCGCGTGGATGCCGTCGTCATTGGTGACCAGGATGCGCATCAGACTTTCGCAATCACCGTCTTGCCGCCCATATAAGGCCGCAACGCAGACGGTATCGCGACACTGCCGTCCGGCTGCTGATAATTTTCCAGGATCGCCACCAAGGTGCGGCCCACCGCCAGGCCGGAGCCGTTCAGCGTATGCACCGGGCCTTTCACCTTGCCGTCCTGTCCGCGCCAGCGCGTATTCATGCGCAGCGCCTGGAACGGGCCGCAATTGGAGCAGGAGGAAATCTCGCGATAGGCGTTCTGCCCCGGCAGCCAGACTTCGATGTCGTAGGTCTTCTGGGCCGAAAAGCCCATATCGCCGGTACACAAAGTCACCACCCGGTGGGCGAGATCGAGTTTCTTGAGGATTTCCTGGGCGGCGTCGGTCATCCGCTCATGCTCTTTCATCGACTGCTCCGGGGTGGTGATCGAGACCAGCTCGACCTTGGAGAATTGATGCATCCGGATCATGCCGCGGGTGTCCTTGCCGGCGGCGCCGGCTTCCGCCCGGAAGCAGGGCGTATAGGCAGTCATCCGCAGCGGCAGATCAGCTTCTTCGAGAATTTCCTCTCGAACATAGTTCGTCAAAGGAACTTCTGCCGTAGGGACAAGCCAAAATCGCGTTGGATCGCCAAGTCTGGTGACGTCTTGCTCTCCAAGTCGCTCAATCACATCCCGTTCACCGGCAATCTTCGCCCTGAGATCTGGCTCCTGATATGCCGCAAACTGATCGTCATAAAACTTCGGTAGCTGACCTGTCCCAAACATCGCATTATCGCGCACCAGCACCGGCGGGCTGACTTCGGTGTAGCCGAATTGCCGGGTGTGGACGTCGAGCATGAAATTTCCGATCGCCCGTTCCAGCCGCGCCAGATCGCCCTTGAGATAGACAAAGCGGGCGCCGGAAACTTTGGCGGCGCGCTCGAAATCCATCTCGCCCAGGGCCTCGCCGATCTCGAAATGCTGTTTCGGCGTTTCGATTTTGGGCGGCGTACCAAAGGCTCGAGCGGGAACCAGGGCATTGGCGGTTTCATCCGTCCCGTCCGGCACATCGGCGGCGGGGAGATTGGGAATCACCGCCAATGCCTCACGCAGCGCCTTTTCCAACTCGCGCTGTTCCGCCTCGCCTTGCTGGATGGACTGTTTGAGCCCCGCCACCTCGTCCAGCAAGGCCTTGGCCTGGGCTTCGTCTTTTTTCGCCTTGGCCTGGCCGATCAGCTTGGAGGCCTCGTTGCGGCGGGCCTGCTCGGTCTGAAGCCGGGTGAGGAGGTCGCGCAGCGCCTTGTCCTTGGCGAGCAGATCGCCGGCGATGGCGGCGCCGTCCACCCCCCGGCGCTTCAGACCGGCGGCAAAAGCGTCGGGATTGTCGCGGATCATCCGGATATCGTGCATGGATCGGAAACCTTGGGACTGCCGGCGCCGCTCATGCCATGGGCGCCTGCCCCGGGTCAAAGGCGAGCGGAAAAGGGCCGATTCTCCGGTCTTGGGGCCATTAGCCTTAACGATTGCCAAATCCGGGGTGCCATTTTCCGCCGATCGCCGCAATCGGGCGGAAACCGTTTTGGGTGCACGCTTTGGTTGCAGTTGGGGGTGCCCGTCCGGAGTTGGCGGTGCGGTGTGGCGTGAATCATTTCAGTCCGAAATTCCTGATGATGCGCCTGGAACGCCGGCTCGGCGCCATGGGCACGCTTGGCTGCACCGCGGCGCTGTCGGCCCTGGCGGTGGCGATGGCTATCCTGGCGCATCTCGCCCTTTATTTCGACGGCGCCCGGATGAGCGCGCTCACCTTCGCCAATATCGTGATCGAGACCCTGGTGGTGGCGGTACCGCTGATTCTCTATTCCCGCCGCGTCATCGCCCAATCGGAGCAGAGCCGCGATCAGCGCAGCCAGATGTCGCGCCGGCTGGCCCTGGCGGTGAAGGAAGCCGAGCTCGCCAATCACGCCAAATCCACCTTCCTGGCCAATATGAGCCATGAATTGCGCACGCCGCTGAACGCCATTCTGGGTTTTTCGGAAGTGATGCGCGATCAGCATCTGGGGCCGGTGCATAATCCGCGCTATCTCGCCTATGCCGCCGATATCCATGCCAGCGGCGGTCATTTGCTGGCGATCATCAACGACGTGCTCGACCTCTCCAAGATCGAGGCCGGCATGATGACGCTCGACCGGGCCGCCTGGTTCGAATTGGCGCCGGCCCTGTCGTCCTCGCTGGCCATGCTGAAGGGACTGAGCGACAAGTTCGGCGTCCGTGTCCATGACGAATTTCCCCGGGATGGGGTCAAGATCCTGGCGGTGGAGCGCATGGTCCGCCAGATCCTGATCAATCTGGTGGGCAATGCGATCAAGTTCACGCCGGAGGGCGGCGCGGTCCATCTGTCGGGACGGCTGCGCGGCGATGGCGGTTGCGAGATTCTGGTGCGCGATACCGGGGTGGGGATGAACGCCCGGGAGATCGCCCACGCCCTGACCCCGTTCGGGCAGAATGAGAACCGTCTCGCCACCAAGCATGACGGCACCGGCCTGGGCTTGCCGCTGGCCAAGGCGATGCTGGAATTGCATGGCGGCAGCCTGACCTTGGAAAGCGCGCCGGAAAAAGGAACGCTCGCCATTCTGACCCTGCCGGCGGAGCGGACCCGGTCCCGCAATCGGGCCGCGGCTTAAGGCACCAGATCGGTGCCTTTGCGCGCCGCCTCCTCGCGCGCCTTGCCCCGCTCGATCGCCGCCACGCAGAGGATGGAGATCTCGTAGAGCGCCACCAGCGGGAAGGCCAGGCTCAGCATCGAGATGGCGTCGGGCGGGGTGAAGATCGCCGCCACCCCGAACAGCCCGACATAGGCATAGCGGCGCATGTCGCGCAGCCCTTTGCTGGTGACGATGCCGACCTTGCCCAGCAGCGACAGCAGCACCGGCAGCTGGAAAGTGAGCCCGAAGGCGAAAATCAGGGTCATCACGAAATCGAGATAGTCGCTGACCTTGGCCTGGAGCTCGATGCCCATGGTGCCGGAGGTGGTGGGCACCTGGTAGCCGGAGAAGAATTTGATCGAGAAGGGCAGCATCACGTAATAGACGAAGGCCCCGCCCAGGATGAACAGGACCGGCGTCCAGGCCAGGAACGGCAACAGCGCGCGGCGTTCATGCTTGTAGAGACCCGGGGCGACGAAGATCCAGACCTGTGCCGCGATGGCGGGAAAGCCCAGGCAGGCGCCGCCGAACATGGCGATCTTCACCTGGGTGAAGAACACCTCATAGAGCGCGGTATAGATCAGATGATCGTTGCTCTTGCCTTCCAGCGCCCGGTGCAGGGGTACGGTAAGAAACTGGAAAATCGGGGTGGAAAAGGCGAAGCAGATGACAAAGGCGATCCCGAACGACACCATCGCCCAGACCAGCCGCTTGCGCAGCTCGATCAGATGCTCCATCAGCGGCGCGCGGGTGGCGTCCAGCGCCGCCTCGTCTTCGTGGGTCGGCGCGTTCACGATTCGGCTGCCTGACGATTGGCGGGCTGGGGATTGGCCGTCTGGGAATTGGGCGCCTGGGGATCGGCGACAGGGGCATCACCGGCGGGCGTATCGGAAATCTGGTATTCGCCGCTGCGGGGCGGCGGCGTCTCCTCCGCGTCCGGCTTGGGGGTCTCGGTATTCGTCTCGAAATCCACCGGGTTCAGCGCCCGTTCGACCTCATTGCCGAATTCGGCCACCGGATCCTGCGTCCTCAGCTTCTCGACCTCGGCCCGCAACTCGTCCAGCTCGCTCTGCCGCGCCATGTCTTCGAAGCTCTTCTTGAACTCGTTGGCCATGTCGCGGGCCTTGCCCGCCCAGCGCCCCATGATGTTCATCAGCCGGGGCAAGTCCTTGGGTCCCACCACGACCAGCGCCACGGTGAGCAGGATGATGATATGGCTCCAACTGAAAAGGTCGAACATCCAAGGCCCCTAGATCGCGGTCGGCGGACACGCCCGGCGGCTTTCCAAGGGTTCGCGCGGCGGGCCCGGAGCAAAAATCATGGCGATGAATTTGCTCTAGCGGGTGGTGGAATCCTTGTTGACGTTGGCAGTCTCGCGCGGCTCCCCATTGATGACCCTGGGATCTTCCTTGGCCGATTCGGACAGGCCCTTCTTGAAGCTGTTGATGCCTTTGCCGAAATCGCCCATCAGGTCGGAAACCTTGCCGCGGCCGCCGAACAGCACCAGGGCGATCAGCCCCAAAATCACGATATGCCAGATGCTGAGCGCACCCATGACGACTCTCCTCAATCCCCGCCTTGTGACGATACCAGCCGGCCCCTGTCCGGCTAGGCCTCTGTTAAAGCCCGCTCCCGGGCCTTAACGCAAGACCACCCCCAGAATAAGGCAAATATCCCGGAGATGCACGGGATTAGGGGCAGCCCTGTTTCGGCGCTAACCCTGCCGCTGGCCTCAATTTGCGGCTGGCTCCCCCCGGCCGCTCGCCTTAACTCGCGGCGTTCGTCGCTCGAAATGGTCCGCTGGACCATTTCGTTCGCCTGGCGGCGAAACGTTCCTCACCCGATCAGTATTTCCCCTCTCCGGTCAAGGGCTTCCGCCAGGGCGCCCAGCCGCTTCTGGACCGGCTCGCTGGTGATGGCCTCGCGCTTGCGGGGCACCTCCAGAACCACCTTGGCTGGGGTGAGCCGGAGCCGGTACTGGCCGAGTTCCCCGGCCGCCGAGGCCGACAGGGAAAAGGCGAATCGCCAGGCCAGCCCCAGGCGCAAAGCGCGCCGCTCGTCATCCTTGTCCAGGAGTTCGGCGGTCGCCACATCGCGGGGAAAATCCCCGTCGCCCGAATAGCGGTGGAAGATCGAGATGGCGATCAGGGCCCGGGCCCGGTGGTCGGCGCCGGCAAAAGGCGCGGTGAGGACCTGGCTGAAGGCGCCGACGGCGCGGTCGTCCGGGTGCCGCCGCCAGCCGATATCGGAGAAATAGGCCGAAGCCTCCCGCACCCGTCGCAGTTCCAGGCTTTCGCCTTCGAACAGCGGCTCCGTCCAGTCGAACATTTCGCGGGCATGCTGAGGCACGCGCGACAGCCTGTCATTGGCGCCGCGGGCGAATTCCAGCAGCGGATCCCGGGCCCGCTGGTCCGGCGACAAAAGCGCGTAGAACAGCCCCTCGCGCAGGCCATAGGCCGAGACCACCACGTCCCGGATCTCGCCCGCCAGCAACAGCCGCTCCAGCACCACCGCGCCATAGGGAAGCGCTTCCGCCCGGCGCTTGGAGACGACCTTGATCTTGCGGGCGGATTCCCTGGAAAGCCCCGCCAGCACCTTGCACAGCCTCAGCGCGCGGCCACGGGGGATGGTGTAATGCTGCAGCACATGGAGGGGATAATGATGCTCCTCCATGTCGACCCGGGCGAAGCTGCGCCAAATCCCGCCCACCGCATAAAGCGCGGATGAGGAAAGCCCGGAAATATTCTTGAGCCCCTTGTCCACGATGTCGCGGGCCTTGTCGGGATCGCCCTTGGCCTGGTCCATCAGCCGCAAGGGCCCGAAGGGCAAGGTCCAGGCCTCGCCGGTCTTGCCGGCTTTGACCGTCACCATGTCCAGGCTGCCGCCGCCCAGATCGGCGACCAGGCCGGAGGCGTCGGGAATGCCCGCCACCACCCCCTCGGCGGCGATCCGCGCCTCATCCTCGCCCGCCAGCACCCGGATCGGCGCGCCCCAGGCCCGCTCGGCGCGGGCGATGAATTCCGCGCCATTGATGGCGTCGCGCGCCGCCGCCGTGGCCACCGCCTCGCGCAGTTCGACCTTGAGCCCGTCCGAGAGCATGCGAAATCGGCCCAGCGCCTCCAGCGCCGCGTTGCAGCCTTCCGCATTGAGACGTCCGGTGGTCACCATGTCGCGGCCGATGCCGCAAATCGCTTTTTCGTTCTGCAGGGTGGCGGCGTTGCGGGTCTGGTTCTCGTAGATCACCAGCCGCACGGAATTGGACCCGATATCGACAATCGCGACCGGCTCGCGCGCAAGCGCCGGGCGCGGGCTCAAGGCGGCGCGGAGATCGCTGACTGCGGACATTTTCAGGACCGGCGTTTGCGGTGGCCCTGGCCCTGGATCTTCAGCGCGCGACCGCGGCCGGAAAGCGAGGGATTGGTCATGAAGTAAGTGTGCGCGGAGAAGGCATCGGCATCCTCGGAATGGGAATCGCGGATATAGCGACCGTCCGCCTTCATATACCAGCTTTGCGCCTGATCCTTCAGCAGGGCGATCATGATCTGATCCAGCACCTGTTGATGAACCGTGGGATTCTCGATCGGAACCAGGATTTCGACCCGCCGGTCGAGATTGCGCGGCATCCAATCGGCCGAGGAAATATAGACCTTGGCGTCAGGTGACGGCAGGCCGCGACCGGAGCCGAAGGCGACAATGCGGCCATGTTCCAGGAACCGGCCGACGATGGAACGCACCCGGATATTGTCCGACAGGCCCGGCACGCCGGGTCTCAGGCAACAGATGCCGCGCACCACCAGTTCCACCTTCACCCCCGCCTGGGAGGCGCGATAGAGCCCGTCGATCATCGCCGGGTCGACCAGGGAGTTGAGCTTGACCCAGATGGCGGCGGGCCGGCCGGCGCGGGCATGCATGATTTCCTGCTGGATGGCTTCCACCAGCCGTCCCCTCAGCGAGAAGGGCGACACCGCCAGTTTTTCCAACGCATTCGGCTCGGCATAGCCGGTGATGAAATTGAACACCTGGGCGGCGTCGCGGCCCAGCGCCGGATCGGCGCTGAACAGCGACAGGTCGGTGTAAACCTTGGCCGTCTGGGGGTGGTAATTGCCGGTGCCGAAATGGACATAGGTGTTGAGATGGCCGCTCTCGCGGCGCACCACCAGGCTGATCTTGGCGTGGGTCTTGAGCGCGATGAAGCCATAGACCACCTGCACCCCGGCCCGCTCCAGGTCGCGGGCCCATTTGATATTGGCGGCCTCGTCGAACCGCGCCTTCAATTCCACCAGGGCGGTGACCGATTTGCCGGAATCCGCCGCCTCGATCAGCGCGCTGACGATCGGGCTGTCCTGGCTGGTGCGGTAGAGGGTCTGCTTGATCGCCACCACATCGGGATCGGCGGCGGCCTGGCGCAGGAACTGCACCACCGTGTCGAAGCTCTCGAAAGGATGATGGACGATCAGGTCCTTTTCCCGGATGGCGGCCAGGCAGTCGCCGCCATGGTCGCGGATACGCTCGGGAAAGCGGGCGATATAGGGCTTGAACAGAAGCTCGGTGCGCTCGGGAATGATGAGCTTGGACAGATCCGACAGGCCCATCATATTTTCCACGATCACGATCGCGGACTCCTCCAGGTCCAGATGACCGGCGATGAACTGGCGCAGCACCGTCGGCATGGTGGCCGAGCATTTCATGTGGATGACGCTGCCGCGGCGCCGGCGCTTCAGGAGCGACTCGAACAGCAGCACCAGATCCTCGGCCTCTTCCTCGACCTCGACATCGCTGTCGCGGATGATCCGGAACATGCCCCAGCCCGACACGTCATGGCCGGGGAAGAGCTTGTCGAAATTGAGCGCGATGACATGCTCCAAGGGCACGAAACGGGCGATCCGGCGGTCGCTGTCGGGCAGCCGCACAAAGCGGCGAAGCTGCGGCGGCACCGGAATCAGGGCCTGGAATTCCTTATTGTCGCGGCGGTTGACCAGCGACAGGGCGATGGTGAAGCCCAGATTGGGAATGAAGGGGAAGGGATGGGCCGGATCGATCGCAAGCGGGGTCAGGACCGGAAAGATCTGCTCGCCGAACTGGACGTCCAGGAAATCCCGGTCGCGTTCGCTGATTTCCCCGCCGGTGACCAGGCTGACGCCTTCCCGGCGCAATTCCTGGTCGAGCCCGGCCCAGATGCGCTGCTGATCGGCAATCAGGGTGCGCGCGGTTTCGTCCACCTTGGCAAGCTGTTCGGCCGGCGACAGGCCGTCGGCGGACGGCGTGGTGACCCCGGCTCCCACCATGCCCATCAGGCCGGCGACGCGCACCATGTAGAACTCATCCAGGTTGGAAGCGGAGATGGACAGAAATCTGAGCCGCTCGAACAAGGGATGGCGGCGGTTCTGCGCCTCCTCGATGACGCGGCGGTTGAAGGCCAGCCAGGACAATTCCCGGTTGACGAAGCGCTGCGGCGATGCCGGATCCAGCACGATGGTGCCGCCCTGGTTGGTCAGCGACAGCACTTCTTCGGTGGCAAGCGGATTTTCCAGCGCCGTTTTCGCCGGCGCGTCGTTGGCGGCCTCGATTTGCGGGGACGGGGTGGACATGGCCGAAACCATAGGAGAAATGGGTAAATCTGTCATGACAAAAGGCCTTAATTCTCCATAAGCTCCCGTATCAATTGAATGTTTATGGGTTTTTGACGGCTCAGAGCCTCCCGGTCGGCGCGGGCGATGAAATCCCGGACCGCAGCCGGGGACCGCTCCAATCCATGGATCAGCCCGGTTACCACCGCCACCGGCACCAGCAGCTGGCGGTCGGCGAACAGTTTGACCGCCAAGGCCATCAACAGGGCTTCGTCGGCCTCGCCCAGTTCAAACCCGACCAGGGCGCGGAAACGGGAGGCCAGATCGGGCAGCGAAACCGGCCAGGCGGACGGCGCGGCGCGGCCGGTCAGAAGCAGGGGCGCGCCCCGCTCCAGCATCGCGAACAAGGCGGATTGGTGCTCCTTGGCGGCTGGGCGGTCACAATCCTCCACCACCGCGGCGCCGATGACGGGCTCGATCAGATTGTCCGCCTGCAGACAGACCGCGCCGGCCCGTTCGGCCCAGACGCGGGCAAGGTGAGTCTTGCCCGAAGCAGGCGGACCGAACAGCGCGGCGGCGGGCGCCGGCCAATCCGGCCAGAATTCGAGAAAGGCAAGGGCGCGCTGATTGCCCGGCGCGGCGATGAAATCGGCGCGGGTCATGGCATTCAGCGGTTCCAGGGGCAGGACGAGTTGCGATGACATCGGACCGGCTCAGGCCTTGCGCGGCCCGGCCAGGAGCGCGCGCAGAAAGACATTCAGATAGGCCAGACCCGACAGCAGCGCGAAGGCGGCCACCAGATAACCGGCATCGCGCAGGAGCACAGGCGTGTCCCGCTCGATGGCGAGCAGAAACAGCCGCACGCCGACATAGGCCACCTCGATCGCGGTGGCGGCCTTGCCGATCAGCAGGGGCCGGATGCGCAGGGGCAGCTGCAGGAGCTTCGCCAGCAGCGCGCCGCCGCCGATGATCACGTCGCGCGCGATCACCAGCGCCACCAGCCAGAGCGGCGCCGCGCCCACTTCATAGAGCGACAGGAAGCAGAGCAGCATCAGAAGCTTGTCGGCGACCGGGTCAAGCCAGGCGCCGAAGCGGGAGGTGAAGCGGAACGCCCGGGCGATGAAGCCGTCGGCGATATCGCTGAGGCCGGCGCCCGCGAACACCGCCAAAGCCGCGCCGTCATGTTCCGCCAGGATCGCCCAGGCCGTCAGCGGCGCCGCCAACAGCCGGAATCCGGACAGCAGATTGGGCAGATGGCGCATCATCACCGCCCGCCCGGGGAGATCATCCATTGCCCGGCGCGGTTGGTGAGGCCCAATCCCTGATCGTTCAACGCGTCGCGCAATTGGTCCGGGGTTCCCAGATAGGCAATCGAAAGCCGCGCATATCCCAGATCCATCGCGATCACCTGCACATTGGTGATGTTGTCCACCCCGGCCAGGGCGGATTGAATCTGGCCCCATTGGTTCAGCGAATCCACCTGCACATCGGCGGTGAGGGTGCCGCGGGTGTTGAAGTTGACCACCAGATGCGCCTTCCAGAGATCCTCCATCGCCGCGATGGCGGCCTGGGCGGCGGCCGGATAGGTGGTGCTGAGGGTCTGCAGCAACGGCACCTCGAGGCTGGTCTTGGTCGGCGCCTCGCCCTGTCCCAGGCGGCGGATATTCACCGTCACCTTGCCGTTGGCATAAACCGCCTGCACCAGCGCGGCTTCATTCGCCTTGATGCGGCCGGCCGCGGCCGCGACATTGCTCCAGCTTGCGGTATTGAAATTGAGCCCCACCAGGCCGGGATTTTCGGCCGCCGCGGGGACTATATAAGGCACCACCCCGCCGCGCAGGCTGGGCGCCGACAGCGCCTGGGCCCAGGGCCCGTCGGCGAAATTGGGCGACATCGGAACCAGCAGGATCTGCCGGACAGAGGTCTGGGTGAAGGGAATGTTGGCGTCGCGCAGAACCCGCGACACCGCTTCCCGGTTGAAGATATAGGTCACGTCGGCGACATAGCGGGTGGTGGAACGCCGTTCATTGCCGGGCGTATAGCCGCGCGAAATCCGAACCAAGGTGGAGGCGTCGAGCGCCGGCTGGCGGTCCCAGTCCCGCTCGCGGGTGAGCCGGTGGTAAAGCACCTGCCAGGCCCGCGGCCGCCCCTGCGCGATCGCCAGGTTCAGCGCCTCGGTGGAGGAGGCCGCGGTGGCGGCCACATGAATGCCGGACACGGTGAAGATGTCCTCGGCCATGGCCGGCATGGCGATGCAAACGGCGATGGCAAGGAGGCAAGCGAATTTCAAGACGCGCGGCGGCATGCAGGGGTCCGGTCAGGGGCGGAGCGAGTATAGGGATCGGTTTGCGCCGGCGAAAGCGCTTAAATCCGGCGCGCCGCAGATACGGTTTCTCGGCCGGTTGACTCGCGCGGCGATCGATCCGCCGAGATGAATCATCAGGCGCGGATCAGGCCCTTGATCGGCGCGGCGGCGGCGCTGTCGGGAAATACCGTGGTTTCCAGCGCGGTCAGAGGCACGTCCATCTGTTCGGCCAGCACGCCTTTGAACAAGCCGCGCAGATCGGTGCGCGCCGGCTGATCGCGTCCGTCCTTGAGCGCGCCGGAGTTGAGGCCAACCCATTCCGCCTTGACGGTTCCGCCCGCCACCGCGCCGCCGAACAGGAAAGCGGCGCCGCCGGTGCCGTGATCGGTGCCGCCCGATCCGTTGGGATGGACGGTGCGGCCGAATTCGGTCGCCATCACCACCGCCGTCTTGTTCCAGACATCCGTGCCCATGGCCATGCGCATCGATTCGATCGCGGTATCCAAGGCGCCCAGCCGGCGGGCCAATTGCCCGTCGGCCGCGCCTTCCGCCACATGGGTGTCCCAGCCCGAGGCTTCCAATGTGGCCACCCGCGGACCGTCGGCCGCAGCCAGCAGCCGGCCGGCGCCCTGGAACAGGGGCGTGAGGTCACCGAACGGCCCGCCCTTGCCGGGCTGCTTGGCGGACGGATCATCCATCGCGGCCTGGGCGGAGGCCTGCAGCGCCAAGGCGCTGGACAAGGACGCGTTCAGCGCCGGGTCATGAGCATAAAGTGCGCGCACCTGGTTCAGGAACAATTCGTCGGGCTCAGGCATCACCGGCGGCATCCAGCTGGTGGCCTCCACCTTGCCTGAAAGCATCAGCGGCGGGGATTGGGCGATTGCCAGCGCCTTGTCGCCATGACCGAGCCCCATCGGCTGAAGCGCGCGATTGAGCCAGCCATCCTGCAGCAGATGCGGACTGATGCCGCCCGACTCCAGCACATTCTGTCCGTCGAAATGCGAGCGGTCGCGATAGGGCGAGCAGATATTGTGAAACAGGACGAGCTGCTTCGCGTCATAAAGGTTCTTCAAATTGGTCAGGGCGGGATGAAGCCCGAAGAATCCGTCCAGATCGTGCAGCGGCGCCGGGCCCGCCGTCGAAAGCGCTAGGTCGCCCCGGACCCCGGCATAATCCTTGTCGCCATAGGGCGGCGCCGCGGCCAGCCCGTCGAGCGCGCCGCGCAGGATCACCACCACCAACCGTCGGTCGCCCGGCGTGGCGGCGAAGGCGAAGCGGGCGTGGACCCCGGCCGCCAGCGCGCCGGCAGCAGCGAAGGATCTCAGAAGCATACGGCGGTCGAGGCTCATGGCATCACCTGCGCTGGAATTCGGGGCTTGCGATCAGAAGCGCCAGCGCCTCACCTTGGGTTTCGGCGCGCGCCATGGCGGTTCTGGTGGCGGAGGACAGACGCGGCCCCATTCCGGCCTCGGCCACATCCTGGGCGTTGGAATCGCGCGGCATGCGGGCGCCCACCTGCCTCGCCCATTCGATCCGGTTCAGCACCGCATCCGGTCCCGACCAGGCATTGGAGGTGAGCGGCCAGCCATTGGGCGAAGTGGCGGTCATCGGAAATTCGCCCATCGCCCGGGCGCTGCCCATGGCGGCGCGAACCTGCTGTTCGCCCTTGTCGCCGCGCGGCAGACCCAGAAGACGATAGCCCGCCGTCACATATTCCACCGGCGAGCGCATCTTGCCCGGCGCCGGATTCCAGACCGCGGGGTCTTCCACCGCCGCGGCCGCAAGCGCCCGCAAATTGCCGCCGGTGCGGTTGAACACCTCCTCCAGCCGGGCGACCGATTGCGGCTCGGGCTGGTCGGCGATGATATAGGTGGCGAATTTGACCGCGATGTGATGGGCGGTATGGGGATCATGCGCCAGATCGCGCACCGACTGGACGCCGCCCTTCAAATCCGGCGCATAGCGTCTGCCGCGCAATGTCTGCATGCCCGGCTCGTGCCGGTTGGGATAAAAGCCGAAACCGGACGGTGCATCGGGATCAAGCCCCCAGCCGGTCAGGATATTGGCCAGGGCGATGACATCGGCCTGGGTATAGCCGCCATCCACCCCCAGCGAATAAAGCTCCATCAGCTCGCGGCCCAGATTCTCGTTGCGGCCGCGGCCCGAGCGTTCGCCGGCCAAGGAATGCGGACCGATGGATTGGGCGTTGTTGAGATAGACCAGCATGGCGGGATGGCTCGCCACCGCCAGAAGCATGTTCTCGAATGTGTCGGCGATATAGGGGCGGATCGCCTCGCGCTCGAAGGCGCCGGCGTAATTCAAGGTGCGTCCGGCGCTGGTCGAGACCGTGAAGTGATTGCTCCAGAACCAGACCAGATGCTCGGCAAAAGGCCGCTCCGTGATGAAGCCCAGCCGGAAGCGGGCCGCCATTTCCTCCCGGAATATCCTGATCCGGGGGGCGATGAATTTCTTCACCGCGTCGGGGCTCCGATCCTTGAGACTGATCTGGCCATTCTTGAAGGCGACGCGTTCGCGGATCTGTTCCTGTTCCTGGCGCACCAGGGTGCCGCTGTCGGGAAAAGCGGTACCGTCATCTCGTACCGGTTCCTCAGCCGCCGTCCCGATCTGGGCCAAAAGCCAGGATTTGGGGTCCCGGCTTGCCGCGTCGATCTCGCCGGGCCGGGCGCCCAGGCCGAACCGGTGAACCGCGATGGCGCCTTCCAGGGACATGGCCTAAATCCTACCGAATCAGGGGGCCGCTTGCGTGGCCGCTTTCGCCTGATTAAACGATGCGGAACCTTTCGATCCGTCGCGGACTTTCGGCCCCATGCCCGGCAATGACAACTTCACTTATAAAGATGCGGGCGTGGACATCGACGCGGGCGAGCGGCTGGTCGAACGCATCACGCCGGCCGCCAAGGCCACCAGGCGCCCCGGCGCCGGCGCCGATCTGGGCGGGTTCGGCGGCCTGTTCGATCTCAAGGCGGCGGGCTTCAAGGATCCGGTGCTGGTGGCGGCCACCGACGGAGTGGGAACCAAGCTCAAGATCGCCATCGAGACGGGCAGCTTTGACGGCATCGGCCAGGACCTGGTGGCGATGTGCGTCAATGACATCGTGGTGCAGGGCGCGGAGCCGCTTTTCTTTCTGGACTATTACGCCAGCGGGAAGCTGGAAGTGGACCAGGCCGCGCGCGTGATCGAAGGCATCGCCCGGGCCTGCCGGGAATCGGGCTGCGCCCTGATCGGCGGCGAGACGGCGGAGATGCCGGGCCTCTACGCCAAGGGCGATTTCGATCTGGCCGGATTTTCGGTGGGCGCGGTGGAGCGCGGCAATGTCCTGCCCCGCACCGCCGAGATGGCCCCGGGCGATGTCCTGATCGGCGTGGCGTCGTCCGGCGTTCACGCCAATGGTTATTCACTGGTGCGCAAGGTGGTGGAGAACAGCGGCCTTGGTTGGAACGCGGAGGCGCCTTTCGCGCCCGGCCGCACCCTGGGCGATGTCCTGCTCACCCCCACCCGGCTCTATGTGAAAAGCGCGCTGGAAGCGCTCCGGGTGGGCGGCGTCAAGGGTTTCGCCCATATCACCGGCGGCGGCATCACCGAAAATCTGCCGCGCGCCCTGCCCGACAGCCTGGATGCGGAAATCGATCTGGATTGCTGGACGCCGCCGCCGGTTTTTTCCTGGCTGGCCCGGACCGCCGGCATCGCCACGCCCGAGATGTTGAGGACCTTCAATTGCGGCATCGGCCTGATCGTCGTGGTCTCCGAAAAGACCTCCGGCCATGTGATCGAAGCCTTCCAGCAGGGCGGCGACAAGGCCATGCGGCTGGGTCATCTGGTCCCCGGCAGTGGCGAAGCCAAACCGGTCTATCGCGGGACGCTCAAGCTTTGAAGAAAGTGGGAGTCCTGATTTCCGGCCGGGGCAGCAACCTCGGCGCGCTGATCGCGGCGCAGACAGATGCGCCATACCGGATCGTGCTGGTGATTTCCAATATCGAGGGCGCGGGCGGGCTCAAGCGCGCCGCCGACGCCGGCATTCCCACCCGGGTCATTTCGCACCAGGGCAAGGCCCGGGAGGATTTCGACGCCGAACTCGATCGCGCCTTGCGTGCCGCGGGCGTGGAGATTGTCTGCCTGGCGGGCTTCATGCGCATTCTGTCGGACGGCTTCGCCAGGGACTGGGAAGGCAAGCTGATCAACATCCATCCCTCCCTGCTCCCGGCCTATAGGGGCGTGCGGGTGCATGAACGGGTGATCGCGGCGGGCGAGGCGCAATCCGGCGCCTCGGTGCATTTCGTGGTGCCGGAACTGGACGCGGGGCCGGTGATCGCCCAGGCCTCGGTGCCGGTGCATCCCGCCGACACGGCGGAGATTCTGGCGGCACGGGTGCTGGAGATCGAGCACAGGCTTTATCCGGCCGCGCTCAGCCTGGTGGCGGAAGACAAGGTGAAGCTGGAAAAGGGTCTGGCGGTTTTCAGTTAATACCCCACAAGGCGGGACGGGAGATTGCGAGCAGATGTCCATTTCGGAGGAAACCAGGGCATCTGCTCATCTTGTCTCTGTTTGACGGGGCGGCGTTCGGTAGACCGCCGCCTGTGATGCGAAGATATCAGCTTGGATTTGAATCCCTCTCTATCCGCTAGTACAAAAAAGCCTCCGCGGGGGTCCCTTTTTCTGGCACATCGGATCGCACGGTCCATCCGCTGGTGATGGCGTTCTTTGGTCCGGTATGGCTGCTCGCAGGCTGGTGCGAAGACAAAAGGGGCTTCAGGGTGTTCCGTCTGGACCGCATGTCGGCCCTGGAAATACTGGACGAACAATTTCGGGCCGAACAGGGAAGAACCGCGTTTGATTTCCTGAAGCAGGACACATAGCGTAGGATGTGGAAAAGCTAAAAAGCGATCTTGCCTGTCAGGATCTGCCAGAACATCACCCAATCGCCCAACAAGCTGTAAAACGGATGCCGGAAGGTCGCCGGCCGGTTTTTCTCGAACACCAGATGGGAAAACCAGGCGAAGCCATAGCCCGCGACCAGCGCCGCGGCGAACCACCAGGGATCGCCGGTGAAAAACAGCGCCAGCAGGCATAACAGCGCCAGGCTCGAGCCCAGGAAATGCAGCCGCCGCGTGGCGCGGTTGGCATGCTCGCTGAGATAGAAGGGATAGAATTCCGCAAAGCTGGCGTATTTCTGCATGGCGCCGCCTCAAACGCAGTAATTCCGGTTGGCCAACTCGGGCATCAAGCTGTTGGAATGTATTGAGACGAATTTTTGGGTTAGTCAATTCAACCCATTGACATCCCTTAATTGGGCACCCCCTCTGTCCGCCACTTCAGAACCGAACTGCGAACGCCGGGCGAAGCCGGCGTTAGGCCTGCAGCGGCGACAAGCGTCCCAAGCGGATCGCCCTTCGATCCCAAGACACGGACTGGCGACCGCTCATGTCAGGAAGCGTGTTCACACATAGCTTCGCGCGATAGCATGGCGCGTCGACGCGCAATGCCGCCATGCGCCGCGCGTGGCCGGGTGTGTCATTGTGGGCGGACATGCATAAGTCCGCGACCGCATCCTCACGGCAATCCGGCAATGTCCGCCGATATGTCCCAGAGTTTTTTGGCGTCTTCGTCCTTCCGGGCTTCGGCGGAAGGCGTGTCGATCTTGCATTCATAGAAATATTCGCCGCTGACATCGGCGATCTCCGGCGAAGAGGCGAGATGGAGGATGGTCTTGGCCCCCTCTTCCGGCGAGATCGCGCCGACCGGCTTGGCCAGCTTCACGAATACCGAGGTGAACCCGCCGGATTGATCACCGAACCGGGTGGCGACAAAGCCCGGATGCAGGCAATTGGCGGTGACGCCGCTGCCCTGGGTCCGCCGCGCCAGCTCGCGGGTGAACAGCACATTGCAGAGCTTGGATTTGGCATAGACGGAAAATCCGGAATAGCCGCGGCGGGTTTGCAGGTCCTTGAAATTGAGATGTGCCCGGCGATGCGCGCCCGACGCGGTGGAAATGATCCGCGCGCCCGGCTTGAGCCGGGGCAACAGCAGGTTGGTGATCACAAAATAGGACATGTGGTTGAGGGCGAAGGTCTTCTCCAGCCCGTCTTCGGTTTCGACCCGGGTGTTGAACAGGGCCCCGGCATTGTTGATCAGGATGTCGATCCCGGGCTCCGCGGCGGCCGCCTCTCCCACCCGTTTCATCTCGGCCAAGAGCGACAGATCGGCCATATGCACCGCATGATCGGCCGCGCCGTTGGCATGTTGCAATTTTTTGAAGGTGGCGTCGGCGCGGGCCCGGTCGCGCGCGGTGAAGACAATGCGGGCGCCCTGCTCCGCCAGCCTGACGGCGGCGACCTCGCCGATCCCCGATGTCGCACCGGTAATGAAGACTGTTTTGCCGTGCATAGGAAAAGGCTCCCGCGGGAGCCTTATAACAGATTTCGGTTTGCTGTCGCCGCCGCTCAGCCGACGATATCCAGGTCCGAGAAGAAGAATTTGATTTCGTTGACAGCGGTCTCAGCGGCGTCGGAGCCGTGCACCGAATTTGCCTCGATGCTTTCGGCGAATTCCTTGCGGATGGTTCCTGGCGCGGCATTGGCGGGATTGGTGGCGCCCATCACTTCGCGGTTCTTGGCGATGGCGTTCTCGCCTTCCAGCACCTGCGCCACGACCGGACCCGAAGTCATGAATTCGACCAGGCTGCGAAAGAAAGGCCGTTGCCGGTGCACGGCGTAAAAGGCCTCGGCCTGGGCGGTGGAAAGCCGCAACCGGCGGCCGGCGATCACCCTCAGCCCGGCCTCTTCGAATTTGGCGATGATCTTGCCGGTCAGGTTCCGGCGGGTCGCGTCCGGCTTGATGATGGAAAGGGTGCGCTCGACGGCCATAAATTGTCTCCCAAAAAGGAGCATTTCCAGGCGAAGTACACCCACCGGCTTATACGAGGTACGGTTCGCCGTCCGGAAATGCGACCCAAAAAAAGTCGAAATCCGGGCGCCTTATGCATGGAGCTTCACGAATCTTCAAGCCGTGCTATACGCCCGGCCAAATGCTGGCAATCGATAACATCGTGGTCCGGATCGCGGGGCGGGAGATCCTGTCCGGCGCCACCGCCAATCTGCCCGCCGGCCGCCGCATCGGCCTGGTGGGGCGTAATGGCGCGGGCAAATCCACCCTCTTCAAGGTAATTTTGGGCCAGTTGCATGCCGATGACGGCCAGGTGAGCTGTCCCCAATGCCTGGCGGATCGGCGCGGTGGCGCAGGAAGCGCCCGGCACCGATGTCAGCCTGATCGACACGGTTCTGGAGGCGGATGCGGAGCGCACCAGGCTTCTGGCCGAATCCGAACAAGAAACCGACGGCCACAGGCTGGGCGAGATCTATGCCCGGCTGGAGGCGATCGACGCCTATACCGCGCCGGCCCGGGCGGCGGAGATATTGGCGGGCTTGGGATTTTCGGCGGACGATCAGCTTCGCCCCTGCCGTGAATTCTCCGGCGGCTGGCGGATGCGGGTGGCGCTGGCGGCGATTTTGTTCGCCGCGCCCGATCTGCTGCTGCTGGACGAGCCCACCAACTATCTCGATCTGGAGGGCGTGCTGTGGCTGGAGAATTTTCTGCAGCGATACCGCGGCACGGTGGTGATCGTCAGCCATGACCGCGATCTGCTGAACACCGCGGCGGAGTTCATCCTGCATCTGGAGCGCGGCAAGCTCATCCTCTATAGCGGCAATTACGACACTTTCGCCGAGACCCGTGCCGCCAGGCGGGCGCTCGACATCGCTTTCGCCAAGAAGCAGGAAGCGGCCCGGGCCCATATGCAGGCCTTTGTCGACCGCTTCCGCGCCAAGGCGACCAAGGCCCGCCAGGCGCAGAGCCGGATGAAGATGCTGGCCAAGATGGCGGTGGTGGATGTGCCGGTGGACGAGCATGTGGCGCCCATCCGCATTCCCCAGGCCATTCCGGCCAGCCCGCCCTTGATCACCATGGACCGCGTTTCGGTGGGATATGAACCCGGCAAGCCGGTTCTGGCCGGCCTGTCCTTCCGCTTCGATCCGGAGGACCGGATCGCGCTTCTGGGCAAGAACGGCAACGGCAAATCCACTTTGGCGAAATTGCTGGCGGGCAAGCTTGGGCCCATGGACGGTGAACTGGTGCGGGCGAGGAAGCTGGTGGTGGGCTATTTCGCCCAGCACCAGCAGGAGGAACTCGACACCTCCATCACCCCGGTCGAGACCTTGTCGCGGCTCCGGCCCAAGCTCACCACCGAGCAGGTGCGCGGGCCAATTGGGCGGCTTCGGCTTTTCCGCCGACAAGGCGCTTACCAAGGTGGGGCAATTGTCGGGCGGCGAGCGGGCGCGGCTGATGCTGGCGCTGGCGACCCTGGACAGGCCCAATCTGCTGATCCTGGACGAACCCACCAATCATCTCGATATCGACGCGCGGAGCGAGCTTTTGACCGCGCTCAATGATTTCGACGGCGCAGTGGTGCTGGTCAGCCATGACCGAAGGCTGATCGAAGCCACCGCCGACCGCCTGCTGCTGGTGGCGGACGGAAAAGTGTCGCCGTTCGAAGGCGATCTCGACGATTACCGCCGCTATCTCCTGTCCGGCGACAATGGACCCGCGCGGCGCGCCGAACCCGAACCGAAAGCGACCAAGGAAGCCGCCCGCCGCGAAGCCGCCGACCGCCGCCGGGAGCTCAAGCCGCTCAAGGACCGGATCGAGTCGGCGGAATCCCAGATCGCGGCGCTGCAGGCCGAACTGGCCAAGTTCGACAAGGCGCTGTCCGATCCGCTTCTGTTCGTGCGGGACCCCGCCAAAGGCAGCGCGGTTTCCAAGAAACGGGCCGAGGCCGTCCGCAGGCTCGCCGCCGCCGAAAGCCGGTGGCTGGCGGCGCAGGAAGACTATGAAAGCGCCTTGGCGGCGGAATGACGACGCGCCGCGATTCGTATACGCGTGGTTAATTCAACATCATTTATATTTGCATCCACCGGATTTGTGTTAGCGTCTTCAATTGAAGCGCGGGGTACCGGGGGCGTATGTCGGATAACCGCTTTTTCCAGGTGGACGGGCCTTTCTCGCTGGGTGACCTCGCCAGAGTTGCGGGTGCCGAACTCGCCCAGCCCGAACGCGCGGGCGAGTTGATCCATGATGTGGCCGATTTGGCCGAAGCGGAATTGGGCGAAGCGGCCGTCTTCAGCGACGTCCGTCATGCTTCGGCATTCGCCACCTGCCACGCCAGTGTGGTCGTCACCAGCCCCCAACTCAGCATCTACCCGCGGAACGGCAGCGCGCTGTTGTTGGCGGACGACCCCCGACTTGCCTTCGCGCATATCGGCAAGCTGTTTTATCCCCGCGCGGACCCCAGAGCCTTCATTCACCCGCGTGCCTCTGTCGCCGAAAGCGCCTCGATCGGCGAGAATACCGAGATCGGCTGTGGCGCGGTGATCGGCGAGAATGCCCAGATCGGGCCGCGCTGCCGCATCGGCCCCAACGCGGTGATCGGCGCCGGCGTGGTGATCGGCGCCGATACCGTCATCGGCGCCAACAGTTGCGTCAGCCACGCCCTGATCGGCGCCAAAGTCACCGTCGCGGAAAATGTCACCATCGGCGGCGAAGGTTTCGGCTTCGTGCCAGGGCCCAAAGGTCCGGTTCGGGTCTTTCAGGTCGGACGCGTCATCATCGGGGACCAGGTGGAGATCGGCAGCAATTGCGCCATCGATCGCGGGTCGCTGGGCGACACGGTGATCGGGGCGATGAGCGCGCTCGATAATCTGGTCCAGATCGGTCACAATGTGAAACTGGGAACGGGATGCATCCTTGCCGGCCAGGCCGGAGTGGCGGGCTCCACCAGGCTGGGTGATTTCGTGATGGTGGGCGGGGCCGCTTCGATCAGCGATCATCTCAGCATCGGCAATGGCGCCAAAATCGCCGGCAAGAGCGGCGTCATGCGCGATGTGGCCGCCGGCGAAACCGTGGCGGGCTATCCCGCCGTGCCGGTGCGGCAATGGCACAAACAGACCGCCGCGCTGGCGAAACTGGTCACCCGGGTTTGCCGCAAGAGTTAGTCGTCCATGAAGAAGTCCCAAGCCGTTGATTTTGAATCGGGAAACGGCGGGTTTGAGTAATCGATTTTGCCGGATTTGGCGGGATCGATAGCGGATTCCTTGCAAAATGGATTTGTGATTCTCTGCGTCTGAAGCGAGCAGATAATGGGGATGCGATGAAGCCGCGGGAACGCCGCGAGAGCGGAGAACAAGACCTTTTCCGGTCTCGGCTGGACCGGATCATCGACCTGGGCCACGCGCTGGCGAAGTTGGCGCGCATGGTCGACTGGCGTTTTTTGGAAGAGCGTTTTGGCGCGATTTACACGGACGGTCCAGGCAGCCCGCCTTTGCCGACGCGGCTGATGGCGGGGCTGGCGATCCTCAAACATACCTACGATCTGTCCGACGAGGGTTTGTGCGAGCGCTGGGTCGAGAACCCCTATTACCAGTACTTCTGCGGGGAAGAGTTTTTCCAGCACCGGCTGGTGTTCGACCGCTCCTCGCTGACGCGCTGGCGCCAACGGATGGGCGAGGAGAAGCTGCAGGCGCTTCTCCAGGAGAGCCTCGCGGTGGCTGTCAGAACCGAGGCGCTCAAGCCGTCCGAGCTGTCGCGCGTGATTGTCGATACGACTGTGCAGCCCAAGAATGCGATGTTCCCGACCGATGCCAGGCTGCTCAATCGGGCGCGCGAGATATTGGTGCGGATGGCGGCAAAGCACGGCGTGCCCTTGCGCCAATCCTACCGGCGGGTGGGCAAGTTCGCGCTGATCAAGCACCAGCGCTACGCCCACGCCAAACAGTTCAAGCGTGCGAACAGGGCCTTGAAGCGGCTTCGAACCTATCTGGGCCGGGTGATCCGCGACATCAGGCGCAAGATCGATGGCAACGAGGCTCTGGAGGCGGCGTTCACTGCGATGCTGTCGCGGGCCAGCGCCGTGCGCAATCAGCGCCAGCGTCAGCGCGGGCAAAAAATCTACAGCCTGCATGCGCCCGAGGTGGAATGCATCGGCAAGGGCAAGGCGCACCGGCCATACGAGTTCGGGGTGAAGGTGAGCGTGGCGACGCCGATCGCGCATTCCAGGGGCGGCCAGTTTGCCGTCCACGCCAAGGCGATGCCGGGCAATCCGTATGACGGACACACGCTGGCCACCGTCATTCCGGAGATCGAAGCGCTGGTTGGAAACACAATCACGCGCGTCCTCGCCGATGCCGGATACCGCGGCCACAATGCGCCGCCCGATTACAAGTTCCGTGTTTATACCGCCGGTCAGAAGCGGCGCATGACGCCCCAGATCAAACGCGAGATGCGGCGCCGTTCAGCCGTCGAACCCGTCATCGGACACCTGAAGGCCGAACACCGGATGGGCCGCAATTACCTCGCCCACCGCGCCGGCGACGCCGCCAACGCGGTCCTCGCAGCGGCAGGCTACAACTTCAGCCTCCTGCTCCGGTGGCTGAGGCTTTTATTGTCCCTAATCCTCGCAGCCTTTGTCGCGCCGATCAGTCTCCAAGCGGCGTAAAATCGAAAAGTTCACGGTCGACGAGTTAGAGCGGTTCCAGCAAAAGTGTGAAGCGGTTGCCGCGACGCTGCCGCTAGGCAACTCCGTCCGGAACCGCGACAAACCAAAGAGATAGAGCAGTTTCGCGATTCAACGAAACTCGAAACTGCTCTAGATAGCGGGCGTCCTTACTTCAGATTCTGGCGCGCGATCCGCGTCCATTCCGATTGCCGGCGGCGGTAATAGCCGGGCGCGCCTTTCACCGATTCCAGAATCTCGCGGAAATATTGCTGCGCCCGGTCTTCCCGGCCCAGCTGCTGCAACAAAAGCGCGAACCGGCAGCGCGCCTCCTCGCCCGGATAGCGCGGCACCACATTTTCATATTGCCGCACGGCTTCGTCGCTTTTGTCCTGCAACGCCAGGGCGCGGGCATAATCCAGCTCGGCATCGGCGTCGAAGGCGTTGGGATCGATTTCCTTCAGCTTCGCAAACAGCGTCTCCGCCGCCGCGCCGTCGCCCGACAGCATCTTGGCCCGGGCAAGTCCCTTGAGCAGCGCCGTGTCGTTTTCGCCCAGAGGACCCGACTTGGCGCTTTCGTACAATTCCACCGCGTCGGCGAAGCGCCCCATCTTGATGCATTCCTCGGCCAGGGCCCGCTTGGCGTCGACCGAGCCCACGGTCGCAACCTGGCGCTGCTTCTCCCGATAGGTGCGGCCGGGATCGGCGACATTGACCATATTGTCGGCGAACCGCCGGGCCGAAGTGCTGGACCACATATCGGGCAGGACCGCGAACGCGACATAGGCACCCCAACCCAGCGGTCCCAGAAAGCCCACCACGGCGATCCAGATCGGCGAATGGCCGGTGCGGATGATGTGCCAGGCGAAGGCCAAATCGATCAGGAAGACGAGCCCGAAACCCAGGCCGAAATTGAATCCCAGCATGGCGGATCAGGCCTGTTTCTCGAATTTTCCGGAAGATGTTTCCTTCCAGTAGGTCACGTCATGTCCTGCGGCCTTAGCCTCTTTCCAAGCTGCGCGCGCGGAGTCCAGCATGGATGCGTCGCGGCCGTCAAACAGCATCGCCACCCGCGCCAGAGACGAAAGCCCGGCCGCGCCCCAATCGGCGGGCCGCACGCCGCCGACACAGAACAGAATCTGTGCGTGATTGGGATTTTCGTCTTCCACCGTGATCAGGACCGGCTGGCGCGCCGAATCGCCGTCGCCCGATTGCGCATGCGCCAGGAAGGACTGGTCGTCATAAGTCCACAACAAGGTGTCCAGCGCGTCCGAGCGTTCGGAGCTTTCGGTCTTGATCACCGCCCGCCAGCCGCGGGCGAGCGATTTCTCGACCAGGCCCGGCAGCACATCCTCCAGCGCCCGGCGCTCCAGATGATAGAAAAGCGTTTCGGTCATGGGTCGTGATATCCGCCGAAGGCGCCGAGACGCGCCGTCATCCCTCGTAATGCTCGTGCACCAGCCGGTCGAGCAGCTTCACCCCCCAGCCGGTGCCCCAGCTCGGAATCAGCGGCTTCTGCTCGCCGTCCTGCCAGGCGACGCCGGCGATATCCAGATGCGCCCACACCGTGCCCTCCTCGACAAAGCGCTTGAGGAACTGTGCGGCGGTGATGGAGCCGGAATTGGCGCCGCCGATATTCTTCACATCCGCGATCTTGGAGCGGAGCATCTTGTCATAGGCCGGGTCCAAAGGCAGCCGCCACACCCGCTCGCCGGTCAGGCGGCCTGCCTCGGCCAACCGGTCGGCAAGCCTGTCGTCATTGGCGAAGACGCCGGCATGCTCGAAGCCCAAGGCCTGGACGATTGCGCCGGTGAGCGTCGCCAGGTCGATGACGAATTTGGGCTTGAAGCGGCGCTGGGTATAGGTGAGCGCGTCGGCCAGGACCAGCCTGCCTTCCGCGTCGGTGTTCAACACCTCGATGGTCTGGCCGGAGAGCGAGGTGAGGATATCGTCGGGCCGGATGGCGTCGCCGCCCGGCATATTCTCGACCAGGCCGATCACCCCGACCGCGTTGACCCGGGCCTTGCGCCCGGCCAGCGCCAGCATGGTGCCGGTGACCGCCGCGGCGCCGCCCATATCGCCCTTCATGCCCATCATGCCGGCGCTGGGCTTGATCGAAAGACCGCCGGAATCGAAGCACACGCCCTTGCCGACCAAGGCGACGGGGGCGCCTTTCTTGCGGGCGCCGTGCCATTGCATGATCACCAGTTGGCTTTCGCGCGACGAACCCTGACCCACCCCCAGAAGCGCGCCGAAGCCCTGTTTCTTCATTTCGGCCTCGCCCAGCACCTCGACCTTGAGGCCGGAACGGGCAAGCGCCTTCACCCGGCGCGCGAATTCGGCCGGATGCAGGACATTGGGCGGCTCATTGACCAGGTCGCGGGCCAGGAATATGCCGTCCGCCACCGCGTCCAGGCCCTGATAGGCGCGCCGGGCCCTGGCCGCGTCCGGCGTCGCTACCGTTACCCGCGCCAGATACCGCTTATAGTCGTCCAGATTGCGGGTCCGGTATTTGTCGAATGCGTAGCTGCGCAACCGCGCGCCGAAGGCCAGATGGGCCGCCGCCTGGGCGGGTTTGAGCTTGGCGGATTTGGGAACTTCGATCTCGAAGGTGGCGGCGGTCTCGCCCGCCTTGTCCAGCCGCGCCCCGATCTGGGCCCCGATCACCTCCAGGCTTCTCTCGTTCAGGTCGCCCGGCTTGCCCAGCCCTACCAGCAGAAGCCGCGAGGCCCTGAGCCCTTCCGGCGACGGGATCTCCAGAAATTCGCCCGATTTGCCGGTGAACCGGGAGAATTTCAGCGCCCGGTCGAGCGCGCCGGCCGAGGCCTTATCGGCCTTGACCGCGGCGGGGCTGAGCGCCTTACCCTCCCATGCCGCCACCACCCAGCTTCCGGATTGCACTTTGGATGTCGGCGCGGCGAAGGAAATCTGCATGAAACTCTCCGGATTTTGTAGGGTTGGCGAAGGGCTTAACGGCAATGCTAGTTTAGGTCGAATCGTGAGAGGGGCGAAAGTCCATGGCCGCCCGCTCCCGGGGTGAGATGACAGAATATCAAGATATAGCCCCCGGGCGCGAACACCCGCGCGGCAGGATGCGGCTATTGCCGCAACTGTCCTGGTATGTGCTGGGCCAGATCCTGGGGGCGATGGCGGTTCTCACCATCCTGTTGACTTCGGTGATTCTGCTCACCCAGTCGCTGAGGCTGCTGGATCTGGTGATCAATCGCGGCCAATCCGCGCCCACCTTTCTTTATCTGACGCTTCTGATCGTGCCGGGCCTTCTGGTCATCATCCTGCCCATCGCCTTTTTCTTCGGCACGCTTTTCACCTTGTCGCGGCTGAACGGCGACAGCGAATTGGTGGTGATGGCGTCGGCCGGCTTCAGCCAGCGCCAGCTGGCGGTGCCGGTTTTCATCGCCGCCGGGCTGGCGATGCTCATCACCTGGCTCTGCGCGCTTGTGGCTGATGCCGGCGGGCCAGCGGACGCTCAATGCCAAGGTGGTGGACATCCGCGCCGATATCGGCGCGGCGCTGCTCAATGAAGGCGAATTCAACGTGCCGGCGCCCGGCCTCACCGTTTTCATCCGGCAATTGGGCAGCGACGGACAGATCCGCGGCATCCTGGTGCATGACAGCCGCGACATACGCCGCCCGGTGACCTATCTGGCGGAACGCGGCGTATTGGCCCAGACCCCGCAAGGGGCGCGCCTGATCATGCTGGACGGGACCGTGGAGCAGAGCGCCAAGAGCGGCAGCCAATTGTCGGTGCTGAAATTCCAGCGCGACGTGATCAATCTGGACCAGTTCGCGGGTCCGGCGCACGCCAACCGCCGCCAGACCAGCGAGCGTTATCTGGGCGAATTGCTGGACCCGAAGGAACCCGATCTCAGCCAGCAGATCCGCAACGCCTATCTCGCCGAGGCCCATAACCGCTTGTCGCAGCCGCTCTACTGCATCGCCTTCGCCCTGATCGCCATGGCGGCGATCCTGCGCGGGCGCCGCCAGCGCGGCGCGCTCGCCATGCGGTTGACCGTGGCCTCTCTGGCGGCGGCGGGCCTGCGCATCGCCGGCTATGGCGTGACCGGGCCCGGCCTCCAGCCATCCGGCGCTGCTGTTTCTCTTCTACCTGATCCCGCTATTGGGCACGGGCCTGGCGCTGATGGTCTTGTCGGGTTACAGCCCCAGCGCGATCCTGGCACGCCGCCGCCGCCGGGCGATCGGGGCCGCGGCATGAGCTGGTCCTGGACGCTTTACCGCTATCTGGCGGTGCAATTCTTCCTCGGCGTGGTGGTGGTCTATGGCGGCTTTCTGCTGCTGGCCTTTTCGATCGACATCGTCAATCTGCTGAACCGCACCGCCGGCCATCCCGTCACCAGCGGGGTGATCGTGGGCATGGCGCTGCTGCAATTGCCCGATCTGGGCCAGAAGATGCTGCCTTTCGCCATCCTTTTGGGCGGCGTGTTCACCTTCGCGAAACTGTCGCGCAGCCAGGAACTGGTGGCGACCCGCGCGGCCGGCGTTTCGGCCTGGGATTTCCTGTTGCCGCCGCTGGCGGTGGCGGTGGCGATCGGCATTTTCGCCGTCACCGTCTTCACCCCGGTCTCCGCCCGCATGTTCGCGGAATTTGCCGGCCTGGAGGCGCGCTATGTCAAGGGCGAGGCCTCGCAGCTGTCGGTATCGCAGAACGGACTGTGGCTGCGCCAGGGCGATGAAAAGCAGCAATCGGTGATCCATGCGTTGCGCGTCGCCGACCAGGGCCAGCATCTGGAGGATGTGATCGTCTTTCTCTACGGCGCCAATGACCATTTCATCGGCCGCATCGACGCCAAGTCGGGACAGCTGCAAGACCACGCCTGGCTGCTCCGCGACGCCTGGGTTTCGGACACGAGGCGGCCGGCCGGTCCATCACGACACCTACACGCTGGGTACCACCCTGACGCCGGCCCAGATCCAGGAAAGCTTCGCCTCCCCCGACACGCTGTCCTTCTGGGACCTGCCGGGCTTCATCCGCGCCGCCCAGGCCGCGGGATTTTCGGCCACCCGCTATGAGCTTTATCTCTATACGCTCTACGCCCTGCCGGCTTTGTTCGCGGCGATGGTGTTCATGGCGGCGAGCTTCTCGCTGCGGCTGTCGCGCGAGGGCGGCATCGCCAAGGTGATCCTGTTCAGCGCCGCCTGCGGCTTCGCGGTCTATTTCTTCTCCGACCTCACCCGCGTGCTGGGCCAATCGGGAGCCGTGCCGATACTGCTGGCCGCCACCGCGCCGGCCATCGCCGCCATTCTGATCGGCATGACATTGCTGTTCAATCAGGAGGACGGATGAGACCGCGCCGTCCGGCGCTGCTCAGGCTCCTGTTGCTGGGTGCGGCGCTTACGCCCTGGCTGGCGCAGGCCGCGGCGGAAGCCGCCGCCGCGCCCAGGAGCCGGCCACCGCCGCCAACCCCGGAGCCGATCAGCAGGTTCTGCTGCAGGCCGACGAGATCATCTATGACGGCAACGCCGAGACCGTATCGGCCGTGGGCCATGTCGAGATCGTCGACCAGGGCCGCATCCTGGAAGCCGACAAGGTCACCTACGACCAGAAGACCGACCAGGTGACGGCGGACGGCCATGTCAGCCTCACCGACATTCGCGGCAATGTCGCCTTCGCCGATCATGTGGTGCTGACCGACCATATGCGCGACGGCGCGCTGTCCGGCTTCGGCGCCCTGATCGGCAAGAATGGGCGGCTGGCCGCCGCCAGCGCCCGAGCGCGTCGGGCGGGCGCTTCGTGATCGCGAACCATACCGTCTACAGCCCCTGCAAGATCTGCAACCAGCCGGGGAACCGCACGCCGCTGTGGCAGGTCAAGTCCGAGCGGGTGGTGTACGACCAGGTCAAGCATCGCATCCATTTCACCAATGCCTCGCTCGACCTGTTCGGGGTGCCGGTCCTCTACACGCCCTATCCTCTCCGAGCCGGACCCGACGGTGAAATACGCCAGCGGCTTTCTGGCGCCCGACATGGGCAATTCCACCAAGATCGGCTATTTCGCCCGCATGCCCTATTATTTCGCCCTGTCGCCCATCCAACGATCTCACCCTGGCGCCGCAATGTCTCCACCGACGGCGGCGAGCTGATGGAGGCCGAATATCGCGCCCGCTGGAACAATAGCGGCATGTGGCTGCAGGGCTCCGTCGCCTACAACGCCGACGGCACTCTGGGCGGCACCGCCGGCGCCCAATATTACGATCACCTGTTCGGTTCCGGACGCTTCGCCATCAACAACACATGGCGCACCGGCTTCGATGCCGCAACTGACCAACAACAGCGCCTATATGCGCTTCTACGACATTTCCTACCTCGACCGGCTGGTGAACGATCTGTTCGTGGAGAACGAGACCGGCCGCAGCCGCTTCGCCCTCACCGGCTATTATTTCCAGGGCCTGCGCGCCACCGACGTGCAGGGCCTGATCCCCTATGTGCTGCCGGAACTCGATTACAGCTTTCATCCCCAGCTCGCATGTCGCCGGCGGCCGCTTCCGCTTCGACCTCAACAGCGTCGCCTTGGGACGCAGCAACGGCCCCGACAGCCAGCGCTTCACCGCCGAACTGCACTGGCGGCTGCCCATGGTATTTGGCGGCGGCCAGCTCTGGACCCTGATCGCCGACGCGCGCGGCGATGTCTTTCACATCGACAATAACGATCCGATCGATTTTCCGTCCGTGCCCGACAAAAGCCGGGTGGTGGCGCGCGGCATTCCCTATTTGGCGCTCGACTGGCGCTGGCCCTTCGTCGCCAACGCCAGTAGCGGCAATTCCTATATGCTGGAGCCGATGGCGCAATTGATCGCCCAGCCCTATGGCGGCAATCCGTCCGGCCTTCCGATCGAGGATGCCGACGCCTTCGAATTCGACGACAATAATCTGTTCAGCGTCAATCAGCTGCCCGGCTATGATCTGGTGGAAAGCGGGCCGCGCGCCAATGTCGGTTTCATGGCCGATGCCTTTTTCCGGGGCGGCGAATTCCAGGGCCTGCTCGGGCAGACCTACCGGCTGAAGCCCGATCCGCTCTTCGCCAACTTCACCGGCGAGAGCGGCACCGCCTCGGACGTGGTCGGGCGGGTCTCGATCAAATTCCCGCATCTGGATTTCACCGACCGGCTGGACCTCGATCGCGGCAATGGAACCCTTAGGCGGCACGAAATCTACGTCACCGGAACCTATGGCCGCTCCTCGCTGCAGGTCGCCTATGTGCAGCTGCCGGCGGAAGTGTTGAGCCTGGGCCTGCCCAGCCGCGAACAGATCAACGCCCAGGCGGACGTGAATTTCTACCAGAATTGGCAGGCCTTCGCCGCGGTCGAGCGCGATCTCCTGTCCGGCAAGATCCTCGATACCGAATATGGCCTGGGTTACGAGGACGAATGTCTGGCGGTCTCGCTGGCCTACCGCCGCAAATACACCTTCGACGCCATCCAGGGCGTGCCGCCTTCGACCTCGGTGATTCTGCGTTTCTCGCTCAAGACCGGCGACCAGCCGGTAGCAGCCTTTCAGCCTGTTTCCCCAGAATGTCTTTGCCACCAGCCACCCCTGACGGTCCCCATTCCTGGGAACCTTGATCGGGCCGGGAATTTCTTTATTCTGGTACGTGGGTTAGGGGCAAACGGCAGCAACAGGAGCGCGGCCCTGAGCCAATCCCCTGCGATCGAACCAGCGGCAAAGACCAGATCTTGACCATGCGTATTCTCACATCTGCGCTTATTGGCATCGCCGCGCTGCTATGGCTTGGGCCGGGCGTCCGGGCCGAGGAACAGAGTCTGGCCGCAGTCGACAGCACCCCGCCCAGCGCGGACGCGGCCCCCGCCGCCGGCGCGCTTCCCCCGGGCGCGCAGCCGGCGCCGACGGCAACGCCTGCTCCACCCGCCGCCCCTCAAAAGCCGGCAGCCAAGCCGGCCCAGAAAAGTGCCGCGCTCGAACCCAAGCCGAAAATCTATGAACCCAAGCGTTTGCCGGCCGGTACCGAAAATGCCGACACCGACGGCATCGCCGCCACCGTGGGCGACATCTCGATCTCCGAATATGAAGTGCGCCAGCGCATGGCGCTGTTCCTGGCGACCTCGGGCATCCAGCCCAATGAGGAGGAAAAACAGCGGATCCGCGGCCAGATCCTGGTGCAGCTGGAGAATGAAAAGCTGGAATTGCAGGAAGCCATCAAGAAGCACATCACGGTGTCGCCCGGCGAAATCGACAACCAGATCAACCGCATGCTGAGCGACAACCATCTCACCCTGACTCAGCTGCGCGAGGTCTTGAGCAACGCCGGCGCCAGCGAGGAGGCGCTGCGCACCCAGCTCACCGCCCAGCTCGCCTGGGAAAAGACGGTGTCGGCGGAGTATCAGGACCGCATCAACATCACTCCCTCCGAAGTCGATGCCGAAATGACCCGCTATGCCCAAGGCGCCGACAAGCCGCATTATCTGGTCAGCGAAATCTTCTTCAATGTGGAAAATCCGGACAAGGATGCCGAAGCGCGGAAGGATGCCCAGACGGTCGAGGACCAGCTGCATGCGGGCGGCAATTTCGCCATGGTGGCGCACCAGTTCAGCCAATCGCCCTCGGCGGCGGCAGGCGGCGATATCGGCTGGGTCTATGAGGGCCAACTGGCGCCGGAATTGAATGCGGCGCTCACCAAGATGAAGGTCAATACGGTGTCGCCGCCCATCCGCTCCATCGGCGGCTATTATATCCTGTCGCTCAGGGCCCGGCAGGAGCCGATGGGTACAAAAATCGATAAGCCCGCCGAGGCCGCCGTCAGCCCCGACAGCACCCTTCCCCTCGCCCGGTTGCTGCTCCCGCTCGGCCCCTCGCCCACCAGGCCGCAGGTCGAAACCGCCATGAAAATCGCCGCCAATCTCCGCGCCAATTTTTCCGGCTGCGACATGCTGGAGAAAATTCCGGCGAAGCTCCAGGGGGCGGTGTTCATGAATCTCGGCGACATGAAGGTGGGCGACCTCAGTCCCGAAATTCAGAAGGCGCTCGCCGTCACCCAATCCGGCGAGGTGGCGACGCCCTTCCTGTCGGAGGCGGGGGTCGAATTGATCGCGCGGTGCGACAAGAAGATCGTGGTCCAGACCGCCTATGAAATGCCGACCCGGAAGGAGGTGGAAAGTCAGCTTTTCCAGCAGCAGATCTCCGCCATGGCCCGGCGCTATATGCGCGACCTGAGACGCGGGGTCGATGTCGAAGTCCGCTAAGGCCGGCGACGCAAAGCCCATCCTGATCACCATGGGTGAACCATCCGGCATCGGGCCGGAGATCGCGCTGGCGGCCTTAACTCATTTTCGGGGAAAGATAGGCGCCCGTCCCCTCAGGCTGGTGGGCGATCCCGTCCTATTTGCCGGCCGCGACGTGATCGCCACCAAGGCGAAAGTCCGGGCGCGGCCGGGCAGGCCCGATCCCGTCAACAATGAAGCCGTGATCGAAGCCATCGAAATCGCCGCCAAGGCCTGTCTTGCGGGCGAGGCCGCCGCCGTGGTCACCGCTCCGATCCACAAGGCGGTGCTGATCGAGTCGGGCTTCGCCTATCCCGGCCATACCGAATTTCTGGGGGCTCTGACCGGGGCGCCCCGGGCGGTGATGATGCTGGCCAGCCAAAAATTGCGGGTGGTGCCGCTCACCATCCACATTCCCCTGGCCCGGGTGCCGACCGCGATCAGCACCGCGGCGATCGTCGAAACCGGGGAGATCATGCTTGCGGCCCTGCGCCGGGATTTCGGCATCCCCGCGCCGCGGCTGGCGGTGGCGGGCCTCAACCCCCATGCCGGCGAAGAGGGCGCCTTGGGCGGCGAGGAAACAGCGGTGATCGCGCCCGCCATCCAGATGCTCAAGGCACGCGGGCATGCGGTGACCGGCCCGCATTCCGCCGACACGCTGTTCCATGACGAGGCCCGCAAGACCTATGACGCAGTCCTCACCATGTATCACGACCAAGGTCTGATCCCGATCAAGACCCTGTCCTTCTGGGATGGGGTGAATGTGACCCTGGGCCTGCCGATCATCCGCACTTCGCCCGATCACGGCACCGCCTTCGACATTGCGGGCACGGGTCAAGCCGACGCCCGCAGCATGATCGCGGCCATCGAGATGGCGGCGGCGATGGCCGATGCCAGGGCGCGATAGTCTGCCGCCGCTGCGCGCGGTGATCGCCGCGCATGGGTTGCAGGCCAGGAAATCCCTGGGCCAGAATTTTCTGCTTGATCTCAATCTCACCCGCAGGATCGCCCGCGCGGCGGGCGCCGGCGAAGGCGGGACCTTTTACGAAGTGGGGCCGGGTCCCGGCGGGCTCACCCGCGCGCTCCTCGCCGAAGGCGCGGACAAGGTGATTGCGGTGGAACGCGACCAGCGCTGCCTGGCGGCGCTCAAGGAAATCGCGCGCCGCCTATCCGGGGAAGCTCGAGATCATCCACGCCGACGCGTTGAAGCTGGACGAGGAGGCGATTCTTCCGCGGGGCGCCCGCATCGCCGCCAACCTGCCCTATAACATCGGCACCGCGCTGCTGATCAAATGGCTGACCACACCGTACTGGCTACCGTCTTGGGCCAGCCTGACCTTGATGTTCCAGCGGGAAGTGGCCGAGCGCATCACCGCTAAGCCCGGCAGCGCGCATTATGGGAGATTGTCGGTGCTGGCGGCCTGGCGGACGCGGGCGAAAATTCTGTTCGACGTCAACCGCAGCGCTTTCGTGCCGCCGCCGTCGGTGACCTCAGCGGTAGTGCAACTGGAACCGCTGCGCGGAGCCGCGTGGCCCCGGCCAATCTGGATCGTGGAAAAAGTCACTGCCGCCGCCTTCGGCCAGCGCCGCAAGATGCTGCGCCAGAGCCTCAAGTCGCTGGGGGGCGAAGCGCTGCTGGAAAATGCCGGGATCGATCCCACCGCCCGGCCCGAGCAACTCAGCGTCGTCCAATTCGCCGCCTCTGGCTAACGCGTTAGCCGGCTGACGAAATCCGCGATGCCGCTCAGGCGCCGGCGCTTCATGCGCTCGGCGCCAGGATGGTCTTGATCTTGGCCAGGCTGGTGTCGAGATCGTCGTTGATCACCACATAATCATATTCCGCCCAATGGCTGATTTCGTTGCCGGCGCGCGCCATGCGCTCGGCGACCACATGGTCGGCATCCTGGGCTCGGGCCTTGAGCCGCCGCTCCAACTCCTCATGGCTGGGCGGCAAAACAAAGACGCTGACCAGATCGTCGCCCGCCTGCTGCCGCAGCTGCTGGGTGCCCTGCCAGTCGATGTCGAACAGCACGTCGCGGCCCTTGGCCAGGGCCAGCATCACCGGTTCCTTGGGCGTGCCGTAATGATTGCCGAACACCACCGCATGCTCGAGAAAGGCGTCGCCCTGGACCATGCCGGTAAACATGCTGGAGGTGACGAAGAAATAGTCCTTGCCCTCCACCTCGCCCTGGCGCGGACGCCTGGTGGTCGCCGAGACGCTCATGGTCAATTCCGGATCGGACTCCAGAAGCCGGCGGGCCAGAGTGGTCTTGCCCGCGCCGGAGGGCGAGGACAGCACCAGCATCAGGCCGCGCCGGCGATCTCGTCATGCATGATCTTATTCGACATTCTGGGACTGTTCGCGAAACTGGTCGATCACCGCCTTCAGCGCCAGGCCGACCCGGGTGAGCGCGATATCCGCGGATTTGGAACAGAGCGTATTGGCCTCGCGGTTGAATTCCTGGGACAGGAAATCCAGCTTGCGGCCCACTGCTTCGCCGCTCTGCAGCATGGCGCGGGCGTCATGGACATGGGCCTTGAGCCGGTCCAGTTCCTCGCGCACATCGGCGCGGGTGGCGAGCATCGCCACCTCTTGCGCCAGCCGGTCTTCGGACAGCGGCGTGCCGTTCAGCAGGTCCTGAAGCTGCGTCGCCAGCCTTTGGCGCAGAGCTTGTGGCTGCGCCGCCGCCAGGCTTTCGGCTTCGTCCACCAGACGCGCGATCTCGTCCAGCTGCGCGGACAAAAGATGGGCCAGCTTGGCGCCTTCATTGGCCCGGGCCCTGGCCAGCGCGTCGAAAGCGGTCGCCAAGCCTTTCAGGATCTGGGCATCGCGATGGGCGCGGGCGACCGGGTCGAGCACGGCCCCCTCCTCCTGCACGATCACGCCCTTGAGCGCCAGTAGCCCGTCGACACGCGCCGGGGCCAGACCGGTATCGTCGGCGATTTCGCGGGCCAGCTTGACGGCGGTGGCCAGCGCCACCGGGTCCACTTTCAGGCCGCGGGTGGCCGTTTCCGGCTCCACCGTCAGCACGATCTGGAGATTGCCGCGCCGGAAGCGCTCCGCCGCCAGCAGGCGGGCCGGCTGCTCCAGGGAATCGAAGCCGGGCGGCGTCCGCAGCCGGAGGTCGAGCCCGCGGCCATTGACGCTCTTGATCTCCCAGCGCCAGCGCAACCCGTCATGGCTTCCCGTGCTTTCGGCAAAGCCGGTCATGCTGACAATGGTCATGCGTGGCGCTCTCGCGGAAATCGGACGGAAATCTAGACGGGGTGCCGGCGCGCGCCATGTCACCCTGCCGACGCGTCGGCGCGCGCAACGGGCCGGGCTGGCGGCGCCGGCATGCCGGCCTGGGGACGGGCTTTTCCGCCGGCGGCCTGCCGCGCCCGCTCGGTGGCGCGCCAGGCCGCTACATTGCGCTGATGCTGCGCGATGGTGGCGGCAAACACATGCCCGCCCTCGCCATTGGCGACGAAATAAAGATCGTTGCTCGCTTCCGGCTGGAGCACCGCCGCCAACGAATCCTTGCCGGGGTTGCAGATCGGGGTGGGCGGCAGGCCGTCGATCGCATAGGTGTTGTAGGGCGTGGCGGCCTCGATCTCGCTTTCGCGAATGCCCCGGCCCAGGGGATAGCCGCGGGTGATGCCGTAAATGATGGTGGGATCGGATTGCAGCCGCATGCCCGCCTTGAGCCGGTTGACGAAGACCGCGGCGATATGGCGGCGCTCTTCCGGCAGCGCGGTTTCCTTCTCCACGATCGAGGCCAGGATCACCGCCTGCAGCGGCGTGGCAAGCGGCAGGCCGGGGGCGCGGCTGGCCCAATGCTCCGCCAGGAATTTCTTTTCGGCTTTTTCCATCCGGGCGATGAGTTCGGCGCGGGGTGTGCCGCGGGTGAAGAGATAGGTCTCGGGCAGAAGCGCCCCTTCCGCCGGCACCGGACCGGCATCGCCCGCCAGAACCGGATCGGATTCCACCAGTTTATGGACCATGTCGGAGGTCAGGCCCTCGGCCACGGTCAGCTTGTGCAGAATGGACTTTCCCTGAACCAGGACAGCGGCGATATCGGCCATGCTGGCCCGGGGCTGAAGCGCATATTCGCCCGCCTTGACCTTGGCCGAAAGCCCGCGCAGGCGCAGTTCGGCTTCGAACAGCGCCGCATTCGAGACCGCGCCCGCGTCCTGCAACTGACGGGCGATGTCGTGGCTGCTGCGGCGGGGCGGGATCAGCACCACGCTTTGCCTGCCCGCCGGTCCGGCCATGGTCCAGGCATAATACAGCCATCCAGCCGTGCCGGCGGCGATCACCCCCAGCACGAGGATGAAGATCACAATCCGTCGCATCACACTTTGGAAAGGATCAGCGCGGCATTGGTTCCGCCGAAACCGAAACTATTGGACATGGCGACATCGACGGTCTGGGCGCGGGATTGCAGCGGCACCAGATCCATCACTGTGGTCACGTCCGGATTTTCCAGATTGATGGTGGGGGGCAGCCTGCCGTCCCGCATCGCCAGCAGACAGAAGATGGCCTCCACCGCACCGGCCGCGCCCAACAGATGGCCGATGGAGGATTTGGTGGAGGAAATCGGCTTTCCCGGCGCGGCATTGCCCAGAAGCCGCTCCACCGCGCCGAGTTCGATGCCGTCGGCCATGGTCGATGTGCCATGGGCGTTGATGTAATCGATGTCGGAAGCGGCAAGTCCCGCCCGCTTCAGCGCCATCTGCATGGCGCGGAAGCCGCCATCGCCATCCTCGGACGGCGCGGTGATATGGAAGGCATCGCCAGACAGGCCATAGCCTTTCACTTCGCCATAGATCCTGGCGCCGCGCGCCTTGGCATGTTCCAGTTCCTCCAGCATCACCACCCCGGCGCCTTCGCCCATCACGAATCCGTCCCGGTCCTTGTCATAGGGCCGCGAGGCCTTAGTGGGCGTATCGTTGAAGCAGGTGGAAAGCGCCCGGCAGGCATTGAAGCCGGCGATGCCGATGCGGCAGATCGCGGCCTCGGCGCCGCCCGCCAGCATCAGATCGGCATCGTCCAGCGCGATCAGCCGCGCCGCATCGCCGATCGCATGCGCGCCGGTGGCGCAGGCCGTCACCACCGCATGATTGGGGCCCTTATAGCCATGCTCGATCGAGACATAGCCGGAGACCAGATTGATCAGCCGTCCCGGAATGAAGAAAGGCGAAAGCCTTCTCGGGCCCCTTTCATGCACCAGGATCGAGCCGTCCTCGATGCCGGCCAGCCCGCCGATACCCGAGCCGATCAGGACCCCGGTGCGGCAGCGCTCCTCTTCTGTCCCAGGCACCCAGCCGGAATCGACCACCGCCTGCTTGGCGGCGGCCAGGCCATAGATGATGAACTCATCCATGCGCCTTTGTTCCTTGGGGTCGACCCACTGGTCGGGATTGAACGTCCCGGCCGCGCCATCACCCCTGGGGACCTGGCAGGCGATCCTGGTCGCCAGGTCGTCGGTCTTGAATTTGGTGATGGGGCTGGCGCCGGACTTGCCGGCCAGAAGCGCGGCCCAACTTTCTTCCACGCCGCAAGCCAGCGGCGTGACCAGGCCAAGTCCTGTTACCACAACCCGGCGCATGGGGCGGAAATCAGGCGTTGGCCTTGTCGATATACTTGACCGCGTCGCCCACCGTCACGATGGATTCCGCGGCGTCGTCGGGGATCTCGATGCCGAATTCTTCCTCGAACGCCATCACCAGCTCGACGGTGTCGAGGCTGTCGGCGCCCAGATCTTCAATGAAGGACGCATTGTCGGTGACCTTGTCGGCATCCACATTCAGATGCTCGACGACGATCTTCTTCACGCGTTCCGCGGTATCGCTCATGGACTTTAAAGCCTCTCCTAGATTTTAGACCCGATCCGTTGAAACGGCGGGGCCGTGGATGTTGCACCATTTGATGGGATGTTCCGCCGGCGACCGGTTCAGTAACATAATCGCCCAAGCCCCGCCACTTTACTGATAAATGATTGATATAATTACTATATCATGGCCATTCCGCCATTAACATGAATGGTTTCGCCGGTGACATAGGCGGCTTCCTCCGAGGCCAGATAGACCACCGCGGCGGCGATTTCCTCAGGCAGCCCCATCCGTCCCGCCGGTATCCGGTTCGAGATCGCCTCTTTCTGCTGGTCGGTCAGCACATCGGTCATCGCGGTCTGGATGAAGCCGGGCGCCACCGCGTTGACGGTGATGTTGCGGGACGCGACCTCGGCGGCCAGCGACTTGCTCATGCCCACCAGCCCCGCCTTGGCGGCGGCGTAATTGCCCTGTCCGGGATTGCCGGTCGTGCCCACCACCGAGGTGATCTGGACGATGCGGCCCCAGCGCTTCTTCATCATGCCGCGCAGCACCGCCCGCGACAGGCGGAAGGCGGCGGTGAGATCGACGGCGATCACCTGATCCCATTCCTCGTCCTTCATCCGCATGAAGAGATTGTCGCGGGTGATGCCGGCATTGTTGACCAGGATGTCGATTCGCGCTGCCGGCGGCCTCTTCGGCCTTCTTGGGCAGCGATTCGACCGAGGCGGGATCGGAAAGATTGGCCGCGACCGTGAAGGCGCGCGCGCCCAGCTCTGCCTTGAGGGAGTCCAGCGCCTCGGCGCGGGTGCCGGAAAGAACAACGCTGGCGCCCTGCGCATGCAGCGCCTTGGCGATGGCACCGCCAATGCCACCGGAAGCGCCCGTCACCAGTGCGATTTTACCCGTCAGATTAAACATGGGCGCTTCCGTTTATTTGGGGTCGCACGGCCGGACGGACAAGTGGGAACCACTTTTCCTGACCGATGCTCCCGGCGCCGGTCACGAGCGCTATCTTTCCCGTCAGGTCGAACATCACAGGCCTTTCGCGAATGCTTCGATTTCCTCGGGCGTGTCGAGAGTGAGGGTTTGAATCTCTTTGTCAATGCGCTTGACCATGCCGGTCAAGACCTTGTTGCCGCCCATTTCCACCGTGCCGTCCACGCCAAGCCCCTGCAAGGCCAGAATGCTTTCTCGCCAGCGCACCCGGCCGGTGACCTGTTCCACCAGCAGCCGGCGGACCTGTTCCGGATCGCTGGCCAAAGATCCGCGGTGACATTGGCCAGAACCGGCACCGCCAAGGGCCGGATGGTGACTTTCGAAAGCGCCTCGGCCATCGCATCGGCCGCGGGCTGCATCAGGGGGCAATGGAAAGGCGCGGAGACGGCCAGCGGAATGGCGCGCTTGACGCCCTTGGCCTTGGCGATGTCGGCGACACGGTCCATCGCCTGTTTCGAACCCGAAAGCACCACCTGGCCCGGCGCATTGTCGTTGGCGACCACGCAGATGCCGCCGGCCGCGGCCGCGTCCTTCGCCACCGCCTCGGCGGTTTCGATATCGGCGCCGATCAGAGCCACCATCGCGCCTTCGCCCACCGCCACCGCGGATTGCATCGCGACCCCGCGGGTCTTCAACAGCCGCGCCGTATCCGCCAGGGTGAAGCCGCCGGCGGCGCAGAGCGCGGAATATTCGCCCAGCGAATGGCCGGCGACCAGCCGCGCATGCCGGGCCAGATCGAGCCCGCCTTCCTTCTCCAGCACCCGCACCACCGCCACGGACGCCGCCATGATCGCGGGCTGGGCATTCTCGGTCAGGGTGAGGTCGCTTTCCGGTCCCTCCCACATCAGCCGCGAGAGGTTCTGCGACAGCGCGTCGTCCACTTCCTGGAACAGTTCGCGGGCGGGCTGGAAGGCATCGGCCAGCGCCTTGCCCATGCCGACCGCCTGGCTGCCTTGTCCGGGAAACAGGAATGCGCGATTCATAGCGGGGCAGGACAAATCAATTGCGCGCAGGCAAGTCAAGGCGCGGGCCGAAAAAAACGCCTTGCCCGATCCAAAGCGTGGCAATTCCCGCCAAAACCAGCATCGCCGCCAGGAGCGACATGCCCAAGCGTGTAAGTGCCGGTGGTTCCTTTCAGCCAGCCCATCAAGGTGGGACCGAAAAATCCGCCCAGATTGGAAAAGGAATTGAGCAGCGCCAGCCCGCCCGCCGCCGCCAGGCCGCGCAGCATGGCGGTGGGAAGCGTCCAGAATACCGCCAGCGCGCCATAGATGCCGAAGGCGGCAAGACAGAAACTCGCCATCACCAGCACCGGATTACGGGTCAAGACCGCGCCCACAAGACCCAAAGCGCCGGCAAAGGCGGCACCCGCCACATGCCAGACCCGGTCGCCGCTGCGGTCGCTGGAATAGCCCAGCAGCACCATCGCCACCATGCTGAAGATATAGGGCAGCGCCACCAGGAAGCCGGTTTCGAGATTGGTGAAGCCCAGTTCCTTGATCATCTGCGGCATCCACAGCCCCATGCCGTAAAGACCGATCACGATCGAGAAATCCGGAACGATGAAGATCCAGATCCGCTTGTCGGCCAGCATCTCCCAGAATCCCGAAAGCGCGCCGATCTTGGCATCCTCGCGCCGGTCGGCCGCCAGCCGCGCCCGCAGGATCGCCTTCTCCTCGGCATCGAGCCAGGGCGCGCTCTCGGGACGGTCGGGCAGGAACCACAACACCGCCACGCCCAAGAGGATGGACGGCACGCCTTCCAGCAGGAACATCCATTGCCAGCCATGCAGCGCGCCATCGAAACCCAGCAGCCAGCCCGACAACGGCCCGCCGATCACGCTCGCCGCCGGCACCGCCGCCAGGAACAGGGAGATGAACCGCGCCCGGGTCGCCTGGGGGAACCAGTAGGTCATGTAGAGGATCATGCCGGGATAAAGCCCCGCCTCCGCCAGGCCGAGCAGAAACCGCAGCACATAAAAAGCGAAAGCGGTCTTGACGAAGGCGGTGGCCATCGAGACCAGCCCCCAGCTCAGCATGATGCGGCACATCCACACCCGCGCGCCGAACTTTTCCAGCATCAGGTTGGAGGGGACCTCGAAGAAGAAATAGCCGAAGAAGAAGATGCCGGCGCCGAAGCCGAACACCTCCGGCGAGAAATTCAGGTCGCTGGTTCATGGTGAGCGCCGCGAAGCCGACATTCACCCGGTCGAGGAAGCTCGCCACATACATCAGGGCCATGATCGGGATCAGCCGGCGGGCGGCGCGGGCCAGGATCGCCTCGGCCCGCGCGCCGGTGACTTCGGTATCCGCCATGCTCTCCCCGCCCCTTAGCCGAAGGGCCGCCAAGGTCCCCCCAATTCATCCCCCGGCCGGACCGGCGGGGTTTCAAAGCCCGGTTCCAGCCGGGGCCCCGCTTTTACCATTGTTATTGCTGGGCTTTACAGAATTTCCGGGCGGCAAGAGCGGTTTTCCTTGCCCGCGGACGGCCTTTCGCCTATATCGCCGGCCTTCAAACGGCTGCGGTCGTGGGACACCTCTTTGAGAGGCAGCGTGAGGTCACGCGGGTCCGACGAGCCGAAGCGGCGAGGAGCGGTCCGCGCTCCCCCCGTTCCGCAGGCCTGTGACAAGGACCGGACATGGCTCTTTACGAGCATCTCCTGATCGCGCGCCAGGATATCAGCGCGCAGGCGGTGGACGCACTGGCCACCCATCTCAAGACCATCGTCGAAGGCGAAGGCGGCAAGGTCGAGAAGCAGGAATATTGGGGCCTGCGCGGGCTTGCCTATCGCATCAAGAAGAACCGCAAGGGGCATTATGTGCTCCTCAACATCAACGCGCCGTCGGCGGCGGTGATCGAGCTGGAGCGCCAGCTCAAGATCAACGAAGACGTGCTGCGCTACATCACCGTCAAGGTCGATGCGTTCGATGTCTCGTCGAACAAGAACCGCCGCGAGGACCGCGCCGAGAAGCCGGAAGCCGAAACCAGCGTGGAGACCGCACAATGAGCCATGGCGGACATCGTGAAGGATCCCATGAGGGCCGCGAGCGTGACGGCGGACGGGGGGAGATCGCGACAATACGCGCCGTCCCTTTTTCCGGCGCAAGAAGACCGATCCCTTCTCCGGCGCCAATGCGCCCAAGATCGACTACAAGGACGTGAAGCTGCTGCAGCGCTACATTTCCGAGCGCGGCAAGATCGTGCCGTCGCGCATCACCGCGGTCTCGAACAAGAATCAGCGCATGCTGGCGAACGCCATCAAGCGGGCGCGGTTCATGGCGCTGCTGCCCTATGTGGTGAAGTGAGGGAGCCATGCAAGTCATTTTGCTCGAACGGGTCGAGAAGCTGGGCCAGATGGGCGACGAAGTCCGGGTCAAGGACGGCTTTGCCCGCAATTATCCTGCTGCCCAAGAAGAAGGCGCTGCGCGCCACCAAGGCCAACCGCGAATATTTCCAGGCCCAGAAGGTGCAGCTGGAAGCCCGCAATCTGGAGCGGCGCAAGGATGCCGAAGCCGTCGCCCGGAAGCTGAGCGGCCAGTCCTTTGTGCTGATCCGCCAGGCCGGCGACCGCGGCCAGCTTTACGGCTCGGTCTCGCCCCGCGACGTGGCGGCGGCGGCGGAAGCCGGCGGCTTCACCATCGACCGCGGCCAGGTCCAGATCAGCCAGGCGATCAAGGCCATCGGCCTTTTCACCGTCCCGGTGGTGCTGCATCCGGAAGTGCGGGTCACGGTCACCGTCAATGTCGCGCGCAGCGAGGACGAAGCCGAGCGCCAGGCCCGCGGCGAGGATGTGCTGGCCGAGCGCACCGAGCGAGGAAGAGGCCGAAGGCCGCCGCCGAGGAGATATTCGAGGAAGGCGCCGGACCCAAGCCGGAAGATGCCGAAACCTCCGAGGAAGAGCCCGGCCAGGCCTGATCCCGTCGGCGTGAATAGGAATGCAAACCCGGCCCCACAAACGGCCGGGATATAAGGATTGTGCGCAGATGTCCCAGTTCCACAGTGGGGCGTCTGCTCGCTCCGTCTACTGATTGAAATTAATTGTCGGTTTGACGCGGCTGGTTTATTTCGCGGCGTCGTGGCGAGGCAATTCATACCGAATTGACGTCGCCGATTTCTGGCTGGCACCTTAGGGTGGAACATCTATGGGTCGTCTCACTCCTACGCGCCGCTCCTGGCCACGGTCGCGGTGGCGGTCGTGATCGCAATCCCTGTGGCGCTCGCTCTCTGAGCTGCTGTCCGCCGTCAGGTCAATCTTAGCTTGGCTTGTCAGATCTGCGAGGCAACAGTTTCCGTATTTACGGCGAAGGCTTTGGAGCATCACCCCGCTGAGACGTTTCCCACATTGTGGTGTATGCTTTTTCAATATTGCGGCGGAATCGGTCGGTGTCGAACAGAGGGTGCGTGAGCCGATTTTGTTGAAGTTTGCTTCGCAGGGAATGGAGCAGGTCTCGGTCCTGCGCGAGTTTGCTGGCCAATTCTTCGTATTCTTGCGCACTATTTGTCACCAATTCTGGCATCCCGATCGCATACAGAAGACTTGCTGCAACCCGTCCAGCGAAGGTTGAACCAAGACAGGTCAGAACTGGCAGCCCGGCCCATAAGGCATCGCTGGCTGTGGTGTGGGCATTATAAGGTAGCGTGTCCATGAACAGGTCCGCCAGCCGATGACGCGCCAGATGGGCCGGCAGGGAAGTGCGAGGCGCAAATACGAGCCTTGCCGGATCGATGCTGCGTTCCAACGCTGCGGCCTTCAGATTTGCGGTGGCCGCTTCATTATCGTCTAAAAGCCACAGCACGCTTCCCGGCACCATCGTCAACAGGCGCATCCATATATCGAACGCTGGCGCGGTGATCTTTCGGCTGTTGTTAAAGCAACAAAAGACAAAACCTGTCGCTGGCAACCCCACTTCGCCGCGGCTAGGTGTGGCATCGGCAATTTCGCGGCAGGAATCATTGGCCTGATAAGTGTGCGGAAGATGCACAATTTTCTCATCGTAATACGGCTGCTGTGAGAGAGGCAGCACAGCGGCGTCGGCAATCACATAATCGATGAACGGCGCGCCCATGCTTCCGGGAAAACCGAGATAACTCACCGCGACCGGGGCGGGGCGGAACGACAGGATCGCCGGCCGCCCGTCCTGGGTGTAGCCTTTCAGGTCGATGGCGATATCGATTTGCCTGTCGTGCAACAACTGCGCGACTTCCGCATCGCTTTGGCCGGACACATCTATAAACTCGTCGAAAGCCCGGACAAGCCGCGCCCGCATCGGACTGCCATCGTCAGGGCCATAGGAAATGGCGGTCACGCTGAAACGCTGCCTGTCATGGGTTTCGAAGAGTTCCGCGGTCAGCCGAGCGGTGGCATGGTCGTGGAAATCCGCAGACAGATAGGCGATGCGAACTTTGTCGTGGCGATAAATTGTACCATCCCACAATGGCTGCTTTGGGGATCCCATCTCATCCTGAATTGAGCTTCTGGCGCATTCAAGCTGCAACGAAGCATCATCGCTGTAGCCCAGCAGCGTCAGTGGCGCGATGATCGACTTTGCGTTCCTTACACGGGCATCAATCTCAATTGCCAAGCTGGCGGTGCGTTTCCAATCACAAAGACGAAGCGCCGTATCGGCCAAACCACCAAATGCATAACGATGCCCGGGATCAATCGACAGGGCTTTATCAAAACTGGCGAGTGCCTGCGCCAGACGCCCCAGATCCTGCAGAGCATGGCCGCGGTTGTGGTACACTTCGGCATTGTCTGGGCTGATCCCTAGCGCCTTGTCATAACTTGTCAGCGCTTCGTCCGGTCGCCCGAGATCTCGCAGAGTGGTACCACGATTGCAGTATGCTTCGGCGGAGTCGGGTTTGATTGCCGCTGCTTGTTGTAGCTTGCCAGTGCCTCATGCAGCCTATTGAGGTCCCGCAGGACATTGCCTCGGCTATTGTGTGCCAGGGCAAAGTCCGGTTTGATAGCGATGGCCTTGTCGAAACTTGCCAGTGCTTCGGCTAATCGCTTGAGATCCCGTAGGGTAATACCTCGGTTGTATTGCGCTTCGGCATCGTTCGGGTTGATCGCTAGCGCCTTGTCATAACTTGCTAGGGCCTCGTCCAGTCGCCTGATTTCTCGCAGCACATTGCCCCGATTGTTGTGTGCCGGGGCAAAATCCGGGTGGATCGCCAATGCCCTGTCATAACTTGCCAGTGCTTCTTCAATTTCTTGGCCGAATGCAGTGCAAGGCCAATATTATTGTGCGGGGAAAAAAAATGTTTGGATAAATTCCGAGCGAGCCTTGAATAAGCTCGATCCCTTTTTCCCAGCTGCCCGAGCTGGAGGTTCGCAGTGCCGATCAAATAGAGAAACCGGGCATTACCCCGTTGCCAGGGCAGAATTTTGTCGTAGAGATTGAGCGCTTCTCGGATACGACCCGATTGGTGCAATCCAATAGCAGTGTTAAGCAGAATTTGCTGATCGATCATTGCTGTTACCTGGAAGCGATGTTGGTATGGCGATGGTACAAAACGTGAAAATGCACGAAATCCAGTACTTTTAGAAGCTTGCGGAGCGGCTTGAAGTCCACTTCTGGCACCATTTGTTCTTCCGGCGATCACTGCCGGAACGGACAGAACCTAGCGGTATTCGAAACTTGGTTGCCAGCCGGCGATCAGGCCGTTGGTTCCAGCGCGGCCGCACGATAGTTCCGATAGGTGAATTCCCCTGCGCTGGTTTGCGCTTCTTCTTGGCGATGGCGGGGCCCGACCTCGTGATCCGCGGACAAGGCGCAGGCCGGATCTCCACCCGGCCGGCCCCCATCGCCACCGCCATCGCGATCATGTCGTCCAGATGATCGAAATTGTCGGCGATAAATCACGAAACTCGCGGTCAGCGGCAGCCCCGCCCCCCGCACCGCGCGGGCAAAGCCGCGCTTCTTCTCATACCCGCCGGCATGGCCGACCTGGTCGTGCTCACCGGCCGAAAATGGACATTGAACCTCACTATTACATGACCTACTTGATCGGCGAATTTCAGGCCTGTTTTTAGCCGGTCCTAACTCAGCAGCCTCCGCCCAGTTTGCGCCATCGCCGGAAGTGGGCTTGGCAGACCACCGCCAAGCGCCGACCCTCAAGCTCACCCTTAAGAATGGGGAAGCACAGATGGCCCGCTCGGAAGTGGGACATCCGTGCGCAATCCTCATATACCGGTCCCCACAAAGGGCCGGGTTTTGTTTTGGGAACAGGCGGATCTAATCCGCCAGCGATTTGCCCAGCGCGTCCATCAAAAGATTGGTGCCGTGCTCGCGCGAGCCGGCATCGTCATAGCCGTCCAGATAATCGCCATATTCGGTGAGGATGAGCTTGGTGCCGCCGCCTTCCGGCTCCAGTTCGATGGCCGCTTGCGACACCGAGATCTTCCGTCCGTCCAGATGCATCACATAGCTGTAGATGATGCGTTGATTGGGCACGATGTCCTGATAGAGGCAGTCGAACACCGAGACCATGCCGTTCGGATGACGGCCGGCCAGATGTTCGCGGCCGCCCTCGCGGAAATCGAATTCGCGCTTGAGCGGGGTCCAGTCCGGCGGACCCGCGAACCATTTGTCCTTGGCCTCCTTGTTGGCGAAGGCCTGAAACACGCGCGCCGGGCTTGCCTTCCAGACCCGGGTGATGGTGAAACTGGCATGGACGACGGAATGGTTGGTCATGGTTTCTGCCTTTGCGATAGGAAGATTTTCAGGATCCCCGGCGGACATAGCGAATCCGCATGACGTCGGGATCAAAGCGTCTCGTGTCGGCGATCTGAAAGCGGGTTTTGTGCGGATCGTGGAAAAACCGTATCCCCTCGCCCAGAAGAACCGGATTGAGAAACATCCAATATTCGTCGATCGCGTCGATCGCCTGGAAGCTTCTCACCAGCCCCGGGCTGCCAAAGATCAGCAGGCTTCCGCCTTCGCCCTGCTTCAGTTCGAGAATGTCTTTCGCATCGCGCTTCAGATGGACATTGTTCCAATCGCTGGCGGCAAGGGAGCCGGAGAAAGTGATTTTCTCGACATTTTCGACCCAGCGCGCATGGGCCCGCCGGTCGGCCGGGGCCTTCTCGTCGTTGAGTATGCTGGGCCAATAACCGCGCATCATCCCATAGGTGGTGCGGCCATAGACCGCCGCGCCCGCGGTTACGATCAGGCGGTTGGCGTCTTCGAAGATGGCGGGAGTGATGGTAATCCAGTCCATCTCGCCCTTGGGGCCGGCACAGAATCCATCCAGCGAAAGATGAATCAGGGATACAAGCGTCCTCATTTTTCATTCTCCGGTCTTGTCTGTTCGAGAAAAGCCCCCAGACGGTCGAGATTGCGCTCCCACATCTGGCGGCGCTCGGCGATCCAGCGCTCGGCCTGGGAAAACATCTTGGGTTCGAGGCGGCAGGTCCTCACCCGCCCCATCTTCTGGCTTTTCACCAGCCCGCTTTCCTCCAGCACCTTCAAATGCAGCATCACCGCGGGAAGCGACATGGGCAGCGGCCTTGCCAGTTCGCTGACACTGGCCGGCCCCAAGGTCAGCCGCTCCACCATGGCCCGGCGGGCTGGGTCGGCGAGAGCCTGAAAAGCCAGATCGAGGTCCGTCTGATAGTTAAGCATGTACTTAACTATCAAGCTTCGAACCCGCCTGTCAAGCCATTATTGCGCCCCGCCCGTTCCCGAAGATGAACGCGATACCCGATTGCGCCCGGCCCCCGGGGCGGGCTAATGAACCTGTGCCCTCAAGGGCTTCCGCGAAAAAGCCGGACCGAGGGCCAGCCGAAAGGATCATCCGTTGAGTGACATCTTCCGCGAGGTCGAAGAGGACGTTCGCCGCGAAAAGCTGGAAAAGCTTTGGAAGAAGTATGGCGATTACATCATCGCCCTGATCGCGGTGGTGGTGATCGGCATTGCCGGTTTCGAACTCTGGCAGCGTTACCAGGCCACCCAGCGCAACAAGGCCTCCACGGCCTTCGCCGCCGCCCAGCAGATCGCCGATCCCAAGGCCGCCGCCCAGGCCTTCGCCGACCTGGCCAAGACCGCGCCCGGCGGCTACCGCTTGCTGGCCGAGCTGGAACAGGCCAACAGCATGCTGGCCTCCGGCCAGAAGGACGGCGCCATCACGCTCTATAAGCAGATCGCCAATGCGGACCAGGGCGGCATCGGCGCGGTGGCGCGGTTGCGCGCCGGCTGGGCGCTGGCCGACACGTCTTCGCGCGCCGATCTGGAGACGCTCTTGGCACCGCTGCGCGATCCGGCCAGTGCCTGGCGGCAATTGGCCAACGAGATTCTCGCCTATAGCGATTTCCACAGCAATCAGATCGCCAAGGCGGCCGGCGAATTCGAGACCCTGGCCAACGATCCCCAATCGCCGCCGGAACTGCGCACCCGCGCCCGCGCCATGGGCACGTTTCTGAAACAGGGTGGCGACAAGGATTACGGCACGGTGCCGCCCAGCCTGCTGGTTCCCGCCCCCGGCGCCGCGGCGCCGCCATCCGCCGCCGGAGTTCCAGCCAAACCATGATCCGCACATCCCAGCGCCTGCGTCTGGCTTCGGTGCTCGCGCTCGCGCTTCTCGTTTCCGGCTGTTCGATCTGGGAGGGCGTCACCGATACGGTGAGCGACTGGTTCGCGGCGTCCAGCAAAAGCAAGCTGCGCGGCGAGCGGATTCCGCTCGAAGCCCTGGACAGCGCGCTCAAGCCCGATCCCGACCATCCAGAATACGCGGGTGCTCCTGCCGGCGCCCTATCGCAACACCGAATGGCCTGAGCCCGGCGGCTATGCCTCCAACGCCATGTATCACCTGGAGGCCAACGGCCATCTGCGCCAGATCTGGGACGTGGATGCCGGCAAGGGATCGAATTCCGATTCGCGCTTGAGCGCCTCGCCGGTGGTGGGCGGCGGGCGCATCTTCACGCTGGATTCCGAAGCCCATGTCTATGCCTTCAATGCCGAGACCGGCGAGGAAGTCTGGGACAAAAGGCTGGCGCCCAAGAACGGCACCGACATGCCCACCCTTTGGGGGCTTTTGGGCAAGCCCAACACCATCAATCCGGTCTCCGGCATGGGCGGCGGGGTCGCCTATGACGCCGGCAAGATCTTCGTCACCTCCGGTTTCGGCGTGCTGATCGCGATGGATGCGGCGACCGGCCGCGAAATCTGGCGCCACAATCTGGGGGTCCCCATCGTCAACGCCCCGGTGGTCAATGGCGGGCGCATCTTCTTTTCGACCAACGACAATCATTTCTATGCCTTCGCCGAATCCGACGGCCATGCCTTGTGGGACCAGCAGGGGGTGGCGGAGTCGGCGGGCATCTTCGCCTCCACCAGCGCCGCGGTGGCGGGCGAATTCGTGATCGCGCCCTATACCTCCGGCGAATTGTTCGCGCTTCGGGTACAGAACGGCCAGCAGGCCTGGAACGATGTCCTGTCCCATTCTGGCCAGGTCACCGCCCTGTCCGAACTGGACGACATCGCCGCCCGCCCGGTGGTCGACCGCGACCTGGTGTTCGCCATCAGCCATGGCGGCGTTATGGCGGCGATCGCGCTGGCCTCCGGCGATCGCGCCTGGACCCGCGAGATCGGCGGCACCCAGACCCCCTGGGCGGCGGGCGACTATGTCTATGTGGTGACCGGCGATGGCGATCTTCTGTGCCTGACCCGCAAGGAAGGCCGGGTGCGCTGGGTTCATCAACTGCCGCGGTACGAGAATCCCGAAGACAAGCGCCGCCCGATCCTGTGGGCGGGCCCGGTGCTGGTGTCCGACAAGCTGATCCTGGTGTCGACGAACGGCTATGCCGAAGCCATCTCGCCCTATACCGGCCGGCTGATGGGCCGAGTCGAGATACCGGACGGCACCAATATCGCGCCGATCGTGGCCAACGACATCGTCTATGTCTATACCAATGACGGCGATCTGGTGGCTCTGAAATAGAGGCATCTCTCCATCCCAGACTGCCGCTCCGGGCGCGAGGAATTTTGAATTCCTGGGCAGGAGCAAGGAGCGATGTGGACATGACGTCCATGAGCGACGCGCGACAAAGCCAGGGACCAAAAGAACCGCGCCCGTTTACGGTGGCGATTGTCGGCAGACCGAATGTCGGCAAATCCAGCCTGTTCAACCGCATCGCCGGACGGCGGATGGCCATCGTCCATGACACGCCCGGCGTCACCCGCGACCGCCGCATGGCGGAGGCGGTGTTCGACGGCATGGCGCTCAATCTGATCGATACCGCCGGCTTCGAGGAAGCGGCGCCCGACACTTTGAGCGCGCGTATGACCGGCCAGACCCAGGCCGCCATCGCCGAAGCCGATGCCCTGTTGTTCGTGATCGACGCCCGCGCCGGGGTCACCGCCGGCGACGAGATCATCGCGGCGGCGCTGCACCGGGCCGGCAAGCCGGTGATCCTGATCGCCAACAAATGCGAAGGCCGGACCGGACCGCCGGCGGAAGCCTTTGCCCTCGGCTTTGGCGAACCGCTGGCGATGTCCGCGGAACATGCGCTGGGCGTGGAGGCCTTGGCGGCTTCGCTGCGGGAGCTGGTTCCATCGACGGCGGTCGTCGAACCGGAAGAAATTTCGGAGACCGAACCGGAAGAAACCGACTTCGATTACCGGGCAAGGCCGCTCAAGCTTGCGCTGGTGGGCCGGCCCAATGTCGGCAAATCGAGCCTTTTCAACCAGCTGCTGGGCGAGGACCGCTCCATCACCGGGCCGGAAGCCGGGCTCACCCGTGACGCCATCACCGCGCCCTGGCGGATCGAGGAGCGGCAGGTCCTGCTGCATGACACCGCGGGCCTGCGCAAAAAGGCGCGGGTGGCCGGCGAAAGTCTGGAGGAGATGTCGGTGGCCTCCACCTTGCAGGCCATCCGCTTCGCCGATTGCGTCATCGTGATGATCGACGCCGCCCAGCCTTTCGAGAAACAGGATCTCACCATCGCCGACCTGATCGCGCGGGAAGGCCGCGCCATCGTCTTCGCGGTCAACAAATGGGACTTGAAGGAGAATAAGCCGGGCGCGATTTCGCAATTGCGCGAAATGCTGGACCGGCTGTTGCCGCAAGTGGCGGGCGCCGAACTGGTGGCGGTCTCGGCCCGCACCGGCGAGGGTCTGGACCGGCTGCCCGCCGCCATCCTGGCCGCGGACCAGGCCTGGAACAGCCGGGTGCCCACCGCCGCGCTGAACCGCTTTCTGGAAGGCGCGCTTGCCCGCCATGCCCCGCCCGCGGTCAGGGGCCGGCGGGTGCGCATCCGCTATATGACCCAGATCAAGGCGCGGCCGCCCACATTCGCGCTGTTCGGCAATCAGCTGGATGATCTGCCGGAGGATTATCTGCGCTATCTGATCAACGGCCTGCAGGGAAAATTTCGGTCTTCAGGGCGTGCCGATGCGGCTTCTGATGCGCAACACCAAAAATCCCTATGATCCGAAATGATCACTTGCGGAATTTGATCAACTCGCCGGTCTTGTCGCAGGCAGGCGACAGGGTCTCCAGGATCAGCGGGGTCAGTTCTTCCGGGCGCGGCAGGGTGGCGGGATCCTCGCCCGGCATCGCCTTGGCGCGCATCAAAGTGCGCACCGGCCCCGGATCCAGCAGATTGACTTTGACAGCGGTGCCGCTCAATTCCGCGGCATAGGTGAGGGCCAGCGTTTCCAATGCCGCCTTGCTCATGGCATAGCCGCCCCAGAAAGGCGTGTGATGGCGCGCCGCCGCCGAGGTGACGAACAGGGCGCGGCCCGCATCCGACTGGCGCAGCAGGGGATCGAGGGAGCGGATCAGCCGCCAGTTGGCGGTGACATTGATGTCCATCAGCTCCTGGAAAACCTTGGGATCCAGATGCGCAAGCGGGGTCAGGACCCCCAATGTGCCGGCATTGCCGAAAAACGCGTCGAGCTTTTTCCAGCGCTCGAAGATCGAGGCGCCCAGCCGGTCGATCGCGGCGAAATCCTTGAGATTGAGCGGCACCAGGGTGGCGGTGCCGCCGGCTTTCTGGATGGCGTCGTCGGTCTCTTCCAGCCCGCCCACGGTGCGGGCGACGCAGATGACATGGGCGCCCTCCCCGCCCAGCGCGATCGCGGCGGCGCGGCCGATGCCGCGCGAAGCACCCGTCACGAGCGCGATACGCCCGGAAAATCTCTTATTCATGAAAATATCTGTTCAATGGATGGCCCGCACGCGCTTGGCTACGCTGGTTGGCAGGCCATGACAAGTTCTTATGCGACGTCGGCCAGGAGCGACAGTTGGCGGTCGCGGGCGCCGCCGGATATATCGGTGAGCTCGATCGGATATTCGCCGGTGAAACAGGCGTCGCAGAAGCCAGGGGCGCGGGCGTCGCGGGCCGGCTTGCCCATCGCCCGGTAGAGGCCGTTCATGGAAATGAAGGCCAGGCTGTCGGCGCCGATGAAGCGGCGCATGTCTTCCACATCCATGCGATGGGCGAGAAGATCGTCGGTATTGGGCGTATCCACGCCATAGAAGCAGGAATGGGTGGTGGGCGGGCTGGCGACCCGGAAATGCACTTCGCTGGCGCCGGCGTCGCGCACCATCGACACGATCTTCTTCGAGGTGGTGCCGCGCACGATGGAATCGTCCACCAGAATTACCCGCCTGCCCTTGAGCTTGGCGCGGTTGGGGTTGTGCTTGAGCCGGACCCCGAGATGGCGGATGCGGTCGGACGGCTCGATGAAGGTGCGCCCGACATAATGGTTGCGGATGATGCCGAATTCGAAGGGAATGCCGGCCTGGTTGGCGAAGCCGAGCGCCGCCGGCACGCCGGAATCGGGCACCGGGATCACCATGTCGGCGGCGACCGGCGATTCCTCGGCCAGCACCTTGCCGATGCGCTTGCGCGCCTCATAGACGTTGCGGCCCTCCAAAGTGGAGTCGGGACGGGAGAAATAGATATATTCGAACACGCAGAAACGGCTGGGCTGCGGCTTGAAGGGAAAATGGCTTTCGATGCCGTCCTGGGTGATCACCACCATCTCGCCCGGCTTGATGTCGCGGACATAGTCGCGCGCCGATAATGTCCAGGGCGCAGGTTTCCGAGGCCAGGATGGGCGCCCCTTCCAGATCGCCCAGCACCAGCGGGCGCACCCCGAAGGGATCGCGCACCCCGATCAGCTTCTTGGAGGTGAGCGCCACCAGCGAATAGGCGCCTTCCACCTGGCGCAGCGCGTCGATCAGCTTATCGACGATCCGCGCGCAACTGCTGCGCGCCGCCAGATGCACGATGGTCTCGGTGTCGGAGGTGGACTGGAAGATCGCGCCCTGCGCCACCAGCTCGGTGCGCAAGCGTATGGGCGTTGGTGAGATTGCCGTTATGGGCGACGGCAATGCCGCCGCCGGCCAGATCGGCGAAGATCGGCTGGATGTTGCGGGCGTTGGAGCCGCCGGTGGTGGAATAGCGCACATGGCCCACCGCATATTCGCCCTTGAGATTCTTGGCGGCGTCGGACTTGCGGCCGAAAGCATCGCCCACCAGGCCCAGATGCCGCTCGGCGATGAACTGGCCTTTGTCGTAGGTGACGATGCCGGCGGCCTCCTGGCCGCGATGCTGAAGCGCGTGCAGGCCCAGCACGCTCAAGGCGCCGGCATCGGCATGCCCATAAATGCCGAAAACGCCGCACTCCTCATGCAGCGTGTCCGCGTCCGAATTGAAGTCTTTCTGGCCGGTCATGGCTTGCCGCTTCCGCCGCTTTCCGTCGCCTGCAGGAGGTTGTCTAGCGCGCGGCGGTCCTTGGCGCCATAGGCTTTCTGCGTCCGCTGGGCGGATATGTCCTTGTGTGGCACATGATCCTCAGCCCGCTGATTTACCACGCTATTTCGCCGGATCAGGTCGCCCAATTTGTCGGAACTCGGCGGCGGCCGGATGGCGAAATCGGTGTAATCGCGGCTGGGCGCCAGGGACAAGAGAACTTCCGCGGACGATTGCACCACCGGCAGGGTGCGGGCCTGGGTCAGCGCGGAAGGCTGGTCGTGGATGGGCACGAAATAGGTGAACGCCATGTAAGCCAATCCCACGATCACCAAGCCCCGAACCACGCCAAAGGCGATGCCCAGCGCCCGGTCTAGCGGACCGATGGGCGAATGCCGCACCGCCTCGGCGAAGCGGTAGCTGATGAAGGACAATGGAATCAGCACCACCAGGAAGATGCCGGCATAAGCCGCCACCGCCGCCAGCCATTGCGAGGAAATGATGCCGCGCATCAGAGGCACCATCCAGGGGCCGAAATAAAGCGTGGAGAAAGCCGCCGCCGCCCAGGCGAAGATCGAAAGCGTCTCGGACATGAATCCGCGCCAGGCGGCGAGCGGCGGCCGAGATCAGCAGCACCAGGACCACCAATATGTCCACGAAGGTAACGGGCAACACCATGATTCGAGTCTAGCAGTTTTGTCCGATTCTGGCGCAGCCTTACGCGACGGGACCGGACTTGTTAATGCGCCGGAGCCCCCTTTCGGGGCCCGGCCAGCGCCGGGCGGGGCGCAAAATCCAGAAGATCGGCCACATTTCCAACCTCGCTCAGTTTCAGTCCCGCGCCTTCGGCCTTGGTTCCCTTGGGGATGAAAGCCTGTTTGAAGCCCAGCTTGGCCGCTTCCTTCAGCCGCGCCTCGGCCTGGGGAACCGGGCGGATGTCGCCCGACAGCGAAATCTCGCCGAAAAACACGCTGTCCCGGGGCAAGGGCTCGCCGCCGAAGGACGAAACCAGGGCCGCGGCGGCGGCCAGGTCGCAGGCCGGTTCGTTGATCTTCAGGCCGCCGGCGATATTGAGATAGACATCGGAGCCGGAAATGCCCAGGCCCGCCCGCGCATCCAGCACCGCCAGGATCATCGCCAGCCGTCCGGTGTCCCAGCCCACCACGGCGCGGCGCGGCGTGCCATAGCCGGTGGGCGCCACCAGCGCCTGGATCTCGCACAGAAGCGGGCGGGTGCCTTCAAGGCCGGCGAACACCGCCGTGCCGGGCGCGCTGGATTCGCGGTCGCCCAGAAACAGCGCCGACGGATTGGCCACCTCGGCCAGGCCCCTGCCCGTCATCTCGAACACGCCGATTTCGTCGGTGGGCCCGAACCGGTTCTTCACCGCCCTGAGCACCCGGAAATGATGGCCGCGCTCGCCTTCGAAATAGAGCACCGCATCCACCAGATGCTCCACCGCCTTGGGGCCGGCGATCTGGCCCTCCTTGGTGACATGGCCGACCAGGATCAGGGCGGCGCCGGAGGATTTGGCATAGCGCACCAGATCGAAGCTGGCGGTGCGCACCTGGGCGATGGTGCCCGGCGCGGCATCCAAGCGCGCCGGTCCATACGGTCTGGATGGAGTCGATGGCGACGATGCCGGGCGGCCCATTCTTCCCATGAAAAGAAGCGGATTCCAACGTGGCCAGGATGTCCTCGACATTGGTGGCCGCGCCCAACGCCAGCGGCGCGCCGGAAAGCCCCATGCGGGCGCCGCGCATGCGCACCTGCGCCAAAGCTTCCTCGCCGGAGATATAGACCGCATGCCCGCCTCCCCGGACGAATTCGCCCAAGGCCTGCAGGATCAGGGTGGATTTGCCGATGCCGGGATCGCCGCCCACCAGGAGGGCCGAGCCCGGCACCAGCCCGCCGCCGCAGACCCGGTCGAATTCGATGATGCCGGTGACCAGCCGGGCCGGCGGGGCGTCATCGCTCTTGAGGTCTTCCAGCGCGAATTTTCGGCCCTTGATCCGGCGCGGGGCGCCGCCGCCGATGGGCGGGGCCGCGCCTTCCTCGGTGACGGTGTTCCAGCCGCCGCAGGCCTCGCATTTGCCCGACCATTTGGCATGGACCGCGCCGCACGCCTGGCAGACGAACTGGGTGGAATTTTTCGCCATGATTCTAGTTTAGCACAGCCGTCAAGCCAGCCAGTCGATCGAGGCGCCATGGGATTCGGTGCGCGCCAGGGGCTTGCCGTCCAAGGTCAGGATGAAAAAAGAGCCTGCCGGCCAGGCGCGCTGGTTGCCCGGGAAGAACACGTCCTGGCCCTCATTCGCGATCCAGCGGGCTCCGGTGGCGCGCGCGCTCTCGGCGAATTGGGCCCGCTGGGCGGGATCGCGCACATAATTCAGCACCGCGCTGTGATAGACCACCAAGCTCGCCGCTTTCGGCGCCTCCGCCGCCAGCGCCCGCAAGTCGCGGCGGAGATCGCCCCGGACCAGACGCGGCGGATCGGCGCGGGCGATGGCGATGGCCTTGGCCAGCAGGGTTTCGCGTTCCCCCTCGCCCGGCCAGACCAGCGCCTTGAGCCAGCGCATGTCATCGTCATTGGCGACATCGAGTGGCTCCAGATCCAGGCCCGCCCGCCACACCACCTCGATATTGCGCGACGGGATCGGCGTGGCGGCATCGGCAATGCAATGAAAGACGGGCGCGTCCGTTACCGGAACGGACGGAGCGATCCTGTGCCCGCCATAGTCATAGGCATATTTGTCCGGGAGCAGGCAGAGGCCCGCCGAAGCCCCCACTTCCAACAACGCCAAAGGCTGAGGCAACTGGGCCAGGACCGGCAGCAAGGTGGCGCAGCGCGCCGGTTCGTTGGTCTGGGTGCGGCGCGCCCGCATCACCCTTTCCACCTCGGGCCAGTGATCCAACGCCAGGCTTCGAAAATGCGGCCAGTCCTGCGCCGCGCCGAACAGATATTTCATCGCCCCGAACAGAAGATTGGGCTGCTGCTTTTCCGGAGGCAGCGCGGCGATCGGGCCCTGCAATTCGCCATCCCGCGCCACTCCGTTCGCCAGTTCGACATAGAGCGGCGAACGACCCGCGGCGGCGCAGGCGAATTCCGCGTAATGATCCGAAAGCGAATTCGGCGCGGCCGGCACTTACGCCTTGACCGCCATTTTGATTGGGCCTTCCGCTCTTCCGTGGATGAACTGCTCCACATAAGGATTGCCGCTATGGTCGATCGCCCCGGTCGGGCCCTGCCAGATGATCCTGCCCTGATAGAGCATGGCGATACGGTCGGAGATCTTGCGGGCGCTCACCATGTCATGGGTGATGGAAAGGGCGGTGGCCCCCACATCCTTGACCGTCGAAATGATCAGATTGTTGATGATGTCGGCCATGATCGGATCGAGCCCGGTGGTGGGTTCGTCGAAAAAGATGATCTCGGGATCCGCCGCGATGGCGCGCGCCAGGCCCACCCGCTTCTGCATGCCGCCCGACAGTTCCGACGGGCTGAGATAGGCCACGTCGCTGGTCAGCCCCACCTTGGCCAGCTTTTCGATGGCGACATCCTTGGCCTTGGACCGGGCCATGCCATGGCCCTGGATCAGGCCGAAAGCGACATTCTCCCAGACCGGCAGACTGTCGAACAAAGCCGAGTTCTGGAACAGCATGCCGAATTTCCGCATCAGGGGATCGCGGGCCGCCCCCTTCAGCCGGGTCACGTCCTCGCCATCCACCAGGACGGTGCCCTCCTCCGGGGTGAGAATGCCCAGGATGCATTTGATCGCCACCGACTTGCCGGTGCCCGAGCCGCCGATGATCACGGTGGAGGACTGTTTTTCGATGGCCAGGTCGATGCCGTCCAGCACCACCTTGGGCCCGAACCGCTTCTTCATCCCGATCAGTTCGATTTTGGCGGTCATGTGGAGAACAGGATCGAGGTCAGGAGATAATTGGCGGCCAGGATCAGGATCGAGGCCGACACCACCGCGTTGGTGGTGGCGTTGCCCACGCCCTGGGCGCCGCCCTTGGAATTGAAGCCGTTATAGCAGCCCATCAGGGCGATGATGAATCCGAACACCGCCGCCTTGATCAGGCCGGAAGTGACGTCCTGGTTGGTGGCGAAATCCATCGTGTTCTTGAGATAGACCGAGCCGGTGAAGCCCAAACTTTCGGTCGACACCACATAGCCGCCGAACACGCCGATGGAATCGGCCACGCCCACCAATATCGGCATGCAGATCACCGCCGCCACCAGCCTGCGGCACCACCAGATATTTGACCGGATTGGTGGCGAGTGTGGTCAGCGCGTCGATCTGCTCGGTGACCCGCATGGTGCCGATCTCGGCGGCGATGGCGGCGGCGACCCGGCCCGCCACCATCAGCCCGGCGATCACCGGGCCCAGTTCGCGGGTGATCCCTAAGACCACGATCTGCGGCACGATGGATTCGGCGCCATAGCGGTTGCCGCCCAGATAGATCTGCAGCGCCAGCGCGCCGCCGGTGAAGAAAGCGGTGAGCCCCACCACCGGCAGCGAGAAATAGCCGATCCGCAGCATCTGCCCCAGGATCAGCCGGCCATAGACCGGCGGGCTGACGCAGGAGGCCAGAGCCTGCCCCGTGAAGGTGGACAGCCGGCCGATCTCGGCCAGAAGCGACATGACAGGACGGCCGATGACGGCAAACGGGTTCATGCGGCCTCGCTGTAATGACGCGGCGCTTTGAGGCCGGTGAGAACCTCATAGGCGTTGGTGCCGGCCAGCGCCGCCACCTCCTCCAGCAGCATATGGTCGCCCAGAAACTCCACCACGTCTCCTGTCTTCAGCCCCGCCAGATCGGTCACATCCAGCGTGGTCGTGTCCATCGAAACGCGGCCCGCGAACGCGGCGCGCCGGCCCGCAATGACGCCGAAGCCCCGATTGGACAGGGCCCTCGGTATGCCGCCGGCATAACCCAGCGCCGCGGTGGCGAGCAGGGTCGGCCGCCTGGCGCGGAAGGTGGCTGCGTAGCCAACGCTCTCGCCTGAGTCAATTCGGCGCAATTGCAGCAACCCGGCGGTCAGGACCGCCACCGTTTTCATCGGCTTGCCGCCTTCCTGGGGCGCGCCGCCGTAAAGGCCGATGCCGGCGCGCACCAGATCGAAGCGATAAGGCTTGCCCAGAAACACCCCGCCGGACGCCGCCAGACTGGCCGGCGCCGGCGGCAGCATGGCGAGCGCGGTGCGAAAGCGCTCCAGCTGCCGCTCATTCATTTTGTTGTGGGGCTCGTCGCCGCAGGCGAGATGGCTCATCAACAGAACCGGATTGAGATGCTTGAGCCGGGCCTTCCATTCGCCCGACAGGCACGACAATTCCTCGCCCGGCAGCCCCAGCCGGTTCATGCCGGTATCGATATGGATGGCGGCATCCAGATCCTGCCGCGACGCTTGGGCGGCGGCATTCCAGCTGGCGATCTGGGCCAGCGAATTCAGCACCGGTGTCAGGCGATGGGTGATGAGCGCCGGCACCGCGTCCGGCGGCGCCCCATCCAATACGAAGATGCGCGGACCCTCCCCCACAACCGGGCGGAGCGCCAGGCCCTCCTCCAGCCGGGCGACGAAAAACGTGTCGCATCCCGCCATGGTGAGCGTCGGCCCCACAAAGGCGGCGCCCAACCCATAGGCGTCGGCCTTGACCACCCCGGCCACCGCGGCAGGGCCCGCCTGGCGCTGGAAATTCTTGTAATTTTCCGCAATCGCCCCCAGCCGCACGGTCAGGCGGCAGGCTTCGAACTGGCTTTCCGTCATGGCCGGACAATGGCCTGGAGAGGCCTTGGCGTCTAGTTGGTGGGAATGCCGATCCCGATCTTGGGGACATTTTCCAGGCAAGGGGTGTTGAGCATGATCGGGCAAGGCGGCGCGGTCTGGGTCTGGTGGCGCAAGGCGTCGGCGCCGGAGAGCTTGGGCGCTGGAGCAGGCGCGAAGGGCGACGGATTGGCCGCTTCCAGCACGATGGTGCCGTTGGGAAGCTTGCGCGCGATCCAGGGCTCGTGCCTGCAGCGGGCGCGTTCGGCCTGGGTCAGATTCTCGAAATTCTCCGCCCCGCAGGAAAGCGCCTCGCCGATCGCCTTGAGGATGTCGGCGGGGGTCTTGGGCATGGTCTGTTCAGGATTGGGCGGCGGCACCACGATCACCGGCGCGTTGGTGATGACCGGCGGAGTGGCGTGCTGCACCTCCGGCCGGACCAGGGTCACGGGCGGCGCCAGCCCCCGCGGAAGCCTGGTCAGATCCAGAATGGTTTCGGTGGGCGGCTTCAGGGCGAAATGGCTTTGGCGGTATTGGCTCAGAACAAGAATTAAGAGCGGGACATGGACCAGCCCCACCAGCACCCAGCAGACGACGCGCCCGATGATCTGGCGTCGGTTTTCCTCGTTCGGCAGGCGCTGGGGCCGGTTCTCGTAAGAAGCCAGGGCGTGATCGGTCAAACGAAGTCTTTCTGAAGTCTTTTCAGGTCTTTCCGGGGCTTGCCGGGGCGCGCGTCACGGCTGTTCCGCCCGCATCATACCGCCTGGCGCCGCCCCGCACCAACCGCGAGTGTTTCACAAAGACCCACGGCTATAGGATAAGGAGACTGAATGAAAATTTACCTCATCAATCTGGCGCGGCGGCCGGACCGGTGGGCGGCGATGGCGGAACAAGCCGGCCGGCTGGGGCTTGCCCTGACCCGGCTGGCGGCGATCGATGCCCGGGATGCCCGGCCGGAAAGTCTGGACCGCTGGTTCCCGCCCAAGGGACCCTTGGGCGAAATTCCCAAGGGTGACAAATGTTGCTCGCTCTCCCACCGCGCCGCCTGGGAACAGTTGCTGGAAAGCGGCGATGATTACGCGGCGGTGCTGGAAGACGATGTGGTGCTCAGATCCGGCGCCGACTTTGTGCTGGGCGGAACAAAGTGGATTCCCCGGGGCTTGGATCTCATCAAGCTGGAACATTATGGCCCGCCGGGCCAGGCCGTGCTGCTGTCGGACTTCGCCGAGATCGGCCGGGGCTTCCGGCTGGGCCGCCTGCGCTCGCGCCATACCGGGGCGGCGGCTTATATCCTTTCGCGCAAGGCGGCCGAAATTCTGGTTTCCATCCCGCGCTTCGATCTGCCGGTGGATCATCTTCTGTTCAATCCCAACAATTCGAAGATCTTCGTCCGGCTCGAGCCTTGGCAGCTCCTGCCGCCGATTGCCCGGCAACAGGATTTTGTCGGCGACAGTTCCGACATCGAGGGCTGGCGGGCGCATTTGCGGAAATTCGGTCTCAGCTATGCCCGGCGTGAGTTGATCCGCTTCGGCTACGACCTCAAGCTCTTGCCGGGACAGATCGCGCTGCTGGCCACCGGCCGGGCGCGGTTGGTGCGGGTGGGCGGCTAGTTCTCCGCCACCAGATTGCTGAAGCGGGTGAAGCGATCGTCGAAATACAGATCGATCTTGTTGGTCGCGCCGTGGCGATGCTTTTCTACCAGCACCTCGGCCCGGCGATGGGCGCGCTCGCATTTCTCCAGCCATTTGGCGTGATCGGCGGAGGCCGGATCCGGCTCGCGCGACTTCAGGTAATATTCCTCGCGATAGACGAACATCACCACATCGGCGTCCTGCTCGATGGAGCCGGATTCGCGCAAATCCGACAGCACCGGCCGCTTGTCGTCGCGGGCATCCACGCCGCGCGACAGCTGCGACAAGGCCAGCACCGGCACGTTCAGTTCCTTGGCCAGGGTCTTGAGGCCCTTGGTGACCTCGGTGATCTCCTGCACCCGGTTTTCCTGGCGGCGGGAGGGTTCGACCAGCTGCAGATAGTCGATGATGATCAGGCCGATCTTCTTTTCCCGCTTCAGCCGCCGGGCCCGGGCGGCGATCTGGGCGATCGAGATGCCGCCGGTATCGTCGATATAAAGCGGCAGGGTGGAGAGATCCTGCATGGTGAGGACGAATTTCTCCCATTCGCTTTCGGAGAAGCGGCCATTGCGGATCTTCCACATCTCGATCTCGGTCTGCTCGGCCAGGATACGGGCGGATAATTGCTGCGCCGCCATTTCCAGCGAAAAGAACAGGACCGGCCCGCCGCGGGGGATTTCCGCGCCTGCCTCCATATCCTGGATGTAGGTTCGCGCGGCATGGAAGGCCATGTTGGTGCCGAGCGCGGTCTTGCCCATGCCCGGACGCCCGGCCAGGATCAAAAGATCCGAAGGCTGCAAGCCGCCCAGAAGCTGGTCGATATCGGTGAAACCGGAGGTGACGCCGGAAATCCGCCCGCCGCGGGCTTGCGCCTTTTCCGCGCTCTCCACCGCCCGGCGCAGCGCCTCATGGAATTCCAGCGGCCCTTCGCCATATTTGCTGGATCTCGCTGACGGCATAAAGCGCCTTTTCCGCTTCCGCGATCTGCTTCTCGGGACCTTTCTCGGTGGGCGCCTCATAGGCGGTGTTGACGATATCCTCGCCGATCCGGATCAAGCTCCGCCGTACCGCCAGATCATGCAGGATGCGGGCAAAATCGCGTACATTGGGCATGGCCGGCGCGGCCTGGGCCAAGCCCCCCAGATAGGCGGCGCCACCGACTTCGATCAGGCCGGGATCGGCCTTCATCGCCGCATGCAGGGTGAGCGGGGTGATCACGAAGCTTCCCCGCTCGGCCAGAAGACTCATGGTCTCGAAAATGCGCGCATGCAGCGGATCGTAGAAATGCTCCGGCCGAATCAGGGCGGAGACCCGTTCCAGCGCCTGATTGTCCACCAGGATGGCGCCGAGCAGCGCCTGCTCGACTTCGACATCATAAGGGACGTGGCGATAGGCTTCCTGTTCCATCGGCGCTCAAGCGAGAAAGTTTGCCAATCAACCGGGCGCTGGCAAAGCCGGCAAGCCCCAATCCAATGCGCTCACAGCTTCAAAAGCCGAAGCACCACACCAATCTACACCTAGTATCGCACGATTCGGAAATCACAATCTGGACAGACAAATCGGCGAAGGATTAGGGTCGATCATGGCACAGGCGAAACTTTCCGAGCGCCAATTCACGCGGATCGCCCGCGCGCTGGCGGAGCCGCGGCGCTATCAGAATTCTCAAGCAGATCGGGGCTTCGGCCGCGCCGATTTCCTGTACCGCCATCCGGGGGACGCAAAAGGTGAGCGCCGCCACCCTCTCCCATCACATCAAGGAATTGGAGACTGCCGGGCTGGTGGAAATCACCCGCGCCGGACGGTGCATGAATCTTAGTCTCAAGCGCGATCTGCTCGGCGCCTATCTGACGCGGCTGGCGAAGATTTGATGCCCTGCGCCAACCTGCCCAACCTCTAAAGGTCGCTGCGGCCATTCCCCCTGCCCGGGCCCCGCACGCGGGGAGCCGGGTTGGCGCTTGCAGATCCCAGGGCTTGAATTCGATATTTCGACAATTATCTAACCGTAGAACCAAAGCATGCGGGAGAAATTCATGAGCAAACTCAAGGGCAAGGTGGCGGTGGTGACGGGCGCCTCCAAGGGCATCGGGGCGGCGATCGCCAAGGCGCTGGCCGGTGAAGGGGCCGCCGTGGCGGTCAATTACGCCGCCTCCCAATCCGGGGCGGACAAGGTGGTGGCCGAGATCGAAAAGGCCGGTGGCAAAGCGGTGGCGATCAAGGCCGACATGGCCAAACCCGACGATGTCACCCGCCTATTCCAGGAAACCAAGCAGGCGCTGGGCACGCCCAGTATCCTCATCAACAATGCCGGCGTCTTCCAGTTCGATCCGCTTGAGACCGTCAAGCCGGAAGAATTCCATCGTCAGTTCAACACCAATGTGCTGGGACCGATCCTGGCGGCCAAGGAAGCGGCCACCGCGTTCGGCGAGGCCGGCGGCAGCATCATCAATATCAGCTCGATCGTCAGCACCCGTGCCTATCCCCAGTCGGTGGTCTATTCCGCCACCAAGGGAGCGCTGGATTCCATCACCAGGGTGCTGGCGGCGGAATTGGGGCCCCGGAAGATCCGGGTCAACAGCATCGCGCCGGGCATGATCGAGACCGAAGGCACCCATAGCGCCGGCTTTATCGGCAGCGATTTCGAAGCCCAGGCCAAGGCCTCCACGCCCCTGGGCCGGATCGGCCAGCCCGACGACATCGCCCGGATCGCGGTCTTCCTGGAGTCGGACGAAGCGGGGTGGATCAGCGGCGAGCGGATCGAGGGCGCCGGCGGCCATCCATAACTATTCGGCGGCTATTCGGCGGCAATGCCGGCGACGCAGGCCAGGGTCAGTCCCTGCTGCGCCCGCCGGCGTTGCAGCGTCTCCACCAGCGCAAAGTCGCCGGCATAGATTTGCTCGATCCGGCGCCGCTGCCGCGCCGTCAAGTCGAGCGGGATCCGCGCCAGCGAATTCAGCCGGGACAATTTGTCTACCCCGTGCCGCTTCAGATAGGCGGCCAACGCTTCGCCGTCCTGCCCGTAAAGGAAGAGCCGCTTGACCAGCGGCGCGCCGGTCTTGAGATCGCAGACGAACCAGCTTTGCGACCGCATCACGAAGTCCCGTGACAGTTCATCCCGTTCTTCCAGGAAGGCGAGATAGTCGTCCACACTGCGCAAGGTCTCAGTCTGGCGCCGGAAGACATCGCTGAGATGGCAACTTTCGGTGCCGCCGCCGCGCACAAAGGCGTAAGCGGAGGCGAACCGGTCGAAGGGATCGCGCAGCACCGCGAAGGAATCGGCCTTGGCCCAGAAACCAGGCGCCACGGTCTTGTAATAGCGGATACTGTGATGGCGGGTGCAACGCGGGCCGTACAGGGCATGCGCGATGGCGGTGCCCGCCACCCGCGGCACATGCACGAAGATCAGGTTGCGCCGGCGCACTTCTCTCTCGATGCGCCAGCCGAACAGCCGCATGGCGCGGGGCAGTCGCCCGCAGAATTGGTCGTAAATGTCTTCTTCATAGAAAACGCCGAACAGGCGGCGGTGAATGACCTTGGAATCGGGGAACAAACCGCGCCGTTCGTATTTCATGGCGCCCGCCAACCTGGACCTGGACATTTCATGCATGAAAAGAAGTAGACCTCATGCTGCACCGCATCTTCGCGGAAGATTGGGAAATTGTCGTAAATGATACCGGCGCAACAGGGACACATCATCTCGTTACCGGATTCTGTTCGTTTAACGTTTGCGGCGGCAACGAACCGTCCATCCGGGGCTCCATGTTTACATGAGCCACTCAAGCCGCCGCGCGGCTTTCGAGTTCGAGACCAAGACCGGCTCGGCGGCGCGCATGCGGTTGAGCGCCTCGAGCGATCGCGGTTCTTCGGCGGCGGCGGTCGGACCGCCTTTGCAGGCATGGCATCTTTCCTTTCGCAGGCCAGTCTCCTGTCACAGACCAGGCGGGCGCTTGCCTTGCCGGCTCGCCAACCCCAGATAAAGCCGGCAAGGGGGGACACCGATGGCAGATTCGCATCCGCTGGACCGCCCGGTCTGGAACGCGCTTACCAGCCGGCAGGCGCATCTGGCGCTGGGCGATCCGCGGACGGCTTTGCGCTTTATTCCGGAAATCAGCCCTTTTGGCGGCGCCGACGCCTATACGCCGGAACAGCTATCGGCGCTGGGCAAGTTGACACCCAAAGATGGCGGCGTGGCCATTGTCGAGCGCTTCGCGATTGCGCCGCCACCCGGCCTGATCGTCCTGATCGAGGAACCGGTCAATCAAATGACTGCGGAGTGCGTGGCGGAGGAACCGGATGATTTTCCCATCCGGCCGCTTGGTGCGGCCGATGCGGAGGAGATGCGGGCTTTGGCCGAACTCACCCAGCCGGGTCCGTTTCACGCCCGCACCCACGAGATGGGCCATTTCATCGGCGTGCGCGAAAATGGCCGGTTGATCGCGATGGCGGGCGAACGGATGCACCTGCCCGGCTTTACCGAGATCAGCGCGGTCTGCACCCATCCGGAAGCGCGCGGCCGCGGCCTGGCGGCGGCCCTGATGCGAAAAGTCGCCGCCGGAATCGCCGCGCGCGGCGAACAGCTGTTCCTGCATGTCTATCCGCACAACACCGGCGCCATCGCTCTCTATGAGAGACTGGGCTTTCGCCATCGCGCGCAGGTGCGGCTGACCGTGCTGCGCCATCGCCAGCCCAGCGAAGGCTAGAAAGCAAATTCCTTGAACACCGCCTGCGCCTCGGCCCGGGCCGAAGTGGCGGCAAGCCGGGGATGGTCGGCGGCGGACACGACATCCGCCACCGTGTGCTGGGTGAAATACCAGGCCACGGCCACGGTGATGTCCGGCTGCAAGGGCGCCGAAGGCCAATCGCCGATCTCGCGCTCCAGCGCGCCATAAGCGGCCAGCAACTGGCCGCTCACCCGGTCGAGCCAGGGTTGGTGCTGCTTTTCCGCCGGCCGGAGCGTGCGCTCATAATAGATTTGCACCGATTTCTCGCAGGCCGCCAGCGCCAGGCCGATCAGCCGCAAGGCCTTTGTATAGTCCTGGCTCGGCATCAAGCTCTTGCCGGCCAGGCGTTGGGCGTAATCCAGGATCAGGGTGGAGTCCATCAACGCCGTTCCGTCATCGGTGATGAACGTGGGCACCTTCAGGACGGGATTGGTGCGCTTGAATTCCTCCATGCTGCGAAATACCGAGATCTGGGCCAGTTCGAAGCCAAGGCCCAACAATCGCAAGGAGATGGCGGTGCGGCGGACATAGGGTGAATCCAGCATTCCGATCAGGCGCATGATCATCTCTCTGTGGAATATCCGGACGATCCTGGGCCGCGAAGGCGCATTTTGACAAGCGCAGGCCTGCCATGCGGGCGCGCGATGGTCAGAGCGCCGCGATCAGGGCCTGGGCCGCCGCCGGATTCTTCTCTTTGGCGCCGGAGATCACGAATAGAAACACGTCCCGCTTTTTCTTGGGCGGCGCGGGCGCGACCAGCGGCAGGTCTTTGGGCGCCTCCCCTTGCGACCAGGCCTTGGCGCGGGCCGCCCATCGGCCGATCGCGGCTTTGGAATAGCCCAGCTTTTCCGTTTCGCTGCTGCCCATGATCCGGACATAGACGAAATCACCCGTCACATCGGCGATCACGGGGAATTGACTGTCGCCGGCGATGATGATCGCCACCTTATGCTTGCGGCACAGCGCCACGAATTCGGCACAGGCGAAGCTCGGGTGGCGCACCTCCACCGCATGGCGCAGCGCCAAGCCGTCATGGCTGGCCGGCAGATGCGAAAGAAAAGCGGCAAAATCACCGGCATCGAATTTTTTCGTGGCCATGAATTGCCAGTTGATGGGACCGAGCTTGCGCTTCAGCCGGACGATGCCGCTGTCCAGGAACCGGTCGATTAAATCCTTGGCCTCCGCCAGCACCCGCCGGTTGGTGGCAAATCGGGGGCCTTTGAGGGCGAAGACGAAATCCTCCGGGGTCTCGTCATGCCAGCGTTGGAAACTCTCCGGCCTTTGCGAGCCGTAATAGGTGCCGTTGATCTCGATGGCGGTGAGATGGCGGCTGGCATATTCCAGCTCGCGCTTCTGGCTGAGGCCCTTGGGGTAGAAATTGTTCCGCCAGGGCTCGAACACCCAGCCGCCGACGCCAATCCGGATTTGAGTCACATCGGTACCCTCCCCGGCCGATCCTATCGCATCTGCGCGTTGCTGAGCATCGCCCCTAGCTGCGGGAGAAAAATTTTCGGTTTCGCGAGCGCTCATGATGCAGACATAGACGAATTCGGCACCAACGAAATAACCTATGGAGAATTGGCAAATCGCATGAAAAAACACGGGCTTATAGAAACTAAAGCATCGGTGACCAATAAACTGGCTCGGGGGACATTTCTGGCGACTTTCCTGGTCGGTGCGCTGGCCGCATTGGAACGGGAGGGATTAAGGTTGGACGACATTTAGGGGCGTGTGCTTGCCCCTGTGGAGGCAAGCATGTCAGAGCCTACTAATGGCTTCGAACCCCCCAACGAGAACCAGAATTCCGCTGATGCAGATAATGACTCCGAGGACCTTCCAGGAAGCACGCGCGCTAACCACAATACCGCCGCCCCAAGCTATAAGGAAGTAACCCGAGATTACTTTAAGCCAGCCACGGATCTTTGGGTCTATCTTGTTTGGCGGTGGATTAAACTCCTTGCCAACTGGCTGAGGCCTTACGATGGATTGATAACTGCCTTCGCTACGATCTTTATTGCGTGGTTCACTATCGAACTCGCGACCTACGCCGGCCACCAAGAAATAATTTTGACCCATCAAATTAGAGACACTGAGGCCACACAAAGAGCCTTCATATTTATTGATCTGTTTCAAGCAGACCACGTCGGAAACATTCTTTACGTCCAGCCCCGCTGGAAAAATAGCGGCATTACTCCGACCCGTACAATGACGATATGGACAAATTGGAAATGGTTCAATGGACAACCACCTTCTGATTATACCTTCCCTGATTTGGACGAGAATGGGCATCCCGCCGATGTTGCCAGGAATGGCGTAAGGCTCTTTCTTGGTCCGAGCGGCTATACCTATGGGGGTCGCCTGCCAATTCCATATCCTCTCGTTCCTCTCATCAGCCAAAATAAGGCCTCCGTCCTGATTTATGGATGGGCCCGCTATACCGATGTGTTCGGGGAGCGGCACATCACGCGATATGCCAGCACGATAAAGGCTTACGTCCACCCTCAACCGAATGGGAAAGGCTCCGCCTACGATATTTCGTTTAACGAATATCCCAAGAATAATTGCACCGATGAGGAGTGCCGCCGCCAGGGCATACCGTAGCGCCCTCATCTTGTGGCACTTGCGCCAACATGCCGAAACTGTCTGGCCTCTGAGAGCCGTAATAGGTGCCGTTGATCTCGATGGCGGTGAGATAGCGGACCGGCGCCGGATCCCGCATGCGCAAAGCGCGGCACCGCTTTGCGCCGACGCGCGGTCCCTCTTTCCGCCGATCCGGATTAGGCTTTCTTGAAGCAACCGGCGCGATGGAGGGCGGGATGGAGATCGGCTTTATCGGTCTGGGCGTCATGGGACAGCCCATGGCCCTCAATCTTGCCCGGGCGGGCACACCGCTGACGGTCTGGAACCGTTCCGTGGCGGGCAGCGAATCCTTGCGCGCGGCGGGCGCCAAAGTCGCGGGCAGTGTCGACAAATTGTTCCGCCAGACCCGCATCGTGATCCTGATGCTGGCGGACGACGCCGCGATCGATGCGGTGCTGGGCCGGAACACGCCCGCCTTTACCGACAAGGTCGCCGGCCATGTCATCGTGCATATGGGAACCACGGCGCCCGCCTATTCCCGCCGCCTGGAAGCCGATATCCTGGCCGCCGGCGGCCGCTATGTCGAAGCGCCGGTGTCCGGCTCGGTCAAGCCGGCGGAGGCGGGCGAGCTTGTCGCGATGCTGGCGGGCGCGCCTGAAAGCGTGGAAGAAGTCCGCAACCTGCTGCAGCCCATCTGCCGCCAGACATTTCCCTGCGGCCCGGTCCCCAACGCGCTTTTGATGAAACTGGCGGTCAATCTCTTTCTCATTCCCATGGTGACCGGGCTGGCGGAAGCCTTTCATTTCGCCGAGCGGAACCGGCTGGATCTGCGGCAATTGCAGGCGGTGCTGGATGCGGGTCCGATGGCGAGCGACGTGTCGCGGGTGAAGGCGGCCAAGCTGGCCGGGCATGATTTTTCGGTTCAGGCCGCGATCCCGGATGTGCTCAAGAACAGTCGGCTGGCGCTTGAAGCGGCGCGCGCAAGCGGGGCAGCCGCGCCGCTGATCGAAGTTTGCGAAGCGCTTTATGGCGAAGCCCTGGCCGGGGGATATGCCCAGTCCGACATGGCGGCGGTGATCCACGCCATTGCGGCGCGGACCGGGTCCGGCGCCGCATAGGATCTTCGGCCACGACCAGCACAGCCGCGCGAGTTGTGATATCAAATTGCCGGTCACGGCGGGGCAAAGCCAATGGCGCAGCAAAAGGAACCGGATGGGCTTGGACGCTATCGCGCCGGCCTCATTCCGGCGCGGGGGAATGCCGGCCGTGATTTAATCGCCGCCCTGGCGCTGGCGGCGGTGGCGATCCCCGAACAGATGGCGACGGCGCGGCTTGCCGGCGTGCCTGCTTCCGTCGGTTTGGCGGTTTTCGTCGCCGCCTCGCTGGGATTTTATTTCGCCGGATCCAACCGCTATCTTTCGGTCGGAGCGGACTCCACCATCGCCCCGATTTTCGCCGCCAGCCCCGCCCTTCTGGCGGTCGCCGGCACCGCGGATTATCTGCCGCTGGCCGCCCTTCTCGCCCTGATGATCGGCGTGCTGGTGGCGGCCAGCGGCGTGCTCCGGATGGGATGGATCGCGCGGCTCTTGTCGGCGCCGGTGATCACCGGATTCCTGGCCGGCATTGCGCTTCGTATCCTGATTTCGCAGCTGCCGGCGCTTTTGGGATTTACCGCCGTGCACCGGGACCTGGCCGGCCTGGTTGCGGAAGCGGCCGCCCATGCCGCCCAGCCCAATCTCTTCACTTTGACGATCGGTTTCTCGGTACTGGCCGTTATCCTGATCTGCGAGAGGATCGACCGGCGCCTGCCCGGCGCGCTGATCGCGGTGATTTTGGCGAGCCTGTCGGTGGCGTTTCTCAACCCGGGCAGAACCCATGTCGCGCTGGTGGGCCGGGTGCGGTTGGACGCGCTGGCGCCGCGGCTTCCCGCGGACATTCTTTCCCATGTCGAGGCACTTGTTCCCGCCTCGCTCCTGATCGCGCTGGTGATCATCATCCAGACCGCCGCCACGGTGGAGGCCTTTCCCGAAGAACCGGTTCCCGGAAACCTCGACCGCGATCTGTTCGGCGTGGGCATGGCCAACATCCTGTGCGGGTTGGCGGGCGGATTTCCCGCCGACAGCAGCCCGCCGCGCACGGCAGTGGCAAGCGCCAGCGGCGCCGTCACCCGCTTCGCCGGACTTTGCGCCGCCCTGGTGGTGGCAAGCATCCTGTTTCTTGGTCCCGGCCTGCTGGCCCAGATCCCGGAAGCCGCGCTGGCGGGCCTGCTGCTGTTCGTGGCCCGCCGCATATTCCGTCTGGACACCATGAAATCAGTGGCGCGGCAAAGCCGGGCCGAGTTTCTGCTGCTGTTGGCGACGGCGATCGCGATCGTGATCATGCCCATCCAGGCCGGGGTGGGCGTGGGCATCGCCCTGTCCCTGCTGCACGGGGTCTGGACTATCGCCCAGACCCGCGCCGTCGAATTCCGCCGGGTGCCGGGCACGACCATCTGGTGGCCGGTGAGCCCCGAGTTCCGCGGCGAAACCGTGCCGGGCATTCTGGTGACCGGATTTCAGGCACCGCTTTTCTTCCTCAACGCCGAAACCTTCCGCGCCAGCCTGGACGCGGTGGCGCGCGGCGCCCGGGTCCCGGTCCGCGCCATCATCCTGGAAGCCGGCAGCATCGCCGAACTGGATTACAGCGGCGCCGAGACGCTGGCCGCGCTGATCCGGTCCTGGCGGGAAAAAGGCGTGGACTTTTATGTCGCGCGCCTGGAATCGTTGCGGGCGCAAAGCGCCTTTGAGCGGTTCGGCATTGTCGGCTTGCTGAGCGAGAAGCGATTGTTCCACAGCGTCGAAGACGCCGTCCGGGATGCAACGCGAATTGGGCCCGATCGCGTCAGCGGGCCAGGCGCCGGCGGATGAGCCCCAGCTCATGCTGGCGCTCGTCGCTCACCTGCGGATAAGTCATTTTGAGTTCATCCATCGTATCGAGAATGATCTGCGACACGATCAGCCTGGCATTCTTCTTGTCGTCGGCGGGAACGACATACCAGGGCGCCTCACGGGTGCTGGTTGCGCCGAGACAATGTTCATAGGCCTTCCTATACTGGTTCCAGTATTTTCGTTCCTCGATATCGGCCATGCTGAATTTCCAATTCTTTTCCGGCTGGTCGATGCGGTCCAGAAAGCGCTCGCGCTGCTCTTCCTTCGACAGATGCAGGAAGAATTTGACGACGCGCGTTCCATTGTCGTGCAGATGGCGCTCCAGATCGTTGATCGAACGGTAGCGGCTGTGCCAGACCTTCTTCTCGTCCTTCAAGGCGTCGGCGAGGCCTTCGCCGCGGAATATCTCGGGATGCACCCGCACGATCAGCACTTCTTCGTAATAGGAGCGGTTGAAAATGCCGATCCGGCCCCGTTCGGGAAGGTCGCGGGTGGTGCGCCACAAAAAATCATGCAGAAGCTCGGTTGCGCTGGGATGTTTGAAGCTGAACACCTGGCAGCCCTGGGGATTGACCCCCGACATGACATGGGCAATGGCGCCGTCCTTGCCCGCCGCGTCCATGGCCTGAAAGATCAAAAGCAGCGCGTAGCGGTCCGAGGCGTAGAGCAGTTCCTGCCTTTCGCTCAACTGCGCCACATGCCGGTGCAGCAACTTGCCGTAATCGCGCTTGGACTTGTAAACCGGTTTGGTCCGGGTCGGCCATTTGCCGAGGTCGATTTTTTTGCCCTCGGGGACGCGAAATTCACCGATATCGAGCTTCATCGTCCCACCCTTGTTTCACCGTCCCGTCCAGGTGGATCAGCCGACTCCGGCCCCGATGCGCGCCAGATGCCGCGCATGCGACGCTGTCCCCTCGGAAAGGAACCTCTCCAGCCATATCTTCACGCCATTGTTGACCACAAACCAGGCGAGCGCATAGCCCCACACCAGAAGCGCGTAGCTCCAGCCGATCGCGGGCACGAACCAGCCATAGACAGCGGCCAAGGTGCCGATCAGCTGGGTGGTCTCGCAAGCCGCGATCAGCTTCCAGCTGGGAAACGGTCTTTGCCAGAACCATCCCCGATTGCGGGTGAGATAGATGGTGAGGTGCCCGGCCACCAGCAGCTTCAGGAAGATCAGGGTTTGGATCTCGGGGCGGAGAAGATCGAGCCAGCGCACGGCGGCGAAAAACAGCAGGAACGAGGCGATCACGCCAAGCACCCCCAAGACCCCGCTGGTGATGAGGACGCGGTGCATGTCCCATCGCACCGGCCGGGGCGCGACCGCGACATTGTCATAGGCGATGGTCATGATCGGCAGGTCGTTGAGGATGGCCAGCAGCACGATCATCACCGCCGTCACCGGATAGAAATTGAAGACGATGATGGACAGGGTCATGAACAGGAGCACTCGAATCGTCTCGGCGATGCGGAAGGTCGCATAACCGGTCATCCGCTCGAAGATGCGGCGGGCCTCTTCGATGGCCCCGGTGATCACCGACAGGCCCGGCGCGGTGAGGACCAGATCGGCGGCGGCGCGGGCCGCGTCGGTGGCGCCCGACACCGCAATCCCCATATCCGCCTTCTTGAGGGCGGGCGCGTCATTGACGCCGTCGCCGGTCATGCCGACGATATGGCCGTCGGCCTGGAACGCCTCCACGATCTTGAATTTGTGTTCCGGAAAAACCTCCGCGAACCCGTCCACCTTTTCGAGCAGGCTGGGAGAAATCGGCCCGTCTCCGAACAGGTCATGCGCCGAACGGATGTTCGTGCCAAGCCCGAGCTGCCCGGCGATTTCCCGGGCGATGGCGGTGTGGTCGCCCGTCACCATCCGGATGTCCAAGCCCATCGCTTCGGTTTCGGCGATGGTCTTGGCGGAATCCGGCCGCGGCGGATCGAACAGCGACAACAGGCCGAGATTGCGCCAATGGCCGGATTCATCCGTGCGCGCCACGCCCAGCGGCCGATACCCCCTTTCCGCCAGCCGGTCGACCGCCGCATTCACTTGTCCCGTCAGTTCGGCATCGGCCGATGACAGTTCCAGAATGGCCTGGGGCGCCCCCTTGGCGGCCGAAAAGCGCCGTCCCCCTTCTTCGATTTCCGCTACCGCCCGCTTATGGACCGGATCGAAGGGCGTGAATTTCACGATATGGGCGCCTTGCGTGCCGGCCGCAGCGAGGATGGCGCTGTCGATGGCATCGGGCGCGTCGGGATCGCAGGTCAGCGCCGCGGTCTGGATCAGCTCCTGCGCGTTTTTTGCTCCGATCAGGACCGGCTCGCCCAGGGTCAGCTTGTTTTGGGTCAGGGTTCCGGTCTTGTCGGAACAGAGCAGATCCATGCCCGCCATCTCCTCGATCGAGACCAGCCGGGAGACGATCGCCCGCATCCGCGCCAGCGCCGAGGCGCCCACCGCCATGGTCACCGACAGAACCGCCGGCAGCGCCACCGGAATCGCCGCCACCGTCAGGACCAGGCAGAACAAGACGGTCTCGATCAGGGAATCGCCGCGGAACAGCGCCACCAGCAGGATCAGCGCCATCAGCCCCAGCGTGATCAGGATCAGAAAATTTCCGATCCGAAGCACCGCCGTCTGAAAATGGGAGCGGGTCCTGGCGGTCTCGACCAGTTGCGCCGTCTTGCCGAAAAAAGTGCGCATGCCGGTGGCCGTCACCACCGCTTCCATCTGGCCCTGCTGGATGATGGAGCCGGAATAGGCGATGTCGTCTTTGTTCTTGTCGACGGGAAGGGATTCCCCGGTCAGCGCCGCCTGGTCGATCCTGAGATAATCGCCTGAGACCAGCCTGGCGTCCGCCGGAACGATATTGCCGATCTTGAGCAGGATGCGGTCGCCCGGCACCAGCGCGGCGGCGGCGATATCCTGCCACTTGCCGTCGCGCTTGGCGCGGGCGAGCAAGGCCAACCGCTTTTTCAGGGCGGCGATGGCATTGTCGGCATTGTGCTCTTCCAGGAAGCCGACCGCGCCGTTGATCACAAGCATGGTCAGGATGATGGCGAAATCCGGCCAGCGCCGCGCCATGGCGGAGAGAATGGCCGCTGCCTCGATCATCCAGGGGATGGGCCCCCAAAAGTAATCCGCCATCTTCGCCAGCAGGCTGACATGCTGTTCGGCGATGACATTGGGCCCGGACGCGGCCAAGCGGCGCACGGCTTCCGCGCTCGTCAACCCCTCATCATCCGCTTGCGGTGCGGCGGTTTCTTCCGATCCGCCATGAACCGATCCGGCCTGGGGCGTGCGCGGTTGCGGGACCGGCATCAGACAGATCGCCGCGCGGCCAGCGCCATCGCGATCAGCGCCCAACCGCCGAACAGGAGATCGACGCCCACGATCAGGCCCAGCGCCCAGACCGCCGAACCGGGCAACGCCCAGATGATCAGGGCGGCGAGCAGCAAATCGATGATGCCGTTCACCAATGTCCAACCCCAGCTCCGCGTCATCTGCCGGCGATGTTCGAGCGCAAACAGGCTCATCAAAATGCCGTCCGCGATGAGAAAGGCGGTCAGCACAAAGGTAAGGGAGACGGCGCCGGTGATGGGCCAACCGACCAGGGCCAATCCCACCAGCAGGGCGATTATCGCCGACAGAAGTGACCACCAGAAGCCGGGCGCCCCGCGGCTCATGATCGTGCTCACCAGACCGATGCCGCCGCCGACCAGGAACAGCCAGCCCAAAAAGATGGCAATGCCGATACTGGCCAAGACCGGAACCAGAATGGCGGCCGTGCCCAGCACAACCAGGACTATGCCTTCGATAAGAAACAGACGCCAGAATTTGTGCAAGGCGGTCATTTCGATCCGGCCGCCCGAACTCGTATCGCCGATCGTCGCCATATCGTCAGCTCCTTAAGCCGGATTTTCTCCACGCGGGATTTCGCGTGAAGCCCATGATGCCCGAGGATCCTAGGTGCATCAATTCATCCAATATTGTCATAATCTGCGGGAGCCGCCGGAACGCTCCTTGATTTTGCTCAACAAAGCTGGATTTCCCCGTGAATTGATGTTCATGTTGAAGCGCCGCTGCCGACGCGCGGATTGCGCCAGGCATGCGGAATTCGCCGCGAGCGATGCCATTCAAGACCGGAGACCATGACGATGAGCGATGACCGAACGCGCTACGCCGGCGGATGTCTTTGCGGCGCGCTTCGTTATGAAGCGGAAGGCGCGCCGCTTTATGCGGGCTATTGCTATTGCGCCGACTGCCGGAAAGCCTCGGGTTCCGGCTTCGTCCCCTTCATGGGCTTTTCCGGCAAGGCGGTAAAATTCAGCGGCCGGACCAAGCCGTTTGTTTCCAAAGCCGCCAATGGCGGCGACGCTGTGCGCAATTCCTGCCCGGTTTGTTCCAGTCTGGTGTTTGGCGGCGTGGTCGGCGAATCCCAATCCTTCACCATTTATGCGGGCTCGCTGGACGATCCTTCCCTGTTCGAGCCCAAGATCGCCATATTCGCGCGCAACCGGCCGCATTGGGCGCCCTTGCCCTCAGGGCTTGCGGTTTTCGAGACCATGCCGCCGGGCGGCTGACGGGCTCAACCCGATCGGCGGAACGGCTCGCAGGCGGTGCCATCGCCGTCCGCGTCCAGTTCCGGACGATAGCCCGGTTGTCCGATGTGAACCGGGGCTGCACCGGCGGCGCGGGCGGCGGCGCAGTTTGGGTAATAGATATTCATGTTGCCCGATCGCGGCGGCGCGCTGCCGGCCGAAGTCCAGTCGAATTCCGCCGCCAGCAACAGGCAGATGAAAATAAGACTGGCGATGGCCAGGGCGGCGACCCATTTCTCCAGCAAGCGGCGCGCGCGGCCATCGCGATAATATCTCGCGCTCAAGGGAAGTTGGGCGAGTTCACGGTCCGGCATGGCCAAGACGCTAGCCGGGCCTCGCTAGTGCCCGCTTAACGCATTCGTTATGATTATAGGCAATTGCCGCCGGTCGCCCCGGCTTTGCTTGATGTCCGGTCCGGCCGCACCTCAACAAAACCCGCCGCCCGGCGCGGCCGTGAGGGTTCCGGCAAATCTTTAAAAGGAATAGACCAGGGTCACGCGGCTGGTGGTGTCGGCATTTTCCAGCGCGTCCGCCGGATTGCTCTCATATTGCACGTGATAAGAGAGCCGCGCCGACAAGGCACCGATCAGATTGACGGTAAGACCGCTGTCCGAGGTGAGCGTGCTGTCGCTTGCTTTCGCCGTAGAAAGACATGTCTTCGGCAAAGACCAGGTTCGGCATGATCGTCCACAGATAATGCACCGCCGCCCGGCCGGCGAACCTGTCCTCGGAATTGCCGACAATGTAATCGGTCTGCCTGAGCGCCGGGCCGCCTTCCAGCGAAAGCGTCATGCGCGGCGATTTGATCAGGAAATAGCCCAAGCCGAGCGACTCGCTGATGCGGCTGGTGAAGCCGGCGAAGCGGTCATCCTCCCAACTCGCCAGACCCAGCGTATAGAGCCGGCTGGTGATATTGTAGTCGCTCTCCCAGCCGGCGAAGTAGCGGTCCTTGTCCTCTACGCCATTGTCGCGCTGGTAATCGATCGTGGCGTTCAGGGAATGTTTCCAGGAAAGACCGTCCCTTGTCATGGACAGGCCGAGCGAGAGCCCGGTGGTCCTGGTATTGCCGGTGGAGTTGGAGGCGCCAAACTCGCCCTGCCCTTTCCAGCCGTCGAAAAAACCCTGCCGCTTGAGCTTGTAGCGGCGGCGGCGGTCGGCGTCCGCCTGAATTTGCCTGGCCAGCGCGTCAATCTCGGCGGCGGATCGCGGGTTGGTCTTCTTGGCGAGATCGATGACGGATTGCAGAGCGGCCGCGTTGCCGCTCTTGGCGGCGGCCGCGATCATGGCCTTGACCGGATCCGGGATGGGCTGGGCGTTCGCCGCAAACGGGCAGACTGCCAGGATGACGGAAGCTGTCATCGCGATACGCCAATTCATGAACTCTTCCTCTCGGATCGGGTGGTGCCGGGACTAAGGCCGTGATGGTCGATTCGAAAGGTTCCCGCAATCGCCGGAGGCAGCCTGTGAGGAGGGAATTGTGAACAACGCGATTGGGTTGCGCGGCGCGCGCCGCCCGACCTGATGTTTTCGCCGTCACCTGCGCAATTGCGCGGCATTTGTCGAATTGGTCTTGCGATTTGCCCGGTTCCAGTGACCGTCGGCGCCGATCGGTCGATTTTTGACGGCCGCCGCAAGGTTGCGGCATCCGCTCATGCGGACGGAAATTCTGTCAGCGCCGGCGGTGCAACCCCATGGGCGATGACCGGCGGGCACCGCTTCATCGGCGGGAGATCCGCTTCAGCCAAGGCGCCGAATGGAATGCGCTCATCAGCAAGATACATGGGCACCATTCCGCTCAGCGGCGACCCGCCATGTCCGGTCGACGCAGATCATGTCCGCGTCAGCGCCATGCACGGATGTCAGCAGCGCCATGACGGCGAAGGTCGGCGCGGCCGCCAGGCCGAGCCAACCGGCCGCGCCGGACGCCGCCGCATGGCGGCGGCGCCCGGTTTCCCTTTCGGCGGCGATCATTCCGCCGCCTGCTGCGTAGCGGTCGTGGTGACGCCACCAGATGCCCTGCTTCGTTGCGCCCCTTGGGGGCGCGGTCGAGCCACTGATACATGCCCCAGAGCCCGTCCAGGCCGCGGGCATAGGTCGAATAGGTATGATAGACGGCGCCATCCTCGAGTATGAAGGCGCTCATGCCCGGCCGTTCGCGTGCAAAGGCGGTCGGTTCGGCGCCGCGTGCTCTCAGCGCTCTGGACCACGACAGGCGGCAGGTTCGTCTCGGTGATCGGGTGCCCGCCGCGGCGGTAATTATATTCGACCCCGCCCTTTTTCTGCTGCTCCTCGGTGATGGAGACGTTGAAGTCATAGTTGAAGTCGCCGTCCTGCGAAGACGCCCAGGGGAAACTCCAGCCCATCCGCTGTTTGAACGCCTGCAGCTTCGGCAAGCGGCGCCCGCGATGCCGCCCACAGCATCACGTCGTGGTTGGCGAGATGCACGGCGACGCCGTTGAAGCCGTCGGCGATCGACGAGCAGGACGGGCAGCCCGCCTTGAAGTCCGGCCCGAACATGAAGTGATAGACCAGGAGCTGCGAACGCCCCCGGAAAAGATCCGCCAGCGAAGCCTTGCCTTCATCGGTGTCGAACCGATAGTCCTTTTCCACCCGGACCCAGGGCAGTTCCTGGCGCCGCTGCGCCAGTTCATCGCTTTGCCGGGTCAGCGCCTTTTCCGCATCCAGCAATTTGAGCCGCGCCGCCAGCCATTGTTCACGTGTTCCAGTCGTTGTGCGTTGTCATAGTTGGTCTCCATTATTTGTTTCGTCGCCGGTTAGACTAGGATCGGGTCGGGCTTCCTGGGAGTGACAAGTGTGACGGGATTTCGATGGACTCGCTGATCACGGCGGCGGCGCGGGCGCTGGCGATGGGCGATCCCCTGGGCGCGCTGAACCGGGTGGCGCTCCGCGACGACGCCTCGGCGCTGGCGCTTCGCGGCATCGCCATGGCCCAGCTTGGCGATTTCGATCGGGCCAAAGCGCTGGTGCGGCGCGCGGCCCGCGCCTTCGGCCCGAGCGAGGCGGTGGCGCGCGCGCGTTGCATCGTCGCCGAGGCCGAGATCGCGCTCGCGTCGCGCGACCTTACCTGGCCCACCAAGGCGCTGGCCGCGGCATCGGCGACCCTGGACGCGCATGGCGACCGGGCGAACGCCGCCCATGCGCGCACTCTCGAGGCCCGGCGCCTGCTCCTGATCGGGCGGCTCGACGAGGCCGAGCGCAAGCTTGCCGAGATCGATCTCCCGGCTCTTACGCCGGCGCTCGCGCGCCATCCATGAGCTCGCGCTCGCCGGGATTGCCATGCGGCGCGTCCGTGCCGGGGCGGCGCAGGCGGCACTCGCCCGCGCCGAGGAGGCCGCGCGCTGGGCGCGCATTCCGGCGCTGGCGGCGGAGGTCGAACAGGCATTCGCCGTCCTCGACACGCCGGCGGCGCGGCTGATCGCGCGCGGCCGGGAGCGTCCTCTCCTGCTGGAGGAGGTCGAGACCCTGCTCGCGTCGAAAGCGCTGGTGATCGACGCCTGCCGCAATCTCGTCCGCGAACGAAACAAGGTGGTGCCGCTCGCCAGGCGCCCGGTGCTGTTCGCGCTGGCGCGCGCGCTGGGCGAGGCATGGCCGGGAGACGTGCCGCGGGACGCGCTGCTCGCCCGCGCCTTCGGCGCCAGGCATGCCGACGAATCCCATCGCGCCCGGTTGCGGGTCGAGATCGGGCGGCTCCGCCGGCTGCTGCGGCCTCTCGCCCAAGTCAGCGCGACAAAACCGGGGTTTGCGCTCTCGCCGCGCGGCGCGCGCGAGGTGGTTGTGCTGGCGCGGCCGGTGGAGGAGCGGCACGCGGCGGTGCTCGCCTTCCTGGCGGACGGCGAGTCCTGGTCGGGTTCGGCGCTGGCGCTGGCGCTTGGCGCAAGCCAGCGCACCGTGCAGCGCGCGCTCAAGCAGCTTGCGGCGGCGGGCAAGGTGCAGGCTTTCGGCCGCGGCCGGGCCCGGCGCTGGATGACCCCGCCGCTGCCGGGATTCGCGACGACCTTGTTACTCCCCGCGCCGCTTCCGGTCGGTTAGGATAAGACCATGAAACGATCGAAAGCGGATATCCTGCGCGAATACGGGCCCTTCCCCGATATCGATCACGTGCATGGGGTGGGTTTCGACGGCGCGCATGTGTGGATGGCGGCCGGCGACCGGATGACCGCGCTCGATCCGGCCAGCGGAAAAACCCTGCGTTCGATCGATGTCCCCGCCCATGCCGGCACCGCGTTCGACGGTGCGCATCTGTTTCAGATCGCCGAAAGCCGCATCCAGAAGATCGATCCGGAGACCGGCCGTGTGCTCGCCACGATCCCGGCGCCGGGCGGCGGCGGCAACTCCGGCCTCGCCTGGGCCGAAGGCGCGCTCTGGGTCGGCCAGTACCGGGAGCGGAAGATCCACCAGATCGACCCGGAGACCGGCGCGATCCTTCGCACCATCCAATCCAACCGCTTCGTCACCGGCGTCACCTGGGTGGACGGCGAGCTCTGGCACGGCACCTGGGAAGGGGAAGAGAGCGATCTGCGCAGAATCGATCCCAAGACCGGAGAGGTGCTGGAGCAGATCGAGATGCCGCCCGGCACGCCCGTATCGGGGTTGGAATCTGACGGCAGCGATACATTCTTCTGCGGTGGCAGCAGCACCGGCAAATTGCGCGCGGTCAGACGGCCGGCGCGAAAGGCTTAGCGGGGCCACGTTGCGGCTCGCTCAAGCTCGCCCCGCCTGCTGCCGCCGGTGCGAAAATTTAGACCGGTTGTCGCCACTGCGATACCATTCGCTTATGCGCCAGAGACGGCGATCGGTGTGAACAGGCGCGAGTTTACCCCGTCAGGTTGCCGACTCCGGCTTCGTGAAGCTCTCCTAATTTCTCCAACCATTCATGGACGTCATCTGAGATGTCAATCACCGAGGCGGCTAGGTTATCGCTAATCTCGAACACCTGCTCCCGGTCACTTTCACGACAGGCCTTTTGAAGACGTTGCGCAAGCGCCATTGTTCGCATTGCTCCCATATTGCCGGCTGTTCCGGTTATTGCGTGTGCAATTCTCCCCAATCCCTCCATGTCTGACTTCGCGCGATGCGCTCGCATCTGGGCCATCTGATTGTTAGTATCCAACAGAAAGAGTTGAAGAAGGTCGCGAACCTCCGAAACCGGTAGAACGTCCAGCAATTGCTTTAGCTTGTCATGATCCACAAGAGGCAACTCACTCGGATCTAATGCAATACCACCATTGGAACAATTAGTCGCAAATGGAGCCATTGCTTCCGCTTCTGTAGGTCGGTTCAACTCAATTGAGTTCGCAACCGCCGCAAGTTTCGCGAAGAGAATCTCCGCCCTGACGGGTTTAGAAACATAGTCGTCCATCCCCGCATCGCGATACTCCTTCTCAGCACCCTGCATGGCGTTGGCCGTCATCGCAATTATTGGAACTCGGCACTTGGGTTCCGGCAGCGCACGAATCTCCTGCGTTGCCCCTACGCCGTCAAGATCCGGCATCTGGACATCCATCAAGACCACATCATAAGCGTTCCTGTTAACCGCATCGACCGCCTCGAAGCCATTTTGAACGACTTCCACGGCGTGACCAGCGGATTGGAGCAGCGCAACAGCGAATTGCTGATTGATCTTGTTGTCTTCGGCCAAGAGAATTCGCAGGGGAGCCATCCTTTGTGAATTCATCTTCTTTCCGGCGGCCGGAGACGCAAATTCCGGCTCGGCATGGTTCACGCCAGGTCCACTGAATACCCTAAGCAAACAATCCAACAACTCATGCTGACGTAGAGGCTTGTCCATCTTTCCGTCCAGGAAGATATCGGCAGCCGCCGAAGCGGCTCCAAATCCACCCGTCGAAGAAATGAGAATCAACTTTGTGTCAGCCAGATTGGCAATCCCCCGGATGCGTTCGGCCGTTTCAAGACCTGACATACCTGGCATCATCTGATCCAAGAACACGATGTCGTACGGCCGTCCGCGGCGCCATGCCCGTTCAAGCTCAGCAATAGCAGCGAACCCATCCGCGACACCGACAGAACTAATGCCATAGACGCGCAACTGCCGATCGAGAATATCCAGATTCATCTCGACATCGTCGACAACAAGCGCCTTGAGGTCTTTCATTTTCTCGGGAAGCTTTTGGATATCGACGACGTGATGACTCGAGTTCGGCAAGCTCAGCTGAAACCAGAAAGTCGACCCGATGCCTACGCGGCTAGTAACGCCTATCTGTCCACCCATGAGATCTACAAGTTGCTTGCAGATCGCGAGCCCCAAGCCTGTTCCACCGTAACGCCGAGTAACGGAACTGTCGGCCTGGCTGAACTTCTTGAATAATTGCGCGCAAGCGCGCTCGGGGATTCCGATTCCGGAGTCCTTCACTTCGAACCGAAGGTGAGACAGCCCACTCGGCACATCATCGACGCGGCAGACGTGGACAACTACAGCCACGCCCCCTTTTTCCGTAAACTTGATCGCGTTACCGATGAGGTTGAGAAGGATTTGGCGCAAACGAGCTGGATCGCCTCGGTACACGCCTCGTGCCGCCGGGTCTACAAACACACCAAGATCGATCTCCTTTTCGCCGGCCTTGCCTGCCATGAGCGAAATTGCACTCTCGATCGTGTTCACAAGATCGAAGTTGATGCGCTCAAGCTCAAACTTCCCAGCTTCGAGCTTCGAGATGTCCAATATGTCGTTTACGATTGCGAGCAAAGTTTCCCCAGACTCCTGGACGACATCGGCATATTTGCGCTGTTCCTCATTCAACGACGTGCCTAACAATAGGCCGGTCATGCCGAGTATCCCGTTCATCGGTGTGCGGATTTTATGGCTCATATTGGCGAGAAAATCCGACTTTGCCTGGTTCGCCGCATTGGCTTGTTCCTTTGCTACAACAAGCTCGCTCTTCGTGGTTTCCAATTCGACGATGTATTGACGAAGTCTCTGCGCTTCTCCTGACGCCATCCGTGCCAAATGAGCGTCGACGAGCGATCCGACCAAACCTAGGGCAACGATCAGGAACGCGACCGCGCTAATGCCTATGGCAAGGATGCTCGGAGCAACAAGAGCATTTGGAAAGGCTATGGTCGGATTGAACTTGTAGACCACTGCGGACATTGCCGTAAAATGCATCCCGCAGATGGCTATGGCGAAGATGAGCGCCCCGACGATGTTCCAACGTACGGCATTTCTGCGAACAACGAGTTCGCATAGCAAACGTCATCAGCACCACGCCGAATACGATCGACGCAATGACGTAATGGACATCCCAAACTGCGTCGGCCGGCATCCGAACGGCGGCCATTCCAACATAGTGCATTGCGGAGATCGCGGCGCCAGCTAGCGCGCCGCCCACACTACCTCCCGCCCTGCCGAGCGCGAGCCAGAATCCCACACCGCACATCACAATGGCGATTAGGGCGGAAAGCGCCGTAAGCGATGGATCATAAGCAACGGGAATCCCCGGCTCAAAAGCGAGCATGGCCACAAAGTGGGTTGCCCAAATTCCGCACCCGGCAACAACACCCGCCGCACCCAACCAGAGCAGCCTATGGCGCCCTGCGGCCACGCGGGCGCGCGCCAACATGCTCATGGCGGTTATGCATGCGAAGACACACAATAGCCCTGCGACCAGGACAAGCCGCAAATCATGTTATTCGGTGATGCAGTCCAGAACGTGGATCACGCTGCAAACGCTATCCGGATGGAGTTAACCAATCGTCAAGGTCTTGGTTGAACTACCATTTGATGAATTCGCCCCCGGCAAATTCCTGAGGAACCCCTCATGAGCCGGCGGCTTCTGCCCAACTCCACCGACACCGGAACTCGGCAAATTGAGAGCAAAAAGGGTGCGAATAGGGGAAGGCGGGGACCCCCGCGTTAGGGCTTGGCCGCAAAGTGGTTGGACAGTTGAACCAAAACGTCCGCTTGCATTGCGTTGCTGCGGCTGAATCAAGCGGCAATGACAGCTTCAATTGCGCCGGTAGCATGGGAAGACGCGCGCGGTGAGACGGCCGGCGCGGAAGGCGTAATTCGACAACAGGGTTGTCGGAATGCATTGCGCCTTGCGCAAGCGCACCGCCCTGGCCCGACGAATTCAGTCCGCTCCGTGTCAGCGCGTGATACAAGAACCGAACATCGACCGCGATGGTCCGGGAGATCTGATATGGAAGATCGAGAAATTCGCGCGGCCCTGGATCGCCACTGGGCCGCCTCCGATGCGGCCGATCTCGAAGCGGAACACCGGATTTACCGGGAGGACGCGGTGCTCGATTATCCGCAATCGGGCGAACGCATTCGCGGGCGGTGGAAAATTCAGTCGTCTCGGGCCGCGCAGCCGAACCGGAAGCGCTTCACAGTGCGGCGGACAATCGGCGCGGGCGACCTCTGGGTCACGGAATATGTCCTGACCTATGATGGGCGGCCGTCCTACACCGTGAGCATCATGGAATTCCGCGATGGGAAGGTGGCCCGCGAAACCCAGTATTTTTGCGATCCGTTCGAGCCGGGCCCCTCGCGCGCGCAATGGGTCGAGCGGATGCCATAGAGTCGGGAGCCCCGAGCATGCCCATCCGCCGCCCGCTCTCCCGCTCGGCGCTGCCGATCGATACGGCCTCCCTCGCCCGCTATCTGATCGGCAAGCTGCTGGTGCGCGAACTGCCGGAAGGCGTCGTCAGCGGTCATATTGTCGAGACCGAGGCCTATGTCATCGGCGACGCCGCCGGGCACGCTTACCGGGGGATGACCCGGCGCAATCGCACGCTGTTTCTCGAGCGCGGACACGCCTATATTTATCTCGCCTATGGCGTCTCATACATGCTGAACGTCTCAAGCGAAATCCCCGGGACCGGAGCCGGCGTCCTGATCAGGGCGATCGAGCCGCTCGAAGGCATTCCGATCATGCGGGCAAACCGCAGCGTCGAGCGCTTGCGCGACCTGGCGCGAGGACCGGGAAGGCTCGCCGCAGCACTGCGGATCGATCGCGGGCTCGATGGGCTCGATCTTTGCAGAGAAGGCCCTTTATGGCTCGCGCGCGGCGGCCGCGACTCCGGCAAGATCGGGAAGAGCGTCAGGATTGGCATCACCCGCGATGTCAACCGCCTCCTGCGATTTTATCGCCGGGACAGCCCCTTCGTCAGCGGTCCGAGAGCACTCAGGGAATAAGAGACCACGGGGCAAAAAACTGGCGCGCAAGGTTCCACTGCATCGCCCATTTGCGCGTTAATCCGCGCCCTGACCCGCTGCGCCTCGCCTGTGCTCGGTGCGCTTGCTGTCGCCAGCCCAAAATTTGAGTCAGACTTTCGCTACTGAGCTATCGCTCGCTTTTGCTCGCGGCGTGATCCGCTCAAATCGATCCGTCAGGATCGATTTGAGCGGATCACTCCCACTCTATAGTCCCAGGTGGCTTGCTGGTCACGTCATAGACCACGCGGTTGATGCCTTTGACCTCGTTGACGATGCGGGTGGCGGTGCGGCCCAGGAAATTGTGCTCGAACGGATAATAATCCGCGGTCATGCCATCGGAGGAGGTCACCGCCCGCAGCGCGCAGACATGGTCGTAGGTGCGGCTGTCGCCCATCACCCCCACCGTGCGCACCGGCAACAGCACCGCGAAGGCCTGCCAGATCTGGTCATAGAGCCCGGCCTTGCGGATCTCGTCCAGATAAATGACGTCGGCCTTGCGCAGTATGTCGAGCTTTTCCCGGGTGATTTCGCCCGGCACCCGGATCGCCAGCCCCGGTCCCGGGAACGGATGGCGGCCGACAAAGGCCGGCGGCAGGCCCAGTTCGCGGCCCAGGGCGCGCACCTCGTCCTTGAACAATTCGCGCAGGGGCTCGACCAGCTTCATCTTCATATAGTCCGGTAACCCGCCGACATTGTGATGCGACTTGATGGTGACCGAAGGTCCGCCGGTGGCGGAAATGCTCTCGATCACGTCCGGATAGAGCGTGCCCTGGGCCAGGAATTCCGCTCCGCCCACCTTGTGGCTTTCCCGGTCGAACACATCAATGAAGGCGGCGCCGATGATCTTGCGCTTCTGCTCGGGATCGCTGACGCCTTTGAGACGCCCTAGGAACAGATCCGCCGCCTCGGCATGGATCAGCGGGATGTTGTAATGATCGCGGAACAGGCCCACCACCTCCTCCGCCTCGCCCGCCCGCATCAGCCCGGTATCGACGAAGATGCAGGTGAGCTGGTCGCCGATCGCTTCATGGATCAGGACCGCGGCGACCGAGGAATCCACCCCGCCCGACAGACCGCAAACCACTTTCGCCTTGCCCACCTGGTCGCGAATCCGCGCCACCGCGGCGGCGCGGAAGGCATGCATGTTCCACTCCGGCGCGATGCCGGCGATGTTGCGCACGAAGTTGGCGAGGATGGTGGCGCCGCGCGGGGTATGGGCCACCTCGGGATGGAACTGCACCCCGTAGAAGCGGCGCTTTTCGTCGGCGATCACCGCGAAGGGCGAACCCTCCGAGGTCGCCACCACCGAAAACCCGTCCGGGATCGCCACGATCTTGTCGCCATGGCTCATCCAGACCGGCTCGCTGCCGCTTTCCGCTAGGCCCTCCAGCAAGGGCGAGGAATGGCGCAGATGAATATCGGCGCGGCCGAATTCGCGATTATGGCCGGCTTCCACCCGCCCGCCCAATTGCGCCGCCATGGTCATCTCGCCATAGCAGATGCCCAAGACCGGCACGCCCATCTCGAACACGCGTTGCGGCGCCCGCGGCGTGTCGGTTTCGGTGACGCTGGCCGGACCACCCGACAGGATGATGGCGCGGGGCTTTTTCTCAAGCGCCGCTTCCGCCTTGTTATAGGGCACGATCTCGCAATAGACCCCGGCCTCGCGCACCCGCCGCGCGATGAGTTGGGTCACCTGGCTGCCGAAGTCGAGGACCAGAACCGTCATTTGGCGGGTGGGTCTGCCTTCGCGTCGCGTTGGCTGTCGCCCTGCTCCAGCGCCGAGAGCGCCTTGGTGGCGGCGGCGTCGGTCGGGTCGATGGACAGCGCCTCATTATAATAGAAGCGGGCGAAATCGCCGTCGCCCTGGGCGGCATAAAGGTCCCCCAGCGCGTCATAGGGGGCGGCGCGGGCCGGCGCCGCGACGATGGCCGACTGGGCCAGCCGGACTGCCAGCTCCTTGTCGCCCTTGGCCGCCGCCGCCTGGGCCTGGCGGACGAAATCGGCGGCCGCATCGCCGGAAGCGGTGGACGCGGCCCGCGCCCTGGGCGCCTTATGCGGGACCGCCGCCAAAGCCGGCGCCGTCAGCAGAACAAGTGTCAGGATCAGGGAATCGCGCGCGAGGGTCATGAACGCACTCTAGTCAAATCCGGTGTTGTCAGCCATGCGTCGAATGAACCCCGGCCAGGAGGGCCATATAGAAGCCGTCGCTGCCGGTTCGGGACGGTGAGGCATGAAAATCCGGCTTGGTGCGGGCAAATTCCCGGTTGCGGGCCAGAAAATCGTTCATCCTGTCCTGATTTTCACACGCCAGGATCGAACAGGTGGCATAGGCGAGCCGGCGGCCGGCGGCAGCGGCCTGGTTCAATAACCTGTCCTGCAGTGCGGTTAATTCCGCCAGCCGCGCCCCCGTCAACCGCCATTTCAGCTCCGGCTGCCGCCGCCAGGTGCCCGAGCCGCTGCAGGGCGCGTCCAGGAACACCCGATCAAAGGGGCCCGACGGCGGCTCGCCCAATAAACAAGTGCGGATGATGCTGGCGCCGGCACGGGCGGCCCGGCGCTCCAATTCCGCGAGAGCGGATTTGCGGATGTCACAGGCGACGATCTCACCCCGGTTGCGCATCGCCGCCGCCAGCGCCAGCGATTTGCCGCCCGCGCCCGCCGCCAGATCCAGCACCCGCATGCCGGGCCGGACCTCGCACAATTCCACCGCCTTCTGTGCCGCCCAATCCTGAATCTCGAACGCCCCGGCGGCGTAAAGCGGATGATCGCTCAACGCCATACCGGTCCGGCAACGCAGGGCGTCGGGCAGGCCTTCCAAAGCCTGGCAGGAAAATCCGTCCGCATTCAGGGCCGCAAGCACTTCGTCGGGTTCGGCCTTGAGCCGGTTCACCCTGAGATCCACCGGCGCGCGGTCTTGAAAAGCCGCCATCTCCGGCTTGAGCCCCGCGCCGAAACTGCGGATGAGCTCCTGTTCCAGCCAGGCCGGATATTCGCCCTCCACCCAGGCGGGCGGCGGCGGCGGTGCTGCCCGGATGGCGGCATGTTCGGCGGCGCTGAGCGGCCCCGGCCCATAGCCGCCGGTAAAGAGTGTCTCCGGATCCTCGCCATCGGCCAGAAGCGCGGCGATGACCAGCGCCCGCGGCGCATCGCTTGCCATCCGATGCGCGAAATGGGCCCGGTGCCGGAATATCCCATAGACCCGCTCGGCGATGGCGCGGCGGTCTTTCGAGCCGGCAAAACGGTGGGCGCGAAACCAGGCCTTGAGCTGGCGCTCCAGGGGCCGAGCGGTTCCAGCACCCAGAATCTCGATCACGGCCTGGAGACGAGCGGCGGGGGTCATTCTTTTTCCATGGTCCCAAGGGTTTGGTGGGGAAACCCGTTGTTGAGACTTGTTTTATAGGCTGGGGCGGTCATGCGCGAGCCGCCCGTCCCCGCCGCCTTTGCCGCCGCCGCCTTTCTGGCGGGATTTGGGCTGGCGGCATTCGCGCCGCAGCTGTTCAATGACGGCGACACCTGGTGGCACCTGGCCGCGGGCAACTGGATTCTCGCCCATCATCAAGTGCCGACGCATGACATGTTCAGCTACACATTTTCCGGCACGCCCTGGGACGCGCATGAATGGCTGTCGGAAATCGCGATGGCGATCTCGTTCCATCTGGGCGGATGGAACGGATTGCATCTGCTGTTCGGTATCGCCTTCGGGGCGACCGCGGCAGTGGTGGCAAGCACGCTGCGCCGGCGGATGGATTTTCTGCCCGCTGTGATCGTCACCATACTGGGGCTTGCCTGCGTCGCGGGCAGCCTGCTGGCCAGGCCGCATTTGCTGGCCCTGCCCCTGCTCACCATCTGGACCGCGGCGCTTTTGAATGCACGCGAACGGGAGGTTGCGCCATCCCTCTGGCTGGCGCCGATCATGACGGTCTGGGCCAACCTGCATGGCAGCTTCGCCTTTGGTCTGGCATTGACGGCGGCGCTGGGTTTGGAAGCGGCGATCGCATCCGGCTGGCGGCGCGCAGCCTTGGTATCCTGGAGCATGTTTTTGGCCGTCAGCGCGCTGGCGGCGCTTCTGACCCCGCAAGGATTGAACGGACTTCTGTTTCCGCTGCGGCTTTTGACCATGCCGGGGCTGGCGTCGATCGGCGAATGGAAGCCCGCGGACCTGACCCATCTCTCACCTTTCCTGATTGCACTGCTGGCCGCCCTTTTCTTTCTGGCTCTGGGCCGGATACGGGTTCCACCGCTGCGCGCGGCTTTGATTGCGGCTTTGACTTATCTGGCCCTGTCGCACATGCGCCACCAGATGCTGTTCGGCACCGTGGCGCCGCTCCTGGCCGCGTCCGCCATCGGCGCGGCCTGGCCGCCGCGCGCCGAGGACGATCTCAAGCGAAGCTGGCCTGTTTTCGCCGCCGCCTTGGTCCTGATGCTGGCAGCGCGCTTTGTCTGGCCGGCCAGCCGCGGCGAAGACCGGGTGTCGCCGATGGCGGCGCTGGCGCATCTGCCTGACGGCTTGCGCGCGCAACCGGTGCTGAACGCCTATGACTATGGCGGTTATCTGATCTTTCGCGGGGTCAAGGTCTTCATCGACGGCCGCACCGACATGTATCCGGCGGACTTTCTGAGAAACAATGACCGGCTGGATTTGGGCGACCAGGCCGCCATCCGCGCCACGCTTGCCCGGTACAAGATCGCTTGGACTATTCTTCCCGCTCAGTCGCGCGCAGCTGCGGTGATGGATCACCTCAAGGGCTGGCGCCGCGCCTATGGCGACGCCAATGCCATGGTGCATATCCGGGATTGATTACTGGCCGCCGGGATAGTTCGGGGCTTCCCGCGTCACGGTGATGTCGTGGACATGGCTTTCCCGCAAGCCCGCGCCGGTGATGCGGACGAATTTGGCCTTGCTGTGGAATTCCTCGATGGTGGCGCAGCCGGTATAGCCCATCGCCGCGCGCAGGCCGCCGATGATCTGATGCACCACCCCGCCCACCGGGCCCTTATAGGCCACCTGGCCTTCGACCCCTTCCGGCACCAGCTTGAGGGCGTCGCGGACTTCCGCCTGGAAATAGCGGTCGGCGGAGCCGCGGGCCATCGCGCCCACACTGCCCATGCCGCGATAGCCCTTATAGGAGCGGCCCTGGAACAGAAACACTTCGCCGGGGCTTTCCTCGGTGCCGGCCAGAAGCGAGCCCACCATCGCCACATCGGCGCCCGCGGCCAGCGCCTTGGCCAGATCGCCGGAATATTTGATGCCGCCATCGGCGATCACCGGCGTGCCGGAGGCTCTCGCCACGTCCACCGCGTCCATGATCGCGGTCAGTTGCGGCACCCCCACGCCGGCCACGATCCGGGTGGTGCAAATGGAGCCCGGACCGATGCCCACCTTGACCGCGTCGGCGCCGGCATCGATCAGGGCCTTGGCGCCGTCGGCGGTGGCGATATTGCCGCCGGCCACCTGGGCATAGTTCGAAACTTTCTTGATCCGGGCGATCGTGTCCAGCACGCCCCGGGAATGACCGTGCGCGGTATCGACCACGATCACGTCGCATTCCGCCTCCATCAGGGCCATGGCCCGGGCATAGCCATCCTCGCCCACTCCGGTGGCGGCGGCCACCCGCAAGCGGCCGCGCTCATCCTTGCAGGCATTGGGATATTTCTGCGCTTTCTCGATATCCTTCACCGTGATCAGGCCGACACAGCGATAGGCGTCATCCACCACCAGGATTTTCTCGATCCGGTGCTGATGCAAAAGCCGCTTGGCCTCGTCCGGCTTGACGCCTTCACGCACCGTGACCAGCTTGGTGGTCATCAATTCGCAAACCTTCTGGCGGGGATCGGCGGCAAAGCGCACATCGCGGTTGGTGAGAATGCCCACCAGCTTGCCGGCACCTCTGCCGTTGGACGATTCCACCACCGGCACGCCGGAAATGCGATGCCCCTCCATCAGCTGGAGCGCGTCCGCCAGCGTCGCGTCCGGTCCGATGGTGACGGGATTGACCACCATGCCGCTTTCGAACCGCTTGACCCGCCGGACCTGTTCGGCCTGCTCCTCGATGGCGAGATTTTTATGAATCACGCCCATGCCGCCGGCCTGGGCCATGGCGATGGCGAGGCCCGCCTCGGTCACCGTGTCCATGGCGGCGGAGACCAGCGGAATGCCCAGTTCCACCGACTTGGTCAGGCGGGTGCGGGTATCGGCCTGAGCGGGAAGAATTTCGGACGAGCCGGGCACCAGCAGGACATCATCGAAGGTCAGCGCTTCGCGGATGGTCTTGCTGTTCGACATAGTCTCCGTCACCGGCGGCTCCGTCCTGGAGCGCCGAGGCTGTATCAGCGGTTCCCCGATTCCGCAAGGGGGCCCAGATCCGCGGGCGATTCATCGCGGATTTGCGCGGGTTGGACCGCATTCCCCCTGTTCCAGGCTGGAACCGAAAATTCAGGCAAACGTTGTTTTGGAGCGGGCCGGCCAAGCCGAGCGGGCCCCGAAATCCCCCAAAAAGGAGTTCGACATGCAAAAGACCATTCGTTTGTTGTTGGGCGCGGCGGTTGCCGTGGCGGGGTTGGCGGCGGCGAATGCCGCGGAAGCGGCGCCGCACGGCATCAAGGTTGGTGAACTGACTTGTAATGTGTCCAGCGGCTGGGGCTTCGTCTTCGGTTCGTCGAAGGATCTGCACTGCACCTTCCGGCCAAACAGTCATCGGCCCGAACACTATATCGGCACCATCTCCAAATTCGGCGTCGATATCGGTTACACCGAAGGCGGTGTCCTGGTCTGGGGCGTGTTCGCGCCTGCCTCCGACATCCGCGCCGGCGCACTGGCCGGCGATTATGCCGGCGCCACCGCCGGCGCGACTGTGGGCATCGGCCTTGGCGCCAATGTGCTGGTCGGCGGTTTGGACAAATCCATCGCCTTGCAGCCGCTCAGCATCGAAGGCAACAAGGGCCTGAACGTCGCCGCCGGCATCGGCGCGATCGACTTGAAATCCGCGCCGTGAGGCGCGCTGGACCGCAACACCTATAAATAAATCGCAACAGCCTCCGGCAGTCAGCTGCCGGAGGTTTTTTTGAACCCCAGCGCCACCAGATAAAGCTCGACCGAATCCGCCCGCGAGGATGGCGGTTTCACATGTTTCACGTCGCGGAAGGATTTCTTGATCCGGGCCAGCAGCGCGCTCGTGGCGCCGCCTTGGAAGACTTTCGCCACAAAGGCGCCCCCGGGCGCCAGCGTGTCCTCCGCCACCTCCAGCGCGATCTCCGCCAGGGCGGTGGTGCGCAGATGGTCGGTGGCGCGGTGGCCCGTGGTAGGCGCGGCCATGTCGGTCAGGACCAGATCGGCGGGGGCCCCCAGCGCCTGTTTCAGCATGGCCGGCACCTTCGCGTCAGTGAGATCGGCCTGAAAAAACATCACACCTGGGATAGACTCTATTTCCAGCACGTCGGCCGCCACCACCTGCGCGCCCCTGGCGGCCGCCACCTGGCTCCAGCCGCCGGGCGCCGCGCCCAGATCCAGCACCCGGGCGCCCTTTTTGAGGAGATGGAACCGGGAATCCAGTTCCAGAAGTTTGAAGGCGGCGCGGCTGCGATAGCCTTTCGCCTTTGCCGCATGGACGTAAGGATCGTTGAGCTGGCGCTCCAGCCACTGGCGCGACGACGTTTTGAGGCCGCGCGCCTTCTTGACCTTGGCGCGGGGGGCGCCGCGTCCCGATCCCGAAGGCGCTTTCATGCCGGGACCTTTCGCCGCGTCCGAAGTTCGTCACGCATCTGGCGCAACATGCCTTCGCGCAACCCGCGGTCGGCGACCCGCAGCATGGGGCTGGGCCAAAGGCCGCAGATGGCGGCGAAGATGGCCGAGCCCGCCAGCATCAGATCGGCCCGCTCCGGCCCGACGGCGCCGAGCGCCGCCAGTGCCGGACCATCCAGGCGCGAAATATGATCCACCACCTTGAGCAGGCTTTCGGTTTCATGCCAGCTCGCATCCACCCTGGCCCGATTGTAGCGCGGCAGCTTGAGCGCCAGCGCCGCCAGGGTCGTCACCGTTCCCGAAGTGCCCAGCAGATGCTGGCGGACCGGATCGAAGCCGTCCATCCGCTCCCGAAAAGCGCCGAACCGCCCGGTCATCGCCTTCAACATGCGCTCGAAACCGACCCGGTCGCGGGCGGCGGCGCCAAAATCCTCGGCCAGATTGACCACGCCCACCGGCAGCGAGGCGGCAAAGCGTCTCGCCGATTTTCCGCCTTCTCTTTGCTGCCAGACGATCTCGGTCGAGCCGCCGCCAATGTCGAAGATCAAGGCACCCTCATATTGGCGCCCGATCAGGGGGGCGCAGCCCAGCGCGGCAAGGTCGGCTTCCTGCTCCGGCGAGATCACCGAAAGCGCGATGCCGGCCTCGTCTCGGGCCCGCGCGATCAGCCGGTCGGTGTTGGCCGCTTGGCGCGCGGCCTGGGTGGCGATGGCGCGGACATGGCGGACGCGATGGCGGGCAATACGCTGGGCGCAGGCCTTCAGCGCTACCACCGTACGATCCATGGCGGCTTGGGACAAAAGGCCGGTTTCACCCAGCCCTTCGCCCAGCCGCACGATCTGGGAATAGAGTCCACCACCCGGAACTGGTCCGGCGGCTTGGGCCGGGCGATCAGCAGGCGGCAATTATTCGTGCCCAGGTCCAGAACCGCCAACAACGGCCCGGCGCCATGGTCCGCCCGGGCTGCGGTCCGCCTTTTTGCGATCGAATGTGCCCGGTTTTCCTGCAATTTCTTCCTCTGCCGCCGGGACTCACCCGAAGGCGCCGACGCTAGAACATGATCGCATTTCTTTGAATCGCGATCATCTTCTAGCTTGTTGATTTGTCGCGCGATCACCGGAAAACCGGTTTCCACTTTTCCGGATCGCGCTGTGGCACGGGCTGCTACAGCCCGGACAGGCGCGACTCAGGCGCCGTAGGCAGCGAGGAACACCGAGACGGTCTGATTGATCGCGGCCTGGATCTGCTCCTCGCTGGGATCGGGATTCACGTTCCAGAGTTTCTGCAGGATCAACTCCCCCTTGCACAATTGCAGAAACAGGGTGGCGATATCCGTCGGATCAGCCGGCTTGAGCTTGGCCTCCGACTGGGCGCGGGCGAAGTAATCGGCCAGCATCTGCTTTCCCCGGTGGCGGCCGGACATGTAGAAAGCCCGGCCCAATTCGGGAAAGCGCGCGGTTTCGGCGGTGATCAGGCGATAGGTGGCGATGCTGTCGTCCTGCAACGACAGCCGCACAAAGCGTTCCGCCAGCCGGGTCAGGGCTTTGCGGAAATCCGGGTCGTCGGCGTCGAAGATCATGGCCTGGATGTCCCGGCATTTTTCCTCGATGACGGCGGCGAACAGTTCCTCCTTGGAGGAAAAATAATTGTAGAGCGTCGCCTTCGAGCCGCCGACCCTGGCGGCAATGCTGGACATGGAGGTGGCCGCATAGCCCTCGCTGAGGAAGGCGGCATAGGCCACCTTTAAGATGTCGTCCCGTTTTTCGTCCCGGTCGGCCCTGGAACCCCGGGCTTCGAAAACCGCCTCGATCGTCATAACCGTACCGTACAGTTTGCCATTGACGCTTCTAGAACCCCAGGGTAAAGCTGTCAACAATTTCCGACCGTACGGTACAGTCAAGAAATCGCATGACCTCCTTTCCGCACTTGCAAATCATTCTCCGGCAAATCATTACTCGGCGGGCACGCATGAGCGGACCGCTCCTGCTGGCGCTGTTTCTGGCCAACTGCGCCCCGGATCTCGGCCCCATGCCTGAGCCCAAGCCACAAAGCGCCTACGCCACGGAAGAGAGCTTCGCGGCGCCGGATGCGGGGTGGCCGGCGGCGAACTGGTGGACCGTCTATCAGGATCCCGCGCTCAGTGCGCTGATCGCCGAAGGCCTGGCGGGCGCGCCGGACATCAAAATCGCCGAAGCGCGGCTGAGGCAGGCGGAGGCGGCCGCCCAGCAATCCGGCGCCGCCCTGATGCCGCAGCTGACCGCGAATGGCTCGGTCTCCGAAACCCGGCAAAGCCTCAATCAGGGATTTCCCGACCAATTCAAGTCCTTCCTGCCGCATGGCTGGCACGATCAGGGCCAGGTCACCGGCAACCTGGATTACACGCTGGATCTGTTCGGGCGAAACCGCGCCGCTTTCATCGCCGCCACTTCGGAAGCCGAAGCCGCCCGGGTGGACATGGCCGAGGCACGGCTGACCTTGTCCACCGCCATCGCCATCGCCTATGCCAATCTGGAGCAGCTGGCGGCGGATCGCACCGCCGCCGCCGACGCCCTGTCCGACCGCCAACAAAGCGCGGAGTTGGTGCGCCAGCGCCAATCCCAGCAGCTGGAAAATGAAGGCGAAGTCTCCCAAGCACTGTCGCGCACCGCGGCGGCCGAGGCGGATCTCGACCGGATCGACGGCCAGATCGCGCTTGCCCGCAATCAGCTGGCGGCGCTGGTGGGCAAGGGACCCGATCGCGGCCTGGACATCGGCCTGCCGGCAAATGTTCAGCTTAAGCCCTTCGGTGTGCCGAAAAGCCTGTCGGCGGACTTGATCGGGCGGCGGCCCGACATTGTCGCGGCCCGACTTCGCGCCAGCGCGGCGGCCAGCCGGATCGATGTCGCCCGCGCCGCCTATTATCCCAATATCGATCTGTCCGGAGATTTCGGCCTGCAGGCGATCGGACTTGGCGACCTGGTTTCGCCTTCCTCGGAAATCGGCAAGCTCGGCCCGGCGGTCTCGCTGCCGATCTTTGACGGCGGGCGCATCGAAGGCGCCTATCGCGGCGCCCGGGCCGAATATGACGAAGCGGTGGCCAATTACGACAAGACGCTGACCGGCGCGCTTCGCGAGGTCGCCGATGCGCTCGCCAATCAGCGCGAATTGGCGAAGGAATTGGGGCATACCCGCACCGCGTTCCAGGAAAGCGAGAATGCCTATCGCATCGCCAAGCTGCGCTATAGCGGCGGCCTGTCGCGTTTTGTGGATGTGCTGACGGCCGAAGACACCATGGTGCAGCAGCGCCGGGCGGTTTCGGATCTGGAGGCACGCGCCTTTACCCAGGATGTCCAACTCATCCGTGCGCTCGGTGGCGGATTCCAGTCCGAAGCCATACGCAGCACCCAAGCTGCCAAGGAGTAGACCGTGTCAGACGCTGCCATTTCCGAAGCACCGCCCCCCGGTACGCATCAGAAGGCCATGCCGGAAGCCGCCGCCCAGGCCCCTGCCCGCCGCGGCAATCCCGGCCTGAGGCGCAAGCTCTTTCTCGGGCTTGGCGTTGCCGTGGTTGCCGTGGCGCTGGGGATCGGCGGTTGGTGGTTCTTCATCGGCCGCCTCGTCGTCTCCACCGACGATGCCTATGTCGAGGCGTCCAGCGCCCAGATCACGCCCCGCATCGACGGAACCCTGATAAGCGTGCCGATACATGACACCCAATTGGTGCATAAGGGCCAGGTTCTGGCTGCCATCGATCCGGCCGATATGCAGCTGGCGGTGGAGCAGGCCAAGGTCAATCTTCAGCAGGCCAAGCAGCACGCCATCCAATATTTCGCCAACGCCGCCAGCGCCGAGGCCCAGGTGAGCGCACGCCAGGCCGATCTGGCGCGCGCCAAGGTGGACTATGACCGCCGCGCCGCCCTTGCCGCCACCGGCGCGGTTTCCGGCGACGAACTCACCACCGCACACAATGGGCTGGAAACCGCCGAGGCCGCGCTGGCCCAAGCCAAGCAGCAACTGGCGGCGCAGAAAGCGATGACCGCCAGCGGCAGTGTCGCCACCAATCCCGACGTGCTGGCGGCCCAGGTCGCCCTGGACAGAGCCCAATCTCGATCTGCAGCGCACCGTGATCCGCGCGCCGATCGACGGCATCGTGGCCCAGAATACCGCCCAGATCGGCCAGCATGTTCAGGCCGGCGCCTCGCTGATGACGGTGGCGCCGGTGGGACAGGCCTATGTCAACGCCAATTTCAAGGAAAGTCAGCTCGAACGGATCCGCCCCGGGCAGGCGGTGACCCTCACCTCCGATCTCTACGGCTCGGATGTGGTGTTTCACGGCCATGTGGTGGGGCTGGGCGGCGGCACCGGCTCGGCCTTCGCGATGATCCCGGCCCAGAACGCCACCGGCAACTGGATCAAGGTGGTTCAGCGCCTGCCGGTCCGCATCGCTCTCGATCCCGAGGAACTCAAGGCGCATCCCTTGCGCATCGGTCTTTCGATGAACGCCAGGGTCCGTCTCGCCAACTAGGACAGGAACCGAGATGGCCGCCCCAACCACCACCGCCCAGACCGGACCCGGGCCGCTGCACGGCATGGCGCTGGCCGCCGGCATCATGGTGCTGGCGATGGCCAATTTCATGGCGGTTCTCGATATGACCATCGTGAACATCGCCATTCCGCATATTGCCGGAAGCCTGGCGATTTCGCCCACCGAGGGCACCTGGGCGATCACCTCCTATGCGGTGGCCGAGGCGATCATGGTCCCCTTGACCGGCTGGCTGGCGTCCCGCTTCGGGCCGGTGCGGGTGTTCGTGACCGCCACTTTGGCGTTCGGGATGTTCTCGCTTCTCTGCGGCCTTTCCCAATCCCTGCCCATGCTGGTGTTCGCCCGGGTGATGCAGGGCGTCACCGGCGGGCCGCTGATGCCGATGTCGCAGACATTGCTGTTGCGCATCTCTCCGCCCAATCAGCGCAATCTGGCATTGGGGCTTTGGACCATGACCACCATCCTGGGGCCCATCGCCGGACCGCTGGTGAGCGGATCGCTGGCCGACAGTTGGGGCTGGCCCTGGGCATTCTTCATCAATGTGCCGATCGCGGTTCTGTGCTCGACCCTGGCCTGGCGGATGCTGACCAAATTCGAAACCAAGCTGGTCAAGAACCCGATCGATTTCGTGGGATTGGCGCTGATGATCACCTGGATCGGCGCGCTGCAGATCATGATGGACAATGGCGAGAATGACGACTGGTTCGCCTCGCCCTTCATCCTGGGTTTGGCGGCCATCGCGCTGGTGGGATTCCTCGCCTTCCTGGCCTGGGAACTGACCGAGGCCATGCCGATCGTCAATCTGCGGGTCTTCCGCCACCGAAGTTTCGCCGTTTCCGCGATTGCGCTTCTGTTCACCTTCGGGTCGTTCATGGGATCGATCGTGCTGATACCGCTCTGGCTGCAATTGACCATGAACTATACCGCCATCGACTCCGGCGAGATCATGGCGATGAACGGCATGATCGGCATTTTCGTCGCCCCCACCGCGGCGATGCTGCTGTCGAAGATCGATGGCCGGTTGATGATGTCGACGGGACTTTTCATCGTCGCCGCCGACATGTTCTGGCGAACCACTTTCAATACCGACGTGACCTTCTGGCAGTTGGCGCCGGCGCAAATGGCGCTGGGCCTGGGCATGCCGCTTTTCTTCGTGCCGATGATGAGCATTTCCATGGCCTGCGGTCGATCCCAGCGAGACCGCGGACGCCGCCGGCATGGTCAACTTCCTGCGCACCATGTCGGGCGCCTTTTCCACCGCCATCATCACGTTTTCCTGGCACCAGAGCACGGTGCACACGCGGGTGAATATGGTGAATACGATGGGGCCGACCGGTCATGCCCTGTCGTTGCTGCGGCAGGCCGGCCAGAGCGCGGGCCAGGCGCTTCTGTCCTTCAGCAACATGGTCGAACGGCAGAGCACCATGCTCGCCACCAACAATGTGTTCTTCGTGGTCAGCCTGATCCTGGCCTGCGTCGCAAGCATGGTCTGGCTGATGCCCAAGACCGACCTCGCCGCCCGCGCCGGTCCCGGCGGGCATTAACCCGGCTTGGAGCCCGGCCGGGAACAGGCCAAAATCCGGTCCGCCTTCCCCTTGTCAAAGCATCCTTGAAAGCGGACCGGGGCTGGTCTAAACGGGCGGTCCCGAAAAGGGGTTCGCCCCGGTTCTGGGGGATCGTCTAATGGTAGGACTGCAGACT
>CAVZBS010000003.1:0-1162862 GCA_963773575.1 uncultured Alphaproteobacteria bacterium
CCCAAAATCCCCGACGATATGTCCGCGAATGCCGTTAAGAAGCGTGCGGCGGCCTCTGCGGTCAGCAAAGCCAAGTTCAAGGCCAAAGCTGCCGAGCCGGTGCCGCCCCCGAAAGTCCGGATCGCAAAGAAAAGATAGCCGACACGGCGCAGGGCATCGCAAGCGGGCGCAAACTCACGTGACGGCCCAACCCCTCTCCAACGCATGCCGCGACCGTTTCGTCCGCCGCCGGGTGCTGCCTATCCGCGGGCCAGCATTCCGGAAAGAGCCCGAAATGCCAAAGCCCGCATCATCCCGCATCATGACGGGTGCGCCCGCACCATCGCCGACACAATCTGAGACAAGCTGTTTCTTGCCAGCATCGCCGGGCGGCCCATAATCGCCGGATGCCGAGCACCTCGCCAAGGCAGATGCGCTTTATTGTCCGGCACTTCCGGCGCGGTTTTGAGCCGGGTGATGCCGAACTCCCGATCGCGGAGATGCAGTTCGAAGCGGCGGACAAAGGCGAAGCGATCACGATCGTGGAATCCGCGCTGGCGCCCAAGTTCAAGCCCAAGACCGACCGGATCGAGCTTCTGGATGACCAAGACAATCCGGTCTGGCGGAAGGACGCCGAGGCCTGAGACGCCGCCGGCGGGTGCCGAGCCAAGGTAACGGAACCACTAAGAAACATGGTTAACGGAGATCTTCGCGTAGACCTTCAACCAAGCCGCGGAAGCCATTCAGGCGGTGAGCGAATAGGCAATTTCGCAATTCCTAATAATCCTGTCTTGATGCCGGCGCGCCACTGGACAATCGCCGCGAATTGTCCCGTAAATGAACAACGGATAATCGGGGTCATTCGACATGCAAAAACTTCTGTTGGCGGCGGTGGCGGCCGTGGCGATGCTCGCCGCGCCTGCGGCGCAGGCGGCGACGGTGTTCAACCTGACCTTCACCGGCCTCACCTCCGTGTCGGGAAGCCCGAGCCGGTGGACGGACCGGCACCGTCACAACCATCGGCGGCACCAGCGGAATTTTTTCACAGGCACCTTCGACATCTCTCCCGCCGGGGTACCGGAGCCTTCAACCTGGGCCATGCTGATCCTGGGCTTTGGCGGCATCGGGGTGATGCTGCGCGGCACGAGGCGGAGACAGGCCGCGCTGAACGCCGCGCGTGCATCCGGCCCTGTCGGCCCATCCATCGCGCTTTGGCGCTGGCTGGAATCTTCCCGGCCGGGGAGCCGGCCGGGCCGGCCACATGATCCGCCGCCGTTGATCGGGATCAATCTGCGATTGCTTCGCACGCGCTAGCGTATCCGGGAACTTGGATGGAGTCCCGATTGCCGATCGCGGAAATTTCTTCTACCTCCCACCTATCCCGACAGGCCGTCCCCACGCCAGATCTTATGGACCGCGGCGCTGGCCCATCAACTGGACGCGAAAGTCACCGCGATCGTGCCGCAGCTTGATCCGGATCCCGCAACCTGGCCGCCGGTGATGGGCGCTTATCCGGTGGATGTCCGGGGCCTGATGGCGGAAAGCGTCAAGCACAGCGAAGAACATGCGCGCGCGCTGACAAATGAGGCCATGCACCTGTTTTCGGACGCCGCGGTGCAGATCGACATCCGCAAGCGCCGGGCCAGGCTCTACCAGCCGACGCAACATCTGGTCGATATCGCGCGCCTGCACGACCTCACCATCTTGCCGGTTCCCCAGACCGATAGTTTCGACCGCGCCTATGTCGAGCCGGTGATTTTCGGCTCGGGACGGCCGGTCCTGCTGCTGCCGCCAGGGGATGAAAGCGCGCCGCCCCAGCCAGTCAAGTCCGTGCTGGTAGCCTGGGACTTCGGCCGCGAAGCCGCCCGGGCGCTGTCCGACGCCCTGCCGCTCCTGGCGAAGGCCGAACAGATCACGATTTTGTCGGTCGAGGGCGAGAAAGATATCCGCACCGCCGGCACCCTGGCGGAGTTGAAGGACCATCTCGCCGCCCATGATCTCGATTGCCGCTTCGTGCAAACCCGCCTCAAACACGCATCGATCGGCGAATGCCTGGCCGCCACGGCCAGGGACGCGCAGGCCGATCTGCTGGTGATGGGGGCTTACGGCCACACCCGCTTGCGCGAGTTCCTGCTGGGCGGGGCGACGCGCTATATGATTGCAGAGCCACCGCTGCCTATTCTGTTGTCCCATTGAGCCGGGCGCCGCACATAAAGAGGAACACATGATCAAGACCATCTTGGCCTCGTTGACCGGCTTCGAATCCGACCGCACGGTTCTGGACGCGGCGGCGACGGCGGCCCGGATCGATGGCGCCCATATCGATTGCCTGCATACCCGCATCGATGTCTCGCAGAGCGCCGATTTCATAGGCGCCGCGGCCAGCCATCGCGATGTGCTGCAGGACCTCACCCGCAAGCTGGCCGAGGAGGAACGCGGCCGCTCGGAGCATGCCCGCGCGGCATTCGAGGAGGCCTTAAAGCGCCATGCCCTGCCGGCAAAGGACAAGCCGGACGATTCGAGCGGCGTGTCGGCGGCCTGGACCGAACTCGCCACGTTGCAGAACGAAACCTTGCACCGGGCGCGCCGGCACGACCTGACGGTCATGGCGCGCGATCCGGAACTCTCCACGGAGCGGCTTCATAATGTGCTGATGCAATCGGGGCGGCCGCTTCTGATCGCGCCGGCCCGGCCGGTGACCGTCATCGGGCGGACCGTCGCGCTGGCCTGGAAGGAAGACCCCAGCGCGGCCCGGGCTGCCGCCGCCGCCATGCCGGTCCTCGCCAAGGCCGGGCAGGTCTTCCTGCTTTCGGTGCCGGAGGGCGGCAAAACCGAAGCCATAAGCCGCGCCTCGGCCGATGCCCTGGCCGGACAATTGCGTTGGCACGGCATCAAGGCGGAGCCGCGCCTCAAATCCGCCCAATCGCTTTCGGTCTCCGAGACGCTGCTGGAAATGGCCTATGCCTGCGGCGCGGATATGCTGGTAATGGGCGCCTATGGCCACAGCCGCATGCGTGAATTCGTTTTTGGCGGCGTGACCCGCGACATGCTGAAGGACTGCGCGCTCCCCCTGTTCCTGTTTCACTGAACTCCAGTGCTTCCGCCCGAACAGCTCCCGTCGGGCCTGAGCGCAAGCGAAGCCCGCGCCCGCCTGGCGGCGGAAGGTCCTAACGAGCTGCCCCAACAGCGGTCCCGCAGCCTTTTCAAGATTGCGCTGGGGACCGTGCGCGAGCCGATGTTCGCGCTGCTTCTGGGTTCGGGAATTATCTATCTGTTGCTGGGCAATCCAAAGGAAGCGCTGCTGCTCTTGGTTTTCGCCTGCAGCTCGATCGGCATCGCCATCATTCAGGAAGGCCGCAGCGAGCGGGTGCTGGAGGCTTTGCGGGACTTGACCAGCCCGCGCGCCCTGGTGATCCGCGACGGCGTGCGGATCCACATTCCCAATCGCCAGGTGGTCCGGGGCGATATCGTGGTGCTGGCGGAGGGAGACCGGGTGCCGGCCGACGGGAAAGTCCTCACCGCGGAGGATCTGCAGGTGGACGAATCGCTTCTCACCGGCGAAAGCGCGCCGGTGGGCAAGCGGCCCATGGGTCCGGGCGATCCCACCGTCCCGCCTGACCTGGGCGGCGAGGACTTGCCTTACATCTATTCCAGTACCCTGGTGGTGCGCGGCGGCGGGCTTGCCGAAGTGACCGCCACCGGCGCCTCGAGCCGGATCGGCCAGATCGGCCGCACGCTTTCAACCATCGAAACGGCGACACCGAAGCTCACATCCGAAACCCGCCGGGTGGTCCGCCTGGTTGCGGTCATCGGCATCGCCTGCTGCGCCGCCGCGGTAATCCTGTTCGGACTGTTTCGCGGCTCCTGGCTCGAGGCATTGCTGGCCGGCATCGCGCTCGGCATGTCGATGGTGCCCGAGGAATTTCCGCTGGTCCTGACGGTTTTCACCGTCATGGGCGCCTGGCGGCTGTCCAAGGCGCGGGTTCTTACCCGCAAGGCGGCCGCCATCGAGACTTTAGGCGCCGCGACCGTGCTCTGCACCGACAAGACCGGCACCCTCACCGAGAACCGGATGTCCATCGCCGAAATCCGGGCCGGCGGCGAAATCGTGCGCCCGGATGGCGCACGCGGGCGCGCCATCGGCGAGGCGGCGGCGAACACACTGACATGGGGCATTCTGGCCAGTTCGGAAAATCCGTTCGACCCCATGGAAAAGGCCTTTCACCAATGCAAGGACCTGGCCGCCGCCGCCGGGTCCTCGAACGCCCTGCGGCCGAACCGGCTGGTCAAACTTTATCCGCTGCGCCGGGAGATGTTGGCGGTGACGCAGGCCTGGGAAGGTGATTCCGGCGAATACCGGGTCGCCACCAAGGGGGCGCCCGAGGCGATCATCGCGCTGTGCCGGCTGGGCGCGGGGCAGGCGGCCGCCATTCGCCGTGACGCCGATCAGATGGCGGCGGCCGGCATGCGCGTCTTGGGCGTGGCTGAGGCGCGTCACCCGCAAGTGCCGCTGCCGGAAAATCCGCAAGGGTTCGATTTTCGATTTGCCGGACTGGTGGGGCTGGCCGATCCGGTGCGGCCGGGCGTCGCCGCCGCCATCCGCGAATGCCAGACCGCAGGGGTTCGCGTGATCATGATCACCGGCGATTATCCGCTGACGGCGGCTGCGATCGCCAAGGACGCCGGATTGCCCCAAGCAGACGTAGTTTCCGGCACCGATCTGGATGGCATGAGCGATGCCGGACTTCAGAAGGCGCTGAAACACGCCAACGTCTTCGCCCGCATCGCCCCCGAGCAGAAATTGCGGCTGGTCAGGGCCCTGAAAGCGAATGGCGAGGTGGTGGCGATGACCGGCGACGGCGTCAATGACGCGCCCGCGCTCCGGGCCGCCGATATCGGCGTGGCGATGGGAGGCAGGGGTACCGATGTGGCCCGCGAAGCCTCCGCGGTGGTGCTGCTCGACGACGATTTCGCCTCCCTTGTCCGCACCATCCGGCTGGGCCGGCGGATCTATGACAATCTCAGAAAGGCGATGGGCTATATCATGGCCGTTCACATTCCCATCGCCGGGCTGGCGCTGCTGCCGCTCCTAACCGGTCTGCCGCTGGTGCTGGCCCCGGTCCATATTGCCTTCCTGGAAATGATCATCGATCCGGTCTGTTCGATCGTGTTCGAGGCCGAGCATGAGGAAGCCAATATCATGCGAAGGCCGCCGCGCGGGCCGGATGCGCGGCTTCTGTCCGCTCGCCTGATCGAATGGAGCGTGATCCAAGGTGTGCTCGCCTTCCTGATCGTGGCATTCGTCTATGTCGCGGGCGTCGAATGGAAAATGCCGGAGGCGGACCTGCGCGCGCTGACTTTCGTGACCCTGGTATGCGGCAATCTCGGCCTGGTCCTCGTCAACCGCTCCTTCTCGGCCGGCCGGGCAAGCCTGATCCGCGGCACGACCGCCACCTTTTGGGCGATTGCGGGCACCGCTCTTTCGATCCTGTCGGTCGCGGTATTCTGGACGCCGGCACAGGCCTTTTTCGGGTTCGGCGCCTTTCACGGCCATGATCTGGCCTATGTGATTCTGTCGGTCATGACTTTGATAGCGGTGCTGGAAGGCGCCAAGGTAATCTGGCCTAACCGTTTTCAGCGCGAATTGGCCCGCTGACGTCTTTTGCGGCGGGCCGCGCTTTGCGCCGGATCAAGGACGGGGATGCGATTCCAGGTGAAATTGCCGCAATGAAACAGCCCAGGCTGCATCCGGCTTTGGCCGGGGATGGCATGCCGCACACTTTGACCGATGCGCATGTCGCCCGCCACAAGCGGCTTCTTATCCGCGAAGCCGTTCTGGTGTCGGTCATGCTGGTCCTGGCGGTGCTGATGGTTTCGATCAGGAACCCCGGCCCGGTCCTGGCGATGGACATTCTTCTCATTCTTGCCGGGACATTAATCGCGGCGTTGGCCATCGTCATGCGCGGGCGTGAAGACCGCTGGTGGCTTCTCGTCTATGGTCTGGCCGCTCTCGCCGCCGGCATTAGCCAACTCCTGTGGTCGTTCGGAGTTGCGATCACCATCCTGCTGTTGCTGGCGATCCCGCCGCTGGCGGATGCCGCCGCAAACATCATCATTCTGGGATTCTTCATCTTGCGGCGCCGAAAAAGATGAAGAAGCTGAAACTTGCGGTCTGCGCGCTCAATCAAGAACATCGGGCCTTCCTTGCAATCGCGGCAATCGGCGATTGAAGAACAAGTCAGAGGAGGTCTTATGCACATCTCACGGATTGTGCTCGCTGCCGCATTGACGGCGGCGTGCGGAGCGTTCGCGGCTGAGGCCGCACCCACCGATCACAACGGTACGGTCAATTCCTTCACCCAGGCGCAGGAGGCGCATGCGCGGCAGGAGGTGATCAATGCGGGTTACCGGCCGACCGCGCTGCAATTTGTCCAGGACGGCAATTTCTTTTTCAATGCCACCCGCGGCGGAGATATTTACTCGGTGACGGTGACATCGGCCGGCAAGGTCTATGCCAGCACGCCCTTGCCCAAAAGCCAGTCCTAGCGGCCGGCCCGGCCTGGACACCCCTTGACGCTGCGGGGCCCCGCCATCAGTTTGCCGCCGGGGCCCCGTGGCGGAACTGGTAGACGCACCGGACTTAAAATCCGTTGTTCCGAAAGGGACGTGACCGTTCGAACTCGGTCCGGGGCCACCATTTGCATTCAAGCGGTTCGCGTGAATGCAAATGCCAAGCCGGCCCGCATCAGAAGGTCTTGCGCAATTTCAGGAACAGCCGCGGTTCGGAATGATAATGCCCATCCTGGATTGAAACCAGCGGCGCGGCATCGCGCGGGCCGCCGTAATTATACTGGATCAGACCGAACTGATAGGGCACGAAATTCTGGGCCTGGACCTGCAGGTCCAGGCCGGGCCGGGGCTTATAGTCCCAGGTCAGGCCGACATAGACCGGGTGAAGACGCACATAACTCACCTGGTCGATGCGGAAATTGGGCCGCTGGAACGCGGCTTGAATTTGCAAATCCAGACTGGAATGCCAGGCCTGGATGTCCTCCAGAAAATGCACCACCAGCTTGCGATCCTGGGTGTTCGAGATCTGGCGGGTCTCGCCGGTCACCGGATCGCGCACCGCGCTGTCCTTCCAGACCAATGACGGTTTCAAGGTGCCGCCGGCGATGCCCAGCCGGTCGAGCGGCAGGGACATTTCCACGTCATAGATATTGTTCACCGCTTTGGGGATGTTGCCGGGTCCGTCCAACCCGTTGCCGATGGGAATGAAATCCACCAGATCGGTGATCTGCTCGCGGGTATAGCTCAGAACCAGCGCGCCCTTGTTCCAGAAATGGAATTCATAATCGCCCTCATATTGCCAGCGCTGGTCGGGCTTGAGGCCGAGATTGCCGGCATTGATGCCGTTGCTGGCGAAATCGCTGGAGGCGATGAAATTGCTGAAATCGAGCTGGCCCACCAGCCGCTCGGCCCGGAGGCGGAATTGATGGCCCGGGGCCGGCGACCAGCTCAGAAGCAGGCGCGGTTTGAGAAAGTTGAAGCTGCGTGAGGGGATCCCTTGGGCGCCGATGGTGGAGAATTCATACCGCACACCGGTATCCAGCGACCAATCGGGCGCGATCTGCCAACTCGCTTGGAGTGACGCCTCGCCCCGCTTTTCATTCACTATGGGATTGGCGCCGGGAAGAGCGACGGGCGCGCCATTGGAGAGGAAACTGGACGTGCCATTCAGGAAATTATAGGCGCCTTCAAGGCCGCTCTCGATCCTCAGCGCTTTGGAATGCACATAGCGCACAGTGGCGCGCAGGATGCTTTCGCCGGTATCGCTGACCGAATTGAAGATTTCGTCCGTGCCGCCGGCGATCGAGGCGTTGAATTTCTGATCCCGCTGCAACCTTTGCAACGCCACCAGATTGAGTTCGGTGTTTCCGAAAATGCGGTCCCAATTGGCGCCGAATTCGGCGCTCCGCACTTTGTGGCTGGACGGGAAATCCATCGCCCCGGGCGGGTCGTAATAGGTGGCGTTGTTGTAGGTGGTCTTCTCGAGCGTGAGATTGGCGGCGAAATTTCCCCGCCACACCGGCCTGGACAGCGCCGCATTGAGACTATAGCCGACCTGTTCGGCGCCGCGGCGGTGCGCGCCGTCGATCACCGTTCCTTGCCCAGGCTGGGCCAGAATGCGCAACCCATTGCCCGCGGAATCATCATAGGTGTTGTAGATGCGCGACAAGGTCACGTCATAATCATTGACGCCGGCGCTGCCTGTGAACTCGACGCTGCCTCCCGGACCGAAATGACCGTCGCCATAGAGTGTGGTGGTGAAGGTGGAAATGATCTGCAGTTTGTCGATGCGTTTCAGCACCACATTGGCGACCACGGTTTGATTCAGCATGTCGATGCCGGGCGCCCCGCCCCGTATCACTTCGATCCGGGCCACGTCCGAGGCCAATATGCGGCCGAGCAGGGTGCTGAGGGTATCGGTCTTGGAGCTCGGGCGGATTCCATTGATCAGGACATTGCCGGCGCTGCCGGCATAGCCGCGTTTGCTGGTGTCGGTATCGATGAAGACAAAACCCGGCAGGCGCTGGACCATGTCATAGGCGGTGTTGAGCTGAACGCCGGCAAAATAGTTTGCCGGATAGACCAGGACCGCCCCCTGGGCGCCGGTATCGGCCGCACCGGCGGTGCCCACCGTCAGTAGGATCAGAGCCAAGGCGACAGTCAAGTACCTGAATATTCTCGTAAAAACTTCCATCCCGGCGATCCCTAAGCGCTACTGCAAGGTAGCTTGTACAGCAAGATACCTTGCTTGAACCGAAGGTACAACCGGAAAATGGCCTGCCTTCAATCTTTGGGGATTGGACGCCGGTCAGAGAACCGCTTCGATCAGGCGCGGACCCTTATGCTTGATCGCGTCTTCAAAAGCGCCGGCGAATCCGGCGCAGTCCTGCGCGCGCTCCGCCTCGACGCCCATGCCGCGCGCCAGCGCCACCCAGTCGAGATCGGGGCGACCGATATCGAGCATGGACAGCGCCTTGGGCCCGGCATTGCCGGCGCCCACCCGGGTCAATTCGATCTCCAGGATCGCATAGGCGCGATTGGCGCAAATCACCGTGACCACATCCAGCTTTTCGCGCGCCTGGGTCCATAGCGACTGCAGCGTGTACATGGCGCCGCCGTCGCCGGAAACGGTGATCACCTTGCGCCCCGGCGCCGCCACCGCGGCACCGGTTCCCAACGGCAAGGCCTGACCGATGGCGCCGCCGGTCAGATAAAGAATATCGTGGGGCGCGCTGGCCGGCAGGAATTTGGTGAGCCCGGCGCCGCTGGTGGCGGCCTCTTCCGAGACGATCGCATCCTCCGGCAAAAGCCGCGCCACGATCTGGCCCATGGCCGTCGGGGTCAATTCTCCGCCCGGCATCTCCGGTCGCTGCAATGTGACGGCCTGGCCCTGACTGGGCGCGCCGATCGCTTCCGCCAATGCCTTGAGTGCGGCAATGCCATCCTCATGCGGATGGGACAGGGTAAGGATCTCGCAGCCTTCCGGGGTCACCCAGCTGGGCTTGTCGGGATAGGCGAAAAACGTCACCGGCGGCGGCGCCCCCACCAGGATCAGTTGCTCCAGGCCCTTCAGGCTCTCGACGATATCCTCGGCGAAATAGGGAATGCGTTCGATGGCGGGCAGGCCGGCGCCGCGCCGCACCCGGGCGGTGAAGAAATCCTGCGCCACCCGCGCCCCGCTCTTGGCCGCGATCCGTCCCGCCGCCATCACGCCCTCGCGCAGCAAAACCGGCCCGCGCAGCAGCAACATGGTCTTCTTGCCGTTCCGAAGCGCACGCGCGGCGTGATCGACTGCCGCATCGGACACCGGCTGAGGCTTGACAATGGGAAGCGTAGGCGCCGGGCCCTCGGCTTCATTCCAGGCGGAATCGGCCGGCAGGATCAGGGTCGCGATCTGGCCCGGCACGGCGCGGGCCGCCGCCACCACCCGGGCTCCATCGGCGGCCGCTGTCCGCGCAGTAGGCGTGGAACGCAGCCAATGCGATACCGGCCGGCAGATGCCCATGATGTCCGACATCAAGGGCGCGTCGAGATGATTGTGCCAGCTGGCGTGATCGCCCACGATATTGACGATCGGGGTGTCCGCCCGCCTGGCATTGTGGAGATTGGCGATGCCATTGGCGAAGCCGGGCCCCAGATGCAACAGGGTGGCGGCGGGCTTTTGCGCCATGCGGCCATAGCCGTCGGCGGCGCCGGTGACCACGCCCTCGAACAGACCCAGCACCGGCCGGATCGGGCTCTTGTCCAGCGCCGCCACGAAATGCATTTCCGAAGTACCGGGATTGGCGAAGCAGACTTCGATCCCGCTGGCCGCCAGCGTCTGGACCAGGCTTTCGGCGCCATTCATCGAGCTAGTTCCCCTTTTTGACCGATTTTGGGGGGCCGGAGATAAAAAAGAAAGGCGGCAAAAAAGAAAGGCCGCGCCCACGAGACGTAGCCTTTCGCATTGTCGTCGCTTGGGGATGCGTTAGGCGCGGACCCCGCCGGAAGCGAGAATCCAGTTCGCGGCACCCCGTACGGAATGACAATGAGACACTGGATCACCTCCTTTGCTTGATGGTTGCCCGGGCAATATAGGAAGTCGGCGCGCGCTTGATAAGGCCCCCGGCGCCATGAAATATCGCCGCGAGGGAGAGCGGCTTCTGGAAAAATTGGAAACCAAATGCGTCATCGCGGGCGGCGGTCCCGCCGGCATGATGCTGGGCTATCTCCTGGCCCGCGCCGGCATCGACGTCGTTGTGCTGGAAAAGCACAAGGACTTCCTGCGGGATTTCCGGGGCGATACGGTCCATCCCTCCACTCTTGAGATCATGCACGAGCTGGGCCTGCTGGAGAAATTCCTCCAGCTGCCCCATACCCGCATCACCACCGGCACGGTCGAGATCGGCGACCGGCATTTTACCATCGGCGATTTCAGCCACATTCCCGCCCGCTGCAAATTCATCGCCCTGATGCCGCAATGGGATTTTCTGAATTTTCTGGCCGGCGAAGCCAAAACCTTCCCCAACTTTCGGTTGATGATGGAGACGGAAGCGAAGGACCTTCTGGTCGAAGACGGAATTGTCACAGGCCTCAAAGCCCAAACCTCGGACCGAACATTGGGGATCCGGGCCGGGCTGACCGTGGCCGCGGATGGACGGCGTTCCACCTTGCGGGCCTGCTCGGGATTGACGGTAAAGGATCTGGGCGCGCCCTTCGATGTGCTGTGGCTGCGCCTGCCGATGCGTTCCGGTGATCCGCGCGAGTTGGTCGGCCGGCTCAAGGACGGCCAGCTATTCGCGATGATCTATCGCAGCGATTATTGGCAATGCGCGTTTCTCATTCCCAAAGGCGGTTTCGAGATCATCAAGGCGGAAGGCTTGCCGAAATTCCGAGAGAGGTTGAAAAATGTCGCCGGCTTTGCGGCGGACCGGGTGGATGAGACCATCACCAGCTTCGATCAGGTCCGGCTTTTGACCGTGATGGTGGATCGCCTCCAGCAATGGGCGCGGCCGGGGCTGGTGTGCATCGGCGACGCCGCCCATGCCATGTCGCCGATCGGCGGGGTCGGCATCAATCTCGCCATCCAGGACGCGGTGGCCGCCGCCAATATCCTGGGGCCGGTGCTGCAACAGGGCACGCCCGGCTTGCGCGATCTCAAGAAGGTGCAGGCCCGGCGTGAATTTCCCACCCGCGTGATTCAAGCCTTCCAGGTCGCGGCCCAACATGCGGTTCTGGCGCCCATCTTGCGCGCAACGGTGACGCCGAAGCCGCCGCTGCTGCTGAGACTGGTCAATGCCTGGCCGTGGCTGCGCCGGTTCCCGGCCCGGTTCATCGCCCTGGGGGTGCGGCCCGAACATGTGAGGTTCGCCCGGCGATGAACAAGCGGATGGGTCCCAACACTCTGCTGGAAGGCCCGATTCTGAGATCGCTGCTGAGTTTGGCGATTCCCATCGTGGCGGCCAACCTGCTGCAGTCCGGCTATCAGTTGATCGATGCTTTCTGGGTGGGCCGGCTGGGCGGGGCGGCGGTGGCCGCGGTCTCCGTCAGCTTCCCGGCCATGTTCCTGATGTCGGCCTTGGGCATCGGCCTGGCGATGGCGGGCTCCACCTTGACTGCCCAATATCGCGGCGCCGGCAATGACGCGATGGTTTCCCATGTCGCGGGCCAGACGCTCAATATGGTGACGGCCCTATCCCTCAGTTTGAGCGTGCTGGGCTATGCCGGCTCGCCCATCCTGTTGCGATTGATGGGGGTTGCGCCCGATGTCTATGCCGGCGCGCTGGGGTTCCTGCGCGTCTCCTTCGTGGCGCTGTTGTTCAATTTCTCGTTTTTCGTGTTTCAGTCGATCATGCGCGGCATCGGCCGCCCCACATTGCCCGTCTATATCGTGCTGGCGACGGTGATCCTGAATTTCGCGCTCGATCCCCTGTTCATTTTCGGCTGGGGTCCGGTGCCGGGCTATGGGGTGATGGGCGCGGCGTTGGCCACGCTATCCACCCAGGCACTGGCGGCTGCCACCGGCATGGTGGTGCTCGGAGCCGGCCGCCACGGCATCCTTGTGAAAGGGCGCGATTTCATCCCCGATTTCGCCTTTATGAAGCGCGCCCTCTATCTGGGGGCGCCGGCCTCGGTGGAGCAATCCGCCCGCGCCCTGGCCCTGATGGTGCTGACCTTCCTGATCGCGTCCTTCGGCACCCGCACCACCGCGGCCTATGGGGTGGGCGTGAATATCGTCCAGGTGGTGATGATCCCGGCTTTCGGGCTTTCGATGGCGATCTCGGCCTTGGTCGGCCAGAATATCGGCGCCGGCCAGATCGACCGGGCGGCGCGGATCGCGCGGCTGGGCGCCGAACTCGCCTTCGCCATCCTGACCGGCATCGGAATCATCGTCTTCCTATTCGCGCCGGCCTTTGCCGCTTTCTTCGTGCCCGGCGTGCCCGGCGTCATCGCGGATGCGGCGCATTTCATGCGGATCATCTCGCTGGCCTGGGGCTTCATGGGAATCCAGATCGCGCTCACCGGCGCACTTCGCGCGGCCGGCAATATGGTGACCACCATGATGATGACCCTGGCCAGCCAATGGGTGATCCAGTTTCCCCTGGCCTATATCCTGTCCAAGCATACGGCCCTGGCCGCCAACGGCATCTGGTGGGCCTTTCCCGTCACCAATGTCATCACCGCCCTGATCGTGCTTTCGGTCTATGGCCGCGGCGACTGGAAAAAGACCCGGCTGATCAGCCGCGACGACCGCGCCGTCACCCACATCCTCGAGGAAGCCGAACTCGAAGAACCGATGCGGTGAGCCTCGATCATCGCAAATCGCGCCGCCAAATGGATCCCCTCCCCTCGGCGCGTGACACGCTCCTCGCCGGGGATGACTTCGCGCTAACGCGCGAAGTCACATTTGCATCGTCCAGCCTTCGACGTCCATAGCCGCCTGGCGCACCGCCTCGCTCAAGGTCGGATGCGAATGGCAGGTGCGGGCGATGTCTTCGGAGGAGGCGCCGAACTCGATCGCCAGCACCACTTCGGCGATGAGATTGCCGGCTTCCGGGCCCAGGATATGGCAGCCCAGCACCCGGTCGGTCTTGGCGTCGGCCAGGATCTTCACATAACCGTCGGTCGCCACAATGGTCTTGGCCCGGGCATTGGCGGTGAAGGGGAATTTCCCGACCTTGTAGGCGACGCCGGCGTCAACCAGATCCTCTTCCGTCTTTCCCACCGTCGCCACCTCCGGGAAAGTATAGATCACCGAGGGGATGGCGTCGTAATTCACATGACCCGCCTTGCCGGCGATGCGCTCCGCCACCGCGACGGCTTCATCCTCGGCCTTGTGCGCCAGCATCGGGCCTTCGCGGCAATCGCCGATGGCGTAGATGCCGGGCACATTGGTCTTGTAATGGGCGTCGGTGACGATACGCCCGCGCTTGTCCATCGCCACCCCGATCTCGGCCAGGCCGAGATTGTCGGTGAAGGGCCGGCGCCCGATGCTGACCAGCATGACGTCGGTCTCGATCACGCTTTTCTCGCCGCCCGCCGCCGGCTCGACCGTCACCGCCAGGCCGGATTTCGTCTTCTCCACCCCCGTCACCTTGGTGGACAGCTGGAAGGTCATGCCCTGCTTGGTCAACACGCGCTGGAAGGATTTGGAGATCTCCAGATCCATGCCCGGGGTGATGCGGTCGAGGAATTCCACCACCGTCACCTCGCTGCCCAGCCGGCGCCACACCGAGCCCAGTTCCAGCCCGATCACGCCCGCGCCCACCACCAGCAGCCTTTTGGGCACCTGCTTCAGCGCCAGCGCGCCGGTCGAGGACACGATCTGCTGCTCGTCGATGGCGACGCCGGGCAACGGCGATACATCCGAGCCGGTGGCGATGATGATATGCTTGGCCGACAAGGTGCGCAGCTGGCCGTCCTTGCCCTTGACCTCGACCTTGCCGGGGGCGGCGATGCGCGCCTCGCCGACAATGCCTTCGACCTTGTTCTTGCGGAACAGATATTCGACGCCCTTGGTGAGTTCGCCCACCACCTTGTCCTTCTGCGCCATCATGGCGGGCAGGTCGAGTTCGACCTTGGCCTTGATGCCAAGCTTGGCGAAATCGCTTCCGGCCTCGTGAAAACGCTCGCTGGCATGGAGCAGCGCCTTGGACGGGATGCAGCCGATATTGAGGCAGGTGCCGCCAAAGGCGCCGCGCTTGTCCACGCAAGCCGCGGTGAGGCCGAGCTGGCCCAGCCGGATCGCGGCATTATAGCCGCCGGGGCCGCCGCCGATGACGATTGCGTCGAAACTGTCCGCCATGATGAGAATTCCTCGAAACTGCGCCTGATTTGCGGGCCGGACCATAGCCGGGGCAGGGCCGCGCGAAAACCGGCATCGGAGGAATTCAGGGCCGCTATTCCCCCGCCGGGGCTGGGGCCATTTCCGGCTCGGGAACGGGACGCGGCTGGTCTTTCATCGCCGGGTCGGGGAAAACCAGTTCCACCACCGTGCCTTTGCCCGCCTGCGAGTGCACCGAGGCGACGCCGCCCAACTGCGCCCCGAAGGTGCGGATCAGGCGCGAGCCCACGCTCTTGCCGGTTTCGTCCATGGAAAAGCCGATGCCATTGTCGGCGATGGAAAGCTTGAGCCGCCCGCCGCCATCGCGCACCAGCTTCACCTTGATCACGCCTCCCGCCTGGCCGGGAAAGGCATGCTTGAAGATATTGGTCAAGGCTTCGACCGTGAACAGCGCCACCGCCACCGCCACCGCGCTGGAAACCACCATCGCGCGGCACATCCACCTCGACCCGGACATGTTCGGTGTCGCTCATGCCTTCGGCGATCTGGCGCGACAACTCATCGAGCAATTGTTTCAGATCGAGGGTGGATTGATCCTCCAGCTCGTTGAGGATGCGGTGCACCAGCGCCAGCGCGTTGATGCGGGTCTGGGCCTGCATCAAGGCGTCGCGCGCCCGCATATCCTTGACCTGATTGGCCTGGATCGACAGCAGGCTCATCACGATCTGGAGATTGTTCTTCACCCGGTGATGGATTTCCCGGATCAGGGTGGTCTTGATGGTCACCGATTCCCGCAACCGCCGGTCGCGGTCCTGGATGCCCTCGGCCATCTCGCTCATGGCCTCGCCCAACTGCTTGAACTCGCTGGGCGCGTCCGCCAGATCCGGCCGGATGGTGTAATGGCCGCTGCGATAGGCGATGGCGATGCGGCGCAGATAGGCGATCCATTGCGTCACCTGCCGGTCGGTGGCGAACCAGATCGCGATCCAGGCGAACAGGATCATCGCGATCGGCAGCAGGAAATCGATCGCCACATGGACGTAGGTCTGGCCGAACAGCCGCTCGTCGCGCTCGGCGAAGGCGACAAAGATGGTATTGCCGAGCAGGGCGGCGTTGCCCAAACGCCAGTCATGCCCGGATTCGAAGGCATCGAGCGAGCCGCCATCGGGCAGGCCCGCCTTGAAGGCCGCCGCCGCGATCGCCGGCGCCGCTTTCGGATCGTTGGTGGCCAGGATGGCGCCGTTGCGGTCATAGATCACCGCCACCGCGCCCTTGGGCAAGGGATGGGTGCGCAGCAGATAGCCGAACCATTGCACGTCCAGCGTGATCGCCACGCTGCCGTCGAAGCTGCCATCGGGCTTCAGCAGCGGCAGCTGGGTTCCGATCACCGGCCGGCCGGATTCCGGGCTGACGCTGCGCGTGCCCACCACCACGCCCTTGGCGGTTTTGACGGTGTTGAAGATCGGCAGCTTCGCGATGGTGATGCCCTTGGACAGCGGCACCGCCGAACAGACCACCGTGCCATGGGAATCGATCCGGCTGAGATTGGTGAAATAGCTGACCCCGATCATCGCGTCGGCCAGGATATTGTCGCAATTGCCGCTCATGTCGCGGACGTCCTGCAGCGAGCCCATGGCGCGCAGGATCTGCTCGCCGGCGTTCAGGACTTCCTGTTCGGTGGCGGCGGTGGTGCGCGCCGACTGGATCAACTGGGCGCGGATATCCGCACTGTCACGCTTGACCCGCTCCACGCCCTGATAAAGGCTCACCGCGACGATCGGCAACAGCGCGATGGTGATGATCAGGATCAGCCGCTGGCGCAGCGTCCAACCGGAATCGGGCACGGCTTCACGAGAACTACTTCTGGCCGCCTTTTCCACCGTCATCCCCTGACTCGGGCGGGGTGAGCCGGTCCAGTTGCGCCATGATCTCACGGGCGGCGTCTCCTTCGGCGGGCCGCGACACGCCTTCGAGCGTACCACTGCCGTCGAGGATTTCCATCAGCGCCTTGCGGGCACGCGCCACCCGGCTTTTGACCGTGCCGATGGCGCATTTGCAGATGGCGGCCGCGTCCTCATAGGAAAATCCGCCCGCGCCCACCAGGATCAGCGCCTCGCGCTGCTCGTCGGAAAGCCGGCGCAGCGCCCGCGCCGTGTCGGACAATTGGGCGGAATAGATCTGATCCTCGCCGCCGCCCGGAATGCGCTCGGCCGCATCCTGGTCCCAGGGTGCCTGGCGCCAGGCCCGGCGGCGGTCGGAATAGAACTGATTGCGCAGAATGGTGAACAGCCAGGCCTTGAGATTGGTGCCCGGCGTGAAGGTGGCGCGGCTTTGCCAGGCCTTGACCAGCGTCTCCTGCGCCAGATCGTCGGCGGCTTCCTGGTTGCCGGTCAAGGAGCGGGCGAAGGCGCGCAGGAATGGGATCAGCGCCAGCAATTCGGTCTTGAAATCGCCGCTCTCGGCGCCGGCTTCGACAGAATGATGACTGGGTAAAGGCTGCGCCATCAGGACACCTTTTTGCCCGTGCGGGCCTCTTCGGCGTCGTCGATGCGGCGCAACAGGTCCAGAAAGTCCTCCGGCACCGGCTCCTGGGCCACATCGTCATACATGCGGCGGAGTTCACGCCCGATCGCGCGCTGGCGCGCCCGGATCGCACGGGCTTTTTCGTTAGGCTTTTCCTCGTTCGACACAGTGTTAACCCATGGCATCTTGGACGAGCACTCCAATGGCGTCACATTTCCGCCGATTTCGCGCCCCACAGACTCCAGAAACGCCCCCTGTTTGGAATGGTTCCTGGGCTTAGGGAACTTTTCCGACTGGCGGGAATTACCGATTCGGGCTTTCCTTGCCGCCGGAGGAGCATTTTTCATGAGCATGACGCAGATTCTTGCGCCGCACCTGCCCTATTTGCGCCGCTACGCCCGGGCGCTGACAGGGTCCCAGGTTTCAGGCGATGCCCATGTCCGCGCCGCGTTGCAGGTTCTTTCGGAAGGCGGCGAAAGCCTGCCGGAAGGCGTTTCGCCCCGGGTCGGACTTTACCGGCTGTTTCACGCCATCTGGCAATCGGGCGCCGAGCATTATGACCAGGCTGCGGAGTCCGATCAGGGGTCCAGAAGAGCGCTTGCGGGCGCTGGCGGCGCCCAAGCGGGCGGCGCTGCTGTTGACCGCGGTCGAGTCCTTCAGTCTCGAAGAGGCGGCCTTCATCGTCGATGAAAGCCCCGAGGATGTGGAAGCGGCCATCCTGGACGCCCAGAAGACCATCGATGACCAACTGGCCAGCCGGGTGATGATCATCGAGGACGAACCCATCATCGCCATCGATCTGGAAAATCTGGTCACCGAACTCGGTCATAAGGTGGTGGCGATGGCGTCCACCCGCGACGAAGCGGTCGCCAAGGCGAAATCCGAGCGCCCCGGTCTGGTTCTGGCCGACATCAATCTGGGCGAAGGCGGCTCGGGCATCGACGCGGTCAACGAAATCCTGTCCTCTTTCGATATTCCGGTGATCTTCATCACCGCCTATCCCGAAAAGCTCTTGACGGGCGAGCGGCCGGAGCCGACCTATCTCATCGCCAAACCGTTTTTGCCCGAGACTGTGCAGGCTACGGTCGGCCAGGCGCTGTTTTTCCATCCCGTGGCAAGGCAGGCGGCCTGAAAATCGCGTAGTTATGACCAGGTAGCTCGGAGAATTCATATGGCCGCCAAAAAGAAGACCGCCAACGACATTGAAATGCGCCTGACCCAGTTGCGCCGGGATTTCGAGGCGCTGCAAGGCGATCTCAAGGGGCTGGCCGGGGATGTCGGAAACGTGGCGTCGGACCGGGCCCAGACGGCCATGCGCTCGGCTGAGGATGTCGCCGACCGGGCGATGCGGCTGGCCGAGGAGGCCGCCCGCGAAGCCAAGGTGATGGCCAGCGCATTCCGCGAGGACGCCGAGGAATGGGCTGAGGAAAATGCGGAGAGCCTGCGGGCCCAGGTCCGCGAACAGCCGATTATCTCGCTTCTGATCGCCGGCGGAATCGGCGCGTTCCTGGGCGCGATATTCCTTCGCCGCTAATTCCCCTGTAAGGACTGCTGGCGTAAGCTGGGACCGGCGAAGGACGGTTCGAGCGTTCGTTTCCACTTTGAGGATTTCATGTTCGCGCGTGTGGGCGCCAAAATGCTTTTCCTGGTGATAGCCGTTGCGCTGGTCTTTTTCGGCGTGGGGTTGATCGGCTTCGCCATCGCCGTGGCCTTTACCCCCTTGGTGGGCCGCGCCTGGGCAAATGCGATCGCCGGCGCCATCTTCCTGCTTCCGCCCCTGCTCTGGGCGATCATCGTGATGAGCACCCGGCCGGCTCGGCCGGCGATGGCCGACAATCCCGGTGTGCGCCAGATCACGACGGCGATCTTCACCGCCCTGGCCAAGGAGACCCCTTGGGTTGCGGTGGTTGGCGCGGGCCTTCTGGGTGTCGCCAATCTGTTTCTGAACCGCAACAAATCCCGGAAATAATTCGAGGCCAGCCGGGGAACGCGCGTCCCTGATCCGGCGTTCTGGTGACTGGCTGCAGCCATCGCCAAGCCGATGCTTGGCGTCAGGGTGAAAGGAAGGGCACGCCATGCGTATTCCCAACCGCATTATCGAGCATCCGATCGAAGCTGCGATCGCGAGCCTGTTGCTGCTGGGCCTGTTGTTCGGTTCCATCGATTTCGTGCCGGGCGCCAAAATGCAGGAGTCGCCACCGATTTCGGCCAAACTCTAAAAAACAGTGGGGCGCCTGGAACCAAGCCTGAGGCGCTTCGTTTTCTAGCCGGAGCGGACGTCCGATCCGGAACGCCCCCAGCCCCTTCGACAGCCCGCCTCGGGTGTCCGCTCTCTTCCTCGAAATTGGAAAAATACGTTTCCGTTCAAGGTGTTTTGCCCTGGATGGGCATTTTGGGGGCATCCATCCGCCACACCCGGTAAAGAGCGATCACCCGGTCGCCCCGGCGCCGGGCTATGTCTGTAAGCCTCTGAGATCGTTCGAATTCCTTTGTCAGGGCCGTCGCCTGATTGCGGGAGGCTTCTCCAACGTAAAGATAGGGCCCGCCGGACAGGCGGACCGCCGGCGCCTCGAGATAACGGTTGGGCTGGTCGACCGCGAGGACGGGCAGCGAAGGCCGGTAGAAAGCAAGCCAGGCCGTGGTCTCATAATCGCCGGTCAGGACCGCCTTGGCCCCGGTTCGCGCCTGCACGGCGGCGACATCGTCCGCCAGCCGGTCGATGCCCACCCCCAACAGCCGGGCCAGGGGATCATGCTTCAATGCAATCCATCCCGTCGCGGCCTGGACATAGGCCAAGAGCAGAATGGCCGCCGCAGCCGGTGTGGCGGCCCAGGCACACCAGCCGCGCCAATCGGGACCCGGCGCGAAAGCGTCCGCGGCCAGGATCGCCAGCATGGGATAGAGGAAACAGGGCCAGTTGCCTTGCACCCGGTCATGCAGCGCATGGATCAGGAAATAGACCAGCGCCGGCGCAACCAGGGCCAGGAGCAGAAACCGGTCGTCATCGCGCCGGCGCGCCCGCCACAGGCCCAGTCCCGCCAGGATCAGGATAAAGGGCGTCGCAAGACCCAGTTGCGCACCGATGAACTCCACCAGGAAGCGCGCGGTGAGATGGCCTTCGGTCACCCGGCCGAACTGAAAGGCAAACGTCATCCAGCCATGCCGGGCCTGCCACCAGAGACCGGGCAGAAAGCAAAGCAGGGATACCAGGCCGCCCAGCCAGGGCCAGGGCGTGCGGAGCCAGGCCCGCGCCCTTGGATTTGCCAGCAGCCAGAAAAGCCCGCCGGCGCCGATGAAAAAGCCGGAATATTTGGACAAAAGCCCCAGCCCCGCCGCCAGACCGGCCCAAAGCCACCAGCGCGCCTCACCCGTCTGCTGCAGTTTTGCCAGGAAGAACAGAAATCCGGCGGTGGCGGCGACGGAGGGCGTATCCGGCGTCGCCGCCAGCATCTCGACCCCGATCATCAGGGTGAGATTGAACAGAAGCGCCGACAATGCGGCGCGTGTTTCATCCTTGAGGATGACCGCCGCCGCCCGCCACACCAACCCGCTCGCCAGGACCGAAAGAACCAGATCGCCGAACCGCACGCCGAATGGCGTGTCGCCGAACAGAAGCGTGCCCAGCCGGATGACAAAGGCGATCGCTGGCGGATGATCGTAATAGCCGGCCGCCAGATGCCTGGACCAAAGCCAGTAATAGGCTTCGTCGGCGGAAAGCGGCAGCCACCCCGCCATCACCGCGCGCAGAAGAATCACCGCGACGACACCGGCACCGGCCAGGCGCATATCCGCCTTCACCTGGCCCGCCAGACGAACAGCGTGGACATGGCGTAATTCCACAGCGCACTCATCACCGCGCCAGCGGCGCCCGCCACCCACCAGACCTGGCGTTCGTAATAGAGCCAGGAGGCAAGATCGACATTGGTGAAGGCGCCGAACGAGGCGAACAGGCAGAACAGGATGAAGCCGCGCAGCATGCCCAGCCCCTTGAGCCGCCGGTCGCGATAGGTGAGTTCATTGTTGAGCAGGAAATTGCTGGTCATCGCCACCAGGGTGGCGATGATCTGGGCGGTGCGAAATTCGTCTGGCAGGAAGACCAGCCCCGCCCTGAGCACAATCAGATGCACCACAAGACCCAGGCTGCCCACGATGGCGAAAAGCAGAAAGCGCGGATCCACCAGATCGCCGGTCATCTTGGCCAGCAGCAGACCCAAGAACTCGACCCCGATCTGGGCATTGAATTTGCTTTCGCCCTCGAAGCGCTTTCCGAACACATAGGGCTGCTCGGCGATGGAGAGCCGGTCGCCGCCGGTCATGGCGATATCGAGCAGGATCTTGAATCCGACCGGCGAAAGGCTGGGGGCGATCTCGTCGAACCGGTCCCGGCGCATCATGAAGAAGCCGCTCATCGGATCGCTCAAGCTGGTGCCGGTCAGCCGGTGGGTGATTGCGGTGGCAAGCCGGGAAATGGCGCCGCGCCGCCCCGCCAGACCGGCGGCGCTGCCGCCTTGGACATAGCGGGTGCCGGCGACCAGATCGACATTGCCCTGGCGCAGCTTGACCACCATTTGGGGAAGCATTTTTTCGTCATGCTGCAAATCGGCGTCCATCACCGCCACAAAGGGCGAGGCCGAAGACAATATGCCCTCGATGCAGGCGCCGGACAGGCCGCGCCGCCCCACCCGGCGCAGGCAACGCACGCGACTGTCCTCCCCGGCGATCTCCTTCACCGCCTCCGCGGTGCCGTCGGGGGAATTGTCGTCGACGAAAATCGCCTCCCAGGCAATTCCGGTCAGGGCGGCATCCAGCCGGCGCACCAGCTCGGCGACATTGCCCCGCTCCTTATAGGTGGGAACGACAATGGAAAGCTCGGCGCTGTGCATGATCCCGGCCCGACCTCGATCGGGCCTTGGTGCCGGGCGACGGGGTCGCAGTCAAGAGGAGCCAGGACCGGGCCGCATCAATAGGGCCAGCAAACCCGGCGCGCCGGTTGATTCGAAGGTCTGTTTTCACCGCGAAGGCCGGAACGGGTTTTCACTCAAAAGCCGAAAAAAATGAGATAGAGAATCACGCCGGCCAGAATCGCCAGACCCAGACTGATGTGCAAAACCCAGCGTGCCGTGCCGGTCTCCACACCCTGGCGCGCCTGATCGGCGCTCAACTCCCTGTGCTCATCCGCCATGCCTCCGCCGCCTCCTAATGCGCGGCGTGACCGCTGGGCGCCAGCCGGCGTTCGACGTCGGCGATGACATCGCCGATGTCGGCCGCCCGGCCGGAACCGCTCCCGCCCGCCCAGGCCTTGAGAATTTCCAGCCGCTCCTGATCGTTGAACCGCCGGTCACGCACCACATCGCTGGGCAGCCGGTAAAAACGGTCCGGCCGCGCCTTGATCTCATTGAACAGTTTTTTCTTGGCCATGGCCTTTTACAAACGCTTGAGGCCTCAAATCCGGCCCATGAATGCCAATACCAGAACGATCACCAACACCAGGCCCAGGGTACCGGACGGGTAGTAGCCCCAACCGGCGCTGTAGGGCCAAGCCGGCCAGGCGCCCAGAAGAAGCAAAAGCAGAACGACGATCAATATGGTTCCCAGCATGTGTCACCATCCTTCCGCCGTTGAAAAATCCGTTACAGCCTGAAAACTCCCTGCCGGGTGCACGGTTCCCCCAGGCCAGCCATTGCGCAGAGCGGGCGGTTCGTTCCCCGGTCTAGCCGGCTGCTGCCTCGGCGTGCGTTCGCCGCATCACCGGAACGAGCAGAAGCGCCAGGAAGAACAATCCGCTCAACAGCCACCAAGCCTCGTTGCAGGATTGGGTGAGCGCCGCGCGCCGGACCATGGGCTCGATCAGCGCCTGGGTGACCGGATCCACCGGTCCCATCGCATGATGGTGAAACAGCCGCACCGGAAGTCCCGCCAGCGCGGCGGCCCCCGGATCGCCGGCCTGAAGCCGGGCCACCAGAGACGCGACATGGCCCGGCGTGCGTTCCGTCAGGATGGTGTCGGTGGCGGCGATGCCGATGGCGCCCCCCAGATTGCGCATCAGATTGAACAGTCCGCTGGCTTCCGCCACTTCCGCGGCGGGCCAGTGATCCAGCGCCAGCCTTGTCGCCGGCAGAAGGCAGAACATCACCGCCAGCCCGCGCAGGATTTGCGGCCAGAACAATGCCGCGAAATCGCTGGTCTGGGTGGTGAAGCCGTTGGCGAAAAGGCCCAGGCCGAACAGCGCGAACCCCAAAGCCGTCAACAGGCGCGCATCGGCGCGAGGCTCCGCCCAGGCCGCGACCGGCGCGGTGACGAGCTGGGCGGCGCCCGACACGATCAGGATCCCGCCGATCGCAAGCGGCGTATGTCCGCGCACCAGTCCCAGGAACAGCGACAGAAGATAGATTGAACCGTAAAGCCCGAATCCCAGAACAAAGCTGAGGGCGGAGCCCAAGGCGAAGCCGCGATGGCGAAAGCGGCTGAGATGCACGAAGGGATGGGCGACCGACAGACCGCGATGGATGCCCCAGCCGAATGCCGCGGCGCAAAGGGCGGCGAGCCCGAAAATCTGCCCGCCCGCCCAATGATAGCGCGGACCTTCACTCAGGAGCCATTGCAGGGCGGCCAGAAATACCGCGAACAGAATCAAGGTCGGAAAATCCAGCCGCTTGAGCGAGGCCGCGTCTAAAGGCTCGCGCGCCAGGGAAAGCAGCACCACCAGCGCCACCGCCAGGCCGGGCAGGATGTTGATCAGGAATATCCAATGCCAGGACTGGGTCTGGGTCAGCCAACCGCCCAGCAGCGGTCCCAGTGTCGGCGCCAGAAGGGCGGCCACCCCCGCCATGGTGGTGGCCAGAACCTCATGACGCTTCGGGATCAGAACAAAGACGGCGGTGAAGACGGAAGGGATCAGCATGCCGCCGAAAAAGCCTTGCACCGTCCTGGCGGCGATCAGCGCGTCGAAGCCGGTCGAAAGCGCGCAAGCGGCGCTGGCCGCGACAAAGCCCAGCGTGGCGACGGCATAGAGATAGCGCAGGCTGAGGGCGCGGGTGAGGATGCCGGTGAGCGGAATGGCCACGATCTCAGCCATCAGATAGGCGGTCTGGACCCAGCCCAATCGCGACAGGGGAATATGCAGCGCGTTCTGGATGGCGGTGAGCGACGATGCCACCACCTGGATATCCAGGACCGCCATGAACATGCCCACGCACATGGCGGCGAAACCCAGCCAGAGGGCGGCCGGGCTCACCTCGTCCATGATCGCGGAAACGGTTCGCGCCAGCGCCGCATGATTTCCTCAGCCCAAATCCCGCCTCGCCGCCAGCGCGGCATTCTCCTGGCGAATGCGCCAGAACAGCAGCGCCGCATTGGCCAGGGAAAACAAGATTGCCACCAGGATTTCGCCGAATACCAGCGGCAGCACCGCGATTTCGCCCGCCACCACCAGATAATTGGGATGACGCAGGAAGCGGTAAGGGCCGCGTTTGACCAGAGGCGCGCCGGGAAGCGAGATGATGCGCGTGGTCCAGAAACGCCCCAGGCTCACGATCACCCAGATCCGGGCGGCCTGCAAAATCACAAACAGCGCAAGCCAACTCCAGTGAATCGTCAAGGGCGCGGGCAGGAGCCACAACACGGCCATCAACCAGGCCGCGTGCAGCAGCACCATCAGGGGATAATGCCCGGCTCCGATCTCGACCGCGCCTTCGGCCCTCAGCCTTTGGGTGTTGCGGTTGGCAAGCGTCAACTCGCCCAGCCTTTGCATCACCACCAGGAAAATGATGCCGTAAGCGCCCCAGATCATTTTCCATCCAGCATCAGGAAACCGGCGGAAAAGCCGGGGCCCAGCGCCGTCAAAAGCGTGCGTTGCGCTTTGGACCGGGCCGCCATGCGCTCGAGCACGAAAAGCACGGTGACGGCGGACATGTTGCCATAATCCCTCAGAATCGACCGGCTGTCTTCAAGTCCGCCGCGGCGCAATTGCAGCGCATCCTCCAGCGCGTCCAGAACCTTGGCGCCGCCGGGATGACAGGCAAAGGCGCCGATATCGGAAAATTCGATGCCGTTGCGTACCAGGAATTCATCCAGCAGGGCGCGGAAATCCCCGGCCACCAGGGACGGAATGCTTTGGGCGAAGCGGGCCTTGAGCCCGTCCTCGGCCATGTCCCAGCCCATGATGTCCAGGGAATGGGGCCAGGTATATTCACCGGCCGCGCCGAATTCGGGCCCCTCGCCGGCGGTGGAAAGGATGGCGCCGGCCGCGCCGTCGCCAAACAACGCGGTGGCGACGATATTGCTCTTGGAGGTGTCGTTCTTGCGGAAGGTGAGGGCGCAAAGCTCGACCACCAGGAACAGGACCTTGCTGCCGGGATTGGCGCGGGCCAGATCGGCGGCGCGCGCCAGACCGTTCACCCCGCCGGCGCAGCCCAGGCCGAAGATGGGCAATCGCCGGATGTCGCGGCGAAGGCCCATGCGCTCCACCACCAGGGCGTCCAGGCTGGGGGTGGCGATGCCGGTGGTGGAAACCGCCACGATAGTGTCGATCTCCTCCGGCTTGATATTTGTTTCCGCTAAAAGCCGGCGCGCCACCGACTCCAGCAGATCCACCGCGTTGTCGACATAAAGCCGGGTGCGGTCGAGCCAACCATGCGCGCCCAGATACCATTCGATCGGCACGCAGGAATAGCGGCGCGCGATGCCGGTATTCGCGAACACCGGCATCAGGCGCCCGATATCGCGCACCTCGGCGAACAAGTTTCCGGCATAGTTGGCGGCTTCGGACTGGGCGATGATGTAAGGAGGCACGGCCGTTTGCAGGCCCAGGAGTTGGGGATGCATCAATCCTCGTTGGCGCAAAAGCATTGCGCGCGTTTTTAGATGTTGTGCCCCGATCCTTCATACGGGCGCGCGGCCATAATAGCCAGCCCGCCTTCGCCGCCGTCCTGCCGGAAACCTCAAAAAACGGCGGAAATGCGGCGTTTTGGACATTTTTGGCGTGTTGAAATGCTTCGCAGGCGCATGTAATCCTGAATGCAACAGGGGCACGACCGAAGAGGAAGAATTTATGTCGTACGGGAAAATTGCGGCCGCGAGTTTGATCGCGGCGGGCATGCTGTCGGGTCAGGCGCTTGCATCGGACCAGGATGTCGCCAAGGGCAAGGCTGTATTCCAGCGCTGCGCGATTTGCCACAATGTCGAAAAGGATGGCGGCGATGGCGTCGGCCCCAATCTGTTCGGCGTTGTCGGCCGCAAATCCGCCAGCGAGCCGGGCTTTAACTATTCCGGCCCTTTCAAGAACGCCCATATCACCTGGACCGAGGATAACCTCGCCAAATGGATTGCCGGACCCGCCAAGATGATACCGGGCAACAAGATGGCCTTCGGCGGCATCGCGCAAAAAAGCCAGATCCACGATGTGATCGAATATCTGGAAACCTTGAAATAAACCGCGTGTGGCGCGATGCCGCAGCAGTCCGTTTTGCGGCGCCGTTAAGGAATAAAGGTTCCCGAACCCGGTCCGTGTCCAACGTGCCGGGTTCATTGACATAGGATTACCCCCGCGCCTAGTTTTTGCACCGCACAAGAGCCGGAGCGGCAGGTTTCCGTTTGAAAGACCTAAAAGGCCGCTCGACTGGGGATTTGATAACGCCATGAAGGTGCTGGTGCCCGTAAAACGGGTGATCGACTTTAACGTCAAGGCCCGGGTCAAATCGGACCAGACGGGTATCGATCTCGCCAATGTCAAAATGTCGATGAATCCGTTCGACGAGATCGCGGTCGAAGAAGCCGTGCGCCTGAAGGAAAAAGGCAAGGTCACCGAGATCATCGCGGTTTCGATCGGTCCGGCCCAGGCCGGCGAAACCATCCGCACCGCGCTCGCCATGGGCGCGGACCGCGGCATCCTGGTGAAGAGCGACGTCGAGGTCGAGCCGCTGGCGGTGGCCAAGATCTTGAAGGCCATCGTGGAGGCCGAGAAGCCCGAACTGGTCATCACCGGCAAGCAGGCCATCGACGATGATTCCAACCAGACCGGCCAGATGCTGGCGGCGCTGCTGGGCTGGGGCCAGGGCACCTTCGCCCATAGACTGGAATTGGAGGACGGCTCGGCCAGGATCGAACGCGAAGTCGATGGCGGCCTGCAGACGGTGGAACTGAAGCTGCCGGCGGTGATGACCACCGATCTCAGGCTCAACGAACCCCGCTACGCCTCGCTGCCCAATATCATGAAGGCCAAGAAGAAGCCGATCGAAGACAAGAGCCCGGCCGATTACGGCGTCGATGTCGCCCCGCGCCTGAAAGTCCTGAAGGTGAGCGAACCGCCCAAGCGCGCGGCCGGCATCAAGGTCAAGAGCGTCTCCGAGCTTCTCGACAAGCTGACCGAAGCGGGGGTGATCTGATGACCGCGCTGGTTCTTGCCGATCATGACAACAAGGCGCTGAACGACGCCACCGCCAAGACGGTGACGGCGGCGGCGCTGGTTTCCGCGCCGGTGCATGTGCTGGTGGCCGGCCAGGATTGCGGCGCCGTGGCCGAGGCGGCGGCCAAGATCGCGGGCGTGGAAAAGGTGCTGCTCGCGGACGATCCGCTCTATGCCCATATGATGGCCGAGACCATGGAGGCTTTGATCCTCTCCCTCGCCGGCAAATATGAGGCGATCCTGGCGCCCGCCACCACCAACGGCAAAAACATCCTGCCCCGGGTGGCGGCCGGATTGGACCTGCCGCAGATATCCGAAATCATCAAGGTGGTGAGCCCCGATACTTTCGAGCGCCCCATCTATGCCGGCAACGCCATCCAGACCGTTGAGGCACCGGCCGGCAAGAAGATCATCACCGTGCGCACCACCGCCTTCAAGGCGCCGGGCGAGGGCGGCAGCGCCGCGATCGAAAAAGTCGCCGCGGCGGGCGATCCCGGCCTGGCGAAATTCGCCGGCGAGGCCCTGTCGCAGTCCGAGCGTCCGGAGCTGACTTCGGCCAAGATCGTGGTGTCCGGCGGACGCGGCCTGGGATCGGCGGAGAATTTCAAGCTGATCGAGAACATCGCCGACCGCCTGCATGCCGCGGTCGGCGCCAGCCGGGCGGCGGTGGATGCGGGCTATGTCCCCAATGACTATCAGGTGGGCCAGACCGGCAAGGTGGTGGCGCCCGACCTTTATCTGGCGGTGGGCATTTCCGGCGCCATCCAGCATCTGGCCGGCATGAAGGATTCCAAGGTCATCGCCGCCATCAACAAGGACGAAGAAGCGCCGATCTTCCAAGTGGCCGATTTCGGCCTGGTCGCCGATCTGTTCCAGGCCCTGCCGGAGATGGACCGAGAATTGGCCAAACGCGGCCGTTAAACGCAAAGGTAGTATCCATGAGTATTCAACGCATCGGCGTGATCGGCGCCGGCCAGATGGGAACCGGCATCGCCCATGTGCTGGCCCTGGCCGGCTATGACGTGGTCCTGGACGACGTCAACAAGGAGGCGCTGTCCAAATCGCTGGAGCGCGTCGAAAGAAACATGATGCGCCAGGTCGCCAAAGGCACGATCGCCGAAGACCTGGTCAAGCCGGCGCTCGCCCATATCCGCACCACCCAATCGATGGACGATCTCAAGGACCGCGAACTGGTGATCGAGGCGGCCACCGAGGACGAGGCGGTCAAAAAGAAGTTATACCAGGAATTATGCCCCAGGCTTTCGCCGGGCACGATGATCGCCACCAACACCTCCTCCATTTCGGTGACCCGGCTGGCCGCCTCGACCGACCGGCCGGAACGCTTCATCGGCCTGCATTTCATGAATCCGGTGCCGGTGATGCAGCTGGTGGAAGTGATCCGCGGCATCGCCACCGACGATGTCACCTTCCAGACCGCGCTGGACATCGTCAAGCATGTCGGCAAGACCGCGGCCTATGCGGAAGATTTTCCCGCCTTCATCGTCAACCGCATCCTGCTGCCGATGATCAACGAGGCGGTTTATACGCTTTACGAGGGCGTGGGGAATGTGGATGCGATCGACACCGCCATGCGGCTGGGCGCCAATCACCCGATGGGGCCGCTGCAGCTGGCCGACTTCATCGGCCTGGATACCTGCCTGGCGATCATGCAGGTGCTGTATGAAGGCCTGGCGGATTCCAAATACCGTCCCTGCCCGCTGCTGGTGAAATATGTCGAGGCCGGCTGGCTGGGCAAGAAGACCGGCCGCGGCTTCTACGACTATCGCGGCGAGCACCCGGTTCCAACGCGGTAGCTCGCTATCCGGCGGTCAGATTCTTGAAATAAGCGATGAATTGGGGCGAGGCCCAGTCGGCGGGGCCCTGGACCTTGGCGATTTCCCGGCCGGCAGGATCGATCAGGACCGTGGTGGGCAGCCCATAGGCGCCAAAGGCATGCAGCAGCGCCAGCTCGGTATCCACATAGGTGCCCAGCGAATCCACCTTGTGGCCCTTCAAGAAACTGGCCGCCACATCGACCTTGTCATGGCCCACATCCACCGGCAGTACCTTCAGCTTGGGCACCGCCGCCTGCAATTTCGCCAGCGAGGGCAGTTCGGCGACACAAGGCGCGCACCAGGTGGCCCAGAGATTGACCAGCACATAGCGCCCCTTGAAATCCGCGATACTGTGGCGGCCGCCGCCGGCATCGACAAAGCCGGTTTTGGGCACCGGCGGCGCCTTGGTTTCCCGGGTCAGCGGCGCCGGCATGACGGGCTTTGCGTGGACAGATGCGTGCCCGATCCCATATAGAACCCCGATGGCCACCAGAACCGCCAGGATGGACATGAGCAAGTTGCGGTTCTGCATGGGGCCTCGGGCGTGATACGGCGATGACGGCGAACAAGATGTGGGGCGGGCGGTTTCGAATCCGGTCCCGCCCAGATCATGAGGGAGATTACCCCCTCCATAGATTTCGACAAGCGCCTGTGGGCCGAGGACCTGGCGGGTTCCCGCGCCCATGTGCGCATGCTGGCGTCGGAAGGGATCATTCCCAAGGAAGATGCCGGCACCATCCTGAACGGCCTGGACCAGATCGAACAGGAAATCGCCGCCGGCAAATTCGTCTTCAAGCGGGAACTGGAAGACATCCATCTCAATATCGAGGCGCGGCTGGCGGAGATCATCGGGCCGGTGGCGGGAAGGCTGCACACCGCCCGTTCGCGCAACGATCAGGTGGTGACGGATTTCCGGCTCTGGGTGCGGGCGGCCTGCGAGCGCGCCGATCACGGCCTGGTGGAATTGAGCCGCGCGCTGCTGGCGCAAGCCGAAACCCACGCCGACACCATCATGCCCGGCTATACCCATATGCAGCCGGCCCAGCCCGTCACCTTCGGCCATCATCTGATGGCCTATGTCGAGATGTTCGCCCGCGACCGCGGCCGGTTCGAGGATGCGCGCAAGCGCCTGAATGAATCGCCTCTGGGCGCGGCGGCGCTGGCCGGCACTTCCTTTCCCATCGACCGCGACGTGACCGCGATGAGCTTGGGTTTCACCCGGCCGATGCGCAATTCCATGGACGCGATCTCCGCCCGCGATTTCGCGCTGGAATATCTGGCGGCCTCGGCCATCGCCGCGGTGCATCTGTCGCGGCTGGCGGGCGAATTGGTGCAATGGTCCACCCCCGCTTTCGGCTTCATCAATCTGTCCGACGCCTTCACCACCGGCTCTTCCATCATGCCGCAAAAGCGCAATCCCGACGGCGCCGAGTTGATCCGGGGCAAGACCGGCCGGGTGCTGGGCGATTTCGTGGCGCTGGCGAGCGTGGTCAAAGGCTTGGTGCTGACCTATGGCACCGACCTGCAGGAAGACAAGGAGCGGGTGTTCGACGCCGCCGATACGCTGGAGCTGTCCTTGGCGGCGATGACGGGAATGATCTCCGATCTGCGCGCGGACGCGCAAAAAATGCGCGCCGCCGCCGAACCCGGCTATCCCACCGCCACCGATCTGGCCGACTGGCTGGTACGGGTGCTGAACAAGCCGTTCCGGGAGGCGCATCATATCGCCGGCACTATTGTCAGACGGGCGGAGGAAAAAGGCGTCGCGCTGGACAAGCTGCCGCTGAAAGAGATGCAAGCCGTGGAACCGGCGATCACCAAGGACGTGCTGGCGGTTCTGTCGCTGGAAGCGTCCGTCAATTCCCGCATGAGCCTGGGCGGCACCGCGCCGGCGCGGGTGAAGGAGCAAATCCGGTTCTGGCGGGAGAAGTTGACATGAGTTCCCGTCGTTTCTTTTTTGGTCGCACGGCCGGACGGAAAAGTGTCATCCACTTTTCCTGGCCGATGCTCCGCCTGGCGGGAGAAACTGACATGAAAAAGCTGATCCTGATCATGATGGCGTCGCTGCTGCTGGCCTCTTGCGGAGTCAAAAATCAACTGGCCAAGCCGGACGGCAACACCACGCCCAAGGATCAGTCCGATCCCTCGCAGCCGCCTTATCCCATCGGCCGGTAGATCCCCATCCGATGAATTTCTTCTCCTATAGAAACGGCGTGCTGTCGGCCGAACAGGTGCCGCTCGATCATTTGGCCGAAGAGGTGGGAACGCCCTTTTATTGCTATTCCAGCGCCACCCTGGACCGGCACTACAAGATCTTCGCCGCCGCCTTGCCGCCGGATTCGCTGATCGCCTTTTCCGTCAAGGCCAATGGCAATCTGGCGGTGCTCAAAACCCTGGCGAGACTGGGCGCGGGCGCCGATGTGGTGTCGGCCGGCGAACTGAAAAAGGCGCGCGCCGCCGGCATTCCGGCGGACCGAATCGTCTTTTCCGGCGTGGGCAAGACCCAGGACGAAATGCGGCTGGCGCTGGCCGAAGGCATCTATCAATTCAATGTCGAGAGCGAGCCGGAACTGGAGGCGCTGAACGCGCTGGCGCTTTCGATGGATAAGCGCGCGCCCGTCACTTTGCGCATCAATCCCGATGTCGATGCCAGGACCCATGCCAAGATCACCACCGGCACCTCGGAAACCAAATTCGGCATTCCCTTCGCGCATGCGCGCCAGGCTTATGCCTTGGCCGGCCGGCTCAAGGGCATCGCGGTCGTGGGCGTCGATGTCCATATCGGCAGCCAGATCACCGATCTGGACCCCTTCGAAGCCGCCTTCCGCCGGATGGTCGAACTGGTTGCGAGCCTGCGCGCCGACGGCCATGCCATTTCCCGGCTGGATCTCGGCGGCGGGCTGGGCGTTCCCTATATCGAGGACAATCAGCCGCCGCCCGATCCCGCCGCCTATGGCGCCATGGTTAAGAATGTGACGCGGGATCTGGGATGCCGGCTGATCTGCGAGCCGGGCCGGCTGATCGCGGCCAATGCCGGGGTGCTGGTCGCCCGCGTCATTTATGTGAAACGCGGCGACGCCAAGACCTTCCTGATCGTGGATGCCGGCATGAACGATTTGATCCGGCCGGCGCTTTACGATTCCCATCATGAGATCGTTCCGGTCCGGGAACCGGCGCCCGGCGCCGCGCGCGTCAAATATGACGTGGTGGGTCCGGTCTGCGAAACTTCCGATCTTTTTGCCGGAGGCCGGGCGCTGCCGGAACTCAAATCCGGCGATCTGGTGGCAATCCAATCAGCGGGCGCCTATGGCGCGGTGATGGCTTCGTCCTACAATGCCAGACCGCCCGCGCTGGAGGTCTTGGTCAAGGACGCGGAATGGAGCATTGTTCGCTCCAGACTGACCCATGAGCAGCTCATCGCCCAAGACCATATCCCCGACTGGCTGGCCGGCTGACGCCAAGGCCGGCACGGACGCGCGGCTGAAGCGCCGCATCCGCCTGGCGCGGCTGGTGCTGGCGGTGGAGCGGGTGATGCCGGCGCTGTGGCCTGCCATCGGCGTCATCGGACTTTACTTCTCTTTGGCCCTGTTCGGCCTGTTCACGGTCATTCCCTGGCCGGTGCAGGCGCTGCTTCTGGCCGCCGCCATCACCGCCACCGGCCTGGCGCTGGAGGATGGATTCCGGGAATTCCGCTGGCCGGGTTGGCGGGACGCCGCCCGCCGGCTGGAGCGGGACAATGGACTGTCCCACCGCCCCATCTCCGAGAGCGACGACCGGATCATGGCGGGCCAGGGCGACCCGGTGGCGCTGAAATTGTGGGCGCATCATCGCACCCGCGCCCTGCCGAAGCATCTTGGCGTTTCCTGGCCCGATCCGGATTTCGACGCCCGCGATCCCAGGCGGCTGCATCTGATTTTGCTGGTGCTGCTGGCGGCCAGCTTGATCGCGGCGCGTGGCGAGTGGCGGGCGCGATTGATCGGCGCCTTCGACAGCGGCGCCGCCGCCGGCATCAGCCTGGATGCCTGGGTCGATCCCCCGCCTTACACCGGCGTCGCCCCGATCTATCTTCCGGCCGGCGAACGCCGCGTCATCGCGGTGCCCGTCGGTTCGGTGCTCAATCTGCGCGCCCATGGCGCGAGCCACCCGCCCGGGGTGGCGATCGGCGACATGAACCCGCCGCGCTTCACCGGCGAGGCCGGCGAATATGCCCTGGCCGCCAAGCTCGTCCATGACGGCCGGGTGCGGGTCCGAGCCAGCGGCCACAGCATCGGCACTTGGAATTTGCATGTCATTCCCGACCATATTCCGGTGATCGCTTTCAGCGCCCCGCCTTCGGTCACCGAGCGCGACGCGGTCAAATTCGCTTTCAAGGCCAGCGACGATTATGCGGTCACTTCCGCCCGGGTGGTGATACGCCCGCACGGCAAGCCCGGCGCGCCCCTGGTGGTGGATTTGCCGCTGGCACCCGCCAAGACCGTGGCGCAGGCAAGCTATTCCGACCTCACCGGCCATCCCTATGCCGGGTTGATGGTGGACGCGCATTTGGAGGCGCGCGACGGCGCCGGCCAGTTGGGCGTGAGCAAGACCGTCACGTTCCGCCTGCCCGAACGCGTCTTCACCGATCCGCTGGCCCGCGCCCTGATCGAGCAGCGGCAGAAGCTGGCCACCAGCGAGGGCCGGGAAGGCCGGAAATCGGTGGCCGAGATGCTGAACGCGCTCACCCTGGCGCCGGATAAATTCTATGCCGACCAGAAGGGCGCCTATACCGCGATCCGCGGCGCCTATTGGGCCTTGCGCGGGGCGCGAACCCCGCCCGACATCGCTTATGTCGAGGACCTTCTGTGGCAGACGGCGATGGCGCTGGAGCAGAAGGGGCTTCTGACCGCCGCCAACTCCTTGCGCCAATTGCAGGCCCTGATCACCGCGGCGATGGCCGCGCATGCCCCCCAGCAAGTGATCGACCAGTTGCTGCAGCGCTATAATCAAGCCATGCAGCGCTATCTGCAGGCGTTGCAGGAAAATTCCCGCAATGGCGAGGCGAAGAACGCGCCGCCCAATCCCAACGCCAAAACGCTGGGCATGAACGATCTCCAAAAGATGATGCAGGCGATCCAGCAACTGGCGGCCAGCGGCAATCGCGAGGCCGCGGCCGAGATGCTGGCGGCGCTGCAGAGCATGCTGGAGAATATGCGCATCGCCCGGAGCTCCGGCAGCGGTCAGGGCAGCCAGCGGAACAACGCGCTTAACAAGGCGATCCAGCAATATGGCGAGATGATGGGCCAGCAGCGCGCCCTGATCGACAAGACCATGCGCCAGCAACAGGGCAGCGGCGACCCCAAGGATGGCGGCGCCCAGGGCCTGGCCCGGCAGCAGAATGAATTGCGCCAGAAGCTCAACCGGGCGATGGGCAAGATGGGCACCCAGATGGGCCAGGAGATGGGCAAAGCCGGCGAGGCCATGGGCCAGGCGGAAAAATCCCTGAACGGCCGTGATCTGGGCAACGCCCGCGATGCCCAGGAGCAAGCGCTGTCGGCGCTGCGCCGGGGCGCCGAGGCGCTGGCCAAGCAGATGCAGAACGGTCCCGATGGCGCCGGCGACGGCCAGGAAGATCCGCTCGGCCGCGGCCAGATCGGCGTCGGCAACAATATCAAGCTGCCCGACGCCAACGACCTGGCGCGGGCCCGCGACATCTTACGGGAATTGCGGCGCCGGGCCGGCGAGCGCGGCCGCCCGCCGCAGGAGCTGGATTATATCGACCGGCTGCTCAAGGAATTCTGAGAAGGGTCAGCCCGCGCGACATATGTTAGGCAAACCGCGGTAGCGGCCGGCGTCGTCCATGCCATAGCCGATCACGAAATCATTGCCGTTGACAAATCCCACATGATCGGCTTTGGCGGCGCAATCGGGCCGCTGCTTGTCCAGCGCCACCGCCACCCGCACGCTGGCCGCGCCCGCCGCCTCGATCAGCGACACCGCTTTTTTGATCGTGCGCCCAAAATCCAATACGCCGTCGATCACCAGCACATGGCGGCCCGCGATCTGCTCCGAGGGACCGGCGATCATCGAGATGGCGCTGGCCACCCGCTTGTCGCCATAGGAGCGCAGCCACAGCATTTCGACATCCAGCTCCACGCCTTCCGCCGCCAGCGCCCGCACCAGATCGGCGGCGAAGACGAATCCGCCCACCAGAATGGGCATGGCGATGTCGGGCTTTCGCGGCGCCGCGGCGATTTCACGGGCGAGCGCTTTTACCCGTGCCGCGATCTCATCGGCGCCGAACAGGACCTCCGGAGCGGCGGCGAACTTCTCAACCATTGGGCGCGAAGCGCACTTCCAGATGCCGCGCGCCCGCGGGCGGGCTGGAAAGCCGGGTGGCGAAAGGGGTGGATTGACCGGGCTTCAATGTTTGCGCATCGGGCGTGAAGGTCCAGTGATAAAGCTCGTGATCGGCGCCATCGCTGAGCGTGACCAATATAGTCTGCGGCACCGGCAATTCGCGCGTCCCCGAATTGACGATGTCGCCGGTGACGGAAAGCACCATCTGCCCATTCTCATTCTCGCGGCGATAGCTGACATGGTCGAGGCGGATGCCACGCGCCTCGACCTTCAGGCCCAGGCTGGAATAGACGCCGGCCGATTGCGGCCAGACCATCGCGACTTCTTCGCGGTAGCGCACCGCCGCATACCCGATTCCCAGAACCACCAGGATCAGACCCGCCCATCCCGCCGCCACGGCCAGCCGGGCGCCCATGGCAAATGGCCTGGTCTCCGACGGCGTGGTCGCGGCGGGCGCAAAGGCCCGGGTCCGCGACAAGGCCGGTTCGGGCTTGGCCGCCGGCTCTGGCGTTTCCGCGCTTTCCGGCTCCGGCAACGGCTGAGATCCCGGTTGATGCCAGACATGGCCGCATTTGGCGCAACGCACCCGCCGGCCCTCGGGCGGGAACTTGGCGTCGTCGGCCTGGTAGCGCGTGGCGCAGGCGGGACAGGTGAGAATCATGCGATTTATTAAGCCCTTCGCGGCCGAAAATAGGGGGCGCGCCGGATGACCGCAAGGCATCCCGACGCTATGGTCCAGGCCCATGGTTCGCTTCGAAAATGTCGGAATGCGTTACTACGCCGGGCCGGAAGTGCTGCGTGATGTCACCTTCGTGCTGGAAAGCGGCTCCTTCACCTTCCTGACCGGCCTTTCCGGGGCGGGCAAGACCACGCTGTTGAAATTGATCTATCTGGCCGAGCCGCCGTCCCGGGGGCTTGTCAGCCTGTTCGGGCAGGAGCTGGCCACCGCGCGCCGGGGCGATCTGCCGCCGCTGCGCCGGCGCATTGGCGTGGTGTTTCAGGATTTCCGCCTGCTCGATCATCTCTCGGCCTATGACAATGTGGCGCTGCCCTTGCGGCTGGCGGGCCGGCGCCCCGAAGACTATGCCCATGACGTGGAGGAATTGCTGTCCTGGGTGGGGCTGGGAGACCGGATGCAGGCCAGGCCCCCCACCCTTTCCGGCGGCGAACAGCAGCGCGTCGCCATCGCCCGCGCCGTAATCGCCCGCCCCGACCTTTTGATCGCCGACGAGCCCACCGGCAATGTCGATCCCGACATGGGCGCCAAGCTGATCCGCCTGTTCGCGGAGTTGAACCGGCTGGGCACCACCGTCCTGATCGCCACCCATGACCGCGCCCTGATCGAATCCACCCGCGCCCGCGAAATGCGCCTGGTGGACGGCCGCCTGGTGGAGTTGCGGGCGCAGATGGGCGCCGCCTCATGAGCAAGGGCAACGCCATCATGCCCAGCGACCGGGGCGCCGCGCCCCTGGATTTCGTCATCGCGGTGATGGCGTTCCTGGCGGCGCTGGCGCTGGGGGCATCCTTGATCGCCGACCGCATCACCGAAAGCTGGAGCGAGGGGCTTGCCGGCAAGCTCACCGTGCAGGTGCTGCCGCCGAATGAAGGCAATGCCCGCCAGATGGTGGCGCGGGAAACCGGAGCCGCCGTCAATGTCTTGCGGGCCACACCGGGCATCGCCTATGCGTCGGCCTTGACCGACGCGCAGATCGACGCCCTGGTGGCGCCCTGGATCGGCCAGAACGGTTTTGTCACCGACATCCCGATGCCGCGGCTGATCGACGCCTCGGTCGCGCCGGGCGCGAAACTGGACGTCGCCGCGCTCGCGGCCCGCCTGAAACAGGCCGCGCCGCACGCGACATTGGATGACCACAGAAGCTGGATCGCGCGGCTCAGCGCCATCTCCGACACGGTGCGATACTCCGCTTACGGCATCCTGCTGTTGATCGCCGGCGCCACCGCGGCGGCGGTGTCCTTCGCCACCCGCGCCGGCCTGGAGGCCCATCATGAAATGGTGGCGCTGCTGCATCAGATGGGCGCGCGCGCGGGATTCATCGCCCGCACGGTGGAGCGGCATTATCTCGTTTCGGCGCTTGTCGCCGCGCTGCTGGGCACCCTGTTCGCGGCCCTGTTCTTTCTGGGCGCCGGCGGACTGGAACGCTTCGGCGTCGAGGCGGTGCCCTTTCTGCCGCCCTTGTCGCTGGGCTGGACCGAAATACCCTGGCTCCTTTTGGTGCCGGCCGCCACCGCGCTGATCGCCTGGGTCACGGCGCGGATTTCGGTGCTTTCTGTCGTGCGGGCCATCTACTAAACTTCGCGCGCATGATACGCGGTTTCTTCACGGCGATGGCGCTGGTGGCGCTGGCCTATCTTCTGGGTTTCGTTCTGTTCGTCTCGCTGTTGCCGGCGACGCCGAAACGCGCGCCCAAGGCCGACGCCATCGTGGTTCTCACCGGCGGCGGCACCCGGCTGGACCGCGCCGAAGACCTTTTCGAACGTGGCGTGGGCAAGCGGCTTCTGATCAGCGGCGTGGATCCGGCCAACAGCAAGGAGACGCTCAAGCATCTGATTCATGCCGGACCGCGTTTCGATTGCTGCGCCGATCTGGGCTATGCGGCCGAGGACACCCATGGCAATGCGGTGGAGACGGCGGGGTGGGCGCGCCGTCATGGTTTCCACCGCCTGATTCTGGTCACCGCGCGCTATCACATGCCGCGCGCCTTGCGGGAATTCTCCGCCGCCATGCCGAATGTGAAACTTCTGCCCTATGCCGTGGAACAGGACCGGATCGATCTCGGCGATTGGTGGCGGCATCCGCGGACCGCTTTGCTGCTGCATCTGGAATATGTGAAATATCTGGCCAGCTTGGTCACCACCAGCCTGGCGCGGTCATGACCCAGTTGCGTTCGGCTCTGTTCATGGCCTGGTTTCTGCTTCTGACGGCCGTCATGGGAATCGTTTTTCTGCCGCTTCTGGCCGCGCCGCGCCGCGCCACGCTGTGGATGACGCGGCTGTGGGTGCGTGCGACCTTATGGGGCCTCAAGGTTTTTGCCGGCACCGGCATGCGCCAGATCGGCGAGACGCCCAAAGGCCCGGTGCTGGTCGCCTCCAAGCATATGAGCATGTGGGACACTCTGGCGCTTTACCTGGCCTTGGACGATCCCGGCATCATCCTCAAACGCGAATTGCTGCGTATCCCCTTCTATGGCTGGTATCTCTGGAAAGTCGCCGCCATCCCCATCGACCGCGGCGCCGGCGCGGAAGCGCTTCGGCGCATGACCCATGCGGCGGAGCGGGTGCTGGCGGAGGGCCGGCCCATCCTGATCTTTCCGGAAGGCACCCGCAAAAAACCCGGCGCCCCGCCGGACTATAAGCCTGGTGTGGCGGGGCTCTACGGCCTTTTGGGCGTGGCTTGCGTGCCGGTGGCGCTCAATTCCGGCCGCTACTGGCAGGGCTTCGCCAAATATCCCGGGACCATCAGCCTTCAATTCCTGGAGCCGATTCCCCCCGGCCTGAAGCGGCGCGATTTCATGACCCGGTTGCGGGATGCCATCGAAACCGCCACCAACCGGCTGCTCGCTGCCGAGGGGCCATGAAAGCGCCACTGCGGGAAGGATTTGCCGCGCCGCGGCTGCGGAAATTGCCCGCGGGGGGCGGAAAATCGCAATCAATAGAATAGCTTACGGAATATAAGGGGTCTGGAAAGGCCGCCGCCAATCCCCACATTAAGCGGGGTTTCAGCCGAATATGGCACAACGAACGCGGATATGGTTGGTACTGGCGCCATGAATGAGATCTCCCGCCAGATCTGGGACATGAAATACCGCCTGAAGGCGGATGACGGCACGCCGGTCGACCAGGACATGGCCGATACCTGGGCGCGGGTGGCGGCCAGCCTGGTCATGGCGGAGGCGTCGGAGCGGCGCATTCCGGTGGCGCAGTCTTTTGCCGCGGCCTTGAAGGATCACAAATTCCTGCCGGCGGGCCGGATTTTGGCGGGCGCAGGCACCAAACGGAACGTCACCCTGTTCAACTGCTTTGTCATGGGGCCCATCCCCAATTCGATGGACGGGATTTTCTCGTCCCTGCGCGAGGCGGCGCTGACCCTGCAGCAGGGCGGCGGCATCGGCTACGACTTCTCCACCTTGCGCCCCAAGGGCGCGCCCGTCGCCGGCGTGGGGGCGGACGCCTCCGGGCCGGTCTCCTTCATGGAAGTGTGGGACGCGATGTGCCGCACCATCATGAGCGCGGGCTCCCGCCGCGGCGCCATGATGGCGACCTTGGCCTGCGATCATCCCGACATCGAAGAGTTCATCGCCGCCAAGCGCACATCCGGGCGGCTGTCCAATTTCAACCTGTCGGTGCTGGTCAGCGACGCCTTCATGGATGCGGTCGACGCCGACGCCGACTGGACCTTGCGCTTTCGGGGCAGGGCCTACCGCAGCTTGAAGGCGCGGGATCTGTGGGACCGGATCATGCGCTCGACCTACGAATTTGCCGAGCCGGGCGTGATCTTCATCGACCGGGTCAATCAGGAGAATAATCTCTCCTATTGCGAGACCATTTCCGCCACCAATCCCTGCGGCGAACAGCCCTTGCCGCCCTATGGCGCCTGCCTGCTGGGCTCGATCAATCTGGCCAGGCTGGTGCGCAATCCGTTCGAAGAAGACGCCCATCTCAATCTGGATGCGCTGGCGGAATTGACCATGACCGCCATTCGCATGCTGGACAATGCGATCGACGTGTCGCGCTTCCCGCTCCCGGCGCAGCACCAGGAGGCCATGGCCAAACGCCGCATCGGGTTGGGCGTCACCGGTCTTGCCGACGCCTTGATCTTCTGCCGCACCCGCTATGGCTCGCCGGAAAGCGTGGCCCTGATCCGCCGCTGGCTTTCCACTCTCTCCAATGCCGCCTATCGCGCCTCCATCGAATTGGCCCGCGAGAAAGGCGCCTTTCCGCTGTTCGACGCCGCCGAATATCTCACCCGGCCGCATATCCTGGCGCTGCCCGACGATATCCGGGCCCGGCTTGCCCAGCACGGCATCCGCAACGCGCTGCTCACCTCCATCGCCCCCACCGGAACCATCTCGCTCCTGGCCGGCAACGTCTCCAGCGGCATCGAGCCGGTTTTCGCCTTCGGCTATACCCGCAAGGTGCTCCAGCCCGACGGCAGCAAGCGCGAAGAGACGGTCGAGGATTACGCGGTCTCGGCCTTCCGCGCCCGTTTCGGGCCGGATGCGCGCCTGCCGGACTATTTCATCAGCGCCCAGACCTTGGCGCCCGAGGATCATCTGGCGGTGCAGGCGGCGGCGCAGCCTTTCATCGACAGCGCCATCTCCAAGACCATCAATGTGCCGGCCTCGATCTCCTTTGACGCCTTCAAGGATGTTTATCTCACCGCCTACCGGGACGGCTTGAAGGGCTGCACCACCTACCGGCCCAATCCGGTCACCGGCGCGGTTCTGTCGGTGGAGGAGCCGCGCGACGCGCTGCCCGCCGAAGCGGTGATCGCCCAGGGCGGGGAAGAGCCCGAACTGCCGCTGCCCTTGCCCGCGCCCAAGCCGCGCGGCGATGTGGTCTATATGACCCGCCCGCTCGACCGGCCGGATGCGCTTCTGGGCCGCACCTACAAGATCAAATGGCTGGAAAGCGATCACGCCTTCTACATCACCATCAACGACATCGAAAAGGACGGGCGCCGCAGGCCGTTCGAGATCTTCATCAATTCCAAGAATATGGAAGCCTATGCCTGGGCCCTGGCGCTGACCCGGATGATCTCGGCGGTGTTCCGGCGCGGCGGCGATGTCTCTTTCGTGGTGGACGAATTGAAGGCGATCTTCGATCCGCGCGGCGGCCAATGGATGAGCGGCCGCTACATTCCCTCCCTGCTGGCGGCGATCGGGGAAGTGATCGAGCGGCATATGGTGGAGATCGGCTTTCTGGGCATGCGGGCGCCTGGGCCGACACCTTCTCCCGCCGCCCTGGCGGAGAAATTGCCGCGCGAAGGCGTGCCGGCGCATTTCTGCCCGCGCTGCGGCGAGGCGAGTTTCGTCAAACTCGAAGGCTGCGACTCTTGTTTGTCTTGCGGTTATTCAAAGTGCGGTTGATACCCTGAAATGCGTTACTCCAGCCGGTTCTGGCTTTATGCGCCGCTGGCGCTTTTTTTGGCGCTCGCCGCCTGGGCGATGGGCCATTGGTGGGTGGTGGCCGGCGCCTTCGACCAAAAACTCCATGCCCTGAACGGCCACCAGGCGGTGCCCGGCGTGACCGTCTCCTGGGACAGCCAGACCATTTCCGGCTTTCCCTTCCGGCTGGATGTGGTGTTCCGGAATATGCGGGTGCGCGCCGAAGCCCCGCGCGGGCCCCTGGTGTGGCAAAGCGAACGCTTCGCCCTGCATGCCCTCACCTATGGCCGGACCCAGGATATATTCGAAGCGGCCGGGCACCAAAGCCTGGCCTGGACCGATATCGGCGGCGTGCGGCACAGCCTGTCCTTCCTGCCGGGCTCCTTGCGCGCCAGCACCATCGCCGACGCCAAGGGCCTCGCCCGCTTCGACCTCGACCTGGTGGATGCCGGCGGCACGGATGGCGACGGCGCTAAATTCACCGCCGCCAATGTCCAACTGCATATGCGCCGCGACCCCAAAGCCGAAGCCCTGGATCTGATGCTGAAGGCGGTGGAGGTGCAGGGACCGGCCACGCCCTTCGGCAATCGCATCCAGAAGCTGGAGCTTTACACCCGGGTCACGCAAGACACGGCCTTTTCCCGGCTCTTGTCCGGACAGGCGGGCTGGATGGACGCGATCATGGCCTGGCGTCATTTGCACGGCGAGATCGTCCCGGGGCCCGTCGACATCCAGTCAAGCGACCTGACCACCAAGGATGCCGGCCCCGAATTGGAGCCGCGCCTCAAGGCGCTGCTGTTTGCCTTCTACTGAGCAGCCGGCCTATTCGAGCTTTTGGCTTAATTTTGGTCGCGCGGCCGGACGAAGTTGCCTAGCGACAGCGTCGTGGCAACGATCGCATGCTGACGCATGCTCTTACTTTTTCTGGCCGTCGCTCCTGTCCCGTCCGAAATTGGGGGCGGCGCTGTCCTGTCCGATATCGATGATCGAGCGGCGGATGGCGCGGGTGCGGGTGAACAGGTCGAACAGGAGCTGGCCGTTGCCGTCCCGCACCGCCCGCTGCAACAGGCTCAAATCCTCGTTGAACCGCCCCAGCACCTCCAGCACCGCATCGCGATTGTTGAGGAACACGTCGCGCCACATGATGGGATCGGAGGCGGCGATGCGGGTGAAATCGCGAAACCCGCCGGCGGAAAATTTGATCACTTCGGTTTCGGTGACTTTCTCCAGATCATGCGCCGTGCCCACAATGTTATAAGCGATCAGATGCGGCACATGGCTGGTCATCGCCAGCACCAGATCATGATGGCCGGCATCCATCACTTCGACCTGGCTGCCGCATCCTTCCCAGAATTGCCGAAGCCTGGCCAGCGCGGTCTCGTCCGCGCCGGGCGGCGGGGTGATGATGCACCAGCGGCGGTCGAACAGGCTGGGGAAGCCGGCATCGGGTCCGGACTGTTCGGTGCCGGCGATCGGATGGGCGGGCAGGAAATGCACGTTTCCGGGCAGCATGGGCGCGACATCCTTCAGCACCGCGCTTTTGACCGAGCCCACATCGGAGAGAATGGCGCCGGGCTTCAGATGCGGCGCGATTTGGGCGGCGAGGTCCTTATAGCTGCCGATCGGCGAACACAGGATGACCAGATCGGCATCCTTCACCACCGAAGCCGGGCTTGGCGCGATCGCCGCCAGTTCCAGCTGGCCGGCGCGCTTGCGCACCGCTTCGCTGACGTCATAGCCGGCGATGGTATCGGCCAGCCGCTCGCGCTTGATGGCGTGCGCCAGCGACGATCCGATCAGGCCCAGGCCGATCAGGGCGATGCGTTCGAACATCAGCGCCCCATGAATTCGCGCAAAACATGGACGACGCGCGCATTCGCCTCCGCCGTTCCCACCGTCAGGCGCAGCGCGTCCGGCAGGCCGTAATTGGCGACGCCGCGCAGGATCAGGCCGCGGGCCGAGAGAAACGCGTCCGCCTTGCCCGCGCTTTTCCCGCCCTTGGGAAACTGGATCAGGATGAAATTGGCGACGCTGTCATTCACGGTCAGCCCCAGCTTGCGGATTTCATCCGTCAGCCAAATTTTCCATTTCTCGTTATGGGCGATGGAGCGCTCGACATGAGCCCGGTCGCGCATCGCCGCGGCCCCCATATATTGCTGCATCATGGAGACATTGAAGGGGCCGCGAATACGGTTCAGCACATCGCAGACGGCGGCGGGCGCATAAGTCCAGCCGATCCGCATGCCGGCAAGCCCGTGCACTTTCGAGAAGGTCCGGGTCATCACCACATTGGGGAATTGCGACACCATCTCGATCCCCGCCTCGAAATCGTTGCGGCGGACATATTCGCTATAGGCGGCATCGATCACCATCAGCGTGTCCGGCGGCAGCCCCGCATGCAGGCGCCGCATCTCGTCATGGGTGATGTAAGAGCCGGTCGGGTTGTTGGGATTAGCGATGAACACCATCCGGGTTTTTTGCGTCACCCGCGCCAGGGCGGCGTCCACATCAAACCGCAATTTGGGGTCCGGTATTTCGATCGGCGTGGCGCTGTTGGCCAGGGTGGATATCTTATAAACGATGAAATCATGCTCGCTGAACAGCACCTCGTCGCCGGGGCGCAGATAGGCGTTGGCCAGCATGGTGAGAATGGCGTCCGATCCGTCGCCCGAGGCCACGATCCGGGCCGGGTCCAGGCCATAGACCTCGCCGATCGCCTCGCGCAGGATCTGGGCGCTTCCTTCCGGATATTGCTCCAGATCGTGCGACGCCTTGGCCAGCGCCGCGACCGCCTTGGGGCTGGGCCCCAGCGGGCTTTCATTGGAGGACAGCTTGAAGACCTGCTCCACCCCGGCCACGCTGGCGCGGCCGCCGACATAGGGCACGATCTCGAGAATGCCGGGTTTGGGTTGGGGCGCCATTTGGGGTTCCAAAAAGGGCGGTATTGATAGTGGCAGGGGCGCGCAAAAGCAAAGCCGGATCGGTCTTCGGATCGCCCCGAAGACCAGCCATTCATTGACAGGGGGGCTCACCCACCTTAGCTACCCCGTTCCGAGAATTGGACTGTCCATGACCGAGACGGCGAATCCGCGATTCTTGAGGCCGCTGAGCGCGCCGGAAGCCGACGCCGGCAAGCTGGTGCATTTCGGCCCCGACAAGCCGCTCACGCTGGATTGCGGCCGCACACTGTCGCCATTCTCGATCGCCTATATGACTTACGGCACGCTGAACGCCGCCAAAAGCAACGCCATCTTGGTCTGCCATGCGCTCACCGGCGATCAGTTCGTGGCTTCGGAGCATCCCGTCACCGGCAAGCCGGGCTGGTGGAGCCGGATGGTGGGACCGGGCCGTCCGATCGACACCGACCGCTTCTTCGTCATCTGCGCCAACGTGATCGGCGGCTGCATGGGCACGACCGGCCCGGCCGAGACCGACCCCGCCACCGGCGAGCCCTATGCGCTCAATTTTCCGCTGGTGACGGTGCGCGACATGGTGCGTTCCCAGGCCATGCTGCTGGATCTGCTCGGCATCGAAAAACTATTTGCGGTGACCGGCGGCTCGATGGGCGGAATGCAGGTGCTGCAATGGGCGGCCACCTATCCCGAGCGGGTGCGCGCGGCGGTGCCGATCGCCTGCGCCGCCCGCCATTCGGCGCAGAACATCGCGTTTCACGAAGTCGGCCGCCAGGCGATCATGGCCGACCCGGACTGGCGCGGCGGCGATTACCAGCGCCAGGGCACCCGGCCCTCCAAGGGGCTGGCGGTGGCGCGGATGGCCGCCCATATCACCTATCTGTCGGAAGCGGCGCTGCAGCGGAAATTCGGCCGCAATCTGCAGAATCGCGACGCCCTGTCGTTCCAGTTCGCCCCTGATTTCCAGATCGAATCCTATCTGCGTCACCAGGGCATGAGCTTCGTCGACCGGTTCGACGCCAATTCCTATCTCTATATCACCCGGGCGATGGATTATTTCGACCTGGCGGCGGATTATGCCGGCCAGCTGGCGGACGCCTTCCGGGATTCGCCCACCCGCTTCTGCATCATTTCCTTCACCTCGGACTGGCTGTTCCCGCCGGTCGAAAACAAGCGCATCGCGCACGCGCTGAACGCGGTGGCGGCGAAAGTGAGTTTCGTCGAAATCCGCACCGACAAGGGCCATGACACCTTTCTGCTGGACGAGCCGGAGATGTTCGACACGGTGCGCGGCTTCCTCAACGCGGTGGCGGCGGCGGACGGCTTGGCATGAGCAATCCCCTTGCAAGCCATCTGCGTCCCGACCTGGCCGCCATCGCCGAGATGATCCCCGATCAGGCGCGAGTTCTGGATGTCGGCTGCGGCGACGGCGCGCTGCTGGAATATCTGGTGCGCGGCAAGCATGTCGATGGCCGGGGCATCGAACTGTCGCAGCAGAATGTGAATGCCTGCGTGGCGCGCGGGCTGGCGGTGGTGCAGGGCGACGCCGATGCGGACCTGGCCGAGTATCCGGCCCAAGTGTTCGATTTCGTCATCCTCAGCCAGACCATCCAGGCCACCGAGAAGCCCGATCAGGTGCTGGAGCAATTGCTGCGCATCGGCCGGCGCGTGGCGATTTCGCTGCCCAATTTCGGCCATTGGCGGGTCAGGCTGGCGCTGGCGTTCGGCGGACGCATGCCGCGCACCAAGGCCCTGGGCTATCATTGGTACGACACGCCCAACATCCATCTTTGCACCATCGCCGATTTCGTGGATCTGGCGCTGAGCAAGGGCGCGGTGATCGACCGGGCCTTAGCCCTGAAGCGCGACAGCGTGGCGGGCGCGATGCGGCCCGACGCCTGGGGCCCCAATCTTCTGGCCCAGGGCGCGATCTTTCTGCTCCGCCGGGCCTGACTATCCGGAACTGACTATTCGGAACTGACTATTCGGTGCCCACCGCTTTCAACTGCGCCCGGGCGCGGGCGAGGGCCGGCACCGGCGGGGAGGGCGCATAAAGGGATTTGCGCGCTTCGGCGATATGCACCCCACCCAAACCGGGAAAGACGCGCGCGCCGACCCGCTCCCAGCCGGCGCCGCTGCCGGTCAGGGCCCGGTTGGCGACGGGCGGCGCGTAAAGCGCATGCTGCCAATGTTCCGGCGCGAACAGCGCGCCGCGCAGCAATCCATCCAGCTCGCTTTTGGAAAAGGGCCGGCCATGGCCGAAGGGCGAGCGTTCCAACTGGGCCCAGAGACTGGCGCGATTGGGCGCCACCACCAGGAGCCGGCCTTCCGGCGCCAGCACCCGCCACAATTGCCTGAACAAGGGCCTCAGACCCTCGGCTTCCTCCAATCCATGCACCACCAGAATGAGATCGAAGAACGCGTCGGGAAAAGGCAGCGCATCCTCCTCGACCAGGGCGGTGAGGCATTTTTCCGACGGCCAGGGCACGATACCGCCCCAGACGGCGGGAACCGCGGCGATTGCGCGCTCCGCTTCCGGCAAAAAGGCGCTGAGATAGGGTTCGGCAAATCCATAGCCCAACAGCCGCCGCCCGCCCGCATCGGGCCAGAGCTGGCGCAGCCGGCGCAGGATCAGACGGCTGGTCCGCTGGCCCACCGGACTTTCGTAAAACGCGCTTATGGCATGGACGTCCATCCTCTAATCGGTAATCCGAACCAGCAGACGGTTCAATCCGGGATGGGTCGCTGATAATGTGGAAATTGCGCAAATATGGAACAGGTCATGCAGATTGAAATCGTCCCCTGCCGCACAGACAACTACGCTTATCTAGTGAAAACCGACACCCATTGCGCGGTGGTGGATCCCTCGGACGCGCCCCCGGTCCGGGCGGCGCTGGAAAGACTGGGCTGGCGGCCGACGCATATCCTCAACACCCACCACCACAACGATCATGTCGGCGGCAATCTGGAATTGAAGGCGCTTTATGGCGCGATGATCGTGGGGCCGGGCAAGGATGCGGCCCGGATTCCCGGCCTGGATATCGGGGTGGACGAAGCCTCGGGCTGGGAATTTTCGGGCCATCCGGTGCGGGTGCTGGAGGTGCCGGGCCACACCCGCGGCGCCATCACCTTGGTGATGGACGGCAACGCCTTCACCGGCGACACGCTGTTCGCGATGGGGTGCGGCAGGCTGTTCGAGGGCGATCCGCCGATGATGTGGGCCAGCCTGTCGAAATTGATGACCCTGCCGGATCCGACCAAAATCTATTGCGGCCATGAATATACCGAGAGCAATGGCCGCTTCGCGCTCACCATCGAGCCGGGCAATGCCCGGCTTCAGGCCCGCATGGTCGAAGTGAAGGCCACCCGCGCCAAGGGCCAACCCACCATTCCGTCCACCATCGGCCTGGAAAAACAGACCAATCCCTTCCTGCGCCCGGATTCGGCCGAGATCAGAAAAAATCTGGCGATGGACCAGGCCAGCGATGTCGCCGTGTTCGGCGAGATCCGCCGGCGCAAGGACAATTTCTGATTATTTTCACTGGTCCGCAGACCGCAAATTCCGAGTTGAGCAATGGCCGCATTTCAAACGCTGTTCGCCACCCGTCTCTACCGGGCCCGGCTTTCGGCCGCGCGCAACCGCCTGTTGGAGAAAACCTGCCTCGGCATCGCCGCGGAGGACCGGGCGGGGCGGCGCTGGGCCAAGACGCATGGCTATGGCGGCTACACCTCCTATGCCTCGCTCAACGATCTGGTCCGCCGCGCCAGCGTGTTCGCGGAACTGGAACGGGACATCGCCCGGCATGTAGCGCGGTTCGCCCGCGATGCCGAGTTCGATCTCGGCGGGCGCAAGCTCGCCCTGGACAGTCTCTGGATCAACGTGATGGAGAAGGGCGCGGTGCACGGCGCGCACATCCATCCCCATTCGGTGGTGAGCGGCACCTATTACATCACCGTGCCGGACCGGGCCGGGGCGATCCGGTTCGAGGATCCGCGGCTGGCCATGCTGATGGCCGCCCCGCCCAAAAAGGAAAAGGCGCGACTGGAAAACCGCAGCTTTGTCAGCGTGCCGCCCGGGCCGGGGCTGCTGCTGCTCTGGGAAAGCTGGCTGCGCCACAGCGTCGAGCCCAGCCGCGCCCGCCGCCCGCGCATCTCGATCAGCTTCAATTACGCCTGAGGGGCGGACTGACGCGCCGGACGGCTCGTGCTAAGCTTTATTTATTCGTGCGGATGGGAGGGCTTTCATGGACATGACAATGGAAATCACCATGCTGTTGTGGAGCGTGGTGCTGGGTCTGGCGCAGCTCATCATCGCCGTGGTGATGGCGAACCGGGATTTGGGGCTGCCTTATAACGTCAGCTCGCGCGATCACCCGCCGGGGCCGCTGGGAAAGGCCGCCGGTCGCCTGATGCGGGCCTATAACAATTTCCGCGAAACCTTCCCGCTCTTCGCCGCGTCGGTCCTGCTGGTGGTGGTGACGCACCGTCAGACCAACGCCTCGGCGCTGGGCGCCCAACTCTATTTCTGGGCGCGGTTGGTCTATGTGCCGGTCTATGGCTTGGGCATCCAATGGGTGCGCACCATCGTCTGGACGGTATCGATCATCGGCCTGGTGATGGTGCTGCTGGCCGGATTCGGCCTGGATTGAAGACGGCGGCTGGCTAGCGCCGGCTCTTCTTCAGACGTTCCTTGCGCGCCGCATAACGGGCGTCGCGGGCGGCTTTCTGCTCGGCCATGGTCTGCATCATCGTCTGGAGCTCTTCTTCCTTGGCCTTTTGGGTGGCGAGCTTGGTCTCTTCGTCCGCCCTTTTGCGCGCCTCTTCCTCGGCCCGAAGCCGGGCTTCCGCTTCGGCGGCGATCCGCTCCTTTTCCGCCGTCCGCGCCGCCACACGCTCCTCGCGCGCCTTGGCGATGGTGGCGCGCTCCTTGGCCCGTTCTTCGGCGGTGCCCTTGGCGGCTTCGGCCCGGGCCTTGGCCTTGGCCAGCATTTCGGCCCGCGCTTTGGCGGCCGTGTTCATACGTTCGGAGAAATTCTGATCGTCGCGGATTGGCATGGGACTCTTAATTGTCGAGGAAGCTTCGCAATTTCCTGGAGCGGGAGGGATGTTTGAGCTTGCGCAGCGCCTTGGCCTCGATCTGGCGGATGCGCTCGCGGGTGACGCTGAATTGCTGGCCCACTTCCTCCAGCGTGTGATCGGTGTTCATGCCGATGCCGAAGCGCATGCGCAGCACGCGCTCCTCGCGCGGGGTAAGCGTCGCCAGCACCCTTGTGGTGGTTTCGCGCAAATTGGCCTGGATGGCGGCGTCGATCGGCAGCACCACATTGGGGTCCTGGATGAAATCGCCCAGATGGGAATCCTCTTCGTCGCCGATCGGGGTCTCCAGGCTGATCGGCTCCTTGGCGATCTTGAGCACCTTGCGCACTTTTTCCAGCGGCATCGCCAGGCGCTCGGCCAATTCCTCCGGCGTGGGTTCGCGGCCGATCTCGTGCAGCATCTGGCGCGAGGTGCGCACCAGCTTGTTGATGGTTTCGATCATATGCACCGGGATGCGGATGGTGCGCGCCTGATCGGCGATGGAGCGAGTGATCGCCTGGCGGATCCACCAGGTGGCATAGGTGGAGAATTTATAGCCGCGGCGATATTCGAACTTATCGACCGCCTTCATCAATCCGATATTGCCTTCCTGGATCAGATCGAGGAACTGCAGGCCGCGATTGGTGTATTTCTTGGCGATGGAAATGACCAGCCGCAGATTGGCCTCGATCATCTCCTTCTTGGCGACGCTGGATTCGCGCTCGCCCTTCTGCACCGTCTGGACGTTGCGGCGGAATTCGGACACCGACTGGCGGGTCTCCTGCGCCAGCGCCTGGATCTCCTCGCGCAGCTCCTTGATCTTGTCGCGCTCGTCGGTGACGAAATCGTGCCAGCCGATGCCGGTGAGCCGGCCCACCCGGCGGGTCCAATTGGGGTCGAGCTCGTTGCCGAAATACTGCTTGAGGAATTCGACGCGGTCCACGCCGTGGGCCTCGGCCAGGCGCAACAGCCTGCCTTCCAGCGAGACCAGCCGGCGGTTGATGCCGTACATCTGGTCGACCAGGGCTTCGATGCGGTTGTTGTTGAGCTTGAGCGACTTGACCAGGTCCATGGTCTCGCTGCGCAGCTTCTTGAACCGGCGCTCCTGGCCGGTGGAAAGCTCGTCGGCGGCCAGCGCCGCCTCGACCGAGGCGTCCTGCAGCTTGCCCAGCTTCTTGTAGAGGTTGGCGATATTGTCCAGCGCCTCCAGCACCTGGGGTTTCAGAGCGGCTTCCATCGCCGACAAAGGCAGATTGCCCTCATCGTCGAAATCCTCGCCGTCGGCGGCGCCGTCGCCGGTGGCCGCGGCCTCCCCGCCATTGCCGTTGTCGTCATTGGCCGGCTGGGGCTTGGGATCTGGCTTCTTGAATTCCGCCGGCGGCGTCGCCCCGTTCAGCGGCTTGCCATCGGGTCCGACCGGCGGCGGCAGCGGCGCCGGCGAGCCGTCGGGACCGGCGCCATACATGGCTTCCAGGTCGATGATGTCGCGCAGCAGGACCTTGCCTTCGTTCAACTCGTCGCGCCACACCGTCAGCGCCTCGAAGGTGAGCGGGCTTTCGCACAAGGCGCCGATCATCAATTCGCGGCCGGCCTCGATGCGCTTGGCGATGGCGATTTCGCCTTCCCGCGACAGAAGCTCGACCGAGCCCATCTCGCGCAGATACATGCGCACCGGATCGTCGGTGCGGTCATATTGCTCGCCGGATTTCTGGGTGGTGGCGAGCGCCTTGCCCTCGATGGCGGCGGGGAGATTTTCCTCCGCGCCTTCCTCGGCTTCCTCGCTCTCGATGACATTGATGCCCATTTCGTTGAGCATCGCCATGGTGTCTTCGATCTGCTCCGACGAGGTCTTGTCGGAGGGCAGGACCTTGTTCAGTTCGTCATAGGTGACATAGCCGCGCTGTTTGGCGCGGGCGATCATCTTGCGCACGCCCACATCGGACATGTCCAGCAGGGGGCTGTCGGCGTCGCCGGGGGTTTCGTTTTCGTTCGGCTTCTTGGGTACGATCTTGGCCACCGGCTTGAGAACCGGCGCGGCTTGAACGGTCTTGGTGACCGGCTTTGCGGCGGCTTTGGTCTCGGGTTTGGGGGCATGCGCCTTTTTGCTCTTCAGCTCGGGCCCGGCCTTGGTTTTGGCCGGTTTGGCGTGATGGGCGGCTTTGGCATGAGCGCCGGCCTTGCTGTGAGCGGTGGCCTTGGCATGGACTGCCTTGGCATGAGCGGCGGCCTTGGCCGGCTTGGCAGCCGGCTTCACCGCCTTGGCGGGCTTGGCCGGTTTCGCCGGCCTGGCCGATTTCCTCAAGGCCGCGGTCTTGGCGGCGGCGGCCTTGGCGGCCGGCTTTTTCGCCGGCTTGGCTGCCGATTTGGCTGCTTTCCTGGTCAAGACGGGTTTACTCACCACGGCTTTGCTATCCTATGTTCCCTATAACAAGGGCTCTTGAATTGGTAACGCGAAAATACCGCGTTATTCGTGGGGTGACCGAAGGAATTTCTGCGCCTCGCGCCAGGATTCCTCGCTTTTCTCTGCGGCAAAGCGTCGAATAGCGCGGTCGCGCTCCGGTTCCCATTCCGCCAGGACGCGAAAATCCTGGGCGGCACGCAAGAAACGGGCTTCAGTTTCATCCTCCGGCACGGAATCCGGCGTTTGAGCGCCGGGCTTTGATCTGGCGCCCAGCCGTACCAGCAATTCGGCCATTCCCAGACGCTCGAAATGGGTTAAAACCGGCGCTTTTTCAAGGCTGGAGCCGGAGGCGGCGAGGTTTAAAAGTTCGCGGCGCAACCTGTCAAGCAAAGGGTCCGGGAAACTGAGCTCCGCCAGCTTTTCGCCATGGGCCAGGGCAAGGCTGGGCTGGCAGAGAAGAAGGCAGGCCAGCTCCGTCTCCTTGCGGGACAAGGCCCCCTGCCGGGCATTGCCTGCGAGCCCGGCTTGGCCAGGGAACTGGCCTTGACGGCGGGGGATACCGCCTCCGCCGTGCCGGGCTGGGGGCGTGGCGGCCCCTTCGCGGCCGAGGCTCGAAATGGCCGGCCCCGGCCTTGGAAAGCCTGGCTCCCGCCGGGACGGGGCGCCCGCCGCTTGAAATTGTCGAAAATGCTTTGGTCGAAATCCCGCCGGTAATAGTCCGCCACCTTTGTGTCGCCGATTTCAGCGGCGATGGCCGAAAGCGCCCGTTCCAGCCCGGCCCGGCGCTCCGGAGTGGAAAAGTCCCGGTCTTCCGTCTCGGCCCGCCACAGCATGTCCGACAGGGGCATGGCCTGGTCCAGCAGGGCCCCCATGGCCGTGGGCCCGCTCTTGGCGATCAGGCTGTCGGGGTCTTCTCCGGGCGGCAGAAAGGCAAAGCGCAGGGAATGACCCGGTTTGAGCATCGGCAGGGCCAGATGGGCGGCCCGGCGGGCGGCCTTTTGCCCCGCCTCGTCGCCGTCGAAGGCCAGGATGGGTTCGGGCGCGGTGCGCCACAAAAGCTGCAACTGGTCGTCGGTCAGCGCGGTGCCCAGCGGCGCCACGGCATGGGGAAACCCGGCCCGCACCAGCGCGATCACGTCCATATAGCCTTCGGCCACCAGGACGGTGCCGGCCTTGATCGCTGCGGCCCGGGCGGTGGCGAAATTGTAGAGCTGGGCGCCCTTGGAAAAGAGCACGGTTTCGCCGCTGTTGATGTATTTGGGCTTGGCGTCCGGCTGCAGCGCCCGGCCGCCAAAGGCGATGATGCGCCCCCGCCCGTCGCCGATCGGAAACATCACCCGGTCGAAGAAGAAATCGCGCAAGCCCCGCTCGTCATCGGCGGGACGGGCAAGGCCGGCGGCGATCATGTCGTCCTGGGTGACGTTCTGGGTCTTGAGAAACTCGATCAGCGCCTGGCCGGAGGCCGGCGCATAGCCGAGGCGGAATTGCCGGGCGGACGCATCGTCCAGCCCGCGGCGCTTCAGATAGGCCGCGCGCGTCCTGACCGGATGGCTCGCGCAACTGGGTCTCGTAGAACTGCGCCGCCAGCTCGACGATTTCGTAAAGCGATTTCTTCTGCTTTTCGCGCGCTTCGTCCTCGGGCGACCATTTGGGAAGCTCGACGCCGGCCTCGCCGGCCAGCTTTTCCACCGCTTCCGGAAAGGTGAGGCCCTCGGTTTCCATCAGCCATTTGAAGGCGTCGCCGCCCGCGCCGCAGCCGAAGCATTTATAGGCGTGGCGCTCATTTTCGACCTTGAAGCTGGGCGATTTCTCGGCATGGAAGGGGCAGCAGCCCCACATCACCCGGCCCTTGCGGATCAGCTTGACCCGGCGGCCCACCAGCTGGACCAGATCGGTCCGCCGCCGGATTTCCTCCAGCAATCCCTCGCCATAGCGCATGCGGTCAGTCTAGGCCAAAGCCCGGCCTGGGGAATGTGCAAATCGTACCGGCCCGGCGGGGAAAAGCCGCCAGGCCTGTGCATGATTCGATCGCTTGATTGGGTCATTTGGACGCCGAGAGCGTGTCCTTGACCACGGCGCTGGCCCTGGCGAAGTCCATCTGGCCGGCGAAGCGCTCCTTCAGCGCCGCCATCACCTTGCCCATGTCCTTGATCGAAGCCGCGCCCAGTTCCGCGATCACCGTCTGGGCCGCCCGTTTTACCCCGGCCTCGTCCATCTGGGCGGGCATGAAATCGCGGATGATGGCGATCTCCTCGCGCTCGCCCGCCGCCAGTTCCGGGCGGTTGCCGGCGTCATAGGCGGCGGCGGATTCCTCGCGCTGCTTGATCATCTTGGCGAGCAGGGAGAGGATTTCGTCGTCGCCCAGAAGTTCGCGGCTGGTCTCGGTGCGGGCGGCGATGTCGCGGTCCTTGAGCGCCGCGAGGACCAGCCGCAGGGTCGAAAGGCGCTTCGCGTCCTTGGCCTTCATCGCCTCTTTCATGGCGTCGTTGAGCTGTTCGCGCAGGGACATGGGATTTCGGCCCTTTTGGGAAAGGCCAGACCTAGGCGAATCCCGGCCTCAGCACAACACATTGAAAATACAGGCCTAAAATGCTTGCCCGGCGGGTTGACCCGCACCCGCGCCCATCCCTATTTTCGCGCAAATCCGAGGACAGTCCCATGACCGATGCCCAAGCCCTGCCGCCGCTGTCACGCGCGGGGCGTGATGCTGGCCGACGGCACGTTTTTCGAGGGCAAGGGCTTCGGCGCGGCGGGCGCGGCGGCGGGCGAGGTCTGCTTCAACACCGCGATGACCGGCTATCAGGAGATCCTGACCGATCCTTCCTATGCCGGCCAGATCGTCGCCTTCACCTTTCCCCATATCGGCATCGTCGGCACCAACAGCGAAGACATCGAAACGCTCACCCCGGCGGTGCGCGGCTTGATCGTGCGCGCCGATGCCGAGCATCCGTCCAATTACCGCAGCCTGGCGGCGCTCGACCGCTGGCTGAAGGCGCACAACATTCCCGCCGTGGCCGGCATCGACACCCGCGCGCTGACCAGCCTGATCCGCGAAAAGGGCATGCCGCATGGGGCGATCGCCAATGCCGGCCCGTCTTCCGCATCAACAAAGGCGCGCTCGATCACGCCGCGCTGCTGAACCAGGCCAAGAACTTTTCCGGGCTGGAAGGCCTCGACCTCGCCAAGGAGGTGACGCGCGGCAGACCTATAAATGGCGCGAGACGCGCATGGGCCTGGAGCCAGGGCTATGGCGTGGAAGCCGAGACCCAGCTGGCGCGCCACCGTGATCGACTATGGCGTCAAGCGGAACATCCTGCGCCTGCTGGCCGGGCGCGGCGCCGACATCACCGTGGTGCCCGCCACCGCCAGCCTGGACGAGGTGATGCGCCACAAGCCCCATGGCGTGCTGCTGTCGAACGGTCCGGGCGATCCGGCGGCGACCGGCGAATATGCGATCCCGACGATCCAGGGGGTGATGGAACGCGGCGTGCCGGTGTTCGGCATCTGCCTGGGCCATCAGATGCTGGGCCTGGCGCTCGGGCGCCAAGACCAAGAAGATGGCCCAGGGCCATCACGGCGCCAATCATCCGGTGAAGGATCTTGGAGACCGGCAAGGTCGAGATCGTGTCGATGAATCACGGCTTCACGGTGGACCGCGACACGCTGCCCAAGGGCGTGAAGGAGACCCATGTCTCGCTGTTCGACGGCACCAATTGCGGCATCGCGGTGGAAGGCAAGGACGTCTTCAGCGTGCAGTATCACCCCGAAGCCTCGCCCGGCCCGATGGACAGCCATTATCTGTTCGACCGGTTCGCGGAAGCCGCCAGCAAGCGCGCTTAGGTCTGTTCGATCCGCCAGGGCGGGAAGCGCCGGTTGGTGCCGGCGAAATAAAGACAGAGCCTGTTGCCGGCGGGATCGCTGAGCCAGGCCTCGCGCCACAGCCAGCTTTTGTCTTCGGGCCCGCTTGTCGAAAGCCGATGCCCCTGGCTTTCAATTCCGCGACACGCGCGTCCAGATCCTCGCATTCGAAATAGACATGAGCGCCGTCGCCGCCATCCGGCCGCAGTTCCAGCGACAGGGTGGAGAGATCGGACGGATTTTCGAACCGGGCATAATGATCGTTGCGGACGATCAGAACAAATCCCAGCTTTTCGTAAAAGGCGATCGACGCGGCGAGATCCTTCGCCGGCAAGGTGACTTGATTGAGCTTCATGCCCGACAGGCTAGCGCACAAGCTCGATCGCGTCGAAGTCGGATTCCTGGTGGCCGGCGCGGGCAGATCGAGCCGCAGGTGATTGTTGCCGATCCCGACCAGCACGCCCGACCTGATCGTCGGGATCGACGCGGCCGCCCACCGAGGCGGCCTGGCCGGAATAGCGATGGATGGGTTCGCCCTTGGCGCTCTGCGCCCCCAGATAGACCCACATGCCGTCGCTGCGGATAGAGATAGCCGGCCATCCGCTGGGTGCCGGTCTTTTCGAACCAGAACTGGCCGTTCACGCGGGTAATGCGGCAGCGGAACCAGTCGAACACATAATAGCCGGTCATGCCGCCCAGCTTCATCTGGCGGCAGCGCCAGGTGCCGGCCAGCGCGCGTCTCGGGGATGGATCGCGGCCCGGGCGCGAAAAGCCTTTGCACTGCCCGGATGTCGCCGGTGCCGCCGCGCCGTTCGGCTTCTTTCAAGGCCTGGGCGCGGGATTGTTCGAGATGATCGAGACGATGCGACATCATAGCGGGTGATCTGATCGTGCCAGTCCGCCTGAGCGGCGCCCGTCAGTGTCACAACCGCCAAGGCGGCGATGGCTAACTTATGCGGCGCCCGTTTCGTCATGGCCATTCTCCGGGGGCGTCCAGCCCTTCAGATCCGCGGTCGGCGGCATGCCGACCACGTTGAAGCCGGCGTCGACGAAATGCACTTCGCCGGTGACGCCGCCCGACAGATCACTAAGCAAATAGAGTGCCGCCCCGCCGACATGGTTAAGCTCGACGGAGCGCTTGAGCGGCGAATGGGTCTTGTTCCATTTGAACACCATGCGCGCATCGCCCACCGCGCTGCCGGCCAGGGTGCGCATCGGCCCGGCGGAGATGGCGTTGACCCGGATATTGTCGCGGCCGAGATCGGCGGCGAGATAGCGCACCGAAGCCTCCAGCGCCGCCTTGGCCACGCCCATCACATTGTAGTTGGGCATCACCCGCTGGGCGCCGAGATAGGTGAGCGTCACCATCGCGCCGCCCTTGGTCCATCAGGCGCGGCCGCGCGCCGCGCCACGGCGGTGAAGGAATAGCAGGAAATATCCAGGCTTTTCAGGAAGTTGGCGCGGGTGGTGTCGACATAGCGGCCCTTCAATTCCTTGCGGTCGGAAAAGGCGATGGCATGGACCAGGAAGTCCAGCGAGCCCCATTCCTGTTTCAGCTGCGCGAACGCCGCGTCGAGCTCGGCGTCCTTTTCCACATCGGCGGGCAGCACGATCTTGCGAGCCGACGGAGTGCCGCCAGCGGCCTGAGCCGCCTCGCCTGGGCCTCGCCCTGATAGGTGAAGGCGAGCTCGGCGCCGTGGCCCGCCAAGCATCCGGGCGATGCCCCAGGCGATGGAATGGTCGTTGGCGACCCCCATGACCAGGCCGCGCTTGCCGGTCATCAGTCCCGTTCGCGGCTTCGGCACCATCTTTGATTCAGCCATGATGCCTCGCGGGGCGTTTTCTGTTTCATTGTGGGACATCACTTTTCGAGCCGCTGGAACACCAGCGACGCATTGGTGCCGCCAAAGCCGAAGCTGTTCGACAGGGCGGTGTTGATCGTCGACGTTATCGATGCGGCGTGCGCACGATATTGGCGCCGGCCACCGCGGGATCGATTTCCTCGATATTGGCGCTTTCGCAGATGAAGCCGTTCCGCATCATCAGGAGCGTATAGATCGCCTCATGCACGCCGGCCGCGCCCTGGCTGTGGCCGGTGAGCGATTTGGTGGCGCTGACCGGCGGCATCTTGTCGCCGAACACGTTGCGGATGGCGTTGATCTCGGGAATGTCGCCCACCGGGGTCGAGGTGGCGTGCGGGTTGATGTAATCGACCGGCGCCTTCACATCTTTCAGCGCCATCTGCATGCAGCGCACCGCGCCTTCGCCGGACGGCGCCACCATGTCGGCGCCGTCGGCGGTGGCGCCATAGCCCGCCAGCTCGGCATAGATTTTCGCGCCGCGGGCGCTTGGCATGCTCCAGCTCTTCCAGAATCAGGATGCCGCCGCCGCCGGAAATCACGAAGCCGTCGCGGTTCTTGTCATAGGCGCGCGAGGCTTTTTCCGGCGTGGCGTTGAACTTGGACGACATCGCGCCCATGGCGTCGAACAATTCGCTGAGCGTCCAGTCCAGTTCCTCGCCGCCGCCGGCGAACATCATGTCCTGCTTGCCCCATTGGATCATTTCGGCGGCGTTGCCGATGCAATTGGCCGAGGTCGAGCAGGCCGAGGAGATGGAATAATTCACGCCCTTGGTCTTGAACCAGGTCGAGAGGTTGGCGCTGCAGGTGGACGACATCGCCTTGGGCACCGCGAAGGGGCCGACGCGCTTGGGGCTCTTGTCTGGTCGCGGGCGATGTCGGCGGCGGCGACGATCGCCTTGGTCGAGGGACCGCCCGAGCCCACGATCAGACCGGTGCGCGGGATTGGAAATCTCCTTTCGGTCGAGCCCGGCATCGGCGATGGCCTGGTTCATCGCCACCCAGCAATAGCCGGCGCCGTCGCCCTGGAAGCGGCGGGCGCGGCGGTCCACCACCGCGTCGAGATCGATCTTGAGGCTGCCATGCACCTGGGAGCGGAAGCCCAGGCGCACATAATCCTCCGCCGCGACGATGCCGGATCTGCGCGTCGCGCAGGCTTGCGGTCACCTCCTCGGCATTGTTGCCGATGGAGGAGACAATGCCGAGGCCGGTGACGACGACTCGTCTCATGCTGGTCCTCGAACCCCGTGCTCAAACCGGAGGCGGGTGCCGCAGCAAGCCTGCGCCAGCGCGGCCGCGCGCGTCGGTGAACAGGCCGACGCGCAGATCCTTGGCTTCATAGATCACCTTGCCGTCCACCTTCATGATGCCGTCGGCGATGCCCAAGCACCAGCTTGCGCATGATCACGCGCTTGAGATCGATGATATAGGTGACCTTCTTGGCGGTCGGCAGCACCATGCCGGTGAATTTCACTTCGCCGACGCCCAGCGCGCGGCCCCGGCCGAGCCCGCCCATCCAGCCCAGGAAAAAGCCCACCATCTGCCACAGCGCGTCCAGCCCCAGGCAGCCCGGCATCACCGGATCGCCCTGGAAATGGCATTTGAAGAACCAGAGATTGGGATTGACGTCGAACTCGGCGACCACCTCGCCCTTGCCGTCCTCGCCGCCATCCTCGGTGATGCGAGGTGATGCGGTCGAACATCAGCATCGGCGGCAGCGGCAGCTGCGCATTGCCGGGCCCGAACAGTTCGCCACGCGCACAGGCCAAAAGGCCCGCCAAATCGAAACTCGATCTTTTTACCGGCTTATCCAATGTCTTGTTCCCTTAACAGCCTGATTGGTTGCCTGCCCCGGCCAAGCCTTAGCGCAAGATAGGGTGCCGGGACCACCGCCAAAGGGCGGATTGCCACGATTTTCCACCCTTGCTTGATTAGAAACGTTCTAACATATATCCTTCTTGATTGTAGCAAGCTTCGGCGGCCCCTTACAGCCGCTTTGAGAATGGGAACCCGTGACGGATGGCTAAAGCGATTCGCGACAATGGCAGGGCGGTCGGAACGCCTGCGGAGCGTCGGCCTGCGCCCGACCCGCCAGCGGGTCGAACTGGCCGGCATGCTGTTCAAGGGCGAAGACCGCCATGTGACGGCGGAGAGCCTGCATGAAGAGGTGACCAGCCTGGGCCTGAAAATCTCGCTGGCCACGGTCTACAACACCTTGCACCAGTTCACCCATGCCGGCCTGCTGCGCCAGGTGGTGGTGGATGCCGCCCGCGGCTATTTCGACACCAATACCGGCGACCACCAGCATTTCTTCCTGGAGGACGAAGGAACCCTGATCGACATTCCGGGCCATGAGATCTCCGTATCCGGGGTTCCGGTTCCCCCGGCCGGGATGACCGTGGACCGGGTGGATGTGGTGGTCCGGGTCAAGCGCGACCTGACGCGTCGCGAAAAATTCTCATATTTAGAATTATTCTAAACTATTGACAGCGCCCGCTCCAGGGGACCAATGTCGCGTCCGGAATTTTACAGAAAGGATCCTTGAAAATGCCCGCCCTGAAGAACACCAAGACCTGGGAAAATCTGAAAGAGGCCTTCGCCGGCGAAAGCCAGGCCAACCGCCGCTATCTCTATTTCGCGCAGAAGGCCGATGTCGAAGGCTTCAACGACGTCGCCGCGGTGTTCCGCTCCACCGCCGAAGGCGAGACCGGCCATGCCCATGGCCATCTGGAATATCTGGAGGAAGTGGGCGATCCGGCCACCGGCGAGCCGATCGGCGCCACCGACGCCAATCTGAAGGCCGCCATCGCGGGCGAGACCCACGAATATACCGACATGTATCCGGGCATGGCCAAGACCGCGCGCCAGGAAGGCTTCGAGGAGATCGCCGACTGGTTCGAGACGCTGGCCAAGGCCGAAAAGAGCCATGCCGGCCGCTTCCAGAAGGCGTTGGGCAGCCTCGCCGCCTGATCGAACCCAAGCTTGAAACGCGGTCGCGCGGCATTCCGGTCGCGCGGCCGTTTTCCCTCTCCCGGATTTTCCATGACAGGCGAAGGCAGCCTCGAAGCGCCCACCCGCGAGATCCTCCGCTGGCAGGACCCGGTCTTCACCGATCCGGCCAAGCTGGACGCGGAGATGCGCCGGGTTTTCGACATCTGTCACGGCTGCCGCCGCTGCTTCAATCTTTGCGATTCCTTCCCGCGCCTGTTCGACCTGATCGATTCGAGCCCGGAGGAAGATGTCGAACATCTGAAGTCGGAAGACTTCAAGCCGGTCGTCGAAGCCTGCACGCTTTGCGACATGTGCTTCATGACCAAATGCCCCTATGTGCCGCCGCATCCCTTCATGCTGGATTTCCCGCATCTGATGCTGCGCCACCGCGCCGCCGAGGCCGCCCAGGGGCACAAGGACTTCACCCAGGGCCAATTGGCCGAGATGGACCGCAATGGCCGCCTGGCCCGTTTCGCCTCGCCCTTGATCAACTGGGCCACGGACACATCCAACAAGCCGATGCGCGCGCTCCTGGAAAAAGCCGCGCATATCGATCCCAAGGCGAGTTTGCCCAAATTCCACAGCCGCACTTTCGTGTCGGCGGACAAGGGCCAGCCGGTTTCGCCCAATCCGGCGGCACCGGCCTTCGGCAAGCGCAAGGCCGCGCTCTATGCCACCTGCTTCGTCAATTACAACCGCCCGGTCACCGGCATGGCGGCGCGGGCGGTGCTCAATCATATCGGGGTGGAAACCATCGTCTCCTATCCCGGCTGCTGCGGCATGCCCTTCCTGGAGCAGGCCAATCTGGCCCGGGTGGCGGAAAATGCCGCCAAAGTCTCGAAGGAATTGGTCACGCTGATCGATCAGGGCTACGACATCGTGGCCCTTACCGCCTCTTGCGGCCTGATGCTGAAATTCGAGTGGGCGCTGATCTGCCCGGACAATCCGGACGTGAAGCGCGTCGCCGAGCATGTCTTCGACATCGACGAATATGTGGTGGACGTGGCCAGGAAAGAGGGCCTGCCCGACGGGCTTTCGCCCCTGCCCGAAGGCGTCACGGTGCATCTGGCCTGTCACGCCCGGGCCCAGAATATGGGCCCCAAGGCGGCCGAGATGCTGCGGCTGATCCCCGATACGCCGGTGGATGTGATCGAGCGCTGCTCCGGCCATGGCGGCACTTTCGGCGTGGTCGAACCCACCCATGACGTGGCGGTGAAGGTCGGCCGGCCGGTGTTCCGCGCCGCCAACGCCCAAAAGCGCGGCCATATCGTGTCGGATTGCCCGCTCGCCGCCCAGCACATCGTCGCCCATACGGAAACTCCGGCGCGGGAGCCGGAACACCCCATCCAGATCATGGCCCGCGCCTTTGGATTGACCGAGGATTGAGATGCCAGAAGCCGCCCATAAGATCACGCCAGCCGACATTCTTTCCGAGCGCGACTATGAAGCCAAGCGGGACGAATTGCGCAAACAGGCGATCGCCGTAAAGCGGCATCGCCGGGTCGAGGTCGGGCCCTTCGCCACTTTCTATTTCGAGAATTACCTCACCATGTGGCTGCAGGTGCAGGAGATGCTGCGGATCGAGAAAGGCGGCGGCGAGCAGATCGCGGGCGAACTGGAGGCCTATAATCCGCTGATCCCGCAAGGCGACGAATTGATCGCCACCCTGATGCTGGAGATCGAGGACGCCGACCGCCGCAATGCGGTCCTGCTCACCCTGGGCGGGATCGAGGAAACCATCTTCATGGAGATCGGCGGGGGCCGCATCCGGGCCACCCCCACCGAATATGAAGACCGCACCACACCAGACGGCAAGACCTCGTCGGTTCACTGGCTGCGCTTCAAGCTGACACGCGATTTGATCGCGCGCTTCAAGACCGAACGGGTGGTGATCGGCATCGATCACAGGAATTACGGCCACATGGCGGTATTGAGCGCGGAAACCCGCGCCGCCCTGGCCAAGGATTTCGATTAGAGTTTGACCCGACCGTGGATGATGTCGTCGTAACGCGCCGATGTCAGAATTTCGTAGCGCCGGGTTTGGGGATCGAGCCAGTAGAGCGGCTCGGCGATGGTGGAGGGATCGAAGCCTTCCTTCACCAGATCCACCTTGCGCTGCTTGAAGGTGCCGGTCACCTCGAGTTCCGGCTGCAGCCGGATGAAGGCCGGGCGGGCATAGGCGGGCAGCTGGTCCTCCAGCCGCGCCGCCAGACCGGCGAGATCGAAACCGCCATCCACCACCAGGGCCGCCATGCCGGCGCGGCCGTCGGCGCCCGGCACCGTCACGCCATAGACATTGGCTTCCTGGATGCCGGGAACGGTTGACAGCGCCTCGGCCACCTCGCTGGTGGCGACATTCTCGCCCTTCCAGCGGAAGGTGTCGCCGATCCGGTCGACAAAATAGAAATAGCCGTGGCGGTCGCGCCGCATCAGATCGCCGGTGCGGAACCAATGATCGCCCCTGGCGAAGACGTCAGCGAGGATTTTTTTCTGGGTGTCGCCGGCCTTGGTATAGCCCTCGAAATTGCGGCCGGCGCGCATGGAAATGCGGCCCAGCGCTTCGCCCGCCTCCTCCGGTCCGCATTCGACGCAAAGCCCGTCGGGACCGCGCACCGGCATTTCCCGCTCGACATCGAAGCGCACCACCCGGGTGGGCAGCAGCCATTCCAGATAATTCGGCACCCGGCCCACAGAGCCCAATGTGCCGTCATAATTCAGCATCGAGACATTGCCTTCGGTGGCGCCGTAGAATTCCACGATCCGGGGAATGGCGAAGCGGTCCTGGAAGCGTTTCCAGATCTCGGGCCGAAGCCCATTGCCGGTGATGGCGCGGATGTGATGATCGCGTTCGTGCCGGTCAGGCGGCGCGTTCAAGAGCCAGCGGCAAAGTTCGCCGATATAGGCGAACATGGTGGCGTCGTATTTGTGGATATCGTCCCAGAATTCGGAAACCGAGAATTTGCGTTTCAGGATCACCGCGCCGCCGACCAGGAAGGCCAGCCCCACCGCGCAAACCCCGCCGGTGGCGTGATAAAGCGGCAAGGGATCATAGATGCGATCGCTGGCTTTCGGGGTGAGCGCGCCGATAAAGCCCGACATCATGAACAGCATGCGCATATGGCTGAAATTCGCCGCCTTGGGCAGGCCGGTGGTGCCGGAGGTGTAGATGTAAAAAGCCCGGTCTTTGCAAGTCACGCCGGCGCGCGCCGCCTTGTCCACCGGCCCCTTCGGCATTTCGGCCAGAGCCGGATCCAGATCCCGCATGCCGGCCTGGGAGCCGCCCTGAACCCATTGGCGCGGCGGTGCGGCAAAGAAGGGCAGGGCATCGGCGACACAAGATGCAAGCTCGGCGCCAACGATCAAATGCTTGGCGCCGGCGATCTCGATGGAATGGGCAAGCGCCTGGCCGCGCTGATTGGTGTTGATCAGGGCCACGCAAAGACCGGCCTTGAACAGGCCCAGCCAGCAGCAGAGAAAATCCGGGCGGTTCTCCATGAACAGCGCCACGCAATCGCCCGATTTCAGTCCCTGGGCGATCGCCCAATGCCCATAGGCATTGGCGCGGGCATCGAGCGCGCCATAGCGCATCACCTCGTCGAGATAATAGATCGCGGGCGCCTCTGGCGTGGCGCGCACCCGGGCCTCGACAACATCCACGATGGTGCGTTTGCTGTCGGGCTTGATGCGGGCGAGCATCAACAGGGTCCGCGCAATATGGCTGAGATAGACGGCTTCGCGGCGGATCGCGGTGGCGAGACTCATGGATTTTTCCCTGGCCAAGCTTGTGCGCTGGCCGCGCGCTTCGCAAGATGGGCACTTCTTGCCCCCATCTGTCTGCCGCGGCCGCAAGCGGCCTAGCAGACATCTCCCCCGCCAAGGGCTTTGCCCTGCGGGGGAAGAAAGCCGGTGTATGCCGACGCATGATCGAGGATTTGGATTTGCGCGGACTGAAATGCCCCCTGCCCGCCTTGATGGCGCGCAAGCGGCTGGCGCGGATGGCGCCCGGCGAACAGATCCGGGTGCTGGCCAGCGACCCGCTATCGGTGGTGGATATTCCCCATATGTGCCACGAAGATGGTCACGCCGTGATCGAAAGCGGCCAGGCGTCCGATCACGTCCATTTCCTGATCCGGCGCGGCGGTTAGGCCGGGGGAGCAGGCGGTGGCGGCGGCGTTCGCAGATGGGCGATCACCGTGCGGGCGTCGACCGCGCGGGGCTCCTTCGCCGCCTGTTCGTCGGTCAGAAGCACGATTTCGGCATAGGCCTCGTATTTGGTGGAAGCGATGATGGTGACATCGGGCCCGAATGCCGCATAGCCCCAGCGCGGGCGGAAGTTCCAATAGCCATAATAGCCATAATTAAAGGGATCGGGATCCGGTATGGTGTCGTAGCGCGTTTGCGCCTTGGTATCGCGGGTGTCGAACAGGAAATAATGCTTGCCTTCCGCCAAGGTCACTTCCGAGGCGCGCAGCAGCAGATCGTTTTCCACCGTGTCGCGGGGGGTCACGGAATTGCCAGTGAATGTTATCCGCCAGCGATTGTCGGAAATCTGCCGGTCGGTATAGCCGGTGGCCTGGCCTGGGCCGCGGGGAGCGTAAGGGGCCGGCGTGGCACAGCCCGAAAGCCCCAAAAGGCCCAAAAGCAGCATGGGCGCGGCAAAAGTTCGAAGCCCTGACATGGGAGAGCCTTCCTTGCGTTGCCTCTAACATATAGTAATCAACGGTCGCGGTCCCAAGTTCCAGCGGCGGTCCTGTTCTGTTCGAGAGCCGTTCCCCCTTGCTAAAGCTTGCCGGGCGTAACAAGTTTTGATGTCCGGTCCGTGCCGGGCGCCAGGTTGCCGGGTTGGCTTATTCTCGCCGCCCCGGCACATTCGTAAAAAGCGGAAAACCCGGCAAGGATGCCGGGTTAAGCCTTGGGGGCCAGAACCTTCGCCATGCACGGTCTTTCCCACGGTCTGTCCCTGGCCCTGCAATTCTCGCTGTCTTGCGTCCTCGTCGCGGTTTGCACGCTTTCGGTCCAGCTGGCCGTGCTGGCCTGGGTGCGGGTTTTTCGCAAAAGTCCGAAGCTGGCCCTGGCGCCGCTTGGCGAGCATGAATTGCCGCATGTGCTGGTGCAATTACCCGTTTGTAATGAGGGCCTGCTGGCGGTCCGGGTGACGGAAGCGGCGGCCAGGATGGACTGGCCCAAGGACCGCCTGACCGTCCAGTTGCTGGACGACGGCGATGGCGAGGGCCATGCGGCGCTCGCCCGCGACGCGATAGCGACGGCACCGGAAGGCGTGAAGCTCGAGATTTTGCGGCGCGGCACCCGCACCGGCTTCAAGGCCGGCAATCTTGCTTTCGGGCTCAAGCATAGCGAGGCTCCCTATGTGGCGATCTTCGACGCCGATTTCGTGCCTCCGCCCGACTTTCTGCGCCGCACCGTGCCGGCCCTGGTCGCGGACCCGGGCCTTGCTTTTGTCCAGGCGCGCTGGGCCCATGCCAACCGCAACGCCAACTGGCTGACCCGGGTACAGGGCCTTTTGCTCGATTCCCATTTCGCGGTGGAGCAGGAGGCCCGCTTCCGGGCCGGCCTGCCGATCTCCTTCAACGGCACGGCCGGCGTCTGGTCGCGGACGGCGATCGAGGAAGGCGGCGGCTGGACCGGCGATACCCTGACCGAGGATCTCGATCTTTCCATGCGCTGCATGATGCAGGGCTGGCGCGCCGGCATGATCCCGGATCTGACCGTGCCGGGCGAACTGCCGCAGACCGCGGCCGCCTGGCGGGCGCAGCAGGCGCGCTGGACCAAGGGCCATGCCCAATGCGCCCGCAAGCTTCTGCCCAGCGTCTGGATGAGCGGCATGCCGCTATGGAAGAAGGCAGCCATGACGCTGCAAATGTGCCAGTTCGCCTTTTACATGCTGGCCTTTGCCAGCGCCGCGATCTCGCTGGTGCTGATGTATATGGGCGTGGTCTATTATTCCGGCGTGGCGCTGTTGGGCCTGATCGTCACCCTGCTGGGACTGGCTTCCTCCATCGGCTATCTCTATCTGGGCCAGCGCATGCTCGGTCAGCATTATGAGCCCAGGCTCTATCCGGGCGCTGCTGCTGGCGGTGGTATTTCCATCCGGCCTGATCCTGGCCAACACCCGGGCCACCTTCGAAGCTTTCTTCAGCACCAGGATGGATTTCAACCGCACCACCCGGGTGGGCGAAATTCATGCCGGCGGCTGGCGCGGCGTGCCGGAACTGGTCGCGGGCCTGCTCCTGCCGGTGTTCGCCTTCGCCGAATCCAATTGGAGCGCGGTGTTCTTTTTCTTCGCCGTGTCCGGCCTGGTTTCGATCGGAGTCATGGGAGCGTCCGGCACCGGCCAGCCGGTGCGCCAGCGCATCACGCCCGGCGAGTGAGCCCAAAATCTGGCCGGGAGCAATTCAAATCAAATTTGAATTAATCCCCTAACCGCCCTTTGGCCCGCGGGCCGCTAGCGTCCGGCCCGGGTTGGTAGCTGGGCCGGCATGCGCCTTGTTTGGATCAGGATCGTTGGGTTGGCGGCCATCGCGGCCGGCCTGGCCGGCTGCGCCAGCGACGAAAATTTCCCTGGCCGGCTGCCGCCCGGGCCCGCAGCCCACCCCGGATTTGAAGCGCCGGCGGAACGCGTGGAATGCGTGCCCTATGCCCGCCAGCATTCCGGCGTGAAGATCCATGGCGACGCCTGGACCTGGTGGGACAAGGCGGCCGGCAAATATTCCCGCGAATCCGTGCCCGAAAAAGGCGCAGTGATGGCGCTGGCCGGTTATGCCGGCCCCGAACGCGGCCATGTCGCGGTGGTCCGCACCCTGGTCTCGCCCCGTGAAATCCGGGTCGATCACGCCAACTGGCTGGGACATGGCGCAGTCTATCTCGACGATCCGGTGACGGATGTGAGCCCGGACAATGACTGGAGCCAAGTCCGGGTATGGAATATCCAGACCGGAGCCTGGGGCATCCATGTCTATCCGGTCCAAGGTTTTATCGGGCCGGGCGCCGAAAGCGCCAGGCTGGCCAGCCTCGCGCCAGAAATATCCGATATAAATCAGTAAGTTAACCGAAAATCGTGCTGCGGTTTGAACCCTGCCGCAGAAAAGCCTATTTTCCGCCCGCTTCCGGCCGGGTGCCGGTTTTTCGGCGGATCAGGTGCGATTCATCCCATGAAAATCCGCCACCACAGCTTTTGCCATCCGTGAACAGTTCGCCCCAAGAACCCGCCAATCCCGATCCTGACGCGCCCGCCGGAACCACACCGGCCGCGGCCCCGGCCAAAACCGGCCGGTGGCGTGATCTGGGGCTGACCCTGGGGGCCCTGGGGGTGGTGTTCGGCGATATCGGCACCAGCCCGCTTTATGCCTTGCGGCAGACCGTGCTCGCCACCACCGGCGGATATTCCAACCATGTGGCGGTGATGGGGTCGCTGTCGCTGATCTTCTGGGCGCTGGTGATCGGTGGTGACCGTGAAATATGTCAGCATCATCATGCGCGCCGACAATAACGGCGAAGGCGGCACGCTGGCCTTGGCGGCCCTGGCGCATCGCTCGCCGGGGCTGAGCCGGCGGGCTGAAAGCCACCATCGGCGTGGGCGCGATATTCGGGCTGGCGCTGTTCTATGGCGACGGCATGCTGACGCCGGCGATCACGGTCCTGTCGGCGGTGGAGGGCCTGGAAGTCGAAAGCTCGGCTTTTGCGCCCCTGGTGGTGCCGCTGACCTTGGCGATCCTGATCGGCCTGTTCCTGTTTCAGAGCCGCGGCACCGCCCGCATCGGGCGGCTGTTCGGCCCCGTCATGCTGCTGTGGTTCGCAGCCTTGTCGGCGCTGGGCCTGATTTCGATCCTGAAAACCCCCATCATCCTCACCGCCGTCAATCCGCTTTACGGCCTCAGACTGTTCGTGGACGCGCCCTGGATCGCCTTTGTGTCGCTGGGCGCGGTAGTCCTGGCGGTGACCGGCTGCGAAGCGCTTTATGCCGATATGGGCCATTTCGGCAAAAAGCCGATCCAATATGCCTGGTATTTCATCGCCCTGCCGGCGCCTGTTGCTCAACTATTTCGGCCAGGGCGCGGCGCTGTTGCGCAATCCCGGCCAGGCCGGCATCGCCTTTTACTCCATTGTGCCGCATTGGGCGCATTTCTCCATGGTGGTGCTGGCGACCTTGGCCGCCATCATCGCCAGCCAGGCGGTGATCACCGGCGTCTTCTCCATCACCCAGCAGGCGGTGCAGCTGGGCCAATTGCCGCGCATGGAGATCCGGCACACTTCCGCCACCGAATATGGCCAGATCTATGTGCCGCAGATGAACGCGGTGCTGGCGGTGGGCGTGGTCCTGATCGTGCTGATCTTCAAGAGCTCGGGCGCCCTGGCCGCGGCCTATGGCATCGCGGTGACCGGCGTGATGGTGATCGACACCTTCAATGCCTCGCTGGTGGCCCGCAAGCAATGGCTGTGGCGGCGCAACAATGTAATCGCTGCTGTTCGGCGTGCTGGGCCTGATCGATCTGGTTTTTCTGGCGGCGAATTCGCCTCAAGATCTCCGAAGGCGGCTGGCTGCCGCTGTTGATCGCGGCGGGCATGTTCCTGGTCATGGATACCTGGCGGCGGGGCCGCCGCGTGCATCTGGAAAAGATCCGCAGCGAATCCCTGCCGCTGCCGCTGTTCCTGGAGCGCGCCGACAAAAGCACCCAGCGCGTGGCCGGGTTGGGCGTGTTTCTGTCATCGCCGCAGCGACGTGGTGCCGGGCGCGTTGCTGCACAATCTCAAGCACAACAAGGTACTGCATGAGCGGGTGGTGATCGCCAATGTGGTGGTCGAGGACATGCCGGTGGTGCCCGCATCCCAGCGCATCGAAGTCGAGAAGCTGGGCAAGGGCTTCTACAGCGTGCGGGTGCATCACGGTTTCTTCGAAACCCCCGACATCCCCAAGGCGATGGAAGACGCCCGCCGCTTCGGCCTGGCGCTGGACCTTTCCACCGCCACCTTCTTCATCGGCCGCGAAACCCTGGTTCCGGCGGAGCATTCGCCGCTGGGCCGCTTCCGCAACTGGCTGTACCGCACCATCGCCAGCAACGCGTTGTCACCGGCGCTGTTCTACAACCTGCCGCCCAACCGGGTGGTCGAACTCGGCACCCAGATCGCGATCTGACCTTGAGCCCTCCCGAACATAATTCGTTGAAGCGCGAGCTTGGCCTGACGCTCGGCGCCTTGGGTGTCGTGTTCGGCGATATCGGAACCTCGCCGCTTTACGCCATGCGCGAAAGCGCGCTGGCGGCGGGCGGAAACCTGCCCGGACCCTTCGCCATCTATGGCGCCCTGTCGCTGATCTTCTGGGCGCTGTTGATCGTGGTGACGGTGAAATATGTCGTCTTCATCATGCGCGCCGACAATAATGGCGAAGGCGGGGTTCTGGCGCTGGCGGCGCTGGCCCATCGCACGCCCGTCCCCCGCACCGTCAAGACCGCGATCGGCATCGCCGCGCTGCTCGGCTTGGCGCTGTTCTATGGCGACGGCATGCTGACGCCGGCCATCTCGGTGCTGTCGGCGATGGAAGGCCTGGCGGCGGGCGGCGGGGATTTCGCCCCCCTGGTCGGACCGCTCACCTTGATCATCCTGATCGGACTGTTCCTGCTGCAAAAGCACGGCACCGAACGGATCGGCAAGCTGTTCGGCCCGGTGATGCTGGTCTGGTTTCTGGTCATCGCCGCGACCGGCATCGCCTCGGTCCTCAAGGCGCCCGATATCCTGCGGGCGGTCAATCCGCTTTACGGAATCGACCTGTTCCGCCGCGAACCCTGGACCGCCTTTGTTTCCCTGGGCTCGGTGGTCCTGGCGGTGACGGGCTGCGAGGCGCTCTACGCCGATATGGGCCATTTCGGCCGCCGCGCCATCCGCTGGGCCTGGCTCTATTTCGCTTTTCCCGCGCTGGCGCTGAACTATTTCGGCCAGGGGGCGCTCCTGCTCACCCACCCCGGCGAGGCGCCTTTCCTGTTCTACGCCATGGTGCCGTCCTGGGCCCATCTTCCCATGGTGGTGTTGGCGGCGCTGGCCACCATCATCGCCAGCCAGGCGGTGATCTCGGGCGTGTTTTCCATCACCCGCCAGGCGGTGCAGCTGGGCCAGCTGCCGCGCATGGAAATCCGCCACACCTCGGCGACCGAGCGCGGCCAGATCTATGTGCCCCGCATCAATGCCATGCTGGGAGTGGGCGTGGTGCTGATCGTGCTGATCTTCAAATCCTCCGACGCGCTGGCGGCGGCCTATGGCATCGCGGTCACCGGCGTGATGGTGATCTCGACCGTGCTGGTGGGGCTGGTGGCGGTCTATCGCTGGAACTGGCCGAGATGGCGGGTCTATGCCCTGTTCGGCATTCTGGGCCTGATCGATCTCGCGTTCCTCGCCTCCAACAGCCTCAAGATCACCCAGGGCGGCTGGCTGCCGCTGGCGGTGGCGGCGGGGGTCTTTGTGGTGATGGACACCTGGCGGCTGGGACGCCGCGCCCATATGGAAAAGATCCGCGAAGGCTCGCTGGCGCTGGACCTGTTCCTGGAGCGCGCCGACAAAATGACCCAGCGCGTTGCCGGCACCGCGATCTTCATGACCCCCCGCAGCGACATGGTGCCGGGCGCGCTGCTGCACAGCCTCAAGCATTACAAGGTGCTGCATGAGCGGGTGGTGCTGGCGACCGTGGCGGTGGCCGACACGCCTTTCGTGACGGCCGCGCAGCGGATCACGCTTGAGAAGCTGGGCAAGGGCTTTTTCGCGATTCGGGTCAATTACGGCTTCTTTGAAAGCCCGGATATCCCCGAGGCGCTGGCCGGCGCGCGCGCCCATGGCCTGGCGTTGGAAATGGACCAATCCACTTTCTTCCTGGGCCGCGAAACCCTGGTGCCGGGCGACCATCCCAGCCTCAGCCGCTGGCGGGTGGCGCTCTATATGTGGCTGGCGTCGAACGCGCTGGCGCCGGCGCGCTTCTACAACTTGCCGCCGGGCCGGGTGGTGGAATTGGGCACCCAGATCGCGATTTAATCGAGGGCGTAAGCCAGCGCCTTGAGATAGGCGGTTTCCGGCAGCATGGGATGCACCGGATGATCGGGACCGGCGCCGGCGCCGCGGATCAGGGCCGCCTCGCGGCCGGCCTTCCAGATCCCCGCCGAACATTCCGCTGCAAAGCGATCCGCCGGCATGTTATGCGAGCAGGAGGCCAGCATCAGAATGCCGCCCGGCGCGGTGACGGCGGCCGCCAGCCGCGCCAATTTGCGATAGGCCTTGGCGCCCGGCTCGAGATCCTTTCTGGATTTCACGAAAGGCGGCGGATCGGCGACCACGAGTTCGAAGCGTTCTTTCTCGCCCGCCAGCCTGGCCAACTCGTCGAAAACATCCGCCTTGACGGCGCGGATCGAAACCCGGTTCGCGGCGGCGCTGTCTTCGGCCAGCTTGAGGGCGGCTTCCGAGGAATCCAGGCAGATCACTTCTTTCGCGCCGGCGCGGGCGGCGAGCATGCCGAACCCGCCGCTATAGCTATAGGCGTCGAGCAGGGTGCGGCCCGGTGCCAGCCCGGCCATGAAAGCCCGATTGTCGCGCTGGTCGTAATACCAGCCGGTCTTCTGTCCCTGGCCGAGATCGGCGAAATAGCGCGCGCCATTCTCTTCCACCGCGATCCGGCCGGCAGCGCCCTCAGCCGCCCGCACATAGTTTTCCAGCCCTTCCAAAGCCCGGGCCGGCGCGTCGTTGCGCAAGATGATGGTCTGGGGCGCAAGCATTCCATTCAGCGCCGCGAGCAGGTCCGGCAACAGCCTTTCCATGCCGGCGATGGTGATTTGCAGCACCAGCGCATCGTCGAAACGGTCGATGACCAGGCCCGGCAGACCGTCGCCTTCGGCATGGATCAGCCGGTAAAAGGGCCGTGCGAACAGCCGGTCGCGCAAGGCCAGGGCGCGCCTCAGGCGTGCGGCGAGGAATGCCTCATCCGGCGCAATGCCTTCTTCCCGCGCGAACAGCCGGACCGCGATCAGGCTTTTGGGGTTGAAAAAGCCGCTGCCTAGACTCTGGCCATCATCGCCTTTGACATCCACCACCGATCCGGCGGCCAAGGATTTTGCCGCCGCCTCCAGGCCAAGCTCGTTGGAGAATATCCAGGGCGCTCCCGAACGGGCCCGGCGGCCCTGGCGGGGCTTGAGAGTGAGGACGGGCCGCTGGCTCATGGCGGCAGGCGTTAGCATGGCCCGGACCCAAAAAGAACCGTGCCTTAAGCCTTTGAATCTGTGGCACGGTGTCCGCGCGCCCGCCGGCGGGCTTGCGCTCTCCCCCGCCCCCCTTACAAGATGGCGCCTTATTCAGGGAGACCGGCATGGCCATCGACGGCAAGTGGGAAATTACGATCAATTCGCCGATGGGGGCGCAAAAGGCCACCTTGGACCTGAAACAGGACGGCGGCGCGCTTTCCGGCACCCAGACGGCCATGCAGGGCACCCAGGCGCTCTCCAACGGCAAGGTCGATGGCAACAATCTCAGCTGGTCGGCCTCGATCACCTCGCCCATGCCCATGACTTTGGAGTTTTCCGGCACGGTCGACGGCGACAAGCTGTCGGGCAGCGTCAAGGCGGGCTCGTTCGGTTCCTTCCCTTTCAACGGCGGCCGCGCCGCCTGATATTGCGCGATCAATCACCGGATGGGGGCGGCCGGCGCCGCCCCCTTTATTTTTAGGAGAAATCACGCGCCGGAGCCGCCACCGCGGCATCCGCGCCAACCGGCAGAATCAGGAACCCGTGACCATTTCCATTCACCGCGAAGGCTGGCCGTTCATCGCGTTGTTCGCCGCGGTGAATCTGCTGGCGTTCCTGTTTTCGGTCTGGCTGGCCGGGGCGCTTTTGCCATTCACGCTTTGGTGCGTGGCGTTCTTTCGCGATCCGGAGCGCAAGCCCCCGGAGGACTCCGGGCTGATCATCTCGCCCGCCGACGGCGTGCTGTTGCCCGTCGCGGAGGCGTCGCCGCCCAAGGAGCTGGGGCTGGGCGAGGCGCCGCGGCCCAGGCTTTCGGTATTCATGAACGTCTTCAACGTCCATGTGAACCGCAATCCGGTGTCGGGCACGGTGATCGTCAAATCCTATCGTCCGGGAAAATTCTTTAACGCCTCCTTCGACAAGGCCAGCCTACACAATGAGCGCATGTCGCTCCGGGTCAGGCCGGAGGGCGGCGACGGCACCAACGACCTCGCCGTGGTCCAGATCGCGGGCCTGGTGGCGCGGCGGATCGTCTGCGACCTGACCCAGGGCCAGGGGGTGCGCAGAGGCGCGCGATTTGGCATTATCCGGTTCGGCAGCCGGGTGGATGTCTATTTACCGCCGGGCTGTAGGATCCTCGCCCAGGCCGATCAGAAAGTCCGGGCGGGAGAGACCATATTGGCGAAGTTCGAGAATGAGTGACAGCGAACAAAATCCCAACGCGCCGGCCAAGCGCCAGAAAGGCGCCCGCAGGGCCCGGGCGCGCCAGATCGTGGCGGCCAGGCTGGAGCGGCTGGAAGATCTTTCCATCAGCAAGCTGGTGCCCTCGACCCTGACCTTGCTGGGGCTTTCCAGCGGCGCCACCGCCATCCGCTTCGCCCTGACCGCGGACTGGCATACCGCGGTTGCCTGCGTGGTGCTGGCCATGATCTTCGACATGCTGGACGGCCGCGCCGCGCGCATGTTCGGCGCCGATACCCGGTTCGGCGCGCAGCTGGATTCTCTGGCCGACTTGGTCAGCTTCGGCGTCGCCCCTGGTGTCATCATGTATATCTGGAGCCTGTCGCGGATGGGGACCGGCGGCTGGATCGCGGCCCTGATCTTCTGCGCCTGCAGCGCCATCCGCCTGGCCCGCTTCAATGTCCAGAGCGTGCGCGACGAAGGCGCCAGCAAGTCGAACCCCTATTTCACCGGCCTGCCGACGCCGGCGGCCGCCTGCATGATGCTGCTGCCGATGCTGGTCAGCTTCCAATGGGACGCGCCGATCGTGCGCGCGCCCTGGGTGGTGGGAACCATGATCGCCATCACCTCGGCGCTGATGGTGAGCCGGCTGCCCACGCCTTCGATCAAATATATGCGGCTATCCCGCGAGCACCGTTTTCTGGCCGGACTGTGCGGCGGCATTCTGGTGATGCTTCTGATCTTCTGGCCCTGGGCGACGCTCACCGTCGGCCTTCTGATCTATGTCGCGACCATTCCGGTCGCGATGGTGGTGCATCATCCCGATGCCCGCCAGCAGCGCGCCGCGCTTCATCACTAAAGGCGGCACAAAGACGGAGCGATCCCTGGTCAGCGGCGCGGCCGGGGACTGAACCCCATGCCAAAGCGATGCAGCCTGCCAATCGGGTTTTGCGGCGCAAATCCGCTATAGAAATGAACCTGGCCGTAGCTGTCGACAAAACCGGCATCGCCATTGGCGCCATAGCCGACCCCGCCGGTGAAATCGCCCTTCAGGCTTTCGACCACCCGGCGCCCGTCCGAACCATTATGATCAAAACCGCGATGGCCCCCATGCCAGGCCCGGCGCGGCGCGGCGTCAAAAGCCTCGCGTACCGAACTGGCCGAATGATAGTCGTAATGGGATTGGGCGTATTTCACATCGGCGCGGTGGTTTTGATTAGGCTTTGCGGGCTTCGCCAGCGCCGGAAGCGCCAACAGCACCAGGCCGGCGGAAATGACGGTGACACATGCTTTCACGGAATACTCCCTGTCCTGTGCCAATATGGCACAATCCCCGCGGCCGGCTCAGGAAAAAAGCGGGGACAGGGTTAACGGCGCCGAACCAATTGAGGCGTTCCGGGGCAGTTGGGGAATGATTTCATGATCACATTCTTGGTGCTGGCGATCGCGGCGGGGGCTTCGGCCGCGACCATGCTGGGCGGGCTGGCGGCGCTTAAGCTGCATGACCGCCTGCATCTGGTGCTGGGCTTCAGCGCCGGCGCGGTCATCGCGGTCGCCTTCTTCGACCTGCTGCCGGAAGCCTTGAGTCTCGATCTTTATTCGACCCGGCTTGTGGTCTCCGTCGCGGCGCTGGGATTCTTCCTCTATCTCCTGTTCGACCGGATCGCGAGCCTCAAGACACCGCAGCATACTCATGGCGCCGGTATCTGGCGCGGCCGCATCGGCGCCTTCAGTCTTTCCGCCCATAGCCTGCTGGACGGGTTCGTGATCGGGATCGCCTTCCAGGCAGGAGAGGCCGTCGGCTTTGTGGTGGCGGCGGCGATCCTGGTTCACGACTTCTCGGACGGCCTCAATACCGTCAATGTCGTGGTCAAGAATGGCGGTCAACGCCGCCAGGCGTTCAACTGGCTGATCGTGGATGCGCTGGCGCCTCTTGTCGGCGCAAGTCTGAGTCTTCTGGTGGCGCCGGAACCGGGCACTTTGGCGCTGCTGCTGGCGGGCTTCTCCGGGATCTTTCTTTACATCGGCGCCAGCGATCTTCTGCCCGAAAGCCAGCGCGCGTTCCCGCGCCTATGGACCACCATCGCCACGCTATTGGGTGCGGCGCTGCTTTATCTAGCCACCCGGTGGGCGCTGTAGAATTTTTTTGGCGAGAAGTCCCCTTCCGGTGCGAAGCATCGCCGACGGCATCCCCGGCGAACTGGACCTTATGGGAAATACTGGTAGATCCAGGTCTCGCTGAGCGTCTTGTCGCCCAGCTTAAGGAAGCATCTGAGTTCGATCGGCGTCTTGCCGTCGATGGAGATGTCGAACAGGGACCGCCAGCGGTTGGTTCCCACCACCTTGATGACATAAGCGCCCTCCGCCTTGCCGTTGGAGACGGTGACCACCGGCGTCACGTCATAGCGCTGCTGCATCTGATCAAGCGGCCCGCCCTGCCAGTCGATGACGATTTTGCGCTTGTTCTGCGGCCAGGGAATCTGTCCGGGCACGCCGCCACGGCCGATCCGGGTGGCGATGGCGCGGGCCAGCGTGGCGGGAAATTTCGGCACGCCGTCCTGCCAATAGAGCCGATAGTCGTAACTCAGGCTGTCGCCGCTTTTGATCGGCTCATCCGGCCGCCAATAGGCCACGATATTGTCGTGGGTCTCGTCGTCGGTGGGAATCTCCACCAGCTGCACCGCGCCCTTGCCCCAATTGCCCCTGGGCTCGACCCAGATTCCCGGCCGCCGGTTGTAGAAGGCGCCGTCATCCTGATAGTCGTCGAAATCGCGGTCCCGCTGCATCAGGCCGAAGCCCTTGGGATTGACGTCCACAAAGGAATTGGTTTGCAGGGTCGGCGGATCGATCAAGGGCCGCCAGATCCGCTCGCCCTTGCCGTTCCAGATTGCCAGCCCGTCATTGTCGTGAATTTCCGGCCGCCAGTCGACGGCCTTGCCGCGCTCATTCTCGCCATACCAATACATGCTGGTCAGCGGCGCGATCCCCAGCCGGGTGATATCGGCGCGGAAGAAAAGATCGCAATGGACATTCATGACCACGGCGCCGCCCTGTTGCGGGGTGTTCTTCACGCAGTCGAACCTGTAGGCGCCGGTCAGGCTGGGGCCTTCCAACAGGGCGTAGATGGTGGTGATCTTCCGCGATTCCGCCAGCCAGAATTGCGAGAAACGGGGAAATTCCTCGGCCGTCTGCAGCGCCGTGTTGACCGCGATGCCGCGCGCCGAGGCGCCATATTGCCCGTCCTGGCCGGAGGACCGGAAATAGCTGGCGCCCTGGAATGCCAGCCAGTCCACCGGCGAATCCTGGCTGTCCATGACCCGAAATCCGGCAAATCCCAGGCCGGCGAGCAGCTTGGGATCGAGCCCGGAACTGCCATAGTCGAAATAATCGGACGAGTAGAGAATCGGGCGGGCGAATTGCCGTCCGTCTGATCCGCGCTGGACCGCGTAAATGGTGACCGGGTCTGCCGAATATTTGTTCAAATGGAAGAAGGCGATCGGGTCGGCGCCCGGAACTCCGCGCCATAGCGCGTCCTCCAGCCGGAACCGGATCTTCTGCACCTTGTCGAAATCCACGCCCTGAATGATCGCCGTGGCGGGCGGCTCGGCCGCGCGATACGGCGTTCCCGCCAGCGCCTTGGCTTGGGCGCGCAAGCCTTGAAAACTGAAGGCGTGGGCCGGTCCGAAGCGCAGCCCGGAACCCGGTTTGGACGCCGCCAGACCGGGCAGCGCCGGCAAAATGCCGGCGGCGGCGAAACCGGCCAGCAGGAAACGTCGGTCGGGGGCGATCATGCGCGGCTCCGGATGGGCCGGCCAATAGACCCGCCAAAAATGGAAAAGTTGGGGCGAGCTATCGGTCGCGAATTCACCCCAACCGAACCTTGATTTCGCCGTAATGTTTTCCCACCTTCACGCTCCTCCTGACGATCCTAGAGCATAACATTCATGGACCGTGACCTGTTCCTCTTCCAAGGCGAGACCGCGCCGTTAAGCGTGCCCCCGCGCCGTCCGATGCCAATGCCGGCCCAGGCGATCGTGCCCTGGACGATGACGCGTCTTTGCGCCGCAGGGCTCAGCTGGCTGATGGCGGAAACCCTGCCGACCCTTCCCGTCCCGATAAACACGACCACCAAGCGCCGTGTCTGACATCGCGATCCGGCGATGGCTTTTCCTGTCCCTGGTTCTTGTCTCGACCGCCGCCGCGGCCTCGAAACTCTACCAGGTGCTTCGGGTTGACGGCATCGACCTGCTGGAGGCCCTGTTCCTTGTCCTGTTCGCCATCCTGTTCGGATGGATCACCCTGTCCTTCTGGATGGCGGTATTCGGCACTTTCGCGCGCCTGACCGGGGTCCGGCTTCTGCCCCTGACGGAAGGCCCTTCGCCATCGGCTTCCCGCACCGCGATCCTGATGCCGGTCTATAATGAAGATGTGGGGCGGGTGTTTTCCGGCGTGCAGGCGATCTATGACTCGGTTGCCGCCGCCGGCGGCTTCGATTTTTTCATCCTCAGCGATTCCACCGATCCCTCTAACTGGATTGCCGAGGAGGTTGCCTGGCAGACGCTGCGGGCCGGCCTGGAGCCTCATGCGCGGGTGTTTTATCGCCACCGCCATCGCAATCTCGGGCGCAAGAGCGGCAACATCCAGGACTTTTGCGAGAATTGGGGCGCCCATTACGACTATATGGTGGTGCTGGACGCCGACAGCCTGATGAGCGGCGAGACGCTGGCTTCGCTGGTCCGGTTGATGGACGCCAATCCCCGCGCCGCCCTGATCCAGGCGCCGGCGACCCTGGTCGGGCGCAGCACCATGTTCGCGCGCATCCAGCAATTCGGCTCCAGCGCCTATGGCCCCACCTTCAATGCCGGGCTGGCCTGGCTGCAGGCCGGCGAGGGTAATTATTGGGGACACAATGCCATCCTCCGGGTGCGCGCCTTCCAGCAGCATGGCGGACTGCCCCGGCTCCCCGGCAAACCGCCCTTCGGCGGCGAGATCATGAGCCATGATTTTGTCGAGGCCGCGTTTCTCTTGCGCGCCGGCTGGGAGGTTTGGATGGCGCCCGATCTCACCGGCAGCTATGAGGAGCCGCCCCCCACCATCTATGACCATTTGAAACGCGACCGGCGCTGGGCCCAGGGCAATCTGCAGCATTCGCGGGTGATTCTGGCGCAAGGCCTGAAGCTGCCGTCGCGGCTGCATCTGGCGATGGGGATCATGTCTTACCTCGCCTCGCCGCTCTGGCTGCTCTTGCTTGTGGTTTCAGCGGTGAAGATGTCGCTGCATGGCGGCATCGCCGCCTTCTCCTATGCCGGCCAGCATCCGGCGCTGGCGCTGTCGGTGCCGCAGACACGGCCGATGCTGCAGCTGATCACCGCCACCCTGATGCTGCTCTATGCGCCTAAGCTGCTGGCCCTGATGGTGCTATTGGCCCAGCCGGACGGGATGAAGGCTCATGGCGGGTTCGCCAAAATTCTGGGATCGGCGGTCCTGGAAAGTGTTTTCGCCACCCTGTTCGCGCCCATCGCGATGCTGGCGCATAGCTGGTTTCTGCTCAATATCCTCATCGGCCGCGCCACCGGCTGGGGCACCCAGGCCCGCAGCGACCGCGCCTTGCCGTTTCTGTTCGTCCTCAGCGCCTACTGGCCGCATACCCTGATCGGGGCGTTGGCGGCGGCGGCGCTTTATCGCTTCGCGCCGGACAGTCTGGGATGGTTTGCGCCGCTGCTGCTGGGGCTCATCCTGAGTATTCCCCTGGTCCAGATCAGCTCCAGCCTGAAATTGGGCGCGGCGCTGGCGCGCGCCGGCCTGTTTCTGGTGCCCAGCGAAACCGGCATCGTCGCGGTGCTGAAACGCGCCCATCAATTGCTGGCGCGCTATCTCCCGGCGGAAGCCGCGACGGATTACCGCCGGCTGGTGCTGGATGATCCCAAGGTGACGGCGCTGCATCTGCGCCTGCTGAGCGAGAGCCCGCCGGCGGTGGAGACGCCGAACCCCGACCTGCCCGCGCTGGCCGAAGCCGCGCAGCGGCGCGAAACCGCGTCCTTCAGCCGTCAGGACTGGATGGCGTTATTGTCGGACCCCGAAAGCCTAAAAACAGCCGCCATCGGCGTTTCGGTTCCTTGACCTGGCTTTCCCGGTCCAGATCGGAGAATTCCTGATCGCCGAGCGTGATCTCCGCGGCCGCGACATTTTCCTCCAGATGTTCGACATTGCCGGTTCCCGGGATCGGCAGCATCACCGGGCTTCGCTTCAAGATCCAGGCCAGCGCGATCTGCGCGGCGGTGGCGCGATGGTTCCTGGCGATGCCGTCCAACAGCGAGCCCGGCCGGGCCAGATTACCGGCCGCCAGCGGATACCAGGGAATAAAGCCGATGCCATGCTGCGCGCAATAATCCAGCGCATCCTCGCTGTCGCGCGTCACCAGATTATAATGGTTCTGCACCGTGGCGACGGGAAAGACTTTCCGCGCCGCCTCGATGTCCACCACCGAGACATTGCTCAATCCGGCCTGGGCGATGACCCCCTGGTCCAGCAGCGATTTGACGGCGGCGAATTGCTCGTCGCGCGGGACCTTGGGATCGATCCGGTGCAATTGCCACAGCGCGATGGTGGAGACTTTGAGCCGCTCACAGCTTTTCCTGGCTGCGTCGATCAGATAGTCGGGATCGCCATTGGGCGACCAGCGATCGGGACCGGAGCGGGTCAGCCCGCCCTTGGTGGCGATCACAAGCCCATCATAGGGATGAAGCGCTTCCCGGATCAGATTCTCGGAAACCTCCGGCCCATAGGCATCGGCGGTATCGATGAAATTCACCCCCAGTTCCGGCACCCGCCGCAACGTCGCCAGGGCCTCAGCCTTGTCGGCGGGCGGGCCCCATATTCCCTTGCCGGTGACGCGCATGGCGCCAAAACCCAGGCGATGGATCTCGGCCTTACCGCCGATCAGAAAGGTGCCCGAACTCGCTGCATTCGCCATGGTCGTGCCCCGGAGATTGAGACCTGTGAAATAGGCCTTGCGCCATTCCGGTTCCAGTAGGCGGGCAAAAAGAAAACGGCCCCGCGCGCGCGAGGCCGTTTCCATTTACATGTTGCCGGCGGCCAGTCGTCATCCAGATCAGTCGTTATCCGGCTCAATCGTTATCCGGTAAAGTGTAGCAGATATATTCGCCGGAATAGTCGCCGCCCGACACCGCCACGATGATGTACTGTTTGCCGTTGACCATATAGGTCATGGGCGAGCCGGATTGCGCCGCGGGCATCAGCACATTGCCGACTTCCTTGCCGGTGGCCTGGTCATAGGCCCGCAAGGGCGCGCCGCGGGGATGATCCGGCGTGGTCGTCACCTGACCGTCGCCGGCGATCACCAGGCTCTTGGTCACCAGCGTACCGATGTTGAATCCCGCCTGCCCGGTGCGCGGCACATTGATGCCCTTGAGCGCCGGATTGTTGCGGATCGCATCCGGCGTGTCGCCATGCGCGACTTGCCAGACGATATTGCCCTGGTCGAGATTGATGGCGCTGATGGTGGCATAAGGCGGCTTCAGCAACGGCAGCCTTTGGATGGTAAGGGTATGGAACCCGCCACCCGCAGGCGGCGCCTTGCGCTTGGGCGCCGGCGCGGCGTCGGCGCTGGAATTGGTGCCGGCCGCGTTGATCATCACCACCGGACTTCCCGCCAGGCCTTCGACATAAGGCAGGTCGGTAAAGCCCGGCGGCGGCGGCACCAGACCGGTCAACGACATGCAGGCGTTGCAGCCATAGACATAGACGGTGTGGTTCTCCGGATTGAAGGAGCCGCCCGGCCAGTTGGTGCCGCCATTGGCCGCACCCACCATGATGGTGGCGATGGGGCCGTTGGGATTGGACACGACCGGCGGGGTGAAGATGGGGCCAATCTTGTATTTCTTGATCGCTTCCAGCGCTTCCGCCCGCATGGCGGGGGTAAAATCGATCAGGTCATCCACGGAAACGCCGGTGCGGGTATAGGGGCTTGGGCTTGGTGGGGATGGGCTGGGTGGGCGCATACCATTCGCCGGGGGCGGTGCCTTTCTCCACCTTGCGCTCCGGGATCGGCCATACCGGCTTGCCGGTGATCCGGTCGAACACATAGAGCATCCCCATCTTCGAGGGCTCCGCCACCGCCTTGATCGGCTTGCCGTCGACGGTGATGTCCATCAAGAGCGGCGCCGACGACATGTCATAGTCCCAGATCTCGTGATGGATGAACTGGAAGTACCACCTCACCTTACCGGTCTTCAGGTCCACCGCCACCAGGCTGTCGCCATAAAGCCCGTTGCCGGGGCGCTTGCCGCCATAAAAGTCCGAGGTCGGCTGTTCCACCGGCAGATAGGCCAGCCCGGCTTGCGGGTCCGCCGTCATCTCCGTCCACACCCCCGTGTTGCCGCTATAGGTGTTGGAATTGTCCAGCCAGGTTTCCGCACCCGGTTCCCCCTTCTGCGGGATGGTGTGGAACTCCCACAGTTTCTTGCCGGTGCGCACGTCAAAGGCCCGGGCCGAGCCCTTGTTGTTCTTGAAGCTGGTGGGGGTGAAGCCTTCGCGGAAGGATGAACCCACCAGGATCTCATCGCCCACCACGGTGGGGGCGGACTGCCAGCCGATCTCGCCGGTGGTCAGGTCGGGTTCGATCTTCTGGTCGTCATCCGCCTTCAGGTCGATGGCGCCGTCATTGCCGAAGCTCTTGACCCGCTGGCCGGTCTTGGCGTCCAAACAGATCAGCTGATAGCCGGGGGTGACGTAAAGGACGCGGGCTTCCTTGCCGTCCGACCAATAGGACAAGCCGCGGCCGGACAATTGCCGGGGGGCGGCGGCGCCGCGGGCCCCTTCCTTCTCGCCATGCACCCACAAAAGCTCGCCGGTGACCGCGTCCAGCGCGATCACGCCGCGCCGCGAGCCGGCGGTGGCATAGACCACGCCGCCTACCTCGAGCGGCGTGCCTTCCAGCTTATATTCCGGACGGTTGCCGATATTGTCGGTCTTGAACCGCCAGGCCACTTCCAGGTCCGAGAAGTTGGAGGCGTTGATCTGGTCCAGCGGCTTGAACTTGCTGCCCGAAATATCGCCCGTATAAACCGGCCAATCCACATTCCGGCCGGTTTGGGCGGACGCCACCGAGCCGCCGCAGAGCAGCGCCAAAAGACCCGCGCCCGCGATCCATTTCCTTTTGCTATTCGACATAATTCTGCCCCTCATCAATTGATTATTGTTGGACGTTTCACTCCCGCCGGGCCGCTGCCCGGAAAAAATCGGCGCACTTTCGGCCACCACCCGCTCTTTTTCCCGAGCACACTCCAAAAGGCGGGGCAATTTCATCTTGAACCGGGTCCCTGTAAAGACGATCGGGCGTGATATTGCGCCGCATCATTTTCAATCCGCGAGGTGAGGTTTTTTTTAACCGCCGAACGGACGATTAAGGTGCTGATATAAAAGGGATAATCATGACGCCGGCTATGTCGCCGATCCTTGCGCGGAAGCGACGCAGAGGCGCTTACCAGGCCCGGTAGTATAGCCAGGGGAACTCTTGCGAATCTTTCCGAACTTGCCGGCAGCGGCATAGTATCGGGTCACAATAAGGGGAGATGAATTCTGTGCAGAGCAAAGAGGAAAATCCGGTCAGCCGCCGGTCGCTTTTGAAACTGATCGGCACCACGGCCGGCAGCGCCGTCATGTACGACGCCATGGTGGCCATGGGCTACGCGGAAACATCGGATTTCGACGGCCCGATCAAATTGTCGGGCGACGTCAAGGGCGCCTCGGTGCTGATTCTGGGCGCGGGTCTGGCGGGCATGACCGCCGCCTATGAGTTGCGCAAGGCCGGCTACAAGGTGCAGGTGCTGGAATATAACGACCGGGCCGGCGGGCGGAACTGGTCGCTCTATGGCGGCGACAGTTTCACCGATATTTCCGGCACCACCCAGCATGTTGAGTTCGCCAAAGGCCTTTATTTCAATCCCGGACCGTGGCGGATTCCCTATCACCATCGCGGCCTGCTGCATTACTGCAAGCAGTTCAATGTTGCGCTCGAAGCCTTCACCCAGGTCAACTACAACGCCTATGTCCATTCGACCCGGGCGTTCGGCGGCAAGCCCAAGCGCTATCGCGAGATCGCGGCGGATTTCGACGGTTATGTCGGCGAGCTTCTGGCCAAGGCCACGTCCCAGGACAAGCTCAGCGGCGCCATCCCCAAAGACGAGAAAGACGGCCTGCTGCAGATCCTGCGCTTCTGGGGCGCGCTGGACAAGAATTACGACTACAAGAAGGGTGATGCGGCCAGCAATATGCGCGGCTTCGCGGTCGAGCCGGGCGGCGGACTGAGCCCGCTGCCGGTCGATTCCGACCCGATTCCGATGCAGGAATTGTTCAAGTCCGGCATGTGGTTCGCGGTGATGGCGGGCAAGATCTACGAATTCCAGACCCCGCTGTTCCAGGCCGTCGGCGGCATGGGCATGATCGGCCAGGCCTTCGGCCGGCAGCTGCAGGGGCTGATCAAATATAACTGCAAGGTCAGCGAAATCCGCCAGGACGCCAAAGGCGTCACCGCCACCTATATCGATTCCAAGAAAGGCGGGGCGCCGCAGACCGCGCGCGCGGATTGGTGCCTTTGCACCATCCCCGCCACCATCCTGGGCCAGATGCCGATGAATGTGGGCGCGCCGATGCGCAATGCGATCAATTCGCTCTCCTATGACGCGGCCTTCAAGGTGGGGCTGGAGTTCAAGCGCCGATTCTGGGAGGAGGATGACGACATCTATGGCGGCATCACCTATACCGACCAGCAGATTTCCACCATCAGCTATCCGTCCACCGACTATCACAAGCCGGGCGGCGGGGTGCTGTTGGGCGGCTATATCTTTTCCGACGCCCCGGCCACCTATGAGTTCGAAGCAAAAAATCCGCAACAACAGATCCAGGCCGCGCTCGACCAGGGCGCCAAGATCCATCCCCAATACAAGAAGGAGTTCAAGAGCGGCTTCGGCATCTCCTGGCACCGGGTGCCTTGGACCCTGGGCTGTTCCGGACGCTGGACCGACGAGAAACGAGCCCAGCATTATAAGGATATCTGCGCCATAGATGGGCGCATCCTCCTGGCCGGCGAGCATGTCTCGCGCCTGCCGGCCTGGCAGGAAGGCGCGGTCTTGTCGGCGCTGGACGCGATCGGCCGCCTGCACAAGCGGGTGCTGTCGGCCTAAACGCGATTATCCAAAGCAAAAGGGCAGGGGCCTGCCCCTGCCCTTTTTCGCGCCCGCCCCGGCGGTCTATTTCTTCACATATTTGATCACGGCCTTTGGCCCGACCTCGGCGCCATAGATATTGCCGGCCGCATCCACCCACACGCCTTCGGCGGCGCTGGTGTCGGGATCGGCATGGCCCATGTCCGGATCAGGAATAAAGGCGGTCACTTCGCCGGTCCGGGCGCTGCCGATCCGCATGCCGCGCTGGAATTGGGGGTTGTAGCCATAGCCTTTCTTGTCGGTGGATTCGGAGTTGGCGACGTAAAGCACATCGTTCTTGTCGATATAGATGCCGCTGGGCCGGCTGAACTGGCTCCATTGGGCAATGAATTTGCCGTTCTGGTCGAAGATCTGGACCCGGTTATTGCCGCGATCGGCGACGAACAGCCGGCCCCGGCTGTCCATGGCCAGCGCATGCGGCATTTCGAACTGGCCCGGACCGCTGCCATGGCTGCCCCATTGCAGGATGAACTTGCCGTTGGGATCAAGCTTCACGATCCGCGCATTATGGCCGGGGCCCGGCTCATGGCCGTCGGCGACGAAGATGTCGCCATTGGGCGCGACCAGAACCGCATTGGGTTCGTGAAAGCTGTCATGGCCGCTGCCCGAAACGCCGGGCTTGCCCAATCTGCGCAGCAATTTGCCGCTGCGGTCGAATTCCAGCACGTCATCGCCGATGCCTTTGGCGACATGGCCGTCGGTGATCCCGAGATGATCGTCCTTGTCGATGGTGAAGCCGTGCGGAAACAGCAGCATGCCGGCGCCGAAAGCCTTGACGAAATGGCCTTCGGCATCGAATTCTATCACCGGATCGAGCTTGGAGCCGGCACAATTGTTGGCGCCGCAACGGTCCACTACCCAGATATGGCCTTCATGATCCACCGCCACCGCGGTGGTGGATCCCATGCTGCGACCCGGCGGCAGTTTGAAGAAATTGCGGATGGTGCGGTACGGGTTGGGCTGGGAATTGGGCGCATTGCCGGCCCGCGCCGGTGCCATCAGGGCGAGCGATAGCGAAAATAGGATCAGGCATCGCAGGGCGGTCTTCATGGCATTGTCCTCCCGTTCAATTTTCCGATTGTTGCCGGCGAACTCATTAAGTCACGGGCGCACCCGATTGCGGCGCCGGCATGCTTCCACCCTTTGCGGACATCTTGCGCAATTGCGGCCGGAAGAAAAGCACTTCCCGATGCTGCATTTGCGAGCGGCTTTGCGCCGACCTGCGCCTGCCCTATCGTCGCCGCAAAGCCGCAAGAGAGTTCGAGCAGCCTCGGAGCCCATCCTTGAATACCCCCTTCATTCCCGTGGGTGCGCCGGTTCACCGCCGCCGCCTGAGCCGGATCGAAACCGCCATGATCGCGCGGCGGAATGTTCTGGAGATCATTCCCGGTTATGCCTACCGCCAGCCCATCGTTTCGGGCGACATGCTGATCCGCTGGCACATGCTGGCCGATCCGGCGGGCATGAAACGGGTGATGCTGGACAATCTCGCCAATTATCCCAAGTCGGAAATCATGCGCCGGATGCTCAGGCCCGCGATCGGCGAAAGCCTGTTCAATGCCGACGGCGCCGAATGGAAATGGCAGCGCCAGGCGGTGGCCCCCGTCTTCACCCACCGCAATGTGGTGAGCTTGGCGCCCGCCATGTCTGCCACCGCGGAGCGTGCCGCCGAACGGCTCACACAGTGCGGGGGCCGGGCCGAGCTGGTGGCGGAAATGCTGACCGCGACTTTCGATGTGATCTGCGATGTGGCGCTGTCGGGCCGCGAGCATTTCGACAGCCGCACATTCGGCAAGGCCATCACCCAATATTTCCAGACCGCGGGCCGGGCCTCGATGCTGGATTTTCTGGGATTTCCGGAATGGTTCCCGCGCCCCGGCGAGCTTCTGGCGGGTTCGTCGGTCAAGACCATGCATGCCATGGTGGCGGCGGCCATCGACGCCCGCCGCCGGCAAGCGAACGGCAGGGCGCGGGCCGACGACCTGCTCGACCGGATGCTGGCGGCCGAAGATCCGGAGACCGGTCATCGCATGAACGCCCAGGACCTGGTCCACAACATGCAATTCTTCATCGTCGCCGGGCATGAGACCACCGCCCTGGCGCTGTCCTGGTCTCTCTATCTTTTGGCCAATATGCCGGAGATCCAGGAGCGGGCGCGGGCGCAGGCCTTGGGCCGGCTTGGTGGCCGCGTCGCCGGCGCAGACGACCTTCCCCGCATGCCTTTCATCGAGCAGATTCTGGACGAGGCCATGCGGCTTTATCCGCCGGTCGGGCTTCTGGCGCGCACCGTGGTGGCGGAAGACGAATTGTGCGGCCGCCGGATGCGGCCGGGCGAAATCCTCTTCCTCCCCATCTGGGCGCTGCACCGGCACGAAATGTGGTGGGAGCAGCCGGCCGTGTTCGATCCTGACCGTTTCGATGCCGCAACCGGTCCCAAGCGGGACAAGTATCAGTATCTTCCCTTTGGCGCCGGCCCCAGGGTTTGCGTCGGCGCGGATTTCGCCATGATGCAGGCCAAGATCATTCTTTCCACATTGATCCAGAAATTCCGCTTCCGGCCGGCGGGGCCGCCGCCACACCCGGTGATGACCATGACGGTGAGGCCGGAGCCGGGCGTGTTTCTCGAGGTCCAACCCCTTGAATAGCGGTGGAATAATCCGGGCCGGGCGGATTTTAAGGCGTCCACGGCTTCCGCTCCCCGGACACGTGGCGAAGGATGGGATGATGAGCTAACCTCGCGCGGCAGATTTCCATAAGATCTCCGGAGGAACCGATGGACCAGCAGGACGAAAAAGATACCGGCAGCAAGGTCACCCGCCGCGATTTCACCGCTTTGTCGGTCGCGGCCGGGCTGGCCGCCGCCTCACCCGCCAGCGCCGCCATGGCGGTCACCGAAAGCGATGTGACCATCAAGACGCCGGACGGCGTCTGCGATGCGGCCTATTTCCGCCCCGCCTCGGGCAAGCATCCCGGCGTGTTGATCTGGACCGATATTTTCGGCCTGCGCCCCACCTTCCGCGACATGGGCAAGCGGCTGGCCGCACAGGGCTATTCGGTGCTGGTACCCAATCCCTTCTATCGCACCCAAAAGGCGCCGGTGATCGAGGACGCCAGCGGCTTTGATTTCAGCGCGCCGGCAAGCCGGGAATTGATGAACACCTGGACCGGGCCGATCAACCAGCCCGGCGCGATCGAGCGCGATGCGGTGGCGCATATCGGCTTTCTGGACGGTCAGAAGGAAATCGATACGGCCAAGAAGATCGGCACTCAGGGTTATTGCATGGGCGGGCCTCTGGTCTTCAAGACCTGCGCGGCGATGGCAGGCCGCGTCGGTGCGGGCGCGACCTTTCATGGCGGCGGCCTGGTGACCGACAAGCCCGACAGTCCTCATCTGCTGATCCCCAAGATGAAGTCGCGCATGCTGTGCGCCATTGCCGCCAGCGACGATACCCGCCAGCCCGACGCCAAGGACAAGTTGAAGGAAGCCTTCGCCGCCGCCCATCTGACCGCTAAAGTGGAGGTCTATCCCGGAACCATCCATGGCTGGTGCGTCAAGGATATGCCCAAGCAGAATGGCAAGCCGATTTACAACGCCGCCGATGCGGAGCGCGCCTGGGGTGAGTTGACGGTTCTTTACAAGACGATGCTGGCCTGAAATCGCGGCGCCGGTGACTGCGGATCAACGCCAGTTCACGTTCATGGTGTTCCGGCCGGCCCAGATCTGAGCCAGGTGTAGGAGGCTCGGGTCGGTGATCGCCTTGATGTCATGGGAGGCGGTGAAGACCAGGCCGGCCTCGTCGCCTCTGCGCCAGACCGGATGCGCCCTATAGGCCATGTGTTCGCGCACGAATATGAGATAGAATTCGGGCGGCAGATTTTGCCCTTCCGGCACGGCGATCCGGGCGCCGCGCGGACTGACATCCCGTATCTTGCAATTGAAGGTGAAATTGCCGTCATCGCTGACCACGATACCACCCAGCAGGACCCGCTTGCGGGGTTCGGGGCGCCGATCCGCCAGAGGAGGCAATTCCATATTGTCTATTTTACTCATGTCGCACGATCGTTACGAATGTGGTGGTTTTGCCCGGGAACTGCAAGTTTCCCTACAATTGCCGATTGTCGCAGCGAACGGTGTTCAATTTGGCTCAGTTGCGTTGATATCCACACAATGCCGCGTCTTTACCATGCGCCAATCCTCACCATTGGTAGGATAGGCTCGCATAGGCGCCATCCGGCGATGCCGACAGGCTTGTGGTGACGTTGTACCGCTTCTTGAAGCGGGTGGTGAGGATATAGCCGTAACCCGCCGCGATGGCGGAACTGGCGAGCGTGTCATACCAATGATGCTGCTTGGCCTGGACCCGGGAATAGGACACGAACTGGGTGGCGAAAAAGGCCGGCAGGCCGTATTCCCAGCCATAACGTCCCCAAAGATAGGACGATCCCGATGCCGACAGCGCGGTGGTGTTGGATGGAAAAGACCGGAAATCGGAACCGTCCGGGCGCCGCTCCCGCACGAATTGCTTCAGGGCATAGGCGGTTCCAACGGTCATGATGGTTTCGGCGCCGAGCTGGGCGACCCCCGTCCAATCATGTTTGTAGACGGAGATCCCGCCGGCGATCAGGGGCATGGCGATCGCCACTCCGGTTCCCAACGATTCGATATTCTTTTCGGTCGAAGAGAGCGGCTTGGAAGTGGAGGCCGCGGCGTAGCCGGCGCGGGGCGTTCCAAACGTCCATAAGGCTAGCGCAATGAGTGCAAGGCCGGCGCGCGACATCGAATCTCCGTCTGAAGGGATCAAAAGGGAGCAAAAACCTCCGCGCCACAATCAAATTGTCGCGAACCGCTCATAGTTGAGAGTCATACGCACAATCCGGCGGAAGGTAAGGATACATTTTGGTATAGTGATAATGCGAAGTATCCGCATTATTGCGTTCTGACAAACCCGGACCCCGAGGCCGCCATGGTCGAGCATGAGCAAGTGCATGATCGCGGCTGGTCGGCGCGAGCCGGCTTGCTGTTCGTGCTGCTGTTCGGGGCCGTCAATCTTTTTGCCGATTTTTCCTACGAAGGCGCGCGAAGCGTCATCGGCCCGTTTCTGGCAACCCTGGGCGCCAGCGGACTGATCGTGGGAACAGTCGGCGGATTCGGCGAGTTCCTCGGCTATGCGCTCCGGCTTGTGTCGGGACGCTGGGCGGACAGGACCCATCGCTATTGGCTCATCACCGGCTTCGGATATGTGGTGCAGATGTCGGTGATCCCGCTCCTGGCTTTGGCGAATAGCTGGCAGGCCGCGGCGCTGCTGATCCTACTGGAGCGGATCGGCAAGGCCATCCGCAACCCGCCCCGGGATGTGATGCTGTCCGAGGCCGGAAAGCATATGGGGCAAGGCTGGGCCTTCGGCATCAACGAGGCGCTGGATCAAACCGGCGCCTTTCTGGGTCCCTTGACCGTCGCCGCCATCTTTGCGCTCCGCCAAGATTATCGCCTCGCCTTTTTCTGGCTGGCTTTGCCCGGTCTGACCGTTCTGTTGCTGGTCCTGGCGGCGCGGCTGTTTTTTCCCAATGCGGAAAAGATCAATTTAAGCGGGCGGCAAGAAATCTCCGCCCGCTATCCGGCGATCTTCTGGTGGTATGCGGCCGGGTCGGCCCTGATCGCGTTCGGATTTTCCGACTATTCATTGATCGCCTATCATTTCGCGAAGTCCCACACGATCTCCGCCGTCCAGATACCGGCGATCTATGCATTCGCCATGTTGAGCGGCGGATTGGGGTCGCTGGTCTGCGGCAAGCTGTTCGACCGCCTTGGACTGATCGTCCTGATACCGGCGACCCTGGCCGTCGCCCTGTTCAGCCCCTTCGTGTTTCTGGGCGGCCCGGCGGTGGCGATGATCGGCGTGCTGATCTGGGGCTTCGGCCTGGGCGTGCATGAATCGGTGATGCCGGCGGCGGTGGCGCATATGATCGCGGTGTCGCGCCGGGCCGGCGCCTATGGCGCTTTCACCAGCCTGTTCGGGGTCAGTTGGTTTCTGGGCAGCGCGCTGGCCGGCGGCCTGTATGATGTCTCCATTCCCGCCTTGGTGGCCGTGACGGTCATGGTGCAGGTCGCGGCTGTCTATCCCATTTGGGTCGCGGCAAGGCGCATGCGGGCTGCCGGGGTTTGAACGGACCCCGACAAAAGATCGGCTAGGGCATCATGCGCTGGAAGATCCGGTCGCGCAGGACAAGCCGGTGATAAAGCGCCGCCCCGATATGCACCACGATAAAGCCCAGCAGCACATAGACCAGGATATTATGAATATCGCCGGCTTCATGGCCCCAGCGCGAGCCGTTGGGCGCCAGCGCCGGCAAGGTCAGGACGCCGAACAGCTTGACGTCCCAGCCGCGGGCCGAGGTCGCGGCCCAACCCAACAGGGTCATCACGAAGACCAGCAAATAGAGACCCCAGTGAACCAGCCCCGCCAGGAAATCGGAGAGCGGATTGGTGGAGATCAAGGGAACTGGATGGCTGACGCGCCAAAGGAACCGGACCAGGATAAAGAACAGGATCGCGCTTCCGATGGAAAAGTGCCAGGCGACCAGCCCTTCATCCTGGGTTCTGCGTCCGATGTGCGGCATCAGCGAGCCGACCGTATATTGCGCAACCAGGAGGGCGACGATCAGCCAGTGAAGCAGCTTGGCGATCGCGTCATAACCTTTTTGGGCCGACATGTCCGCGTTTGCGGCAATGGCGGCACTCTTGTTCGATTGCATCAGGCGGTCGCTCACTTCTTACCTCGTTCGAAACAAACCCCAGTCAACATTGAGCCATTAGAACCACGTCCGGCCTCATGATTTAAATCAACTCTTCCCAAGGTCCTAGTAAGGATATTGTCAAGACGGCAGCTGCCGGGCTTGGCGCGCCTTGCCCAATCTTTGTGCTAGGCTTTTAGTAAATGCAGCGATTGCTGATCATTACGGGATTGGCGCTGACGGCCGCCGGCATCCTCTGGCCGGTGCTGCAGAGGCTTGGCCTGGGCCGGCTGCCCGGCGACATCTTTATCCGGGGAGAGCATGGCAGCTTTTATTTTCCGGTGGTCACCGGCCTCCTGGTCAGCGCCGTACTCAGCCTGATCTTCTGGCTTATCGGCCGCTAAGACCGCCTGCTGGGAGGGCGGGCGCTGGTTCATTCGTCCATGGACCAGATGGCGCGAATGAGATAGGCTTTTTATGATAAATTCGCGCCCGCCCGATGCGTGCACTGGCGGTTGGGAGTGGTCCTGATACCCAACTTCCGGCAGCAATAGTGTCGCAGGCGAGGTCGGTGAACAGGGGAAACCATCATGGCCAATCTGATCGAGGCGGCGGTCGTTTTTCTGGCCATCCATCTGCTGATCTCCGGCACGCCGGTCCGGGACGCCATTGTCCGGGGTATCGGGGAAAAACCCTATATGGGCCTGTTCGCACTGGTCTCGCTTGGCGTCATCGTCTGGATGGCCATGGCCTTCAACGCCGCCGGCGCCGCACCGGGGAGCGCGGGCGATCCCTTCCTGTATGATCTGGGCAGAGGCGCCCACGATTCGGCTATTCTGCTTGTCGCCATCGCCTTTCTGATCGGCGTGCCCGGGCTGTTGGCGGCCAATCCCACATCGGTACGGTACAAGGATACAACTCCCAGCCCCGATCTGGTGAAGGGCGTGCTCCGGATCACCCGCCATCCCTTTCTGTGGGGCGTGGTTCTGTGGTCGCTGGTCCATCTGGCGGCAAATGGCGACCAGGCCAGCGTGATCTTCTTCGGAACATTCCTGGTTCTGGCCCTGTCCGGCACCGTTTCCATCGACGCCAAAAGGCGGCGCAAGCTGGGCGCGGCCTGGGATGGGTTTGCGGCCAAGACGTCGAATGTCCCCTTTGCCGCGATTATCTCGGGCCGGAACCGTTTCAGCGCCCGCGAATATTTCGACTGGCGTTTCGCGGCGGCGTTGATCCTGTTCGTCGCCATCCTGCTTGGCCATGTCTATATGTTTGGAGTCTCGCCTTTTCCGGGTGGCGCCTCTCCCATCTAGCGCATTCGCCGGCATCGTTTCGGATCGCAGACCGGCGGCCGCATCCTTCGCAACCTCAATAATCGGGACATTAAAATGAATCTTGCCGCGACTGTGGATGATTTTCTGGCGCGTCGTCACGGCCAATGGATCGGCGGCGAATGGACCAAAGCGTCGGATGCCCGGATAGACGTGTTCAATCCGGCGACGGGTGCGGTGATTTCCACCGTGTCGGCCGGTAACGCCACCGATATCGATCTGGCCGTCCGCGCCGCACGGCGGGCTTTCGAATCGCCGTCTTGGCGAGACATGTTTCCGTCCCGGCGCGGCCGCCTGCTTTGGGACATCGCCGACCGGATCGAGAAGAATGCCGATCTGCTGGCGGAAGTCGAATATCTGAACAACGGCAAGGCCCGGACCATGATCCGCGATCGCGATGTGGTGAACGCGGCCGAGGTGTTCCGCTATTATGCCGGCTGGGCAACCAAGATCTACGGCCGCACCACCTCCCTGTCGCGGCCGATGCTGCACGCCTTCACCTTGAAAGAACCGGTTGGCGTGGCCGGCCTCATCATTCCCTGGAATTTCCCGCTGATGATGGCTGCCTGGAAACTGGCGCCGGCGCTGGCCGCCGGCTGCGCCTGTGTCCTGAAGCCGGCCGAGGAAACGCCGCTCACGGCTTTGATCCTGGCGGAACTCGCGGGCGAGGCCGGCATGCCGCCCGGCGTGGTGAATGTGGTGACCGGTCTGGGCGAAGCCACCGGCGGCGCGCTCACCGCGCATCCCGATGTGAACAAGATCGCCTTCACCGGTTCCACCGAAGTGGGCAAGCTGATCGTCAAGGCCGCGGCGGGAAATCTGAAAAAACTTTCCCTGGAGCTGGGCGGCAAATCGCCCACCATCATCTTTCCCGACGCCAAACGGGATGCGGCCAAGGCCGCCGCCGCCGCCAGCATTTTCTTCAATGCCGGCCAGGTCTGCGCCGCGGGATCGCGGCTGTTCGTCCACCGCGCTTTGTTCGATGAAGTGGTGGATTCGGTGGCGGCCAAGGCCAAGACCATCAAGGTGGGCGCCGGGGACGATCCCCAGACTCAGATGGGTCCCCTGATCTCCAAGAAACATCTCTCCCGGGTCGAGGGTTATGTCACCGGCGGGGTCAAGGACGGCGCCGCGCTGGCGGCCGGCGGCAAGAGGCTGGACCGTGAGGGCTACTTCTTCGAGCCGACCGTCATGGTCAACACCGGTCCGGAATTGCAGATCGTGCGCGAAGAAGTATTCGGCCCGGTGCTGGTCACCGATTCCTTCGATGATCTCGACGAAGTGGCGGCCAAGGCCAACGACTCGATTTATGGACTTTCGGCTTCGATCTGGACGGAAAATCTGACCACGGCGCATGCCCTGGCGCGCAAGCTTCAGGCGGGCTCCATCCTGATCAATGCAGGCGGCGGGCTCGATCCCAATCTTCCCTTCGGCGGTTACAAGCAGTCCGGGTGGGGCCGCGAATTCGGCGAGGACGGGCTGGAGCTTTATCTGCAGACCAAGTCGGTCCTGATCGGATCCTAGGGTCTGGACTCAATTGTCGCCGATCAAATCAACAACTTGTCATGGCCCGTATATGTGGGCCATGACAATGTGGTTTGGTTTTCCAATTCCATACGAACCCTGGATCACCAGAGCATTTCAGGCAGATTCTGGGTCGGCGGGATCATGCGCGCCGGGATCGGCAGCATGGCCGCCGCCCAGGCTTCCCATTGCTTGCGCATAACATCCAGCCGCTCGGGATGCTTGCGGGCCAGATTGCCCCGCTCACGCGGGTCGTAATCGATGTCGAACAAGAATTCCTTCTCCGCGACCTTGAGATATTTCCAGTTTCCCCGGCGGACAGCGCGCTGATCGCGGTTGGCCATCCGCCAATAAAGGGTGCGCTCATATTCAGGCCGCGCCTTGGTCAGGACCGGCAACAAATCCTCGCCATCCAGCGGATAGACCGGATGCGCGGCCACACAAGCCGCCGCAAGGGTCGTGGCGGTGAGATCCATGGTGATGCAGACCTGATCCAGCGTCTGCCCGGCCGGGATGCGGCCCGGCCACCACACGATCTGCGGCACGCGTAGCCCGCCTTCCAGCAAGTCCCATTTGCGGCCGACAAAGGGCCACATCTTGGAAAAGCGCTCGCCGCCATTGTCGCTGGTGAACAGCACCAATGTCTCGCGCCCGTTGGCGTCGCGGCGCACCGCCTCCATCACCCGGCCGATGCCGGCGTCCAGGATCTGCATCATCTCGCCATAAATGCGCGGGCTGCCGCCTTCGGCGATTTCGGCCGGATCCACTTCACGCTGCCGGGCAGCCGCCTCGATGGAGGGCGCCGACCAGGGCCAATGCGGCGCGGTATAGTGCAGGCTGAGAAAATAAGGCTGGTCCGACTGATTGCCGGTTCGAATGAAATCGGCCGCCCGGTCGCTCAAAAGATCGGTGAGATAGCCCTGGCGCTCGACCGGCACCTCGCCTTCGTAGAGATCATGCTCGCCGCCTTCACCTTTATGCGTGTAGTAGCCGGTGAAGCCGCCCATCACCCCGAAGAATTGGGCATAGCCGCTACGCAAAGGGCTGTAGCGGGGCAAGAAACCCAAATGCCATTTTCCGATCAGGGCCGTGCGATAGCCGGCCTCGCCCAGCAATTTCGGCATGGTGGGGAAATTTGGTGGGATGCCCATGTCGGGATCGTCACGGATCGCCTGGCGCAGCGGCTCGACCAACCCGATATTGAGGCGATACTGATAGCGGCCGGTGATGATGGCGACGCGGGTGTTGGTGCAAAGCGGCGCGTTGGCATAGGCCTGGGTGAAGAGCGCGCCTTCGGCGGCGAGACGGTCCAGTTCGGGCGTGCGGTAGCCGGTCTGCCCGGTGCAACTCAGATCGGCATAACCGCAATCATCGACCACGATATAGAGGATGTTGGGGCGCTGTTCTGGCTTCATTGCCGGCTCTCCTTCCGGTCCTTATCGCGCATTCCGACCATCGCTTCTATCGACCGACAGGCTGTGGCTGTCCAGGCGCGGTGATGCGGAGGATGTGGCGGCCGACCAGCACGCCCAGGATACCGCTGGCGAGGATAAAGATCGCCACCGCGGTGAATGACGCGGCGAAGCCGCCGCTCTGCTGGCGCAGATAGCCGACCAGCCAGGGTCCCGCGAAGGCGCCCACGGTGCCGACGGCGCTGATCAGGGCGATGCCGGGCGCGGCCGCCGGCCCGGACAGATAGGCGCTCGGCAAGGCCCAGAACACGCTCAGCATGCCGTAGGTGCCGCCCGCCGCGATCGCGACAAGGGCCAGGCTGAGGACGGGATTGGAGGAGACTCCGAACAACAACCAACCCGCGGCCGCCAGCAATGCCATCGCCAACAGATGCCAGGTCGGCTGCCCGGTGCGGTCGGAATTCCAAGATACTGCCGTCATGATCGCGGCGCCCACCGCCAGCGGCCCGGCCGTCAACAGCCCGACCGTGACCGGGTCCTTGACCCCAAGGCTGCCGACCGCCTGCGGCAGCCAGAAAGCGATGGTGCTGAGCCCGACCGCGATGCCGAAATAGGCGAAGCCCAGAATCCAGCAGATGGGCGAGCGGAACACCGAGCCCGGGCCGAGCGGAAATTGCGCCTGCTTGGCGGCGTCTTCGTTGGCGAGTTTCGACAGCAGCGCCTGTTTCTGCTCGGCGCTCAGAAAGCGCGCGTCTTTGGGGCTGTTCGGCAGAATGCGCAGGGCGAGAATGCCGAGGACGGTTGCCGGCAGACCCTCCAGCAAAAACAGCCAGCGCCAGCCCGCGATCCCCAGAGTGCCGTCAAGCGCGAGGCAACCCGCGGAAAATACCGATGCCAGCACGCCGGTAAGCGGAATTCCCAACATGAAGAGATTGTTCATGCGGCTGCGATAGGCGGCGGGATACCAGCCGGCGATATAGGTGATCACCGCCGGAAAGAACCCGGCCTCCGCCACCCCCAGAAGTCCCCGGGCCAGAAAAAAACTGTTGGCGCCCATCACCAGCGCGGTACCCGCCGAGCACAGGCCCCAACTCATGGCGATGCGGGCGATCCAACGCCGCGCGCCGACCCGTTGCAGCATCATGTTGCTGGGTACTTCCAAGAGCACATAAACCAGGAAGAACAAGCCGCCGCCAAAGCCGAATTGCGATGGGCTGAGGCCCAGGCTCTTGTTCATGGTCAAGGCGGCGAAGCCGACATTCAGCCGGTCCAGGACCGCGAAAAAATAGAGCCCCATCAGGAAGAGGATGACCGGTTGGGCCGCGCGTGTCGCCGACGCGACCAGCGCGTCCAGTTCCTTCGGCGCCATCGTCAATTCCGCTCGAACTGGCGGGCGGGATTGCGGCGGCGCTGGACTTCGGCTTTCACGATGTCCGGATGCTCGCCGGATTCCAATTCCGGCGCGTAGGGGCCTTCGACGCCGGCCGGCTTGTCGCCCGCGACGGTGATCCGCTCCATGGTGCGCTGCTGCGGATAATAATCATGCACGGCATAATGCTGGACAGAGCGATTGTCCCACATCACGATGGTGTCGGGCCGCCATTTCACCCGCAACTGATATTCCGGGACCGAGGCCTGGCGATAAAGATATTGCAGGACCGTTGCGCTCTCATCCTCCTTCATGCCGCGGATGCGGATGGTGAATTGGGGATTGACGAACAGTGACCGCCTTTTGGTGACGGGATGCACCCGCACCACCGGATGCCAGGGATTGGGAAACCGGTCTTCCAGGTTCCGCAGCTTGGAAGTGTGCTCGGGATTGGAGCCGAACAAGGTGCGGAAGGGCTTGAAGTCATGCTGCGCCTCCAGTCCATGGATATAGGCCTTCATGCGGTCGGAGAGCCCGCGATAGGCTGCGACCATGCTGGCGAACATGGTGTCGCCGCCATAGTCCGGGCAGACGCGGCAGCGCAGCATGGTCGCCATCGGCGGCGTCTCGCGGAAGGTCTCGTCCGAGTGCCAGACATCGGTCAGTTCGGGCGGATTGTCCTTGGAATAATCCAACTGGATGACTTCCGGCTTGTCGGCGCGATTGGGCGAAAAGGGATGCACCGACAATTCGCCGAAACGCCGCCCGAACCCGATCTGCCGGTCGAGCGTGATGTCCTGGTCGCGGAACACCAGCACCTGGTATTTGACGAAACCCGCATGCACCGCCGCGAAGCTTTCATCGCTCAGCGGCGCCGACAGATCGATGCCGGCCACTTCCGCGCCGATCGCGCCATTGATCTGCCTGAAGGCAAGTGACGGAAGCGCGGGCTTGCGCGCGGTTGCCTGTTTCACGGCGTCCTCCTAGGGGCGGCCTTTATGCGCCAGCCGCTCGCTAAATAGTTATCATGTTAAGCGCTACGGCGCCATGCCAAAACACCCGGCTGGTTTCATCCCCGCTCGAAATAGGAACGCGCGACGCAAGATCCGCCAATTGTTACGCACCGAAACCGGCCGGCGGTTCGCCCAGGGGATTTGGCGGCGGCGGATTTGGCGGCGGCACGAAGGGATGGATCAAATGCCACTGGCTGGGCATCTCACCCACCTGCACTTCGATCAGTGCCGGGCCGCCGGCTTTCTTGGCGCTTTCCAACGCGGCGGCCAGGCCGGCCGGCGAGTCCACGCGCGCGGAGCGGACCCCAAAGGCCTTGGCCAATATCTGAAAATCGGGATTTTGCAGATCGGCCGAGAAATTGCGTCCGAAATCGCGCATCTGAATCCGGCGCACATTGCCGAAATAGCCGTCGGCGAAGACCACTATGGTCAAATTGAGCCGGTATCGCGCGGCGGTTGCCAGTTCCTGAAGCCCCCAGCCGAATCCGCCATCGCCGGTGATAGATAAGGTTCGCTTGGCGGGCGCGCCGGCCGCCACGCCCAGCGCGGTGGGAAAGCCATAGCCCAGAGTGCCCTGAAAACCCGGAGTGACATAGGTGCCCGGGACATAAGCGTCATAGGCGACGCTGGAGAAATAACCCACCTGGGTCAGTTCGCTGACCAGGGTGGCGTCATCGGCGATATGGTCGCGCAGCACGGCCAGGTAGTCCGCCTGCGGCTTGACCGCCTGGGTCTGGACATGCTGCCAGGCTTTCACCTTGGCCATGTCGTCGGCGCGCGAGGGCCGCTTTGGAATATCGCCGATGGCGGCATCGATCGCCGCAATCCCTGAGCGGACATCGCCCAGAAGCGCGAGCCCGGGCCGGCGCGGCGGGCCGAAATCCGCCTGTTCGATATTCAGATAGATCAGCTTGCTGCCCGGGGTGGTGAAAAACGGAATGGCCCGCCCGTCCAGGAACCGGCTTCCCGCGATCAGGACCACATCGGCATGGGGAATGACCGCGCGGCCGCCGACAGTGGTGAGGGCGAGCGGATGCCGGCTCGAAACCGTGCCGCGCGCGCCTTCATCCATCACCACCGGCGCTTGAAGCTTTTCAGCGAGAGATTTGAGCGCCTCGCCGGCCGAACCGGCGCCGGTGCCGCCGCCGGCATAGATCACCGGGAATTTCGCCTGGGCCAGAAGGGCTGCCGCCTGCGCCACCAGCTTGGGATCGGCTGGCGTGGGCGCAAAGGGCGCGGCATCGAAATAGCGGGCGCCTTCGAAAGTGGCGCGCAATATGTCCTGCGGGATTTCCAGCGACACCGGCCGGGGGCGGCCGGCGCGCAATTGCCCAAACGCCTCATGCACCAGAGCCGGGATGTCGGCGGGCTTGAGCGCCATCCCGTGCCATTTGGTGAGCGATTTCAGGATACCGGACTGATCGGCGATTTCGTGCAGCATGCCATAGCCCTTGCCGATGGTGGGCGATGGGATCTGCCCGGCCAGGAACAGCACCCGCGAATTGCAGGCCCAGGACGTGGCGAGGCCGGAAAGCGCGTTCAGCATGCCTGGTCCCGGCACCACCATGCACACGCCTTCCTTGCCGGTGGTGCGGGCATAACCGTCGGCCATATAGGAGGTCGCCTGCTCGTGCCGGGGCATGATGTAGCGGATGTCGGCGGCCGCATCGCACAGGGCATCGACCGCCCAGTCCAGCTGCACGCCGGGAATCCCGAAGACAATCTCCACGCCTTCCCGGCGCAATTGTTCGACTAAAGCCTGACCCCCTGTGGTCATCCGTTATGCTCCTTCTAACCTATGGCTGTTCCGGATTTGCTCAATCCACGGCCTTTCGCAGCGACCGCGCGGCCTGTGACAGCAATCCCGAATCCGTTCCCAGCGATACCAGCGAGACGCCCGCCGCCAGATAGTGTTTGGCGTTCTCCGCCGTGGCGAAGATGCCGGCCGGCTTGCCGGCCTTGGCGACGCGGGCGATGGCGTCGGCAATCGCCGCCTGCACCTCGGGATGAGCCGGATTGCCGAGATGTCCCAATGCGGCCGCCAGGTCCGAGGGGCCGATGAATAACGCATCGACGCCGTCGATGGCGGCGATGCTTTCGATTGCATCCAGGCCCTTGCGGCTTTCGATTTGCAGAATGAGGCAGATATCCTCATGCGCTGTCGGCATGCGCGCCGCATCGGCGCCGAAGCCGAAGGCCCGGCTGCCGGCCGCCACGCCCCGGATGCCCGAGGGTGGAAACCGGGTGGCGGCAACTAACTGGCGCGCTTGATCGGCGCTTTCGACCATCGGGATCAGCAAGGAGCGGAAGCCGATATCCAGATATTGCTTGATGATTGCCGGGTCGCCAACCGGCGGCCGCGCCACGGCGTCGATCGGATAAGCTGAAACCGCCTGCAGTTGCGCCAACAGGGTCTGGATTGTGTTGGGGGAATGCTCGCCGTCAAACAACAGCCAGTCATAACCGGCGCCGGCGCAGATTTCCGCCGTGATGGGATTGGCCAGAGACTGCCAAAGACCGATCTGCGGCCGCCTTTCCTTGAGTGCCACCTTCAACCGATTCATACAAACCTCACCGAAATGCCGCCCAGCGGGCCGAAATCGACATGGAAAGCGTCACCCGCGGAAGCAAAGACCGGCGCGGTGAAGCTGCCGCTGAGAATGATCTCGCCGGGCTCCAGCGTCTCGTTCCAGGGTGCGAGCTTGTTGGCCAACCAGGCCACGCCCAAAGCCGGATGTCCCAGCACGGCGGCGGCGACGCCGGAATCCTCGATCACGGCATTGCGGTGGATCAGGGCGGCCACCCAGCGCAGATCGACCGCGTCGGGGCGGACCGGCCGGCCCCCCAAAACCAACCCGGCATTGGCGGCATTGTCGGCGATAGTGTCGAACACTTTTCGGGTGGCGCCCGTCTCCGGATCGACCCGGCGGATGCGGGCATCGATGATCTCGATCGCCGGCACCACATGGTCGGTGGCGTTCAACACGTCCAGAATGGTGCAATCGGGTCCCGACAGCCGATCTTTCAGCACGAACGCCAGTTCGACCTCCACCCGCGGCTCGATAAAGCGCGCCATCGGGATGTCGCTGTTGTTGGGAAACAGCATATCGTCCAGCAGGGCGCCATAATCCGGCTCATTGATATTGGAGGAACGCTGCATGGCCCGGCTGGTCAGCCCGATCTTATGGCCGATCAAGCGCCGGCCGGCCGCCAGCTTTTGCGCCACCCAGGCCCGCTGCACCAGATAGCCGTCCTCGATGGTCATGCCGGGATGCGCGCGCGAGAAATGGCCGATCGGCTCGCGGGATTTCTCCGCGGTGTCGAGGCGCTTGGCCAATTCGGCGATGATGGATTCGGACAGCGGCATCAGGAATCCTTTTTGAAGCGCCGATGGATGTTGTTGTGCTTGAAGCTGGAGGCTTCGTCGGCTTCTTCGACATAAAGCGACAGCGCCAGATAGCGCCTGTCGTAGAGATCGGCGAAATGCGCCTTTATCCGCTCGAACAGGGAAGAGAAGAACGCGCGCTTGAATTCAGCGCTGCGGCCGGCGCCCATCTTGACGGTGATGTTGACGAAAGCGTAATCCGCCTGGCCGTCGGCGATGACATAATCGTCCAACCGGATGGCGCGGACCCGGATGCCGCCCCATGGAAACACGCCGCCGGAATCGCGCATCGCCGCCGCGATCAGTTCCAGCAGGCCGTGAATATCGGCCTCGCCTTCCAGGTTCGCGGTCCATTCGACAATTGCGTGCGCCATCAGACGACCTCCAGGGTCGCGGCCGTGCAGCCCACCGCGAAAATCGGGATGGGCGCATAGAAATGAACGGTGCCGGGCCCGCGCGCGGCGGCCGCCGCGGCGATGAAGGTACGGATTTCGAATCCGCCCTGACCGGCATCGCGATAGATTTCCGCGTCGCTGTAGGATAGGAGCCCGGCTCTGTCCTGGTGTACCAACCGGTCGAGGAACTCACGGTCCCAGGCTTCGTTGATCATGCCGCTGTCGGGGGTCGCCGGCCAATGCGAGATGCCGCCGGTTGAGACCAGGGCGATCCGCTCGGGCACGGAATCGGCGGCGCGACGCAGCGCCTCGCCGAACGCCCAGGCGCGATTGAGCGGCGATAGCGGCGGGCCCTGGCAGTTGATGTTTCCCGGAATAATGGTGAGTTCGTTTTCGGGGTCCAGGAAATGCAGCGGCACCATGATGCCGTGATCGAAACGCCATTCCTCGGCATAGGCGACATCCACGCTCTGCTGGACTTCCTGGATCATCTGCCGCGACAAATCCGGATTGCCGCGTATCACCCGATGCGGAATTTTCAGCCAGCCGGCATCCTCGATGGGACCGTCATAGGTCTCGGCCATGCCCATGGCGTAAGCCGGCATATTGTTCATGAAGAAATTGGCGAAATGTTCGGCGGCGATAATGATGACGGCATCCGGCCGGGCGGCGCGCAACGTCTCGCCCATCGCACGGAAAGCAGCATGGAAAGGTTCGCGCAGGGCCGGATCGGCGCGCTCGGCCCGCCCAGTGATGCCGGGCGCGTGGCTGCAGACGCCGCAAAAGACCAGGCTCATGGATCAGACCCCCGCCACCTTGTCGTCCAACCCGGATAGCATGGCGTACACCCCCGCCCTGACCGGCCCATGCTGGCGTATTCCGTCGCGCATGCGCTGCAGATAATCTGGCCATTCGATACCGCTAAAGGCGGCGTAGTGCATCAGGATCTGGCCGTTGACGCCCAAGACATAGAGCAACCCGATATCCGGTTCGAGCACGGCGCGGCGCTCTTCCTCGCTGAGCCCGAAAGGCTGGATCGCCGATTTTGGATCAGTCTTGAAACGCGCCTTCAAATCCTCGTCGCGATTGAGCTGAAACAGCAGCTTGCTCAGTTGATAAAGGCTCATGGGACAACCTCCGCAACCAGGCGGTTCACCAGCCGACCGATATCTTCGATCTCGCACACCACCTCATCGCCCGCGGCGCAGAAATGAACGCCTTCCGGCGTGCCGGTCAGGATCATGTCGCCCGGCAACAGGGTCATGGTTTCGGAAAGATAGGCGATGAGGCCGGCGATATCGAGAACCATGTCGGCGGTCGAACCATCCTGCACGATCTTGCCGTTCACCCGGGTGTTGAGGCGCAGATTCTGGGGATCTGCGATATCGGCCGCATCGACCAGCCAGGGGCCCATTGGCGTGGCCGCATCCCGGTTCTTCACCGCCAGGTTGGGGCGGTAGTAATTTTCGAGATATTCGCGGATGGCGTAGTCGCAGGCGATGGTATAGGCGCCGACATGGCTCAAAGCATCCTCCGGCCTCACCCGGCGGGCGGGTTTGCCGATCACCGCGACCAGCTCGCATTCCGGATGCATCTGGTTGGCGTCGGCCGGGCGCGCGGTTTCGCCCAGATGCCCGGTGAGCGCATTCGGTCCTTTCAGGAAAATCAGCGGCGGCTCCTTCGCCTTGAAGCCCAGCTGTTTGGCACGGTCGGCATAATTGAGCCCCAACGCGAATATGCCGGCGCCCGGCGTCACCGGCGCCAGCCATTGGGCGTCTACCGCCGCGATGCATTCGCCGGATGGCAAGCGCAACGTATCGTCGTCGCCAATGACATCCGCCCAGAGGACCGAGCCCTTGAAAGCAATGCGGGCGCGTTTCATGCCGCCATTTCCCCTCGCAATTGCGCCGACAGGCTGGGAAAACCGGGGGCGCTGACCGTGATGTGGTTGCCGCTCGTGAGTTTTGGCGCATCATAAGGCAGACCGATCAGCAGCAGATCGCCCGCGGCCAGGGTCATGAAGGCGCTGACATCGGCAATCAAAGTGGCCGCATCCCGCACCAGCCGCTTCGGCGACCAGGCATGCGCCATCTCGCCATCGACCCGGGTCTCGATGTCGCCATTCAGACGCGCGGGAGAGAATTCCGTGAGATTTCCCAGGGGCAGAAATCCGTCACGGCAGCGCTGGCGCACCGCCGGCCGGTAATAGCTTTCCTGCGGCTCGCTGATGTCGAGGGCGAGACACGCACCCCCGATATAACCGAGCGCGGCTCCGGCCGTCACCCGGTGGGCATCGCGGTTGAAGAGCAGGCCCAGGGTCGCCGCCGCCTCGACGCGGATGAGATCGGGGGAGAGGCGGACACACCCTTCGTCGGTAACCAGGCAATTGCGGGTCTTGATATAGAGAACCGGCCGCCGGGGCGGCGCCTTATAGGGCGGCTCTCTGAACGCGTCCGCAAGCAGCTTGTGCTGCTCGCGATCGTTCAAGATCGCCCCGTAGATGGTTCCCGATATCATGGCGGAAATTGACTCCGTCCCCCGGATGGGGGATATGCTTAACATGTTAAATTGTAAAGCCGCCGCTTGCAACGCAGAAAGCAATTTGCCAATAGGCCCGCATGAAGGGGAACCACACCAGGCTGCCGCCTTACCGCCAGTCCCTGGCCGGCACGCTGTTGGCCGCCCGCGAAGCGGTGATGGCGCCGATGCGGCCCATGCTGGCCGAGGCCGGCGTCACCGAGCAGCAATGGCGGGTGCTGAGGGTGCTGGACGATTCCGGCCCCAGCGACCTTAAGACTTTGGCGGATTCGGCGCTGCTGTTCGGGCCCAGCGTCACCCGCATCCTGAAGGATCTGGTCCAGCGCGGGCTGGTCGTCCGCCAGGCCAATCCGAAGGATGGGCGCGGCGCCATCGTGTCGCTGTCGCCGGCCGGACAGAAACTGATCGAGAAAACCGCCACCCACACGGTCCGGCAACTGAATGTCTATTCCAAGAAATTCGGCGAGCAGCGCCTGAAGGCGCTGATCGCCGAACTGCGCGCTCTTATCGACGCGATCACCTGACTGACTGATGGCTCAGGGCTAGATCCCAAGCCGCTGGCCTTTATGGACGCCGCGCGCCAGGGCGACATTCTTGGTTTCCATATAGAAATCAAAACTCCAATCGCCGCCGTCGCGGCCAATGCCACTGGATTTCATGCCCCCGAACGGGGTCGGCAGATGGCGGATATTCTCGCTGTTCACCCAGACCATGCCGGCCTCCAGGGCGTCGGAGACGCGCAGCGCCCGTTCCAGATTCCCGGTCCACAGATAGGCGGCGAGGCCGTATTTGACGTCATTGGCCTTGGCGATGGCGTCGGCCTCGTCGGTAAAGGGAATGGCGGTGAGGACAGGCCCGAAAATCTCCTCCTGGGCGACGCGCATCGACTGCTCGGCGCCGCTGAACAAGGTCGGCTGGAAGAAATAGCCGCCGCCCTCCATTTTCGCGCCCCCGACGGCGATGGTGGCGCCGTCCGTCCGGGCCACATCCATGTAACCGCAGACCTTGGACAGATGTCGGGGATGGATCAGTGGCCCCACTTCGGTGGCCGGATCGAACGGATCGCCCACTTTGAGCTTCTTCACCCGCTCGGTCAGCTGCGCGACAAACCGGTCGTAAAGCGACGCCTGGATCAGCACCCGCGACGAAGAGGTGCAACGCTCGCCGTTCAGCGAATAGATCATGAAGATGGCGGCATCCAGCGCCCGGTCGAGGTCGGCGTCTTCGAACACGATCACCGGATTCTTGCCGCCCAACTCGAAATGGACGCGTTTCAGCGTGTCCGCGCCCTGTTTCATGATCGCCGAACCGGTGGCGGATTCGCCCACAAAGGCGACCGCCTTGATGTCGGGATGGGCAGTGAGCCGCTTTCCGGTGGTCTCCCCGATACCGTTGAGGGAATTGAACACGCCGGCGGGCACCCCGGCTTCATAGGCGATCTCGACCAGGAGCCGGGCCGAGTAAGGCGCCCATTCGGCCGGCTTGTGCACCACCGTGCAGCCGGCCGCCAGAGCCGGCGCGATCTTCCAGGTGGAAAGCATGAACGGCGTGTTCCAGGGCGTGATCACGGCCACCGGTCCGATTGGCCTGCGAGTGGTGACATTGAGATGCTCGGGCGTAGGCAGGGCGCGGCCGTCGGCCGCCTCGGGCGCCCGGTCGGCGAAGAAGCGAAAATTCTCCGCCCCGCGCAAAGCCGCCTTGGACATGAAGCGCCAGCATTGGCCGGCATCCAGACATTCCATGGCGGCGATTTCCTCGGCCCGGGCTTCGATCAGGTCGGCGATCTTGTGGAGAATCTTCTTGCGCTTTTCGCCCGGCGTGGATGCCCAGGCCGGAAAAGCCGCCTTGGCGGCGGCGACGGCCTGATTGAGTTCGGCCTCCGACGCATCGCGGACCTGGCCCAGTTCCTTGCCCGTGGCCGGTTCCATCACCGGGAAGAGCGGCCCATTGCCCGCCACCGATTGCCCGCCAATGAAATGGCCCAGCGGGCGCGGCAGCCGGTTCAGAGCGGCCAGCGCGATGTCGCGGCGGGTTGTGGTTTGGGCATTCATCTCTGGCCTCCCGGATCGCAGGGGACAATAGTTATCACATTAAGTAGTCTCAAGTGTTCTCATGCCTCAGTTCGACGTCGCGACCTTGCGGCAAGAAAGATAACATGTTAAATTTATTGGCAAAACAGGTCGATAAAAATCTTTCAGGGTCGGGTCAAACCTCTTGCTGGCTGGTGCGCGGGTTCGGGAAGGATCTTTGGGGATGACGGCTCCCGATCGCATCACCCTGTTCATCCGCGCCATCCGGGTGGAAGCCGATAATGTGTGGTCTTTCGAGCTTGCCTCGGTGAACGGCGCGCCTTTGCCGGCTTACGCGCCCGGATCGCATATCGATCTGCACATTCCCGACGGCACCGTCCGGCAATATTCATTGACGAATGTTTCTGACGGCGATCATTACGACATCGCCATTTCGCTCGACCGCAACAGCCGCGGCGGCTCGCGCTGGTTCCACGCATGCGCCCGCCCGGGGATACGCCTCGAAATCGGCGTTCCCAGAAACAGTTTTCCCCTAGTCGACGCAGCCCGGTCGGAGTTTTTTGCCGGAGGCATCGGCATCACCCCGATCCGGGCGATGGTGAAAAGCCTGGAGGAAGCCGGCCGCGCCTGGACGCTGCATTACGCCGCGCGCACCCGCTCCGCCGCCGCCTTTGTGGAGGAGTTCGAGGCGCTGGGCGCGAAGGTGCAACTGCATTTCGACGACCAGGCCGGATGCTTGTTCGACATGGCGGGGGCGGTGGCGCAAGCACCGGCCGACGCGCATCTCTATTGCTGCGGGCCGGAACCGATGATCGCGGCGTTCCTGGACGCCGCCAAGGACCGGCCTCAGGATCATGTGCATGTGGAATATTTCACCCCCGCCCCGGTCAAGGCGGGCGAAGGCGGCTTCCTGGTGGAATTGGCCAGATCGGGGGTCACGGTCGAGGTCAGGCCGGATCAGACGATCCTGGACGCGGTGCTGGCCGCGGGCATTCCGGCAGCCTATTCCTGCCGCAACGGCCTATGCGGCACCTGCGAGACAAGGGTGCTGGCGGGCGAGCCCGACCATCGCGACCTGATATTGAGCGAGGCGGAGAGACAGGAAGGCCGGACCATGATGATTTGCTGCTCGCGCGCCAAATCCGCAAGCCTTACGCTCGATCTCTAACGTGGAGGATGAGATGACCGATCCAGCCACCATCTATGATCTGCCCAAAGCAACCTCTTTCGACGAACTGACCCGGGTCGGGCGGGGCACGCCGATGGGCGAATTGCTCAGGCGTTATTGGCATCCCATTGGCTTGTCGTCCGACGCAACTAATATTCCCCGCAAGATCCGCGCCCTGGATGAAGATCTGATTCTTTTCCGCGACGGTGCGGGCCGGCCCGGCCTGGTGCATCCCAGATGCGCGCATCGCGGCACCTCCCTCTTTTATGGCCGGGTCGAGGAGGACGGCATCCGCTGCTGCTATCATGGCTGGAAGTTCGGCGTGGACGGCAAATGCCTGGACCAGCCTTGCGAGCCGGACAATGGCGCCGCCAGCCGCGACAAGGTGCGCCAGCCTTACTATCCGGTGAAGGAACTCTATGGCTTGATCTTTGCCTATATGGGGCCGGCCGATAGACAACCGGTGCTTCCCCGCTACGACATTCTGGAAAATCTCGAGCCCGGCGAATTCATCGAGGCCGACGACAACAGCATCGGCACCGGCGGGCCGGTGATCGTGCCGTGCAACTGGCTGCAGCATTTCGAGAATGTGATGGATCCGTTTCATGTGCCGATCCTGCACGGCTCTTTCAGCGGCAATCAGTTCATCCCCAAGATGTCGCTGATGCCGCGGGTAAGTTTCGAATATACCGGGCGCGGCACCCGCTCGATCCAGTTGCGCGACGTCCAGGGCGGCGTGCATCGCCGCATCACCGAGGCGGTGCTGCCCACCATCCGCGCCGTCGCCAATCCCCGGGCCGAGAAAGAGGGGGCCTGCAATCTGCTGGGCTGGGTGCTGCCGATCGACGACACCCATTTTCGAATCTATTCCGCCGGCCGGGTGAGCGAGCGGGGCGCGCTGTCGAAGATCCGCTCTCACTACCAAGGCAAGCTGTGGCAGGAATTGACCGCCGAGGAACACCGCACATATCCGGGCGATTATGAAGCCCAGACCGGCCAGGGGGAAATCACGCTCCATTCCGAGGAGCATCTGACTTCCACGGATCAAGGCGTGGCCATGTTGCGCCGGGTCTATCGCCGCCAGCTGGATGCCATCGCGGCGGGGAAAGATCCCATCGGGGTCGCGTTCGATCCGAAAAAGGAGCTGGTGCATCTCGATGCCGGCACCGAGATCGTGGTGCAATAGACCATGGCGCGAAATGGGGGGCCAACGGCGCCTGCACCCGGGCGGTTCTATCCCTGGTACGCCACCGTGGTTTTGATGTCGGCCTATGTGCTGTCCTATCTGGATCGCCAGATCCTGTACCTGATGGTCGATCCCATCCGGAAAGACCTGCACATCACCGACTTCCAGTATTCGCTTCTGACCGGGGCCGCGTTCGGCATCTTCTACACCCTGATGGGGCTTCCGATCGGCTGGCTGGCGGACAAGACTAACCGGATAAGGCTGATCACCATCGGCATCACCGCCTGGAGCGTCATGACGGCCCTGTGCGGTTTTGCCCAAAGCTACGGGACGCTGTTTTCCGCCCGGATCGGCGTCGGCGTCGGCGAGGCCAGCTTGTCGCCATCCGCTTATTCGCTGTTGTCGGACTGGTTCGACAAGGTCCGCCTGCCCCGGGCGATGAGCATTTATGCCTTTGGCCTGTTCATCGGCGCCGGCGCGGCGCTGATCCTGGGCGGGGAGATCATCGGCGCCGTGCAGAAAATGCCGGGCATCACGATTCCTTTGCTGGGAACCCTGAAATCCTGGCATCTGGTCTTTCTCATCATCGGCCTGCCCGGCCTGCTGGTCGCGCTGTGGGTTTTGACCCTCAAGGAGCCCAAACGCACCGGCTTGGCCGGACCCTTTTCCGGCAAAAGCAATTTCCCCTTCGCCCAGGTCTTCGCCTTCATCCTCAGCCGGCCCCTGGCGGCACTGGCCTTGTTCATCGGTTCGGCCCTGTTTTCGGCCTTGGCCTATTCGGATTCCTGGTATCCCACGCTTTTCATCCGGCTTTGGGGATGGAGCGTTCAAAGCGCCGGCCAAATGAACGGCGCCTCATCGCTGATCGCGGGACCCTTGGGCATGATCTTCGCGGGCTGGCTCTCCAGCCGCTGGATCGCGCAAGGTAAGACCGATGCCTGCCTCAGGCTGACGGCCTGGGCGGCGGTGGGGATCACTTTGCCGGCCACGCTGTTGCCCATCGCCCCCAACGCGGTGACCATGGCGGCGCTGTTGTTTCCGTTCAAATTCTTCATCGGCTTCACGCCGGTTCTCATTCCCGCCGCGCTGCAGATGGTGGCGCCCAACAACATCCGGGCCCAGCTGGGGGCGATTTTCCTGTTCGCCACCGGGTTGGTCGGCATCAGCGGCGGACCGATCATTCCGGCCTTTCTCAGCGATTATGTCTTCAGCGGATCCCATGCCCTGCCGCACGCCCTTTCGGTGACGGCGCTGGTGGTGGGCCCGCTAACCTTTGCCGTGACCCGGATCGGGCTGAAGCAGTACCGCCAATGCTACCAGGATATGCTGGACGCCGAGCGTTGACTGGAAGGCCGGGCCGCCTGGCGATAGTGTTTGGCGGTGGGGCAGATCAGCCGGGTGGCAGCATGCGCTATGTACCGATTCCGCTTCCGGATCGCATGGATTATTCCGACCAGGACATGCGCACCCGCGCCGCCGCATTTTATGACGAGATCCGGCGCCGCCACTCGGTGCGCGATTTCAGCGACCGGCCGGTTCCCCGCGACATTATCGAAACCTGCATCAAGGCGGCCGGCACCGCGCCCAGCGGCGCCAATCACCAGCCCTGGCATTTCGCCGTGGTCGGCGACCCGGTGCTCAAGTCCCGCATCCGGCAGGCGGCCGAAAAGGAAGAACGGGAATTCTATGCCGGCCGCGCCGGCGAGGAATGGCTCAAGGCGATCGAGCCGGTCGGCACCGACGCCAGCAAGCCTTTCCTGGAGATCGCGCCTTGGCTGATCGTGATTTTCGGCGCGCGCAAGAGCTATGAGGACGGACAGCCACGCAAGAATTATTACGTGCCCGAAATCGGTGTGCATCGCCACCGGCTTTCTGATTGCCGCGCTTCATCATGCCGGGCTTGCCGCCCTCACCCACACGCCCAACCCGATGGGTTTCCTGAACCAGGTTCTGGAGCGCCCGCAATCGGAAAAGCCTTACATCCTGCTGGTGGTCGGCCATCCGGCCGAAAACGCCACGGTTCCGACCTATGCCAAGCAGAAAAAGAGCCTTGAGCAGATTGCGAGCTTTCGATGACCCAGGGCCTCATCCCTGTCGGCGCCGCTTCATCCCGGTTGAACCATGAGCCGAACCATGCATGAGTTCGCCGAGACGCTGCTGCTGGTTTATGCCGGCCTGTTTCCGATCGTGAATCCGTTCGGCAGCATGCCGCTTTTCCTCGGTCTGACCCAGTCCCGCACCGACCAAGAGCGCAACGTGCTGGCACGCCGGATCGCGGTGAACAGCTTCCTGCTGCTGCTCGGCTCGATCTTCATCGGCTCGCATGTGCTGGAGTTTTTCGGCATCAGTCTGCCGGTGGTGCGCGTCGCCGGCGGGCTGGTGGTGACGGCCTTTGGCTGGAAATTGCTTAATTCCGATGAGCCGCCGAAGCGAAAGCCGGCTTCGTCCGGTGTCCCGTCATCGGCTCCGGATTCGTTTTACCCTTTTACCATGCCGCTCACCGTCGGCCCCGGCTCCATATCGGTCGCCATAACCTTGGGCAGCCAGCGGCCGAAAGCGGCTGGTATCGAAGAATTGCTGCTCCTGGGCGGGGCTGCGGTTCTGGGAATTCTGGCGATCGCGGTCACGGTTTATCTCTGTTATCGCTTCGCCGAACGGATTGCCGCGCTGCTGGGAACCTCCGGCACCAATGTCATGGTGCGTCTGTCCGCATTCATTCTGCTCTGCATCGGAATCCAGATTCTGTGGAGCGGCTGGAGCACGCTGGATCGGGTTACCGGATAGGTTTGAATGGGCACGCGCGGATTAAGCTTTCGCTAATTCGCGCGTGGGACCCTTGAGGGGCAACCCTGTGGGCCGATCGATGGTATCCCAGCACGCATTTGGCCGACGCGCCCAACCTCAGCCCCAGCGAGCGAGGCCTCGCCCCGCGGCTGCATTGACCGATGGAGAATTGGCGGATGTCGCGCCAGATCCGCCTTTCGACGATTTGTGGCCATCGGACTCCTCGGACATCGATGAAGAGGTCCGGGAATGGAGGCGGGCCCGCAAAGGATCGTTCAAAATTCCGTGGCGCCAGATCTATGTGATGGCGGGGCTCTGTTTTGGGCTTGCCTCCTTTGTGGTGCCGGACTCGGTTGGCAACGCATTCACGTGGCTGCTTTACGCGCTGGCGGCAGCGAGCTTCTATGCGGGCTGGCGCAAGCGGAAGAATGCCGGGGCCTGACCGACCGCCGGAAGGCGGCATGCGAAAAAGCCTTATGCAACCGCAATCGGCATTGACGGCGTCCATATTGCCCATCGCGGCGGCGCCATAGGCCATTCGGGAGCCGGATCGGGTCCGCTTCGGTTGAGGGATATCCGACCAACGGTCTTCCCTGTAACCCCCGAAATGCCCTTGAAGACCCCTCTCGCCGCATTTGCGAATGTCGGAAAACCCAGCCAAACCGCGGCGAAAGGGTGCGAGCGTAATTTGGCCAGCCTCCCGGCGGAACGGCGCAATTCCGTTTCCCAAGTGCTAGACTTCGTTTGCGCTGTGGCAGCGCGAGCAGGAGCAGGTGCGTGTCCAGTTGGTACGTGCACGCGGGAGAGGGATTGCGGTGGCTATATGACCACCGTATCGAGACCCCTGCTGTTCTCGATGCCGCCAAGCATTTTCCCGCCGGCGCGGCATTTGCCGTTGCCTGGAAAGACATTCGCGCGGAAGCGCTCGCAATTTCCACGACGTTGGAGCGGGTGCCGCGATTTCATGAAATCATGCGGGAGCAGACAGCGATCTCCGCGAATGACGGGCGCGACTGGCGCATGTTCGTAATCAAGGTCTATGGAGCAACCGTCCCTGAAAACGCTGCGCGTTGCCCCACATTGCGCGCGCTGCTCAAAAAGCATCCCGAGGTGCTTTCGGCGACATTCTCCTATCTCGCGCCCGGTAAGCATGTGCCGGTTCATCGCGGGCCCTTCCGAGGCATTTTGCGCTTTCACCTCGGTCTTTCGATGCCGCGAAATAACCGGGGCGACTTGGGTGCGGTCCTTTGGATAGACGGGATTCCCCATTGCTTGGATGATGGCGATACGTTGCTGTGGGACGACACCTATCCACATGAAGTCGTGAACGCGACCGACAAGGTCCGGGTGGCGCTGTTGCTCGATGTGTGGCGGCCGGGGATGCCCGCCGATATGGCGGCACTGTCTTCCTTGCTGGTCGGCGCCGTTGGCTTGGTCGCGCGCGTCCGGCCGGAAGTATTCGCCGGTTGATTCCATCCTGCCCGCAATTGCCGCAACCCACGGCGAAACGAACTTTGGAAATGGTGCCGCCTGCGTGAGTCTTTCCGTTTTCCCCTTGAGCAGTGGCAGCAGTACAGGCAACAGGCACCTCGAAGTCCGCCGGGCCTGCATACAGGCTGCCAGGAGCCCGGCATCGATCCGGCACCGACTGGCCATTCCGGTAAGCTGACGGTCGCAATTGGCCGCCAGGAGAGCTCTATGGCCACCCGGCGCGACCTTTTGTTCACAGCGCAACACAATCGCTACAGTCTGGTTTAGCAGGCGGACGAGGGGCGGGAAAGCGCCGAGGCCATTGATGGCCGCCTCAGGGTCGCGATGCGCACTCAGCGACACGCTGAGCATGTAGCATTCATCAACCCGTCGATCACGGGGCCTGACCAATAGCTTATTGATCAGGTGCCAAGCCACCAGTTGATCGCCCCCGACCGCCATTCGCCATCTTATGTCCGCTGCGGCGGCAGTTATCTCCTGCGTGAGTGCCAGGTCGGTAACGCCAAAATCTTCAAAGGCAATCGCGACCAGCCTTCGCCAGAACCTAGCCGGATCATCTTTCAGGAGTTGTGCGGCTGCGCTCTGGGCATGTCGGCTGTCTCCTCGGCGCAATGCCTTCTGGAGAACCGACGATGCCATGAAGACATCCGTTCGACTGGGCGATACGTCGATTGGTCTAACAACCGACAGCTCGTTGGCAAGTTGATTGCGAAAATGTTGAAGCGACACGTTTTTCTCCTTTGTTGTGGAGAAAAACGGTGAACCAGTAACAGGTCATGTAAAGAATTAAACACCTACTTGTTGCGTCCATCGCCAAATATTCGAAACTCCTTTGTTTGCTGATCCATCATTCGCTCCGCAAATCTCTCCCGTCCGAGCACCTATTTCCGATTAAACCTCGCGTAGTTCGGCCTTTTCAGTGGTCGCACGGTGGTGCGTGAGGACCGCTAATCTTCGAAGGGCACAAGTCTCTCTGAACATGATGCTTAACGAACAGCCGCACATCCGTGCTCCATGTATGAATTCGCCATCTCTGAGGGAGTAGTCACACTCGTACAGGATCAGAATCTGTGAGCCTATTTGCGCGCCGCTTCAAACTTTTTGGGCAACGGCGGCCGTTCTGGCCACGGACCGGGTCCCGGGATGTTCGAGGGGCCGTGATGAAAAGCGATGATGGCGCGAATGTACGCGCTAAGAATTTCACTATGATTGGTGACGTTAAAGAGGTCATCCACTCCGACGTTCTGGGTGAAGCGGATCAGACGTCCGCTGCGGGAACACGAAGCGAGAGAGCCCGCGTACCCGGATTCCCTACTTAATAAACTGATGCTGCGAACGTAATGATTTCGATATTCGCGAAGAATCTCAAAATACTTCGCGGCATGCAATAGAGCCGTGCAATGTTCATCTGAAGCGAACTTCCCGGCTGACGCCTGCAGGTCGCGAATAACGTCAGCCACACCAAGTTCGTCTCGATGTTTTCCATTTGGCGGCTTCTTTCCGACGAATTGGAATAACAGTTGTCTGAACAAGGCCTCGGTGAAATTCCACTCAATAACCAACAACCCGAGGGCTGCCAGTGTGTAGAAAGTTTTATCCTCGGACTCCGACTCGTCAGAATGTTGGCAAGCGTTGGCCATAAAAAGTCGCATTATTTACCTGAAGCATTTCGAGGTTCAGCACACGTGACATCATCAAGTTCGGCTTAGCCAGCTAGCTGCAAACCCAAATCAACACCCACACAGCTTCTTGCAAATTGGACTGATGCAAGAAGTCCTTGCCGCCTGAGTAGCGACTAATCGGCAGTCCGTGGCCCTATCGGTTGTCATCTTCCCGGTCGCGCCGATCCTGGTCGCGATTGCGGCTATTGTCGCGATCATTGGCGCGGTCCCTAGTGCGGTCCTCGGCCCGGATCTGATTTCCGCCTTGAAAGCGGTCCCGGCGGAAATGCCGGCCATCATCGCGCCGGTAATTGTGGTTGCGATCCTGGTAGTAGAAATGCCCATCGCTCGACCAATAACCACCAATGTATGGTCCGTAGTAGCCGTCGTAGTAGCCAGTCATATAGTTGCCGCGATAGAAATTGCGGTTCTGGCTATAGCCCCGCTCGCCAACGCAGCCCGACAGCAGAAGCATCGCCGCGCCGCAGCAAAATATCATTGAGAGTGTCTTCATGCCGTCCTCCACCATTGATAACGAGGTTACGCCATTACCGTCCAAGCGTTCGACGTCAACAGCCAAATCAAATTCGGCCCATGAGCAGCAGCACGAGAACGACGATTAGAATGACACCAAGGAGTCCGACGCCGCTATGGCCGTATCCGTACCCGTAGCCACCAAAGCGGCCGCTGAGGCCGCCAACCAATAATATGACCAAGACAATAATGAGAATGAGGCCGAGTGACATGATCAGTTTCCTCTTTTTCTAAACCGCCGCTATTTTTGGCGGAATGCAGAGTCTCAGCTTTTTCGATAGGCACCAGATCCGATTAGAATTACGCCAATGAGCAATATTCCTCCGCTCAAAATCGACGGAACGTGATGCAACATATTCTCGGTATTCTGAATCTTCAGATCGCCAATCTTGACAATATCTTCGGTCCTCTGCGTCGTGAAAAGGGGAAATGCGAATCCCAAGACGCCGATAGCCACCAAAAATACCCCGACAATTATCAGTCCATTTTTCCGGCCCATGGATTGCACTATCAGCGCTTAATGCGGGAAATCTTTGTGCCTTCGATGCTGACGCTGAGCATCAGACCCTGCTGGTCGAAGATGAAGGCATAGGCGTCGTCCTTCAGCGTGGACGTGGACAGGTTCTTGGCCGCGCCTTCGTCCACCACCACCACTGTCGGCCCGACGCCGATTTCCCAGCCATCGGATTTGTTGAGATAGCTTATCGCCTTGTTGCTCATCAGAAACACGGCATAGCCGAAGGATTGCGCGCCGGCCTGGAAGCCCCAGGAGCCCGAAACGGAGTTGTAATACTTGTCGGCCTTGCCGCGCTCCAGAAGAACGCCCTCGCCATAGGCTCCGCCGAACACGAGGCCAGCCTTGACGATGTTCGGGAACACCAGGATCGCCTTTGCGTGCTTCGAAAGCTGCTCAGCGATGGGATGGGTGCTGTAGAGCTTCTGCAGCGACTGGTTTGCCTCATTGTTAAGTTCCGCAACCGAGGCCGCATTCGCGAACGGGGCCGTGGCTATCGAGAGCGGAAAGGCGGCTGCGACCGCGAGGGCGAGCGCCATGATTATTTTTCGCTTATTTGCCATTTCAATCGATCTTTCACATTGGCCGAAGCCATGTTGTGCACATCGGAGCCTCTCCGATGCGCGAAGGTATAGTTCAGTTCACGATCGCCCAGGTGCCGTCCGGCTGACGGCAAGCTCTGCCATTCGCGACATGCCGCCGGCTTCCGATATAAGCCGTCTGGCTGTAGGTCGCGCAGCGGAAGCCATCTGGATCGTTGTAGTAACGGCCTACGCGGAATGTGCCGCGATGGTTGTTGCTGGGGTTGCGCCAATCATAATTCTGGTTCGCGCGGCCGGCATTGAAGCCCGTGTAGTAGGTTTTGTAGGCGTAGCTGCGATCTTCGCAGTCGAGATTGCTGGTGAGCGCCGCCCCGACCGCGCCACCGACTACCACGCCCGCAATCGTTGCGCCCGTGCGTCCGCCGCTGGCCGTGTTGCCGAGCAAACCACCAATCAGCGCACCAACGAGCACGCCTGCGGGATCCGGCGCGTTGCGGCACTCGCGATAGTAAATGTCGTCGTTGTAGCTATAGGTACGTTGGTAGCGCCGGTTCCAGCGTTGATCGCGGTCGTCTCGGTATATAACTGTCGAGATGATCCCGGTCGCGATGGCCGCGAGGAAAAAATCGTTGTTGTCGTCGCGGACCCACCGATAACCGCGCGGTGGCCGGTTCAAACCGTATTGCTGCCAATCGTTGACGTAGTAGCGATCCTGCCGGTACTGGTCTGGCAAGCGGTCGCCGCGCGACCAGCGGCGTGCATCTGAGCGTTGCGCGGCGTTGTCGCGGCGATCTTGAGTATTTCGTGAATCGTTGCGGTTCTGCTGCTGGCGGTTCTGGTCGGCGGCATTTCGATCGCGGCGCTCCTGCCGGTTGTTGTCCTGCCGGTCGCGATAGTCGTTTTGGCTGATGCGAAGCGGCATTTCCGGCTGCGCCAAGACGGCGGTGCTGCCCAGCAGCGACAGCGCCAATGCGAGAGTGAAGATATGTTTCATCTGGGATCTCCCGTGCATGCGCTTCGACCAAAAGCGGACTAACCCAACGGTCCAATATGGCACGGCGATCGGCAGGCGGAATTGATCCACCTCAACAATGTCCGATGTCCGACATAGGAGCGAACATTTGGGTCAACACGAGGAAACTGCTTCAGAATCAGGTCGCGCGTTTCGTCCGGCTTGCCAGCAAAAAGTCGAACTCCCAACCTATTACTCGAAGTGAGACTTCCGATCGGCGCGCCGACCCGAGGTCCTTTTTGGATGCCAACTGCAAATTTGCTCGCGGGCGAATGATTTAAGCACGGCTATCGGGCTGAGAGACCTGACCGGCCCCAATGAGCGGTCCGGTTGGGATGTTAGTTAAGTGACAGCATTTTCGCCGCGTGGTTTATGAACAGCTTGTCTGGCGGCCAGACGGTTGCCCGTTCGAGCCATCAATGCGGCCTGACAATGCCGAAGTTATAGCGTCGTTGCTGGCTCGCTGGCGTCCGCCGCGCAATTAGTGGCAGCGCAAATCGCAATGTAAGTGTTGTGCGTCCCTGAACTGACTGCATATTTTAGTAGAATCTGGTACTTTGCGATCTGGGCCCATTCTTTGGGTCGTCGGACGTTAGAACACTTCAGCTTTGTCATGATGGCGGGCCGGATACGCCATCGTGACTCAGCAATGTGATCGGGATTTTCTGCGCGATTGCCCTATGTGGGCGCACCGCGTTTTAGTACTTGCGCCAAGCCTCGAATTATTCCCAAGCATCTTCAAGGCTGATGAATCAATGGGCACTTGACCATTCAACTCGGAAGCGCTCGATGAAGGCTTCGATCAACGCGTCGTTCGTACGGCGCCAGATCGGTTCCACGAGGAAGGGATTGGTGCAATGGCCGGTTTGCGTTTTCGTGCAAGCCGCGCTGCCATGGGCTTGAGCAGCCGCAGAAGTAATCGGCGATGTCGGTTCCATGGGGGAGTACCGGCGGTCGGCGAGTTCTTTGCCGCGATGGCCATCTCTATGTTGCATGAGCGAATAGCCCGCGTGTTTTACCGGCGTGATCTAACGCGAGCAGTCAATAGGGGCCGGGATTTGAACCGCCGCAACAAGCCATGACCGAATCCGCACCAAGTCCCTGACGCTGGCAATACCTTTCGATCCGGTGGTACGATGTTCGGCCATCGACCACGGCAGCGGGGATCTTGTAGATTTGGACGGCGAAAACGCCGTCGCTCATCTAGGCCTGAAGCCATTGTTGAGTGCAAATTCGTGAACGTAAAGCTCGTACGTGTACCAATCTCACAGCTTTTTCGCGCTATACTTGATAATGCGCCGGATGAGCATGTAAGCGTAGTGTGGCTCGTTCACAGACTGCATGAACGCTCATTCGGCATGATCATGCTGCTCCTAGGTCTTCTTGCAGTCGTGCCGGGAATCTCGATCTTTTCAGCTCTCCTGCTTCTGGTTATCGGTTTTCAAATGATGATGGCGCAGGAAGCGCCGATCTTACCGCGCATTATTTCGGATCGGACATTTCCAGTTCAACGGATTTCGCGGTTGGTCGATCGCGCAATACCAGTGATCCGCACGTTGGAAAGGATCATCCGTCCGCGTTGGCACACACCGTTTGTGGTTACGAAGCGTATTGTCGGCGTTATTGTTCTGATGCTCGCAGCGACACTCTTTCTCCCAGTTCCATTCAGCAACATCATTCCCGGAATATTGACCATGCTGATCGCAATCTCTTATTTGGAAGAGGACGGTGTTCTCCTCAGCATCGCGCTATGCACGGTTGTGCCATCGCTTGCAATAACCTGGGTCGAAGGCTGGGCCGCGCTCCAAGGTGCCAATTTCCTATTTCGGGTATAGACGCTCGGAAGAATTCCGCCGCGGGCCGATGCTTAGCACCATCCTTCCGAAGTACCCATCGGAACCCGGACCAGGGTTTTGGTTTCGCCGAATAGCGGAATGCCAGAATAGATGCGTGCCGAAATCTCGTCTTGGGATTTGAGCTCGATCGAGACCCTGTAGGTCGCCCCGTCGTCCGGATTGTAGAACCAGCCACCTTCCCAGCTATTGTCACCATCGGGACGGACATTCCAGATGACGGTCGGGCCACAAATCTGACGCTGCCGCAGAGCCGGTTCGGGGTTGAGCTTGTCGCGCTTCAGCAGGCCTTGAGGATCAAGCGGCTCCTTGAGCCAAATGATCCGGCCGCACAGCATACCGCTGCAATCGAAGATCTGAATAGCTACCTTCGTGCCCATCAGCCATACGCCGGTCGGAACGGCCGCCGCAGCCAGCGCCCGTGGTGTGGGTCCGGCCAACAGCATGAACAACAAAGTCGCGTAACCAGCCAAGCGCCGGGGCGTCCGCGTAACACTGGTGCCCGCCTGGCCAGATTGTGTGTTCCGTATCATCTCCTTGCCTGGATCGAACAGACCGATTTTGAGCCTGAACCGGTTCATTCTACTTGGCGGACGCGATGTCTTCAGCTGTCGCATTGACGCACCGTCACCATTTGATCCGCCCCCGGGTGACCTGACCTGGCTTTTTGTACCAGCCGATTTGAGAGAATTGGCTTGGAAAGGAGCTGGTCATGGCGAGGGGGAAGAGTGCCGGCCGGAATTTGCCAAGGACCGTCGCGCACAGGGCAGGGTTGGAGGGTCATGTGGTTCAAATGGAATGCGAGGCAGCCTATGCATCGTTGCTCAACGCGAAGACAGCCTTGTGGAGCGGGGGACGGGCGATTCTGTCGGCGCTGATGGCGATTTGGGCAGCCCTGGGACCACTCCTCTAACCTAAGAACGGGCTAGCTCGTTCGATATCAATTCTTAAAGCGAACTATGGCGCACAGTTGGCGCCTCTGTACCGTCCCACATGCCGTGCTCGAAATTTCATCCGGAACATGGTGGGTAACCGACAGTCCCGCATGCCCGACGTTCCGGGAGTTGATACTACTGGCAGACCTACCCCAAGGCAGTTTGTGAGCATTTCTACATTGCGCGGGCCTTTGCAGCGCGATAGCCTCACGTAGATTTAGATTTTGATCCAACGTCGCTGGAACGAACTGGGAGGATGGGATGCATACGTATCGCATTCGCTCTTGTTGAACATGACTGCACCATATCGGCGTAAAGAAGCTGCGGTTGCGCACCCAGTTGCGCTAAATGTTCCTCCAGAATCTCCTTGTATTGTTCTTTCGACTTGTTATCCGGATCGACTTTCATGGGCCATTTCTTGAGGTTCACTTCATGCTCCTCGTGCCCTCGAAAGTCTCTTGTATGAATTTTCATGATCGGACTTTTAGCGATTCTCGCCCCTCTTGTCCTTCATTCATTTGTTTGGGCGTCTCGCTTCGCGAATCTCTCGCTCGGCCTGGATCCAATCCTGGACCGCGTGACCTTCGTGGCGGCCATGCCGCTCATATATTTCATAGGCCCGTTTGGCGATCAACGGTGTAGTGTCGACGGTATCTTTGATCAATAGGGGCGCAGCTGTTGGATCGAATATCCGATACGCCAATAGTTTCACACGGTCATTCACAAGGAACCATGCCAGAGCATAGCCCCAGACGAACGCCGCCCATTCCCAGCCAATGGGTGTCATGAACAATCCATACACCGCGATCAAAGTTGCTACTGCCTGTGTGCCAAGCACGGCCACCCATAAGATGCGCGCCGGGCGAATGGACCAGAACGGACCACGCGTGCGCGTCAGGAAGATCGTCAAATGTCCGGCCACTGACAGCTTCAAATACATCAATGTCTGGATATGCGCACGGTCGAGGTGGAATACGCGCTCGCCGAGATAGAACAGACCAAACGCCGCCACAACCCCGATGAGACCCAGCACGGTTGAGATCCCCAGCACCATGCGCATGTTCCAGGTTTCGGGCTTATCCTTGTAATGAACATTGTCATAGGCGATCGAGAGGATGGCACCGTCGTTAAGCAGTACCAGCATCACGATCATCACCGCGGTCAACGGATAGAAATTGAAGACCAGGATCGCAAGGGTCATAAAGAACAGCACCCGTAGCGTCTCGGTGATGCGATAGATAGCGTAACTGTTCATGCGCTGGAAAATCTTCCGGCTCTCCTTCATCGCTTCGATGATTACCGACAGCCCTGGGGTCAGCAGCACGATGGACGCCGCCGCCCGTGCCGCGTCTGTCGCGCTCGAAACGGCAATGCCGCAATCGGCCTTCTTGAGCGCGGGCGCGTCGTTCACGCCGTCGCCCGTCATGCCCACGATGTGGCCACACTTTTGCAGGATGTCCACAATGTGGAATTTGTGCTCGGGGAAAACCTGCGCGAAACCGTCTGCCTTCTCGATAGACTCGGTTTCTGCCGCAGTCTCCTGACGCTTTGCGTCGCCTAGGCCGCTGGCGTCTAAAATATTTGTTCCCATCCCCAACTTCTTGGCGGTCTCGAGCGCGATAGCCAGCGCATCGCCCGTCACCATCTTAATCCCCACGCCCATCTGGCGCGCCGTGGCAACGGTAGCCTTAGCATCGTCGCGCGGGGGATCGAACAGGGGCAAGACGCCTTGAAACTGCCATTTACCGTCCTCATCAGCGCGTGCGACGCCCAGCGAACGAAACCCACGCGCGGCGAAGTCGTTCACCGCCTTGTCAACGGCAGGCTTGACCTGCGCGGCGTTGGCCGACAATTCCAGGATTACCTGGGGCGCACCTTTAGTGGTCTTGAATTCCTTCCCGTCCGCGCCCTTGACGGAAGCCTCGGTGCGCTTATGCACGGGGTCGAAGGGCTGGAAATGGATCACCTGATAGGGCTTTAAGGCCTGATCGTCTTTCAGACCGCCCAATACGGCGAGGTCGATCGTGTCCTTGTTGTCCGCACGTGAGGCGAGCGCCGCGTAGAGAATCACCTGTTCGGCAGGCACACTGTTGACGCTGAACGGGTCGCCCAGCGTCAACTTGTTCTGGGTCAGCGTGCCGGTCTTGTCCGCGCACAGCACGTCAACGCCGGCCAGTTCCTCGATGGCCGCCAATCGCGTCACAATCGCCTGCTTACCTGCGAGCAAGCGCGCGCCTACCGCCATGGTCACGGACAGCACTGTGGGCATCGCCACGGGGATCGCGGCCACCGTGAGCACCAGGGCGAACTGCAGCGTGGTAAGAATTGGGTCGCCGCGGAAGAGCGCGACAGTAATGATCACGGCTACCAGACCAACTGCCAGGAAGATTAGGTAATCGCCGATTTTGAGCACGGCGCGCTGGAAATGGCTGATCGTGTGCGCTTCTTGCACTAGTTGCGCCGTCTTGCCGAAATAGGTGTGCGTGCCAGTGGCATAGACCAGCGCGCCTATCTCGCCCTGACGGACGATCGAACCGGAAAATACGGCATCGCCAGGCTTCCGTGAGGCAGGCAAAGACTCTCCCGTCAGCGCTGACTGATCCACTTCTACCGGGTCACCATCCAGCAACCTCGCATCCGCCGGCACGATGTCACCCAGGCGCAATCGGATGACGTCGCCCGGCACCAAATCTCGCGCCGCCGGATTGACCCACTCCCCATCGCGTATCACGCGGGCTTTGATCGCCAGCTTAGCCTTCAATGCCCCAATTGCGTTGCCTGCTTGGTGTTCTTCCCAGAATCCGACCAAAGCGTTGGCCAAAAGCAGAACAAGGATGATGCCAAAGTCCGGCCAGTGTCGGTCTACCGCCGAGAGGATCACCGCAACTTCGATCATCCACGGAATGGGGCCCCAGAAGTAGGAGAGAAATTTCAGGAATTCATTGGTTTTCTTCTCTTCAATCTCGTTGGGTCCATATTGGCTCAGCCGCTTCCGTGCCTCGGTCTGGGTGAGGCCATCCGGCGACGAACCCAGCTTTTTCTCTACCTTCGCCATCGGCAGCGTTTTCAGATCATCCTTCGCATCGGGCTGCGATTCCGCCTTTGATTGGGGAGCCCTGGTCTGGTCGGTGCTGGTTGTCATGGCGGGCATTCCTTCGGTCGCTGCTATGCCTTTGAATCTCTGGATCGCTGGTTCCTTCCTGCTATTCCCGGCTCCGATTTATCGTGAGGTATATTGTCTATGACGCATCAGTTGTTTGCTCCTGCTCGATGATACGCTGCCTTTTATGCCATCAATTTGTGAGCCCTATCGATCTGGGAAATTCCCAAGCCCATATAATCGTTCATCGCATCTTGGGTTAGTCGCATCCATCGCCACATGCCCTTGTTATCAGGGATCGGCATCCTCATTGTGTCTATAAGATCTTGGGCATTCAGTTGGGACCTTCCCATTTCCAGTTGCGAATCTCCTGCATGTCCTCACCGTACTGGTCGATATACAGCTTATGCCCAATAAGCTGGTCCTGCATCGATTGTTTCAGATAGGCGCCCCAAGCGCCCAAATGCGGCAACCGATCGATGACGTCTTGCACCAAGTGAAACCGGTCCAGATCGTTCTGCACCCGCATATCGAACGCTGTCGTGATCGTGCCCTCCTCCTTGTAGCCTCGGATGTGCAGGTTACGGTTCCTGCGGCGATAGATCAGGCGGTGGACCAGCCAAGGGTATCCGTGAAAACCAAAAACGATGTGCTTGTCCTTCCTGAAAAGCGAGCCGTAATCCTTTTCGCTGAGCCCGTGCGGATGCTCCGTGCTGGGCTGCAGCTTCATCAGATCGACAACGTTGATGACCCGGATCTTCAACTCGGGCAGATGTTTGCGAAGGATTGAAACCGCGGCCAATATCTCCAAAGCGGGCGTGTCTCCGCAACAGGCAATGACCACGTCCGGTTCCCTGCGTTTGGACGGTCCGCTCATATTCCGTGCCGAAGCGCTGCCGCAAGCCCGCTGTCTTAGCCCTGCGCTTTTGAACATAGAATCAAATTGGCACGCGGATTGCCAAAATCGCTATCACCGCAATCACGATCAACCGCGGAGTCGTCAGAGACGAGGCCATGAGGACCTCCAAGGGTCAAATTCGATATATGAATGCGATCCCGCGTCCCAAAGCCCGGGAGCCGGCCTGCCGTTGTTCGGTGGAGGTCGGTTTATCGGACGGATTTGTTTGCCGCGTCGCGTAGTGAGTCTTTCGCGTCGCCGATGTTGCTTTCAATCTTGCCCGTTAGTTTGTCCACCGCGCCTTCGATCTGCAGCTTCTTGTCGCCAATGCCCTTGCCGATAGCATCCTTTATTGCACCCTTGGTTTGGTCGACAGCACCTTAAATCGTGTCTTTGTCCATTATGATCTCCATTTGTGAGTGAAGAGGTGCCACACTCAAATGCAACCATGTACGGAATATTCCGCGACTGCGGCGATCCAGGCATAGTACGAGTGCTGTTTAGATCCGCCCTGAAACAAACAGGACAAGAAGTACAATAAGAACTGTGCCGATTAAGCCGCCGCCAATGTACATTTGTCTCGCCCTATTGGGTGTGATGACAGAACGCCCCAAAAGCGCAATAGATCCAATTCCTGGCAAAAAATGGTATTGGTCAACCAGTTCGTTCGAGGTGAGCAATTCTGCACAGACTCTTTCTCGTCAGCCTTTTAAAATGTTTATTATTGAAGTCGCTGGCTCAGCCCTATCCGCCCCCAGAAACCGGGCCCCGACTGTGTATTTGGCTGGGACCATACTTTTCAATCGAGCTACGTCCGATGTCTTACCTGCCATTTTCGACCACTTATTCTTCGCGGCGTCACAGGAGAGCGGGGTATCTCGGCCCTCCAGGCTGGTTCGCGGTGCTGGCACTCATTGCAATCGTCACAGGTGCTGTGTTGGCATTTATCATATAAGCTGGCCAAAGACCGGCCCGGGCCGATACTGAAAAGGCCGAATGGCGCCGACCCTCTTTGCCTTCTTGCACTTGCTCGCCATTGACTTTACCTCTGAACTTTGGCTGAGCTTAAGGCTATGGAACAGACTCGGATCCTCACCAGCGAGGTGTCTCTCGACATGCTTCGTACCGCGCTGGTCCAGAAGATCGGCAAACACGATGCCTCGATCGTCGTCGATGTCACCAATGACAAGGCAGCCTGGTTCAATCTCGGCCCCGAGGCCGGAACCAGGATGCGCCGGCTTTGGCAGCGGGATAACGTGACGGCCTGAGCCGACGCTGGGGAGCGAGCGGATGCTGACCTTGAGCATTTTTGGCGGCCGTAGTTTGGTCTATGGGCGCGCAATTCTGCAAATTTGCGAAATGGTGTTCCCAATACCGGTTATCACCGACTGTCATCGTAGTGGCGGTCCTCTTTGGCGCAGGAGGTCGTTTTGGACCGCGAGGTGGCACCCCTGCCTAAAGTCCATGGAGGCCCCAAACCGCTACGATGACGGATCCGATTTCGATTGCTCAAATTTGGTCTCAAGCAGTTCCGCCAGGACCTTGTATGAGGCCTCTTCGGTCTCAGCCTTCAGCTTTTCCTGAATACGTATGATACTGAGCGTTTCCGCCAAATACGCTTGTAGTTGCTCTTGCATCATTATCGTCATGCCCCTCCATCCCCTAAGACAGGAGCGCGGCCTGTGTGACAGGCTCTAATGTTTCTCAGCGGACAGGAGTATTAGAAGACATAGGATATTATTTTCGCGGTGCAGCATCTGTATCAGATTGCTCACTCACAACCCTAAATCAAACTAGGGCCTGGGCTGCCGCGCCCGTTTCCGTAATGCACATTGCGCGGCGAGCAAGCCTGACCTCAATGGATTGGCCACGTTGTTATCACTCCGAGTGATCCATCAATCAATGAACGAGTTCAGCGACAAAATTGGCCTGCCGGATATTTTGTACCTGCGGGATAGAGAGGTTATTGCCCCCGCGTGCCAGGGCAGCGGGATATACATATTCGTGGATCCGATATTTCCGTGGATTTAGAAAGTGATCACGGATGAGACATGTTCATCATTCATCATCAGACCCACTTGATGAAAAACTCCTATCGGTGAGCAGCCAATGACCCGCCACCCATGGGGCAACTGGAGCAGAATCATTGTGACCGCCAAGTCCGGCACTACCATTGTCCTTCTGCAATCTGGCCGATTGGCTGGCAAACCGCGGCATTTGCCATGCTAGCGGCGCACCAATGGAGGGTCATGTTTCCAAAAGATCGGAAGACAAGGTATCGAGGTTTACGCCTCGGAATGTTATGCCGCCGCCGCTCAGCCGGGGATTTTATCCGTGCGGACAGATGCCGCGCCTTTGTGTTGGTGCGATCGCCCAAGACTGGTCTCCAGCAGCTGCTGCAGCGCCTTTGCGGCGCCGTCGTAAGCGCCCCGCAGGGTTGTGCTGTCATGGCTCACAGCCACGGGCTGGCGCCCGGCGCATCGTGCCTCCATGCGGCACCGCTTGTCGTCGTTGCGGGATTTCGCGCCATTTTCGTCGCTCAGATGGACCTCCACTCGCGTGATTCGATCGCCGAACCGGTCGAGTGCAGCGCGGACGTCCGCCTCAATATGGCGCGCCAGTACTTCATGCCCTTCAATATTATGGTCAGTGTTGACTTGGATCTGCATCGCGTTCCCCTATTGAGATGACGGCGTGTGTTGCCTACCTGTGCGTTCAATAACCCACGCACCCCAGGATCGAACGGATAGGGTTCGATAGAGCACCTAATCACGAGTGACAAGCTTATCACGGAATTCCTGCAGGACATCACGAAGACGGTGCTGAAAAAGAATTTCACCTGCCTCAACGGATCCCCCATGCGCCAAAATCCACTGATCGCAAGCAAATGATGCGGTTCGGAAATAAACCGAGCCGTCGCCATTCGTGAGCGTAACGTGAACTTATTGTTCAGCTTCTTGTTCCACGAACAAGATATACCAGATAGCCAGTCACAATACCCAGTGCGAATGCTATGAAGACAACCAATGCAATGGGGGCGGTCATACTCCACGACCAAAATCGAATTTGCAGAGTCTGAAAATTTTGAAATGCAAAAACCGTAAACACCATTGTGATTGCAACTGCCAAAGATGTCCGGAGCCAGCCAGTAATTTTAGAAAAAGCACGCGAGGCGATCTCAGCCCCTCCATCAATCGGCACTCCGTCCTCTTCGTTGCTCACGGTTTTAACGTCCGCATTTTAGAAATTCATTCAAAATGCAATATCTGACAAGAATGTGCTGCAGCGCGTGCCATGTATTGATGTCGTGTGACAGCGTAACTGAGCGAACACTACATTCGGCTTCGGGAAAGGCCCGCTGCGAGCAAGATCGCACCAAGAGTCAACACGCCACCGCTCAAAAAGAGTGGAATGCGGTACGAATTGTCGGTGGTGGTCTGAAGATTCAAGTCGCCGACTTTGACAATGTCCTGGGTCTTTTGCGTAGTAAGCACGGGGATGGCAAGTCCCAAGACGCCGATAATGATCAAGAATGCACCGGCCATCATCAACAAGTTCTTGGAGCTCATGACTTTCTCTCTCAGCGCCTAATTCGCGAAATTTTGGTACCCTCGATGCTCACACCGCCCATGAGACCTTGTTGATCGAAGATGAACGCGTAAGCGTCATCTTTCAGAGTCGACGTAGAAAGATTCCTGGCGACGCCTTGGTCAACAACGACGACAGTTGGTCCGACGCCAATCTCCCATCCCTGCGTATTGTGAACGTAATTCACGGCCTTTCTGGTCATCAGAAAGACGACGTAGCCATAGGACTGAGCGCCAGCCTGCAGGCCCCAGGACCCGGTAACGGAATTATAGTATCCATCGATCTTCGATCCCGTCTTTAATTCGCCTTCGCCGTAGGCGCCACCGAATACCAGGCCGGCTTTGACGATATTGGGAAAGACAAGAGTGGCCCTGGCCTTCCGTGAAATTGCTTCTGCTGCAGGATTGGCACGGTACAGCATCGCCAGTGCTTGATTTGAATCCCGATCAAGATCTTCCGCGGTCGCCGCATGTGCGTCGCTGAAGGTCACGAGCGTGATTGGAACGGCGCATGCGATTGCAAGGCCGATCGCAAGAGCCAGTTGCCGTGTCTTCGTCATCGTTTGGGTTCCTTTTGGTGAATTTGGCGAGACCGCGGCACGTGTCGTGGCCACGCCGAAGTCCAATTCAAAGCTCTAGTTCACAGCCGCCCAGCTGCCATCCGGCTGCCGGCAGGCGACACCCTTTGCCGCGTAGGAACGGCCGTGGATATAGGTCACTTGGTTGAAGCGGGCGCAGCGGAATCCATAAGGGTCGTTGTAATAGGAATTGATGCGGAATTCGCCGCGATGGTCATTGTGCGGATTGCGCCATTGATAGCGGCCGCCAGCACGCCCCGCATTAAAGCCGTTGTAATAGGTCTTGTAAGCATAGCTGCGATCTTCGCAGTCCATATTGCTCGTCAAAGCGGCGCCGACAGCTCCGCCGAAAATGACACCCGCGATCGTTGCCCCGGTGCCGCCATGCCCGGCCGCATTGCCCAGTAGGCCGCCAATCAGCCCACCGACCAGAACGCCGGCGGGATCGGGCCCGTTGCGGCAATCCCGGTAATAGACATCATCGTCATAGCTGTATCTCCGCGAATAGCCCCGGTCCCACTCCCGGTCGCGGTCGTTGCGGGAAATGACATCGGAAATCACTCCGGTCGTTATCAGAGCGAGGAAAAAGTCGTTATTGTCGTCTCGGACCCAATGATAATTGGGCGGCGGTCGTCTCAGTCCGTGCTGCTGCCAATCGCTAACGACATATTGTCTTTGCCGGTACTGATCCGGCAACCGGTCGCCGCGGGACCAACGTGGTGCATTGTCCGCACGGGTGACTGGATTGTTTCGCGATGACCGTCCAAAATTCTGTGATGGAACGCTGCGCACGGCCGGCGGATACTGTTTGCGTAAATCTCTATCGGCCTGTGCGGCGTGATCGAACCGTGGCCGGTCGCTCTGCCTGTCGGTTGTCGTGCGTGCGGCGGGCGGATACTGATTGCGTAAATCTTTATTGGCCTGCGTGGCCTGATCGCGTCGAGCCCGGTCATTTTGTTTGGCAGGCGCCGCGGCCCGGCTATCGGACGCCGCCGGCGTCGCGCGGTTCCCGTGTGTCTTGTCGGGCGTCTGGTCCTTGCGATCGACATTGCTCTGAGTGTCGCCATGTCCGGCTCGGTCGGAATTTCCAGATTGGGCTGTCACAGCTGTGCTGCTCAAAAGCGACAGTAGCAATGTCGCGACAAGCATGTGTTTCATCGGTCTTCTCCTCAATCCGGGGCGGTACAATTGTCGCCTCAATCTGCTCGCCCGCTAGAAATAATTTCGTTTGGAAGTCAGGCTTCATTGATATGGGTCAATGATGCGCATCAATCACATCTTCGAGCGTCTTCGATCCAGCACGTACGCGCTTCGCTGAAGACAAAGGAAGAACGTCCCCGGCTTAGACTTTCCAACCGGGGCCTGTGGCGTGACGTCAGAGAGGGACGTGTCGCCCGATAAGCCAATCTCTCTTATTGAGACTACTGCCAAGCCAATCTCAGAGTCTGAGCAATATTGCTCAACTGTGCTGGTTGGAAGGGAGGCCCAGTATCGCCAAGAGACATTGGGCGTGCGCGGCGCTCATTCGCCTTGGACGCTTTCTCATTCGGACTGTAGAAACTTACTCAACCAGGTACTGGGTTCGCGCTGGTCCGAACCCGGTTCTGGGTACCGTACGGTTGCTAATTGGATCGGTTTAAATCTTTCCGAGCAAAACCAGGATCAGCACGATTATGAGGACGAGGCCAAGCCCACCGCCTCCGTAATTCCCCATTCCGTAAAAGCGGCCTCCGCCGATGCCGCTAAAACCGCCGAGCAGCGCAATTATCAAGACGATGAGTAGGATGGTCCCAAGCGACATACGATATCTCCCATTGGAAATCAGATAATTGCTGATAAGCGAGAATGTCGACTGTTAACGCTTTTGATAGAGGCTGGTCCCAATCAGGATCAGCCCCATCGCCAGCACACCCCCGCTGAGGAATTGCGGAACGGCTTGAGACGTGTCCATTGCATTCGTAAGATGCAGTTCGCCAACCGCGGCCACGGTTTCTGCCGCCTGCGTCGTATATGCCGGGGTCGCAAAACCCAGAAGACCGGCGAAAACGAACATTGCCCCGATCGCCAACAGTCCATTCATGCGATCCATAACGGCCTCCCTCTTATTGTTTCGGTCAATTGCTCTGCCCGCGGTCGCCATGGGCATTCTTCCTGTCACCGATCCCATTCGGATCGTTGGCGTTCTTTGGGCCGCCTTGCCTGTTGCCGGGTGCATTGGTGCCTTGGGCATTGCCCCGGTCTCGGGCGGCGGGAGCCTTTTCTTGAACGCGCGCCGGTGCTTGTGCTTCAGTGTTTCCGCCGCTGCGCTGCGGCGTCGCGCGCGTTTGCGGTGATATCATTGTGTCCCGGCCGGTTTGAGGATTTGCCCGACCGCTTCTGTCGCCAGTTGGGGTTGCCGGCGCTGGTGGAGGCGTCGGGACCATCGGTGCGACACGCTGCGCTTGCGGCGTGGTCTCGATCGCTCCCGTCGCCGGAACATTGCGCTCATTGCCGCGCCCCTGACGGCTCTGCCGCGGCTGGTTGGCGTTTGGCTGTGGCAGGCCGGCCGCTGGAGGGGTCGGGGCGATTGGCGCGGCGCGCGGCGCTTCCGGCGCCGCTGGACTTGCGGCTGTCGCCGGATTGCGTTCATTGCCGCGCCCCTGCCGGCCTTGCAGGGCCTGACTGGCTTTGGGAACATTTGCCGCAGGAGCATTGCGCTCAGGCTGTCGGGTGGCCCGATCCGGGCTCGTTGCCGCTGCAGGTTCTTGAACAGCCTGGCTGGCGGGAATCGGATGCTGGCGGCGTTCGCGTTGCTCGACTTGCCGTCCGAGGGTTGCTGGCGTCACCAATGCCGTGTCCCGGATCACGCTGCGCGCGGCAACGGGCGCGAAACGTTGCCTCGTATCTTGCCGAAGGCGGTTGGCATCGACGCTGCGATTGACCACGTAATTGTTGACGGTGGTGTAGTTGGTCGAATCCCGCGTCTGCCCGATGAAGCGGTCGTAGTCGCGCCGTGGCACCGCATAATTGCGGAAGTCCCGATCACCGAAGTGATTTTCGCCGACAAAGATCCAAAGCGACAGGAACTGATTGTTGTCGAAGCTCGATCCGTACCAATCGCGATATCCGTATTCATTGTCAAAATTACCGCGATAGGCGCCGTTGCCATAGTAATCATCGCCCGGCGGCATCGGAAACCAGCCGATATTGCCGCCGCCCGAGCGCCATACCACCCAGGACGGTCCCCAGACATAGCCAGGAACCCAGAGCCAGCCTTCGCGTGGATCAAAGACCCAGCGGCCATAATGATAGGGAATATCGCCCCAACTTTCGTCGGAGACCCACATCCAGCCATATTCGCGCGTGTTGACCCAATGCCCGTAATAATAGGGTCTAAAGTCGCTTGCGACCTGGGTGGGGTGCCAGACCTCGCCCCAGCGGGGATTGTTGCTCCATCTGCCATACGGAGCGAGTCGGCTATGGAAATCGTCAAAGCCAATGCTGACACTGATTTGCGCGCGCGCGGGAACGGCGAGAGAGACCGCGAGCGGCGCGGGAAGGGCGATCGCAGCGGTGTAGCCTAGAACTCGAAGCATTTGCCCTGTGCTCATTTTTGCCATTTTCCGCGTTCCTTCCAGAGGGAAAAGCAGTCGACGCCACCGACGGCCTTCGGCTGATTCCGAAGGCCGGAAGCGAGTGCGCTATCGACTGTTAAGCATCAGATCCAGGATCAGGCCGGTGGTAATCGCGGCAAGATAGTAATTGTTATAGTCATCCCGAACCCAGTGGTAACCACGCGGTGGCTTCCTGAGATGGCGTTGCTGCCAATCGCTCACGACATATTGCCGATTGTTCCGGTACTGGCTGGGCAGCCGTTCGCCGCGCGAGAAGCGCGGGGAATTTCTGCGCGCACCGGAATTATTGTGGTCCTGCTGAGCGCGCCGCTGATCATTGCGCCCCTGATCGTTGCGGTTGGGAAAGTTGGACTGAGCAATGGCGGCAGTACCGCCCAAGAGCGACAGTGCCATCGCAATTCTGAGAATCTGTTTTATTGCATATCTCCTTGGCGGCGCCTTTTCGCAGTCCTCATGGGCTGCCCAAACAGATAAGAATGTCACATCAAGCGAAGAGTTGCGTTGATTCGGATCAGCAATGTCCGGCATCGGACACAGCCGATGATTTCGCGCCAACTGGACCAATCTGTTCCAAAATCATGATGAGCGGCCTGCGCGCTTTGCCTTGCTGCCAAGCAGGCGATCGAACTCCCGCTTGGAAATCCCGTAACATTCGCATGCCCGGCGCTCCAGACCGCGGCGGTTCCTGATCGTGACAATGCCGCGCTTGTAGCTGATGAAACCGGCGCGCTGCAGGGTGCCCGCCGCCTTCGAAACGCCGGTCCGCTGGACACCAAGCATCATCGCCAGAAATTCCTGTGTGAGCAGAAACGTGTCTGATTCCATACGGTCGTGCGTCATCAGAAGCCAACGGCAGCAACGTTGTTCGAGCGAATGAAACTGATTGCAGGCCGCAGATTGCGCCACCTGGTTAAAGAAAGCGTGGGCATAACGAAGCATTACGGTTCGCATCGACGCGCTTCGCGCCAGCTCCTTCGTAAATAGGGTGGCCTTCATTCTGACGCCCGTGCCAGGAACCTGGACATAGACGCTGGTGGGCGCTTTTACGTCGTCCAGCACGAGCGGCAACCCCACAATCCCTTCATTCCCGATGGTTCCGACCTCGGCCGCGTCGCCATTTGCCATCATATTCACCAGCGAGCCGACGCCGGTCTCGATGAAATAGACAAAGCGGATCTCCTTATGTGCCCGATAAAGAGATTGCCGGTATTTCAGCGGAATTGGTTCGAGATGGGGGCGAAGCCGCCCGAAATCCTGCCGCGGCAGCAACGCCAGCAGTCGATTCGAATTTGGCTCAGCCTTGCGGCGAACCGCCGCCTTGCGACGTATCTTCTTCATGCCTGTACGCCTGTCTTATTCCAGCGCCAAACGACTAACGCCGGATGCGGTTGCTGCTTTGAGCTTTTCCCGCTCCAGCACCAACAAACCCTCCAGCAATTTGCGCTGGCACGTATCGGTCTCGGAATTCAATCGCTCCTGGAATTTGGCGATATTTTCCTCGGCGACCCATTGTTCGGAACTCTGTTGCCCCATGTTCGTCTCCATATGAATGATGGGACGGGAGCACCTGACTCGTTTGGCGAGTTCGCTTGTCTCTCAGTCGGCTTGATCAACCGATTGATCAAGGCTGATCCGATTGCCTCGGGGAGTCAATCAGGTCAAATTAGGTAAACTGATTAGAATGTCTGCTGCCGGACAGACTTGATTGGTGTCAATGCCGCGCGGTGCGTCCGCGTCTTAGCCTTTATCCAGTGTTGAATCAGGTGGTTAGGCATGTCGAACGAAGAAATCCATTATCAGGGATGGCGGGTCGAGCTGCTGCATGACAATGTCGGCTGGAAGGCATTGGTATATGGACCCAACTCGCCGTTACATGAGGCGAAAGTGCCCAGCGGGCATGATCGCCACGCCGTGATGGAGGAAGCCAAGATGCTTATCGACGAGGCGCTGACATCGTGAGGCGGAAGGTTTATTTGCCGCCCCAAATGCCTTCATGGCGTTCGCCGTGAATTGATCTGCGCGATTCGGTGTTCGAGGGAGCGTTGGGCGTTAATCTCGAGGAGGTGAATTGCAATGCTGACGCAGCAACCGACGCCATTCGATCCGAAGGCGTTCCTGGCCGATGCCGGCCCGGGGCGCAGCGTTGGCCAGCTTAGCAAGGGCCAGACGGTCTTTTCACAGGGCGACAGCGCGGATGCGGTGTATTACGTCCTGAAAGGCAAACTCAAAGTGGCCGTTGTCTCGGATCGCGGCAAGGAAGCCGTCGTCGCGATGCTCGAGCCGGGGGATTTCTTTGGGGAGGCCTGCATGGCGGGACAGACGCGGCGCTTGGTGACGGTATCCGCCATAACCGCCGCCACCGTCGTTCGAATCGAGAAGGCGACCATGGCCGAGCTGTTGCACGGCCAGCCCACCTTCTCGGACCTGTTCATGTCCCACATTCTGAAACGGTCAATTCGCGTGGAGGCGGACTTGATCGATCAATTGTTCAATTCCAGCGAACGGCGGCTGGCGAGATTGCTTCTGCTATTGGCGAATTACGGCAAGGAAGGACAGCTTGAGCCGATTCTCGCCAACATCAGCCAGGAGACGCTGGCCGAAATGATCGGCACCACCAGGTCCCGGGTCAGCTTCTTCATGAACAGATTTCGCCGGCTCGGGTTCATCGATTATAACGGTCACATCGAAGTGCACAAATCCCTGTTGAATCTGGTCCTGCACGAAAAGCCCCAAATCCATTCCCGACACACGGATGCGTGAGCAACTCTCAACCCCAAGTGCGTGATTCCGCCCCCGGTGAGCAATCCGATACAGTTAACGCGCGCTGAGGGCTCCATTATTGCAATCCTGGGCCTGAAACGGGGTCGGCAAGGCGATAATGGAGTCAGCCGTATGGGTATTGAACGGACTTCGGACAATTTGGTTTCATATCTTGAACTTCGGCGCATGCGTGGGCGCGTGCGTACTGGCGATGCCCACGAATGGGACACCTCGGAGAAGCTGAGAGATCTGCTGCGCCAGTCTCTGGCGAGGGAAGAGGCCCTTCTACGACAGAAGAACGCCCTGGCCCTTGAACATGAAACTCTTGGAAAGGAATCCGATCATCGCCTGATGAACGGCCTTCAGATGGTCGTCAGTCTCCTGACCCTGCAAAGCCGGAGCGCGCCTACGCCAGAGACGGCGGAACAATTATCCAAGGCCGCCAGCCGAGTGGCGGCGATAGAGCGAATACACCAACGGCTCCACCATAACGATGACGCGCATACCGTGGCGTTCAAGAATTACCTGGAGTCGTTCAGCCGCGATTTCTCCGGCGTCATGAATTCGGGGGATGGGGAGAATCCTGCCATCCTTGTCGAAGGCAGCGAAATCCTTATCCCGGCTTCGACTGCGATTTCGCTTGGCTTCATCGTCAACGAGCTTGTCACCAACGCCGTTAAATACGGCACGGGCCGCGTCCGGATAGAGTTGGAAACGGAACCGGATGGGCGCCACATGGTTGCGGTGTCGAACAGTGGACCGCCTTTGCCGGAGAAATTCGATCCGGCGGCCAGCAGCGGACTGGGCATGAAGATTGTCCAGGCATTCACCCGGAAGATCGGCGGCAAATTGGCATTTGCTCGGGGAGATGCCGATCAGGGCGCACGGATATCGATTTCGTTTTCCTGATCGACCTTTGCGGGCTCATTCGCCAAGCATCATGGACGAGGCAGCGCGAATCGCGCGGTAGAAGGGGTCGGGGCTGACGCGGCGGTTGTTTCTTTCGTCCGTCAGCACTCTGCGAAGTCGCGAATCACTGAGGCCATACTGATCGCACAGGTTCCCGACACTTCGCCCAGCCTCAAATGCCGCCAAAATTTCGCGATCTCTCTGTACGTTTCTCTTAAGCATCGCGACCACCCATGAAAAGTTTTGTCCAGGATGGATCCGCTTGCTGTGCAATTTTATACACTTTGGCTGCGTCACAGTCGCTTGCAGGCATATGGATTGCGTGGCGGACGCGCGGAAAGGCCAAAGGCCATTTCGAGAGCGCAGTTGGCGGCGCGAAAGACACCTTGGGTGGCAAATAGAATACGTCGCGAATCGGACGGAAGGCCCGGTGGCATACCGATAAAGGACCCGCCGGATTTGCGGGAGACGACGCCGACCGGAGCGGGAGGTGAGACAAGGTCAGGTGCTGGCCATTGCCCGGTATCGGACAACTTTGTTCCAGATCAACAAATCCGAACGCCTGCGATGGTATAAGTGGCCGCGCGCCGGTCGCGGAAGCCGCTAGGATGTCCTATGCCTACGCAAGACACGCTTATCAAGACTGAGCCGCGCGCCGCGCCCCCCATCGGATCATCTCGTGGGGAGCCCGGTGGTCGGGCGGGCAGGGTTCTGACGGCCCTGGGCCGGCACAGAATGCTGGCTGCCGGCCTGGCCTGTGTCGCCGCGCTTGGCGTGGCCTATGCCGTCTATAGCTGGAAAAGCGACACGTCGGGATCGCCCATCCTTGTCACCGCAGCGCGCGGCGACGTCGAAAATCTTGTCACCGCCATCGGCAACCTGCAGCCGCTCAACACTGTCGATGTCGGCGCCCAGGTTTCCGGACAGCTGAAGACACTACATGCAAAGATCGGGGACGACATCCGCAAGGGCGAGCTAGTAGCCGAGATCGATACCCCAGTGGCCGCTGCCAAGGTGGATGCCGACAGGGCGCAGTTGCAGAACCTGCGTGCCCAGCTTTTGGATAAGCAGGCTTCGCGAACTCTGACAGCGGCGCAGGCTGGCCGCCAGACGCGCCTGAAGGACGCGGGCGCCACCAGCCAGGATGCATTTGACATTGCGCAGTCAGCGCAACGTTCGGGCGCAGCGCAGGTCAAGGCCCTGCAGGCGCAGATCACCCAGGCCGAATCCACGCTGAAGGCCGACCAGGCGACGCTAGGCTATGGCCGGATCTACGCGCCAATGACAGGCACGGTGACGGCGATACAGGCCAAGGAAGGGCAGACCTTAAACGCCAACCAGCAGGCGCCCACCATTCTCACCATCTCCGACCTCACCACCATGACCGTCTATACCCAAGTGTCGGAGGCCGATATCCCCAAATTGCGGCTTGGCATGGACGCTTATTTCATGACACTGGGAAATGCTACCCGACGCTATACGGGCAAGCTGCGCCAGATCCTGCCGACGCCGACTGTGGTGAATAATGTCGTGCTCTATACCGCGCTGTTCGATGTCGCAAATCCCGGCAAGAACCTCATGCCACAGATGACGGCCCAGGTGTTCTTCGTCCTTGGCGCCGCCCATGATGTCGTCGTAATTCCCGTGGCCGCTTTGAACTTCAGCGATGCCGCGCAGCCCCGCGCCGCAGCACCTTCGGCGCAGGCGCGCCGTACCGGGCCGTCACGCCGCGCGGCCACAGTTACCGTGGTGCTGCCGTCCGGCGCACGGGAAGTCCGCAATGTCGTTGTAGGAATCAGCGATCGGGTCGATGCGGAAATCGTGTCCGGCCTGGCGCCGGGCGAAAAGGTCATTGTTGGCACGCAGTCCCCCAGCTTGGCCAAGACCGCCCGGCCCGTCACTGCCGCCAGCGTCCCGAACGCCAGCGGCTTCGGCAGGGGTGGTCGGTGAACCAGCAGGTTATTCGCCCGATCGAAGCGTTGACGGCGGTTCCGCTCATCGACCTTGACGCTATCCGCAAGACCTATATGACGGGCGGCGGGGTAGAGGTTCATGCCCTGCGCAACGTCTCTCTCAAGGTCTATCCAGGCGAATTCGTCGCCTTCATGGGCGCCAGCGGCTCGGGCAAGTCGACGCTGATGAATATCGTTGGTTGCTTGGACCGGCCCAGCGCCGGCGTATACCGCTTCGCCGGGCACGATGTCTCGACCCTGGATTCGGACTCACTGGCATGGCTCAGACGCGAAGCCTTCGGGTTCATTTTCCAGAGCTACAACCTTCTGGCGACGTCGACGGCCGAGGAGAATGTCGAAATTCCCGCCGTGTATGCCGGCCTGATGCCGGCCGAACGCAAGAAGCGCGCCGACGCGCTGCTGTCCACGCTCGGCCTCGGCGACCGGCTGGATCATCGCCCCAGCCAGCTTTCCGGCGGGCAGCAACAGCGCGTTTGTATCGCCCGGGCCCTGATCAACGGCGGCAAGATCATCCTCGCCGACGAGCCGACCGGCGCCCTCGACAGCAAGAGCGGCGCGGAGGTCATGGTGTTGCTGAAGGAGCTGGCGGACAAGGGCCACACCGTTATCCTGATCACCCATGACGCCAAGGTCGCAAGCCATGCCAACCGCGTGGTCGAGATCCAGGATGGCGCCGTCGTAAAGGACACTGGCCCAGCCCACGCGGCAAACAGCATGGCTCCGACTTTCGATCTTCCGCCCACAGAAAATGCCGGTTCGGCGGCCTCGCTGCTTGCGGGCACCGGCGAATCCCTGCGCATGGCCATGCGCGCCTTGCGCGCCAATGTCTTTCGAACCGTGTTGACATTACTGGGCATTGTCATCGGTGTCAGTTCGGTGGTGGCGATGCTGGCAATAGGGGAGGGTGCCAAGAACAGCCTGATCGCCCAAATTGGCCAGATGGGCACCAATCTCCTGGTCGTGCGTCCGCAGATGCGCAACGCACGCGGCTATAGCGGAACGATCGCCACGCTGACTGCGGCCGACGCGGAACAGATCGCGAGGCTGGCCTATGTCAGTTCTGCGGTTCCCGAATCGATCTCCAGCGCGACTGTCCGCTTCAACGATGTCGATTACCAGACCCAGATTGACGCCACTACCGCAGCCCTGCCGCCAACGCGCAGCTGGCCTTTGGCGCAGGGTGTGTTCTTCTCGGCCAGCGATCAGCTGAGCTACGCGGCTGTCGCCGTGCTAGGCCAGACGGTCCAATCCGCGCTGTTTCCGGCCTCCGCCGACGCCATCGGACAATATATTCTCATTAACAATGTGCCGTTCCAGGTGATCGGCACCATGTCGCCCAAGGGCGCGTCCGCGGGCGGCAACGATTCCGACGACGTCATTTTTGTGCCGCTGACCACTGGCATGCTGCGAATCTCGGGCCAGCGCTTCGTGCGTTCGATCACCGTGGCGGTGACGGATCTGACCAGAATGGACGCGGTGCAGAACGAAGTGAGCGTCCTGCTCACCGAACGTCACAACGGCAAGCAGGATTTCCAGATCCGCAACATGGCCGACGTGATCGAGACCGCGACTGTAGCTCAAGATACGATGACCGTCCTTCTGGGTTCGGTAGCGGCGATCTCGCTGATCGTGGGCGGCATTGGGGTGATGAACATCATGCTGGTTTCGGTCGCCGAGAGGACCCGCGAAATCGGCATCCGCATGGCAACGGGCGCGCGCCAGCGCGACATCCTGCAGCAATTCCTTCTGGAAGCGGTGGTGGTGTCGGGAATCGGCGGGGTCATCGGCGTGCTGGGCGGCGTGGCGGTGGGGCTGGGCATTCGCGCCTTTGGCACGGCGACGGCGTTTACCCCGGCGCCCATGCTGCTGGCCTTTGGCTGCGCCGCCGTCACCGGCCTGGTGTTCGGTTATTTCCCCGCGCGTAAGGCCGCGCGATTGGACCCAGTGGTGGCGCTGGCAAACGTCTGAATGGAGTCAACAATTCTCCCTAGTTCGGTGCCAAATCACTCTACGTCGAAACCGGAATCCCTTGGAAGAACGCAATTACGGCGACGTGCCGCCACTTCTGCCGCCAATGAGCCAGATTGAGCATAGCCGTCCACGATCACCCATACCCCGGCTTCGGGCCCGTCGGGACCGGTGACGACCCCGCCGATGTCGTGCTCGCCGACCCGGACCGCGACGCCCGGGGATCGCTGGGCATGCACATCGCTTGAGACCAGCAACAAAACCGCCTGAGCAAAAACCGCCGCGGAGCGGAGGCGCACCTTCCTGCCATTCCAGCCTCCCGATCAAGTGCCGATCATTGGGATAAGGAAAAGGGACGCACAAGCTCGGAGATAACCTTGCGATCATAGCCCAAGGGTGCGGGGCACCCAAGGACCGCTAGAGTTCATTCTCCCAAGCAATCGGGCTCATCCGGATCAGTCGGTAGGGGCGCTGATCCAAAAAATGTCCCAAAATTCCCACCAATTTCGCCGCCGTTAGCACCTTGTTCCCATCTCAAGATCGCCTCCGCTTCGGAATTCATGCAGCTGTCTCACCGGACAAGTGCTTCGAGCTTCGGCGTCGATCGCCCGATTGCGATTCCGGCAATTGACCAAAAACCGCGATTTTGTCTCACTCTCCTACCCACCATACCGGGTCGTGAAATCCCCGGATACTTTTCGGAGTCATGTCACTGATTTTGCATAACTTCACATCGGGTCATGGTCCCCGGCTACACCCGGTGTTGTTCGCTCGGGAGGGCGTGTCCTTGTCGTGTCCGAGCGAGCGGTTTGGACACGAAGTCGTCCCTGCCGTGTACCTCTGTCTAGCTCGGCGGAAGAGCGCTTAGCTCGCGCGCACATGGTCCCCGGGTTGGGCGGCCGTATTTTCGGGCGACGGATCTGCTGTCCGGTCCCGGATCCATTCCCAGGGCTCGGAGCGACCGGAGGGCGCGATAGAACGCGGACCGAGATATGGGCTTGCGATTGGCGGAAGATCTTGGCCCGTTCCTCATTGACGACGCGCAGAGGTCGTCGATGCGGCGAAATCCCTGGGCGCGGGCCGCCGCGAGGAATGGAATGATGTTCTTTGCAAGCCAGAGCTTTCGGATGTCGCTTCGGAATTTCGGTCGGTATCTCACTTGCTGTCCCCGATTTCGAACGCCTCGACAGGGTGATGATTCGGGGGCCCGCACAATGCAAGGGCCGTGGGTCGGGCTTTGCTCCAGTGCGGATATCCAGCTGAGATACCCGGCCCAATCGGCCAAGGGTGGTCCAACGTCGGCAGGCGAGGTGGCGCACGCGGGACGCGCACATAGTCGGCGAGTTGCTGCTGAGATTGATGACCGCTCTGACGGGCAATGAGACCGGCGTTGACGCCCTCTAAAGCGCGGGCCGTATGCTTGCCGCGTAGCCCCTGCGTTGGATTAACCGGAACAAGCCCTTTCCGGAGAGCCAGTTCCAGTATCGCTTGAAGGGTAGACAGGTAAACGCTTTGGGTGGTGGAAGAGAGGCCCGCCTTACCGTCAGCTTCCGCGGCTGCGATGGATTGTTCTATCGTGAGCCCTTCGTATAGCTTGGACCTATTGGCTGGAAGCCGCGCCAGCACGCTCCTGACGCGCAGGCACTCATCGTAGTCGACTTGGCGGATCGATGTACCATAGCCGACGATCTCGGTCAGAAGAGCGACATTGGCCTTCTGTTTATGGACCCATTTCTGGCTGGTGCGGTTTATTTTGGCCTCTTCCTCTGTGAGCTTGAGGAATTGTGATGCCACTTGTCCAAAGCTAGTGTTCGTCGACCGACCAGGCGCGAAAATCTCATCAGATGCGATGCTCGCGTAATTGTCCTCCAGTCGAGCCAATTTGCGGCGTTGCAGCTCCAGGAGGCCCCTGCGAACGATCTCGGAGAATCCAATGTCTACGGTGGCTGATTGGCCGTTTGAGCCGGATATGTTCAACATCGTGCTGTCAATCCACTCATCGGCGCGAGGATCATCGCGATCTTGAAGGATGGTCAGGCCGATCCCGATGGTTTCCCGCATTTCGGAACGCTCCTCTTCGCTGGCAGGCGGATTGGTCAGCGCTTCTTGTTCGGCCCCCTGGTCGATGCGGGCCACGAATTGCCGCACCAGGCGGAGCGCGTCGGGCCCCGCCAAAGGCTCACCGGTCTTTTGGGCGATGGCCGGCTGCGGATTCGTGCCGCTGGCATCGTGAAAGCGGGCGTCCCATTTGAGGTCTTCTAGGGCGCGGAGTTTCTTGGCTTCGGCCAGACTGGCTGTTCCGAGGGATTTGTGGATTTCGTGACGGCCAATAGCTGAGACAAGTTCAGCGGGCACCCGGCGGCGGTAGTGATAGATGCCGTTGCGGCGAGTGAGGCGCGTGGTTTGCGACACGGGATGCGTCTCCATGTGTAGCACCGTTGTGGAGCATCAGGAGTACGCTAACGTCTTGTTTTGCAAGGAAGCCAGCGATTTGCTGGCTTGTGGTACAGAACTGGTGCCGCCTGCGTGACTCGAACACGCGACCCCCGCATTACGAATGCGATGCTCTACCGACTGAGCTAAGGCGGCGCCGGCGATCCGCAAAGCGGGCTCGGCTGGCCGGGAAACTACGCATACCAGGGGTTAACTGCAACCTTCGTTCTGGACGGTTATGCCGCCCCAGGCCCGGTATCGCTTGCCCAGGAAAATCAACAGGTTGGGACGGGCTCTGACGAGCCGTCCGCCGTCAGCCCTGTTTCCCGCGCGGATGGGCGCTTTGGTAGGTTTCCATCAACTGGCGCATATCGACCGCGGTATAGGTCTGGGTGGTGGAAAGCGAGGCGTGGCCCAGCAATTCCTGCACGCTGCGCAGATCGCCGCCGCCTTGCAGCAGATGGGTGGCGAAGGAATGGCGCAGCGCGTGCGGGGTGGCGCGTTCCGGCAGGCCCAGCCGGCCGCGCAGCCGCTGCATCAGGCTCTGCGCCTCGCGCGGGCTCATCGGCCGACCCCGGCGCGACAGGAACAGCGGCGCGGAAGGCGCGCCGGCGAAAGGAATCTTGGCCGCATAATCGTCGATGGCGCTTCGAAGCAGCGGCAGCACCGGCACCACCCGTTCCTTGCGGCCCTTGCCCAGGATGGTGAGGGTCTCGCCCAGGGGCACGTCGCCGCGGCGGAGCGACAAGGCCTCCGACACCCGCAAGCCCGCGCCATAAAGCAAGGTCAGCAAAGCCGCGTCGCGCGCGCCCAGCCATTCGACATCATGTTCGCCGGCCTCATCGAGGACGCGGAAGGCGTCGGTCTCGCTCAAAGGCCGCGGCAGCCCGCGCTTGATCCGGGGCGTGCGCACGGCGCGGGGCGCGGCATTTTCCAGAACGCCTTCGCGGGCGAGGAATTTGTAGAAACTGCGGATCGCGGCCAGCGCCCGCTGCACTCCGCCCGCGCCCAGCCCTTCGCTGCGCCGGGCGGCGATGAAGGCGCGGATATCGGCGGGCCGGAGCTTGGCCAGCGATTTTTCGCTGACCGCGCCGCCCAGATGGCCGCGCTGGAACCCCAGAAAGCGGGAAACATCGTCGCCATAGGCGCGCAGGGTATTGGGGCTGGCGCGCCGCTCATGGCGGAGCGCGGAAAGCCAGAGCTTCTGCAATTCGTCCGGCGACATCGCCCCAAATCCTGTTTGGACTCTATCCGGTCTTGATCGTCACATGCGCCTTCTTGGCATCGGCGAGGAACGCGGCCAGCCCCTTGTCGGTCAAGGGATGGGACGTGAGCTTCTTGAAAATCTCCGGCGGCAGGGTGGCGACATCGGCGCCGGCCAGCGCCGCCTCGCGCACATGGCTGACGCTGCGGATCGAGGCGGCCAGGATCTCGGTCTTGAACCCGTAATTGTCGTAGATGGCGCGGATATCGCGCACCAGACCCATGCCGTCCTCGCCGACATCGTCCACCCGGCCGATGAAAGGCGAGATGAAGGTGGCGCCGGCCTTGGCCGCCAGCATCGCCTGCACCGGCGAGAAGCACAGCGTGACATTGACCATCAGCCCGTCATTGGACAGCGCCCGGCAGGCTTTCAGCCCGTCCCAGGTCAGCGGCACCTTGATGGTGATGTTCTTGGCGATCTTGGCGACCGCCCGGCCTTCCTTCAGCATGCCGTCAAGATCGGTCGAAAGCACCTCGGCGCTGACCGAGCCCGGTACGATCCCGCAGATCTCCTTCAGCGATTCGCCGTAATCGCGGCCGGTCTTGGCGGCGAGCGAGGGATTGGTGGTGATGCCATCCACCAGGCCGGTGGCCGCCAATTCGCGGATTTCCGCCACATCGGCGGTGTCGAGAAATATTTTCATGGCTGTTCCAATGACCTTTTGTTGACGAAACACGGTAAGCTGATGCGAATGCTACCCCATGAGGGCGATCTCTTGAACCGGGCACGCTTGAGGCTGGAAACGCCCCCGCTGACCGCGCAGACGCGGGCGGGCGTGCTGTTGCCTTTGCCGCTGACGGGGCCCTACGACTATAAGCTGCCCCATGGGGTTAACGCGGTCCGCGGCCTGTTGGTTGCCGCGCCCCTGGGCAATCGCGAAAGCCTGGGCGTGGTGTGGGGCCCGGCCGAAGGCACGGTCGGCGACAACCGGCTCAAGCTCGCCGAACCGCTGGAAGGCGGCCCGCGCCTGCCCGCCGCGCTGTGCGATTTCATCGACTGGGTTTCGGCCTATACCCTCAATCCGCCGGGCGCGATCCTGGCCATGGCGCTGCGTTCGCGCGGCGCCTTCGAGCCGGAGGCCCGCCGCATCGCCTATGTGAAAGGCGATCAGGTGCCGGCCCGGCTGTCGGATGCGCGCAAGCGCGTGCTGGCGGTGGCGGAGGACGGACTGGCGCGCAGCGTGCCGGGCATGGCGGAAGACGCCAATGTCTCGCCCGCCGTGGTGCGCGGGCTGATCCAGGCGGGTGCGCTCAAGCCCACCGAACTGCCGGAATTCGCGCCCTTCCGCGCGCCGGATCCGGGCTTTGCGGCGCCGGAGCTGAATCCCGACCAGGCGCAGGCGGCGGAGGCTCTGCGCGACGCCGTCGCCGCGCAAAAACTTTTCCGCCCATCTGCTGGACGGGGTGACGGGATCGGGCAAGACCGAAGTCTATTTCGAGGCGGTGGCCGAAGCCCTGCGCCAGGACAGGCAGGCTCTGATCCTGTTGCCGGAGATCGCGCTGACCGTGCAGTTCCTGGAGCGTTTCGCGGCCCGCTTCGGGGTGCGGCCGGCGGAATGGCACAGCGATCTTTCCCAAAAGGAGCGCCGGCGGGTCTATCGCGCGGTGATGCGGGGCGAGGCGAAGGTGGTGGTGGGCGCGCGCTCGTCGCTGTTCCTGCCCTTCGCGGATCTGGGCCTGGTCATCGTCGATGAAGAGCATGAGCAGGCTTTCAAGCAGCAGGACGGCGCCATCTATCACGCCCGCGACATGGCGGTGGTCGGGCGCGGAGCGAGAATTGTCCGGTGGTGCTGGCCAGCGCCACGCCGTCGCTGGAAAGCTTCGTCAACGCCACCACCGAGCGTTACGGCCATCTCAAGCTCGAACGCCGTCATGGCGTGGCCGCGCTTCCGGATGTGCGCATCATCGATCTGCGCCGCGAGAAGGACACGCGATGAAAACGCCAAATGGCTGTCGCCCTCGCTCAAGGCCGCGCTGGAGCAGACCCTGGCGGCGGGCGAACAGGCGCTGCTGTTCTTGAACCGGCGCGGCTATGCGCCGCTCACGCTGTGCGAGGCCTGCGGCCACAAATTCACCTGTCCCCATTGCTCGGCCTGGCTGGTGGAACATCGCTATCGCAAGCGGCTGGCTTGTCATCAATGCGGTTATGAAATCCCGGCGCCCACCGAATGCCCCGCCTGCAAGGCCGAGGGCACCCTGGTCGCCTGCGGTCCCGGCGTGGAGCGGGTGGCGGAGGAATTCGCGCATTTCTTTCCCCAGGCGCGCTATGCCATCGCTTCGTCCGACACCTTGCACGGCCCGGCCGAAACCCAAGCGGCGATCCGCGCCTTCGCCAAGCGCGAGATCGATGTCCTGATCGGCACCCAGATCATCGCCAAGGGGCATCACTTCCCGCAATTGACCTTGGTGGGGGTGATCGACGCCGATCTGGGCGGAGCGGATGGCGATTTGCGCGCCCGCGAACGCACATTCCAGTTGCTGCATCAGGTGGCGGGCCGGGCCGGTCGCGCGGAAAAGCCGGGGCTGGTGCTGCTGCAGACCCGCAATCCCACCGACGCGGTGATGCAGGCGCTGGCGAAGGGCGACCGCGACGGATTCTATGAGCAGGAGCGGGTCTATCGCGAGCGGGTGGCGGCGCCGCCCTTCGGCAGGCTGACCGCCATCGTGGTCTCCGGCCATGACGGCGAACAGGTGCGCGGGATCGCGCGCGAGTTGGGCAAGGCGGCGCCGGCGGCGAAAGACATCAAGGTCTGGGGTCCGACGCCGGCCTTCTATGCGCTGCTGCGCGGCCAGACCCGGGAGCGGCTGCTGGTGCAGGCGGCCAAGGGCGTGGATGTGCAGGCCTATCTGCGGGCCTGGCTGGCGCGGATGAAAATTCCCGCCGCGGTGCGCGTGACGGTGGACGTGGACCCGATCAGCTTTTTTTAACTCGACCCTGCAGCTATTACACCGAGGTCGATACACTTTTGCGCACCGACCAACTCGACAACCTTATGTGACTGAGGGAATGTTAACTGGAACATCTCATCTGCTGGGTCTGGCGCAGATACGATCGTTGCCATTCCACTCGTCATGATATCGCAGGATACGCCATTTTCGACGAATCCGTGAACGCCTTCAATCGTAACACGGCGCGGAATATTGCACGCATCATTCATCGAGATTCCATTTGCTGTGGCGGACGCAACCAGTGCTGCCGCTTGACGAAGCGACGGCCCCATCGATTTTCCTGGATATTTCTGAGTGGGCCTGGGTGTGAATTGTGAGATCGGCTTGATCACCACCGATCGCATCACCGCTATACCCAGCACGAAACCATTAATCGTCGCTCTTTCGGGATTGTTGTCGGGAATACCGCCAAGGGTCGATGAATGCTTTTCTTTCAGATTCTGGTGCAACGCCGCCGATAGACCGCCACCAGGCGCCAAGTTGGTCAGCGGGCCACCCTCATGTAGCCTCTTGATAGAGCTGATCAATACTGCTTCACGCGCATGAGCAGCTACTTCGTCATGCCCAATATGATCAATTTCGTATTGTACGTTTAACGAGGCCCGCCAAATTGCACGTATCACATTTAGCTTGTAGGCATTCGATCGCCAGTCGTTGGGATGACGAGCTTCATTTTCGTGCTGGAAAACCCGCTCCCCGATACCTTTCCCAACATAGAAAGGGCGCCCATTGGGACGGCGCAGAATGTACACATAGTGGCCATTCACAGATCGCAAATAGCGTTTGCATTGCTGACGTGAACCGAGAAATAACTTACCGGTCTTCGTCATTTAAATTTTCCGTACATCCGTGAGATGCCCGGTCACCGCCGCCGCCACCGCCATGGCGGGCGAGACCAGGTGGGTGCGCCCGCCGCGGCCCTGGCGGCCTTCGAAATTGCGGTTGGAGGTGGAGGCGCAGCGCTCGCCCGGCTGAAGCTTGTCGGCGTTCATCGCCAGGCACATGGAGCAGCCCGGCTCGCGCCATTCGAAGCCCGCTTCCAGGAAAATCTTGTCCAGGCCTTCCTCTTCCGCCTGTTCCTTCACCAGGCCCGAGCCCGGCACCACCATGGCGTTGACGCCGTCGGCCACCTTGCGGCCCCTGGCGATCTCGGCGGCGGCGCGCAGATCCTCGATCCGGCCATTGGTGCAGGAGCCGATGAAGACATGATCCACCTTGATGTCGGTGAGCTTCATGTTGGGGGTGAGCCCCATATAGTCCAGCGCGCGCTGGGCGGCGGCGCGGTGATGCTCTTCCTTCAGCGCCGCCGGATCGGGCACGGTTCCGGTGATCGGCAGCGCCTGTTCGGGCGAAGTGCCCCAGGTCACCATCGGCACGATGTCGCGCGCGTCCAACGTCACTTCGGCATCGAATTGGGCGTCGGGATCGGATTTCAGCGCCCGCCAGTGATGCGCCGCCACTTCGAACGCCGCGCCCTTGGGCGTGCGCGGACGGCCCTTGAGATAATTGATGGTGGTGTCGTCCACCGCCACCAGCCCGGCGCGGGCGCCGCCTTCGATGGTGAGGTTGCACAAGGTCATCCGGCCTTCCATGGAAAGGCCGCGGACCGCCTCGCCGGCATATTCGATCACATAGCCGGTGCCGCCGGCGGTGCCGATCCTGGCGATCACCGCCAGCGCGATGTCCTTGGCGGTGACGCCGTCCGGCAGTTTGCCGTTCACCGTCACCCGCATGTTCTTGGAGTGCTGGGCCCTCAGCGTCTGGGTGGCCAGCACATGCTCGACCTCGGAGGTGCCGATGCCGAAGGCGAGCGCCCCGAAGGCGCCATGGGTCGAGGTATGGCTGTCGCCGCAGACGATGGTGGTGCCGGGCAGGGTCCAGCCCTGTTCCGGGCCGATGATATGCACGATGCCCTGGCGGATATCGTCCATGGCGAAATATTCGACGCCGAAATCGCGGGCATTCCGCTCCAGGGTCTCGACCTGCTCGCGGGATTCCGGATCGGTGATGCCTTCGCCGCGGTCCTTGGTGGGGACATTATGGTCGGCCACCGCCAGGGTCAGTTCGGGGCGGCGCACCTTGCGGCCGTTGTTGCGCAGGCCCTCGAAGGCCTGGGGGCTGGTCACCTCATGCACCAGATGCCGGTCGATATAGAGAATGGGCGATTCCCCCGGCTTCTGCTCCACCAGATGCGCGTCCCAGATCTTGTCGTATAGCGTCTTGCCCATGGAACCCTTTGAAATTTTATTGCGCGGGATCGGCCCGCGGCGCGCTTACATATAAGCGAAGCAGGGCCGGTTCAACGGTAGCGTCTCAGAGGTTCAGATTCCCGCTGAAATAGGCCACCGCGATGATGATCAGGATGGCGATGAACTGGGCCAGGACGCGAATGCGCATCAGCTTGTTGGACCAGGTGCGGGCCGCCGTACCGCCCACCCAAAGCGTGTAGAGCCCCAGGCACAGCACCACCGCCACGGACAGGACCGCAATCCCGACAATGATCTTTCCGGCCATCATGGCATCCTTATCGTCGCCCGCCGTCCGTTAGGCAATGGCGTCGATTGCCGCCTCTTTCAAGTTCCCCGGCACGATGGTCACGGGAATGGCGTGCTGGCCCCGGGAAAACATGGTCACCAAGGGGCCGGGGCCTTCCTTTCCGGTTCCTGCCGCCAGCACCAGGATGGAGATATCCCTGTCGTCCTTCAGGAGCTTGCTCACGCAATCGACCGTGCGCCCCTGCATGATCACCAGTTCCGATAAAACACCGGCCAGCTCATTCACCGTCTTGGCGGCCTTGTGCAGCATCGCTTCGGCTTCGGCATGGGCCTCGTCTTCCATGATCTCTTCCACCCCCCGCCATTGCTGGAAATCGGGCGGCGGAGCCGCCGCCAGCAAGGTGACGCGGCCGCCGGTGTGCTGGGCGCGGCGCGCGGCATAGCGCAGCGCCACTTTGCACTCCGGCGTCTTGTCGACGACGACCAGGAATTTTCGCACGCGCGGGCTGTGCGGCGGAGCGGGACATGCGCCCAATGCTAGCGCCAGATCGGCAATAGGAAAATGGCGAGATTGGCCAGGAAGCCCAAATTCCACACCGCGGTACGCGTCCAACCCCAGCCGGCGAGATAGACCGCCACGAACAGAAGCCGGAGCGACAACAAAGCAGCAGGGCAAGGATATCCAGAGTCGGCTGCGGAACATGGCGGAATTCCGCCAAGCAGAACCGCAAAGGCAAAGAAGGGAAATGTTTCGACGCCATTGATATGCGCACCAAGGGCGCGGGCGCGCAGTCGCCGGTTCGATAAAACGCCGGATCGCGGGGGTTTTGGTTATCGAACCGGGGATGCCCGACCGTTTTGAAAGGCGCGATGGTGAGCAAGATAAATGAGCACCGCCGCCAGCACACACCAATCCGCGATCGTCATGGACCGAGCTTCCGTTTCAGACCGTAGAGAATCTCCAGCGCCTGCTTGGGCGACAGCCCATCCGGCTCGATGTCTTTCAAGGCTTCCTCCACCGCGCTGGATTTGGGGCGAGGCGCGGAGGCCCCGAACAAAGGCAGATCGTCGATCCGCGCCAGCGGCTGATGGCCTTCGCGCCCTTCTTCCAGCGCCTTGAGCACCTCTTCGGCGCGGGCGACCACCCGGTCCGGCAGGCCCGCCAGCTTGGCGACATGGATGCCATAGGAACGGTCGGCCGCGCCCGGCGTCACTTCATGCAGGAAGACGATGGTGTCGTTCCATTCCCGTACCTTCATGGTGACGCAGGCCATGGCATCGAGCCTTTCGCTGAGCGCCACCATCTCGTGATAATGGGTGGCGAACAAGGCGCGGCTTCGATTGGTTTCGTGCAGATGCTCCGCCGCCGCCCAGGCGATCGCCAACCCGTCATAGGTGGCGGTGCCGCGGCCGATCTCATCCAGGATCACCAGGCTCTTTGCGGTGGCCTGATTGAGGATGGCGGCGGTCTCGACCATCTCGACCATGAAGGTGGAGCGGCCCGCCGCCAGATCGTCGCCCGCGCCCACCCGCGAGAACAGGCGGTCGACGATGCCGATATGGGCGCTGTCGGCGGGCACGAAGCTGCCCATCTGGGCCAGGATGGCGATCAGCGCGTTCTGGCGCAGAAAAGTGGATTTGCCCGCCATATTGGGACCGGTCACCAGCCACAGCCGCGCGCTTTTCCTGTTTTCTCTCGGGCCGCCCGACGAAAGATCGCAGTCATTGGGCACGAAGCCGCGGGCATGCTCCGCTTGCAGCGCGGCCTCCACCACCGGATGCCGGCCGCGCGCGATCTTGAAACCCAGGCCATTGTCGAGGCTGGGGCGCACATAGCGGCGGGCGACCGCCAGTTCCGCCAGCGCCACCGAAACATCCAGAACCGCCAGCGCCTCGGCGATGGCGCCCAAAGCCGCTTCATGCTCCAGCGCCAGCCCCGCCATTTCCTCGAACAGCGCCCGCTCCAGCGCCAGCGCGGATTCGGCGCTTTCGGCGATCCGGCTGGCCAGGCTGGCCAATTCGTCGGTGGAAAAGCGCACCGCGCCGGCCATGGTCTGGCGATGGCGGAACAGATCGCGGCCGGCTTCGTCGCGATAGGACATCAGCTTGTCGGCATGAAGCTGCGTCACTTCGATGAAATAGCCCAGCACGCCGTTATGCTTGATCCTGAGCGCCGGCACATTGGCGCGCTGGCGATACTGGCTTTCCAGCCCGGCGATGACCCGGCGGGATTCGTGCGCCAGGGTGCGCAACTCGTCCAACGGCGCATGCACATGCGTTTTTGACGAAGCCGCCATCGCGGATGAGATAGGGCGGCTCTTCCACCAGCAGCAATTCCAGGCGATCCGACAGGCGCGAGACCGCGGCGACACCCTGGATCATCGCCTTCGATGCCGATCGCCGCTTCGCCGGGCAGCGTCAGTTTGACAAGGCTGTCGCGCAAGGCGCGGGCGGCCTTGATCCCGTCGCGCAGATTGGCGAGATCGCGCGGCCCGCCGCGCCCCACCGACAGCCGCGCCAGGGCGCGGGAGATATCCGGCGCGCTGCGCAGCGCCTCGCGCAGCCGGCGGCGCAATTCGCTGTCGCCGGCAAAGAATTCCACCGATCGGTGGCGGCTGGCGATGGCTTCGACATCGGTCAAAGGCGCGGCCAGCCGGACCGCCAACTCGCGCGCGCCCGCCGCGGTGACGGTGCGGTCGATCACCGACAAAAGACTCCCGACGCGGGCGCCGGAAAGGGTCTGGGTCAATTCCAGATTGCGGCGGGTGGCCTGGTCGATCGCCATGAAATGCGAAGGCGCCACCCGGGCCAGCCGCGCCAGCCTGGTATGCTTTCCCTTCTGGGTCAGGTCCAGATAGGCGATAAGCGCGCCGGCCGCGGACAATTCGGCGCGGCTGAAGCTGCCCAGCCCATCCAGCGACGCCAGCCCGTAATGGCCGGCCAGGGCATGCGCGCCGTGACCGGAATCGAAACGGCCGGCGGGAAGCGGCGACAGCGCCGCGCCAAATCCCTTCAACAGCGGGCCGACGGTTTCATGGGCCAGAAGCCCGTCCGGCACCAGCAATTCGCGGGGCGCGACCCGCGCCAGTTCGGCGGCGATCTCGCCCTCTTTCAGCCCCGCCACCCAGAAGGCGCCGGTGGACATGTCGGCGGCGGCGAGCGCGAAATCCCCGGCGCCGCGCGGCCCAGCGCCGCCAGGACGTTGGAGGCCCTGGCGTCCAGCAGGGCCTCCTCGGTGAGGGTGCCCGGGGTCACCAGCCGGATCACCTCGCGGCGCACCACCGCCTTGCTGCCCCGTTTCTTGGCCTCGGCGGGGTCTTCGATCTGCTCGCAGACCGCCACCCGGAAGCCCTTGCGGATCAGCTTTTCCATATAGGATTCAGCGGCATGCACCGGCACCCCGCACATCGGGATATCCTCGCCCAGATGCTTGCCCCGCTTGGTCAGGGCGATGTCGAGCGCCTCGGACGCCTGTGCTGCATCTGCGAAGAAAAGCTCGTAGAAATCGCCCATCCGGTAGAACAGGAGATAACCCTCATGGGCCTGCTTTATGGCCAGATATTGCGCCATCATGGGCGTGACATCGCCGGCCAGATCGGTCCTCAAGGGTGGTTGTTCCGTCATGCCGAAAAGCCTATCAGAACGGTTCCCCATCGCCCGACAGCAGCGTGACAGGCGCGGCCGATAAGCTGTGGATTGCCAAACCGCAAACGGATCCCATGCCCACCATCGAACGACCCACCTTCACCGACGAGGAAGCGCTTTCCTTTCATGCCTTGCCCAAGCCCGGCAAGCTGGAAATCACCCCCACCAAGCCGATGGCGACCCAGCGCGATCTCAGCCTGGCCTATTCGCCGGGCGTGGCGGTGCCGGTCAGGGCCATCGCGGAAAATCCCGACGCCGCCTTTGACTATACCAGCCGCGGCAATCTGGTGGCGGTGATCACCAACGGCACCGCCATTCTCGGCCTGGGCAATCTGGGCGCCGCTCCCGCCAAGCCGGTGATGGAAGGCAAGGCGGTGCTGTTCAAGCGCTTCGCCGATGTCGATGCCATGGATCTGGAGGTGGACACCGCCGATGTGGACGCCTTCATCAATAGCGTGCGCTATCTGGGCCCCAGCTTCGGCGGCATCAATCTGGAGGACATCAAGTCGCCGGACTGTTTCATCATCGAGCAGCAGCTGCGCGAGATCATGGACATTCCGGTCTTCCATGACGACCAGCATGGCACCGCCATCATCGTGGCGGCGGGCCTGATCAATGCCGCCCATATCACCGGGCGGCGGTTGGAAGAGATGAAAGTGGTGCTGAACGGGCCCGGGGCGGCGGGCATCGCCACATTGGAACTGATCAAGGCGATGGGCGTGCGCCCGGAAAACTGCATCGCGGTGGACAAGGCGGGCGTGCTCTATCAGGGCCGCACCGACCTCAACCAATGGCAATCGGCGCATGCGGTGATAACCGAGAAGCGCAGCACTGGCCGATGCGCTGGTCAGGGCGCCGATGTGCTGATCGGCGTCTCCGCCAAGGGCGCGGTGACGCAAGACATGGTCAAGACCATGGCCAAGGCGCCCATCATCTTCGCCATGGCCAATCCCGATCCCGAGATCACGCCGGAAGAGGTGAAGGCGGTGCGCCCCGACGCCATCGTCGCCACCGGCCGCAGCGACTATCCCAACCAGGTGAACAATGTGCTGGGGTTCCCCTACATCTTCCGCGGCGCGCTGGATGTGCGCGCCCGCACCATCAACGAGCCGATGAAAGTGGCCGCCGCCGAGGCGCTGGCGGATCTGGCGCGCGAGGATGTGCCCGATGAGGTGGCCGCCGCCTATCGCGGCTCGCGGCCGGCCTTCGGCCCCGACTATATCATCCCGGTGCCGTTCGATCCCCGCCTGATCAGCCGGGTAAGCCGGGCGGTGGCGGAGGCGGCGATTAAGACCGGGGTGGCGCGGCGCGAGATCGCGGACCTTGATCATTATTCCAACCAACTGTCGGCGCGGCTGGACCCGTCGGCCACCCTGCTTCAGACCATCACCGCGGCGGTGCGCGCCAAGCCCAAGCGGGTGGTGTTCGCCGAAGGCGAGGATGAGGCGGTGATCCGCGCCGCCTTCGCCTTCCAGAATTCCGGGCTGGGCAAGGCGGTGCTGGTGGGCCGGGCCGAAATGGTGCGCCGGGGCTTCGAACATATCGGGCTGGGCAAGGACGCGCTGGAGATCCGGGTGCCGCTGTCGGCGCAGGAAGCGTCGCCCTATATCGACCGGCTCTACAAGCGCATCCAGCGGCGCGGCGCGCTTTATCGCGACGCGGTGCGGATGGTGACCAACGACCGTAACGTCTATGCCGCCTCCATGCTGGCGGCCGGCGATGTGGATGCGATGGTGACCGGCGTCACCCGCAATTACGCCACCGCGCTCAATGATGTGCGCACCGTGATCGATTCCTCGCATGGCGCGCGCCCGATCGGCATGCAGGTGATCTTCGCCAAGGGCCGGATCGTGCTGGTGGCGGATACTTCCATCACCGAATTGCCGGATTCCGAGCAACTGGCCGACATCGCCATCCGCGCCGCGGCCACGGCCAAGAAGCTGGGCATGACGCCACGGGTGGCGATGCTGGCGTCTTCCACCTTCGGCTTTCCCCGCTCCGAGCGCAGCGAACGCATCGTCGAAGCCGTGCAGATCCTGGACACCCGCGGAGTGGATTTCGAATATGACGGCGAGATGGCGCCCGATGTGGCGCTGGATCCGGCCAGGCTCGAACTTTATCCCTTCGCCCGGATCACCGACACCGCCAATGTGCTGATCATGCCGGCGATGCATTCCGCCCAGATTTCCACCAAGCTGCTGCAGCAGCTGGGCGGGGTGAATGTGATGGGACCGCTTTTGGTGGGGCTGGAAAAGTCCGTGCAGATCGCCCAGCTCGGCGCCAAGATGAGCGAGATCTACAACGCCGCCATCGTCGCCGCCTATGACATCAATGATTGAAATTGTTCATGCTTGATGGGGAAAAGACCAAAGCCTTCATGGAAGGCATCTGGGACGGCGAGATCATTCCCGCCCTGACCGACTATATCCGCATCCCCAACAAGAGCCCGGCCTTCGATCCCGATTGGGAAAAGCACGGCCATATGGACTGGGTGGTGGACATGTTCACCGCCTGGGCGAAGACAAAGCTCGAGAAACTTCCGGGTTCGAAATTGGAGGTGGTGCGGCTTCCCGGCCGCACCCCGCTGATCTTCATCGAGGTGCCGGGGGCATCCAGCGGCACGATCCTGATGTATGGCCATCTCGACAAGCAGCCGGAAATGGTGGGCTGGGCGGATGGCACCGGTCCCTGGACGCCGGTGTTGAAGGATGACCGGCTTTACGGTCGCGGCGGCGCCGATGACGGCTATGCCATGTTCGCCGCCATCAGCGCGCTTCTGGCGCTGAAAGAGCAGAATCTGCCTCACGCCCGCACCGTGATCGTGATCGAGGCCTGCGAGGAATCCGGCTCGCCCGACCTGCCCTTCTATATCGAGCATCTGTCGGACCGGATCGGCGCGCCCGATCTGGTGGTGTGCCTGGATTCCGGCTGCGGCAATTACGATCAGCTATGGCTGACCACCTCCTTGCGCGGCATGGTGATCGGCAATCTCACCGTGCGGGTTTTGACCGAGGGCGTGCATTCCGGCGACGCCAGCGGCGTGGTGGCTTCGTCTTTCCGGATCGCGCGCCAACTCTTGTCGCGCATCGAAGACGAGGCGAACGGCCAGATGAGGCTGGATGCGCTGTTCGTGCAGGTCCCCCCGGAACGGCTGGAACAGACCAGGGCGGCGGCGGCGATATTGGGCGATGAAGTCTTCACCAAGCTTCCTTTCGCAACCGGCATGAAGCCGATGGCGGAAGACCCTGCCGAGATGATCCTCAATCGCACCTGGCGGCCGCAACTGGCGATCACCGCCATGGCCGGCTATCCGCTGCCGGAGAATGGCGGCAATGTGCTTCTGCCTTACACCACCCTGAAGCTGTCGCTGCGGCTTCCGCCCATCTGCGACGCTGAGCCGGCCCGGCTGGCGGTCAAGAAGGCAATGGAAGACGATCCGCCCTATGGCGCGGAGGTGTCTTTCGACGCGCCGCGCGGGGAGACCGGCTGGAACGCGCCCGCGCTCGCGCCCTGGCTGGCGAAGGCTCTGGACAAGGCCAGCCATACCGCGTTCGAAAAGCCGGCGGCCTTCATGGGTGAAGGCGGCTCCATCCCCTTCATGGCCATGCTGGGTAAGAAATTTCCCCAGACCCAATTCGTGGTGACCGGCGTGCTGGGGCCGCATTCCAATGCCCATGGCCCCAACGAATTCCTGCACATCCCCACCGCCAAGAAAGTGGCGGCGGCGATCGCCTCCATTCTCGCCGATCACGCGGCGGCGCGATGAGCTTCTTGTACCGGACCGACGACGACCCCAAGCGCGCCCAGCGCCGGCCTTTGCTGGCCTTCCTGATCGTGACCTTGGCGGTGGGCGCCGCCGCCAGCATCTTCACCGAGCCCAATATTGATTCCTGGTATGCCGGGCTGATCCGCCCCGGTTTTACGCCGCCCAATTGGCTGTTCGCGCCGGTCTGGACCGGGCTCTATGTCCTGATGGCGGTTGCCGCTTCGCGCGTCTGGCGTCTCAGCGGGACCAGAAGCCTGGAGATTATGGTTTACGCCGTCCAGCTTGCCCTCAATTTTGCCTGGAGCGCGATTTTCTTCGCGGCGCACCAGATCGGTCTCGCCTTTGCCGAGATCTGCCTGCTGTTGATCGCTATCCTGGTCGCGGCAATTCTCTTCTGGCGGCAGGACCGGCTTGCCGGGCTGCTGTTCCTGCCTTATCTGGGCTGGACCAGCTTTGCAGCGGTGCTCAACTATGCCTTTTGGGCTCTCAACCCCTGAAAAACCCGCCTTCCGGCAAGTTGACGCCTTGGCAACATCCGCGCTCCTTCCTATATACCCCCTGAGGCGGGCATGGGTTTTGGCATGCGCCTAATTTTGTCATAGAATTCAATGGGATGGACCGGAGGACGCCGTCAGGGTCAGGACTCCATGCCCGTGTGAGAGGAATAGGAAATGGCTAAAGTAATCGGCATCGATCTGGGTACGACCAACTCTTGTGTGGCGGTGATGGAGGGAACGGCCCCCAAAGTCATCGAGAATGCGGAGGGCGCCCGCACCACGCCGTCCATCGTCGCCTTCGCCCCGGATGGCGAACGCCTGGTCGGCCAGCCCGCCAAGCGGCAGGGCGTCACCAACCCCGAATTCACCTTCTTCGCCATCAAGCGGCTGATCGGCCGCCGCTTCGACGATCCCATGACCCAGAAGGACATGGGCATGGTGCCCTACAAGATCGTCAAGGCCGACAATGGCGATGCCTGGGTGCAGGGCCGCGACAACAAGAAATTCTCTCCGTCCGAAATCTCCGCCTTCATCCTCACCAAGATGAAGGAGACCGCCGAGGCCCATCTGGGCGAGAAGGTCACCCAGGCGGTGATCACCGTTCCCGCCTATTTCAACGACGCCCAGCGCCAGGCCACCAAGGACGCCGGCAAGATCGCCGGCCTGGAAGTGCTGCGCATCATCAACGAGCCCACCGCCGCGGCGCTGGCCTATGGCCTGGACAAGAAACAGTCCGGCACCATCGCGGTCTATGACCTGGGCGGCGGCACCTTCGACGTCTCGGTGCTGGAAATCGGCGACGGCGTGTTCGAGGTGAAGTCCACCAATGGCGACACCTTCCTGGGCGGCGAGGATTTCGACACCAGCGCGTGGTCAATTACCTGGCCGACGAATTCAAGCGCGAGAACGGCATCGACCTGCGCTCCGACCGCCTGGCGCTGCAGCGTCTCAAGGACGCCGCCGAAAAGGCCAAGATCGAATTGTCGAGCGCGCAGCAGACCGAAGTGAACCTGCCCTTCATCACCGCGGATGCTTCCGGTCCCAAGCATCTCACCATCAAGATCACCCGCGCCAAGCTGGAAAGCCTGGTCGACGACCTGATCCAGAAGACGATCGGCCCGGTGAAGCAGGCGCTGAAGGATGCCGGCGTCACCGCCCAGCAGATCGACGAGGTCATCCTGGTGGGCGGCATGACCCGCATGCCCAAGGTGCAGGAAGCCGTCAAGCAGTTGTTCGGCAAGGAGCCGCACAAGGGCGTCAATCCGGACGAAGTGGTCGCCATCGGCGCCGGCATCCAGGGCGGCGTGCTGAAGGGCGAAGTCAAGGACGTGCTGCTGCTCGACGTGACCCCGCTGTCCTTGGGCATCGAGACCCTGGGCGGCGTCTTCACCCGGCTGATCGACCGCAACACCACCATCCCGACCAAGAAATCGCAGATCTTCTCCACCGCCGACGACAACCAGACCGCGGTCACCATCAATGTGTTCCAGGGCGAGCGCGAGATGGCGGCGGACAACAAGTCGCTTGGCCGTTTCGATTTGCAGGGCATTCCGCCGGCGCCGCGCGGCGTGCCCCAGATCGAGGTCACCTTCGACATCGACGCCAACGGCATCGTCAGCGTCGCCGCCAAGGACAAGGCCACCGGCAAGGAGCAGCAGATCCGCATCCAGGCGTCCGGCGGACTGTCGGAAGCCGATATCCAGAAGATGGTCAAGGACGCCGAAACCCATGCCGCGGAAGACAAGAAGCGCCGCGAATTGATCGAGGCCCGCAATCATGGCGATGCGCTGGTGCATTCGACCGAGAAGGCGCTCTCCGAGCATGGCGACAAGATCGATGCCGGCCAGAAGCAGGCGATCGAAGCCGCGGCCGCGGCGCTGAAGGAAGCGGTCAAGGGCGATGATCTGGAAGACATCAAGGCCAAGACCAATACGCTGGCCCAGGCATCGATGAAGCTGGGCGAGGCCATGTACAAGGCGAGCCAGGCCGAAGCGGGCGGGGCCGCGCCGGAAGGCGGGGCCGCCAAGCCGGAAGACAATGTCGTGGACGCCGACTTTGAGGAAGTCGAAGACGACAAGAAAGGCGCCGCCTAAGTCAAACCGGCCCCCGCGTGTCAGCCGCGCGGGGGCTAACCATTCATTCAGCGGGCTGGAGTAAGATTCTGGGGCGATGAGCAAGCGTTGTTATTACGAGACCCTGGGATGCCCGAAGGAGGCGACGGTCGAGGCCATCAAGTCCTCCTATCGCAAGCTGGCGATGAAACTGCATCCGGACAAGAATCCGGGTGACTCCGACTCCGAGCGCCAATTCAAGGAAATCAACGAAGCCTATGACGTCCTGAAGGACGATCAGAAGCGCGCGGCTTACGACCGGTTCGGCCATGCCGCCTTCGAGGCCGGAATGGGTCGGGCCGGCGCGGCCGGGTTCGACTTCGCCGGATCCTTCTCGGAAGTGTTCGAGGATTTCTTCGGCGATCTGATGGGCGGGCGCCGCGCCAGGCGCAGCAATCGCGGCCAGGACCTGCGCTACAATCTGCAAATCACCCTGGAGGAAGCCTTCAAGGGCCGCAGCGCCGAGATCAAGGTCCCCACCCTGGTCGCCTGCGATGTCTGCAACGGCTCGGGCGCCGAACCCGGCCACAGCGCGGAGACCTGCCCCACTTGCTCCGGCCATGGCAAGGTCCGCGCCACCCAGGGCTTCTTCACCATCGAGCGCAGCTGCACCCATTGCCGGGGCACCGGCAAGGTCATCCGCCATCCCTGCAAGGCCTGCCGCGGTGCGGGCACGGTGCAGAAGGACCGCACCCTGACGGTGGACGTGCCGCCCGGGGTCGAGGAAGGCACCCGCATCCGGCTCTCCGGCGAGGGCGCGGCCGGCATGAATGGCGGCCCGAATGGCGATCTGTATATTTTCATCTCGGTGGCCGAACACCCCATTTTCCAGCGGGACGGGCACAATCTTCATTGCCGGGCGCCGGTCTCCTTCGTCACCGCGGCCTTGGGCGGCGCGATTGAAGTGCCGACCCTGGATGGCGGCCGCTCCAAAGTATCGATCCCCGAAGGCACCCAGTCCGGGCGGCAATTCCGCATTAGAAATAAGGGCATGCCGGTCCTGCGCAGCGCCCAGCGCGGCGATCTCTATATCGAGGTGGCGGTCGAGACCCCGGTCAAGCTTTCCCGGCGGCAGAAGGAATTGCTGCGGGAATTCGAATGCGAAAGCAAAACCGGCTGCCAGCCCGAGGCGGAGGGATTCCTGGCCCGGCTGAAAGAGTTTTGGAACGGCGGCGAGACCGCTTAAGCTGGCCGGGCATCAACCTCCCAAGGTCCCGTGTCCGCCCGAACCGATACCCTGAACGACAATCTCCGCTTTCTGCGCGCCTTGATCGCGCGGCCCAAGCATGTCGGGGCCGTCGCCCCGTCAAGCCGGGCGCTGGCCAGGGCCATCGCGCGGCAGATCGACCCCGCCCGTCCCGGGCCGGTCCTGGAGCTGGGTCCGGGCACCGGCGTGATCACGGCCGCGCTTTTGGCGCGCGGACTGGCGCCGGAGCGGGTGACGGTGGTCGAATATGATTCCGAATTCGCGGCGGCGATTGCGGCCCGCTTTCCCGGGGTGCATGTGATCGAGGGCGATGCCTTCGATCTCACCCGGACGTTGGGCCCGCGCCGCTCCGAGCTTTTCGCCGGCATCGTATCCGGCATTCCGCTGCTGAATTTCCCCATGCCCCGCCGCCGGGCCTATGTCGAATCCCTGACCGGCCGGCTGACGCCGGGCGCGGCGCTGATCCAGTTTTCCTATGGCATGCATGCGCCGGCCGCCGCCCCGCCGGGCCATCGGGTCACTTGCGCCGCCCTGGTCTGGGCCAATCTGCCGCCGGCCCGGGTCTGGGTTTATCGGAAGATCTGAGTTTTATGCTGCGTTTTATGCTGCAGCATAAACTGCAATATATAAGCCCCGGCAGATCGCGCTGCCGGAGCTTTCTTGTTTAAAAGCAGATACTTATTCGGCAGCTTCGGCTAAAACCGGCGCCGCCTGCAAGACGTCGGGGCCGACATGGGCCTCGAACTTCTTGAAATTGTCCCGGAACATCCGGACCAGTTTCCGCGCCTGCGCGTCATAGGCGGACGGTTCGGCCCAGGTATCGCGCGGGTTGAGGATCCTGGTATCCACCCCCGGCACCGCCACCGGCACCCGGAACTTGAAGTGGGGGTCGATCCGCATCTCCACCCGGGCCAGGCTGCCGTCCAGGGCGGCATTCAGCAGCGCCCGGGTGGCCTTGATCGGCATGCGGTTGCCGGTGCCGAAGGCGCCGCCGGTCCAGCCGGTATTGACCAGCCAGCAATCGGCGCCATGGGTGGCGATCAGATCCCGCAGCAGATTGCCATACTCCGACGGATGCCGGGGCATGAAGGGCGCCCCGAAGCAGGTGGAGAAAGTGGGCTGCGGTTCCTTGCCCAGCCCCTTCTCGGTGCCCGCCACCTTGGCGGTGAAGCCGGACAGGAAATGATACATGGCCTGGCTGGGGGTGAGCCGCGCGATCGGCGGCAGCACCCCGAAGGCGTCGGCCGTCAGCATGATCACATTTCTGGGATGGCCGGCCCGGCCGGTGTCGCTGGCATTGGGAATGAAGTCGATCGGATAGGCGGCGCGGGTGTTCTCGGCATAGCGGGCGTCGTCGAGATCGAGCTCACGGGTTTCCGCGTCCATCACCACATTCTCCAGCACGGTGCCGAAGCGTTCGGTGGTGGAAAAAATCTCCGGCTCCGATTCGCGTGAAAGCCTAATCACCTTGGCGTAGCAGCCGCCTTCGAAATTGAACACGCCATGCTCGCTCCAGCCATGCTCGTCATCGCCCACCAAGGTGCGCGAGGCATCGGCGGACAGCGTGGTCTTGCCGGTGCCGGACAGGCCGAAGAAAATCGCGGATTTTCCGTCATCTCCGACATTGGCGGAGCAATGCATCGGCATCACCCGCTTGGGCGGCAGGATATAGTTCAGGATGGTGAAGACGGATTTCTTCATCTCCCCCGCATAGGAGGTGCCGCCGATCAGGATCAATTTCTTGGTGAAATTGACCGCGATCACCGTCTGGCTGGCGGTGCCGTGCTTGGCGGGATCGGCGCTGAAGCTGGGCAGGGCGATGATGGTGAATTCCGGATCGAACCCCTTCAGATCCTCCGCCGTGGGGCGGATCAGAAGCTGGTGCACGAACAGGGAATGCCAGGCATATTCGGTGATGATCCGCACTTTGATGCGGTGGATGAGGTCGGCGCCGCCGAACAGGTCCTTGGCGAACAGTTCCTGGCCTTCGGCGAAGGCCATCATGTCGGCATGCAGCGCGTCGAAATGGGCCGGGCTCATCGCTTTGTTGTTGTCCCACCAGACATGGGGCTCGCTGTTTGCGTCCTTGACCACGAATTTGTCGGAAGCCGAGCGGCCGGTATGGTGGCCGGTGAGCACCACCAGCGGGCCATGGCTGGCGACGCGGCCTTCGCCGCGGCGCACCGCTTCTTCATAAAGAGCCGGCGCGGTCCAATTCCAGTTCACGCTTTTGAGATTGCGGAAGCCATGGGCATCTAGGCCAAAGGCGGACATATTCCCTCACTGAGTTGACTAGGCGGTGCCCCCGGCATTCCGGGTGGCCGCAATTACCCCGCGCCCAAAGCCTAGACGCAGCGACGGCCGGTCACAATCAAGATATGTGGCTTGGTTAGAAAACTTAGTAAATTCAATTGCCTAATTGATAAGCGGGGTCCCTCCTGGCCCTTGTCCGGGCTTGGCGCTAAATCAAATCCATGGCTTTGAGCGATGAGGAGTTGGAGCGGTATGCCCGCCATATCGTCCTTCGGGAGGTCGGCGGCGTCGGCCAGGCGAAGATCCGCCAGGCGCGGGTGCTGGTGGTGGGCGCGGGCGGGCTGGGCAGCCCTTGCGCGCTCTATCTGGCCGCGGCCGGAATAGGCCAACTGGGCATCCTGGATAACGATACGGTGAGCCTCTCCAATCTGCAGCGGCAGGTTCTGTTCAACACCGCCGATGTCGGGACAGCCAAGGTGGATGCGGGCGCCGCCCATCTCGCCGCCCTCAATCCCGGCATCGCCATCGTGCCGCACCGGGTCCGGCTGACGGCGGACAATGCGGCGGCCCTGATCGCGGACTATGACATCATCGCCGACGGCACGGACAATTTCGAAACCCGCTTTCTGCTCAACGATGCCTGTTTCTTCGCGAAGAAGATTTTGGTTTCGGCGGCGGTGACCGAATTCGACGGTCAGCTTGCCACCTTCAAGCCCTGGGACAAGACCGGCGCCTATCCCTGTTATCGCTGCCTGTTTCCGTCGCCGCCGCCGCCCGGCACGGTGCCAAGCTGTTCGGAGACCGGCGTGTTGGGCGCCGCCGCCGGCGTGATGGGATCGCTGCAGGCCTTGGAAGTGCTGAAACAGATCGCCGGTGTCGGCGAAAATCTGGCCGGCAGAATCCTGATTGCCGACACTTTGGCGGCGCGCTTCCGGACGATTTCTCTGGACCCGGACCCGGCTTGCCGGCTTTGCGGCGAACATCCCGAAATCACGGTTGTTTGACGGGCATTAACCCTGTTTCAATGGAGCGCCCGGCAGAATTGGCGGGTTGCGTACCGGCCATGCAGGGGACGATGGCGCGTCAGGTTCATTTCGAAGTGTTTCGCCGGTCCGGCGCCCGCGGCGGCTGGGCCTTGCACGAGGTTCTGGCCGAGCGCGATCGCGCCCTGACCATGGCGCGGGAGATGATGGAGGGCGAGAAGGCCACCGGCGTCAAGGTCATCAAGGAAACCTATGACGAGGACACCGGGGATTATCTGTCGCTGAAGATTTTCGAAGACGGCCATAATCAGATGAAGATGGCCCCGGCGCAGGAAGACGCGCCCGCCCTCGCTGCCCTGCTTCAAGCCGGATGATCTTTATTCCTATCACGCCCGCCAGACCATGATGCGGCTGCTGAGCGATTTTCTGGCCCGCAACAAGATCACCATCACCGAATTGATCCATCGGGCCGACATGCTGGACAAGCTGGAGGCGACCGGCACGCTTTACCAGCATGCCATTCAGAAGATCGCGGTCGCCCAGGCTGCATCCGGCTCTGTACCGGTCCAGCAGATCGTCAAGAATCTCAACGAACTCACCACCCAGGCGACGCAACGCGTCATCCGCGACCAGCGCAAGGGCCTGTTCCCCAACCCGCGTTCCGACCAGTTCGCCGAACTGGCGGCCGGACTGGCGGGCAAGGGCGATGCCGCCTATCTCTTTAACGGCGCCCTGGCGCGCCATCTGCAGCGACACGCATGGCTGGAACGAGAAGATCCTGGCGCTGCTGGAAATCCTGGAAAAGGCGCCCGGGGCCGAGGAGGAGCGGGCCCTGGTGCTGTCGTCCATCGACGCCGTCATGGCGGAGGCCTTGAGCGCTTCCACCGCACTGCATGAGTTGCTGGGATCTTCGGAAAATCTCGCCGAAGCCCTGTCCCGGCTGGTCGAGCTTTTTCTGGGCAAATGCCAGCCGGGACCCGAGCAGGGCGCGCTGGCGGCGCTTTCCGCCCGGTTCGCCGCCGACGAATTGCCGGAGGCGCGCACCGCCATCGCCAGCCGCATCGTCGCTGAATTCAAGAGCGCCAAGCGGTTGAGGCCCGATTCACTGGTCGAGGAACTGACGGCGCTGCGCCGGCTGGCCAATCGCGTGGTTCTGGGGGTGGGCAAATTTCTCAGCCATGAGAATCTGATCGCCGCCTTTACGCTTCGCTCCAAGCGTCTGGTCACGCAGGAAAGTTTGAGCGGCCATATCCATGATTGCCCCCCCGACGAAAAAATGGAGCGGCTGCTGTTCGTGGAAGAGAACATTATCGGCATCGAGAATAAGCGGCAGCTGGCGGGTTTCGTCATACCGGTCCTGAATTCCGCCGCCTTTGAGAGTTTCTTCCTGGATCCGAAAGTCCCGGTCCTGCAGCGCCTGCAAAGGCTCACCCAATTGCAAACCCGGGTGCGGCGTTCCAGCTTTGTGGATGAGCAGCAGGAGGAAATCGCCGGGCGCATGGACCGGCTGGCTTTCGAGGCGGCGGCGCGCGCCAAATTGTTCGAAAATCTGGATGCCAGAAGCCCCAGTCCGGTCGAAAAGGTTTCCACGCTTTTGAAGCTGACGGCGGGCGGATTCTTCACCGAAGGCACGCTGTCGGAAAAGGCGCGGGAGACTATCCTCGTCTGCCTTGGCAGGCCGGGATTCCTGACCGGCTATTTTGCCGGCCAGCCGGGCTCGGACAATGATGCGGCCATGGCCGAATTGATCACGGACCTGGGCAAGGCCGGTATCACCGCCGAAACCGGCCTCAAATCCATGGCAGCCTGAAGCGGCAGTTATATCGCTTAAAGCGGCAACTCCCAAGTCTGGCCGACCAGGTCCTTGCCGAAACTGTGATGCGGTTCTTCGTTCACCAGCTTGAAGCCGGCCGCCTGATAGATGCGCCGCGCCGAGACCAGCACATCGTTGGTCCATAGCCTGAGCATCTTGTAGCCGGCATTGCGGGCGGAGATGACGCAGGTATCGACCAGAACGCGGCCCAATCCCTGACCGCGCGCGAAGGGTTCGACATGCAGGAGCCGAAGCCGCGCCACCTCATCGTTTTCGCGCACCACGAAAACCGCGCCGGCGGGGGCGCCGTCCAATTCCGCGATCCAGCCTTGCTCGCCCGGGCCGTTCTGGAATTTGCCCAGGATGCCCGCGATCAGGGTTTCGTAGGATCCGTCCCAGCCATATTCCTGGGCATAGAGAATGGCCTGTCTCTGGATCACCCAGCCCAGATCGCCCGGCCGGAGCGGCCGCAGGACGATCGCGGGTGCGGATTTGGGCTCGGGAGACAGGAGCCGCAGCAGCGCCCGCATGTGATGGACGATCTCCTGCTGCTCCTTTTCGCTATGCGCGTCCAGAACCGCCAAGGTGGCCGCCTGGGCGCGGCTATCCAGCCGGGAAAAGGCGGTGCGGCCTTTGGCCGTCAGGTGCAGCAGCCGCACCCGGCCATCCTCGGGATGGGCGCGCTTGGCGACCAGGCCCTGCCTTTCCAGCCCTGCCAGCAGCCGGCTCAGATAGCCTTGATCGAGGCCGGTTGCGGCCTTGAGGGCCGCCGCCGTCACCGGCTCGCCCTGGGCGATTTCATAAAGCAGACGGGCCTCGGCCAGGGAAAATGGCGTGTCGAGCAGATCTTCCGCCAAAACGCCGATCTGGCGGGTATAAAAGCGGTTGAAACGGCGGATTTCGCGGGCCTGGAGGTCCTGTTCCAACATAGTTGATATCGTCATATAAATATATGACTTCGTCAACTATATGGGGCGCTCACCCGTGACGACTGCAGCGCATAGGCCACCAGCAATAGAGCGCCCGCCGAGATTGCGAAGTCCGAAAAATTGAACACGAACAATGAGATTTGCCCCAAATGGAGGAAAAGATAATCGAATACCGCGCTGTCGAGGCTGCGGTCGGCCAGATTGCCCAGTGCCCCGCCGATCACCAAGCCATAGCCCGCTGCCTCCAGCCGGTTGACCGATCGCCAGGCCAGCAGGCCGACAAGCACCACCACCGATGCCAGCACCGCGATCAGGACATAACGGCCCCGGTCGCCATCCTGCCAGAACAGGCTGAAAGAGACGCCGCGATTCCAGGTCGGAATGAAATCGAGCAGGCCGGGAATGAGAACCGCGATACCGCGTGCGCCGGCCAGGACATGCTCCACCGCAAAATTGAGCAGCAGCACAGCGATGGCGAGGCCGGCGGCCAGGGCACGATTAACGGTCAATGCGCGGCGTCCCAATTGTCGGCGGCCCGCGCCTCCACCACCAGGGGGACGGAAATCGCCACCGCCGGAAGAGCCGCCTTCTCCATTACGGTGGCGACCAGCTTGCGGGTCGGCTCGACTTGCCTATCGGGCGCCTCGAAGATCAATTCGTCATGCACCTGCAGCAGCATTTTCGCGGCGAGCTTTTTGTCGGCGAGCGCGGAAGGCAGCCGCACCATGGCGCGGCGGATGATGTCGGCGGCGGAGCCCTGGATCGGCGCGTTGATCGCGGCCCGCTCCGCGCCGCCGCGAAAACCCGGAATTTTCGAATTGATCTCGCGGATGTGAATGCGCCGCCCGAACAGGGTCTCGACAAAGCCGTGGGTGCGGGCGAACTGCTTGGTGTTTTCCATATAATCGCGGATGCCGGGAAAGCGGGCGAAATATTTCTTGATGTAATCGCTGGCCTCGCTTTGGGCGATGCCGAGCTGGTTGGCCAGGCCGAAACCGGAAATGCCATAGACGATGCCGAAATTGATCGCCTTGGCGCGGCGGCGCACTTCGGCGGGCATGTCCTTCACCGGCACGCCGAAGATTTCCGACGCGGTCATGGCGTGAATGTCGAGATCGTCGGCAAAGGCCTTTTTCAGCTGGGGAATGTCGGCGATATGGGCCAAGAGACGCAATTCGATCTGGCTGTAATCGGCGCTGATCAGCTTCATGCCCTTGGCGGCGATGAAGGCCTGGCGGATGCGGCGGCCTTCCTCGGTGCGGACCGGAATATTCTGCAGATTGGGATCGGTGGAGGCGAGCCGGCCGGTGGAAGTGGACGCCATCGCATAGGAGGTGTGCACCCGGCCGGTCTTGGGATTGATGTAGCTGGGCAGGGCGTCGGTATAGGTGCCGCGCAGTTTGGCCAACCCGCGCCAATCCAGCACCTTCTTGGCGATGTCGTGGCCTTGCGCCGCCAGATCCTCCAGCGCGTCCACATCGGTGGACCAGGCGCCGGTCTTGGTCTTGCGCCCGCCTTCCAGCCCCATCTTGCCGAACAGGATATCGCCCAGCTGCTTGGGCGAGCCGATGTTGAAATCCTCGCCCGCCAGCTTGCGGATCTGCTTTTCCAGCCCGTTTTGGGTCTTGGCGAAATCGTTGGAGAGCCGGCGCAGCAGATCGGGATCGATGGTGATGCCGGCCTGCTCCATATCGGCCAGGACCATGACCAGCGGCCGCTCCAGCGTCTCATAGACGGTGCGTTTGCCGGTCTCGCCCAGCTTGGGCTTGAGCAGCATATGCAGGCGCAAAGTGACATCGGCGTCTTCGGCGGAATACCGGGTCGCCTCCTTGACCGGCACGCAGTCGAACGTGATCTTGTCCTTGCCCTTGCCGGCGACTTCGCTGAAGGCGATGGGCGTGTGGGACAGATGCAACTCGGACAATTCGTCCATGCCATGGCCGTGCAGGCCGCCTTCCAGCACATAGGACATCAGCATGGTGTCGTCGATGGGATCGAGCCGGATGCCGCGCTCCAGGAACACCAGGGCGTCGTATTTGAGATTCTGCCCCACCTTCAGCACCGTGGGGTCTTCCAGCAGCGGCTTCAGCCGCTTCAGCACATCGGCTTCGCGCATCTGCAGAATGTCGCCGCCGCCCTCCAACGCCAGGCCCTCGCCGCGGCGATGGCCGCATGGGATGTAGCAGGCATCGCCCGGCGTCAGCGCCAGCGACACGCCGCACAGACCCGCCTGCATCGGATCAAGCGAGGTGGTCTCGGTATCGACGCAGACGATGCCCCTGTCGCGGGCGCGCGCGACCCAATCGTCCAGATCCTTGGCCGCCGTCACGGTGACATAGGCGTCGTGATCGATGGGCGCGCGAATGTCGGCCGCAGGCTCGGACGGCGCGGGCTCCGGCAATTCGATTCCGGGCGGAGAACCATGCGACAATGCGGGCGCGGCGGCGATGGCATCGACGTCCTCGACCTCGAAATGCGCCGCCACCCGCTTGGTGATGGTGTTGAACTCCATCGCCTTCAAGAAGGCCGATCAATTCCTTGGCATCCGGCTCGTGCACGCGCGAATTCGTCCGGCATTTCCTTGACCGGAACTTTTTCATCGAGGGTCACCAGCCTGAGCGAGATCCGCGCATTCTCGGCATTCTCGATCAGGGTCTCGCGGCGCTTGTTCTGCTTGATCTCGGAGGCGCGTTTGAGCAGCGTCTCGACATCGCCATACTGGCCGATCAGTTCGGCGGCGGTCTTGACGCCGATGCCGCGCACGCCGGGCACATTGTCGGTCGAATCGCCGGCCAGCGCCTGCACCTGCACCACCTTGTCGGGGGCGACGCCGAATTTCTCCATCACCTCCGGCGGAGGCGATGCGCTTGCTCTTCATGCTGTCGTAAAGCTCGACCTTGCCGTCCACCACCAGCTGCATCAAATCCTTGTCGGAGGAGACGATGGTGCAGCGGGCGCCGGCCTCCCGCGCCATGCGGGCATAGGTCGCGATCAGGTCGTCGGCCTCGTAGCCGGGCATCTCGATGCAGGCGACGCCGAAGGCGCGGGTGGCATCGCGCACCAGGGGAAATTGCGGGATCAGGTCTTCCGGCGGCGGCGGACGGTGCGCCTTGTATGCCTGGTAGATGTCGTTGCGGAAAGTCTTTTCGCCGGCATCGAAGATCACCGCCAGATGGCTGGGCCTTTCGCCCGCCTTCATATCCTCGAGCAGCTTCCACAGCATGTTGCAATAGCCCGACACAGCCCCCACCGGCAGGCCGTCGGACTTGCGGGTGAGCGGCGGCAAGGCATGATAGGCACGGAACAGATAGCCCGAGCCGTCGATCAGATAGAGATGATCGCCTTTCTTCAGGGTCAATGCCCCCTACTCAATGAGAGTGGCCTTTGGCGCCGCCGCGCAGCACGAAGCGGCGGTCGCAATAGGGGCATTCCACGAAATTCTCGTCGCCCATCTCCAGATAGACGCGCGGATGGCCCAGACCCCCGCCGATGCCGTCGCAGGAGACGCGGGTGGAATTGACTTCGATGATTTCTGGAGCTTCGACCGGCATGGGACACTCTGTCTGAATTGGGCGGGCGGATCATAATGCTTACGCTTTGGCGGGCAAGAGGCTAAGGTTGCCGCATGGTTCGGCTCAATAAAATCTATACAAAAACCGGCGATAGCGGGCAGACCGGCCTCAGCGACGGTTCGCGGGTGGCCAAATTCTCGCCGCGCATCACCGCCATCGGCGCGGTGGACGAGGCCAACAGCGCCATCGGCATCGCCCGGCTGGATGCGGAAGGCGATCAGGATGCGATGCTGGCCCGGATCCAGAACGACCTGTTCGATCTGGGCGCGGATCTGAGCATGCCGGAAGAAGGCAAGGCGGCACGGGCAATTGCGCATCGTGCCCGCCCAGGTGGAGCGGCTGGAGCGGGAGATCGACGCCATGAATGCGGCGCTTCAGCCACTCACTTCCTTCGTGCTGCCGGGCGGCACCGCCCTGGCGGCGCGGCTGCATCTGGCCCGCGCCATTACCAGGCGGGCGGAGCGGGCCATCGCCGAGCTGGCGGCGCTGGAACCGGTCAATCCCAGCGCCCTGCACTATGCCAACCGCCTGTCCGATCACCTGTTCGTGATGGCGCGGGCCGCCAACGATGCCGGCATGGGCGATGTGCTCTGGGTTCCGGGCAGAAATCGATAGCAGAGGAGATTTTCCAAGGGGCGTTATTTTAGTCCTGAGCAGGAGCGAGGAGCGTTCATACGCTGGCGCTATGAACGGGCAAGACGCCCATGAGCGACGAGCGACGAACTCAGGGCGCAAAAGAACGTCCCGATTATTCGACTCCCGACCGGCGGCCGAAGATAAAAGCGATAAGCACCCCGATAACCCCGATCAGGCCCCAGCCCGGCATCGCCAGCGCCGAATAAATGCTTTGGGCCAGGGCGGGCACCTCATGCTGGGCCCAGCTCTTGAAGGCGCCGAGCGAAGCGGGACTGATAATCGACCAGATCTGGTCAAGCGACCGGACCGTGATGACCCCGCCCTTTTCCAGCGAGGTCAGCGCATCGGCGCCCAGAAGCACCAGGGCCGTCACGATCATCACCAAAGCGATCAGCCGCATCAGGACCGTCAAAACCTCAAGCCTTCCCTGGGGAATGCGTCGAAAACCTAACGTGGCGCGCGCGCCCGGTGCAAAGAAAAACGCCCGCAAGCTTAAAGAGCCGGCGGGCGTTGTTGATGACAAATCGGTCAGGTCTGCGGGCGCTCGGCTTCCGCTTTCGCCCCTTTCTTCGACAGGTCTTCGCCGGTCGCCTGGTCCACCTGTTTCATGGACAGGCGGACCTTGCCGCGATCGTCGAAGCCGAGCAGCTTGACCTTCACCGCCTGGCCTTCCTTAACCACGTCCGACGGCTTGGCGACGCGATGCGGCGCCAATTCGCTGACATGAACCAGGCCGTCCTTGGGCCCGAAGAAATTCACGAAGGCGCCGAAATCCATCACCTTGACGATCTTGCCGTCATAGATTTCGCCCACTTCCGGCTCGGCGGTCAGCGACTTGATCCATTTGACCGCCGCCTTGATCGACTCGCCGTCGGCGGAGGCGATCTTCACCGTGCCGTCGTCCTCGACATTGATCTTGGCGCCGGTCTTTTCCACGATCTCGCGGATCACCTTGCCGCCGGTGCCGATCACGTCGCGGATCTTGTCGGTGGGGATCTTCATCTGCTCGATGCGCGGCGCATGCTCGCCGAGCTCGGCCCGGGCACCCTGGATGGCCTTGTTCATCTCGCCCAGGATATGCAGGCGCCCGCCCTTGGCCTGATCCAGCGCCACCCGCATGATTTCCTCGGTGATGCCGGCGATCTTGATGTCCATCTGAAGGCTGGTGACGCCGTCTTCGGTGCCGGCCACCTTGAAGTCCATGTCGCCCAGATGATCCTCGTCGCCCAGAATGTCCGACAGCACCACATAGCGCGATCCCTCCAGGATCAGGCCCATGGCGATGCCGGCGGTCGGCTTGGTGATGGGAACGCCCGCGTCCATCAAAGCCAGCGAGGTGCCGCACACCGTCGCCATGGACGAGGAGCCGTTGGACTCGGTGATCTCCGACACCACCCGGATGGTGTAGGGAAAGCTTTCCTTCGACGGCAGCATCGGATGGATGGCGCGCCAGGCGAGCTTGCCATGGCCGATCTCGCGCCGGCCGGGCGAGCCCATGCGGCCGGTCTCGCCCACGCTGTAGGGCGGGAAATTGTAGTGCAGCATGAAGGTCTGCTTGCTGGTGCCTTCCAGGCTGTCGACGAATTGCTCGTCCTCCGCCGTGCCCAGGGTGGCGATCACCAGGGCCTGGGTCTCGCCGCGGGTGAACAGCGCCGAACCATGGGTGCGGGGCAGAACGCCCACTTCCGCCACGATGGGGCGCACGGTGGTGAGATCGCGGCCGTCGACGCGCTTCTTGGTGTCCAGCACCGCCGAACGCATCACATGGGCTTCCACATCATGCATCAGGTTGGAGAAGGTGTTGGCCGCAACCTTGCCTTCGCCTTCGCCGACGAAATTTGCCGCCAGGCTCTTGCGTTCCGCGGCAATGCGCGTCGCGGCGCTGATGCTTGTCGGCGATCTGGAACGCCTTGGCCAGGCCCGGCGTGGCCGCGACCGTGATACGCTCGCGGACCGGGCCGTTGGCGTCTTCCGGCACCGGACGGGGATCCTTCGCCGCTTTTTCCGCCAGCCGGATGATGGCGTCGATGGCGTGCTGCATCTCCCTGTGGCCGAACATCACCGCGCCCAGCATCGCCTCTTCGGACAATTCCTGGGCCTCGGATTCCACCATCATCACCGCATCGCGGGTGCCGGCCACCACCAGATCGAGCTTGGAATTCGGCATCTCGTCGATGAAGGGATTGAGCTTATATTCGCCGTCGATATAGCCGACGCGCGCCGCGCCGATCGGCCCCATGAAGGGCACGCCGGAGATGGTGAGGGCGGCGGAAGCCGCCACCAGCGCCACGATGTCGGGATCGTTCTCCAGATCGTGGGACAGAACCTGCGCCACCACCTGGGTCTCGTTGCGGTAGCCTTCCGCGAAAAGCGGCCGGATGGGCCGGTCGATCAGCCGCGAGATCAGGGTCTCGCGCTCGGTCGGCGCGCGCTCGCGCTTGAAATAGCCGCCCGGAATCTTGCCCGCGGCATAATAGCGTTCCTGGTAATTGACGGTGAGCGGGAAGAAATCCACGCCTTCCCTGGGCGAGGCGGCGCCGACCACGGTGGCCAGCACGATGGTTTCGCCATAGGTGGCCAGCACCGCGCCGTCGGCCTGACGGGCCATCCGTCCGGTTTCGAGCGTGAGGGTGCGTCCGCCCCATTCGAAGCTTTCTTTGTGAATATTGAACATATCGGTTTCTTTCGTCATCGCGTGCGCCGGATTGCGCCCGTGCTTCTTCAAAGCTCCCCTATGGAGCCTGCCCTACGGAAGCTCATCCCCCGCGGAGCAACGACACGGCCGTGCGCGAGGCATGTCCCGGGAGACGTCGTTCCGGGAATGCCGGCGCGCGGCCGTGCCAAATCTGTTTGCGCGCGAACTCAGCGGCGCAGGCCCAGGCGCGCGATCAGCGCCTCATAGCGCTTGACGTCCTTGGCCTTGACGTAATCGAGCAGCCCGCGCCGCTCGGACACCATCTTGATCAAGCCGCGGCGGGAATGATTGTCCTTGGCGTGGGTCTTGAAGTGTTCCGTCAGATTGGCGATGCGCTCCGACAGGATCGCGACCTGGACTTCCGGCGAACCGGTGTCCCCACTCTTGGTCGCATATTCGGCGATCAGTTCTTTCTTGCGTTCAGGCGTAATCATCGGTCATCGGTCCTCAATTAGCGAAGCGATAGGACATGAGAAAAACCGTCCTAAAGTTGAAAAACACGAAAGGGGCGAAGCTCGCCATCGGCGATCTCGGCCAATGCCACGGGCGCGTCCGTCTCGTCCTTGAGGAAGACGGTCTGCCCCTGGAGCCCGCCCTTTTCGGCAAAAGCCGTCTCCATGCGGGCGAACAGATTCGCGCGGATGAGGATGGAATTGCCGCTTCGAAGGCGGACCGCATCGCCGCCCGTCACAGCCAGCGCCGGGATGCCGTCCAGCGCGGTCGAAAGGGGCTTCAGATACGCAAAAGCGGCGGGACTATGCAGTAAAGGGGTTAGCGTTTCCAGCCCGGCCGCGTCTTTTTCCCGGAAAGGGCCGATCCGGGTCCGCCGGAGCTGGGACACATGGCCCAAAGTCCCCAATTCCCGGGCCAGATCGCGGACCCAGGAGCGGACGTAAGTGCCTTTGCCACAAAGGATTTCGAACTCGGCCGTGTCGGTTTCGGCCCCGATCAGCCGGGCCTCATGGACCTGGACCTGGCGGGGTTCCAGGGTCACTTCCTCCCCCTCCCGGGCCAGGTCATAAGCGCGTTCTCCCCGCACCTTGACCGCCGAATAGGCCGGCGGGACCTGGGTCAGGGTGCCGGTGAAGCGGGGCAGCATCGCTTCGATCGCAGCCCGGCCGGGTCGCGCGGCGCTGGTGGCGGTGACTTTGCCCTCGGCATCGTCGCTGTCCCGCGCCTCGCCCCAGCGGGCGGTGAAGCGATAGATCTTGGCGGCATCCTGCACGAAAGGCACCGTCTTGGTGGCCTCGCCCAAGCGCGATGGCGAGGATGCCGGTGGCCAGCGGATCCAGCGTGCCGGCATGGCCCGCCTTCTGGGCGTCGAAGATGCGGCGCACCTGGGCGACGGCCTGGGTGGAGGTGATGCCGGACGGCTTGTCCAGGATCACCCAGCCATGGACGGGATTGCCTTTCTTTTTCCTACCCATGCCAATGCCTACCCGTGCACAGGCTTTCTTCCCCCGCGCGCGAAGCGCTGGCGGGGGGAGATGTCCGCTGGCGTTCGGCCGGCAAAATCTCTGCCCAGAGATTTGTTCTCCGGCCTCACTGCCCGCGTGGCGGACAGAGGGGGGTCAATCATCGGCTTCGCCGCCTTCTTGCGGCGAAGCCAGATCGCGCTGGACTTCGGGCGATTTGAGAAGAGTTCTCGATCTTCTCGGCCTCGGCGAAGGAGCGGTCTTCGACAAAGCGCAGTTCGGGCGTGAATTTGATCGCGATCATATGACCCATCTCGCCGCGCAGGAATCCCTTGTGGCGATTGAGCGCGGTGATCACCGAGTCCGCGTTCCCGCCGCCCAAGGGCGCGCAATAGACGGTGGCATAGCGCATGTCGGCGGAGGGCTTGACCTGGGTGATGGTGACCGAGACCCCTTCCAGATCGGGATCGCGCACATCCGACCGGTTCAGAATCTGCGCCAGGGTATGGCGCAGCATCTCGCCCACCCTAAGCTGGCGCTGGGACGGCCCCAAATCGCGATGGGCCTGGCGGGTGGAAATGCGGCCGCCGCCGCGTGGCGTGCGATGTCTGGACATAGTCCCTCACAGCGCGCGCTGGATGGTTTCGACCTCGAAACACTCGATCACATCGCCCTTCTGGATGTCCTGGTAATTGGTGAAGGCCATGCCGCATTCCTGGCCGACCTGGACTTCGCGCACCTCATCCTTGAAGCGCTTCAAGGTGGAAAGCTCGCCTTCGTGGATCACCACATTGTCGCGGATCAGCCGCACCTTGGCGCCGCGGCGCACCAATCCCTCGGTGACCCGGCAGCCGGCAACCTTGCCCACCTTGGAGATGGTGAAGACTTCCAGGATTTCCGCGTTGCCGAGGAATTTCTCCCGCGTCTCCGGCGCCAACAGGCCCGACAGGGTCGCCTTCACATCGTCCACGACGTTATAGATGATGTTGTAATAGCGGATCTCGACGCCGTCGCGCTTGGCCCGCTCGCGGGCCTGGGCATTGGCCCGGACATTGAAGCCGATCACCGCCGCGCCGGAGGCATGGGCGAGGATGACGTCGCTCTCGGTGATCCCGCCCACGCCGGCCTGCAAAATCTGGGCGCCGACTTCGTCGGTGCCGAGCTTGGCGAGCGCGCCCTGGATCGCTTCCACCGAGCCCTGCACATCGGATTTGAGCACCAGCGGCAACAGGCGCTTTTCGCCCGCCTCGCGGGTCTTGAGCAGCTGATCGAGAGTCTGGCGGCTGGACGAAGCCTGGCGGGCCTCGCGCCGCTTCCTGGCGCGATATTCCGCCACTTCGCGGGCGCGGGACTCGGACTCCACCACCACCATCTCGTCGCCGGCTTCGGGCGGCGCGGAAAGGCCCAGCACTTCCACCGGCATGGAGGGGCCCGCGGACTCCACGGTCTCGCCGCGATCATTCTGCAACAGGCGCACCCTGCCCCATTCGGAGCCCGCCACCACGATATCGCCCACTTTCAAAGTGCCGCGCTGGACCAGCACGGTGGCGACGGGGCCGCGGCCCTTGTCCAGCTTGGCCTCGATCACCGCGCCTTCGGCGCTGCGACCGGGATTGGCCTTGAGGTCGAGAATTTCCGCCTGCAGCAGGATGGCCTCTTCCAGCTTGTCGAGGTTGGTGCCCTTGATGGCCGACACCTCGACCGCCTGGGTTTCGCCGCCCATATCCTCGACCTGGACCTCGTGCTGCAGCAGTTCGGTCTTGACCCGGTTGGGATTGGCGTCGCCCTTGTCGATCTTGTTGATCGCCACGATCATCGGCACATGCGCGGCCTTGGCATGAGCGATCGCTTCCACGGTCTGCGGCATCACCCCGTCATCGGCCGCCACCACCAGGATCACCAGATCGGTAACCTTGGCGCCGCGGGCGCGCATCTGGGTGAAGGCGGCATGGCCCGGCGTATCCAGGAAGGTGATCTTCTGGCCCGATTTCAATTGAACCTGATAGGCGCCGATATGCTGGGTGATGCCGCCCGCCTCGCCGGTCGCGACATCGGTTTTGCGCAAGGCATCCAGCAGCGAGGTCTTGCCATGATCGACGTGACCCATGACGGTGACCACCGGCGGCCGCGACTTGAGCGCGGACTCTTCATCCGGGGCGCCGATCAGGCCTTCCAGCACATCGCTTTCGGCCACCCGCTTGACCACATGGCCATATTCCGACGCCACCAGTTCGGCGGTGTCGGCATCGATCACGTCGTTGGGCGTCGCCATCATGCCGTTCTTCATCAGAACCTTGATGACATCCACCACCCGGCGCGCCATGCGGTTGGCGAGCTCTGAAACGGTGATGGTTTCCGGAATGGTGATGTCGCGGGGGCCGGCGGGGCCGGCCTGCTGCACCTGATGGCCCTTGTTGACACGCTGCAGATGCCGGCGATAGGCGGCGACCGAGCGGGTACGCTCGTCATCGCCTTCCAGCGCCCGCGTCACCGTCAGCTTGCCGCGGCGGCGTTCGCCTTCGCCGGTCTTTCTGGGCGTGGCCGGCTTGACCGGAATGATCTTGTTGCCGACCTTCTTGGTCTGGCCTTCTTCTTCCTCTTCCTGCACCGGGCGCCGGCGCAGATTCTCGGCCGACTGCGGCTGGCGGTCTTGGGTTCGGTGCGGCGCGCGGCCTCCGCCTCGGCATGGCGGCGGGCTTCGGCCTCGGCCGCCTTGCGCGCTTCCTCCTCGGTCTTGCGGCGTTCGGCGGCGGCGCGCTCCGTCTGCATCTTTTCTTCTTCAAGGGCGCGGCGGCGTGCCTCTTCCTCGGCCCGGCGGCGGGCTTCGGCATCCGAGACCCGGGCATCGGCGATGGCCGCGGCCCGGCGGGCTTTTTCCTCTTCCGAGAGCTGGCGCAGCACCACCCCGCGCGCGGGCGCCGCCTTGGCGGCGGGCTTGGCGCTTTCCGCCGCCAGCGCTTGCGGCTTTTCGGCCCGCGCCGCCTTGGCGGCGGCCGGCTTGACCGGGCTGGGCGCGCCCAAGGTGCGCTTCTTCTCGACGACCACGGCCTTGGTGCGGCCATGGCTGAAGCTCTGCTTGACGGTCGAGGTCTCCGTCTTTTTCAGCGACAGCGTTTTCGGGCGCTTGGTTTCGTCGGTATTGCTCATAAATCTCTTTCGCTTCCGGCCGGCATTGCAGTGCGGAACCCCCGAAGGCGTTTCCCGTCACAGATCAGACGTTCCGCCAAGCCGCCCGGTTGGACGGCGGCATGTATCACATTCTCGCGCCCCAAGGCCAAGCCCAATTCGGCGCTGGTAAGTCCTTCCACCACTTGCGGTTTCAATCCCCGCGCATGCGCGGCGTTGGCGAGTTTGCGCTTGCCGTCGGCCGAACCGTCGCTGGCCTCTATCATCACCGCCGGCGGCTGGGGCGTCTCCAACGCGCGCAGGATATTGTCGAATCCCAGCAGCAGCGCCCCGGATCGGCGCGCCAGACCCAGATCGCCCAGCATGCGCGAGACCAGTGCCTTTTCCGCCCTGTCGGCGAGGTCGGGGCCGGCCGTCACATGCGCTTTGGCGGCGCGCGCAAAGGCGTTTTTCTTTGCCGCCGCCAAAATGGCATCGCGAGTGGCGCTGACCCACAGGCCCCGGCCCGGCAGTTTCCCGGCGACGTCGGGAACCACCTGGCCATCGGGTGCCGCCACAAAGCGGATCAGCCGGTCGTCCGGCATCACCTCACCTGAGAGGATGCAGCGGCGTTGGCGGGAGCCAGAGCCGCCATCGTCACGGCGTTGGCGGGAGCCAGAGCCGCCATCATCACGGCGTTGGCGCGAGCCAGAGCCGCCGGGGCGTTGCCCCGCCGCTTCCGCCTCATCCATTTTGTGCGCCACGGCCGTCATCAGGCTTCGGTCGGCTCCTCACCCTCGATTTCCTCATCCGTGACCTCTTCTTCCTCGGCCGGGGGTTCGATCCAGCCCATCTGGACGCGTGCCTTCATGATGATGGCGTTGGCGTCGTCGGAGGACAGATTGAAGCCTTCCAGCGCCCCGGGGATGCGGACGCGTTCCTTTTCCTTGTTCACTTCGTAATAGCCCAGCAGATCGTCGGTCGCGGCGCCGGCCAGGTCTTCCAGCGTCTTGATGCCGCCCTCGCCCAGCGTCACCGCCATGGCGGGGGTGACGCCCTCGACCTCCAGCACCGCGTCCTCGACGCCCAGCGCCTTGCGCTTGTCGTCCATTTCCTTGTTGCGGGCCTCGATGAATTCCAGCGCTCGGCTCTGCAATTCCTGCGCGGTCTCCTCGTCAAAGGCTTCGATCTGGGACAGTTCGTTCAACTCCACATAGGCCACATCCTCGATGGTGGCGAAGCCTTCGGAGGCGAGCAGTTGGGCCACGGTTTCGTCCACATCCAGCGACTCCATGAACAGCTGGGTGCGGGTGGCGAATTCCTTTTGCCGGCGCTCGGATTCCTCGGCCTCGGTCAGGATGTCGATCTGCCAGCCGGTGAGCTGGGAGGCGAGCCGCACATTCTGGCCGCGCCGGCCGATGGCCAGCGAAATTGCTCGTCGGGCACCACCACCTCGACGCGATGGGTGTCTTCGTCCAGCACCACCTTGGTCACTTCGGCCGGCGCCAGCGCATTGACGATGAAGGTCGCCGGTTCCGGCGACCAGGGGATGATATCGATGCGCTCGCCCTGGAGTTCCTGCACCACCGCCTGGACGCGCACGCCGCGCATGCCGACGCAGGCGCCCACCGGATCGATCGAGGAATCCTTGCTGATCACCGCGATCTTGGCGCGGGAACCGGGATCGCGAGCCACCGCCCGGATCTCGATCACGCCGTCATAGATTTCCGGCACTTCCTGGGCGAACAGGCGGACCATGAATTGGGGATGGCTGCGGGAGAGGAAAATCTGCGGCCCGCGGGTCTCGCGGCGCACATCGTAGATATAGGCGCGGATGCGGTCGCCGGCGCGGAAGCTCTCGCGCGGGATCATCTCGTCGCGGCGCACCACGCCTTCCGCCTTGCCGAGATCCACCACCACCGAGCCGAATTCGGAGCGCTTGACCACGCCATGCACGATTTCGCCGATCCGGTCCTTATATTCCTCATATTGGCGCTCGCGCTCGGCGTCGCGCACCTTTTGCACGATCACCTGCTTGGCGTTCTGGGCGTTGATGCGGTTGAAATCCACCGGCGGCAGGGTTTCGGCGATGATGTCGCCCACCTGGGCGTCGGGATTGCGGCGGCGCGCCTCTTCCAGGGAAATTTCGGTCTTGTCGTTCTCCACCTGTTCCACCACATGCAGATAGCGCGAGACATGGGTTTCGCCGGTCTTGGGGTCGATATCGACCTTGATGTCGTTCTCGGCGCCGTAATGCGCCTTGGCGGCGCGCTGCATCGCCTCTTCCATCGCGGTCAGCACCACCGATTTGTCGATGGACTTGTCGCGCGCGACCGCGTCGGCGATCTGCAGAAGTTCGAGCCGGTTGGCGGCAACGGTATTGGCCATTCTAGTCTCCCAAGGTTCGGTGCGTTTCGCGCGCCTTCAGATCTTCCTGAATGAGTTTGTCGGTGAGAACGAGTTTTGCTTCCGAAACGGACCGGAAGGGAAATCGTACGCGCTTGCCCTCAGAGGTGATCACGACATCATTGCCGTCGAGACCCTCCAACCGGCCCCGGAAGCGGCGGCGGCCATCGAGCGGCGCCGAAAGCTCGATCTTGGCGTCGTGGCCCTTCCAGCGGGTGAAGTCGCTGATCCGGGTCAGCGGCCGGTCGATCCCGGGCGAGGAAACCTCGATCTCATAATCGCCCTCGATCGGATCTTCGGCCTCGATAAAGTCGAGCAGCGCATGGGAAAGCCGGGCGCAGCCTTCCACATCCATGCTGCCGTCTTCGCGCTCGGCCATGACCTGCAATGTCCGGTGCGCGCCGCCGATCACGCGCAGGCGCACCAGCTTGAAACCCGCCTTTTCGATGACGGGCTCGAATACCGGCTCCAAATGGGATGCGGCAGTGAGGATCGGCGACTCCATGGCAAAGTTTCCGCCCCGCGGCGGCCTTGGCAGGTCGCCACACAACAGCTCTTGTTGTTGGGGATGGGCGCTATTTAGGCCCAAAGCACCCTATTATCAAGGTGGGTTCCGGGCGGCCGAACTGGCAAACGGAAATTAATTCTTTTTCTTCTGGGACCGGGCTTCGTTCTCTCCTGGGCCGCCTTGATTTCGGCTTGAATCGCGGGCTTGAACGGTATTGGCCAGGCGAGATGGAGCGGGCCCAGAGAAAGCAGGAAAGGGCGATGCCGATGCCGGTAAAATCGCCGGCATCCAATCCGCTGAAAAATCCGGTTTCACGCTCGTCCGCCATATTGCTTTCATCCCCATTGTGACACCCAAACGACAGAGAAAGCCGAAGTTCCCGAAACCGTCACCCGGCGGTTGACGGCGGCGGCAAAACCGAGTGCCCTAGCTCATTCGATAGCCGGGAGTTCCGCCATGCCAGACCGCCGCGATATGATCAAAGCCTCGCTTATTGCCCCCGCCCTTTTGGCCCAATCCGCCTCGGCCGCAACCGGTCCGGCGGGCATCAGGCTGAAAACGCCTTGCGTGGTGTCCACCTGGCCGTTCGGCGTGCCCGCCAACAAGGCGGCCTGGGCCGTCCTGACAAAAAGCGGGCGGGCGCTGGATGCGGTCGAGGCCGGGGTGCGGGTGCCGGAGGCCGATCTCAAGAACCATACGGTCGGCCGGGCCGGCTATCCCGACCGCGACGGTCATGTGACCTTGGACGCCTGCATCATGGACGAGCATGGCAATGCCGGTTCGGTGGGCGCGATCGAATATATCGCCCACCCCATCTCGGTGGCCCGGGCGGTGATGGAAAAGACCCCGCATGTGATGCTGGTGGGCGACGGCGCCACCCAATTCGCGGTGGAACAGGGCTTCAAGAAGGAAAAACTGCTGACCCCGGAATCCCGCAAGGCCTGGCTGGATTGGCTGAAAACCGCCCATTACAAGCCGCAATCGAATGTCGAAGTGAAGAGCTACGGCTTGGGCACGCCCGGCGGCGCCAAGAACCACGACACCATCGGCATGCTGGCGATCGATGCGCATGGCAATCTGTCCGGCGCCTGCACCACCAGCGGCATGGCCTGGAAAATCCATGGCCGGGTGGGCGACAGCCCCATCATCGGCGCCGGTCTTTATGTGGACAATGAGGTGGGTGGCGCCACCTCGACCGGTGTCGGCGAAGAGGTGATGCGCAATGTCGGCAGTTTCCTGGTGGTGGAACTGATGCGGGGCGGCATGGGACCCATGGCGGCCTGCAAAGCGACGGTGGAGCGCATCCTGAAGCGCAAGCCGGAAGCGCGCCATGAGCAAGTAGGCTTCCTTGCCATCAGCAAGAAGGGCGAAGTCGGGGCCTGGGCGATCCAGAAAGGCTTCAGCTACGCGCTGTGCGATCAGGACAGCCAGGATCGGCTGGTGCCGGGCCAGGCCTTCTACCCCGCCGAACCCTGAGATAAGCCGGCGGACCCTTGATCGCCTTGGCCTCATAGCGGGTCGCCGGCCAGTCCGCGGGGCGGCGCTTCCAATCGCCGGGTCCTTTTGCCGTCCATTCAAAGGCCGGGTGCGCCGTCAGCCGCTCCAGCGCATAGGCGAGATAGGATTTGTCGTCGGTGGCGAAGCGCAATTCGGCATCGGGTTTCAGCACCCGCGCCAATTCGTCCAGCATTTCCATCTGCAGGAAGCGGCGCTTGCGATGGCGGGTCTTGGGCCAGGGATCGGGAAAGAGCAGAAAAAAGCGACTCAGGGATGCATCCGGCAGGGCGGCGATGATGTCGCGGCCGTCGCCTTCGTAGATGCGGATATTGGGGAGGGATGTGCCGGCCAGTTTTGACAGCAGTTTGGCCACCCCGGATTCATAGGGTTCGGCGCCAATCAGGCCGACATCTGAGTTCTTGGTTGCCAGTTCGAAAAGATGTTCGCCGGCGCCAAAGCCCACTTCCAGCCACAACTCCTGAACATTGTTCGGGAACTGACTGAATGCGTTTTTGGCCGGATCGAACCGGAGCTTCTCTAACAGTGTTCGGCGCAGCTCCACCTGGCGGTCGGACAGTTTCGGCCCCTTGCGGCGGCCATAGAGCTGGCGGCGTTTCCGATCCGGCTGCGAACGCTGTTCAGGTCCGGTCATATTTCGCCCCCATCTGTCCGCCACGCGGGCAAGCCCGCTAACGGACATCTTCCCCCGCCAAAGGCTCCGCCTTGCGGGGGAAGAAAGCTGGGACCAAGACGTACTATTCCCTAAAGACTAGATCGCATTTTTCAGCTGTTCCGCCAGGTCTGTCTTTTCCCAAGAAAACCCACCCTCGCTGTCGGGCTCGCGGCCGAAATGGCCGTAGGCCGCGGTGCGGGCATAAATCGGCTTGTTGAGGCCCAGATGCTCGCGGATGTTGCGCGGCCTCAGGCTCATCATCTGTGGCAGCACCCGTTCCAGCTTGGTCTCATCCACCCGGCCGGTGCCATGGGTGTCGACATAGACCGACAGCGGATCGGACACGCCGATGGCATAGGCGATCTGAATGGTGCAGCGGTCGGCTAGGCCCGCCGCCACCACATTCTTGGCGAGATAGCGGGCGGCATAGGCAGCCGAGCGGTCTACCTTGGTGGAATCCTTGCCCGAGAAGGCGCCGCCGCCATGGGGGGCCGCCCCGCCATAGGTGTCCACGATGATCTTGCGGCCGGTGAGCCCGCAATCGCCATCCGGTCCACCCACCACAAAAGCGCCGGTGGGATTGATGTGCCAGGCGGTGCCGCCGTTGATCCATTCGGCGGGCAGCGCCTGGCGGATATAGGGCTCCACAATCGCGCGGATGTCGGCGGAGGTCTGCTTTTCGTCCATATGCTGGGTGGAAAGCACGATCTGGGTGGCTTCGACCGGCTTGCCGCCGGCATAGCGCAAGGTGATCTGGCTCTTGGCGTCCGGCCCCAGGGTTGGCTCCTTGCCCGTTTTCCGCGCCTTGGCCAAAAGCTGGAGTATCCGATGGCTGTAATAGAGCGGCGCCGGCATCAGGACCGGGGTCTCGCGGCAGGCATAACCGAACATGATGCCCTGGTCGCCGGCACCTTCGTCCTTGTTGCCGCTGGCATCCACGCCCTGGGCGATGTGCGGGGATTGCGCATGCAGCAGGATCTCGACCTGGGCGGTCCGCCAGTGAAAACCTTCCTGCTCATAGCCGATATCCTTGATCGCGGCCCGGGCGACAGCTTCCACCTCTTTCATCCCCACTGATTTGGGGCCACGGGTCTCGCCGGCGATGATCACCCGGTTGGTGGTGGCAAGGGTCTCGCAGGCGGCACGGATGTCCCAGGGACTCATGCCTTCCTTGGGGCCTTCGCGGAAAAACAGGTCCACCACCTCGTCCGAAATCCGGTCACAGACCTTGTCGGGATGGCCTTCGGAGACGCTTTCCGAGGTGAAGAGATAGTCCGACCGCGCCATCGCATTGTCCTTGGCTGAAAAGCGGCCTCTGTTTACAGGGTTTGGCGGGGGGGTCAACAGCATATGCCAAAATTGACATTTGCTCCGCCAAGCTGGGATTCACGCCCATCGGAACCCTTGCTATAAGCACTTACATACCCCTCCGGTCTTCGCTGGCCCGAGGGCCAGCTACGACCACCTCCCCTGCCAGCGCGCCGGAGGCGCGCGCAAGGGAGGCGGACCGAACAGGTTGAAAGACATTTCGATGCGCACCGCCACTGTCGAACGCAAAACCCGCGAGACCGAGATCGCCGTCTCCCTCGACCTGGACGGGACCGGCGAAAGCGACATCGATACCGGCATCGGCTTTCTGGATCACATGCTGGAAAGCTTTTCCCGCCATTCCATGATCGACCTGAAGGTCCGCGCCCAGGGCGATCTGCATGTCGATTTCCACCACACCACCGAGGACACCGCCATCGTCATCGGCCAGGCGGTTAAGAAGGCGCTGGGCGATTTTTCCGGCATCATCCGGTTCGGCTGGGCGCTCATTCCGATGGACGAGGCGCTCACCCGCGTCGCCATCGATGTTTCCAACCGGCCTTATCTGATTTGGCGGGTGAATATCCCCAAGCCCAAGCTGGGGGAGATGGACACCGAGTTGTTCAAGGAATGGTTCCAGGCCTTTGCCCAGCATGCCGGGGTGTGTCTGCATATCGAAAATCTCTATGCCGACAACAGCCATCACATCGTCGAGACCTGCTTCAAGGGTCTGGCGCGGGCCTTGCGGCAGGCGGTGACGCCGGACGAGAAGCTGGATGGCGCGGCCGCCTCCACCAAAGGCACGCTCAACGACCAGTGAGATCCAGCCGGACGATGCGCCAGGGCTGTAGCGGCTTTGTCGGCGCCGGCCGGTTCTGATCGAACGATGCCCATTGGCTGACGCCGACCAGATAGGCTCCGCTTTCATCCGCCATGACCAGGGATGGATCGGACACCGCCAAATCGTCTGCCGCGACGACATCCAGCCTCAGAAGCCGTGTCCAGTCCGGTGAAAGAGTCAACCGCAGAATGCGGGGATCTTTGAGACCGTTCTGGCTGGCAAGAAAACGGCCATCGGCGAGTCGCGCCAGCCCGTCGATGCCTTTGACATTTGCGCCTTCCGGAATTTGCAGCGCTTGAACCGCTTGGGTCGCGAGATCAAATCTGGTTAGGCCGCGCGCATAATCGGCCACCAACAGGGATTTTCCGTCCGCGCTCACTGCCATCCCTTGCGGCGATTTCAACATTCCCGGCTTGCCCATGTGCGACAAAGCCCTTTCGCCGGGCGTCAGGCGGTAAAGCGAGCCGCCACGCGCATCTGAGACATAGACCGTGCCGTCTGGCGCCAAAGCCAAATCGTTCAGCACATGCGGACCTGAATCCGGCACCGGATAGATTTTCCGAATGCCGCCATTTCCGAGATCGAAGGCCATCAGCGCCGAGGGCCCATCATGGCCCGCGCCTTGCGGCAGGGTCGCGACCGCTACCCACAGGGTTCGACCGCGCACCGCCATGCCCAGGGGTGAGAGCCCATCCGGCAAGATGGGCGAATTCCCGCGCCCGACCATCCGCAATCACCAGAATTCGCCGAGCTGCCACGCCGCTGACGAAGAACCGCCCGGTTGTCGTGTCATGGGCGATCCCTTCGGCAATGAAGGGCTTGGCATCGCCGGTGAAAAAATCGGCGCAGGGACAGGGTGCCGCATGGGCCGCAAGCGGCACCAGCATCAGGGCCATGGCCAACATCTTCATGGCGCCCATCCTAAATCGCGCATTGGTTTGTACAACCGGGCCGATTGATCTTGCCCGGCCGCGATGGTCCAATTGCACCATGAATGCCGAATTTCCGCTCTTCGAACAGGATCGCCGCGCCAAATTGGAGGCGGCCCAGGCAAAAGCATTGGAATTGTTCGATGCCATCGAACGGGAGGGGCTGATCCGCGCCGGTTTAAGTGAGCGGGAGGTCGAAAATGCCATCGGCGAATTGGCAGCCCGGGTGTTCGGCGTCCAGAAACATTGGCACCGCCGCATCGTCCGTTCGGGACCCAACAGCGTCACCATCGCCGGCGATAATCCGCCGGTCCGCGCCATCGCGGCCGACGACATCGTCTATGTCGATCTGGGCCCGGTGTTCGAGGCCTGGGAAGCCGATATCGGCAAGAGCTATGTGCTGGGCGATGATCCCTTGAAGCTCAAGCTGGTAGCCGACCTGCCACGCTTGTTCGAGATCGTGCAGGCACACTATCACCAAGATCCGGATATGACCGGCGCGGCGCTTTATGCTTTCGCCCAGGATGCCGCGGCCAAGGCCGGCTGGCGGTTCGGCGGCAAGATCGCGGGCCATATCGTGAGCGAATTCGCCCATGCCTTGATCCCGGGCGACAAGGCGCTGAACCGCATCGGCCCGCTCAACCCGAAACCAATGCGCGACCCCGACGGCAATGGACGGGAGCGGCACTGGATCCTGGAAATCCATCTGGTCGAACCGGAGGGCAGGTTCGGCGGCTTTTACGAGAGGCTGTTGTGATCTCGGCCTCCACTGCGGCGGAAGTGGCGCGCGGGGTGTCGCGGCTTTTGATCCAGCAAGGCTTCTCGCCGATCCAGGAATTCACCCTGCCGAACGGGCGGCGGCTGGATGTCGCCGCGCTTGGCCCTGGCGGCGAGATGCTGGGGGTGGAGATCAAGGTGGCGCTGGCCGATCTCAAAGGTGACGGCAAATGGCCTGAATATCTGGACTATTGCGACCTGTTTTATTTCGCGATCCCGCCGGATTTTCCGCCCGAGCATGTGCCGGGCGAGACCGGGCTGATCGTGGCCGACCGCTATGGCGGCGAAATCATCAAGCCGTCGGAGGCGCAATCGCTGCATGCCAGCCGCAGGAAGGCAGTGACGATTTCTTTTGCGAAGGTTGCAGCGGAGCGTCTGTCCGCTATCCTGGACACGATTGCCGAAACCTCCTCGCCGAACCTGATCATCCCCAATGCCGCTGACCAGAGCTGAAGCCCGCAAGATCGCCTTGTCCGTAGAGGGCGCCAGCGAAGGCCCCTATTTCGGCAAGCCCGCCATTTTCGTGGCCGAGAAATTCCTCACCCGGGTGCATCACAAGGAAGAGGCGGTGGTGCTGGCCATCGGCTCGATGGACATGCGCGATGTGATGCTGGAGGCCGAGCCCAGGCTTTTCTATATCACCGACCATTATAGGAATTTTCCCTATCTGCTGGCGCGCCTTTCCAAGCTCGATAAAGCGACGCTGATGGAACTGCTGAGCGCGCGGCTGCTGCAGATCGAGGCCAAGACAAAAAAGAAGGCGCGCAAACCCGCAGCCCCCGCGAAGAAGCCCGCAAAAAAGCAGGCGCCGAAAAAGAAACGCTAGCGCGGGCTGCGCTTGGCCAGAATCCGTTGCAAGGTCCGGCGATGCATGTTCAACCGCCGCGCCGTCTCTGAAACATTGTGGCCGCAAAGCTCATAGACCCGCTGGATATGCTCCCAGCGCACCCGGTCGGCCGACATGGGATTTTCCGGCGGCTTGGGCTTGCCGCCCGGCGCCGCCATCAAGGCCGCCAGAATATCGTCGGCGTCGGCGGGCTTGGGCAGATAGTCGATGGCGCCATATTTCACCGCCGCCACGGCGGTGGCGATATTGCCGAAGCCGGTCAGCACCACCACCCGGCCATCGGGGCGGACGCTGTGCAGCGTCTCCACCACATCCAGGCCGTTGCCGTCGTCCAGCTTGAGATCGACCACCGCATAGGCCGGCGGCGCTTCCTTGGCCCGGGCCCGGCCTTCGGCCACCAATTCCGCGATCACCACTGAAAAGCCCCGCGCTTCCATCGCCCGCGCCAGCCTTTCGCGCAGCGGGCGGTCGTCTTCCACGATCAGGAGGGTCTTGTCTTCAGCGTCCATGCTTATCCTGGCGATGCCGCAGGCCACCGGCCAACGCCTCGCGCGGGGGACATAGTACCCCCGGGCGGGCGCGTCAATCCGCCTCAATTTGGGCCGGCGGTTCCGGTCCGTCGATCACGCCCCTGGCCCAAGTCACCGAGACCCGCGCGCCACCGCTAGGCGGATTGATGGCTTTAACCATCCCGCCTGTCTGCTCCAGAAGGACCTTGGCAATGAAGAAGCCCAACCCCATGCCTTCATGCTCGCCCAGCGCGCCGGGACCGATTTCGGTATCGCCCAGCGCATGATGGCCGGGCCGCGACGTGACATAGGGCTCGCCGATCCGTTCGAAAATCTCCGGCGCGAAACCGGGGCCGTCATCCTCGATCACGATATGGAGCGTGTTCGGGTCCCAGGAGGCGGTGATGCTCACTTCGCTTCTGGCGAAATCGGCGGCGTTCTCGATGATATTGCCCAGCCCATGCAGCAATTCCGGCGCCCGCCAGACCTGAGGCACGGGATTGTCGGCGCCGGTTTGCGGCACCGTCACGGTAATGGCGAGATCCTCGCCGCGATGCGGGCCGGCGATGTCGTCGAGCAGCGCTCCCAACGGCAATCGTCCCGCCTGGCCCAGCATGGCCTCTTCGGGATTGGCCAGCCGGGCGATGATGGCGCGGCAGCGCTCGGCCTGGTCGCGCAACAGCCTGACATCCTCGGCCTCGGCGGAATTGGCCGGCAATGCCCGCTCCAATTCGCGCGCCACCACCGCGATGGTGCCCAATGGCGTTCCCAATTCATGCGCCGCCGCTGTCGCCAGCGCGCCCAGCGAGGCCAGACGATGCTCGCGCGCCAACGCCAATTGGGTCGCGGCCAGGCCCGCCGACATGCGCGCGGATTCGGATGCGATCCGCCAGGCATAAACCGAGGTGAACCCGATGCCGATCACCAGCGCCGCCCAGATGCCGGCCTGATAAAGCTGCGGCAGAACCAGGGTTTCGGCCGGAGGCCAGGGCAAGGGACGATGGAAGACCCCGATCAGGCTCACCGAAACAAAGGCGATGCCCGCCAGGATCAGCGTATTGCCGAGATTGAGGGTAGCGGCGGCGATCACCACCGGGGCCACGAACATCAAGGCGAAGGGATTGGTGATGCCGCCGGTCAGATAAAGCAGCGCCGCCAATTGCAGCACGTCAAAGGCGAGATAATAGCTGGCCTCGCGATTGGTGAGCCGGTGGCTGGGCGGATAGCGCAGCGCCAACACCACATTCAAGGCGACGCTGGCCGCGATCGCCAGCGCGCAATAGACCAGAGGCAGGCGGTAGCCGAAAGCGAAATAGACCAGAAACAGCGCCACCGACTGACCGGCGATGGCGAGCCAGCGGAGATTGGAAAGCGTGCGCAGCCTGACCCGGCCGCTGTCAACGCCGGAGAAAGACGGGACATAAAATCTGGGTTTTGCCGGGGCTGCCCGCGTCTCGACCGAAAGCGCCAATTTCACTTTCCTCTTGCGGCAAGGCCTATTAGAGCAGGTTCCAGGAAAACTGTGTAGCGTTGGCACGCTGTCGCTACCAACTCCATCCGGAACCGCGACAAAACAAAATAAACCATGAACCTATGTTGAAACCCAAGCCAACGCTGATCATCAGCCTGCTGTTCGTGGCGGTGGTGGTCGGCAGCTTCCTGTGGCGGGCCGGCAATCAGGTGCCGGCCCTTGGCCGCACCTTGGCGACCGGCCAGATCGCGGTGGGCGGGCCTTATGCCCTGATCGACCAGGACGGCAAGCCCCGGTCCAGCGGCTCGTTCCACGGCAAATACCAGCTGATCTATTTCGGCTATAGTTTTTGTCCCGATGTCTGCCCCACCACGCTCGGCCCTGATGGCGGCGGCGCTGGAAAAATTGGGCGCGGATAAGAACCGCATCGTGCCCGTCTTCATTACCATCGATCCCAAGCGCGACACCCCGCCGGTTCTGAAGAAATACATGGCCGCGTTCGGGCCCGGCTTTGTCGGCCTCACCGGCACGCCGGAGGAGATCGGGCGGGTGGAAAAGGAATTCCACGTCTATGCCAAAAAGCATCCCCTGCCCGGCGGCAATTATTCCATGGACCACTCCAGCGTGATCTATCTTCTGGGACCGGACGGCAAGCTGGCAGGCTATTTCGACGAGGCGGTTTCGCCGGACGATCTGGCCAGGGACATCCAGAAGAAGATCTAGAGCTTGGGCAGTGGCAGGCCGGCCTGGGCGCAGGCCGCGATCAGGGTATTCTGCATCAGGCAGACGATGGTCATGGCGCCCACGCCGCCGGGCACCGGGGTGATCGCGCCGGCGATTTGCTTGGCCGCCTCATAATCCACATCACCCACCAGCCGGGTCTTGCCGGCTTCCGCCGGCACCCGGTTGATCCCCACATCGATCACCACCGCGCCGGGTTTGATCCAGTCGGCCTTGACCAGTTCGGGCTTGCCGATGGCGGCGACCAGGATATCGGCCCGCCGGGCGATCGCCGGCAGGTCGCGCGAGCGCGAATGCGCCATGGTCACGGTGGCGTTTGCCGCCAGCAGGAGTTGCGCCGCCGGCTTGCCGAACAGAAGCGAACGGCCGATCACCAGCGCACCCATGCCGGTGATATCGCCGACATATTCCTTGAGCAGCAGCATGACGCCGGCCGGGGTGCAGGAAACCAGATGCGCCCGGCCCGACATCAGCAAGCCGGCATTGGTGGGGGTCAGCGCGTCCACATCCTTGGCGGGGTCGAGCGCGTCCAGAACCGCGGCTTCGTCGAGATGCTTGGGAAGCGGCAGCTGCACCAGAATGCCGTGGACGCTCTTGTCGGCGGAGAGTTCGCGCACCTTGGCCAAGAGCACGTCCTGGGATGTATCGGCGGAGAGCGCCACATGCACCGATTTGAAGCCCAGCGCCTCGGCGGTCTTGCCCTTGTTGCGGACATAGACTTCCGAGGCCGGATCATTGCCCACCAACACGGTGGCCAGGCCCGGCTGCAGGCCATGCTGGGATTTCAGGCGAAGACTTTCGGCGGCGATCTTCTCGCGCAAGCGGGCAGCCGACGCCTTGCCGTCGATCACGGTCGCGGTCATCAGAAGCCGTAACGGTAGGACGCCCAACTGAGCGAATATTCGATGAACCAGATCGCCACCAGCACGACCAGGGGCGACAGATCCAGCCCGCCCATCGGCGGCAGGACCCGGCGGATGGGGCGGAAAACCGGCTCGGTGAGCGCGGCCAGCGCCCTCAGCAGCGAGCGCACGAAATTGTTGTAGGTATTGATGACATTGAAGGCGATCAGCCAGCTCACAATGACGGCGATCACCACCACCCACCAATAAAGATTGAGCGCCATTTCTATGAGCGCGATCACGGGATTGGCCATGGCCCCTTGTAGCCAGCCGGCGCGGTGCTCTGCAAGCTTGGGAACCCACCGGCCCCGGAGCCTGCTTGACGGGCCCGATGGGGGTTCTTAAAACCCTCGCCCTTGCCGGGTTTTGTTCCCGGCAGACCGGTTCGGGGCTGTAGCTCAGTTGGGAGAGCGCCTCGTTCGCAATGAGGAGGCCAGCGGTTCGATTCCGCTCAGCTCCACCACTCCCCCCGAAAGGGGCGGAATTGCCCGAACCGGAATCGCCCTGGACCGCATCCAGACCTCGTTCCCGGCCTGCGCAAGCCTTACGGCTCGCTTGGCGTTCGGCCGGCAAAAGGTCCCCCGGACCTTTCGCTCATCGGCCTCACTCCGCTCAGCTCCACCACTCCCCCCGAAAGGGGCGGAATTGCCCGAACCGGAATCGCCCTGGACCGCATCCAGACCTCGTTCCCGGCCTGCGCAAGCCTTACGGCTCGCTTGGCGCTCGGCCGGCAAAAGGTTCCACGGGACCTTTGCTCATCGGCCCCGCCGTGCGGGCCCGAAGCCGGGATTATCGCCCGGGAACCGTTTGCCGGTTCCACAGGCCGCCAGCGTTTAAAAAGCGTTTACCAATCCGTGGCTTATGTTTGAGTCATGCGGTTTCGGCTTTTCCCGGTCTGGCTGTCTTTTCTGATGATGGTGCCGCTTGCGGCGCTGGCCGCCGATGACGGCGGCGACCAGAAGGCGCCGGAGCATAAGATCACCCAGTCCAAAAGCTATCTGTCGCTGGAGCCCATCTACACCACCATCGTGGATGACAACCGGGTTCAGGGCATGCTGATGGTGGGGATCGGGCTGGATGTGCCCAATCCCGCCCTGCGTGATGTCGTCACCCGCTCGATGCCGGTTCTGCGCGATGCCTATGTCCGGAACCTGATGGCCTTCACCGCCACATCGGTTCGGCCCGACGCCCAGCCCGATGTGGTTCAGATCGCCGACCGCCTGCAAGGGGTGACCGACCGGGCCTTGGGCAGGAAGGGCGCGAAGATTCTTTTGGCCCAGGTGGCGATCCGGGTAATCCACTAAGCCTGTGATTTTCGGGCCGGCAAAAGCCGAATTTCCCGTCATGGCGGTTTTGAGGAGCGGCAAATCGCGCTAAACCCGAGCCTGTAGCCGAATCGCGGATACGGGATGACGGTTGCGAAACCGACATTGGCATTGGCGGCATCCCTGACCGTTCTGGTTCTGGGACTGGCGGTGCTGATTCATGGCCCCGGTGGAATTTCCGTGGCCCTGATGCAATTCCAGGCCGATCTCTGGAGCCGGTTGGGGGCCTCGGAATTGCTGCGGCCAAGCTGGGCAGGCGCCGCCGCAGCCGGCTTTCTGGCGGTGACCGGCATAGCAACGATCTTCCTGATGGCGAAGACCCGGCTCTATTGGGCGGGATTGTTCGTCTTTGGCATGCTGGTGATCGGCCTTTATGCCTCCCTGCTCGCGGCGCGCATGTTCGGGCTTTCCCTGGATGTCATGGTGCCTGGTTTGGGCCTGCTGTTGGTATTCGTGGCGGGCGGATCGCTGCGGCTGATCCAGATCCGGGCATTCAAGCGGGAATTGCGCTTTGCCTTCGCCGATTCCCTGGCGCCGGACGCGATCGAAAAAATCGTCCGCGACCCGGCGCTGCTGCCGACGGAAGGCGAGACCCGCGACATCAGTTATCTGGTGCTGGGCGTGCGCGGATTGGCGGACCTGATGGCCCGGTTCCGCGACGATCCCAAAGCCTTCACCCGCTTTCTGGAGACCATCCTGACGCCGTTGATGCGCCAGGCGCTGTCTCATGGCGGGGTGATCGACCGGTTCACCGCCGACGGCTTCACCGCCTATTGGAACGCGCCCTTGGCCGACACCGATCACGCCGCGCATGCCTGCGAGGCCGCCGACGGCATGATCCGGGCGCTGGCGCGGATCAACCAGGAAATGGAGGCCGGGCGGCGAATGGATGAGGCGCCGATTCCGACGGTGGAAATCGGCATTGGCATCGCCACCGGCCCGGCGGTGACGGGCGGGTTCGGCGGCCATGGCCGGCCAAACTACACCATCAATGGCGAGGCGGCGCGGCTAGCGGCCCGGCTGCAGGCCCTGTCGCGCAACTACGGGCCCACCGTGATCGTGGGCGAAGAGACGCGCGAAAGAGCCATGCGCGATTTCGCCTTTCTGGAAGTGGATTTCATCGCCCAGAGCCGGGAAGAGCCGCCGGTCCGGCTCTATGCCATGATGGAAAATCCGGTGGCGCGATCCTCGCCGAAGGTCCGCGCCCTGGTCACGTTCCACGAGCATATCTTTCAGTCGCTGAGGGCCCAGCAATGGGGCACGGCCAAGGCGCTGATCGCGCAATGCCGCCGGCTCTCGGGCGCCTGCCAGACGCTGTACGATCTTTATCTGGCCCGCATCCGCTATTTCGAATCCAATCCGCCGGGCCCGAACTGGGACGGCGCCTTCCGCCCGATATTGAAATAAGCGCGGGTTCAGTCCCGCCCCGGCGCCAGGCCGTAATGCGCCTCACCTTCGCCGGTCAGGGCCGCCCACATCTGATCGCCCCAGGAGAAATGCCACCATTCCTCGGGATGGCCGGCAAAGCCCTCCTCGGTCATCAGCCAATGCAGCAGCCGGCGATTGGCGCGGGCCTCCCGGTCGGAATAGGAAAAATTGTCGGCGCTGAGATTTTCGAACCGGTCGCGGCCGGCGAGCGCGGTGACATCGTCGAACAACGAGCCCATCCACAAAGCCTCGCCATCCTTCCAGCACAAGGTGAGATCGATGGCGGCGCCGGTGGCGTGCGGGGCGGGCGAATTCTGGTCGGCGCTGGGCGCGGCCCAATAGCGCTCCACTTCTTCCGTCAGGCGCTGACCGGCCAGCCCGGGATCGCGGCGCTTGAGTTCTTGCGGCATCCAGACATCATGGAAATAGGCCTGGACCGCGCGCGGCCGCCAGGCATCGAACAGATAAAGCTCCAACCCCGCCGCACCGGCGCGGGCGCTCACCTTGAGCAGCTTTCTCGCCACTGTCGGGCGCAGCAGCAATTTGTCCGTGGCCCCGTCCACCCGGTGCCAGTATGGCGGATTTTTATCGCTGGCATAGAAATTGATGCCCTTCAGACCCCATTCCTGGGCCTCCACCAGCGCTTCGCCATAAAGCGCGTTGTCGCGGCGGATGGGAATGCGGCGGCGAAAATCCTTCCGGGCGGCGCGTGCCGCCGTCAGATCGCCGATGGGACGGGCGCGCAATTCCTCCAGGGCCCCGAACCGCGTCATGTTTCGCCTTTCCGTGTCATTCCGTTAGATTAGCGGCAATGCCGCGCGATCCCGAAGCTCCTTTTGCCAAGAATTACCGCGACGCGCGCAAAGGCTTTATCGCAGCCTGCCAGAGAGCCCATGCCGACAGCATTGCCCGCGTCCATCCCACCGCTCTGGGTCCGGACAAAAAGCCGCTTTTCATCGATTCCGTCGCGCTGGGGCGGCGGGACGCGCGCAAGGCGCTGCTGGTGATCTCGGGATGGGGCGGCTGGGACGATGGTCGCGGCAGCCAGGCGCTGGCGGAGCTGCTGGAAGACGGTGTCAGGCCGCCCAAGGAGGCACGGCTGGTGCTGGTTCATGCCCTCAACCCCTTTGGGGCGGCATGGGAGAAACCGGAGAATGAGGAGGGACTTCCCCTGACCGATCCCAGGGCCGCGCAAAGCTGGTCGGTCCAAATGCTGCGGGCTGTGCTGATCGAGGATCTGGCGCGGGTGAAGAAACTGCTTGTCCTGCTGGCGGCGGACAAGCCCATGGGAAATTCCGCGGCGGATGCGCTGGCCGAGCTATTAAAGACATTCCGGCCGGGTTTGGATGTGACGGTTCGGGCGGTTGCGCCGGGACCGGCCGGCTTTACCCCGGAAGACAAGGCGGCCCTGGCCAAGGCGCTGGCAGAGCTTTAGCTTTTTGGCTATAGGCTTGGTTCCGGATACGGATGCGCCCGTAGCTCAGCTGGATAGAGTGCTGCCCTCCGAAGGCAGAGGTCACAGGTTCGAATCCTGTCGGGTGCGCCATTTTTCCTTCTTGGTGTGGGGTTTCGCGAAATTCGGCTCTGGTTTCGCTGAAATCAGCTTTGCGAATCCACAGAATTTCAGAGAATTGCCGCTAGATTTCGCGAAGTGCCTCGTCCCGGAGGCGCCACCAAACCTGCTGACCCTCCGCCCTTGCGGACCACCCGAGGGCATAGGCTGCGTCAACAGGGTCACGCGCGTGCTTAACGCGGCCGTTAACGGTTCAGCGGGTGACGACCCGCGCAGCATCAGTTTAGGCGCGGTCGCCGAAGGACTTTGCCGCATCATCGAAGTCGAAGGCCCGATGATCGCCAAGCGGGCCTACGATATATATTTGCGTGGCTGCGGCATTAAGCGATTGGGCCCCGAACTCAGAAGCACAATGAACAAGGCTCTCTCAAGCGCCATCCGCCAAGGAAAGCTTGTCTCCGAAAACGATGCCGATACGAAAGGTGTTATTTTTTCCACGGTCAGGATCAAGGGAACGCCGCGGATCAAAATACGAACGCGGGGTCCAAGACTCTTCAGCGAGATTCCCCCCGACGAACTACGCGCCGTGGGGCAATACATTTCCGCAAATCTGCATGTTCAGCCGGGTACGGACGAGCATTTGCGCTTGGTACTGGATCACTTTGACCTCAGGCGGCTAACCACCCAGGTCGGCACGGCCATTTTGGAAATCTTGGACAAGAAATCGAACCCCGATACCGAACTGTTTGAACAATGAAGTAACGCCGAGCCGACATTAGATTTATTCAAAGGCGGACGCGCTGGATGACCGCCAAACCTGCTGCATAAACACGTAAAAAGGGGGGTGCTGCGTTATGACATCATTTCGTTTCATCCATACTGCGGACTGTTCATTAAGTCATATTACGGATACCATCCAACAGCACGCGGGTCGCACGGCAGTCGTCTTCGTTGTAGTCCAGAATGCGCTGACGAATGGCGGGCTCGCCCGTGTTGATCCAGCGGTCAAACCATTCGATTGATACCGCACCGGATGGATGCGTATCGCGCCACGCAAATCCGAGATATTTTGCGAGAGTCTTCAGCGAAAAATCCCATGTCGGCCACTCAGTGGCTTTCAACACGACATCGTAATAGAGATCGATTGTGTCCTTCGGATCGAATAGCTCCTCGATGTCGTTCGCACTGCACACGTCAGGGTACTTTGCTTGCAGTTTGCGGTAGAGGGTCCGCTCGTATTTTGAATAATAATAGATAGCGCACGGGCGCTTGTTTCGCATGTAGGTCCACGCGCCTACGAACGCGTTTCTCTCCGAGGCTGGCGTGCATTCCTCGGCAAAGAATGCGACGAATTTCTCCGAAGCATTGTCGCTGCCGTTCCGTTCGACAAAGCCGTGCAAGTAGCAAATGTCACGCATCGGATCGACTTCAATATCGAAAAACAGCTCGCAGTCGTAGACTGGGAGTCGGATGGGAGCCTTGAGAATGGGCCGTGCATCTTTGGTGCTCAGCAATCGCGCACGCGTATGAAATTTCTTGAGGCTGTCAGGTCCTATGCCAGGAAAGACGGTTTTCTTGCCGTTCATGAATGCGTCCGGATTACAGGCAGCGAATTCTCCGACGCTGCTCACGTGGGTCAGCATCGTGTCGCGCTTGGATCGACCGAGTTCCGGAATCAACGTGAGATCGTCGGTTGCTTTCAGTCGCTCGACGCAAACAGAATACCAATGGCATAGCTTGCAGGCGCTGCTATACGCCGCGCGCGTCTGGTCCTTGTCGGCGATAATGGCTTGCGCCTCGCTGAGGCACTCCTGATAGTCCTGCCACAACTTTCTTGGGTTGCGTTGACCGTAGAGCGCCTCAAAGTCGTAGGGAACTTCCTGGCCATGGATATCCCAGACAAAGGCGCGGCGTCCGGCAGAAAGACCTTTGCGTTCTAAAATGTCCGTGTAGAGCGCGAGCTGAACGCCATAATGCAGCTTGGGTTTTGCGTCATCCTCCGGACCTTCCTCCCCGGAGCCGGATTTGATGTCGCCAGCGACATAGCCGCCAGTCTCTTTGCGCAGCAGGTCAGGATCGCCTAGCAAGCCGTGTTCCTGAATGCGTCCGCTGTAAATTAGAGGCTCGCCGCGCTGCATTGCCTCTAGTGTCAGGCGTTCCTTTTCATCGCCGGCATAGATGGACAGATCGAGGAAGGGGAGGGACAGGCCGGCAATAACCTCGCGCTCATACAGCGATCCTTTTTCCCAGAGTAGTTCGACGAACGCGTTCGCTTTGTCTCTTTTTGCTGGGTCGCCATACAGGTCCATCGTGACCCGGTGGGGACAGGCTACGAGGTCGTACAGCATCGATGCCGTGACCGGAGTTGCCATACGCTAAGCGCTTTCTCTCTGTCGTTCGAATGATCCGGAGGAATTGGACAGCATCACCCCGTCCTCTCCGGAAACAATCCCGGCATCCAGCGTGAGGCGAGCGCTGCGGGGAAGGCAAGGCGCAGGGGCGCGCGCGTGCTCTCTGAGGTGAGCACGCCCCGATCGATAAGGGCGGAGACGAAGCGGCTGGCGCTGCGTTCGCTGGTTGCGAAAATCGCCGGTGTTTCCGCGCGCGGGATTTCGCCGCGATAGAGCACGGCTTCGAGCATGGCGCCGGATTTGGGCGGCAGCTTGCCCATGCGGATTTCCTCTTCCGCCCACAGCAGGATGCGTGTGCGTAGTTGATCCGGCTGCATCAGGTTTTCCATGAAGGTGACCTGATCGATGCAGGTGGTGAGGAAGAAGCTTGTGAATTGCGTCAGGGTTTCTTCGCTCAGATGCCCCCTTCCATCGAGATCGTTGCGGCGTGGCAGGTCGCAGGCAGCAAGGTGGCCTTTGTAGGCATCGACATTGCGGGCGAGGCCGCGCGCGATCGACCACACGCCGCCGGTGTCGAGCGCTTCCAGCAACGTGGCGTGCGACATCAGTCGCGCGACACGGCCGTTGCCATCGAGGAACGGGTGAATCCAGGCAAAGCGGTGGTGTGCCGCCGCCGCCGCAATGATCGTCTCGGTCTTGCCGAGTTTGCTGTAGACCTCTTCAAAGCGTTTGAGGAAGCGCGGCACGGCGGGACCGCTAACGGGAATATGGCGTCCAACGGCGACATCGTGATCGCGGAATTCGCCGGGGATGACCTTGATCTTCTCTTTTGTCGCCGGGTCTTCGACCCAAAGCAGGTCTTCCGGCAGTTGGTCGCAGAAGCGCTTATGGATTTCGCGGATCGATTCCGCGGTGACGGCACGGCCTTTCAGGCCTCCGCTGTCGATCCATTGCTGGACCGTGATGTGGGCCTTGGCCTCTAACTGGAGATCGCGCTTCTTGGTGTCCTTGCTGTAATCGCCCTTGAGAGCACGCTCGATATCGATCGGGTGCGTGTCATGCCCTTCGATCAGGTTGCTGTAGTAGCAGTTCATCGACCGGACGAGATCGGCCAGCGAGGACAGTAGGCTTCCGGGCAGGGACCGGCGAAAGCCGGCGCTCTTCGAGGTTAGTTCGAAGGCGAGATCGGTCAGGGCTCCCCTTTTAGGTGACCCTTCGCCGATCAGCAGCGGCTCCATCAGTCCGATGGATTCGCCCCGGTCTTTGACCGCTTTTTTGGCGGGTTCTTTGTCTGGTTCCTCGCTGGCCATATCTCATTATACATCAAAGTATTATAGCTTTGCACCAGCTAACTTTGGCGGGCAATTTGGCGTGTTCTTTGGCGGGTTTGAGATAGGGGTTTCTCGTCCTGTTTCAAGGGCTTGCGCGCATTCGGGTTCCCTGCCCAACCGGGCTTCTAGGCTTCGCCCCGAGCCCCCGTTGGGGGCTCGGCCCATCCGGGTGACGATCCCTTGCGCGGCCCCTTCGGCCCATCCGTCAAGGCCAAGCCCAAGGGCGAAAATCGCGGGACCGTGCCTCGCCTAAAGGGGCTGCGGCCGCGCCATCCCGCCGATTTTCGGCCTATGACGGATTTCCCCCGCTTTTAAGGGCACCCAAGGGGTGCTGGCGCACCCCCGAGTCCAAAGGAAGGAAGAGGGTGGTGGCGGCGGTGGTGTCGGCGGCGGCGCTGGCCGCCGATGATGGCCGCCATGGCGGTGATGATCAGCAGCAGCACCAGCACCAGCAGCTATGCTTCCGGAATCGTGATGAATGGGCCGTCCTTGCGCTGCCCCGTGCCGGTGTGAAGCTTCGAAGCGGTGCCGCCCGGCGGGATTTCGGCGAGGATCGCCACGAAATCTCCGATCGTGAATTCTTCCTCTTTCGGCCATGGCCGCAGAAGGGCCGGCAGGCCATTCTCAAGACCCAGCCGATAGCCCTTGATGTGCCATCTCGACCACTCGGAATTCCCGGCGAGATCGATCAGCCGCTGCGCATCCACACTGTTGAAGGCGATGCCGCGCACATGCAGGTAGAACCCGTCGCCGTAGCTTGTTTCGTACAAATCCTCATGCAGGATGGCCCAGACGGTGAGGACGCCGCCGGCCTCCCTTACGCGGGCAGAAACAGAATCGGCCATTGCCGGCGTGATCTCCGGATCGCTGGGGCGTTGCGGTGGTCCGATGTGCAGCACGTTGCGCTCGTCAGATATCGGCATGGCCCAACTCGCTAGTGCTGCTTCTCGCGCAGGATTTGCCCAAGAAGGTCACGCAAGCGCTCATCATGAAACGCCATGGCGAACCCGGCCAAGGTGACCTGATCGGGGGGAACCTCTTCGTCGCCATCTCTGTCTGGCAGTAGCAACTCCGGCTCGCCGTTCTGGCGTACGATAAAGGCTGCATCCTTCGGACCGAGGTCGATCCGTGTTCGCTTTTTCGCGCCGGCCATCCGCAACTCCTGTCGTCATTCCCCCGATGCAGGATATAGGCAGCCGTCGCCATCGGGGAGCATTCACGGTAGGCGGCGTAGGCGGGCGGGACGCACAGTCGCCGGCTGAGGTCCTTTTCAGATTGTTGTTGTCCTCGGGCATAAAGAAACAGTGGATTTCGACCGGCACCGACGTCGTCGGCGTCGGCGACCATGACATCTTGACCTTGGCGACCTCGCCATGGCGGCGGCCCGTCGTCGCCGAAAGCAACCATCGCCATGGCGGTGTTGGTGGTGGCAATCATCATCATCAGCAGCAGCAGCGGCGGCAGCAGGGGATGCTGCGTGGGCACCCTATGCGCAATATTCGGCGTCTATACGCAAGATAGGGGGCTATGCGCAGGATATTCCTGCGCATAGGCTTGAAACTTGCGCGTAGATGTGTTTTAATTGCGCATATAAGGTTACGCGCAACAAAGAGGACCACGTGGCAAGGCGTATTCAGGAGCAGGATTTACGCGAAATCGAGGAGGCGGTGCGAGAACATCCCGAGGGGATGACGGCGCAGCAGATCGCCGACGCGCTGGAGGCCGCGCCGCCGCGGCGGACCCTGCAATATCGCCTCAAATCCCTTGTCGATGACAAACGCCTCATCATGGAGGGCGAAGGCCGCTGGGCGCGCTACCGGACGCCGCAGATCGCGAAAGCCGTGGGCACCGCGGTGGGTAAGGCTGAGGTCAAGGGCATCGGCGAAGCGGTATTGCCGCTTTCCGATGCAGGCAGGGAGATTCAGGCTTATGTCCGCCAGCCGGTCGAAGCGCGCCGGCCTGTCGGTTACAAACGCGGCTTCCTCGATTCATACCGGCCAAACGAGACCTTCTATCTGACCGCGGAAGAGCGCGCGCATCTCCGCGCAAATCGGCACGCCGAAGATCGCGGAGCAGCCGGCCGGCACCTATGCCAAGCAGATACTCGAACCGGCTGCTGATCGACCTGTCGTGGAACTCAAGCCGCCTTGAGGGCAACACCTATTCGCTGCTCGACACCAAGCGCCTGATCGACTTCGGCGAGGAGGCCGAAGGCAAGGAGCGACTCGAAGCGCAGATGATCCTCAACCACAAGGACGCGATCGAGTTTCTGGTCAGCGCGCCGGAAGAAATCGGCTTCAACCGCTACACGATCCTCAATCTGCACGCGCTTGCTGGCAAACAACCTGCTGGCCGATCCGGAGGCGGCGGGCCGGCTGCGCCATATCGGCGTCGGCATCGAGGGCTCCGTCTTTCATCCGCTCGAGGTGCCGCAGCTCATCGAGGAATGCTTCGACCAGATCCTCGCGACGCGCCGCCGCGATTGCCGACCCGTTCGAGCAGGCCTTTTTCGTGATGGTGCAGTTTCCGTACCTGCAGCCGTTCGATGACGTGAACAAGCGCGTCTCGCGCCTTGCGGCAAACATCCCGCTGATCAAGAGCAATCTCTCGCCGCTGTCCTTCACCGACGTGCCGCAAGCAGGCCTACACCGATGCGATGCTGGGCGTCTACGAGCTGAACAAGATTGAACTGCTCAAGGACGTATTCATCTGGGCCTATGAACGCTCGGCCGCGCGCTACGCCGCCGTCCAGGCAATCGCTCGGCGAGCCCGATCCGTTCCGGCTGCGCCACCGCGGCAGCGCTGCGCGAGGTCGTCGGCGCGGTTATCCGTGAAAGCATGGACAGGAAGCAAGCGGTCGCCCACATCAGGGAGTGGACGCAGGCGAATATCGCGCTGGATGACCGCGAACCCTTTGAGGAAATCGCCGAGGACGAGCTGCTCGGTCTGCATGAGGGAAATTTCGCGCGTTATCAGATCAAGCCAAGTGAATTCCGCGCCTGGCAGGAGGCATGGAGCCGATGAGGGTCGCGCATGCTTTGGCCCGCCAACCGCGATAACGATTGTTGTGATTGTCCCCTATGAGAGACATTGACGAAAACAAATTTCTCGAAGCGCTCAGGAGCGGTGTCGCCCGGACCACGAATTTGATCGCAAAGGCCACCGATTATCACGGCGGCCCTGTGATGACGGAATACCTTCTGACCGCCGACATCGCGCGGGAATTCATCGAACGAGACTATCCGGTGACCGTGGAATGTCCCAACCGCATGTTTGTCAACCCCATGACGGGCCTAAAAGCGGCACAACCGAGAAAGGTGCTTCGCTCGAAGCGTACCGATGTTGCCATCATAGGCGACGGATTGATTCCGCTTGCTCTTATCGAGGTGAAGATCAGGGTCAGGAAACTCCGTGCAGTCAAAGGCGATCTGAACAAGATCACTACAACGATAAGTCTCCTGAAGGCGGCCTTCGCCGCCAGAGTCATCGGGGCGGTGGTGTTTCAGGTGCATATCCCCGGCACGGGTAATCGTATCTACGCCGACGATTTCAAGACGGCTGCGGAGAAAGTGGAAAGCGCTCTGAGGGCTGAACTTGATACCTACGCGCAATCCCGCTCGGGCTTTAGCTTTGAGATGCACCCGCTTCAGTCCGCCGACGGTGGTATCGTCGGCCGCGAAGTCGAGGAGGATGGAGACGAACTCGCATGGGGTGCGCATGGGCATGCGACCCGATATCTGGCCTGCACCCGGTTTGAGTGACACGCGGTTAAGCTAATCCTGCCTTCGTCTCAAAGTCCATTGGGCTCATATATCCGATCGTCGAGTGCCGTCGTTTTGGGTTGTAGAAGCGTTCGATGTAGTCGAACACATCGGCCTTGGCATCATTCCGCGTCCGATAGGTCTTACGCGCCGTACGCTCGGTCTTAAGCGAGGAGAAGAAGCTCTCCATCGCAGCGTTGTCCCAGCAATTGCCAGAGCGGCTCATCGAACAGGTGACGCCATGATCGGCCATCAGCCGCTGGAACTGCTCGCTGGTGTACTGGCTGCCGCGATCTGAATGATGGAGCAATGCCCGGGGTTTTCCCCGCCGCCAGATCGCCATCACCAGGGCATCGGTGACGAGCTGGGCCGTCATGCTCGCGCTCATCGACCATCCGACCACGCGCCGGGAGAACAGATCCACGACCGCCGCCACATAGAGCCAGCCTTCTGCCGTCCAGATGTAGGTGAAGTCCGCGATCCATTTGCGGTTCGGGGCCGGGGCATCGAAGCTGCGGTCCAGCATGTTGGAGGCGATGGCGCCCGCTTGCCGCTCTCCCAGGTCTGGCGGTAGCCGCCGCCGTCTGGGGCGCGCTTTTAGGCCCTGCTGGCGCATCAGGCGCTCGATCCGGTGCAGCCCACAGGAAATCCCTTCCGAGATCAGGTCGTGCCACACACGCCGGGCACCGTAGGTCCGGTCGCTGGCAAGGAAGCTGGCGCGGACCTTCGCACCCAGTTCCTCGTCGCTGCGACTGCGCTCGCTGCGGGGCCGCGTCAGCCAGGCATAGAAGCCGCCGCGCGAGACACCGAGCGCCCCGCACATCCATCTCGCCGGCCATATCCCCCGGTGCTTCGCGATGAAGGAGAACTTCACGTGCTCTCCTTCGCGAAGTAGGCCGCGGCTTTTTTTAGGATATCGCGTTCGGCTTTGAGCTTGGTCACTTCGCGCTTCAGCCGCGTGATCTCGGCCTGCTCCGGACCCTGCCGACCATGGCCGGGAAATGCCTGCTGCACGTCCCCAGCCGCATCCTTGATCCAGCGCCGCAGCACCGTTCCATGGACGCCCAGATCGCGCCCGGCTTGCGCCACAGATACACCGCGCTCGGTGACAAGCTTCACCGCCTCAAGCTTGAACTCTCGTGTGAACTTCCGTCTCTCCATGACCCACCTCCCGGTTCCATAAAAACACCAAACTCGGTGTCTTCAAAACCGGGTGCAGGCCAGGCAACCCCGATTTCGGCGAAGCGAGCTTAGAAAAACTGAGCGCCTCTTCGAGCCCGCGGTCGGTAGCGACAGCGTAGACCGACGCGAGGGAGGCGCCAGGCAACCCCGATTTCGGCGAAGCGAATTTACAAAAACTGAGCGCCTCTTCGAGCCTGCGAAGCAGGCGAGGGAGGCGCCAGGCAACCCCGATTTCGGCGCAACGAGCTTAGAAAAACTGAGCGCCTCTTCGAGCCTGCACAGCAGGCGAGGGAGGCGCCAGAATGCAGGTGCTTATCGGCCGCCATGACGACGCGGCAGGCGAAAGCGCCCGAGCGTGAGCCGAGCTTAGAAAACTGAGCGTCAACCCGGATATTTCCCGTCTTTTTGGATTGTGACGGCAATGGTCCCACGGCGCGCGCTGAGGCTTCGCGAAAGGGTTGTTGGTCGCAGCCGGGATTGAGGGGAAAAAGCACGCCCACTGTCCCATTACATACATATGGCGCACAAGGGACTTGCTTCAAGGCCCGGCCCCCGCTGCAAAACTGCCGGCCTGGACCAGAATCGCGGAAACGAGAACCGTGGGTGTGCATGCCGCCGGACTTCGCAGCGCCGCTGCCCGGTATCGGCGTGCCGCTGCCGCAGGCAGGAGGGTAGCTATGATCGAACATGCCGTAGTCATCGCCGGTGGCGGTCCGACGGGGCTGATGTTGGCGGGCGAGTTGGCGCTGGCGGGCATCGACGCCGCCATTGTCGAGCGGCGCCCGAACCAGGATCTCGCCGGCTCGCGCGCCGGCGGGCTGCACGCGCGCACCATCGAGATCCTCGATCAGCGCGGCATCGCCGACCGGTTCCTTGCCGAGGGACAGGTGGCCCAGGTCGCGGGATTCGCCGGCGCCCGGTTGGACATCAGCGACTTTCCTACCCGGCACCCCTATGGGCTGGCGCTGTGGCAGAACCATATCGAGCGCATCCTGGCCGGTTGGGTGGACGAACTGGCGGTACCGATCTATCGCGAACGCGCGGTGACGGGTTTCGCGCAGGACGATACCGGCGTCGATGTCACGCTGTCCGACAGCCGGTCGCTGCGGGCACAATATCTTGTCGGCTGCGATGGGGGACGCAGCCTGATCCGCAAGGCCGCCGGCATCGACTTCCCCGGCTGGGATCCGACGGTCAGCCACCTGATCGCCGAGGTCGAGATGACCCGGGAACCGAAACTGGGCATGCACCGCGACGCCCTCGGGGTCCATGCCTTTGGCCGAGCGGAATATGAGATTCGCGACGGCGAGGTCGTCTTCAAGGATCATGGCCCGTTGCGGGTCATGGTGACGGAACGGCAGCTCGAACATACGGGCGAGCCCAGCCTACACGATCTCCGGGAGGCGCTCGTCGCCGTGTACGGAACCGATTACGGCGTTCACAGTCCCGTCTGGATTTCCCGGTTCACCGACATGACCCGGCAAGCGGCAACCTACCGCAAGGGGCGGGTGCTGCTGGCCGGCGACGCCGCCCATGTGCATGCCCCGGACGGCGGGCAGGGCCTCAACACCGGTGTGCAGGATGCGGTCAATCTGGGATGGAAGCTGGCCCAGGTGGTCAAGGGAACCTCGCCGCAAAGCCTGCTGGACAGCTACCATGCCGAGCGCCACCCGGTCGCGGCCCGCGTGTTGCGCAACACGATGGCGGCAGTCGCGCTGCGCCAACAGGATGGCCGCACCACTGCGGTGCGCGACATCATTGCCGAGATGCTTGGCATGGAGGAGCCGCGCAAGCATTCCGCCGGCATGTTGTCCGGCCTGGACATTCGGTATGACCTCGGCGAAGGACACGCGCTTGTCGGGCGCCGCATGCCCGATTTCGATCTGATCACCGCCAACGGCCCCTTACGGGTCTACAGCCTCCTGCGTGACGCGCGGCCGGTGCTGCTCAATCTCGCCGCGCCCGGCAGTCTCGACATCGCGTCCTGGGCGGATCGGGTCCGGCAGATCGACGCCACTTATGTCGGCATTTGGGAGCTTCCGGTACTGGGCGCGGTCACCGCGCCAAGCACCGTGCTGATCCGGCCCGACGGATATGTGGCGTGGGCGGGGGACCCGACCCTGCCGGGACTTGCCGACGCGCTGACCACCTGGTTCGGGCCGCCCGCCGCGGAATAGCGTACGGGCTTCCCTCGGGAGGTGCCGGGGCGCTCGCCCGGTTTGATCGGCGGCATCACATTGTCGAGACGCAGCGCATAGCTTCGCCCGATGAAACCGTCATTGTTGAAGATGGAACGGAACAGAATCGCCGGGCGCTCATGCCGGAAAGGCCGCGCTGCCCGTGCGCAAGCCCGCGGGCGGCAGCGGTCAATCGCCTTGCGCGCCGGTGCCTGTGCCTGCGGCCGCCGGGGGGACCGGACCGTTTCCACCCAGGGGCGGCGAATCCACCGCGCAGGGACTGAGCGGTGTGCAGGACGGACCTTGGCCTGCCAGCATTTCGGCGGAGATGGGGCTGCGCGCCAGCGCGCGGCCCGGATCGGCGGTGCCGGCCGTCGCCATCGCGGGCGGAAACAGATGCGTATGGTCCGGCACCGGATCCGGAAGCACGGGTTCGACATTGAGGTCGGCCGCCTGCGCGCCGGTCATCCCCGCAACCAGTATCAACAAGCACGCCGCCCAACCCAGGCCTGCATGCATTTGCTTTTTGTACCTTGGCATGAAAACGGCCGCCGGCAAGAGATCGTCACGCCCAAGAAATTTATCGCAAGCGCCGGAAGCGATGAACTTACGCTTATTTCAATACGGGCTTGTAAGAATTGCCCCGCCGGTTCTTCGCCGGCGGGGCGGGTCCGCATCTGGCTTGGGGGGAGGGGGAAGTCCAGATAGCGTGTGACGCAAGCTTGGATCGCCGTGTCTGAACGCCAGATGAATGACCGCGCCGCGAAGATGAATTCGCCGATAGATCGTGTCGCGCGCGACGACAGAGCCGACAGCTCGATACAAATTTCGAGCAATCAGGCAAGGAGCGCGGGCGGGCCCGCGCCGGATCAGCCCACTTTCGCCAGATCCCGGGCGCTTCTGACCGTCACATTGAGATCGTTCACCAGCCCGGTGGCGAGCGAATAGACCCAGCCATGCACGCTCAAAGCCTGGCCCCGGGCCCAGGCATCCTGCACGAACACGTCGGAAGCGACATTGCGCACCTGGCGCAGCACATTCAATTCGCATAGCCGGTCGTTGCGCTGGTGTGGATCGGCGATCGCCTCCAACTCGGCCCGGTGATCCGCCGCCACCTCCCGGATGGGATGCAGCCAATGATCCACCAGCCCCCGCCTTTGGCCGTCCACCGCCGCCGCGATGCCGCCGCAGCCATAATGGCCCACCACGATGACGTGGCGCACCTTCAGCACATCCACGGCGAATTGCAGCACCGAGAGATAGTTGGCGTCCTGGGGCGGCGCCAGATTGGCGACATTGCGGTGCACGAACAATTCGCCCGGCGCCAGATCCACGATCTCGTTCGCCGGCACCCGGCTGTCGGAACAGCCGATCCAGAGATATTTGGGGCCCTGCTGCCGCTCCAGCCTTTTGAAGAAGTCGGGGTCGTCCGCCACCATGCGCTCGGCCCAGGCGCGGTTGTTGGCTTTCAAATCATCGAGCATGGGACCCTCGCATGCTGGGATCGCGGGATGGGACGGCCTGTCTAATCGAAGCCCGGATTGGGGTCAAAAGCCGTATTCCGGCCGCCGCCAGATCAGGATCTTGACCGTGAAGGTCTGAACCACCTCGCCCTTCTGGTTCTTGGTCTCGCTCCTGAGGGTAATGAAGCCGCGCTCGGGACGGGAGCGGGAGGGGGTCACCTCCAGCACTTCACTTTCGACATGCAGCATATCGCCCGCCCGGACCGGCCTCGGCCAAGAGAGTTCGCCGCTGGCCCCGATCATGCCGCCCGCGATCTGGGGCCCGCTTTCCACCTGCAGCCGCATGGTGATCGCGGCAGTATGCCAGCCGCTTGCCGCCAGGCCGCCGAAGAAGCTGGTCTTGGCGGCTTCCTCGTCGAGATGAAAATCCTGGGGGTCGAATTCGCGGGCGAAGGATTTGATGGCGGCCGCGGTCACCTCCTTGGCGGCGGTGACGAAACGCTGACCGACAAACACATCTTCCAGATAAAGCGGTTCGCTCATGTCAGGGCCTCCACGCGGGTCGGGGGTAAACTCCCGCGCGGAGGCCTGAAGTTCAACCGGCCAGGCTGCGCAACGCGGTTGCCACTTTCGCAATCCTGCGGCCCTGGAACCGGGCCACATCCAGTTCCTCGGGCGACGGCCCGGCGGGCGGATTGCCCGAAACCACGCTGGCCCCATAGGGCGTGCCGGCGCCCTTGAACATCACTCCATCCGCATAGCCGGGCGGCACGATGATCAGTCCCAGATGGGCCATCGGGATTGTACATGCGAGATAATGGTCGATTCATTGCCACCATGCGGGGTGACCGAACCGGTAAAGGCCGCGCCCGCCTTGCCGTTCAAGGCGCCCTTGGCCCAGAGGCCGCCCAGCCCGTCGATGTAAGCCTTGAGTTCGGAAGCCACCGAGCCGAAACGGGTGGGGGTGCCGAACACAATGCCGTCGGCCCAGACCGCATCCTCGGGGGTGGGGGCGGGATAGCGGGCGTTCATGGCTTCCGCGCTTTCCTTCCAGCCCGGCACCGAACGCATAATGTCATGACCCACCAGCTCGCGGGCGCGGCTCAGCCGCACCTCCGCGCCTTCGGACTCCGCGCCTTCAGCCACCGCCCGGGCCAATCCTTCGACGGTGCCGGTACGGGAATAGAAGGGAATGAAGATCTTGGTGGCCATGACGCGCTCCTGAGAATTTGCACAAAACGGAATATAGAGATGTTTGTGTGTTCCGAAAATTCGGATAATCTTGATCTTTATGTTCTGGAATTCCGAACATGGAGCCGAAATCCCCCACCCTGGACCAGATCGCGGTGTTTCTGGCGATTGTGGAGACCGGCAGTTTTGCCGCCGCCGGCCGCAAGCTGGGTCGCGCCACCTCGGCGATCAGCTACGCCATCGCCAATCTGGAGAGCCAGCTCGGTCTCAGCCTGTTCGTCCGTGCCGGCGCCAGCAAGCCGCGCCTGACCGAAGCGGGTCGCGCCATACTCTCCGACGGCCGCGGGTTGGCGATGGCGAAGGACGGATTGATCGCCAAGGCGCGCGGGCTCACCCAGGGGCTGGAGGCGGAAGTCAGTCTGGTGGTGGATGTGATGTGGCCCGCCAAGTCGCTGGTGAAGGCGCTGGAGGAATTTCGTCGCAAATTTCCCACCGTCGCGTTGCGCCTCAGGGTGGAAGCTCTGGGGGCGGTAACGGAATCGGTTTTGGACCGTAGCGCGGCGTTCGGTGTGTCGGGTCCCCTGGAGATGGCCAATGACCTTCTGGTCAGGGGCGCGGCCGGCGCGGTCAAACTCATCCCGGTCGCCCGTCCCGACCATCCCCTGGCCCAAATGAACCGGGTGACAAGCGTGGAGGCCCGCGAACATATCCAGTTGGTCCTCACCGACCGTTCGAGCCTCACCGAAGATCACGATTTGGGCGTGATTTCGGTGAAGAGTTGGCGTCTCGCCGATCTTGGCGCCAAGCATGCCCTGCTGCTGGCGGGGCTCGGCTGGGGCTCGATGCCCAAGCCCATGGTCTCCGACGACATCAAGCGCGGCCGGTTGGTCAGGCTCCCGATCGATGCCTGGGACGATGCGGTGTACCGATTTCACACCGTGCATCGCAGCGACACACCGCTCGGACCCGCTGCCTCTTGGTTGATGGAGCGGTTGGCGATGAAGCGTTGAGAAAATGAATCAAACCTCTCGCCTGTTGCCGTCAACACGCATAAGCTTCGCCGCCCATTGAACGGAGTGATCCATGGCCAAGGCAAAAAAACGCAAAGCAAAAAAATCCAAGACCAAGAAAGCGAAAGCGAAGAAGTCCGTAAAACGCGCGGCCGCCAGGTCGTCGCGGGCGAAGAAGAAGAAGCGCGGGAAAAAGAAGGCCGCGCCGAGGAAAGCAGCCCGCAAAGCCGCACCCCGCAAAGCCAAAAAAGCCAAAAAAGCAAAGAAGGCAAAGAAGGCCAGGAAAGCCAAGCGTCCCGCCAAGGCTCTGAAGCAGGCCGCCCCGCCGGCAATGGAAATGCCGATGGGTGCGGAGATGGGGGGAGACGCGCAGGGCCCATCCTAGGCACGCCGCGCCGGTGCGACACGTCTTGGAAATGCCGCGGCCCCTTCGGGCCGCGGCGCTTTTCATTGCATCCCGCCCGCCGGGCGGCTCTGGGCGGCTAGCCCTTCGCCGGCTCGCCGGGCTTGAAATCCAGCGCTGCGACTCTTTTTCGGTCGCGCGGCCGGACGAAAAACCGGGTTCCACTTTTTCTGGCCGTCGTTCCCGCGGTGCAGCGCCTAGCGGCTAGCCCTTCGCCGGCTCGCCGGGCTTGAAATCCAGCGCTGCGCCGTTGATGCAATAGCGCTCGCTGGTGGGCTGGGGCCCGTCGGGGAAAACATGGCCCAGATGGCCGCCGCAGCGGGCGCAATGCACCTCGGTCCGGACCATGCCGTGGCTGCTGTCGGTAGAGGTTTCCACGGCGTCCGGCATGGGGGCATAGAAGCTGGGCCAGCCGGAGCCGCTTTCATATTTGGTGCCCGACTGGAAAAGCTCGGCGCCGCAGCCGGCGCAGAGAAACTCGCCCTTGCGCTTTTCATAATTGAGCGGGCTGGTGCCGGCCGGCTCGGTGCCATGCTGGCGCAGGACCCGGTATTGTTCCGGGGAAAGGTTATGCCGCCAGTCATTGTCGGTCTTGTTCATCTTATCGGTCATCTCTTGGTCCCTCTTTCGGACTGGAAATGGCTATTCACGGCGCCTGGCTCAAGACCAGCTTCAGCGTGTCGGTGAGCGTACCGGTATTGCCGAACCGGAACCCGCCGCCATAGGCGATGTCGTTCACCCGCCAGCCTTGGGACGTGTTCGTCAAAATCAGGGTATCGGTCCAAGCGACGGGTGTTTCGCCCGTCTGGGCATGGGTGAAGGCGACGGGGCAGCGCGCGGCGGAGCCCTGGATGCCGCAGGCACCCGGTTTCCAGCTGGTGGCGCCCTCGAACATGGAGGTGAAGAGGTCGCCCTCGATCATGGGCGGAGCGTCCTTGATCTTGGCGGCGAAGCGCGCCTCAACCGTCGCAGTTTCGGCCAGCATCCTGTTCAGGCCCGGAGACAGATAGGGCGCGAGTTGTGCCCGCGCGCCACTATCGGGAATCCCGTCGGAGGGATGAAAGCTGCCATAGACGGCAAGGAACCCGTTCGCTGTCGCCGCCGGTCCGGTCTCGCCCGCCCTCGGTGCCTGAACCAGGAGGATCAGCGCGCCGGCGACGCCGAGCGCCGTCTTCATCCCCGCCCTTTCAGGCTGTCGCGGATCTCCCGCAGAAGCAGAGTGTCTTCCGGCGGGGACGGCGGCGCGGCCGCGGGCGCCGGCTTCGGCGCCGCCAACTTGTTGATCTGGCGCACCAGCAGGAACAAAACAAAGGCGACGATCAGGAAGTTGACCACCGCATTGACGAACAGGCCGTAATTCAGGGTCACATCCTTTGCGGCCGCGGCCCCCGCCAGGGTGGCCACCGATGAATCGCCCTTCAGGACCCAGAAGAAGTTGGAGAAATCCACCCCGCCCAGCGCCAGGCCGATGGGTGGCATGATGATGTCCTTGACCAAGGAATTGACGATGCCGGTGAAGGATGCGCCGATGATCACGCCGACCGCGAGATCCAGCACATTGCCGCGCATCGCGAATTTCTTGAATTCTTCAAACATGGAAACCCCGCCGTAAAGTTTCGATGACCGGCCCTAAGGCTATTCGGAGGGGGGCCGCCCGCCAAGCGCTGCGGCCGAGGACAGCAACAAAAAAACCGCCCCCGCCATGGTGCCCGCCAACGCGCCGAGGCAATTGGCCACGAAGTCCAGAAATTCGGCATCGCGACCGGTATAGAATTGCAGGATCTCCAGCACGCCGCCCAAAAAGATCACCCCCAGAATGGCCAGCGCCAGCCGGCGGCGCAGGCCGATGACCACCGTCGCCATGCTGGCCAGGCCGAAATAGGCGATGAAATGCTGGAACTTGTCCCAGCCCAGAATGCTGCTGAGATCAGGGGGGTGGGGCGTGAGCTCGCCCCAGACAATCAGCGCCACACCGGGCCAGAACAACCATAAAGATAAGGCATAAATGAACTTCACCAGGCGCGCTTTCCACATCTGAGGCCCTCGAAACGCCGATCTTAGCGGTAAAATCTGGCTTGTAAATCAAGGCATTATGGTGACGGTGGCAGGCGCCGGGATGACAACCCGCCATCCCGGCTTGCGTTTCATTGCGATTTGCCCTTTAACCCGGCCTCTTTCGGGCCGCCCGGCGGGGCATGCCGTGGCGACCCATGAAAGCTTTGCGGCGCTCTGCCGCCAGAGGAGAGCAAAATGCCCAAAATGAAGACCAAATCGGGCGCCAAAAAGCGCTTCAAATTCACCGCGACCGGAAAGCTGAAAAAGGGCCAGGTGGGCAAGCGCCACGGCATGATCAAGCGTTCCAACGAGCAGATCCGCGAATCTGCGCGGCACCTCGGTGGCGTCGGCGTCCGAAACCCAGCGCGTCAAGCGCTGGATGCCCTACGCGTAAGGAGGCCGACACATGTCCCGTTCTCCCCGCGCCGTACCCAGCCACGCCCGCCGCAAGAAGGTCTTCAAGCAGGCCAAGGGCTTTCGCGGCCGCCGCAAGAACACCATCACCACCGCCAATGCCGCGGTCGACAAGTCGCTGCAGCACAATTACATCGGCCGCAAGGAGCGCAAGCGCAACTTCCGCGCCCTGTGGATCCAGCGCATCAACGCGGCCTGCCGCGAGCATGGCCTGACCTATAGCCGATTTATCAGCGGGCTCGCCGGCGCCGGTATCGAGATCGACCGCAAGGTGCTTTCCGACCTCGCCATTCACGAGCCCGCCGCCTTCAAGGCTCTGGTGGATCAGGCGCAAGCGGCGCAAGCCTGAATTCAAACGCCACCGGGCAAATCGGGGACAGGTTGTCCCCGATGCGTTTCGGTTTTTTGGATTGTCGCGCGGCCGGACGAAAAACCGGTGTCCAGTTTTCCTGGCCGCGCTTCCCGGGGTTTGATTTTCAATGACCGATATTGCGGCGCTTCAGACCGAGATTCTCGAGAAGATTTTCGCCGCCCAGGACGAAGCCGCGCTGGACGCCATTCGCGTCGCCGCCCTGGGCAAGAAGGGTACGGTCAGCGAGCTTCTGAAGACGCTGGGCGGCGATGAGCCCGGAGGCGCGCAAAATCCAGGGGCCGCTGTTCAACGGCTTGCGCGACTCGGTGGCCGACGCCATCGCCCAGCGAAAGGCCCAGTTGGCGGATGCGGCGCTGGACGCCCGGCTCAAGACCGAAAAACTGGATGTCAGCCTGCCGCCGCCGCCGGAGCCCATGGGCAGCGTGCATCCCATTTCCCAGGTGCTGGAGGAAATCACCGCCATCTTCGCCGATATGGGCTTTGCCGTCGCCGAAGGTCCGGACGTGGAATATGACGATTACAATTTCACCCGGCTGAACATTCCCCCCGATCATCCGGCGCGGCAGATGCAGGACACATTCTATGTCGCGCCCCAGCCGGACGGCACCAGCCATGTGCTGCGCACCCATACTTCGCCGGTTCAGGTGCGCACCATGCTGGCCCAGAAGCCGCCGATCCGGATCATCTCGCCCGGCCGCACCTATCGCGTCGATTCCGACGCCACCCATTCGCCCATGTTCCATCAGGTGGAGGCGCTGGTGGTGGATGAAGGCATCCATCTCGGCCATCTGAAATGGACGGTGGAGGAATTCTGCAAGGCCTTTTTCGAGATCGACAGCATCGAACTTCGGGCGCGGCCCAGCTTCTTTCCCTTCACCGAGCCCAGCCTGGAATGGGACATGCGCTGCGACCGCTCGGTGCCCGGCAAGATCAGTTTCGGCCATGGCGATGACTGGCTGGAACTGGGCGGCTCCGGCCTGGTGCATCCCAAGGTGCTGGCCAATTGCGGCATCGATCCCGACCGGTATCAGGGTTTCGCCTTCGGCTTCGGGCTGGACCGGATGGCGATGCTGAAATACGGCATCCCCGATATTCGCAGCTTTTTCGAATCCGACCTGCGCTGGCTTCGGCATTACGGCTTCGCCGCCCTCGACATCCCGACCCTGGATGGAGGGCTCAGCAAATGACCTCCTGCCGACCGAATACACAGACCCGCCTCCCCCATTGCGCAACGCGCATAATGGCGGGGCGAGGTTCGCGGCTAAGCGAACCGAGCGCCGTAGCACGCTCGAGAGCGTGCGAAGGGCGGAGGGGGTCTAAATGAAGTTTACGCTCAGTTGGCTGAAAGAGCATCTGGATACCGACGCCGATGTCCAGGCCATCGCCGGCAAACTCACCGGCATCGGCCTGGAAGTCGAAAGCATCGAGGATGCCGGGGCCCGGCTCAAGGATTTCACCGTCGCCGAAATCGTCAGCGCCGAAAAGCACCCCAATGCCGACAAGCTCAAGCTCTGCATGGTGGATGCCGGAGACAAAAACCCATTGCAGATCGTCTGCGGCGCACCCAATGCGCGCGCCGGCCTCAAGGTGGTGCTGGCACGCCCGGGCACGGTGATCCCGGCGACCGGCGAGGCGCTCAAGATCGGCACCATTCGCGGGGTGGAATCGCGCGGCATGATGTGCTCGGCGCGCGAATTGCTCCTGGGCGAGGATCATGACGGCATCATCGAGCTTGGCGCGGATGCGGTGGTTGGCGCGCCCGCGGCGCCGGCCTTGGGCTTGACCGACCCGGTGCTGGATGTCGCCATCACGCCCAATCGCGGCGACGCGGCCAGCGTCTTCGGCATCGCTCGCGATCTTGCCGCCGCCGGCCTGGGCACTTTGACGGGCACGAAGGTCGAGCCGGTGGCGGGCAAATTCCCCAGCCCGAAGAAAATCTCGCTGGACTTCGCGCCGGAAGACAAGAATGCCTGCCCGGTCTTCGCCGGCCGGCTGATCCGCAATGTGAAGAACGGTCCCGCGCCGCAATGGGTGCAGGACCGGCTGAAATCGGTGGGCATGAAATCCATCTCGGCGCTGGTGGACGCCACCAACCTGATCGCCCAGGACCGCGGCCGGCCCTTGCATGTGTTCGATGCCGACAAACTCTCCGGCAACATGCATGCCCGCATGGCCAAACCGGGCGAGCAGGTGCTGGCGCTGGACGGCAAGATCTATCAACTCGACGACGAGACCATCGTGATCGCCGACGATGCCGCGGCCTGCAGCATAGCCGGTGTCATGGGCGGCGAGGACAGCGGCTGCTCGCTGGAGACGACCAACGTCTTTATCGAATCCGCCTGGTTCGATCCCGGCCGGGTGGCGCGGGCAGGCCGCAAGCTCGGCATCATCTCCGACGCCCGCTACCGGTTCGAGCGCGGCGTCGATCCGCAATTTGTGCTGCCCGGACTTGAACTTTGCACCCGGCTGATCCTGGACTGGTGCGGCGGCGAGCCGGCTGACGTGGCGATCGCCGGCGAATTGCCGCCGCCGCATGCGCCGATCCCATTCGATCCCGGCCTGGTGGAAAGCCTGGGCGGCATGCGGATCGACAAGGATGAAAGCATCCGCATTCTGGCCCGGCTGGGCTTCACCGTGGTGGAGCATAGCGAAATCCTGCATGTGACCCCGCCCAGTTTCCGCCGCGACATAGACGGTCCCGCCGACCTGGTGGAAGAGATCGTGCGCATCCATGGCCTCACCGGCGTGCCTTCGGTGGCCCTGGAGCGCGAACGCGCCGTGGCCAAGCCGGTATTGACGGCTGCCCAGCGCCGCACCCGGATCGTGCGCCGGGCCTTGGCGGCGCGGGGGTTCAACGAATGCGTGAGTTTTTCCTTCATCGCCCGCGAGCAGGCGAAACTGTTCGGCGGCGGCGATCCGGCGCGGCAGCTTTCCAATCCCATCGCCTCGGATCTGGACGCGCTCAGACCCTCCCCCCTGCCCTCGCTGCTGGCGGCGGCGGCGCGCAATGCGGCGCGGGGATTTTCCGATTTCAACCTGTTCGAGATCGGCCCGGCTTTCCAAAGCGGAATTCCTGAAGACCAGACCAACAATGCGGCCGGGATCATCGCAGGGCCGGGGGCGCGCGATTGGACCAGGACCGGTCACGCCGCCAATGTGTTCGACGCCAAATCGGCCCTGTTCGCATGCCTGGAAGCGGCAATGGGCGGGCCGATGACCGCGCCGGTCGCGGCCAAGGCGCCGGCCTGGTTTCATCCCGGCCGCAGCGGCACCGTGGCGCTGGGACCAAAGCAGGTCGCCTGGTTCGGGGAATTGCATCCCAAGGTGCTGGCGGCGTTCGATCTGAAAATTCCGGTCGCCGCGTTCGAGATCAATCTCGATGCCGTGCCGGAACCCAAGCCCAGAAGGGGCCGCGCCGCTTTCGCGCCTTCGCCTTACCAGGCGATCGAGCGCGATTTCGCCTTTGTGGTGGATGCGGAGGTCGCCGCCGGTGACATTGTCAAAGCCGCCAGGCTGGCCGACCGCGCCCTGATCGAAAACGTGTCGGTGTTCGACGTCTATGAAGGCAAAAACCTCGGCGACGGCAAGAAATCCATCGCCATCGCGGTGCGCATTCAGCCCAAGGACAAGACCCCGACCGACGCGGAAATCGAGGTCCTGGCGCAAAAGCTGATCGCCGCCGTGATCAAGGCCACAGGCGCAAGTCTGCGTAGCTGACCCCCTCCGGTCTTCGCTGGCTCGAGAGCCAGCTACGTTCGCACGCTGTCGCTACTCACCCTCCCCTGCCAGCGCGCTTCACGCGCGCAGGGGGTGAGAATGGCGGTCAAGCCATGCGAACGACCACGACCAAGACGCACTAGACTCCCACCAGCATCTTCGGGACTGCGCCGAATTCATTCGTCAGTTTCTCGAATTCGGCGCGGGCGCGCGGATTGGCGCGCTGGCGGCGCTCGGCGAAGATGAACTCGTTTTTGAGGGAATGCTCCAACCCGGTCAGCTCGGTGACCCGCACTTTATAGCCGTGCGCTTCCAGGAACAGGCCGCGCATCACATTGGTGAGATGGGCGCCGAACTCGCGCCGCTGGATGGGATGGCGCCACAGCTGATCCAGCGGTCCGTGCCGTCCCTCCAACTCGCTCGCCAACTCGGCCTGGCAGCAAGGCACCAGCGCCACATATTTGGCTTCATGCCGGAGCGCGAACAGAATCGCCTCGTCGGTGGCGGTGTCGCAGGCATGCAGCGCGGTAACGATATCGACCGGCCCGACCATCGCATCGGCGATCCGGCCCTCGACAAACGCCATGCGGGTGAAACCGCTTTCGTCTGCGATCTTTCGGGCGGCGGCGATCAGCTCAGGCCGCGTCTCCACCGCCACCACCTTGCCCCGGCCGGCCGGCCCGAAATAGAGGTCATAAAGAATGAACCCGAGATAGGATTTGCCGGCGCCCAGATCCGCCAGCACGGGCTGGTCCTTTTCCTTCAGCGCGGCGTCGATGGCGGGCTTTATCAGTTGCGCCAGGTGCTGAACCTGTTTCAGCTTGCGGCGCGAATCCGCGTTCAGGCCGCCATCCCGGGTAAGGATGTGCAGGACTTTCAGCAGCGGCACCGATTGGCCGGGCCACAGATCCTTCAAGACCGGCGCATTCACCGGAACATCTCCAGCGCGTGGGTGATACCGTAATAATAATTATAGGCGCGCACCGCCCAGTAATTCATTTCGGCCCATTCGGCGGGCGGGGTCAGATCGTCCCAGTCGGGCGACAGGCTCTTGGCGATCCGGTTCGCCATATAGATGCGCCGGCGTCCCTGCCAGTAATGCAGGAAGGTTTCGTGAATCTCCGCCACCGGCGTGCCGCTCAACCGCAACATTTCCGACAAGGCGAATTGCTCGATGGCGGGGAATTTCTTGGCCCGGCCGATCAGGGCGTCGATCATCGCCAGCGTGTCGTCCAGCAGCGGCCGGTGTTCCGGCTTCATCCCGACCAACCCGCTGTTGAACATCCAGCTCTGGGCCAGGTCGTAGCGATAGGAACCCAGATGCGGCAACTCGGTGCGGAATCCCTTGAGCGGTGGAATCGGGTTCAGCTTCTCGAACCGGTTCATCACCACATGGGCCGCCATTTTTTCTTCGGCCTCGGCATGGAAGCCGGGCCGGACGATGAAGTCGGAATCCAGGAACAGCACCGGCTCGCCGAACCGGTCCAGGGCCGCCCGCACCAGGGCCGGCTTGATGCGGTGAAAATAAAGTCCGCCCCCCGACCAGTCCCGGATCTGGGAGGCGATATCCAGCACCGTCACCGGCCAGTTGCTGTAGACCTCCGGCGCATCCGTCGCCACCGCAATGCGGGCCCGCGCCGGCTCGAGTTCCGCCCGGAGCGAGATCAGGCTGTATTTCAACTCGCCCCGGTGGCGCGGCTTTCCGCCATAGTCGAGATAAAGGTAATTCAACATCTTAAGCCGCAGTCTGGCATGGCTGGCCGCGCCGGCAAAAGGGCAGTTGAGGCGATCCAAAGGGCCTGCTAGACCCCGCCCCGGCCCCGCGATCGCGACGCCGAAGGATGCAATGACCGATCTCGCCCAGATTCGCAATTTTTCCATCGTCGCTCATATCGACCATGGCAAATCCACCCTGGCCGACCGGCTGATCCAGTTCACCGGCGCGCTGACCAGCCGCGAGATGAAAGATCAGGTGCTGGATTCCATGGACATCGAGCGGGAGCGCGGCATCACCATCAAGGCCCAGACGGTGCGGCTGGAATACAAGGCCCAGGACGGCAAGACCTATGTGCTGAACCTGATGGACACGCCGGGCCATGTGGACTTCGGCTATGAGGTGAGCCGGTGCCTGGCCGCCTGCGAGGGCGCGCTTCTGGTGGTGGATGCGAGCCAGGGGGTCGAAGCCCAGACGCTCGCCAATGTCTACCAGGCGATCGATGCCGGGCTGGAGATCGTGCCGATCCTGAACAAGATCGACCTGCCCGCCGCCGAACCCGACCGGGTCAAGCAGCAGATCGAGGATGTGATCGGGCTGGATGCCAGCGACGCCATCCCGATCTCGGCCAAGACCGGGCTCAATATCGATCTGGTGCTGGAGGCGATCGTGAACCGGCTGCCCCCGCCCAAGGGCCAGTTGAACGGGCCGCTCAAGGCGCTTCTGGTCGATTCCTATTACGACGCCTATCTGGGGGTGGTGGTCCTGGTCCGGATCATCGATGGCGAACTCAAAAAGGGCCAGAAGATCCGGATGATGGCCACCGACGCGGTCTATCAGGTGGAGCAGATCGGCGTCTTCACCCCCAAGAAGATCGCAGTGGAAAAGCTCAGCCCCGGCGAAATCGGCTACATCACCGCCCAGATCAAGCAGGTGGCCGACACCCAGGTGGGCGACACCATCACCGATGAACGCAACGGCACCCCGGTGCCGCTGCCCGGCTTCAAGAAGGCGCAGCAGGTGGTGTTTTGCGGCCTGTTTCCGGTGGACGCGGCGCAATTCGACGATCTGCGCGACGCGCTGGGCAAATTGCATCTGAACGATGCCAGCTTCACTTACGAAACCGAATCCTCCGCCGCCTTGGGTTTCGGCTTCCGCTGCGGCTTTCTCGGCCTGCTTCATCTGGAGATCGTGCGCGAGCGGCTGGAGCGGGAATTCAATCTCGATCTCATCACCACCGCGCCCAGCGTGATCTATCACATCTTCATGAACAACGGCACCATGAAGGAGCTGCACAATCCCGCCGACATGCCGGACGTGGTGCAGATCGATCACATCGAGGAACCCTGGATCAAGGCCACCATCCTGGTGCCGGACGAATATCTGGGCTCGGTGCTGAAGCTGTGCGAGGACCGGCGGGGACGCCAAGTCGAACTCACCTATGCCGGCAGCCGCGCCCTGCTGATCTATATGCTGCCGCTCAACGAAGTCGTGTTCGATTTCTACGACCGGCTGAAAAGCGTGTCGCGCGGGTATGCCAGCTTCGACTATCACATCGAGAAATACGAAGAAGGCGATCTGGTGAAGATGTCCATCCTGGTCAATGACGAACCGGTGGACGCGCTTTCCATGATCGTCAACCGCCAGCGCGCCGAGGGCCGGGGCCGCGCCATGTGCGAAAAGCTGAAGGACCTGATCCCCCGCCACATGTTCAAGATTCCGATCCAGGCGGCGATCGGCGGCAAGGTGATCGCGCGTGAGACCCTGTCGGCGCTGCGCAAGGACGTGACCGCGAAATGCTATGGCGGCGACATCTCCCGCAAGCGCAAGCTCCTCGACAAGCAGAAAGAGGGCAAGAAGAAGATGCGCCAGTTCGGCAAGGTGGACATCCCCCAGGAAGCCTTCATCGCCGCCCTGAAGATGGATAATAATTAAGCAATTCCAGTGTGTTAACCACCGTCCGCGATGCCGCGAGACGGAGCGGGTTCCCGCCGTCTAATTTTTGGGCATGGGGAGAGATAAATCGCGCTGGGTGGACAAGCCGGAGCTTGCCTGGACACCCGATAAGCCTTTGCGCGACAAGCCAATAGTACAGCAAGAAACGCGGCTTCAAGCCGGCCGTGCGCCGGTCCCTGGCGATCCGGTCCCGGCCGGATCCGGAGCGGCGCTTGCCTTGGGACCGCCCCTGCCCTGGCCTGCCAGGCCCAATCGGAATCCAATTTATTTCGCGCTCAGGCTGGCGATCGGCTTGATTCAAGGCCTGTGCCTGATCGGGCTCATGCACGCGCGCGATCACAATCTCTGGCCTGATGCGGTCTGGACCGACAGTCTGATGATGGTGATGGCGATGGCGCCGCTGCTGCTGATCCAGGGTCTTGGGCAAATTCCCGCTCGCGCGCTGTTGATATGGATTGCGTGCGCCTCTGTCTGCCTTGCCGGATTGGGCGCTTATCATCACTGGCGCAGTGCCGGGGCAATTGCCGGTCATTCCGGTCTCTGGCTGGCGGCAATGGCGGGCATTCTGCTTTTCATGGGCCAGTCGCTTCTTTTGGGCGAAGCGCGCAACGGCCCAGGCCCCTTGCGATATGCGCGCGTTTTCGAAAGCAGTTGGGCGCTGGCGATTCAGATTCTGGTCTGTGGCCTGTTTGCTCTGTCGATCGGATTGGGGCTCACGGCGGGCCTGGGCTGGCTTGAGGCCCGATCAATAGTTTCGATTCCTGATTTTGTGCCGGTACCGGCGGTGACAATGTCGGCAGCCCTGGCGGCGCATGTCACGGGACTGCGGCAGATGCGCAAAGCCGTGCCTGGGCTGGCCTGGCTGTTCGCTGCGTCCTTGCCGGTGCTTCTGGTGCTGATCAGTTTCACCACGATGATTTGGGGATTGGCGCATTGGCAGCCGCCTTTCCTGCTTTGCGCGATTGAAGGGCTTGTCCTGATCCTGTCCATCAACGCGTCCTATCGCGGCGGCGCGCATTGGCGGCCGCAATGGCGGCGCTGGTTGGAATTCGCGGGCGCCATTCTGTTGCCGGCGCCGGCGGCCATGGCCAGCCTTTCGCTTTTGTCGCGCATCGGGGAGTTCGGATTCACCGCGCCGCGGGTGGCGGCGGTGGCCTTGGTGATGCTGCTCTGGGCCTATAGCGTGACCTATATCGTCGCCGCCCTGATTTCATTGGGCGGCGGACGCTGGATGCAGCGGCTGGAAAGCGCCAACTTGCTGATGGCCTTCGTCGCCCTGAGCCTGATCGCGGCGCTGGCCTCGCCGCTCGCCGATCCGGTGCGCCTGGCGGTGGCAAACCAGGCCTGGCGGATCCGGCACGGTGAGATCGCGCCATCGCGGTTTGATTACGGCTATCTTCGCAAGTCAGGATTGCGCTTCGGGCATGTCCTGCTGGAGGAGCTGGCCCGGGGCCGGAATAAGTCCTGACGGGGAATTTCGCCGGCTCCGCTTTGGTGCGATTTCCAGCCGCAAAACTTTCGACAAACCGCCGGCAAGCCGCTATAGAGCCCGCGCTTTCGGACGTTACCCATGCGCGCGGCCCTGATCGATTACGGCTCCGGCAATATCGCCTCGGCGGCGAAGGCCTTGGCGCGGGCGGCCCGTGAGGGCAGCGGCCATGAGATTGTCGTCACCGCCGATCCCGATGCCGTGCGCCAGGCCGAACGCATCGTGCTGCCGGGGGTGGGCGCCTTCGCGGATTGCATGCGGGGTGTGAGCGCCATCCCCGGCATGGTCGATGCCTTGACCGAAAGCGTGATCCGGAACGGAAAGCCATTCCTGGGCATCTGTGTCGGCATGCAATTGATGGCCAGTGACGGACGTGAGTTCGGCATTCATAAGGGTCTGGACTGGATCGCCGGCGAGGTGGTGCCGATGATCCCCGCCGATCCGGTGCTCAAGATTCCGCATATGGGCTGGAACGAACTGCAACTGGTGCGGAACCACCCGCTGTTCGCGGGCCTCGGACCGGGGGCGCACGCCTATTTCGTGCATAGTTTCGAGATGCGACCGGCGGACGGGAAGACTTTGCTCGCGACCACCGATTATGGCGGGCCGGTCACCGCCGCGATCGGGCGCGACAATCTTGTCGGCACCCAATTCCATCCCGAGAAGAGCCAGGCGGTAGGTCTCAAGATCCTGGGCAATTTCCTGAATTGGAAGCCATGATCCTGTTTCCCGCCATCGATCTGAAGAACGGCCAGTGCGTGCGGCTGAAGCGCGGGGTGATGGAAGACGCCACCGTGTTCAACAGCGATCCCGCGGCCCAGGCGAAAATTTTCGCGGCACAGGGATTTCGCTGGCTGCATTGCGTGGATCTGAACGGGGCTTTTGAAGGCCGCAGTGTCAATGCCGATGCGATCCGCGCCATCCGCGCCGCCATCGATCTTCCGATCCAGCTGGGCGGCGGCATCCGCAACCGGGCGGCGGTGGAGGCATGGCTCGAGGCCGGGATCACCCGGGTGATCCTGGGTACCGCCGCACTGACCGATCCCGCTCTTCGTGAAGGAGGCGGCGCGCGCCCATCCCGGCCGCATCGTGGTCGGCGCCGACGCCAAGGGCGGGAAGATCGCCACCCAGGGCTGGGCCGAGGTCAGCGAACTCACCCCAGTCGAGCTGGGCAAGCGGTTCGAGGATGCCGGCGTCGCCGCCATTCTCTTCACCGATATCGACGGCGACGGGCTGCTCAAGGGCGTGAATGTGAAGGCCACCGCCGCCCTGGCCCGAGCCCTTGCCATTCCGGTGATTGCCTCGGGCGGGGTCGGTTCACTGGCCGATATCGAGGCCCTGATGGCGGCGGGCGAATCCAATATCGAAGGCGTGGTGGTGGGCCGCGCGCTTTACGATGGGCGGATCGACCCCGGCCAGGCGCTCGCCATGGCTAGCGGCGGACTCAGCCGGCGGGTGACGTCGTCCAGCTGCTCCAGGCTGGAATAGAAAATCCGGATTTCCCCACCTTTATCCCCTTTGTGGGCAATCTGCACTTTCAGCCCCAAGCCATTGGAAAGCCTGGACTCCAGGTCTGCGATATTGGGGTCCTTGGGCGGTTTTGCACCGGGCTTTTTCTTTTTTGCCGAACGTTGTTCGGCCTCGCGCACCGTCATCTTCCCTGACAGGATGTCCCAAGCGGCCGCCTCGGGATCGGGCGCGCTTAACAGCGTTCGGGCATGGCCGGCGGTGAGCTTTCCTTCCCGGATCAGCGCCTTCACCGGAATCGGGCAGCCGCAACAGACGCAGCGTGTTGGCGACATGGGAGCGGCTCTTGCCGACATCCTGGGCCACCTGCTCCTGGGTCCGGCCAAAGCGCTCGATCAATTCCTGATAGGCGCCGGCTTCCTCGATGGCATTGAGATCGGCGCGCTGGACATTTTCGATGATGGCGATTTCCAGCGCCTCGGCATCGGCCAGTTCGCGCACCACCACCGGCACGTCATGCAGCTTGGCCATCTGGGCGGCGCGCCAGCGCCGCTCACCCGCCACGATCTCATAGGCGTCGGGACCGAGCGGGCGGACCAGGATGGGCGTGAGCACGCCCTTCTCTTTTATCGATGCCGCCAGATCCGCCAGCGCATCGTCGGCGAAATTCTTGCGCGGCTGGAAGCGGCCGGGCTTGAGGAAAGCGATCGGCAAGGTGCGCGTAGCCTTGACGGCTTCGCCCCGCGTCGGCACCGCCTCCTCGCCGATCAGAGCGGAAAGACCGCGGCCCAGGCCGCGCATGCGCTCTTCCCTGGGGGTCATGCCGCCGCCCCGATCCGTTCGCGCTGAATCAATTCGCCCGCGAGCTTGATATAAGCCTGGCTGCCCGGACAGCGCAGGTCATAGACCAGCGCCGGCACGCCATGGCTGGGCGCTTCGGAAATCCGCACATTGCGGGGGATCACGGTGGAATAGACTTTTTCACCCATATTCTGGCGCACATCGGCAGCAACCTGGTCCGACAATTTGTTGCGCTTGTCGAACATGGTGAGCACGATGCCCTGGATCTCCAGCGATGGATTGAGATTGGCCCGGACCAGGTCGATGGTCTTGAGCAGCTGGCTGAGACCTTCCAAGCGCAAAGAATTCGCATTGCAACGGCACCACCACCGCATCGGCCGCCGCCATGGCGTTGACGGTGAGCAAACTCAGCGAGGGCGGGCAATCGATCAGCATATAGGAAAAGGGAGATTGTCCGTCTACGGAGTATTCAGCCAACGCGTCCTTCAAAATGAAATTGCGCCGCGTCCGATCGATCAATTCCAGTTCGGCGCCGGAGAGATCCACCGTGGCCGGCACCAGAGACAGGTTGGGAATCCGGGTGGGAATGATCGCGTCCTTGAGCTTCGCCTCGCCCATCAGCACGTCATAGGTGGTGATGGTGCGCGCGGCTCGGGGCACGCCCAGGCCGGTCGAGGCATTGCCTTGGGGGTCGATATCGATCACCAGGGTGGGCTCGCCGATGGCCGCCAGCGCCGTGCCCAGATTGATGGCGGTGGTGGTCTTACCGACGCCGCCCTTCTGATTGGCGACCACCAGGACGCGCGGTTTTTTGCGGGCTTCGGTCATGGGGCGACAGCTCCCTCAACTCCAATATGGCCCCCGAGGGGTCGGTCAGGCTTGGGAACTGCCTGAATTTCATCCTCCAAGATTTATGGGCCTCCGTCAATTCTGACCCCAGATTTTGTCCTTTCAGGAACAGGCAAACGCTGTCCGGGGCGGTGAAATGCTGTGCATACCCCAGAAGCTTGGGCAAGGGGGCGCAGGCCCTGGCGGTGACGACATCGAAAGATTGGAATGCGACATCTTCCATGCGCGTGTTTTCGATGGCGATTGGCAAGTCCATGTTCCGGGCGGCGGCGGCTAGAAAAGCGCATTTCTTGGCCGTGGCCTCAAAAAGCGTGACCGCGACCCGATCCCGCAGCAGTTCGGCCAGGACCAGTCCCGGGAACCCTGCCCCGGAGCCCAGATCCACCAGGGTCTTGGCCGAGGCGGGCACGAGCGGCGCCAGTTGAGCCGAATCCCAGATATGCCGGCGCCAGAGATCCTCCAAAGACCGGGCCGACACCAGATTATGGCAGGCATTCCAATCCCGCAGCAGATCCGCGTAATTCTCCAGCCGTTTCAATGTTTCACGTGAAACACCGGTCGCCGCCGCGAATTCCGCCGGACCGAATAATGGCTCAGGCACTTTTGGCCTTCTTGGCGCTCTTCAGATGCGCCAGGACCAAAGTCAGGGCCGCCGCGGTGACACCTTCGATCCGCCCGGCTTGGCCCAAAGTGGCGGGCCGGATGGCCTCGAGCTTTTCGCGCACCTCGTTGGAAAGCCCGGCGATGGCGCCATAATCCAGTCCGGGCGGCAAAGCGCGGTTCTCATCCCGGCGGAAAGCCAGAATGTCCGCCTCCTGCCGGCCCAAATAGCCGGCATATTGGGCGTCGATTTCCAGCTGCTCGACGATTTCGGGTTCGATGACCCCGAACTCCGGCCAGATGGCTGCAAGCCTGGAGAAATCCACTTCGGGCAGGCTCAACAGATCAATGGCGCTGCGCCGGACGCCGTCCTGCCGTACCGCAATTCCTTGCCTGGCGACTTCATTGGGGGTAAGGGTGAGGCGGGCCATGGTTTCACGTGAAACGGCCAGCTTTTCCAGCTTTTCCGCCAATTTGGTATGCCGCTCCCGGCCGACAATGCCGATTTTGTCGCCCAGCGGGGTCAGCCGCTGATCGGCATTGTCGGCCCGCAGACTCAGCCGGTATTCGGCCCGGCTGACGTGAACATGCGGTAGGGTTCGCTCACGCCCCTGGTGACCAGATCGTCGATCATCACCCCGATATAGGCCTGGGCCCGATCCAGAATGACCGGTTCTCCGCCGCCGGCCGCCCGGGCCGCGTTCAGTCCCGCCATCAGGCCCTGGGCGGCTGCTTCCTCATAGCCGGTGGTGCCGTTGATCTGGCCCGCCAGATAAAGGCCGGGCACGGTCTTGACCGCCAGGGCAGGGGTGAGGGCTCGCGGATCGACATAATCATATTCGATGGCATAGCCCGGGCGTTGGACTGCGGCGCGCTCCAGGCCCGGAATAGTCGCCAGCAGGGCCAGCTGCACATCCTGGGGCAGGGAGGTGGAAATGCCGTTGGGATAAACCGTATTGTCGTTAAGCCCTTCTGGTTCCAGGAAAATCTGGTGACTCTGACGGTCCGCGAACCGGCTCACCTTGTCTTCGATGGAGGGGCAATAGCGCGGGCCGGTGGATGCGATCTGGCCCGAATAGATCGGCGCCCGGTGGAGATTGGCGCGGATGATGGCGTGGGTCTGAAGCGTGGTACGGGTGATGGCGCAGGTGATCTGGGGCGTGGTGATGCTGCGGGTCAAAAATGAAAATGGCCGGGGTGGATCGTCACCCGCCTGGGACTCCAAGCTCGCCCAATCGATGGTGCGCCCATCCAGCCGCGGTGGGGTGCCGGTCTTCAACCGTCCCATCGGCAGGCCAAAGCCATAAAGCGTCTTCGAAAGTCCGATGGAGGGCGGCTCCACGCCTTCGCTTTTTGCCTGGTCTACGCTTCGCTACTTGAGGCCGATGCCTTCATGCGCCCGGCCGGAATCTGGGTCTCGCCGATATGGATCAGGCCATTGAGGAAGGTGCCGGTGGTTACGACTACGGCAGCGCAGAACAGGTCCTCGGCTTCGGCCGTGCGCACCCCGATGACCCGACCGTCCTTCAAGATCAGGTCTTCCGCCGCCGCTTCCCGGATTTCGAGGCCCGCGACCTCCCGCAGCGCCCGCTGCATGGCGGCACGGTAGAGCGCCCGGTCGGCCTGGGCGCGGGGCCCGCGCACCGCCGGGCCCTTGCGGCGATTGAGCAGGCGGAACTGGATGCCGGCCGCGTCCGCCACCCGGCCCATCAGTCCGTCCAGGGCGTCGATCTCGCGCACCAGATGGCCCTTGCCCATCCCGCCGATGGCCGGATTGCAGGACATTTCGCCGATGGTGGCGAAGCGATGGGTGAGGAGCAGGGTGCGGGCACCGGCCCTGGCCGAGGCCGCAGCCGCTTCCGCGCCGGCATGACCACCGCCGATCACAATGACGTCATAGCCCTTCATGGGCGGTGAAATACGCGCATCGCCCTCGGCGGGCAATCGCTCACTTCCCAATGCAGAAGTCGGCGAATACGACATCCAGCAATTCCTCGACATCGACCCGGCCAGTGATGCGCCCGATGGCGCGCAGCCCCAGGCGCAGATCTTCGGCAAAAAGCTCGGGCCGCTCCGCGGGCGCCGCAAGCGCATGCCGCAATGACTGAAGCGCCTCCTCAAGCGCGCGGCGATGGCGCGGCCGGGTCAGTGCCGGCGCTTCCTTCGTGCCCTCCAGTCGTGCGGCCACCATCGCGGTCAGCGTCGCGATCAATTCCGGCAGGCCCTTCCCCGTCTTCAGCGACAGCGAGAGGCCGCTGGCGGCCTGAAAGCCGGGCAGGTCGCTCTTGTTCCAGGCCACCAGGTCGGGCGCGACGGCAATTTCATCTGTGTACGGATTAGTTCCGTCCCGCAGCAGCAATACCAGATCGCTGGCCTTCGCCTGCGCCAGCGCCCGGCGCACTCCCTCGGTCTCGATTTCGTCATTGGACGTGCGCAAGCCCGCCGTATCCGCCACCAGAACCAGATAGTCGCCCAGATCGAGCCTAAGCTCGATCACGTCCCGGGTAGTGCCGGGCGCCGGCGAAACGATCGCCACATCCCGTTTGGCCAGGGCATTGATCAGCGAGCTCTTCCCGGCATTGGGCGGGCCGACAATGGCCAGCCGGATACCTTCCCGAAGCAGCTCCCCGCGGCCATGGTCATCCATATGCATTTGAATATCTTCTATAGTTTCAATAACTTGCGTTCGCGCCACGGCGCTTTCCGCCTCGCCCACCCCGTCATCGGAAAAGTCGATCGCCGCCTCGGCATGGGCCAGCGCCGCGATCAGCCGGGATCGCCAGGCTTCGTAAAGATCAGCCAAGGCGCCGTCATATTGCCGGAGGGCCTGGCGGAGCTGGGCCGGGGTCTCCGCATCCACCAGATCGGCGATGGCTTCGGCGCGGGTGAGATCCAGAAGCCCATTCTCGACCGCCCGGCGGGAAAACTCTCCCGGCTCGGCCGGCCGCAAGCCCAAATCCGCCAGGGCCGCAAACAGGCGCTCGCGCACCGCGCGGCCGCCATGGATTTGGAATTCCGCTACGTCCTCGCCGGTGAAACTGTGCGGCGCCGGAAACCACAGGACCAGGGCGCGATCGATCTCCCCGTCCCCTTGCCGCAGAGCCCTTAAGCTGGCCGCGCGGGGCCGGGGAAGCGGCCCAGCCAATGCGGCGAGCGCCTCCGCCGCGCCTGGCCCCGACACCCGGACCACAGCCACCCCGGCCCGGCCGGGGGCGCTGGCCAGAGCATAGATCGTATCGCCCAAATTACGGCTTTTCCTTCGTTTTGCCGGGTTTGCCGGCCCGGGCCACCATATTGGCGCTGTCCCACAGGAATTTTTGGAATTGGGTAAAAGCCTCCGCCCCGCCTAAGGGCATCCAGGCCCGCATCAGGCTTTCGGTGTCGCCCGCCTCCGTGGCCCGCGCCATCCGGGCCCGCATCTCTTCCAGCATCTGCTTCTGCAAAGGCGCGATATCGGGCAGGCCCATCAGGCCGCGGGCCTCTTCCGGCGTCATGTCCAATTCGATATGCACTTTCATGGCTGAAAATCCCTATTGCGTAGCGATTTCCCCGCCCGCCCTTCCGGGGTCAGACGGATTCGGCTAAGAAGCCCCGCCTTTCAATCTTCGGCGATTGTCCCTCATCGCCGTCTCCAATGGAACCAGTGATGAACGCACTCGCCACCGCCACCAGCCCCTATCTCCTGGTACACAAGGACAATCCGGTGGAGTGGCGCAATTGGAGCAATGCCGTGCTGGCGGAGGCCGAACAGACCGGCAAGCCGATTTTCCTCACCATCGGCTATTCCGCCTGCCATTGGTGCCATGTGATGAACCGGGAAAGCTTTTCGGACCCCGAAACCGCCAAGCTGATCAATGACAATTTCATCCCGGTGATCGCCGACCGGGTGCAGCGCCCGGACCTGGATCAGCTCTATCAGGCCGCCGCCAATATTCTGGGCCATCAGGGCGGCTGGCCGCTGAACATATTTCTCAACGCCAAGGGACAGCCCTTTTTCGTGGGCGGCTATCTGCCCAAGGAAGAGAAGTTCGGCCAGCCGCCTTTCACCCGCGTGCTCAACGATATGGCGGCGCTTTATCGCGACAGGCCGGAGGAGGTGGCGCAGAACGCGCAGCGCTTCTACGACCAACTGGCCAATCTGCATGATCGCGACATGCGCGGCCAGGCCGAGACCATCCAACTCGACATCGCCGCCCTGCGGATAGGCCAGCGTTACGACATTTTCCTGGGCGGCCAACTCGGCTATCTCGGCCAGGGCGGAATGAAATTCCCCCAGACCATCTTCCTGGAAATTCTTTGGCGCGCCTTTCCTCCGCTCCGGCCTCTCCCAGTTCCTGCAGATCGTCACCACCACCATGGATGCGTCGGTGATGGGCGGCCTTTACGACCATATCGGCGGCGGCTTCTTCCGCTACACGGTGGACGAGCGCTGGCTGGTGCCGCATTTCGAGAAGATGCTGGCCGACAATGCCCTGATGGTCGAGTTTCTCACCAATATCTGGCAGTTCAACCGCAATACGCTCTGCCGCCAGCGCCTGGAGGATACGGTCGCCTGGATGCTGCGCGACCTGAAGATGGGCGGCGCCTTCGCCGCCGGCCTGGAGGCGGAATCCGAAGGCGAAGAAGGCAAATATTATCTCTGGAGCGAGGCGGAAGTGGACGCGGCGCTGGCCGGCACCTTCGTTCAGCGATTCAAGACCGTCTATGGCGTCACCCGCGACGGCAATCACATGGGCCGTAACATTATCCGCCGCATGGGGCATCCTCAGCCGCAACTGAACGACGCCGATGACGCCCTGCTCGCCAAGCAGCGCGGCCTGCTCCTGGCGGCGCGCGACAAGCGGACGCCGCCGGCGCGCGACGAGACCCTGCTGGCCGACTGGAACGGCCTGGCCATTTCTGCGCTGGCCCAGGCCGGCGCCGCGCTCGACCGGGCCGATTGGATCAGCGCAGCGATCGCCGCCTTCGACGATGTGGTGCGGATTTTGGGCGAGGGCGACCGGCTCTATCACTCCGCCAATGGCGGGGTGCGGGGCGCGACCGGCTTTGCCGACGACTATGCCTTGATGGCGCGGGGCGCCTTGCATCTGTGGGAAGTCACCGGCGAGACGCGCTTCCTGGACGCCGCCAAGGATTGGGTGGCGACCATGAACGACCATTTCTGGAACGCGGAAAAGGGCGGCTATTGCACCACCGCCGACGATGCCGAAACCCTGATCGTCCGGTCCCGGGTTCTCTACGACCAGGCGGTGCCGGCGGCGAACGGCATCATGATCTGGGTTCTGACCCGGCTGGGCCTGGTGACCGGCGACGGCCTCTATGGCACCCGGGCCCGCGCCCTGCTGGATGCCTTCGCCGACGAATATGGCCGGGCCTGGGTGTCCTGCGCCTCCTATATCAACAGCCTGGAAAGCTTCAGCACCGGATTCCAGGTGGTGGTGGTGGGCCCCAGGAATAATCCCCGCACCCAGGAACTGGTGCGCGCTGTCTGGGGCAAGGCCCTGCCGAACCGGTTGGTGTATGTGGTGGAATCCGGCGAGGCGCTGCCCGCCGGCCATCCCGCTTTCGGCAAGGGCATGCAAAACGGGGCGCCCACCGCCTATCTGTGCCAGCGCGACATCTGTTCCCCGCCCATCACCAGCGCGGTGACCTTGAGCCAGGCCCTGACCCTGCCGCCGCGGGCGGCCGGAAGCGCCTGACGCACCCTGATTTTACGGCTGCCTGGCCGGCAGCGGCGCAGTGCCGGACTTGAGACGCCCGCTTAATTGCCCGGGGCATGGCTGGTGCACGACTGGGGTGGGAATTCAGGGGCTAGGAATCCGCGGTCAAGCGGCTAACCTTTGGATCAAAGGATGGGGTGGATATGAGCGGACAAACGGTCACGATCAAAGGCAAGGACGGGGAATTCACCGGCTATCTCGCCCGCCCGGGCACCGGCCGCGGACCCGGAATCGTCGTTATCCAGGAGATTTTCGGCATCAATGCGGTGATGCGCGACATCGCCGACAGTTTGGCGTCGCAGGGTTTCTTCGCGCTGGCTCCGGACCTGTTCTGGCGGCTGGAGCCCAATGTCGAGCTTACCGACAAGACCGAAGCCGACTGGAAGAAGGCCTTCGACCTGATGAACCGCTTCAATGCGGACAAGGGTGTCGAGGATATCCAGGCCGGCATCGACTATCTTAGGACCCTGCCGGGATGCACCGGCAAGGTGGGGGCCTTGGGCTATTGCCTGGGCGGACAGCTCGCCTATCTGGCCGCGGCCCGCACCAATTCCGACGCGTCGGTGGGCTATTATGGGGTCAATATCCAGAACCGGCTCGGGGAAGCCGGCAACATCAAACATCCGCTGATGCTGCATATCGCCGAAGCCGACGAATATGTGCCGCCGGAGGCCCAGGCCAAGATCGAGGCCGGGCTCAAGCATAACCCCCATGTCACCCTCTATCGCTATCCCCTGATGAACCACGCCTTCGCCCGGGTGGACGGCGCCCATTACGACAAGGCCAATGCCGATTTCGCCAACAGCCGCAGCGACACATTCTTCCGCCAGCATCTGAGCTGACGGATCTACATGCCGAGGGAACACCATGATCAAAGCCATTCGCTTCGAAAAACCCGGCGGCCCGGAGGTCTTGGAATATAAGGATTACGATCTGCCGGCACCCGGCCCCGGCCAAGTGCGGATCAAGCACGCCGCCATCGGGGTCAATTTCATCGATATCTATCACCGCAGCGGGCTCTATCCTCTGCCGATGCCGTCGGGCCTGGGCTCGGAAGCCGCCGGCGTGGTCGAGGCGCTGGGCCAAGGTGTCACCGGCTTCAAGACCGGCGAGCGGGTCGGCTATTGCAGCGGCGCCATCGGGGCCTACGCCGAAGCCAACAATGTGCCGGCCGAGAAAGTGGTGAAGCTGCCGGACGGCGTCAGCGACGAGGTCGCCGCCGCTTCGATGCTGAAAGGGATGACGGCGCAATACCTGCTCCGGCGCACCTATCGGGTGAAGGCGGGCGAAACCATTGTGTTCCATTCTTCCGCCGGCGGGGTCGGCCAGATCGCCTGCCAATGGGCCAAGCATTTGGGCGCCACGGTGATCGGCAGCACCACTTCGCCCGACAAGGTGAAGCTGGCCAAGGAGAATGGCTGCGACTATGTGCTGGATACGCGTGACGCCGGCTGGGAAAAGAAAGTGCGCGAGATCACCGGCGGGGCGGGTGTGCCGGTAGTCTATGATTCCATCGGCAAGGACACCTTCGAAGCCTCGCTGGATTGTCTTGAGACCCGCGGATTGATGGTGAGTTTCGGCAATTCCTCGGGCCCGGTGACGCCCTTCCCGCTGGGCATCCTGGCGACCAAGGGCTCCCTCTATGTCACCCGGCCGACCCTGGCCCATTACACCCGCACCGCCCAGGAGATGCAGGAGACCGCCGACGATCTGTTCGCGGTGATCAAGTCCGGCGCGGTGAAGGTGGCGATCCATCAACGCGTGCCGCTGAAAGACGCCGCCAATGCCCAGGAAGCGTTGGCGGCCAAAAAGACCATCGGCGCGACGGTCCTAATTCCTTGAAACTGGATTCTGCGACGTCAGGATTGCGGAACTGCGAAACACTCAATGCCGAAATCCAACTGTAACTCAGCCATTGTTGCGAGCGCGGACAGAGGCACGCTGTCCCCTAGATATCCGTCGCCAAAGAATTGAACGATTATTTCTGCCCTGCCGCCCGTGGCGCGGAGATGGTGGAGAAACGCCTTGTACGGCACAAGTGAATTGACCAATGCGGTTATCTTATCGGCGAACCACTGATCTGTCAGAGAATACTGAATAGAGTATCTCCATCTGGTATCGTGATATCGCCCTTCTAATGTTGTTCCCTTGGGCGTTTTTCTCGGGTCGCCGACATGGTGCGCGGCTTGCGCTGCCATGTTCAATGCCGCGGTGATTTCCGCAGGGCTCAGCGTAGGGTGCATGATAAAGAGTTCAACATCGACGCGCCGCGATGAACCTTCGTCGATATCTGTATTTTCAGACAATGCCAATCTCTAGCGCGTCTAGGTCGTGCCCCGCCTCCCCCTTGCGCGAAGCGCATGGAGGGGGAGGTGGCCGTAGCAACCTCTTGAGGTTGCGTAGGCCGGAGGGGGTAAAAAATCGGACAGTGCGTCTTGGTCCAGACTTTCTTCCCCCGCATGGCAAAGCCATTAGCGGGGGAAGATGTCTCTGAGCGCTTGCGCGAAAGAGACAGATGGGGGCAGACAAATTAGGTATTCATCGACTCAAAGAAGTCGCTGTTGTTCTTGGACGAACGCAGCTTATCCAGCAAGAATTCGATCGCGTCCACCGTGCCCATCGGCGCCAGGATCCGGCGCAGCACATAGGTCTTGGCCAAGGTGCCTTTCTCCACCAGCAACTCGTCCTTGCGGGTGCCGGAACGCATGATGTCGATCGCAGGGAATACCCGCTTGTCGGCTACCTTGCGGTCCAGGATGATTTCGCTGTTGCCGGTGCCCTTGAACTCTTCAAAGATCACTTCGTCCATTCGGCTGCCGGTATCGATCAGGGCGGTGGCGATGATGGTCAGCGATCCACCTTCCTCGATATTGCGGGCGGCGCCGAAGAAACGCTTGGGCCGCTGCAGCGCATTGGCGTCCACGCCGCCGGTCAACACCTTGCCGGATGACGGCACCACGGTGTTGTAGGCGCGGCCAAGCCGGGTGATGGAGTCCAAAAGGATCACCACATCGCGCTTGTGTTCGACCAGGCGCTTGGCCTTCTCGATCACCATCTCGGCCACCTGCACATGCCGGGTGGCCGGCTCGTCGAAGGTCGACGAAATCACTTCGCCATTCACCGTGCGCTGCATGTCGGTGACTTCTTCCGGCCGCTCGTCGATCAGAAGCACGATCAGATAGACTTCCGGATGATTGGCCGAAAGCGCCTTGGCGATGTTCTGCAGGATCACGGTCTTGCCGGTCCTGGGCGGGGCGGTGATCAGCGCGCGCTGGCCCATGCCCTGGGGCGAGACGATGTCGATCACCCGGCCGGTCTTGTCCTTGATGGTGGGATCGGCCAGCTCCATCTTCAGCCAGCGGGTGGGGTAGAGCGGGGTCAGATTGTCGAAATGGACCTTGTGCTTGATCTGCTCGGGGTCCTCGAAATTGATGGTGGAGACCTTCAGCAGGGCGAAATAGCGCTCGCCATCCTTGGGGGCGCGGATCGGGCCTTCCACCGTGTCGCCGGTCCGAAGACCGAAGCGGCGGATCTGCGAGGGTGAGACGTAGATATCGTCCGGCCCCGGCAGGTAGTTGGATTCCGGCGAGCGCAGGAAGCCGAAGCCATCCTGCAGGGTCTCGACCACGCCCTGTCCCATGATCTCGACATTGCGTTCGGCCAGCTCTTTCAGGATGGCGAACAGCATATCCTGTTTGCGCATCGAGGAGGCATTCTCGATCTCGAGCTCCTCGGCGAAAGCCAGCAGGTCGGCGGGCTTTTTATTCTTGAGATCCTGCAGCTTCATCGCCTGCAGGCCTTCTTGGACGGTCATGAAAACACCTAGAGAGGAAATTGGTCCGATGAAACGGGCGCCTGGCCTCGAAGCGATTCATCGGGAAGTGGTTGCGACCCGCAGCGGTCGTTAGGCCTTGAGCATTCGGAAAGCCGATGCCCCGCGGGTCTGGGGAACGCAACGGTTATAACCTGATTTGCAGGGCTTGCAAACTGGCATTGTCAGGTCCGGTACCCTCTCCCGAGCATGCCAGCCGGAAAGGGAGCCATTGGTTCAAAACCGGCCAGATCCGCCGCATTTTATGAAAAGGGCTGAACCGCGGCCAGAATGACGATCAAGACCATCAACAGCGCCGGGATCTCGTTCAGGATTCGGTAGAAGCGCTCGGAATGGGTATTCCGGTCATTGGCGAAGGCCCGCCAGCAGCGCACCAGATAGCCATGAATGCCGCTGAGGATTATGACCAGGACGAATTTGATCTGCAGCCACAGGTCCAGATAGGCGGATGTGAGCCAGGCCAGGAGCGGTCCAAGGATCCACACCGCGATCATGGAGGGATTGACGATGCCTTTGAGCAATTTCCGCTCCATCACCTTGAAGCGTTCCGAACTCTCCGAGCCCGGCTTGGTCTGGGTGTGATAGACGAACAACCGCGGCAGATAGAGCAGGCCCGCCATCCAGGTGATCACCGCGATAATGTGGAAGGCCAGAATCCAGGGGATATAGTTGGCCAGGCTGTTGCGGATGGTATCGATCATTCAGCTCCCCGGTAACCGCAGCCGCCAAATCGAGTCGGGCAGATGCGTCCTGCTTCGCCACTGATGCCGGTGCCGCTTGTCAGCGCCTTCCTCACCAGATCCGGCCAGGCCCGCAACGAAATCGCCATGGGCGCTCACCGTTCCGGCACGGCGATAATCCGGCACCCCGACCTCCTGCGCAAGCCTGGCATATTCGATATCCAGCTCCACCAGAGTTTCCGAATGCTCGCTGACAAAGGCGACCGGCATCACCACCAGGCCCTTCCCCTCGGCGCCGGCGCGGCGGATCTCGGCGTCGGTAGCGGGCTCCAGCCACTTCATCGGTCCGACCCGGCTTTGATAGCAGACCTGCCAGTCCAATCCATTTATCCCCAGCGCATCCACAATCGCCCGCGCTGTCCGTTCGACCTGCCATTGATAGGGATCGCCCTTTTCGATCACACGCCGCGGCAGGCCATGCGCCGACAACAGCAGACGATAGCTGATACCCGGCCGCAGATCTTCCATCGCCGCGCTCAACTTCGCGACCGCGGCGGCAATAAAACCTTTTTCAGCCGGATAGCAGCAGATCCGACTGGTCGGGGCCGACAAGCCCGCTCTCCGGGCGGCCCGATCCCAATCCAAAAAAGACGAGGCCGTGGTGGTGGTGGAAAATTGTGGATAGAGCGGCAACAGAATGATGCGCTCAGGCCTGAAGCGGCGCAGCACCTCGGCGGCCGCGTCGCTGAACGGACGCCAATAGCGCATGGCCACAACCGCTTTCACTTCCAGATCCGAAGCCCGCAGCTTGGCCTCCAGGGCCCGCGCCTGCGCCTCTGTCTGTTCCAGAATGGGCGAACGGCCCCCCATATGCTGGTAGATCTTGCGCGCTATGGGCACCCGCCGCCCGGCGATAAACCCCGCCAGCGGTTTGCGCACAAAAGCCGGCAAGGAAATAATCGCCGGATCGGAGAACAAGTTTCGCAAAAATGGTTTGACGGCATCGAGACTGTCAGGTCCACCCAGATTGAAAAGAACAATTCCCAGCTTCACGGCGCAACCTTCAAAATAAGATTCTTAAGATAGTAATTTGATGAAGATGATGATTGGCCTGTGGGTTGTGGAGGATTCGGTTGGTATCGGGTTTGTCCCCTCGCAGGTCTTAACGGACTCAACAGCTTGGCGGAAGAGGCCCTTGGCTTTTCGCCCAGAGCCATGGCGGGAGAGGGATGGCTTTGCGCACAGAAGTCCCCGATTTGATGCTGTGCACCGGCGCGGGAAGAGGGCATAAGGAGCGTTCCGTGCAAAAGCTTTAGTAGTTTGTGGAGCGAATGTTTCATATCCATCTGGTATCCGACGCCACCGGTGAGACGCTGAATGCCATCGTCAACGCGGCGCTGGCGCAGTTCGAAGGCGTGGACGTCAAAGTTCATTCCTATGCCCTGGTTCGCAGCGAACATCAGCTCCACCGCTCGGTCGATCATATCGCCATCAGCCCCGGGCTGGTATTTTTTACCCTGGTCAATCCGCGTTTGCGCGAAATGCTGCTCAATCGCTGCAGCGCGCTTAACATTGCCTGTGTGGACGTGATGGAGCGGCCGGTGACGGAACTGTCCAAATTCCTCGGCAGCGCCGAAACCCACCGCCCCGGCGGCCAACATGAGGTAGACCAGCGCTATCTGGCCCGGATCGAGGCTCTCAATTTCACCATCCAGCATGATGACGGACAATCGCTGGACACCATTTGGGAAGCCGAGGTCATCCTGGTGGGGGCCAGCCGGACCTCCAAGACCCCGACTTGCGTCTATCTCGCCATCCGCGGCATCCGGGCCGCCAATATTCCCATGGTGCCGGGCATGGGTCTTCCCCCCGTCCTGACAGATCCCGGTGCCCCGTTGGTCGTGGGTTTATGGGTTTCGCCCGACCGGCTGGTTCAGGTCCGGCGCAACCGGCTCTCCAGCATGGGCGAGGAACGCAATACCGATTACATCGACCTGGACAGTGTGCGGGCCGAGATCGCCGCCACCAGGAAAATATTCGAACAGCAGGATTGGCCGCAGATCGATGTCTCACGCCGTTCGATCGAGGAAACCGCGGCGGCGGTGATGAACCTGCTGACCGAGAGACGGGAGCCGAATGCATGAGTGTCTTGGTGCTGGCCTCCGCGAGTCCCAGCCGCCAGGCCCTGTTGAAAGCGGCGGGGGTGGAATTCAAGGTCATGCCGGCCAGCCTCAATGAATCCGCCCTGATGGACGACCTCATCGCCAAGGGCAGCAAGGCCGAGACGATCGCCACCGTCCTGGCCGAGCAGAAGGCGATGATGGTATCCCGCCGCCAACCCGGCGAGATCGTATTGGGCGGGGATTCCGTGCTGGAGCTGGGGGCGGATATCCTGGGTAAGAGCAGCGATATGGAAGCCTTGCGGGTGTTGCTGGGCAAACTGTCCGGCAGAACCCACTATCTGGCTTCGGCGGCGGCCCTGGCGCGTGACGGCCGAACATTCTGGCAGCATGTGAACCGGGTTCGCATGACCGTCCGGGTCTTGAGCGCCGCCTTCATCGACGCCTATCTGGCGGAGGAAGGCGAAAAACTGCTGGGCTCGGTGGGCGGCTATCATTTCGAAGGCCGCGGGGTGCGGCTTTTCGAAAGCGTGGCGGGAGACTATTTCTCCATCCTGGGGCTGCCGCTGCTGCCGGTTCTAGCCGGGCTCAGGACGGAAGGATTGCTGGAGAAATGAGTTTGACGGGCGCGGGCAAGGTGGCGGGGGTGATCGGCTGGCCGATCGCGCACTCTTTGTCGCCGCTGCTGCATGGCTATTGGCTCCGTGAATATCGCGTGGATGGGGTGCTGGTGCCGCTGGCGGTGAGGCGGCAGGATTTCGCCCGGGTGGTCATGGCGCTGAGGCAGGCAGGCCTTACCGGCGTCAATGTCACGGTGCCCCACAAGGAAGCGGCATTTGCCCTGGCCGATGCTTGCGATGCCGCCGCCAGGGCGGCCGGCGCGGCCAATCTTCTGGTCTTTCACGCCGATGGCCGGATCGAAGGCCGCAATACCGACGCAATCGGCTTGCGCGAGAGCCTGCGCCAGGAGCTGGGTGGGGCCCTGAAGGGCAAGACGGCGATTTTGCTGGGCGCCGGCGGCGCGGCGCGGGGCGCGGTTCTGGGTTTGGCGGAGCAGGGAGTGGAGAAGGTCCATATCCTCAATCGCCATGCCGATCGCGCCCGCGCTTTGGCGGCGGCGCTTCAGCCCATGGTTTCCTGCCGGCTGGTTTCCGGCGTGCTGGCGGATTGGGCGAAAGCCGCGCCCGAAGCCGCCTTGCTGGTCAATGCCACCAGCGCCGGCATGCCCGGCTGCGGCGACTTGGAATTGCCGCTGGGGCCGCTGCCGCGCGGCGCGGTGGTATGCGATATGGTCTATAATCCGCTTGAGACCGGACTGCTGAAAGATGCCCGCGCGCTGGGCAACCCGACCATAGACGGGCTTGGCATGCTGATGCATCAGGCCGCGCCGTCCTTCCAGGCATTCTTCCAAGTCGAGCCTCGGGTGACCATGGGTTTGCGCGCGGCCCTGGAGCAGGCGCTGAAGCATGCCTAGGCCTTATGTCATCGGGCTGACCGGCTCCATCGGCATGGGCAAGACCGAAACCGCCAAGCTTTTCGCCGCCGAGGGCATACCGGTGCATGATTCCGATGCCGTCATCGCCCGGCTTTACGGCAAGGGCGGGGCGGCCGCGATCGCGATCGCAGACGAATTTCCCGATGCGGTGAAAGAGGGGATGGTGGATCGCGGGCGCCTGTCGGCGCTGCTGGTGCAGGATCCATCCGCGCTCGGGCGCCTGGAGAAACTGGTTCATCCCCTGGCGGTGGCGGAACGGCGCAATTTCGTGGAAACCGCCAAAGCGCCGATCGTGTTGCTGGATGTGCCGCTTTTGTTCGAAACCGGCGCCGATGCCGAGATGGACGCGATCGTGGTCGCCAGCGCCCCCGAACATGTGCAGCGGGCACGGGTTCTGGCGCGGCCCGGCATGACGGCGGAGAAATTCGAAATCCTCAAAGCCCGGCAAACCGGCGACGCTGAAAAGCGCCAACAGGCGCATTATGTGGTGACGACCGACAAGGGCTTGGATCACGCCCGCGAACAGGTGAAGATGATCCTTGCCGATGTCCGAAAGAAATTGGCCAAGCATGCGTGAGATCGTATTCGACACCGAGACCACCGGCCTTGACCCGGAGGACGGCCACCGCATTGTCGAGATCGGGCTGGTCGAACTGATCGATCATTTCCCAACCGGGCTGAGCAAACAATTCTATCTCAACCCCGAGCGGGAAGTGCCGGTCGAATCCCAGCGCGTCCATGGCCTCTCCACCGAATTTCTCAGCGACAAGCCGCTTTTCGCCGAAGTTGCGGAGGAGTTTCTGGAGTTCATCGGCGATGCCGTGCTGGTGATCCACAATGCCGGCTTCGACATAAAGTTCATCAATGCCGAACTGGCGCGGCTGGGCCGGGACCCGCTTTCCATGGCCCGCACGGTGGACACGATCGAGATCGCCAAGCGGAAAATCCCCGGCGCCCGCTATTCCCTGGATGAGCTGTGCAAACGCTTCAGCATCGATCTGACGGCACGCACCAAGCATGGCGCGTTGCTGGACGCGGAACTGACGGCGCAGGTCTATCTGGAGCTGGTGGGCGGCCGGCAGCGCGGCCTGGCGCTGGCCCCGGCCGAGATGGCCGCCGACCAGCGGGAAAATGAGCCCGGCCGGGCCCGGCAGCGGCCAACCCCGCTCGCGCCTCGCATCACCGCCGAGGAAACCGCCCGCCATGCGCAATTCGTCGCCAGCGAATTGGGCAAGGATGCGCTGTGGAAGCTGGCCTGATCAGGCGGTGCCGATCGGCGGCTGGGCCGCGGCTTGGCCCATCTTGGCCTGATAAAGCGCAACAAAATCAATCGGCTCGATCATCAAAGGCGGCATGCCGCCATCGCGCACCACATCCGCCACGATCCGGCGGGCAAACGGAAACAACATGTGCGGCGCCTGGATCAACAGGATCGGCTGCAGGGCCTCTTCGGGGATATTCTGCACCCGGAAAAGGCCGGCATAAGCCAGTTCCAGCAGAAACAGCTGGCGGTCCTCGCCCTTGGCATGGACACGCAGCTTGAGTTCGACCTCGAAATGCTGGTCGTCGCCGCGCCGGGCCTGGACATCGATGCCGAATTCGATCTCCGGCCGCTGGGTCAGCCCGGCCGGGGCGCCGGGGTTTTCGAACGACAAGTCCTTGATGTACTGGCCGACAATCTGGAGGTTGGGAAGAAGTGGCGTCCCGTCGCCCGGGCCGGGAATTGCTGTTCCGCCGCTGCTCATTGTTCGCCTTCCCATGAATTCCGGCCCGCGCGCTACCATGGCCATTGCCCCCTGACAAGGCACGAATTGGGAACCTGCGGCATGGTCAAATTTAGACACTTCTGGACCCGGAGGTTGCCGGGGGTTAGGGTTTCGGCATGTTTGGGCCTCTTGAAATGCCGGATTCACAGCTCATCGAAATTCTGATCGCGGCGATGGTGGCGGGCGTCATCCTGTTCCGGCTTTATACCGTGCTGGGCCGGCGCACCGGCCATGAACCGCAGCCGCAAGACCGGCTGGCGCCGTCTTCGGCCAACTCCGCTTTGCGTTCGAAGCCGGCGGAGCGGCCGGGAGAGCCGCAGGCGCGCAGCCTGTTCGATATTCAGCTTGCCGATCCCAGCTTCGAGACCAGCCATTTTCTCGATGGTGCCCGCGCGGCCTATGAGATCATTCTCAAGGCCTTCGCCAGTGGCGACCGCAACAGTCTGAAACCGCTTTTGTCCGACGAGGTCTATAAGGCGTTCGGCGCCGAGATCAGCGCCCGGAACGGAGCCGCGCCGAGGGAAAGCCTGGCCGGCATCACCGATGCGCGCATCGTGGAGGCGGCGCTGGCGGGCCGTACCGCCGAAATCACCGTCTCTTTTCGCGCCCAATTCGCGCATGGCAGTCCCTCCGCCAGCGACTATGCCCAGCGCGATGTCACCGATGTCTGGACTTTTGCCCGCCAGATCGGCGCGCCCAGCCCCACTTGGACGCTGGTGGCAACCAGCGCCGCCTTGCCCTGAATCGTAAAGCTTTACTCTGGCTTGCCGCCGCGCTGCTGCTGGTGGGCGGTATCTGGTGGTGGGCAAGCCGGCCCACCGCGCTTCTGACTGAGACGCGATTCTCCGATCTTCCCGGCTGGAAGACCGCCGACCTGGAACCGGCCCTTTCCGCCTTCCGCCGCAGCTGCCCGGTCATGGCCGCAGAGCCGCCGGCCGAACCGGTTGGGAAATATGCCGGAACCGCAGCCGACTGGCAGAAAATCTGCGCCACGGCTTCCAAAGATCCGCGCCGGTTCTTCGAAGAGAATTTCACCCCCTATGCCGTCCGCGGCGAAGGACTTTTCACCGGCTATTACGAGCCGGAAATCCGCGGCAGCCGCACCCGGCACGGTCGCCTACCAGACGCCGGTCTATGGCGTTCCGTCCGATCTGATCCGGGTCGATCTCGGCCAGTTCGCGCCGCAATTCGCCGGCGAGCATATTTCGGGCCGGATCGCGGGCCGGCGCCTGGTTCCTTACGCCACCCGGGCCGAGATCGACGCGGGCGGGTTGCCGCAAGCCCGAATTCTATTCTGGTGCGACGATCCCATCGCGCTGTTCTTTCTTCAGATTCAGGGTTCGGGGCGGGTCAAGTTCGACAATGGCGATACCGCCCGCGTCACTTATGCCGGCGAGAATGGCCGGCCCTATACCGCGATCGGCCGGGTGCTGATCGCGGACGGGCAACTCGATCGCGACAAAGTGTCGTTGGCGAGCATCCGGGCCTGGCTGAAAGCCCATCCCACCCGGGCCAAATCCGTCATGGCAGCCAATCAATCCTTCATCTTCTTCCAGGAAACGCCGATGGGCGATGCGGCGCTGGGCAGCCCGGGTGTCGAAGGCGTGCCGCTCACACCCATGGGCAGCATGGCCGTCGATCTCAGGAACAATGCCCTGGGCGTGCCCTATTATGTCTCAGCCGATCCGGTGCGGGCGCTTCTGATCGCCCAGGATACCGGCGGCGCCATTCGCGGGCCGGTGCGGGGCGATATTTTCTTCGGCTTTGGCGGCGAAGCGGAAGCCCGCGCCGGTGAAATGAAATCTCCGGGCCGGATGGTTGTGCTGTTGCCCAATCCGGTGGCGGCGCGGCTGGGAAAGACGTTTTCGCCATGAAGCGCAAAGTCACCGAGGAAGAGCGGGCGCTGTTCACAAAGCATGTGGCGGAAGCGCGGCTGGTGAAGATCGCAGCCTCCAAGCCCAAGCTTCGCAAAGCCGTTCACACCGGGCGTGACGGCCTGGACGGCAACACCGCGGAAAAGCTGAAGCGCGGCCAAATTGCGCCTGGCGCGCGCATCGACCTGCATGGCTTGACGGAAGCAAGGGCGCATGACGCGCTTCTGGCCTTTCTGGCCCGGGCGCAGAAGCGGGGACTGAGGCTGGTGCTGGTGGTCACCGGCATCGGCAATCCCGGACGGGCGGAAGACGCGGAGTGGATGCGGGTTTCGCACGGGGTGCTGAAGACGATGGTGCCGCGTTGGCTGAAGGAAAAAGATTTCGCCGCCCTGATCGTGGGGTCGGGGCCCGCGCATCGCCGGCATGGCGGCGACGGCGCGCTTTACGTCTATCTCAGGAAAGCGCGATGAGACAGGCCTTTCAGACCGTCCGGGTCTCCACGCAGGGGCCGGGCCTTTACGAATTCACCGACGCGGTGGCCGGATTCGCCCGCGCCGAAAAACTCGGCGACGGGCTTCTGACCTGCTATATCCGCCACACCTCGGCGTCGCTGCTGATCCAGGAAAATGCCGATCCCGACGTGCAAAAGGATCTTCAGGATTTCTTCGCCCGGCTGGCCGGCGGGGGCATGGATTTCCGCCACACCGCCGAAGGCCCGGACGATATGCCCTCGCATATTCGCGCCGCCTTGACCGCGACCTCGATCGGCATTCCGGTCCGGCGCGGCCGGCCCGCTCTGGGCAGCTGGCAGGGCCTTTATGTCTTCGAGCATCGCGACGCCCCGCACAGCCGCGAGGTGCTGCTGCACTTCATCGGCGATTGAAAAGATCAGCGACGATCCTCAGATCAGCCCGGCCTTGACCGCGAGCGCCTTCAGCGAGGTCTCGGGCCTGGCGCCATAATGCGAAATCACTTCCGCCGCGGCCAGCGAACCCAGCCGGCGCGCAATCGGCAAGGTCTTTGCCGCGGGCCAGGCCGAACAGGAATCCCGCCGCATAGAGATCGCCCGCCCCGGTGGTGTCCACCACCTTGGCGACGGGTGCGGCCGGCACGGTGTGCAAAGCCGCGCCCTTGACCACGATCGAGCCTTTTTCCGAGCGGGTGATCGCGGCCAGCCCGCCCCAAGCTTTCAGGCGTTCGATCACCAGATCGAGCTCTTCGGTCTCGAACAGGGATTTCGCCTCATCCTCATTGGCGAAGACGATGTCGAGATCGTGATGGATCAATTCCAGGAATTCGTCCCGGAACCGGCCGACGCAGAAACTATCCGACAGCGACAGCGCAACCCGCGCTCCGGCCTGTTTGGCGGCCTTGATCGCCTTGCGCGAAGCCTGCTTGGCGGCTTCGGCGTCCCAGAGATAGCCTTCGATATAAAGAATCTCCGCCGCCGCGATCTCCGCCACATTCACATCCTCCGGCGCCATCTCGCGGCAGGCGCCGAGATAGGTGTTCATGCTGCGCTGGCCGTCGGGGGTTACCGCGATGATGGAGGAGGCGGTCGGCGAGCCGCCATTGGCGCGGGGCGTGGAATGGTGGACATCCGCCGCATTGAGACTCTCGCCGAAGCGCGCGCCCAGGGCGTCGTCGCACACTTTGCCCAGAAAAACCGCCCGGCCGCCCAGCGACGCGACGCCGGTCATGGTGTTGGCGGCGCAGCCGCCGGCCGATTGCACGCCATGGGCCAGCGCCCGATGCAATTCCTCCGCCCGGAATTCATCGATCAGGGTCATCGCGCCCTTGGCGATGCCATGGGTGAGAAGAAATTCGTCGTCCACGGCCGCGATCACATCCATGATGGCGTTGCCCAGACCCGCGACATCGTATTTTGAGGACATATGCTCTCCGAACAGGGCTATAAGCGAAGCCATTACGGGACGGATGCGATGTTCGCAAGCGTAAGCCGCGCGGCGAAGCTGATTTTCGAGCCCGCCTTTGCCGGGGTCCTGGTCAAGGCGGTTCTGCTCACCATCCTTTTGTTCGCGGCCGCGCTCGGCCTCGGCGAATATGCCCTGTCGCGGCTGCCGGTCCTGGGCAGCCCGGTGGTCAACAGCTTTCTGGAGCTGCTGGCGCCTTTCCTGTTTCTGGCCGGGGGCATTGTGCTGGGGCCGCCGGTGGCGGCTTTATTCGGCTCGCTCTTTCTCGACCAGATCGCCGCCAGGATCGAGACCCGGGACTATCCGGAAATGGCGGCCCGGCCGGCCTCTTTCGCCGTCACCCTGAAGGCCGGACTGAAACTCGCCGCCCTGGTGATCGGCGTCAATCTGGTACTGCTGCCTTTCGATCTGGGTCTGCCCGGCTTGGGCGAGCTGCTCAGCCTGGCGGCCAATGGCTGGCTTTTGGGACGGGAATATTTCGAGTTGGCGGCGCTTCGGCACATGGATGCGGGCGAAGCGGATCTCTTGAGACGCACCAATGGCGGCGCCATTTGGGGGGCCGGAACCCTGATCGCCTTGGCCAGCATGATCCCGGTGGTCAACCTGGTGGCGCCCTTGTTCGGCACCGCGCTGATGGTGCATGTGTTTCACCGGGTCGCGGCAGGCAATTGGAAATGAGGAAACAGGTTGCGATTTTGGCGGCGCTGCTGCTGGCCGGATGTGCCGCCCAAAAACCCGCGCCCGTCGCGCTACCGGCACCGCCGCCCGCGCCTGTTGCTCCACCGGCCCCGCCACGGGTCAGCGACCTGGAATTTTTTACCGGGCTTGAGGCGCCGCAATTGCGGGACCTGATCGGCGCCCCCACCTTTGCCCGCAAGGATGGCGCCACCGAAATGTGGCGCTATGACATCGGCACCTGCCACGCCTTCTTTTTCATGACCGGAACCCCGGCCAAGGTGCGGCATATCGAAACCTTGCCGCATGGCACCAATAGCGACAGCGATCCGCTCTGTCTTACCGCGCTGCGCGCGACCGCGAAGACGTCTTAGCTTTTGCCAAACGGGGCTTCACCAGCGGCGCCTCCTTGGTCTTTTCCGGATAATGGCAGAGATCGCGCACGATGCAGGTCGGACACAAGGGCTTCCGCGCCAGGCAAATATAGCGCCCATGCAGGATCAGCCAGTGATGCGCATGCAGCCGGTAGGTTTCGGGCACCCGCCGCTCCAAACCCATTTCCACCGCCAAGACATCCGTGCCCGGCGCCAGGCCGGTGCGATTGGAAACCCGGAAGATGTGGGTGTCCACCGCGATGGTGGGCTCCCCGAACGCGACGTTCAGAACCACATTGGCGGTCTTGCGGCCTACCCCCGGCAATTCTTCCAGCGCCGCGCGATCCTTGGGCACCTTGCCGCCATGCCGTTCGATCAGGATCCTGGAGAAAGCGATGACGTTCCTGGCCTTGCCGCGGTATAGCCCGATGGTCTTGATCCTGTCGGCCAGATTCGCCTCGCCCAGGGCCAGCATCTTTTCCGGCGTATCGATGGTCTTGAACAGGGGCTCGGTCGCCTTGTTGACGGATTTGTCGGTGGCCTGCGCCGACAACACCACCGCCACCAGCAAAGTGTAGGGGTTCTTGTATTCGAGCTCGGTTTCGGGATGCGAATTCTGCTTTTTGAGGCGCGCGAAGAATTCCTCGATCTCCGCGCGCGTCATCAGCTTGACCATCAGAAACCGCTCAACCGTGCCGCGTTTAAAGCCCAAGAACGTCGGTCATGCCGTACAGACCCGGCTTCCGGCCCTGGCCCCAACGGGCCGCCTCCAGCGCCCCACGGGCGAAGATGGAACGGTCTTCCGCCGAATGCGACAAGGTCAGCCGCTCGCCCGCGCCGGCCAGGAACACCTGATGCTCGCCCACCACCGAGCCGCCCCGCAGAGAGGCAAATCCGATGGCGCCGTCATTGCGGGCGCCGGTTTCGCCGTCGCGGCTGCGCACCGCATGTTTGTCCAAGGCGACACCGCGACCCTTGGCCGCGGCCGCACCCAAAAGCAGGGCCGTGCCGGAGGGCGCATCCACCTTCATCTTGTGATGCATTTCCAGAATCTCGACGTCATAGCCCGGAAGGGCCTTGGCCGCCCGCTCGACCAATGCCGCCAGCAAGGTGACGCCCAAACTCATATTGCCGGACTTGATGATCACGGCATGACGCGCCGCGGCCCGGATGCGGGCCTCGTCATCCGGGGTGAATCCGGTGGTGCCGACGACATCCACGATCCGCGCCTGCGCCGCCAAATCCGCCAGCATCAGCGACACCCGCGGCAAGGTGAAATCGATCACCGCCTGCGCGGCCGCGATCAGGGGCAGGGGATCGGCGGTGATCTTGATGCCGTTGGCCGAAAGCCCCGCCACCTCGCCCGCGTCACGGCCGAGATCGGGATGGCCTTCCGCTTCCAGCGCCCCCGACAGGACCATGCCGCGGGCCTGGGCGATTTCGTGCACCAAAGTACGGCCCATGCGGCCCGAGGCGCCGGCCACCACAATGTTGAGATCCGTCATTGCCGGTTACGCCTTGGCATCCACGGATGCCGGCGCCGCATCGCGGCGCGCCACCGTCACCATGGCCGGTCGCAGCAAGCGGTCGCCGATCATATAGCCGGACTGGACCACATCCACGATGCTGCCGGGCGGCTTGCCGTTGCCGGGGACTTCCGCGATCGCCTGATGCAGGTTGGGATCGAACTTGCCGCCTTCGGTGGACACCGGCTTGACCCCATAACGTTCCAGGGTGCCCATCAGCTGGCGGTCGGTGGCTTCCACGCCGTCCAGCACGGCCCGCACCTGCGGATCGGCGACGGCGCGCAATTCCGGCGGGCAGGCGGCCAGCGCCCGGGAGAAATTGTCGGCAATGGCCAGCATGTCGCGGGCGAATTTGGTGATCGCATATTGCGAAGCCTCAGTCCGCTCGCGCTCGGCCCGGCGGCGGATATTCTCCGCCTCCGCCAGCGCCCTGCAGACGCTGATCGCGCAAGGCCTCGACTTCGGCCTTCAGCACCTCGACTGGATCGAGGCCTGCATCCGCGATCCGGGCTTCCGGCATTTCCTGTTCGGTTTCGTCGTTCATGACGCGTTTCCTTAACTGCTAACCCAGCAATCGTCCAATAACTTTGGCGGTGTGGTCCACCATCGGAATGATGCGGCCGTAATTGAGGCGGGTGGGCCCCAAAACGCCGATCACGCCCACGATCTTGCCCGCCGCATTGGCATAGGGCGCGGCCACGATCGAAGAGCCCGACAGGGAAAATAGCCGGTTCTCCGAGCCGATAAAGATCCGCACCCCGTCTCCGTCCTTGGCGAGTTCCAGAAGCCGGATCAGGTCGGCCTTGCGCTCGATATCGTCAAACAGGGTGCGGATGCGTTCGATATCGGCCTGGGCCTCGACGGAATCGAGCAAATGCGACGTGCCCCGGACGATCAGCACCCTGTCGTCCGCGCCGCCCGGCTGGGCCAGGGTCGCCAGGCCCTCCGCCACGATCTTGGCGGTGAGCGAATCCAGCGCCACGCGGTCGCCTTCCAGGTCGGCCAGGATTTCGGCCCGCGCCGTCTCCAAACTGCGCCCGCGCCAGCCGGGCATTGAGATAGTTGGAGGCTTCGGCCAGGGCCGAAACCGGCAGTCCCGCCGGGGTATCGATCACCCGGTTTTCCACCTGGCCGTCTTCGCCGACCATGATCACCAGGGCCTTGCCGGGACCGACCTGAACGAACTCGATATGCTTCAACGGCGCCGCATCCTGCTTGGCAGTGACCATCAGGCCGGCGCAGCGCGACAGGCCGGACAAGAGGCTGGTCGCCTGGGTCAACACGTCTTCCAGACGCTGGCCGCTGCCGGCCAGGCGGGCCTCGATCACGCCCTGTTCCTTGGGATCCAGATCGCCAATTTCCAGCAGCCCGTCCACGAACAGCCTCAACCCCTTTTCGGTCGGCACCCGGCCGGCGCTGGTATGGGGGGCATAAAGCAGGCCCATGGCCTCCAAATCCGCCATGACATTGCGGATGGAGGCGGGCGACAGGGTCAAAGGCAGCCGCTGGGCCAGGGTCCGCGACCCCACCGGCTCGCCCGACGCCAGGAAGGCTTCCACCAGATGGCGGAAGACTTCGCGCGGTCGCTCGCCCAGCGGCGGATAAGTGAGGCGGGAGGAGAACGGGTCTTGATACAAGCCTTTGATAATCCTGTATAGTTTGACTTGGCCGCGCCTCTATTGGACGCGCCCGGGCAAAGCGGCTAGGTAACCGCCCGCATCAAGATATATGGCCCCATGCGCCTCTCCAACCGCCGCACCGATTCGCTTCGCCCCGTCAGCCTGGAACCGGGGGTCGCCCGCCATGCCGAAGGGTCCTGCCTGGTCAAATTCGGCGATACCCATGTCCTGGTCACCGCCAGCCTGGAAGAGAAAGCCCCGCCCTTTCTGAAAGGTTCCGGCAAGGGCTGGGTGACGGCGGAGTATGGCATGCTGCCCCGCTCCACCCATGAGCGGATGCGGCGCGAGGCGGCGGCGGGAAAACAATCCGGCCGCACCCAGGAAATCCAGCGCCTGGTAGGCCGCTCGCTCCGGGCGGTGTGCGATCTCTCGGCGCTGGGCGAACGCCAGATCGTGATCGATTGCGATGTGCTGCAGGCCGACGGCGGCACCCGCACCGCCTCCATCACCGGCGGCTATATCGCGCTGGCCCAGTGTGTGGGCTTCATGCAGAAGACCGGGCTGGTGAAGCAACCGATTCTGAAAGACCATGTCGCGGCGGTTTCCTGCGGCATCGTCAAGGGCGAGGCCATGCTCGACCTGGATTATGGCGAGGATTCCACCGCCGAGACCGACGCCAATTTCGTGCTCACCGGCGCCGGCGGATTGGTGGAGATCCAGGGCACCGCGGAAGGCGCGCCCTTCAGCGAGGATCAGCTGGCCCAATTGCTGCGCCTGGCGCGCAAGGGCATCGACGAACTGGTCGAATTGCAGAAACAGGCGCTTTCGTGAAACTGCCCCGGGGCAGCGTCCTGATCGTCGCCAGCCACAATCCCGGCAAGGTGCGGGAGATCAAGGCGCTGCTGGGTCCGCACGGCATCCAGCCTGTCGGCGCCGGCGAATTGAACCTTCCCGAGCCGGAGGAAACCGGCCAGACCTTTGCCGCCAATGCCGCACTCAAGGCCCGTGCCGCGGCCGATGCCGGCCATCATCCGGCGCTGGCCGACGATTCCGGGCTCTGGGTCGATGCCTTGGATGGCGAGCCCGGCATCTATTCCGCCCGCTGGGCCGGCCCGGAAAAGGATTTCGCCCAGGCGATGGCGCGGGTCGAGCATGAATTGCTGGCCCGGAAGGCGCGGGACTATTCCGCCAAATTCGTCTGCGCCCTGGCGCTCGCCATGCCGCATGGCGATGTGGAAGTCTTTGAAGGCGAGGTCCGCGGCCATCTCATCTTTCCGCCGCGCGGCCGGCTTGGTTTCGGCTATGATCCGATCTTCGTACCCGAAGGCCGGGAGCAGACTTTCGGCGAGATCGATCCGCATGTGAAGAACGCCATGAGCCATCGCGCCCGCGCCTTCGAGAAGCTCCTGCATAGCGGCATCCTGGCCGAATCCGTCTGACGCCGATGTCTTTCGGGATTTATGTTCACTGGCCCTTCTGCGCCGCCAAATGTCCCTATTGCGATTTCAACAGCCATGTCCGCACCCGGATCGACGAAAGCGGATGGGCGGATGCCGTCGCGCGCGAACTGCACGCGACGGCGCAATCGCAGGGCGATGAGCGCCCGATTGTCGAGACTATTTTCTTCGGCGGCGGCACGCCGTCCCTGATGCAGGGCGGAACCGTCGCCCATATCCTGGACAAGATTTCGCGCCTGTGGCGGCTGGCGAACGACGTCGAGATCACGCTGGAAGCCAATCCCGCCAGCGCCGATGCGGCGCGCTTCGCCGATTACCGGGCGGCCGGGGTGAACCGTCTGTCGCTGGGCATGCAGGCCCTGAACGACGCCGAACTCAAGCTGCTGGGCCGGCTGCACAATGCCGAAGAGGCGAAGGCGGCGCTGGCGCTGGCGCAAAGGCATTTCGATCGGGTCTCGCTGGATCTGATCTATGCCCGGCCGGGGCAGAGCGATGCCCAATGGCGCGCCGAGTTGAAACAGGCGCTGGCTTTCGGCACCGAACATCTGTCGCTTTATCAGCTCACCATCGAACCGCAGACGCCCTTCGCGCTTCTCCACCGGAGCGGCAAGCTGCATATGCCGGACGAGGATCTGGCGGCGGGGCTTTATGAAACGACACAGGAATTGACCGAACAGGCAGGCCTGCCGGCCTATGAGATTTCCAATCACGCCCGCCCGGGATCGGAGAGCCGGCATAATCTCATCTATTGGCGTTATGGCGACTATGCGGGGGTGGGGCCGGGTGCGCATGGCCGTCTGATGCTGGACGGCCGGCGCATGGCCACCGCCACCATCCGGCTGCCGGAGCGCTGGCGGGAGACTGTGGCAAAGGGCGGGACGGCTTTTGCGGAATTCGCCGCGGTCAGCGATGAGGAAGCGAGCCGCGAGCATCTTCTGATGGCTCTGCGTCTGAGCGAAGGCCTCGATCTTGCCGCGTATCAGTCGCGCTGGGGTGTGCGGCCGCCGCCGGAAAAAATCGCGCCTCTGATCGCGGAAGGCCTGCTGCGCCGGCAAGATGAGGTTCTGGCCGCCACGTCCAGGGGCAGGCTGGTGCTGAATGCGGTGATCGCAAGCTTGCTGAATTAGGAGGCTTTCGGCTGAAAGGTTCTCGGCGCCGGGCTCACCACATGAAATCCGTCCGGCTCGACCTCCAGCACCGCCAGGCCGCGCTCGGTGGTGCCGTCGGCGTTGAAACGGAAGATGCCGTTGACGCCGGCAAATCCGTTGGGATCCATCAGGGCTTGCGGCGTGAAGCGGTGATAGGGCGCGCCGTTGGACAAAAGCGTCACCAGCGAGATGGCGTCATAGGCGAGCGAAGCAAGCTGCGGCGGCGCGGTGCCATAGACCGCGCGGAATTTTTGGATGAATGCGTCGTCGGAATTGGGCTCCGGGGCCGCGAACCAGCCGCCGTCCAGGGTCTGCTCCTTGAGCAGCGACGGATCGTCCCACAGACCGGTGCCCAGCAATTTCACTTTGGTGGTGTCAAGGCCGTTGAAGGCCAGCGACGGCGCGATGGCGCGCAGCACCGTGCCGCCCTGGGCGATCATGACCGCATCGGCGTCGGTTTTGGCGACGGTCTCGGACGGCGCCATCACGATCGAGGCGTCCGGCACGAAACGTTCGACGTCCACCGCCGTCGCGCCGGCCCCGTTCACCGCGTCGCGGAAAGCGTCCGCAATCACATCGCCATAGGCGGTCTGAGGGATCATCGCCGCGAAATTATGGTGGCCCTGGGAGACAGCGTAACCCACCACCCGCTTCACTTCGCTTTGGGGCAGGAAAGACAGAAGATAGACGCCGTTGCCCGCCACTTTCCGCTCGGTCGAGAAAGCCAGCACCGGCACACTACGGTCCCGGGCGATGGGCGCCACCGCGGCCACCGAAGGCCCGAACAGGGGCCCGACCAGGACTTCCGCACCCTGGCCCAGAAGCGTGGCCGCCGCCGCCGCTGCCTGCGCCGGGCTGGCGCCTTCATCGGCCGTCATCAGCAGAATCTTTTGATTGCCGCCATCGAACAAGGCCAGTTCCGCCGCCTTCAGCATCGCCGCCGCCAGATTCCGGGTGGCCGGACTGGAGCTGTTAAAGGGCAGAATCACGCCCACCCGGACCGGAGTGGTATCGGCCGGAATATTGGGCAGGCGCAGATAGCTGGGCTGGTCCTGGTTCAGGGGATTGCCCACCACCGGCGGCGGCGCCGCCACCACTTTGGGAGGAGGCGGGGGCGGCGGCGTGCAGGCGCTCAATCCCGCTATCGCGGCCGCGGCGGCAATGGCACAAAGGCGGGCCAAAAGGACCTTCGGGCGGAATGAAGCGGCACAAATCATGGATGGGTTCCCCGGAAGGTCGGCAAAAGCGCGGCGAGAATAAAGGCCACGCCTCCAAGGGTAAACCGCAACATCTGGGCGATTTGAAGGAGCGCGCCTCTCTGGCGCCCGGCCTTTACATCGTCGCCACACCCATCGGCAATGCCCGCGACATCACGCTGAGGGCGCTGGATGTGCTGAGAGGCGCGGACATGATCGCCGCCGAGGACACCCGCGTCACCGCCAAGCTGATGGCGATCCATGGCCTGCGCAAACCGCTCATCCCCTATAACGACCATAATGCCGCCCGCGAGCGGCCGCGCCTTCTGGAGCGGCTTCGCGGCGGCGGGCGCATTGCGCTGGTCAGCGATGCCGGCACGCCTTTGGTGAACGATCCCGGCTTCAAGCTGGTGCGCGCCGCCATCGAAGAGGGATTGCCGGTCAATGTCCTGCCCGGTGCGTCGGCGGTGCTGACCGGTCTGGTGCTTTCGGGCCTGCCTTCGGACCGCTTCTTGTTTGCGGGCTTTTTGCCGGCCAAGGGCGGCGAGCGCCGGACGGCGTTGGAGGCGCTGAAAACCGTGCCCGCCACCTTGATCTTTTTCGAATCCGGTCCGCGATTGGCGGAAAGCCTCAAGGACATGGCAGCCATTCTGGGGGTGCGGAGCGCCGCGGTGGCGCGCGAGATGACGAAACTGCATGAGGAGGTGAAGCGCGGTTCTCTGACGGCGCTCGCCGAGGCTTATGCGGGCCAGACTCCGCCCAAGGGCGAGGTGACGGTTCTGGTCTCTGCGGCAGAGAGCGGTGAAGCGGATCTGGCTGAGGTGGATCAGGCATTGGAGACCGCTTGCCAGTTCATGCCGCTCAAGCCCGCCGCCCAGATGATCGCCGATCTCACCGGGCTTTCGCGCAATTTGGTCTATGCCAGGGGCCTTGAACGGCTGGGGAAGAAGAATGGCTGACCGCAGACAGGCGGAAACGCGCGGCCATCGCAGCGAAGCCTGGGCAGCCTGGTGGCTGCGGTTGAAGGGCCATCGCATTCTGGGCCGCCGGATCAAGACCCGGGCCGGCGAGATCGATCTGGTGACATTGTCGCCTTTCGGCCCGGTCTGTTTTGTCGAGGTGAAGGCGCGGCGGAATTTCCGCGACGCGCTGGAAGCGGTGAGCCCGGAGCAGCGGACTCGCATTGCCCGCGCCGCCTCCTTATATCTGGCCTCCCGGCCGGCGCTGGCCGGGCGCGGGGCCCGTTTCGACATTGTCACGGTGGCGGGACTCCCAAAGCATTTCCGTGACGCCTGGCGAGTGGATGGATGAAAATATGGCGCTGACCGTCGCGATCCAGATGGACCCGATCGAGAAAATCGATATCGGCGGCGATTCCACTTTCGCGCTGGCGCTGGAGGGCCAGGCCCGCGGCCATGGTCTGCTCTATTACGGGCCGCGCGATCTTTCCTTGCGGGAAGGCAAGGTCACCGCCCGGGTCAAGCCGCTTCATGTGCGGGCGGTGAAGGGCGATCATTTCGCGTTGGGCGATAGCTTCGTCTATGACCTTTCGGCGGCCGATGTGGTGCTGATGCGCCAGGACCCGCCCTTCGACATGGCCTATATCTCCGCCACCCATATCCTGGAGCGCATTCATCCCAAGACGCTGGTGGTCAACGATCCCCGTCAGGTGCGCAATGCGCCGGAAAAACTGTTCGTCACCGAATTCTCCGAATTCATCCCGCCCACTCTGATCACCAGCGACCGGCTGGAGATCCGCGACTTCCGCGAACAGCATAAGGACATCATCCTGAAGCCGCTCTACGGCAATGGCGGGGCGGGCGTGTTTCGGGTCACGCCGGAGGACGAGAATCTGGGTGCGCTGCTGGAAATGTTCACCCAATTCTACCGCGAGCCGGTGATCGTGCAGCGCTATATCCCGGAGGTGCGCCAGGGCGACAAGCGCATCATCCTGGTGGATGGCGAGATCGCCGGCGCCATCAACCGGGTGCCGGCAAGCGGGGAGGCCCGCTCCAACATGCATGTCGGCGGCCGGGCGGAAGAAACCCTGCTGACCGCGCGGGAACGGGACATATGCGCTGCGATCGGACCTGCGTTGAAGCAGCGTGGACTGATCTTCACTGGAATTGACGTGATCGGCGACTATATGACGGAGATCAACGTCACCTCTCCCACCGGCATCCACGAGGTCCGGCGCTTCGGCGGCCAGGACATCGCCAAGCTGGTCTGGGACGCCATCGAAGTCACGGGTCAAGACATGATCGCCATTCGCAAATCTTCCGAGCGCGGCTCCAGCGAGACCGACTGGCTGGATTCCCGGCACACATTTTCCTTTGCGCGATTATTTCGATCCGGCCTTTGAAAGCTTCGGCGCGCTCAGGGTGATCAACGAAGACTGGATCAAGGGCGGCGCCGGCTTTCCGCCCCACCCGCATCGCGACATGGAAATCGTCACCTACATCCTGGAAGGCGCGCTGCAGCACAAGGATTCCACCGGCGGCGGCGGGGTCATCCGCCCGGGCGAAATCCAGCGGATGAGCGCCGGCTCCGGCGTGGTGCATGCCGAATTCAATGCCAGCCGCGAGCGCGACTGCCATTTGCTGCAGATCTGGATCCTGCCGTCGCGCCGCGGAATCGCGCCGTCCTATGAGCAAAAGGCGATGGATGTGAAGGCCATCACCAACAGGTTCGCCCGCATCGCCGGGCCCAACCCCGATCCCCATGAAGTGCGCCTGGTCCAGGATGCGGAAATCTGGGCGGCGCGGCTCGACAAGGATGCCGGAGCCGACCACCATCTGGCGCCCGGCCGCAAGGCCTGGATTCAGGTGGCGAAGGGCGAGGTCGGCCTGGGTGATGCCACGCTCAAGCCCGGCGACGGCGCCGCCATCACCGGCGAGAACAATGTCCATCTCGAGGCGCTGGAGCCCAGCGAGATCCTGTTGTTCGATTTGGGGTGATTCATCTTTTGCCCCCATCTGTCTGCCACGGCCGCAAGCGGCCTAGCAGACACTTCTCCCGTTAGGCCTCCGGCCACGGGAGAAGAAAGCCCGCGTGTTCGCTTTATTTTACTAAACCGAAGCGGGATTTGTAGCGGGCGTCGATCCCCGACAGCGGGAAATAGATGAAGACATCGGTGGTGCTGAACTGGCGGTCGATCACCGCGCCTTCGCCGATGCGGCAACCGGCCCGCATATAGCCTTTGAGCAGCGGCGGCAGGCTGCGCATGCCTTCGCGCTCGTCGATCGCCTCCTTGGGCATGCAGATCCATATTCACGAACAGGTCCGGCTGGGCCCGCACCCGCAACTTCGCCGGCATGGGGTGAAAATGATGCAGATAGGACAGCGGCAGCGCCAATGCCCGCGGATCGGTCCCCGCCAGGCTGGCGCAACCGAACATCAGGTCGATGTCGAAGCGCGCGACATAGGCCATCAGCCCTTTCCACAGAAGCTGCATGGTGGCGGGCCGGGCGCGGTAGCTCTTCAACACGCAGGAGCGGCCCAACTCCAGAAACTTGGTGTCGGCCGGCAGCCCGGTCAGCATCGGGGCGATGTCATATTCGCTGGAGGTATAGAACCCGCCGGCCCTGGCCGCGTCCTTTTCGCGGGTCAGCCGATAGGTGGCGACCACCAGGGGCTGGCCGTCATCGCCATGGGCTTCGCGGTCCACCACCAGAAGGTGATCGCAGACATCGTCATATTTGTCGAAGTCGCGGCGGGCCTCGCGCATCTGGGGCGAGGGGATGGCGCTCATCTCTTCATAGAAGACGCAATAGCGCAGCCGCTGCGCCTGCTCGACTTCATGGTCGGTCTCGGCCAGCCGCACTTCCAACGCGCCGGAGGTGGCCAGAACCGGCCATTGCTCTGCACGGCCCTCGAAAGGCCCGGCTTCGTAGATATTGACCACGCGAACCCCTTTGGGCGCTGCCGCCAGCCCGGCATAGGCTGCTTCTGCGACAGATTTATAATCTAGCCCAGGGGGTTGGGGACGCGCAACGCATTGTGACAGCGGGGCGCGCCGGGCGAATGCCCCCGGGAAAAGCGGCTTTTATTCCTTAACCAGATATTGGCGGCGCGCCAAAAGCCAAAACAGCAAAAGCGCCGGAATCCCGATGGCGGCACACCCCAGAAAGAACAGGGCATAGGCGGGCAACAACCCAAAATGAGCGGAAAGCCCTTCTACCGCCGCGCCGGAGAACCCCTTCAGGAACTTCCCCGCCCAGGCATAGGTCGAGGACAAAAGCGCGTATTGGGTGGCGGTATAGCCCAGGCTGGTCAGCGACGACATATAGGCGACCAGGGTCACGCCCGCCAAGGCGATGCTGAAATTGTCCAGCGCCATCACGGCGGCAAAGCTGACCGGATCATGCGCGTAAGGCAGAATGGCATAAAGCGCGGTGCCGAACATCTGCCCGCCGCAACCCGCCAGCACCGCCGGCATCAATCCCAGCCGCAAAGACAAATAACCGCCGGCCGCCACGCCCAGAAAAGTGCCGACCAGCCCGAAGCTGCCGCGCACCGCGCCCACCATGTCCTTGGTCAGGCCCAGATCGACATACATCGGATTGTACATCGGCCCGCTGACGAAATTCGGAAGCTGAAACAGGCTGATCGCCGCCAGGATGACGAGGGCGATCGACCCGTGGGTGCGAAAGAAAGTGATGAACGGTCCGGTCACCGCATCGAAAAAGCCCCGCGCGGTCCAGAGCGGCGCTTCCTCTTCCTTGTGCTGCATCACCTCATCCGCCTTGACCGGCTCGGCGGCCAGAAAACAGGCGGCAAGCCCGATCGCCATCAGGGCGCCGTAAAGAATGTAGGACGCGTTCCAGCCGATGCGCTGGGCGATGGGCAGGATCACCGCCTCGCTGGCCAGAAGCGCGGTGCGGTAGCCGAATGTATAGGCCGAGGTGAGCAATCCCAATTCATCGGCATTGGCGGCGCTCTCGATGCGCCAGGCATCGATGGCGATGTCCTGGGTGGAGGAGGCAAAGGCCACCACCAGCGCGAACACGCCCAAAAGCGACCAGGCCATGGCCGATCCCGCTCCAGGCCATCGCCACCAAGCCGAGCGGCGATGACAATCTGCGCCAGCGCCATCCAGCCGCGCCGCCGGCCCAGCAGCCGACAACAGCGGCGCGCCGGCCCGGTCCAGGATCGGGGCCCAGACGAATTTCAGCGAATAGGCCAGCCCGACCCAGGACAGAAACCCGATCGCGGCCAGGGAGGTGCCTTCGTCGCGCAGCCAATAGCCGAAGGTGTTGCCGACCAGAAGAAACGGCAGCCCCGAGGAAAAGCCCAGCGCCGCCATGGTGCAGGACTTTGCGGACTGCAATATTCGCGGAAGGAATGAATGGCGGCGAGATTCGGTCATGCCGCCGCAGTATGCGGCAGGCCACTTGCGAGGAGGGAAACAGGCCTCTGAACATTTCCTCAAGCTCGGCGGGATCGACCGGCTTGGTGAGAAAGCCGTCCATGCCGGCCTCCTGGCAGGCGCGCTTGCCGGTTTCCAGCGCATCGGCGGTGAGCGCGACGATCGGCATGCGGGGACGGCCGCTCTGTTCCTCGATGGCCCGGATCGCGCGCGCTGCCTCGATCCCGTCCATGCCGGGCATATGAATGTCGGTCAGAAGCAGGTCGAAACTGCTCATTCTCCATGGCGGCGACGGCGGCGGTGCCGGTCGTGACCTGCGGTGATGCTTGTGGCCCCGGCGGCGCAGCAATTCCGGATCAGAAGCGCGTTGACGGCATTGTCCTCGGCCAAGAAGGATCTTGAGGCCGACGGCCCCGGCGCGGCGGATCGGCGGATCGGCCCGCGGCGAGTGGTCCGGCGGCGTCATCGCCGGATTTGGCCGTCGCGGGACTTTCGGGATCGGCCGGCTTCGTCTTTCCCGACCGCGCCGTGGCCAAGCTGAAATTCAGCTGCTCGGAAAGGGATGCGTCCCGGACCGGCTTGACCAGATAGCCGGAAAACCCCATGGCGTGCAGGTCCTTGAGCCTGGAGCGGGCCATGGGCGTCACCAGCACCAGGGCCGGCACCGCCAGATCGGGCGGCACCAGCGAAACCGGGCGCGCTGTCGGTTCCGGAGTCGATCAGGACCGCTTCGATGCTTCCGCCCGGCGGCAATTGCGAGAAATCGATGCCGTCGCCACCCTGGGTTTCGATCTGAAGCCGCAAGCCCTCGCGCAGTATCTTGTTGCGGGCTGACAATGGCGATACGCCTTCCGGCGAGCGGCACCAGATCCGGATTCGGCCGGGCGCACAATGGCCGCGGGCAAGGTGAACCAGAAGACGGATGCCGTCCTCCGGGCCGGGATCGATGCCGATCTCCCCGCCCATGGCCTCGACCAGCCGCTTGGAAATGGCCAGGCCCAAGCCCGAACCGCCGAATTTGCGGGCATGGCTGGAATCGGCCTGGACGAATTCCTGGAAGATTTCCTGGCGCTTTTGCGGCGGCACTGCCCACGCCGGTGTCCTTGACCTCCACCCGCAGGAATTCGTCCGCACCGGTCTTGACCACCGTCACCGTCGACGCAGACTCCGCCCTGTTCGGTGAACTTGACCGCATTGCCCACCAGATTGGTGAGCACCTGGCGCAAGCGCAGACTGTCGGCGCGGATGACGCGGGGCACCTCGCGCGCCACGGCGGCGGTGATTTCGATATTCTTGGCATGGGCGCGCGGGCCCAGCAGTTCGACCACGCCGGCCAGCAGGGCGCGGATGTCGACTTCGTCCTCGTCCAGGGTCAGCCGGCCGGATTCGATCTTGGAGAAATCCAGAATATCGCCGATCAAGGTGAGCAGCGCCTCGCCCGACTGGGTGATCGCCTCGGCATAGGTGCGCTGCTCGGGCTTGAGATCGGTTTCGAGCAGCAGCCGGCCCATGCCCAATACGCCATTCATCGGGGTGCGGATTTCATGGCTCATGGTGGCCAGAAAGCCGGATTTGGCCCGGCTGGCCGCTTCGGCGCTGTCGCGCGCCTCGGTCAGCGCGTCCTCCAGCGCCTTGCGCTCGGTGACATCGCGGCCCACGCTTTGCACCTCGACCAGCCGGCCATGGCTGTCGCGCATGGCGTGATCCTCCCAGGCGATCCAGCGCCAGCCATGGCGGTGCAGCACATGCTGGTCGTAACGGGTGCGCTTGCGGCCCCTTTCCAGCGCGGCGAAGCTGCCGAACAACGGCGAGTGGCTGTCCGGATGCGGTTCGCGGCGCGAAGGGAAAGCCGATGGCGCATGGTCGGGATCCAGGCCGAACATCTTGAAGAAGGCTTCGTTGGCGTAGGTGAGGCGGCTGGAGGCGTCGCGCCGGATGATGGCGTCGCCCTGGGCATCCACCAGGCCTTTGTAGCGGATTTCGCTTTGCTGAAGCTGCCAGTTCATCGCCGCGGCATTGCGCAGGGAGGTCTCCAGCCGTGTGGTCGAGCCGCGCAGTTCCTCGGCCTGCCGTTGCCAGCATTTTCTGCTGCTCGCGCGCCATTCAAGCAGATTGGAGATCAGAAAGGCCAAGCGCCACGGCCAAGAGCGCGCCGAAGCTGGCCGGGGTGATGATCGACAGATGCCCGGTCAGCATGACGTCGCGACACGGCCAGAATGAGCATGAGCCCGGCCACCGTGCCAAATACAATTCTGATCAGCCGCGCGATCGTCACGGATCCGCCTTCATCCTTTTTGCCGTGTTCCTGTGCGATTTTGCCGCCGAACCCATGCAAAAAGCTTAAATTCCCTTGGTAAGCGGCAGTTAAAGTTTTTGCCGGGCGATCTTGGCCGGACAATCCGGATTATCTATGTTGGCCATAGGCTTATGGTCGGATGGGGATAACGGCCGGCGGTCGTCACAAAAGCTTTGCAAAACTGTGATGTTCGTGGCGCGAGAGCCGTGTGAACTGAGGCCTGTCCCGCCCAAATAGGCCTTATCTTTAATGGCTGATGTCGCCTTGACCGAAGCAACTGCCAATACCGAACTGGCCGCCAGAGCGGAAACCACCCGGCGCGCCGGACGCGGCGATGCCCGGTTTCATTTCCTCACCTGGGCGGCCGCCTTGGCGGTTCTGCTGATCTTTGCCGGGGTCATCTTCTCGCTGGTGATCGGTTCCATGCCCGCCATCAAGGCGTTCGGCTTTTCTTTTCTGATCTCCGACGCCTGGGACCCGACATCCGACATGTTCGGCGGCCTGCCTTCGATTTACGGCACCGTGGTGACCTCGCTCTTGGCCATGCTCGTGGCCGTGCCGGTCGGCATCGGGATGGCGATTTTTCTCACCGAATTGTGCCCGCGCCCGTTCCGCCGCCCGATCGGCATCGCCATCGAGCTGCTGGCCGGCATCCCCTCCATCATTTACGGCATCTGGGGTCTTTTCGTGTTCGCGCCCTGGTTCCAGCTCCATTTCCAGCAACCCATCATCGACGCCACTGACGGCATTCCTCTGATCGGCACCTTGCTGGGCGGCGCGCCTTACGGCATCGGCATCTTCACCGCCGGCCTCATCCTTTCGATCATGATCCTGCCTTTCATCTCGGCGGTGACGCGCGATGTGTTCGAGACCGTGCCGTCCATGTTGAAGGAGGCGACCTATGGATTGGGCTGCACCACCTGGGAAGTCACATGGCGCGTGGTGTTGCCTTATGCCCGCTCCGGCGTGGTGGGCGGCGCCATGCTGGCGCTTGGCCGGGCGCTGGGCGAGACCATGGCGGTCACCTTCGTGATCGGCAACGCCCATAACATCAATTCCTCGCTATTCGCGCCGGGCACCACCATTTCGGCCACCATCGCCAATGAATTCACCGAAGCGACGACCACGCTCTTACACGTCATCCCTGATCGAGCTGGGCCTGATCCTGTTCTTCATCACTTTCATTGTGCTGGCGGCCGCCCAATTGATGCTGCGCAGGCTGGAACGCCAGGCGGGGACCAAATGATCATTTCGCGCGCGCTTTACGTCCGCCGGCGTTTCGCCAATGGGGCTTTCATCACCCTTTCGATTGCCGCCGCCCTGTTCGGCCTTATCTGGCTGGGGTTCATTCTGGCGGCGCTTCTGGGGGAAGGGTTTTCGGCGATCTCGCCCATTCTCTTCACCCAATCCACGCCGCCGCCCGGCCAGCCCGGGCGGATTGTTGAACGCGATAGTGGGCAGCCTCCTGATGAGCCTGGTGGCGGTGCTGCTGGGCACCCCGATCGGGCTCTTCGCCGGCACCTATCTGGCCGAATATGGCAAGCACACCCGCTTCGCTTTTTTCGTGCGGTTCGTGAACGACATTCTTCTGTCCGCGCCCTCCATCGTCACCGGCCTGTTCGTCTACGAGATCGTGGTTCTGCCGATGGGTCATTTCTCGGCCTGGGCCGGCACCCTGTCGCTGATGGTGATCGTGATTCCGGTGGTGGTCCGCACCACCGAGAACATGCTGATCCTGGTGCCCAATGGATTGCGCGAGGCCGCCAGCGCGCTGGGCGCGCCCGATGAATTTCGTCATCCGCTCGGTGACCTGGACGGCGGCCAAGGCGGGCATCATCACCGGCGTGCTGCTGGCGGTGGCGCGCATTTCCGGCGAAACCGCGCCGCTTCTCTTCACCGCCCTCAACAATCAGTTTTTCTCCACTGAACTTCAACGCGCCGATGGCGTCGCTGCCCTACGTGATCTTCCAATATCGCGCTTTCGCCCTATGACGACTGGCACCGGCTCGCCTGGGCAGGCGCGCTTCTGGTCACCGCCACGGTGCTGACGCTTTCCATCCTCGCCCGCCTGCTTGAAACCAAACGGAACTGACAATCATGGAAGCCGCGACCAGCGCGCCCGCCAATAGCGCCGCCAGCAACGAAAAGGCCAAGATCGATATCCGCGATCTGTCCTTCTATTACGGCGCGACCAAGGCGCTGAAGAACATCACGCTTGCCGCTCTATGACCGCAAGGTGACGGCTTTCATCGGTCCGTCGGGCTGCGGCAAGTCCACCCTGTTGCGCGCCATCAACCGGATTTACGAGCTTTATCCCAACCAGCGCGCCGAGGGCGACATCACGCTTGACGGCGAGGACATCCTCAAGGTCAAGGACCTCAATCTGCTGCGCGCCCGCATCGGCATGGTGTTCCAGAAGCCGACGCCCTTCCCGATGTCGATCTTCGACAATATCGCCTTCGGCATAAAGCTCTATGAGCGGCTGCCGCGCTCCGAACTGGAAGGCCGGATCGAGGACGCGCTGACCCGCGCCGCGCTGTGGGGCGAGGTGAAGGACAAGCTCAAAACATCCGGCCTGTCGCTGTCGGGCGGCCAGCAGCAGCGGCTATGCATCGCCCGCACCGTGGCGACCCGCCCGGAAGTGATTCTGCTCGACGAACCCTGCTCGGCGCTGGACCCCATCTCCACCGCCAAGATCGAAGAGCTGATCGACGAGTTGTCGTCGGAATATACGATCGTGATCGTCACCCACAATATGCAGCAGGCGTCCCGCGCCTCCGACTATACCGCCTTCATGTATCTGGGCGAGCTGATCGAATATGGCGCCACCGAGAAGATCTTCACCGCGCCGGAAAATAAGCGCACTGAGCAGTACATCACCGGCCGCTTCGGCTAGGCGCGGTTCTTTCGGACCCTGAGTTCGTCATTCGTCGCTCATGGGCTATATAGCCCACATCGCTCCTCATTCCTGCTCAGGGTCCGAAATTCCTCGCGCCTGGTGGATGACGCTCAAACGTAATCCTCGGCCGCGGTTTCATCGGCGCGGGGGCCGCGCGACAGGGCATTGAACACCAGGCTCAGCACGGCCCCGACCGCGAGGTTGAGGGCAAGCGCGCTCAAGGCCGCATAGCAAGGGATCGCCAGCCCGAAAAAATGCAGCACATAGATCGAGCTCTTCAGGCCCAGGCTCCACGCCATCGCCGTGCCGGCCGCTATCCCGCAAGCCCAGCCGATCAGCAGCGCGATCGGGATGCATGGCGCGGGTGAACAGAGCGAGAAATACCGAGGGCACGGTCTGGCAGATCCAGATGCCGCCCAAAAGCTGCAGCTGAATGGCGTAGGAGCTTCCCAGCGCCAGCACGAAGAACAGGGCTCCCAATTTCACCAGAAAGGACACGAGCTTGGCGACCTGGGTCTCGCGCTCCGGCGTGCAATTGGGATCGACGAAATCGCGATAAATGTTGCGGGTGAAGAGATTGCCGCAGGCGATCGACATGATCGCGGCGGGCACCAGCGCGCCCACCCCGATAGCGGCGAAGGCGATCCCGGCGAACCAGTTGGGAAACATGGCCAGGAACAGCGCCGGCACGGCGAAATTATTGCCGAAACGGCCAAAGCCGCCGGCAAATTGCGGCATCGCCTTCACCCCGGCGGCGATCGCCATGTATCCCAAGAGCGCCACCAGCGCCAGCGCGAAGGAATAGGCGGGCAGGATCATGGAATTGCGCTCGACCACTTTCCGGCTGGAGGAAGACAGCACGCCCGTCACCGCGTGCGGATAAAGGAACAGCGCCAGCACCGAGCCGAATGCCAAGGTGGAATAGGCGAAGCCCTGGCCCAGATTGTCGGATGTGCCGCGGGCCAGAAGCAGCACGCTGGGATCGACGCTGGCAAAGATCTTGCCGTATCCGCCAAGCTCGATCGGGATCACCACCACGGCCGCGATCACGGTGAGATAGACCATCAGGTCCTTGGCGATGGCGATCATGGCGGTGCCACGCAAGCCGCTGGAATAAGTATAGAAGGCCAGAAACAGGAAGGCGGTCAAAAGCGGCAGGCTGGGAATGGCCGACAGGATGGGGAGATTCTGGATGCCCAGCGCCGCGATCACCACCTGCAGTCCCAGCAATTGCAGCGCGATATAGGGAATGGTGGCGACGATGCCGGTCAGCGCCACCGCCAGCGCCAGACCCTTGGAGCCGAAGCGGCCGCGCACGAAATCCGCCGCGGTGACATAACCGTGGCGGTTCGCCACCGACCATAGCCGGGCAAAGCCTATGAACAACAGCGGATAAGCCAGCATGCCATAGGGCACGGCGAAGAACCCGGTGGCGCCGGCGCCGAACATCAGGGCCGGCACGGCGATGAAAGTATAGGCGGTATAAAGGTCGCCACCCAGCAGAAACCAGGTGATGAGGGTGCCGAACCGCCGCCCGCCCAACCCCCATTCGGTCAATTGCGACAGATCGCGCCGGCGCCGGCGCGAGGCGAACCACCCCGCCCCTGCCACGCCCGCGAACAGCACCAGAAACACGGCCACCGTAACCGGATCGGCCCCGAGCCCGCCTTGCATCCCCCCAAATCCTTTCGGTTATTTTTTTGCCTCGGCCGGTGTGGTGGTAACCGGCCCCATGCCGACCAGCTCCAGCAGCGCATCTGTATCCTTGGCGCCGTCCCAATGCACCGTGCCCGCCAGATCCGTCACCACGCTGCCGGCCGGCATGGGATGGATTTTGGAAAGATCGTATGTGTCGCTGCTGCTCACCCACCAGGTCCCGGAAATCACATAGGCATAGCGGTCGGTATTGTGGAAATGCGGGCGGCTGAAATGCCCCGCATGCCAGCGGATCAGAATTCCGTAAAGGCCGGGCTTGGAGGGATCGCCGAAAATCACCGCCTGGTCCATGCTCTCGCTTGTCTTCCACTTGACGTCCTTGGGCGGCGTGAAAGTGATGTGGCTGGGATCAGGTGTGGGATAGGCTGACTGTGCCGGTGCGGATACCGGCGCCAGCGCGACAAAAGCCGCGGCGCCAAGCGCGATGTGGAAAAGACGCATGATGGTCTCCCGGGATTTCCCGGGCCGGATGCTAGAGCAGTTTTGTGTTTCGTTGAATCGCAAAACTGCTCTAGCTTTTCGTTTTGTCGCGGTTCCGGACGGCGCTGCCTAGCGGCAGCGTCGTGGCAGCCGCTTCGCACTTTTCCTGGAACCGCTCTGGGCGCAAGGGCGGGCGGGGCGCAATTCCGCTCGGGTCAGAAAGCGATCTGGGACCGAAGCGCGATGGTGTCGAAATTCTGGCTTAGATCGGCATTGGCGGCATTGGGGGTGACGGCGCTGTTGGTGCCGATCCGGTTGATCTGCACATTCTGGGCCTGCAGCATGAATTTCAGCACGGTGTTGGGATACCAGTTGAGCCCGATGGCGGCGATGCGCTGTTCCCCGCCCCTGACGCCACCCGGCGGCAGCGGGCCGCCCGCGATTCCGGCATGGTCGTTGAGGTTGAGGTCGCTGATAGCGTCCCGCCAATTCCCATGCCCCCCAGGCGTCGCGTCCGGGGTCGAAGTCGGCCCCGGGCTTGGGATTGGTGAAGCCGGCATTGGAGATGGACCAGCCGCGGGCCTCGCCGCTGAGCACCCAGCTTCCCTCCGCATACCAGCCGTCAAAACCCTCACCGCGCAGCGCCGCCACCCCGCGCCGATCGATCCCGAATTTGTAATAGCCGGCCTGGACCATGACATTGTCGCGCCGGACGGCGCTCTCCAGATTCCAGCTCCAGGCGTCGGTGACATTGGCCTCGGACACCGAAACGAAACCGCTGCCGCTATCGTCTATGACCAGCTCCGGCAAGACCGAGAGTGAGAAGGGGCGTGCGGAATTCGAGGCCGGGCCCTGGTCGCCGGGCCGGAACACATCGTTGCCGGCCAGGCTCACCACCCAGCGCCAGTCCTGGGTCGCCACGGGCGAATAGGCCATCCGCGCCACCAGCGCCTGTTGCTCGTCAAAAAAGCCGCCCGACTGAATCTTGCCGTCCGTATAGGCCAGGCTGGCCGACAGCCTGTCGCCCTCATAGACAAATTCGATGGCGTTGCGGCCGCTGCTGGCCATGCCGCGGGCCAGGTCGCTGGGTGCGGCGCGTTCGAGCAGCAGCAGGTCGGCGCCGGATATGGCCTCGTCCAGCCCGGTGGCGGCGGAATGGTTTCCGATCCGGATCAGGAACGGCTTCAGCCCGTCATATTCGATATAGGCCTGTTGGATCTTGCCGGGGTTTTCAATGCCGGTGCCGCCGCCGGAGCCGTAATCCATCTTGACGGTGTAGGACCAGTCGCCGAACACCTTGCCCTGGATCCCGAATTGAAGCCGGCGGAAATTGCCGCCGCTGGAAAGATCCGGCCCCAGCGACAGGCTGCGGGCGCGCGCGCTTGCATGTAATAGCCCTGATCATATTGCCCGGTGAGCCTGAGCTCGGCCGAAAAGCGGCCATCCGCCGAGGTGACCGACAGCCGGCCGTCGGTGACGTCGGCCTTGGCCTCCTTCCGCGCCAAGGCGTGGCGTTCATCCCGTTCGGCGGCGAATTTCGCCACCAGATCATCGATCTTTTGGTCCTGCTGGTCAGCCGCGCTTCCACCGGTCTGGGTGGCGCGGCCGGGGCCGTGGGCTGGACGGCGGGATGGCGGGCTCTCGGTCGTTCTGCGGTCCAGCGCCCGGTGCAAATCCTGGATCTGTCTTTTTCTGGGTCTCGAATTTCCTTTTGCTGCGCCTCGATCATCTTCTGCATCCGGTCCAGGCGGCGCAGGACCGCGCCATCCTCGGCGGCATGGGCAGGCACAATGACAGGTGCGAAGCTGGCGGTCGCAGCCAGCAACAAAAGCCGCTTCAACGATTTCCCCTAAAAAAAGCAGGCGCCCGGCCTGCCCCAAACCCCCGTTCGACACACCACAATTCGCGCTGGCCCCAAGCCTGTCGCTTTTTTGAACGGCGGTCCTGCACAAATGCGGCGGGACTGGAATTCAGTCCGGCGCAGAAAGCAATCCAGGATCTGAACGCGATGGTATCCAATTTCTGACCGGGATCGGCATTGGCGGCGTCGGGCGTCTTTCGGGCTCATTTGGCCAGGACCGTGAAACCGTCCTTCTCGAACACGGCCCGCGCCTCAGCCGAGGCCAGATAGGTGAGGAAGGCACGGGCGTCCGGCTTGGCGCCCTTGAGCAGGGCGGTGGGATAGCGGATGGGGGGATGGCTGTCCTCGGGGAAGACCCCCACCACCCTCACAAGGGGTTCGGCCTTGGCGTCGGTCTCATAGACGATGCCGAGCGGCGCCTCGCCCCGGGCGACATAGGCCAGCGCCACCCGCACATTCTCGGCATTGGCAAGATGACCGGCCACGCTGTCCCACACCCCCAAAGCCGTCAGCGCGGCGCGGCCATATTTGCCCGCCGGCACCGATCCGGGATCGGCGATGGCGAGCCGCCCGCCTTTGAGCGCCCCAAAAGATCGAAATGCGGCCCGACATCCAGCTTCACATGGGAAGTCTTGGGTGCGATCAGGACCAGACGGTTGCCCAAAAGATCTTCGCGGCTGTCTTTCTGGATCAGATTCCGCTTGGCCAGATAGTCCATCCAGTCCTGGTCGGCGGAGATGAAAATATCCGCCCCGCCCGAGGCCTCGATCTGCCGCGCCAGGGCTGAGGACGCCGCCAGCGACACCGCCACCGTCTTGCCGGTCTTGTTCTGGTAATCGGCGGCGGCCTGCTTGAGCGCGTCGGAGAGGGAGGCGGCGCCGAACACGGTCACATCCGCCGCCAGGGCCGGCCCGGCCGCGCCGATCAGCAGCAAGAGCGATACGCCGAGCGCGCCCAAAAGTTTTTTCACCGTCACGGGTCCATCCATCGTTATATATGGCTGAATATCACGTTTTCCGGCCCCGGCAAATCTCTTGCCCGCGCCTTGGGCTTGGCCTCAAGATGCTCGCATGGCCGGCCTTTTTCTGCGTCTTCCCATCGGTGAATCCGGCAATCTCGGGCCCGGAAAAGCCAGGCTGTTGGAACTGATCGAGGAGACCGGCTCCATCCGCGCCGCCGCCGCCAAGATGAAGCTCAGCTATCGCCGCGCCTGGCTGTTGCTGCAGGACATCGAGAAGATTTTCGGCGGCACGATTCTGGAGCGGCGCACCGGCGGCCGGTCGGGCGGGGGCGCGGCGCTGAACCCGCGCGGCCGCGACATCGTCAAACTCTACCGCAGCGCCGAGCGCCGCGCCGCGCGCGCGATCAAGGCCGATCTGGAAGCGCTTGGCAAATTGAAGACCTGAGATCGATACCGGCTTGGGAATAAAGCGCGCCGGCAAATCAGGCGCGGCGGCGGCTCACCACAACCAGGCCGAGGCCGGCGAATACCGCGACCATGCCGGCGGTGGTCGGAATCCACACGGTGTGATTCTCATCGTGATTGATCTCGATCGGTCCCGCCTTCACCAGCGGCTTGGTTTCAGTCCAGGTGACGCGGCTGACGATCAGCCCGGCGATGCCGGCCACGATCAGCACCACGCCCAGAATGGCAAGCGGTTTCATCGGCGCTTCTCCAATGCCATTGGGAAACGGCAGCCGGGCGGAAATAGTTCCCGGATCGCGCGGAGCCCGCTTTGCCTGTCCGCTATGGCGCGGCGGCGCGCGCCGATCCGCGCCGTGCCAGCCGGCGGATGATGCCCGCTTCCTCCACCACCGCGCCCAGCGATGTCGCGACACCGCGCTGGAACAGATGCGAAGCGGCCTTGCCCAGATGGCCCGACGCGGCTTCGTTCAGGGCATCGGTCATCGCCACCCCGGCATGCATCAGCACGCTGGTGTCGCGATAGCAGTTCTGGATGCAGGCAGTGCAGCGGTCGCGCCGGTCGGCGATGGTATCCAGATCGAACACCGAACCCAGCGGCTCGTGCCAGGCCTCGCAGCGCCAGATCTGCAAATTCCAGTCCAGATAGAAATATTTGCGCCCGCCGACACAGCCGATCACCTGTTCCTCGCCGCGCGCCGACCGCTTGACGTCTTCCAGCGAGGCGCTGGGATTCATCACCGGGAATTTCGACTTCAGCGCCTTGATCAATTCCATCGCCGCGATCAGCTGGTCGGGGGTGTAGTCGACCAGGTCGCAATTATCGCCATAGACCAGTGACGAGGACCCGAACGGCTCCTTGCGGGGATAGGAAAAGCTCACCGCGTCAAAGCCCAGTTCCTTCAGCAGGTCGGGCAGCTTCTCGAAATCCACCAGGTGATTGACCGTGACCACAGAAATGGCGGTGATGCCATGGCCGCGCGCGATCGCCACGCCTTTGCGGATGCGCTCGCACAGTCCCCGCAGCCCGCGATTCTTTTCGTGCGCGGCGATGGAATGGCTGTCCAGCGACACCAGCAGGGTGGCAAGCCCCGCCTTGGCGATGCGCTCGATCTTTTCCGGCAACAGCCAGCCATTGGTGATCAGGGCCGGCTGCAGGTCATGGGCCCGGGCATCGGCGACCAGGCCCTCGATCTTGGGATGCAGGAGCGGCTCGCCGCCCTGATAGTTGATATAGCGCACGCCGCGGCGGTGCAGGATGGTCATCGCCTCCGTCAGCCTGTCCCGGTCCACCCAGCGGCGGTCTTTCACGATGCCCTTGTCATGGGCGTAAGCGCAGAAATCGCAGGTGGCGTTGCAGACATTGGTGACCGACACGTCGCACACGGCCGGGACCAGGCGCCGGGCGATGCCGGCTTTGGGTTGGACGGCTTGCGTCTGGGGGGCCGCAAGGGTTTCGCTCAATGGCAAGGCTCCCTAAAACCTAGTGTTTTAGTCAGCCATGCCACATGGATCAACTGTAATGTTGGGAATTCGCAACCAAATTCAGTCTTTTGACAAAAAATTCAAAAACCCGGGCTCAATCCTCGTCCTGGAAGATTTCCCTGACCCCGAGCGGGCCGTCGATCCCGGCATAGGCCCTGCAACCTTCGATGAAGCTGTCGGAGGTGCCCCGGCAATCCCGGGGATTGATGATCTTGTGGTCGGCGGCCCATTTATAGCCCTGCTGATGGAGCGAGCAGTCGCCGCCGCAGCGATAGCCATGGAACAGGTCGGCGCGGCCCACATCGTGCGCCGGATGCGGCGGATGTCCGATGGCCGCTTGCGGCGCCGCCGCCTTGTCGCCCCGCGCCCGCGCATCCTTGGGCTTGTCCGGCGAACAGGCCGCCAGCGCCAGGGCAGCCAGCATCAACGCGACTGTCCTGCTCGGCCTGTTCATCCTGTCCGGGTCCTGCGCGGCGCCATTGGCTCTGTCTACACAACGGGCAAGGACAGGACTAGTTCGGGAAGCTGGCGTCGAACCCGCGCTGGCCCAAAGGCCCCTCGATCCCGGCAAAGGCAAGGCAGCCTTCGATGACGCTTTCGGATTTGCCCCGGCAATCCTTGGGATTCTCGATCCGGTGGTCCGCCCCCCATTTATAGCCTTGCTGATGCAGCAGGCAGCCGGTGTCGCCGCAGCGATAGCCGTGGAAGAGATCGACCTCGGCGATGTCATGCACCGGGCGCGGCGGATGCCCGATGGGCGCTGGTCGCGGCGTGGCGGCTTGGGCAGTCGCCGGCTTGCCGGTCTTGGCGTTCGCGTCTTTGGGCTTGCCCGGTGAACAGGCCGCTAGCGCGACAACGGCCAACAGAATCGCGGCTTTCTTCCACGGCTGACGGTCGCGGGCGTGGCGCAGGAATCTCTGCATCCACGAAACTTACAATATCGCGGGATGGGGGCCCAAATCTTTGGCGGCAGGCCTCAGGTCTGCAAATTGAGCCGGCGATACGACAGGGCCTCGGCGATGTGCGGGCGCAGCACATGCGGCGCGCCGGACAGATCGGCGATGGTGCGCGCCACCCTGAGCACCCGGCTGTAACCGCGCGCCGAAAGCCGCATCCGCTCGGCCGCCTCGGTGAGCAGCTTGACGCCTTGCGGCTCCGGCGTGGCGATGCGGTCCAAAAGCTCGCCTTCGGCCTCGGCATTGGTGCGCGCGGCCTCGCCCTCGAACCGGGCCCGCTGGATGTCGCGCGCCTTGGCCACCCGCGCCGCCACCTCGGCGCTGCCTTCGGCCGGCGGCGGCAGGGCCAGGTCGGCGGCCATCACCCCGGGCACCTCCACATGCAGGTCGATGCGGTCGAACAGCGGGCCGGAAATGCGGGACTGGTAATCGGCGGCGCATTTGGGCGCCCGCGAGCAGGCCTGGGCCGGATCGCTGAGATAGCCGCAGCGGCAGGGATTCATCGCCGCCACCAGCTGAAACCGCGCCGGATAGCGCACATGGGCGTTGGCGCGCGCCACCACCGCCTCGCCGGTCTCGATCGGCTGGCGCAGACTGTCCAGCACCCCGCGCTGGAATTCCGGCAGCTCGTCCAGGAACAGCACCCCCAGATGCGCCAGCGACACTTCGCCGGGCCTCACTTTCAGCCCGCCGCCGACCAGCGCCGCCATGGAGGCGGAATGATGCGGATTGCGGAAAGGCCGGTCCCGGCTGATGGCGCCGTCGGTGAGCTCGCCGGCCAGCGACCGCACCATCGAGATCTCCAGCGCCTCGCGCGCGTCCAGCGGCGGCAAAAGCCCCGGCAGCCGCTGCGCCAGCATCGACTTGCCGGCGCCGGGCGGCCCGATCATCAAGAGGTTGTGCCCGCCGGCGGCCGCGATCTCCAGCGCCCGCTTGGCGCTCTCCTGTCCCTTCACGTCTTTCAGGTCGGGCACCGCGCGGAGATTGCCGGCCAGTTTCGGCTGGGGCGGGTTCAGCACCGAGGCGCCCTTCATGTGATTGACCAGCGCGATCAGCGACGGCGTGGCGAGGATGGAAAGCTCGCCCGCCCAGGCCGCTTCCGCGCCGCAGGCTGCGGGACAGATCAGCCCCCGCCCGGCGCCAGCCGCCGCCAGGGCCGCCGGCAGCACGCCGGCCACCGCCGTCACCTGCGCGTCCAGCGACAGTTCGCCCAGCGCCACATAACTCGCCATTTCGCTGGCCGGCAGCACCCCCATCGCCGCCAGCAGCCCCAGCGCGATGGGCAGGTCGTAATGCGAGCCTTCCTTGGGCAGGTCGGCGGGCGCCAGATTGACGGTGATGCGCTTGAAGGGCAGCGCCAGGCCGATGGCCGCCAGCGCGGCGCGCACCCGCTCGCGGCTTTCCGCCACCGCCTTGTCGGCCAGGCCGACCACATTGAACTGGCCGCCGCCGGAATCGCCGATATGCACCTGCACATCGACTTCCCGGGCCTCGATGCCCTGGAAGGCGACGGTGTAGATATGCGCGACGGTCATCAGTTCCCCAACCCGACGGCGAACCTAATGGCAAATTTTTGCGCGCGCGAGTCGATTACAACCACGCGTTGGTTAACGGAGAGAATGCACGCAACGCCTCGCACGAAGACACTGTGAACTACATCGCCGCGACCGCGCCGTGTTGCGGAATGTGGCTCGGACCCTGCCCTTCAGACATTCAGCTCTTTTTTGTCACAGCCTCGAAGCAGGGTGTGATCCGGCATTCGTCCAGTTTGCAGATGCTTTTGACATAATCGAAGATGGGATCCGGATTGGGCGCTTTGCCCGCGCCATCGATGCCGCACTGGGCCACATGCCGCCAACCGCCTTTCCGCATGCAGGCATCGAAATAGGTGCCGATGGCGGCGCCGTCCGGGCCCGGCGAGGTCTCGGAATTCTTCAGCAGGTAATGGATCGAAGCGATCTTGCAGGCCTGCAGCGCCGCTTCCTTTGTCGGCGGCGCAAAGGGGGCCGGGGTTTCCTTTCCGCATCCGGCGGCGCAAGCACACAACAAGACCGGCAATAGCCAGCGCCCAAACGACATACCCGCAATCCTCCCCGCCCGAAAACTTTAAAGATAAATTCCGGGGCGGGCGAGTCGGACGCGATTGCGGTTTGTTAATCCAGACGCGCCACATATCGGCGACGCCGCGTTCGCATTTCATAACGGAAACGTAATCGAGGCAGACATTCCGCCAGGCCGAATTCCCGCTAAGAATTCAGAGTCGAAATCAGGGGATACATTGTCATGCCTCGCATTCGAGCTTCGCTTCTGTGCGCCGCCATCGCGTTGCCCTTTGCGTCGGGCGTGGGTTTCGCCCAGAGTGATTTATTCCTGGGCCCGGCGCACAGCCAGGATTCGCATCTGGATGCGGCCCAGCAGGCGTTACAGCAGGCGCTGACCCATCTGGGCCAGGTGACCCATCCGCAAAGCCGGGAAAATGTCCGCGCCATGGAATTCATTCAGCGCGCGCAAGCCGAATTGCGGTCGGAAGGCGCGCTCTATCCGGCCAATTGATCAGGCCGTTGGCGGCAACCGCCGGCTATTCCGGCGCGATTGTAACCTTTATCCCATCAAGGTCGTCGCTGCAGACGATCTGGCAGGACAGCCGCGAATTGGGCTCGACCGCCAGCGCCATGTCCAGCATGTCGATCTCCGATTCCGAGGGCGGCGGCAGCTTGTCGTACCAGCCGTCATTCACATAGACATGGCAGGTGGCGCAGGCGCAGGCCCCGCCGCATTCCGCCGCGATGTCCAGGCCGGCATCGCGCAGGATCTCCATCACGCTCCAGCCGTCGCGGCCCTCCAGCGTGCTCTCCTTGCCCTGACGGTCGGTGGCGACGATCTTCACGAGACACCCAGTTTCTTTTGCAGGCTGGAGGACGAGGTCGTGTACTGGAAGCGCAGCTTCTCGTTCGGCCGGGCGATGTGGAAGGCGGCCTGGGCCATCAGCGCCGCCTCATGGAAGCCGCACAATATCAATTTCAGCTTGCCGGGATAGGTGTTGATGTCGCCGATGGCGAAGATGCCCGGCGTCTGGCTTTCGAAGTTGGCGGTGTCCACCGGGATCAGGTTTTCGTGAGGTTGATGCCGAACTCCGCGATCGGCCCCAGCTTGATGGTGAGCCCGAAAAAGGGAAGGAAGGCGTCGGCCTCGATGATGCCATTCCGTCTTGTCGGGGCCGGCAAGCGTCGCGCCGGTGAGCTTGCCGCCCTCGCCGGTGAGCGCCTTCACGCTGGCGACATGGAATTTGATCTTGCCTTCCTTTTCCAGCTCCCGCATCTGGTTGACGCTGTGCTGGGCGGCGCGGAAGCCGTCGCGGTGATGCACCAGGGTGAGCGACTTGGCGATCGGCGCCAGGTTGATGGTCCAGTCGAGCGCCGAGTCGCCGCCACCGGCGATCAAAATATTCTTGCCCGCGGAACGTGTCCATCTTGCGCACCGCGTAATGCACGCCCACGCCATCGCCGGCATTCTCGTAAGTCTCGATGCCGGCAAGCGGCGGCCGCTTGGGAACGAAGGTGCCGGCGCCCGCCGCGATCACGATCACATGCGCGATCAATTGGGTGCCGGCGTCGGTGGTGAGCTTCCAGCGGCCGTCGGGCAGCTTCTCCAGCGCATTCGCCATCTCGTCGAAATGGAAGACAGGTGAGAAGGGCTTGACCTGCTCCATCAGCCGGTTGGTGAGTTCCTGGCCGGTGACGATGGGAAGCCCGGGAATGTCGTAGATGGGCTTTTCCGGATAAAGCTCGGTGCATTGCCCGCCCGGCCGGTCGAGAATGTCCACCAGATGGCATTTGAGGTCGAGCAGCCCCAGCTCGAACACCGCGAACAGGCCGATAGGGCCGGCGCCGATGATGGCGACGTCTGTCTCTGTGGCGGCGGCAGTCATGATCGCATCCAAGGTGCTGATTTCACACCTAAATCCCTGTATTGGTTGGAAAAACGTCGTCCTTATATGTAAAAGCGCCCCCGCCAACAACCCCCATGCCAACCCTGGTCATCGCACACGATGACGCACATCTGTTTGGCCCCCGATCTGTCTGCCACGGCCGCAAGCGGCCTAGCAGACATCTTCCCCCGTCATGGGCTTTGCCCAACGGGGAAGAAACTCCGTGTGTGCTGAGAGGCCTCGATCGGCTTAGGCAGCGAGATAACTCTGGATGAAATCATGCACGGTGCGGGCCTCCCGCTCGAGCATGACAATCGCGGCTTTGGCTTCATTCTGGTCGGCGGGATTGACCGGTTCGGCCTTGGCCGCCGCCTCCCCCATGCCGAAGGCGCCCACCCCCCGGGCCGCGCCCTTGATGGTATGGGTGACCTCGCGCCAGCGCTTAGCATCGCCGCTGGCCAGAAGCGCCTCCAGCTCGGCCACCATACCGGTGACCTGGGCGTCGAACAGGCGGAGAATCTCGGTATTCAGCCCCATTTCGCCGCCGGTATAGCGGGCGAGATGCTCCAGATCGATCACGGTGGCGGCCATGGGGCGGTTCCAGTTGACGCGGCCGCAAGCGGCCCGGCCGCGAGAGTGGCGACCCGGCCGCTAAAGCCGCGTTAATGCCCGACGGTTAGCCTTCCCGTCCCCTTTACGATATGGTGGCGGGATCAGGGACAAGGGGCCAATGATACGAAATTTCGAGCAGAATCAGCCATTTCGGCTGGAACCGGGCAGTGCCGAGGCAGAGGATTTGCCGCTGCCGGCTGAGCCTCGGCCAGAATTCAAGCCGCCCCGCACTGGCGGCTATACCCTGATCGCGCTTTTCTTCGCCGCCATCGCCTCGGCCTTCTGGATCGGGGTGTCGGCGGCCTATCTGTGGGGCTATTTCGGGCAGAGCGGGTTTCAGGCGCTGGGTCTGCAGCAGCGGGCGCTTTACACCGCCGGCATCCTGTTTCCGCCGCTTTTGTTTTTCAGCATCGCCGCCGCCTTCGCGCTGGCCCATCGCATGGGACGGATGGCCGAAAGCCTGCAGGGCGCGGCCGCGCATCTTTTCACCATCGATGAAGGCGCCGCCCGCACCGCGGTGCGGCTGGGCCGGACGGTGCGCCATGAGCTCGATGCCCTAAACAACGGCTTGGACGGCGCCTTCGGCCGCCTCCGGGCGCTGGAATCGGCGCTGGAAAAACAGATCGCGGCGCTGGACGAGGCCGGCGCGCGCACCGAGGTCAGGGGCGAGGCCATCGCCTCGCGCCTCACCCAGGAAAGCCAGCGGATCGCCTCGGTCTCCGACCAGCTCTCCGAAGCCGCCTCGCGCGCCGCCGAAACCATGGCCGGCCGTTCCGCGCAGCTCAAATCCGCCATCGAGACGGCGGAAGGATCGCTCAAGATGGCGGCCCAGTCGCTGGACGTGCAGGCGGCGGGCTTCCGCGCCGCCATCCAGGCCGCGTCCGAAGCGCCGCACACCGTGGCGATCAAGCTGGACGAGCAGGCGAAGAAAATTGAAATGGTGTCCGACGGCGCCTTGTCGCGGTCCGAATTCGTGCTGGCCCGGCAGGAAAAGCATCGCGCCGCCCTGTCCGAACTGCTGGAGAAGTTGCGGGAAGAGGGCGCCCAGTTCGAAGCCGCGCTTTCCGAGCAATCGCAAAGGATTGGAATCCGCGATCGGCGCGCTGGATGGCGAGGCCAAGCGCTTCGAGGGCGTGACCGGCGATGCGGGGCGGCATCTCGACCTGGTGATGGAGAACGCGGCCAGCCGCGCCAGCCAGCTGGCCGGCGCCTTTGCCACCGAGGCGGCGACGGCTGAAGGAAACCTCCGAAGCCTCCAACGCGCTTTTGACCGGCCTGATCGCCAATCTCAGCGATGCCGGTCTGACCGCCAGGACCCTGGTCGGCGAAAGCGCCGCCGAAGCCAGAAAAGGCGCCGAGGATCTGGCGAACCAAGCCAGGGCGGAATCCGAAAATCTGCTGCGGGCGGCGGGCGCGTTGGGCGCCGAAGCCAGCCGGCTGCGCGAATTGCTGACCAGGACCGCCGAGGAGGTGGAGCGCCATCTGGTGCGGCTTCCCACCCTGGCCCAGGGCGAGGCGCAGCGGGTCCGCCAGATGGTGCAGAGCGAGACCGAGCAGATGCTGGATCTGTCGGCCCGCATGCTTTCGACCGTTCACGCCCGCACCGCCCAAACCGGCAAGGTCCAGGCCGCGCAAGCCGCCAACGATCCCGGTGAGGGCGATGGCCTGAAAGGCCTGGCCCGCCGGCTCACCCAGCGGCCCAAACGCGGCGCCGATCTCAGGGGCGGCGGCGACAAGACCTGGGAGATGAAAGCCCTGCTGGCGGCGGTGGAAAGCGGCGATCCGGCCCCGCGCGAGCTCGCCGGCGGCACGGCGGCGGCGATCGGCGCCCTGCAGATGGCGCTGGCCGACATGGCGGTGGATCTGGAAGCGATCGACACCCACAGCGCCACCGGAAACGAGGACTGGCGGCGCTATCTCTCCGGCGACCGCGCTGTCTTCGCCCGCCGGCTGGCAGGCGCCATCGACGAAGGGGCGGTGGACCGCATCACCACACTTTATCGCGACGATGCGCGGTTCCACGAAGCGGCCGACGCCTATATGAGCGAGTTCGAGAATCTGCTGGCACGCGCCCGCGAAGGCGATGGCGGCGGATTGCTCGCCTCCTCGCTCCTGTCGGCGGATACCGGCAAGATCTATCTCGCCATCGCCTATGCACTTGGACGGCTCTAGGAGCGTCCGCCAGGAAAAGTGGATCGCGGTTGCCGCGCCGCTGCCGCTAAGCAACTCCGTCCGGCGGCGCGACCAAAATAAGAGGCGACGCCGGCTATTGCCGGCGGAGCCGCGCCGCATAGAAGCCGTCCATGCCGCCAATATCCGGCAGGTGACAGGGCAGGGTGCGCAGATCGCCCTCGGTCGTGATCCATTCGCTGTGACCGAAAACGTCGTCTGGCATGACCGGCGCGCGGGCGAATTCGGGATGGGCGGCCAGGAACGCCGCGATCTGCTCCTCGCCTTCTTCGCGCTCCAGCGAACAGACCGCGAAGACCAGCAATCCGCCCGCTTCCACCATGGCCGCCGCGCTTTCCAGAAGGTCGTAAGCCTGCGCCGCCTGCGCCGTCACATCGGCGGCGCTCTTGATCCAGGGCAGGTCGGGATGGCGGCGGATGGTGCCGGTGGCGGTGCAGGGCGCATCCAGCAGCACATAAGGCGCGCGGCCTTCGAAATCGCGGACATCGCCCTCCACCACGTTGGCGTCCAAATGCGTGCGGGCGAGATTTTCGCGGATGCGCGCGGCACGCGCCGGATCGAGCTCGACCGCCGTCACCTGCGCGCCCGCCGCCGCCAGCTGCAGGCATTTGCCGCCCGGCGCGGCGCAGAGATCGAGCACGCTTTTGCCCGCCACATCGCCCAGCAGCAGAGCCGGCAGCGCCGCAGCCGCATCCTGAACCCACCAGCCGCCGTCCGCGAATCCGGTCAGGCTTTCCACCCGCCCCTCTTCCGTCACCCTGCGTGACGAACCGAAGACCGGCCTGGCCTCGGGATGCGGCGCATCGGGCTGCTTCAAGCTGATGTCGAGCGGGGCTTCGGCGGCATGCGCCTTGGCGATGGCGTGTGCCGTCTCCTCGCCATACTGCGCCCGCCAGCGCTCCCACAGCCAGTCCGGCGTGTTGAGGCGCGGCCCGTCCAGGCGCGCCCGCACCTCCCTGCCTTCCCGCGCGATCCGGCGCAGCACCGCATTGATCAGGGGCTTGAAATGCACGGCCTTGACATCGGCTGAGGCCAGGCGATTGGCGGCATCGACCGCCGCATGCGGCGGCACGTTCAGGATCAGAAGCTCGCAGGCTCCCAGCAGCAAGATCTCCATCGCCGGCCCGGCCTTGTGCGGGGCCAGCGGCTTGGGCACGAAATGCCGGATCAGGGCCTCCAACTCGCCGAAATGGCGCAAGGCCTGGCTGACCAGGGCGCGCGCGAAACCCGCATCGCGCGCCGGCAGATCCTTCAAAGGATCGAGCAGGGCATCGAGCGGGCGGCGCCGTCCGAGGACTTGCGAGAAAAGAACCAGTGCGGCGTTTCGGGCGGCGAGGCCCGCGCGGTCTTCCGCGGCCTCGCTCATCCCCAGGGACCGGGCTGGCGCGCCGGCACGCCCGCCATCGCCCGAAGCCGCGCCACCCGTTCCGCCGTGGCGGGATGGCTGGCGAACAAGCCGCTCAATCCGCCATGCAGCGGATTGACGATGAACATATGCGCGGTGGCGGGATTGGCATCGGCGGGCGCGTTCAAGGTCTTGCGCGCCGAATTGTCGATCTCCTCCAGCGCATTCGCCAGCCACAGCGGCCGGCCGGTCAGTTCGGCCCCGGCCTTGTCGGCCTCGAATTCGCGCGAGCGGCTGATCGCGGACTGTACCAGAAGGGCGGCGACGGGCGCCAGCAAGGTCACCAGCAGCACGCCGATCAGGCCCAAAGGATTGCGGCGGCCGCCCATGAAGAAAGCGAAATTCGCCAGCATGCCGATGGCGCCGGCGATCACCGCGGTGATGGTCATGGTGAGGGTGTCGCGATTGCTCACATGCCCCAGCTCATGGGCGATCACGCCGGCCAGTTCTTCATTGTCGACCTTGGCGAGAAGGCCGGAGGTAACGCAGACCGCGGCATGCCGGGATTGCGCCCGGTGGCAAAGGCGTTGGGCTGGGGATTGTCGGTGATATAGACCTTGGGCATGGGCAGATGCGCCTGCGCCGTCAGCCGCTGCACGATATGGACCAGGTCGGGCGCGGAATTCTCGTCCACCTGGCGGGCGCCATACATCGACAAGAGCACCTTGTCCGAATTCCAATAGGCGAACAGGTTCAATCCGGCCGCGAACAGGAAGGCGATCACCATGCCGGGTCCGCCGCCGATAAACGCCCCCACCACCAGGAAAAGCCCGGTCAGAAGCGACATCAAAATCACGGTCTTGAACAGGTTCATTCGCGAATATCCCTTCGGACGACAGTGATGTATGCTTTGTCCGGCCAGGGTCAAGCGCTTATGGATAAACCCAAAAAAGCCTCTTCCGACGAGGAGATCGCCGCCCGCATCGCCGAGGCCGGCAAGCGCGCCAATCAGGAGGCCGAAGCCCGCCGGGCGGCCGAAAAGCCCCTGAATCTGCCGCCCGAACGGGGCGGACAGAAAGGCCCCGAGCCCACCCGCTATGGCGACTGGGAGAAAAAGGGCCTGATTTCCGACTTTTGAGTGTGCTTGATCGGGGCGCGGCCAAGGTCCATGTAAACTAGGGTCCCGTAAACTTGTGGCCCGTAAACCCGGAAAACCGCCCATGTTCATCCAGACCGAAGAAACTCCCAATCCCGCCACCCTGAAATTCCTGCCCGGCCGCGACGTGATGGGCCCGGGCGCGGTGGCCGATTTCCCCTCCGCCGAACAGGCCGGCCGCTCGCCCCTGGCGCATGCCCTGTTCGCGGTGCCGGACGTGTCGCGGGTGTTTTTCGGCGCCGACTTCATTTCCGTCACCAAGCGCGACGGCGACTGGAAGCATCTCAAGCCCGCGCTTCTGGGCGTCATCATGGAGCATTTCACCCGCGGCCTGCCCCTGATCGAAGGCGGCGCCGAGGAAGCAGACGAGGCCTCCTATGGCGAGGGCGATCCGGAAGTGATCGCCCAGATCAAGGAATTGATCGAGACCCGGGTGCGGCCCGCCGTCGCCCAGGATGGCGGCGATATCATCTTCAAGGGCTTTGACGGCGCGACCGGCATCGTCGCCCTGCATCTGCAGGGCTCCTGCGCGGGCTGCCCGTCCTCGACCATGACTTTGCGCAACGGCATCGAGAATATGCTGCGCCATTACGTGCCGGAGGTGACCGCGGTCGAGGCGGTCTGATATTCGCTTTGCCGATAAATTGGAGTTCGCCATGACGTCTCACGCGGTCAGCGACGAAGCGCTCGACATTATCTTCCGCCAGGCCCGCACCCAGAACAAATGGCAGGACAAGCCGGTCTCCACCGCGCTTCTGATGGCGATCTATGATCTGATGCGCTGGGGGCCGACCTCGGCCAACGCCTCGCCGGCGCGATTCTATTTTCTGACCTCGGCGGAAGCCAAGGAGAGGCTCAAGCCGCATCTCAGTCCCGGCAACCGGGACAAGACCATGGCCGCGCCCGCTGTCGCCATCATCGGCATGGATCTGGATTTTCCGGAGCATTTCCCCAGGCTCTTTCCCAACAATCCCAAGATGAAGGACGGATTTGCCGGCAAGGAGGACTTCACGCGGGTCTTCGCGCTGCGCAATTCCAGCCTGCAGGGCGCCTATTTCATCATCGCCGCCCGCGCGCTGGGTCTGGATTGCGGCCCCATGTCCGGCTTCGACAATGCGGGCGTGGACAAGGAATTCTTCGCCGGCACCAACATCAAGTCCAATTTCGTCTGCGCCATCGGCCATGGCGATCCCGCCGGCGTGTTTCCGCGCAATCCGCGGCTCTCCTTCGACGAAGCCTGCCGGATTCTCTAAAAGGCCGCGCCGCTTGGAAGAGACTTGAGGTGATTACGCTCGCGGTCGATACCGCGCTCGGCGCTTGTTCGGTGGCCGTGCTCGGCGGCGACACCGTACTGGCGCATCGTTTCGAGGAGATGGCGCGCGGCCATGCCGAGGCGTTGGCGCCCATGGTGGAAGAGGCGATGGGTGCGGCCGGAGTTTCCTTTCGGGCGCTTGACCGTCTTGGCGTCACCACCGGGCCGGGCACCTTCACCGGCCAGCGGGTGGGACTTGCCTTCATGCGCGGCTTGCGCGTGGCGTTGAAAAAGCCCCTGATCGGCGTCACCACCCTGGAAGCGATGGCGGCCGCCACCGGGGCCGACCGCGCCGCCGCCATTCACGACGCCAAGCGGAATGAGGCATATTTGTCCTTGTGGGAGAAAGGCGCGACGGCGCTTGCGCCCCAAGTGATGCCGTTCGGCGACGCGGTCGCGCCGTATCCATGCCTTCGGGGCTTGCGCCTTGTGCGGCACCGGCGCGGCCGCGGCCGAAGCGGCATTGGGCGAAGGCTTTCGCTTGACCGGCATCCGCCAGCCCGATGCGCTCTGGGTGGCGCGGCTGGCTGTTTCACGGCCGGTGCCCGACCAGCCGCCCGCGCCCCTCTATCTGCGGGCTCCGGACGCCAAGCTTCCCCCCGCGCGAAGATGAGCCCGCGATTATTCGATCCGGGGACAGACGATGTCGCCGAACTGGCCAGGCTGCATGCCAGCGCCTTTCAGGACGGCATGGAGCGCGGCTTCCATCCGCGAACTATTTGCAACTCCGGGGGTTTTTGCCTTTTTTCAACCCGGCGGTTTCGTCCTGGCCCGGGCCGCCGGCGGCGAGGCCGAAATCCTCACCCTGGCGGTGGCCCCGACCCTGCGGCGGCGCGGCCTGGGCCGGGCCTTGGTCCGGGCGGCGGCGTCACATGCCGCTAAGTCTGGGTGCCCTCGTCCTGTTTCTGGAAGTCGCGGCCGTCAATCATGCCGCATATGGTCTTTATCGCGAGTATGGGCTTTTCCCGGGTGGGCGACCCGCAAGGCCTATTATGATGGTGAAGACGCCGATATCCTGAAAGCAGCCCTGCCGCTTCCGTATCCGGACGATTTCGCTTAACGTTGTCATGAAGCTGACGCGCAGGGAGAAAAATGTGACGCGGATCGAAAAACTCTGCGTCGACAAGGGGCTGCGCATGACGGAGCAGCGCCGGGTGATCGCCCGCGTCCTGTCGCATGCCGAGGATCATCCCGATGCGGAGGAATTATACCGCCGCGCCGCCGCCATCGACCCCCATATCTCCATCGCCACCGTCTATCGCACGGTGAAGCTGTTCGAGGATGCCGGCATCCTGGAGCGGCACGATTTCCGCGACGGCCGCTCCCGCTATGAAGAGATGCCGGAAAACCACCACGATCATCTCATCGACGTGCAGTCCGGCAGCGTGATCGAATTCCGCAACGAGGAAATCGAGAAGCTGCAGCGCCGCGTGGCCGAGGAGCTGGGCTTCGAGCTGGTGGACCATCGCCTGGAACTTTATGGCGTGCCCAAGGGCAAGAAGCCCAAGGTATGAAAGGAATTGCGGGTGACGTGCGCGCCACGCGCGCGCCGTTTTTCCCCGCGTGCGAAGCGCTGGATGGGGGAACCGGCGCCGATCGGGCGCGAGGGCCGGAGGGGGTGATGGAAAAGCTCCGCGCCACCGTCATCCTGGCGGTGTTTCTGTTCGTCACCCTGATTCTCATCCCCTGGCAATGGCTGCTGTTGAAGCTGGGCCATCCGGCGCGGCGGACATTTCCGCACCGCTATCACCGCTTTGTGGCGCGGCTGTTTGGCATCAGGATCCAGGTGCATCGGCAGCCCGCCGGCGCAAGCCACGCTGCTTCTGGCCAATCATTCCAGCTGGCTGGATATCGTGATCTTTTCGGCGGTGGCGCCGCTCTGCCTTTGTCGCCAAGTCGGAAGTCGAATAGCTGGCCCTTCTTCGGCACCCTGGCCCGGCTGCAGCGCACCGTGTTCGTGACCCGGGCGCGGCGGAGCGAGACCGGGGCCGCCCGCGACGCCATCGCCGACGCGGCTCAAGGCGGGCGATGTGCTGGTGCTGTTTCCGGAAGGCACCTCGAATGACGGCAATTCGGTCTTGCCGTTCAAGAGCGCGCTGCTGGCGGCGGCGGAGGCGATGCTGGAGGATGGCCGTCCGGTGCCGGTGCAGCCGGTCTCCACCGCCTATATCGCGCGCCAGGGCATTCCGATGGGGCGCGAGAACCGGCCGCTCTACGCCTGGTATGGCGATATGGAGCTGGTGCCGCATTTGTGGGAGGCGCTGGTGGCCGGGCCGCTGGATGTGGTGGTCCAGTTCCATGACCCCTTGCCGGCCATGGACCGCAAGCAGTTGGCCCACGCCGCCTGGGACACGGTGCGCAAGGGCCAGGCGGCGCGCGCTGGCCGGGCATATTTGATTCCCCCCTCTGCCTGCCACGGCGCGCAAGCCCGCCTAGCAGCACATCTTCCCCCGATCAGAGCCTTCGGCCATCGCGGGGAAGAAAGCCTGTGTTTCCGCGCCAAGCCTGGTTTTCGTAAGAGTATTGAATTTGCTATCTTTGGCCGCGATAACCGCGGCGCCCCATGAAAAAGCTCTTCATCAAGACCTATGGCTGCCAGATGAACGCCTATAACTCGGCGCGGATGGCCGATCTGCTGGCGCCGCTGGGCTATGCCGGCACCGAATCGCCGGCCGAAGCCGATATGGTGATCCTCAACACCTGCCATATCCGCGAAAAGGCGGCGGAAAAGGTCTATTCCGAACTTGGCCGCATCCGGGCGCTGAAGGAGGACAAGGCCCGGGGCGGCGGCCGGATGCTGGTGGCGGTGGCGGGCTGCACCGCCCAGGCCGAGGGCGAAGAAATGATCGCCCGCGCGCCGGTGGTGGACATGGTGGTGGGGCCGCAATCCTATCACCGCCTGCCGGAAATGATCGCGCGGCTGGCACGCGGAGCGGGCGAGCGGGTGGAAGCCGATTTTCCCGCCCTGGAGAAATTCGACGCCTTGCCGGAAGCGGTCTCCGACACCGGCGTCAGCGCCTTTCTCACCGTGCAGGAAGGCTGCGACAAATTCTGCACTTTCTGCGTGGTGCCTTACACCCGCGGGCCGGAGCATTCCCGCCCGCCGGAAAAGATCCTGGCCGAGGCGCGGAGCCTGGCGGCGCGGGGCGCGCGCGAGATCGTGCTCCTGGGCCAGAATGTCAACGCCTATCGCGGCAGCGATGCCAAGGGCGAAAGCTGGTCCCTGGCGCGGCTGATCGAGGCGGTCGCGGACATCGAAGATGTGCTGCGCATCCGCTACACCACCAGCCATCCCCGCGATATGGGCGAAGATCTGATCGAGGCCCATGGCCGCATCGAAAAGCTGATGCCCTTCCTGCATCTGCCGGTGCAGTCGGGATCGGACATCATGCTTTCGGCGATGAACCGCCAGCACACGGCCGAAGATTATCGCCGCCTGATTGCGAAGATTCGCGAAGCCCGGCCCGACATGGCGTTCTCCTCGGATTTCATCGTCGGCTTTCCCGGCGAGACGGACAGCCGATTTCGAGGCGACGCTGGAGTTGGTGCGCCATGTCCATTACGCGCAGTGCTTCTCCTTCAAATACAGCGCGCGGCCCGGCACGCCCGCCGCCGCGGCGAAAAAGCAGATTGCCGAAAGCGTCAAGACCGCGCGGCTGGATGTGCTGCAGAAACTGCTCCTGGCGCAGCAGGACGCCGCCAATGCCGCAACCGTGGGCCGCACAATGGAGGTTCTGTTCGAAAAGCCCGGCCGCAGAAGCGGACAGATCGTGGGCCGCACGCCCTATCTGCAGCCGGTCTATGTCGATGGCGCCAAAGGCATTGATCGGACAGATCCGGCCCGTGCGCATCGAGGCGCTGACCGCCAACAGCCTGAAAGGCACATTGATTTGAGCGCCCGCGCCAAATCCCTGCCGCGCAAGTCCCAGGCCGAACAGCTGACGTTGGAGTTCGACGACAACCGGCTGGTGGCGGCGCTGTCGGGCCCGCATCAGAAACATTTCGCGCGGCTGGAGCAGCGGCTTTCGGTTCTCATCACCCAGCGCGGCAATCTGGTGGCGGTGGCCGGCACCGCCGACACGCGCGACCGCGCCGCCGCCATCCTGCGCGCGCTTTATGCGCGGCTCGAGGCGGGCGAGAGCATCACTTTGGCCGAAGTGGATGCCGAGATCCGGTTCACCGATCCCGACGCCAATATGAACCGGGCCGCCACCGAAGGCGCCATCCGCACCGCGGCGGGCCGCGTCACCCGCCCTCGCGGTCCGGCCCAGAACGCCTATCTCGACCTGATGCGGGAAAATCCCCTGGTGTTCGGCATCGGTCCCGCCGGCACCGGCAAGACCTATCTGGCGGCGGCCTATCGCCGCCCATATGCTGCATCAGCGGCGGGTGGAACGGCTGATCCTGTCGCGTCCGGCGCTGGAGGCGGGCGAGCGGCTGGGCTTTCTTCCCGGCGATCTCAGGGAAAAGATCGACCCTTATCTCCGCCCGCTCTATGACGCGCTGTTCGACGTTCTGGGCGACAAGACCACAAGACTGATCGACCAGGGCGTGATCGAGGTGGCGCCGCTCGCTTTCATGCGCGGCCGCACCTTGAGCCGCGCCTTCGTCATCCTGGACGAGGCGCAGAACACCACCCAGGCCCAGATGAAGATGATGCTGACCAGGCTGGGCGATGACAGCCAGATGGTGGTGACGGGCGATCCCTCCCAGTCCGATCTGCCCGGCAATGTCGCCTCGGGATTGAACGAAGCGCTGGCGATTCTGGAAGGCGTGGAAGGCGTCGGCGTCGCCCGCTTCGGCGAAAGCGATGTGGTGCGCCACGCCCTCGTCAGCCGGATTGTCGCCGCCTATAATGCGCGGGGCAAATGACCGTACCAAGACGTCAACAAGGCATTTCGGTCGTGGTGGACGATCCGGGCTGGCGCAAGATTCCGCGGGCTTTTGCCCCGTCTCAACCGCGCCGCCGCCGCCGCGGCGAAGGCGGCGCGGCTTTCGCGGCAAATCCGGCTTCACCGTGCTTCTGTCCAGCGACCGCAGGCTTAAGGTCCTCAATCAGGCATTCCGCGGCAAGGACAAGCCCACCAATGTCCTTTCCTTTCCGGCCATGGCGAACAGGGACGGCTATCGCGGCGATGTCGCACTGGCTTTGGGCGTGACCCGCCGCGAAGCGAAAAGCGCCGGCAAAAGCGTCTCCCGATCACGCCAGTCATCTGGTGGTGCATGGGGTGCTGCATCTGGCGGGATATGATCATGAACGCGTCCGCGACGCCAAAAAGATGGAGAGGCTGGAAATCGCGATATTGGACCGGCCTGGGCATCGCCAACCCATATGAGGCGGCGGGATGAATGACGCATCCGACATGCATGCGCCACTGTTGAAGCGGCTGCTTCTGCGCCTCAGGGGGGAAAGCCCGTCCAGCGCCGCCATCCGCGAAAGCCTGGAGGAAGTGATCGAGGAAAGCGAGCGCAAGGTGGCCGCCCTGTCGCAGCAGGAGCGGGTGATGCTCACCAACCTCCTGGCTTTCGGCGGGCTCAAAGTCTCGGACGTGATGGTGCCGCGGGCCCGGATCATCGCCGCGGATGAGGCGATGCCGATGGCCGAACTGGTGGCCCTGTTCCGCGAGGCCAAGCATTCGCGCCTGCCGGTCTATCGCGAGATTCTCGACGATCCGACCGGCCTGGTGCATGTCAAGGACGTGCTGGCGCTGCTGGAGCCCGACAGCAAGGGCGGCTATCGGCCTATTGCCGTCCTCGATCGCCCAGATCCGCCGGCCGATCCTGTTCGCGCCGCCCTCGATGCGGGCCCTGGACCTGCTGCTCAAGATGCAGGCCACCCACACCCATCTTGCCCTGGTGATCGACGAATATGGCGGCACCGACGGCCTGGTCTCGATCGAGGATATTATCGAGGAGATCGTGGGCGACATCGCCGACGAGCATGACGAGGAAGCGCCGGTCCTGAAGCGCGGACGGAGACAGTTTCATCGCCGATGCGCGGCTGGAGCTGGAGGATTTCAAGACCCAGACCGGCATCGACCTGGCCATTCCGGAGGCCGAGCGAGGAGGTCGGCTCCATCGGCGGCCTGGTGACCTGGCTGCTGGGCCGGGTGCCGCAGCGCGGCGAAATCGTCGCCCATCCCGCGGGCTATGAATTCGAGGTGCTGGAGGCCGATCCCCGCCGGGTGAAGCGGCTGCGCATCCGCCGCGCCGAGACGCTCAGCGGCCGGCATGACGGCAAGGCTTGGACCGATTGGGTGTCGCGCATTCGCGGCCTCACCGGCTGGCGGCGCTTGCTGTTGCGCTTTCCTGGCCGGGCGCGGTTTCGGCGCTGGGCTTTGCGCCGATCGAATTCTTTCCGGCGCTGCTTCTGGGCTTTGCGGTGCTGGTGTTGCTGCTGGACGGCGCGGACAAGGGCCCGCATCCCATCCGCAAGGCGGCGGTGGCGGGCTGGGCTTTCGCTTTCGGGCAATATCTCGTGGGTCTGGCACTGGATCGGCTATGCCTTCATGGTCGATCCCTCGGCGCATCTGTGGCAGATGCCCTTCGCGCTTGTGTCTCTCACCGCGGGGCTGGCGCTTTATGCCGGCATCGCTTCGGCGCTGGCGATCTGTGTTCTGGCGGGACGGCCCGGCGCGGCTTCTGGTCTTCGCCGCATCTTCTATGCCGTCGGCGAATGGGTGCGCGGCCATGCGTTGACCGGCTTTCCCTGGAATCTCGCCGGCCTATGGCTGGGGCGCGTCCTGGGCGGTGCTGCAAAGCGCCGCCCTGATCGGCGCTTATGGGCTTTCCTTTCTCACCATTCTGTCTCGGGGCGACGCTGGCGGAATTTCTGGCCGCGCCGCGCCGGCTGGCTCGCTCCCTCGCGATGACGGTCTTGTTTGCGGGCCTGTGGGCTTACGGGCGCGATGCGGCTGGCCACCACGCCCGACACGATGTGCCGAGCGTGATGGCTGCGGCTGGTGCAGCCCGATGTTCCCCAGCGCGAGAAATTTGATGCGCCGCTATGTGGCGCGCAACTGGCAACAGGCTGATGGATCTCTCCGCTGCAAGCCGGGCCGGGCCACCCATATCATCTGGCCCGAGGCGGCGCCGCCTTTCCTGCTCACCCGCTCGCCGGTGGCGATGGACGAGATCGCCGGCTCTGACCGGCGGCGGCCGCGCGCTCATCACCGGCGCGGCGCGCGCCGAACGCCCGGCGCGACAAGATTTCCTATTACAATTCGCTTTATATATTCGGTCCCGACGGGCGGCAGCGACGCGGTCTATGACAAGTTCCATCTGGTGCCGTTCGGCGAATATGTGCCCTTCGCCGGCATTCTGAACCGGCATCGGCATCACCAAGCTGACCGCGGGCGAGACCGGATTTTCCGCCGGCGACGGTCCGCATATTTACGAGATTCCCGGCGCGCCGCCGGTCGACTCCCCTGATCTGCTACGAAATCATTTTTCCCGATGCGGTGACCGCGAGCCGGCGCCCCGGCTGGCTCGTCAATGTCACCGACGATTCCTGGTTCGGTCCCTGGGCGGGGCCGCAGCCAGCATCTTCTGATCGCCCGGGTGCGCGCCATCGAGGAGGGCATGCCGGTCGCGCGCGACGCCAACACCGGAATCTCGGCGATGATCGATCCCCTGGGCCGCATCACCGCCTCGTCTCGGGCTCGGCCAGATGGGCGTGGTGGATTCGCCGCTGCCGGCCGCCCTGCCGCCCACCCTCTATGCGCGCTTCGGCGATACGGCGTTTGTGCTTCTTCTAATCTTGCGCGGTAGTGCTGATCTTTTTGTCGGCACGCATGGAAAGCGATTAAATCTATGGGCGAATTAATTCTTTCCGTTGCGCAAACCCAGTGCGGCTAAGTTCGGTCAAATCGATCACCCGCCAAAGCCGTGACCAAGAAAGCCAACCCCATCGACGCTCAGGTCGGAAATCGCGTGCGCATCCGGCGCATGCTGATCGGCATGAGCCAGGAACGGCTGGGCGACACGCTGGGCCTCACCTTTCAGCAGATTCAAAAATACGAAAAAGGCATCAACCGCATCGGCGCCGGCCGGCTGTTCGAGATCGCGCGCATCCTGGGGGTGCCGATCGATTATTTCTATGACGGTGTCAGCGGCGGCCTTGGAAGAACCGGGCGAAGGCGCCGCCGCCGGTGATGGCGTTCGTCTCGTCCGGGGAGGGGCTGCAGCTTTCGCTGGCCTTCATGAAGATCCGGGATCCGAAAGTCCGCAAGCGCGTGCTCGACCTGGTCAAGAGCCTGTCCGAGGAAGAAGAGATCGCGTCCTGAAACTTAGCGGGAGCGGGAAGCCTTTTCGGCCAGGCCCGATTGTCCTTCCCGGGCGCGCAATTGGGCATAGACATCCTCGGGCGTGATCCCCGCCGCCGCCCACAGCACCAGCAAGTGATAAAGGACATCGGCGCTTTCCGCCGCCAGATGCGTCTTGTCGCCGGTCATGGCCGCCAACGCTGTCTCCACCGCCTCCTCGCCGAATTTCTTGGCGCATTTCTCCACCCCTTGGGCCAGCAATTTGGCGGTGTAGGAGGCGCCGGCATCGCCCGCGGCCCGGCGGGCGGCAATGGTGGCGAAGAGCCGGTCGAGGGCGTGCATGTCGCTCATGAGCGGGCTTTAGCATGGGCCGGCAGGTGTGGACCAGCGGCGCGGTTAAACACTCGGCAATCGCTGGCGGGCAGAATGGGTGGATGAGCCGGGAACCGGAATCTCCTGAACGGGCCTCGCCGCGGGCCCTGGCCGTCGCCGGCGGCGTCGCCATCGGCTATCTGGCGTTCCTGGGCTGGCTGCTGGCGCAGCACCACTGGATTGCGGATTCCACCGGTCACCCCTTCGCGACGGATTTTCTTTCCTTCTGGAGCGCGGGGCATCTGGCTCTGAACGGCCAGGCCGCCGCGACGTATGACTGGCCGACCATGCACAGCCTGCAGCAGCAATTGATGCAGCGGAACGAGCCGGGCTATTTCGGCTGGGCCTATCCGCCCCTGTTTCTGCCGGTGGCGATGCTGCTGGCCCTGATCTCCTATACGCCGTCCTTCCTTGTTTGGGTCGGCGCGAGTTTGGCGCTTTATGCCCTTACCATCGCGCGGATCGCCGGCGATCGCGGCGCGGGTCTGATCGCCTGTGCCGCGCCCGCGGTCCTGGCCTGCGCCATGGTGGGGCAGAACGGGTTTCTGTCCGCGGCGCTGATCGGCTTGGCGCTGCTTCAACTCGAAAAGCGTCCGCTGATGGCCGGCCTGCTGATCGGGCTTCTGACATACAAGCCGCATCTGGGCCTGCTCATTCCCGTCGCTCTTCTGTTCGGCGGCTATTGGCGCGCTTTTCTGGCGGCGTTGGCATCCGCGGTGCTGATCCTGGCGCTCTCCTGGGTTTTGGCGCCGGACAGTTTGATGGCTTTCGTCCATCATATGGGCGGGATGAGCGGCAATTTCCTCACCGCCGGCGCGGCCGGTTATTACAAGCAGCAAAGCCTTTACGGACTTCTCAGAATGCTGGGCGTGGGCGACCATTCCGCTTTTGCGGTTCAGGGCCTGTTGCTGCTGGCTCTGGCCGGTTTTGTCGCCTGGCTGTGGCGAAGCCGCCATGCCTTCGCGCTCAAATGCGCGGGTCTTGTCACGGCGGGCCTGCTGGCGACGCCTTATCTTTATCTCTACGATTTTCCCATCCTGTCGGTGGCGATCGCCTTTCTATGGCGCGATCATGCCTTCAGCCGCGGCGAGTTGGCGTTGATCCTGGCGTCCCAACTCGCCATCGCGGCCTTCATTCTGGTGAAGGCGCCGATGGGGTTTTTCGCCGCGCTGCTGGTGCTGGTGGTGGTATTGGGGCGGAGTTTCCAAATCAAAACAGCGCCGCGACCCCGGACGGCGTGACGCCCGTCCGGCGCAGGGCCCGCAAGGTCACCGACTGGTCGCGCTTGGAGAATTTGCGGCCCTGTGCGTCCAGGATCAGCCGGTGATGGGCATAGGCCGGCTCGGGATACCCCAACAGCGCCTGCAGCAGCCGCTGCACATGCGCCGCCGGCAACAGATCCTCGCCGCGGGTCACCAAGCTCACGCCTTGAAAGGCATCGTCCACCACCACCGCCAGATGATAGGACGCCGGCACATCCTTGCGGGCGAGAACGATGTCGCCGAACAGGAGCGGGTTCGCGGCATGGCGCGCGCCATGCTCGATGAAGCTCAAGGGTCCGACCTGGGCGGCGGCGCGGGCGCAATCGAGCCGCAGCGCATAGGCGTCGCCGCGCGTCACCCGCATCGCGCTGTCCTCGACGGTGAGGTTGCGGCAGGTGCCGGGATAGAGCGGTCCGTCCGGCCCGGCATCGGCGGCAGGCTCGGCATCCCGATGCGGCGCGCCGGCCGCTCGGGCGATTTCCTCGGCGATTTCGCGGCGGGTGCAGAAACAGGGATAGGTGAAAGGCGCAAGCCTCGTGATGGCGGCGCGATAGGCATCCATGCGCCGCGACTGGCGCAGCACCGGCTCCTCCCAGGACAGCCCCAGCCAGGTCAGGTCTTCGAAAATGCCGGCAACGAATTCTTCCCGCGATCGGCCGGCATCCAGATCCTCGATCCGGAGCAGAAAGCGGTCGCCCGCCCGCGCCGCCGTCCAGGCGGCGAAGGCGTGCCCCACATGCAAATATCCTGTCGGGGACGGCGCGAAGCGTGTAACGATCATGCCGGCAATCTAGACAGTATTTCACGTCATGGCTTTGCTTTCCGGCCCGCGCCTTCAGCCTGCCAAAGGTCAGGCTACGGAGCTTGTGGTTTTGCTGCACGGCTATGGCGCCGACGGCAATGATCTGATCAGTTTGGCGCCGCATTGGCAGCAGCTCTTGCCGGGCGCGGCCTTTGTCGCGCCCAATGCGCCCGACCGGGTGCCGGGGACGCCGTCCGGCTATCAATGGTTTCCCATTTCCAGGCTCGATCCGCACGAGATGCGTGCCGGCGTTTCGGCGGCGGCGCCGCGCATCGCCGAATTCCTGGACGCCGAATTGGCGCGGCTTCATCTTCCGCCGGAGCGTCTGGCGCTGGCCGGATTCAGCCAGGGCGCGATGCTGGCGCTGCATCTGGGATTGCGACGATCTGTCCCGCCGGCCGCGGTCATCGGCTTCTCGAGCATGCTGGCGACCCCACCGCCGGACCAGAAAGCCTCGCCGCCCGTCTTTCTCACTCATGGTGGCGCCGATACTGTCATCCCGGTCGGCGCCATGTTCGCCGCCGCAAGCGGCTTGGGTACTGCGGGCAGGCCCGTGCGATGGCATCTGGCCCCCGGCATGGGCCATGGCATAGACGCCGAAGGCCTTGAGCTGGCGGGCCAGTTTCTCGCCTCGGCCTTTGCCGGACGCTTCGAGACAGCCGCGCCGATTTCCAGCCTGCTTTAGCCGGGTTGTCATATCCGGGACGCAATTTGAGGGGGCTGATTCTAGCGCTTGAGGACGGTTCGAATCGTCCTTACAATTCATTTGGCGACCAAATTTGGCAATTCGTTGGGCCGGCAATCGGCCCGCAGCATTGGGAGACACCGCCTTCACAGGACTGCCGTCGTGCTAGCCCCTCTGCGATCCGCCAGCAATTGCCCGGCGCTGGTGCTCAATGCCGATTACCGCCCGTTGAGCTACTACCCGCTGTCGCTCTGGTCCTGGCAGGACGCGATCAAGGCGGTGTTCCTCGAGCGGGTGAATATCCTGGAGGAATATGACCGCGTGGTGCGCTCGGCCGCGCTTCGAGATGAAGCTGCCTTCGGTGGTGTCGCTCAAGACCTATATCAAGCCCGCGCGCAATCCCGCCTTCACCCGGTTCAACGTGTTCCTGCGCGACCGCTTCGAATGCCAATATTGCGGCGATCCCAAGGACCTCACTTTCGATCATGTGATCCCGCGCTCCAAGCGGCGGGCGCACCACCTGGGAAAATGTGGTCACCGCCTGCAGCCCTTGCAATCTTCTCAAGGGCGGGCGGCTGCCGGCCCAGGCCGGCATGCGTCCGCGCCACCGCCCGCACCAGCCCACGGTGATGGAGCTGCGCGAACGCGGCCGCAAATTCCCGCCCAACTATCTGCACGAATCCTGGGCGGACTATCTCTATTGGGATAGCGAACTCGAGCCGTGAACCGGAACGGTTACGGCCCCGGCGCGAGGATTTTGGGTCTTGAGCAGACGCGTGGGACGCGTGCGCAAAGCAGGTGAGCACGCGCGACAAACTCAAGGCTCAAAAAGCCCGCGCCGTTATAATTTCTCCGACAGCTTGATCGCCACGCGGCAGCCGGCCTTGATCGCCTCGCTCAGCAGGCGATAACCCGGCGCCTGTTCGGCGCCATGATCCAGCGCCGTCTGCCGGTGCCGGGCTTCATCGGCGCGGAATTCCTCCACCGTCCGCTTCAGATCCGGATCGCGTTCGCCCAGATCGGCGATCTGGCCGGCATAATGGTCGTCGATCGCCTCCTCCACCGCCGCGGTGCAGGCAAAGGCCGCCTTCTCGCCCATCAGGCGCGGTGGCGGCGCCCAGCGCGAAGCCGGCCACCCGCCAGACCGGCTCCAGCGCGGTGGGCCGCACCCGCCGCTCATTGACCAGCCGGTCGAAGGTTTTCAGATGATGCTGTTCCTGGTCCGCCATGTGGCGGATGATGTCGGCGCTGGCGCGGCCTCGCCCAGAACCGCGAGCTGTCCTTCATAGATCCGCACCGCGCCATATTCGCCGGCATGATCCACCCGGATCATCGCCTCGGTATCGGGCGTGTCGCCCGGCGCCTTCGGGCGGGGCTTACGCGGCATGGCCCTGGCGCAAGGCGCCGGTTTCGGTGTGGATCTTCGATAAGCCAAGCGCGCCAAGACCCGCGATCAGAAACGAGCACAATGCGTTATAGGATGCCATGGAAAGCCCGAACAATTGCCAGGCCACCACATCGCATTGCACTTCCGGCGGCGGCGCTCCACTGCCTACGATATAGCGATGGCCGCTGCAGGCGGCCGGCCCGGGCAGGAGATGATACTCCATCCCGGTCTGATAGGCGCCGATCAGGCCCGAAGTCAGCACGAACAGAATGGCGATCCAGGCCATGCTGCGTGCGGTGGATCTCGTTTTTGGCGGCGGTGACCGCGAGAATGCCGGTCAAGGCGCCGCCGATATGCGCCCAGCGCTGCCATTGGCACATCTCGCAAGGCGCGATGCCGCCGATATATTGAAAGCCCAGCGCGCCCAGAAACAGGCAGGCGCCGCCCGCGCCGACCAAAAGGGCGACCCTGTCAGCGCGCAAAAATTGCCGAGTCGTCATGGAACGCCTTGAACTCCAGCGCATTGCCCGATGGGTCGAGGAAGAAAAATGTCGCTTGCTCGCCCGGCAGGCCTTCGAAACGAATTCCGGGCTGGATGATGAAGGAAATTTTCTTTTCCGTCAGCCGCTCGGCAAGGTGTTGCCAATCTTTCATGCAGAGGATTGCACCGAAATGACGCACCGGCACCGAATCACCATCCACGTCATTATGGGCCTTGTGCCCGACTTCATCTGGGCTTAAATGCGCGACGATTTGATGGCCGAAGAAATCGAAATCGATCCATTGATCGCTCGAACGGCCTTCGGGACAGCCGAGCAAATCGCCGTAGAATGCGCGCGCCTCGGCCAGGTCGCGCACCGGAAACGCCATATGGAAGCGCGGACGTTCTGACATGTTGAAATCCCTGTTGCGCGGCAAGCCTAAAGCCAAGCGCGGCGAAAAGCGAGCGGTCCGCCGGGAATTGCTGGCGGTGGAAGGTCACGATGTGGCGGTCAGCGTGCGGCTCAATCCGCGGGCCCGGCGCATCGTCATGCGGGTGCATCCCGCAACCGGCGAAGTCATCGTCACCGCGCCCAGCCGCGGCGGCACCGCAGGCCGCGTTCGCTTTTGTGCGGCGGGAAACCCAATGGATCGCGCGGCAATTGCGGCACCTGCCGGAGCCGGTGACGCTCAAGCCCGGCGCGGTGGTGCCTTACCTGGGCGAAGATCATCCCATCCGGCACAGCGAAGCCCGCGGGCCTTCGCCGGTCTGGGTCGCGGATGGCGAGATCCGGGTGAATGGGCGGATCGAACATGCACAGCGCCGGCTGGCGGATTTCTTCAAGCGCGAGGCGAAGATTTTGTTTGCGGCGCGGGCGGTGGAATTGGCCGCGCGGCTGGGCAGCCGGCCCACCCGCATCAGCGTCCGCGACACCAACAGCCGCTGGGGCTCCTGCAGCCAGACCGGCGCGCTGTCCTTTTGCTGGCGGCTGATCTTCGCGCCCGAACTACGTGCGCGATTATGTGGTGGCGCATGAAGTGGCGCATCTGAAAGAGATGAATCACTCGCCGCGTTTCTGGGCGCATGTCGAAAAACTGTCGCCCGACATGGCCCGCGCCCGGCAATGGCTGCGCGATCACGGCCGCAGCCTGCTCCGGTACAACTAGGTATTGGTGAAGCGTATCAGGCCTGCCTCCCCCGTGCATGCGGCAGCGTGCTGATGGGGGAGGTGGCCGTAGCTGGCCCTCGAGCCAGCGAAGACCGGAGGGGGAAAACATAAGTCCCGCCGAACAGTCCGTTCAGAATCTTGTCGAAGGCTTCTTGCGGCTTTTCGGGCGGCGCCGGCTGAGACGGTTGCGGCGGAGGAGCGGTCTCGGCGGCCGCAACCACCGGAGCCGCCGGCGTGTCAGCGGCATCGGCCATCAGCTCGCTTCCCACCAGCGGCCGCACCGGCAGGCCCTCTTCCGCGCTTTCCATGAAAGCGTGGAAGATATGGGCGGGAAGCCCGCCGCCGGTCGCCCGTTTCATCGGCGCGGCATCGTCATTGCCAACCCACACCCCAGCCACCAGATCGGCGGTGAAACCCACAAACCAGGCATCATGGAAATCCTGGGTGGTGCCGGTCTTGCCGGCGGTCGGCCGTTCGGTGAGGCGCGCCGCCTTGCCGGTGCCGGTCATGACGGTCTGCACCATCACCTTGGTCATTTCGGCATTGTCGGTGGGCGACATCACCGCGCCCAGCCCGCCGGGCTTGCGCCGATAGAGGATTTTTCCCGCCCGGTCGCGGATGCGGATGATGGCATAAGGGATGATGCCGTTGCCGCCATTGGCGAAAGGCGCATAGGCGCCGGTCAATTCCAGCGGGGTCACGCCCGAGGTGCCCAGCGCCAGCGAGGCCACCGCCTGCAGCGGCGAGGTGATGCCCAGCCGCCGCGCGGTGTCCACCACCGCCTTGGGCCCAACCTGGTCGGTCAATTGGGCCGCGACCGAGTTGGAGGATTCCGCGAAAGCCTCGGTCAGGGTGATGTCGCCCTTATATTCGTTCTCGAAATCGGACGGCCGCCAGCCGTGAATATCCACCGGCCCGTCACGCATGATGTCGTCCGGGCGTATGGCCGTGCTCGAAGGCGGTGAGATAGACGAAGGGCTTGAAGGCCGAGCCGGGCTGGCGCACCGCATCGGTGGCGCGGTTGAATCCGGATTGCGGCATAGGACCGCCCGCCCACCATGGCGCGGATGGCGCCATCGGGGGTCATCGCCACCAGCGCCGCCTGGCTGGCGTGAATCTTTTCGCCTTCGACACCCAGGCCGTGCTCCACCGCCCGCTCCGCCAGCGTCTGGGTGGCGAGGTCGAAGCTGGTCTCCACGATCACCGGCTTGTCGCCGGAGCCCAGAATGCCGTCCAGCTGCGAAATCACCCAGTCGGTGAAATAGCCGGAGCCTGGCGTGCCGGTTTCGCAGCACGATGCGCGGCCGCGTCGCTTCCGCCTGCATGCGCGTGGCATGGTCGATGAAGCCCACATCCTGCATGGCCTTGAGCACCACGCTGGCGCGGGCCAGCGAAGCGTCGGCGTCGGCGAGCGGATTGTAGCGGGCCGGCGCCTTGACGCTGCCGGCCAGCATCGCCGCCTCGGTCAGGCTGAGCTGGCTGGCGTGCTTGCCGAAGAATTTCTCGCTCGCCGCCTCGATGCCGTAAACCCCGGCGCCGAAATAGACCCGGTTGAAATACAGGGTGAGAATCTGATTCTTTGAATAGCGCGATTCCAGATAAAGCGCGAGCAGCGCCTCCTGGATCTTGCGGTCAAAGGTGCGGCCGGGATTGAGAAACAGATTCTTGGCCAGCTGCTGGGTGATGGTGGAGCCGCCCTGCACCACATGGCCCGCCATCATGTTCTCGTATGCGGCGCGCAGCATGCCGATGGGATCGATTCCGAAATGCTCGCGGAACCGGCGGTCCTCGATGGCGATGAAGGCGTTTGGCACGTAAGCCGGCAGGCTCTCGACCTGGACCATCGCGCCCTGGGTCAGGCCCCGGCGCGCGACCAGCTGGCCGCGATCGTCCAGGATGGTGACGTCGCGCGCCGGCGCGGCCGCCATCAGGTTGTGCACATCCGGCAGGTCGGAAAGGAAATGCGACCAGAAGACAGCGCCGAAGATCACGCCCCAGACCACAAGCATCACCAGCACATAGGGCCAGATCCGCTTGCGCCTTTCCGGTTCGGAAAATTCGTTTTCGTCTTCGTCGTCGTAAACCGGCGCATGCGCGGTGGCGAACCGCATCCGCTCGCGCAGTTTCTCGTCTTCGAATTGGGGCGGGCGCCGGTCTCTCATGGCGGGTGATGGTGGCGGCCCAAGGGTTAACGAGGCTTAAAGAATTTATTAACCGAAGCGGGAATCGGGCTTATGTCGCAAGGCGATAGCCGCCGCCTTCGGTGAGCAGGATCCGGGCGCCGCCCTCTTCGATCTTCTTGCGCAGCCGGTAGATATGGGTTTCCAGCGTATGGGTGGTCACCGCGGGATTATAGCCCCAGACCTCGTGCAGCAGGGTCTCGCGGGTCACGGTGGCGCCGGCGGCATGCAGGAACTTCAGGATATCGGTTTCCTTTTCGGTCAGATGAACCCGCCGCGGGCCCATCATCAAAAGCTTGGCGCCGGGGCGGAACTGATAGGGCCCGATCGTCACCGGCTGGTCGTCGCTGGCGGCATGGCGGCTGAGATGAAGATTGAGCCGGGCCAGCAGCGCCGAAAAGCGGAACGGCTTTTCCAGATACTCACCCGCCGCCGGCGATGTACCGGCTTTCGACAGGAACAGGATCGGCGCGTCGAAACCTTCAGCCCTCAATTCGCGCGCCAGCGCCTCGCCGGCGCTGTCCGGCAGGTCCTGATCGATGATCGCCACCGCATAACGTCCATCGCCGGCCAGGGCGCGCGCTTCCGCGGCGCTGGCCGCGGCGGTCACTTCATAGGAACCCTCCCGTGCCAGCTGCTCGGCCAAAGAGGCGCGCAGGAGGGCGTCGTCATCCACCAACAATACGCGCTTGGGACTGGCCATTGAATTCTGAGGGTCTCAGTGATTCTGAAGGTCTGGGGCGACTCGAAGTTTAGCGCGATTTGGCGGCGGTCAAAAACCGGTGCAATGGGCAAATCTTGCCGCCGGGGGGAGCTATCGTTTCGATGAAATTCCCGCAATAGAGCCATATTTCCGCTGGCAAGGGGCTTGCTTGGAGACGGCCGATGAGCATCGAGGCCATTCCGTCCGTTGCCGCGCCGCAGGCCGCCCCGCCGGCGGATCAGAAAGACGCGGCCTCCTCCTCGGACTGGGATTTCTCGTTCCACAATCTGCTCGACATCATCAATCCGCTGGAACATCTGCCGGTAATCGGCACCATCTATCGCGCCATCACCGGCGTCCATATCGGCATGCCCGAAAAGATCGCGGGCGACGCGCTTTACGGCGGGCTGTGGGGCGCGGTGGCCAGCGTCGCCGACACCATGTTCGAAGCGGTGACCGGCAAGGATTTCGGCTCGACCGTGCTGGCCCTGTTCACCGGCCGTCACCAGGACGCCCAGCTTGCCCAAAAGGTGGTGGTGACGCCGAAACTCGCGCCGCCTCAGCCGGCCTTGCCCCAAAGCGCCGATATGGTGGCGCTCCAGTCCTCGCTCGACCACAACGGCGTGGACGCGGATCTGGCGCGGCGCGCGATGGCTGCCTACCGAAAATCCATCCTCTTGCCGACCCTGGTGGCATTGCCGGCCAATTGAGCTAAGCTTCCGGCCATGGATCTGATCGTTTCGAATTCTCCGGCCGGACCGGTGATGGATTGGGGCGCGGGCCCGCGCCGCTGCGCGGTGGGGCCGGCGGGCATCGGCCACAAGAAAGGCGAAGGCGATGGGATGACCCCGATCGGCGTCTTTCCGCTGAGACGGGTGTTCTGGCGGGCCGACCGGACTGAGAAGCCGCGCACCATGCTGCCGGAGCGGGCGCTGCAGCCGAATGACGGCTGGTGCGATTTTCCCGGCGATCCCAACTACAACAAGCTGGTCCAGCATCCCTATCCGGTCAGCGCCGAGCATCTGTGGCTCGACAGCCATGTCTACGACATCATCGTGATCGTGGGCTTCAATGACGATCCGGTGGTGCCGGGCAAGGGCAGCGCCATCTTCCTGCACCTGGCGCGCGAAGCCTATCCGCCCACCGCCGGCTGCGTGGCCTTGACCGACCATGACCTCCGCGCCGCGCTGGCGCAGTTCCGGCCCCAGGACCGGCTGCACATCAAGGCCTAAGCTTTTGGCCTTGCGCCGAAGATCGCGCTTCCCACCCGCACATGGGTGGCGCCGAACTTCACCGCCGTCTCGAAATCGTCGCTCATGCCCATGCTGAGTTCGGACAACCCATTCTCCCGCGCCAGCTTGGCCAGAAAGGCGAAATGCGGCGCCGGATCGTCATTCAGGGGCGGAATGCACATCAGGCCCGCGACCGGCAAATTCAGTTTTCGGGCATGGGCGATCAGGGCTCCGGCTTCGGCGGGCATCACCCCGGATTTTTGCGGTTCCTCGCCGGTGTTGACCTGCACGAACAGGCGAGGGGCTTTGCCGCTTTTGTCACGCTCCGCCGCCAGCGCATCGGCCAGCCGGGTGCGATCCAGGCTTTGAATGACATCGAACAGCAAAACCGCGTCCTTCACTTTGTTGGTCTGCAGCGGCCCGATCAAATGCAGCTCCAGGTCCGGGAATTCTTTTTTCAACTGGGGGAATTTGGCCTGGGCTTCCTGCACCCGGTTCTCGCCGAACAGACGCTGACCCGCCGCCAGGGCCTCGCGGATGCCGGCTTCGGGCACCGTCTTGCTGACGGCGATGAGACGGGTTTGGGCGGCGGGCGCGATTGCCGCCTTCCGCGCCGCGTCGATGCGGGCCAGTATGGCGGCGAGATTTTCTGGAATGCTCATGTCGGCCGGAAAGCTAGCAAGAGCCGCCGCGCGCCTCAACGCGGGGTTTCTGGCACTGATCACAGACGATGACCGGCTGCGCGATCCCCTGCGCGCGGCGCAGGCCCTGCCGAAGGGAAGCCTGGTGATTGTGCGCGCCCGCGACGCCGCGCGCCGCAGCGCTTTGGGCGAGGCGCTGCGGCAAAAAACCCAGGGGCTCATTCTGCTCGCGGCCGACGATCCGGTGCTGGCGGCGCGGCTGCATGGACTGCATCTGCCGGAAATCCGTGCCCGGGAGGCGGCGCATTGGCGGGCTCTGCGGCCGCACTGGATCATCACCGTGGCGGCGCATTCCGCCCGCGCGCTTCAAGTCGCCCATGCCGACGCGGCCTTTCTGTCGCCGGTCTTTCCCACCGGGAGCCATCCGGAGGCGCGCGCGCTGACCCCGGTTCGTGCCCGGATGATCGCGCGCCGGGCGACTTTGCCGGTCCTGGCGCTGGGCGGGGTCACCGCGGAGAACGCAGCTCTGCTGTCCGGCTTTTCCGGCCTCGCCGCGATCGGAGCATTAGATGTGTAAATTCAGATGCAGGAACGCCGCGTCCATGGCAAGGCGCGGCGCGCCATTGAAGAACGCTCCGGCGGAACGCGCATAATCCAGCTTCTGCCAGCCGCCGGTGATCTGCCAATTGTCGTTCAGCACATAGCCGGCGGACGCTTGGTAGCCGTTGAGGCCGAGCCGCGGCAGGCCCGCGGCGCTGCCGGCGACGCCGTTGCCATATTCCAATCCCGCGATCCAGGATCCATAGGTCGCCCGCGCCGCCACATGCAGGGCGCGGGTGGTGGCGCCGTGATAGCTTTTTGTCGGATCGAAGGCATAGGCGTTGCTTTGGCGATAGCCGCCGCCCAGCGACAGGCTGAGATCGTCATTCACCGCATAATCGGCGCGAAGCCCGAAGCCCAGATCGCTTATGCCTTCCTGTCCGCCCAGCTTGTGCTCGCCCCGGCCCTCGGCGACGCTGCCCGACGCGGTCAGCTCGACCTGCCCGATATTGCTGGAATAGCGAACCGACCCTTCCCAGATGTCGGCCTGCCGGCCGGGCAGTTGCGGCCCCGCATGCACGAAGGGCAGCACATCCTTGCCCTGATTGGGGGTGAAGGACAGCGCCAGCTGGACCCCGAACAGCGCCGGGCTGACATAGGCGAATTTGGCATAGTTGGACGAGGCGCCCACTTCGGTCCTGAGCGCGAACATGTCGATCACGGCACGGCCGGTGGAGGGATCCCGGAAAAAGCTGGTCTGCGGATCATCCAGCGACACCTGGGCGTCCACCTTCGGCCCCGTCACCGCCAGCACATAGCCCGCGCCGTCGGTCTGGCCGATCTCGACCCGGCCCAGGCCGGTGCGGGCGTCGCCATAGATCTTTTCGAAGAAATCTCCGCCATAACGGCCGCGCGACAGCGGATCGCTGACCGCCAAGGTCGTGTCGAGCCCCAGCGACAGGCCGGTATCGTAATCGCGGTGCAGCCGGGCAATGGCCTTGGCCGCGCCGGTGGCCGCGGGCTGGCGTTTCAAGTTCCCGTCGAACAACGCGCCGCTGGCCTCGCCGCCCACCGAAAGCCCGGCATCGCCGATGAAGGTTTCATAGGGCGAAAGAGTGAAACCCTGGTCATCCTGGGCCCAAGCCGGGCCTGCCGCCAGCAGCAGGAGCAGCGCCGCACCCAAGGCGCGCTTGCTTTTTTGGAGTCCAGGTTCCGCCATAAGCCCTTCTAACATAAGCCAAACCCTTCGTTGCCGGCTCCGCTTTGCGCCGTTGCGCCGCCGGCTGTGTGCCAGTATAAGCCGGGCAGGCCAGGGGGTGGACGGGTACCCTGTCGGGCACCGTCGAAGGAACGAACCTGATGCGAATTCTGCCCATTCTGTTTTGCGCCCTGGCGTTTCCGGCCCTGGCAGGCTGCGGCGGCAGCGACGACAGCTCGATCGATATGGATACCGGCTCCACCATCGTGGCGGGCGGTCCCGGCAAGATGACCTTGGGGGTCAATTCCTATCTCTGGCATGCCTCGCTCGATACCCTGTCCTTCATGCCCTTGGCCAGCGCCGATCCGTTCGGCGGGGTGATCATCACCGACTGGTATGTGGCGCCCAACGCGCCCAATGAACGGCTCAAGGTCACCATCTACATCATGGACCGCAATCTGCGCGCCGACGGACTCAAGGTGGTGGTCTTCCGCCAGACCCGCGCCGCCGGTGGCGCCTGGAGCGACGCGGCGCCCAGTCCCGACACCGCCCGCAAGCTCGAGGACGCCATCCTCACCCGGGCGCGCGAATTGCGGCTGGCCACCTTGAATCCCAAAGCCTAAATAGTGTTCAAGCCTGCGCGATCGGGCTGAGGAGCGGGTCCAGGAAAAGTGTGCAGCGGTTTTCCGTCCGGGCCCGCGACCAATCAAATAGAGCCGCGAATCGAAGAGGCTTGAAAACAATGGCGCGTTACAACGCCAAGGAATCGGAAAAATACTGGCAGGCGGAATGGGAGCGGCGGGGGCTGTTCGTCACCCCCGCGCATGGCGACAAGCCCAAATGCTATGTGCTGGAGATGTTCCCCTATCCCTCGGGGCGCATCCATATGGGGCACACCCGCAACTACACCATGGGCGATGTGCTGGCCCGTTTCCGCCGCGCCCAGGGGTTTAGTGTGCTGCACCCGATGGGCTGGGACGCTTTCGGCCTGCCGGCCGAGAATGCCGCCCGCGATCAGGGCGTCAGCCCCCGCGACTGGACCTATGAGAATATCGCGCATATGCGCGAACAGCTGAAGATGATGGGCCTGTCGATCGACTGGTCGCGCGAATTCGCCACCTGCGATCCGGAATATTATCACCAGCAGCAGAAACTGTTCCTGCAATTTTATCACGCCGGCTTCGTCTATCGCGGCGAGGCGGATGTGAATTGGGACCCGGTGGATCAGACCGTGCTCGCCAACGAGCAGGTGATCGAAGGCCGCGGCTGGCGCTCGGACGCGGTGGTGGAGCGGCGCAAGCTGGCGCAATGGTTCTTCCGGATCACCCAATTCGCCGACGAGCTGCTCACCGCGCTGGATACGCTGGACCGTTGGCCGGACAAGGTCCGCATCATGCAGCGGAACTGGATCGGCCGCAGCGAAGGCCTGAAATTCCAGTTCAAGCTGTCGAACGGCGAGAAGCTGGACGTGTTCACCACAAGGCACGACACGCTGTTCGGGGCCAGTTTCGTTGGCCTGTCGCCCGACCATCCCCTGGCCCAGGACCTGGCCAAGACCGATCCCAAATTGGAAGCCTTCATCGCCGAATGCCACAAGACCGGCACCGCGGAAGCGGAGATCGAGAAGGCCGAGAAGCTGGGCTATGACACCGGCCTCACCGCCGCCCATCCCTTCGATCCCGACTGGCAGCTGCCGGTGATGGTGGCGAATTTCGTGCTGATGGGCTACGGCACCGGCGCCATCTTCGGCTGTCCGGCGCACGACCAGCGCGACCTGGATTTTGCCCGCAAATATAAAATGAAAGTGGTGCCGGTGGTGGTGCCCGACGGCACCGACCCCAAGACCTTCGATGTCGGCGATCAGGCTTATGTCGGGCCGGGCAGGCTCGCCAATTCCAGATTCCTGGATGGCATGACGGTGGAGGCCGCCAAGATCGAAATCGCCGGCCGGCTGGAACGGGCCGGGATCGGCTGGCGGACGGTGAATTACCGGCTGCGCGACTGGCTGGTGTCGCGCCAGCGTCCCTGGGGCTGCCCCATCCCGATGGTGCATTGCCCGGATTGCGGCGTGGTGGCGCTAAAGCAAAGCGACCTGCCGGTGCTCTTGCCGGAGAAGATCGATTTCTCCAAGGGCGGCAATCCGCTCGACCGCGACCTGAAATGGAAGACCACGACCTGCCCGGACTGCGGCGGCCCCGCCACCCGCGATACCGACACGCTCGATACTTTCGTGGACTCGTCCTGGTATTTCGCCCGCTTCTGCGATTCCCACGCCAAGGATCCGGTCGACAAGCCGGCGGCGGATTACTGGCTGCCGGTGGATCAATATATCGGCGGCATCGAACATGCGATCCTGCATCTGCTCTATGCCCGCTTCTTCATCCGGGCGATGCAAAGTCTGGGACTGGTTTCCGTCGCCGAACCCTTTGCCGGCCTCTTCACCCAGGGCATGGTCTGCCACGAGACCTACCGTGACGCCGAAGGCTGGATTTCGCCCGACGAGGTGGTGAAGGAGGGCGCCAAGGCCTTCCGCAAGGACTATCACACCCCGGTCGAGATCGGGCCGTCGGAAAAGATGTCCAAGTCGAAAAGGAATGTGATCGCGCCGGAAGCGATCATCGCCGATTACGGCGCCGACACCATCCGCTGGTTCATGTTGTCGGACACCCCGCCCGAGCGCGACATCGAATGGACGGATCAGGGCGCGGAAGGCTGCTGGCGCTTCGTCCAGCGGATCTGGCGCCTGGTGAGCGAGGCCGAAGGCTTGGCCCCGCCCGGCACCCAGGCCGCGCCCACCGACGAAGCCTCGAAAGCCTTGCGCCAGGCCGCCCACAAGGCGATCGCGGCGGTGACCGAAGATCTGGTGGGCTTGCGCTTCAACCGCGCGGTGGCGCAGCTTTATACTTTGTCCAACGCCATCGCCGATGCGCCCAAGGCCGATGCCGCCATCCGCCGCGAGGCGCTGGAAAGCCTGGTGCTGCTGTGTGCGCCGATGATGCCGCATCTGGCCGAGGAATGCTGGCGGGCGCTGGGCCATCACACGTTGGCCGCCGAAACCCCCTGGCCCCGCCACGATCCGGCGCTGCTGGTTTCCGATTTTGTGATGATCCCAATTCAGGTGAATGGAAAATTGCGCGCTTCCATCCAAATTATCCGTGGAACTCCCGGAGAAACTGTTCAGAAGAACGCTTTGGCGTTAGAACCTGTCATTCGTGCCCTGAACGGTTCTTCGCCCAAGAAAATTGTTTATGTGCCCAACCGTATTTTGAACATCGTCGCATGAAGCGGGCCCTGCTCATTGCCTGCGCCTGTCTCGCTCTCGCGGGGTGCGGGTTCCATCCGCTGTATGGCGGAAACCTGGAGCCCCAACTCGCCTCCATCTATGTCGAGCCCATGCCGGAGCGGGACGGCTATGAGTTGCGCAACCAGCTAATCGATCTTCTGGGTTCGGACGGGCGCGAAGCCGGCAAGGCCTATCGTCTGACACTCGCTCTCAAGGAAGTGTCGAACGGCGTGGCGTTGCAGAACGACGCCACCATCACCCGCTACAATGACACGATCACCGCCAGTTATGTCCTCATCGACGCCAATGGCCGGGAAATGACCCGCGGCAGCCAGACCAGCCTGTCTTCCTTCAACGTCTCCCGGTCGCCCTATTCGACCCTGGCGGTGCAGCAGGATTCCGACCGCCGGGCCGCGGTCGATCTCGCCGACCGCATCCGCATGGATCTGGGCGTTTATTTCCGCAGCCGGCGATGATCGTCAAAGCCCAGGAGGCCGACCGCTTCGCCGCCAGCCCGCCCAAGGATCTGCGCGCGGCCCTGGTGTTCGGGCCCGACGCCGGCCTGGTGCAGGAACGGGCCGAGAAACTGCTGAAAAGCGTGGTGGCCGATCTCACCGATCCCTTCAATGTCGCCGATCTCAGCGAAAGCACGCTTCTGTCCGATCCCGCCCGGCTGTCCGATGAAGCCGCCGCCATCTCCATGATGGGCGGCCGGCGGGTGGTCCGGGTGCGGGGCGCCACCAACAATCTTGCCGACCTGTTCGAGGAATTCCTGGAGGACGCGGACCGCCCGGGCGACACGTTGGTGGTGGTGGAAGCCGGCGATCTCGCCAAGGGCGTGGGCTTGCGCAAGCTGTTCGAGAGCGACGGCGCGGCGGCCGCCATCGCCTGCTATGCCGACACCCAGCGCGATCTGGAAGATGTGGTGCGCGACGCCATGCGGGCGCACGGGCTTTCCATCGCCCCGGACGCGCTGGCCGATGCGGTGTCGCGGCTGGGCTCCGACCGGGGCGTGACCAGGCGTGAGCTGGAAAAGCTGGCGCTTTATGCCCAAGGCCAGAAAAGCGTCAGCCTCGAAGACGTCCAGGCGGTGATGGGCGATGAAGCCGAGGCCCGGTCGGAGGAGGCTTCGGACGCCGCCGGCAGCGGCGATTTCGCCCGCCTGGACCTGGCGCTGGAACGGCTTTGGACCGCCGACACCTCGGTGGCGCAGATTATCCGGGGCGCGATGGGACATTTCCAGCGCCTGGCCCTGGTGCGCGAACAGGTGAACCGGGGCGAGCCGGTCGACGCGGCGATGCGGCGGCTGAGGCCGCCGGTGCATTTCCTGCGCCAGTCCTCGTTCAAGGCCCAGGCCGGCCGCTGGAGCGACGACAGACTGGCCGATGCGCTCGACATGCTGTTGGAGGCGGAAGCCTTGAGCCGTACCACCGGCGTGCCGGCCCAGGCCGTCTGCGGCCGTACCTTGATGAACATCGCCGCCCTGGCGCGAGCCCGCTGATGCTGCCCATCTTCCCATGCTGAAAGTCCGCATCATTCCCTGCCTGGACGTGAAAGATGGCCGCGTGGTCAAGGGCATCAATTTCGAGAAATTGCGCGACGCCGGCGATCCCGTCGAACAGGCGATAATCTATGACGCGGCGGGGGCGGACGAGCTTTGCTTCCTCGACATCACCGCCAGCCATGAGGCCCGCGGCACGTTGTTGGATGTGGTGCGCCGCACGGCGGAAGTCTGCTTCATGCCGCTTACCGTGGGCGGCGGCGTGCGCAGCCTGGAGGATATCCGCGCCTTGCTGTTGGCCGGCGCCGACAAGGTCTCGATCAACACCGCCGCGGTGGCGCGGCCGGAATTCGTGCGCGAGGCGGCGGAGAAATTCGGCAGCCAATGCATCGTCGCCGCCATCGACGCCAAGCAGGGCGCGCATAATCACAACGGACCGCCCTTTGAAGTCTTTACGCATGGCGGCCGCCGCGCCACCGACATAGACGCCGTCGCCCATGCCAGGAAGCTGGTGGAATATGGCGCCGGCGAAATCCTGCTCACCTCCATGGATCGCGACGGCACCCGCGCCGGCTACGACATTCCGCTCACCCGCGCCGTCAGCGACGCGGTGCATGTGCCGGTGATCGCCTCGGGCGGCGTCGGCTCGCTTCAGGATCTGGTCAAGGGCGTCACCGAAGGCCATGCCAGCGCGGTTCTGGCGGCGTCGATCTTCCACTTCGGCGAGGCCAGTATTGCAGATGCGAAGCAGGCGCTGGCCAAGGCGGGATTGCCGGTGCGGATGACCTAAGCACGTCTTGCATTCGCCCGCGCTTAACTTAGATTTTGGCCGCCATGGACGATCCCCGCCCCGCTTCCATCCATTCGCTTGCCCGCCACGGTCTTGGTCCCGCCCAGCCGGTCAAGGCGCGGCCCGCCCGCATTCACCGCAGCATGCGCCCCGAGGACGCCTTCCGCGCCATCCTGTCGGATTGCCTGGCGCAGATGGCGGCCAACGCCGCCACGGTCCGCGCCGGCCGCTCGGTCGAGGGCCTGCATCAGCTGCGGGTGGCGCTGAGGCGGCTGGAAGTGGCGCTGAAGGCTTTCGGCGAAGAGTTTCAGCAGGAATGGCTGAGCGATCTGCGCGGCCGCACCAAGGTTCTTTCCAGCCGGCTGGGTCCGGCCCGCGACCTCGACGTATTTCTCACCCAACTGCTGGACGCGCCCGCCGAAGAAGGCGACCGCGAAGCTTTCGCCGCCTTGCGCGCCCGCATGGAAGAGATGCGCGACCGGGCCTGGAAGCAGGCCGCCGATTGTGTCGCCGGCACCGATTTCGCCTTGCTGGTGGAAGATATCGCGGCACTGGCTCAGTCGCGGCTGCCCATGGCGCCGGATGCAAGGCTGGGCCGGGTGGCTGGACGCCTGCTCAATCGCCAGCAGACCCGCGCCCGCAAGCGCGGCCGCAAGGCTGCAGGCGGCGAGGAGGCCGATCTCCATCGCCTGCGCATCGCGCTCAAAAAGCTGCGCTATATGGCGGAATTTCTGGCCCCGCTCTATCGCAAAAAAAGAGTCCGCCGTTATGTCCGCAAGCTGCGCGGGCTTCAGGAACATCTGGGAGCGATCAACGATACCGCCCATGTCCGCACCACCATGGCGGCCTTGCTGCGGGAGACGGACGCCAAACGCTCCTCGCCGGGCGAGCGTTATGCCGCCGGCCTGGTCGCGGGCTGGTACCGGGCGCGGCGCCCGCAAATCGCCAAGCGCGCGCTCAAGCGCTGGAAGAAATTCCGCAAGGTCAAACCGTTCTGGGCCTGAGCGGCAGGGGCACATTCAGGGCGGCGATGGCGGGCGTGCCGTCCGGCGCCAGGCGCAAGATCAAGGCCTTTGAGATATCCAGATCCGGCGGCATCGGCGTTCGCATGTCCCAGCCGGTGGCCAAGGTATAGGCGGCCCTGAGCACGCCCAGATGCGCCACCGCGATGGCGTCGGCTTGTTCGCGGGCGATGTCGTTCAGGAAGGCATGCACTCGCGCGTGCAGTTCGGCGGTGGATTCTCCCTCGGGCGGCCGGAAGCAAAGCCCCGATCCGGCGCGCGCGAAGGCATCCTCGCCGTCCTGCGCCAGAATTCCGGCCCGGCTCAAGCCCTCCCACCGGCCCCAATTCTGCTCCATCAGCCGCGCATCCCAGACGGGCTCCTTGAGGCCCAGCGCCTCGGCGGTCTGCCGCGCCCGCCTCAACGGGCTCACAAAGGCGCGCGCGGTTTCGAACGGGGCCGGCGGCAACAGCGCGCGCATCTTTTCGCAGCCCTCCTCGCTCAAGGGAATGTCGGTATGGCCCTGGATCCGGCCCTGCGCGTTCCAGGCGGTGGGGCCGTGCCGCAAAAGCGCGACCTTCAAATCGCCAACTCCACCATCACCGGCACATGGTCGGAGGCCTTCTGCCAGCCGCGCATCTTTTTCAGGATGGTCTGGGATTTGAGCGCGGCTTTGAGGCCGGGACTCAGCCAGACATGGTCCAGCCGCCGGCCGCGATCGGACGCCTCCCAATCCTGGGCCCGATAGCTCCACCAGGAATAGATCTTTTCCTCCGGCGGGATGAAGGCGCGGGTGGAATCGGTCCAATCGAAGGCCGCCTGCACCTCGCCCAGCAGCCTTGTTTCCACCGGGGTGTGGCTCACCACGTCCAGAAGCTGCTTGTGGCTCCAGACGTCATTTTCCAGGGGCGCCACATTCAGATCGCCCACCAGCGCCACCGGATTCGCGCGGCCGGCCTTGCGGCGGGCGAAATAGCGCTCCATTTCGCCCAGAAAGTGCAACTTATGGGCGAATTTGCCGTTGCGCTCCGGATCGGGAATATCGCCGCCGGCCGGCACATAGAAATTGTGCAGCTCCAGGCCGTTTTGGAATGTCACGCCCAGGTGCCGGGCATGGCCCTCGCGGCAGAAATCCTGGGCCTCCATCTCCTTGAATGGCAGCCGCGAGATCACCGCCACTCCGTGATAGGCCTTCTGGCCGCGGATCGCCTGGTGGGCATAGCCCAGCTTCGCCAGCGGCGCCCCGGGGAACAAATCGTCGGTGACCTTGGTCTCCTGCAGGCAGAGCACGTCCGGCTGCCGGTCGCGCAGAAACCGCGTCACCAGCTGGATGCGATGGCGGACCGAATTGATGTTCCAGGTGGCGATTTTCACCGGCCGCAACCCTCCCATGCTGCAATTGCACAGTCGCCAAGCCGATGCCGTCTTCTAGAAATAATCATTGCGTATCAGCATATTAGTGGAATGGTTCCATGTAATTTTATTTCAATGGCCCGCATTGCGGGTTCCTTGAATCGCTCCGTCTACGGCCCATATTGCAGTGCAGCAACAGGCGCCGGCCAACCATTTCGGGCCTGATTTCGAAGGAGAGCAAGTCATGCATATTTTATCCAGACCCGCAGAAGCCAGCACCCCGCTTGGCAATTTCATCGTCGAGGCTTTGACCGGTTCGGTCATCATCCTAAGCGCCATCCTGACTCTCGCCGCTGTGGCGACGGTCGCCTGACGCATCCAAGGGCCAGCGCGCCCTGGGGCTGAAATCGAGCGGATCGCGCTTTCCCAGCGCGAACCGTTCCAGTCCCGCCCAGGCGATCATGGCCGCATTGTCGGTGCAATATTGGGGCGGCGGCACCCGGGTTTCAAAGCCGTGACTTTCCGCCAGGACCCTTAGCGCCGAACCGATCGCCGCGTTGGCCGCCACCCCCCCCGCCAAAACCAATGTGGGCCGGGCCGCATCCGGAAACTCCCGGGAAAATCGAACCAGCGCTTGCGCCGTCCGGTCGCGCAGAATGTCGATGGCGGCGGCCTGGAAAGAGGCGCAGGCGTCTTCGACGTTTACCACCGTCCGGTCCGCGAGCTGGCGGACCGCGGTTTTCAAGCCCGAAAAGGAAAAATCCATGCCCTCGCGCCCCAGCAAGGGCCGCGGCAGGGCATAGGCGCGTGGATTGCCGCCCGCGGCCTTCAATTCCACATTGGGGCCGCCGGGATAGGGCAGGCCCAGGATCTTGGCGGTTTTGTCGAAGGCCTCGCCTACCGCGTCATCGATGGTGGTGCCGTAAAGCCGGTAATCCTCCGGCCCCGCCGCCGCCAGCAACTGGCAATGGCCGCCGGACACCAACAGCAGCAGATAGGGAAATTCCACGCCGTGGGTCAGCCGGGCCGTCACCGCGTGACCCGCCAGATGATTGACCGCCAGAAGCGGCTTGCCGGCGGCCAGCGCGATCGCCTTGGCGGTGGTGAGCCCGACCATGACGCCGCCGATCAGCCCCGGTCCCGCCGTGGCGGCGATGGCATCCACCTCATCCAATCTCAGCGACGCCTCCGAAAGCGCGCGTTCGATCATGGCGTCCAAAATTTCCAGATGGGCCCGGGAGGCGATTTCCGGCACCACGCCGCCATAGGGCGCGTGCGCCTCGCTCTGGCTGAAGACCACGCTGGAGAGAATTGCGCCCGGCCCCGGCGGGGTTCCGCGCACGACGGCCGCCGCGGTCTCATCGCAGCTGGTTTCCAGGCCCAAAATCGTATGGATATTCATATTTCACGCATCCGGCTGGGAAACTTTCTCTAAACTAGGCCATCTGGTTTCGAAAGAGATCGGGCCGGCGCAGCGTGGGATGCGGCAAATGCGGATTCTGGTGACACGGCCGATCGAGGATGGCGCGGAAATCGCGCGCCGCCTGGCGGTCATGGGACACAAGGCCCTGTTGGCGCCGCTCTTGACGGTGCGAAACCATCCCGGCCCGCCTTTGTCGCTGGCCGGCGTCCAGGCGGTGCTGGCCACCAGCGCCAATGGGGTGCGCGCATTGGCCGCCCGCACGGGGACCCGCAATGTCCCGGTTTTCGCGGTCGGCCCCCAGACGGCGGATGCGGCGGCGCGGGCGGGGTTCATCCGGGTGCGGAATGCGAAAGGGGATGCGGCGGCGCTGGCGGATGCGGTCCGGCGCTGGGCGGATCCGGCCGCCGGTCCGCTTTTGCATGCCGCGGGCGATGAGGCCGACAGCCGGTTGGCCGATGCCCTCACCGCGCACGGATTCGCGGTCAAGCGGGAAGCGCTTTACCGGGTGGAGGCGGAAACGCAATTGTCACCCGCCGCGGCCGAGGCCCTGGCCCGGGGAACGGTGCAGGCGGCCTTGTTTTTTTCGCCCCGCAGCGCCCGGGTTTTTGTCGATTGCGTGGCCCGCGCCGGGCTTTCGACGGGAGGGCTGGCGGCGGTCTGCATCAGCGCCGCCACCGCCCAGGCCTTGTCGCCCCTCATATTCGCCGAGGTCCGGATTGCGGCGGCGCCGAACCAGGCAGCCCTGCTCAGTTGCCTTTAACCGGCTGTCAAGGGCCGGGGATACAACCTCGAATTGTAAAAAGCTTCCCTTGGCCGAACCCCCAACCTCCCCCAACATCCCGGGCATCGGCCGTTCCTGGAGCGGGTGGCGATGGTCTCGCCATCCGCTCTCTTTCCAGCAGGCCGCCCTTTAACCGGCGGCGGCCTTGACCTCTTCCGCCGCACCGCCACACTTGGCGGGCATGCAGCAGGAAATTCTGGCCAATACCGAGGATCTGGGTGGCCCCGAAGCGGCGGCCGGACCGGCGCGGGCGGCGCGGCCGGGCAGCGATCCGCCTTATGCGCAGTATCAGCTGGGCGCGGCCTATGACGAAATGTTCGCGCCCGACGGCCGGCCCCGGCCGCCCTATGTGGCCCTGGATTCGCGCCTCACCAGCCTGGCGTTGGAGGAATTGGTGCGCCGGCAGCAGGCCTGCGAGCAGAGCTTCCTGCATCAGGGCATCACCTTCACCGTCTATAGCGACAACCAGGCCACCGAGCGGATCATCCCCACCGATCTGCTGCCGCGCATCGTCACCGCCCAGGAATGGGACCGGATCGACGCGCGGCCTGACCCAGCGCATCCACGCCCTCAATCTGTTCCTGCGCGATATCTACAGCGACGGCGCCGTGCTGCGGGACGGGGTGGTGCCGCGCGAGATGATCTATGGCTCCAAGCATTACCGCCGCGAGATGCGCGGGCTGCCGGTGCCGCACGGCGCCTATGTGAATATCTGCGGCAGCGACCTGGTGCGCAACGAAGCCGGCGAATTCGTGGTTCTGGAAGACAATCTTCGGGTGCCGTCCGGCGTCTCCTACATGCTCGCCAACCGCGATGTCGTCCGGCGCGCCTTTCCCGGCGTCTTCCGCAGCATGAATGTGCGGCCGATCGAGCAATATCCGCTGGAACTGCTGGCGACCCTGCGCGCCCTGGCTCCGTTCGAGCAGGACGTCTCGATCGCGGTGCTCACCCCGGGCGTCTTCAACTCGGCCTATTTCGAGCATGCCTTCCTGGCCCGCTCGATGGGCGTCGAACTGGTGGAAGGCCGCGACCTTCTGGTCAACGACAATGTGGTCTATACCCGCACCACATCGGGGCTGAAGCGCATCGACGTGATCTATCGCCGCATCGATGACGATTTCATCGATCCCCTGATCTTCCGCGAGGATTCCGCGCTGGGCGTTTCCGGCCTGTTCAACGCCTATCGCGCCGGCAATGTGATGATCGCCAATGCGCTGGGCACCGGCGTGGCCGACGACAAGGCGATCTACGCCTATGTGCCGCGACTGATCCGCTATTACCTGTCGGAAGACCCCATCCTCGACAATGTCGAGACCTATCTCTGCCGCGAGCCCGCATCGCTGGATCATGTGCTGGCCAATCTCGACAGGCTGGTGGTGAAGGCGGTGGGCGAATCCGGCGGCTACGGCATGCTGGTGGGTCCGCATGCCTCCAAAGCCGAATGCGATGCCTTCGCGGCCAAGCTCAAGGCCGATCCGGAGAATTACATCGCCCAGCCCACCATCCAGCTTTCCACCGCCCCCACCTTCGTCGGCGATGGGGTGGAGGCGCGGCATGTCGATCTCAGGCCCTTCATTCTCACCGCCGCCGAGACCAAGATCGTGCCGGGGGCGCTGACCCGGGTGGCGCTGAGGCGCGGCAGCCTGGTGGTGAATTCCTCGCAAGGCGGCGGCTCGAAAGACACCTGGGTTCTGTCGCGGTGAGGGATCCAAGATGCTGAGCCGGGTCGCCGACAGCCTTTACTGGATGAGCCGTTATATCGAGCGGGCCGAGCACACCGCCCGGGTGATCGCGGTCAAGCTGGATTCCATGGTCGAGCAGAGTCCGGAGGATGCCCGCGCCTCCTGGACGCGGGTGGTGGCCGCGCTGCAGGACGCCGCCTGGACCGATCTGCCGCCGGATGCCTTTGCCATCACCAAGCGGCTGGCCTTCGACCGGCGCAACGAATCCTCTCTCATCGCCTCGCTCACTTTCGCCCGCGACAATGCCCGTCAGGTGCGCGAGGCTCTGTCGAATGAAGTCTGGAGCACGCTCAACCGGCTCTATCTCCAATTCTCCGCCAATCGCGGCGATTCCATCTGGGTGCATGCGCCGGCGGCGCTGTTCCGCGAGGCCCTGGACGAGATGCAGGCGCTGGAAGGCGTCACCTATTCCACCATCAGCCATGGCGAAGGCTGGTATTTTCTGGAGCTGGGAAAATATATCGAGCGGGCGCAACTGTTGGGGCGGCTGCTGGACGTGCATTTCCGGCCCGACCAGGCGGCGCCGAAATATTTCGACTGGCTGGTGCTGCTCAAATTCTGCACCGCCTTCGAGCCCTATACCAAGCTCTACACCGCCTCCATCCGGCCGCAGAAGATCGCCGAGTTCCTGCTGTTCGATTCCGAATTCCCCCATTCCATCCGTTTCTCCATCGACCGGCTGACCGAGGCGCTGGCCCGGGTCGCGCCCGGCGCGCCGCCGGCCCGGCGGGCGGCGGTGGAAAGGCTGGCCGGGCGGCTCAAGGCCAGCGTCGATTTCGGACAGATCGATGAATTGATGTCGGGCGGGGCCGCTGCCTTTCTGGGCGACATCATCCGACAGTGCGAGAAGATCCATGAAGTCCTCTACGCTTCCTATATCACCTATGGCGCGGAGACAGTTTTGTGACCCCCGCCGGCCTTCGCGTCGCAAGCGCTGCTACGGCCACCTCCCCCTCCAGCGCGCTTCGCACGCGAAGGGGAGGCGGGTCCCGACCAAGATGTTTTTTTGTAACACCCATTTGTCTCTTTCGCGCAAGCGCTCAGAGACATCTTCCCCCGTTAGTCCTGCGGACACGGGGGAAGAAAGACTGGACCAAGGTGAGAAGGTCTGATTGATGTTCTATTCGATCCGCCATGTGACGCGATTCCGCTATTCGGCGCCGGTGCACGAATCGGTCATGGAGCTGCGCATGCAGCCCCGCTCCGAGGGCCCGCAAACCCTGCGCTCCTTTCAGATCGCCATCAGTCCCAGGGCCCAGCTCTATGCCTATACCGACCATCTGGGCAACGCGGTCTATCACTTCAATCTGCTGCGCGAGCATGAGGAATTGCGCATCGAGGTCCAGGCAGTGGTCGAGTTCGGGGAAATCCCGCCCTTGCCCGAATGCGTCGGCGAGGAGGAATGGGCGCGCTACGAACCGTCCAGGCTCAGCGACGATCATTTCGATATGCTGCAGCCGTCGAAATTCGCCAGGCCCTCGGCCGATCTTCTGACTTTCATGAAAATCGCCGATATCGAAAAGCCGGTGGGCGATCCCTTAAGCGCGCTCAAGGGCCTGATGCGCACCATCTATGATTCCTTCGAATATCAGGCCGGCATCACCCAGGTGCATTCGCCGATCAACGACACGCTGACCGGGCGGCGCGGCGTCTGCCAGGATTTCTCGCACATCATGATCGCGGTGGCGCGCCGGTGGGGCGTGCCCGCCCGCTATGTGTCGGGTTATCTCTATCACCGCGACAGCCACGACCGGTCCGATGCCGATGCCACCCATGCCTGGGTCGAAGCCTGGCTGCCCAGTCTGGGCTGGGTGGGTTTCGATCCCACCAACAACATCCTGACGGCGGAGCGGCATGTGCGCGCCGCGGTGGGCCGCGACTATGCCGATGTGCCGCCTACCCGCGGCACCTTCAAAGGCCTGGCCGAAACCGAATTGTCCATCGGTGTGGCGATCGAGCCCACCCAGGCGCCGGTGCGCCATGAGGATTTCCTGAAAGTGGCGCGGCCGATCGCCTCGGCCGCCACGCCCTCCATGCCCGAGCGGCTCTATCACCAGCAGCAGCAACAGCAGCAGTGAGCGGCCGCGCGCAGCTATTCCGCCGCAAATGCCGCCAACTCGGCGGCGGCGCGGGGCATCAGGGAGTCCCAATCCCCGAACGCCGCCGGCGACAGAACCCTGGTGTCGGCATACCAGGGATATTCATCGGTCCCCAGCTGCGGCCAGGTGCGGCCGGCGGTCAGGAACCAGAGCTTGGCGCCGACGCTGGCCGCTGTCGCCGCCGCCGCGGTGGGCGCGGACAGAACCAGGTCCAGCCCCGCGCACAAGGCCGCCGTGCCGTCAATGTCGTTGCGCAGATCCAGGCCTTCGACCTGATGGATGGTCACGCCATGCTGGTCTCGGGCGCGGGCGATCTCCTCGGCGCAATCGCCATATTGAAGATTGACGAAGCTCACGCCCTGGGTTTTCAGCACCGGCATCCAGCCTTCCAGCGGACTGAAATATTTGGCTCGCTTGGCCTCCAGCATCATCGAACGCCAGCAGATGCCCACTTTTTTGCCGGGAAGGCTTGAAAGTCTGTCGCGGAATTCCGCCACCCGCACCGGATCGGGCACCAGAAAGGCCTCGTGCCGGAAATCGGCAAGCGTCTTGCGGTAGATATTGCAGCGCCGAGCCCATCGGCGCCCACATGTCGGGCTCGTTGCCGTTGGAGGCAAAGGGGATCAGGCGCAAGGCCTTGTTGCCGTCCTTGTCGATCAGGGTGCGGTCGTCATAAGCGCCCACCTCCGCATCCGGGAAGCTGCGCTGAAACAGCGCGACCAGCCGCGGATCCACCGCGATCTGCAATTTGCCGTCCGGGCCCAGGTCGCGGGCGATATCGGGCAGGATGTTCGCGAACATGAATTCGTCGCCCAGCCCCTGTTCGCCCACCAGAAGTAGCTTGAGGCCCTCCACCTCCTCGCCATTCCAGCGCGGCGCCTTGATCATGTGATGGAAATAGGCGCGGAAGCGGTCGCTGTTGCGAATCTCATATTCGCGGAAGCCCTCTTCCAGCTGGCCGGCGCCGATCAGGCAGATGCTGCGCGAATGGCGGGTTTCGCAGCCTTTCGGTGGGATCGACCGCGCAGCTCCAGCGCCCGGTCGTAATTGGCCAGCGCCTCCTCCAGCCGGCCCAGATGCTGATAGGCATAGCCCAGATTGTGATAGCCGCGGGCAAAGCCGGGCTCGAGCCGGACCGCTTCATTGTAGAAGACCAGGCTTTCCTCGGCCCGGCCCATCCTCGGCCAGCACGGTGGCCAGCGAATTCCACAGGATCGCTTCCTCGCGGCATCTTCTGGATGGCATCCGTAAGCGTCTCGATGGCGGCTTCGGGATGACCCAGATCGTAGAGGACGCTGCCCAGATTGTTGTAGCCCAAAGGCGAATGCGGGCAGGCGTTGATATAAAGGTGAAACATCCGGGCCGCGGCCTCGGTCAGCTTCAGGTTCCAGGCGGTCAGCCCCAGATTGATCAGCAGTTCCGGATCCGCCGGGTCCAGCTCATAGGCGCGTTCATAGGTGACCAGCGCCTTATGGGCATGACCCATCCGTTCCAGCGCCATCGCCAGAACGTGAAACGCCTTGGAATTGGAGGCGTCAATTTCCGTGGCCTTCAGCGCCCATTGGCCGGCCCGCACGATTTCGCCCCGCCGCCAGGCCCGGATGCCGCGCTTGAGAAGCAGGTTGGATTTGTGGCGGGCGATCTCGGCGGCGGCCTCGTCGGCCAATTGCTCCAGCCGGTCCAGGGCCTCCATCCGGGCATCTACGCCGCTTAACGATTCCACGCTTTTCAGGGCTGCGGCTGTGGCCATGGGTCCGGTCTTTCGGCTGACAAATCGGCGGCCATCAAAGCGGCTTATGTTTAACCACACGTGAACGCTGATCCGTGATTGATCAGGCTTTTGTTAACCCTGCCGCGTTATGGTCACACGCAAAGCACAGGCAAGGACCCCCCGCATGCCTCTGAAACTGTCGTTGAAACCCGGCGAGAAATTCGTGCTCAACGGCGCGGTGCTCGCCAATGGCGACAAGCGCACCAGCCTGGTGATCCAGAACAAAGCCTGCGTGCTGCGCGAAAAGGACATCATGCAGCCCAACGACGCCAATACGCCCGCGCGTCTGGTCTATCTCGCCATCATGATGATGTATCTCGACGGGGAAAGCAGCGAAGAGCCCTATAACGAGTTCGCCCTGCGGATGACCGAATTCATGGGCGCGATCCGCAACCGCGAGGTTCTCGCCGCTTGCGTGGAAATCAGCCGGGATGTCACCCAAGGCCATTATTACAAGGCCTTGATGGCGTGCCGGAAATTATTCGATTACGAACAGGAACGACTGAATTATGACCCTGCAAGCGTATCAGAACGTCCAGCGTACGGTTGAAGATCCCCGCTCCACCGAGTACCGGCTGTTCGGCCAGGTGACGGGCGCGCTTCTCAACGCCAAGAACAACAATGCCCAGGGCGCGCCGCTGGTCGAGGCGATCGACTGGAACCGGCGGATGTGGCGGACCTTGGCCGCCGACTGCATGGACGACCGCAACGCCTTGACCGAGGATGTGCGCGCCAAGATCGTGTCCCTGTCGCTGTGGGTGTCGAAATATTCCCGCAAAGTGACCCGCGAGAAGGCGCCGCTCGATCCCCTGATCGAAGTCAACCGCACCATCATGCAGGGCCTGCAAGCCCGCACCGGCTGATCCCGCTTTAAAGAGGGGCCTCAAAAGCCGGCGCGATCTCCGCGCCGGCTTTTTTGATGCCCTTTTGAACCCCTCCGGCCTTCGCACGCTCGAGAGCGTGCTACGGCCACCTCCCCTATCAGCGTGCTGCCCACGCATAGGGGAGGCGGGTCCCGGCCAAGTCTCACCGGCGCTTCGCACGCGGGGGTGAGCATGGCGGCCAAGCCATGCGAACGGTCTGGACCAAGACGCGATACCCGTAGAGCGCGGCAAGAACTTCCGGTTCGGCAAATCATGCCTAACCAATCCGGTCGGCTGTGATAAATACATCAATATAATCAATAGTTTATTCGGTTAAGGCCGGTCTGTTTCCTGGCATGGGGGTTGCAGAATTGGACCAGGGCAAAGGCCCGGGCAACGCAGAAGGCGCGCCACCCACCGAAGTGAAGTGATGGAGAAATCCCATGTCTTTTAGCGTCAACACCAATCCCGGCGCGATGACGGCGCTGCAATATCTCAGTGAAACGCAGGGTCAGCTCAGTCGCACCCAGAATGCGATCAATTCCGGTTTGAAGGTTGCGTCGGCGAAAGACGATGGTGCGATTTACGCCATTGCTCAGAACCAGCGCGGCGCGGTGGCGGGCTATGCAGTCCGTTATCAACAGCCTTAACAACGGTTCCTCCGCCATCGAGGTCGCCCTTTCCGCGGGCCAGTCGATTTCGGATCTGATGATTCAATTGAAACAGAAGGCGCTCTCCGCCGCCGATCCGTCATTGGATACGGCGAGCCGCCAGGCGCTGAACGCCGATTTCACCGCTTTGCGCGATCAGATCAGCACCATCGTCAAGAATGCCGTGTTCAACAATTTCAACCTGGTCGACGGCTCGACCAACATGGTTCAGGCGCTGGCATCCAACGATGGCACCCGCCGGATCACCACCGTCGCCCAGAATATGAGCCTCAGCGGCGCCATCGTCACATTGACAAGCACCGCCACGGTCTCGACCCAGGCCAAGGCCTCGGCCTTGATCACGACCATTCAGACTTCGCTCACCAACGTCAACTCGGCACTGGCCAAATTGTCGGCCGGTGCCGCGAAGTTCTCGATCCAGGCGACCTTCACCCAGAAGCTGGCCGACACTTTGACGGCCGGCATCGGCAATCTGGTGGACGCCAACATGGCGCAGGAAAGCGCACAGCTGCAGTCGCTGCAGGTCAAGCAGCAACTGGGCGTGCAGGCTCTGGCGATCGCCAACCAGGCGCCGCAGATGATCCTGTCCCTGTTCCAGAACGGCTAGCCAAGCTTTTCTCGCGATCGAAGAGCGGCGCGCGAGCGCCGCTCTTTTTTGTGCGGGCATCCATGCAGGCCGGCGCAAGAATCTGGTAAGCATGTTTCTTCACCCAAATTTTTCCAATAAAAGCGCGGATTGTTTTCTTCAAAGTGGAAATATTTGCCGTGCGCGGTCGGCAAGAAATTCCTAGCGGCGGCAATTTTTGCCCACGCAAGCGACGCCCGGCAAAATCCCGCCGGAACCATTTTTCCGGCCCCAGCCAAAATCGATGTTTAAGCAAATCTGAATCCGGCGCGGCACGGCGCTTGCCTATTGGGCATTGGGCAAAACGCCCGACAGAGCCACGTGCTCAACACCAGAACGGAGAAACCAATGTCATTCAGTGTCAATACCAATACCGCCGCCATGACCGCGCTGCAGTATCTTGCCGCGACTCAGGGCGCGTTGGCCAAGACCCAAAGCGCCATCAACAGCGGTATGAAAGTCGCGTCCGCTCGTGACGATGGCGCCATCTACGCCATCGCCCAGAACCAGCGCGGCGCGGTTGCCGGCTATCAGTCGGTTATCGCTTCGATCAATAACGGTACGTCCTCGATCGACGTCGCCCTTTCCGCGGGCCAGTCGATTTCGGACTTGCTGATCCAGTTGAAGCAGAAGGCGCTTTCCGCCGCTGACGCTTCGCTGGATACCGCCAGCCGCCAGGCCTTGAATTCCGATTTCACCGCGCTGCGCGATCAGATTTCCACGATCGTGAAGAACGCGGTGTTCAACGGCTTCAACCTGGTCGATGGTTCGACCACCCAGATCACGGCCTTGGCTTCGGCCGACGGTTCGCGCCGCATCACCACTTCGGCCCAGAATATGAGCCTGAGCGGCGGCATCGTGACCATGGCCACCACGGCCACGATCTCGACCCAGTCCAAGGCTTCAACCCTGGTCGCCACCATCCAGACCTCGCTCACCAACGTCAACTCGGCGCTGGCCAAGCTGTCGGCCGGTGCCGCGAAGTTCTCGATCCAGGGGACCTTCGCCCAGAATCTGTCCGACACGCTGACGACCGGCATCGGCAATCTGGTGGACGCCAACATGGCGCAGGAAAGCGCGTCGCTGCAGTCGCTGCAGGTCAAGCAGCAGCTTGGCATCCAGGCGCTGTCGATCGCCAACCAAGCGCCGCAAACCATCCTGTCTCTGTTCCAGGGTGCTTGATACGCCTCGGGAAGCGGTGGGCGCGGGCAACCGTATTCCGCCGCTTCCCGGTTCTTTTGACGGGATGTCAGTCAGAAGGCGGCATCCAACCCCGAGGCGTGGGGACTTTCTTCGGTGGGAATGGCAGGCGGACGACGCCGGGGGGCGTCGTCCGTCGCTTTTTCGTCAGAGTCGCGCTTACCGAAAAGCGAAAGCGGCGCGGGCCCGGGCGATAGGCGGCGGGTTTGCGGGTGTCATCCAGTTCCAGCGCCGACAGCTGGATCTGACAGAAGAACTTCCCGCCCGACACGCGGTGGGTCAGCAGCCCCAGAAGCGGCGCGGTAGCGCGGTCCACGTCGATGCGCAATCCGATCTTTCCGTCGCCGATTTCCGCCCAGCCTTCGGTCATGCCGAAGCCGTGGCTGGAGGACACCAAAAAGGAAACCGGCGCGCCGTGATCGATCGCATGGCCGGCGAGAGGAAAATCCTCGCGTCCGCCGCCATTGGCGGTGGATAAGCGCGAGCGTTGTCCGGCTCGAAGGCGTCCGGCAAAAGGGTGAAATGGCCCAGCCGCAACACGCCTTTGCCCCAGTCCGGCCAATCGAAATTGAGATCGAATTCGACTCGGGCGGCGCCGGCGCAAAATCGCAAGCTCTTCCTGATCGGCCCTTTGGGGGTTTCGATCCCGGCGAACGCCAGAATGTCGCCATTCGCTTCGCGCGTGATTTGGGCTTCGCACCATTCCAGGTCGGTCAGCTTGTGCTCGCCCGGCGCTTCGAAGACGCAGTCGCCGGTGTACCAGTCGGCGGCGAGCGCGATTTCGTCGAAGAAACCATGTGGCAGCCCGCCCAGTGCCGGCTTGTCCTGGCCCGCGAATTTGAGATTGGCAAGGGCCAGGCCGCGGCGGCGGTCGAGGGTGGCGGAAAGGCTCGGCGTCTCGATCGGCAGATAGCGGCCGGTTGCGGTCCCGCCGCGCGGGGGAGGCGCCGCGATCAGGGCCTGCGCCCATTTTGCCTCCGCCGCCCGCAGCCTTTCGCAATAGGCCGTCCAGCGTTTTTCGGTCAGATGGGTCCGAAAATCACTGGCCCAGAGAAAACAAAGCTCTTTCCAGTCGGGGCGGCCGCTTTCCAGCATCCCTTCATAGATTCTCTGGCAGGCGGCGTTGATGGCGAGATTGTCGCGTCCGGTCACCGCCCAGCGCGCCAGATTGTATTTGCGCTGTTTTTTCACCGGCACGGGACAATTGGCGCTCTCCAGCGACAGAAGCTGCCCGGCATGCGGCAAATTCAACGGCGCGAGCAGGCCGGAAGGCGGAACCATCTCCGCCTCGTCCGCCACCGAATGGAATGCGTGTTCCAGTCTTTCCCATTCGCTGTCATGGGAAAGACGTTCCTCGGTCCGGAACCGGCCGGGCCGGAAATCGAATATCTCCGCGTCGCTGGCATAAAGGCAAAGCGCGCGCGGTCCCTGGCCGGCGCGGCCACGGACAAAAGCCAGATAGGCGTCCAGCGAAATGTCGCCATGGGCGAAGCGTTGCAGTTGCTGGAACAGGGTGGTGTTGCTCCAGATCAGCGCGATGTCGCGGCCATCGGCGCCCAGCGCCCGCTGCGGCAGATATTGGGTTTCGGGATTCCATTCCGGATGATTGGCGGCGGGATTTTCCCAATCCATGATGATGGCGTCATAACCGGCATCGCGATAAAGACCCACCAGGCCGGCGGCATAGGCCTGTTCATTGACCAGCGCCAGCTGCGGCCTGGCGCCCAGCACTCTGGAATATATTTCATTGCCCAGCTTGAGATTTTCCGCCGTCACCCGGGCCGGCACCAGGGGGCCGATCATCTGGCTGTAGCCCGATCCGATCAGCTCGATCCGCCCTTGCGCAATCAGGCTCCTGGCCCGGCCGATCCATTCCGGGTCGCGGGCGGCGATCTCTTCCAGGGTGTAGCCGGTGGCTTCCAGTCCGATCGGCCCGTTGCGTTCCGCCAGCCGCAGCAGCGGCCAGTAGCAGCGGGCGATCACCGCGTCGCGTTGCGCCTCCTCGATCGACGAAAACGCCAGGTTGAGATGAAACAGCGCGAAGACTTTGAGCCCGCTCGCGGCATGGATCTGCGCGTTGCGGAGCGGGGCGTTCATGCGGTTTCGATCCGGATCAGGGCCAGCGCGTCATTGGCGGCTTGCAGCGCGGATTCCTGGGTTTCACCTGTGGCCAGCACCATGGCACCCGATGGCCGCTTGTCTCCGGCGGGCGGGATGACATCGCCGGGCCGGGCGGTGACGATCAGTTCGGCCACGCCGGCAACCCGCTTGGCCTCCTCCGCGCCATGGATGGCGACCACCTTGCCCGGCTCCGGAAAGGCATAGCGTTGCACCACCGGCAGGGATTGAACCGGCGTGAGCTCGTCTTCGCCGACGCTTTCGCCCAGCGCCAGCTTGATCGCCGCGCCGACGAAATCCACCCCCGTATTCAAGGGAATTTCCCGGGTGCAGAAAAAGCCGCCGGAAAGCCTGGCCGCCAGCTCGATCATATAGGGCTCGCCCTCATGCACCACCACATCGCCCTTGACCGTGCCTTCGGTGATGCCCATGGCGGCGGCGGCGCGGGCCACCAGACCGCGCACTTTTTCTTGCACATCCGCCGGCAGCCGGCTGGGCAGGTCGCCGCCATTCTCGATGAAGAACGGCGCATAGCGGTCCAGGAATTCGTAATTGCGGTCGGAGAAGCCCGGCGTGTAGCAGCGCCCGCCGACGATGACGGATTCGGTCGAGACCTGCGGGCCGGAGAGATACTGCTCCACCATCACCCGCTGGGTGGGAGAATGCGAGCTGGCCAGCAGGAACGCCTTGGCCAGGTCTTCCACCTTGGAGACTCGCTGCACGCCGCGGCTGCCGCGGCTGTCCACCGGCTTGATCACCAGGTCCCGCCCGCGCTCGACCGCGATGCGCTGCAGTTCCTGCGGTGTGGAAACTTCCGCGAACCAGGGCACCGCCACCCCGGCGGACAGAAAAGACTTCTTCATCGCCAGCTTGTCGCAGGCGAGTTCGGCCACATGCAGCGGCAATCCCGGCAGCCGCAAGCGCTGGGCCACAGTGGCGGCGGTGATGGGGGCGTCGGCTGCCACGCAGATCACGCCGTCGATCTTGCGGATCTTGCGGTTGTAGCGTTCGGCCGCGGCCGCGGTCTCCATCGGGCCATAGACGTCGGCGATCAGGCAGGAATCCGCATGGGCGAAGCCTGGCGCATGGGGATCGATGTCCGACACCACCACATAAAGACCCATCTCTTTGGCGTGGCGCGCCGCCTCGGCGGCCTCGATGCCGCCGGAGACGATCAGCAAGGTCTTGGTTCCGGTCATCAGAAGTAAAGCCCGCCATTGACGTTCAGGGTTTGGGCGGTGATGTAGGAAGCCGCGTCGCTGGCCAGGAACACCACCGCGTCGGCGACCTCTTGCGGCCGCCCAAGGCGTTTCAACAGAATATTTTCGGCCGCCTTCTGCACGCTGGCCGCTTGCAGCCCGCCCGCCGCCATGTCGGAGGCGATCAACCCCGCCGCCACCACATTCGAGCGGATATTGTCGGGCGCGCCGAAGCGCGCGATCACCTCCGCCAGCGAAATCAGTCCCGCCTTGGATGCGGCATAATGCGCCGTGCGCGGGCCGCCATACTGGCCGCTGACCGAGCCGATATGCACCATCGCGCCGCCGCCCGCTTTCTTCATCAGCGGCAGAAATATCTGCGCCGCCAGGAACGGGCCCTTGAGATTGGCGGCCAAGACCGCGTCCCAGTCCGCGTCTTCGATCCGGTCGAAATCGGTGGGCTTGTTGATCCCGGCATTGTTGACCAGGATCGAGATGGCGCCGAACCGGTCCGCCGACTTTGCGGCCGCCTCCACGCTGCCGCGGTCGGTGACCTCCATCCGCACCGCCTGGGCGCGCCGGCCCAAAGCCTCGATGGCTCCGACCGCGCCCTCCGCCTCGCCGGCTCTTTCGCGATAGGTGAGGAGAATGTCGGCGCCGGCTTCGGCCAGGCCCAAGGCGATGGCGCGGCCGATGCCGCGGCTGCCGCCGGTCACCACCGCGCATTTCCCGTGAAGCGAAAAGCGGTTCATTTGCGCTTGCGTGTGAGGACGCGCCGAGCCGCGTCGGCGATGAAAGGCGCGGAAATGCCGAAATGTTGGGCCAATTCCTCCGGTTCGCCCGACGCCCCGAACACATCGCGCACGCCGACGAATTCGATCGGGCAAGGCGTGGTCGCCGCCAGGGCTTCCGCCACCGCGCTGCCCAGTCCGCCATGGATATTGTGATCCTCGGCGGTCACCACGGCGCCGGTCTCGACGGCGCAGCTTGCCAGCAGCGTGGAATCGATCGGCTTGATGGTGGGCATATTGACCACTCGGGCCGAGATGCCGTCCCGTGCCAGCATCTCGGCGGCGGCGAGCGCGCGCGCCACCTCCACCCCGCAGGCAACCAGGGTGACATCGTCGCCGTCGCGCAGGATCCGGCCTTTGCCGATTTCAAATGTGTGATCCTCGCCGAACAGGCGGGGCGCGGGGCTTCGGCCGGTGCGCATATAGACCGGGCCGTCGAATTCCAGGATGGTGCGGGTCGCCAATCGCATCTCCACCGGATCGGCGGGCGAGATCACGGTCATGCCGGGAATGGCGCGGAACGCCGCCAGGTCTTCCAACGCCTGGGCCGAACCGCCATCGGGCCCCACATCCAGGCCGGGATGGCTGGCCACGATCTTGGCATTGCGCCGGGCATAGCACAGCGACAACCGGGCCTGCTCGATGGCGCGCAGGCAGAAGACGGCAAACGTGGTCACCACAGGCAGCAGACCGACCGCCGCCATGCCGCCCGCCGCCGCCATCATATTCTGCTCGGCGATACCGAACTGGATCAGCCGCTCCGGATGGCTCTTGCGGAAATGATGCACGCCGGTGCCGCCGGCGATGTCGGCGTCCAGCACCACCAGTTTGGGGAATTCGTCGCCCAGCGCGGACAGGGCCTTGCCAAAGGCTTCGCGCAGGGAATCGCTATTGGCGATAAGCGCGGGGCTAGACATCGAGCAGCTCGCTTATTTCTTCGGCGCCGGCGCCCAGCGCGATCAGCGCCTCCTCGGCCTGGGCGCGGGTGAGCTTCACGCTGCCGTGCCAGGCGGGGATGTTTTCCATATAGGGCACGCCTTTGCCCTTCACCGTATGGGCGATGAGCACGGATGGCTTCTCGCGGGCGGCGCGGGCGCGGTCCAGTTGACGCAGGATTTCGGGAATGTCGTGGCCGTCCATCTCCGCCACCGACCAGCCAAAGGCCCGCCATTTGTCGGCCAGCGGCTCCAGCCGCATGATGGCGTCGTTGCAGGCGTCGCTTTGCAGCTTGTTGTAATCGATCACGGCGCAAAGATTGCCAAGCCGGTGATGCGCGGACGCCATCGCGGCTTCCCACACTTCGCCTTCCTGCAATTCGCCGTCGCCCAGCATGGTATAGACGCGGGCGGGGATGTTCTGGAGCTTCAGCCCGATCGCCATGCCCACCGCCACCGACATGCCCTGTCCCAGCGAGCCGGTCGAGGTCTCGACCCAGGGGAGGTCGAGAACATGGGGATGGCCCTGGAACGGACTATTCAGCTTGCGCAGCGAAAGCGCGGGTTTGGAATCACAGAAACCGTAATAGGCGCCCGCCGCATACAATGCCGGCGCGGCATGGCCCTTGGAAAGAACGAAACGGTCCCGGGCCGGATCGGCGACGATGCCGGGATGGAGAGTCATTTCCGCGCCGTAGAGGCAGGCGAACAGATCCGCCGACGACAGGGCGCCACCGGGATGGCCGGAGCCGGCATGGTAGATCGCCGCGATGGCGTGACAGCGGATGAAACGCGCGGCCTGTTTGAGCCTATCCGCCGTCAGGTCCGGCGAAATCTCAGCCTTGGCGGCGGCGCTTTTGAAATACTGATTCATGATTCAGGCGGCCTTGGCCAGGCGCGCCCGCGCCAGAAGATCGGCATAGCGAAGGATCCGGGCCTTGGGCGCCAGGCGTTGCGCCGCCGCCACGATCTCGTCCGCAAAGCCGCGCGACATCACCACCACCGCGTCGACGGGGGTGTGCGCCAGCGCTTCGGGCGGGTTCAACCGCACGCCATGGCGGCTCTCCATATGCTCGATCAGGTGGGCGTCGATCAGAAGCGCCAGCGAGGCGGGATCGAAACCGCCGCTCCGGACCAGGGCATCGAACAGCCGGCCGGCGCCCCACAGCGCCAGGCGTTGGGGCTTCAGGCCGTCGAGCGTTCGCGCGACATTGGTCAGCGCCGCCCGGTTGGCGGCGCGGGTATGGAGATAAGAGGCGATCAGCTTTTCGCTGCGGGCGACCTCGGCGGGATCGCCCGAAAACGCGGTGCGCGCGGGTCCGGTCTTTCGCGCCACGAATAGAAGATTGATCCGGTCCTTGGGATCGGGAGGCTCGATGATTTCGAAGCCCGCCGCTTCGATCATCCGCCCCAATGTCGCCGCCGAAAAATGATAAAGATGCTTGTCGATGAACCATTCCTCGACAATGTCGTCACCGCCGATCAAGGCGATATTGGGCGCGTCCAAAATCAGCAGGCCGCCCGGCTTCAGCACCCGGGCGTGATCCTTGAGCACGGCGAACGGATGGGCGAGATGCTCGATGGTGTGGCACGAATGGACGATATCGAAGCCGGCATCGGCCAGCACCACATCCTCGATCCGGGCCCGCGCCAGCCTGGTGCGGGGAAGCCCGGCGCTGGAATCGGCATAGCGCTCGTCGGGCTCGACCGCGGTCACATGCGCATGGGGCGCGGCATCGAGAAAGGCGGATGCGAAACGGCCGCGGTTGGAACCGACATCCAGCAGCGACAGGGCGCCGTCGAGCCTGCTATGCCGCTTGAGCGCCTCCAGCGCCGCCTGGGTGCGAAAACCCTTGCCATAGCGGACATTGCCCCAATCGGCTTCGCCGGACACTGCTGCGTCGTGGCGCTTTTTGGTTCTGGCGATGCGCGGCGCGCTTTGCACCAACCCGCAATGGCGGCAGAGAGTGACCTTCAATCCCCGGGTGGAACCGTCCGGTTGATAGGCGAATGCGAGGGAGTCCTTTCCGCAGAAGTCGCAGCTGGGCAGCTCGGCGTGCATGGAGAATTTCCGGTCAAGAATCCGGTAACCATGATCGGACCCGCAGCGTTAAATTTCTAATAATTCACCGCATATTCGGGCTGGCCGGCATAACCCAGCCGGGCCAGCATGTCGCCGGCGATGGCCTCGAATTGTGCCCGCTGTTGGGCGGTCAGCAGCCGGTCCTGGGGCCGGTTGACATTGTGAGGCCTGGCGAAGGCGGCATAGGCCGCGTCCGAATAGGGCAGGTCGAGAAATTCATAGAGACCCCGCACCTCGGACGGATAGGCGCGCAGTTCCTCCAGGCGCACGAACAGTGTTCGTTCCGCCGAAATTTGCGATAATTCCCGCAAAACCAGCCGGTTCAACTCCGCCCAATGCCAGCAAATGCGCTCGAATTGCGAGAAGCCGCGGAAGCGGGCGGCATCCGCACTCTCCCGCCGGGGCACCGGCCACCAATATTTCTTTTCCGGCGGCGGCGCGGGATTGTGCTGGGGATCGTCATAATGCGCCTGAAGAATGCCGGTGGAGCGGTCGTCATAGCTTTCTCTTCCCAGCTTGTGGAAATAGGAGCTCGCCACCTTGCGGCCGTCGCGCACCAGATGAACGAAGCGCGCTTTCGGAAAAGAAGCAGCGAGGTCGGGAATCAGCCAGGACAATTTGTTGGAGGAATCGCCCCAATGCGCCGCGTCGCTATAGCGGATGGCGCCGCGATAGGTTTCGGCGATGACGCGCGCGGTCTCTTCCGCGCCGATCAGCCCCAGATAACGCCGGACCGCCAGGGGCTGGATGATCTGCACCATATATTCGTGATGCATCTCGACGCCGGGAACCACCGACAGCGCCTTATGCAGCATGGCGGTGCCCGACCGCCCGGAGGAGACGATGAAGAAGGGGCGCGGGCTCACAATTTCACCGCGATCACCACCGCCTCGCGGCCCAACCCGGCTTCGGCCAGGGCGCGGTAGAACGCGCGGCGGGTTTCTTTCAGGCCGGCGGCTTCGAAAGCGAGATCGAATTTCTTGCGCTTGTTGTGGCAGGCGCGGCCCAGCGCCGCGTCGCCCACATAGTTCTCGCCCATCATCACAAAGGCTTCCATCGGGAAGCTGGTGGTGCGGGCGGCAGGCTTGAAGCCCAGCCGCTCCAGCAGCCGGCTGAGGGACTGGAAATCGAAATAATTGAGGTGATGCGGCGGCGCCACCCACCAGTCCGCCGTTCCCGCCGCGCTCATGGCGGCGAATTGCAGCGGCGAAAAATCATTGGGAACATTGACGCAAATGACCCCGCCCGGCTCCAGCAAGCCGTGGGACAATTGGATCAGATGCGCGGGGTCGGGGACATGTTCCAGCACATTGTTGAGATGCACCATGTCAAACCGGCCGAGCGTGGCGGCGCTTGAATCATTGAAGAAACCTTCGGTGACATCGGCGCCCAGGCCGCGGGCATGCGCCGCCGCCTGCCGTGACGGTTCGATTCCATGCGCCAGCCAGCCGCGGCGCATGGCGGTCTGGAGAAAGAAACCGGGGCCGCAGCCTATGTCGAGCAAAGCGCGGCGGTCCGGCGGCAAAAGCGACTCGAAAATTTCGAGCCGGTCGGTTTGCGCCAATTGCGCCCAGCTCTGGTCTTCGCCGGCATGGGCGAGAAAGGTCGGCTTCTCGCTGGCGTAATAGTCTTCGCGATAGGCGCGTTCCAATTCGGCGGCGGACGGCAAGGGCAGCGCGTGTTTGAAGCCGCAGGACTGGCAATCGATGATGTCGTGTATCGCGCGCGACGCAACGCGCCGACCGGCATGAATGCCATCACGAATGAATTCGTCAGCAGCTGCCTGGAACATGCAGCGAGCCCCCCTGTTAACCCCTTCTTAGCCATACGCTCTTTAGAAATGGTTAAATGCCGACTCGATCTTCTCCGCTTTTCATCGCCGAGGCGTCCAGCAATCACGGACGCGATCTTGCCCGCGCCAAGGCATTCGTGGACGCGGCGGCGGATGCCGGCTGCGACGCTGTCAAATTCCAACTGTTCAAGATCGAGCGGATGTTCGCGCCCGAAATCCTGGCCCAAAGCCCCAAGCATCGGGCGCGCAAGGCCTGGGAGTTGCCGCTGTCCCATCTGGCGCCACTTGCCGAACATTGTTCGGTCCGGAAAATCCGGTTTTCCTGTACGCCTTTCTATCTGGAGGCGGTGGCGGAACTGGCGCCCTACGTCGATTTCTACAAGATCGCGTCTTACGAGCTTCTGGTCGGCGACCTGCTCAAGGCCTGCGCGGGGACGGGAAAACCGGTGGTGCTGTCCACCGGCATGGCCACGATGGATGAAATCCTGGCCGCCTCCCGCACCTTGAAAGAGGCCGGCGCCAGGGATGTCACCCTGCTTCATTGCGTCTCCGCCTATCCCACCCCGGTGGCCGAAGCAAATCTCTCGGCGATCGAGAGCATCCGCGCCGCCACCGGCCTTCCCACCGGCTGGTCCGATCACACACGGCGGCCGGCGGTGATCGAGCGGGCGGTGCATCGCTGGGGCGCGCGGGCGGTGGAATTCCATCTCGATCTCGACGGCAAGGGCGCGGAATATGCCGCCGGCCATTGCTGGCTGCCGGACGAGATCGCGCCGGTGATCGCGCGCATCCGCGAAAGTCTCCTGGCCGACGGCGATGGCTTCAAGGGGCCGCAAGCCTCCGAATTGTCCGACCGCGACTGGCGGGCCGATCCCGAAGACGGCATGCGGCCCTTGAAACACGTCCGGGCCAGCTATCGGGGCGAGGCGGCGTGACTGCCCCCCTCCGGTCTTCGCTGGCTCGAGAGCCAGCTACGACCACCTCCCCCACCAACATGCTGCGCATGTGCGGGGAGAGGCGGATCCGTGAGGGCGTCAACTGATGAATGCGCAAAAACATCCGCGCATCGTAGCCATTATCCAGGCCCGCATGGGCTCGACCCGGCTGCCCGGCAAGGTGCTGAAGCCCATCGCCGGCCGGCCGCTGCTCTGGCACATCATCCATCGCTTGAAAAAATCCCGCCTGATCCAGGACATCGCCATCGCCACCACCACCAACCCGCTGGATGAGGCGATCGTGGAATTCGGCGCGGTCCATCGCGTCCCGGTGGTGCGCGGGCCGGAAGACGATGTGCTGGCGCGCTTCGCCCGCGCCGCCGAGCAGCTTGATGCCGACATCATCGTGCGGGTGTCGTCGGACGCACCCTTTCTGGACGCGCGCTTTGTCGATCATCTGATCGCCAGCCTGATCGAGCAGGGCGGCGATTATGTGATGATGGAAGACGGCGCTCCTTGCGCCCATGAAGGCGTGGATCCCCTGAGCCGCCGCGGCCTGGACAAGCTGATGATGGACGCGGGCGCCGATCCGGTGGCGCAGGAGCATGTCACCGGCTATTTCAAGCTGCATCCCGATTTCGTGCCCATCGCCCGGGCCGGCGCCTATCCCCTGCTGGCGCGGCCGGGCGGGCGGTTGACCGTCGACACGCCCGACGATCTCGCCTTTGTCGAAGCGGCGCATGCCCGGCTGGGTGCCAAGGCGGGCGAGGCGGTGCTGGCCGATCTGCTGGCGCTTCTGGAGCGCGAGCCGGAGTTGCGCGCCATCAACCGGCATGTGCGGCAGAAGCCCATTCTCCCGGCGGGCGGGCTGGCGCTGATCCGCTGCGACGGCGGCGGCAAATTCGGTTACGGCCATGTCAAGCGCATGGTGGCGCTGGCCCGCGCGCTGCGCGACCGTGAAAGCATCGGCGTGGTGTTCGCGCTCAATGGCACGGACGATGCCGCGCTCCTGATCCGCCGCGCCGGTTTCGAGGTGACGCCGATCGAAGACCATCGCGATCTGGCTGGACTGATAGAGGACCGGGCGCCCGACATGTTGCTGCTGGACGGCCGCGAGGGCCCGGCGCGCGCGGAACTGGAAAGAATCCGCCGCGATGTCTCCCTGGTTGCGGTCATCGACGATGGGTCCGATACAAGGCTGGCCGCCGACTTCGCCTATTATCCGCCGGTGCCGCAGGCCCGCGCCTTGGACTGGACGGGCGCGCGCACCGTGGCCCGCATCGGCTGGGAATGGGCGCTGCTGGGGCTTAATCCGCATCTGACCCCGGCGCGGGCGATTTCCGCCCGTCCCACCCTGCTGGTGACCATGGGCGGCAGCGATCCGCAAGGCCTGACATTGCGCGCGGCCCAGGCGCTCAAGCCGCTCGATCCCATATTCCGCATCCGCTTTGTCATCGGCACCGGCATGAAGCACGCCGCCAAGATCGGCGCCGCGGTGGCCGGCTTGAAGAGCAATTATGAGACGGTGGAGGGCGCCGACGATCTTGCCACCGAATATGCCGCGGCGGACCTGGCGCTTTGCGCCTTCGGCGTCACCGCTTACGAACTGGCGGCGTTCGGCGTGCCCGCCATCTATCTCTGCCTGAGCGAGGATCATGCCCGCTCGGCCAGCGCTTTCGAGGCGGCGGGCATGGGCATTTCCCTGGGCGTGGCGGCGCATGTCGCGGCCGGGGACATCCTGGCAAACGTCAGGGCCCTGATGAATGACGCGGGCCGGCGGCGGGAGATGCGCAACGCCGGTCTTGCCACCATCGACGGCCACGGAGCGGCGCGCATTGCCGCCGATCTCGCTGCCGCCTTGAAAGAAGAGCGGGCGCCGCTCAGGGCCGCGTTATAAAATCCGCCGCCTGCGCGAAGGTGTCTTTCCAGTCGCCACGCATGCCGGGACGCACGCAGCGGCAGGTTGGCGCCAGCGGTTCATGATCCTGTCCAAAGGCGGTCCAGCTTGAGTCATAGAGCAGCTTGAGCGTGCGCGTGCCCACGCCCGCGGCAAGCCACGACACCGCGGTGGGCGCGCTGACCAGCACATCCAGCGCCGACAACATAGCGGCGGTGCGATCGAGCTGGTTTTTCTGGTCCAGCGACGGCGGCACGAAGATCGTTCGCCCGCTCCATGTTTCCAGCGCCGTGATCTCCTCAGCCGGGGCGTCATACTGACAGCAAACCAGGGTACCCGGCAGATCACGCAGGAACGAACCCCAAGCCTCCAGCGGCGCATACTGCACGGCGCGATGGCCGCCGGATTTGCCGCTGCGCCAGCAGACGCCGATTCCGGGCGCGGCACCGAGGCCGGCAAAAATTCCGGTCCAACGGGCTTTCTCCGCCGCATCCGGTGCCAGGAAGAATTTGTCATTCGGAAATGAATCCAGGCTCGGCCGCAGCTGGCGCGGCAGAGATCCCATCAGGCAAGCCGCATTGGCGCCGCCCGCCGCTTTCAACCAGCCATAATCGGCGGTGATGACACCTTGGATGGTGGAAAGCGATTGCGGCTTGACGGTTGCGGCGGGAAAGGATCGTTCCGCCAGCGAAACCAGGCGCGGCTCGCATTCCAGGATCACCGAGCCGCCTTCGGCTTGGGCACGGATCAGCAGATCGGGCATCAGGCTCATGAACATGATTTGGTCGCCGACGCCCTGCTCGGCGCGGACCAGCAGCCGGGTGCGTTTCAAGGGACCGCCCCGCCATTCCGCCAGCTTGAGACTTGTGGCCGGTACCTTGTTGGGGATGGCGGCGCGGGCGTCATAGTCGCGCCAGCCATCCCTGAGATTGCCGGCCAGGAAATGCAGCACCGCCCGGTTGAGCCGCGCCTGGGCATTGCCGGGATCGGCCTTGATGGCGCGGTCGTACAGTGTTCGGGCCGATTCGAAGTCCCCATCATCCGCCAGGAGATCAGCCAGATTGGAAAGAGCAGGGGGATAATCGGGATCGGACGCCAAAGCGGCGCGGCAATAGTCGCCCGCGCGTGCGTTGTCGCCGGCTTCGCGCCACACCGAGCCCAGGGTCAGCAGCAATTCCGGGCTCTGCGGATTGCGCGCTAGCGCGGGTTCCAGCAAGGCCGCCGCCGCTTCGAACCGCCCTTGAGTCCTGAGCAGATTGGCGAGATTGACCAAAGCCTCGACCCGGCCCGGCTCCAGCGCCAGCACCTTGCGGAAAAAATCCGCCGCGGGCTCGGCCAGGTTCAAGGCCCGGGCGGTGTTGCCCAGGGCGAACAGTGTTTTTGTATCGTTGGGATCCGCCGCCAGCACCTGCTCGAAACAGGAAATGGCCTCCAGATGGCGTCCCTGGGACGACAGTTTCAGGCCTTGGTCATAGGCATGGTGCGAGACCGGCATCGCGTCTTTCTGGTGCCTTGCGCCTTAAGACCGCGTTAAGCCTGTTTTGTGAGCGGACTCTTGCGGATTGCGGGGCCGTCATTATCCCGGTCTTAACGCCGGAAATGCCACGGTCGGGCCCATGTCGAGTGTCGGCCTCCCCGGATTGGATGCATCCGTTTTGCTGGGCTATTACCAGACCCAGCTGGCGTCATCGCCATCGGCGGTGGCGGCGCAAAACGCGCTGGCCAGCCGGACGCCCGCCAACAGCGCCACCGCCAAGGACAATCCGCCCTGGCAGAACCCGCTGCCCAACAGCAACGCGCAAACCGCCAAGGTTCTTTCCACCACCAATTTCCTCGACACGACGAATGTGCCTCTGTCGCCGGGCGCCACCAGCGATTCCAAGCTCGAGCAGGACAATCAGAAGCTCTTTTCGCTCTACACCGCGGTCAATAACCTGGCCTATCTCACCAAGCTGGCGCAGGGCGCCACTGATACGCCGGGAGTGATGGCGGGCCTCAACACCCGCTTCCAGACCGGCCTGGCCCAGGTGGAGCAGTATCTTTCTTCCACCAGCTTCAACAATTACACGCTGCAGGCCGCCAAGCCGTCGGCGTCCACCACATCGACCGCCACCATCGGCTTTGGCGGGTTTACCTACGCGACCCGGCAGCTGGTCACCAACACCAATATCGACAATCCCCTGCCCGGGCTTTCCGCCTCCAGCAGCTTCACCATTTCGGTGAAGAAAGGCGGGGTCTCGACCGATGTACCGATCGATCTCAGCCAGGTGCCGGGTTCGCTGACCCTGGGCAATATCGTCAGCTACATCAATTCGCAGCTCTCGGCCGGCGGCTTTTCGACCCGCTTCCAGAAAACCCAAAAGGGCGGCACCGCCACCTCGGACAAGAACGCCACCTACGGCCTGCAGATCACGCCCGGCGCCAATGAAACGATTTCACTTTCCGCCGCGTCCACGCCCGCCCTTTACATGGTGGGCAATTCCGGTCTCGCCACCGAGACCAATACCACCACACCAGGAAAATCCGGCACCACCACCACCACCACCACCCCCGCCGACCAGAGCGGCCGTCTGACCAAGCTGTCGGGCCTTTCCGGCACGCCGACCGGCGTCTTTTCCTCCAACCAGAGCGCCACCACCGGCACCACCACCGCCGCCAACACCGTGGTCGACGCAAGCGGCAACATCTTTGTGATCGGCACTGCCACCGGCAATTTCGGCAGCCAGCTCAATCAGGGCACCCAGGACGCCTATCTCACCAAATATGATTCCGCCGGCAATGTGGTATGGCAGAAATTGCTGGGCAGCGCCGGCAGCGCCGATGCGTTCGGGCTGGCGCTCGATCCCTCCGGCGGCGTGGTGGTCACCGGCTCCTCGACCGCCGATCTCACCACCATTTCGGTCGCCGACGGCAATCAGGATTCCTTCGTCGCCCGCTATGACGCGCAAGGCAACCAGACTTGGATCAAGCAGATCCAGACCCTGGCCAACAATCAGGCCAATACGGTGAGCGTCGATGCCAGCGGCAATATCTATATCGGCGGATCGGTATCGGGCTATCCGCTGGCCAACCCCGTCAATGGGCAGACCTCCATCCCCGGCGGGCTGATCGGCTCCGGCCAGACCGCGCAAGGCGGCGCCGACGCCTATCTCGCCAAATTCGATTCCAAGGGCAATCTGCTGGCGGAGAACCAGTTCGGCACCAGCGGCGACGATCAAGTGAGCGCCACCGCCACCGGCGCCGACGGCAGCCTGTATGTCGCCAGCATCCAGAATGGCGAAGCCATCGTCAGCAAATATGCCAGTGGCGACATCACTTCGGCCCCGGCCTGGACCCAGGATCTGGGCGCGCTGTCCGCCGGCGGCGGGATCGGCGGGCTCACGGTTTCCGGCAGCCAGGTCTATGTCTCCGGCACCACCTCCAACGCCAATTTGACCGCGGGCGGCCAAGCCAGCATCGCCGCGCGCGTCCACCGGCGGCACCGACGCCTTTGTCTTCGCCCTCACCGACAATGGCGCCAGCGCCAACGCCGATCACGTCTCCTATGTCGGCACCTCGGCCGGCGACCAGGGCGGCGCGATGACGGTGGGTGCCGACGGCACCGTCTATCTTACCGGCTCGACCATGGGCACCTTTGCCGGGCAGCAGCGCAATATCCAGAATGTCACCAACGCGTTTGCCAGCGCGATCAATCCCAACGGCAGCATCCAATGGACACAGCAATATGGCGGCGCCGACGGCCAGTCCACCGGCGCGGGCCTTGCGATCGATCCCAGCGGCTCCAGCGTGCTGGACGCGCTGGGCCTGCCGCGCGGCACCATCGATCTCAATCAGTCGGTGGACCTGACCGCGATGACCAGCTTGCGGGCAGGCGACAGTTTCCAGATCAAGATCGAGGGCGTGGCGCCGCGCACCACCACCATCAGCATCGATCAGGGCGAAACCATTTCCTCCCTGGCCAACAAGATCAATGCCCAGTTGGGGTCGATCGGCAAGGCGGAGGCCAATTACACCGGCAATGCCGAAGGCCTGAAGATCACCGTCAACGCCGGCAACACCATCGACCTGATTGCGGGGCCGGCCGATTTCGACGCCCTGGCCCGGCTCGGAATCCCGGCCGGCACGCTCAGCGCGCCCGCCACCGGCAGCGCCTCGAAAAGCTCGGCCTCCAGCACCGCGACCAGCAACCCGACCTATGGATTGGGCCTGACCGGCACGCTCGATATTTCGACCAAGACCGGCGCCGATCTGGCCCGCTCGCAACTGTTGGGCGTGCTGTCGAGCATCCAGAGCGCCTATCAGAAATCCAATGCGCCGCCCCCATCGCCCATAACGGGCAATACCAGCGGCACCGCATCCGCCGCCACCACCGCCCAGCTCGCCAGTTACAATCTGGCGCTGTCGCTGCTCGGCACCGACGCCAACAGCGCGGTCAGCAACATCCAGTCGATCGTGGCCGGACAGACCAGCGGCGGCGGCAGCGGCAACAGTCTCACCAGCCTTCTCTCCGCCCTGGGCGGGTAGATTCTATCTGTTACCCCCTCCGGCCTACGCAACCTCGAGAGGTTGCTACGGCCACCTCCCCCATCATGCGCTTCGCGCAACGGGGGAGGCGGGTCCCAACCAAGACGCACCAACGCTGGGACCAAGACGATCCAATATTGTCGAAGCTTGGTCGCGCCCCTTCGCCCCCGCGCATGCGAAGCATGCTGGCGGGGGAGATGCCGTAGCACGCTCTCGAGCGTGCGAAGGCAGAGGGGGTAAAATCAAACCACCCGATTAAACAACATCGCACCGGCGGGACGCGGCTTGTACCCGGGCTGCGGGCTATAGGTGCGCGTCGGGGCGTTGATGCGCTCGACCTCGCGGGCGATGGCCTGGATCATGCCTTCCGAGGCGTTCTTCACCCGCGCCAGCATCCGGGCATGCAGTTCCAGCACTTGGCGGAATTTGGCGGTGATGGCCAGGAACCGGTCGCGCAGGCCGGCGGGCGCCGCCTTGGCGATGCGGATGTCGAAATTCTGCGCCTCGCGGCCATAGAGCAGGGACAGTTTCTGGATTTCCGGATCCATGCTTTTCATCTCGCCGGGCTTGCCGGCCTTCAGCGCCGCAATGTCGGCCTCCAGCGCCACCACCAGCCTTTCGGCCAGCGAAATCAGCCTTTCCATGCGCGGCGCGTCCTGGGGCAGGGCTTCGCTCATGGCGTCGCCGCCGCCGGTTGCGGCGCCTCCTGATGGCTTAGAAGCTGGCGGGCCACAGTGCTGGCTATGCCGAAGCCGCCGCGGGATTCGATGGACTTGGCATATTGGTCGGTCATCAGCGAGCGGAACATCTCTTCGCCTTCGCCGCCGCCAAAGGGGCCGTCGGTGGGGATGCCCGAAAACATCGAGCCCAGAAATTGCGAGATGAATACGCTCTCGAAATTCTTGGCCGCCTTGGTCGCGGCGGCCGCGTTGCCGGTCGGCGACGGCGCCTTGACCGGCGCGGTCTGCGCCGCCATCAGCGCGGTTTGCAAGCTCGTATCCATCAGCCGATCACCTGGATATCGGCCTGCAGCGCGCCGGCCGCCTTGATCGCCTGCAGGATCGAGATGATGTCGCGCGGACCCACGCCCAGCGCGTTCAAGCCGTCCACCACATTCTGCAGGGAGACGCCCTGACTGAGTACCGCCATCTTGTTGCCCTTGTCTTCATCGACCTGGATCGAGGTGCGGGGCACGACCTGGGTATTGCCGGTGTTGGAGAAGGGCGACGGCTGGCTGACCTGCGGGGTTTCGTTGACCCGGATGGTGAGATTGCCCTGCGCGATCGCCACGGTGGAGATGCGCACATCCGAGCCCATCACGATCACGCCGGAGGTCTGGTCGATCACCACCTTGGCCGGCTGGTCCGGATCGACTTTCACCTGTTCGATATCGGTGAGCAGGCCCATCACGCCGCCGGGATAGTTGGCCGGCACCCGCAATTCCACATTCGAGGGATCCGCCGCCACCGCCAGGCTGTTGCCCAGATAGGTGTTGACCGCCTGGGCGATCCGGGTGGCGGTGGTGAGATCGGGATTGTGCAGCGACAGTTTCACCTGGTTCATGCTGGCGAGGTGGAAGCCGGTTTCTTTTTCCACGATGGCGCCATTGGCGATGCGTCCGGCCGTGGGCACGCCACGGGTGACGCTTTCGGCCTGGCCCTGGGCGGAAAAGCCGCCGACCGCGACGGGACCCTGGGCCACGGCATAGGTCTGGCCGTCGGCGCCGAACAAGGGCGTCACCAGCAGCGTGCCGCCCTGCAAATTCTTGGCGTCGCCCATGGCGCTGACATTGACGTCGATGCGGGTGCCGCCGCTGGCGAAGGCCGGCAGATTGGCCGTCACCATCACCGCGGCCACATCCTTGGTCTGCATGGTCTGGCCGCGGGTGTTGACCCCCAGCCGTTCCAGCATGGCCTGCAGGCTCTGCTGGGTGAAAGGCGCGTTCTTGAGGGAATCGCCGGTGCCGTTCAGGCCCACCACCAGGCCATAGCCCACCAGCATATTGTCGCGAATACCTTCGACATCGATCAGGTCCTTGACCCGCGAAAAGGCGAGCACGGGGGCCGGGGCGGCCATCAGGCCGGCGCCCAGGACCAGGGCGGCAAAACGAAAAATAAAAGCTGCGCGGCGCATATACTCGGCTTCTGCCTGTTTTCGGGCTATTGCCTTGCCAGTTTTGTGCCGGGCGGCCGTTTATGATAGTTTATTGAATTCAATATGTTAGATGTATGTCCGAACGCTGTTCGGGCTTCTCCCGGCAGCTTTTGCCCTGTTGTTTTGGCCGGCCGGCCGGAAAATGGAGAGATTGATCCCGCGCACGCATTTCCGGTCGCTTGATGACGCCATGACCGGCTCCTTATGTTCCAGACCATATCGACTTCAAAGGATTCCGACATGTCAGCCCCCCGCCCCGCCCTGCTGTGCATTCTGGACGGCTGGGGCTGGCGCGCCGAAAAAAAAGACAACGCCATAGCCCAGGCACAGACCCCCAATTACACCGGCATGCTGGAGCAGTGTCCGCATGCCCTGTTGCAGACCTCGGGCCGGGCGGTGGGATTGCCGCAAGGCCAGATGGGCAATTCCGAAGTCGGCCATATGAATATCGGCTCGGGCCGGATCGTGGTCCAGGATCTGCCGCGCATCGATGCGGCGATCCAGGATGGTTCGCTGGCGGCGCGGCCGGCGCTGCGCGAACTGATCGCAGAAAGTGGCGGGCACCAAAGGCGCCGTGCATCTGATGGGTCTGATGTCGCCGGGCGGGGTGCATTCGCATCAGGATCACATGGTGGCGCTGGTGAAGGTTTTGGCCGAAGCGCGGCTGCCGGTTTTCGTGCATGCCTTTCTGGACGGCCGCGACACCCCGCCCAAAAGCGCGCGCGGCTTCATCCAGAAATTCCTCGCCGACATCGATGGGGTGGCCGGGGTCCGGATGGCGAGCCTGTCGGGACGCTATTATGCCATGGACCGCGACAAGCGCTGGGACCGGATCCGGAAATGCTATGAAGCGCTGGCGGATGCCGATGCGCCGCGCCACACCGACGCTTTCACGGCGCTGGAGGCGTCCTATATCCAGAACGTCACCGACGAATTCGTGGTGCCCACGGTGCTGGGCGATTATGCCGGCATGGCGGACGGCGACGGCCTTTTGTTCGCCAATTTCCGCGCCGACCGGGCCCGGGAGATTTCGCTGGCGCTGCTGGATGGCGGCTTCCAGAACTTTCAGCGCGCCCGGGTGGTGGAATTCAGCGCCGCGGCGGGCATGACCGAATATTCGCAAGAGCTTTCCACCATGATGACCGCGATCTTCCCGCCCGAGGATGTGCGCGAGACCTTGGGCGAAGTGATGGCCGAGCACGGCCTGAAGCAGCTGCGCATCGCCGAGACCGAGAAATACGCCCATGTCACCTTCTTCCTGAATGGCGGGCGCGAGGATCTGTTCCCGGGCGAGGACCGTATCCTGGTGCCCAGTCCCAAAGTTTCGACCTATGATCACAAGCCGGAAATGAGCGCCTATCAGGTGACCGACAAGCTGGTGGAAGCCATCGCAAGCGGCAAATACGATCTCATCGTCGCCAATTACGCCAATCCCGACATGGTGGGGCATACCGGGGTGATGCAGGCGGCGATCAAGGCGGTGGATGCGATCGACGAATGCCTGGGCCGGCTCCGGACCGCGATCGAGAAAGCGCATGGGGTGATGCTGCTGACCGCCGATCATGGCAATGTCGAGATGATGAAGGATCCCAAGACCGGCGAGCCGCATACCGCCCATACCACCTTCGATGTCCCCATCGTGGCGGTCAACGTGCCCAAGGGTACGGCGCTGGAGAATGGCCGCCTGGCCGATGTCGCGCCCACCATGCTGGCCTTGATGGGACTCGAGAAGCCCGCAACCGATGACGGGTCACTCCCTGCTCAAGAAAGGTTAGGATTGCGCAGAACCCTCATTCTTTTGCTGACCGTGGCGGCGGGAATGCCGGCCGCGCTGGCGGCTGGCCCGCCCAAGGACAAGAAAGTGACGGTGGCGGTCAGCCCGCGCCCGCGCCCGGCATTGAAGGAAGAGGGCAAGTCCGAACCCGATATCCCGCTCGATCTTTCCAAGGCGATCCCCACCAAATCGCTGGGCAAGCTTCCCTCCAGCGCCCAGCAGTTGGGCAAGCTCAAGGATGAAATCGCTCACGACAAGCCGGCGGTGGCCAGCGCCAGGCAGAAAAGCGAGCAGCTTTCCTCGGAAGCCGCCAGCCTGCGCAAGAAACTGATCGCCACCGCGGCTCGAGTCGAAAGCCTGGAACGGGAAGCGGTGAATTTGGGCGCGGAAATCGGCCGCCTGGAGAAAGAGGACGCGGCACTGACCCAGGGCTTCAAGCGCGACCGCATCTCGGTGACCCAGCTGCTGGCGATCCTGGAAAAGCTGCAGCACGACATGCCGCCGGCGCTGGCGGTGAGGCCCGACGATGCCCTGGCGGCGGCGCGGGGGTCCATGCTGGTCGGCGCGAGCCTGCCGCCGCTCTATGCCGAAGCCACCCGGCTGGCCCGCCGGATCGATGAACTCAAGGCAACGCGGGCGGCGCTGGTCACGCGGCGCGCCGAGGCCTCTCAAACCGCCCAGCAGCTCACCAAGGCGCGGGCGGAGCTGGAAATTCTGACCGCCCAGAAGGAAGCGGCCGCCGAACAGGCCGGCGGCGAATATGACGTGCTTCGCACCAAGCTGGCCGCAATCGCCGCCAAGGCGGCCGATTTCCAGGCGCTGGTCAGCCGGGTGGCGGGGCTCCGCCGCGCCGGCGACAGTGACGACGGCATTACAGTTGTGACAGCTTCCAATTCCGATTCGCTGGGGCCCCTGACCAAAGGCGCGCTCTTGCCGCCGGTGGTGGGAACTATTGCCCCGGCCAAGGCCCTGTCCGAAGAAAATATCAAAAATCCGGGCCTTACCTATCTGACGCGGGCCAAAGCCCAGGTGATCGCCCCCACCGACGGCCGGATTTTGTTCGCCGGTCCTTACCATAAGTCCGGACAGGTCTTGATCCTGGAGATCACCACTGGCTACGATCTGGTGCTGGCCGGACTCGGGCGCGTGACCGTGCGGCCGAATGACGAAGTGCTGGCGGGCGAGCCCGTCGGCAGCATGCCAGCCGAAAGCGGTTCGCGGACTGAACAGCTTTATTTCGAGTTGCGAGAGAACGGTCATGGACTGGATCCTCGGCCCTGGCTGAGGCCGGAATCGCGGAAGGCGAAGGGAACATGAGAAAGATTGTTCTGGTGATGCTGGGGGGCGTTGCGGGTTTCGGCCTGGCGCTGGGCTTGCTGCCGGAAGCACAGGGCGCCAGCGACACCGGCGCCTATCGCCAACTCGATCTCTTCTCCGATGCCTTCGAACGGGTGCGGGCCAATTATGTGCGTCCCGTCAAGGACAGCGAACTGGTCAGCGCCGCCATCCAGGGCATGGTCTCCAGTCTGGATCCGCATTCCAGCTATATGGACGCCAAATCCTATGGCGACATGCAGATCACCACCAAGGGTCAGTTCGGCGGCGTCGGCATCGAGGTCACCCAGGAAGACGGCCTGATCAAGGTGATCTCGCCGATCGACGGCACGCCTGCGGCCAAGGCGGGCATCAAGCCCAATGACCGCATCGCCGGCATCGACGGGATATCCATCGCCGGCCTGCCGCTCAATGACGCCATCGACCGGATGCGCGGTCCCGAGGGCACCAAGGTCACCCTCACCATTCTGCGCGAAGGCGAGAAAAAGCCCTTCGATGTGACGCTGCAGCGGGCCGTGGTGCAGGTGGATGCCGACACATGGCGGCGGGAAGGCGATGTCGGCTATATCCGGCTTCCGGGCTTCAACGAGCAGACCGGGCCCGGCCTGGAAAAGGCGGTGCGCGAACTCAAGAAGCAGATCGGCCCCGGCATCAAGGGCTATATCATCGACCTGCGCAACAATCCGGGCGGGCTTCTGGATCAGGCGATCCAGGTATCGGACGATTTTCTGACCGGCGGCGAGATCGTCTCCACCCGCGGCCGCCATCCCGAAGATACCCAGCGCTATGACGCCAAGGGCGGCGACATCACCGACGGCAAGCCGATCGTGGTTCTGGTCAATGCCGGTACCGCCTCGGCCTCGGAAATCGTGGCGGGCGCGCTGCAGGATCACAAGCGCGCCACCATCATCGGCATGACCAGCTTCGGCAAGGGTTCGGTGCAGACCATCATTCCGCTGGGCGAAGGCGGCGGAGCGCTGCGGCTGACCACGGCGCGCTATTACACGCCCTCCGGTCACTCGATTCAGGCCGAGGGCATCACCCCCGATATCGCGGTAGCGCAGGGGACCGAAGCCAATGTGCCCAAGATCGCGCGGCCGTCGGAAGCCGATCTGCCGGGGCATCTGATTGGCGAGCCGGTGAAGAAAAAGGTCAACGCGCCAGTGATCCAGCCCGCGCCCGGCAAGAAATATGACGACTTCCAGCTTTCCTATGCCGAAGATCTGCTGAACGGCAAGATGACGGTGGCCGCGGTGACCAAACCGGCGAAGAATGCTGACTAAATCTGCCCCCATCTGTGCGCCACGCGGGCAAGCCCGCTAGCGCACAACTTCCCCCGCCAGCGGCTTCGCCGCACGGGGGAAGAAAGCCGGGACCAAGACGAACCAATTTGCTGCCGAGCTTTAGACCGCTGGCCTTGCGGGGGAAGAAAGCCGGGACCAAGTCGCACCTTCTCTCGAGTCAGGTCGAATTCACCTCCCACTGCGCGCTTCGCGCGGCGGGGGAGGCGGGTTCCGGCCAAGCTGATCTAGCGCTTGTTGAAGCTTGGTTGTGACCCCTCGCCCCCGCGCGTGCGCAGCACGCTGGCGGGGGAGATGCTCGTGAGCTACGCCCTCGGGCCAGCGAAGACCGGAGGGGGCATTAACCCTCTTCTAACCATGTTTGGGGCTGAATCGGGCCGCTATGTCGGTTCCGACCGCTCCCCGCGCGACACGGGCGCTGGCGCTTGCCAGCGCCGGCCTCGTTTGCGCGCTGGCCGCCGGGGCGCTGGCCATCACCGTTCTAGGCAAAGTGAACCGGCCCGAGGTCTCGCTCGACCTGTCGGTGCCGCCGCCGCCCCAGCAAATGCCCGCGCTCAGGCCAAGCGCCAAGCCAGCCGCGCCGCCGGTGGTGATCACCCAGCCGGTCTTCGCCGGCCATGCCCTGGTGGCCGATCCCGCCTTGATCGAGAACAGCCCCGCGGGTCCCCTGCCGCGCATCGCCGATGACGGCCGCACCCCGATGGCGGCTTATGCCGCGCCCGCTGCCAAGGGCAAATTCCGCATCGCCATCGTGGTATCCGGCCTGGGCCTGAGTCCCAAGGCGACGACGGCGGCGCTGGATAGTCTGCCGGCGTCCGTCACCTTGGCATTCGCGCCCTATGCCGCCGATGTGCAGCATTGGGTGTCGCAAGCGCGCCAGACGGGCCATGAGGTTCTACTGGAAGTGCCGATGGAGCCCATGGATTTCCCCGACAGCGATCCCGGACCCCATACGCTGCGCGCCGGCATCGAACGCGACGCCAATCCCCAAAGGCTGAATTGGACGTTGTCGCGCTTTACCGGCTATGCCGGGGCGACCAATCTATTAGGCCAGCGCTTTCTGACGGATGCGGATGCGTTGTCGCCGGCGATGACCCAATTCGCCCACCGAGGCCTTTACTTCTACGACAACGGCGCGACGCCCCAATCGGCCGCCGCCGACGTAGCCGGCCGCTCTGGCACCGCCTTCGCCAAGGCGACCGAAACCTTGGACGGCATCCAGACCGCGCTCGAGATCGACAAGCGTCTCTCCGATCTGGAAAGCCAGGCGCGGGCGCATGGCAGCGCGATCGGATCGGCCTCTCTTTATCCGATCAGCGTGGCGCGCATCGCGCTTTGGGCCAAGGGGCTGGAGAAACGGGGGTTTGTTCTGGTCCCGGTCTCCGCCATAGTGAGCGCGCCCGGAAATTAGGGCGCAGAGTCGGCGTCCGGGCGCAAATTCCTCCCGCGTCCCGGAAATCATGCAAAGTATGTTCATGCCCAATCATGCCAAGCTTCCTTACCGCCCCGCTGTCGGAGTGATGCTCATCAATCGCCGGGGCCTGATTTTTGTCGGCAAGCGAATCGACCAGACGGTCGAAGGCTGGCAGATGCCGCAAGGCGGCATCGACCAAGGCGAGGAGCCGCGCCAGGCCGTCTTCCGCGAACTCAAGGAAGAAACCGGCACCGACAAGGCCGAAATCATCGCCGAAATGACAGACTGGATCACCTACGATCTGCCGCGGCATCTTGTGGGCATCGCTTTTCACGGCAAATACCGCGGCCAGCGCCAGAAATGGTTCGCCTTGCGGTTCCTGGGCGAGGACGGCGATATCGACCTTCATGCCCATGAGCCGGAATTCTCGGCCTGGAAGTGGCTCTCGCTGGAGGAGCTGCCGCAGGTGATCGTGCCGTTCAAGCGGGATTCCTACACCAAGATCGTGGCGGCCTTTCGCCATCTGGCCAAGCCCCCATGACGGGTCGGAAAAAGGCGCCGAAGCCGCCGGTGGTGATGATCCATGGCGGGTTTGCCGGGCCTTGGGCCTGGGACGCATTCGCGGCGCGGTTTCGCAAGGCGGGCTACGCGGTCGAAACGCCGGCCTTGCGGTTTCATGATGGCGCGAAACCTCCGCCGGCGCTGGCCACCACAAGTCTGGCCGATTATGTGGCCGATCTGGAAGGCTCGATCGCGGCAATGAAGACGCCGCCGGTCCTGGTCGGGCATTCGATGGGTGGACTTCTGGCGCAGATGCTGGCGGCGCGCCAAAGAATTGCCGGCGCGGTTCTGCTGGCGCCGTCGGCGCCCTGGGGCGTGCCTCCCACCACCTTGTTCGAGATCGGCGCAGCGCAAAGCCTGATGTTGCGGGTGGGTTTTTGGAGCGCGATCCTGGCGCCGGATTTCGACATCGCCGCGGCGCATTCGCTCGACCGCTTCCCGCAAGCCCAGCGCGAAAAGATTTTTCGCCGCTTCGTTCCCGAATCTGGTCGCGCCACCTTCGAAGTTCTGCATTGGGGACTGGATATGGGCCGCGCCAGCGAAGTGGATGCGCGCAAGGTGCAATCTCCGCTTCTGTTCCTGACCGGCGGCGCGGACCGCATCAGTCCGCCCGCCACCGTCAAGCGCACCGCCGCTCTCTACAAGGATCGGGCCCATTACGAAGTCATCCCCGGCATGAGCCACTGGCTGATCGGCGAGCCGGGCTGGGAGCAGGTCTGCGAGCGTTCGCTCGCGTGGCTCGCTTCTATTTAGAACCCCTCCGGCCTACGCAACCTCGAGAGGTTGCTACGGCCACCTCCCCTTCCAGGCGCTATGCGCCGAAGGGGAGGCGGGCCTGGGACTGTATCGTCAGGAATTGGTGCGGCTTGGCCGTGACTTTCTTCCCCCTCGCGCATAGCTCTTAGAGGTGGGGTTGGCCGTAGCACCGATTAGTTACGTAGGCCGCAGACGACAGTTCAAAGCGCTGTTGAAGCTTGGTCGGAACCCGCCTCCCCTATGCGTGCGAAGCACGCTGATAGGGGAGGTGCCCGTAGCTGGCCCTCGGGCCAGCGAAGGGCGGAGGGGTCATCAATTAGTTGATCGCCACCATCTCGTGACGCTTGTTGAAGTCCTTCATGAAATTTTCCAGCGTATCCACCGAGGCGATCTTGGCGGCGGCTTCGCGGAAGGCCAGGCCATGCATGTCGATCTGTTGCGACAGGACGGCAAAGGCGTTGCCATCCGGCGTGTTGCCGCATCTTGGGCCCGAAATGATCGCGCAGCCGGTCCAGGCTGGGTTCGTCATTGGCCAAGGAATAGGCCACCGCCACCCGCAGGACCTGGCCGCGTTCGCCGGCCGATAAGGGCAGGGGATCGCTCCAGCGCGCGCCCAGCAAATCCTCCAGCTTCTGGCCCGCCATCGCCCAATTGCCGGATTCCCAGTAAATGTCGGCGCGCAGCCTCTGCGTGTCGGGCTGATCGTCCACCGCGATCAGGTCCAGGGCATTGTCCCATTGCTTGAGGGCGGCGAAGGCGCGGGCTTCCAGAAGCATCCGGTCATGGCCCGCATTGTCGGGCAGTCCGCTGATCTGGGTGGTGTGCAGCACATTGATCGCGGCTTGCGGCTTGTGATCCATCAGATAGATGGCGGCGAGCCGGGTGGCGACTTGGGCCTTGGCGATGCCGTCCAGGCGATTGTCCACCTGATAGGCCAGCAGCTTGGCGGCGGGCCCCAGCAGATCCACCGCCGCCAGCCGGTCCACCATGCGGCGGATCATGTCGTCGCCGTCCGGCCCGATGGGGGTGAGGTCGATATTGCCGTAGAACATCGCCAGGCTCTCCACCGGCGGCAGCTTGTCGGCGCCGCCCTTGAGATAGAGATTGACGAAGGCGGCGCGCATATCGTCCTGGGCGGCGCGAGCCTGATCCTGGCCGGCGAAATTCTGTACCGCCACCCGCAAGGTGCTCAAGCCCGCCTGCCATTGCCGCTGCTTGAAATAGAGAGAGGCGAGCTTGCGCAGGGTCTTCATTTCCAACAGATCGCCGCGCCAGCGAAAGCGCAGCCGTTCCAATATGTCGATGCCCTGTTTGGTGGTGATGGCGTCCGCCGCCAGCGCGGCGCTGGTCTGATAATAGATCGCCTCGGCCGCCAGTCTTTCGTCGCCGCCATTCACCACCGCGGCGAAATCGGGCACGGCGGCGGCATAGTGATTCTCGGCCGCCAGCATCCGGGCCCGGATGAGCTTGGCTTCCAGCGCATCCTTTTGGGTAAGACTTTGCGGCAATCGGGTCATGGCGGCATCGGCCAGTTCCAGCCGCCCTAGCCCCAAGGCCGATTCCGCGCTGTCCAGCCGCGCCCGCGCCTGCCAGGCCAGGGGATATGTCTTCAACACCGGCTGGGCCTGATCCAGATAGGTATGGGCCGCTTTCCAATTCTCCAGCCGCGCTTCGATCAGGCCGCGCCACAGCGCGGCGTGGCGGTCGGCGTCGAAGGAAGGCCCCGCCAGATCGTTATGGGCGTCGCGATAGCGGCCCATCATATAATCGGCGGCGGCGCGCATGGTGGTGAGTTGGACATCGCCCCTGAGCCCGGGATCGGCCGACTGAATCAGATCGATCAGGCCCAGCGCCTCGGCGGCGAAATGATTGGCGAGATAGAAGCGGGCCAGGACCAGTCGCGCCTTGTTGGCGCGCTCGGGCGCCAGCCGCGCCACCGCCTCGGTCAGGCCCCGCTCGGTCGCCAGGAACGAGCCGCCGCTGAGCCTGCCCCAGGCGGCGAAGTCCAGGAAGCTGGGGCCGTTCTTTTCCGCAGCCAGCGCCGCGGGCGCGTCCGCTTCCGGCATGGAAGGCGGGGTGAGCGACAACCCGCCCGGCCGGGTGATGGTGATCCGCCCGCCGGTGGCTTTGACCGAGAGATCGTCGGTATAAGGCGTTATCACCAGCCCGCTGGCGGTGGGCAGCGCCGCGAATTGGGCGTAGTCGCGTTCCGCGAGCATGGCCCGCCCGGTGTTGCCGGGTATGACGGTCAAGCTGTCGCCGATGACGGGATCGGACAGGTTCAGCGCCCGGTCGGAGCCCGGCAGCAGAGTGGTGAGCGATTCCCGCTTGGGATCGTCCTGGTTGCGGGCGAAGCTGACCGCGATCGGCGGGGATGCGTTATCCGCCCCGATCAGCACCTTCAGATCGGGGCCGGCGGTCTCCGCCGCGATCTTGGCGGGATGCTTCAGGCCGATGCGCAGAATGGAAATGGCGGGCCCCGAAGATGCCTCCACGCCGGTGGCGAAGTCGCCCAGTTGCGATACCAGGGATGTCGCGTCGAAGGCCGGGGCGTCTTCCAGCACCACCCAGGCGGTAAGGCCGCGGACGAAGACGGCGCTGGCGCGGTTGCCCGCACTTTTTAAGACTAGGTCAAAACCGTTCCTGGTGCGATGGCTTTCGGTCGCTTGAACTTTCGGCGCGTCCGCCGTGGCAGGCTGGGGCGGTGCGCCGGCGGTCTCGACTTGGACCGGCTCCGCCTTTGGGACCGGCTCCGCCTTTGGGACCGGCTCCGTCTTCGGGGCTGGCTCGGCTTTTGCGTCTGGCTTGGCGGGCGGCTGGCTCTTGGCCGTTCCATCCAGGCGGCTGGCGGTCTCAACGATGGCCTCGGCTTGCCTGGTGGTGAGCGCGGCCTTGATCGATGTGGCTTGGGGCTTCGCGGTGCCCGGCGGGGTATAGGCCGCCATGTCGGCCTTGGGCGACAGAATGTCGATCGCGATCTTGGTGCCGTCGCGGAAATCGTGGAATCCGGAATCGCTGTCGGTCTCGAACTCGACCACGGTGCTGCCGCCTTCGATGTGCCAGGCGGCATTGCGCACCCAGGGCGGCGAAAAGCGGGCGATCGCCGACAGGTCCATCCGGGCCAGGGCCTGAAACCGGATGGTCATCTTTCCGGCGCCGGGAAATACCGTATACGGAACATTACGCGGCCAGTCGAACACCAGCCGGGTGAAATTGGCGTAGGAACCCACCCGCAGCTGGACCTCCGGCAGCTTGGCCATCTCGAGCGGCGTGGGCGACGGCTTGGGCGGCTGGGTGAGATCGGGCATGGCGCCGGCGAAGCTCAACGGCGCCAGATCGACCACGGCATGGCCGCCCAGCGCGCTTTGGTGCAGGCGGATCGGCTGGTTGAGGGCAAAGCGCAACGTCTTGCCATCGGCATCGGCATGGCCGGAGGCAAAGGCGCCTCCCGACAGATTCACGATCGCCTGCGGGGTGAGCGTCACCTTGCGATCGAAAGACAGGATGAGGATTCCGCCCTTTTCCACTGCGGCGACACGGGCCGCCGGCTCCAGATTGAAATTCAGGCGAATGAATCCGCTCTCGGGTAGGGCGGTCACGGTGTCGGCGGCGCGCGCCGGCAGCGCGGACAGGAGCATCAGCCCGGCAAAGCCAAATATGCGGGAAACACGCGCCAAGCCCTTGAACCCCTTGAACGGCCTCATCTTGGCGCGGCCGGTATTAACCTTCGGTAAACCACGATCGGGCGCCTTTTGGGCCTGTGCTTCAGCCCCCGGCCTTGGCCTGCGCCGGATTGGTGGTTCCGGCGGTAGCCGGGGTGGCGGGGCTGGGAGCGGCGGCGACCGGCGCCGGGGCGGCGTTGGTGGCGGGCAGAGTCAGCTTGTTGGCCAATCTGACCGTGAGTTTCTGGGCTTGCTCCGCCGTCATGGCCGCCAGGACCGGCGCCAGCACGTCGGACTTCATGCCCGCCGCGACCGGCAGCAGGACCGCTTCATCCAAGCTGTCGAAGATGCGGGCGGCATCCTTGGGTTTCATCGCCGAATAGGTCTTGATCAGGTCGGCCATCTGCTTTTGCTGGGCGGCATCGCGCTCGGCAACCAGAGCGGCGATCTGGCTTTGCAGGTTCTTCAACTGGGCGATCTTGGCATCCACCCGGGCTTCGGTCGCCGCCAGGATATTCGCCTGGGCTTCAATCTGGGCCTGGCGGGCGTCAAGCTCCTTGCGGCGCTTGGAAAGGCTGGTCAGAACGTCCACTTCCGCGGCGCTGGCGGCCTCGTCGCGATCGTCGGCGTAATCCTTGTTTCCCGGCTTGGGCGCCGGCGCGATGGCATTGGCCGCTACGGCGTCTTTGCCCTGGGCAAATGCGTCGTGAACCAGGCCCGAAGCGTTCAGGACCAGGAGGCCGGCACCCACCACCACCACGCTGGGCAGCAGGCGGAGGGACCGCCGGCCTTTTCTGGCTGTGCGGCTCATTGGGCGGATCTCGCCGCATCGAGCCGGCTCATGATGCTGCGGGAGGGAAGCGGGACATCGGCCAGCGGTACCGAGCGGGGCGTGGCGGCAACTCCGCGTTCGATCCGCTCGGCGATCCGCTCGGCGGAGCCGGTCAAGACCGACAATTCGTCGATATGCAAGCTGCGCCCGCTTCAGCCGCTGATCCAATGTGCCCGCGGCTTCGCCGGCGGCGGTTTTGAGCGCGCGCAAACTGGCGCCGGCGCCCGCGATCGCCATATTGAGTTCGCCGATGGTGCGGCCCAGCCCTTCCTGGCCCTTGCGCACCTGGGCCAGCCTGCGTTCCAGGATGATGCAATAGCAAAGCGTGGCGGCGAGCAGCACTTCCAGCGCGATCTCGACGTAAAAGGTCATGGCCATGTCACATCATCCTTTTCAATAACGCCCGGCGCGGTTCTAAAGAGCCTTGGATGCGTCGGTGCGTTCGATGGCGGCATCCACCCGGACCGCGACCGAGGAGCCCACCCGGCCCATCCGGCCTTTCAGCAGCGGCACGCCGCGGCAGCGCAGTTCGATGGTGGAATCCGGAGTGGCGTTCAGCATCACGGTCTGGCCGACCTCCAGATTCATGATCTGGCGCAGCGGCATCACCTGTTCGTCCAGGATCGCGTCGATATCCACCCTGGTGGACCAGAGTTCGGTGGCCAGATGGCTTTCCCAGATGGAATCGCGGCCGAATTTTTCGCCCATGAATTGCTGCAGCAGCAGCTTGCGGATGGGCTCCAAGCGTCGCATAGGGCAACAGCAGCTCGGTGCGGCCGCCGCGGTCTTCCATGTCGATCCTGAGCTTGACCAGGATCGCGGCATTGGCGGGCCGGGCGATGGCGGCGAAGCGCGGATTGGTCTCCAGCCGGTCGAGGGTGAAATTGACCGGCGCCAGCGGCTCGAAGGCAGCGCGCATATCGGCCAGGATCACCTCCACCATGCGCTGCACCAGGGTGCGTTCGATGGTGGTATAGGGCCGGCCCTCGATGCGCATCGCCGAAGAGCCGCGCCGCCCGCCCAGAAGCACGTCCACGATGGAATAGATCAGGTTGGAATCGACCGTGAAGAGCCCGTAATTGTCCAGTTCCTCGGCATGGAACACCGACAGGATCGCGGGCAGGGGAATGGAATTCAGATAATCGCCGAACCGGATCGAGGTGATCGAATCCAGGCTGACTTCGACATTGTCGGAGGTGAAATTGCGCAAGCTGGTCGTCATCAGCCGCACCAGGCGGTCGAAGACGATTTCCAGCATCGGCAGGCGCTCATAGGAGACCAGCGCCGAATTGATGATGGCGCGCACGCCGGATTTGTCCTGCGCCTGGTCGGAATTGACATCGAAGCCCAGCAGGGAATCGATCTCGTCCTGATTGAGGATCCGTTCGGCGCCGGCGCCGTCGGCCGGCGCTTCCGCGGCGGGGTTTGCCGGTGCGACGTCCGGCGCCGCCTCGGGCGCCGCTTCCGGCGCGGGTGTTTCCTCGCTCATTTACGGCCTGCCCGCAGAGTTCTTGTCGCCATACTGGTCTTCATCCCGCGGCCCTATTGAACGATCATCTGTTTCAGAAGCACGTCGCGCACCTTGTAGGGGGCGGCGGCGACATTGACCCGGCGCAGCAAGTTCTTCCTTGAGCCGCAGCACGCCTGCCGAGCCTTTGAGATCGTCGATCCGGAGTTCGCGCAGATAGGACTGAAACTGGTCGACCAGCCGCGGCATCAGGGCGCTGCATGCCGGCCTTTTCCAGATTGCTGTCCAGTTCCAGCGAGAGCGACAATTTCAGATAGGTGGGCGTGCCGTCATCGCTTTGGATATTGACGAGGATATCGGGCACATCGGTGAAGGCGACCTGGGGCGGAGTAAGCGGCGGGGCTTCGGCGACCTTGGCCTTGGCTGTGTCCGAAGGCTTCAACAGGAAGAAATAGGCGCCGGCGCCGCCGCCGCCCAGCAGCAGAACCAGCGCGGGCACGGCGATCAGCAGCATCTTCTTGGTCAGAAACCGCTTGCAGCCCTTTCTTGGCCGGCGCATCTCCTTCGGCGCCTTCGGCGTCGCGATTTTCGCCATCCGCCTCGGTATCGGGATCGATTTCCTTCTTCTTTTTCGCCACGACCGATGTCCCAGACTCTTGCGGGCGCCACCCTAGGCAAACGTGGTTAAGGAGTGGTTGAAATTGCCCACACCGGCCGCGCCGGCCCGGCAGATTTTTCCGCACCCCCCGCCGCGCTGTCAGGAAAGCCAATAAAAATGGGTATTTTCTGCTGGCATGGCGGCTGCAACCGATGGCTCGCGGACCAGAAGGGATCTGCTTGAGCAATGGATAATTCACTTCTCATTAGTCTTTCGCAGCAGCTCGCGTCCTATCGCTCGATGGACGTGATCGCGAACAATATCGCCAACGCTGTCGACGCCGGGCTTCAAGCGCGAAGGAGGCGAAGTTCGAGGAATATGTCACCCAGGTCCAGCCCGCCGAGGATCAGACCGGCCCGCAGACAGTGAGCTTCGTGCAAGGACGCCGGCATCATGCGCGATCTGAGCCAGGGCGAATTCGACCGCGACCGGCGCGCCGCTCGATTTCGCCATCAACGGCAAGGGCTATTTCGCGGTCCAGACCCCGGCGGGCATGCGCTATACCCGCGACGGCCATTTCACCCTCGACCAGAACGGCCAGCTCGTCACCAGCGACGGCTATCCGGTGCAGGGCGACGGCGGCGCCATCACCATCACCCCCGATGACGGCGAGGTCACATCGCGCCGGACGGCACCATCTCCAGCATCTGCACCGGCGCCTCGCAACCAGATCGGCAAGCTGCAGGTGGTGGATTTCGCCAACGAGCGCGATCATGGCCAAGCAGGGCGCCAACCTTTATTCGACCAGCCAGGCGCCGACCGCCGCCGCCGACGCCACCATCGCGCAGGGCATGCTGGAAGGCTCCAATGTCGAGCCGGTGATCGAGATTACCCACATGATCGAAGTGATGCGCGCCTATCAGGCGACCGCGACGCTCTGCCAAGTCCCAGGAAGATCTCATGCGCCAGGCGATCGACAAGCTTGGCGCGATGCCGAATTAGGAGATCTGGATCATGCGCGCCCTTTCCATCGCCGCCACCGGCATGCGGCCCAGCAGACCAATGTCGGAGTGATCGCCAACAATCTGGCGAACATGAACACCACCGGCTTCAAGCAGCAGCGGGCCGAATTCCAGGACCTGCTCTATCAGAATATCCAGACGCCCGGCGCCCAGACCTCGGATCCAGGGCACCTATGCCCCCAACGGCATCCAGATCGGCGCCGGCGTGCGCACCGCCGCGATCTATCGCATCACCACCCAGGGCGATCTCAAAACCACCTCCAATCCTTATGACGTGGCGATCCAGGGCCCGGGTTATTTCCGCGTCCAGCAGGCCGACGGCACCGACGCCTATACCCGCTCGGGCAATTTCTCGCTTTCGCCCCAGGGCCAGCTGGTCACCCAGGACGGTCTGGTGGTCCAGCCCGGCATCGCCATTCCGCAGAACACGATCAGCGTCACCATCAACGCCCAGGGCCAGGTCAAGGCCACGCGTGGCCGGCAAGACCACGCCCCAGACCGTCGGCCAGCTGGAACTCACCCGCTTCCCCAACGAGGCGGGCCTCAACGCCATCGGCGGCAATCTCTATCTGGAGACGCCGTCTTCCGGTTCGCCCCAGGCCGGCGTCCCCGGCTCGGCCGGCTACGGCACCATCCAGCAGGGATTCCTCGAAACCTCCAACGTCAATTCGGTGGACGAGATCACCGCCCTGATCACCGCCCAGCGCGCCTATGAAATGAATTCCAAGGTGATCACCGCCGCCGACCAGATGCTGCAGCAGACCGCGCAGCTGGGAGGGCCGTGATGATCCGCCGATTCCGCCTGATCCTGATGCTGGCCTTTCTTTCCGCCCTGGCCGGTCCGGCCCTCGCGGACGGCGGCGTGCGCATCGTGGTGCCGGCGCGCGACATCCGCGCGGCGAGATCATCGCCGACAGCGACCTCACCTACCGCCACCGTGGCGGGCAACGCCTTGATGGCCGGCACAGTCGACGAACTTCGCGGCGGTCAAGGACATGCAGACGCGCCGCATGCTGCATGCGGGTCAGACCGTGCGCGGCGACGATGTGCGCCGCCCGGTGCTCGTGACCAAGGGCCAGACCGTCACCATGCTGTTCCGCGCGCCCGGGGTGGAACTGACCGCCATGGGCCGCGCGATGGGCGAAGGCGGGGTCGGCGAAACCGTCACCGTCCAGAACCCGGTCTCCTTCCGCATGATCACCGGCTCGATCACCGGGCCCGGCACGGTCGTCGCCACCGGCGCCGCCACGCCATCGCCTGAACGCACCGCCCGCAACTAGGAACTGATCCATGCATCCCTTGTTCAAAATTCTCGGCCATCTCGCTTCTTGCGGCGCCGCCTTGTGCGGCTGCTCGGCGCTCGACCGCATCGAGGAAATCGGCGAAGCGCCGAAGCTGGCGCCGGTGGGCAATCCCGCCGATGCCCAGATCGTGGCCGCCATTCCGGCCCTGCCGCCCGATCAGCCATGACGGCAATTCGCTGTGGCAGCCCGGCGCCAAGAGCTTTTTCCACGATCCGCGCGCCAGCCATGTCGGCGATATCATCACCGTCAATGTCTCGGTCGCCGACGCCGCCAAGCTCCAGACAGCACCTCGCGCTCGCGCACCAATTCGCGACAATGCCAATCTGACCAATTTCTTCGGCCTGGAAACCAGCTGCCCAGCAGCATGGACCCGACCAGCCTGGTGAAGATGGGCTCGGACAATTCCAATGTCGGCAGCGGTTCGGTCGAACCGCCAGGAAGACATCAACATGACCTTGGCGGCGCTGGTCGCCCAGGTTCTGCCCAACGGCAATCTGGTGATCGACGGCCATCAGCAGGTGCGCGTCAACAACGAGCTGCGCGACCTGCGGGTTTCCGGCATCGTGCGCACCGAGGACATCACCCAGGACAATACCGTCAATCTCGCCCAGATCGCCGAAGCGCGCATCTCCTATGGCGGGCAGGGCACGGTGAGCGACGTGCAGCAGCCGCGCTACGGCTGCCAGCTGTTCGACATCATCATGCCTTGGTAATTGCCCCCATCTGTGCGCCACGCGGGCAGGCGCGCTGGCAGACGTTCGATACGCTGCCGCTACCGAACTCCCCCGCCAATGGTTTCGCGTTCGGCCGGCAAAAGCTCCACTGGAGCTTTTGCAGATCGGCCTCACGGGGGAAGTGATCCCGGGCCAAGACGATCTAGCACTTCTTGAGCTTGGTCGGGACCTGCCTCGCGCGCGCGTAGCGCGCTGGCGGGGGAGTAGTAGCGACAGCGTACGAACGTAGCGGCTCTCGAGTCAGCGAAGGGCGGAGGGGAAAACTAATCGTCTCGATAAACTTTTTCGCGGCGCTCGTGGCGCTCCTGGGCCTCGATCGACAAGGTGGCGATCGGCCGCGCATCCAGCCGCTTCAGCGAGATCGGCTCGCCCGTCTCCTCGCAAAAGCCATAAGAGCCGTCCTCGATCCGGCGCAGCGCCGCGTCGATCTTGGCGATCAGCTTGCGCTGGCGGTCGCGGGTGCGCAGTTCCAGCTGCCGCTCGGCCTCGGTCGAGGCGCGGTCGGCGAGATCGGCATGGGGCATGGTTTCGGCCTGCAGATTCTGGATGGTTTCGCGGCTTTCCTTCAGGATTTCCTCTTTCCAGCTATTGAGCTTGCGGCGGAAATATTCGCGCTGCCGCTCGTTCATGAAGGGTTCGTTTTCCTGAGGCCGGTAATCGGCCGGGATCTGGATTCCCATGCGCACTCCCTAAACCAAAGCAAAGGCACGGCTTTTGTGCCCGGTTGGGCGGGGGTTATAGCGACGGCGGCGCCCCGGAGGCAATCGCAATTCCACGACGATCCGGGCTCGCGCACAGAAAGGTTGGCGGCTTGGCCCGGCACCCCCGGAATTAATGTTAACCATTTGAATTTTTTAAGTTATTTTTTTGAACGGGTATTCGGGCCCGGATGATCTCAAGACATTTTCTTGATCCGCTACCGCCGGGCCAACGATATAGCCCGGCCGGTTGGACCGGACTTGGCGGGACTTTGGCGCTTGGCTGCGACTCGGGCTCTTTCCGAAGCCGCTGCCGTGGAGGCATTCGCAACAAAAAAGGCTTGCCAGATTCCGTGTTGCCGAGCCTCGATAAGGCCCTACGCTGTCGCTAGGGCAATAAAAATGGCCCAGCCTTTTGGGGCTGGGTACCGCAAGTCTTCGGCGCTTGGTCGCGCCTCAGGCCTTTTTCCAAAACCGCTGCCGCGGAGGCATCGCAACAAAAAAGGCCTGCCAAAGGCAGGCCTTTTGTTGCGATGGTTGCGGGGACAGGATTTGAACCTGTGACCTTCAGGTTATGAGCCTGACGAGCTACCGGGCTGCTCCACCCCGCGTCAGAAGGTGGGCGGGTATAGGCCAGCGATGGACCTCTGTCCACCCCTCAAAACGGCCCTTAACCAGGATTTCCGGGCGCATCACCGCCGGCCTGCCGCTGCTGCTCAAAGCGCCTGGCGACATGTTCTTTCGCGGTCTGGATGGCGCGGACGAAGCCCACCGGATCGGCGATTTGGGGGGTGGTGACGGCGTCGACCCCGGTGCCCTCGATGCGGATGGTGCCGTAACCGAGAATCCGCCCCATCAGGCTCTGATTGACTTTCACGCCCTCGATATTGGGCAAGGCGATCTCATTGGTCCGCATCGACAGCGCGCCATATTTTTCCACAAACCGGTGACTGGTGACGCCGATCTCGGTGGTCCATTTGCGGATCATCATGCGCAAAAACGCGATCAGGCCGAACAGGAACCACAGCGCTACCAGCGCGATGGTCCAGGTGAGGGTATTTTCGGGAACCAGAAAGTCAGGCTGGTTTCTGGCCCAGCTCAGGAGACCGGCCAGGATGGCGGCCGGCAGCAGCAATTGCGTCCAGGCGGAGAGGCTGTAAAGCCAGTGGAATCGCGCCCGGGCGATGATGGTCTCGCCGTCGCCCAGCGACTTGTCGATATAGGACATGCGGCCTCCCGCCCGGTCAGGCGGGGAATTCTTAGGCGATTTCCGGCAATCCGCCTAGCGGTCGTGCGTGATCCGGCAGCAATACCTCCCGCACGTCCCCCCGTGCGCGGACGCGCACAATGGGACAAAGAAGGGCGTGCCTAGCTAGCGCTCGTGATCCGGCAGCAATACCTCCCGCACGCCCCCCGTGCGCGGACGCGCACAATGGGACAAAGAAGGGCGTGCCTAGCTAGCGCTCGTGATCCGGCAGCAATACCTCCCGCACGCCTGCGCGGACGCGCACATTTGGACCCCGTGCGCGGACGCGCACAATGGGACAAAGAAGGGCGTGCCTAGCTAGCGCTCGTGATCCGGCAGCAATACCTCCCGCACGCCCTTATGGTTGGGCGCGGAGATGACGCCGTCCTGCTCCATCCGTTCGATCAGGCTGGCGGCGCGGTTATAGCCGATCTGCAGCCGGCGCTGGATATAGGAGGTGGAGGCTTTCTTGTCCCGCGCCACCACCGCCAGCGCTTTGTCGTAGAGATCGTCGCCGGATTCCATATTGCCGCCCATCATGGCGGCATAGGGATCGTCGCTGTCCTCGTCCGTCTCCTCCGTCACGGCGTCCAGATATTCCGGCGTGCCCTGGGTCTTGAGGAAGCGCACCACGTCCTCGACCTCATGGTCGGAAACGAAGGGGCCATGCACCCGGCGGATGCGCCCGCCCGCCGCCATATAGAGCATGTCGCCCTGGCCCAGCAGCTGTTCGGCGCCCTGCTCGCCCAGGATGGTGCGGCTGTCGATCTTGGAGGTGACCTGGAAGGAGATGCGGGTGGGGAAATTGGCCTTGATGGTGCCGGTGATCACATCCACCGAGGGGCGCTGGGTGGCGGCGATCAGGTGGATGCCGGCGGCGCGCGCCATCTGCGCCAGCCGCTGCACCGCGCCTTCGATCTCCTTGCCCGAGATCATCATCAGGTCGGCGACCTCGTCCACCACCACCACGATGAAGGGCATGAAGTCGAGCTCCAGCACTTCGTCTTCGTAGATCGGCTTGCCGGTCTCGCGGTCGAAGCCGGTCTGCACCGTGCGCTTGAGGGTCTCGCCCTTCTCCTTGGCCTTGCGCACCCGCTCGTTGAAGGCTTCGATGCCGCGCACGCCCAGCTTGGACATTTTGCGGTAGCGCTCTTCCATTTCGCGCACCGCCCATTTCAGCGCCACCACCGCCTTGCGCGGATCGGTGACCACCGGCGCCAGCAGATGCGGGATGCCGTCATAGACCGACAATTCCAGCATCTTGGGATCGATCATGATCAGCCGGCATTGCTCCGGCGCCATGCGATAGAGCAGCGACAGGATCATGGTGTTGAGGCCGACCGACTTGCCCGAGCCGGTGGTGCCCGCCACCAGCAGATGCGGCATCTTGGCGAGGTCGGCCATCACCGGCTCGCCGCCGATGGTTTTGCCCAGCGCCAGGGCGAGCGGGGCGCGGGCCTTTTCATAATCGCTCGAAGCCAGGAGTTCGCGCAGAAAGACGGTCTCGCGGATATGGTTGGGCAGTTCGATGCCGATCACATTGCGGCCGGAGATCACCGCCACCCGCGCCGACACCGCCGACATGGACCGCGCCACGTCATCGGCCAGCGAGATCACCCGTGAGGATTTGACCCCCGCCGCCGGCTCGAACTCATAGAGCGTTACCACCGGGCCGGGCCGCACCGCTGTGATCCGGCCGCGCACCCCGAAATCCGCCAGCACCGCTTCCAGCATGCGGGCATTTTCCTCCAGCGCCTCGTCGGACAGGCCGTGATTGTCCGCGGCCGGGGGTGGCTCCCGCAACAGGCCCAGCGCCGGCAATTGATATTCGCCGCTGGCGAGATTGAGCGCGGGCTGCTTGGCGCGCTTGCTCACCGGCTGGCGCCGCGCCTCCTCGCGCTTGACCCGGCCTTCGCGCCGCTCGGCCAGCCTGGTCGCCGCCAGCGGCTCCGGCGGGGCATCCAGATGATATCCGTCGCCGCTATTCTCATCCTCCATGTCCGGATCGGCGATGTCATCGTCATGTTCATACGGGACGCTGCTCTTGCCCAGGCGGGGCATGCGGATCCGCCCGCCCAGCCACCACAGGGCGGCGAGCCCGTTGGCGCCGCCACGCATCAGCGGCCTGAAGCGCAGGCCGGTAGCCAGAAAGGCCAGCGGCAAGCCGGCAACAAGCAGAAACAGAGGCAGCGCGATGCCGATCCAGCCATGGCCATAGACCTGTCCGGCATGGGCCGACAGGTGGGCGGCGGCGATGCCGATCGTGCCGCCCATTCCGGCGGGCAGGCTGGACAGGGCCGGGAAGATTCCTAGGCCTGCCGCCACGGTGATCGTGCCCAGCGGCCAGGCCAAGAGCCGCCACAGCGCATGGCGCAGGGTCTTGCCGGTCAGTGCCCGCCATCCCCAGAAAGCCGGCGGCAGCAGAAACGCCACCGCCGCGAAACCGAAAGTCTGCAGCAGCTGATCCGCCGCCACCGCGCCCAGCGGTCCCATCAGATTGGCGACCGCCCGGCCATTGGCGTTGTTGAGGCTGGCATCGTCGGCATGGTGCGAGATCAGGGCCAGGAACGCGGCCGAGGCGGCCAGAAGCAGCAACAGCCCGGCACCACGCAGCAGCAGCATGCGCGTCAGCCGGGCCAGCGCCATGCGCGCATCGGCCAAGGCGTCGCTCATGGCGCCGCCGCGCGCGCGGGGGTGGTACACGCCGCCGATCATTCGATTCATTTCCGACCCCCATCTGTCTCTTTCGCGCAAGCGCTCAGAGACATCTTCCCCCGTCATGGGCTTCGCCCAACGGGGGAAGAAAGCCTGGACCAAGACGTACTGCCGTAATGCAACGCCTTAGCGGGCATCACGGCTTTAGAAATTCATTCACCCTTTCGAGTGCCGCCATAATGGTTGATAAATCGCTAACGAGCGCCACTCGGATATAGGAAAATCCAGGGTTTGACTGGCTTTTTCCTGGTTCGATTTCCCGGCCCATATAGGCGCCGGGCAGCACCTTGACCCCCTGCTCCCGCCACAGCCGCAGGGCGGCCTCTTCGCCATTGCCGGTGTCCAGCCAGAGGAAAAATCCCCCCGCCGGCCGGCGGAAGCGGATGCGGTTGCCCAGCATCCGCTCGGCCAGTGCCATTTTCTCGGCATAGAGGGCGCGATTGGCGGCGACATGGGTTTCGTCGCGCCAAGCGGCGGCGGAAGCGGCCAGAATGGGTCCCGGCATCTGCGGCCCCGCCACATTGCGGAAGGCTTTGAGACGGGCGATCAGTCCGCTATCGCCCGCCACCAGGCCCGAGCGCAGGCCGGGCAGACCGGAGCGCTTGGACAGGGAATGAAAGCTGAGCAGCCGGTTGAAATTTCCGGACTGCCTCAGCCGCGCGGGCAAAGCGCAGACCGGCGGTTGGTCGTAATAGATATCGGCGTAACACTCATCCGCCAGCACCAGGAAATCGTATCGGTCCGCCAGCGTGAACAGCCGCCGCCAATATTCTTCGTCGGCCGCCGCGCCTTCGGGATTGGATGGCGAGCAGACAAAGATCGCGGCCAGCCGTTCCAGGATCTGTTCCGGCAACGCCGCATAGTCCGGCAGAAAACCGCTTTGCTCGGTGGCGGCCACATAAAGCGGCTCGGCACCCATCCCCAGAGCCGCGGCGGCATAGGCTTGGTAGAACGGATTGGGCATGGCGACGATCGGTTTTGCCCCGGCCTTGGCTTTCGGCAGAAGCGGAAACAGGCTCGAGAACAGACCCTCGCGGGTACCGTTCAAGGGCAGGAGGTTTTCTTCCTCGCGAGCCGCGCCGCTCAGATCAAAGCGGCGATTGAGCCATGCCGCGGCAGCTTCTCGCCATTCCTCCGTGCCAGCGATGGTGGGATAGCGGCCGAAGCTGGCACCGGCCTGCACCAGCGCATCCATGACAAAGCCCGGCACCGCGCCGCCGGGATCGCCGATCGAGAGGTCGATCGGCGGTTTGCCGGGCTTCCGATCGCCCAGCAACCCGGCCAGCCGCGCGAACGGCCCCGGTGGCAATTCCGACATCAATGTTTCGGTCACGGACGTGCCTGGTGAAGCGACGCCTCACCTTCTACGTGAGCGACCGGCTCAGCGCCAAGCCCGTCAGCCGTGCACGGTCTCGCCATGCAGGTTGAAATCCAGCCCCTCGATCTCGACGTCGCGGGAAACGCGCAGGCCCAAGGTCAGGTCCAGCACTTTCAGGATCACGAAGGTGACGACGCCGCAATACACGAAGGTGGCCGCCACATCATAGAATTGCAGCACCATCTGATGGAAATTGCCGTCATGCAGCCAGCCATTGGCGGCGGGATTGATGGCATGGGAGGCGAACACCCCCGTCAAGATCGCCCCCAGCGCACCACCCACGCCATGCACGCCCCATGCGTCCAGCGCATCGTCATACCCGATCCAGCGCTTCACCCACACCGCGGAGAAATAACAGACAAAGCCCGCCGCAAATCCGATCCACAGCGCCCCGCCGGGATCGACAAAACCGGACGCCGGGGTGATCGCCACCAGGCCCGCCACCGCGCCGGACACCATGCCCAGCACCGAGGGCTTCCTGGCGATCACCCATTCCGCCGCGGTCCAGGCCACAGCCGCGGCCGCCGTGGCGATCTGTGTCGCCGCCGCGGCCATGCCCGCCATGGCGCCGGCGGTGACGGCGGAGCCGGCGTTGAATCCGAACCATCCCACCCACAGCAGCGAGGCGCCGATCACCGACAGCACCAGATTATGCGGCGCCATGCTTTCGCTGGTGAGCCCGATGCGCTTGCCCAGCATCAGGCAAGTCACCAGCGCCGCGGTACCGGCATTCAGATGCACCACCGTGCCGCCGGCGAAATCCAGCGCTCCCATGGATCCCAGCCAGCCGCCGCCCCATACCCAATGGGCGATGGGGCAATAGACCAGCAGCAGCCATAGCGACATGAACCACATGAAGGCGGAGAATTTCATCCGGTCCGCCAGCGCGCCCGCGATCAGCGCGGGCGTGATGATCGCGAAGGTCATCTGAAAGAACATATAGACGGATTCCGGAATGGTCGCGGCCAGCGGATTGACCGCGTCGACGCTCATTTTGCCCAGCAGGAACTGGTCGAAGCTGCCGATGAACTGGTTGACGGGGGCGTTGGCGTTGGTGGTGAAAGAGAGCGAATAGCCGATCACCATCCACAGCACGGTGATGATGCAGGTGGCGCCGAAACTCTGCGCCAGGGTGGCCAGCACGTTCTTCTTGCGCACCATGCCGCCATAGAAAAGCGCCAGGCCCGGAATGGTCATCATCAGCACCAGGGCCGAGGAGGTCAGCATCCAGGCGGTGTCGCCGGAATCGAATTTGGGCGCGGCCGCAAATGCACTGGCCGGGAACAGCGCCAGACCTGCCAACGCCACGCCCGCCACCTTGAAAAACTTCATCTGCCGACCGCCCATGCTGCTGCCTGCCCGAAACCGAACAGCCGGGCATTAACGCCTTATCAAGAACTATGCCGGTTCCCGGAATATACGTAAGTATTTGATTATTATATATTTTATCGGATTTTCAGATCGAATTTGTGGGCTGCAAAATTATGGCTCCGCCGAAAAAATAAGCATTATCTCGCAAATGCACAAAAATTGCGCATACCTTGCTCTTTCTTTGGCCGCGGTTTGCGGCTTAAGCATTCGGCCATGAAGCAAGTGGATGTGATCGTCTGCGGCGGTGGGCTGGTGGGATTGCCCCTGGCCCTGGCGCTGGGAAGAGGCGGCTTGACGGTCGCGGTGGCCGACACGCTGCCGCCGGCGACCACGGTCGCGCCCGAATTCGATGGGCGGGTTTCGGCCCTGGCCTATGCCGCCGTGCGCATGTTTGGCGCCTTGGACGTATGGCCGCTTCTGGAGAAAGAGGCGCAGCCCATCCGCGAAATTCTGGTCAGCGATGGCGTGATCGGGCGTTCGGCGTCGCCATTCTCGCTGCATTTCGACGCCGAGGAGATCGGCAGCGCCAGCCTCGGCCATATCGCGGAGAACCGGCATATCCGCATCGCCTTGTATGCTGCCGCCGCGGAGGAAAAGTACATAGCCATCATCGCGCCGGCTTCGGTTTTGTCGCTGACGGTGGAATCGGGCCATGTCCTGGCCCGGCTTTCAGACGGCAGCGAGATCAAAGCGCGTTTGGCGGTCGCCGCGGATGGGCGCGATTCCCAGTTGCGGGTCCAAATGGGTATCGGCGTGGTGGGTTGGTCCTATCCGCAGACCGGTATTGTCGCCACCGTGCAGCATGCCCGGCCGCACAATGGCGTGGCCTATGAGCATTTTCTGCCGTCCGGGCCCTTTGCCATCCTGCCCATGACCGGCAACCGCTCCTCGCTGGTCTGGACCGAGGTCAGGGACAAGGCGCCCGCCATGCTCGCCCTGGACGATGCGGCATTCGACGCCGAAGTGGCGGCGCGGTTCGGCGCCCATCTGGGCGACACCAAAGTGGTCGGCGCGCGCTGGTCTTATCCCTTGCGGTTCCATCTGGCGCGCGACACCGTGCGGCCGCGTTTCGCGCTGGCCGGCGACAGCGCCCATGGCATCCATCCCATCGCCGGCCAGGGATTGAATCTGGGTCTGAAGGACGCCGCCGCCCTGGCTGAAACCGTGCTGGAGGCCGCCCGCCTCGGCCGCGACATCGGGGCCCTGGATGTGCTCAAGCGCTATGAGCGCTGGCGGCGCTTCGATTCCGTCACCCTTGCGCTTTCGACCGATGCGCTCAACCGCCTTTTTTCCAATGACATCGCGCCGCTCAGGCATTTGCGGGATCTGGGACTGGGCATCGCCGACGCCATCGGCCCGGCCCGGCGCTTTTTCATGCGCCATGCCGGCGGCGATATCGGCAAGCTGCCGCGGTTGTTGAAAGGCGAGGCGGCCTAAAGCGCGATCCGGAAAAGTGGAACCCGGTTTTCCGTAGATCGCGCGACAAATCAATAACCTCGATGTGAAGCCTCAACAGGTTGTTTCCTGGCTTAGCGGCGGCGCCAGCGCTGCGCCGCGCGCTCCCGGGCCGACAGCGGCGAACGGCTTTCGCGTCCCGCCAGCGCCTGCGGCAATTCGACATAGAAGCGCTGGGCGATGGCCGCGATGCGGCGGGCGCGGGCTTCCTCGGCGTCCTCGCGGTCGAAATAGATTTGGGCTTCGAAAAGATATTGCACGCCATCGCCGGCCTTGATCTCGGTCACCGGTTCGACCTGCTCCTCCGCCGTTTCCAGGGCATGGCGGATATGGGCGGTGGGATCGGACTTTTCGCGTGCCTGCCGTTCGATGCGCGCCACATTCTGGGCATCGAAGCGCTTCAGGACCGGCAGGGCGAAACGATAGATCAGGATGCAGACGAGAACGAAACCCGAGGCCCAGAAGACATTCTCCAGCATGTGAAGTCTCGTTTCCCGGCAGTCCTTTTCACTCGCCGGCGGCCTCCGGCGCGGTGCCGGGGCCCGTCCGGCCCATCCCCGTCGCGGCGTGTCCGTGGCGAAGATAGTCATCACTTTGCATTTCGGCCAGGCGCGAGGCGGTGCGCCGGAATGCATCGGCGCCATCCCCGCTTGGATAAAGCAGGTCCGGGCTCGCCGCCGCCGAACAGATCAATTTTACCCCCTGATCGTAAAGCGTGTCGATCAGAAGGATGAAACGCCGGGCCGGGTCCCGCTGGCCGGCGGCGAGTATGGGAATATGGTCGATCAGGACGGTATGGAACCGGCGCGCGATCTCCAGATAATCCGCCGCCGCCAAGGGCTTCTCGCACAGTTCGGCAAAGGAAAAGCGAGCCACGCCTCGCGCCGCCTCCGGCACCAGAAGGGTGCGGCCGAACACGGTGAGCCGCGCGCTTTTGCCATGCGCGCAACCGGTAAGCCGGCGCCAGGCCGCGTCCATCGCCGCATCGGCCTCAGGCGAAAGCGGGATGAGATAGACGGGATGGCCGGACAGGCGATGCAGCCGGTAATCGGTGGGCCCGTCCAGTTCCAGCACCTCCAGACGGCGTTCGATCAGAGCGATGAAAGGCAGGAACAATTGGCGGTTCAGCCCGCCTTCATAGAGCCTTTCGGGCGCGACATTGCTGGTCGCCACGATCACGGTCCCGGCCGCGAGCAATTGCTCGAACAGCCGGCCCAGAATCATGGCGTCGGCGACATCGGTGACCTGGAACTCATCAAAGCACAACAGCCAGGCCTCGTCCGCCAAGGCCCGGGCCACCGCCGGAATCGGATCGCCAACCTCCGCCTTGGCTCGCTCGGCGTGCAACCGGGCATGGACGTCGGTCATGAAGGCGTTGAAATGAATCCGCTGCTTGGGCGCGATCGCCGCCTCGCCAAAGAACAGGTCCATCAGCATGGATTTGCCGCGCCCGACATCGCCCCAGATATAGAGGCCGCGCGGCGGTTCCTTCTTCCGGCCGAACAGCGAGAATCCGCCGGGATGGTACTTGGCCAGCCGCCGGGCCAGGGCGTGAAGCTTTTCGGCCGCCTTTTGCTGGGCGGCGTCAGGCTTGAGCGCGCCATTGGTCAACGCATAGCGGTATCGCGCCATCATCGTGGCGAAGGCTCCGAATTCGCCGCCTGGCCGGTCACGCGCCTTCCACCACCAATATTTCGCCCAGGCTGGCCTTGCGGCGGAATTCCGCCGCGGCCTGATATTCCGGTGAGCGGTAACAGGCGAGTGCGATGTCGTAGCTCTCGAACTCGATCACCACATTGCGGCCGCGGGCGGCGCCCTCCACCGCTTCCGAGCATCCGCCCCGGATCAGGAATTTGGCGCCGTATTTCTGATAGGCCGGCGTCGCCGCGGCGATATAGGCTTTGTAGGTCTCGGGGTCCGCCACGTCGATGCGCGCGATCCAATAGCCCTTTGCCATGATCTCACGCGGCCCGCAGCAATTTGCGGTTGACCAGGCATTCGGCGATCTGCACCGCGTTCAACGCCGCCCCCTTGCGCAGATTGTCCGCCACGATCCAGAGCGACAGGCCATGCTCGACCGTGGGGTCCTTGCGGATGCGGCTGACATAGGTGGCGTCCTCGCCGGCGCACTCGATCGGGGTGGCGTAGCCGCCATCCTCCCGCTTGTCCACCACCAGCACGCCCGGCGCCTCGCGCAGGACCGCGCGCGCTTTCTCCGCGGTAATGGGCTTTTCGAATTCCAGAGTCACCGCCTCGCCATGGCCGACGAAAACCGGCACCCGCACGCAGGTGGCCGTGACCTGGATATCGGGATCCAGAATCTTCTGGGTTTCCACCATCATCTTCCATTCCTCCTTGGTGTAGCCGGAGTCCAGGAAGACATCGATATGGGGAATGACGTTGAAGGCGATCTGCTTGGGGAATTTCTCACTCTCGATCGGATCGGCGACGAAGACGGCGCGGGTCTGGCGGAATAATTCGTCCATCGCGTCCTTGCCGGCACCGGAGACCGATTGATAGGTGGAAATCACCGCCCGCTTGATGGTGGCGAGATCGTGCAGCGGCTTCAGCGCCACCACCAGCTGGGCGGTGGAGCAGTTGGGATTGGCGACGATGCCCTTTTTGATCCCGCTGAGGGCGTCGGCATTCACTTCCGGCACGATCAGCGGCACGCCCCGGTCCATCCGCCAGGCGCTGGAATTGTCGATCACGATCGCGCCCTGGGCCGCGATCCTGGGCGCCCATTCCTTGGCGACGGCGCCGCCCGCCGACATCAGGCAGATGTCGGTTCCCTTGAAATCGAAATAATCCAGCGCCTTGACCTTCAAGATCCCGTCGCCGAAGGAGACTTCGGTTCCCACCGACCGGGTCGAGGCCAGGGCCACCGCTTCGGCTATTGGAAACTGGCGCTCCGCCAGGACCGAGAGCATTTCCCGCCCGACATTGCCGGTAGCGCCCACCACTGCGACCTTGTAAGCCATGTCCATCCCTTTCCTGGGCGGCGGAACTTCCGCGCGGGCGGACACATACTAAAAAGCGGGAAAGGGTGAAAGGGCTGAGCCGCCGGCCGCGTTCTGCCAAAATGGCATCTTATTCGCCGGGATGCCACTTTAGCCGAACCATCGCGCCATCGCCGCTCAGCCCGCCGCTGAAGGACGGCAGATAGCTCGACGAAGTCGGATGCGTGGAAAAGACATCCATATGGCCATGGACAATTCCCAGGGTCCGGGCGGCCTCATCCGCATAGGTCATGGCATAGGGCGGGTTGGGATCATCATAAACCGGCTTGGGGGCACCGGGATACTGCAGGGAAAGGTGATTTTGACCGGGGATCGACCAAGCTCGGGCAGGACCGGCGAAACCCGCGATCAGAAACCCGGCGCAAAGCAGATAAAATATCCGCATATTGCTGGAACCTGGCAAGGTTACGGAAAGGAAACGCCGAATTGGCTCCGTCGTTGCGTGTCATCGTGGCGGTTGGGTAAGTATCCGCTGGAAAGATCTGTGCGCAGACCATAGGATTTTCTCACGGGGTTCTGGGCGGGCGCTAAGAGCGAGAAGAACGATGCGATTGATGTTTCGGGCGGGCGCCTGCGCCACGCTGATCTGCTTTACCGGCGCGACCATGGCTGAGGCCCGCGGATGCGCCACCCAGGCCGAGTTCGCGGCGGTCCAGGTTTCCGCCGTGCAACAAGAACTCACCGACGCGGCGTTGACCTGCGGTCCGCATGAGACCCAGTTGTTCAACCGGTTCCAGATCGTGTTCAACAAGGAGCTGCGCCGGTCGGACGCGCGCATGCTGGCCATGTTCAAACGCCTTTACGGCACGGCCAGGGGCAATGCGGCTTATGATTCCTACAAGACCCGCGCCATCGCCCATGCCGAGCAGCGCCGCACACAGCCGGGTGCGGCGGAAGGTTTCTGCAGGACCGCCGATATCATGTTCGCCACCGCGTTGGCGCCCGACAAACCGGCGCTGGAGGATTTCGTCGCCGGGGTGCAGGCTGAGCAAGAAAATCCCGTCGCGGCGTGCCCGGTGAAACTCGCCACCCGCCGGGGTGAGGCGGGAGAAGCTGTTCTTCCCGTTGCCCGCCCGGTGCTGCCTGGCGATCCACCGGTTACCGGTATGCTTGGGGAATAGAACGAAGATGGCGGCTTGACGGCCGCGATCTTCCCAAGCGTGAGCCGGAGCGCGAAATAAGGCCGCGCGGCTTCGAACGGAAAAGGGCCGGTCTTTCGACCGGCCCTTTTTCTTTACGATAGAGCTCTTTTATCCGCCCAGGTCGATGACCGCACGCGCGTAGGCGCGAGCCGGAGCGTGAAATAAGGCCGCGCGGCTTCAAACGGAAAAGGGCCGGTCTTTCGACCGGCCCTTTTCCTTCACGATAGAGAGCTCTTTTATCCGCCCAGGTCGATGACCGCGCGGCGATTCTTCGGTTCACGCACATTCGGGCCGGTCGGCACCATCGGATCGTGGAAGGACTTGCCTTCAATCGCGATGGAGTCGGCGCTCAGGCCTTGATGGACCATCTCGTCCTTCACGGCCTGGGCGCGCCGGATCGAGAGCGCCTGATTATACCGGTCCGAACCGACCGTATCGGTGTGGCCGGTGACCAAGACCCGGACCGATCCCAGCGTCTTGGCCGCGGCGACGGCCTGGGCCACGGTTGACTGCGCTTCCACCGTCAAATCCGACTTATCGAAGTCGAAGAAGACGATATAGGTCTTCGCCGGCGGCGGGGGCGGAGGAGGCGGTGGCGGCGGCGGCGGTGGAGGCGGCGGCGGAGGCGGCGGTGGAGGCGGCGGCGGCGGCGGAGGAGGCGGCGGGCTCATGAACCACCGGAGGCCGACCATCACCGCGTTCTCGGCCAGGCGGCCGACCCTGATCGGCGCGATACTGGCAAAGGACGTGGAATAGCCGGCGTCACTCTGGTTGCCGCGATAGCGGTAATCGACGAACAGATCGACATCGGGCGACAGCGAATAGGCCAAGCCCGCGATCGCCTGATATTGCAGCGCCACGTGCGAGCCTTTGACATAGTCCAGGCCGGTGGTGGTCCAATGGATGCGGGCTTTGCCGGCGCCAAGGCCGCCGCCCAGCGACAATTTCCACTGATCGCTCAGCGGAATGTCCCACACCAGATTGAGCATGTCGCTGGTGACGCTGGACGAGCCGCCGAAGCCGTTCTTGGCGTCGTGCGAGGTGTATCCGATTTCATTTTCCAGGCGCAGTCCCGAAGCCCAGGCATAGCCGATCGCGCCGACCACGATGCCGCTGTCGCTGTTGGCCACTTTCGCACTGGTGCTTGGGTAAGGTGCGGACTTGGTGCTCACCGAGGTCATCTGGTCGTAACCGCCGGCCAGGCCCAGATACCAACCTTCAGTTGCAGCCTGCGCAGGCAGGCTCAGCGCCATCGCCGCGACGCCGGCCGCGGCCAACATCCGAATTTTCATTGTATTCCACCCTCGCTTGAAAAATATCGGCGGGCAGGGATCCCCGCCTGAAATGCAGTGACAGTCACATCTGGCTTATAACGGCGATCCGGTCGAAAGTCTCCACCACCGGTTCTGCTTTGGGCGGAATTGCCGCCCTCTTTTCAAGGCATTACCCGTCCGTGTGGTGCTCAAGCCACAGTGCCGGAAAGGAATCGCCGCAATCTACATTTTTTGTACTGGAAAAAATGAACGCATAGCGGCCGAACAGAAGCGTCAATTTCGGCTTTTCTTCGCTAACCTCTTCCAAATAATTGAGAAGTTCCGCGCGGGGGGTGACATGGAACAGTCTCAGCCAGGCCGTCAAGGTTGCCTTTGCCGGCCTTCCCAGGCCCTCCAGATCGCCAAAATCCACCACATGCAACCGGCCGGCGGAGGAAAGAGACGCGAAGCCGGCGGCAAGCGCGGCCCGCCAATCCGGGATCATCGACAGGCTGTAGGAGAAAAGTACATTTTCGAATGACTCGAGTCCAAATCGCGCCGGGGAAAATTCCTCCGCCAGGCCCTGGGCCAGATGAATGCGATTCTCCAACCCCGCGCGCTCGATCGAGATGCGGGCGGTCTCCAACATGGCGTGTGAGGCATCCAACCCATACAACCGCGCTTCCGGATAAGCGCGCGCGATGGCGATCAGATTGCGGGCGGTGCCGCAGCCGATTTCGGCCAGACTCTCGCTCGGCTTGAGCGCCAGACCGGCGATCAGCCGGTCGCGGCCGAACAGATAATATTTTCTGGTAAAATCATAGACATGGCGCTGATGCCGATAGACCCGGTCCATCAGGCCGGGATGGCTTTCAGGATAAGGGCCGCCGGACATAGATGTGAAAGCCGCCATAGATGGAGGACCGGTCCTGGGCGTGCAGCACCCGGCTTTGCCACTCATGGTAGAGCCAGGGCGTCAGGAGATTGGGGGGAAGCTTTTCGGGAAGCGGGCTTGCTTCCCCGGCGGTGCGGAAGATCACGCGCGCGTCGCGGGAGTGGGCGGTGCGGTCGATTTCGGTCCAGAGTGCGGCCAGTTGCGCCGGGCTCATCCAGTCCTGGGCGTCCAGAAGCACAAAACGGTCCAAGGATTGCGCCGGCTGGCCTTTTAGAAAATCGAGCAAGGACGCATGGTGCACGGACACCGTGGAAACGCGCGTCTTCAGCGCCGCATAATTTTCCGCTTTCAGATAGGGAGGCACCGCCTCGCGGGCCTCAAGATCATAGCCGCGGCCGAAGGCCTGCCAGGCGAAATAATTCTCGCGGATCGGAAAGTCGCAAGCCAGCCGCTCCACCCGCTCGCGCAGGATCGCGGCGGCGCCGCCATTTCCGGACGATACCAGCGCGTCATATTGAGCCGGCGGAATTCCCAGGGCGTAAAGCGACACCGGCGATTTCGAAATCAGCCGGACCGGCATGCTTTCGAATAAAGGCGCCACGATCCGCTCGAACAAGGCGCGCTGCTCGTCCGCCGTCTTGGCTACCAGAATGTCTTCCAGATTTTTTCCGTGCAGCCGGGCCACGCCATGTAAAAGACCGATGAAGCGGCCCAGAAGTCCATGACGGTAGAGATTGCGCGCGAACATCTCGATCCGCCGCCGCGGCCGGGGTGCGCCTTGCGAGGCCTGCCAATAGGCGCGGGTCTCGGGATCCAGCCGGTCGCGGATATGGGTATCGAACAGGGTCAAATTTGCCGGATCGCAGGCCTGGCCGAAAAAGCGGAAAAAGCTTTCGTAATCGGGAAGATGGGCAAGCGCCGCCAATTTCAATTTGGTCAGCGCGACATGATGCGGATTGAGATCCAGGGCGATGATTTCGGCCGGCGCCGCGGAAAGGTAATTCAGGACATTGCAGCCGCCCGAAGCGATGGTCACCACCTTGTGATGGGGCTGAAGCTTTAAGGCATCCAGATCCACGCTGGGATCTTCCCAGATCTGGTTATAGACGAAACCCTGGAACATCAGGGTGAATAGCCGTTCCAGCACGCCCCGTGGGCTGGCCGGCGCCGCCTGGTGCGCGGCTTTCTTCAAAAGTGCGTTGGCCATGTCCCGCCCTTATTCCGCCCGCAGGCTTGCGCGCGCGTATGCGATGCGGCGCTTGAACGGTCGCCCATCCCCATTGGACCCAGCTGTGTCTCGCATCCCTCGGCCCGCCGCTCCTGTGAATCACTTCCATGAAGGGCTTAGGGCATTTGCATGACGGATTGGCGAAGGCGCCAAAGCGTGGTTGTTTTGGGCCATGAGCGAAGCAGCAAAAGCCGCCCTGGCGGAGGTGCTCGGTTTGCTGGATCTGGAGCAGATCGAGGAGAATATTTTTCGGGGGTTGAGCCCCAAGGCGCGCACCCAGCGGGTCTTCGGCGGTCAGGTGCTGGGCCAGGCGCTGGCCGCCGCCATCCGCACGGTCGAGCCGTCACGGCTCTGTCATTCTCTGCATGCCTATTTCCTCAGGCCCGGCGATCCCAAGATACCCATCCTGTATGAAGTGGATCGCGCCCGCGACGGCAGGAGCTTCACCGCCAGGCGGGTGGTGGCGGTCCAGCATGGGGCGCAGATCTTCAATCTCGCGGCCTCGTTCCAGCTGGCCGAGTCCGGTTTCGATCATCAATTCGAAATGCCCAATGTGCCGCCGCCGGAATCGCTCCCGGATGCGACCAGCGTCTTGATGCGGCGTGCCGGCCAATTCCCCGAACATCTGCAGGAATGGATCACCCGGCCGCGGCCGTTCGAAACCCGGCCGGTCATTCTCGACGGCCCGGCCGACCGTCCGCCCCGTCCACCCTTCGATCATATCTGGTTTCGCGCCGCCGGCCCGGTGCCGGACGATATCCGCCAGCGCCAGATTCTGCTGGCCTATGTCTCCGACATGACCTTGCTGGATACCTCGCTTTTGCCCCACGGCAAGAGCTTTTTGTCGGCGGTACAGATGGCCAGCATCGATCACGCCATGTGGTTTCATCGCGATGCCGGCCTGGACGACTGGCTGCTCTATGCCCAGGACAGTCCTTCGGCCAGCGGGGCGCGCGGCTTCAGTCGCGGCCTTATCTTCACCCGTGGCGGCGTCCTGATCGCATCGGTGGCTCAGGAAGGATTGATCCGGCCCCGCTAGGCATCAATGCGCTCGGCGCGAGGGATCAGGGGCAGGCGCCGTTCATGGGAATCTGCGCCACCCGGCGGGGATGGGTATAGAAGCTGTTGTTGAAAAATTTCGTGCCGACCAGAAAATAGGCGATCGGCGAATTATATTGGTAGGTGATTTCCGACAGGATCAAGCTGCCGCCGCTGGTCATGATCTGACTGGTCCCGCCGCCGACCGGCTGGGGCAGGTCCACCGTGTCACCCACCCGGTGCGAGTCCGTTCCGGTCGAACAGGTCCAGGCCACCGTGCCGCTGGCGCCATTGGAACCGTCATCGATGACGCTGGATATGGTGACCTTGGCCTGGGCAGGATCAAAGCCGAACAGCATGGCGTTCAAGGCATTGAACACATTCTGCATGTCGGCCGTGGTGACGCTGCTCTCCTGGGCGATCAGATCGGCGCCGGTGGACGCCATGTTGGTGACGTCAGCGCGGCAGGCCAGCGCCTGAGACAATTCCACCAGCCCCAGAAGCATGGTGATCAGGATGGGCAGGACAAAGGCGAACTCGACAGCGGCCAGGCCCTGCTCGTTCTTCCACAGATGGTGGGGTCTCTTTCTCATCGTCCGGCTCGTCAACAGCCGCTGACGCCGCTGGTGAAGGGCTCGTTCCGGAAGGCGGACGTGCCCGATATCAAGTGCGAATTGTTGGCCATGTTGACCAGGTAATCGCTGCTGTTATTGCTGTTCAGCAGCTGCGCCAGGCCGGGAAACCAGACCGGCCAGGCATAGGTGGCGCGGATCAGCACCACATCGCAGGCATTACCGGGGCTATAGGCGTCGACGACGTTGGTATAGAGCCCGTTGCCGCCCTGCGTCGAAGCAAAGCCGCCGGCATTGAAGCCGGCCGTGCTGGAGGAGACATTCACATGCAATTTGGAACAGTCGAGCAGGGGCGCGACGCCGCAGCAAACCTGATCGGCGAACCAGGCCTGCTGGGTGGGATAGGCACCGGTGACGCTGGAGCCCGTGCATTTCGGCGCGGTGGCGGGATCTATCGCCTGGGCCTGGCCGGTGCGGACCATGCGGCCGGCATCGATCACAGCATTCTGCAACGCGAACTGCCCGAAGATCATGGAGCCGATCTGCAGAATGCCGAGCATCAAGGCGAAGAAAACCGGCGCCACAAAGGCGAATTCGATTGCCGCCGATCCACTGGTCCAGCGGTCCGGCTTGTGGCGGCGAAGCAGGAAATTGCGCATGGTCGTTATCATGGCGGCATTAAGCCTCCCGGACTCGCGATCTTCTACCGCGAAGACCGCAATTGCCGGAAGACAATGCTCCTAACTTGCTCAACAAGGATTTAAAGGCCGCCCTAAAATCGTTAAGCCGGGCGCGCCGCGTTTACCGATGGTTCAGAATGATAAACATTGGCGCGGAACCGACCCTTCCCGCTAATAATCGCGAAACCATTTCCGCGAAAAGGCAACGGCATTTTCATTTCTATTTGCGATGATCCGCCTTGGGTTCGGGAAGGCTGATGGAAATGATCAAGATGATCGGGTTCTCGCGCAAACTGCGTGCCCTTTGGCGCGCCAAGGGCGCCAATGTCGCCATGATGTTTGGTCTGTCGCTGCTGCCATTGGCCATCGCCACCGGCGCGGGACTGGATTTCGCGCATGCCATGATGGTGCGCCAGAGCATGCTGGACGCGCTGGATGCCGCGGCCCTGTCGGTCGGCGCCCAGCCGGGCCTTTCGGAAACCGATGCCCAGAAACTGGCGCAGCAGGTCTTCGACGCCAACTACAAGGCCGACAAGTCGGACAACGCCAACCCGCAAGTCAACATACCGACCATGACCTCCGGCAAGCTGACATTGTCGGTATCCAGTTTCCCGGTCAAAACGTCGCTGCTGGCGCTGGTGGGCAAACCCACACTGCCGGTGTCGGCCAGTTCGACGGTGGTGTGGGGCCAGACGAAATTGTGGGTGTCGCTGGTGCTGGACAATACCGGCTCGATGAGCGAGACCGAATTCCACCGGCACCAGCAAGATGAGCGCGCTGATCACCGCCTCGCACCAGCTTCTGGACATTCTCAAGAACGCGGCGGTCAATCCGGGCGATGTGCGGGCGGCGATCGTGCCCTTCGCCAAGGACGTCAAGGTCGGCACGTCCTATGTCAATTCCAGCTGGATCGACTGGAGCGATTGGGCGAGCCCGCCGCCTTACAGCGCGCCGTCCAGTTCCGTCGGCCCTGGCAGCTCCTGTCCCTTCTCCGATGGCTGTGTGAGCCAGCCCGGCAGCACCCAATCGACAAATAATGTGCCTTCGAGCGGGACTTATGCCGGTTATATCTGTCCGAATGCCGTCCGGTCTTCGAGCGCGGGTCAGACCGGTCATTATTATGACGGCTGCTACACCAGCGTGGCAAACGGGACCTCTAGTCAGGTGGTCGGCACCGGGCGTCACGCTTCCTGCAGCGGTTACAGCAGTTGCAGCTGCACCGGCAGCGGCAATAGCACGGTGTGCACGGCGCAGGTACCGACTTACATCCATACTTGGGCGGTCAATAGCCATTCCCTGTGGAGCGGCTGCCTGATGGACCGCGATCAAAGTGACGATACCACCAACGCCACCCCGGGGACCAAGTTCCCCGCGGAAAATGACCAAAGCTGCCCGACATCCTCGATCACCACGCTGAGCTATGACTGGACCGCGTTGAACAACGCGGTCGACGCCATGTCGCCGAATGGCGGCACCAACCAGACTATCGGCCTGGCGCATGGCATGCAGTTGCTGTCAACCGGCGATCCCTATAACGCGCCGACCCTGCCGGCCAACACCACCCGCTACATCATTCTTCTGTCCGACGGCCTCAACACCATGGACCGCTGGTACGGCAACGGCTCCAGCCAGTCCAGTTCGGTGGACAACCGCATGGCGGCGGCATGCACCTATGCCAAGGACCAGCATTATGTGATCTACACCGTGTTCGTCGATCTCAACGGCACGTCCGGCAACTCCACCGTGCTGCAGAATTGCGCCAGCAATTCCAGCAAATATTTCGATTTGACCACGTCCGGCGCGATCATCACCGCCTTCAACAAGATCGCCCAAGAGATCACCAATCTGCGCGTCAGCATGTGATCCGCGGCGCGATGGCCTGATGGATGGAAGCGGACTGCGAGGGATCGGATCCCGATCCCTCGCGCCGCGCCATCCGTTCAGGCGCAACCATTCCCTGTTTCAATGAAAGAAATGCGCGGCTGGAGCATGATCGCATTTCTTTAAATCGCGCTCATGCTCCAGCTTATCGATTTGTCGCGCGATCTAAGGAAAACCGGTTTCCGCTTTTCCGGATCGCGCTTAGGCCGCAGCCGGCAATTCCCCGGTCAAGCGGCTCAAGACGCCCATGGCGGGAAGGGAAAGTGCGAAAAGCCTATTGCGCGGCGGCGGCCTTGGCCGCGCTCTCGTGGGCGCTGATTTGGCCGCTGGCGGCTTCGAACGCGTCCTTGCCGTCGCCGGGCTGCGGCGTGGCTTCGCATTGACGCGCGGTGCAGCTATAGGTCACCCGGCTGGCGCCCTTCTGCAAAGTGACCGTCGCGTCCTGGCGGGCCATGACGGCGATATGGGTGTTGGAGACCTGCTTGCCGTCATTGTCCAGAGCCAGCAAATTGGTGTTGCCATAGCCCTTGCCCAGGATAAAGGCGTGCCGGGAATCGATCATGTTGATATCGGCGATAGCGGGGTTTCCGACATAGATCGTGGCCACCGGTTTGGGAAAAGTGATGGTCCGCACTTCGTCCATCGCGATCGAAACACCCCGCGCATAGGCGGGAGTTGCTGCGAGAACTGCCAAAGCTGCAAACAGAGTGCGGCGCATGACGGCGCTCCTCGAGGGCTGCGCGGTAAAGTTAGGTCCACCGCTGTAAAGGAAGGTTTAAGGCGTTGGGATTTCCGACACCCAAATCGCCCACGCAATCCAAGGCCGGAGGGGAAAGTTCCGCAAAAGAAATCAAGTTGGTAAACGGAACGCGAATTTTAAGCATAGCCTCGGATTGAAACGGGCCGTTTCGTGTCTGGTTGAGACAAATGCGCCATCTTGGGCCCGACTCCGATTAAGCGGAAATTAAATTCCCCCGCTTACTGTCGCCATAGTCCTGCTGCGGACGAAGGGTTCGTCGGGGTTGGGATGCTAGGGTGTCACTAATTTGGAGACTGAAATGAACAAGCTGATTTCGCGTTTCGTACGCGATGAGTCCGGCGCCACCGCCATCGAATATGGCCTGATCGCCGCCTTGATCGCCGTCGTCATCATCACCGCGCTGACCACGGTCGGCACGAAACTGAATACCACGTTCAGCAGCGTCGCGAGTTCGCTGGGCTGAGGGACGGCGGTAGTTGTTATCGCAAGAACAACGGCCGCCTCGTTGAGGCGGCCGTTCGTTTTGCCAGGGGTCCCATGCTTGCCCAGATCCTGCTTCTGGCCATATTGCCCGCCTTGCTGGCTGTCGCGGCGGGCTGGGATCTGGCGAGCTTCACCATTCCCAATTTCCTGTCGCTGGCCGTAGCGCTCCTATTCTTTTTGTTCGCGCTGGCGCTAAGGCTCACGCCGGCCGGCGCTGGCCTGCATTTGCTGGCCGGCGCGATCGGCCTGTTGGCTGGGTTTGCCTTGTTCGCGCTGGGTTATATTGGCGGCGGCGATGCCAAGCTTTATGCGGGCGTGGCGCTCTGGCTGGGACCGCAGGATCTTCTACTCTACACTTTGGCGGCCGCGATTTTGGGCGGGGTTTTGACCTTGACGCTATTGGCCCTGCGCCAACTGCCGCTGCCGGCGGGCCTGGCGCGGCAAGATTGGATTTTGAGGCTGCACGACCCCCAAGCCGGGATTCCCTATGGCGTGGCCTTGGCCGCGGCCGCCCTTCTGATCCTGCCCAGGGCCGAAATCCTGCATCTCGCGGCGGGCGGGTTGGCCCGCTAGGGCGATCCGGACGGTTACTGCGCATCGCGCAATTCGTCAGCGTCTTGTTAAGCAAATTCTAAATGGTTTCGTGATGAATTACCGTGAAAGGGAGCGGCTCCATGAACACCAAGCGTCTCATTGTGCTGGGAGTGGCCGGCGTGATGGCGATCGTTGCGGCCTTGCTGGCGCGCAATCTGCTCGGCGGCGGCACGCCGAATGTCCAAGCCAACGTCGCGCCGCAGATGCCGATGAGCGACGTGCTTGTCGCCAGCACCAGTCTGCAGCCGGGCCAAGCGTTGACGGCCGATGAAGTGCGTTGGCAGAAATGGCCATCCGCCTCCGTCGATTCCACCTTCATCACGCGCGCCTCTTTCACCAACGTCAATGACGCGGTGAAGGGCACGGTGGTGCGCAGCCCGATCATTTCCGGTCAGCCGATCACCAACACCGCCATCGTTCACGCCGATGCCGCCGGCTTCATGGCCGCGATGCTCACACCGGGCATGCGCGCCATCTCCATCGCCATCAATGCGGATTCGGGCGCCGGCGGGTTCATCCTGCCGAATGACCGCGTCGATCTCATTCTGACCAGAAAGGTCAGTGGCCAATCGGCCCATGTCGTATCCAGCATCATCCTCAAGAATGTTCGGGTGCTGGCGGTGGATCAGACCTTCAAGCAGGAGAAGGACACCAAGACCGTCATCGGCAAGACCGCGACCCTGGAATTGGGTCCCGTCCAGGCCGAACTGGTCGCGCGCGCGCGGGACCAGGGCTCGATCTCGCTTGCGCTCAGGCCCCTGATGGACAGCGATGCGGCGGTTGCGAGCAATGGACCGGTTACCGGCAGCACCGGTGAGGGCGGCGATCAGATTTCGATTATTCGCTACGGCATCGCTCGCGAGACGTCCGGCGCTGCGCAGGGAGGAAATTCCCAGTGAGATTTTCCATGAAAGTTTCTGCATTTCATATGGCGGCCCTCCTTTTGGTTGCGTCTGCGGCCCCCGCCGCGGCGCAATCGCGTTCGCCGACAGTGCATGCCGCCGCCAATATCGACGAAAGCCAGGCCCGTATCATCAAAGTGACCACCGGCGCCGACCAGCCGCTCGATCGGCATTTGACGCTGGGCCTCGACAAGGCGACGATTATCGAACTCGATATCGATGCCAAGGACGTCCTGGTTTCCAGCCCGGATATTGTCGATGCCGTGGTCAAGACCCCGCGCCGCATCTTCCTGTTGGGCACCAAGACCGGCCAGACCAACGCTTTTTTCTTCGACGCGGCCGGCCATCAGATCCTGGCGCTCGACATTCGCGTCGAAAAGGACGTCACCGATCTCTCCAATCTGATGAAGGCCGATTTGCCCAATTCGGCCATCAAGGTCTCGGCAATCAACGACAATGTCGTGCTCACCGGCACGGTCGGCAGCGCCTTGGAATCGACCCGGGCCGCCGATCTGGCCGCCAGCTTTGCCGGCGATCCCAAGAAGGTCGTCAATATGCTGCGGGTGGCGGACGGCCAGCAGGTGATGCTGAAAGTGCGCATCGCCGAAATGCAGCGCCAGATCGCCAAGCAGTTCGGCATCAACCTGTCCGACTCGGCGACCATCGGCACGGTTCCGCTGAAGCTCAGCTCCGACAATCAGTTCGGCCTTCTCGGCCGGGCGCTGGACGATCTTTCGGGCGGCTCGGTCGGTCCGGCGGTCAGCGGCCGCAATTCCATCACCGGCACCTTCAAGGCGCTGGAGACGGTGGGCCTGCTTCACACCCTGGCCGAGCCCAATCTCACTGCCGTCTCCGGCGAAACCGCCAAATTCCTCGCCGGCGGCGAATTCCCGGTGCCGGCGGGCCGCGACCAGCAGGGCAATATCTCCATCCAGTTCAAGCAGTTCGGCGTCGGCCCTGTCCTTCACTCCGGTGGTCCTGTCCAGCGGCCGCATCAGCCTGCAGCTTTCCACCGAGGTCAGCGAACTCACCAACACTGGCGCCTTCACCCTCAATGGCGGCAGCGTCACCCTCAACGGCACCACCATCACCACGCCGGGCCTGACCATTCCCGCCCTGGATGTGCGCCGGGCCGAAACCACGGTCGAATTGCCGTCCGGCGGCACCTTCGCCATCGCCGGGCTGATGCAGCACACCACCAAGCAGCAGATCAACGCGTTTCCGGGCCTGAAGGATCTGCCGGTTCTGGGCGCGCTGTTCCGCAGCCGGGACTTCCAGAATAACGAGACCGAACTGGTGGTGATGGTCACCGCCTATCTGGTCAGTCCGACCAGCGAAAAGGCCCTGGCGTCGCCGGGCGACGGATTCGTCGTGCCGTCGGATCCCGAGACCATTCTGCTCGGCCGTCTGAACACGATCTACAAGGCCAACCCCAAACCGCTCACGCCGCAGGCGGCGGCGCCGGTCGGCTTTGTGGTGCGCTAGGAGGCGATCATGCGCGAGATCACACGGAATTTGTTTCGCGGCTTCTGCCTCGCCGCCGTCCTGATGGCGGGCAGTTGTGCCGCGCCCGGCGACGAATCCGGCCCGGTGGTCGACGATCCCATCGCGGCGCATCCGATTTCGGTGGAGCCGTCCTATCAGTCGCTGAAACTGTCCTATTCCGGCGGAGCGATGAATTCCGCCGACGGCGAACGTCTGGACGCGTTCGTCGCGGACTACCGCCAGCATGGCAACGGCAAGATCTCCATCAGCGCGCCCAGCGGCGTCAGCATGCAGCAGGCGGTAATCTCGCTGGCGGACCGGATCAACCAGATGGGCGTCAGCCGCGACCGCATCCTGATCGCCACCCATGACGCGCCCGGCACCGATGACCGTTTGGAAGTCGATTATATCAGCTATCGCGCGCATGCCGACGCCTGCGACGACTGGTCGGAAGATCTCAGCCATACCTGGGACAACCAGCCGGCCCGTTTGCTGGGCTGCGCCACCCAGCACAATCTCGCCGCCATGGTCTCGGATCCGCGCGACCTTCTGGGTCCGCGCCCGATGGATGAGGCCGACGGCCGCCGCCGCCAGACGGTGATCGGCAACTACGACCAGGGCAAGCCCACGGCCGCGACCAAGTCTTCTGATCAGTCCGCCACGATCACGGCATGTAGGTAATTAGCATGTCGAAACGTGATGAGTCCGACGACGGGTATGGCGCCCAGCCGCAGGAACGGCCGGTGCCGCGCATCTCCATTCACGCCTTTTGCGAGTTCCCCGATACCGGCGCCGCCCTGCAGCGCGCCGCCGCCGACCGCAGGCTTTCCAAGGCGCATCTGACGGTGCAACTGGGCGGCATCGCCGCGAGCGGTGGAATTCTATCAGGGCCAGGTGACGCCCAACCTCCTGATCGTGGAGACGCGGCTCAACGGGCAGGCGGCGCTTGACGAATTGGACCGGCTCGCCGAGGTTTGCGACCCCGCCACCAAGGTGATCGTGGTCGGCCGGGTCAATGACGTGGAGCTCTACCGCGAGCTGATGCGGCGCGGCGCGTCCGAATATCTGGTGGCGCCGCTGTCGCCGCTGCAGCTGATCGAAGTGATTTCCGGACTTTATCTGGATCCCAACGCCAAGCCGGTGGGCCGGGTGATCGCCTTTTTCGGCGCCCGCGGGGGCGCGGGATCTTCGTCCATCGCCCACAATGTCGGCTGGTGCATCGCCGAGGAATTCTCCATCAACACCACCATCGTGGATTTCGACTTGCCATTCGGCACCACGGGCCTGGACTTCAACGACGAAGCCGGCCAAGGCGTGGCCGATGCCCTGTCGGCCCCGGAGCGCCTGGACGATGTGCTGCTCGACCGTCTGTTGATCAAGCGCGGCGAGCATTTGTCGCTTTTCACCGCCCCCGCGGCGCTGGAGCGCGATTATGACGCGATGCCCGAGGCCTATGAGGCGGTGGTCGACGCGACCCGGCAGCTGACGCCCTGCGTGATCGTCGACATGCCGCATGCCTGGACGCCTTGGGTCAAACACTGCCTGGTGGCGGCCGACGAAATCGTGGTGGTGGCGACGCCGGACCTGGCCTCCTTGCGCAATGCCAAGAATCTGATCGAATTGCTGCGCCACGCCCGTCCCAACGACAAGCCGCCGCGGCTGGTGATCAATCAGGCCGGCATGCCCAAGCGCCCCGAAATTCCCGCCAAGGATTTCGCGGAGACCATGGGCCTGGAGCCCGCCGCCGTCCTGCCCTTTGACCCGGCGCTGTTCGGCCAGGCCGCCAATAACGGCCAGATGCTGCTGGAGCTTCAGCCCAAGGCCCCGACATCGGAGGGAATCCGCCGCCTCGCCAGCCTGGTGACGGGCCGGGCTCCCGCCGCGAAGGCGATCGGATAGGTCACCGGCTGCGATCCTTTCGTTCCTGAAAAGTCGGAAACAGGCGTAAATCATGTTCGGCAAGCGTTCTGGCAGCGAGCCCGTGTTCCGCACTCCGGCAGGAGCGGATGCGCCCGCACATGCCGTGCGCGATGCCGGTCCGGCGCCGCCGGTTGCCGAGCAAAGGCCGGCGCCCCGCATCGCCAGCGTTCCCAGCGGACCGCAGGCCGCGGCCGCTTCGCCCCCGCCGCGCCCGGAAAAGACTGCGGCTGCGCCGCCGGTGATCAAGCCGGCGCAGCGCGCGATCGCCGATCAGCGTTCGGAAGACTATTACCAGATCAAGTCCACCATCTTTAACGCCCTGATCGACACCATCGATCTTGCCCAGTTGGCGCAGCTCGATCCGGATTCCGCGCGCGAGGAAATCCGCGACATCGTCAACGAGATCATCTCCATCAAGGCGGTGGTGATGTCGGTGGCCGAGCAGGAGCATCTGTTGCAGGACATCTGCAACGACGTTCTGGGCTACGGACCGCTGGAGCCGCTTCTGGCCCGCGACGACATCGCCGACATCATGGTCAATGGCGCCAACCGGGTGTTCATCGAAGTGGGCGGCAAGGTTCAGCTCACCAATATCCGGTTCCGCGACAACGCCCAGCTGATGAATATCTGCCAGCGCATCGTCAGCCAGGTGGGCCGCCGGGTCGACGAATCCTCGCCGATCTGCGACGCGCGCCTGCTCGACGGCTCGCGCGTCAACGTGATCGCGCCGCCGCTTGTCGCTGGACGGGCCGACCCTCACCATCCGTAAATTCCGCAAGGACAAGCTGACCCTGGAGGATCTGGTCAAGTTCGGCTCGATCAGCCCGGACGCCGCCAGGGTGCTGCAGGTGATCGGCCGCTCGCGCTGCAACGTGTTGATCTCCGGCGGCACCGGTTCGGGCAAGACCACGCTGCTCAACTGTCTCACCGCCTATATCGATGCCGAAGAGCGCATCATCACCTGCGAAGACGCGGCCGAATTGCAGCTGCAGCAGCCGCATGCGGTCCGACTGGAAACCCGCCCGCCCAACCTGGAAGGCCAGGGCCAGATCACCATGCGCGACCTGGTCCGGAACTGCCTGCGTATGCGGCCCGAACGCATCATCGTGGGCGAGGTGCGCGGACCGGAGGCGTTCGACCTGCTGCAGGCCATGAACACCGGCCATGACGGCTCGATGGGCACGCTGCACGCCAACAGCCCGCGCGAAGCCATGAGCCGCCTGGAATCCATGATCACCATGGGCGGCTTCGCGCTGCCGATGAAGACCATCCGCGAAATGATCGTGGGCTCGATCGACGTCATCATCCAGGCCGAGCGCCTGCGCGACGGTTCGCGCCGGATCACCAAGATCACCGAAGTGATCGGTACCGAAGGCGATGTGGTCATCACCCAGGATCTGGTGAATTACGAAGTCCAGGGCGAGGACGAGACCGGCCGGCTGCGCGGCCGCCACGTCGGCACCGGCATCGTGCGGCCGGCATTCTGGGAACGCGCCCGCTACTACAATCTGGAACGCGAGCTCGCCGACGCGCTCGACAAGGTCAATCAATGATCATCCTGGTCGCGATGCTGGCGATGCTGGCGTTGGGCGGCGCCGCCTACGCCTTCGCCGGCGGCGACGAAGCGCTCGCAGAAGCGCATTCAGGCCGTCGCCAAACCCAGGGGGGCGGGCCGCGGCCGGCAAGGCGCCGGTTGATACCGTGCAAAGGCGGCGCAACGTCGCCACCCTGCTCAAGGATGTGGAAAAGAACCAGGCGGCGCTGCGCGAAAAGAACAAGCCCACCATGCGGCGGCGGCTGGAGCAGGCCGGGTTCGTCAATGACCAATCCCCGCGAACTACTGGATCGTCTGCGGCGTCTGGGCCTGGTCACGGCGCTGGCTTGCCTTCTGACCGGCCAGTCCAAGCTGGTGCTGGTACTGGCGGTGTTCGCCATCGGCCTGGGCCTGCCGCGCTGGGTCCTGGGCTTTCTGGCCGCCCGCCGCAAGAAGCAATTCACCAAGGAATTCGCCAACGCCATCGACGTGATCGTGCGCTCCGTGCGTTCGGGCCTTCCCACCAACGAGGCGCTGCGGCATCGTGGCGCGGGAATCGCCCGATCCGGTGGGCACGGAATTCAGCCGTCTGGTCGAGGGCTTGAAGGTCGGCGTCACCCTGGAGCAGGGCCTGAAGAAGATGCACGAAAACATGCCCACCTCCGAAGTGGGCTTTTTCGCCATCGTCATGACCATCCAGGCCAAGTCCGGCGGCAATCTGTCGGAAGCCCTGGGCAATCTCGCCGCCGTGCTGCGCGACCGCAAGCGGCTGCAGGGAAAGATCAAGGCGATGTCGTCGGAAGCCAAGGCGTCGGCCATGATCATCGGCTCGCTGCCGCCGGTGGTGATGGGCATCGTCTGTCTCACCACGCCCGACCTACATCGATCTGCTGTTCACCGAAAAGGTCGGCAATCTGATGCTGGCGGGCTGCGGCGGTCTGGATGGGCAGCGGCATCATGGTGATGCGCAAGATGATCAACTTCAAGCATTAGGGGCGCCCATGTTCGATATCGGCGTCTTCAATATTCTGTTCGACAAGACCTTCCTGGCCACCGCGGCGGTGGCGATCCTGGCCTTTGCCACCATCGTCACGCTGGCTGCTGCCGCTCATCGAGCGCGACGGGCTGGCCGACCGGCTGAAATCGGTGTCGCAGCGGCGCGAGGAACTGCGGGCCAAGCATCATGCCGCGCTCAGTGCCAAGCGCGGGGCGCTCCGGGTCGAGCCCTCCACCCTGATGAAATCCACGCTGGAACGGTTCCGCCTCACCACCTATGCTGGAATCCGAGAACAGCCGCGACAAGCTGGCCCGGGCCGGCTATCGCGGCCAGGCGCCGATGATCGCCTTCATGTTCTTCCGCTTCGTGATGCCGTTCATCGTCTTTGTGGTGACGCTGTTCTATCTTTTCGTGATCACCAAATTCCAATGGCCGGTGATGATGAAGGTGTCGGCGGCCTTTGCCGGCGCCCTGTTTGGGCTATTATCTGCCCGACATCTTCATTTCCAACATGACCTCGCGGCGCCAGCAATCCATCATGCGCGCCTTTCCCGGATGCGCTCGATCTGATGCTGATCTGCGTGGAATCCGGCATGTCGATCGAGGCCGCCTTCGGCAAGGTCGCCGCCGAGATCGGTACCCAGTCGGCGGAGCTGGCCGAGGAATTGGCCCTGACCACCGCGGAACTCTCCTATCTGCCCGACCGCCGCCAGGCCTTCGACAATCTGGCCAGGCGCTGCGCGCCATCCGGGCGTCAAAGCCGTCGCCATCGCGCTCAACCAGGCCGAGAAATACGGTACCCCGATGGGCTCAGGCGCTGCGCGTGGCGGCCCAGGAAAATCGCGAAATGCGGATGCAGGGCGCCGAGCAAAAGGCCGCTTCGCTGCCCGCCAAGCTGACGGTGCCGATGATCATCTTCTTCCTGCCATGCCTGTTCGTGGTCATTCTCGGCCCGGCGATCATGAAGATCATGCACATCAGCCATTAGCCTGGAACGGCGAGACGGGCCGGCGTCCGGATCCCGCGCGTCAGAGGGGCTGAAAGAAATCAGGGCGCGGAGAGTATCCGCGCCCTTTGACTGACAAATCTATCGGTTTTGAAGGCCTCAATTGGCCGAGGCGGCCATCCTGAGCGCCGGAATGCCATTCTTGCCGGCGGGCTTGACCTCGGCGGCCTTCACCGGCTTGGAGACCGGTTTGGCGGCGGGCTTGGCGTCGGCGACCTGCGGTTTGGCTTGTGTCGCCTCTTTCCGGAGGGCAACGGTCTTGCTGCCCTTGCTGTCGGCCTTGGCTTCGGATTTGTCCGCATCGGGCTTTCCGGCCGCCTCGCGTGCTTGCGCCGCGACCGGCATCACCTTGGCCGGCTTTGCGGCATGGTCCGCCTTTGCGACGGCTTCTGTGGGCAGCGGCTTGGGTGCATGGTTCGCGGCCTTTACCGGCACGTCGGCCGGTTTCTTCTGTTCGGCCAATTTGGCAGCCGGCTCGACCGCGTTCTGGGCGGAAGGCGCCGCCGGGGGCAGCGGGTTGGTGTTGACGGGCATGGGCGCACCAAGCGCCGGGCCGGCCGGAACCTCGCTGGAGGCCGTTTTCGGCTCTGCCGGCGCTTCCGCCGCCAGCTTGTTCACCAACTCGATATTGCGGGCGATCTTGGGGTCGGAGGCCCCGCCCGCCCTCTCGGCGCTGGCGATCAACTGGCGGGCCCCTTCCGGATCCTTGGCCAGCATGCGCGACAAGGCGTAGTTGTTGAGGATGCTGGGGTCGTTCGGCTTCAGCTTCAGCGCCCGTTCATAGGCGGTGCGCGCGGAGACTTCATCGCCGACCTCGTCATAGGCCACGCCCAGGGCCGAGTAATAGCTCCATTCGGCGGGCCTGAGTTCAATCGCCCGGGTCAGGAAATCGACCGCATCCTGCCCGCGGCCTTTCTCGACTAGGGTCTTGCCATATTCGGAGACCACGGCGGGGTCGTCGGACGCCACCAGCATCAGCTGGGACAGAGTGCGAATCGCCGCGTCATATTGACCGGCCATTCTGAGCGCATGGGCCTGACGGACGCCGCTATCGACATCGGTCGGCGCCGCCGCGTCATTCACGGCGGCATTTTGTACCTTGGAATCGTGAAGGTCGCTCAACATACCGTTTTCGTCACTGGCGCAACCGGCGAGCGCGGTACCGCACAGCAAGAGAACGATCAAAGGGGTGGCGAAGCGCGTCATGGCGGGCCCTGCTTTCAATCGGTCCACAGCATGGCGCGCTTCGGTCAATAAACCCTTAAATATATTGACCTATCTCTAGGGAAAGGATCGGAATCGGATAGAATTTCTTCCGGATCCCGGGCGCATGGTCCTAATCCTGACGCAATGGGAGAGGTTAATAGTTTTCATGCCTGGTCGTCAGTCCGCGCTTGGAGCCGTTGCCGCGATAGCGGTGGTGGTTCTGAGTGCGATGGCGGCGGCGGCGGACACGCCCCGCATATCCTTCCAGATCGCCACCGGCCCGACCGGAGGCACCTACTTTCCGGTCGGCGAGGCGATTGCCGGGCTCATCAGCCATCCGCCTGGTGTCAATCGCTGCGACGCGGCCGGGGTTTGCGGTCCGGCCGGGCTGATCATCAGCGCCCGCACCACTGACGGGGCCGTGGATAATTTGCTCGCGGTCAATGACGGCGGCGCCGAGTCGGGCCTTGCCCAGAGCGATGTGGTGGCCGCGGCGGTCGAGGGCGATGGTCCGTTCAAGTCCAAGGGCAAGCAGAGCCATGTCCGGGTGATCGCCTCGCTTTTCAGCGAAGATGTGCATTTGGTCGCCGCCGGCAAGGACATCAAGAGTGTGTCGGATCTCAGAGGCAAGCGCGTCTCGCTGGGCCTGGCGGGATCGGGGGTGAACTTCACCGCGCGCGCGATACTGAAGGCCTATCATATTCCGGACTGGCGGCTGAAAATCCTGGCCCTGGATACGCCGGAGGCCATCGCGCAAATGAAGCAGGGCAAGCTGGACGCCTTCTTTGCCGTCGGCGGCGTGCCGATCAGCGGGGTGGGCGAGCTTCTGTCATCCCATGTCGCGGATCTGGTGCCTCTCACCGGGAGCGGACGCGATCGGCTGATGAAGATGGAGCCCATGCTGGAGCCCGCTGCCATCGCCTATCCCGGCCAACCCCCGGTCCAAACGGTTTCGACACGCGCGCTGTGGATCGTGCGCGACACGGTGCCAGACAATCTTGTCTATGGCATCACCCGGGCGCTGTTCAATCCGGCCAACCGGGGCGCCTTGCGCGCCAGCCATCCTGCCGCGCGGGAGATCGGACTGGCCAGCGCGGCGTTGATGGTGCCGGCGGCGCTGCATCCGGGCGCGGCCCGCTATTACGCGGAAGCGGCGCGGGCCGCCCAGACGATTAGGCGCGGTTCACGCAATGCCCGCCGCGACCTCTTGTTGTGCCGCCTGCCGCCAAGCCTGCATGGCGGGAAGCGCCATATCCGCTCCATATAGGCTTTCACCGGCGCGGAGACCGCCACGCCATAGGTGGTGAAGCGCGACACCACCGGGGCATACATGCAATCGGCGATGGAAAATCGTCCGAACAGGAAACCGCCCTTCGCGCCATATCGGGTCAGCGCCGCGTCCCAGCTCGAAAGCACCCGCGCGATCTGTTCTTTGGTTTTCGGGCGCAAATCGGGCAAGGGAAGGGACCGGGCGAAATCCATGCCCAGCTGCTCGCGAAGATCGGGGAAACCCGAATGCATCTCCGCCGCATAGGCCCGCGCCGTGGCCCGCGCCGCCCAATCGTCGGGCCACAAGCCGGCTTCGGGATGGCGCTCGGCGATGGTCTCGCAAATCGCCAAACTGTCCCACACCGTCACCGTCTCGCCGCCCCGGACGATCTGCAGCACCGGCACGCGGCCGGCGGCGGAGTGTTTTTGAATCGCGTTGCGGGTGGCGTCATGATCGGTCTGACGCAGTTGGACCACCACTTCCTCGAAGGGCTGACCGGTGGCCGACAGCGCCAGATAGGGCCGTAAAGACCAGCTGGACCAGTTCTTGGTACCCAGGATCAGGGTGTAGGGCATGCGCCCTCCTTGGCGTTGCGGCGGGATTGATTCATAAAGGCGCCGTCATCCGGTCCTGAAGAGCGTCCCATGCATGCGAGCCTTGTGAAAAGCGCGAAGACGGCCATTCCCCTGCATGCGGTGACTCCGAAAGAGGCGAAAACCTTGAGCCAGCGCCATGCCTTCCTCAAGGCCTCGGAATTTTCCGGCAAGGAAGGCGATCTGCGGTTGATCCCGGGCCGGGGCGGCATCGCCGCCGCCGTGCTGGGGCTGGGGAAAAGCCGGGACGCATTGGCCCTGGCCGGTTTCGCCGAGCGGTTGCCCGACGGGGTCTATCGCCTGGGCGAGGTGCCGGAATTTTGCGGCGGCGCCCGTGCCGCGCTGGCCTGGCGGCTGGGGCTCTATGCCTTCGACCGCTACAGAAAGCCCAGAAGGCGCAATCTGAAACTGGTTCTGCCCGAAGGCGTGGATGGCGAAGAAATCTCGCGCATCGCCGAGGGCATCTATCTCGCCCGCGACCTGATCAATACGCCTGCCAACGACATGGGGCCGGCGGAGCTTGGCCGGCGCCGCGCGCAAACTGGCCGGCTCGCATGGCGCGAAATTCCGCAGCGTCGCAGGCGCGGCGCTGGCCCGCGGCTATCCCCTGATCGCGGCGGTGGGGCAGGGATCGGCGCGGCCGCCGTGCCTGATCGAAATCGTCTGGGGCAAGCCCCAGGCGCCGAAAGTGACCTTGGTGGGAAAGGGCGTCTGCTTCGATACCGGCGGCTATAATCTCAAGCCCACCTCCGGCATGTCCACCATGAAAAAGGACATGGGCGGCGGCGCGGTGGTTCTTGCGCTCGCCCATATGGTGATGAGCGCGGGCTTGAATCTGCGGTTGCGGGTTTTGATTCCGGCGGTGGAGAATTCGGTTTCCGGCAGCGCCTACCGGCCCGGCGATGTTTTCCCCAGCCGCAAGGGGCTGACGGTTGAGATCGGCAATACCGACGCCGAAGGCCGGCTGGTGCTGGCCGATGCCCTGGCCGACGCCGACGCGGAAGCGCCGGAATTGTTGATCGATTGCGCCACCTTGACCGGTGCGGCCCGGATGGCGACCGGCATGGAATTGCCGCCTTTCTTCACCGACGACGAGGTTCTGGCCGCGGATCTGGCGCGGCATGCGGTTCTGGAAAGCGATTCGCTGTGGCGCTTGCCGCTGTGGCGGGGATATGAGCCCGCGCTCAACAGCCCGGTCGCCGACCTCACCAACAATCCCAGCTACAATCTTGCCGGCGCGATTACCGCGGCCTTGTTCCTCAACCGGTTTGTCGAGCGCAGCAAGCAGTGGCTCCATCTCGATATTCCCGGCTGGGTGGACCGGGCCAGGCCCGGCCGGGCGGTGGGCGGCGAGGCCAATGGCGCGCGCGCTCTCTACGCGTTGTTGAAGGAACGCTATGGCCGATAAAAGGCTCACCCCCGCGCGTCCCGATCTGGCGGCGGCCCATTTGCAGGGCCAGGTGGAAGCGGCGCGCTTTGTCGAAGGCGAAGTCTGTTCGGTGGCGAAAGGGCGCACCTCGCTTCGGGTCCGCCCGGCCGATGACGCGCCCCAGGACAGTGAGTTGCTGCGGGGCGAAATCGTCACCGTCTATGAGCGCAAAAATGGCTGGGCGTGGCTGCAGGCGAAGACGGATTCCTATGTGGGATATGCGCGCGAATCCGCGCTCGGTCCCGCCATGGCCGCCGATGCCCGGATCATTTTGCCGTTGACCCCGCTTCTGTCCGCGCCGGATGTCAAATCCCCGCTGCGGGATCTTCTGCCGCTGAACGCCACCCTCAGGCGCGGCACTTTGCAGGGCGATTTCGCGGAGACCGAAGGCGGCTTTGTGCATGGCCGGGCGCTGGCGCCGCTGGACCGGACCGCGCCGGATTTCGTGGCGGTGGCGGAGCAGTTCCTGGGTGTGCCCTATGTCTGGGGCGGCAAGAGTTTCGAAGGGCTGGATTGCTCCGGCCTGGTCCAGACCGCGCTTCAGGCCGCCGGGATCACGGCACCCCGCGACACCGACATGATGGAACAGGCCCTGGGCCGGGCGGTTTCGCTTGCGGAAATCGCCCGTGGCGATCTCGTCTTCTGGAAAGGCCATGTGGGAATGATGCGCGATCCCGACACGCTGCTCCACGCCAATGCCTTTTACATGCAGGTGACCAGTGAGCCGCTCAAGGCTGTGCTGGCCCGCGTCACCACGCCGGTGACGTCCGTCATACGGATTGGAAGGTGAAGCCAAGCACCGGCTTTCTTCCCGTGAGGCCGATTAGCAAGAGCTCCAATGGAGCTCTTGCCGGCCGAACGCAAAGCCTTTGGCGGGGGAGTTCGGTAGCGACAGCGTGCGAACGTCTGCTAGGCCGCTTGCAGCCGTGGCAGACAGATGGGGGTTAATAACCCTTCTTCAAATCGACCATATTTTCCAGCTTCTGGCCGGTCTCGCAGCGGATCACGCAATCGCCGACATAGGCCAACGCCGCCTGGGCGTCGGTAATGCCGGCGATATGGGGCGTGGCGGTGATATTCGGATGGGTCCAGATCGGGCTGTCCTCCGGCAGGGGCTCCTGCTGAAACACATCCAGCACCGCGCCGGAAAGCTGGCCGCAATCCAGCGCCGCGATCAGATCCGCTTCGATCAGATGCGCCCCACGTGCGACATTAATCACAAAAGCGCCCCTGGGCAGCCGGGCGAAGAATTCCGCGTTCATGATGCCTTTGGTGTCCTCGGTCAGCGGCAGCACGCAGACGCAATAGTCGCATTGGGCGAGGAACGCGGGCAGTTCGGCTTCGCCGGCGAAACTCCGGACGCCGGGGATATGCTTGCGCGAGCGGCTCCAGCCCGAAAGCTGAAAATCCAGCGGCAAAAGATTATTGGCGATGGTGCCGCCGATATCGCCCAGACCCAGTATGCCGATGCGGGTGGCGCGCGAGGGCCGGGCCAGCATGCGCTGGCGCCATTGGCGCTCGCGCTGCGCCTCATCAAAAAAGCGCTGGCCGCGATGGGCGATCAGCACATGCATGACCACATATTGCGCCATCTCGTGCATCAGGGTGGGATCGACGAAGCGGACCAGCGGCAGGTGCGCGGGGAATTGCGGATCGCGCAGAAACCCGTCGATGCCCGCGCCCAGCGAAAACACGGCCTTGAGATGGGGCAGCGTCTTCAGGAAGCCCGGCGGTGGCCTGAACCCGGCGAAATAGGCGATCTCATCCGGCCGGTATTTCTCCCGATCCGCCAGCACCGCTTCGAAAACGGGCGATTCGAAGCTCGACTTGCCGAGGGCGTCCCAGCCCGGCGGCAGCATGAAAAGGACTTTGGGCTTCGCCAGCTTTCACTCTTACTTTTTGGCCGGCGCGGCGGCTTTCGCGTCGGCAGCCTTTGCGTCCGCTCCCGGGGCCGCTTTGGCGTCACCCTTGTCCGCGGCCTTGCCGTTATCGGCGGGTGCGGCGGCCTTGGGCGCAGGCGCGGGGATCGGCACCGGGGTGTCGGCGTTGGACCTCAGATAGGCGATCAGGTTGATCCGGTCCGATTCCCGCGGCAGGCCGGCAAAGCTCATCTTGGTTCCGGGGACATACGCTTGGGGCGACTTCAGGTATTTGAACAGTTCGTCATAGGTCCAATCGCCGCCCTTGGACTTCATGGCGCTGGAATAGTCGAAGCCGGGATGGGTGGCCCGCGGACGGTCCACCACGCCGTAAAGATTGGGGCCGATCTTGTTGGGGCCGCCCTTGGAAAGGTCGTGGCACTGCTCGCAGCGGGCGGAGACCTGCTTGCCGGCCGCGACATCGGCGGCGGGCAGCACCGTGCCCCAATCGGGCAACACTTCGGCGGCGGGGGCGGCCGGCGCGCTGCTGGCCGAGGCTTCGGCCACGCCTTGCACGATATAGCCGGGCTTGGCGGGCTGCTCGGGCTCATAGATCACTTCGGCGGCCTGGCGTACCACGAAGATGAAAATCGCCGTGCCCAGAACTGCGCCGATAATCTTGTTCCACTCAAAGGAATCCATAAGCGCAAGCTCCCTCAACCCGGTGTCGGCGGCCGGTAAAATACGGGGGGACATTACCCGCCCATCCCCTGCCGTCATTGCGGCGAAGCGCCGCACAGATTAAGGCCTGCATCTGGCCTTCGGTGGGCCTTCGGGCCTAAAAAAGCCGCCAGCTTTCCGCCTTCTATTCCAAGAAAAGCCCGGATGCACCCGATTCTGCTCATTCCCGCCCGTCTGGCGTCCACTCGGTTGCCGGCAAAACCCCTGGCCGAGATCGGGGGCGTGCCCATGATCGTGCGGGTGCTGCGCCAAGCCGAGGCTGCCGGGCTGGGGCCCGTGGTGGTGGCGGCGGCCGAGGCCGAGATCGCGGCGGTTGTGGAAAAAGCCGGGGGGCGGGCGGTCCTGACCGATCCCGGACTTCCCTCCGGTTCCGACCGTATTCATGCCGCGCTCGAAAAGCTCGATCCGGAACGCCGGCATGATTTGGTGGTCAATCTGCAGGGCGACCTGCCGGCGCTGGACCCGGCCCAGATCCAGGCCGTGGCGGCGGCGCTGATCGAAAGCGGCGCCGATATCGCCACCCTGGCGGCGGAAATCACCGATCCCGGCGAGCGCGACAATCCTAGCGTGGTGAAGGCGGTGGTGGCCTGGAATGAGGACGGCCGGCTGGGCCGGGCGCTTTATTTCACCCGCGCCACAGCCCCGTCCGGCGAAGGCCCGCTCTATCATCATGTCGGCATCTATGCCTATCGCCGCGACGCCCTGGACCGGTTCGTGTCGCTTCCGCCGTCGCCCCTGGAAAAGCGCGAGAAGCTGGAGCAGCTGCGGGCCTTGGAAGCGAATATGAGCATTGCGGTGGCGCGCGTGGACAGGATTCCACTCAGCGTCGATACTCCCGCCGATCTCGCCAAAGCCAATCTCTATTTTTCCCGGACCTCGCCATGACCAGATCGATCGACCATGCCAAGCGTGTCGCCTTCCAGGGCGAGCCGGGCGCCTATGCCAATCTGGCTGCGCGCGAGGCCATTCCCCATGCCGCGGCGATCCCCCATCCCAGCTTCGAGGACGCGATCGAGGCGGTCCGCTCGGGGGCCTGCGATCTCTGCATCATTCCGGTGGAGAATTCGCTGATGGGACGCATCGCCGACATCCATCACCTGCTGCCGGAATCGAGCCTGCATATCGTTGGCGAGCACTTCCTGCCCATCCATCATCAATTGCTGGGGCTGAAGACCGCCACTTTGGACGGCATCACGGCGGTTTACAGCCAGGTGCATGCCCTGGCCCAGGCGCGCAACGTCATCCGTAGCCGCAAGCTTATCGCCCATAACTGGTACGACACCGCCGGCGCGGCCAAGCATGTGGCGGAACTGAAGGATCCCAGCGCCGCGGCGCTCGCCTCCTCGCTGGCGGGTGAGCTTTATGGCCTGAAGATCCTGGCCCATGACGTCGAGGACGAGCATCACAACACGACCCGCTTCCTCATCATGGCGCGGGAGCCGGAACAGGCGCCCAACACCGGCAAGGTGGTCACCAGCTTCGTGTTCCGGGTGAAGAATGTCCCCGCCGCCCTCTACAAGGCGATGGGCGGGTTCGCCACCAATGGCGTCAATATGACCAAGCTGGAATCCTATCAGTTGGGTGGCTCTTTCAACGCCACCCAATTCTATGCCGACATCCAGGGCCATCCCGACGATCCGGCGGTGAAGCGGGCGCTGGAGGAATTGGGCTTCTTCACCTCCAAGCTGGTGATCATGGGGGTTTATCCCGCCCATTCCGCCCGCGAGGACATGCCCGGTTAAGGCGCGGTTCTTTTGCGTCATGAGTTCGTCGCGCGTGCTCACGTGCTACGCGCACGCTCCGCGCGACGCTCCTGCTCACGCCGCAAAATCCCTCGCGCCGGCAATAATCGAGCGCTGCCTTTTACGGTTCTTGCACCCAGTCCGCGATCAATTTCCGGGCGATGGCGATGGTGCCGGGCATCTTGATGCCGTCCGCGATGGCATCGGCCAGCCGCTGGCGGGCTTCCTCGCGGGTGATCCAGCGGGCATCCTCGATTTCGTGATCGTCGATCGCGAAGTCCTTCGCGGCCGCGTCGGCATAGCAGCCCAGCATCAGCGAAGACGGGAACGGCCAGGGCTGGGAAGCGTGATAGCGGACCGCCGCCACCTTGAGCGACACTTCTTCCCGCAATTCCCGCTTCACCGCGTCCTCCATGGTTTCGCCCGGCTCGATGAAGCCGGCGAAGGCGGAGTAAAGTCCTTCGGGAAAGCGCTTGTTGCGTCCGATCAGGCATTCTTCGCCCATCAGCGGCAGCATGATCACCACCGGATCGGTGCGGGGAAAATGCTCGGCGCCGCAATGGGGACAAAGCCGGCGATAGCCGCCATCGCCGGGCGCGGTTTCGGTCCCGCAATTGGCGCAGAAGCGATGCCGCCGGTGCCAGTCGATCAGGGCCTTGGCCTGGCCGGCGATGGCGGTGTCCGGATCCGGCAGGACGAAGGCTGCCGACCGCATGTCGCGGAATTCGCCCAGCGCGGCCAAGGGCGGGTCTTCGCTGTCGGCCATGGCGACGGCGAAAATCGGCTGCCTGTCCTTGAGGCCCAAGAACACGCAAAGTTGACCTGGGTCGAGATCGAGTTGAGACGCGCTCAGGAACGCCGCCCGGTTTCCGGCCAGAAGCGGCTTGGCCTGCCAGACGGGCAGGAACCTTGCGTCGGCGCGGGCTTTCTGGACGTTGATCCAATCTGGGTCGGAGCGCTCGGCGCTGGCCCGGTCGAGCGGATTGCCGGTGAAGGAAAGCATGGCCCACAGACTCGCATTTTTTGGCGGAAATGCCTATATCCCATCGCGGAAGTTCGCTTGGACGAGCCGCTCGTTAACCCGGTCAGGTCGGGAACGAAGCAGCCGTAACGAATTCGGCCCGGGTCAGGCGGGCTTCCACCTTTCCACAAAAATCGAAGATTGCGGCGCACCGGCCGGGCGCCTCTTGCTATAGTCCGTTCATGTCCGACACCCCCTCACTCGACCCGGGCGCGCCCGAGGAAGCCTATCGCGTCCTGGCGCGCAAATACCGCCCCTCCGACTTTACCGGCCTGATCGGGCAGGAGGCGCTGGTGCGCACCCTGTCCAACGCCTTTGCCACCGGCCGCATCGCCCATGCCTTCATGCTCACCGGGGTCCGGGGCGTGGGCAAGACCACCACCGCCCGGATCATCGCCCGGGCGCTGAACTGCATCGGCCCGGACGGCAAGCGGACCGAGCCCACCATCCATCCCTGCGGGGTCTGCGAGCCCTGCGTCACCATCGCCGAATCCCGCAATGTCGACGTGCAGGAGATGGACGCCGCCTCCAACAATGGCGTGGACGAGGTGCGCCAGATCATCGAGGCGGTGCGTTATGCCCCCGCCAGCTGCCGCTACAAGGTCTATATCCTGGACGAAGTGCATATGCTGTCCAAGCCGGCCTTCAACGCCATCCTCAAGACGCTGGAAGAGCCGCCGCCGCATGTGAAATTCATTTTCGCCACCACCGAAATCCGCAAGGTGCCGGTGACGGTGTTGTCGCGCTGCCAGCGTTTCGATTTGCGCCGGATCGAATCCGGGGCGCTTTCGGCCTATCTGGGCGAAATCGCGGCCAAGGAAAAGGTGGAAGTGGAGGAGGGCGCGCTGGCCCTGATCGCCCGCGCCGCCGAAGGCTCGGCCCGCGATGCCCTGTCGCTGCTCGACCAGGCCATCGCCCATAACGAGCAAGGCGCCATCACGGCGGAGGCGATGCGCGCCATGCTGGGCCTGGCCGACCGCGGCCGGGTGCTGGATCTGTTCGAAAAGCTGATGGGCGGCGACGTGCCCGGCGCGCTGGCCGATCTTGGCGCGCTTTACGATTCCGGCGCCGATCCTTTGGCGGTGATGCAGGATCTTCTGGAGATCACCCATTTCCTCACCCGGCTGAAAGTGGCGCCCGCTGCCCAAGGGTTCTTCGACGGCGCTTCGGGTGAGGCCAAGCGCGCCGCGGCGCTGGCGGGCCGGCTGTCGGTGCCTTCGCTCACCCGCGCCTGGCAGATGCTGCTCAAGGGCCTGTTCGAGGTGCGCGACGCCACCCGTCCGATCTCGGCCTGCGAGATGGCGTTGATCCGGCTGGCTTATGCCGCCGAACTGCCGCCCACCGACAGACTGGTGAAAGATCTTCTGGACGGCAACGCGCCCACGGCCCGCGCCTCTGCGCCCGCTCCGGGTGCGCCAGCGCGGGGTCCGGCGGTCTCGGCTGTTGCCGCTCCCAAAACCGCGCCGGCGCCGAGTATCGATCGCGCGCCAGTCGCGCCGGAGGCGCGCATTAATCGCGTGCACGGCCTGGAGGATATCGCGGCTCTCGCCCTGAAGAACGGCGCCCCGGTGTTGAAAGTGCATATCGAAAACGACATGCATCTGGTGCGGCTGGAAGCGGGCCGGCTGGAATTCCGCCCCAGCCCACGGGCGCCGCGCACCCTGGCCGGCGATCTGCAGCAGAAATTGCGGGACTGGACCGGCCAGCGCTGGACCGTCTCCATCTCCAACGAGGCCGGCCAGCCTAGTTTGGCCGAGCAGAAAAAAAGCGCCAAGGCGGCACGAATCGAAAGCGTAATGCAGGCGCCGATGGTGCGCGCGGTGCTGGACCGGTTCCCGGATGCGGAGATCGTGGCGGTGCGCGACGTGGAAACGCCGGACATCGCGCCGGAAGCCCCGGAATCGGCCGACAGCTGATGGCCGCCGGGTCCGAAATCGAACGATTGATCCAATTGCTTGCCAAGCTGCCGGGCCTGGGCCCGCGCTCGGCGCGGCGCGCGGCGCTGGTGCTGCTGAAAAAGCGCGATCTTCTGCTCGAGCCTCTGGCCGCGGCCATGGCGGCGGCGGCGGCGGCGACCAAATCCTGCGAGGTCTGCGGCAATCTCGATACCATAAGCCCCTGCGCCATCTGCCGCGATCCCCGCCGCGATCCGCATCTTCTGTGCGTGGTGGAAGATGTGGCCGATCTCTGGGCCCTGGAGCGGGCGAGTGTGTTCCGCGGCCGCTATCATGTGCTGGGCGGAGCCTTGTCGGCCTTGGACGGCGTCACCCCGGAGCGGCTCAACATCGCTCCGTTGCTGGAGCGGGTGAAGGATTGCGGCATCGAGGAAGTGGTGCTGGCGATGAACGCCACCGTCGAGGGCCAGACCACGGCGCATTACTTGATGGATCTGCTGGAGGGCTTCAAGGTGACGCGGCTGGCCCATGGCGTGCCGGTGGGCGGCGAACTCGACTATCTGGACGAAGGCACGCTTTCCGCCGCCTTCAAAGCCCGGCGGGCGCTTTAAGACTGGCCGTCAATCTTTCGGCAGAGTGTCCGGCCCGTCGCCCAGTTCAACCTGCGCGATACGTTCGGCATGGCGATCGATGCCGCGCATCGAAATCTCGATATGGCCGATATCCTTGCTGGTGGTATCGAAATGATCGCGCAGCTTGCCGATCCGGTCACCTAGCCGCTTCACATCTTGCAGCAGCGCCCCCACCGCTGCCTGGATCGCATAGGCCTGCTCGCGCATCTTGGCGTCTCGCATCAGACCCTGAATCGTGCCGATTACCAGCATGAAGACATGGGGCGAAACCACCACCACCTGCATCTGCCGCGCCCGCCGCAGCGTTTCCGGGAAGCTGGCGTGCAACTCGGCATAGATGGATTCCGAAGGCACGAACATGATCGCGGGCGGCTGGGTCTCGCCTGGTATCAGATATTTTTCCGCGATATCTTTCACATGCTTCTGGATGTCGTTGCGCACCTGAACCATCGCGGCCTTGCGGGCGTCCTCTGTGTCGGCGGTGCGCAGCGCCTCGAAGGCCTCAAGCGGAAATTTGGAGTCCACCACGATGCGTGCCTTCACGTTCGGAATGCGGATGGCGCAGTCGGGCCGCGCATTGTTGGACAGTGTCGCCTGGAATTCATACTGGTCCGGCGCCAGATGCTCGGAAACGATAGCCTCCATTTGATCCTGGCTGATGGCGCCGCGCGCCTGCTTGTCAGAGAAGATCGCCTTCAGCGATACGACATGGGTGGAGAGTTCGCTGATATTCTTTTGCGCCGCGTCGATCACAGAAAGCCGCTCGGTGATGCTGACGAAGGTTTCCCCGGTCTGTTTGGCGGTAGCGGCGAGATTTTCGCCCACCCGTTTTTCCAGGGCTTCCAGCCTTTCGCCCAGGGTCCGGGCAAGGGCTTCCTGGGCAGCCACGGTCTGGACGAACTGGCCGCTGATTTCGCCCTGCTTGGTCAGAAGTGCATCCAGCCGGGGATCGGGCCGGGGCGGTTCGGGCGGGGCCGGTTTGGCGCGGGCGAAGGCCAGGATCAGCGCCGCCGCCACCACCGCAACCGCCAGGATGATAACCGCAAATTCCATCGCTTCTTGACCCTTTGCGTCCCCGGTCTTATCTCACGCCCATGACCGTCCGTCCTATCCTTATCGCGCCCGATCCGCGGCTCAAAGCCGTCTCCGCCCCGGTCGAAACCGTGAATGCGGAGATCCGTAAGCTGGCCGAAGACATGGCCGACAGCATGTATGCCGCCGAGGGAATCGGGCTGGCCGCCATCCAGATCGGGGTGCCTAGGCGCGTCATCGTGATGGATCTCGACCAGAAGGACGGCAAGAAGGAATGGCGGGTCTTCATCAACCCGAAAATCCTCTGGGCCTCGGAAGAAATGGCGATCTTCGAGGAGGGCTGCCTGTCGGTGCCGGACATCTGGGACGATGTGGAGCGGCCCGCCCGCATCCGGGCCGAATATCTGGATCTGGACGGCAAGCGGGTGGAGATCGAGGCCGATGGCATGCTGGCCACCTGCCTGCAGCATGAGATGGACCATCTCGAGGGTATTCTGTTCATCGATCATTTCTCGCGCCTGAAACGCAGCATGGCGCTCAAGAAGCTCGCCAAAGCCAAGAAGCTGGCTGGGTGAGCGGCGTCGCCAAAGGCGCGAAACGGTCCGGTGGACCGTTTCGAGTTGCGAACGCCCGAAGCGTAAGCGAAGGGCCGGGGGACTGATGGTTTTGCGGCTCGCATTTCTCGGCACGCCGGAATTCGCGGTGCCGACCCTGGCCGAACTGGTCGCCCAGGGCCATGACATCGCCGCCGTCTATTGCCAGCCGCCCCGCCCCAAGGGGCGCGGGCTGGCGCTGGAAAAAAGCCCGGTGCAGAAATTCGCCGAGACTGCCGGGCTCGCGGTCCGCACGCCTGTGTCGCTGAAGGGTGCCGAGGAGCAGGCAGCGTTCGCGGCGCTCGACCTCGATGCCGCTATGGTGGTGGCTTACGGCCTTCTGCTTCCCAAACCCATTCTGGATGCGCCCCGGCTGGGCTGCTTCAACCTGCACGGCTCGCTTTTGCCGCGCTGGCGCGGCGCCGCCCCCATCCAGCGGGCGGTGATGGCCGGCGATGCCGAGACCGGGGTGATGGTGATGCGGATGGATGAGGGTCTGGATACCGGCCCGGTGCTGATGGCCGAGCGGGTGGCGATCGGCCGCCAGACTGCCGGCGAATTGGCGGAAAAGCTGGCGCGGCTGGGCGCGGATCTGATGGTTCGGGCGCTTGGGGCGCTGGAGCGGGGCGCCATCGAGGCCCGGCCCCAAGCCGAAGCCGGCGCCACCTATGCCAAAAAAATTTCCAAGGACGAAGCGCGCATCGACTGGTCGAAACAAGCGGCCGAGATCGATTGCCTGATCCGCGGGTTGTCGCCGGCACCGGGCGCCTGGACGGAAGTCAAAGGCGAGCGGCTGAAAATCCTCTATGCCGAGCCCGCACCCGGCAAGGGCAACCCGGGCGAGGTGATCGCCGATGACCTCACCATCGCCTGTGGCGCGGGGGCGCTGCGTCTGGTGAAAGTCCAGCGCGCCAGCGGCAAGGCGATGGCGGCGGCGGATTTGATCAAAGGCTTCGCGCTGCCCAAGGGCACGCGCCTGTCCTGATGCGTTACCGGGTTACCCTGGAATATGACGGCAGCCCCTTTGTCGGCTGGCAGCATCAGGACAATGGTCCCTCGGTGCAGGACGCGCTGGAAGCGGCGATCGAAAATCTTTCCGGCACAAAGGCGACGGTGATTGGCGCGGGGCGCACCGATGCCGGCGTGCATGCCTTTGCCCAGGTGGCGCATTTCGATCTGGAAAAGATTTTTCCCGCCGACACCGTCCGCGACGCGCTCAATCATTTCCTGCGGCCGGCGCCGGTGGTGGTGCTGGAGGCGCGGCTGGTGGACGCGGAATTTCACGCCCGCTTTTCCGCCACCGGCCGGCATTATCTGTACCGCATCCTCAACCGCCGCAGCCCGCCAGCCCTGGAGAAAGGCCGGGTGTGGCATGTGACGGCCGCGCTGGATGTGGACGCCATGCACCGGGCGGCGCAGCGGCTGGTGGGCCATCATGATTTCACCACCTTCCGCGCCGCCGAATGTCAGGCCCGCTCGCCGGTCAAGACCCTCGACCGGCTGGATGTGGCGCGGCGGGGCGATGAAATCCATATCGAAGCCTCGGCGCGATCCTTTCTGCATCACCAGGTCCGTTCCTTCGCCGGCACATTGAAGCTGGTGGGCGAAGGCAAATGGACGCCGCATGAGGTTGGCGATGCGCTTGACGGCCCGCGACCGCAGCCGTTGCGGGCCGGTGGCGCCGCCGGACGGGCTTTATCTGGTCAAGGTCGATTACTGATTCAGAGCGGAGCTTTTGCGAAATAGTCCGTCAACACCGCGGCATAGATCTCGGTCAGCCGGGCGATCTCGCTCACCGGCACGCATTCGTCGGTCTTGTGCATGGTGGCGCCGGCCAGCCCCAATTCCACCACCGGGCAGGTATCCTTGATGAAGCGGGCGTCGGAGGTGCCGCCACTGGTGGAGAAAAGCGGCGCTTCGCCGGTGACCTTGGCGACGCTGTCGCTGACCAGTTCGGTAAAGGCGCCGGGCCTGGTCAGAAACGACACCCCGCTCACCGAAGGACGGATCATGATCGAACAGCCGCTCTTGCGGCTGAGGCGGTCCGCATGGTCTTCGACCCAGCGGATCAGGCTTTCCGGCGTGTGTGCATCATTGAAGCGGATATTGAAGGCGGCATGGGCTTCCGCCGGAATCACATTCGCCGCCGGATTGCCGACATCGACGCTGGTGAAGGAGAGCGTCGAAGGATCGAAATGGCTGCTGCCCTTGTCCAGCTCCTCGGCGGAAAGCGCCTGCACCAATTGGGCCAGCAGCGGGATGGGATTTTTCGCCTTGTGCGGGATAGCCGACATGGCCCTGCACGCCCTTGACCGTCACCTGGAAATTGACCGAGCCGCGGCGGCCGATCTTCAGCGTGTCGCCGGCGGTGACCGTGCTGGTGGGCTCGCCCACCACGCAATGGTCGATCCGCTCGCCCTTCTGCTTCAGCCAGGCCAGCAACCTTGGCGGTGCCGTTGACGGCGGGGCCTTCCTCGTCGCCGGTGATCAGCAGGCTGACCGAGCCATTGACCGGCCCTTTGGCGGTCACCTGCGCCGCCGCCGCCGCAAAGGCCGCCAGCGCCGATTTCATGTCGGCGGCGCCGCGGCCGAACAGGATGCCGTCGGCGATGTCGCCGGAGAAGGGATCATGCGTCCAGCCTTCGCCGGGCGGCACCACATCGCTGTGGCCGGCAAAGCAGAAATGCGGACCGCCCGGTTCCCAGCCGGGCATAGAGATTTTCGACCGGCTGGGTTCTTTCCGCTTCGAACCGCAGCCGGTGGCAGGCAAAGCCCAGCGGGTTCAAAGCGTCTTCCAGCACCGCCAGCGCCCCCGCATCCGCCGGCGTCACCGACGGGCACCGGATCAGGGCCTGGGTAAGGGCGACGGCGTCCAGCATCAGGTGCGCAGCAGATCGTTGATCGAGGTCTTGGCGCGGGTCTTCTCGTCCACTCGCTTGACGATCACCGCGCAATAAAGCGACGGGGTAGCTTTATTTTGGCCTCCGTCTTCGCTGCGGCCGTTCCCCGATGGAAGCGAGCCCGGCACCACCACCGAATAGGGCGGCACCCGGCCCATGAAGACCTCGCCGGAAGCACGGTCCACGATCTTGGTCGAGCCCGAAAGATAGACGCCCATCGACAGCACGCTGCCTTCGCCCACGATCACGCCTTCGGCCACTTCGGCCCGGGCGCCGATGAAGCAATTATCCTCGATGATGGTGGGGGCGGCCTGCAGCGGCTCCAGCACCCCGCCCAGCCCGGCGCCGCCGGAGATATGGCAATGGGCGCCGACCTGGGCGCAGGAGCCCACCGTCGCCCAGGTGTCGATCATGGTCGCTTCGCCCACCCGCGATCCGACATTGACGAAACTCGGCATCAGCACCACGCCCTTGGCGATGAAGGCGGAGCGGCGAACGATGGCGCCGGGCACGGCGCGGAAGCCGGCGGCGCGAAACCGCGCTTCGTCCCAGCCCAGAAATTTGGAATCGACCTTGTCCCACCACACCGCTCCGCCCGGCGCGTCGGAGATGATCTTCATGTCGTTGAGGCGGAAGGACAGCAGCACCGCCTTCTTCAGCCATTGATGCACCATCCATTCGCCGCCGGATTTCTCGGCCACCCGGAGCGAACCGTCATCCAGGCCGGCCAGCGCGGTCTCGACCGCGTCGCGCGACTTCGCCCTTGGTGGCGGGGCCCAGGGTTTCGCGCGCGTCCCAGGCGGCGTCGATGACGCGCGCCAGATCGTTGGTCATGTCAAATCCCGATGCTGGTGAGAAAGGGGCTCAGATCCCGGATTTCATGATCGATATGGGCGGGGGACGCAACCGGAAAATCCGGCCCCTGGCGCGACCATTCGCTTTGGCTGTTGAGCCAGACCGTGGTCATGCCCAGTTCATGCGGCACCACCAGGTTGCGGGCGATATCGTCGAACATCGCGGTTCGGGCGGGATCCAGCGCCGCCGTCTCGACCACCCGCTCATAGGCGGCCCGCCCGGGCTTGGGCACAAAGCCGAGGGTGCGGATGTCCCAGATCTCTTCGAACAAGTGATCGAGCTTCAGCCGCTCCAGGATGCGGCCGGCATGATTGCGGCAGCCATTGGTGAAGACGAAGCGGCGGCCGGGCAGCCGGGTCAGGGCGACAGACAGGCCGGGGTCGGGCGCCAGATCCGAAAGGTCGAGATCATGGACAAAATCGAGATAAGGTTCCGGATCGATGGCATAGACGTCGATCAGCCCGGCCAGAGTGGTGCCGTGATCCCGATAGAGCTGCTTTTGGACCTTCCGCGCCGCGTCCGGTTCCATGTCCAGTAACCCTGCCACGAATTGGGTCATGCGCGCGTCGATCTGGGCGAAGATGCCGCTGTCGGCGCGGTAAAGCGTATTGTCCAGGTCGAAAATCCACTCCCGCACATGGGTGAAATCGGGCGATGCCGGATCTCAACGTCTTGGACGGGTTTATCGGCGAAACCGGGCTCATGGCGCCAGCATGAGCCCTGGCCGAGGCGGGTGCAAGCCGCGTTAACGATCGCGCAACCATGGCCGTTTAGCGCTCCTTAAAGAGCCGCCCGCGAAAATCGGCCCCAAGCGGAGTAGATGATGGAAAAAGCCGTTAACGGCCGCACGCCCCCTGCGCCGAAGTCGGAGCGCAAGGGTTTGGATCCGCGCGAGGCGCTGGATATTCTGGAGGCGCGCGCCCGCGAGAATGAAGATTATGTCGTGCGCAACGCCGATGTCGGTTCGGCGGTGTTCGAATATCTCGCCGAATATGGCGCGCCGGCGACACGGCAGGCGGTCGCCGCCAATCCCGCCACCCCCGCCCGGATCAACCGCCTGTTGGCCGATGACGGCTGCGACGAGGTGCGCGCGGAACTGGCCGCCAAGATCGCCCGCCTGATGCCGGATCTCCGTCAGCGCGAGAGCGAAGAAGCCGTCGCGCTCACCATCGAGACCTTGGAACTGTCTGGCGCGGGATTCGGCGGTGAAGGTGCGCGCCATTCTGGCGGACGAGATCAAGCGCCTGGATTGCATTCCCCGTGAGGTGGCGCTCAGGCTGGCGAAAGATGTCGACGCATTGGTTTCGGCGCCGATCCTGGAATATTCGCCGCTTCTGTCCGACGCGGATCTGATGGAAATCATCGCCGGCGGCCAGGTCAGCAAGGCGCTTGCCGCCATCGCCCGCCGCCGACCGTTGAGCGACGACATCAGCGACGCCCTGGTGCAATCGCTGGACGTGCCCGCGGTGGCTTCCCTTCTCACCAACCCGGATGCCCGCATCCGCAAGGAGACGATGGATCGTATCGTCGCCGAAGCCGAGGAGATCGAGAGCTGGCACCAGCCGCTGGTGCTGCGGGCCGATCTGTCGGCCCGCGCCGTCCGGCGCATCGGCGGCTTTGTCGGCGCCGCGCTGCTGGAGCAATTGGTGGCCCGCGGCGATCTCAGCGACGCCACCCGCGGCCATCTCAACCGCCGCTTGCGGGCGCGTCTGGAACAGACCCAAGGACGATGGGGGCGATCCGGAAGGCGCGGCGCAGATGGTGGAGGCGGCGAAGGAGAAAGGTCTGCTCGACGATGCACTTTCGTCGAGAATGCGGCCTTCACCGGCAATCGCGAAGCGGTGATCCTGGCTTTGTCGGCGCTGGCGCATGTGCCGGATGCCACGGTGCGGAAAATCCTGGACCAGCGCAGCGCCAAGCCGCTGGTGGCGCTGGTCTGGCAGGCGCATTTGAGCATGCGCACCGCCTTCAAGATCCAGACCCTGGTGATGAAACTGACGGGGCATGAATTGCTGCCGGCCCGCGGCGGGGTCAATTTTCCCTTGAGCAAGGAGGAGATGCGCTGGCATCTCTCCTATTTCGGGATTTGATCCTGAGATTTGACCAGGCCCTGGGCATCGATATGGACCAACGATGCCGCTCTCGCCATGCGTCGGGCATCCGCGCGAAGCCCGCTTGGCTGAAGCCGCGCCCGGAACAGCCGGCCCGGCCCTTGATCTCGAACGCCTTGGCGGCGATGCAGAATTCATCGGCCCCTGACACCAGCGGCACCCCGCCCGGTTTCTGGACCAGAAGCCAGACGGCGTCGGTTTTGAGCGGGCTGGTGATCATGCGGGCGCAGCCGCCGGCGGCGAGGCGCCACCAGCCGCGGCTGACAAAATCCGGGCCGGACCGCTCCGCCAGCGCGGCCGTTAGATCGGCCTTGCCGTCGTTGCAGACCGTGTAGCCCTGCGGCTTTCCGTCGTGACGGGCGGCCTCGGTTTCCAGGGCGGCGAATAATTCGACATTCCCGGCCCGCTCGGGGAAATGCATCTTCTCGCGGAAATCCGGCCAGCGCCGCGCCGGTCGGCTTGTCCGGCTTGGCGTCGATGACATGGGATGTCATAGCCATTATCCTTGAGCAGGCGCTTGACCCCGGCAAGCTGAGCGGCCTCTAGGGTCTTGAGCGGCGGGTCGTCGTCGAAGGTCATGGTCCAATCCGGCTGGCCATGGGTGTCCACTTCCGCAAACGGCACGGCATAGAAATCGTCGAGGCAGGGCGAAGCGACGGCCTTTTGGTACAGGGTGAATTGGGGATCCTTGACGCAGAGAGGAACGCTGCCGCCCCAGGCCCGCTCCGGTCCCGAATAGGCAAGCGCGGAGCGGGCATAGACCAGATAACTCTGCGCTTTGAGCTTTTGCGGAAGCGCGGTCCGGCAGTCGCCGGGCGCGATGCGCGTCCAGCCATGGATGGTGGAGCCGGTCTTGGTCACCGACGCGGTGGCGGCATAAAGGATATAGCTGGTGCGGTTGCAGAGCTTGAGCGCGGCTTCGGCCGGTCCGGCAGCGGCAAGGCCCGCCGCCAGCACCATCACAGCCGCCAGCCAGCGCCGCATGGCGCGTCAGCCGGCGGTGATCAGGGTTCCGGCGCCATGCTCGGTGAAAAGCTCGAGCAGCAGCACATGGGGAATGCGGCCGTCCAGAATCACCGCCGCCCGCACGCCGGATTCCACCGCCTCGATGGCGGTGCGGATCTTGGGAATCATGCCGCCCGAGATGGTGCCGTCGGCGATCAGCGCCCGGGCTTCGCTCAGGGTGAGGCGCGAGATCAGCTTCTTGTCCTGGTCCAGCACGCCTTCGACATCGGTGAGCAGGATCAGGCGTTCGGCCTTGACCGCGCCCGCCACCGCGCCCGCCACCGTGTCGGCATTGATGTTGTAGGTCTCGCCCTTGGGCCCCACCCCGATCGGCGCGATCACCGGAATGATCTCCGACTTCATCATGGTGTGGAGCACTTCCGGATTGACGCTTTCCGGCTCGCCGACAAAGCCCAGATCCTCGGTGACCATTTCGCCGGTCGCCGGGTCGGTCCGGGTCAGCGCCAGTTTGCGCGCCACCACCAGATTGCCGTCCTTGCCCGAAAGCCCCACCGCGCGCCCGCCCGCCGCGTTGATGGCGCTGACGATCTGCTTGTTGATCGAGCCGGTCAGCACCATCTCGACCACATCCACCGCCGCCTGGTCGGTGACCCTGAGCCCGTCGATGAAGCGCGACTGGATATCGAGCTTCTTGAGCATGGCGCCGATCTGGGGGCCGCCGCCATGCACCACCACCGGATCGATGCCGGTCTGCTTCATCAAGACGATGTCCTGGCTGAAATCGTCGGTGCCGGTGCCGGTCATGGCGTTGCCGCCATATTTCACCACGATGGTCTTCTGGTCGTATTTGAGGATGAAGGGCAGCGCCTCGACCAGCACCCGGCCGGTCTGACGCCAGCGGGCCATCAGCCGCAGATTTTTTTCTTCGCTTTCATCCGCCATCTGGGAATGCCCGGGAAAACCGGGGCCTTATACGCGTAGCCGGACTAATCGCCAACCAATTGTTGGCGATTGGTCGGCTGCGCATCGGTTTTTGGCCCCCTCCGCCCTTCGCAGCGTTGCTTTTGACGCTCCGGCTTGTGCCTACGCGTCTGCAAGCGCTGCTACGGGCACCTCCCGCCAGCGTGCTGAGCAGCACGGGGAAGGCGGGTCTCGACCAAGCGTCAAGAAATTAACTGAGCCAGGCTTTGCCGCAGTTCGGTTAATCCGTTGCCCGCCCGCGACGAGGTGGCGTGGATTTCCTCCAGCGCGGCGGTGTGCGTCCGGGCCTCGGCCGCCGCCTTGTCCAGCGCGGATTTCGCCTCCGCCGGCTTGAGTTCGTCGATCTTGGTCAGGACCAGGCCGTAGGACACCGCCGCGCGGTCCAGCAACTCCATCACCGCCCGGTCGATCTCCATCACCCCGCGGCGGCTGTCGATCAGAAGCACCACCCGGCGCAAGCTGGCGCGGCCGCTGAGATAGGCGAAGATCAGTCTCTGCCATTCCGCCGCCAGCGTCTTGGAGGCCTTGGCATAGCCATAGCCCGGCAGGTCGGCCAGGATCAGCTTGCCGCCCAGATTGAAGAAATTGATCTCGCGGGTGCGCCCCGGCGTGTGGCTGACCCGGGCCAGCGATTTGCGGCCGGTGAGCGCGTTGATCAGGCTCGACTTGCCGGCATTGGAGCGGCCGACAAAGGCGATCTCGGGCCCGGTCTGGGGCGGCAGGCTCTCGATGTCGCCCGTGCCCCAGAAGAAATCGCACGGCCCGGCGAAAAGCTTGCGCGCGAATTCCGCATCCGCGCCCGCCATTCACTTGGCCTTGCTGAATTTCAAATTCTCGAACAGATGCACCTTCACCCCTTCGCGCCGCATGATGACATATTGCTGGGTCACCGACAGAAGGTTGTTCCAGGTGTAATAGATCACCAGCCCGGCCGGGAAGGTGGCGAACATGAAGGTGAAGATGAGCGGCATGAAGGTGAACATCTTGGCCTGCATCGGATCGGTCGGCGCCGGGTTGAGCTTGGTCTGGACGAATTGGGTGATGCCCATCAGGATCGGCCAGATCCCGATCGAGAGCCAGGCCGGCACGAAAGCCGGAATGTGATAGGGCAGGAGCCCGAACAGATTGAGGATCGAGGTGGGATCGGGCGCCGACAGATCGTGGATCCAGCCATAGAAGGGCGCCTGGCGCATTTCGATGGTGACGTAAAGCACCTTGTAGAGCGAGAAGAACACCGGGATCTGGATCAGCATCGGCAGGCAGCCGGTCAGCGGATTGACCTTCTCGCGCTTGTACAGCTCCATCATTTCCTGCTGCTGGCGCTGCGGATCGTCCTTGTGCAGCTTGCGGATCTCCTCCATCTGCGGCTGCACCTTCTTCATCTTGCTCATGGATTTGAAGGAGGCGTTGGCCAGCGGGAAGAACAGCAGCTTCACCACCACCGTCAGCATCAGGATGGCCAGGCCGAAATTGCCGATGAATTTGTAGAAATAGTCGAGCAGCCAGAACAGCGGCTGGGTGAGGAACCAGAACCAGCCCCAATCCACCGCATTGTCGAAACGTGCGATGCCGTCCTTCTGTTCATAGCCGCGCAGTATATCCACCACCTTGGCGCCGGCGAACAGCCGGTGGGTGGCCTGGGCCTGGCCGCCCGGCGCGATGATCCGGGCGGGAAGCCGGTAATTGGCCTGATAGGCCTTGACCCCGTCGCTCAAGGTCGAGCCCAGATAGGCGCCTTGATAGAGCTGGTTCTGGGGCGGGATCACCGCCGCCATCCAGTATTTGTCGGTGATGCCGACCCAGCCGCCGGTGGAGGAGAATTTCTTCGGCGGCGCGTTCGCCTCCTTGAAGTCGGTGTAATTGCCGTCGACTTCGCTGCCGTCGGCGACCCCGACAAAGCCCATATGCAGCACCCAGCTGGTTCGCTCTGTCGGCGTGCCCTCGCGCGCCACAAAGGCGAAGGGATAAAGGGTCTGCAGCCGTATCCGACTTGTTGGCGACTTGATCGGTGACGGTGAACATATATTGGTCGTCCACCGTGATGACGCGGGTGAAGACAAGGCCGTGGCCATTGTCCCAGGTCAGCGTCACCGGATGGCCGGGCGCCAGCGCGCCCGATCCCACCTGCGTCCACACGGATTGATCGTTGGGGCCGTTCGCTGCCGATCCAACCGAATTCGGCGTAATAGGGATATTCGGTATTCTTGGGCGCCAGCAGCACGATCTCCGGGCTCTTGGGGTCGGCGGTCTCGTGATATTTCTTGAGCCTCAGATCATCGAGCTTGGCGCCCTTGAGCGCGATCGAGCCGTCAAGCAGCGGGCTGTCGATCGCCACCCGGGCGCCCGACGCCTTCAAAGCCGCTTTCCGGGTCATATGCACGGTCGATCCCGCCATGTCCGGCACATTGGGCGCTGCCGTTGACGCGGCCGTCGTGGTGCCTGGGGCCCCGGCCGGCTTTTTTTCCTGATGCGCCATGGCTGTTTGCCGCGCCTGGTCGGCCTTCATCTGGGGCGCGACCACGAAATATTGCCAGGCGAAGATCACCAGCGCCGACAAGGCGATGGCGAGAATCATATTGTTGCGGTTGCCGCCCATGAGCCGAATTTCACGCCTGAGGATGTTTGGGAACGGGATCGAAGCCCGACGAACCGCCGAGCCAGGTTATGGGGTGGCAGCGCAGCAGCCGCTTCAGCGCCAGCAGAAGTCCGCGCGCCGGGCCATGGGTTTGAATCGCTTCCAGCGCATAGGCCGAACAGGTGGGCTGGAAGCGGCAGGAGGGCGGGGCCAGGGGCGACAGGAACCGGCGATAGAAATGGATCAGCGCGCACAGGGCGGAAATGGCAAGGCGCGTCATGGGTCCTCAATCATCTCTCCAAGCCGACCGGGAATCCAGCTTGCGGTGGGCCGCCCGCGCCGCCTCGGCGATATCGCCTTTCAGAGCCGTGAAATCGCGGACCAGAATGCCCATACGGGCAACCAGAACATAGTCATGGCCGGCGCGGCCCGAAAGGGGAAGAAGCGCATATGCCGCGGCGCGCAGCCGCCGTTTTGCCCGGTTGCGCTGAACCGCGTTGCCGATTTGCTTGCTGGCGGTCACCCCCAGCCGCAGGGTTTGCGGCCGCCGGGCCGAATCGGGGGTGGGCGCCATTTCCAGGGTTACGGCGCCGGAAACCCGACGCAGATGCCGGGCCGCGGCGAGGAAATCCCCCCGCTTCTTCAGGCGATCGACGCTGAGCCGGGGGCCCGCGCCGGATGGCTCAGGCAGAGAGTTTCTTGCGGCCATGGGCACGGCGGCGGGCCAGGACCTTGCGGCCGCCGGCGGTCGCCATGCGCGAGCGGAAGCCGTGGCGGCGTTTGCGCACGATTTTGCTCGGCTGATAGGTGCGCTTCATGGGGCGTCCTGTGGCGAAAAAGAGCGCGGTTTCTATGGCCCTTGAGCCTTGCTGTCAACCTTTGGAAAGCGCATCGAGCAATTAAATTACAATCGCCTGGAAGGCCGATTATCCCGTAAAAGCTCGTCCCGAAATGGCATGGAATCCTGAAACCTATCTGGCCTTCGCGGACCAGCGCACCCGCCCGGCGGCCGAGCTCTTGGCCCGGGTTCCATCGGATCGCCCCAGGCGGGTGATCGATCTGGGTTGCGGGCCCGGCAATTCCACCGCCCTTTTGGCCGGGCGCTGGCCGCTGGCCGAATTGGAGGGACTCGACGGTTCGGCCGAGATGCTGGCCAAGGCCCGCGCCACCGGTCTTGCCGCATCCTGGACCCTGGCCGATATCGCGCAATGGACGCCCACGGCGCCTTACGACGTGATCTTCTCCAACGCCACCCTGCAATGGCTGCCGGATCAGGAGACGCTGCTGCCCCGGCTGATGGATTTCGTGAAGCCGGGCGGCGTTTTCGCGTTTCAAGTGCCGATGAATTTCAACGCCCCCAGCCATGTGCTGATGCGCGACGCCGCCGCCGATCCGCGCTGGCAGGCCAAGCTCAGGGCGGTGTCCCAGCCGGGCAGCCTCGAGGCCACGCGCTATTACGATATTCTCAGGCCGGAGTCGGCCGCGCTCGATATCTGGCAGACCGAATATCTGCAGGTGCTGGAGGGCGAGGACGCGGTCTATCGCTGGGTGTCCGGCACTGCCCTGCGTCCTCTGGTGCAGGCCCTGGACGAAAGCCAGCGCGAAGACTTCATCGCGCTCTACAAGGCAAAGCTGAACCAAGCTTATCCGCGGCGCGCCGACGGCGCGACCTTGTTTCCGTTCCAGCGCCTGTTTGTGGTGGCGGTCAGGGCCTAAACGACCGATTTATTTTGGTCGCGCGGCCTGACGCGAAGTCTCCAACTTCGCGGGGCCGACGCTCCTAGCGCGCGAACACCCGCACTTCGCTGGAGGTGGCGGCGGGATCGGTGGCCGAGGCCACGTTCAGCCGCGAGGCGGGCACGCCCATATCGGTCATGGTGCGCATCACGTCCTGGGCGTGGCGGCGCGCCGCCGTCTGGGCAAGCTGCACCGACACCGCGGTGCCGCGGGTGGGCGATACCGCCACCACCTGGAAGCTGGCGTCGGGCCGGGATTTGAGCGCTTGGTTCAGCGCGGCATAGAGGATCTGCTGATAATCCACATTCGGACGGTCGAACCGCACCACCACCAGGGGCGTGCCGCCGGCGGCATATTGCATATTGCCGGCCGCCGCGGCGGCGCTTAAGCCCGGCGTGCCGCCATAGAGCTCGCCATTCTTGATCGAGCCGGCCAGCGCGGTGAGATTGGACCGCTCATTGCCGACATAGGCGGTCTGGCGCTGCACATCGTCGGAGATTTCCTTCAACAGCCGGTCGATCAGGATCACGGTCTGGCTGGTTTCGTCTTCCAGCAGGTTGAGTTGGCGATGATCTTCGTCCACCGCGCCGGAGACATTGAAGGTGGCGTCGATCTGGTCCAGCGCGAAATGGGCGCTGGAGGAGTCGTTGGTCACATCGGTGCCCAGCGCGCTCAATTGATTGATGTTGGTGGACAGGCTGTCGAGCGAGGCCTGGGCGGAATTCCATTCGCCCACCAGTTCCGGATTGCCCTTGGTGGTGCCGATCTGAAGCCGGGTGATGATCCGGGCCTTGGAGTCCTGATAGGCGGTGGCGGCGGCGGCGCCATTGTTGCGCAGATCGGCCAGCCGCTGGGCATTGGCCGTCAGCTTGGTTTCCAGGCCGGAGACCTGGGCCCTCAGGGCCTGGATGGTCTTGTTGACCTGGGTTCCGGTGTCGGTCCCGGGCTCGATGGTGACCGGGGTGATGGTGGCGACCGGGGCAACAGCGCCGCCGGCCGTGGGTGCCTCGGCGGTCGGTGCCGGAGTGGCGGTGGGCGGCGCCTCCGCTGCCGGCGCCGGCGCGGCGGATGCGGACATGTCGCTTTCGTCGCCGCCGAACATATTGTCGAGGTCGGTGCAGGCTGCCAGGCTCACGCCCAGGCCCAGCACGCACGCCAGTAAAAGGCCCGTTTTCAGGCCTTGCTTGGCTGAATATCGCGTCATTCTGCTCTCCGCTGCCGGCGCCCCTGCCCCTGAAAGTGGGTGGCGGCACGCATTCAACCCCAACTTCAACCCCGACCTGCCTGCCCGGCAAACCGCCAGGCAAAAGGCGGAGCATTAAGTCTTAACGGGGCCCCGAGGGGCGGACAAGGGCATGAATGCCCGCTCCCGCCAATTTTCACAATCGTCTTGGGGACTTGGGCGGCCCCCTAAACCGGGCTTTTCGGCCTTTGGCAGGGCCGGAAGCGGGGGGCGCAGGCCCGGACACGGCGCGCTTGCCTTTGCGGGGAGGCATCAATAGGTTCGGCGCCCTTCGGCCTTGGACGCGCCCGTAGCTCAGCTGGATAGAGCATCAGACTACGAATCTGAGGGCCGGGAGTTCGAATCTCTCCGGGCGCGCCAGTTTTTGTTAGCGAGTGCAGCGAGCTTACAAAAACTGACCGCCTCTTCGAGCCCGCACAGCGGCGCGAGGGAGGCGCCAGCGGCGCGGTGGCGATTTGCGAGCTTACAAAAACTGAGCGCCTCTTCGAGCCCGCAAAGCGGGCGAGGGAGGCGCCAGCACTTATGCCGAGCCGGGAGGGGCCGAATTGGCCCCCGGGGTAACGCCGGGGTAACGAGGCCGGGCAGACGGGGCCTATAGCTGGCTTTGCCGCATAAAGCTTGGACTTTCCAGACGATCGCGCACTATCGGGTTACCCACGGTGGGCTTCCTGTGCCTTTGCGCCGACTTGTTGGCGAGCCGCTTGTAGTGGTTCATGGACATAGCGATCTACAGGTCCCGGTCAACGCATATCTCCCGATAGGCGGTAGAGATGCCGCAGCCTTTTGCGAAGCCTTTCGACCTTATCTAACCAGTCTAGCTCTGGCTCCAAGGCGGGGGTGCTGCGCATGAAGCTATAGCGTTGCCCGAACGTCATGAGCACAGTTCACGGGAGAGACGCCCAATAACCTCACGTGACTTCGCCTGGAAGCCTACACGGGAGAGAAGCCACAAATGCTTTGAAGGCAAACAGGCGGGGGCGTAGCGTGAGGCCATACCACGCCGTCGCCAGAATGGGGAAAACATAATGTGGACAAGCGAAAAACGTATTAGCCATATGAAATTGGCAACGTCGGTGGCGATTTTAGTGCTGTTTCAGTCATTCGGCCCTGCCTTGTCGCAGCCCGCATCCACACAGCCGATATCGATCCATGACGGATCGCATGATTTCGACTTTCTGATCGGCGACTGGAAAGCTCATCTGCGCCGGATGATAGATTGAAAGACCGGCGTCACCACAAGCGATCCGCGCACTGGCACCTGGGTCGACTATGACGGCATTTGCAATGACAAGAAGCTTCTAGATACCAACGCGAATTTTGAGCAATTCGATGTCCAGTCGTCCAGGGCGCATCTGCGATACCGGGGGCAGGCGCTTCGGATGTACAATCCAGCATCGCACCAGTGGAGCATTTATGGGCTCGACCTTGATAAGGGCGAGCTGGGCCTTCCGCCGCTCATTGGTCAGTTTACAGGCAAGCGCGGCGAATTCTTCGATTTCGAGTTGCGCAACGGCCGCATGGTTCAGGTGCGCTACATCTGGACCGATATCTCACCCAAATCGGCGCGAATGGAGCAGTCCTTCTCGCCCGATGGCGGCAAGAGCTGGGCCGTGAACTGGATCGTCGATCTGTCGCGATAAGCTCTGGCTATAAACTTGCAGCCCTATCCTTACAGGCGCCATTCATTGTGGCTCACGGCAAGCGCGCCTTGATTAGCGGTTTGTCTGGGAAAGCGGCTCGGCGAGAGACATAAACGGGTTCGAGATGAAACTGACGAACTGCGACCCGGAAATACCCTCTCCAGATACTTGGGATCATGAATCAGGTTATCGCGGTCTCGACGGCTCTGGTCTATGGCTGCGGCCGTGACGTGCTAGCCACATTGGGCGGCAAAATCGGATAGACGACCTGGGGCTGATCGCCGGTTAGGCTTTGAAGAAAGGCGGTGATCTTGTCTATCTCGGCACTCGTCAATTTGGTGCCGAGCTGCATCGTTCCCATCAGCGCGACAGCTTGACGAAGATCCCACACTTTGCCGGTGTGAAAATACGGCGCGGTCAAAGCTATGTTGCGTAAACTCGGCACTTTGTAGACATATTTGTCGCTCGAGGTATTGGTAATTGCGAAACGGCCAAGATCCCTGGCGGGAGCAATTCCGCGCTCGGTTTTTCGGCCACTCCGAATGGTGCATATTGTCCGCCACCAATGTTTATGCCGCCGTGGCAGGCCGCGCAGCCCTTATCGATAAACAGAGCCAGGCCTTCCTTCTGGGCAGATGAAAGAGCTGTCGTCTGGCCTTTCAGATATCGGTCGAATGGAGCATTTGGCGTGATAAGGGTCGCCTCAAATACGGCGATAGCCTTCTGCATATTTGTCAAAGTGATCGGGTTCTTCTCGCCGGGGAAGGCCTTGGTGAAAAGCACAGCGTAACCGGAGTGCTTTTGATTTGTTCGGCGACGGGCCTGGGGCGAGGCCATCTCCACGGGGTTAACGACCGGACCACCCGCCTGCTGCTCCAAATCCTTCGCGCGTCCGTCCCAGAACTGGGCTTTTGTTAAACACCGAATCCAGCACGGTCGGTGCGTTACGCCCGCCATGCTGCCAACGATGCCCCAACGATGTCTGGACTGACCGTCGACGCCTCCCAGCCTCCAAACATTGTGGCACGAGTTGCAGCTGATTTGGTGGCTTGCCGAGAGACGCGGGTCAAAAAATAGCATCTTGCCCATATAATGCCACCTTCGACGAAGTCGGCAGGATTGCCGGGAAGCACCGGCGGCATCGATGGAATGACGGAGTTCTGGCGCGCCGTTGCCAATAGCTTTTCGGATGACTGTTGCGCCTCGGCAGCGGTGCAGAGTATCGACGCGCCAAGCGCGATACCCGAAATCAGGAAGACGGCCCTTGAAAGGCGCATGGCGACGGCTCCATCCTCGCTGTTCGCATAATTAATATTGCATCCAATGACATCGGGAATTGACGCCGAAAAAAAACCGCGTCGGTCAGCGATATTCTCTCTGCGTCCCGGCCAATTGCGATTGCGTCGCGGTGCCTGGGAAGCTTGGCAGGCAAAGGGCAGCAGGAGTACTAGGCGTGATCCGCCCGCCAAAGGGCGGCGCTTTTTCGCTCACGCCAGTCGCGCCGCGCGCGACGGTTCCACGGGAGCGCGGTCGCGCCCTGGAAATCTAACTCTTGGCTTTGGATTTGTTCATCGCCACCGCGGCGCGAAAGAGGGCCTTGAACGCCGTCTCGTTTATCGTCGCGCCCTCGCGGAAGTCGGTGGCGCGGCGGGTGCTGCCGTCCAGGCTGGCATCAAACAGCCGGGCGAGGGGGCAACGGCGGTGCCGGTCGGAAAAGCCGGTGAAAAGCCATGTAGATGACCCGAAATGGCTCTCTTGGGCCGGCTGCCCTGCTTGAAAGCCCCAGGTCACGAGCATAGCATTCCGCACAAAAGCGCGGCCCGATGCGCCTGATTCGCCCATCGTGATGTCATTTTCCGTCGCGTTAAAACCAGAGGGGGAGAACGCCGAATGACCGATATGATCCGTGAAGAGATGAAAGACGATCTGCTGAGTTGGGCAATTCCCGCCGCCAGATGATGCGCGCCGCGTTGATGTTCAGCGGCGCGGCGGCGACCGGTCTCAGCCTGAACACCGAGATGGCTTTCGCCCAGGAAGAGGAGGCGACCAATCACATGGTCCGCATCGGCATGAACGAATGCTGGACCGGCCCGATGGCGCCGGGGCTCAAGGCGGGTAGCGCGGCCTTCGTTCACTCCAACCGCTATTCGCCGGACGGCGAGGCCGGCAAGCTGATCAAGGCCATCGCCACCATGGAAAATCTGCCCGAAGATCACATCGCCACCTATGCCGGCTCCGGCGAAATCCTGGCGCGCACCGTGGTCGCCTATTGCTCGCCCTCCCGGGCGCTGGTGCAGGCCGAACCCAGCTACAACTCGCCGCAGCGGGTTGCCCAGGCGATCAACATTCCCGTCACCTATGTGCCCCTCACTTCCGATTACCGCCACGACGTCAAGAAGATGATGCAGGCCAATTCCAAGGGCGGCGTCTATTATCTGGTCAATCCCAACAATCCCACCGGCACTATGACTTCGATGTCGGACATGGAATGGCTGGTGGACAACAAGCCCGACGGTGCGGTCGTGCTGCTGGACGAGGCCTACATCCATTGGAGCAAGGATTATCCCAACAATACTGCCACCCATTTGGTACGCGCGGGCAAGGACGTGGTGCTGACCCGCACTTTCTCCAAAGTGTTCGGCATGGCCGGTGCGCGGGTGGGCTTCATGATGGCAAGGCCCGATATCATCAAGAAAATCGGTCTCTATGATCATGGCGAGCGGCCCACAGTTCCCCCACCACCGCCTGCGCCACCGCCAGCCTCACCCAGGCGGGATTGATCAACGCCCGCCGCAAGGAAATGTGGGAAAATCGCGCCATGACCGTGGACTTTCTCACCAAGCGCGGCCTGAAAGTGATCGGTCCCAGCGAAGGCAACATGATCATGGTGGACTGGAAGACCAAGTCGGCGAAGGAGATGGGCGAACTGTACAAGGCCAAGGGCGTGCTGATCAGCCGTCCGCGTTGGCCGGTCTGGCCGACGGTTGGCCGAATCTCCATCGGCAGCCGCGCCGATATGGAAGCCTTCATGAGCGCCACGGGCAAAATTCTGGCCTGACGCATTTTTTTGACGGACGTCGAGAGGATTCGACGCTGCCGTCACACGGTCATGGCCGTCATGCCGCCGGGTTGGCGAACCTAACCTTTGGTCGTGGCCGTGTTCATCGCCACCGCGGCGCGAATGAGGGCTTTGAACGCCTTCTCGTTTATCTTTTCGCCCTCGGAGAAATCGATGGCGCGGCTGATGTTGCCGTCCAGACTGGAATTAAACAGGCCCGACGGATCCTCCAGCGCCGCGCCCCTGGCGAAGGTCAGCTTCACTTTGTCCTTGTAGGTCTCGCCGGTGCAGATGATGCCGGCATGCTCCCACACCGGAACCCCCAACATCCCATTCGACGGCTTTTTCCATTTCACTTCCTCAAGGACTTCGGGATCGGCTTGTTTGATCAAGGCGCGAAGCCGGCCGAGCATCGCGCCCCGCCAATCGCCCAGTTTCGCGATCCGTGCATCGATCAGCTGCGAAGGAGACTTGCCTGTCTGCGGCCCGCTCTTCTTCATGCCCTCTCTCCTCCCGCCGGATTTCACTCGTTCGTGCCAGGACCTGCTCCAGCTTTCCAAGAAATTGCTGCCATCCGGACTTGGCGCCTTGGTAACGCCTGCTGCTGATCCGGCCGGAAGCCCGCCTGCTCCATCCGCAAATGGGTGCCGGTGTCCGTCGGGGTGAGGGTCAAGGTCACCACGCTCTCGAGACCATATGCCGCCCAGCTGTAGGAGAGCGCCTGGTTCGGCTCGATGGCCAGGACCCGGCAATCGGCGGCGCCCCAGTCCCCGCGAAGGTTGAAACGGTGGTCCACCACCGGCTTGAAGTCGTTCTTCATCAGCCATTCCTCGATCAGGTGCGGTTGGGTCAGCGCCCGCCAGAGCTTTTCCGGCGGAAAGGGGAATTCGCGTTCGACGATGACCGTGCGGGTTTCGGCGATTGGTCATTGGTCCATCCTCTTCAGCAGATTTTCGAGCTGGTCGAACCGGCTTTGCCAGAAGCCGGTCATCCGGCCGGTCCAGTCGATCAGAGGGGCGAGCGCGCCGAGCTGCGCGCTGTAATGCGTCTGGCGGCCTTCATGGCGGTCGCGCACCAGCCCGGCCTGTTTCAGGACCCCGAGATGCTTGGAGACGGCCGGTTGCGAGACCTTGGCCCGGGCCGTCAGGGCCCCGACCGTCTGCTCTCCGTCGCGGCACAGCCGCTCGAAGATCGCCCGCCGGGTGGGATCGGCCAGGGTCCGGAAAAGCAGATCGTGGGTATTCGGCATTTTTAATCCATAACTCGGTGGTTATGGATAAATGTATAACCAACGAGTTATGAGCGAGTCAAGCAGCGGTCCCTGCCAATCGCACGTCGTGCAAGGAAAAGAACAAGCGCTTTACCAGCGCAGCACGCGCGGCCCCATCACCGCGCCCAGGAAACCGCAGGCGACGATGCCCAGGCTGTACCAGATCAGCAGAAACGGCGCCGCCGATTCCTGGCAATGCATGGCGTAGGAGGCGGCACCAAATCCGCCCGCCGCCAGCCCCACCATCGTGCCGGCAAAGACCAGGCGGGTCGGCGCCAAGCCCCGGACCGCCCAGGCCAGGCCCCACAGCGGCGGCAACCCTGCCGCCAGTATCCGCCACGGCGCCACCGAGGCGCTGGAACCCATGATCAGATGTTCCTCGACCGCCGGCCGGGCTGTTGACCAGTTGCACCAGCGCCAATGCGCGCCATCGCCAGGGCGGGAACCAAAAGCCAGAAAAGCAGATTGCCGGCGGGCACGCCCGGGCGCGCCAGCCGTTCCACCGCCCAAAGCGCGATGGCTCCGATTCCGGAGACATAAGTGAGCTTCACCCAGAAAATGATGGTCTGGGACGCGGTCGCCATGTCCGGCCGGTATCCCAGCAAAACCCCCACCAGCAACACCGATACCAGCAGGCCCGCACCCAGGCCGATCGCCAGCCGCATGGCGATGGGCGGATGATCGACAGGCTTGAGGTCCGCGACCAGCCGTTCCACCAGAAGATCCAGGGGACAGTTGGTCTTGGCCCCGTTCGCGGGCGGAGTATCGGGCGATGGATCAGATGATTGCACGGCCGTAACAAAATTCGATTGCACAAGGCCGGCACCGACCAAAGTCCGTGACGGTCATTGATGTTTTCGGTGTTCAAACCCTCCGGGTTACAACCACCGGGAACAGACTTTGTCAAAAATTTGGCATTTTTGCCAGCCGCGAGTGCGTTGCATTGCCGAATCCCGGCCCTTGTAGCAGTATTTCCCTCCCCAGGCCGAAAGCCTCGATAATGTCCGACAAGAATTGGTCAAGGCTGATGATGGCCGCGCAAAAAGGCGATGGCGCGTGCTATCGCCGGCTGCTGGGTGAGCTTCGGCCCTGGCTCAGGCGCTATTTCGGCGCCCGGCTTCCGCCTTCGATGGTCGATGACGCGGTTCAGGACACGTTGGTCGCGCTGCATGAAAAGCGAAACAGCTATGACGCGTCACGGCCGTTCGGTCCTTGGATGGTGGCGATCGCCCGCTACAAGTGGATCGACCGGCTGCGCGCTTTACGCAAATTCGCCACCCAGCCGATCGGCGACGACTTGGCGGTCGAGGATCATGGCGCCGCGGTCCAGAGCGCGACCACCTTGGAGAAATTGCTGGCCGATCTGAAGCCGGCCCAGGCCGAGGTGATCCGGCTGGTGAAGATGTACGGCTTCAGCATCGAGGAAGCTTCGGCCAAAACCGGTCAATCCGTATCGCTGGTGAAGGTCAATATTCATCGCGGCATCACCCGCATGATGATTGCGGCCCAGAAGCAGGCGTAAGCCGATTGGCGCGGGCGCCGGGCGGCGACCGGCCCATCGTGAAAGTCGAAAAAATGACGTCAGGCAAAATCATCCCGTTCGTTCTGGCCGGCCTGGCGTTGGCCGCGATGCCGGCGCGGGCGCAGTCCGGACCGGATAATCGCGGCGAGGCGGGCCCGCCCGGCGCGCATCTCGCGGCGCCGGATGCTCAGATCCGGATCGGCGGCGGCGTCATCGATGTCAGCTTTGTCGACCGCGCGCCCGGCCTCAACCGCGATCTGGTTCTCGATTGGATTCGCACCAGCGCGCGGGCGGTGACCACTTATTTCGGCCGCTTTCCGGTTCCGGAGGTGCGGCTGATGGTGAATGCCCGCGACGGCGAGGGGATCGGCGGCACCACTTTCGGTTTTGATGGTTCGCTGATCCGTTTACAGCGTGGGCCGCGGCGCCGATGCGGCCGGTTTCAAGCGCGACTGGGTTCTGGTGCATGAGATGACGCATCTCGCGCTGCCGCAGGTTCCGCGCCGCAGCCTGTGGCTGCAGGAAGGCAACGCCACCTATGTCGAACCGATCGCCCGTGCCCAGGCCGGCCAGTTGTCGGCGGAAGAAGTGTGGCGATGGACCATCGATGACATGCCCGGCGGCCAGCCGAAACCGGGCGATGGCGGCCTGGATGGCACCCGCAACCATCAGCGCATCTATTGGGGCGGCGCCGCCTTCTGGCTTCTGGCCGATGTGCGCATCCGCGAGCGGACGCATAATCGCATCGGCGTGCAGACCGCGCTTAAGGCGATCAACCGCAAGAGCGGCGGCAACACCGCGGATTGGAGCATGGACCAGGTGATGGCGGCCGGCGATGCCGCCACCGGCGGATCCGAGCTTGCCGATCTCTATGCTGAGATGGGGCCGAAGGCCTCGCCGGTGGATATCAACGCCCTGCTGACCAAATTGGGCGTGGGCCTCAAGGACGGCAAGGTTGTGTTCGACGATTCCGCGCCGCTGGCCGCGATCCGGCGGAAAATCACCGCGCCGCCGGACGATGTTCCATGAAGGTTCCGGCCGGCAAACTTGCGCGGTTTTGTAACCATCGCTCCGCAACCGCCGAACATGGAATCAGCCCCGCCGAAAGTTCGGCCGGCACAACCAGGAGACGTCTTCATGACCAATATCAAATCTGTCACGCTGGCTTCGGCCGCCGCGCTGTTCGCCATGGCTGCGGTTACCGCCGCGCCGGCCTTCGCCGCGCCCGCCGCCGGTTCGGTCCATTGCTTTGGCGTGAATGCCTGCAAGGGCCAGTCGGACTGCAAGTCCGGCAACCATGGCTGCAAGGGCCAGAATTCCTGCAAAGGCCAGGGCTTCAAGGACATGTCCGCCGCGGCCTGCAGCAAAGCCGGTGGCAAGACCACGCCGTAAATCCGCGTTTTGAAGCAGGGCGGATTTCCGCCGATCATTGTCGCATGGACCCGGTCGCAGCCCGCGCCGGGTCCATGTGACATTTTGGAGAAAGCCTTGTGACCGGCATTCCCATCTTCGAAGGGTTCGGCCTCGGGCTTCGGCCGCCGCACTTCAACGAGTTCCTGGAACAGGATGTTCCGGTCGATTTCGTGGAAGTGATTTCGGAGAATTTCCTGGTGCCGGGCGGCCGGCCGCTGCATGTGCTCGACCGGGTGCGCGAGCGCTATCCGGTGGCGATGCACGGCGTCTCCATGTCGCTGGGCTCGGCGGACGGCGTCAGGCCGGACTATCTCAGCCGCCTGAAGACGCTGGCGGACCGCATCGATCCGTTATGGGTTTCCGATCATCTTTGCTGGACCGGGATCGAAGGCTTCAATTCCCACGATCTACTGCCGCTGCCTTATACCGAAGAGGCGATGGAATTGGTCTCGGCCAATATCCGCCGCGCCCAGGAGGTGCTGGAACGGCCGCTGCTGGTGGAGAATGCCTCCACCTATCTCACTTTCGCCGACGACCAGATGACGGAATGGGAATTCATCGCCGAACTCACCCGCCGCACCGGCTGCTATCTTCTGCTCGACGTCAATAATATTTACGTCAGCGGCACCAATCACGGATTCGATCCCTTCGCCTATCTGGCCGGCATTCCCGCCGATCGTGTCCGCCAGATGCATCTGGCCGGCCATAGCAAGGGGCGCGATCTTCTGATCGATACCCATGACGAGCCGGTGCCCGATCCGGTCTGGGCGATCTATCAGGCCGCTTGCGAACGCTTCGGGCCGCGCGCCAGCATGATCGAGCGCGACGACAATATTCCGCCGCTGGCGGACCTTCTGGCGGAGCTGGACATCGCCCGCGGCAAGGCGGCAGGCGCCCGGAGCTGTGCGGCATGAAGCTGATCGCCCTGCAACGCGGCTTCCGCGATCACATCCTGGCCGGCGCCGAAGCGCCGCTGGCAGGTGTGGCGCCGGAGCGGGAAAGGGGTTTGGCGGTCTATCGCCACGCCTACCGGGCGCAGCTGGTGGCCAATCTGCGCGACGTCTATGAAAAAACCTGGGCCTGGCTGGGCGATGACGGCTTCGATCATCGCCGCCCGCGTCCATGTCGAGCGCCATCCGCCCTCGAGCTGGACTTTGAGCGATTATGGCGCGGATTTCCCGGAAACTTTGCGGGCGCTCCATCCGGAGGATCCGGAAATCGCCGAACTGGCTTGGCTGGACTGGAGCCTGCGCCGTGCCTTCGACGGTCCCAATGCCGATGCAGTTACCGCCGAAAGCCTGGCCGAGGTAGATTGGGATAGTGCCGTGCTTTACTTCGTGCCGACCCTGGTTGTGGGCGAAGTCGTCACCAATTGCGCCGCAATCTGGGGGGCCATGGCCGACGAACAGGTGCCGCCGGCCGCGGCGCGGCTGCCCGTGCCGGGCGCGATCCGGGTCTGGCGCAGCGGCCTCACCCCGAAATACCGCAGCATCGAAAATTTCGAGCATCGGGCGCTGACCTTGGCGGTCGCGGGCACCTCTTTTCCGGACCTCTGCAATCTCCTGGTGGAGAATGGCGACAAGGATCAGGCGGCCGCGCGCGTCGGCACGGCTCTGGCAAGCTGGCTCCAGGACGGGCTGATCAGCGCCGTGCGCTCCGGCCAACAGCGTTAGCCGTCGCGCGGGTCATTTTCTTGCCGCCGGCTTGGCGTCGAAGGCCTGGTATTCATGGGCGATGCTGGCCTCGATCAAGGCTCGCCATACGCTCTCCGCAATCACAGGCGACAGGCCGGCGCGGCTGGCTTCCGACACCACCTTGCGCACCACTTCCTCGATGCGGGCCGGATCGCGCACCGCGTCGCGCCCGGCTTTCAGGACGGCGGCGCGCTCGACATAGGTTTGCCGCAGCGCCAACAGGGCCACCAGCCTTTTGTCCAATATGTCGATCGCCGCCCGCAATTCGGCCATGGAGTTGCAGGCTTCGGGCGGTGCCGGATCCAGTTGCATATGACACGGGCCTTTTCCAATTGCGTCGCCCAGCCTTTTACAGGCCGGGCGCGAATTACCCAATCCCTATCCGCCCGCGATCGGCGGAATGCCTATGCCCGGGGCGCGGCGCAAGTGAAATTCGCCGCATTGTTGGTGCTGCCTTTGCCCTTGTATCTCGCTTCCAGCGGAAAGGCGCAGATCAGCCGGGTGCGTTCCACCTTCTTGGTCTGGGCATCGATATGCGCGGCGACGAAGACATGCGGCGCCTTCTTCTGGGTGACCCATTGATCCAGAGCCCGGACGATGTCGTGCTTGGGATCATGGCGCAAAGCCGGTCCGGCGGCGCCGAAATTGCCCGCCCCCGGCCCGCCGGCGCAGTGATAGATGCCGGGCAGCATGAAGAGTTTCAGGAACCCGTCGGTCTGGGCGCGGCCTTCCTTGGCCAGGATCTGCTGATAGAAATCGATGCTGGCAAAGGGCGAGATCTGATGATCGGCCCAGCCATGATACATGATCAGCTTTCCGCCATGCCGGGCGAAGGCGGAAAGATCGGGTTTGACGTTGTAGACCTCGTCCACGGTCTGATTGCCGACGACTTTGGTCGACAAGGCCCGGTCGGTGTCCTTGTCGAAATCGAAGCTGAGATTGCTGAAGTCCCGGTCCTGGAACACCGAATAGCGGAAGAAATCGAACGCCGAGCCGCCGGGAGTCTTGCCGCCCCAGACCTTCGCCCAATCGGCTTCGCTGCCGCGCGCCAGGCCCTGGAAGATGGGGCGGCCGTCCGAGCGTTTGGCGCCGGAATAGATCGCGTTCGCCGCATCCACTTGCGCCTCGGTCAGGCAGGTGCCGGCGGCATCGCCCGCTTTGCAGATAAGCGTGGCGGGATCGAAACGGCATGCCCGCGGATCTTCGATCACCCCGTCCTTGACGCCGTCCAGCGCGTCGCAGGCCTCGATCACCTTCCGGTTGAGCAGGGCCGCGCTTTCCGCCGTGATCGCGTTCGGGTCTTTCATCACCGCCTTGCTGTCCCAGACGGCATTGATCATCTGGTTCGCCCAATGCCAGGCCGGCGCGCCGGCGACGATGCCGTTATAGTCGTCGGGGAAGCGGGTCGCTTCCATCAGGGCATGATGTCCGCCCTGCGAGCAGCCCACGAAATAGGCTTCGCTGGCTTTCCGGCCGTAGAAATCCTGAATGACGGCCTTCGCCGCCACGGTCGAGACATGCAGCGCCCGATAGGCGAAGTCGATCATCTTCTCCCGATGTCCCAGCGCCCAGCTCTGCTCATTGGCGCCGTTGGGCGCGTCGGGATCGGTGATATGGCCATTGTCGGTGGACATGGTGGCATAGCCCGCTTTCAGCGCCGTCAGCATGGGTCCGGGCGAGATCGCCCCCGCCGAGGCGCCGGAGCCTTCGGCCTGGAATTTGCCGTTCCAGGCAAAGGCGGGCGGCATCCAGACCTCGAAACCGATGCGGGAATCCGCGCTGGGCCGGGCCACGCCGACCACCCGGCACAAAGGGGTATCGATGCGGGTCTTGCCCACGGTCGCGCCATTTTCATCAAATTCGACGGAGCTGATTTCAACCCCGGGGGCCAGGATCCGCCCCTTCAGCGCCAGGCAACTGGCGCTGTCCCCGGCGCCCCTGACCGAGATGGCGGCATGGCCCGCCGGCGCGGCCAGGCCCAGCACCGGCGACAGGGCGATGAGGGACGCGAAGGCTTTCAGCCGCGATACGCGAACCATTCCTGTCTCCCGAATCCGGTGTCCAGTGATCCTCAACCGCCCGGGCCCGGCGGTCAAGCAGAGGAAGATGGCGGGGAGGATGATTACGTGTGCGGCGGGCTATGGAGATAGCTCTCGACCAGCGAGCCGGCGATCAGCCGCCACCCATCCACCAGCACGAAGAAGATCAGCTTGAAAGGCAGCGATATGATCACCGGCGGCAGCATCATCATGCCCATGCTCATCAGGATCGAGGCCACCGCCATGTCGATGATCAGAAAGGGCACGAAGATCAGAAAGCCGATCTCGAAGGCCCGTTTCAGCTCCGACAGCATGAAGGCCGGCGCCAGCGTGGTCAGCGCGGTGTCTTCCGGCTTGGCCGGCGGCTTGGCATGGGTCATGTCCATGAACAGTTTGAGGTCGGCGTCACGCACATGCGCCATCATGAATTTCTTCATCGGCACCATGGCGGCGGTGAAGCCCTGCTCGGTGGTGACCTGATTGTTCATCATCGGCTCGATGCCCTGGTGATAGGCGTCGGTCAAGGTCGGCGTCATCACGAACAAGGTGAGAAACATGGCCAGCGACACCAAGACGCTGTTGGGCGGGCTCTGCTGCAGGCCGAGCGCGGTGCGCAGCAGCGACAGAACCACCACCATGCGCACGAAGCTGGTCATCATGATCAGGATCGAGGGCGCGATCGACAGCACCGTGATCAGGGCGATGATCTGCAGCATCCGGTCGGTGAAAAGGCCGCTGCCGTTCAAATCGATGGAAAGGCCGGACCCGCCATTGGCGGCCACCGGCGCCAGTTGCGCGGCGAAAGCGAAATCGGGCGCGGTCAGCGCCAGCAGCAACGCCAGAAGCGGCAGAATAATTTTCAATCGGCTCATGTGGAGGATGTCTTGGTGATGCCGCTTTCGACCAGGCAGGCGCCATCCGGTCCGGCGAAGATCAGATGTTCGACAGTGTCGCGGCGTATGATGTAGAGGCGCTGGCGTTGACCGATCATCAAAGTCTCGACCACCGCCAGCCGTTTCTGTTCCACCGCCCTGGTGACGCCGGGCACGCCCCATTTGCGCGCGGCGATGCCGGCGGCGCCGATCAGGGCCAGAACCAGGAGCAGGGCGCCGACATAGCGGGCGATTTCGACGAATTCCATGCGCGGAGTAAATGAGCATCAACCTTAATCGCCCGTTAAATGCGGGAAGAAAATGCCCGGCAAAATTCTCCGCCGTTAAGCCGCGCTTAAGCATGGCGGGTTGAGGATCGGCTCGCATTCCAAGGCTAACGAAACGTTACCGCGATGAACCTGCCCAGACCTGCCGCTTCTCTCCATGCTCCGGACGCGCATGACCTGGCTCAATCAGCGCCAGGACGTGCTCTCCCAGAATGTCGCCAACGCCGACACCCCCCGCTTTGTCGCCCGCGACCTGAAACCGCTGAATTTCAACGACAGCACGCGGGCCCCCGAATTCAAGCAGGCCGGCACGCTCGCCGTGACCGATCCCCGTCACATCAGCATCCGCCCGGATGCGATCAGCAGCTTCGATGAAGTCCAGACCCATGACGTGGAGTCCAATCCCAACGGCAATTCGGTGTCGCTGGAGCAGGAGATGATCAAGGTCTCCGACACCCAGATGCAATTCCAGGCGGCCGCCAATCTCTATTCCAAGGCCATGAACATGATGCGGACTGCGATCGGGCAGCCGTGAGATTTCCGACCAAAGGAGACCCGACGATGGATTTTTCCACTTCCATGGCGATTGCCGCCTCCGGCATGCGCGTCCAGACCGACCGCATGAAGGTGATTTCCGAGAATATCGCCAATGCCAATTCCACCTCGCCGGTTCCGGGCGGCGATCCCTATCGCCGCAAGGTCCCCACCGTGACCAACAAGTTCGACAGCGAGCTGGGGGCCAATCTGGTGGAAAGCGGCCGGACCATCACCGACAAGAGCGAATTCCGCAGCCAATACGATCCCGGCAATCCCAATGCCGACAAGCAGGGTTACGTCAAGCTGCCCAATGTCGATCCCCTGATCGAAATCCTCGACATGCGCGAGGCGCAGCGTTCCTACGAGGCCGATCTCACGGTGATGGACACCACCAAGCAGATGCTGGCGAAAACGGTTGATCTTTTGAAGTGATGAGGAGCGCATAGATGGCCATTCCCGCCGCCGCCGCCGCCGCCTATCAGAATGCCGCCCGCATGGCGCAGACCCCGGCCCAGCCGGACATCGCGCCCACCGATCATGCCAATGGCAGCTTCGGCGACTTCCTGTCGGGCGCGGTCAAGGATTCGATCGCGACCTTAGGCAGGGCGAGACCGCCGCCTCCACCCAGGTCACCGGCAAGGCCAATATCGTGGATGTGGTCAATTCGGTGAACTCCGCCGAACTCACCCTCGATACCGTGGTGGCGGTGCGCGACAAGGTCGTGGCCGCCTACCAGTCCATCATGAACATGCCGATCTAGGGAGCGTCGGCCAGGAAAAGTGGGTACCGGTTTTCCGTCCGGCCGCGCGACCAAAACTTAAAGGAAATCATCATGGATCCCGCCAGCACCATCGATTTCGCCCGCACCTCCATGCTCGTGCTTCTGGAAGTGATCGCGCCCGCCATGCTCACCGCCCTGGTGGTGGGCCTGGGCATCGGCCTGCTTCAGGCCCTCACCCAGATCCAGGAGCAGACCCTGGTATTCGTGCCCAAGATCGTCGCCGTCTTCATCGTGCTGCTGATCGCGCTTCCTTTCGCGGGCGCGGCGCTGGGCGGGTTGATGACCGACATCGCCAGCCGCATCGCGGCCTATTGAGGCAAGGCCGCCGGGCCCCCAATGCACATCCATCTGCCCGCTCTCTCCGGCATCGTCCTCACCTACCTTCTGGTATTCGCCCGGGTCGGCGCCATGGTGATGCTGCTGCCCGGCATCGGCACCATGGGGGTGCCGGCGCGGGTCAGGCTGGTGCTGGCCCTGGCCGTGGCCTTCGCCCTGACGCCCACCGTGCAAAATCTTTATCCGGCCGAGGCGCCGCAAACCACGATTGGCCTGGTCATCCTGATCGGCCAGGAAGTCACCGCCGGCATTCTGGTGGGGGCGATGGCCGCCATCATCATGAGCGCGCTGCAGGTGGCGGGCTTTCTGATCGCCTCCCAGATCGGGCTTTCCTATGCCCAAAGCTTCGACCCGACCCAACGCACCCAAGGCGCGGTGGTGGGCAATTTCCTCACCCTGCTGGGCGTGGTGATGGTCTTCGTCACCGATCTGCATCATCTGGCGATCGGCGCCATCGCCGGCAGCTACAGGATGCTGCCGCCGGGCGCGGCCCTTCCCACCGCCGACATGGCAGAGCTGGTGGTCCGCCTGGTCTCCTCCTCCTTCGCCTTGGGCTTTCAGCTGGCCGCCCCGTTTCTGGTGTTCGGCTTCGCGGTCTATGCCGCCCTGGGGGTGCTGGCGAAACTGATGCCGCAATTGCAGGTGTTCTTCGTTGCGGTGCCGATCAACATTCTCTGCGGCTTTGTCATCATGATGGCGCTGCTGGGTTCGATGATCACCCTGTTCCTGACCTATTATTCGAATTCGATGGGGACGTTCCTGTGACCCCCGCGAAGACATAGGCCGGGCGCGCCGTGGCCGAAGAACAGGACAAATCCCAGCAGACCGAAGAGCCGACCGCAAAAAGGCTGGAACAGGCGCGCGAATCCGGCGACGTCGTCAAATCCGCCGAAGTGACCTCCTTCGTGGTTCTGGCGGGCGGCACGCTCGCCATCGCCATGTTCGGGCATTCCGCCATGATCGCGCTGGCGCGGATGATGATGCTGTTCATCCAGGAGCCCGAGCAGATGGCGGTGGACGGCGCCGGCCTCGCCTCCATGACCCGCGGCGTGCTGTGGCATTTCGCGCTGGCGCTGGCGCCTTTCATGGCGGTGATGATCGTGGCCGGGCTGACCGGCCATGTGCTGCAGAGCCGGCCCAGCTTCAACGCCGAAAAGCTCAAGCCGGATTTCTCCAAGCTTTCCATTCCCGCCGGCCTCAAGCGCATGTTCGGGCTCGATGGCTGGACCAACCTGCTCAAGGGCCTGATCAAGATCGCCATTGTCGGCATGGCGATCTGGACCCAGCTCTGGCCCGAGCGCGGCACGCTGGAAGCCATCATGACCCAGTCGCCCGGCGACGTGGTGGGCGACATGCGCCATCTGCTGTTCAAGGTGCTGATCGCGACGCTTTCGGCGCTGCTGGTGATCGCCGGCCTGGATTATTTCCTCCAGCGCATCCGCTTCATGGCCCGCAACCGGATGTCGCAGCAGGAGATCAAGGAAGAATACCGCCAGAATGAAGGCGATCCCGCCATCAAGGCCAAGATCCGCCAGCTGCGCCACGAACGCGCCAGAAAGCGCATGATGGCCGCGGTGCCCGAGGCCACGGTGGTGATCACCAACCCCACCCACTTCGCGGTGGCGCTGAAATACGAATCCGGCAAGATGCCGGCGCCCATCTGCGTCGCCAAGGGCGTGGACGCGCTGGCCTTGCGCATCCGCGCCCTGGCCGAAGAGCATGGCGTGCCGGTGATCGAAAATCCGCCGCTGGCGCGCGCGCTCCATGCCAGCGTGGAGATCGACGAAGCGATCCCGCCCGAGCATTACCGGGCGGTGGCGCAGGTGATTGGCTATGTGATGCGCCTGACCGGGAAGATGATTCGGAATTAGCCCGGCCCGGCAATGGCTTATGGACTGGCGGACTGAGGTTCGAGGTTGCCGGTGCGATCGGTCCTGAAATCAAAATGGGAGCGAAATCCTGGGAACATTCGGTCTCTTGATGAGGGGCAGGTGATAGCATGAGCGCGCGTTTAGGAGTGGCCCATTGCCATGATCACTTTATTGGCACTTTTGGTTGCTTCTGCGCCTGCGTTGGCTACGCCGTCCGCTCAACTTGATGCGTATGTTCATAAGACGCTTCAGGTTGACAGCTATAAGTGGGCGGAGGCTGATTTAAACGGCGATGGGCATCCGGAGCAATTTGTCTATGCAACTGATCGCGACTTTTGTGGCAGCGGTGGTTGCAGTCTGTTTGTGCTTTCGCCAACGGCAGACGGCTATCGCACTGTTCTACAATCGACCGTGACGCAGTTGCCCGTTCGATTGCTCGATACCTCAACGAATGGGTGGCGCGATCTCGCGGTCTTCATTTCTAGTGGGGGTGCCCACCCAGGTTTCGTGCGTTTGCGCCTTCACGGGGGACATTACCCCAGCAACCCGACACTCTTGCACGTCCTGCCGAAGCGGCAGATGGGTGGGCGAATTCTCATCGCGGAATAGAAGATGTTACTGGATCAACGCATTTTCTGGCGCGCAGAACGAGTGCCGATACAAAATTGCTTATTTGCTGGCAGAAGGGTCCGATAAGGCAGCGAGTGACCCGGAAATCCGGACGTTGTTTGATCACTCGCGCACTTCAGCCACGGCGGAGGAACGCGGTGGCCGCCGCCTCGAAGCAGAGGGCGCTCGCCAATGCCCATAGCGCTATCCCGAGCCAGAACCTTTTAGGGTCGGTTGCGCGTTGATAGCTGCCGCCTCTTCCGTATGAGCGCCCGTTTGCAAGCTGGACCACGGTGAAGCCGACAAGAGCAAGTCCGGCCACCAATAAGACCCAAGCCATGCGAGCCCCCGAAAAGCTTCTATGGAAGTTACACCATCTGTCCGGGAGTTTGTTCGAATGCGCTGGGGCTTTCCGCCGCCGCCCAACCGGGGAAACAGCCCGCTCACCGGCATCCGCAACACGAAGAGTCAAGCGATGCGCCTGACCGGGAAAATGGCCCGGAATTAGCCCGGCCCGGCAATGGTTTACACGTCGGAAACCATTCGTTAACCGAATCCTGTAAAGTGCGGATGATGCAGGCTTCGCGCGCGCTTTCCACCTGGACCCTGGGCGTTCCGGCCGGCGCCTGGCGCTGGGCGGCGGTGATTTTCAGCGTCCTGGCGCTGACGGCCGCGGGCCTGGCCCTGGCGCAGCCCGACAAGGCCGGCTTTGCCGGTTATGCCCTGATCGGCGGCATCGGCGCGGTCGCCTCTCTCTTATTCTACGCGGTATGGCCGCGCGCCGGCCTCAAGGCCGAGGACGCCAAGCTGGTGGCCGAAGCCGCGGCCCGGGCCAATGTCGCCTGGGCCATCACCGGTCCCGACGGGGTGGTGGTGGACTGCAATCCCGTCTATCGCCGCATGGCCGGCACCCAGGATGGCGACAGCGCCAGCCCGCCCGAACTGGCGCTGGCGGGCGAGGCCTCCAGCCCGGTGCTGTATCGCCTGGCCCGCGACGCCGCCGAGGGCCGCCCCCGCGAGGAAAGTTTTGTGGTGATGCCGGGGCTGGAACTGGTCGCCGCGGTGCGCCCGCTGCCCGAACGGCGCACCGTGTGGTGGTTCACCCCCCGGCTTGCCTCCGGTGCCGCGCCAAAGGCCGAGCCCGCGCCGGTTGAGCCAGCCGCGCCCGCCGCCCCGGTGGAGCCCCCCGCCGCCGCACCCGTCACCGGAGATCTGTTCCACCATGCGCCCATGGGCGTGGCCTTTGTGGATGAGAAGGGCCTGCTGCTTCAGGCCAACCCGATCTTCATCCGCTTCTTCCATCTGACCGGCGAGACGCTTTCCGGCCGCGACACCGCCGGCCTGGTCGACAATCCCGAGCGCGCCCGGTTGCGCGAATTGATCGCCGCGGCGGCCAAGGGCGACAGCCCGCTCCGGCCGCTGGAAGTCCGGCTGGGCGAGCGGATGGCGGAATTGTCGGCCGGCCCCATGCCCGGGGGGGCGGTGCTCTATCTCAGCGACGTTTCCGAACAAAAGGCGCTGGAGATCAAATTCGCCCAATCGCAAAAGCTGCAGGCGGTGGGCCAGCTGGCCGGCGGGGTGGCGCACGATTTCAACAATCTTCTCACCGTCATCATCGGCAATTGCGAATTCCTGCTGATGCGGCATCCGGCGGGCGATCCCTCCTTCAAGGAGATCAACGAGATCCACCAGAACGCGCTGCGCGCCGCCACTTTGGTGGGCCAGCTGCTGGCCTTCAGCCGCAAGCAGACCATGCAGCCCAAGATGCTGGCCCTGGCCGATATGGTCAGCGAGCTGGCCCAGATGCTGCGCCGGCTGCTGCGCGAAGGCATCGAGCTCAAGCTCCAAAACGGCCCCGATCTGTGGCCGGTGCATGCCGACGAGGCCCAGCTTTCCAACGCCATCATCAATCTGGTGGTCAATGCCCGCGACGCCATGGCGGGCGACGGCACCATCACCATTTCCACGGTCAATGACGTGGTGGCCCAGGCCGCGGCCTTGGGCACCGCCATCATGCCGGCGGGCGATTATGTTCGCATCGAAGTGTCCGACACCGGCAGCGGCATCGCGCCGGAGAATATCAGCAAGATCTTCGATCCCTTCTTCACCACCAAGCCGGTGGGCCAGGGCACCGGCCTGGGGCTCGCCACCGTCTACGGCATCGTCAAGCAGTCGGGCGGTTTCATCACCGTGGAAAGCGAAGTGGGCGAGGGCACCAGCTTCAAGATCTATCTGCCCCGCTATCGGGTGGATCTCAGCGCGCCGGTGGTGGAAGCCGCCCCGGTCCAGCCCCGCGACGTCACCGGCCAGGACACCATCCTCCTGGTCGAGGACGAAGAGGCGGTGCGGGCCTTCGCCGCCCGGGCGCTGCGGATGCGCGGCTACCATGTGCTGGAGGCAGCCGGCGGCGAAGAGGCGCTGGAGATCGTCAAAGCCGGCGGCCAGGACATTCATCTTGCTGGTCACCGATGTGGTGATGCCCAACATGGACGGCCCCACACTTGTCCGTCATGTGAAGGCGCTGAAGCCCGATCTGGCGGTGATCTTCATGTCCGGCTATGCCGAGGAGGCCTTCCGCCGCAACGACGAGGACGCCTCCGGCCTGCATTTCCTGCCCAAGCCCTTCGGCCTCAAGCAGCTGGCCGCCAAGGTCAAGGAAGTGCTGTCGGGCACCGGCTAGGGTCCGGACTCGGTCGGCGGAGATGAATTCAACAAGTGGGATGAATTCAACAATTTGTCATGGCCCGGCTTGCCCGGACCATCCAGAATACCGCGGCGATCTCTCGAAAGCCCGTGTCTGCGGCTCCGGATGGCCCACATAAAGCGGGCCAGGACATTGTGGTTCTGGTTTTCAATTGCATATGGACCCGGAAGCGCGGCGCGTTCGGCTTGCGCCCGCCGCGCTTCACGCTACAGTCGCCCGCCATGACCTACCGCCCGATTCTGATCGCGCTGGCCGCCACTTTGGCGCTCAGCGCCTGCACCGATGCCGACTGGTCGCGGACCATGCATTATATCGGGGTGAGCGAGGGATCGGGCGCTCCGGCGCAAGCGCGCGCCATGCCGGCCAGGCCGATGGCGGCCAGACCCATGGCGACAGGAGCCCGCACCGCCGCGGCCCGGCCCGCCGAGCCGCCGCAAGTGGTCCAGCCCGGGGTCAATCCCTTCTGCGCCTCGGTGGCCAAGCAGGATTCGGAATCCAACGATTTCGACGCCCCCACCCAGCAGCGTGTGTTCGTGCAGAGCTATCAGCAATGCGTGCGCGTCTTCGGCAAGGTCACACCCGAGTGATGGGGACTCAGGCTTTGACATAAACCCAGGCGTCGCGGCCGGATTTGAGCCTAACCGCGATGCGCTTGTAGTCGGCCACCTCGTAACGGTCGGCGGCGGCGAGTTCCTCTTCGCTGATTTCGAACACCGTCCCCGCCACTTCGTCGTGCGGCATGCCCCGGACCACGATGGGATGGAAGCGTTCGCCGCTCTTGGCCAGCACGTCCGGATCGGTGATCTCCACCATCTCCCGCTTCCAGCCGGGCAATGCATCGGGCGCGCCTTTCAGCGACCGCCCGAACTGCGCCAGCTGGACATTCTCTTGCTGCAAGGTGCCATAGGAGAAGAGATGAGGCATGGCGGCCGGCGTTTCCGATACGCTAATGTCTATGAGTGATTTGGTGAGCTTGAGGGATGCAATGGAAGAACCCCTGAAGCCGTGGGTCCTTACAAAAAGAAGGCGGCGTGACCGAAATACCTGACAAGCCCAAAGAGAATCCCGAAAAAATAAGGCGGCGGACAAAAAGGCGCTTCGTAGTTTCTAGCCTAATTGGCTTCCTCATGATCGTACTGAATCTATTCATTCTCCTTCCGCGCTTTAAAGGCGAAATCCTAGCGCTATCCATCGCATGTCTAGTTGAATATGGCGTCGTTGGAATTCTGTACCTGTGGGTCTCTGCAGCGGCGAAACAGAACCGCCCATCGAAATAAATTCAAACTGAGCCCCCACCTTCACGGGCCGGGAACACCTTAAGAACAATATCTAGTATTCTCCATGCAAACCATACCCTTAGGCAGTATCTTGCAAATGAGAACAAACCGTGTACTTTCGGGCCATCACGCCGCCCGCTGGGATTCGCTTGGGGATCGGCCGGCGCTGTGAAATAACCGGGAGACAGGCATGGCACAGGCGGCTTTACGGGTGGTTGGCAAGGAAGACGGTGGCGACCGCAAGCGGGCGCTGGAAGCGGCGCTGAGCCAGATCGACCGCGCCTTCGGCAAGGGCTCGGTGATGAAGCTGGGCGGTCGCGACCTGGGCGTGGCGACGGACGCGGTTTCGACCGGCTCGCTGGGCCTGGACATCGCGCTGGGCATCGGCGGGCTGCCGCGCGGCCGGGTGATCGAGATTTACGGCCCGGAATCCTCGGGCAAGACCACCTTGGCGCTGCATGCGGTGGCCGAGGCCCAGAAAAAGGGCGGCATCGCGGCCTATATCGACGCCGAGCATGCGCTGGATCCCGGTCTATGCCCGCAAGCTGGGCGTGGACATCGACGAGATGCTGATTTCCCAGCCCGACACCGGCGAACAGGCGCTGGAGATCACCGACACGCTGGTCCGCTCCGGCGGCGTCGATATCGTGGTGATCGACTCGGTCGCGGCCTTGACCCCCAAGGCCGAACTGGAAGGCGAGATGGGGGATTCGCTCCCCGGCCTGCAGGCGCGGCTGATGAGCCAGGCGCTGCGCAAGCTCACCGCCTCGATCTCCAAATCCAACACCATCGTGATCTTCATCAACCAGATCCGGATGAAGATCGGCATCATGTTCGGCAATCCGGAAACCACCACCGGCGGCAATGCGCTGAAATTCTATTCCTCGGTCCGGCTCGACATCCGCCGCATCGGCGCGATCAAGGACCGCGACGAGGTGGTGGGCAACCAGACCCGGGTCAAGGTGGTCAAGAACAAGGTCGCGCCGCCCTTCAAGCAGGTGGAGTTCGACATCATGTACGGCCAGGGCATCTCCAAGACCGGCGAGCTGGTCGATCTCGGGGTGAAGGCCGGGATCGTGGAGAAATCCGGCTCCTGGTATTCCTATGACGGCTCCCGCATCGGCCAGGGCCGCGAGGCCGCCAAGACCTTCCTGGCTTCAAACGCCGATATCGCCCAGGGCATCGAGCAGGCGATCCGCGACCCAGTGCCGGCCAGATCGGCCAGAGCCTTGCCCATGGCGAGGACGAAAAAGCCGCGGCCGAAGAGGACTAGCCTCCGGCCAACCAGTTCGAGTCGATTCCCTTTCGCAGTGGGAACCGGCTCCTCGGCAGAGGGCGCTCCCGCAAGGGGGCGCCTTCTGTTTTTGGGCGGCCTTTCCGGGTCGCCTTTTCTGGGACGCCCTCTTTGGACGATGGGCGGCCATGCCGGGCGATGGGATGACAAGTTTTGGGGCGGCCGCTACAAGCTAAAGCCATGAAAAGCCTTTCCGACGTCCGCTCGAGTTTCCTGGATTATTTCGCCCGCCACGGCCACGCCATGGTGGCCTCCTCGCCCTTGGTGCCGCGCAACGATCCCACCCTGCTGTTCACCAATGCCGGCATGGTCCAGTTCAAGAACATCTTCACCGGCAGCGAGAAGCGGGCCTATGTCCGCGCCGCCACCGCCCAGAAATGCGTGCGCGCCGGGGGCAAGCATAACGACCTCGACAATGTCGGCTATACCGCCCGCCATCTCACTTTCTTCGAGATGCTGGGGAATTTCTCCTTCGGCGATTATTTCAAGGAAGACGCGATCGGTTTTGCCTGGGAATTGCTCACCCGCGATCTGGGGCTGGCCAAGGACCGGCTGATGGTCACCGTCTATGCCGATGACGACGAGGCCTTCGGGCTGTGGGGCAAGATCGCCGGCCTGCCGGACCGGAAGATCATCCGCATCGCCACCAACGCCAATTTCTGGTCGATGGGCGACACCGGGCCCTGCGGCCCCTGTTCCGAAATCTTCTACGACCATGGTCCGGAGATTGCCGGCGGCCCGCCGGGTTCGCCCGACGAGGACGGCGACCGCTTTGTCGAAATCTGGAATCTGGTCTTCATGCAGTATGAGCAGCTGGCCGGCGGCGAGCGGCTCAACCTGCCCAAGCCCTCGATCGATACCGGCATGGGGCTGGAGCGCATCTCCACCGTGCTGCAGGGCGTGCACAGCAATTTCGAAACCGACCTGTTCCGCCACATCATCGCCGCCTCGGTCGACGCCTCCGGGGTCAAGCCGCGAAGGCGACGCCAAATTCAGCCATCAGGTCATCGCCGATCATCTGCGCTCGACTTCGTTTCTGATCGCCGACGGGGTGCTGCCTTCCAACGAAGGCCGCGGCTATGTGCTTCGCCGCATCATGCGCCGGGGCATGCGCCACGCCCATCTGCTGGGAACCAGGGATCCGTTGATGCACCGGCTGGTGCCGACCCTGGTGGCGGAAATGGGCGCGGCCTATCCCGAACTGAAGCGGGCCGAGGCTTTGATCACCGAGACCCTGAAGCTGGAGGAAATCCGCTTCCGCGAGACTTTGGCGCGCGGCCTCAAGCTTTTGGACGAAGCCACCACCGGCATGAAGAAAGGCGACCGGCTCACCGGCGATGTGGCCTTCAAGCTCTATGACACCTATGGCTTTCCGCTCGACCTCACCCAGGAATCCTTGCGCGCGCGCGGCATCAACGTGGATCTGGACGGGTTCACTTTTGCGATGGAGAAGCAGCGCGCCGAGGCCCGCGCCAGCTGGGCCGGCTCGGGCGAAGCCGCCAATGAAGCCGAATGGTTCGCGGTGTTCGAGGATGTCGGCCGCACCGAGTTTCTGGGTTACGACGCCGAGGAAGCCGAGGGCGAGATCCTCGCCATCCTCAAGGACAATCAGCGGGTGCAAAGCGCGGGGGCCGGCGAGACGGTGCAGATCCTCACCAACCAGACGCCTTTCTATGCGGAATCCGGCGGCCAGGTGGGCGATACCGGCCTGATGCTGTCCGCCAAGGCGGACGGCAAGGTGATCGACACCCAGAAGAAGCTGGGCTCCCTGCATGTGCATGTGGTGGAGGTGACGCGCGGCACGCTTTCGGTGGGCGACGCCGTGGATTTGAAAGTGGACGGCGAGCGCCGCCGCGCCACCCGCGCCAATCATTCCGCCACCCATCTGCTGCACGCCGCGCTCAAACGCGTTTTGGGCCCGCATGTGAGCCAGAAGGGCTCGCTGGTGTCGCCGGACCGGCTGCGGTTCGATTTCTCGCATCCCAAGCCGGTGACGCCGGACGAGCTGGAGCGGATCGAGGCCCAGGTGAACCAGGTCATCCGCCAGAACAGCGACACCGCCACCCGATTGATGCCCACCGATCAGGCGATCAGCGCCGGCGCCGAAGCCCTGTTCGGCGAGAAATATGGCGACGAAGTCCGCGTGCTTACGATGGGCGAAGATTTGGCCATGGGCGAAGATCTGGAGAATCCCAAACCCTATTCGGTCGAACTCTGCGGCGGCACCCATGTCCGCCGGCTGGGCGATATCGGCATCTTCACCATCCTGTCGGAAAGCGCGGTGGCGGCGGGGGTGCGCCGCATCGAGGCGCTGACCAGCGAAGGCGCGCGCCGCTATCTATTGCATCAGGCCGAACTGGCGCGCGAAGCCGCCGCCGCGCTCAAGACCAACGCCAATGATTTGCCCGGCCGCGTCGCCGCCCTGTCGGAAGACCGCAGGCGGCTGGAGCGCGAGCTGGCCGAGGCCAGGAAGGCCTTGGCGCTGGCCGGTCCCGCCAGGGCAGGCGCGGATGACGGCATCAAGACCATCGCCGGCATCAAGGCGGTGTTGCGCCAGGTCGACGGCGTGGCGCCCAAGGATCTGAAGGGCCTGGCCGACGAGGCCAAGGCCAAGCTGGGTTCCGGCGTGGTCGGTTTTGTGGCGGCGGCCGACGGCAAGGCTTCGCTGGTGGTTGGTGTCACGGCCGACCTCACCGCCCGGATCAGCGCGGTCGATCTGGTGCGGCTGGGGGCGGAAGCCCTGGGCGGCAAAGGCGGCGGCGGCCGGCCCGACATGGCCCAGGCCGGCGGCCCCGATTCCGGAAATGCCGGGGCCGCCCTCGATGCCATCGCCAAACGCCTGGGCGAACTTCCGGCTGTCTAAATGGGCGCCGCTCTAGCGAGCGCCCGCCTAACCGGCCTGCATCGCGAAGACGCAGATCTTGTTGCCGGTGGGATCGCGCAGATAGGCGCCGTAGAATCCCGAGGTGGCGTCCGGCGGCCGGAAGCCGGGCTTGCCCTCGTCGCTGCCGCCATTCGCCATGCCGCCATTATAGGCCGCCGTCACCGCCTCCGGGCTGGGCGCCTTGAAGGCGATCATGATGCCGTTGCCGGCCCGGGCTTCCTTGCCGTCATGGGGCTTGCAGATCATGGTGTGGCAATTGGCGAAGCCTTTGCCGGCGCCCTTGGGGCCATAGCCGATCCAGCCGCCATCGGCGAATTTGCGCTCGTCGCCCACCGCGTCGAACACCGCGTCATAAAATTTTCCCGACGCTTCGCTGTCGCGCGCGCCGATGGTCGTGTAACCGATCATGGACTTGGCCTCCCTTGAAAATGGCGCGCAGCCTCGCCCAGCCACTGGAACAAAGCAAGAACTATTTTTGTGACGGCGATTATCCCGGACTTGACTAATACTCCGGGAAGGCCTATATTCATTGGGCATTGGGAGACCTCCTATGGCCAAAGCGAACCTCAAACGCATCCACCAGATGACTTTCGCGGACTGGGAAAAAGCTTTCCCGGATGAGGCGTCTTGCGCGGCATATCTGACCAAAAACCGCTGGCCTAGCGGCGTTGTGCGCTGCCCCAGGTGCGGAAACGTGCTGGTGAAGCCGCATGGCACCATGGAATTTAACTGGCTGTGCAACGCTTGCTCGCCGTCTGGCACGAACTACCGCTTTTCGGTCATAGCAGGGACGATCTTTGAGAACACGAACAAGCCGCTGCGGGATTGGTTTCGCGTCATCCACCTTATGCTGACCAGCAAGAAGGGCATTTCCGCCCTTCAGATCCAGCGCATGACGGGTTTCGGCTCTTACAAGACCGCTTGGTATATGTGCCATCGCATCCGGGCCGGTCTGGCAAATGAGGAATTTCGCAAGCTGATCGGGCTCGTTGAGGTGGATGAAACCTTTGTTGGCGGTAAGGACAAGAACCGCCATTGGGATAAGCGCCAGCACAAGACCGGCGGCGGCGATCCCAACAAGTTCTCTGTGATCGGCGCTGTCGAGCGTGGTGGCAACGTGGTTGCCCGAGTTCTGGACCGCGTTACTTCTGCCGCTGCCCAGAGCTTTGTCCGGGAAGTGGTTTCCACCGAGGTCTCGCTGCTGAATACAGACGAAGCCTTGGTTTACCGGCATTTGAATGAGGAATACAACCATGGCGCGGTTGATCATGGTCGCCGCAAGTATGTTGTCGGGGCGTTGCACACCAACACGATCGAAGGCTTCTGGAGCCTGATTAAGCGGGGCGTGATGGGCAGCTATCACAAGGTCAGCCGTAAATATTTGCCGCTGTATGTGGCGGAATTTCAGTTCCGATATAACAACCGGCTGAACCCTGATATTTTTGGGGAAGCGATTAGGGGATGCTGAGGTGGCTCCGCGATAACTGGGTGCTCGCGACCACCGCGTTTCTTGCGGTCCTTTATAAAACGTTGTGCTTCCTACTAACATTTCCGGCGCTTTCCGAGATGCCAGCCAATTATGGCGGCGCTGCCATTGAGCAAAACACCAGCCAAAATAGCCCAGATTACTACGTAGCTATGGGTGCTATTGCCGCCGTTATCGCCGCCATTGCCGGGCTTTTTCTGGTGGCCGTCACTTATGGACTCTGGCGCGCCACTGGCCGTTTGGCGACTTCCACCGAGGATCTGGCTAGTGGTGCTGACGCTCAAGCTGCGGCGCAAAATAGGGCTAATGATATCGCTGAAATGGGGAACAGCATCGCCGCTAATGCCTTGGACGAGGCAATTAAAGAGCACAAACTCAATTGGCATAAGTGGGCCACCGAACAGCGCGCCCGCCTTCGAATAAGACTCCTGCGCGTCCTTCCGTTGAAGGAAGGCGAACCCATCAAGATCGAATTTGATGTAGTCAATATTGGAGGCAACACGGCTACCATCACAGGCAAGGAATTGAGAATTCAATTGGATGGAACGCATAGGCAAGCCTCTTTTGCCCCTGAGAAGTGGAGCGGTAGCTTCGACTTTCCCGGTATTTTGGAAGAGGGAAACGAAGCTAGGGTTCTGCAAGAGAGCGACATTATTTTCCGCGACTGGAGTTTTCCCGGGATGCCGTGGAGGCCGGAAAGAAACATCAGAATAATCGGGAAAATTACCTATACGGATGTCGCTGGGATTATTAGGCGCACCGGGTTCTACCGAATAAGCAGCGACGATACGAACCGCTTTCGTCTGCCGGGCGACCGCGACGTTGAGCGGGACTACGAATACGAAGATTGAGAGTGCGGCCTGTCGCGCCCATTTTAAAGGGTTTTTGCGCCCATTAGTCAAGTACGGCATAATCGCCTTTGTGACAGTTCCGGTCTGAGCGATCAAGCCTAGGCGATGATGTCCGGCAGCAGCGAATTGCTGATCTCGGTGATCTCGTCCTTGAGCTGAAGCTTTTTCTTCTTCAGCCGCGACAGGGCCAGCTGGTCGCCGGCGCCGCCCATGGCCATCGGCGTCGATGGCGGCATCCAGATCGCGATGTTCCTGAATCAGGGCTGCCAGCTTGGCACGGGCGGCCACTTCGTCGGGCCTGGTGACCTGCTGGGTCATTTGCGCTTGCTCCCTTTCGCCTTGGGCAGATCCTCGCCCCAGCGTTTTATCGGCCATTCATAGCCCAAAAGGTCCAGCGCGCGTCCCACTATTTGGTCCACCACATCGCCCAAGGTCTTGGGCTCGGCATAAAAGGCCGGCATCGGCGGCAGGATGATGGCGCCCATTTCGGTCAACGCCGTCATGGTCCTCAAATGGCCCAGATGCAGCGGCGTCTCGCGCACCATCAGGATCAGCGGCCGGCGCTCCTTCAGCATCACATCGGCGGCGCGGGTGAGAAGATTGCTGGTCACCCCGGTCGCGATCTCGCTCATGCTGCGCACCGAACAGGGCGCCACGATCATGCCCCTGGTCTTGAAACTGCCGCTGGCGATGGGCGCGCCGATATCCTCAATGGAATGATTATAATCCGCTTTGGCCGCCACTTGCTTGGGCGTGATGTCGGTTTCATAGCCGATGGTCATTTGCGCCGGCCTGGTCATCACCAGGTGCGATTCGATTCCCAAATCCTTAACGGCTTCTAGAAGCCGGATGCCATAGGCCACGCCCGAGGCGCCCGAAAGCCCGATAACCAGCCTGTCCGGCATGTCTTTTTTGAGCCTTCCGCCCTGTTTGCGGTCTCTCCTTTACAACTCGCGCGCCTCGCCCGAAAGGGGGCTCGGGTTCCGATGCTTTTGTGATGACAGCTTCCCGGCTTGGTGGTTTAATTTCGGGCCCAAACCGACGAGGTGCATGCATGGATCTGCAAGGGCAGATCGAAATCTCTCTGTTCAGCACAAGAAACTGGAAGAAATCATCGCCTCCGAAATGGCGACCCCGATTGGGATGAAGCCAGGGTCGCCGCGCTCAAGAAACAAAAACTCCGAATCAAGGACGAACTGGAACGGCTGAGAGCACGTTCACTGACGAGCCCGGTTCCGGCTCCGCTCACCGCATTCAAGCACCGCTGATTGTTGTCAGAGCGTCTTGGCGCGTTCGCGCAGGGCGAATTTCTGGATCTTGCCCGTGCAGGTCTTGGGCAGTTCGGCGAAGACCAGGAAGCGCGGCGCCTTGAACCGCGCCAGATGCTGGCGGCAGAAATCGAGTATCTCCTCCTCCGTCACCGCTTCATGGCCGCGCCGTTTCTCGACAAAGGCGCAAGGGGTCTCGCCCCATTTCGCGTCCGGCTTGGCGACCACCGCGACGAATAGCACCGCGGGATGGCGGGTGAGCGCATCCTCGACCTCGATCGAGGAGATATTCTCGCCGCCGGAAATGATGATGTCCTTGGAGCGGTCCTTGAGCTGGACATAGCCGTCTTCATGCATCACGCCCAGATCGCCGGAATGAAACCAGCCGCCGCGAGAAGGCCGCGCGGGTGGCGTCGGGATTTTTCAGATAGCCCTTCATCACCATATTGCCGCGGAACATCACCTCGCCGATGGTCGCGCCGTCGGCGGCAGCCGGCTCCATGGTCTCGGGGTCCATCACCGAAAGACCTTCCAGCGCGTGATAGCGCACGCCCTGGCGCGCCTTGCTGGCGGCGCGGGCCGCGCCCTCGAGCTCGTCCCATTCCTCCTGCCATTCATTGACCACCGCCGGGCCATAAATCTCGGTCAGGCCATAGACATGCACGATGTCGAAGCCCGCCTCCGCCATCGCCGCCAGCACCGATTGCGGCGGCGGCGCGGCGGCGGCCATGAAGGCGACGCGGTGCGTAAAGCGGCTGGCGCTCCTCCGGCGACGCATCCAGGATGGTCGACATCACGATCGGCGCGCCGCAAAGATGGGTGACGCCATGCTCGGCGATCGCCTGATAGATCGCGCCCGCCCGCACCCAGCGCAGGCAGACATGGGTGCCGGCCACCACCGACAGCGACCAGGGAAAGCACCAGCCATTGCAATGGAACATCGGCAGCGTCCACAGACAGACCGGATGGCGCGCCATGTCGGCGGCGAGCGACATTGCCGTAGCCCATCAGCGCGGCGCCGCGATGATGATAGACCACGCCCTTGGGATTGCCGGTGGTGCCCGACGTGTAGTTGAGCGAGATCGCGTCCCATTCGTCGGCCGGCATCTGCCAGGCGAAATCCGGATCGCCGCCGGCGAGGACGGATCTCATAATCGCTCGCCCAGACCCTCGCCGATCTGCGGGAATTCCGGATCGTCATAATCGATCACCTGCAGCGGGCGCTTCAGCAGCGTTCAGCGCCTCGCCCGCCGTGGCCGAGAATTCGCGGTCGGTGATGAGGATCTTGGCTTCGCCATGATCCAGCATGAAGGCGATCGGCGGCGGCGTCGAGCCGGTGTTGAGGGTGTTCAGCACCGCGCCCGCCATCGGCACGCCGTAATGGGCCTCCAGCATGGCCGGCGTGTTGGCGAGCAGCACCGCCACCGTGTCGTTCTTGCCGATGCCGCGATCGGCCAGCGCCGAGGCCAGCCGCCGGCAGCGGCGATAGAATTCGCGCATAAGAAATGCGCTGGCGTGCCATGGATGATCGGCGACCCGGTCCGGGAAAGACGCCGGCCGCGCGTTCCAGCAAGGAAAGCGGCGTGAGCGGCTGGAAATTGGCCGGGGTGCGGGGCAGGGCGTCATAGGCGCTGGGCGCCGATTCGGATGCCGCCGGGGCGGCGAGGGCGAGGACCGCGAGCGCGGTTTGCGCGCGAGCCCGCGGCGGCGCCAGGCGCGCCACCGGCTTCGGGGTAGCCGCCTTTTTGGGTTGCGGCTTTTTCGAAGACTGTTTTTTCCCAACCTTCGGCGCGCGCGGCTTTCGCGCCGGCCCGCTTTTCGCCGGCCGCGATGGCTTCTTGCGCGGTTTTGCCTTTTTTCACCATGCGCGCCGACGCTAGTGAAACCTTTTCGAATCGGCAAGATTGGCCGAGCCGATCAGGTTGCGCCCGCGTTGCCCCGAAGCTTGCTAAGACAGCACCTGATGTCCGAAACCGCCGAACCGCGCGGCCTGCGCGCGCTCTATGCCTGGATGCTGAGGAATGCCGCCGGGCCGCCACGCCTGGGCGGCGCTGGCCTGCTTTCGCCTTCGCGGAAGCGTCTTTTTTCCCGATTCCGCCCGACGTGATGCTGCTGCCGATGATGCTGGCCGACCGCCGCCGTGCCTTCCGGCTCGCGGCCTGGTGCGCGTTCTGGTCGGTGATGGGCGGCATGCTGGGCTATGCGATCGGCGCCCTGTTCTGGCAGACCGCTGGGCGTCTGGCTGATCCAGGCCTCTGCACATGCCGTTGAGCGAAGTGCGAGAATCTCGCGCCAGCGCTATACCGAACATGCCTATCTGATCGTGGTCCAGGGGCTGACCCCCATTCCCTACAAGCTCGTCACCATCGCCTCGGGCTTGGCGGGGGTGCCGTTTTTCGCTGTTCATGACTCTATTCGGCGGTCACGCGGGCCTTGCGCTTCATCGTGCTGGAAGGCGGTGCTGCTGCATTTCTTCGGCGCCCAGGCCAAGGACCTGCTCGAGAAATATCTCGAAGCGGCGATGGTCGATCTTCCTGATCCTGGTGGTGCTGGGCTTTGTCGCCCTGCGCTATCTCTGACGACGCCTCAGTCCTGCTCCAGCTCGCTGGAACAGTTTCCATTCGTCGGAATCCGGCGGCATTTCATCGGGCGCTGGCTGCGACGGCTCCGGCACCGGTTGCGGTGTCCCGGGGGCAGGCGCCAGGCTTTCGCTGACCGGCTTGAGGGTCGGCGCCCTTCTTGGCGGCGCGCTTCTGGGCGCGCTCATGCTTGGCGCCGGCGCGGGTCACCGCAAGGTCGAGTTCCAGCTGCGAGCAAAGCCCCAGCGTCACCGGATCGACCGCCTTGATGTTGGTCGCGTTCCAGTGCGAGCGCTCGCGGATCTTCTGGATCGTCGCCTTGGTGGTGCCGATCAGCTTGATGATGTCGGCGTCGGCGAATTCGGGATGGTTGCGGATGAGCCAATAGACCGCATCCGGCTTGTCCTGGCGCTTGGAAACCGGGGTGTAGCGGGGCGCGCGCTTGAGCCTGCACATTGGGCATCTTGTGCTTGGGCGCGCGCCATCTTCAGCCGGGCCTTGGGGTCCTTTTCGGCCTCCGCGATCTGCTCGCGGGTGAGCTGGCCGGAGGCCACCGGGTCCATGCCCTTGATGCCCTTGGCGACGTCCTCGTCGGCGATGCCCTTCACCTCCAGCGGATGCAGGCCGCAGAAATCGGCGATCTGCTCGAAGGTGAGGGCGGTATTGTCCACCAGCCAGACGGCGGTGGCTTTGGGCATCAGCGGCTTGTTTTCGGCGGCCATGGTGAAATCCTTTCGTCCTGGGCGGGCCGTTTTCCGAGCCCGTCCCTTCGCTCGTGGGTCACATGTCGAGGAAGGAGGGTCTTTTACCGGCGCGGGGCCCGGAAGGCCAGCTTTTCCTTATGGAATCAGCAAAATCTTGCCGGTATGCCGCCGGTTTTTGCCATGCATTCATGCGCTTTTTCGGCCTCGGCAAGGGGGAAGCGGCGGTCCATCACCGGCCGGATCCTGCCCGTCGGCCACCAGGGGCCAGACGCCCCGGCCAGGGCGCGCGCGGATCGCGCCTTTCTCGGCAAGCGCGCGGGCCCGCAAGGTGGTCGCCGCCAGGGTCAGACGCTTGCGCAGCATCGGGTTCGAAATCCAGCGTCACCTTGGCGCCGCTTCTGATAGGCGATATTGACGATGCGGCCCCAGATCGCCGCCGCCGTCATGTTCCGCTGGACATAATCGCCGCCCACCATGTCGAGAATGACGTCCACGCCTTTGGCCGTTGGTCGCCTCTTTCACCACCGCGACGAAATCCTCGGTTTTGTAGTTGATCGCCCGCGCCGCCCCGAGCGTCTCGCAGAGCCGGCATTTCTCCGCGCTGCCGGCGGTGGCGAACACTGTATGGCCCAGCGCTTGCAAACATCTGGATCGCAATCACCCCGATGCCGCTCGAGCCGCCATGGACCAGCAAGTTTCGTCCGGCTTGAGCCGGCCTGTGTCCATCACATTGGTCCAGGCGGTGAAACAGCGCCTCGGGCAGGCAAGCCGCCTCGACCGGATCGACGTCCGGGCGGCAACGGCAATGTGCAAACAGCGTTCGCAAGCGCGTATTCGGCATAGCCGCCGCCGCCAAGCAGGGCGCAGACGGCATCGCCGGCCTTGAAGGATCCAACGTTTGACCCCAGCGCCGCCACATGACCGGAAACTTCCATGCCCAGCGTGTCCGGCGCGCCGGGCGGCGGCGGATAGGCGCCATGGGCCTGATGCAGGTCGGCGCGGTTAACGCCCGCAGCCGCGACCTTGATCAAAATTTCACCATCGCCGGGCACCGGCTCGGCGATTTCTTCCAGGGCCAGACGATAGTCCGGGCCGGGATTTTTCAGCGCGATTGCCTTCACGGTTCAACTTGCCAGTCTGGGTGAGCCAGCCCACATTAACGAAAGCAACCGTTAACGCCAAGGAAGCGGCGATGGATCTGGACGATCTCGCACCGCGCAAGAAGCCGCCGCAGATTCAGTTGGGCGAGGATATTTCCACGCTTTCCGCGCATGAATTGGAAGAGCGGATTCGGCTTCTGGAGGAGGAAATTGCGCGCTGCAAAAATGCGATCGCGGCGCGTCACGCCACCAAGTCCGCGGCGGATAATTTTTTCAAGCGCCAGTCTTAGTTAATATGCACATGAACAATCACGTGAGAAATTACACCATGATGGCAAAATCGCGCGATTTACCAAAGCGGGTGCTTTTCCGAATCGATGGGGCTTGATAGCGTCGCCGCCAGCAGGGGATTCAGGATTGCATGTTCGGCGATTTGGAAAGCGTCGGTAGCCGCGAGCCGCCACGTTCGTTTATCGGTTCGGTATTGTTCCGGCGTACCTTCGACGAAGGCATGGCGCTGGTGGAGGAAACGGCGCGCTATCTCGACGGCCCCGGCCGCGACGAAGCCCGGGCGCTGTCGCGCAAGGGCGCGATTCTCTATGCCGGCGAAAGTCATGCGGGTCACCACCCGCATGATGCAGGCGGCGAGCTGGCTTCTGGTGCAACGCGCGGTGCATGAAGGCGAAATGGAGCCGCAAATTGCCTCCTCCAGCCGCTACCGTCTGGGCTCGAAGGAAATCTGCCTGGGCACGCCCTCGGAAAATATCGAGGAGCTGTTGCCGCACGCCTTGCGCGATCTTCTCGCCCGCAGCGAGAGCCTTTATCGCCGCATCGCGCATCTGGACGAGATTCTGTTCAACCGCGGCAAACCGGACGGCGCGCGCGCCCATTGGAGCCGGCTCGAACAGGTCTTTGGAAGAGAATAAGGGCATCCGGCAAAGAAAGCGGCAGGCGCCGCGTGGCGCCGTTACGACTTCACGAAGTCGGCGAACTTCTTGTTGAAGCGGAGGAGCATCGGCCAGGAAAAGTGAACATCACTTTTCCGTCCGGCCGTGCGACCAAACAAAATGGAGCATCGGCCAGGAAAAGTGAACATCACTTTTCCGTCCGGCCGTGCGACCAAACAAAAGCGAGCCCGCTTTACGACTTCACGAAATCGGCGAACTTCTTGTTGAAGCGGGTGAGCCGCCCGCCGCGATCCACCAGCTGCTGCTGTCCGCCGGTCCAGGCCGGATGGGTGCTGGGATCGATGTCGAGCGTGATCTTCTGCCCCGCCTCCCCATAGGTGGTGCGGGTCTTGTAGGTCGTGCCGTCGTTGAGCTGAACCTCGACGAAATGATAGGCGGGATGGATGCCCTTTTTCATGGGAACGGCCTTTTTCGGTGCAGAAGCCGGGGCTTATAGGCAAAAGCGCCCTTTGTGGCAAGCGCCCGCCAAGCGCCTTTTTCCCGGGTTCCCGGCCGCCGGACAAAAGGTTAGCGGCCTGATTTGTCTGGGAAATGCGACCAATCGGACCCTTTGAGCGGGGGCTTTCGCCTTTATAGTATCCGGCGAAGCTCAGGACGTTCAGGCGGATGGCGAGAGGAGACGCGGAATTGGCACGTCTGTCGGGACGGCCGGCCTCCCGCTCGCTTGCCCCGCTGCGGCGCATTTTTCCCTTTCTAAAGCCGTATCGCGGACATATCGCGGTCGCGGTTCTGGCGCTGCTGGCATCCTCCACCGCCACCCTGGTGCTGCCGGCGCTGGCCCGCGGCCTGATCGACCACAATCTTTCCACCAGCCAGGCCGAGAGCCTCAGTCACTATTATCTCCTCTTCATCGTGGCCGCGGCGGTATTGGGGCTTTCCTCGGCGACCCGGTTTTATTTCGTCACCTGGCTGGGCGAGCGGGTGATGGCCGATATCCGCAAGGCGGTGTTCGACAATGTGCTGGGCCTGACGCCGGCATTTTTCGAAATCACCCGCACCGGCGAAGTGCTGTCGCGGCTGACCGCCGACACCACCCTGATCCAGACCGTGGTGGGCTCCTCGGTCTCGGTGGCGCTGCGCAATCTGGTGACGTTTGTCGGCGGGCTGATCCTGATGTTCGTCACCAGCCTCAAATTGGCGATGATGGTGGTGGGCGCGGTGGTGCTGGTGCTGGTGCCGCTGCTGTTGTTCGGCCGCTGGGTCCGCAATCTGTCGCGCAAGAGCCAGGATTCCATCGCCGAGACCTCCGCCCGCGGCGGCGAGACCTTGAACGCGGTCTCCACCGTGCAGGCCTTCACCCAGGAAAATTTCGAGCGCAAGGCGTTCGGCGCCACGGTGGAACGCGCTTTCGCCTTTGCCAGAAGCCGGACCTTGGCGCGCGCCATCCTGACGGCGGTGGCGATCTTCACGGTATTCGCCAGCCTGGCCACGGTGGGCCTGGTGGGTCTGCAGGACATGATCGCCCATCGCATGACCGGCGGTCTTCTGGTCCAGTTCATCATCTATGGCGGCCTGGTGGCGGGCGGGGTGGGCGCCCTGTCGGAAACCTGGGGCGATCTGCAGCGCGCCGCCGGCGCCTCGGAACGGCTGATGGAATTGCTGCATGAAACGCCCGCCATCACCGCGCCAGCTCATCCCACGCCGATGCCGGCCCATCCCAAAGGCGCGGTGCGATTCGAGCATGTCACGTTTCATTATCCCAGCCGGCCGGACAGCGCGGCGTTGCGGGACTTCTCGCTCGACATCGCGCCGGGCGAGGCGGTGGCCCTGGTGGGCCCGTCGGGCGCGGGCAAATCCACCGTATTCCAGCTGATGCTGCGTTTCTTCGCCGCCCAGAAAGGCCTTGTCCGTTTCGACGGCATCGATATTTCCGAACTCGATCCGGTGGCTCTGCGCGGCGCCATCGCGGTGGTGGCGCAGGATCCGGTGATATTCTCCGGCACCATCGCCTCCAACATCGCCTATGGCCGGCAAGGCGCCAGCCCGGACGACGTGCGCCGCGCCGCCGATGCGGCGGCCGCCAGCGAGTTCATCGCAAGACTGCCGGACGGTTTCGACACGCTTGTCGGCGAGCGCGGCGTCACTTTGTCGGGCGGCCAGCGCCAGCGCCTGGCGATTGCCCGCGCCATTCTGCGCGATGCGCCGCTGCTTCTGCTGGACGAGGCGACCAGCGCCCTGGATGCCGAAAACGAGTTGATGGTGCAGCGGGGCCTGGCCAATCTGATGGTGGGCCGCACCACCATCGTCATCGCCCATCGGCTGGCCACCATCCAAAAGCTCCAGCGTATCGTGGTGATGGACCAGGGCCGGGTGGTGGGCGAAGGCAGCCATGGCGAACTGGTGCGCCAGGGCGGCCTCTATGCGCGCCTGGCGGACCTGCAGTTCGGCAAGAGCGGCCAAGTGGAAGCGGCGCAATAATGCGACCCCTGGCGCGATCCGGCATGACCTGGCTGGCGGTTCTGCTTGTGCTGGTGCTTTTTTTCGCCGTGCGCTGGCTGACCGCGGCGGGTGCCTTCACCTCGGTGCCGGCCGATTCGGCCCTCTCCTGCACGCCCATCGCCGGGCTTGAAGGGCCGGAGGATTTCGCGGTCGATGCCGCCCATGACGCCGTCATCGTCTCCTCCACCAACCGGCGCGCGCCCAAGACGCAGCCCGATCCCCGCGACGGGCTTTATCTTCTGAAACTGAGCGCGCCCAGCGCGCCGCCGCTCAAGCTCGCCGGCACGCCCAAGGATTTCCATCCCCATGGCATCAGCCTTTACCGGGCGGCCAATGGCGATGAGACCCTGATGGCGATCAATCATCTGCGCAATGGCGGACAGGCGATCGAGATATTCGGCCTTTCCTACCAGGACGGCATGGCGAAACTCACCGCCCGCGCCAATATCGGCGGCGGGCTGTTGGTCAGCCCCAACGATCTGTTCGCGGTCGGGCCGGACCGTTTCTATGTCACCAACGATCATGTCACCAAGACCGCCCTGGGGCGCTTCGCCGAGGATTATCTGCTCTGGCCGCACGCCGATCTGCTTTATTTCAACGGCACCAATTTCCGCATCTCGGTGCAGCAGATGGCGTTTCCCAACGGCGTCTATGTCACCCCGGATGGCGGCCGCCTCTATCTCACCGTCAGCAATGAACGGCGCCTGATCGCTTTCTCCCGCGAACCTTTCTTCGGCAGCCTGAAGGAAATCGGGTCGCTGGCCATTCCCTCGCGGCTGGACAACATCACCGCCGATGCCCAGGGCCGTTTGATCGTCGCTGGCCATCCCAGCCGGATGCGCGACGACCGGTTCCGCGCCGATCCCGCCAAGCCCTCGCCGTCGGAAGTGTTCCGGGTCAGCCTGGACAAATCCGGGATACCGACCGGCTATGAAACCATCTTTGCCGATGATGGATCCCGGATCGGCGCCTCCAGCGTGGCGGCCGTCATCGGCAAGCGGCTCCTGATCGGCTCGGTCTTGGACGACAAGCTGCTGGATTGCTCGCTGCCCTGAGAAGCCGTGCGACCAAAATAGCGGAGCACGGCCAGCAAAAGTGCGATGCGGTTTTGCGTCCGGCCGTGCGACCAAATAACCGGCCAGCAAAAGTGCGATGCGGTTTTTGCGTCCGGCCGTGCGACCAAACAAAAAGGCGCCGGAAAAACGGCGCCTTTTCCTGAGTTATTTTAACTTTATCAGGCGACGGCCTGCTCGCCATCCTGGGGATCGCGCAGCACATAGCCGCGGCCCCACACCGTCTCGATATAATTGTCGCCGTCGATCGCCGCCGCCAGCTTCTTGCGCAGCTTGCAGATGAAGACGTCGATGATCTTGAGTTCCGGCTCGTCCATCCCGCCATAAAGATGGTTGAGGAACATTTCCTTGGTCAGCGTGGTTCCCTTGCGCAGCGAGAGAAGTTCCAGCATCTGATATTCCTTGCCGGTCAGATGCACCCGCTGTCCGTCCACTTCCACCGTCTTGGCGTCCAGATTGACGGTGAGCTTGCCGGTGGTGATGACCGACTGGCTGTGGCCCTTGGAGCGGCGCACCACGGCCTGGATGCGGGCGACCAGCTCGTCCTTGTGGAAGGGCTTGGTCATGTAGTCGTCGGCGCCGAAACCCAGCGCCTTAACCTTAGCCTCGACAATGGCATTGCCGGAGAGGATCAGGACCGGCGTCTGCACCTTGGCGACGCGCAGGGCCTTGAGCACCTCGAAACCCGACATGTCGGGCAGCTGCAGGTCGAGCACGATGATGTCGTAATCATAGAGCTTGCCGAGATCGATCCCTTCTTCGCCGAGATCGGTGGTGTAGACGTTCAATCCCTCGCTGCGCAGCATCAGTTCGATGCTGCGTGCCATGGCGCTGTCGTCTTCGATCAGGAGTACGCGCATGTCAGGCCCCTCTTGAGTCCCATGAATCACCTCCGGCCCCCGCCGGCACGGTTAAACGGTTGCCGGAGGGTAAGTGCAATTGGTTAACAGCGCCTTTAATCCACAGGCAGGCTTTCAGGTCCCGGAAATTTGAAATTAAGGACCCGTTTCTGTCCACAGGCTCGATAATGCCTTGATTCGATTTGTTAAGTTTACCGGCATTTAAATCCTTAGCGGCAAAATGCTGACATCCAGTCCGGGACGAGGCCCCAAGAAAGACCCCGATGCATTCCCTGCTCAAGGAAATTGACGCACTCCCCACCTTGACCCGATTCGGCCGGGTGGCGCGGATCGAAGGCCTGTGCGTCGAGGTGACGGGTGCGGTGGGCGCGGTCACGCTGGGCGGCCAGGTCCGGCTAAGTCTAAGCCAGAACAAGAAAATTTCCTGCGAAGTGGTCGGCTTTCGCGACGGCAGAGCCCTGGTGATGCCGCTGGGTCCGCTGGACGGGATCTCGCTGGGCGCCCGGGCCGATTTCGAGAACAAGCCGGCGTCGATCTATCCGTGCAAGGCCTGGCTGGGCCGGGTTCTGAACGGCTTTGGCGAGCCGATGGACGGGTTGGGACCGCTGCCCCAGGGGGTGGTTGCCTACCCGCTAAAGGCTGCCCCGCCCTTGGCGACCAGCCGCAGTCGGGTCGGCGCCAAGCTCGATCTGGGCATCCGCGCGTTGAATGTGTTTGCCACCTGTTGCGAAGGCCAACGCATGGGCATTTTTGCTGGTTCCGGAGTCGGCAAATCCACTTTGCTGGCCATGATGGCGCGGAACTCCAACGCCGACGCCATCGTCATAGGCCTGGTCGGCGAACGCGGCCGCGAGGTCAAGGAATTCATCGAGGACGATCTGGGCCCGGAGGGCCTGACCCGCAGCGTGGTGGTTGCCGCCACCTCGGACGAGGCGCCGCTGGTGCGCCGCCAGGCCGCCTATGTGGCGATGACGGTGGCCGAACAGCTGCGCGACCAGGGCCTCAAGGTCCTGTTGCTGATGGATTCCATCACCCGCTTTGCCATGGCCCAGCGCGAGATCGGCCTGTCGGCCGGCGAGCCGCCCGCCTCCAAAGGCTACACGCCCACCGTTTTCGCCGAACTGCCGAGGCTTCTGGAGCGGGCCGGCCCTGGCGGAAAGGATGAATCCGGATCGATCACCGGCCTGTTTACCGTCCTGGTGGAAGGCGACGACCATAACGAACCCATCTCCGATGCGGTCCGGGGCATATTGGACGGCCATATCGTGCTGGACCGTGCCATTGCGGAACGGGGCCGCTATCCGGCCATCAATGTCCTGAAATCGGTCAGCCGTGCCATGCCCGGCTGCAACACCGAACCCGAGCAAAGCCTGGTTTTGCGGGCCCGGCTGCCGATGACGCTCTATGAGGACATGGCCGAATTGATACGGCTGGGCGCCTACAAGGCTGGCACGAATCCTGAAGTAGATCACGCCATGATGCTGCACCCGCAGCTCGAGGCCTTTTTAACCCAGAAAAAGGAGGAGCAGGCGGGCTTAAGCGAATCTTATGCGGCGCTGTCGCAAATTCTTGACGGCGCGGAGAATGGGAGGGCGTGATGAACCGGACCGACACCCTGCTGCGCTTGAGACGTTTCCGCGTGGATGAAGTCAAGCGGCGCATCGCGGCGATCGAGTCCATGCGCGCCGACCTGGAACGCAAGCTGGTCGACCTGGACGAGAATGTGGCCCGCGAAAAGCAGCGCGCCGGGGATTCCGATATCGGCCGGCTGGCCTTTCCCTCCTTCCTCCGCTCCATCGACGCGCGGCGGGACAATCTCCGCCATACCTTGCGGGAGATGGAGCGCGAGCATGCCGCGGCCCAGCTCGACCTCAACAATGCCTTTCAGGATCTCAAGGCCCTGGAATTCGCCACCGAACAGCAGGCCAAGCGGCTGGCCGAGGTTGCGACGCGCCGGGCGCAGGCCCGGATGGACGAGATGGCACTGGTGCGGCATCTGCGCAAGCACACCCTCCGGTCCGCCTGACCTTCGGGCGCGGTTATTTTGCGCCCTGAGTTCGTCGCAGGTACTCACGGGCTATCCGCCCGCTCCGTGCCTGCTCCTGCTCAGGACCCAAAATTCCTCGCGCCCATGATCTGCGAATTCTCCAACATTCGCACCGCCGGTTGAACCACGCGCAGGGTTGGTTACCATTGGGGTAACCGAGTCGCGGGGCACGCGGGCAGAACCATGTCCTTCTCCGAAACCATCGCGCCCTTGCTGGGCCGTCTTGTGCTCGCCTGGTTCTATGGTGCGGGTGCCTACAACATCATCACCGGCTGGGCGGGCCTGTCCCAGGAACTGGCGGGCAAGCAAGTGCCCTTGCCGCCCCTGGTGCTGGTGATCGCCCTGGTGCTGATGGTGATGGGCGCCTACTCGCTTCTGTTCGGCTACCACACCCGCCATGGCGCGGTGCTGCTGTTCGCAATGACCATCATCGCCGCGGTGAGCCTGCATGATTTCTGGCACATCGCCGACCCGGCGGCCCGGCGGGCGGAATTCGAAATCTTCTCCCGCGACATGGCGATCTGCGGCGGGCTGCTGGTGATCATCGGGATGGGGTGCGGCCCATGGGGCTGGGATAACCGTCCGCCGCCCGGGGGCCGGGGAAAGAAGCATTAATCCAACAACAGAGCAGCGAGCGCGCCGGGATCAAGGGTCTCCAGCGGGGCGTCGGCTTTGGCCGAACGCGTGACATGGGCGAGGCTGGCGCCTTCCGTCGCCGCCGCGGCGAGGGTGCCGAAGCGGCCGGTCATGTCCAGGCCGGTAACGATGAGGCGCTTGAGGCCGAAAGCGGCGATGATCTCGCTCACTTCCTCGGCGTCGGCCAGCGCTGAAACCACGCCGACGGTTTCCTGGTCCTGGCGGGCGCCGATGCAGCCGAACGCCATGCGCGCCCTGAGATTGCGGGGATTGAATCCCTGGGCGTCGATCCGGATCCTGTGTCCGGCCTGTGCCGCCTGATGCCGGAGCTTGGCGGCGACGCTGCCGACACCAGCGCCGGACGGCCCGATCAGGAACAGGCGCTCAAGCTGAAATAAATCGAGCGGCGCCATCCGCATCCGCGCCGCCAGCACCTGGGTCAGGGTCTGGTCGACGCCGCAGGGGGAAAGCGCGGCCGCTTCCCGGAGATAGGCTTCGATCAGCCGCTCGGGCAGGCGGTGGCGTTTCAGGGCCTCGGTCAGCGCCGCGCGCAGGCTCAGGCCCGGAAAGGCCAGAAGCTGGGCGGTTCTTTGTGCCAGCGCGGACATGGCCGATCGGTCCCCGGTTCAGATCTGGCCCAGGGTGCGCAGCCGCACCGAGGCGTGGATTTCGTTCTGGCTCATCACCACGGTCTGCGGCCGGAAGCGCTCGATGATGGAGCGCAGGAAGGGGCGGATCTGCGGGCTGGTGAGCAGGATCGGCACTTCGTTCTTGGCGGTGGCTTCGTCGAAACGCTCGCGCACCGTCTGGATGAATTGCTGAAGCTGCGACGGCGCCATCGCCAGCTGCCGTTCCTCGCCCTGGCCGACAATGGATTCGGCGAAGGCCTGCTCCCAGGCCGGCGACAAGCGCCAGCAGGGGCAGATAGCCGCCCGGCGACAGATTGGCGTATGGCAAAGCTGGCGGGCCAGCCGGGTCGCGCACATGCTCGGTGATGTAGAGCGCGTTCTTGGTGTGGCCGACCGCTTCGGCGATGCCTTCGAGGATGGTGGGCAGGTCGCGGATCGAGACCCGCTCGGACAAGCAGCGTCTGCAGCACGCGCTGCACGCCGGTGACGGAAATCTGCGAGGGGATCAGTTCTTCCACCAGCTTCTTGTTCTCCGGCGGCAGATCGTCCAGCAGCTTCTTGGTCTCGGCATAGGAGAGCAGCTCCGCCATGTGGTTCTTGAGCACTTCGGTCAGATGGGTGGTCAGCACCGTGCCGGGATCGACCACGGTGAAGCCGCGGAACGAGCGCTTCCTCGCGCAGGGAGCCGGAGATCCAGGTGGCCGGCAGGCCGAAGGCCGGCTCGGTCGTATGGGTGCCGGGCAGGTCGATCGGCAGCCCCTTGGGATCCATGACCAGAAAGGAGCCGGGGAAGAGTTCGCCTTTGCCGGATTCCACTTCCTTGACCCGGATGCGGTATTCGTTGGCGCCCAGCTGCATATTGTCGAGGATGCGGACCGCCGGCATGACGAAGCCCATTTCCTGCGCCAGCTGCCGGCGCAGCGCCTTGATCTGGTCGGTGATGCGATGGCCCTGGACATCGTTGATCAAGCGGCAGCAGCCCATAGCCCAGCTCGACCCGGAGCAGATCCATCGCCAGCGCGGTGGCGATGGGTTCTTCCTTGGGCTGGATCTCGGCCTTGGATTTGGCATCCTGCGCGTCTTCGCTGGCCTGGCGCGCGTCCTTGCGCTTGAAGGCGTAATAGGCGAGCGAGCCGGTGCCGGCGGAAAGCGCGCCGAACACCAGGGTCGGCATTCCCGGCAAAAGCGCCACCACGCCCATCACCGCGGCGGCCATGCCCAGCGCCTTGGGGATAGAAGGAGAGCTGGTCCATCAGCGCCTTGTCGGTGGCGCCCTCGACGCCGGCCTTGGACACCATCAGGCCCGCGGCGGTGGAGACGATCAAGGCCGGCATCTGCGACACCAGCCCGTCGCCCACCGACAGAAGCGTGAAGGTGTGGGTGGCGTCGGCGAAGCTCATGCCCTTCTGCGCCACCGCGATGATGATGCCGCCGATGATGTTGATGCCGACGATGAGCAGGCCGGCGATGGCGTCGCCGCGCACGAATTTGCTGGCGCCGTCCATGGCGCCGAAGAAATTGGATTCCGATTCGATGGTCTTGCGCCGCGCCTTGGCTTCCTTTTCGTCGATCAGGCCGGCGGAAAGATCGGCGTCGATCGCCATCTGCTTGCCGGGCATGGCGTCCAGGCTGAAGCGCGCCGCCACTTCCGCGATGCGGCCGGAGCCCTTGGTGATGACCACGAAATTGACGATGATCAGGATGGCGAAAACGATCAGGCCGATGACGAAATTGCCCTGCATGACCAGCCTGCCGAAGGCCTGGATGACATAGCCGGAAGCCGCGGTGCCTTCATTGCCATGGCCCAGGATCAGCCGGGTGGAGGCGAGGTTGAGCGCCAGCCGGAGCATGGTGGTGATCAGCAGCATCGCCGGGAAGGAGCTGAACTCCAGCGGCTTGCGGATGAACACCGCCGTCATCAGGATCAGGATCGAGAAGCTGAGCGAGAAGGCCAGCGAAATGTCGAGCAGCCAGGTGGGCAGCGGCAGGATCAAGACCACCAGGATCGCCATGATGCCGATGGCGAGGCCCAGATCGCTCCTGCGGATGAATTCCAGCAGCTTTCGCGGGCGAAAAATCGAACCCGCTCGCCGGGGCTGTCGATGTAACGTCGGTCATTCTTTCAAACTCTTCACATCATGCCGGCCGGTGTTCTCGTCCGGCCGCTCACTTTAGTTCGCGGCGTTCGGCGACCGGCTCTGCCGCCCATACGCTGCCGCTATGGACCGCCTCACCCCACCAGCCGGTGCTCGCCGGGGCTCGGCACCGAAAGGCCAGAATCGGAATATTCGCTGAGCTTGTTGCGCAGGGTGCGGATCGAGATGCCCAGAATGTTGGCGGCATGGGTGCGGTTGCCCAGGCAATGGTCCAGCGTGTCCAGGATCAGGTCCCGCTCCACATCGGCGACGGTGCGCCCGACCAGATTGCGGGTGGCGAGCGTGGCCGAAGTCGACCGCATCCTGCACCGAGGAATGGACCGGCGCGGCATTTGTGGCGCTCACCTGGGTGCCGTCGGGCAGGCGGATCGCTTCGGGCGCGATCTCCGGGCCCTGGGCCAGAAGCACGGCGCGATGGATGGTGTTTTCCAGTTCGCGCACATTGCCCCGCCAGGGATGGGCCAGGAGCAGGCGCTCGGTGGCGCCCGCCAGCGGCCGGAATGCGACGCCATTGGCTTCGGCATATTTGCGGGCGAAATGATTGCGCCAGGGCCCGGATGTCCTTGGGCCGCTCGCGCAAGGCGGGCAGGCGGAGATTGACCACATTCAGGCGGTAGAGAAGGTCTTCGCGGAAGGTGCCGTGCTTGACCGCCTCGGAAAGGTCGCGGTTGGAGGTGGCGATGATGCGGATATCCACCTTGACCGGCTTGGTGCCGCCGACCCGGTCGATCTCCCGCTCCTGAATGGCGCGCAGCAGCTTGGCCTGCAGGCGGGCATCCATTTCGCTGATTTCGTCGAGCAGCAAGGTGCCGCCATTGGCTTCCTCGAACTTGCCGATCCGCCGGGCGATGGCGCCGGTGAAGGCGCCCTTCTCATGGCCGAACAATTCCGATTCCAGCAGATTTTCCGGGATCGCGGCGCAATTGACCGAGATGAACGGCTTGTCGGCGCGCGCCGACTTGCGGTGGACATAGCGGGCCAGCACTTCCTTGCCGGTGCCGCTTTCGCCGGTGATCAGGATCGAGGCTTCGCTGCCGGCGATCTGGTCGGCCAGCCCCAGCACCGCATCCATGGCCTCGTCCTCATGGATGAGCTGATGGGTTTCGTCGGCAACCGCCGCCAGCACCGCGGCGATCAGTTCGGCGTCGGCGGGCAGCGGCAGATATTCCTTGGCGCCGGCGCGGATCGCATCCACTGCCCGGCGGGTGTCGGTGCCGATGCCGCAGGCCACCACCGGGGTGCAGATGTGTTCGGCCGCCAGCCCGCGCACCAGGGCGCCGATATCCAAAGTCACATCGCAAAAAACCAGGTCGGCGCCGGCGCCGCCGCGCAAGCTGCCCAGCGCCTGTTCGATCGAGGCGGCGTGGGTGACTTTCGCCCCCGCTCCATCGCCATCTTGGTGGCCGCTCCGATCTGGCCGTTCAGGCTGCCGACAATAAGAAGACGCATGATGTTTGCTCCCGCTGGCGTTCGCGCCAAATTCCTATGATTGTCCGGCTTTGATGATTTCGGTCATGGTCACGCCCAGCCGGTCCTCCACCAGCACGACCTCGCCGCGCGCCACCAGCCGGTCGTTGACATAGATGTCGATCGCCTCGCCCACCTTGCGGTCCAGTTCGACCACGGTGCCCCGGCCCAGCTTGAGCAGATGGCTGACTTCCATCGCGCTCTTGCCCAGGATGGCGGAGACCGTCACCGGCACGTCGAACACCGCTTCCAGATCCTGGGCGGTGTGCCTTTGCGCGGCTTCGCCGCTGCCCTCGCTGTTCAGGAGCGAGGCGGACGCCGTGCCCGGCGTTTCGCTGAGATCGGGCAGATCCACATTGTCGTTGCCGGACATGGCTTATCCTTTCGAATCGTCGCAGAGTATGTGAGAACCGGCGCGCGATCAGCGCGTCCAAGGCGGCCTCGATCGCCGTTTCGCGGCGCTCGCTGCCGCCGCCGCGCCATTCGATGCGGCAATCGGCATTGGTGATCGCCGGATCATCCGCCAGGATCACCCGTCCGTCATAACCTTCCTCATGGGCGATTTCGGCGATCCGGGGCTGGAGCGCGGCGATGACCTCGGGCGCGGCGCGCAAGGTGATGCGGGGTTCGCCGATCGCCTGATGCATGGCTTCGCGCAAAGCGCGCTCCACTTCGCCGGCGGGAAGCGCGGCCAGCGCCGCCGGCGCCAACTTCTTGGCCGCCGCCAGCGCCAGTTGCGCGGCTTCGGCCCGCACCGCCTCGATCTCGCCATGGGTCTGTTCCAGCGCGGCGCGCAGGGCCGCCACCAGCTGGTTGACGGTGTGGTCGATCTTCTCGGCGGCGCGCGCCGAGGCCGCCTCGGTGCCCTTGGCTTCGGCCTTGGCGCACATGACGTCGATTTCCTCGACGGTCAGGGTCTTTTTCTGACGCGCGCGCGCGGTATCGGACACCACATCGCTGGGGCCGCGGAATTCGGTGTCGAAGGTGAATTTGCTGGCGCTTTTCATCAGTAGATCAACTCGTCTTCGCCGCTGCCGCCGGCGATCATGATTTCGCCCTTGTTGGCCAGATCCTTGGCGATATTCACCATCCGCATCTGCGCCTCGTCCACATCCTTGAGCCGCACCGGGCCCATCGCTTCCATGTCCTCGCGCAGGATCTTGCCGGCGCGCTCGCTCATGTTGGAGAAGAAGACGTCGCGCAGGCTGTCGGTGGCGCCCTTCAGCGCCAGGCCCAGCTTGTCCTTTTCGATATTGCGCAGCAGGGTCTGGATCGAACCCGGATCGAGCTTGCCGAGATCCTCGAAGGTGAACATCAGGGCCTTGATGCGCTCGGCGGAATCGCGCGAACGCTCCTCCAGGGCGGTGATGAAGCGGCTCTCGGTCTGGCGGTCGAAATTGTTGAAGATTTCCGCCATATGCTCATGGGCGTCGCGCTTGGCGGTGCGCGCCAGGTTGGACATGAATTCGATGCGCAGTGTCTGCTCGACCTTGTCGAGAATGTCCTTCTGCACGCTTTCCATGCGCAGCATGCGCTGCACCACTTCCAGCGCGAATTCCTCCGGCAGCGCGCCCAGGACGCGGGCGGCATGTTCGGGCTTGATCTTGGACAGAACCACCGAGACCGTCTGGGGATATTCGTTCTTGAGATAGTTGGCCAGCACGCTCTCATTCACATTGGCCAGCTTGTCCCACATGGTGCGGCCGGCGGGACCGCGGATTTCCTCCATGATCTGGGAGACCTTTTCCCCCGGCAGGAAGCGGGCGATCAGGCGCTCGGTGGATTCATAGGAACCCATCAGCGAGCCGGTGCCCGACATCTGCGAGACGAAATCGATCAGCAGCTTCTCGATCACGCTGGAGGCGACGGAGCCCAGATTGGACATCACCTGGGAGATTTCCTTGACCTCGTCCTCGTCCATCATCTCCCACAGCTTGGCCGAATGTTCCTCGCCCAGGGACAGCATGATGATGGCGGCGCGCTCGGCCCCGGAGAGGGTGCGCACATCGTCCTTGACGGCGGGTTTGACGGCTCTGGCCATGGTTACACCGGTTGATGCAGCCAGGTGCGGATGATCGCCAGCGCCTCTTCGGGATGCGCGGTGACCACTTCACCGATTTTCTTGACCGAGGATTCGCGAACCTGGCCCTCGATCTGACTGAGGTCGATGCCGGGTTGGGCGGGCAGGATCTTGATCGGCGCCGGAGCGGCGGCGGCTTCCGCGCCGGAGGCATTGGCGGCCGCGGCCTGTCCCGGCGAAGGCAGGGCGCCAGCCACCGGCGAGGCATTGGCCACCCGGGTGGACTGGGAGCGGCGCGAGCGGCTGGAACATGCGGTTGATCAGGGGGCGGGCCACGAACAGGCCGATCAGGAGGGCGGTGACGCACATGATCGCCGCCTCGATGATCTTGAACCAATAGGCCGGATCCAGGCCCAGCAGCGGCTTGGGCGCGGGCGTGCCGTCATCCACGTCGTCGACCCGGGCGAACTCCATATTGCTGACCTGAAGCTGGTCGCCGCGGGTCTGGCTGTAGCCCATGGCGGATTTCACCAGATTGGTGATCTGGGTCATTTCGGCGGCGGAGCGCGGCTTGTAATTCGCATTGGCGCCGGCGCCGGCGAGGCTGCCGTCCACCACCACCGCCACCGACAGACGCTTCAAATCGCCGCCATCCTGGGTCGAGGTGGTGACCTTCTTGGAAATCTCATAATTGGTGGTTTCCTCGGTGCGGCCGGACGAGGATTTGCTGGTGTCGCCCGGGGTGGAGCTGGCGGCATTGGGCAGGGCGTTGGCGACCGACACCGCATCCTGGCTGCTGCCGTTGGTGTCGGAGGAATTCTGCTCGACCGTCTGGGTGGAGCGGATCACCTTGCTGTCGGGATCGTAGCTCTCCGACGTGGTCGAGGTGTGATTATAGGTCATGTCGGCGGTGACCTGGGCCCGGACATGGCCGGCGCCGACCACGCTGGCGACGATGGATTCGATGCGCTGGCGCAGCCGGTCTTCATAGTCGGTGGTGTTCTGTTCCTGGTCGGCGGCGGCGGCATCAGGGCCGGACCGTTCCTCGCCGCCCGCCAGAAGATTGCCGCGGTCATCCACGATGGCGACGCGCGCCGGGCTCAGGCCGGCGACGGCGGCGGCCACCAGATGCTGGACGGCGGTGACCTGGCCGCGATCCATCACCGCGCGGGTCTTGAGCACGACCGAGGCCGAAGGCGTCTGGTCGTTGCGGGAAAAGATCTGCCGTTCCGGTATGACCAGATGGACGCGGGCGCTTTCGATCCCCTCGATGGTCTGGATCGAGCGCGCCAGTTCGCCCTCCAGCGCCCGCAGCCGGTTGATATTCTGCACAAAGGCGGTGGTGCCGAAGGTGTCGGTCTTGTCGAAAATCTCGTAGCCGACGCCGGCGGCCGGCAGATTGTCCTGCGCCAGCGCCATGCGCAGCTTGGTGACCTGGTCGGCGGGCACCAGGATGGTGCCGCCATCGCCCTTGGCGTCGTATTGGACGTTCATGGCGTCGAGCTTGGCGGTGACGGCGGCGGCGTCGCGCGGATCCAGCCCGGCATAGAGAATGGTCTTGGGCGGCTCGGTGATCGCGCCGGCGATGTAAAGAAAGAAGGCCGTCAGGACGGCGGCCACGCCAGCCATGACGCCGAAGCGCGCCGCACCGACCGCCTTGAAAAATTCAGGCACGAGCAAAATCCTCCCAGCCAGGAACCGTTCCTGCTAGGCAAACATTGCCGTCCGCGTGGTAAAATTTGGCTTAAGCATAAACGCGGAGATTTTCCGCGGCTTCGAAAGCCTTTGTTAACGGGTGCGCCACGGAGGGCGCTGCGCCGATCAATTGCGATACTGCTGCACCCTGGTGGCGCGAAGGCTTTGTTTGATTGCTTCGCGCGCCTGCGGGCTTCCACCAAGCCCTAATTGCGGTATTGCTGCACGCGTGTCGCGCGAAGGCCGGCCAGCCCGAACCGGTCGATGGCATGCTGCCAGGCAAGGAATTCCTCCACCGTCAAGGTATAACGGCGGCAGGCTTCGTCGAGGCTGAGCAGGCCGCCGCGCACCGCCGCGACCACCTCGGCCTTGCGCCGGATGACCCAGCGCCGCGTTGTGGGCGGCGGCAGATCGGCGAGCGTCAGCGGGCTCCCATCGGGGCCGATGACGTAGCTCACACGTCCTTTGCGCTCTTCCATGACTACGCTACTCCCAATCCACGACCTGCGGCAAAAATAGCGCCGGCGCCTTTAAAAAAAGGCCAAGAGCTGTGGTAAACGAACCGATAAGACACCGCTTAAAATGCCCGCGAAAATCCCTTGTTTTCGGGCTTTTCGCGGGCCCTCTATGATGATGGTTATTGCGTCGGCAACTGCTCCAGCTGTGCCAGCATCTGATCGGCCGTGGTGATGATGCGGGCGCAAGCCGAATAGGCGCGTTGAGTCGTGATCAGGTTGGTGAACTCGTTGGCGAGATCGACCGTCGAGCCTTCCAGCGACTTGGACTGGATGGTGCCGGCGGCGCCGGAATTGGCCAGGTTGATGTCCGGCGGACCGCTGGCCTTGGTCGCGGCATAGGCGTTGCCGTTCATCTGGCCCAAGCCATTCGGGTTGGTGAAGGTGGCCAGCGGAATCTTGTAGACGTCCTGCGACAGGCCGTTGGAGAACTGCGCCGTCACGGTGCCGTCGGTCGCAACCGTCACGCCGGTGACGCTGCCATAGGGCGTGCCGTCGATATGGGTGCCGTTCAGCACCGAGGGCGCATTGGACTGGGTGAGCCCGTCGCTGCCGCCGACCGTGCCCAGATTGAGCGAGATGTCCTGGGGATTGAGGCCGGAGGTGGCGCTGTTCCAGGGAATGGTCATCGAGATCGTGCCGCGACGCCGGCGAGGCGCCGTTGACATTGGCCAGCGTGCCGTCGGCATTGAACTTGATGGTGCCTTCCGAGATCGGTCCGCTGGCGGTCAGGTTGGACGCGGCTGCCGGCATAGCTGGCTTCATAGGCCCAGGTATTGGCGGCGGTCTTGATGAAGGAGAAGGTGATCGGCTGGCTGCCGCCCTGGCTGTCATAGACATTGACCGTGCGGGTGAAGTCCGGCGACACCGTGCCCGAGGTCATGTCGCCGGCGGTGTAGCCGGCATCCACGGTGGAATTGGCGTGCAGATTGGCCTGGATGGTGAGGCCGCTGGTCGCCTGCGCCGCGCCCGAAATGGTGGACGTGTTGACCAGGCTGAGATCGCTGGCGTCGGTCGGCACATTGCCGGCCGAGTCCAGCTTGTAGCCCAGCAGATAAAGTCCGGCGGTGTTGACCAGATTGCCGTTCACATCCGGCGTGAAGCTGCCGGCGCGGGTATATTCGCGCACCCCGGTGCCGGCCGCATTGGTCGAGACCACGAAGAAGCCGTTGCCCGAGATCGACAGATCGGTGTTCGACGAGGTCGATTGGGGCAGGCCCTGGGTGGTGATGTCCTGGCCGATCTTGACCGCGACGCCGGCCGAGGCATTGTCGCCCACACCCCCCGTGGCGTTGAGGAAGGTGGTGAAGCTCGAGGTCGCTTCCTTGTAGCCGACGGTATTGACGTTGGCGATGTTGGAGGAGGTGGCGCTCAGCGCCTGGCTGTTCGCGGCCAGACCGGCGACCCCGATCGCCATGGATCCATAGAGACTCATTTTTCATTTCCTTGCGCGGGTTTGAACTTCGTCCGCCGCCGCCGCGTTTGAGGCGCCGCTTCCGGGCGCCATGGGTTCAACAAAATCAATTCGTGACGTTCGCGATATCGCTCAATCCCAATTCCATGCCGCCGACCACCAGCTTGGGCGTGCCCGAGCTCATATCGATCTCGCTCACCACGCCCTGGCTGGAGACGGCGCTGGTGACGGCCGAGCCGTCCGCGGCCTTGGCGCTGACGGTCAGCGTGTAGGTGCCGTCGGGAAGTTGCGTTGCCGTTATTGTCCTGGCCGTTCCAGTTGAACGGGTTGGCGCCCTGGGCGGTGCCGCCGGTGCCGGCATAGACCACTTTTCCGTTCGCGTCGGACACGGTGAGCAGGGCCTGGGATGCGGCGGTGGCCAGCGTGTAGGTCCAGTTGGCCTGGCCGTTGCTCAGGGCGGCGCTGCCATTGGTCACCGACACCGACTTGCCCAGATAGGAGGTGGCATAGGTGCCGATCTGGCTCTGGCCCTGGGTGATCAAGGTGTTGAGATTGGTATTGGTGTTGATCTGCTGTTCGACCTGGCTGAATTCCACCAGCTGCTGGGTGAACTGATTGGAATCCATCGGCGCGGTCGGATCCTGATTCTTGAGCTGGGTGGTGAGCAAGGTCAGGAAGGTGTCGAAATTGTTCGACAACTGCGCCAAGCCGCTCGTGCTGTTCGCGGTGCCGGAGGTGGCGGCCGCTTGTGTCTGGTTTGTCACCGGTGTGGTCATGGCTGTCGGTCCTTAAACATGGATATCCACGCGCGCCTGGGACGCGGCGCCGGCGCGGGAGAGCGCCGCCGGCGCCGGCGTGGCGGCAATGATCTGGGTGGCGGAAAGGCTGGTCCGGCGTGACGGCGCGCCGCCATTTCTGGCGTCGTCCTGCCGGTCCTGGCCGCGGAGCGAAAAGTTCAGCCCGTTCTGGGACACGTTGAGGCCCGCGTCGCGCAGCGCCTGGGCCAAGCTGGGCGCGTCCTTCTGCAGAAGCGTCAGGGTCTGGGGCTGGTCCGCGGTCATATGCGCCTGGGTCTTGCCGCTGGCGTCGATCGAAAGCCGTACCTGCACCGAACCCAGTTCGGGTGGATCGAGCCGGATATCGAATTGCTTGGCGCCGCTGAGCGAGCGGGCCGCGACGCTGACCGCCAGCACATCCAGATTGGGCACGGCATTGGCCGCAGCCGAGGCGATATGGACCGATGTGGCGATCCCGCTTGGGTTGGCGCCGGGTATCGAAGGGCCGGCCGTGACCGGCGGCGTGGCTTGCGACGAAACGTTCAGCTGCTGCGTGACCGCGGGTTGGATCTGGGCCGGCAGGCTTGGTTGCGGCGCGGCCACGGATTGCGTCACATGCGCCGGCTTGTCGCCGCCGTCATGGCCAGGCCCGGCCGGCTGCGTGTCGCCGGACTGGTTCGTGGCCTTGCTGTCAGCGGCCGGCGTCGCCGCCGCGCCTTGCCCGCCGGTCATGGCGGTGGCCAGCGCCTCGATGGCGTTACCTTGCGTCGCGGCCGAAGAACTGTCGGCTTGGGACGGAGCCTTGCCGGACTGGTCCTTCTTGTCCCCGGGTTCCGGCGCCGCGACCGGAATCTGATTGCTGCCAGGATCGGCGGGGGTTTTCCCGTCGGCAGGAGTCTGGGCTTGGGGCGCTTGCGCCGCGACCGGCAGGGATGAAGCAGGCCCCGTCGCGGCCGATGCTTTTTGGGTGTCCGCCGGCGCCGCGTCATCGTCTCCGGTGGCCGGCGAGGGCTGCGATGACGCGGGCGGGCTCATGGCCAGCGCACTGGCGAGGACATCCGCCGACGCGGACGGATCGCTGTCCGATTTGTCCCGTGATTTGGACTTCCCGCTCTCTGATTTGAGGTCCGCACCGGCCGGGCCGGTTTTCTTTTCGGCTGAATCGCCGGTGCTGTCGCCAGATCCGGATTTCTGCGCCGCGTCCGCCAAGTCCGCTTGAGACGCCGCGGCGGCGGCATCGGCGATGGTCTGCGGATTCGACGAGCCATCGGCCGCCGGCTTCGACTTGATTTGGTCGCCGGCTGCGACAGTGCCGTCGCCGTCCTTGTCCCCGCCGCCCTGGCCTGGATTCTGCGCCGATGCCGGTGGGTTTCCGCCGGCGATCGAATTTCCAGCAGGAGGATTTGGCTGCGAAAGAGGTGAAGACGCGCCGGTCTGGCCGTCCCCGGAATCATCGTTCCCCTGTTGACCATGGAGAGTGCTGGCGGGGATGGGCGGCGCAAGGGCCGCCAGACTGGTATCGCCGCCGGCGGCGACATCGGGCGTGGCGGTGGCGTCGTCATCGCCGTCACCGTCATCCCGTACGGAAGCTGCCTGGGTCGCAGCCGAAGCCGGACGCGCGGCAAGGACGGTCGCGGCGGATTTATTTCCAGCCAATGACGCTTGCCGCGCCGGCATATTCGCCGGATCGCTATTCTTGTTCTGGTCCGGCGGTGTCTTTCGGTGCTTCCTGCCGGCGGCGGCGGAACCGATGGTGTGATCCTTTGGAGATGTCGCCGCGGGTTGACCGGTTGCCGCTTTTGCCTTGGTCGCGGCAGCCGGGCCGCGGGTGAATTTTGGCGTGGTGTCGGCCTTGGCCTGGGCCGGCGTGCCGGTGGACGTGTCGTTGGCCGGCGTCTGCTGCGATTTGCCGGTCAAGAAATTCGCGAATGTCCGATCGCCGGCGGATTTATCCGCCCCGCGTGCCGGCGCGCGTGCTGAAGCCGGGCCGTCGGACGCCGCAATCGGACTGATGATAATGGCCGCCAAGGCTTTAAGACCCGAATGTTCTGACGGCCGCGCCTTCACGACGGGCCGTTGTTGCATGCGGGACAAAGCAAAGGGCGGACCAGAAAAATTGCCTCGGATTCTCCGGACTTTCCGAACCGGAGCCGCTCATCCGGCAGCACAAAAGGCAGGGCAGTTCATGCCCAGGCCGGCAAACTCTGCCGCCTCTCGCATCATGTCCGGATGCGCGGAAAAGCCGGAATTTCCTTGAGCCGCCGCCCCCGGCGCCATGGCATGGGGCTTGCGACATCGTTTGCCGGCAACACAGGATTTGGAAATTCGGCTCGTGAGCCTGAACGGAATTGCCGCCAGCGCGCTGAGCGCGCTTCAGACCAACAGCGCCGCCCTGGGCGCGGTTTCGAACAATGTCGCCAATCTCAACACGCCCGGCTATGCCCGCCGGGTGGTGAACGAGCAGACCCTGGCGATGAACGGCCAGTTGGTCGGGGTCGAAATCGGCAGCATTCAGCGGGTGGTCGATACCTTCCTGCAGCAGGAAAATCTCGCCGCCAGCGGCTCGGCCTCGCAATATGACACCATGGCGGGGCTGTTCACGCAGCTGAACGGCCTTTTGGGCGGACCGGGCGACAACCAGTCCATGGCCACCGGGCTGACCAGCCTGGCATCGGCCTTCGGCCTGGCCTCGCAGGCCACCACCTCCTCGGCCAGCTATACCAGCGTGCTGAACGCCCTCAATAATGTGGCGTCGCAGATCGGCAATGTCTCCAGCACCATTTCCACGCTGCAGTCCCAGGTGGATCAGCAGGTCTCCAGCGCCATTCCGTCGACCAACACCCTGATCCAGCAGATCTATCAGCTCAATCAGCAGATCAAGACCGCCACCGCCAGCGGCAGCGACGCTTCCGCGCTGGCGGATCAGCGCGATGTGGCGCTCAACACGCTGAGCAAGACCATCGGCGTTCGCGTCACTCAGCAGCCGGATGGCGGCGTCAATGTCACCACCACCGACGGCATCAACCTGATCAGCAACACCTATGCGGTGCTGAGCTATCCCGGCGGACCGCAGAACGGCGCTTATGGCAATATCCAGATCCAGGACGTCAATCCCCAGACCGGCCAGTTGATCGGCCAGGCCATCGCGCTGGATCCGCATCTGTCCGGCGGCTCGCTCAAGGGCCTGATCGACATGCGCGACCAGACCCTGGGCGGTCTGGCGCAAAGCCTGGGCAATTTCGCCCAAGCCACCGCCGACGCCTTCAACGCCCAAGCCAACGCCAATGCCGCCTATCCGCCGCCGACTTCGCTCACCGGCCGCGACACCGGCCTGTTGTCGACCGACGGCTTGAACTTCAGCGGCAAGACCACCATCGCGGTGGCCGATTCCAGCGGCAATCTGGTCTCGCGGATCGATGTGGATTTCGACGCCGGCACGCTGTCGGTGGATGGCGGCGGAAATGTCGCCATCGGTTCGACCGTCGGCAGCTTCACCACCGCGCTCAATGCCGCGCTCGGCGGCAATGGCAGCGCCAGCTTCACCGACGGCAAGCTTTCCATCGCCGCCAATGGCGGCAACGGCATCGTGGTGCAGGACGACGCGACCACGCCTTCGTCCCGCGGCGGCACCGGCTTCTCCCAATTTTTCGGCCTCAACGATCTGTTCACCGCCCAGGCGCCCTCGATCCTGTCGACCGGGCTTTCGGCGTCCGATTCCAGCGGATTGGCGGCGGGCGGCACCATCTCGCTTTCGCTCAAGGGGCCGGACGGGGATATCGTCAAGCAGGTCAGCGTCACCACCACCGCCGGCCAAACCATCGGCGACGTGCTGACCGCCCTCAACACCGCGCATGGGCGGTGCCGTCGCCTTCACCCTCAACAGCGACGGATCGGTCTCCACCGCGACCTCGGCGCTTTATTCCGATTACCGGCTCAATGTCACCGGCGACACCACCCAGCGTGGCACCACCGGCATGAGCTTCACCCAGATTTTCGGCATCGGCGCCAACAATCTCGCCAACCAGGCGGCCGGCTTTTCGGTCACCTCCGCGATCCGGAGCGCCCCCCAGCGCATCGGTTTCGCCACGCCCGGCAGATCACGGCCTCCAGCGCGGCCGGCGACACCATCGTGGAGGGCGGCGACAATTCCGGCGCCATCGCGCTGCAGAATTTGATCAACCAGCCTCTGAGCTTCGCGGCGGCGGGCGGGATCAGCGCCCAGACCGCCTCGCTGTCGGACTATGCGGCGGCCTTCTATCAGAATGTGTCCACGCTTTCGAACGCGGTCACCACCAATCAGACCACCCAGGACGACCGGCTGCAGGAGGCGCAATCGCGCATGGCTTCCCAATCCGGCGTCAATCTGGACGAGGAACTCACCAACCTCACGCACCTATCAGCGGGCCTATAGCGCCGGCGCCCGGCTGCTGACCGTGGTGGACCAGCTCTACAACACGCTGCTGCAGATCCAGTAAGGACACGTCATGAGCATCGACCGCGTCGCCACCGCCCAACAGACCGCCTATTTCCTGGCTCAGATCAACCAGGCGGGCGCCTCGCTGGACAAGACCCAGCAGCAGATCGCTTCGGGCCTGGTCGTCCAGCACCTATGCCGGCTTCGGCGGCAAGGCCCAGGTGCTGCAGGCCACCATCTCGGCCAAGGCCCGCAACGACGCCTATACCACCGCCACCAATCTGGCCGTGACCCAGACCGATATGCAGGACACCCAGCTGACCAGCCTGTCGGACCTGGCCGCCAAGCTCAAGACCGCGGTTTCCAACGCGGTCTCGAACAACGACCCCTCCACCCTGATGGACCAGGTCTCCAGCATCTTCGATCAGGCCGTCTCAATTCTGAATTCCAAGGACGCCAATGGCGACTATATCTATAGCGGCGGCAAGACCGACACCCCGCCGGTGTCGGTGACCTCGCTGTCGCAGCTGGCAAGCCTGGGCTCGGTTTCCGGCGCCTTCGCCAATGGCGATGTCAAAAAGGCGGTGCAGGTCGCGGACGGCGTCAGACCATCACTTTCGGCGTCACCGCCTCCGATGTCGGCACCGGCCTGATGCAGGAACTCAAGGACATCGCCGGTTTCGATGCCGGCGCGAACGGCAATTTCTCGGGAAGCTCCAACCTTTCCCAGGCCCAGAACACCTTCCTGACCAATCAGATCGCCGCGACCGGGACGGTGGCGAACAATCTCAACGCCACCACGGCGCAGAACGGCTATGTCTATACCGCCCTCACCAATGCCCAGAGCCAGCAGAGTTCGCTTTCGACTGCTCTATGCGGGCTTTATCGACAATGTCCAGAACACCAACATGGCCGATGCCGCCACCCAGCTTTCCCTGAACCAGACCGCGCTGCAGGCGGCCCTGCAGGTCACCGCCGGCCTGAACAATCTTTCGCTGCTGAATTACCTGCCGGTTTCCAGCAGTTAGCGGTCCGGATTGCGGTTCCGGGCGCCCACGCCTATAAGCCGCGCATGAACCCGGGTTCCCGCGTAGTGGTTGCCATGTCGGGCGGCGTGGATTCCTCCGTCACCGCCGCGCTGTTGCAGCGCGCGGGCCACGACGTGATCGGGATCACCTTGCAGCTTTATCCCGACACGGTTCAGAAGAAGAAGGGCGCCTGCTGCGCCGGCCAGGACATTTACGACGCCAAGCGCGTGGCCGAGGCGATCGGCATTCCCCATTATGTGCTGGATTACGAAAGCCGCTTCCGCAAGAGCGTGATCGAGGATTTCGCCGACGCCTATGCCAGGGGCGAAACGCCCATTCCCTGCGTCCGCTGCAACGAGCAAGTGAAGTTCGCCGATCTGATGGAGGCGGCGCGCGGATCTGGGCGCCGAGGCGATGGCCACCGGCCATTATGTCCGCCGGGTGGACGGTCCGGCCGGCGCGGAACTGCATGCCGCGCGCGATCCGGCGCGCGACCAGAGCTATTTCCTGTTCGCCACCACGCAGGCGCCAGCTCGACTTTCTGCGCTTTCCGCTGGGCGACATGGAGAAGAACGCGGTGCGCGAACTGGCCGCCGAACTGGGGCTGGTCACCGCCGCCAAGCCCGACAGCCAGGACATCTGCTTCGTGCCGGACGGCCGCTATACGGGCATCGTGGAAAAGCTGCGCCCGGACGCCGCCCGGCCCGGCGAGATCGTGGACCAGGCGGGCACGGTGCTGGGCCGCCATGACGGCATCATCCATTTCACCGTCGGCCAGCGCAAAGGCTTGGGCCTGTCCGGCAACGGCGAGCCGCTGTTCGTGCTGAAGCTGGACGCCGCCCGGGCCCGGGTGGTGGTGGGGCCGCGCGCGGCGCTGGCGTCGCAGTCATCCATCTGCGCGACGTCAACTGGCTCGTCGGAGGCCGACAGGCGCGATCGACTGCGCGGTCAAGGTGCGCTCGATGCGCGCCGCCGGTGGCCGGCGCGGGTCGAGCCGCTTGCCGACGGCGGGGCGCGGGTCGACGCTGGCGGCGGCGGAAGAGGCGATCGCGCCGGGCCAGGCTTGTGTCTTCTATGACGACGGCCGGGTCCTGGGCGGGGGCTGGATCGCGGCGTCGGAACCCGTGCAAGCCGCGGCGGAATAAGGATTTTCCTAGGTTTCGGGCCCGCGCTTGACAGGCAAGGGCGGGGGCTCCTACATCCCCGGCCCACGGTCTTTGACCGTCCTTCTGGCTTGGCACCGTAGCTCAGCGGTAGAGCAGGGGAATCATAATCCCTTGGTCGGCGGTTCAAATCCGTCCGGTGCTACCAGGCAAATCAAGCAGCTTGAGCGCGAGACTCCAAACTGCGCAGGGGGCCGGGCAAGCACGTCCTGATCGTGGCACGCCGCTTTGAGAGAGGATCTACAGAAAAGTGATCCGCATTCTCAAGCCGTGGCACGCCATTCCGTCTGGCGTGGGTGGTTCCGCCCCGATGCGATCATCACCGGCCGCAGATATGGACGGCGCACCAACAAAAACCGCGCCATTATAATCTAGATTAAGCGGACGGGCGAAGGCGTAGAGGAATTTTTCAGCGAAGGTCGCGGAAGCTGCGCATCGAGAGTGTGGCGGCGTATTTGCCCAAAGGTCATGCGTGAAGAATTTGGGTAAAGGGAAATGCCATGCACGGGCAAGGTCTGCTCGGAATAGTCCGTAAGTCCTGTCATCCGCCTCAGCTTGCGTCGAGAATCGTCTGGCTGTTCGACGCGATCTCGATTTCAGTTTCTCGATCGCCTTCCCAATGCCTTGACCGTTTCGGCGATCGTGCTCCTGATCGCCGTCTGCCAGGTCGGTGTCGTTGTCGGGCTGCGTTATTTCCACGGGATCGAGGACCGGATGGTGACCGGCGTCACGGTCCTGTTTGCCACCGTCTGCGTCGGAACGCCGATCGTGGGCTTCGGTCAGATGCAATATCGCCGGGCCCGGCAAGCCTATTTCAATTCGGTGCGGCTGACCGAGCAGCTGATCGCGGCACGGGATGAGGCCCGGGCGGCGAATGCGGAAAAATCGCGCTTTCTCGCCAGCATGTCGCATGAGCTCAGGACGCCGCTGAATGCGATCATCGGATTTTCCGAAATCCTGCGGGACGAAACCTTCGGGCAGATCGCGGTGCGCCGCTATGTCGAATATGCGCGCGACATCCACAAGAGCGGGCATCACCTGCTCAGCCTGATCAACGACATATTGGATTTGTCGAAAATCGAGTTCGGCCAGCAGAATATCCGCAAGGATGCGGCCTTCTCGCTTTCCCCCGTCATCCGGGAGATTTGCGACATGATGCGCATCACCGCACAGAAATATGGCGTGGACCTGTCGGTGAGCTTGCCGAAGGAAGACATCCGGATCTCCGCCGACGAGCGGATGATTTGGCAGATTTTGCTGAATTTGATTTCCAACGCGATCAAGTTCACTCCGGAAAATGGCCGTATTCTGGTACGGCTGGGCGTCGAGCCGTCCGGGATAAACATCGCGGTCGCCGATTCCGGGATCGGCATGACGCCCCAGGAGCAGATCATCGCGCTGCAGCCCTTCGGCCAGGTCGACAGTTTCCAGGCGCGCAAGCACAGCGGAACCGGGCTCGGTCTGACGCTGGTAAAGGCGATGGTCGAATTGCACGGCGGCGCCATGGGTATTCGCAGCGCGCCGGGAGAGGGAACGACCGTGTCTTTCTCCATCCCGATGAGCCGGTTCATCCGGCCGGACCCCGCCGCCGCCAAGCTGTCGGCCGGCTTGAACCTGTCTCCGCTCAACGAAGCGGTGGCCATGGCGCTGCGCGCGCCCATCTGAAATTAAGAGACTGGCGCGGGGCTATTCGAGGTCCGCGAATTCCCGGAGCGTCTCGAAGTCCAGAATGCTCATGCGATTGCGGTCATAGTGAATGACCCTCTCGGCGGCGAAGCTTGTCCAGAGTCCGGTTGACATAGACCGTGGTCAGGCCCAAGGCGTCCGCGATATGCTCCTGCCGCGCTGGAAGCTGGAATGTGCCTTTCACGCTCAACCGCCGCTTTCTCAATCGCTCTTCCAGTCCGAGCAGCAGCTGGGAGACGCGGCCCAGCGCGCTCCGGCATCCGATATCGAATAGCCTCTGATTTAAGTGACGACATATGGTCCCGCATGGCGTTGGCCAGAACGTGTGATTGCGCCTCTGCGGCCCCAGTCAATGCCGCCATATCGGGCAAATTGAAGGAACAGGCTGCGACGGCCGTCAAGGTCTTGACCGAGAAGGGTATTCCGTGCCCCGGAAAGCAGAGACTTTCCAGAGAAAGAAATCGCGGGAATCAGTATGATATACTATCTCGCCGGCGGCCATCCGGCGTCTGCTTGAAGCTGAAGGCCCATCCCGAATACAGCGTATGAAGTTGCCCGACCGCCTCGCCTTCGCGAAGAAGAATTTTGTCGGCCGAGAGGGTCATCACGCCGCGACGACGGATATAGACTTCGTCGGCCTTCAGATCCTTGGTCGGGCCATAAATGGCGAAACCGCCCAGGACACATTCGGCGCAGGCCAGGGGAGGCCGGGACGCATCCCGATCTTTGCTTGTTCCGGCGTCCGCGGCAGAGGAAAGAGCGCTTCCCCGCGCAGAATTCCCTGTCCAAGCTGTCGATATATTGCCCCAACGGAACCTTCTCTCTGAAAATTCGATAAGTGGCCTGCCGACCTCTGTTCGCTATATTCTCTTATGCAAGGCGATTCGGGGGATGACTGTCTGCTCAGAAGACGCAAAGACGCTCTAAAAACGAAAAACAACGAAGTCTCGGGACGGTGTAAAATTTCGGAATTGATCAGTTGCGTACTTCTCGACGTAGGTGGTGCGAGCAATTCAGATTTCAAAGAAGCCATTAGATCGATATCCGATACTGCGATCGGCTGATGTCGCCGAAATCGAGCATGTCATACGGGCAACCTATGGCGCGCAGCGGTTCAACGTTGCCGGACGAAATGCAAGGCTCAGCGTTCATGCCAATTACTGGCGAACATCGGCGATCACGCTATCTTTTGGCCGCAATGACGGCGCCGAAATCGAGGTCAAATATTCGGGAGTCCCGTATTTCCGCCAGCACTTCTCCCTGTCCGGCGCCACCAGCCTTCGCATCGATGGCCGGGAATGCGCATTGTCGCCGACCACATCATGCCTGGTGCCGGCCGACCAATCCCTGCATCTGAAGTTCGCACCCTCATTCGAGAGATCTGGTCTTCCGGATCGATCCGGCTTTTCTGACCGCCAAACTGGGCGCGATGACAGGGGTAACCGGGCTCCAGCTTTCCGCTGATCCGGCGAGACCGCCAGATGCGGCCGGAGCGGCGCGGTTCGAACGGCTTATTCGCTTCCTGGTATCGGAACTCGAGCGAGGGGAGGCACTGCCTGCTCTTTTTGTTTCGGAAATGGAACAGGCATTGGCCGTCGCCTTTCTCTGCGCCAATCCGCAACTTCACCGGAAGGCGCCGGCTGAAAAGCGGACGGATGTCTGTTGCCGGCAACTGCGCGTTGCCGAGGATTATATCGAAGCGCATTGGGATCAGCCGTTGGCATTGGAGACCCTCACCGCCGTCACCAAAGTCAGCGCCAGAAGCCTGTTTTACTATTTCCGCAGATGGCGGGGGAAAACGCCGATGCAGTATTTGAAAGATGTCCGGCTCAAGCACGCCCGGCAGATATTGCAGCAGTCGCCGAACATGACGGTCACCGAGGTGGCGTTCGCCTGCGGCTTTGGGAGATCTGGGGCATTTCGCCCATGATTATCAGAAGGCGTGGGGCGAGCGGCCTTCCGACACAAGACGCGGCCATCGTCTTGGGACCTGATCGCGCCTGTCCACCATGTCCTGACGCCAGGATATGGCCGTTCCGGCCTATTCGAATTCCGCAATTTCCCCCAGCGCCGCGATATTCCGCACGGTCATGTGATTGCGGTCAAACTGGATGATCTCCAACCGGCGCAACCGGTCCAGGGTACGGTTGACATAGACCGTGGTTAGGCCCAGGGCGTCGGCCATATGCTCCTGACGGACGGGAAAATCGAATTTTCCCTCCACGCTCAATTGGCGGTTTTGCAGCCGCCGTTCGAGTTGAAGGATGAAATGGGCAATCCGGCCCAGGGCGCTTTTCCGGCCCAGATCGACCAACCGTTGACTGACGGCGGCCACCTGCTCGCGCATCGCGGCAGACAGCCTATCCGATTGCAAGCCCGGCCCTCTGGTCAGCAGGATCATGTCCTGAAGGTCGAACACGCACATGGAGACCGGGGTCAGGCTTTTCACCGAAAAGGGCGCGGGCAGTCCCGGAAAGAACAGGCTTTCGAGAATGATCGCATCGCCCGGAATCAGAAAAGACAAAATCTGGCGCCGTCCGTCCGCCATCTGCTTGAAGCAAAATGCCCAGCCGGAATAAAGGGTGAAAATCTGCCGGACCGGCTCTCCTTCGCGCAGCAGCGTCTTCCCCGCTTGAATGCTCATCACGCCGCGACGGCGGATATAGATCTGGTTGGGATCCGCGTCCTTGGTCGGTCCATAGATGGCAAATTGGCCCAACTTGCAGTCAGCGCAAGACAGGGGCGGCTGGGAAATCGTTATGTCGTCACTGCGTCCATTCATAGCCGTATCAGGTCGGGTTGCAATTCGCAGAATTGCGGCACGGCCGCCTTATCGATTGCAGCACGGTCCTCTCAAATTTCTACGCAGACGGATACGCGGGCGAGGCGGGTTGATTCCTGCAAAAATCGCGGGCGGAAGGCGATGAATCGAATTCAAATGGTCAGCGTTGGTAACGCAAGTGGAATTGGGCTTAATCATTTCCCACGCGTTGCAAGAACGCGCGCCGCCCGACGATAGTTTAAAACCGGTCCAATCTTCGTCTGATGTCGATCATCGAACGACTTGAGGCGAATGACTAAACCACGCGGCCAAATTTATAGTTAAGTGCGGCACCGATAAGTCGCATGCGCACGGTGCGCCTCGACGGGAAGGATAAAAAACTTATCTAGTTTAATTAGATAGGTAATTGGTCTGCATTAATGTCAATATTGTCGCGGTTAACGCGCATTTAAGTACGAAAACCGAGCATCCCTCTCGACTATTCCTGCGCCCGACAAGCAACGGCGCCGGACACGCAAACCAAGAGGGGGCGCAATGCTGAATTCGGTTAAGGCGGTCTTTTCCAATGGCCGTGAGGATGCTGCCGCGGGTCGGAAGCAGCAATTTTCGGCGTTTGTCAATGCGGCGACCGACGCGTCATCCATGCCGATGATGATGGTCGACCGCAATCTGACCATCATCTATGTGAACGACGCGACCAAGAAGCTTCTGCGCGACAACGCGAACGCCTTCCGCGCCGTCTGGCCGACCTTCGATCCCGACCGGATCATCGGCGCCTGCATCGACATGTTCCACAAGAATCCGTCGCACCAGCGCCAGATCCTGTCCGATCCGTCCCGTCTGCCCTACCGCACGGATATTGCCGTCGGCGACATGAAATTCGCGCTCTATGTCAGCGGTGTGTTCGACGCCCAGCGCAACTATATCGGCAATGTCCTGGAGTGGTCGGATGTCGGGGAGACCCGGGTCAATTCCGGTATGATCCAGGCGCTCCAGCGCTCGCAGGCGATCATCGAGTTCGGGCTCGACGGGCGCATCCTCAACGCCAACAAGAATTTCCTGGACACGTTGGGATATACGATCGAGGAGATCAGGGGCCAGCATCACAGCCTGTTCGTGGAACCGGCCTATCGCCACAGCCCGGAATACCGCGCCTTCTGGGACAAGCTTGCCCGCGGCGAATTCGAGGCCGGCAAATTCAAGCGCATCGCCAAGGGCGGCCGGGAAGTATGGATCCAGGCCTCCTACAACCCGATCCTGGATCAGAACGGCAAGCCGTTCAAAGTCGTCAAATTCGCCACCGACATCACCGAGGCGGAAACCCAAGCCACCACCGCGCTTTTCAAGAGCGCCGCTTTCGAGGGCTCCTCGGTCGCGATGATGATGATCGACCGAGACTTCAAGGTCACCTATGTCAATGATGCGACCAAGAAGCTGCTCCGGGACAATGCGGCCGCTTTCCGCGCGATTTGGCCGAATTTCGATCCTGACAGGATCATCGGCGCCTGTATCGACACCTTCCACAAAAATCCCGCGCATCAGCGGCAGCTGCTGTCCGATCCGGGCCGGCTGCCCCATCGGACCGACATCACCGTGGGCGATCTCAAATTCGCGCTCAGCGTCGGCGGCGTGTTCGACGCCAAGCGCAATTATGTCGGCAATGTTCTGGAATGGGACAATGTCACCGATACCCGCGTGAACGCCGGCATGATCACGGCGCTGCACCGCTCCCAGGCCATCATCGAATTCACTCTCGACGGCAACATCGTCAACGCCAACAAGAATTTCCTGAATACGCTGGGCTACACCCTGGATGAGATCAAGGGCCAGCATCATGGCCTGTTCGTGGATGCCAGTTTCCGCCAGTCGCCGGAATACCGGACTTTCTGGGAGCGGCTGGGGCGCGGCGAGTTCATTGCCGACAAATTCAAGCGCATCGCCAAGGGCGGCAGGGAAGTCTGGATTCAGGCGTCCTACAACCCAATCCTCGATGGTAACGGCAAGCCGTTCAAGGTGGTCAAATCCGCCACCGACATCACGGCAATCGAGGATGAGCGGCGCCGGAATGAGGAGGAGCGCAAGGCCAAGGCCGAAGAGCAGGCGCATGTCGTCCGTTCGCTCGCCTCCGGCCTGAAGGACCTTTCGGTCGGCAACCTGATGATGCGCCTGAATGAGGCCTTCGCCGGCGAATATGAGCAGCTGCGTCAGGACTTCAACGCCACGGTTCAGCGGCTGCAGGAGACCATGCCTACCGTGCTGTCCTCGACCGACGGCATCAATCCGGCGTCGAGGAGATCGGCCAGGCCTCCGACAATCTGTCCAGCGCACCGAGCAGCAGGCGGCGAGCCTGGAGGAGACGGCCGCCGCGCTGGAGCAGATCACCGCGACGCTGAAGACGACGGCCCAGAACGCCAAGGAGGCCGGCCGATCGTCGCCACCGCCAGATCGACGGCAAGAGGGGCGGCGGTGGTCGAGGGCGGTCGAGGCGATGGGCCAGATCGAAGCATCCTCCAAGCAGATCGGCGAGATCATCGGCGTCATCGACGAGATCGCGTTCCAGACCAACCTGCTGGCGCTCAACGCGGGCGTCGAGGCGGCGCGGGCCGGCGATGCCGGCAAGGGCTTCGCGGTCGTCGCCAGCGAAGTGCGGGCGCTGGCGCAGCGCTCGGCCGAGGCGGCCAAGGAGATCAAGACGCTGATCAAGGACTCCGGCGCGCCAGGTCAGATCCGGCGTCAAGCTCGTCGCCGAAAGCGGCAAGGCGCTGAAGAACATCGTCGAGCAGGTGTCGAGATCAACAAGGTCGTGACCGACATCGCCCAGGCGCGCAGCAGCAGTCCACCGGCATGAAGAGATCAACGTCGCGGTCGGCCAGATGGACCAGTTGACGCAGCAGAACGCGACGATGGTCGAGGAAAGGACTGCGGCTTCGCGCAATCTGGCGGATGAGACCGAGGAGCTGTCGCGAGTTGGTCGGCTTCTTCAAGGTCGCCGACGCTGCAGTCCCGGAACGCGTCGCTGCGCACCCGGCCCGCAGCGCACCGCCGTCCGCAAAGCCTCGCCGCGTACAGGCGCCAAATCCGCGCGTCCGCTCGTCATGCGGCGAGGCGGTGCGGCGCTTGCGGTGGATATGAGGCCGCAGGCGGAGGAAGACGGACTGGAAGGAATTCTGAACAACTGTGAATCAGGACAGCGAGGCACAGATGAGTGACAGCCATTGTGAGCGGCGAGGGGCGCGGGATCAGCCCTGCCCGCCGAACCTGGACATGACGGCCGCCCTGGCGTTGAAGCAGGCGCTTGAGACGGCGCTGACCGACGGCGCCGGCGTGGATGATCGACAGCGCGGAGGTACAGCGCGTGAGCAGCCGGGGCTGCAGGTTCTCGCCGCGGCGGTCAAGAGCTTCGCCTGAACGCGGCACCGTGTTCGTTTCGCCGCCTGCGCTCCCGCCTGTTGGACGCAAATGAAAGCTCGGCGCTGGGTCCCGGCGCTTGGCCTTTCGGAGAAGAGAATGAGCAAGATTGATACTGACCGTCGACGATTCCAGACCATGCGCGACATGCTGCGGCTGGCGCTCACCGACGCCGGCCATACGGTGGTCCAGGCCGAGGACGGGCGACACGGCGTCGAAGTGCTGAGCGCAGAACCCGGCGTCGATGTGATCATCACCGACATCAACATGCCGCGGATGGACGGCTTCGGCTTCATCGAGCAGGTGCGCGCCGACGAGCGCCTCCGCACCGTGCCGATCCTGGTGCTGACCACCGAAAGCGAGCCGGCCAAGAAGCGCGCGCCCGCGAGGCCGGCGCCACCGGCTGGATCGTCAAGCCGTTCGATCCGGAGAAGCTGGTCGCCGCCATGCGCGCGTGGCGCCGGCCGCGTGACCGCGCGATAGGACGACACGTCATGGAGCCGATGGAATCCATCAGCAGGCCTTCTTCCAGGAATGCGAGGAGCAGCTCGCCGCCATGGAAGAGGGGCTGACCGCGATGGAGGAGCGGCGACGCCGACGGCGAGACCATCAACGCCGTCTTCCGCGCCGTGCATTCGATCAAGGGCGGCGCCGGCGCTTTCGGCTTCGACGCGCTGGTCGGTTCGCGCACGACTTCGAAACCGTGCTCGACGAGTGCGCTCCGGCCAGCTCGACGCCGACTGCGGCAGGTGATGAAGGCGTTGCTGCGCGCCGCCGATGTGCTGGCCGATCTCGTCGCCGCGGCCCGCGACGGCGGCGCGCTGGCCGCAAGGCCGCGCCGAGCGTGATGGCCGAGCTGGCCGCACTTGCGGGAAGCCGAAGCGGCCGACGGGGCCGAAGCGACGACCGATGTTCGACGAGCTCGACTTTGCGCCGGTGCGTCGATTTCGCGATCCGCCGACGTGCCGGCAGGACCGCAACTGCGGCTGCGCATCCGCTTTCGCGCCGCAGGCCGAGCTCTACGCCAAGGCCAACGAGCCGCTCCTGATCGTGCGCGAGCTGGCGCGACTGGGCCGCTCGACGGTCAGAGCGGATCTCGTCCAGGCTCCCGCACCTCGACGCCTCGATGCCGGCGGAAGCCTATCTCGCCTGGGCCTCGTTCTGAACGCCGATGCGCGCGGGACAGGCGTCGCGAGGTGTTCGAATTCGTCGACGACGATTGCCATCTGGACATCGACGCCTGTCCCGGAACGCCGGCACCGGCCCGGCGATCGAATGCCGACCCGACCGGCTGCTGGAAGCGGCGCTCGTCCGAGCCGCAGCCGCTGCCGGCGCGCCGCAGAGCGGCCGAAAAGCCCGCGCCGCGCCGCAACGGCTGCCGCCGCCGCGCGCGCCAGCAGACCATCCGCGTCGATCTCGACAGGGTCGACCGGCTGATCGAATCTGGTCGGCGAACTGGTCATCACCCAGGCGATGCTGTCCCAGCGCGTCTCGAGTGCCGAGCTCGGCCAGGGCATCGCCGGTCAGCAGCGGCCTCGACGACCTCGAGCAGCTGACGCGCGAGATCCAGGAAAGCGTGATGGCGATCCGCGCCCAGCCGGTGAAGTCCGTGTTCCAGCGCATGCCGCGCCTGGTGCGCGAGGTCGCGGCCGCGACCGGCAAGAAGGTGCGGCTGGTCACCGAGGGCGAGGCGACCGAGGTCGACAAGACCGTGATCGAGCGGCTGGCCGACCCGCTGACCCACATGATCCGCAACGCCATCGACCACGGCCTGGAGACGCCGGACGAGCGCGCGCGCCGCCGGCAAGCCGGAGGAGGGCACGGTGCGGCTGTCGGCCGCGCATCGCGCGGGCCGCATCGTCATCGAGGTCGACCGACGACGGCGGCGGCATCGACCGCGCGCGCGTGCGCGCCAAGGCGATCGAGAAGGGGCTGATCGCCGCCGACCGCGCGATCTCGCGACGAAGAGATCGACAACTCATCTTCCTGCCCGGCTTCTCCACCGCCGAGGGTCTCCGACATTTCCGGCCGCGGCGTCGGCATGGACGTGGTCCGCCGCTCATCCAGGCGACTGGGCGGGCGCATCTCTATCGCCTCCAAGCCGGCCAGGGCAGCCTTCACCTGAGCCTGCCGCTGACCCTGGCGGTGCTCGACGGCATGGTGGTCGCGGTCGCCGACCAGACCTGGTGCTGCCGCTGACCCACATCGTCGAAACCCTGCAGCCGCGGCCGGCGACATCCGGCCTTCGGCCGCGACCGACAGCCTGATCGCACATCCGCGGCGCCTATGTGCCGCTGATCGACGTCGGCGACGCTGCTCGGCGTTGCCGACGCGCGCCGCCGATCCCTCCAGGGCGTCGTGATCTGGTCGAGACCGAGGGCGGCGGGCCGCCTCGCGCTCGCTGGTCGACGCGATCCAGGGCCAGCGCCAGGTCGGTCATCAAGAGCCTGGAAGCCAATTACGGCAGATCCCCGGCATCGCCGCCGCCACCATCCTCGGCGACGGCCGCGTCGCGCTGATCCTCGATGTCGATGGCGTGGTCGCGCGCTGCCGCACCAATCTCCGCTCGAGCGCGCCCTAGCCAGCCGCCAGCAACGGGGACATGAGCGATGAACGCAGAACACGACAATCGGGCACGACCGCGCAGTTCATCACCTTTCGCATCGGCGGGCAGGAATTCTGCGTCGACATCATGTCGGTGCGCGAAATCCGCGGCTGGACGCCGACCACGCCGCTGCCGCATGCGCCCGACTATGTGCGCGGCGTCATCAACCTGCGCGGCGCGGTGCTGCCGATCGTCGATCTCAGGCCCGGCTGGGCCGCGGGCGCACGCCGAAGCCAACGCGCGCATGTCATCATCGTCGTGCCATGCGGCGAACGGACCGTGGGCCTGCTGGTCGATGCGGTCTCCGACATCCTGACCGCCACGGACGGCGATATCCAGCGCGACGCCGGACCTGGCCCGCGACGGCCAGAGCGCTTCGTCGACGGCATCGCTGTGCTCGACGAGCGCATGATGACGGTCCTCGATGGAGCGGCTCGACAGATGCTGTCGCCGGCAAGCAGCTCGAGCCAGGCCGCCTGAGGACCTGGCCGATGTCCAGACGCCGGACGCGCAGTCGCGACGTCGCCCGTCGCGAGGCGAATTTGCCTTCACGCTGGACGGATTTCCGCAAGATCGCGGCGCTCGTCCATGCCGAAGCCGGCATCGTGCTGACCGAGGGCAAGGCAATCTGGTCTATTCGCGGCTGGCCAAGCGCCTGCGCGCTCATCGGCTGGACAGCTTCCGCGACTACTGCGGCTGGTCGCCAGCGCGGACGGGCGCCGACGAGCGCCAGGCGATGATGCGGCGCATGACCACCAACGTCACCCGCTTTTTCCGCGAGCCGCATCATTTCGACCATCTCGAAGCGTCGTGCTGCCGGCGCTTGCCGACGGCGCGCAAGCGGCGGGCGGCGTGCGATCTGGTCGGCGGCCTGCTCGACCGGCGAGGAGCCCTATTCCATCGCCCTGACCCTGCTGTCCGCGCTGCCGGACGCCGCCCGATCACGACGTCGTGATCCTCGCCACCGACATCGATCCCAACGTGCTGGCGCGCGGCCGAGGCCGGCATCTATACCGCGCGCCAGCTCGACGGCGTGCCGCCGAGCTGCGCGGCAACTGGTTCGCGCTCGCCAAGACCGTGCGGCGATGGCGACCATGCGGTCGGCGAGCGCCGCGCAGGCTGATCGCCTTCCGCGAGCTCAATCTGCTCGGCCCCTGGCCGATGCAAGGGCCGGTTCGAGTCGATCTTCTGCCGCAACGTGATGATCTATTTCGACGAGGAGACGCAGAAGCGGATCTGGGCCGCTTCGCCGCCGACTCTGGCGCCCGGCGGCTGCCTCTACATCGGCCATTCCGAGCGCATCTCCGCGTCCGGCATGCCGTTCGAACTGGTCGGCGCAGACGACCTATCGGCTGCGCGGGAGGCGCGGCCATGAACCGGTCCGCGTCCTGGTCGTCGACGATTCGCCGACGATCCGCCGCCTGCTCACCGCCACGCTCGACACGCGATCCCGAGATCGAGGTCGTCGGCGGCGCGCCGGAGCCCGCCGGTGGCGCGCCAGATGATCAAGGCGCTCAATCCCGACGTCATCACGCTCGACGTCGAGATGCCGAACATGAACGGCCTCGAATTCCTGGAAAAGATCATGCGGCTGCGGCCGATGCCGGTCGTGATGGTCTCGACGCTGACCCAGAGCGGCGCCGAAGTGACGTTGGCAGCGCTGGAGCTCGGCGCGGTCGATTAGCGTCGCCAAGCCGACGCGAGAACGTCGCACGCCATCTCGATGCCGATGCCGGCGAGCTGGCGGCCAAGGTGAAGGCGGCGGCGCGCGCCCGTGTGCGCCCGCTATGCGGCGCGGCCGCCCGCGCGCCGAGCCGGATGCCGGACTACGCGCCGGCCGACGACAGCATCGTCGCGATCGGCTCCTCCACCGGCGGCGTCGAGGCGCTGATCGAGATCCTGTCGCATTTCCCGCGCAACTGCGCGCCGACGGTCATCGCCCAGCACATGCCGGCGCATTTCACCAGGACCTTCGCCGAACGGCTCGACCGGCTGTGCCGGCCCAAGGTCGGCCGAAGCGCGCGACGGCGCGCCGCTTATGCCCGGCCAGGTCTATCTGGCGCCGGGCGGCGATCACCCATCTGGAGATCGTCGCGCCGCGGCAGCGCTGCATTGCCGGCTGCGCGCGGGCGACCGGTCAGCGGCCACCGCCCTCGGTCGACGTGCTGTTCGCCTCGGTCGCGCGCGAGCGCCGGCGCGCGCGGCCGTCGGCGCGCATCCTGACCGGCATGGGCCGCGACGGCGCCGAGGGCTGCGGCCATGCGCGAGGCCGGCGCCGCCACGCTCGGCCAGGACGAGGCCACCTCCGTCGTCTACGGCATGCCCAAGGTCGCCTTCGAGATCGGTGCGGTCGAGCGGCAGATACCGCTGCGAGCGCATCGGCGAGCGAAATCGTGCGCCTTTGCCGGGCGCCGCGTTAAGGAGAGGTTGCCATGCCAGCTGCGCGAAAGCTTACGGTAATGGTCGTCGACGATCAGCTGACGATGCGCAGTCTGGTCCGCGCCAGCCTTCAGCAGATCGGCGTCAATGACGTCCGCGAATATGCCGGCGGTGCCGAGGCGCTTCGAAATCTGAAAGCGCGGCCGGCCAATGTGGTGATCTCCGATTACAACATGCCCGAGCATGGACGGCCTCGGAGTTCCTCAGGGCGATCCGCGCCAAGCCGCGATACAAGAGCACGGCCTTCATCCTCCTGACCGGCCGGGCCGACCGCGATCTGGTGAGCGGGCGGTCGAAGCTCGGCGCCAACAACTACCTCGTCAAGCCGTTCACGGCGGCGATGCTGAAGCAGAAGATCGAGCAGGTCGTCGGGAGCGCTGACCTGATGAGCCACGGCCGCAGCAGTCGTGACGACGGCCGCGCCGCTTCCTCAATCCGCGCGACGGCTCTGGCACACCCAGATCATCCAGGGCGAGTACTATGTCAGCACGACGACGGACGAGGTGCTGACGACGGTGCTGGGCTCCTGCGTGGCGGCCTGCATCCGCGATCCGGTGCGCGCGCATCGGCGGCATGAACCATTTCCTGCTGCCGGAAGGCGACGGCGCGCGACGCCGACGCGCATGCGCTACGGCGTCCACGCCATGGAGCTGCTGATCAACGGGCTGCTCGAGCCGCGGCGGCGCCGCGCGAGCGGCTGGAGGCCAAGCTGTTCGGCGGCGCCAATGTGATCGGCGCGCTGTCCGACGTGGGCTCGCGCAACGCCGATTTCGCCGAGCGCTTCCTGAGCAGGAAGGCATCGGCGTCGTCGGCGGCGACCTGCGGCGGCACCGCGCCGCGCCGCATCCAGTATCTGGCCGGCCACGGGCCGCGCCCGCCAGCTTTCGGTGCGCGTGGACAAGCAGGAATTGCTCGAACGCGAGCGGGTGGCCTCGAACCGTGATGTCGCCGCCAACGACGATGTGGAGTTGTTTTGACCGCCATGTCATCCGAGCGGGCACAGGGGCGGTCCGAGAGCGCCGATGCTCTGCTCGCGGTGTTGCGGCTGATCTGCAAGGAGGTGCACACCTTGGCCTTCGATGTCACCGGCCTGGGTGAAACCCTCTCCGCTGACGGCAAGCCGGAAGCGGCCGGTGAGCCGGCATACGGGCTGCAGGCTTTCGACCTGCTCGGCCAGCGGCCATTGGCCCGGCGCGTGCTGCTGCGCGGTATCGAGCAGCTTCTTGCGCGTCCCGCATCCGATTGGCGCGTCTCCGCCGAGGCCATGATACAGGCCGTGCCGTTTCATGCGCAGCGGCAACGCCTGGCCGCGGCGTTGAAGGGTCAGCGGATCGATTTATCCGACATCCCCGCAAGCGATGGCGGGGGGCGGACTGGTTCTGAAAGCGGGCGCAAAGCAGCATGACGATCGCGCAGTCACATCCGCAGAACAATGTCGGCTTGGACCTGTCCAAACTGAGCGTGCTGGTGGTCGATTCCGATGGCTATGCGGTGGAGACGGTGAACCAGATCATGCGCGGCTTCGGCCTCAAGAATCAGGCATCGGCGGAAAATGGAGAGGCGGCCAAGGCGCGCCTGAACCAGAAGGCAATCGACCTTTTCATCGTCGAGGCGGTACTGCCGGACATGCTGGGCGCCGAGCTGGTGAAGTGGATCCGGCGGCACCAGGACCTGATGGTCCGGCAGTCCTCGATCATCGTTCTTACCGGACATACGGTGGTGAAGTATCGAGAGTGCGCGCGACTGCGGCGCCAATATCGTCCTGAAGAAGCCGGTCGCCGCCACCACACTGTTCGACCGGATCGCCTGGTGCGCGGCGACGCACCGGTCTTTTATCGAAACCGACACCTATGTCGGGCCGGACCGCCGGTTCCGGCAACTGGGACCGCCGGACGGCATCGGGCGCAGAAGCACGGATCTGCCGGCGGAGATCGGGGCGGCGTCCGAACCCAATCTGCTGCAAAGCGAGATCGATTCCCTTCATCAAACCCGTCAAGGTCCAATTGGATTAACTCGCATGGGCACGGCAAAAATCGTGACTGGCCATAATGCATTGCGTAAAACTCTGCACGGCCCCCGCAAGATCGGCCGCGGCGAGGCGATCGGACGGGCCGAGCACAATATCGACGGATTGCGTCAGGCGTTCACCCGAGGTCTGGCGACTGAAATTTCCAGGATCGAGGCGCTTGCCGGCGGCGAAGGGCAGGATCTGCCCGAGAGCGTCTTGCGGGAACAGCTTTATCTGTCGACCGTCATCTTCAATCTGGCGGGAACCCTGGGCCATGCGCTGCTGCAGTCTGTCACGGCCAGCCTGTATGACCTGCTTGTGGTGATGCTGGACAAGGGCTTGCGCTGCAGCGATCCCATCATTGTGCATACGCATGCGGTGCGGCTGGCCGCTCCCGGCATGCCCCCGGTCTCTCCGGATCAGGCGCAACGCCTGCTGGAGCGATTGAAAGAAACCGTCGCCCATTTCCGCGACAGGCCGGATCCCTGCAGCAAGGTCGCGTGCACGGCCTGCCCGGCGAAAGTGATGCCGGCATGATCGGGCAGGCACCGGCAAGAGAGAGGCTCCGCAACGCCAGGGAGGAGGCCTGACATGGGCATCGCCGCCAATCAGGCCGCGCGCTCCGCAAACCGGTCGGCGTCACCGGCATCAAGGAAACCAAGCGCATCCGAGCCCGGACTCGCAATCGCCCAGGATCTTTGGGGCCGGGGCAATCTGACGCCGCTGGACTCGCTGTTCGGTGCCGCCGCGATCGTCCGGCTCAATCCGACGGCCGGATTTGGCTTTGTCGGAAACCATCTTGGCCAAAGACTGCGCAAATATGCCGACGACACGGGAGTGGCCGTCGACGCCGCCGAAGCCGAGCCGGCGCTCACGCGTCTTACCGCGAAGGGCAAGTCCTCCATCCGGGCCGTCGCCTGGAAGCCCGATACAGCATTGTTCAAGAAGAACCGGCACCGGGCCTTTATCGCCCTGCAAACGGGTGTCCTGAACGACCTCCCGGGGATCGTATACCGGCAATGCGCCCAGGGATTGAAGATCGGCGGCAAATTGTTTGCAGCCGATCTCATGTTATCCGATAGCGGCGATACCGCCCGTCGCGGAGCGGGTTCCGGCCTGCCGGCCCCTTGCCCGTTCGACGAACACACCGCGGCGCTGAAATCCGCCGGCTTCGATGTCGAATGCCGGTATGATCTGACGGAAAATTTCATGGCGGCGGTTCGAAGCGGATTGTTGCAATCGCTTGGCATGCTGCAAGAATTCCGCGGTCTGGAAAAGGCGGGCAGAATAGAGCGGGCATGCGCCTTTGCGGCACAGCTTGAGACCTGGAAGACTCTTTACAGCCTGGCCGAGGCGCGACGGCTCGAAGCCATCGGCCTTCTCGCCGTCCGGGCACGATAGCCGGTTTGAGGTGATAAGGGAGCAACATCATGGAAGCTCGTTCGATTAGACTGGTCCAGGAAAGTTTCGAGAAAGCCCGGCGCTGGGCGAGAAAGTGGCGGAAATATTCTATGGCGAACTGTTTGCGATCGATCCGTCGCTGAAAGCCATGTTCAAGGGCGATATGGGCAAGCAGCGCCGGAAATTGCTGGCGGCACTGGCTCTAGTCGTGCGCTCGCTGCACGCGCCCGAGAAGATCATCGAGCCCGTAAAAGCTTTGGCGAAAAAGCATGTCGACTATGGCGTCGAGCCGGCCCATTACGCCTATGTCGGAAATGCGCTGCTTCGAACCCTCAAGAAGGGATTGGGCGAACAATTTACACCGGAACTGCGGCAAGCCTGGATCGAAGCCTATTCCGCCTTGGCCGCCATCATGAAGGAAGCCGCTTATGGCGGCACCCGGTTGAACAGAATTACAAGGGTTGGTTGACGAAATAGACCGGTCAAACGTCCCAACATGCGCACCGGCAAGGCAGCGGCTGTAAGTTCGGTTTATGTCGTCTGACGTTCCGTCGGTCGGAGGGGACCATGCGCATACAAAGTCACAATCCGTCCCGGAACCGGCTCCGCCGGGTCGAGGCCGATATCGCCTATCTGGACAGCGCCAAACGCGGTGTCGGGCGCGTCTGCGGCGACGCCTGCTCCTTCCGCTGTCCCGCCTGCGGCTCGACCACGTGCCGGTGCCGGTGTTCGCCGGCCTGTCCGGATGCGGGCAAGGCCCTGTCCACCGATCCGTGAGCGCTACCCCATCGAATCCCGGAATTCTCCCCCTGTGTTTTCGCGATGAAGCGCGTCCGCATCTTCGATCCCTGCTGGTCCTGCGAGGGGCATCCGGCGGGTGACGGCTCGCTGTGGAAGCTGCCCATGGTCTGGTTCGATTGCCGCTCCATGGCTCGATCTCCGATTGTTGAAGGACGGTGTGGACCGCCTGAAGCTGACCGACCGGGTCGAGATCCCGATGGGACGTCGCCGACCACCTATCCCGATCCCGGCAATATCGATACAACCTTCTCGCTTCAGCCCTCGGCGATGCAGGATTGCGCCGTATCGTTGGCGGATCTGCAGAAAGAGACGGGCGAAATAGAAGCCCGCAACCCTCGCGACGCAGCAATCGTATGGACGAAGGCGCGCGTGACACTCGGGCGAGGCCGGGTAGGGCGAAGCGACCCGGTCGGCCCAGGGCGGGAATGCCCGAATCTGTGATCGCGCCTGACAACCGCCGCTGGAGGAGAAACCCGGCCACCAGCACTCGGCCAGGGCGCCCCCGGATGCCGATTTTGTCATGGTTCTGGGTTGAACCCGCGGGATCCAGGCGCCATCAATCTCCTGACCGGCTGTCGCGGCGCGTTGCACTTTGATGACTATCTGAAATACAAAACACTTTCGCTGGATTTTGTGGCGCGTTATGGATTCTGCAGGACGCTCACCCCTGGACTTGATGGGTCGCAAATCATGATCCCTTGGTCGGCGGTTCAAATCCGTCCGGTGCGGCCAGGCTTGCGCAGGAGTTTTGGGTGACATCTCTTCCCGTAACGCTTGACGATGTCCGCGCCGCGGCCAAGGTGATCGCCGGCCGGGTTGAACGCACGCCGATGCGCCATTCGCGCACTTTGTCCGAGATCGCGGGTTGCGAGATCCATCTCAAATTCGAAAACCGGCAATTCACCGCCTCGTTCAAGGAGCGCGGCGCGCTCAACCGCCTTGAGGCGCTCACCCCGGAAGAAAAGAAGCGCGGCGTCGCCGCCATGAGCGCCGGCAATCACGCCCAGGGCGTGGCCTATCACGCCGGCCGGCTGGGCATTCCCGCCACCATCGTGATGCCGAAAACCGCCCCCTTCACCAAGGTCAAGCACACAAGCGATTTCGGCGCCCGGGTGGTGCTGGAGGGCAACGATCTGAAGGAGGCCAATATCGCCGCCCGCGCCATCGCCGATCGCGACGGTCTCATCTTCATCCATCCCTATGACGACGCCAAAGTCATCGCCGGCCAGGGCACTTTGGCGCTGGAAATGCTGGAGGACGTGCCCGAGCTGGACACGCTGGTGGTGCCGGTGGGCGGCGGCGGGCTGATCTCGGGCGTGGCGGTGGCGGCCAAGGGCGTCAAGCCCGACATCGTCATCTACGGCGCCCAGGCATCGCTCTATCCGGTGATGCGCCAGGCGATGCGGGGCGAAACGCTGACCGAGGACCCGCCCGCCCAGACCATCGCCGAAGGCATCGCGGTCAAGCAGCCGGGCCGGCTCACCACCGAAATCGCCAAGGCGCTGGTCTCGGATATTCTTCTGGTGGACGAGGCGGCGATGGAACATGCGCTGGCCATGCTCCTGGAGATCGAAAAAACCGTGATCGAGGGCGCGGCCGCGGCCGGCTTCGCGGCGATCCTGGGCAATCCGGACCTGTTCAGGGGCCGCAAGGTCGGCGTGGTGATGTCGGGCGGCAATATCGACATGCGCATGCTGTCGAACGTGATCCTGCGCGAACTGACCCGGGAAGGCCGCATCCTCACCCTGGACGTGGCGATCGCCGACCAGCCTGGCGCGTTGTCGCGGGTGGCGGCCCTGGTGGGCGAGGCCGGCGGCAATATCCTGGAAGTCTCGCACAACCGGATGATGAGCGGCATGTCCGCCAAATCGGCCACCTTGGGCATGGTGATCGAAGCCCGTGACGCCGAGCATGCCCAGGATATCCGCAAGGCCCTGGACGGCGGCGGTTTTCCGGTGATGAGCGGGCGCCGCCGGGCCGATCACTAAAGCGCGATCCGGAAAAGTGGAAACCGGTTTTCCGCAGATCGCGCGACAAATCAATGCGATCATGCTCTCGCTCCGCCGCGCCATTAACCTTCGCGCCGGAACAGGCTTGTCGGCGCCCCTGCTTGTCCTAATTTGGGACGGCAAGCGGGGGGCCATGCCTAAGAGTATCGCGCAACTGACCGGGGTGATCGTCTGCGCCATCGTCGCTTTCGGCACCGATCTCGACGTGACCTATGCGATGCCCCTGGGCGTGGCGGCGGGCGCGCTGGCGATATTCTTCGTGTCGCTGATGGAAACGCGGGAACGCGGCAAACTGGCGGTCCGCTCCGTCAGCCGCCAACGGGCGGAATGGAATTGAGCGCGTTTTCCAGTTCCTGGAAGCTGGGCTGATATTCGCCCGGCACGCTGCCGCGCCCGATCTCGACCGAAACCTGCGCCGCATTGCCGTGCAGATGCGCCACCAGGATGTCGCGGATGACATGATAGAACAGCGCATCCTCGTCCACGATCGCCTTCAACCGGGTGCCCATGGGTCCGACAATGCCATAGGCCAGGAACACGCCCATGAAGGTGCCGACCAGGGCCGAACCGATCATCTTGCCCAGCACTTCCGGCGGCTCGCTGATCGCCCCCATGGTCTTGATCACGCCCAGCACGGCGGCCACGATGCCCAGCGCCGGCAGGCCGTCGGCCATGGATTGCAGCGCGTTGGCGCCCGCCATCGCCTCATTGTGATGCTTTTCCAGCAGCTTTTCCATCGCCGTCTCGACCTGATGGGGATCCTCCAGGCTCATGGTCATCATCCTGAGCGTGTCGCAGATGAAATCGAGCGCGAAATGATCCTTCATGATCTTGGGATAGCGCTTGAAGATGGAGGATTCGGCGGGCTTCTCGATATGCGCCTCCAGCGCGATCAGGCCCTTGGACTTCATGGTCTTGGTGAGCAGGAACAATAGGCAGAGCAGATCGCGATAGTCGCCCGGCTTCCATTTCGGTCCGGAGATCACCTGGCCGAGCGAGCTGCCGGTTTTCTTCATAGTGTACATCGAGCCGGCGATCAGCATGGCGGCGATGGCGGCGCCCAGAATGGTCAGCAATTCGTGCGGCAGGGCTTCGATCACCACGCTCAGCGAGCCGCCCGACATCAGAAAGCCGCCGAACACGCATGCGAAGAGAACGACAAGGCCGCCGATTTGAAGCATGAAAGGAAAACCCGCCCGCGCCTGAACTTCACCGGCGCACACCCAACCGGGCACGCGCCGTTGCCTTATTATTAACGGCAGGGCTTAAAGAGGGATGAATTGCCCGCCAAAGGCGCGGGTTTGGACCATTAACGCTTTGTCAATCGGCGGCGCCCAGTCGCGCCTTGGTCTCCGCCAGCTTGCGGGTCACCAGTTGGGCCAATTCCCGGGCCACCACGTCGCTCATCCGGCTGGTCTCGTCCGCGGCATGGGCGGCGCGCACGATCGCGCAGACATGCAGGGCGATCACATGATCGTCGGGGGCCAAGCCGAATTTCTCCATTTCCTCGAAATAATGGCACAGGCCGTCGGCGATGCGCCCCGTCGCCCTGAGGCCGACGGTTTCGGCGAAGCCGCGTATCTCATGCGCCTTTTCCGCCGTGATCCGGTGGTCGCCGATGGCCTGCTCCAATTCGCGCACATAATCGCGCACGCCGCCTTGCAAGGCTTCGCTGGCTTGCGCAATCACGCCGGCGCCCCGGGTGATGGTGTCGCTGGCACGCAGCAGGCGGGACAGTTTGGCGACGTCTTTCTTGCTCACCATCTGGGGATAGGCGTCGGGCGGAATGACCTGGGCTTTCCTGGTCATTGCACCGCCAGGTCCTGGAAATCGTCATGCCGGCGCCAGGGACCGGCGTAATTCTCAGCCGGCTTGCGGCGCCGGTCGGGACCGGTATAGCTGTCGCAGCGGACAAAGGCGCGCGGCCGATCCACGATCTCGGCGATACGGGCGAAGAGGCTTTGGGCCGTGATCGGCTTGACCAGAAATTCGGTGATTCCGGCATCGCGCGCGGCTTCCACCCGGTGCTTCTCGGTGTGGCCGGTGGTCATGATGATGGGCATAAAGGAATTGATTCCCCGTTCCGCCGTCCTAATCGCGCGGGTGAACTCCAGTCCATCCATCGGCGTCATCGCCAGGTCCGCCAGAATGAGATCGCATTTCCTTTCACGCAGGACCTCCAGCCCCGACACACCATTGCCGGCCTCGTAGATCTCGCGGATACCGACCGCATTGAGCAGCATGCGCAAGAGGGAACGCATATGCGGATTGTCATCGACAATCAGCACTCTGAGCGACTCGAAGACAGCCCCCGACATCCGCGTTACGCTCCCCGACTTTACGCCAACTCCGGCCGCGTCCGGTCGGCCAATCCCCTGATCGGGCGTAGGGCCGGTGCAAGGAACGCGACACGCCGAAATTGCCACCGGAAGTTACAAAAATTTGGTTATCAACCGGTTTACGAATTTGTCGCGGGCGATCGGTTTACGAATGGGCCGGGGCGGGGTTAATTCGGGCATGGGCGGATTTTCCCGCGTTCCCACCGGCCTGCTTCTGACGGCCAAGGCGTTTTTCAATCCCGTGGCCTTTGGGGTCGCCGGCGCGATCCTGGATGAGGCGGGCCGGGTGCTTCTGGTGCGCCAGACCTATATGTCCGGATGGCGCCTACCGGGCGGTGGGATCGGTCATGGCGAAGCGCCGGAAGCAGCCCTTCGCCGCGAGATGCAGGAGGAAGTCGGCCTGAAAGGCGGCGAGGCACGTCTGTTCGGGCTTTACAGCCGCAAGGTCTGGTGGATCACCCATATCACCGCGCTGTTCGTGGTTCGCGGCGGCACGGTCGAATTCCGCCCCAACCTGGAAGTGCGCGCCATTCAATGGGCGGTGCCCGGTGCGCCGCCGGCCGATACCGCCGCCGCCACCGCGCGGCGGTTGGGCGAGATTGCATCCGGCGCAGAGCCGAGCCCCCATTGGTAAGCCTTGCCTTTGCCGGTTGCCCCGCGTAGTCGAAGCCCATGCCGCAAATGGCTGCGAAATATGAATGGGAAATCCGGCCGGAACAGGCCGGTGACGAGCCTTTCATCGCGGCCTTGACTGAAGCCGGTTTCGGTCCCGGCCGTTACGCCAAATCCGCCTATCGCCTGCGTGAAGGCGTGAACCCGGTGGTGGAACTGGGATTTGTGGCCTGGGAGAATGGCGTCCTGCGCGGCTCGGTACGATTCTGGCCGATCAAGGTGGGCGGCGACGATGCCCTGCTGCTGGGGCCGCTGGCGGTGGACGGCGTCCAGCGCGGACGCGGCATCGGCATTTCCCTGATGCAGGCCGGGATCGCGGCGGCGCGGGCGGGGGGGTATCGGGCGATCCTGCTGGTGGGCGACGCGCCTTATTATGCGCGGGTGGGCTTTGTGCGGATCAAGCCCGGGCGCCTGGATTTTCCAGGGCCGGTGGATGCCACACGCCTGCTCGGTCTTGCGCTGGTGGAAGGCGCGCTGGATGCGCTGTCCGGACCGGTGCGGCGGGCCCGGATCGACCAGCCGGTTTGCCCGGACGGCGCGCCACTGGGCTGAGGCTGGCGCTTTTGATTTGTCGCGCGATCTGCGGAAAACAGGCCCGCGCTTTAGCGCCCTTCCATTTTCCAGGCCAGAAGCAGGGAGCCCACCACCAGAAGCAGCGCCGCCCAGGCCGGCAGGAGCGGCTCCTGCTCCAGAGACGTAACCCGATAGGCGCCGTTGCGGCGGAGCCCGATCCAGTTGGAACCATGGGCGGTCTGGGCCGGCGCCACCCGGCGGACATCGACCGGTCCATCCGTCAGCCAATGCACCGAGCCACCGCTTTCCTTCGCCAAAGGTTGGAGAATATCGGCGGTGGCGCGCATGTCGGCGACCTCCTTGGGGTTCAGCGGCCCGGCCGCGGCCACCGCCGACAGCGTGCCGTCGGTGAGACGATAAAGCCCCAACTCGCTGACCTTGACCGCGCCGCGCCATAGGCCGGGCTCGATCCGCTCCAACGCGATGGTGACATCCTTGCCCGAAGGCGTGGTCATCACCACCGGCTTGGCGGTCTTGGCCATGGTCCGCCGGGTCACCACCATCCGGCCATCCACCACCGAAGCGGAGAGATTTTCCGCCTCCAGCTCCGGCTCCTTCATCAGCCAATGGGCGAGGCGGCGCAGCAATTCGGCCTGCGGTCCGCCGCCCTCGAAGCCGCGCGACCAAAGCCAGATCTGGTCCGACATCAATTCGGCCACCCGGCCTTTGCGCACTTGATCCAGAACCAGGAGCGGCTTGCCGCCTGGGCCGCTCATCAAGGTCTGGCCCCCGATCGGATTGGCGCCGATCAGCCGGAACCAGCGGCCCCAACTCGGCTTGGGATCGGATTCGGTATTGCTGCCGGGCAGATCCCTTGTCACCGGATGGGCCAGGCCGGCGGGCGTGACCAACGGCTTGAACCCTTGGGCGATGATCTCGCCGGTGGGCTGGGCGGGCAGGACGCTCGCCAGGGGCGTGCGATAAAGGCTTTCGTCGCCGGCGAATTCCGGGCCCGACGACACCAAAAGGGCGCCGCCATCCTCCACGTAATTGGCGATGTTCTGGTAATAGGCCATGGGCAGGATTCCCGCCTCGGCATAGCGGTCGAAAATCACCAGATCGAAGGATTTGAGTTTCTCCAGGAACAATTCCCGGGTCGGGAAAGTGATCAGGGACAGTTCCTCGATCGGGGTGGCGTCCTGCTTGTCCGGGGGCCGCAGAATGGTGAAATGAATCAGATCGACCGACGGATCCGATTTCAGCAGATTGCGCCACACCCGCTCGCCCGCATGCGGTTCGCCCGAGATCAGCAGCACCCTGAGCCGGTCGCGTACCCCGGAGATGGTCACCACCGCGCGATTATTCTGAAGCGTCAATTCCGACGGGCCCGGTACCGCGGCCAACTCCACGATATTCTCGCCTTCATGGCCGACGGGTACCTTCACGGTGGTGTCCTGGCCCACGGTCACCACCCGGGTGCCCAGGGGCTTGCCGTCCACCGACACGGTGACTTCGGCGGTGCCGCCGGCGGGTCCGCCGAAATCATCCACCCTGAGCATCATCTGGGCGCTGTGGCCGACAATCGCGAAGCGCTCGGCGTTCAGGACGGTGAGCTTGCGGTCGCGCTCGCCGCGGGCGCCCGCGATCAGGACCTGCAGCGGCGCCTTGAAGGGGAAAGCCTTGGGCGCGTCATGGACTTCGCCGTCGGTCAGCATGATGGCGCCGGCGATCCGGCTGGGCGGCACATCGGCCAGGGCATTGTCCAGCGCCAGAAACGCCTCGGTGCCGTTATTCTCGCCGGTGGTGGTGGTGGTGACGCTGGTTTCGCGCACCGTCAGATTGGGTTGGGCGGCGAGTTCGCGGCGCAAGCGCGTCAGCGCCTGCGCGACCTGGGCGTTGCGGTCGCCCACCCCCATGCTCTGGGAGCGATCCACCACCACCGCCACCATATCCGGCAAAGGCGCGTGGGTTTCCTTGACCAGCATCGGACCGGCAAGGGCGAACAGCAGGATGGCGAATGCCAGGCCCCGCATCAGCGCGCCGCGGGCGCCGCGCCACAGCCCGAACAGGGTGATCGCCAGCGCCGCCGCGATCAGAAATCCCAGCAGCGAAAGCGGAATATGCGGATCGAAAGCCAGTCTGGTCATGCGCGCGCCCCGCTCATCGGCCCAGACGCTGCAATAGGGCGGGCGCGTGCACCTGGTCGGTCTTGTAGTTGCCGGTCAGCGCATACATCACCAGATTGATCCCGAAACGCAGCGCCATCTCGCGCTGCACTTCGCCGCCGGGCACCGGCTCGTATATCGGGTGCCCCGACGCATCCACCGCCCAGGCCGCGGCCCAGTCATTGCCGCCGATGATCACCGGCGACACGCCGTCGCCGCCGCGCGCCGGCACCCGCTCACGGTCTTTTTCGGCGGGCGGCAATCTTTCCACCCAGACCTGACCGCCGGTCCAGCGGCCGGGAAAGCTTCTGAGGATATAGAAGGCCTTGGTCAGCACATGATCGGACGGCACCGGCTCCAGCGGCGGCAGGTCCAGCCCCTGGGTCAGGCGCCGCAAGGTTTGTTCGCCGGGCGAATTGGATCCGCGCACCGCGCCCAAAGTGAGATCGCGGGTATCGAACACGATGGTGCCGCCCAGCCGCATATAGTCGTTGAGTTTGGAGACCGCCCGCGGCGAGAGGTTTTTCTCGCGCGGGTCCATCGGCCAATAGAGCAGCGGAAAGAAGGCGAGATCGTCATGATCGACATCCACGCCGATCGGATCCTGCGGCTCGTAGGACGTGCGCGCCCGAAGCGCCTGGTCCAGTCCGATCAAACCGGCCCGGCTGACCTGATCCACATCCGGCAGGCCGGTAACCACATAGGCCAGCCGGGTATCCAGGGCGGCCTTGAGATTCATCGCTTCGTCGGCCCGGGCGCGAGGCACCGCCGCTATGACCAAGAGCGGCAGCATGGCCGACACGGCGATCAGCCGGCGCGGGAAATAGCCCCTGAGCCAAAGCGATAAAAGCGCATCCAGGCACAGCAGAAAGGCGGCAAACGCCAGAAGATAAGGCTCGAGCGCGATGGTGCGGGCTTCGCCATAGCTTTGGGCGCCGGAGACCGCCAGCGGCGCCAGTTTCGCGTCGGCACCCAACGCGTTGAGGGCGCTGGCCACGCCCTTGGCGCCGTAAAGGCCGGGCGGATGTTTGGCCGAGACGGAGGTGCGTTCGAATTCGCCGGCGGCGATGGGGATGATATCCGGATCCGGCTGCTCCAGCCGTCCAAAGCCGTCCAGCACGGCGAGCGGCTCGAGGCTGGAAAGCCGTGCCAGCGCGGCGGCCGGCGTACCCGCCGACAGCGCCAAAAGACGTTTCAGCATGCTCACATACAATCCCGACAGCGGCAGCGAGGACCAGGCCGGGCTGGCGGTGACGTGGAACAGAACGATCCAGCCGCCGCCCATCTGCCGGGCGGTAACCAGCGGCGTGCCGTCCGCCAGCCGGGCCCAGGTATGGTCCGCCAAATCGGCGTCGGGCTCCGCCAGGATCTGGCGCGACACCGTCACTTCATCGGGAATCTGCAAGCCGTTGAAAGGCGAGGTGAGCGGAAAGGGTGCCGGATGCTGGGGCTGGTTCCAGGACATGGCGCTGCCCAGATAGCGTCCGCCGCTGCGCAAATCCACCGGCACGAAGGAGTCGGTGCCGTTTGTCATCCGCGGGCCCGCGAAGCGGATCAGGACGCCGCCGCCCTTGAGGAATTTGGTCACCGCTTCGGCATCGCTGCCGCTGATCTTGCCGATATCGGCCAGGAACAGGACCGAGATGTGATGATCGATCAGTTCACCGATGGTGCCCTTCTCCACTTCGGCGAAGGGAGAAAGCGCGCGCTCCAGATAATAGACGTCCGACAGCAGCGGTTGCTCATTTTCCGCCGCCGTCGCGGCGACCAACCCCACCCGGCGCTCGCCGCCGCCAGTGTCCAGAAGCTGGGTGGCCCCGGCCGTGTTCTCGCCCTGAATCTCCAGCCGCGCAGTCTGATTGCGCACTTCCAGCGGCATGGTGATGTGCGCCGTGCCCCGGGTTGCGCCGGGCCGGAAGTTCAACGGCGCATCGCTCAATGTTTCGCCTTTGGGACCGATGGCGGCGACGCGGATGCGCGCCGGATTGCGGCTCTCAGGCCGGATGGCGGTGACGGCAAAGCCGGTGCCGTCATGCCGGGGCGGCAAAAGTCCCAGCACCGGCTGATCCGGAACGAAGATTCGCAAAGACCCTTGCGCGGCCAGCGCCTGGCGGAAAGCCTGGCCATGGCCGTCCTCCAGCCCGTCGCTGAGCCAGAAGATCTCCGGCCGCCCGGCGAGATGGGCGCGGGCGATCTCCGCCGCCGCCGCCATCCGGTCGCCCGGCCAGGCCATGGGCTTCAATTCCCGCGCGATCTTTTGCGCCGCGCCCGCGTCCAGCAAAGTCACCGGGCCTTGGGTGGCGGTGGGCACGATGGCGACGGGCCGGTCGCCGGCGACATGCAGAAGATCGGCGATCAGGGTCTGGCGTTGCCCCCAATTCCTGGCGGCGCTCCAGCCATTATCCACCGTGATCACCAGGGGCCCGTCGCCCAGAATCTTTGCCGCCCGGCCCAGAAGCGGATCGGCCAGGGCCAGGATCAGCAGGGCCGCCGCCAGAAGCCGCAACAGCATCAGCCACCAGGGCGTGTGCGCCGGCGTCTGTTCTTCGTCCTTCAATCCCAGAAGCAGACGCAGGGGCGGAAACAGGATGCGGCGCGGCTGGGGCGGTGTCACCTTCAACAGCCACCACAGCACCGGCAGCACGGCCAGCGCCGCCAGAACCCAGGGGGCGCCGAAACTCAATGCCGAGAACAGGGTCATGGCCTCACGAAGGACCGATGGCGGCATGCAGCGCGATCAGCGCGGTCTGGGGCGCATGGTCGGTGCGATGCACGGTGATGGTCCAGCCCAATCGGGTGGCGGCGCGGGCAATCTTCTCGCCATGGGCGGTGAAACGGTCGCGGTATTCCTGGCCCACGCTTTCGGCCCGGCCGAACAGGGCGCTGCCCTGGCCGCGCGGGCTCTCGAACCGGGCCCGGCCGGTATAGGGAAAATCCTCCTCCGCCGGATCGACGATCCGCACCAGATGTCCCACCGCGCCCTGGCCGGCAAAGGCCGCCATGCGGTCTTCCACTTGCGGCGACAGGAAATCGCTCAGCCAGACGATGCGGGCACCGCGCGCGATGGGCGTTTTGGGCGGGCCGTCCTCGCGCTCGGCGCGCACGCGTTCCTTGTCCTGCATAGCGGGATCGAGCAGGGAATGGCCGATCCTGGAAAGTGTAAAGCGCGAGGCGGCAGGCAGATAGGACGCGCCCAGAAGCCCCACCCGTTCGCCGCCGCGCACCAGAAGCGAAGCCAAGGCCAGAAGCAGAAGATTGGCCCGCTCCAGCTTGGTCACCCCGGCCGAGCTGAACCGCATGCCCGGATCGCTGTCGCGCCAGAACCAGGCGGTCTGGGCGGATTCCCATTCGCGCTCGCGGACGAACAGATGCTGGGACTTGGCCGATTGCCGCCAGTCGATGCGGCCCACCGAATCCACCGAGGCATAGCGGCGGAACTGCCAGAAATTCTCGCCGATCCCGGCCTTGCGGCGGCCATGCGATCCCAGGCTGACGGATGCCGCCAGCCGGTCGGCCGCCACCATGAGCGGCGGCAGGCCCGCGCCCAGCGCGTCCGCCTCATGCTGGAGCCGCGAAAATCCCGTCAATCACCAATCCTCAAAGCAGCGCGCGGCAAAGCTTTTCGATCACCTGGGCCGTGGTGGCGCCTTCGGCGCGGGCCGCGAAGCTCAGCGCCATGCGATGGCGCAATACCGGTCCGGCCAGCGCCACGATATCGTCGGTGGAGGGGGTGAACCGCTTGTCCAGCAGCGCCCGGGCCCGGGCCGCCAGCATGAAAGCCTGGCTGGCGCGCGGACCCGGTCCCCAGGCGATCAGGCCGCGGGTTTCGTCATGATCGGAATCCGGCCGCGCCGCCCGCACCAGTTTCAAGATGGAATCCATTACCTTCTCGCCAACCGGCATGCGGCGGACCAAAACCTGGGCGGCGATCAGATCGTCGGGACCACAGACTTTTGTGGCGCGGACTTCCTCGCCCATGGTGGTGGCGAGCAGCATCCGGCGCTCGGATTCCAGATCGGGATAGCCGACATCGATCTGCAGCAGGAATCGGTCCAACTGGGCTTCCGGCAGGGCATAGGTGCCTTCCTGCTCCAAGGGATTCTGCGTCGCCAGCACATGGAAGAGCCGGGGCAGATCGTAGCGCGCGCCGGCCACCGTCACATGCTTTTCCTGCATCGCCTGCAGCAGCGCCGATTGGGTACGCGGACTGGCGCGGTTGATTTCATCGGCCATCAGCAATTGGGTGAAGACCGGGCCCCGGATGAAGCGGAAATGACGGCTGCCCGACGCGTTTTCCTCCATTACTTCCGAGCCGGTGATGTCGGTGGGCATCAGATCGGGGGTGAACTGGATGCGGCTGGTGTCCAGCCCCAGCACCACCGCCAGCGTCTCCACCAGCTTGGTCTTGGCCAGTCCCGGCACCCCGATCAAAAGGCCATGGCCGCCCGCCAGCAACGTGACCAAGGCCTGCTCGATCACTTCGCTCTGGCCGAAAATCACCTGGCCCAGGCGTTTTTTGGCCTGGGCGAAGGTCTCGGCAGCGGCATCGAGCCGGGCCGGGGCGTCCTGCTCGGTTAGGGTCTCCATGTCCTCAATCATACGGTTCTCACGGGCGGAATCTCACGGGGTTTGGCCGCCGTCTGCCAGGGGTGTGGTCATTCTGCACCCTGGGCAAGCGGTGGCAACAGCGAAAAGCCCCGTCCTGGCTTCACTTATAATACGGAAGCGGCATAAATCGCTCCATGGGTTATGAACATCCGACCGACTCGGGATTTGCCGCGTTTCAGGCGGCGGCGCGGGGGCGGGCCGGAATGCCGCCGGTGGAGCGGTGGAATCCCCCTTATTGCGGCGACAGCCAAATGGTTATCGCCCGCGACGGCACCTGGTCACATCAGGGCGCGCCCATCCGCCGGCCGGAACTGGTTCGGCTTTTCTCGACCTTGCTTCGCAAGGATGACGCGGGGTTCATGCTGGTGACCCCGGCCGAAAAGCTTTCCATCCGGGTGGAGGATGCGCCTTTCCTTGCGGTTTCGATGACAGTGGACGGCGAAGGCGAAGGCCAGCGCCTGACTTTCATCACCAATGTCGGCGACGAAGTCGGGGCGGGACCGGATCATCCCATGCGGTTTCAGCCCGATCCCAACAGCGGTGCCCCGATTCCTTACCTCCATGTGCGCGGCGGATTGGAAGCGAAGCTCGCCCGCTCCGTCTACTATGCGCTGGTGGAACGGGCGGTGGCGCGCGACGGCGGTTTGGGGGTATGGAGCGGCGGCGCCTATTTTGTCATGGGCGCGCTGCCATGAAGGATATTCTGATCAGGCTCAAAGCCGATCCCCTGGCGACCCTGGGCGACGCGCTGTTGCAGGCGCCGCCAAGCGTGATCGGACATGACGATTATGACCTCCATCCCGAATTGCGCCCTCCCACCCAAAGCGACGCCGTCGCCGCGGCGGTGCTGTTGCCGATCGTGATGCGAAGCGAACCCACCATCCTCTTCACCCAGCGCACCCGGCATCTGGCCCGGCACAGCGGGCAGATCAGCTTTCCCGGCGGCCGCAGCGAGGCCGGCGATTCCTCGCCGGTCGAAACCGCGCTGCGCGAAACTTTGGAAGAGACCGGGCTGGCACGGGCCTTTGTCACGGTGGCCGGCTATCTGCCGCGCTATCGGACCGGCACCGGCTTCGACATCGCCCCGGTGGTGGGCCTGGTGGCGGAGGGATTCACCCTGGCGCCCAATCCGGAGGAAGTGGCGGAAACCTTCGAGGCGCCGCTGGCCTATTTCCTGGATCCCGCCAACCGCCAGCAGGAGACCCGAATCCTGGGCGGGCGCGAGCGCCGATTCTATGTCTTTACGCCGCAAGGCCGCGCCATCTGGGGCGCCACCGCGGCGATCCTGGTGGATTTCGCCGCCCGCTTGGCCGGCGTCGGGGTTGCGGAGCTCAGATGAAAATCGATCCCGCCAAGCATGACTGGATGACTTTACCTGAAACCCGCAAATTGCTGGGAGCATTAGGCGAAGGCCGGTTCGTGGGCGGCGCGGTCCGCAACGCCATGTTGGGCTGGGCGGCGCAGGACATCGACATCGCCGTGCCGATGGCGCCGGAAGAAAGCCTGCGGCGATTGCAATTGGCGGGGATCAAGGCGCTGCCCACCGGTATCGAGCATGGCACGGTCACCGCGATCGTGAATGGCCGGCCGTTCGAGGTGACCAGCCTGAGACGGGATGTGGAGACCGATGGCCGCCACGCCGTCGTATCCTATACCGACGATTGGCAAGAGGATTCCGCCCGCCGCGATTTCACCATGAACGCGCTCTATGCCGCCGCCGATGGCGAGGTTTTCGATTATCACGGCGGCATCGAGGATCTGGCCGCGGGCCGGGTCCGTTTTGTCGGCGATCCCGCCCGGCGCATCCGGGAAGATTATCTGCGCATCCTGCGGCTGTTCCGCTTCCATGCCTGGTACGGCACGGGCGATATGGACGCCGATGCCTTGCGCGCGGCGGCCGATGCCAAGGCCGGCCTGGCGCAATTGTCTGGCGAGCGCATCGCCAAGGAATTGTTGCGCCTTTTGGAGGCGCAAAATCCGGTTCCGGCGTTCCGGATCATGGCGGCTTGCGGGATATTGTCCGAAATCCTGCCTTTTCCGGTGAATCTTCCAAGGCTGGAAAACCTGGTCTTGATCGATGCCCAAAGCCAGCTTCCGGCCGACGCGATCCTGCGCCTGGCGGCGCTTCTGCCCGACGGCACCGATGCGGCGTGCCAGGTGGGTGAGCGGCTGAAATTGTCCGGCGCCGAGCGCGCCCGGCTGGAGGCTCTGTGCCAGGCGGAGGAGAAGATCCCCGCGCATCTGTCGGCGGCGGATGTGCGGCGGTTGCTCTATCGTATCGGCGTGGCCCGGTTTCGCGACCGGGTGCTGCTGAGTTGGGCGGCAAGTCCGCGCGGCGCCGCCGCCATCCAATGGCGGATGCTGTTGTCCATCGCCGATGGCTGGCAGAAGCCGCGCTTCCCCCTGACCGGACGCGAGGCCATGGCCGCCGGCGTGGCCGAGGGCCCGGAGGTGGGCAAGGTTCTGGCTCAGGTGGAGGAGTGGTGGTTGGAGCGTGACTTCCTGCCGGATGAAGCGGCGCTGATGGAAAAACTCAAAAGCGTGATCAGCTCGTGAGTTTGGTACTTCTGGATCAGCTGTCGCTTCCCGGCGATCCGGCAAAGCCCAACGAGGATGCGCTGGCGCATCTGGACCGGGCGGCGCTGGTGCTGGATGGCGCCACGCCCCTCGGTCCCTCGCTGCTGCCGGGGCCCAGCGATGCCGCCTGGATGGCGCAGTTCGGCGCCCGCCGGCTCGCCGCCCATCTCAAGGACGGCGATGCGCCGGGCATGGCCCTGAAACATGCGCTGGCGGATGCCGAGAAAAGCTTTGCCGGCCTCGCCCGCCGGCCCATCCGCGAGAAATGGCAAACCCCCTGCGCATCGATGATGTTGGTGGTGGAGAAGCTTGGTCGTGCCCTTTCGCCCCCGCGCACGCGAAGCGTGCTGGCGGGGGAGATGCCCGTAGCTGGCCCTCGGGCCAGCGAAGGGCAGAGGGGGTCAAAGGATGTGGCCGAGAGGCTTGGTCGTGCCTTTTCGCCCCCGCGCACGCGAAGCGTGCTGGCGGGGGAGATGCCCGTAGCTGGCCCTCGGGCCAGCGAAGGGCAGAGGGGGTTGGAATTCCTCTGGTTCGGCGATTGCGCCGCCATCGTCGAACAGGAAGGCCGAATCGAACTGGTCGGCGAAACCGTGGAAAAGCGCCAGGCCGAAGCGGCGCGGGCAAAGAAGATGGCACGGCAGTTGAATTTGTCGGCGGCATCCGGCATCGACCGGGCCGAAGTCCAGCCTTTGCTCCGGGCCGCCCGCAACCGGATCAATTCCAAGGGCAATTGGCTGTTTTCGCCCGATCGCCGCGCCGCCGCCCATGTCGCGCGCCACAGATTGGAGGCCGATGACGGCGCGCTGCTGCTGATCGCCAGCGACGGCTTTCTGGCGCTGGTCAGCGATTACGGCGCCTATGACACGGCCGGCCTGATGGCGGCGGCCCGTGAAAAAGGTCTCGCCGCCCTGGGCCAGGAATTGCGCGCCATCGAACAGGATGACGCGCTGGCGGAAAAATTCCCCCGCTTCAAGAAAAGCGACGATGCTACAGCTATTTTGCTGCGCGTCAGCTCAGCGCCTTCATGACTGTGTGGCTGCCCGACCAGATCATGGAAAAGGCGACATAGACCACGATGGCGAGGCCCAGATAGCTGATCCAGCGGTACCGCTCCAGCAGCCGGGCGATCAGTTCCGCCGCCGCGCCCATCAGCGCCACCGACAGAAACAGTCCCACCACCAGCACGTCGAAATGCTGGCGCGCCGCGCCCGCCACCCCCAGCACATTGTCCAGCGACATGGAGATGTCGGCGAGCACGATCTGCAGGATGGCGCGGCGAAGCGAGGTCCCGGCATCGATGGTGGCATGGGGCGCCGAACAGTCGGCGGAGATGTCGCGCCAGAAGCGCCAACTCACCCATAACAGAAGAATGCCGCCGGCCAAGGTCAGGCCGATGATCTCCATCAGCCGGATGGCGATGGCGGCCAGGCCCACCCGGAGCAGCACCGCCGCCGCCAGTCCCAACGCGATGACCTTGTGCCGGAGCTCGTGCGGCACCCGGGCCGCGGCCAGGCCGATCACCACCGCATTGTCGCCGGCCAGCACGATATCGATCATCACCACCTGGGCGAGGGCGATCAGTCCGCCGGTCTCGAACAGGGTGAAATGGATCACGAAACCACCCCTTGCCGGGACACCGGCTTTTCGCGCGCGCTGTCCGGGCCCGGGCTGGCCGGGTTGGGAAACAGGCCCGTCTGGCGCAGCGCCTCCCCCAGGACCATCGCCGCCGCCTGGGCGACATTGATCGAGCGCATGCCGGGCCGCATCGGGATCAGCAGCCGGGCATCGGCCGCGGCATGGACCGGTGGCGGCACCCCGGCGCTTTCGCGTCCCAGAAGCAGGGTATCCGCCGGGTCGAAGGCGAAGTCCGTATAGGCCCGCGCCGCCTGTGTGGTCAGGAGCAACAAGCGGCCGGGGGGCGGAACCGGTCCCAGGATTCGTGGCGGATCACTTCTCCCCGATAGTCCAGCCCCGCCCGGCGGAAATTGCGGTCGCTGAGCAGAAATCCACAGGGCTCGATGATATCCAGCCCCACCCCCAGGCAGGCGCAGAGCCGCATCAGGGAGCCGGCATTTTGTGGAATGTCAGGCTGGTAGAGCGCCAGGCGCAAAACTCTCTCCGTCATGGGCCCAAGATACGGGCGGAAAAGGCATTTTCTGCGGCATCGTGCCGCAAGACCCTCGAAATTCGACTCTCTATTTTACCGCGCGCGCGGGCAAGTTTCGGGCTATTCCCTTGGCCGGGGGCTTGCAATTCCGGCGCGAGAGTTCTCCTTACGCCAGTTTTCAGTTTCAGACCGCTTCGAAGAAGGTGATTCCGGTGACAGCAACAACAATGGACGCAACCCGCCGCGACTTTCTTTACGTGGCCACGGGAGCGATGGCCGCCGTCGGCGCCGCGGCCGCGGCTTGGCCGTTCATCGACCAGATGAACCCCTCCGCCGCGGTTCTGGCCCTGTCGTCGGTGGAAGTGGATATTGCCCCGGTCGCTGTGGGCCAGCAGGTGGTGGTGAAGTGGCGCGGCCATCCCTTGTTCGTGCGCCATCGCACATCCAAGGAGATTGCCGAGTCCAAGGCGGTGGCGATGAGCGATCTGCCCGATCCCGTGGCCCGCAACGCCAATCTGCCGGACAGCGCGCCGGCCACCGACGCCGACCGGGCGATCAAGCCGGAATGGCTGATCCTGGTGGGGGTGTGCACCCATCTGGGCTGCACGCCCACCGGATTCGAAGGCGATTATGGCGGCTATCTCTGCCATTGCCATGGTTCGCAGTACGACACGGCCGGGCGCATCCGCAAAGGCCCCGCGCCGCAGAATCTGGCGGTTCCGCCCTATTCTTTCATGTCTGACACCCGCATCAAGGTCGGTTGAGGAGCTTAAAGAATGTCCGGTCCATCGACCTACACGCCCAAATCCGGTTTCGAAAAATGGATCGATCAGCGCCTGCCGCTGCCCCGGCTGATGCATGACACGATCCAGACCTTCCCCACGCCGCGGAACCTGAACATCTGGTACACCTTCGGCGGCATCCTCACATTCTTCCTGGGCGTGCAGATCCTCACCGGCATCGTGCTGGCCATGCATTATGTGGCCAACGCGAATATGGCTTTCGACTCCGTCGAAAACATCATGCGCGACGTCAATTACGGCTGGCTGGTCCGCTACCTCCATTCCAACGGCGCCTCGATGTTTTTCCTGGCGGTCTATATCCATATGTTCCGCGGCCTTTATTACGGCTCCTACAAGACGCCGCGCGAACTGCTCTGGATCATCGGCGTCTTGATCTATCTGTTGATGATGGCCACCGCCTTCTTCGGCTACGTGCTGCCCTGGGGCCAGATGTCCTTCTGGGGCGCCACCGTCATCACCTCGCTCTTCTCCTCCATCGACCAGATCATCCCGCATCTGGGCACCGCCATCACCACCTGGCTATGGGGCGATTTCGCGGTGGGCGACGCCACCCTCAACCGCTTCTTCTCGCTGCATTATCTTCTGCCCTTCATCATCGCCGGAGTGGTCGGGCTGCATATCTGGGCGCTGCATGTGCCGGGCAACAACAATCCGCTCGGCATCGACGTGAAGAGCCCGCAGGACACGGTACCCTTCCATCCCTATTACACGGTGAAGGACGCCTTTTATCTCTGCCTGTTCGTGCTGTTCTTCGCGGTGTTCGTGTTCTATGCCCCGAATTTCTTCGGCAATCCGGACAATTACGTGCAGGCCAATCCGCTGGTGACGCCGCCCGACATCGTGCCGGAATGGTATCTGCTGCCCTTCTACGCCATGCTGCGGTCCATTCCGCAAAAGCTTCTGGGCGTGCTGGTGCTGGTGGGCGCGATCGGCACCCTGGTCTTCATTCCCTGGCTGGATACCAGCCGGGTGCGTTCCTGCCGCTTCCGGCCGCTGATGAAGCAATTCTTCTGGGTCTTCCTGGTGGACTGTGTGATCCTGGGCTATTGCGGTTCGCAGACCGTCGATGCCGCCTTCCTCGGGGTTCCGCTGCTTGTGGGTGGCGCGGGTCGGCACTTTCTATTACTTCGCCTTCTTCTGGGTGCTGATGCCGATTGTCGGCCTGATCGAGACACCCAGGAAACTTCCCGCTTCCATCGCTCAATCCGTGCTCGGCGGTACCGCCGCGGCCCCTGCCGAGTGAGATATACGATGCGCTTAGCTCTTCCTCTCGGTCTGGCCTTGAGCCTTCTCGCCACCGCCCCGGCGATGGCCGCGTTCGACACCACCCGGTTGCCGGTCAAGGATGTGAGTTTCTCCTTCGAAGGTCCGTTCGGCACCTATGACCAGGCCGCCCTGCAGCGGGGCTTCCAGGTCTATAAGGAGGTCTGCTCGGCCTGCCATAGCCTGGACCATATCGCCTTCCATAATCTGGACGAGGCGGGCGGTCTCGGCTTCACCGAGGCCCAGGCCAAGGCGATCGCGGCCGGCTATAAGATTCCCGCCGATCCCAACGACCAGGGCGAGATTTTCGACGACAAGGGCAATCGCCTCACCCGTCCGGGCATCCTGGCCGACAAATTCCCTTCGCCCTATCCGAACGAGGAAGCGGCAAAGGCGTCGAATAACGGCAAAGTACCGCCCGATCTGTCCATGATCGTCAAGGCGCGCGAGGGCGGCGCCCATTACGTCTATTCCATCGTCACCGGCTTCGGCCAGACCCCGCCCAAAGGGTTCGAGGTGCCGTCGGGCACCTATTACAATCCCTATTTCGAGGGTTGGAATATCGGCATGCCGCCGCCGCTGGTGGCCAATGCCGTCACTTATTCCGATGGCACCAAGGCGAGCTTGGACCAGGAGGCCCATGACGTGGCCACCTTCCTGGCCTGGGCCTCGGATCCCAAAATGGAAGAGCGCAAGCGCATGGGTTTTGCCGTCTTGATCTTCCTGGTGGTGCTGTCGGGCCTGCTGTTTGCGGCTTACAGGAAAGTCTGGTCGGATCTGCATTGATTGTCGCAAAAGGGTCGTGAGCGGCATCCTTGCCCCTCGACCCTGCCATGCTAAAAGGGGCGCCTTTCCTCGAAAAGAGCGCCCCTCTTCATGTCCAAAACTGTTCTCGGCATCATCGGCGGTTCCGGCGTCTATGAGATTCCGGGCCTGGAACAGGCCCGCTGGCAGACAGTGAAAGGCCCCTGGGGGGAGCCGTCCGACCAGCTGCTCACCGGCACCTTTCACGGCGTCGATCTGGTGTTCCTGCCCCGCCATGGCCGGGGCCATGTCCAGACCCCCACCAGCATCAATTACCGCGCCAATATCGACGCCCTGAAGCGCATCGGCGTCACCGACCTGATCTCGGTCTCGGCCTGCGGTTCGCTCCAGGAGGAATTGCCGCCCGGCACTTTCGTGATGGCGGACCAGTTCATCGACCGCACCTTCGCCCGCGAGAAGAGTTTTTTCGGCCCCGGCTTCGTCGCCCATCTGCCGATGGCGCATCCGGTCTGCCCCAGGCTGTCCGGGGCGCTGGCGCTGGCGGCGCGGGAGGAGCGGATCGACCATGCCGAGGGCGGCACCTATATCTGCATCGAGGGACCGCAATTCTCCACCCGGGCGGAAAGCTTTCTCTATCGCGGCTGGGATTGCAGCGTGATCGGCATGACCGCGATGCCGGAGGCCAAGCTGGCGCGGGAGGCGGAACTTCCCTATGCCATCGTGGCGATGGTCACCGATTATGATTGCTGGCACGAAACCCATGAGCATGTGACGGTGGATGCGGTGATCAAGCTGATGCACCGCAATGCCGACAATGCCCGCCGCCTGATCATGGCGGTGGCGCCCAAGCTGGGACCGGAGCGTGCGCCCTGTCCCCTGGGGGTGGAGACCATGCTGGACGCCGCGGTGGTCACCGCGCCCAGCAAGCGCGACCCGGTACTCACCGCCAAGCTCGACGCGGTGGCGGGGCGGATTTTGAAGAGGGGCCGAGCATGATGGATTTCAAGGACACGATCCGCACCATTCCCGACTATCCCCAGCCGGGGATCATGTTCCGCGACATCACCACGCTGCTGGGCAACGCCCGGGCCTTCCGCCGCGCGGTGGACGAGCTGGTGCAACCCTATGCCGGGGTGCGGGTGGACAAGGTGGCGGCGCTGGAGGCGCGCGGCTTCATTCTGGGCGGGGCGGTGGCGCATCAACTGTCCTGCGGCTTCGTTCCCATCCGCAAGAAGGGCAAGCTGCCCTACACCGTGATCGGCGAAAGCTATGCCCTGGAATATGGCCAGGACCGGGTGGAAATCCACATCGACGCGCTGAAACCGGGCGAGCAGGTGCTTCTGGTGGACGACCTGATCGCCACCGGCGGCACCGCCAGCGCCGGCATAAGGCTGATGGAGCGGGCCGGCGCCCATGTGATCGGCTGCTCCTTTGTCATCGACCTGCCGGATCTGGGCGGCGCCGCCAAGGTGCGGGCCCTGGGCAAGCCGGTGAACACGCTGGTGTCGTTCGAGGGGCATTAGAAGCAATGCCGGGAAAAGTGTGCACCGTTGCCGCGCTGTCGCTAGAAACTCCGTCCGGCATTGCGACGGGAATGAAAAGTTGAAGATCAACGGCGTTCCTTACCGTTCCGTCTGGCCGATCGGCGAAGACGCGTTCGGCATCATCGACCAGACCAGGCTGCCGCATGAATTCGTCACCCTGACCTTGCGCTCGGCGGAGGATGCGGCGCATGCCATCGCCACCATGCAGACCCGCGGCGCGCCGCTGATCGGGGCGGTGGGTGCCTTCGGCCTGGCGCTGGCGATGCGGGAAGATGCCTCCGACGAAAATCTCGCCCGGGTGCATGACCGGCTGGCGGAGACCCGGCCCACCGCCATCAATCTGCGCTGGGCCTTGGGCCGGGTGCGCGATGCGCTGTTGAATCAGCCGCGCGCCGAACGTGCCGCGATCGCCTGGCGGGAAGCCCAGGCCATCGCCGACGAGGATGTGGCCATGTCCAGATCCATCGGCGAACATGGGCTGAAGATCATCGAGCAGGTCGCGGCCAAGAAGCCGGGCCGGACCGTCAACATCCTCACCCATTGCAATGCCGGCTGGCTGGCGACGGTGGATTACGGCACGGCGCTGGCGCCGATCTATCTGGCGCATGACGCCGGCATCCCCCTCCATGTCTGGGTGGACGAGACCCGGCCGCGGGGCCAGGGCGCCTCGCTCACCGCGTTTGAACTGGGCGGGCATGGCGTCAAGCACACCGTCATCGCCGACAATGCCGGCGGCCATTACATGCAGGCGGGCCAGGTGGATCTGGTGATCGTCGGCACCGACCGGGTCACCGCCAATGGCGATGTCGCCAACAAGATCGGCACCTATCTGAAGGCGCTGGCGGCCAAGGACAACAATGTGCCTTTCTATGTGGCGCTGCCCAGTTCCACCATCGATTGGAGTTTGGATAGCGGCCGCGACATTCCGATCGAGGAACGGTCAGGGGATGAAGTGCTGAAAATGACCGGGCGTTTGCCGGACGGCAAAGTCGCCACGGTGGCCATCGCCGCGCCGGGCAGCGCCGCCGCCAATCCCGCTTTCGACGTCACGCCCGCCCGGCTGGTGACGGGGCTGATCACCGAACGCGGCACTTGCGCCGCCAGCCCGGAAGGCTTAACCAGCCTCTTCCCCAAAGCCTGAAGGTCTCTCATGCAATCGCGCTGGTCCCAGGCCGAAGCTGACGCTTTTGTGACGCGCACCGCGCCCAAGGGCGTGAATGCCGATCTGGCGGTGCGCACCTATACCACCCGGTTGTTGGGCTCCGATCCCAGGCTGGTGCTGCATGGCGGCGGCAACACTTCGGTCAAGACCGTGATGAAGGACATGCTGGGCGACGATGTCGAGGTGATCTGCATCAAAGGCTCGGGCTGGGACATGGGCGCGATCGAGCCGCAGGGCCTTCCGGCCGTGCGGCTGGAACCGCTGCGGCGCTTAAGGGCGCTGGCCAAACTGTCGGACGAGGACATGGTGAATTTCCAGCGCATCAATCTGCTGGATTCCACCTCGCCCAATCCCTCGGTCGAGACTTTGCTGCACGCCTTCCTGCCGCACAAATTCATCGATCACACCCATTCCACCGCCGTGCTGGCGCTCACCGACCAGCCGGACGGCGAGGCGGTGGCGCGCGAGGTGTTCGGCGACCGGGTGGCGTATGTGCCCTACACCATCCCCGGCTTCGCCCTGGCCAAATCGGTGGCCGATGTGTTCGACCGCAACCCGGATGTGGAAGGTCTGGTGCTGCTCCAGCACGGCATCTTCACCGTGGGCGCGACGGCGGAAGAGGCCTATGGCCGGATGATCGAATTCGTCACCCTGGCGGAGGAGCGGCTGGCGCGGCAGCGCAAAGCGCTGGTGCAGGCCAAGCTCCCCGCCAATCTCGCCTCGGTGCCGGAGATCGCGCCCATCCTGCGCGGCGCCGTCGCCATCGAGAAGAATGCGACGGCAGGCACCGCCAAGCGGCAGATCCTGGATTTCCGCAGCAACGAAAAAATCCTGAATTACGTCAATGGGGCGGAGCTTGCCCGCTACAGCCAGCAAGGGGTGGTGACCCCCGATCACACCATCCGCACCAAGAACTGGCCGATGATCGTGCCGGCGCCCGAGAAGGGCAAATTGGGAGAATGGGCGGGCGAGGTGCGGGCCGCAGCCGATGCCTTCATCGCCCGCTATCACGATTATTTCGCCCGCAACAACGCCAAGAGCCCGGTGAAGAAAAAAGAACTGGATCCGCTGCCGCGCGTGATCCTGGTGCCGGGGGTGGGCATGTTCGGGGTGGGCGCCACCGCCAAGGATGCGGCCATCGCCGCCGACATCGCCGAAAACGCCATCGCGGTGATCACCGACGCCGAGGCGATCGGCGAATACAAATGCATCAGCGAATTCGACATGTTCGAAGTCGAATATTGGTCGCTGGAACAGGCCAAGCTGGGCAAGTCGAACGAAAAAGTGCTGGCCCGGCAGGTGGCGGTGGTCACCGGCGGCGGTTCCGGCATCGGGGCGGCGACGGCCCGGGCCATGGCCGCCCAGGGCGCGGAAGTGGCGATCCTGGACCGCGATCCGGACGCTGCCCAGGCGGCGGCGAAAAAGATCGGCGGCAAGGCGCTGGCGGTGGCCTGCGACGTCACCGATCCCGCCGGCATCAAGGCGGCATTCGACAAGGTGGTCGCCAGCCTTCGGCGGCGTGGACATCGTGGTCTCCAATGCCGGGGCGGCCTGGCAGGGCACCATCGGCACGGTGGACGACGAGACCTTGCGCAAGAGCTTCGAGCTCAATTTCTGGGCGCATCAGAATGTGGCGCAGGCCGCGGTGCGGATCATGCGGGCCCAGGGCACCTTCGGCTGCCTGTTGTTCAACACCTCCAAGCAGGCGGTCAATCCGGGCAAGGATTTCGGGCCCTATGGCCTGCCCAAGGCGGCGACCCTGTTCCTGGTCAAGCAATATGCGCTGGATCACGGCAAGGACGGCATCCGCGCCAACGCGGTCAATGCCGACCGCATCCGCAGCGGGCTTCTGACCGACGAAATGGTGGCGGCGCGGTCCAAGGCCCGCGGCGTCAGCGAGGCCGATTACATGGCCGGCAATCTGTTGAAGCGGGAAGTGACGGCGGAAGACGTGGCCGACGCTTTCGTCTATCTCGCCACCGCCACCAAGACCACGGCGGCGGTCATCACCGTCGATGGCGGGAATATCGAGGCGAGTCTGCGCTAAAGCCGAGAAGGCCAATGCCAACTGCATTTCAAGAACTGGGTCATTTCGGCGAACAAATGGTTGTTCGGAATTGCTCCTGCCCGAAATGCAAAAGATCTCGTTCTCTCATTAGACTACCGGCCAATCTTCAAATGTGCCGACGTGATCTGCGATTTTGCGGTTACTTAGGTCAGGTAAAGGCAGCAAGAGCCAAAGACATAAGCAGAATCCCGAATACGGTCCTTGGTGCAGCATGGAAGCCGCAAAAGGAGCGGATGGAAGCGGCGATCTACTTTCCATTATTTTTAGTTTTGGCCAGCGCTGACCTAAAAATTTACGCATCTATTACTTGTCGGCCGACTTGCAATCGCCGAGGCTCTTTAGGCCACGCATGCCACTATCAAAAACTGCGCGTAGAGCTGGATGGCAAGGCTTTGTTTATGAGACGAGCCTCGGTACGCGACCGCTATCGTGAGGTTGCGTCTAGTTATTAAACCGGAAATGCAGCACGTCGCCGTCGGCGACGACGTAATCCTTGCCTTCCAGCCGGAACTTGCCCGCCTCGCGCGCGCCGGCCTCGCCCTTGCCGGCGACATAATCGTCATAGGCGATGGTCTCGGCCCGGATGAAGCCGTCCTCGAAATCGGTATGGATCACGCCCGCGGCCTGGGGCGCGCGCGAGCCTTTGGTCACCGTCCAGGCATGGGTTTCCTTCGGGCCCACGGTGAAGAAGGTGAGCAGCCCAACAGGTCATAGCCGGCGCGGATCAGCCGGTTGAGGCCGGGCTCGTCCAGCCCCAATGAGTCCAGGAAATCGGCGCGCTCCTCGGCCGGCAGTTGCGCCACTTCCTCCTCGATCCTGGCCGAGATCACCACCGCGCGGGCGCCTTCGGCCTTGGCCTTGTCCTCGACCATCTTCGAATATTTGTTGCCGGTCGGCGGCGGACGCTTCCTCGACATTGCAGACATAGAGCACCGGCTTGGCGGTCATCAGGCCGAGCTGGGAATAGGGCCCGCGTTCCTCGGCTGACAAGCTCCGCCAGGCGCGCCGGCTTGCCCTCGCGCAGCAGGGTCACCGCCTTCATCATCAGCGCCAGCTGCTCCTTGGCCTCCTTCTCGCCGGACTTGGCCTTCTTCTCCAAGGGAATGATGCGCTTTTCCAGGCTGTCCAGATCGGCCAGCATCAATTCGGTTTCCACCGTCTCGGCGTCGCCGATCGGATCGATCCGGCCCTCGACATGGGTAATGTCGTCATCCTCGAAGCAGCGCAGCACATGCGCCACCGCGTCCACTTCCCGGATATTGGCCAGGAACTGGTTGCCCAGCCCTTCGCCCTTGGAGGCGCCGCGCACCAGCCCGGCAATGTCCACAAAGGTGATGCGGGTGGGAATGATCTCGGCCGAGCCGGCGATCTTGGCCAGGGGCTCCAGCCGGGGATCGGGCACCGCCACATCGCCGACATTGGGCTCGATGGTGCAGAAGGGATAATTGGCGGCTTGCGCCGCCGCGGTCTGGGTCAGGGCGTTGAACAGGGTGGACTTGCCGACATTGGGCAGGCCGACAATTCCGCATTTGAATCCCATTACTCGGTGTCTTTCTTGGTGCTTTTTGGTTTTTCCGGTTTTTCCGGCTTGGTGAGCAGCGCCACTTTCGACATGAAGCCCAAATCGTCATCCCGCGCCAGCAGCGGCGCCGCCTCGACCATGGCGCCTGCCAGCGGTCTCAGCCAGTCGATGTCTTCCTTGGAGAAATTCTGCAGCACATGGGCGGTGACCAGCGATTTCTCGCCGGGATGGCCGATGCCGATGCGCACCCGGCGATAGTCCGGCCCCAGGCTGGCGGTGATGGAGCGCAATCCGTTCTGCCCGGCATCGCCGCCGCCGGTCTTCACTTTGATCTTGCCGGCGGCGAGATCGATCTCGTCATGGATCACCACCAGGGCCGAGAGCGGCAATTTGAAGAACCGCATCGCCGCGCCGACGCTGACGCCGCTATGGTTCATGTAGGTCTGCGGCTTCAACAGATAGGTCTTGCGGCCGGCCAGCGCGCCTTCGGACAGAAAGCCCTCGAACTTCGCCCGCCAGGGCCCGAACCGGTAATGGGCGTGGATTTCGTCCGCCAGGATGAAGCCGGCATTGTGCCGGTTGCGCGCATAGTGCGGGCCGGGATTGCCGAGCCCGGCAATGAGCAATGGCGTGTCCATGACGGAAACGCCTCCCTAGTGTCCCGATTCCGAAATTCGCATCATCTCGATATCGGGCTCTTGGCGAATTTCGGAATCGAAAGGACACTAGCAAGCTATTGAATTCTAGTGTCGGTTTGGTTTCGAAGTTCGCCAAGCGGCTGATATCGACAAGGGGGCGAACTTCGAAACCACGACACTAGGCGCGGTGTTACTTCTTGGCCGGGGCGGCGGCCGCGGCGGCGGCGGGAGCTGCGGCGGCGCCTTCGGCGGGGGCGGCTCCTTCCGCGGGCGCGGCTTCGGCGGCGGCGGCGGCGGCAGCCGCGCGCTGCTCTTCGATCACGCTGGTGGGCGCCACGATGGAGCAAACCGTGAAGTCGCGGCCCCGGATGGTGGGCTTCACGCCTTCGGGCAGGGTGAGCGCGGAGATATGGACGGAATCGTTGATGTCGAGGCTGGCGACATCCACCAGCACTTCATTCGGGATGCGGTCGGCGGGGCAGATCAGCTCGATCTCGTGGCGCACGATATTGAGCACGCCGCCCTTCTTCAGGCCCGGCGATTCGCCCTGGCCCCGGAAGCGGACCGGAATTTCCAGCCGCACGGTGGCGCCCTCGATCAGGCGCATGAAATCGACATGCACCGGGCGGTCGCTGACCGGGTCCAGCTGCAACTGGCGCGGGATCACCCGGGTCTTCTTGCCGGCCTGGTCGAGCATCAGCAGGGTGGTGAGAAAGGCGCCGCTTCTCGATATGGCGCTCCAGGGTGCGGCCATCGACAGCGACGGTCTCCGGCTCGGTGCCGCCGCCATAGACGACGCCGGGGATCAGGCCCTTGAGCCGCGCCTGGTAGGCCGGGCCCTTGCCGCGGCCTTCGCGCGCTTCCACCTTAAGTTCTTGAACCTGCGCCATTTTCCTGATCCTTCCGCGTCCGGCCCGGCCCGACGGGCCCCGGAAAAGCGGGCTTTTAGCGGATGCGGCCGGGCTGTGCAACCGGCCCCGGCCCGTACGGGATCAGACCGGCTTCAGGCCTTCCTGTTCCAGGGTTTTCAGCACCTGGGGCCGGGTCTGCATGCGGGCGCGATGGGCCGCGATCCGGGGCAGCTGGGCGATGCTGCCGGTCCCCTCCCGCTCGAACCAGCGGGCAAAGACATAAAGATAGGGGTCGGAGACGGTGTATTGGGCGCCCATGCACCCAGTCCCGCCCATCGGAAAGCTGGTCCTCGACCAGCTGGAATTGCTCGATCAGGCTCTTGGCCGCCTTGGCCCGCATCTCCGCCTTGGCCGCTTCGCCGTCGGCATAGCGCTCGGGGCGGAAAATATGGGCGAAGGTGATGTGGATGGTCGAGGCCAGATAGGTGTTGAAGGACTGCATCTGGAAGAATTCGAATCCGTCTGAGGGCGCCAGCTTCGCCTCGGGATAGCTGCGGGCGATGAAGCCGAGCAGGACCGGCACCTCGGTCAGGATGCCGCGGTCGGTGGCCAGCGAAGGCACCCGGGCCTTGGGATTGATGGCGAGATAGGATGGCGAGCGCTGCTCGCCGCCTCTGGTATCCACCGCCACCGCTTCATACGCCGCGCCGGCTTCGTTGAGCGCGATGTGCGGCGCCAATGAACAGGCATTGGGCGCATAATAAAGTTTGAGCATGGCATTCCTCCCGGGCCGCGCGACCTTATCGGGAAGAGGGAACGGCTTAAAGCCCGAAGGCCAGGGTGTTGGAGACGAACTGGTCTGCGCCCCGCTGGCTCCGCTGGTGCGGCGGGGGAATCTGCCGGTCAGCCGCGCGTCGGGACAGCGGCGGCGGCGCCCCGGCAGGCCAAAATATCAATCGAACAGGCTGGAAACCGAGGCCTCGTTGTTGATTCGCCGCATCGCCTCGCCGATCAGGGGGGCGATGGAGATGCTGCGGATATTGGCGCAGGCCTTCATGTCGGCCGTGGCCTCGATGGAATCCGTCACCACCATGGATTTGAGCCGGGAGTTGGCGATCCGCTGCACCGCCCCGCCCGACAGCACCCCATGGGTGGCATAGGCATAGACGTCGGTGGCGCCGTTCTTCAGCAGGGCATCGGCGGCGTTGCAGATGGTGCCGCCGGAATCCACGATGTCGTCGATCAGCACACAGGCCTGGCCTTCGACATCGCCGATGATGTTCATCACTTCGGATTCGCCCGCCCGCTCGCGCCGTTTGTCCACGATGGCGAGGTCGGTGCCCAGCCGGCGCGCCAAGGCGCGGGCGCGCAGCACCCCGCCCACATCCGGCGACACCACCATCGGCAGATTGCCGTTCAGACGCTCCTTGATGTCGCGCACCATCACCGGCATGGCGAACAGATTGTCGGTGGGGATGTCGAAGAAGCCCTGGATCTGGCCGGCATGCAGATCCACCGTCAGCACCCGGTTGGCCCCGGCCTCGGTGATCAGATTGGCCACCAGCTTGGCGGAAATGGGGGTGCGGGGGCCGACCTTGCGGTCCTGGCGGGCATAGCCGAAATAGGGGATCACCGCGGTGATGCGCCGGGCCGAGGCGCGGCGCAGCGCGTCGATCATGATCAGCAATTCCATCAGATTGTCATTGGCGGGAAAGCTGGTCGACTGGATCACGAACATGTCCTCGCCGCGGACATTTTCCTGCACCTCGACGAACACCTCCATGTCGGCGAAGCGGCGGACCTGGGCCTTGACCGGCTCCAGCGCGAGATATTGGCCGATGGCCGCGGCCAGGGCCTGGTTGGAATTGCCCGCAATCAGGCGCATGCCCCGCGAACCGTTCAGATCCGTCATCGCGCGCTCCCAGGCCCCCATGAAGTTTTGGTGACGCGCTTGTAGCGGTCCGGGCAGGGGGCCGCAACCCGGTCAGGAATGGGGAAATACCGGCTGTTTCAGGACGGTGCGAAACCCGGCTTTTCATGCATTTCTTGACACCAATGCGATCGCCGAGAGTTCGCGGCCATAATCGGCTTCGCCCCGATGGGTGGTGCGGCGAAAGCTGAAAAATCCATTTTCCATGGGATAGGTGCAAAGGCCGAGATCGGCGATTTTTCCCACCCCGGCCTGGCGGAGCCGGTGGGCGGCATAGCCGGGCAGGTCGAAATGGAAATGCCCCGCCCGGCCGGGCGCAAAAAAACGGTCATCCCCGGCGGCGAACCGGGCCCGCATATCCGGGCCCACTTCGTAATTGGCCTGGGAAATGGCGGGTCCGATGGCCGCGACGATCCGGCCGCGCCGGGCGCCCAGCTTTTCCATGGCGGCGACCGTGTTTTCCAGCACCCCCGCCGCCGCGCCTTTCCAGCCGGCATGGGCGGCGCCGATCACGCCGGTTTCGGCGTCCGCGAAAAGCACCGGGGCGCAGTCGGCGGTGAGAATGCCGAGCGCCACGCCAGGCCGGTCCGTCACCAGCCCGTCGCCCTCTGGTTTGACATCGAAGTCCCATTCCGGTCCGACCGGATGGACGATGGCGCTGTGAATTTGCCCCAAAGTTATCAGCCGCAATCCGGGGCCAAGCGCCGCCAGAGCGCGAGCGCGATTTTCGACCACCGCTTGAGGAACGTCGCGCGAGCCGGGACCGCAATTCAGGCTGGCATACACGCCCCGGGAAACCCCACCCTCGCGGCCGAAGAACCCATGCGCGATGGTGGGCAAATTCGTGAGATCGGCGGTGCGGTGAATCTTCATGCGGGCTCCAATCGGAAGCCGGGCGGCGGCGGCGCAGAAGAGGGCATCACGGCCATCGCCTGGAACAGGCGCCCCATCTGGTCCGGCGCGGTCAAGCGCGCCAGCGCGGCTTTTACCGTTTCGGCCTCAGCAGGATTGGCTTTGATCAGCGCACCGGCCCGGGCAGCTGATACCCAGCGCATTCAGGAAATCGCCTTGCGGGTTTGGTCCGCAAATCGCCGCGCCGCCCTGCCGTGCCGCGTCGCCCAGCGCCGTGAAATCGACATGGGCGGAAAGGTCCTGGCTGCCGGGCGCGCGCAGCAGCGGGGCGTATTCATGGCCGCGGACCGCCTGCAGGGTCTCGCCGAAGCCGGGTTCGTCATAGCCATAATCCAGGATCAACGCGCCGCCGCCGCGGGTGGCGATGATCCGGGCGATCTCTCCGATCAAGGCCGTGGCGGCCGGCGAGGTTTCATATACGCCGCCCTCCGGCGCGCCGGCGCGGGAGGCGGGAATCGCCGCCATGGGCGCCGGCAAGGGCGCCAGGGCGAAATCCAGGGCGTCATCCTTCACCACCACCATGCGTTCGCACCAGCCCCGCGCGGTCTTGACATATTGGCGGATGGGCAGCGCGTCGAAGAATTCATTGGCCAGCAGCAGCAGCGGTGCGTCGGTGACATCGAAGCGCGCGGTCCAGCGGATGCGCGCGCCGCTCGTCCTTCAGCCGTTCGCGCTGCATGTCGCTGAGGACGGGACTGGCTTCGACCAGCACCAGCTCGACCGCGTCCAGAAATCCGGGCACCCGTTTCAAGACCCGCAAAGCATCGGCCATCAGGCTGCCCCGCCCCGGCCCCAGCTCGACCAGCCTGGCGTTTTTGGGGCGGCCCTGATCGATCCAGACCTGGCCGCACCAAAGCCCCAGCATTTCGCCGAACATCTGGCTGATCTCCGGCGCGGTGACGAAGTCGCCGCTCCTTGGCCGAGAGGATCGCGGGTGGCGTAATAGCCGGCTTCGGCGATCATGCAGCGCCAGGGTCATGAATTGCGCCACCGAGATCGGACCCTGGGCCGCGATCAATGCGGCGATGCGTTCACCCAGGCCGTTCATTTCCTGGGTTTATAGGCAATGGCGAACAGCGCGCCCGCGCCCAGCCAGACCGGGATCGAAAGCGCCATGCCCATGCTGATCGGACCCAGGAAGGGTGCGTCGGGTTCGCGGAAGAATTCGCTGATGAACCGGAAGGTGCCATAGCCCAGAAAGAAGATCGCCGAGATCAGGCCGGGCCGGTCCTGGGCGCGAAACACCCGGAACGCCACCTGCACGATGATGAACAGCAGAATGCCTTCCAGCGCCGCTTCATAGAGTTGGCTGGGATGGCGGGGCAAAGGACCGCCGCGCGGGAACACCATCGCCCAGGGAACATCGGTGACGCGGCCCCATAATTCGTCATTGATGAAATTGGCGATGCGGCCGAAAAACAGGCCGAGCGGCGCGAAGGCGCAAGCCAGATCGGCGATCGGCAGCATCTTGAGCTTTTGGCGGCGGCAGAACAGCCAGACCGCGATCACCACGCCCAACAGCCCGCCATGGAAGGACATGCCGCCTTCCCAGGCGGCGATCAGCTTCAGGGGATTTGTGACAAAAGCGTAAGGCAGGCCGCGGCAGTAATCGGCATAGGGCGAAACACTGCAAAGCCCCACGCCGTAGATCAGGTCCCAGCCCAGCCGCCCGCCCAGGATGACCCCCAAAGTGGCCCAGACCACCAGATCGCCGATCTGATCCTCGGTGGCCGGCGCCTTGCCGTTGAAGGGCGGATCGGTCCACAGCGATTTGTTGCGCAACCGCGCGCCCGATTCCCCACCAGGCGAACAGCAGGGCGGCGATATAGGCCAGCGCATACCAGCGGATGGCGAAGGGGCCCAGCTGCACCAGCACCGGGTTGATATGGGGATAGGGGATAATTTCCGGGAACATGCAGGCGCTAACTCGCGGTGCTTCGCGCCGGGTGTCAAGGGCCGGATGTCAACAGTCAAGCATGCAATTGCCGGATGACGCGGCGTTCATGGCATACTAAAGCCAAAGCGGACCTCAGGAGAATTGCCATGGCGCAGACCGACAATCCGTTCCTCGACGGCATGGCCAAGATGTTTACCGACGCGGCCGGCATGGCCCAGGGCCTCGGGCCGAGATCGACACCTTCGTGAAACAGCGGCTGGAACGGCTGGTGGCCGAGATGGACTTCGTGCCGCGGGAGGAATTCGAGGCCGTCAAGGCGATGGCGGCCAAGGCCCGCGCCGAGAATGAGGCGCTGGCGGCCCGGATCGCGGCGCTGGAGGCCAAATTCGCCGCCTAGCCTAGGCTAGCCGCCCAGCCGGTCTCCAAAGCTGTGGAATCTTTAACCATGATGCCCAAGGAGACTCCGGGACTCTTGTGCCAACGCAAAATCTTGTGCCAGTTTGGACCGCAACTGCTTCGTTTTGTGGCTTGGAGCCCCTGGCATGACCGTAACTCAGCAAGACGAATTCGCCCTGGCGCCGCATCCGCATCGATATGCTGGAGCAGACGGTGGAGGAAAATGGCTGGACTTTTGAGCGGCCAGGCCGGGACGAACTCAATCTTTCGGTGGCCGGCAAATGGAGCGACCATCATTTCAGCTTCTCCTGGCGCGACGACCTGAAGTCGCTGCACATCACCTCCACCTTCGACATGCGGGTGAGCGACGAGGTGCGGCGGCAGCATGTCGCCGACCTGCTGATGTATGTGAATGCGCGGCTGTGGATCGGCCATTTCGATCTCTGGCAGGAGGACGGCGCCATCGTTTTCCGCCATGCCATGATCTTTCCCGGCGCCGAAGCCAGCGCCTCGCAATGCGAAGCCCTGCTCAATCTGGCGCTGGAAGCCTGCGAGCATTACTACCCGGCCTTCCAGTTCGTGCTGTGGGGCGGCAAGAGCGCCGAGGATGCCGTGGCCGCGGCGGTGCTGGAGTGCGCGGGGCGCGCGTGAGCGCAACTGGCGCGCCGAATAGAGGCCGAAAAGCTCTTCTCCTTGTCGGCGCCGGACGCATGGGCGGCGCCTTGCTCAAGGGCTGGATCGCGCACAAACTCGGTCCGATCGTGGTGGTCGAACCCAAGCCGTCCGCCGGGTTGCGCGGGCTGGCGCGGAAGAAGGCCATCACCCTGGTCGCCGAGCTCGTCGCAGGTGCCGGCGCAAAATTTCTCCGCCTGCGTGGTGGCGCTGAAGCCGCAGATCCTGAAAGACGAGGCGTCGCGGCTGGCCGGCATCGCCCAATCCGGCGCGCTGATGATTTCGATTGCGGCGGGCACCCATACCAGCCTGCTGTTCCAGCGCCTGGGGCCGGAAAGCGCGCATCATCCGCGCCATGCCCAATACGCCCGGCGCCATCGGCCATGGCATCACCGGCCTCTTTGCGGCGCGGGGCGCGAGCGCAACCGACAAGCAGCCTGGCCGGCCGGCTGCTGTCGGCGCTGGGCGAGACGGTATGGGTGGCGAAGGAAGATCTGATCGACAGCGTCACCGCCTTGTCGGGCTCCGGCCCCGCCTATTTGTTTCTGATGGCGGAAGCGATGACCGAAGCCGGGATCGCCGAAGGCCTGCCGCGCGGCTCAGGCCGAGAAACTGGCGCGCGCCACGGTGGCGGGCGCCGGCGCGCTGCTGGCTGCGGACAAATCGCCGGCGCGGGCCTTGCGCGAAGCCGTCACCAGTCCCGGCGGCACCACCGAAGCGGCCTTGAAGGTGCTGATGGCCAGAGATGGCCTGGAAGACCTGATGAAGCGCGCCATCCACGCCGCCCGCAAGCGGGCTGAACAGTTACGATAGCAGTCGCCACGCGCAGGCTTTCTCCCCCCGCATGGCGACAGCCATTGGCGGGGGGAGATGTCTCTGAGCGCTTGCGCGAAAGAGACAGTGGGGGGTGATTAGACCGGCAGGCGGATCGCCGCCTTCAGGCCGCCCATCGCGCTTTTGTCGAGAATAATGTCACCGCCATGCGCGCGGGCGATGTCGCGGGCGATGGCCAGGCCCAGGCCCGAGCCGCCCGCCTGCAGATTGCGGCCCTGGTCCAGGCGGTGGAACGGCCGGAAGGCTTCTTCGCGCCGTTGTTCGGGAATGCCCGGCCCGTCATCCTCCACCGCGATTTCGGCCTGGCGCTCGCCCCGGATCAGCCGTCACCGCGACATGGCGGCCGGCCTTGAGCGCATTGTCCACCAGATTGGTGAGGCAGCGGCGCAAGGCCGCCTTGCTTCACGCTCAGCAGGACAATGCTCGGGCGCGGCGACGGTGAGCCGCTCGTCCGCGCACCGCCCGGGCCTTGGCGGCGGCGGCGGCGGTGTCGCGCACCAATTCGCCGAGATCGGTCTGCTTCGGATTCCTCCCCGCCTTCGCCGCGGGCGAAGGCGAGATAATCGTCCAGCATATGCTCCATCTCGGCGATGTCGGACTTGAGCGCGCGGATATCGGCATCGTCATGCATCATCGCCAGCGCCAGCTTCATCCGGGTCAGCGGCGTCTTGAGGTCGTGGCTGACCCCGGCCAGCATCTCGGTGCGCTGGGTGACATGGCGCTCGATGCGCTCGCGCATGGTGAGAAAGGCCTGGGCGGCGCGGCGCACTTCGGTGGCGCCATAGGGCTTGAAGTCGGGCACCGGCCGGCCCTTGCCGAACATGTCCGCCGCCCGGGCCAGCCGCTCGATCGGCCGCACCTGATTGCGCAGGAACAGGATGGCCACGGCCAGCAGGATCAGCGCCGAACCCACCATCCAGAGAATGAAGATGTCGGGCTGGGAAACCGTGACCCGGTCGCGCGGCACCAGCATCTCCAGCACCCCGTCCTTCACACTCCACCTTGATGTCGAAATCATCGCCGACCCGGCCGGTTTCGAAATGGCGCCGGGGCATGATGCTGGTGGCGAGAATATCGTCCAGCGCCTGGTCGATGGTGCTGGTGGGCGGACGGGTCGGCGCCGCGATCTTGTCGCCGTCATGGAAGGTGATGCGATAGCGCAACTCCCGCGCGGTCAAGGCGCGCAGCGCATCGCGCTCCAGGCTGGGCGTGGAATCCTCCAGGGTCGCCAGCAGCGCGACGTCGGCGGCGACGTCGCGCGCCATCCGCGCGGGTGGTGGTATCCAGATCGCGCTCGAAGAAGACGTAAGTGACCACGCCCTGCAGCAGCACCATCGGCGCCACGATGATGATCAGCGAGCGGCCGAACAGCCCGCGCGGCAGGAAACGCTTGACGAAGCGGCCGGGCGCGAAACGCGGCCCGGTATGGGCGGCGCGCCTGTCAGTTGCGGTCGGGGACAAGGACATAGCCCACTCCTCTCACCGTCTGCAGATAGAGCGGCAGCTTGGGATCTTCCTCGATCTTGCGGCGCAGGCGCGTCACCTGCACGTCGATGGACCGCTCCAACGCCACCCCCAGCCGGGTGCACAGATCGCTGCGCGAGAAGGGATGGCCGGCATTGGCGGCGAAGAGTTGCAGCAGCGCGGCTTCCGAGCTGGTGAGCTTGACCGGCTTGCCGCCGCGCGTCAGCCGCGAGGTCTGGGGATCGTAAAGCGCCGCCGCCCATCCGCACCGGACGGCTGGCGGTTTCCAGGACCGGCGTGGCCCGGCGCAGAAGCGCGTTGATCCTGCAGCAGCAGTTCGCGCGGCTCGAACGGCTTGGGCAGATAATCGTCGGCGCCCAGTTCCAGGCCGGCGATGCGGTCCTGGGCCTCGCCCCTTGCCGTCAGCATCAGGATGGGGATGCGGGACTGGCCGCGCACGCTCTTGGCCAGTTCCAGCCCGGATTCGCCCGGCATCATCACATCCAGGATCAGGCAGTCGAAGGCCATGCCCTTCATCAGGGCGCGGGCGTCGGCGGCATTGGCGGCGGCGCTGATCCGAAAGCCGTTGGCGGACAGATAGCGGCTGCAGCAGCGCCCGCAGCCGCTCGTCATCGTCCACCACCAGCAGATGCGGGTCGGAAATCGAGGGTTTGGCGGGAGTCATGGCTGCTATTCCCGGTTCGCCTGTTCCATCCGCGCCCTGGGCTCTTGCGGTTTTCGCCTCCGCCATGCTGACATAACTAGAACCTGGGCCGGAACGGAGCAAGGCCCGGGAACCCAAGCGGAAACCGGCTGCGGCCGGCGGTTGAGGATAGCGGAAATGGCAGATGTGATCCCCTTCGATCAGCGCGACGGCAGCCTTTGGTATGACGGCAAGCTGGTGCCCTGGAAAGAGGCCAAGACCCATGTGCTGACCCATGGTCTGCATTACGGCTCCAGCGTGTTCGAAGGCGAGCGCATCTATAACGGCCGCATCTACAAGCTGAAGGAGCATACCGAGCGGCTGTTCTTCTCCGCCGAGACGCTGGGGATGAAGATTCCCTTCACCCAGGACGAGATCAGCGCCGCCTGCATCGCCGCCGCCGAGGCGCAGAACATCAAGGATGGTTATATCCGCCCCGTCGCCTTCCGCGGCAGCGAGATGATGGCGGTCTCCGCCCAGAACACCAAGATCCATGTCGCCATCGCCTGCTGGCCCTGGCCGTCCTATTTCAGCCCGGAAGAAAAGCTCAAGGGCATCCGGCTGGATTTCGCCCGCTGGCGCCGGCCCGCCGCCCGACACCGAGCCGGTGCACGCCAAGGCGGCGGGTCTCTACATGATCTGCACCCTCTCCAAGCATGAGGCCGAGTCCAAGGGCTATGCCGACGCGCTGATGCTGGACTATCGCGGGCTGGTGGCGGAAGCGACCGGCGCCAATGTGTTCTTCGTCAAGGATGGCAGCCTGCACACGCCCGTCCCCGACTGTTTCCTCAACGGCCTCACCCGCCAGTCGGTGATCGCCATCGCCAAGGCGCGTCAGGTGCCGGTGATCGAGCGCCACATCAAGCCGGAGGAAATGAGCGGCTTCTCGGAATGTTTCCTCACCGGTTCGGCGGCGGAAGTGACGCCGGTGTCGGAGATCGGGCCCTATCGCTTCAAGCCCGGCAAGCTGACCGAGACGCTGATGAACGCTTATGCCGATGAAGTGCGCGGCGTCAAAGTAACGGCATAGTAGCACTATTCATTTTATTGGGTCGCACGGCCGGACGGGAAAGTGGAAGCCACTTTCCCTGGCCGCTGCTCCGTGCCGACGAAGTCCGGGGCGTCAAAGTGCCGGCCTAGACGCTATTTCCGCCAGCGGTTAAGCGCATCCTCGTCGCTGGCGCGGTGCTGGACCCAGTGATGGCCCTGTCCGCGCGCCTCTTCTTTCCAGAAGGGCGCCTTGGTCTTGAGGAAATCCATCAGGAATTCGCAGGCCTGGAAAGCGGCGTGGCGGTGTTTAGACGCCACCGCCACCAGCACGATGCGGTCGCCGGGCTTGAGGCTTCCCACCCGGTGGATGACGGTGACGCCGGTGAGCGGCCAGCGGGTTTCTGCCTCCGCCGCCAGCCGGGCGATCTCGGATTCCGTCATCCGCGGATAATGTTCCAGGGTGAGGGCTGACAGATCGCCATCCTGGCGGACATGGCCGGTGAAGCTGGCCACCGCGCCGGCTTCGCCATCGCCGGCGAGATCGGCCACTTCCTTGTTCAGGTCGAAATCCTCGCGCTGGATCAGAATGCGGGTCTGCACGGTCAGCCTCCCGTCACCGGCGGGAAAAAAGCGATTTCGTCTTCGGGCCCGAGCTTGGCGTCCAGGCCGGCATGGCGCTGATTGACCGCGACCCGGATGCGCGCAAGATCGGCGAAGGCGTCGGCATAATTCGGCCCCAGGCTTTTCAGATAGGCGATCAAGTGCGGCGACGTCGCCCGCCTCCGGCGTCAACTGTTCCTCGCCCTTGCCGATCTTCTGCCGCACCCAGGCGAAATAGAGCAGGGTCACGCCCGGTCCCTTACCGGCTCCGGGCCGGGGCGGATATGGGTCAGGCCATTCTTGAAATAGACCACCCCGGTATAGACGGTGAGCGCGGCGGCGATCCACAACAGCGCATAGGCGACGGCGGAATAGGTGAGCGCCGGCACCCCGGGGAAAAACCGGTCGGCCAGGGGCGTCAGGATCATGGCCCCGATCGCCACCATCTGCACCGCGGTCTTGAATTTGGCGATGGCGGTCACCGGCACGCTGACCCGGGTGCCGGCCAGGAATTCCCGCAGGCCCGAAACCAGGATCTCGCGGGACAGGATGATCAGGGCCGGCACCAGCCTCAGCAGGCTCAGCGCCCCGGTGGTGGGATTGAATTGCTGGAAGGTGCCTTCCGCCACCAGCATCATCAGCGCCACCGCCACCAGCACCTTGTCGGCGATGGGGTCCAGCATTCGCCCGAAGGCGGAGCCGGCATTGAGTTTGCGGGCGACGAAGCCCGTCCAGCGCGTCGCTGATTCCGGCTACCACGAAAACCAGGAACGCCACCAGCCGCGCCGCTTCGCCCGGAATGACGAAGGCGACCGCAAAAACCGGCACCAGCAGGATGCGCAGGATGGTCAAGGCGTTGGGCAGGGCGATCATGGCGCGAGTGTAGAAGGATGGCTTCGCAAGGTCACGTATTGGGATGGAAAAAGTCGTAGATTTTCCGCGCCAAGGTCCCGCTCACCCCGCCCACTTTCTCCAGGTCGGTCAGATTGGCCGCCGCCACCGCGCGGGCGGAACCGAAATGCTGCAACAGCGCACGTTTGCGGCCCGCGCCGACGCCGGCGATCTCGTCCAGCGGATTGGCGCCGATGGCGGCGCTGCGCTTCTTGCGGTGGCTGCCGATGGCGAAGCGATGGGCTTCGTCGCGCAACCGTTGCAAATAATAAAGCACCGGGCTTTTGGGATCGAGCCGGAAGGCCTCGCGGCCGGGAATGTAGAAATGCTCGCGTCCGGCATCGCGGTCGGGCCCTTTGGAGATGCCCACCAGCGCCACATCTTCCACCCCCAGATCGGCGAAAACCTGGGACACAACGGCCAGCTGCCCCGGCCCGCCATCGATCAGCACTAGATCGGGACGCCGCCAGCGGGAATCGGACACCTGCTCGGACTCATCCTTGATCAGGCGGGAGAAGCGGCGGGTCAACACTTCCCGCATCATCGCATAATCGTCGCCGGGGGTGAGATCGGCGGTCTTGACATTGAATTTGCGGTACTGATTCTTCTCGAAGCCCTCGGGCCCGGCCACGATGAAGGCGCCGATGGCATGGGCCCCCTGGATATGGGAATTGTCATAGACCTCGATTCGGCGGGGCGGCGCCTCCAGTCCCAGCGCCTCGGCCACCCCGTCCAGCAATTGGGTCTGGGCGCTGTTCTCGGCCAGGCGGCGGCCCAGCTGCTCGCGGGCATTGGCCAGCGCCATGTCCATGATGTCGTGCTTCTCGCCCCGGTGCGGCTTTGAGATTTCCACCTTGAACCCGGCGCGGACGGACAAGGCCTCGGCCAGCAGCGCCTTGCCCGGCAGATCCTCCGAAGTGAGAAGCAGTTTCGGCGCGGTGCGCGAGTCGTAGAACTGGCCGATGAAGGATTCCAAGACTTCCGCCAGCGCCATGTCGCGGTCGTGCCGGGGAAAATAGGGGTGGTTGCCCCAATTCTGGCCGGCGCGAAAGAAGAACACTTGGATGCAGGTCTGCCCGCCCTCGCTATAGGCCGCGAACAGATCGGCCTCGTCGAAGGTGGAGGGATTGATTCCCTGGCTGGACTGGATATGGCTCATCGCCTTCAGCCGGTCGCGCAACCGCGCCGCCCGCTCGAAATCCAGCGCGTCGGCGGCCTGGTTCATCTCCGCGATCAACGCGTCCTGCACCCCGCGGCTCCTGCCGGTGAGAAAGCTCTCGGCTTCCTCCACCAATTCGCGATAGCCGGATTCGTCGATCCGCCCCACGCAGGGCGCGCTGCAACGCTTGATCTGGAACAGCAGACAGGGCCGGGTGCGGGCGGCGAACACCGAATCCGAACAGGAGCGCAGCAGAAAGGCGCGCTGCAGGGTGTTGAGGGTGCGGGTCACCGCGCCGGCGCTGGCGAAGGGGCCGAAATAGATTCCTTTCGCCGACTTGGCGCCGCGATGCTTGAGCAATTGCGGAAAGGGATGATCCTGACGCAGCAGGATATTGGGAAAGCTCTTGTCGTCGCGATAGGAGACATTGTAGCGGGGCTTGAGCTGCTTGATCAGATTGGATTCCAGCAGCAGCGCCTCGGTCTCCGAGGCGGTGGTGACGAACAGCATCTCGGCGGTCTCCGCCACCATGCGGGTGAGCCGGTCGCTATGGACGCCGCCGCGGGCATAGGCCGAGACCCGTTTCTTCAGGCTCTTGGCCTTGCCGACATACAGCACATCGCCCGCCGCGTTCAGCATGCGATAGACGCCGGGCTGATCGGGCAGGGTCTTGAGATAGGCGGCGATGCGTTCGGCGCCCTTCAGCGGGCGCGTCTCGGGGTTCATGGCGGCAATATATTCACGCGCGGCTGCGATTGCCACGCGTCCATCAAGCCCGACGGGTTCTTTCTATCTCCACCCCGGCGCTTTCGGCATTGGGCAGGGCATGGAGCTTTTCCACCCGCACCCGCGCCACCCGTACCCGGCCATCCTCGAAACAGGCCGCCGCGATCCGTTCCGCCAAGGTCTCGATCAGCCGGACATGGCCCTCGCCGATAATGGCGCGGATCTTCTCTTCGATGGAGCCGTAATCCACCACCTTGGCGAGGTCGTCGCCCAGATCGATCAGATCCTCCACCGCCAGATCGACATTGATCCGCACCGGCTGCGCCTTGCCATGTTCGTGGCGCCACACCCCGATCTCGGCCGGCAATTCCAGATTGCGGATGAAGACATGGCGGATGCCGCGGGCGGAATCGGCGATGATATGGGGCTCAGGCCGGCTCATTCGCCCACCCGCACATCCGGGGTTTGCCAGATCAGGTGCTGGCCGCCATCCACCGCCAGCATCTGGCCGGTGACGGCCTCGGCCTCCAGCAGATATTGCACCGCCCGGGCCACGTCTTCCGGCTCGGCGCCGCGCTTCAGGATGGTGGCGTCGCGCTGGCGGGCGAAGTCGGCTTCCGACTGGCGGGCGTTGCGCATGGTGGGGCCGGGCCCCACCGCATTGACCCGGATATTGCGGGCCCAGCGCCTGGGCCAAGGTGGTGGTGAGCCAGTAAAGTCCGGCCTTGGACAGGCTATAGGAGAGGAATTGCGGCGTCGGCTTCAGCACCCGCTGGTCGACGATATTGACGATCGCGCCTTTGCCTTTCACCTGCCGCGCGAAATGCTGCGACAGCAGAAAGGGCGCCCGCAGATTGGTTTCCATATGCGCGTCCCAACTGGCGCGGCTGGCCGATTGCCAATCGTCATTCTCGAACAGGGAGGCGGAGTTGATCAGGGCGGTGAGCGGCCCCAGCGCTTGGCCCGCGCGCTCGATCAGCCCGGCGGTCTCGTCCTCGCGCGACAGATCGGCTTTCAGGGTTGCGGCCTTCGCACCCAGGGTGCGGATGTCGCCGGCGGTGGCTTCGGCCTCCGTGCGCGATCCGTGATAATGGATCGCCACATTCCAGCCCGCGCCCGCCAGGTGCAGGGCGATCACCCGCCCCAACCGCTTGGCGGCGCCGGTGACCAGCACATTTTTGGCCTCAGGCAATGAAGCCGACCTTCTTTTTCACCTCGGCCATTACCGGTATGGCAATGGCGCGGGCACGCGCGGCGCCGGATTTCAAGATCCGGTCGATCTCCGCCGGATCCGACAACAGCCGCCGCATCTCCTGGGTCACCGGCCCGATCTTGGCCACCGTCAAGTCCGCCAACTCCTGCTTGAAGCGGGAGAATTGCTGGTCGGCGAATTCGGCGATCACCGTGTCGGCATCCTGGTCCGCCAGGGCGGCGTAGATGTTGATCAGGTTTTCCGCCTCCGGCCGCCCCTTCAGCCCTTCCTTGCTGTCGGGCAGCGGATGGGGATCGGTCTTGGCGCGGCGGATCTTGCCCGCGATGGTGTCGGCATCGTCGGTGAGGTTGATCCGCGACATGTCGCTTTCTTCCGACTTGGACATTTTCTTGGTGCCGTCGCGCAAGCTCATCACCCGGGTCGCCGGCCCGGTGATCACCGGCTCGGGCAGGGGAAAGAAATCCGGCGCCGCGAAATCATTGTTGAATTTCTGGGCGATGTCGCGGGACAGTTCCAGATGCTGCTTCTGGTCCTCGCCCACCGGCACATGGGTGGCCTTGTAGACCAGGATGTCGGCGGCCATCAGCACCGGATAGGTGTAGAGCCCCACCGAGGCGCGCTCCTTGTGCTTGCCGGATTTCTCCTTGAACTGGGTCATGCGGTCCAGCCAGCCCAGCCGCGCCACGCAATTGAAGATCCAGGCCAGTTCGGCATGTTCGGGCACCTGGCCCTGGTTGAAGATGGGCGTGCGCTTGGGATCGACCCCGGCGGCGATATAGGCGGCGGCGACTTCGCGGGTGGCCTGGGCCAGTTCCTCGGGCTTGCCGTATCCGGCCTCGGCGGTGATGGCGTGCATGTCCACCACGCAGAACAGGCAGGGCATCTCGGCCTGCATCCGCACCCAATTCTTCAGCGCCCCCAGATAATTGCCCAGATGCAGGGTGTTGGTGGGCTGCATGCCCGAAAGCACAAGCGGTTTATGGCTGGTCATGGGACGGTCCTTTGCGGGCGGGGTTATGCCCCGCGAGGGCCCGCCCCATCAAGGGTTGCCCTGAAGCGCCTGTTTCAGCCGGTCCTCGATGGCGGCGATGCGGTGGGGATGGCGGATCTTGTGGCCGAAACCGTCGCGGACATAGAACACGTCCACCGCCCGCTCGCCATAGGTGGCGATCATCGAGGAGGAGATCGAAAGCCCCGCCTCGAACAGGGCCTGGGTGACGTCATAGAGCAGGCCGGGCCGGTCCAGCCCCTCCACTTCGATCACGCTGGCGGTCAGCGACGCGTCATTGTCGAAATGCACCTTGGGGGTGATGGTGAAGGCGCTGGTCCTGGTCTTGAACGGGCGCCGCGCGGTCAGCGCCCGGCGCGGCCAGATCTCGCCGGTGACCGTCTTCTCGATGGTCTGCTTCAGCCGCCTGAGCCGGTCGGGATCGTCGAAGGCCAGCCCCTCCATGTCCTGCACCGAGAAAATGTCCAGCGCGAAGCCGTCGGTGGTGGTGGTGACCTTGGCGTCCACGATCGAGCCGCCCGACATGGCGATGGCGCCGGCGAATTGCGAGAACAGGCCGGGATGGTCCGGGGTGTAGAGGATGATCTCGGTCACGTCGCGGAATGTTGCTGGGCTCGGCGGCCAGGGTGAGCAGGTCGCCGGCCTGGTCGGCCTTCAGCATCAGCCGGGCATGCCGCTCCTGCTCCGCGGCGTCGAAGCTCAGCCAATAGCCGTCATAGTGCCGCGCCAACAGCCGCGCCACGCATCCCGGTCCGGCACGTCTTTCAGCCGTTCGGCCAGGGCCGCCTTGGCCGCCTCCACCCGGGCGCTGCGGGCGGGAGCCTGGTCGCCGCCCGCCATCATCTGGTCGGCGGCATGATAAAGCTCGCGCAACAGCTGGCCCTTCCAGCCGTTCCACACCCCCGGCCCCACCGCCCGGATATCGGCCACGGTGATCACCAACAGCAGGCGCAGCATCTCCGGCGTCTGCACCTGGGCGACGAAATCCCGGACCGTCTTGGGATCGGCGAGATCGCGGCGCTGGGCGGTGTCGCTCATCACCAGATGGTATCTTCACCAGCCAGGCCACCGCCTCGGTGTCTGGGGCTGACAGCCCCAGCCGGGGGCACAGGCTGTGGGCGATCTTGGCGCCCACCTCGCTGTGATCGCCGGGCAGCCCCTTGGCGATATCGTGCAGCAGGATGGCGCAATAGAGCGCCGGCCGCGACTGGATGCGCTTGACGATTTCGGTGGCCAGCGGATTGTCGTGATTTGTGTTCGCCCCGCTCGATGGCGGCGATATTGCCCACCGCCCGGATCAGATGCTCGTCCACCGTATAATGGTGGTACATGTTGAATTGCATCAGCCCCACCGCATGGCCGAATTCCGGCACGAAGCGGCCCAGCACGCCGGCCTCGTTCATCATCCGAAGCGCCCATTCCGGATTGTGGCGCGAGGTCAGCGTCTCCAGGAAGATGCGGTTGGCGTCGGGATCGCGGCGCAGATCGTCGGTGATCAGATCCAGCGAGCGGGTGAGCGTGCGGAGCGCATGGGGATGGATGTCGATGGTCCTATCGTCCGCCACCTGGAAGATGCGCAGGATATTGACCGGATCGCGGCTGAAGGCGTTGGGCCCGGCGGTGAGCCGTCCATTCTCGACATAGAAGGCGTCGCCCGGCCCGCGCGGCTTCAGGAATCCCGGCAGCATGCGGGCCAGCGAGGGCTTGGGCTTTCGGTGCTGCTCCTCCAGAGCGGCGATGAAGATGCGGGTCAAATCGCCCACATCCTTGGCCACCAGGAAGTAGCTGCGCATGAAGGCTTCCACCGCCCGGCGCGGCTTCTCCGCGTCCCGATAGCCCAGAACCGCCGCCAGTCCGGTCTGGACGTCGAAGGAGATCCGGTCCTCCGCCCGCCCCAACAGGTAATGCAGCCTGACCCGCACATTCCACAGGAACGCCTCCGCCTTCTGGAACAGGCGGTATTCCTCGGCGGTGAAGACGTGATGCTTGATCAGGTCGGAGGCGTCCTCGACGTGATAGAGATATTTGCCGATCCAATAGAGGGTCTGCAGGTCGCGCAGGCCTCCCTTGCCGTCCTTCACGTTGGGCTCGACCAGATAGCGGCTTTCGCCCTGGCGGGCATGGCGGGCGTCGCGCTCGGCGAGCTTGGCTTCCACGAAATCCTGGCCGCTGCCGGTGGCGACCTCCTTCCAGAACCGCTCCCGGAGTTCGTCGTAAAGGGCGCGGTCGGCCCACACAAAGCGGGCTTCCAGCAGGGCGGTGCGGATGGTGATGTCCTGCTTGGCCAGCCGCATGCATTCCGCCAGGCTGCGGGTGGCGTGGCCCACCTTCAGCCCCAGGTCCCACAGCATATAGAGGATGAATTCGATGACGCTCTCGCCCCAGGCGGTCTGCTTGAAGGGGCGCACGAACAGCAAATCCACGTCCGAGCCCGGCGCCAGCTCGCCGCGGCCATAGCCGCCGGTGGCGACCACCGCCAGCCGCTCGGCGGTGGTGGGGTTCTGGGCGTAATAGACATGCTTGACCGCGAAATCGTAGATCACCTGGATCACGGCGTCCTGCAGCGCCGACAAGGCGCGCGCCGCCGCAAGCCCCGGCAATCCCTCTTCCTCCACCGCATGCTGGATCTTGGCCCGCCCGGCCTGGAAGGCGGCCTTGATCAGGGTGAGGCCGTGATGGCGCAGTTGGCCGGGTTCGCCGCTCTCCCTGGCCATGGCGGTCAGGTCGCGGCGCAGCGCGTCGGCGTCGATCAGTTCGATCAGCCGGGGCGGGGAAATGGGCTGTTCCAGGCCCATCAGCGCGGGCCCGTCCGAAGCGGGGCCTGAGGAAAGCGGATCATGCCTGCCATTCTAAGGCCGCCGGCGTGAGAGGCCAAACGGAGTACCGGCCCCGCGAAGTTGGAGACTTCGCGCCAGGCCGCGCGACCAAAAATAAAGGCCGGCGCAGGGCGCCGGCCTCCATTACCCATTTCCCGTGCTTTAGACGGGTTTGAGGTTCGATGCCTTGGCGCCGCGCGCGTCGGGAACGATGTCGAACGAGACCTTCTGGCCTTCGTTCAGGGTGCGCATGCCGGCGGCTTCCACCGCGGTGGCGTGCACGAACACATCCTTGCCGCCGCCATCGGGCGCGATAAAGCCGAAGCCCTTGGAGGTATTGAAAAACTTAACAGTTCCGATCGTCATGGCTTAGTCCTGCAAAAATTCCGGATCGGCGGAATGCCGGTCCGGGCGGGAGGGTTCGTCAGTCGCAGGGAAGGAAGGTACTGTCTCGTCCAGGCGCGCACGGAAGGCGGGCAGGGATTCTTCTACAGGTGCGCTTCGTCTGTGACGGGTCTTGTCTCCACGGGGCCGCGACAATACGCGCAACATGACGGTATGGCAAGAATTCGTGCGCCCCAGCCTTCGCAGCCGCAGCGCGGGCCGCACCCCGCTCTGGGGAAATTCTAAAGGCTGCCCTGCTGCAGCAGCAGGTGGGCGGTATCGAAAAAGGCTTGGTGTTCCACGATCTTGCCGTCCCTGACCCGCCAGCGGATGGCGATTTCCAGCGCCACGGTCCGGGGCTCGTCAATTGTCCCCTTGCGGTCAAAGCGCACCGCCGCGTCGAACAGCCCCCAGACCACATCGCCCTTGGCCACCACTTCCCTGGGCTTCATGGATTGGAAGGTATAGTCCCGGGAGATGTTGGACAGCACTTCCACCACGCCGCTTCTCGTCAGGTAATCTCCCTGGAAGCTGAACGGCCCGCCGACCCGGGACGCCGATTTCCACACGATGTCATCATCCAGGGCGGCCAGAAGCGGCCTCAGATCCGACCGTTCGAAGGCCGCCGTGACCGTCACCATCAGCTCTTCCGCGCCCATTCGACCCTCCCGCGCCCGCCTGTTTCCCACTGCGGGCAGGATAGTAGGCCGTTTTGTCCGACGCCATCGCCTTGGAGCGCATGGGGCGAAATCGCGGCTCGCGCGTTTCCCTGCCATGCAGGACCCGAAAGAGGGCGGGGGTCCCGCGATCGCCCGCCGGCCCGTTTCCTCCGACACCATCCGCTCCATGGGCTATGACCTGGCCCAGGGGGTGCTGGAGATCGAGTTCGCGTCGGGCGCGGTTTGGCGCCACCGCCCTGCCATGGCGGCGGGCGTTTCTGATAGGATCTGGACGCTTGCGGAATTTGTGGAGCGGACATCCACTAGGGGCAAGCATGAGCACCGTGACCATCCTGGAAATTGCCCTGGGCTGCGTGCTGGCGGTCGCGGTCCCGTGGCGCATATATCAGCAACGCGCCGATTTCCCGTCGAAGGATCGATACGCGGCTTGGGTTGGCGGCCTGCTTCTGCTGCTGGTTATGTGTGGGCTGGCGGAAGCGCATCTGCGGCTTGGCTATCCGGGGCTCCTGTTACCCATAGTGAGCGCCGCCGCCGGTTGTATGGGAGCCGGGCTGATGCTTGGGGCTCGCGCGGCTACAAGCCAAAGTCAAACTAAGGAACAAGGGTGCACATGATTTATACTGGCGGTTGTCATTGCGGGAAGGTCCGGTTTGAGGTTGAGACGGACTTGAAAGATATTTCGGACTGCAATTGCTCAATCTGCACCAAGAAAGGCTTCCTACATCTCATCGTGGAGCCGGAGAAATTCCGGCTGTTGAGCGGCGAAGGGGATTTGGCCACCTACAAATTCAATACCCGGACCGCGCAGCACACCTTCTGCAGGACATGCGGCATCCACAGCTTCTATGTTCGCGCTCTGACCCCGACAAGATTGATGTCAATGTCCGGTGCCTGAATAACGTGGATATTAAGATGCTCACCGTTAGACCGTTCGACGGCCAGAACTGGGAAGCGGCTACGGGTTCAAATTAGGGCACTACCCGCGCCCGGCCTTCGCAGCCGCAGCGGGCCGGGCCGGAATGGGGCGAAATCGCGGCTCGCGCGTTTGCCTGCCATGCAGCAGGACCCGAAAGAGGGCGGGGGTCCCGCGATCGCCCGCCGGCCCGTCGCCTCCGACACCATCCGCTCCATGGGCTATGACCTGGCCCAGGGGGTGCTGGAGATCGAGTTCGCGTCGGGCGCCATCTACCGCTACCACGCCGTGCCGCGCTGGGACTGGTACGGCCTGAAGGACGCCGCCGAAAAGGGCGATTATTTCGATTCCCATATCCGCGGCGAATATACCGCCACCCGGATGCGGTGACCGCCGTCCGTCAGCCTCCCGCCGCTTGACAGCCAATACCTTTCGGTTCAAGGTATCGAATACCTCGAACCCGGATGTATCTGGACCCATGACCAATCCCAGCTTCATGAACGGCGTGCCGGAGCTCTTGATCCTGCGGATTCTCGAATCCGGCGAGATGTACGGCTATGAGCTGGTGCAGGCCATTCGCGCCCGGACCAACCAGGCGATCCGCGTCGGCGAAGGCGTGGTCTATCCGGCGCTGCATGCGCTGGAGCGCGACGGCATGCTGAAATCCCGCCGCAAGCGGGTGAACGGGCGCACCCGGGTCTATTACGCGCTCACCGCCAAGGGCGAAAAGCATCTGGCCGGCCTGGTCCGGCACTGGCAGCACATCACCGACGCCATCGGCCTTGCGATAGGAGGAATGACCCATGCCGCAGCCCCGCTTTGACCGCCTGAGCGAACGCCTGCTCACCGCCGGCATCGCGCCCCGCCATGTCCGCCGCTATGCCCGCGAGCTGTCCGACCATTACGACGACCTGGTGCGGGAGGAGACGGACGGCCGGCGCCGGCCGCGAATTGGCGGAAAGCCGGGCCCGGTCGCGGCTGGGCAACGAGGACGATCTGGCCGAGGCGATGCTGTCGCAGCCCGAACTGCGCTCGCTCATGTCGCGCTTTCCCTGGGCGGTGTTCGGCCTGGGGCCGATTGCGCTGCTGGCCGTGGGCGTTGTGGCGGCGCTCTTTATCGAGATCTGGCTTCTTGAACTCACCACTGGCATTGTGCGGGCGATGGGTCGTGGCCGCCATCGCCCGCCACCGGCCGGATCGGCCACGCTGGTTTTCACGGCTTATAACACGCTGGCCGTCTATGGCGCGCCGCTGCTGTTCGCGTGGCTGTTTTATTGGCTGGGTTCGCGGCAACGGATGTCCGGCGGCCTGGATCGTTACCGGCGTTGTGATTGTCTGCGTCCTGGGCGGCTTCCAGAATCTGGTCTTCTACGACACGGGCTGCCGGGCTATGGCCATTTGATGATGTTCCGTCGGCGACTCTATTCCGCCCTTCCCGCATGTCGCCGTAAGGTCTGGCCCGTGCCGCGATCAATCTCGCCATCGCTGGCGGCGTCTGGTGGCTGGCGACGCGCAGCAAAGCCTCGGCTGCCCTGGCGCTTCCATACCGCGCAGATTTAGGCGTTCGGGGCGTCCGGCTCGGCGCTGGCGCCCCGAATTTCGCCAAGACCCCTCAGGCGTTGCGCAGGAACCGCATCACGCCGCCGCCCGCCAGCACCAGGGCGGTAAGCCCGGCGAGATAGAATCCGAAGCCGATGCTGAACACATCGGCCATCTCGCTGGCGAAGCCGCCGCCGCCGACCGAGTTCATGATCTTCATGACCGCCACCACCGACCACAGGATCGCCACCAGCGGCAGCAGCAGCGCCAGCCAGGCCCGCCGGTCCCGCCAGATCAGCGGCAGCGCCACGCCCAGATAGGCCAGCACCAGGATCAGCTTGATGCCGCCGCCGCCATTGGCCCCCATCTGCGACAGGAGCGAGGCGATCTCGAACAGCGAGCGTCCCATGCTGCTGCCCAGGAGCGAGACGGAGATGGCGTTGAACACCAGGGTGCCGACCAGGAACAGGGCATAGGCGCCCAGCACGATCATGCCATAGCGCTCCACGATGGAGCCGGCCGCCACCGGGCCGCCCCCGCTCTTCAGCGCCGACAGGTCGATATTGCCCAGGGCCGATCCCAGCTTGCCGCTCAGCTCGGCCGCCTTTTCCTTGATCAGCACGTCCTCGCTCACCACCTGGATGGCGGTCACTTTGTCGCCGTCGGTTTCGATCTCCACCGTGCGGCCCGGCGCCGGCACGCTTTGCGCCCGCCATGCGCCGATCGCGAAGGGAAATTGCTTTCCCTCGGCGATGATGATGCCGTTCCCGTCCGCGCCGTTATATTGAATGATCTTGCCCCGCATCGCCCGTCACCATTTTTTTGAAATCGCCGATCGCGTCCGCTCTGGCGAAACGCGCGGGGCAAACCATTCCGCAAGGCCGCCGCTGCTGTCCTCACCCAAATGGGGGAGACGCCTCAGCGGTATTGCCCGCCGTCCCAGTGGAAAATGTAATCGCTGTCGTCGTAGCGCAGATCGTGCATGCTGCGCCGCGCCGCCGGCTGCACCGTCACGGTGCCGTAGAAGACCGCCAGGTCGATGGGCTTGGCCGCGTAACCCTCTCGCGTCGCCAGGATGGCGTAGCCGCTGCAGCCATGCGAGCCGCAATAGCCGAACTGCGAAATCGTCGAGATGGACCAGCAGATCCGGCCGCCCGTCGCCGTTCAAATCCGCATGCCCCACCGTGAAACTCACCGGCCGCCCCGCCGATTTCTCGAAATCCGTCCATTCCTTGCCGAAGGATTTGCCCAGCACGGCGCGCACGATCGCGGTCTCTTTCCCGGTCGGCTTGGTGTCGAGCCTGCGGTCTCAGGATAATGCGGCGGCGCGGCGGCGACCGCGGCGCATCGGCGCCGCGGCCAGCCCCGCCAGCAGGATGATGCGCGCCGGGACAGAGCGGGCCATCGGCCGGCCCTATTGCTTGCAGGCCTTGAAGGAAATCAGGAGGCCGCCGTCATAGAGGCAGCCCTTGTCGTCGATCTTGAAGCTCAGGCTCTCGCCCTGGGGATTGAACACCGTCAGGGTCTTGTCGTCGGCCTTGAATTTTCCGGTGACGGATTGGCCTTCCTTGGTCACCGTCACCTGATCGCCGGAGAATTTGAACACGATATTGTTCCGCTCCGCCGTGCCATAGGTGCCGGAAAGCCCGCCCCGGCCGCAGGCCGCCAGGGACAGCAGCGCCGCGCAGAGAGCCAGGCGGGTGAGGGTGCGGCGGGAAGCGGTCATGCGGAAGCGTCCTTGATGGATTGCGTCCCACGATCTTAAGGAGCGATGTTATCGCCGCGCGCCCCCTATTCGGGGGAGGCTTCGCCGTCCCGCGCGCCCAGCACCGCCACGCTGCGGGCGATCAGGGCCACGGTCTCGGCCTGGCGGTTGGTGCCGGTCTTGACCAGGATCTGCTTCAGGTGCGAGCGCACCGTGGCCATGCCCACGCCGCGCCGCCGGGCGATCTCCTCCAGCGAACGGCCCGCCGCCAGGTCGCGCGCCACCGCCGCCTCGGTCGGGGTCAGGCCAACAGATCGCGCAGCCTCTCGCCGGCCGGGGCCGGAAATTCCGGATCTCGCAGGAAGACCAGGGCCAGCCGGCGCGCGGGCGCGAAAGCGCCGCTCGGCCGCAAGGGCGCGACCGACAGCGTGAGCGGAGCCTGTCGCCGCGGGGCACGGCCAAGACCCAGTCCGGCTGGCGGAGCGCGCCCGAGGCGGTGTCGACCACCCGGCGCAGCTGCCGCGCCAGTTTTTCCTGCAGCCCGGGGTCGCGCAGGCTCAGCCGGCCGCCGGCCGCGCGCACCGCGCCGCCGCCGCGCAGGATTTCCGCCGCCAGGCTGTTGCTGTGGAGGATGCGGCCGCGCCGATCCGCCACCAGCACCCCGGTGTCCAGCTTTTCCAGCGCGTCCAGCGCCGCCAGGTGGCGGACCGCGGCGAAATGCCCGGTCAGCTGCAGCGCCCGCTGCAGATGCGGCAGGAACAGCGCCACCCGCGCCACCTCCGTCTTGCTGTAAAAGCGTCGCGTCCGGGGGCGGTGGATGCCCAGAATGCCCACACTGTCTTCGCCGGCCGGAAAGGCGGCGCCCACCACGTGAAAAATGTCCAGCGCCCGCAGCCATTCCTGATAGAAGCCGCTGCTGCGCTGCTCCTCGCGGGTCACCAGCCCCTGGTCGGTGACGGACTCACAGGCCCACCGCCACGGTGCGCTCCCACCCACAGATCGCGCGGGTGCCAATGCTCGGCCGATTCCCGGCTTTTGTCCGGCACGATCATGTTCTCGGTGCATTGCAGGATGTGCACCTCCGGCCCGCTATGGAGCTTGACCACCGTGCTGGTGGAATCGAAGGCGGCGGCGATCCTGGGCGCGATCCCCTCCCATTGCCGTCCGTCCAGGGCGGCGTCGTAGAGATGGCCGATCAGGCCGGACAGTCTGTGGTCGAACAAGGCGTGCATCGCAACTCCGCCTGCGAAAAACAGGGGCGGGTGGAATGAGCGTGCCGGCCGCAAGGCCGGCGAAGCCCCGTCTTCCAGCCCCCCGGCGCGAAGAACATGAACAGACCGACATTATCGGGACAGGTGCGCGCCCGCGCAAACGCATAATGGTGTCAACATGCGGATTTGCTTCGCGAAATTGGCGGCCGAGGCGTCGGATCGCGGTCCGGCGAGGGCGGGTTCTGCCAATCCGCCCGATCGATGAAACGGGCGGCATTTGCCTTTTTTTGGGGCGGCCCTGGCGCGATCCCGCGCGGCCGGTCAGGCTTCGCCGTTCGGGCCCTTGGTCTCGGCGTCCTTCAGGGCTTTGCGCCGGGCGGTTTCCTCGGCCAGGCGCTCCGCCTTCTCGGCATGCTTGGCGGCCTGGGCGCGCTCCCGCTGGCGCCGGTCCTGGGCATAGTTGGGTTTTTTGGGCGCCATGGCGGCTCCTTTCCGGGTTGGGCCAATGAAAAAGGCGGCGGAGATCGCTCTCCGCCGCCCCTCCGCAACTGTCTCACATCGCCTTGAGATTGACGGCCTTGGAGCCCTTGGGATCGGGCTGGATGTCGAACGACACCTTCTGGCCCTCGTTCAGCGAGCGCAGGCCCGCCGCTTCCACGGCCGAGACGTGGACGAACACGTCCTTGTTGCCGCCGTCCGGCGAGATGAAGCCAAAACCCTTGGCGGCGTTGAAGAATTTTACGGTACCGGTAGCCATTGTGTATGCCTTTGCCTGAAAGATGCGCCCAGGCGGATGCCGGGGCGGCGCGGACTGGGGGCAGGGAAGGGAGGCTGTCTGGGCCGGGCGCGCACCAAAGGCGGGCAGGGATTAACAGTGCGCTTCTTCTGACGCGACGCCGTCGCTTCTTGTCTCTACGCCTGAACCGGGGAAATGGCAACGCCGGGGGGCGGGGGCGAGGGCGGGTGGCTTCGTTGGCATGACGAGGCCACGTCTCTTTGCGCCCAAATATCTAAGCCAATAAGGGAGCCATTTCGAATTTTGGCAGTGCAACATGAAGAACGTGATCTGCACTTCATTAAGCGCATCTTGTTTGCGGAATTCGACTCACTAGATACTTAGGCATCTTGACCGCGCTGTCTTGGGCTGGGTCATCTGATGCTAGTGCCAGGGCGCGCGGACGACACGACGGGATAACCGGCGTGTTGGGGATCGTCGCGGCGCTAGACCTCGGTCAAGCGTCGTGCTCCGAGAGACGCCGACCCTCGTTCTTAAGCCTCGACGCCGAGGCCACGTTACGGGCAACCGTACATCAATCGGCGAGTAGGTTTTCTTATACGGGCAGGGTCGGGGCGGGGCCGTTTTGCGGCTTGACTTTGCCAAAAACTCTTTATGTTTGAGGGTGGAGTTATGCGAATGCGGTCCTTCAAAAACGCTCCAGTGGAGCTCTTAAGATTGCCACACTTTGTGTGGTGATCGCGGCATCTGCCGCGCTGTCTTGGGCTGGGTCATCTGATGCTAGTGCCAGGGCGCGCGGACGACACGACGGGATAACCGGCGTGTTGGGGATCGTCGCGGCGCTAGACCTCGGTCAAGCGTCGTGCTCCGAGAGACGCCGATGCTTTGAGGGTCGGGACTACGTGGCAATTTGATGAGCCCAACCCAACACCATCAGCGCAGAGACGCGCTATTTGATCTAGCTACCAGTCGCAGCGAGTTGAATGCCGCGTGGCTCCACGTTCGGCCAAGGTTGGAAAAATCTAAGGACGCTAAAATCCGATTGGGTGCTGCCGAATTCGGTAGCAACGTTTACAAAAGTATCTCCAACCTTCAGCGGCAGTTACGAAATGGCTCGTTCGTTTTTGAACAGCAAACGGGCATCTTGAAGCGACGGAGTTCAAAGCGTGGCGAACCCAAAAAAGATCCTAGGCCGATAGTGGTTGCGCCAGCCAAAAACAGAATAGTTCAACGTGCTATTTTAAATACATGTCAGTCAGAAGATAGGATAGTACAGCGAAAGCTCGGCAAGCTTCTAACCATAATCCGATGTCCCACCAGTGTTGGCGGGCTTCCGGGGCGAGGGGTGCCCGAGGCAATCTCCCAAATAACTGCGGCGATGAGAGGCGGGGCAACATGGTATGTTCGCTCCGATCTGAAAAATTTCTTCCAAGCTGTACCCAAAATCGCTGTCAAAAAATTTCTCGATCAGCATGTGCGGTTTGAAAAGTTCAACCGCTTATTTATGGATGCCCTCGCAACTGAACTTGCAAATGAGGATGAAGTCCGGGAGCTTTTGCAGCTCTTCCCAACTGGGCCAATAGGCGTGCCGCAAGGTTCGGCGCTGTCAGCACTTTGTGCCAATATCGTTCTTTCTGATTTTGACGCCGAATTTAATAGGCGGGGCATCGTTACGATCCGCTACCTCGATGATTTTGTCATGTTAGGAAAAGGGCGCCGTGCAACCGAAGCAGCCTTTCGGGCGGCGGAAATATTACTCGCAGAGAATGGATTCGAATGCCACGATCCTTTCAAGGGTGATTCTTCGAAAGCCTCGTCTGGATCCACTCAAACGAGATTTGAGTTTTTGTCGTTCCGGCTATCGCCAGATAAAATCGTTCCCTCGCGCTCGGCCTGTAAAAAAATTCTTGAAGACTTAGACTTGGCGATTGAGGTTGCAAAATCAGAAATAATTGATTCTCAGGATCGGGAGCGCCGTGCGGAGCCGCGATTTATTCAAGCGCTATCGCTATTAGACAGAAAGATTCGCGGCTGGGGCGATGCCTTTCGCCCGTCGACTGAGAGACTGATTTTTGATCAACTGGATGAGCAGATTGGCAAACGGGTAAATGGTTTCCAGAATTGGTTCGATAAATTAAGCAAATCCTCAAACCGTAGGCAAAGGCGACGTTTATTGGGCATTGCGTTACTTTGCGATACCCCGCAACCGAGGTCTAGAAGTCTCGCAATCAAGCGTGGAATATCGAGAAATCCAAACCTGGGTGGCCCGGACAGCGCGTAGCGACAGCGTGTGCGCGGGCCATGACAATGGGGTGCTACCGCGCCCTGCTCCCAAACGTCTTGGGCACATTCGGCCTGCCGCCGCGCTGCAGGCGCTTGCGATTGCCGGCCTGCCGTGACGGCTTCGAGGGCCGGGTCTCGTCCGACAGCGAAATCTCGGCGTCGAATTCGGCCCGGGCCACGTCCGACTGGCGGGCGAAGGGATCGTCGCTGATGGTCAGCGCCACCGATTGCAGCCGCTTGAGCTCGTCGCGCAATCGGCGCCGCGGTCTCGAATTCCAGGTCGGCGGCGGCCGCCCGCATCCGCTTTTCCAGGTCGGCGATGATCGCCTTGATATTGTGGCCGACGAATTCGCGCCCGCCCTCGGCCGCCTGCAACACCCCCGCATCCACCATCACATGGTCGCGCTCATACATCGAGCCCATGATGTCGGCGATGTTCTTCTTGATGCTGAGCGGGGTGATGCCGTGCTCGGTGTTGAAGGCCTGCTGCTTGGCCCGGCGGCGGTTGGTTTCGGCCATGGCCCGCTCCATCGAGCCGGTCATCTTGTCGGCATAAAGCACCACCTTGCCGTCCACATTGCGGGCGGCGCGGCCGATGGTCTGGATCAATGAGGTTTCGCTGCGCAGGAACCCTTCCTTGTCCGCGTCCAAAATCGCCACCAGGGCGCATTCGGGAATGTCCAGCCCCTCGCGCAGCAGGTTGATGCCCACCAGCACGTCGAAGGCGCCCAGCCTCAGATCGCGGATGATCTCGATCCGCTCCAGGGTCTCCACGTCCGAATGCATGTAGCGCACCCGGATGCCCTGCTCGTGCATATATTCGGTGAGGTCCTCCGCCATCTTCTTGGTCAGGGTGGTGACCAGCGAGCGATAGCCGCGCCCCGCCACCTCCCGGCATTCGGCGATCAGGTCGTCCACCTGGCTTTCCACCGGGCGGATCTCCACCGGGGGATCGATCAGCCCGGTGGGCCGGATCACCTGCTCGGCGAAGATGCCGCCGGTGCGCTCCATCTCCCAGGGCCCCGGCGTGGCCGAGACATAGACGGTCTGGGGCCGCATCGCGTCCCATTCCTCGAATTTGAGCGGCCGGTTGTCGATGCAGGACGGCAGCCGGAAGCCGTATTCGGAGAGGGTGAATTTGCGGCGATAGTCGCCGCGATACATGCCGCCGATCTGGGGCACGCTGACATGGCTTTCGTCGGCGAACACCAGGGCGTTGTCGGGGAGATATTCGAACAGAGTGGGCGGCGGCTCGCCGGGTTTGCGCCCGGTCAGCCAGCGGGAATAATTCTCGATCCCGGCGCAGGAGCCGGTGGCCTCGATCATCTCCAGGTCGAATTGGGTGCGCTGCTCCAGCCGCTGCGCCTCCAGCAGCTTGCCGTTGGCGCGGAATTCCGCCAGCCGCTGGATCAGCTCCTGCTTGATGCCCTTCATCGCCTGCTGCAGGGTGGGGCGGGGCGTCACATAATGCGAATTGGCATAGACCTTGATCGCATCCAGCTCGCCCGCCTTGTGGCCGGTCAAGGGATCGAATTCGGTGATGGATTCCACCACATCGCCGAACAGCTCCACCCGCCAGGCCCGGTCTTCGTAATGGGCCGGAAAAATGTCGATGGTGTCGCCCCGCACCCTGAAAGGCGCCGCGGGTGAAATTGTCGTCGTTGCGCCGGTATTGCAGCGCCACCAGCCCGGCGATGGCGCCGTTGCGGTCCAGCCGCTCGCCCCGGGCGATGGAGACGGCGGTGCCGGAATAGGTCTCGACCGAGCCGATGCCGTAGATGCACGACACCGAGGCGACGATGATCACATCGTCCCGCTCCAGGATCGCCCGCGTCGCCGAATGGCGCATGCGGTCGATCTCCTCATTGATGGAGCTGTCCTTCTCGATATAGGTGTCGGTGCGGGGGATATAGGCTTCCGGCTGGTAATAGTCGTAATAGCTGACGAAATACTCGACCGCGTTCTCCGGAAAGAACTGCTTGAACTCGGCATAGAGCTGGGCCGCCAGGGTCTTGTTGGGGGCCAGGATCAGGGCCGGGCGCTGGGTGCGGGCGATCACCTGGGCCATGGTGAAGGTCTTGCCCGAGCCGGTGACGCCAAGCAGCACCTGGTCGCGCTCCTCGGCGTCGACGCCCTTCACCAGCTCGGCGATGGCGGTGGGCTGGTCGCCGGCCGGCTGGTATTCGCTCACCAGCTTGAATTTCCTGCCGCCTTCGGATTTCTCCGGCCGGGCCGGGCGGTGGGGGATGAAGGCGCCGCCCTCGGTCATCGCCGCCAGCGGCGGGGCCAGGGCGGCGGGATCCAGATGCGCCGCCTCGGCCAGGGACGGCCCGGCCGCCTCGGCGAATTTCGCGGAATTGGCGCCGCCGCGCCGCGCCTTTCCGCCGTTTCGGGGAACCATGCCGTTATTGTGGGCCATGGACCCAATATAGCCGCCCGCTCCGGCAGTTTACAGTTCAGGCCGCCACCAAACGCAGCCATTCACGGGTTTCCCGCAGGATGAATTTCTGGCGCTGGGCGAATTCGAAATTGGCCTGGCCGGCCGGGTCCCGGCTGAGCCGGACGCGATAGGCTTCATAGGCCGCCAGGCTTTCGAAACCGATCATGGCATGGGCGATGTCGTTGCTGCCCTCATGGGGCAGGAAATAGCCCAGCAATTCGCCGCCACAGGCGGGAATGACGGCGAGCCAGTTTCGGGCATAGCGCTCGAAACCGTCGCGCTGGAACGGATCGATCTGGTACCGGATGTGACAAATGACGGTCGCGGCCATTCCGCCCTCCTTGGAGAATGGCCGCGATCCTAGCCCGGGCGGGCACGGCGATGCTTCGGCGGCGGCCGTAGCATCGCGGCGGAATCGAACCTGCTATTGCGCGCTGATTATTGCGCGCTGATTATTGCACGCTGATTTATTGCGCGCTGATTTATTGGGCGCTGGCGATGGTCATGGCGGCGCTGGTGGCGGTGGCCTGGGCCGTCTTCAGATCGGTTTCGCCCAGGCCCTTGGTCAGTTCGGCCTTGGCGGATTCCAGCTTGGCCTTCTTGGCCGCGTCGGTCTCGTCGGGAATGGCGCCGTTGCCGGCATTGGCGCAGGGATTCATCTGCGAGGCGTCAAAGCCTTCGCCCTTGGGCCCGACCAGGCAGTTGAGCGAATGATGCATATGCATATGCACCCCGTCGACGGTGCCGGCCTTGGCCGCCAGGGCGGCGTGGGTGTGGGCGTTGGCGATTTCCGCGCCCAGCGCGACGGCGAAGGCGGGCGCCGCGATCAAAAGCGATGCCCCGGTGAGGCAGGCGAAAATTGGCAGTTTCATAAGACCCTCCAAAGAATAGGGGCGCATGGGATCGTCCCATGCGCCCGGTTGGCCAGCATTGCGCGTTTAGCGCACCGACGCCAGATTGGCTCGCAACTTTTGCGCTTCCGGGCCGGTGGCGGGCGTGGCGTTGTAGCTCTTGTCCGCCTTGATCACCGTGCCGTTGAAGCTGATGCCGGCATAGGCGCCCGAGCCGGACGTCCACACCACAATGTCGCCGCCATGGGCGGTGGTGGCGCCTTCCGCGCCCGAGGACAGGTTGACCACGGTCAGCCCGGCGCCGGCGCCCAGCTTCACATTGCCTTTCTCGATGCCGGAGAGCGCCCGCTCGCTATTGATGATGAAGATCAGTTCGGCCTGTTCCAGGCCAATCTGCAGTCCGAACGAGGCCGAGCCCATGCCGTAGAATTTGGGCTCGCTCCAGCCATGGCCGGCGCGGCGCAGCAGCACCCCGTCGCCGCCCTCGCCGCCGAAAATGAAGCCGCCCTTGACCAGCTTGGGCACGATGTAAACCGCGCGGGCATTGTTGATCATGCGGGCGGCGGTGGCGAAGGCGGGATCGGTTTTCAGGTGATTGACGGTGCGGTTGGCGTCTACCAGCAATTCGCTTCTCTCTGACGCCATGTCGCTTTTGTCCGACGCCATGGCCGGAATGGTGAATATTGTCAGGGTCATAGCGGCGGCAAGCGCCAGTTTGGGGAATAGGTTTTTCATGGTCGGCATCCTTCTATTGGATGGATGCTAACCAAACCGGCGGGACAAGGAAAAGTTCCCTCGGGACGATTTTTCCCGGAATTCAGGCCTTGATCATGGCCGGGCGCGCCAGCGGGGAGCCGGTTTCGCGGCTGCGTTCGGCGAAGCCGCTGGCGAAATCCTGGAAGATGGCGATCAGCTCTTCGGCATCCACCATCGCCGGGCGCAGCTGGGGACGGTCCTTGGGAAAGCGGTAGCGCCAGAAGCTGGCGATATGGGAGATCGCGCCCATCTTGTCGCCCAGCTCCAGGAACAGGCTGGGCGCCGACAGCAGGAAGTCGCGGAAGGTCTTGGGCGCGCTGCTGGCCACCAGGTCGGCGAAGGATTCGTCATAGACGTCCAGCACCTTGGTGATGTGGTGGCTATTGTCGCGCACCAGCTCGATGATGCTGCGCTTCAGGGCGGCGAGGAGGGTGCGCTGCTGATCGCTGACCGCTCCCTCCGGCATCGCGGCCTTGATCTCGCGCAGGATGTCCATCACCTGCGGCCAGACGCTCTGCATCTGCCATTTGTAATAGAGAAAGCCGCGCCAGCCGAAGGCGCCTTCGCGGAAATCGCCCTCGCTGAGGCCCAAGGTGATGCGCAGCGGCTCGAGCCTTTCGTTGACCTCTCCGGACAGCATGGCCGACACCATCCGGCTGGTCGAGCCGTCGGTGTCCTCGCCATTGGCCAGCCGCACCAGGCGCGACAATTCGCCGGCCACGAACGCATGCATCCGGTTCTGGTCGCCGGCCGAAATGGCGAAATAGCAGGCCGCCACCTCGATGTTGTGGCTGCGCAGATGCTCGCGCAGCAGAAACGGATCGAGCGAGGGAATCGCGTTCAGAAGACGCAGCACCCGGATGTCGCGTTCCAGCGTGCCCTCGCTGTAATGCCCCGCCTGGCGCAGCAGCTCGACAAAGCCGCGCTGGTCCACGAAGAAGGAAGGCCCGCCCGCCCTGAGATCCTGAAGGTCGAACGGCACGATGATCTTGGTGCCCGCCGCCCGCGAGCTGGAGAACAGATAATCCTCGTCGGTGCGGATGCGGTGCTTGAGCACAAAGGCGGTGTTGATCACCGGCGAAGTGAAAAGCGGCTTCTCGCCATACTCCGGATCCCGGCCATGGATCTGCGCGATATGGCGCAGATTGAGCACCCGGCTGGTGGTTGCGCCTTCCAGGGCACACAGAAAGCGAATGGTACGGTCGGCGGCCAAAATGACACCGGGTGAGCCATGACACGGAAGTGACAAACACTGGCCCGATTTGATGAATATTGCCTTACCCGGTAAACCGGGTTTTTGGCGCACCGATCCCAGGGCAGACATGATGCGCGAATTCGACGCCGGAGAAGAACGGAACTGGGTTTTGGCCCTTTACGGGCTTTATCTGATCGGGCCCGCCACCAGCGGGGTGACCGCGCTGGTCGGGGTGGTGCTGGCGCATCTGCGCCTGGATGCCGCCCGCGGCAGCCCCTATGAGGGACATTACCGAAATCTCATCCTGGTTTTCTGGGTGTGGCTGGCCGCCGCCCTGATCGCCGGCGCCCTGTTCATCGCGGGCCTGGCGGGTTCGGTGATGGCCCTGATCCTGTCCCAGCCCGACTACCACGCCTATGGCCTGTTTCAGAGCATGCTGACCTTGGGCCTGACCCTGCTGGGCCTGATCATCGTCTGCATCTGGTATTATTGGCGGCTGATCGTGGGCTTCATCCGGATTCTGGATGACAGGCCCTATTGAGCGGCCGGCATGAAACAGCCGGCGCTGCATTTCGATCAATCGCTGGATGCGGTCTATGGCGTGGCGGAGCGGCTCACGCCCCGGATCGAAAGACTGCTCGCCCCCAATCCCAGCCCTTTCACCTTTCGCGGCACCGGCGTCTATCTGGTGGGCGATAGGAAAGAGATGGCGGTGATCGATCCGGGCCCCGACGATCCGGGCCATATCGCGGCGCTGCTGGCGGCAATCGACGGCCGCGAGGTGAGGCATATCCTCATCACGCATACCCATCGCGATCATTCGCCGGCGGCGCGGGCGCTGAAACAGGCGACCGGCGCCGCCAGCTTTGGTTTTGGACCACATCCCCGCCATGCCGGCGATGCCGAGGAAGGCGGCGACCGCGATTTCGTGCCCGATGTGGCGGTGCGGGACGGCGATGAGATCGCCGGCGAAAGCTACCGGTTTCAATGCGTATTCACACCCGGCCACACCTCCAACCATATGTGCTACGCGTTGATGGAGGAACAGGCGCTGTTCACCGGCGACCATGTGATGGGCTGGTCCACCAGCGTGATCGCGCCGCCGGACGGCGACATGGCCGCCTATATGCAAAGCCTGAAGAAGCTGATCGCCCGCGCCGACCGCGTCCTCTATCCCACCCATGGCTCGCCCATCACCCGGCCGAGGCCGTTCCTGCGCGCCTATCTCGCCCATCGCCGGATGCGCGAGACCCAGATCACGCGCGCCTTGGGCCGCGGCCGCGACACGGTGCCCAAGCTGGTCGAGACGCTTTATGCCGGCCTCAAGCCCGCGCTCGCCCGCGCCGCAATGCTGACGGTGGAGGCGCATCTCAAGCATATGATCGACGACGGCCGCGTCCGGGCGCTTGCCGACGGACGCTATGAATTGAGCGCGGCGCGATAATCCTTGATCAGTTCGAGATTGCGGCCGAAATCGCGGGCGCCGGTTTCGCTGCGTGCCCGCATGTCGAAGCGCGCGCCCAAGGTGCCGGCCGGCCGCACCCGGATCACGATATCGGAGACCCGGCCGAACCAGAAGCTGGTGGCGGTGGCCTCGATCCGGCCTTCCTTCTCATTGTAGTCCACAATCCGCCAGCCCATGCGCTTGGCGGCTTCGAAACAGCGCCAGAACATCTTGGATGGCGGCATCAGCAGCGCCAGCGGCTTGGTGATGTCGTTGCCGTAATATTCGTGCAGCATATAGCTCACCGTATTGTACTCGCCGCGGTAATGGATCATCGCCTTGGCATGGAAAGGCGCGGCATCATCGCCGGCCGCGCGCCTGGCCAGCGCCACAAAACCGGGCGGGTCTTCGGGGTCGGTGGTGACGTCATGGATGGGCGGGGCCAGGTAACCCCGATAGACGGTGTGCAGCGGCACATAGAGCAACAGCAGCGAACCGATAAAGGCGATCAGCCCGGCCCGCTTGGCCTCGCCGCGATTATGCTTCAGGGCCGGAACCAGCCAGACCAGCGACAGCGCCAGCGCGATCGCGGCCATTGCCACGGCCGCCGTCATCACCTCCAGCCCGGTGGTGAAACCCGCGCCTCCCAGGCGCACCGACAGGATCGCCCCGGCGGCGATCAGGCCGGCCAGCAGCAGGGCGACCAGCCCCAGGCGGGCGGCGACAGGCGCAAAACGCATCAGGGACTCGCGTAACGGTTAGACGTCCAACCTAAAATCCGCGAATTGGCGGCGCAATTGCGTTTTGAGAATTTTTCCGGCGGCGGTGTGGGGGATCTCCTCCACCAGGACCACCGCATCGGGCAGCCACCATTTGGCGATCTTGCCGCTCAAATGCGCCAACAGCGACTCCCGGCTGGGCCGGGCGCCGGGCTTGGCGACGATGATCAGAAGCGGCCGCTCGCCCCATTTGGGATGCGGCACCCCGATGGCGGCGGCCTCGGCCACTTCGGGATGGCCCACCGCCAGATTCTCGATCTCGATAGTGGAGATCCATTCGCCGCCCGATTTGATCACATCCTTGGAGCGGTCGGTGATTTGCATGAAGCCGTTTTCATCCAAGCTGGCGACATCGCCGGTGTCGAACCAGCCGTCGCGGCCGAAGGCGTCCGATCCCTCGCCCCTGAAATAGCCCCGCGCCACCGCCGGCCCCTTCACCTTGAGCCGGCCCACGCTCTTGCCGTCGCGGGGGCGCTCGCGCCCCTTGTCGTCGGTGATCTTGAGTTCGACCCCGAACAGCGGGAAGCCCTGCTTGCAGAGATAGTCGCGCTGGCGTTCCGGCGGCAGCTCGTCCAGCGGCGGCTTGATCGCGCTCATGGTCCCCAGCGGGCTGGTTTCGGTCATGCCCCAGGCATGGGTGACGGCGATGCCGCGATCTTCGAAGGCTGCGATCATGGCCCGCGGCGCCGCCGCGCCGCCAATCAAGACCCGCCTGAGATGATTCAATTCCAGCCCGTTGGCGGCCAGATAGTGCAGCAGCCCCAGCCAGACGGTGGGGACCCCGGCGCTGACCGTGACCCGCTCCTCTTCCATCTGCTGATACAGCGAGGCGCCGTCCAGCCGGGGGCCGGGCATGATCAGGCTGGCGCCGGCCATCGGCGCCAGAAACGGAATGCCCCAGCCATTGGCATGGAACATCGGCACCACCGGCAGCATCACGTCACTGGGCCCCAGCCCCAGCCCGGGGCTGGCGCCGCCCAGCAGGGTATGCAGGGTGTTGGAGCGGTGGGAATAGAGCACGCCCTTGGGATCGCCGGTGGTGCCGGAGGTGTAACAGAGCCCGCAGGCGTCATTCTCGTTCACCTCCGCCCAGCGTCCTTCCTTGCCCGCGATCATCTCCTCATAGGCGATCAGCTTGCCGGGAAGCTTGAGCCCGGGCAGATGCGCCGCGTCGGTGAGCGCGACATAGGTCTGGATATGCTTCAGCTGTGGCGCGATCTGTTCCAGGATCGGCGCGAAGCAGGCGTCGAACATCAGCATCCGGGCGCCGCCGTGATTGGCGATCCAGGCCAGCTGATCGGGAAACAGGCGCGGATTGAGGGTGTGATAGACCGCGCCGGCGCCGATGATGCCGTACCAGGCTTCCATATGGCGATGGGTATTCCAGGCCAAGGTCGCCACCCGCTCCCCCGGCTTGACGCCGCGCCGCCTCAGCGCCCCGGTCAGTTTCAGGGCGCGGCTGCGGATCTGGTCATAGCCGGTGCGATGGATGTCGCCTTCGACGGTGCGGCTGACGATGCGGGCGCCGCGATGGGTAAGCGCGGCATGATCGAGAAAGCGATGCACCCGCATGGGCCAGTCCTGCATCAATCCGCGCATATCTGACCTCCGATTTTGTCGGTCGCACGACCGGACGGAGTTGCCTAGCGTCAGCATAGGCAACGCGGCCCCATGTTATCGTGTTGGGGCCGCACTTTTTTCCGGCCGATGCTCCGCTCCTGCTTGCCGTCATCATAGAAACCTGGAAGCAACGGTGCAAAAGGCTAAAGTTGAAAGCATCCCTGAAAGGCCCGCCATGCCCCTGACCAACGCCCAGACCCGCGATATCAACGCGCTCTTTCACCCCCTCAGCAACCTGAAGACCCTGGCGGAACGCGGCCCCCTGATCATCGAGCGCGGCCAAGGGGTGCGCATCTATGACAGTCAGGGACGGGATTATATCGAGGCCATGTCGGGCCTGTGGTGCACCGCGCTGGGCTGGGGCGACGAGGAATTGGTCGAGGCCGCCGCCGAACAGATGCGCAAATTGTCCTATGGCCATCTCTTTGGCGGCAAAAGCCATGAACCGGCCGCGGCCCTGGCCGAAAAACTCAAGGAGATTTCACCTTTCCCGATCGGCAAGGTGTTTTTCGCCTGTTCCGGTTCCGAAGCCAACGACACCCAGGTGAAATTCGCCTGGTACGCCGCCAACGCCAGGGGCGAGACCAAGCGGAAAAAGATCATCTCCCGTCAGATGGGCTATCACGGGGTTACCCTGGCGGCCACCAGCCTCACCGGCATCCCCGCCATCCACAAAGGCTTCGACGCGCCGTTCGATTTTGTGCGCCATGCCGACATGCCGCATCATTACCGCGGCGCCGAACCGGGCGAGAGTGAACCGGATTATTCCAGCCGTCTCGCCGCCAATCTGGAGGCGCTGATCGAGCGAGAGGGACCCGACACCATCGCCGCCATGATCGTGGAGCCGGTGATGGGGGCGGGCGGGGCGATCGTGCCGCCGGAAGGCTATTTCGACGCCATCACCAAGGTCCTGACCCGCCACGCCATTCCCCTGATCAGCGACGAGATCATCACCGGCTTCGGCCGCACCGGCGAATGGTTCGGTTGCGCCAAATATGGCTTCGAGCCCGCCAGCATGTCGGTGGCCAAGGCGCTGTCCAGCGCCTATCTGCCGGTGTCGGCGGTGCTGTTGTCGCCGGAATTGACGGACTTGATCGACCGCGAATCCCGGCGTCTGAACGTTCTGGGGCATGGCCTCACCTATGGCGGCCATCCGGTGACCATAGCGGTGGCGCTCAAGACCATCGAGATCTATCAGCGCCGCGACATTGTCGGACATGTGCGGACCGTTTCGTCCCTGTTCCTGAAGCGCCTCAAGCTGCTGGAAGATCATCCGCTGGTGGGCGAGGCCCGGGGCGTGGGCCTGATCGCCGGCCTCGAACTGGTCGCCGACAAGAATACCAAGGCGCGTTTCGATCCCGCCGGGCAGGTCAACCAGGTTGCCACCAACTTCGCCGAGGATCACGGGTTGATCGTGCGCCCATTGCCCACCGACCGCATCGCGCTGTGCCCGCCGCTGGTGATCGAAGAGGCGGAGATCGACGAATTGTTCGACCGGCTGACCCGCGCCCTGGACGCCACCGCCGACTGGGCGAGAAAGGAAAAGCTGTTTTAGCTTGCCCGGAGCAGCGCGTCCCTGGCCGTGTCCGACGGCCGGACATAGATCAGCGCCTCGCCGCTCCACACCTCCAGCCGTTTGGCGCTGGGCAATTTCATAGCATGGGCCAGCACCTTGGCGCGGCCGTCGCTGTCGCAATTGGCCAGAAACTTGTAGGTCAAGACGCCGTGATCGTCCAAATAGCAGATTTCATAAGCGGGCATCGCTGCCTCCCGAACTTTTGGCTTCGTCTACCCCGCCTGTTTCCTATTTGCGCGACAGCGGCGAGAAAGTCGAGTGACAATCGTGTTCATCAAATTCACGATTTCTCTCAGAATTCAAAACCTTCGTCCGCGTTGCCGATACGCGCGACATCTCGCAACCGCGACGCCAATGATTGAATACAGAATTGTGACCGGGAGCGTTTTGCGCATTTGCGCGTTGACGGGAGAGCCGCTGGCTTCTAGACCGCGCTTTTCCGCTATGGAGGATTTTACATGACAGGTCCGTTCAAACTCGCCCCGCTGCCGTGGGCCGATGCGGCGCTGGAGCCGACGATTTCCGCGCGCACCATTTCGTTTCACTATTACAAGCATCACCAAGCCTATGTGAACACGCTCAACACCCTGGTGGAAAAGACCAAATTCGCCGACATGAAGCTGGAAAAAATCATCCAGGCCACCGCCAAGTCGGGCGACGACAAGGAAAAGAAGATCTTCAACAATGCCGGCCAGGTCTGGAATCACGATTTCTATTGGCGCAGCCTGTCGCCGGCCAAGACCGAGCCTTCGCCCGAACTGGACAGCGCCATCGCCCGCGATTTCGGCTCCACATCGGAACTGATCGCTCAACTGGCCGAGGCCGGCAAGACTCAGTTCGGTTCGGGCTGGGCCTGGCTGGTATCCAAAGGCGGCAAGCTTTCGGTGACCAAGACCGCCAATGCGATGACCCCGATGGCGGATGGCATCAATTGCCTGTTGACCGTCGATGTGTGGGAACACGCCTATTATCTGGATTACCAGAATGCCCGGCCCAAATATCTGGAAACCGTGCTGGCCAATATTCTCAACTGGAACTACGCGTCGGAAAATCTGTCGCGCGAGAAGGAAGCCGTCCGCGCCGCCGCCGAATGACGGTGCGCGGCGCTTAAGCAATAAGAAAGCACAGCCGCATTAGCCTCCCATCCGAACAGGGTGGGTGGCAATGCCGGCTGGAACATTTGGCCGCCGCGAAGTCGCAAATGTCGCCAAGCCGGCCAGGGCTCCGCGGAGTCTTCCGGCCGATGCCGCGCCTGCTTCCCTCAGCCGTCCCCCATTCTGGGGCCGCCTGCCCTGGTGCACATTTCTGTTCGCCGGCTTCAATCTGTTCGAATTCATCAAGGAGATGCGGCTTGCCACCGACACGGTCGGCCGGGCCGCACCCGGTCATTTCACTTTGCTGGGCGCCGGGGCCAGCGACCGCCTGCTGGTACTGGGACAGGGCGAGTGGTGGCGGCTGTTCACGGCGCCCTTTCTGCACGGCTCGGCCTCGCATCTGATCGGCAATCTCACCGTTCTGTTGCTGGCGGGACCCTTGCTGGAAAGCGCGGTGGGTTCGGGCTGGTTCGCCGCCATCTATCTGGCGGGCGGCCTGGGCGGATCGCTTTTCTCGCTCCTGGCGAACGCCCCGGATACGCTCAGCGTCGGCGCCTCGGGCGCCATTATCGCCATATTGGGCGGCATGTTCGCGGCCAGCTTTCATGACGGCATTCGCTGGCCGGGTTTTCGCCGGGTGCTGGCGGGCTTGCTTTTGTTTCCAGCCCTGTTGCCGAGCGTCACCGCCGAGGGCGCGGCGGTGGATCTGAACGCGCATCTGGGCGGAGTGTTGACCGGGGTGGCGCTGATCTTTGTGATGCTGGTCTCCTGGCGGGAGAAGGACGAGATTCCATCCCATGGCGGCATCGCGGCGGTCGCGGGCGGCTTCCTCTTCGCCGTCACCTTCTTTTGCTTTCCCATCGTCAACGCCAATTTCGCGCGCGAAGCGGCGCCGGGCCGCGATCTGGTGCCGTTCAGCCGGATGCCGGCCTCGCCCGAGGCCATCGCCGCCAATTCCTATGCGCTGGCGCGCGACTATCCCCGCGACCCGCGGGCCCAATATTTTCGCGGCCTGGCCTTGTTGCAGCAGCATGACGCCACCGCGGCCGAGCCCTATCTGCGCGCGGCGCTTCAACTCAACCAGGACAATCCCGCCTTCCGGCGAAGTTTCTCCATCAGGATCCGCGCCGTTTTGGCCCTGGATCTGCTGCTTCTGCACCGCCGGGACGAAGCAGGGGAGATGGCGGCGCCGGTCTGTAGGGGCCGGGATGCCCAGGCCCTGGCCTGGATCGATCGGGCCGGGCTCTGCGTCCATCGCGGTTGACGTTAACGGAAAGAAACGCCATCGTTGTCCGCTGCAAACGGGACCGGCGCTATGAGCATTCGCATTTTCACCATCCGCCAGCTCACCAAGGAATTCTCCGTCACCGCGCGCACCTTGCGCTTTTACGAGGACGAAAAGCTGATCGCGCCGGGCCGTCGCGGCCAGACCCGGCTTTACTCGCCCCGCGACCGGGCCCGCATCATCTTGATCCTGCGCGGCCGCCGGCTGGGCTTCAGCCTGGCGGAGATCCGCGAAGTGCTGGACATGTATGACAACAAGGATGGCGCCCACGCCCAGATGATGCATGCGCGCAAGAAGTTCGAGGAGCGCATCCAGGTGCTGGAGCGGCAGAAGATCGACATCGATCAGGCGCTGCGCCAATTGCGCGACGGCATCCGCGATATCGACGCGGCGCTTGACGGCAAGCCCCGCACGCCCTGGCCGCATTTCTTCGACCAGGAAGAGCTGCGATCCCACCCGGTCCAGGCTGCCGGCGCGAAAAGCTGAGTTACCGCTTGAAGAAATAGGCCCACAAGCGGCGCAGAAGGCCGGGCGAACCCTGCTGCCGGCCGGATGGGCGTTCCGGGAAGGCGTTGGAAACCAGATGACCTAACATCGCTGTGCCGCTCCTGCCAAAGAACCGTACACGGACTGTTGAGCAAAGCGTGCGCGCCAATGGTTAAGGGGTCATTAAACTTGCGGTGAAGCTTCCGCGACAGCTTGAATCAAAATGGCCGGGAATAGGGATCCGGAATCGGTCCTCGGCCGGGCGGCGGCGGCATGTTGCCGGACGGCTGATAGCTGCGGCAGGCGTTGAAGCCGGTCCCCCAACCGGCGTGATAGGCCCGGTTGCTGCGATAGGCCTCTTCGTCGCGGACAAGGTCGCTGGCCCGCTTGTTGGCGCCCTCGGTCCCGGCGCTGGCGCAGCCATCGGAATAGCCGGCCTTGAAATCCGGCGAATTCCGCAAGGCCCGGTCGGCCCGGCTGGCGCATCCCAGAAGCGCGAACAGCACCGCCAGTGCGGCAAGGCGGGGAACCATTGTGAGGATCATCCTTCAGCCTAACCTTTACCGGCCTTTAAGGCGAGACGGGCCAGATTGACGCCTCTTGCGGGGCTGTGGGACTGGGATGGATCTCGCCAAGGCGCGCGTCCTGATCGTGGGCGCCAAAGGATTTGCCGGCGCCATGCTGCGCACCGTCCTGACGGCTGCGGGCGTGCACCGGATCGTGCTGATGGACCAGCCGCGGCGGGCGCTCGATCTGCTCTGCGACGAGCCCTTCGATGCCGTGTTTGTGGAGATTCCCACCCTGCTGGACGACATGCCCTTCGCGCTGGCGGCGCGGCGCAATCCCATGCTGGCTAATCCCATGATCCCGATCTTCGCGGTCTATAACCGGGCTTGCCGCCGGGACGTGGAAAAATCGCGCGATCTGGGCGCCACCGACGTGATCTGCCGGCCCATCAGTCCCAAGACCATCATCGAAAAGCTGAAAGCGGCCCTGACCGCGCCCCGGCCTTTCATCGCCGCGCCCAGCTTCTTCGGTCCGGACCGCCGCGCCAAGGAACGGCCCTGGCGGGGGCGGGACCGCCGCACCCTGACGCCGAAAAAGACCCGGCTGCCGGCCGAGCCCGAAGAATTGGACGCCGCCGGGGACAGCGAAAGCGCGATCCGGAAAAGTGGAAACCGGTTTTCCGTAGATCGCGCGACAAATCAATAAGCTGGAATATGATCGCGATTCAAAGAATTGCGATCTAGCCGGCGCGGGTGGCAGATTTGGCCCGGGCCCTGCGATCGGCGTCGATCTCCGCTTTCACCTGGGCCAGGCCGCCCAGCACATGATCCTGGAAGGAAGCCAGAAACGTCGGGCCGCCGACACACGCCGCCGCATGTTCCTCGCAAACTTTCCCCGGGCGTGAGAGACCAGCAACGGCCAAGGAGGTCGCGGCGGCGGCGAGCGATGTGCCGGCGCCCGGACGCCCCAGATCGAGATTGGGCTCACGCGGCATAAGGAGCGACACGAGTCCAATCCAGAACAGAGCCCGGAAAATCATGAGCACGCCATTTTGATCGTCACGGCGAGCATGACGGCAAGGCTTTGCCCCCATCTGAAATCTTTCATTAAATTTGAAACTAAATCGCCGCGCATCGCGCCCTCCTCGCCACGAAGACAATGCGCGGTTTGCGATATAGATCCGGTTCGATTCAAAAGCGCGGCGTGATTGAATTTCTTTTGCTTAAAATCTTCTTGGAACGGGCAAAGCAAAGGCCGGCGCCACATCCGCAATTTTGCTGAATGCAGCGTTTACCCTGCCGGCCAATCCTCAAAATGGACGCTATTTTCTCTGGCTGAGTTCGGAAATCTGCTTGCGCATGGCTTCCATTTCGCGCTTCAGGGCGTCCACTTCGCTGGCCACCGGCTTTTCCTCCGCTGTTTCTTCGGGTTTGCGGTTGGGCTGAGACGGCGCGAAGGGCGAGAACATCTGCATGGCGCGCTCGAAGATGGCGAGGTTCTGACGAGTGAGATTTTCGATCATCTGGTTGCCGCCGCCCATCGCCTCGGCGATGCGGTCGCGCATGGCGCCCTGGTTCTTGGCGAAGCTGTCCATGGTCATGTCGAGATAGCCGGGCAGGAAGGCCTGCAGGCTGTCGCCATAGAAACGAATCAACTGCCGCAGGAATTTGATCGGCAGCAGATTCTGACCCTTGGCCTCTTCCTCGAAAATGATCTGGGTGAGGACCGAGCGGGTGATGTCGTCCCCGCTGCGCGCGTCCTGAACCTCGAATTCGACCCCGTCCTTCACCATCCCGGCGAGATGGTCGAGGGTCACATAACTGGATGTTTGGGTATTGTAGAGACGCCGGTTCGCGTATTTCTTGATGATGACCGGCCCGCTCCTGGTTTTTTCTTCCGACACGAGTTCCCCACCTTTTTCTTGGCCGCCCCCCGGCGGCTTTCGCACCCATGACAACATCATGCGGCAAGGTCCGTCCAGCGTCATTTTAGCAACCGCAACATCATGAGCGGACCAAAAAAATCGGTAATCAATTGTTTGGACTGAGGAAATTCGTCCCCGTTTACCGAGCCTCGCATTCGCGGCATTTTGCCAGCGGATCGTTTGATGCCGGAGGATGAAGGTGGAAGAGGTAGTGATTGTTGCGGGCGCGCGTACGCCCGTGGGCGCGTTCAACGGCGCCTTTGCGAGCCTTGCGGCGCATCTGCTGGGCAAGGTGGCGATCGAGGCCGCGCTGGCCCGGGCCAAGGTGGAACCCGGCGAGGTCAGCGAGACCATCCTGGGTCAGGTGCTGACGGCGGCTCAGGGCCAGAATCCGGCCCGCCAGGCCGCCATCGCCGCGGGACTTCCGGTCTCCGCCCCCGCCTGGGGCATCAACATGGTGTGCGGCTCGGGTTTGCGGGCCGTGGCGCTGGGCGCTCAGGCGATCCGGATTGGCGACAGCCGCATCGTGGTGGCGGGCGGCCAGGAATCCATGAGCCAGTCCACCCACGCCGCCTATCTGCGCGCCGGCCAGAAGATGGGCGATCTCAATCTGATCGACACCATGATCAAGGACGGGCTGTGGGACGCCTTCAACGGCTATCACATGGGCAACACCGCCGAGAATGTCGCCCGGGAGTGGCAGATCACCCGCGAGGAGCAGGATAAATTCGCCGTCGCGTCCCAGAACAAGGCCGAAGCGGCGAAAAAGGCGGGCCGGTTCAAGGACGAGATCGCCCCGGTGACGGTGAAGACCCGCAAGGGCGAGACCATCGTGGAGGCGGACGAATATATCCGCGACGGCACCACCTATGAGGCGGTGGCGGGCTTGCGGCCGGCCTTCGCCAAGGATGGGACGGTCACCGCCGGCAACGCCTCCGGCATCAATGACGGCGCCGCCGCGCTGGTCTTGATGAGCGCCAAGGATGCCGCCGCGCGGGGATTGACGCCGCTCGCCCGCATCGCTTCCTGGGCCCAGGCCGGGGTCGATCCCAAACTGATGGGGTCGGGCCCAATTCCGGCTTCCCGCAAGGCGCTGGAGAAGGCGGGCTGGCAAGCCCAGGACCTGGATCTGATCGAGGCCAATGAGGCCTTCGCCGCCCAGGCCTGCGCCGTGAACAAGGAGTTGGGCTGGGACCTCTCCAAGGTGAACGTCAATGGCGGCGCCATCGCCATCGGCCATCCCATCGGCGCCAGCGGCGCCCGGGTGCTGGTGACCTTGCTGCACGAGATGGCCAGGCGCGACGCCAAGAAGGGCCTGGCGACGCTCTGCATCGGCGGCGGTATGGGCATCGCCATGTGTGTCGAGCGCTGATTTTATGGGTCGCACGTCCCGGGCGCGGACGCGCCCAATTATTGATTTGCGCGCGACGCGCGCGGATCGGAAAACCGCTCCGCGTCCTTCTGACGCTTCGCGCCGGCACGCTGTCACTACCGGCTCCTGGCCGATGCTCCCGTGAAGTTTCATCTGGATGTCAAAAACTTCACGGCCGCCCGGCCCTGGGGCGCGCGCGATATCGCCGAGATCGAGGGTGCCAGCATCCGCCTGCATTGGACCGACCAGCCCTATCGCTGGCATGTCAATGACGGACCCGAAGTGTTTGTGGTTCTCGAGGGGACGGTCGAGATGCATTTTCGCGAGGATGACGCCGAGCGTATCCAAAGGCTGGAGCCCGGCGACATCATGTTTGCCGAGCCCGGCGATGAACATGTCGCCTATCCTGTCGGCCAGGCGCGAATTCTGGTAGTGGAGAAAAAGGGCAGCATCTGACGGCAGGGAAAAGGAGAGGGCGATGGCTCGGGTGGCGGTGGTGACGGGCGGCACGCGCGGGATCGGCGAGGCGATCTCGATGGCCTTGGAAAAGGCCGGTTACAAGGTCGCCGCCAATTATGCGGGCAATGCGGAACGCGCCAAGGCGTTCAGCGACCGGACCGGAATCGCCGCCTTCCAATGGGATGTGTCGGAATTCGACGAATGCCTGGCCGGGATCGCCAAGGTCGAGGCGGCGCTGGGCCCGGTCGATGTGATCGTCAACAATGCCGGCATCACCCGCGACGGCACCATGAAGAAGATGACCCGCCAGGCCTGGGATCAGGTGATGGACACCAATCTCGGCGGCTGTTTCAACATGTGCAAGGCGGTGTGGGACGGGATGCTGACGCGCGGCTTCGGCCGCATCGTCAATATCGGCTCCATCAACGGGCAGGCCGGCCAATATGGCCAGGTCAATTACGCCGCCGCCAAATCGGGCATTCATGGTTTCACCAAGGCGCTGGCCCAGGAAGGGGCCGCCAAGGGTATCACCGTCAATGCCATCGCCCCCGGCTATATCGACACCGACATGGTGGCGGCGGTGCCGGCCGATGTGCTGGAGAAGATCGTGGCCCGCATCCCGGTCAAGCGACTGGGCCAAGCCCATGAGATCGCCCGCGGGGTGCTGTTCCTGGTGGGCGACGATGCCGGGTTCGTCACCGGGTCGACCATCTCCATCAATGGCGGCCAACACATGTATTAGGCGCGGGTCTTTTGCGCCCGGGTTCGTCGCGAGATCGCTCATGGGCGTCTTGCCCACTTCGCTCCTCGCTCCTGCCCGGACCGCAAAATTCCTCGCGCCTAGCGACCGCGGGACCATCTCGTCCTGAGTTTGTCGAAGGTTGCGGGTTTTCGTGTTAATGCAGCCGCCATGATCCGGTCCCTCACTGTCGAGAACCTTGCCTGTGTGCGCGGGGAGCGGCGCGTCTTCGCGGAATTGGATTTTCAGGTGACGGCGGGCGAGGCGCTGGTGGTGGAAGGCGCCAATGGGGCCGGCAAGACCTCGCTGCTGCGTCTGATCGCGGGATTTCTCGCCCCCGCGGCCGGCAGCATCACGCTCTCGACCGATGCGGGCGTCCTCGCCGATAGCGAAGAGCGCGGCCGCCATATCGGCTGGCTGGGGCACCAGGATGCGATCAAGCCTCAGATGAGCGTGCGCGAGCAGCTGGATTTCTTTGCCCGGCTTTACGCGGCCCGAGGTGATATCCTGGCCACGCTGGAACGGGTGGGGCTTTCGCGGCAGCGGGATTTTCCCTGCCGCTATCTTTCGGCCGGCCAGAAGAAGCGGCTGGGGCTGGCCCGCCTGATACTGTCGGGCCGCGATCTGTGGCTGCTCGACGAACCCTTCGCCGCGCTGGACCGCGCCGGCCGCGCCCTGGCGGCGGAATTGATGGCCGCGCATTGCGCCGGCGGCGGCATCCTTGTGGCCGCCACCCATGATCCCCTGGGGCTTGCCGCCCGCTCGCTGCGTCTGGAGGCGGCATGAACGGCGCCTTCACCGCCCTGGTCGGGCGCGACCTCCGGCTGGCGGCGCGGTCGGGCGGCAGCGCCGCATTGGCGCTCGCCTTCTTCGCGCTGGTGGCGACCATGGTGCCGTTGGGCGTGGGCGCCAACCTGCCGCTGTTGGCGCGGATCGGCGGCGGGGTGTTGTGGGTAGGGGCGGTGTTGGCGGCGCTGTTGTCGCTCGACCGTCTCTATCAGGCCGATTTCGACGATGGCAGTCTGGATCTGATCGCGCTTTCGCCTTTGTCGTTGGAGCAAGTGGCCCTGGCGAAATTCCTTGCCCATTGGCTGTCGACGGGCTTGCCCCTGACATTGCTGTCGCCATTGCTGGCCCTGTTGTTCGGTCTTCCGGGCGAAGGAACCCTGGCGCTGTTCGCGTCGCTCTTGATCGGTACGCCTGCGGTCAGCGCGGTGGGGGCGATCGGGGCCAGCCTCACTCTGTCGCTGAAGCGGGGCGGCCTGATCCTGCCGCTCATCGTCTTGCCCTTGCTTGCGCCGGCGGTGATCTTCGGCGCCGGCGCGGTGACGGCGGCGTTGGATCATCTTTCCAATGGCGCGCTGGGCCTGCTATCGGGTTTTTCCCTGGCGGCGGTGCTATTGTCGCCTTTCGCGGCTGCAGCGTGCGTGCGGCTGAATCTCGCAGGGTAGGGCGGAGCAAAAAGGATTAAACCGGACCCATGTTCCGCTATGCCAATCCCGCACAATTCATGCGTCTTTCCGGCCTGCTGCTGCCCTGGGTTTCCGGCGCGGCGGTGATCGCGCTGGCGCTGGGCCTTTTTCTCGGGTTCCGGGTGCCGCCCGACTATCAGCAGGGCATGACCGTCACCATCATGTTCGTGCATGTGCCCGCCGCCATGGTGGCGGAATCGGCCTATGCCCTGATCGCCATCGCCTCGATCTTCTCCCTGGTCTGGCGCCATCCCCTGGCCGATACCGCCGCCCGCGCCGCGGCGCCCTTGGGCGCGGTTTTCACCGCCCTGGGGCTGATCACCGGTTCGCTGTGGGGCCGGCCCATGTGGGGCGCCTATTGGGTCTGGGACGCCCGGCTCACCAGCTTTCTGCTGCTGCTGTTCCTGTATCTGGGCTATATCGCCTTGTGGGACGCCATCGAGGATGAAACCCGCGCCGCCCGCGCGGCCGCCATCCTGGCCCTGGTCGGCGCGGTCAATCTGCCCATCATCAAATTCTCGGTGGATTGGTGGAACACCCTGCACCAGGGCGAAAGCATCCTTTCCGGCCAGATCGCGCCGGTGTTTCTGTGGCCGCTGCTGACCATGGCGCTGGGCTATATGCTGCTGTTCGCGGCGCTGTGGATGGTGCGCGTCCGTACCGAGATCGTGAACCGTCGCGCCCGCTCGCTGATGCTGCGAGGGGCGGCATGAGCGGATTTTTCGCCATGGGCGGCTATGCCGCCTTCATCTGGCCGGCCTATGGCGTTTCCGCCTTGGCGCTGTTTGGCATGGTCTGGCAATGCTGGGCCGCCTGGCGCGCCGCCAAGAAAAGGCTCGCAGCGCTGGAAAAGGATCTGCCATGAAGCGCTGGCTCTACGTCCTGCCGGTGATCGGTTTTCTGGTGCTGGCCTATTTTCTGTTTCACAGCCTGTTCGGCGCCCCGCCCGATCTTCTGCCGTCGCCGTTGATCAACAAGCCGGCGCCGGCATTCGATCTGCAGGCGATGGATGCGCAAACCCAAGGGTTCACCCGCGCCGATCTCGCCGCCGGCCATGTCACGGTGGTGAATTTCTTCGCCAGCTGGTGCGTGCCCTGCCGGATGGAAAGCGCGCAGCTGATGGTGCTGTCGAAAATGCCCGGCATGACGCTTTACGGGGTGGACTATGAGGAACGCCAGCCCGGCGCGGGGCGCCAGTTCCTCGATCAGCAAGGCGATCCCTTTTCCCGCATCGTGGCCGATCCCCATGGCGTGGCGGGCATCAATTGGGGCGTCTATGGGGTGCCGGAAACCTATGTGGTGGATGGCAAGGGCGTTGTGCGGTTCAAGCTGATTGGCCAGCTCACGGCCGAGGCCATGACCAAACAGCTCCTGCCCGAGATCGAAAAGGCGTCCAAAGCCACCAGCTGAAAGTATTTGCTAACCATGGTTTCCTAGAGTGCGGCGGATGCAGATCAGCCCACAGTCTTTGCTTGTCAGCCAGCAGGTGGGGCAGGCCCAGCCCAGGTCCCGCGCCCGGCTTCGCCGCGGCGCTGGAAAAAGATCAGGGCTTCGCGCCCTTGTCGCTCAGGCAAATCGCTCCGGGTTCAGAGAGCCGTCCCAAACCGCCCTCCTCCGGCATTCAGGGCACAGCGCCACCGGGCAGCCGGATCGATATCAAGGCCTGAAGAGATTCAGGCCCGCTTGCTCCGGCGCACCGCCCGATGCGGCTTGATCGCCCCGTTGGCGCCATAGGCCTCCGCGGCCGAGGCGATCTGGCACAGGGACTTGACGAATTTCAGCCGCTCCTGGGCGGGCAGGGCGTCGAGCAGGGCCCGCTCGGCCCGGTCGGCGGCATTGCGCGCGCCCCTGAGCGCCTTGCGTCCGGCGGCCGAGATGGCGATGGCGTTGGCGCGCTGATCTTCTTCGGTGCGCTCGCGCGAGATCAGTCCCCGTTCCAGCATCCGGCGCACCATTTCCGCCAGGGTGGAACGGTCGATGCCGGTGATCTCCACCAGGGTGGTCTGGCTGGCGCCGTCATTCTGCTCCAAGGCGCACAGCAGGGTGAATTGCTGCTTGGTCAATTCGCGCGAACCGGCTTCGCGCGCATAAAGGTCGCCATAGATATTGCTGGCAACGCCGGATCAGATGCGAAGGCGCTTCCGACAATTCGAAGCCTCCATTCGCCTTGCGCTGACCCTTCAACATGAAACGCCCCCCAGAACGACGCGGAAAAGAAACTCGGATCGCAGCAAGTTGGAATGCCAGGACCAAGGATGAGATGCGGCACTAAACCGCAATGCGCGGCCGCACGCCAGTGTTAAAAAATATTTGTGCCGACGAGTCCATCGCAAATTGCACGATATTTTGTTTCCGGGCCGGCGGCGCGGCGCCGCGAACAAATCGAAATCGGATCGCCAAGTCTCGAAAAGACACAAAGCGTTGTATGTATGCTACGCGGCCTGCATATCTATTGCGGCTCCGACGATCGTCCGCGAACGGAGGGTGATCTCCGTTCAGGTTTCCGGATCGATATTATGTTTGAGCAGGAACGGGGTCTGCGCCAGGGCAAACAGAAAAATCAGCGGACATGATACCCCAGACCTTGAACGCGACCCAGGTTGCGGTCGAGGTATTGCGCCAGATCGCCTCGTTGAGTACGGCCAGGATGAGAAAGAAAATTCCCCAGCGCCAGGTCAGGCCGCGCCAGCCTCTTTCCGTCAGGTCGAAGGCTTCCACGAAAACATATTTGATGAACAGCCGGTTGAACAGCAAGCCCGCCCAGCAGGATCACGCCGAAGATGGCGTAAAGAATGGTGGGCTTCATCTTGATGAAGGTATCGTTGTGCAGATAAAGCGTGAGACCGCCGAAGATCATCACCAGAATGGCGGTGATCAGGGGGATGGGCGATAATTTTTTCTCCAGATGCCAGCCTAGCCCAAGAGCCGCCAGGACCGCGACCATGAAAATGCCGGTGGCGGCGAAAATGCCGGCGAACTGGAAGCTGGCGAAGAAAAGGAACAGCGGCCCCAGATCGAGCGCCAGGCGGCGGATTTGCGGATTCATGCCGTCCCTATAAGTGCTTGCGCGAAAGGCTCCGCTTCGAAGGTCTGCAGATCGGCCTCGCCTTCGCCGACGCCGATGAAATGCACCGGCAGGCCTACCCGGCCGGCCAGCGCCACCAGAATGCCGCCCTTGGCGGTGCCGTCCAGCTTGGTCATGATCAGGCCGGTGAGCGGCACCGCCGCCTTGAAAGCTTCGACCTGCTGGATCGCATTCTGACCGGTGGTGGCGTCCAGTACCAGGAGCACCGCATGCGGCGCGGAGGGATCGCGCTTTTTCAGAACCCGGGCGATCTTTTCCAATTCCGCCATCAGCGCCGACTTTGTTTGAGAGCCGTCCGGCGGTATCGATGAGAAGGATATCGGCTTTTTCGCGTTGGGCTTTTTCCAGCGCCTCGAAGGCGAGCCCCGCCGCATCGCCGCCCGCCTTGCCGGCCACGAAGCCGGCCCCGGCGCGGTGCGCCCACACACCCAGCTGCTCGATCGCGGCGGCGCGAAATGTGTCGCCGGCCGCCAGTACGACTTTCCTGCCGTCATGGGTCAGGCGGCGGGCCAGCTTGCCGATGGTGGTGGTCTTGCCGGTGCCATTGACGCCGGCGACCAGGATGACAAAGGGCTTTTTGGTTTCATCGATGGCCAGCGGCTTTTGCAGGGGCTTGAGCACGGCGGCGATCTCGCCGGCCAGAATGGCGCGCACTTCGGCGTCGCTGATCTCGCTGTCATAGCGGTTCCTGGCCACCGCCGCCGCCAGCCTTTTGGCCTGGCTCACGCCCATATCGGCCCGGATCAGGGCCTCTTCCAGTTCCGCCACGGTTTCCGCGTCGAGTTTCCGCTTGGTGAAAAGCCCGGTCAGGCTGCCGCCGAGGCTGGCGCTGGACTTGGCCAGGCCTTTCTTCAGCCGCGCGAACAGGCCGGTCTCTTCCGGCGGGGCTTCGCCGAATGTTCTCATGCCGCCGCCTGTCCGGTCTGCCGGCCCGTCAGCTGACCGTCTTTCACGCCCGTCACGACCACCGGCACGATCTGGCCGGGGACCGCCGGGCCGTCGAAAGCGACCGGCGCGAAACATTCGCTATGGCCGAAACCGGATTTCTCCGTCGAGCACCGTGAGATCGCGGCCGATCATGCCGAACAGCCGCGCCGCCCGCACGGCCTCGCCCTTGGCGCGCAACCTGCGCGCCGCGCGCCTTGGCCAGGGCGGCGCCAAGCTGGGGCATGCGCGCGGCCGGGGTGCCCGGGCGCGGCGAGAATGGAAACACATGCAGATGGCTCAGCCCGGCCTCGTCCACCAGCTTCAGGCTGTTCTCGAACATGGCTTCGCTTTCGGTGGGAAAGCCGGCGATGAAGTCGGCGCCGAACGCGGCGTCGGGCCTCGCCCGCCGCACCGTCTCGCAAAATCCGATCGTGTCGGCGCGGCTATGGCGGCGCTTCATGCGCTTGAGGATCAGATCGTCGCCCGACTGCACCGACAGATGGAAATGCGGCATCAGCCGCTCTTCCTCCGCGATGGCGCGCATCAGGCCGGGTCGGCTTCGATGGAATCGATGGAGGAAAGCCGCAGGCGCTTCAGCTCCGGCACCAGCTTGCAGCAGCTTTCGCGACCAGAGCGCCCAGGCCGGGCGTGCCCGGCAAATCCGCGCCATAGGAGGTCAGATCCACGCCGGTCAGCACGATTTCGGCAAAGCCGTTCTCGGCCAGGCGGCGGGCCTCTTCCACCACCGCGCCCATGCGGCACCGACGCGAATTGCCCCGGCCATAAGGGATGATGCAGAAGGTGCAGCGATGGTCGCAGCCATTCTGCACCTGCAGGAAGGCGCGGGCACGGCCCTCGAAATGGTCCACCATCTGGGGTGCGGTTTCGCGTCACGCTCATGATGTCGTTGACGCGCAATCCGTTCCGCGTTCCCCATGCCGAAATCGGCGTAAGACGCGGATTGGAGCTTTTCCGCGGTTGCCGAGCACCCAGATCCACTTCCGGCATAGCAGCATAGGTCTTGGGCTCGGTCTGGGCGGCGCAGCCGGTGACGATGATGCGCGACATCCGGCCGCTCGCGCCTGAGCTTGCGGATCGCCTGGCGCGACTGGCGCACCGCTTCGGCGGTCACCGCGCAGGTGTTGACCACCACCGCATTCTGCAACTGCGCCTCGCTTGCGCGGGCCTTGATCGCCTCGCTCTCATAGGCGTTGAGGCGGCAGCCGAAAGTGACGACGTCAATTGCCATAGGCGTCCAGATCGATCTGGCCCGGAAACACGGTCTTGGCCGGGCCGGTCATCAGCATATGGCCGTCGTTCTTCCCGCCATTCGATTCAATTTGCCGCCGTCGAGCTCCACCTCGACCTTGCGCGCCGGCCAGCCCGCGGCGGACCGCCGCCACCGCGGTGGCGCAGGCGCCGGTGCCGCAGGCCAGGGTCACGCCCACGCCCCGCTCCCACACCCGCATGCGGATGTGCCCGGGATCGATCACTTGCGCGAATTCCACATTGATCCGGTTGGGAAAGAGGGGATGGACTTCCAGCTTCGGTCCCAATTCCGTCACCGGCGCGGCCTCGGCATCCGCCACGAACAGCACGCAATGCGGGATTGCCCATCGAGCACGGCGGAAGCGGAGATCGTCTCGCTCGCCGACCTCGATGGAGAAATCTATTCGTGTCCATCTCCCGGGCGAGCGGAATATCGCGCCAGTCGAATTTGGGCATGCCCATATCCACCGTCACCAGGCCCCGGCCGGCATCGCTGCAGATCAGCCGCCCGCCCCGGCTGTCCAGCTTGACCCGGGACAGGCCGCGCTCGTCCATCAGCAGCCGGGCGACGCAGCGCGTGGCATTGCCGCAGGATTCCACCTCGCCGCCATCGGCGTTGAAGAACTGCAGGCGCGCATCGACTTCCGCGTTTCCCGGTGTGATCACGACCAGCGTGTCGCAGCCGACGCCGAAATGCCGGTCGGCGATGCGCGCTTGGCCCGCTGCGACGACATCGCGACGGCGTGTTCGCGCGCGTCGAACACCACGAAATCGTTGCCCAGGCCCTGCATTTTGCGAAAAGGGGTCATGGGGGCGCCTTATAGGGGGCAAAAGGCGGCTTTGCCATTGCCCAAGCGCGACAAAATCGCAAAGCTGTCGCGGAAAATCCGGTGAGACGCCATGCCGCGCCTCAGTCTGATCCTGCTTCTGTTCCTTGCGAGTTTCGGGAGTCCATGCCGTGAGCGCCAATCCCGCCGCCGAGAAAGATCCCTATGTCTGGCTTGAGGACGTGCATGGCGCGAAGCCGCTGGCCTGGGTCGAGCAGCAGAACCAGAAATCGCTGAAGGTGCTGAAGGCCGATCCGCGCTACCAGCGCGATTACGACAGCATATTGGAAGTGCTGGATGCGCCGGACCGCATTCCCAGCGGCAGCCTCAATCACGGCTATGTCTATAATTTCTGGCAGGATGCGAAAAATCCCAAGGGCCTGTGGCGGCGCACCAGCATCGCCGATTACGCCGATCCGCGAGCCGCATTGGGAAATCCTGCTGGATGTGGACGCGCTGGCGAAAGCGGAGAAGGAAAATTGGGTGTTCGAAGGGGCGGAATGCGCGCCCGATCAGAGCCGTTGCCTGATCCGGCTTTCGCGCGGCGGCGGCGATGCGGTGGTGGTGCGCGAATATGATTTGAAGGCGAAGCAACTGGCCAAGGACGGCTTCTCCCTGCCCGAAGCCAAGACCGATGTCTCCTATCTCGACGATAATACGGTCCTGTTCGCCACCGATTTCGGCAAGGGCAGCCTGACCAATTCCGGCTATGCCCGCATCGTCAAGATCTGGAGACGCGGCACGCCCATCGCCTCGGCCAAGACGCTGTATGAGGGCAAGGTCAGCGATGTGGCGGTGTCGCCGGCCACCTTCCACACGCGGGAAGGCAATGTCGCGCTGGTTGTGCGGGCGGTGAGCTTCTTCGAGAACGAATATTATGCGGTGGATGCGGCCACCGACACGGTGCGCAAGCTGCCTATTCCGCTTTCGGCCGACCTCAAGGGCCGGATCGGGTCGGCCTTCATCGCCACCTTGCGGCAGGATTACACCGATCCGGCCAGCGGCGCGCATTTCGCCAAGGGGGCGCTGGTGGCTTTTCCGGATTCCGGGCCGGTCCAGCTTCTCTATCAGCCGGGGCCCAGGGCCAGCGTCGAGACGGTGGCGGTGGGGCGCGACGCGGTCTATGCCGCCATCACCGAGAATGTGATCGGCTCGGTGCATGTTTTCACCAAGGACGCCAAAGGCTGGTCGGATAGGCGATTGCCGCTGCCCGGCGGCGGCGCGGCCGACATCGCCTCGGTGAATGATTACGGGCCTGAGGCGCTGTTCAGCTTCCAGAGCTATCTCACCCCGCCCACCCTCTATTACAGCGACGGCACCGACGCGCCGAAAGCCATCAAGTCGCTGCCCGCCCGGTTCGACGCCGCGGGCCTGGTCACCGAACAGTTCGAGGCGATATCGAAGGACGGCACGAAGATTCCTTATTTCGTCACCCGGCCGAAGAATTTGCACGGGCCGGCGCCCACCGTGCTTTACGGCTATGGCGGCTTCGAGATTTCGCTCACCCCCAGCTACTCTGCCAATTTCGGCCGGCTATGGCTCGCCCATGGCGGGATTTTCGTGGTGGCCAATATCCGCGGCGGCGGCGAGTTCGGCCCGGCCTGGCACGAGGCGGCGGTCAAGCTGCACCGCCAGCGCGCCTTCGACGATTTCGAGGCGGTGGCCGCGGATCTGGAAAAGCGCGGCCTCACCACGCCCAAGCAGTTGGGGATCATGGGCGGCTCCAATGGCGGGCTGCTGGTCTCGACCGTGATGGTGCAGAACCCCGACCTGTTCGGGGCGGTGGTCTGCCAGGTGCCGCTGATGGACATGCTGGCCTATACCCATATCGGGGCGGGCGCGAGCTGGGAGGGCGAATATGGCGATCCCGCCGATCCCAAGATGCGCGCCTATATCCTCACTTACTCGCCCTACCAGAATGTGAAAGCCGGGGTTCGCTACCCGCCGGTCTTCTTCGTCACCGCCACCAGCGACGACCGGGTGACGCCGGTGCATGCCCGCAAGATGGCGGCCAGGATGGAAGCCCAGGGCCACGAGGTTCTGTTCTATGAGAACACCGATGGCGGCCATGCCGCCGCCGCCGACCACAAGCAGGCGGCGGAGATGTGGGCGCTGACCTTCGTCTATCTGGCGCAGAAACTTGGGTTGAAATAGCGTGCTCTAAACCAATGAAATATGACGATCTTCAATCAGTAGCCCACAACATTGCTGCTTCGTTAGCGAGTGGCATTGGATTGATGATAGGCATGTACGATTTTGACATCTTTGCAGAAGTGGGAAACGCGCCCGACAAGGCGATCACGGTAGACTTTTTGAATGGAACTATATCGGGTGGCCAACCATCACCAAAAATAATCCGAGCGGTCCAACTGTATCGAGATGCCCTGCAGGATATCTGCGCAAAACATGATGTGCCGGTCTCTGCTTACAAGGAACTAGTGGCTCAATATTTCGTGGCGGAGTTTGAACGCCGATTTGCTGTGACGGTCACAGATCAATCAGGTCGCAGAACCACGACAGAATATGCTGCGTTCGATGGCCAACGCGTGAAAGTGCTGGATGGGGAGGGCCGACTGCGCCCTAAGCCTCCGGAGCGAACCTAATCCTCCTTTGGATTTGGTGGGATTGATTTCTGGATCGCCCGGGACTAAAACCCGCCCGTTTCCGGAAAGACCCATGGCCTTTCCGGTCCCCCGCCTGGCGCGGGGGATCGACCCCAGGCAGCGCGTTGCGCCCCCTGGGGCGAAACCACTTGGTTTCGGCCCATGCAAGGGGCGCAACCAGGATTAGAGTGCGCCCCCTGGGGCGAAACCACTTGGTTTCGGCCCATGCAAGGGGCGCAACCAGGATGTGAGTGCGCCCCCTGGGGCGAAGCCACTTGGTTTGGGTCCTGGCAGGGGCCGAACTGTTTGGAGCATTGGGTACGGCATGTTCGAAAGTCTGCAATCCCGCCTTGGCGGTGTGTTCGACAAGCTCAGGGGGCGCGGCGCCCTCAGTGAGGCCGATGTCGATGCCGCGCTGGGGGAAGTCCGCACCGCCCTGATCGAGGCCGATGTGGCCCTGCCGGTGGTGAAGGACTTCATCGAAAAGGTCCGGCCGCGGGCGATCGGCGAGAATGTCATCCGCTCGGTCACCCCGGGCCAGCAGGTGGTCAAGATCGTGCACGATGTGCTGGTCGAGACCCTGGGGGCGGAAAACGCCGCCCTGTCGCTGGGCAGCCCGCCGGCGCCGATCCTGATGGTGGGCCTGCAGGGTTCGGGCAAGACCACCACCACCGCCAAGCTCGGCCTGATGCTGCAGACCCGCGACAAGCAGCGTGTGCTGATGGCTTCGCTGGACGTCAACCGTCCCGCCGCCATGGAGCAGCTTCGGGTGCTGGGCGAGCAGGCGGGTGTGGCGACCCTGCCGGTGGTGGCGGGCCAGGATCCGCTCGCCATCGCCAAGCGGGCCATGGCCGCGGCCAAGGTGGGCGGCTATGACGTGGTGATCCTCGACACCGCCGGCCGCCAGTCGATCGACGAGCAGCTGATGGCGGAAGTGGCCGCGATCAAATCCGCCACCAGCCCGCACGAGACCCTGCTGGTGGCCGACAGCCTCACCGGCCAGGACGCGGTCCATATCGCCAAGAATTTCAACGACCGGCTGCATCTGTCAGGCATCATCCTGACCCGGGTGGATGGTGACGCCCGCGGCGGCGCGGCGCTGTCCATGCGCAGCGTCACCGGCGCGCCGATCAAGTTCCTGGGCGCGGGCGAGAAGCTAGACGCGCTGGAGGCCTTCCATCCCGACCGGGTGGCGGCGCGCATCCTCGACATGGGCGATGTGGTGTCGCTGGTCGAGAAGGCCGCGGAGACGATCGACAAGCAGGAGGCGGAGAAGCTCGCCGCCAAGATGAAGAAAGGTCAGTTCGACATGAACGACCTGGCTTCACAGCTCAATCAGATGAAAAAGCTGGGCGGGATGAAGGGCGTGCTGGGCATGCTGCCCGGGGTGGGCAAGATCAAGGGCCAGCTGGAAGCGGCCGGCCTGGACGACAAGATCCTTACCCGCCAGGAAGCCATCATCCAGTCCATGACCAAGACCGAGCGGGCCGAGCCCGATGTGATCAACGGCTCGCGCAGGAAGCGCATCGCCGCCGGCGCAGGCGTCGAGGTGTCCGAAGTCAACAAGCTCCTCAAGATGCACCGCCAGATGGCGGACATGATGAAGAAGATGGGCAAAGGCGGCCGCATGCCGACGATGCCCGGCATGGGAGGGGGCGGGATGCCCGGCGGAATGCCGCCCGGGATGTTCCCCCGCCGCTGAGTTTCAACACCAACCGGATTTCAACTTTCAATCGCAAGGAAAAGAAAATGGCTCTTCGTATTCGTCTGGCGCGCGGCGGCACCAAGAAACGCCCGCATTACAATGTGGTGATTTCGGATTCGCGCTCGCCCCGCGATGGCCGCTTCATCGAGAAGATCGGCTTCTACAATCCGCTGCTGCCCTCCGACCATGCCGACCGGGTCAAGCTCGATCTCGACGCCGCCAAGGCCTGGATCGCCAAGGGCGCGGTGGCGTCCGACCGGGTGCACAAGATGCTGGCCAATGCCGGTCTGGTGAAGGCCCGGGTGCACAACAATCCCAAAAAGGCCCAGCCCAAGAAGAAGGCGCAGGAGCGCGCCGCGGCCGCCGCCAAGGCCGCGGAAGAAGCGTCGGCTTAGTTTTCTTGGCGCGCGTCAGCGAGCCTGGAAAAACTTGCCCCTCCCCGAGCGAAGCAAGGGAGGCGCCTCGCCTATGAGCAAGGACGTCCTTCTCGCCGCCGTCACCGGCGCGCAGGGCCTGAAAGGCGCGGTGAAGGTCAAGCTCTTCACCGAGACGCCGGAGGCGCTGGCGTCCTATGGCCCATTGCATGATGCGGAGGGCCGGCGCTTTACGGTCACCGCGGTGCAGCCCGGCAAGCCGGGCGAGGCGGTGATTTCGCTTTCCGGCGTCACCGACCGCGCCGCCGCCGAGGCGCTCAAGGGCACCGAACTTTTCGTCGCCCGCACCGCCTTGCCTCGTCCGGCGGAAGAGGAATTCTATCACGCCGATCTGATCGGCCTGGAAGCCCAGGACGGCGAAGGCCGGGTGCTGGGCAAGGTCGCCGCCATCCACAATTACGGCGCCGGCGATGTGATGGAGATCGCCCGCTCCGACGGTGACAGTGTGCTGCTCGCCTTTACCCGCGAAACCGTGCCGATGATCGACATTGCCGGCGGCCGCATCGTGGTGGCGGTGCCGGAGGACGACGAAGGCAATGATCATGTTGAGTGAGCTGGTCCGCCACCGTCCTTACCCTGTTCCCGGACATGTTTCCCGGTCCGCTGGACGTGTCGCTGCTGGGCAAGGCGCGCGCCGCCGGTCTGTGGTCGCTGGAGACGCGCGACATCCGCGCGCACGGCCTGGGCAAGCATCGCACCGTGGACGACAATCCGGCCGGCGGCGGGTCCGGCATGGTGATGCGCGCCGATGTCGCGGCGGCGGCGATCGATGCGGTGGAATTGGGCGGCCGTCCCTTGATCTATCTCACCCCGCGCGGAACTCCGCTTACCCAGGCCCGGGTGCGGGATCTCGTGTCCGGTCCCGGGCTGGTCCTGTTCTGTGCCCGTTTCGAGGGGCTGGACAGCGGGTGATCGAGGCCCGGGGCATGGAAGAAGTCTCGCTTGGGCGATTTCGTGCTGGCCGGCGGCGAGATCGCCGCCATGGCGCTGATCGAGGCGGCGGTGCGGCTGATCCCGGGCGTCTTGGGCGACGCCCCGGTCCCGCCAAGGAAGAAAGCTTTGCCGAGGGGCTGCTGGAATATCCGCATTTCACCCGGCCCCAGATTTTCGAGCGGCGGCCCATCCCGGATGTTCTAACCCAAGGAAATCACAAGGAAATTTCACGCTGGCGGCAGGCCCAGGCGGAGGCCCTGACCCGGCTCAGGCGCCCCGATCTGTGGACCCTCTATGAAAAATCCAAGCGCTAGGCTATACGCCCCGGCTTCACCGACCGGAATGACGTCCAGGAGAGCCGCGATGAATCTTTTGCAGACGCTCGAAGCCGAGCAGATGAAGGCCGTCCGCGCCAAGCCGCTTCCCGCTTTCCGCCCCGGCGACACCCTCAAGGTCAACGTCAAGGTGGTGGACGTCACCTATGACGAGAAGGCCAAGCAGACCAAGACCCGCGAACGGCTGCAGGCCTTCGAGGGCGTCTGCATCGCCCGCCAGGGCTCCGGCCTGAACGAGATCCTTCACGGTGCGCAAAATCTCCTATGGCGAGGGCGTGGAGCGCGTTTTCCCGGTCTATTCGCCGCTGGTGGATTCGGTCGCCGTGGTGCGCAAGGGCAAGGTGCGCCGCGCCAAGCTCTATTATCTGCGCGGCCGCACCGGCAAGTCCGCCCGCATCGCCGAGCGCACCGACATCCGGCCGACGCCGGCCTGAGGCGCGAAAGCCCCGAAAAACCGGGCCTTTTTGCATTATTGTTTTGGATAAGTCGGAAAAAGCCCCAATTTTCGGGGCTTTTTTGCTGCCACCCCCGCTCGGAAAGCCGGAAAATACCGTAGAATCGGGCTCATCGTTGATTCGTTAGAGGGACAATCCCATGGCCACGAAAGCCGTCGCAAAAGTCGAAACCGTTTCCACCCGCCAACTCGCCAGTCAGCTCGCCGAGAAGCATGAAATCTCTCAAAAGAGCGCCAATGCGATGCTGGAGGACACGATCGGCCTGATCACCAAGCATCTGAAGAAGGGCGCCCGCATCCGCCTCAACGGGCTGGGCATCCTGGTCGTGCGCAAGCGCGGTCCGCGCATGGGCCGCAACCCGGCGACGGGCGAGGCGATCAAGATCAAGGCATCCAAGAAGGTCGCCTTCCGCGCCTCCAAGGAGCTGAAGGAAGCGATCTGAGGATCGGTCATTTTGCCGAAATGGAAAACCGGGCGCGGATTTCGCGTCCGGTTTTTTCTTGGCCGCCTTTTCGTGGCCCGAAGCGCCTGTCCTTTCGCAAAGTTGGCGCGCGAAGCTTTGGGTTGAGGAACTTTTTGGGGACGTGCCGCCTTGCCCGGATGCCGTCCAGGCGCTAGGTAGCGCCCGGATTTCACCCTCACACAAAGGACCTTTTCCATGGCGCGCAAGAAAATCGCCCTGATCGGCGGCGGACAAATCGGCGGCACGCTCGCCCATCTGGTCGCGCTCAAGGAATTGGGCGATGTGGTGATGTTCGACATCGCCGAGGGCCTGCCCCAGGGCAAGAGCCTGGATCTGTCCCAGGCCGGCCCGATCGAGGGCTTCAACGCCAAGCTCAAGGGCACCAACGATTATGCCGACATCAAAGGCGCCGATGTGGTGATCGTCACCGCCGGCGTGCCGCGCAAGCCCGGCATGAGCCGCGACGATCTTCTGGGCATCAATCTGAAAGTGATGGCGGCGGTGGGCGACGGCATCAAGGCCAATGCGCCGGATGCCTTCGTGGTCTGCATCACCAATCCGCTGGATGCGATGGTGTGGGCGCTGCGCCAGCTCTCGGGCCTGCCGCACCATATGGTGGTGGGCATGGCGGGGGTGCTGGACTCGGCCCGCTTCCGTCACTTCCTGGCGGAGGAGATGAATGTGTCGGCGGAAGATGTGTCCGCCTTCGTGCTGGGCGGTCACGGCGACTCCATGGTGCCGATGCCGCGCTTCTCCACCGTGGCCGGCATTCCCTTGCCGGAACTGGTCAAGATGGGCTGGATCACACAGGAGCGGCTCGACCAGATCATCCAGCGCACCCGCGATGGCGGCGCCGAGATCGTCGGCCTGCTCAAGACCGGCTCGGCCTATTACGCGCCGGCCACCGCCGGCATCGCCATGGCGGAAAGTTATCTCAAGGATCACAAGCGGGTTCTGCCTTGCGCCGCCTATGTGAACGGACCCTATGGGATCAAGGATCTCTATGTCGGTGTTCCCGCCGTGATCGGCGCGGGCGGCGTCGAGCGGGTGGTCGAACTGGAGCTGACCGCCGAGGAAAAGGCCGCTTTGGCCAAGTCTGCCGGCGCGGTTCAAGGCTTGATCGAGGCCTGCAAAAAGCTGGAACCCCGCCTGTCGTAAAAGGCCCGATAACCGCCTTTTAATCACCATTTTGATACTTATATCGAGCGCGCCATCGGATCGGATTTGCCGGTCCGGTGGTGTTTTTTGGTTGGCGGATCGGGAAAAGCAGGATTTCCGGAATGAGAGTGACAGGCGCTCGCACCAGGCAACAGGGCCGGACCGGCTTGGTCGGGTCCGCGGTTCTGGCGTGGCTGGTGCTGTCCGGTCTGCCGGCCTGCGCCCAAGAGACGCAGGATAAGCCCGCCGCCGTCCTCACCGTGCATGTCGAGAATGTGCGCGCCGGCGGCATGGTGCGGCTGGGGCTTTATGACGAAAAAGGATTTGACGACGACAAGGCCGAGCCGGTGGCTTACGCCGATGTCGCCGCTGTCCAGGGCGAAACCGTGGTGACCTTGAAACCGGTGCCGCCCGGAACTTATGCGATCGAGGCCTATCAGGATCTCAACAGCAACGGCAAAATGGATTTGAGCTGGATCGGTCTGCCGCTGGAGCCTTACGGCTTTTCGCGCGACGCACGCCCCTTTCTGAGCAAGCCGCCTTTTTCCAAAGTGAAGTTCGTTCTCGCCGCGGGCGAAGAGAGCCAGGCGCTGCGTCTGGAAGGCGGCGTCTCGGTGGTGGCTTCCAAATAACCCCTCCGGCCTTCGCAACCTCGAGAGGTTGCTACGGCCACCTCCCCTCCGCGCGCGCTTTGCGCGCGGAAGGGAGGCGGGTTCCGACCAAGCGTCAAGATTGTTTTTTGGATATCTTTGGTGCAAATCCGGCGGCCGTGAGCGATAGCCCGCCCTCTCTTTACCGCCGCCGCGACCTGTCGCAGTTCGTGCTCTCGCGATTCATCTCCACCAGCGCCATGCAGATTCAGTCGGTGGCGATCGGCTGGCAGATCTATGACATGGCGCGCACCCCGCTGGCCCTGGGACTGGTGGGGCTGTGCCAGTTCGTGCCCATGTTTCTTCTCACCTTGCCGGCCGGCGAGATCACCGACCGGTTCAACCAGCGGCGGGTCTATGCCCTGGCCGGCGGGCTTCAGGCGATCTGCTCGGCCCTGTTCCTGGGTCTGACGCTTCTGACCCCGCATACCCAGTGGCTTTTCTATCTGGTCCTGATCCTGTTCGGAGCGGCGCGCGGCTTCGCGGGCCCTTCCGGCCAGTCGCTGCTGCCCTTCCTGGTGGAAGCCGAAAGCCTGCCCTGGGCGATCTCCATCAATTCCTCCGCCTTCACCGCGGCGGTGATCGCCGGCCCCGCCCTGGGCGGCTTTCTCTATGCGCTGGGACCGGCCGTGGTTTATGGGGTCTGCATTCTGGGCTTCGCCCTGGCGGCCTGGATCGTCTTCCGGCTGGGCGGCCGGCGTTTCGTCGCCGAGGTCACGCTGGCGACCAGCCTGGAGCGGGTCGCCGAAGGGGTGCGGTTCGTGCGGGCCCGGCCGGTGGTTCTGGGCGCGATTTCGCTGGACCTGTTCGCGGTGTTGTTGGGCGGCGCCACCGCTTTGCTGCCGGTCTACGCTCGAGACATTCTGCATGTGGGCCCGATCGGGCTGGGGTTCCTCAGAAGCGCGCCGGCGGCGGGGGCATTCCTGGTCGCCGTCTATCTGGCGCATCGCCAGATCTTCAGCCATGTCGGGGTCAAGATGTTCGCCGCCGTGGCGGTGTTCGGCATCGCCACCATCGTTTTCGGCCTCTCCACCTGGTTTCCGCTTTCGCTGGCAGCTTTGTTCGTGCTGGGCGCCAGCGACATGGTGAGCGTGAATATCCGCTCCTCGCTGATTCAGCTGGCGACGCCGGATGCGATGCGCGGCCGGGTTTCATCCGTGAGCATGCTGTTCATCGGAGCGTCCAACGAATTGGGGGAATTCGAATCCGGCCTCACCGCGGCTTTGTTCGGCACGGTGCCGGCGGTGGCCCTGGGCGGATTGGGCACGCTTTTGGTGGTGGGGCTTTGGATGAAACTGTTTCCGCCGCTTCGCCATGTCAACGAATTCGGCGATGTGGCGGTGTCGTCTTAGTTTGAGATTCTCAGTTCGTAAAATATTTCATCCTCGGTCTGGCCGTCCGGCCAGAGGTGAGAAGCACGCTCTGTCTGGACGAAGCCGTGCATTTGGTTGGCGCGCCGCGACGCGTCATTCGAGGCCCGGTGAGATACGATAATCCGCTTGAATTTGGGGCGGCTTCGAATCCAGCCCAACCGAGCTTCATAGAAATGCCGCGAAAGGCCGCGTCCCCGATACTGGGGTAAAATATACGACATTGCCAACAAGGCGGTTTGACCGGTCGGGTCGCCGCGCCAGGTGAATGCCGCGGTAATGCCGATGAGCAAATCCCGGTCGAAAAGTCCAAAAACCTGATGTGTCGGCGCCGCCACTTCGGCCTTCCAAACTTCCAGCGGCCAAGACGCGACCTCGGCGTGGGACAGCGCAAAGGAACCGGGCGCGTCTTTCAGCGCGTCGAGACGGAAATCCCGAACGGATTCCCATTCCGACGGATCCAGGGGCCGAATATGGATCGCCTTCATCTCAGGTCCGCCTCGAGATCCCGGGGCGCTCTAGAAATTGTAGGACAGATGGATATAGCCGCCGTCTGGGGTGACTTCGGCGCCATATTTGAGACCGGGCGCGCGGTAGCGGGTGGTGAAGACCTTGGAGAAGGTAAAGGCGATGCCGGCGCTGGCGGCGACGTCATACCAGTGATGTTTCTTGGCTTCGATCCGGCTATAGCCGGCGAACATCGCCGCGGCATAGGCTGGCATGCCATACTCCCAGCCATAGCGGTCCCAGATATATTGGGCCGGCGCGAAGGCCAGCGCCGCGGTATCGGACGGGAAGGATCTGATAATCGCTTTTGTCCGGCCGCTGCTCGCGCACGATATTCTTGAGCGCATAGGCGGTGCCCACCGTCGCCAGCGTGTCCACAGTCAATTCGGCCAGGCCGGTGCGGTCGCCCTTGTAGAGACTCCAACCGCCGGCGATCAAAGGCAGGGCGATGGCGATTCCCTTGCCGGCGGTTTCGACCTTGTCGGCGAAGGCGGGGCCGGTTGCCGCCAGGAACAGCAGCAAGGCAGCGAAAAGAGCGCGCATGGGGACGAATCGGCAAAAGATTTCAAGGGCTTTTTAGCCCTTTCGGGAACCGCCGCAAATCCTTCGTCGGACCAGTTGGGAATTTGTAGGGTTCCCAAGCGGCCCGCTACCTGAAATGCTTGGGCCAGATCGGGGAGAGATTCATGGCTTTCTTGACGGGCTGGACACCGCGCGAGCGGCACGCGGTGGTCGCCGCTTATCTGGGCTGGTCGCTGGATGCCTTCGATTTCTTCGTGCTGGTGTTCGTGCTGCCCAATATCGCCACCAGCTTCGGCGTCACCATCCCCGATGTGGCCATCGCGCTCACCCTGACCCTGGCGTTCCGGCCGCTGGGCGCCTTCATCTTCGGCCGGCTGGCCGACCGGTACGGCCGCCGCCCCGTCCTGATGACCAATATCGTGTTCTATTCCGTGTTCGGTTTTCTCACCGCTTTCGCGCCCAATCTGACGGTCTTTTTTCTGGTCCGCTCGCTGTTCGGCATCGGCATGGGCGGGGTGTGGGGGATCGGCGCCTCGCTGGCCTTTGAAACCATCGGGCGCGAGAAGCGGGGCTTCGTCTCCGGCCTGATGCAGTCCGGCTACGCCACCGGCTATCTGGTCTCCTCGCTGGTGTTCGGATTGCTGTTCGGACCGCTGGGCTGGCGCGGCATGTTCATGATCGGGGTGGTGCCGGCGGCGTTTCTGATTCTCTATATCTGGCTGGCGGTGAGCGAATCGCCTGCCCAAGGGTCCAAGCGGGCCTCGCAGTTCAACCTTCCCATAGTGGCGGCGCAGGTGGCCGGCATTCTGATCGCCGGCTATCTCGCCTATGAGTTGGCGATCCATGTCCTGTTGCCCAATCTGGGCTGGGCTGGTGTCGCCGCCTTGCTGCCGGTGGCGGCATGCCTGGCTTATTTCGTGTCCGCCTATGTGCGGCAGCATTGGCGGCTGATGCTCTATGCCGTGATCCTGATGACCGCCTTCAATTTCTTCAGCCACGGCACCCAGGATATCTATCCGCTGTTCCTGCAGAAGCAGCACAATTTCGATCACGCCACGGTTTCCACCATCGCGGTGATCTACAATATCGGCGCCATCCTGGGCGGGATCACGGTGGGCATGCTCAGCCAGCGGCTGGGCCGCCGCCGGGCGGCGATCGCTGCGACCCTTTTGGCGGTGCCGGTGGCCGGTCTCTGGGCCTTTGCGCCCACCGCCGCGCTGCTCACCTTGGGCGCGTTCCTGATGCAGTTCCTGGTGCAGGGCGCCTGGGGGGTGGTGCCGGCGCATTTGAACGAGCTTTCGCCCGCCGACGCCCGCGGCACTTTTCCCGGCACGGTCTATCAGCTGGGAAATCTGATCGCCTCGGTCAATGCGGTGCTGCAAACCGAGATGGCGGCCAGGAGCGGCGGCAATTACGCCCTGGCGCTGGCGGCGGTGGCGGTGACATCGGCCCTGGTGATCGCGATCTGCATGAAGTTCGGGCCCGAAGCCCAGCATGTGGAGATGACCTAGGAGCAGCGGCCAGCAAAAGTGCGGAGCGGTTTTGCGTCCGGCCGTGCGACCAAAAATCAAAGCCAGCAACGGCCAGCAAAAGTGCGAAGCGGTTTTGCGTCCAGCCGTGCGACCAGAAAATTGAATCAGGCAACGGCCAGCAAAAGTGCGAAGCGATTTTGCGTCCGGCCGTGCGACCAAAAATCAGAGCCAGCAACGGCCAGCAAAAGTGCGAAGCGGTTTTGCGTCCGGCCGTGCGACCAGAAAATTAAATCAGGCAACGGCCAGCAAAAGTGTGGAGCCCGCGCGGAACGTCGATACGCTGTCGCTATCGACTGTGTCCGGCCGTGCGACCAAGCAAAGCGCGTTTCGCGCCAATCACGTCTTCAGATAGACATCGACGCGATCGGCGGGTCCGGTATCGTCGGCGCCGCCCATGGCGCGCACATCGATGCGCTCGGCGGAAACCCCGTCATCGATCAAGGCCTGGCGCACTGCCAAGGCCCGCTTGAGCGACAACCGTCGCGCATCGGAGCCCTTGTCGCCCCGGTTGCCGCCATAGGCCTGCAACTCCACCCGGTCCGCGGCGCTGGTCATGGCCGCGTTGAGATCGCCGGCCAGGAATTTGAGCGCCCCGAGCGCGGATTGCGCCGGGTCGGTGGCTTTGGGCGCAAACAGGATCACACTGCGCTTGGAAAGGCCCGGGGTCGCCGCGGACGGGGGCCCCGTGGTCACGGTCGGTGGCGGCGGATTGGCCCGGGCGGTTTGGATGGGTGGCGCGGCGGGCGCCATGCCGCCCAGATTGAGGCCGGCGGCGCCCTGGGCCCCGAAACCGGGATTATAAGCGGGCTGAGGCGCCGCTGCCGCGGGCTTGGAAGCCGGCTTGGGCGCCGGCTTTGGCGGTTTCGGCGCTTCCACCGCGGCGGTGCGGGTGGGCGCCGGGGCAGGCTTGCGCGCAGCTTCGCGGCGCTCGGTGGGCATATGGAGGTGGATAGGGCCCAGATCCTTGGCGGTTTCGCCGGGCTGCAGGGCAGGCGGCACATAGCGCAGATATCCGCCGCCGGGATAAAGCAGCATCCCGCCGGCGCCGGGCAAGGGATTCACGGTCACCTCATTGCCGCTCGCCACGGTTTGGCCGAGCGCCAGGCCCGGCCAGAAAAGCCAGACGCTCGCCAGCAATGCAGCGGTTTTCAGACGCATGGAACCGATCCGGACTTCGACAGATACTTACCCTGGCCCCAGCCTAGCTTCAATCTAACGCTTTGCAAGAATTAGGGGTTTCTTTTACCCCGATCTGTGTGGCACGCGGGCAAGCCCGCTACCGCGCGTTCGGGTACGCTGTCGCTACCGAACTCCCCCGCCAAGGGCTTCGCCCTGCGGGGGAAGAAATTCCGTGATTTCATTTTGGAGAGTTCTCATGAAATCCCGTGCCGCTGTTACCTATGGTCCCGGTCAACCCCTGGTGATCGAAGAAGTGGACCTGGAAGGTCCCCGCGCCGGCGAAGTGCTGGTCGAGATCAAGGCCACCGGGGTCTGCCACACCGACGAATTCACCCGCTCCGGCGCCGATCCGGAGGGGCTGTTTCCGGCCATACTGGGCCATGAGGGCGCGGGCATCGTGCGCGAACTGGGCCCGGGCGTGACCAGCGTGAAACCCGGCGACCATGTGATTCCGCTCTACACGCCGGAATGCCGGCAGTGCAAAAGCTGCACCTCGCACAAGACCAATCTTTGCACCGCCATCCGCGCCACCCAGGGCAAGGGACTGATGCCCGACGGCACCAGCCGCTTCTCCAGGAACGGCCAGCTGATCCATCACTATATGGGCTGCTCGACCTTCTCGAATTTCACCGTGCTGCCGGAGATCGCGGTGGCGAAGATTCGCCCCGACGCGCCCTTCGACAAGGCCTGTTACATCGGCTGCGGCGTCACCACCGGCATCGGCGCGGTGATCAAGACCGCCAAGGTCGAGCCCGGCGCCAATGTGGTGGTGTTCGGGCTGGGCGGCATCGGCCTGAATGTGGTGCAGGGGGCGCGGCTGGCCGGCGCCAACAGGATCGTGGGGGTGGATCTCAATCCCCAGCGCGAGGCGCTGGCGCGGCAATTCGGCCTCACCGATTTCGTCAATCCCAAAGCGGTGAAAGGCGATCTGGTCGGCCATCTGGTCGAACTGACCGGCGGCGGCGCGGATTATTCCTTCGAATGCGTGGGCAATGTCGATCTGATGCGCCAGGCGCTGGAATGCACCCATCGCGGCTGGGGGGTGAGCGTGATCATCGGGGTCGCCGGCTCGGGCCAGGAGATCAAGACCCGGCCTTTCCAGCTGGTCACCGGCCGGGTGTGGAAAGGCACCGCCTTTGGCGGGGTGCGCGGCCGCACCGAAGTCCCCGGCATCGTGGACTGGTATATGGACCAGAAGATCGCCATCGATCCCCTGATCACCCATAAGCTGCCCCTGGAGCGGATCAACGAGGCGTTCGATCTGATGCATTCCGGCGAAAGCATCCGCACCGTGATCGAATTCTAGGCGTCCACGCTCTTCAGGAGCTTCAGCAGCTTCGGGTGCAGATGCTCATTGGCGCAGATCACATCGCCGTTGCCGAACATCTTGTCGCCGCCGGCCATGTCGCTGATCACCCCGCCGGCCTCGCGCACCAGCACGATGCCCGCCGCCATGTCCCAGGGCATGAGCCCATGTTCCCAGAAGCCGTCGAACCGGCCGGCGGCGACATAGGCCAGATCGAGTGAGGCCGCGCCGAAACGGCGGATGCCGGCGGTGACGTTCATCACCGCCGCCATCTCGGCCGAGGCCCGGGCATGGCCGTCCTTGCCCATGAAGGGCAGGCCGGTGGCGATCACCGATGGGCCCAATTCCTTGCGCGCCGCCACCCGCAGCCGCTTGTCGTTGAGATAGGCGCCGTGACCTTTTTCGGCGGTGAAGAGATCGTCGGTGACCGGATTATAGACCACGCCGGACACCAATTGTCCCTCCCGCTCCAGCCCGATGGAGATGGCGAAATGCGGAATGCCATGCATGAAATTGGTGGTGCCGTCGATCGGATCGATGATGAAGCGGTGGGTCTTGTCGCGGCCTTCCACCGCCCCGCCTTCCTCGCCCAGAAATCCGTAGCCGGGCCGGGCCTTGCCCAGTTCCTCGATCAGGATGCGCTCGGTGCGTTTGTCGGCGCTGGTGACGAAATCGGCCGGGCCCTTCATCGAGACCTGGAGATTTTCCAGTTCGCCGAAATCGCGGGTCAGTGGCCGGCCGGCTTTCCTCGCGGCGGCGATCATCACATTCAATGCCGGGGATATATACGCCATCAGCTCTCGGCCCGTCGGACATAGGAGCCGTCTTCGGTGGCGACCACGATCTTCTCGCCGGCGGCGATGAAGGGCGGGACCTGGATCTTGAGGCCGTTCTCCAGCACCGCGCTTTTGTAGGACGGCGCGGCGGTGCCGCCTCTCAGCACCGGATCGGCCTCGGCCACCGTCAGGGTCACCTGCACCGGCAGCTTGATGCCGATCGGCTTGCCGTCGTGAAGCTGCACCAGGGTCTTCATCCCGTCTTGCAGGAATTGCGCCTGGTCGCCCACGAAATCCGCGGCCAGCTCGATCTGCTCGTAATTTTCCATGTCCATGAAGGTGAGCATGTCGCCCGCGGCATAGAGGAACTGGAAGTCCTTCTTTTCCAGATAGACTTCCTCCACGGTCTCGTCGGAGCGGAAGCGCTGATTGAGCTTGGTGCCCTGGGTGACGTTTTTGAGTTCGACCTGGTTATAGGCCCCGCCCTTGCCGGGCTTGACCTTCTGGGTCTTGACCGCGATCCACAATCCGCCCTCGAAGTCGATCAGGGTGCCGGGGCTGATTTCATTGCCGGTGATTTTGGCCATGGGATTGTCGTGCCTCCCGGCACAGAGCGGAACGGTTCGCGGGTTCAAAGAGCGCGGGTTGCGACCGGCGTCCCTATGAGCGGCGGCGGCAGACGAGGGTGAGTACGCAGGTACGAACGTAGCAGCTCGAGCTGCGAAGGCCGGAGGGTCAAAAAAGCTTATTGAACGCCTTGACCGCCGCCTGCGGGCCGTCGGGATAGTCCCAGACGCCCGAGGAGACGGCGAGGAAATCGGCGCCGGCCTCGATTAGTTGGGGCGCATTCTCGACCGTGATGCCGCCGATGGCGACCGAGGGCACCTCCATCAGTTCCGACCACCAGCGGAGGATGTCGATATCGGTCATGGCGGGCGGTTCCTTGGTCTTGGTGGGGAAGAAGGCGCCGAAGGCGACATAGTCCGCGCCTTCCTCCGCCGCCACCATCGCCAGATGCCGGCTGTCATGACAGGTGACGCCGACAATGCGCTCCCGGCCCACCGCCGCCCGCGCTTGGGCGTAAGGCACATCTTCCTGGCCGATATGGACCCCGTCGCAGCCCAGTTCGGCGGCGAGATCGGGCCGGTCGTTGAGAATGAAGGCGGCGCCCTTCGCCTGCACCACGGGCCGGAGCAGATCGGCGGCGCGGCGGATGGCATCGTCGTCCACGCCTTTCAGCCGCAGCTGGAAACAGGCGACATCGCCGCCCTCCAGCGCCTCGCGCAAGGGAACCGCAAAACTCGCCGGCGACAGCCGCGGCGGTGAAACCAGGTACAGTCTGCAACTGGACATTTGTTACCCCTCTCGCGTCTTGGCTGGCTCGAGCGCTCCCCTACGACGCGCCAGCCGCTGCAGGGCAGCGTGCCCGTTGCGCGCACTTGAGCGTGCGAAGGGCGGAGTGTGTTGCTGCAGCGATTCAGGCCGCCTTTTTCTCGTCCGCCTTGGTCCATTTGCCCAGGGCCGCCAGGCTGTTCATCCGGGCGCGATGGGCGAAGGCGGCCTGGGCCGCCCCCACATTCTCCGCCTTGCCGGACCAGGCGGCCTGGGGTGCGGCCTGCAGCGCCCGGCCATAGGAGAAGGTCACATGCCAGGGCAGATTGCCGATGGCGTTGATGGCCGACAGATGCGCGGTCGCCTCCTCGTCGGACTGGCCGCCCGAGAGGAAAGCGATGCCCGGCACCGCCGGCGGCACGCAATCCTTCAGCACCTTCACCGTCGCCCGCGCCACCTCTTCGGCCGAATTCTGCTTTGCGCATTTCTTGCCCGGCACGATCATGTTGGGCTTGAGCACCATGCCCTCCAGCGCCACCCCGGCGAAGAAGAGCTGCTGGAAGACTTCCTTCAGCACCCAGTTGGTGACGTGCTCGCAGCGCACGATGTCATGGTCGCCGTCCATCAGCACTTCCGGCTCGACGATGGGGACGATGTTGCATTCCTGGGCCAGCGCCGCATAGCGGGCCAGCGCCTGGGCATTGGCGTTGATGCAATTATAGCTGGGCATGTTCGCCCCGATATCGATCACCGCCCGCCATTTGGCGAAGCGCGCGCCCAGCTTGTAATAGTCCTGGAACCGCTCGCGCAGCCCGTCCAGGCCTTCGGTCACCGACTCGCCTTGATTGCCGGCCAGCGGCTTTGCCCCTTTGTCCACCTTGATGCCGGGCACCGCGCCGGCGTCCTCGATCAGCTTCACCAGGGGGGTGCCGTCCTTGGCCTGCTGGCGGATGGTCTCGTCATACAGAATGACGCCGGAGATATGTTCCCGCATCGCCGCACCGGTGCGGAACAGAAGCTCGCGATAGTCGCGGCGGTTCTCTTCCACATTCGTCACCCCGATCGCGTCGAAGCGTTTTTTGATGGTGCCGGTGGATTCGTCCGCCGCCAGGATGCCTTTGCCCGGCGCCACCATCTTTTTGGCGATTGCGTTCAGTTCGCTCAGATTCATGACTTGTCCTCTCAATCTCAGGGACTGCCGGCCCGGGACGCCCTCAGCGCTTCCACGCCCGGCAGTTCCTTGCCTTCCAGCCACTCCAGAAATGCCCCGCCCGCGGTCGAGACATAGGAAAAATCCTGCTCCACGCCGGCATGGGCCAGGGCCGCGACCGTGTCGCCGCCGCCCGCCACCGAGAGAATATCGCCCGCCCTGGTCGCCGCCGCCACCGCTTTCGCCGCCGCCACCGTGCCGGCGTCGAAGGGCGGAACCTCGAAGGCGCCGAAGGGGCCGTTCCACACCAGGGTCTTGGCGGTCACCAGCCGGTTCTTGAAGGCCTGGATGCTGGCGGGTCCCACATCCAGCGCCATCTCGTCGGCGGCGATCCGGCTCACGGGTATGGTGCGATGGACCGCGCCGGGGCTGAGTTGCTTGGCCACCACCACATCCGTGGGCAAAAGCATCGCCGCCCCGCTTTCCGTCGCCATATGCACCACCTTGCGCGCCGTCTCCAGATGATCGGGCTCGTAAAGCGATTTGCCCACCGCCACCCCTTCCGCAGCCAGAAAGGTGTTGGCCATGGCGCCGCCGATCACCAGCACTTCGACCTTGGCGACCAGATTTTGCAGCAGCTCGATCTTGGTGGAGACTTTGGCGCCGCCCACCACCGCGATCAGCGGCCGTTTCGGATCGCCCAGCGCCTTCTGCAGATGGACAAGTTCCTGCTCCATCGAGCGGCCGGCCGCGGCGGGCAGGAGATAGGCGAGACCGGTGGTGGTGGCATGGGCCCGGTGGGCGGCGGAGAAAGCGTCATTGACGAAGATGTCGCCCAGCGCCGCCACCGCCTTGGCGAATTCCGGATCGTTGCTTTCTTCGCCGGAATGGAAGCGGGTATTCTCCAGCAGGAGCACCTCGCCGTCCTTCAGGGCCGCGACTGCCGCCTGTGCCTTCGGTCCCACGCAATCCTCGGCGAAAGCCACCTCGCGGCCGATGGCCTTGGCCAGCGGCGCCACCACCGGCCGGAGCGACAGGGCGGGAACCACCTTGCCCTTGGGACGGCCGAAATGGGACAGCACGATCACCCGCGCGCCCTTTTCCGCCAGCTCGCGGATGGTGGGCGCTTGGCGTTCGATGCGGGTCAAATCGCCAACCACGCCATCCTTCACCGGCACGTTGAGGTCGGCGCGCACCAATACGCGCTTTCCGTTACCTGAAGATCGTCGAGGGTGCGAAAATCCATCCGCGTCTTCCGGGTTAGAGCAGCTTGCCCATCGCCACCGCCGTGTCGCCCATGCGGTTGGAGAAGCCCCATTCATTGTCGTACCAGCTCATCACCGAGACGAAATTGCCGTCCATCACCTTGGTCTGGTCGAGCGCGAAGCTGGAGGAAGCCGGATTGTGGTTGAAATCCACCGACACCAGCTTGTCGTGGACCAGCTCGAGAATGCCTTTCAGCGGCCCGTTGGCGGCGGCGATGATGGCGTTGTTGACTTCCTCGACGCTGGTGTCGCGCCTGGACATGAACTTCAAGTCCACCAGCGAGACATTCGGGGTGGGCACCCGCACCGATACCCCGTCCAGCTTGCCCTTCAGTTCCGGCAGCACCAGGCCCACCGCCTTGGCGGCGCCGGTCGAGGTCGGGATCATCGACAAGGCGGCGGCGCGGCCGCGATAGAGGTCCTTGTGAATCTGGTCCAGGGTGGGCTGGTCGTTGGTGTAGGAATGCACCGTGGTCATCACGCCTTTCTCGATGCCGACCGCGTCGTTCAGCACCTTGGCCACCGGCACCAGGCAGTTGGTGGTGCACGACGCGTTGGAGACGATGATGTGATCCTTGGTGAGCTTGTCGTGGTTGACGCCATAGACCACGGTGATGTCGGCGCCCTCGGCCGGGGCGGACACCAGCACCCGCTTGGCGCCGGCCTCCAGATGCGCCGCCGCCTTGTCGCGCTTGGTGAAGATGCCGGTGCATTCCAGCGCGATGTCCACGCCCAGCTCCTTGTGCGGCAGCTTGTTGGGTTCGCGGATGGCGGTGACTTTGATCTTGTGGCCGGCGGCGGTCATGATGTCGCCATCCACGGTCACGGTGGCCGGGAAGCGGCCATGCACGCTGTCATAGCGCAGCAGATGGGCGTTGGTTTCGACCGGCCCCAGATCGTTGACACCCACGATCTCGATATCGCGGCGCCCGCTTTCCACGATCGCCCGCAACACCAGCCGGCCGATGCGGCCGAAGCCGTTTATTGCAACCCGAACCATCTCGAACTCCCTAATGCCTGTTTTTCAATGCTACCCTGGCCGCTTCGACCGCGGCTTCGGGCGTGATGTGGAAATGCCGATAAACATCCTTGGCCGGCCCGCTCGCCCCGAAGGAATGCATGCCGATGAATTCGCCCTCGGCGCCGATATAGCGGTCCCAGCCCTGGCGCACCGCCGCCTCGATGCGCGATCCTGGCCGTGCCCGGGCCGAGCACGCTTTGACGATATTGCGCGTCCTGTTCCTCGAACAAGGCCCAGCAGGGCATGGAGACTATGCGCGATAGAGATCCCCTCCTTGGCCAGGATTTCGCGCGCCGCCACCGCGATGCCCACTTCCGAGCCGGTGGCGAGAAAGGTGAGCTTGCGCATCCGGCTGGCCCACCAGCTCATAGGCGCCTCTGGCGGAGAGATTTTCGTCGGTGTGAACCGTGCGCACGGTGGGCACGTCCTGGCGCGAGAAGGCGAGCAGGCTGGGGCGCCTGGCATGGGTCAGCGCCAGCTCCCAGCATTCGGCGGTTTCCACCCCGTCGGCCGGGCGCATCACCAGCAGATTGGGAATGGCGCGCAGCGCCGCCAGCTGCTCGACCGGCTGGTGGGTGGGCCCGTCTTCGCCCACCCCGATGGAATCGTGGGTCATCACGAAGATGGTGCGCACGCCCATCAGAGCGGCCAGCCGGATGGAGGGGCGGCAATAATCGGAGAACACCATGAAGGTGCCGCCATAGGGGATGACGCCGCCATGCAGCGCCATGCCGTTCATCGCCGCCGCCATGCCATGCTCGCGGATGCCGTAATGGATATAGCGGCCGGAGAAATCGCCGGGCGTGATCTCGGTGATATTCTTGGTCTTGGTGTTGTTGGAGGGGGTGAGATCGGCCGAACCGCCGATGGTGGTGGAAAGCGCGGCATTGATCACCTCCAGCGCCTTTTCCGAATGTTTGCGGGTGCCGGCCACCGGTTTTTCCGCGCTCATCTTTTCTTTCAACTCGAGCAGGCCCTGGCGCCAGCGCCGCCGGAATTTCGTCCGCCATGGGCAGCGTCGAATTCGCCCGCCCGCGACGAAGCCTGCCTTCCGCCCGGTCCAGTCCGCGAACGCGCTTTGGCCGCGTTCGCCGATCGCGCGCCACTGATCGCAGAAGATCGTCGGGCACCACGAAGGGCGGCGTAATCCCAGCCCAGGACCTTGCGCGCCGCCGCGACTTCCGCTTCGCCGGGGGCGTCGCAATGGGCCTTCTGGGTGCCCTGGCGGTTCGGCATGCCGAAGCCGATGATGGTGCGGCAGGCGATCAGCACCGGGGCGTCGGAATTCTGGGCCGCGGTGAGGGCGCGAAACACATCCGCCGCGTCATGGCCGTCGCAGGCATCGGTGGTCCAGCCCGCGGCCTGGAACCGCTCGATCACATTGGTGGAATCCGACAGCGGTGATGGCGCCGTCGATGGTGATGTTGTTGTGATCCCACAGCACGATCAGCTTGTTGAGCTTGAGATGGCCGGCCAGCGAGATCGCCTCGTGGCTGATGCCTTCCTCCAGGTCGCCGTCGCTGGCGATGACATAGGTCTTGTGATCGACCAGGTCGTCGCCGAACCGGGCATTCAGGATGCGCTTCGGCGATCGCCATGCCCACCGCATTGGCGATGCCCTGGCCGAGCGGGCCGGTGGTGGTCTCGATGCCGGGGGCGTGGCCATATTCGGGATGGCCGGCGCGTGCGGCTTCCCACTTTGCGGAAATGTCTTCAGCTGCTCCAGGGTCATCTCGGGATAGCCGGTGAGATAGAGCAGCGAATAAAGCAGCATCGAGCCATGGCCGGCCGAGAGCACGAAACGGTCGCGGTCCGGCCAATCGGGATCGGCGGGATCGAATTTGAGAAAGCGGGAGAACAGCACCGTGGCGGCGTCGGCCATGCCCATGGGCAGGCCGGGATGGCCGGATTTGGCTTTTTCCACCGCATCCATCGACAGGACGCGGATCGCATTGGCGAGGCGGCGAATTTGAGCCTGCTCCGGCGGAGCTTGGATGCTGGTCATGATCGGTTCCCGGGAGGGTGCAGAGGCCTTAGCGAGGGGGGTTAACCGCCGTCAAGAGGACGATATGAACAGTAACGCGTATGGTTGATGCCCTTTCCCCACAAAACCCTTTGGTAAATAGGCCATTTTGCCTTTTCCTGGCCCACATCGCGCACTAAGGTCGCTATTGCGATTCAGGTAGCGTATGGCATGAGCCGGCTGGAACTCGCCCAGAAGCGCCTCGCGAAGGCGCTGGAAGGGCTTGAAAAAGCAGCAGAATTGGCGGAGCGCCGGGGCAAGGCCGAGGCTGGCGCCGAGGCGCGGGTCGCCGGCCTGATCCGGGAGCGGGAGCAGCTCCTGGAGCGCATCGCCCAGCTGGAAGACGAGCTGGCGGCGCTTTCCAGCGCCACCCAGGAGGTCAAGGGCCGGCTGGATGGCGCCATCGGCGAAATCCGCGCCGCGCTCGGCAGTAGGTAGGAGTTGCCGGACTGATGCCCCTGGTCAATGTCATGGTGAACAGCCGGGCCTATACCATCGCCTGCGACGAGGGCGAGGAAGAGCATCTGCGGCGAGTTGGCCGCCACGGTCGATGCCAAGGCGCGCGAAGTCCTGAGTTCCGTGGGCCAGGTCGGCGACACCAGGCTGCTGCTTGATGGCGGCGCTTCTGATCGCCGACGAGCATCATGGCGACAAAATTGAGGCGCCGGCGCGTCCGGATGCGAGCCCGTGCGCCCGATCGCGGAGCTGGAAGTCGCGCATCAAGGCCGCCGAAGACCAGGCGGCGGCGGCCCTGGACCAGGCGGCCGCCCGGCTCGAGCGCATTGCCGCCAGCCTCGCCCCCGCTTAGATTGGGAGCGGACGGTGACTGCCTCGTGCGTCAGGTTCGCGATGCCCAGGGGCCTTAATGGTACTCACCGGGAGCTGTCCCTGACCGGGGCCGTGGCCTCGGACATATGGCGCCCACCTGCACTGCAGGCCCGTGAGGATCCAAACACCAACGGCGAGCGCGGTGCCGTCCACCTCTTCTCCTGATTTCCAAAGCGGAGTTGCGCAAGCGGGCGCGGATCGCGCGGGCGCAATTGCGCCATGACGCATTCGGGGCGGCGCTGGCGGCACAGGCGGCCGCGCTCAAGATCGCGCCTGCATTCCATTGTCGCCGGCTATCACGCCCAGGACGACGAAGCCGATCCCGCCCTGCTGTTGCAGGCTCTGGCGCGGAATGGGCGCGCGCATCGCCTTTCCGCGGGTGGCGGCGAAGACCGCGCCGCTGGAATTTCATCTGGTGCCGGAAGACGAGGCCTTGCGGCCGGGCGCATACGGCATTCACGAGCCGCATGCACGATTGGCCATCCGTGACGCCGGATATTCTTCTGGTGCCACTGCTGGCTTTCGACGACCACGGTCACCGGCTGGGCTATGGCGGCGGTTATTACGACCGCACGCTGGCGGCCTTGCCTCGGGCCGCGCGCCATCGGTATAGCCTATGCCGGACAGCGCATGGACTTTCTGCCCCATGACGCGCATGACTATCCGCTCGACGCCATCCTCACCGAAAACGGCCTGAGACCATTCCCGCGATGAAGATTCTTTTCTCGGCGACATAATCGGCAGGCCCGGCCGCGACGCGGTGGCGGCAGAACTGCCCGGATTGAAGGCACGGCTGGCGCTCGATTTCGTCATCGTCAATGGCGAGAATGCGGCCGGCGGCTTCGGCCTCACCCGCGCCATCGCCGAGGAATTCTTCGCCATGGGCATCGATTGATCTCGACCGGCAATCATTGGGCCGACCAGAAGGAGATCCTCACCTATATCGACAGCGAGGACCGCATCCTGCGGCCGCGCAATTATCCCCCGGGCACGCCCGGCCGCGGCGCCAAGCTCTATCAGACGCCGGCCGGCAGCATGCTGGTGGTCAATGCTGATGGGCCGGGTTTTCATGGATGCGCTGGACGATCCCTTCGCGGCGGCGGAGGCCGAGCTTTCCGCCTGCGCCTTGGGCGAGGCCGCCGACGCCATTGTGGTCGACATGCATGCCGAGGCGACGTCGGAAAAAATGGCGATGGGCCATTTCTGCGACGGCCGCGCCAGCCTGGTGGTCGGCACCCATTCGCATGTGCCCACCGCCGACGCGCAGATTCTGCCCGGCGGCACCGCCTATCAGACCGATGCGGGAGGCTGCTGCGATTACGATTCGGTCATCGGCATGGACAAGGCCGAACCGCTGCAGCGTTTCCTGCGCAAAATCTCCACCACCCGCTTCACGCCCGCCAGCGGGCCGGCCACGGTCTGCGGGGTTTTTGTGCAGACCAATGCCGCGGGCCTGGCGGACCGCATCGAGCCGGTGCGGGTCGGCGGGCGGCTCCAGTCCACCCTGCCTTAGGATTTGAGAGCCCGCGCCATGGCGCCCTGCAGGCGGTCCCATTCATCGGTGAGATCGAACAGGCGCCGCACGCCCCTGGCGGTCAGCGCGTAATAGACCCGCATGCGGCCGTCGACCGGGCCGCGCCGGGTCTTGAGCGCCCCGTCCTTTTCCAGGGTGTGGAGCAGGGGATAGACCACCCCTTCCTTCAGGGACACGACCTCGCCGGTGGCTTTGGCGATCGCGGCTATGATCTCATAGCCATACATCTCCCGGTCCTTGAGCAGGACCAGAATCAAAAGCTCCGGAATCCCAGCCATGAAGGGTGGATTCGCCATCAGCGTATTATACCTATGATTAGTAGGTATAATATACCTATTTTCTATAGGTATATGAAAATATCTAGAATTTCATGGGCTTGAAGCGAACCCAGGCGATCCAGCCGGCAATCAGGAACGCCACCAGCACCACCAGCTGTGTGATCAAAAAGACGGGGCCGGTGGGAGGAATTCCAGGAGCGACGGCACGCAGGGACGGGATTTTCTGGAAGGCTTGGATCACCAGCACAAACACATTGAGGTAAAGCGCCAGGGTGACGGTCACCACATAAGTGCCGCGCCAGGCGCCGGCCAGGCCCCGCCCATAAAGGGCGTAAGTCGCAAGGGCCAAATCGACCAGTGATATGGCGCCCAAAATGTGGGACGGCAGGATATGCGTGCGCCGGAAAAAGAAGCCCGTCACGCTGGTCAGGACGGTAAATATCAGAAACAGGGCCGCCCAATTATCCGGATTGCGGCCGCCCATCAGCGCCAACAGCAGCACCAGACCGGTGACAATGCCGATGAGACTGATCAGAACGTGGGTGAGGGTGAACAAATCCATGCCAAGGATCATGCGCATCTCCTTGAGATCAGGATTGGAAGACGGAATATGGGCGGACTGTTACTTTTATCCTGCGCCCGCGCCCAAAGCCTGGCAAGCGCCCGGGGCTTGAAAAAAACCAGGGGGGACGGCTATTTGACCGCCGAAATCGGGTGAAACATGGCCGGCCATAGCCAATTCAAGAACATCATGTTCCGCAAGGGACGCCAGGACAAGGAGCGCTCCAAGCTCTTTTCCAAGCTCGCCCGCGAAATCACCGTCGCCGCCAAATCGGGCCTGCCCGACCCCGCCCATAATCCCCGGCTGCGGACCGCGATCCAGGCCGCCAAGGCGGAATCCATGCCCAAGGACAACATCGAACGCGCGATCAAGAAGGCGATGGGAGGCGATGCGGAGAATTATGACGAGATCCGCTATGAAGGCCGCGGTCCCGGCGGGGTCGCCCTGATCGTCGAAGCCATGACCGACAACCGCAACCGCACCTCGGCGGATGTCCGCGCCACCTTCTCCAAATATGGCGGAGCGCTGGGGGAGACCGGCTCGGTCACCTTCCTGTTCGACCATGTCGGAGCCATCGCCTATCCCAGGGACACGGGCAGCGAAGACGCGATGCTGGAAGTGGCGCTGGAAGCAGGCGCGGACGAATGCCTCTCCGATGCCGAAAGCCACGAATTCCTCACTTTGCCCGAGAATTTCGCCGCCGTGCGCGACGCGCTGGAAGCCAGGCTGGGGGCGCCGCTATCCGCCGCCATCGTCTGGCGGCCGCAGAACACCGTCGCCGTCAATGACGAGGCGGGCGAGAGCCTGCTCAAGATGATCGAGGTGCTGGACGACCATGACGATGTCCAGCATGTCTACGGCAATTATGAATTGTCCGACGCCCTGATGGCCAAGCTGGACGGCTGAAGGCCTGCCATCGCCGCCACGTCGTCGCCTGGTTTCGCGTCTTTTCCGCATTGAAGCATGCGAACAGAACGGGCACAAAGGCCAGCATGGGCGCCACCGCGATTCGCATTCTCGGCCTCGACCCCGGCCTCGGCGCCATGGGCTGGGGGGTGATCGCGCTGGACGGCACCAGGCTCTCTCATATCGAGCATGGTGTGATCGCCACCAAGGCTTCGGCCGGTCTGGGCCCGCGGCTGATGGCGCTGCATCGCGAATTGCAAAACGTGATCGCGCGTCTCGCGCCCCAGGCGATCGCGGTGGAGCAGGCCTTTGTGGCCCGCGATCCCTCGGCCGCCTTGAAGCTGGGCCATGCCCGGGCAGTGGCCTTGCTGGCGGCGGCGGAAGCCGGATTGGAAATCGCGGAATATTCGCCCAACCAGATCAAGAAATGCGTGGTGGGCGCCGGCCATGCCGGCAAGGAGCAGGTGCAGTTCATGGTCAAGCGGCTGCTGCCGGCCTGCGGGGTGACCCAGGCCGATGCCGCCGACGCCTTGGCGGCAGCCATCACCCACGCGCATCTGTCGGGCAGCCGGGCCCGCCTGACGGCGGCGCTGTCATGATCGGCAAGCTCACCGGCATTGTGGACAGCATCGCCGAGGAGACGGTGATCCTGGATGCGGGCGGGGTAGGCTATCTGGTGCATTGCCCGTCTTCCACCCTGTCGCGGCTGTCGCCGGGCGTCCATGTCTCGCTGATGATCGAGATGAAGGTGAGCGAAGACGCCATCCGGCTTTACGGCTTCGCCAGCGCCGAAGAGCGGGAATGGTTCCGCCTGCTGCAGACGGTGCAGAATGTGGGGTCCAAAGTGGCGCTGTCGGTACTCTCCACCTTGAGCGCGCGCGAATTGCAGCGGGCGCTGGCTTTGTCCGACAAGGCGATGATCGGCCGCGCCCCCGGTGTCGGGCCCAAGCTGGCGCTGCGCATCGCCACCGAACTGAAAGACAAGGCGCCCGCCATGATGCTGAGGGGCGAAACGGAAATCCACGCCCCGGCCGCGGTACCCCGCGGCCCCACCGCCGACGCGGTGGCGGCCCTGATCAAGCTGGGCTATTCCGAAGGCCAGGCGGCGGAAGCGGTGGCGCGGGCCGCCAACGATCTGGGCGAGGATGCCGAAACCGGGCCTTTGATCCGCGAAGCGCTGAGGGGCATGGGACGCTAAATGGCGAAAAGCGAGCGCATCACCACGCCGGAGCGTATCCAAGACGACGCGCTGGAATTCTCGCTGCGCCCCAAGACGCTTTCGGATTTCGTGGGCCAGGCCCAGGCCCGCGACAATCTCAAAATCTTCATCGAGGCCGCCAAGGCGCGGGCCGAGGCGCTGGACCATGTGCTGTTTTCCGGTCCCCCGGGCCTGGGCAAGACCACCCTGGCGCAGATCGTGGCCCGTGAGCTCGGGGTCAATTTCCGCTCCACCTCCGGTCCGGTGCTGGCCAAGGCCGGCGATCTCGCCGCCATCCTCACCAATCTGGAGCCGCGCGACGTTCTTTTCATCGACGAGATTCACCGGCTCAATCCCGCGGTCGAGGAGATTCTCTATCCCGCGATGGAGGATTTCGAGCTCGATCTGGTGATCGGCGAGGGGCCGTCGGCGCGCTCGGTGAAGATTCAGCTGGCGCCCTTCACCCTGGTGGGCGCCACCACCCGCTCCGGCCTGATCACCACGCCCTTGCGCGATCGTTTCGGCATTCCGGTGCGGCTCAATTTCTATACCGCCGAGGAGCTTTGCCTGATCGTGTCGCGCGGCGCCCGGGTGCTGGATTTCGGCCTCGGCGAAGACGGCGCCCGCGAGATCGCCGGCCGGGCCCGCGGCACGCCGCGCATCGCCGGGCGCCTGCTCAAGCGGGTGCGCGATTTCGCGTCCGTCGGCGGCAATGCCCGGGTGGACGCACGGCTGGCCGATGCCGCCCTGACCCGGCTGGAGGTGGATCCCAGGGGGCTGGACGGATTCGACCGGCGCTATTTGCGCCTGATCGCGGAGAATTTCGCCGGCGGCCCGGTCGGCATCGAGACCATCGCCGCCGCCTTGGGCGAAGCGCGCGACGCCATCGAGGAGATTGTCGAGCCTTATCTGATGCAGCAGGGCTTCGTGCAGCGCACCCCGCGCGGCCGGCTTCTGACCTCGCAGGCTTTCGGCCATCTGGGGCTGGAGGCGCCGCCGCGCGACCCCGCCCAGATCGGCCTGTTTCCGGGCGAGGACGAGGCGTGAGCGTCCCGGGCCTGGGCCGGTTCGAAGGCAAGATCCATATCCTGCCGCTGCGCGTCTATTACGAGGACACCGATCTCTCCGGCATGGTCTATCACGCCAATTATCTGCGCTTCATGGAGCGGGCCCGCACCGAATTCTTCCGGCTGGCGGGGGTGACCAAAATGGCGGATCTGGACAGCGAGGAGCCCACCGCCTGGGCGATCCGCGAAGCCCGGGTCCGTTATCACCGCCCGGCGCGGGTCGACGACGCGTTGACGGTCAAGACCGCGCTCATCGCCATCTCGGGTGCGCGCATCGCGGCGAATCAGAAAATCACTGCCGGCGACACGCTGCTGGTGGAAGCACGGATCGAAGCCTGCATTGTCACGTTAACGGGACGGCCGCGGCGGCTGCCGGACTCGTTGCGCGCTTTGTTGACGCCTTTTCTCGTAGAATCAGATAGTTGAAAGTGATTCTGTCAATGGTCGCCCTACTTCGGCCAATTTTAAATGCGCATCTGGCCCGCGCGCTGGCGCGAACAAGGTTGTTCCCATGATAACAAAGCGCGTCCTCGCGTCTGTCATATTTGTCATTTTCGCGGGACTGACGGCGCCCGCGATGGCGCAGCAACCGCCATCCGCCGCGCCGACCGGGGCGCCCGCCACCACCCAGGAGCTGGGCGCGCCGGCGCCGGCTCCCACCACCAATGTCGATATCGGCGGGCTGGCCCAGCCTATCGGCATGGGCGGCCGTTTTTCGATCGTGGAAAGTTTTCTTTCCGCCGACATCATCGTGAAGACGGCGATGGTGCTGCTGCTGTTGGCCTCGCTGTGGTCCTGGGCGATCATCATCAACAAGGGGATCGCGTTCAGCCGTCTGAAGCGCAAGGCGGAACGGTTCGAGAAGGTGTTCTGGTCGGGCCAGTCGCTGGACGAACTCTATCAGCAATTCGCCGCCCATAACGACCATCCGTTGTCGGCGGTCTTCGTGGCGGCCTTGCGCGAATGGCGCCGCGCCTTCGAAGGCGGCGCGCCGCGCGAAAATCAGCTTCCCGGAATCAAGGACCGAATCGACAAGGCGATGAACGTCACTATCCTGCGCGAAACCGACGGCATCGAACGGCAATTGGGCTTTCTCGCCACGGTGGGATCGGTGTCGCCCTTCATCGGGTTGTTCGGCACGGTGTGGGGCATCATGAATTCCTTCACCGCCATCGCCGCCCGCCATGATACCACCTTGGCGGTGGTGGCGCCGGGCATCGCCGAGGCGCTGTTCGCCACCGCCATGGGCCTGTTCGCGGCGGTGCCGGCGGTGATCTTCTACAACAGCTTCATCAACGAGATCGGCCGCTATTCCACCCGGCTCGACGCCTTCGCCGAAGAATTCTCCGCCATCCTGTCGCGGCAGCTTGAAGAGCGGGTCCGCTGATGGCGGCGGTCCTCCAGCCCGGCCCGGTGCGGGGGCGGCGCACACGCCGCCGCGCCATGTCGGAAATCAACGTCACGCCCCTGGTGGACGTGATGCTGGTGCTGCTGATCGTGTTCATGGTGACGGCGCCGCTTCTGACCGTGGGTGTGCCGGTGGATCTGCCCAAGACCCGCGCGCCCGCATTAGGCCAGGACAAGGAACCCTTGTCCGTCACCATCGCCAAGGACGGCAAAATCTATCTGCAAAAAGAAGTGGTCACCGAGGACGCGCTGGTGCCCAAGCTTGAGGCCATTTCCCAGAACGGGTATGACCAGCGCATCTTCGTGAGGGGCGACAAGACGGTGGATTATGGCCGGGTGATGGTGGTGATGGGCCTTCTTGCAAGCGCGGGCTTCACCCATATCGGGCTGGTAACCGATGTCGCAAAGTCTAACAAGCCAGATACGCATTAAGCGGGCCGCGCCCCAGCGGCCGCCGCGCCCGACCACGGCGCGGGGACCGCGCGCGGGCCTGGCGGTGTCGCTGCTGCTGCATGTGGGCTTGATCGCGGCGACTTATTTCACCTGGGCGCGCATGCTGGACCTGGCGCCGGAGAGCCATGCGGTTCCTGTCGATCTGATCACGGTGACGGAAAAGACCAATGTCGCGGCCATGGCGCCGCCACCGCCGCCCACCCCGCCCAAGATCGAAATCCCAACCCCCACGCTGGAGCCGCCACCGCTGCCGCAATTCGAGAATGTGGAACCGGCGCCGGAACCGCTGATGCCGAAAATCCAGATCGAGCCGGAAAAGGCCAAGCCGCCACCCAAGGCGGAGACGGCGCCGAAAAAGCCGCCGCCAAGAAACAGGCCAGTCAGGATTTCGCCGCGCTCCTGAACAAGCTCACCGCCCCGCCCAAAGCTCCGCCCAACGCCAAGGTGGGGCCGCGCGCCGTCCAAGGCATCGGCGCCGCCAACGCCATGACCGCCGATCTCGCCGATGCGCTCAAGAGCCAGATCTATCGCTGCTGGAGCCCGCCGGTGGGCGCGCCCAACGCCAATGATCTGGTGGTGGAATTTGATGTGGCCCTCAATACCGACGGCAGCGTGGTCCGCGCCAACTCCGACGACTTACAATCCGGCAATCCTTATACCCGCGCCGCCGCGGAAGCGGCACGGCGTGCGATATTTCAGTGTCAGCCTTATAAATTGCCGCCGGATCGTTACAGCCAGTGGCGGGATATCAATCCATTGCGCTTCGATCCGCGTCAGATGATGAATCAGTGACGCCTCAATATGGCCCGGTTCGGGAACCAGACTTCCGTTCCGGGTTTGGAGAATAGGATGAAGAAGTTTTTCGTGTTTTGCGCCCTCCTCCTGGCCGCGCTGGCGCCCAATCCGGCGGCGGCGGCGCTATCGGTGGATGTGACGCAGGGCGTGGCCAAGCCCTTGCCGATCGCCATTCCCGACCTGATCTCCGCCGACCCCGCCCAGGTCCAGATGGGCGCCAATATCGCCTCGGTGGTGCGGGCCGATCTCGACCGCTCCGGCCTGTTCAAGGCGATCGATCCGAAAGCCTTTGTCGATCACATCACCGACATCAACATGGTGCCCAATTTCGCCAATTGGCGGGTGATCAATGCCCAGGGTCTGGTGGCGGGGCAAGTGGCAATTCAACCCGACGGGCGGATGCGGGTCGAGTTCCGTCTCTGGGACGTCTATGGCGGAAGCCAGATGCTGGGCCAGCAATTCTTCACCCAGCCGGAAAATTGGCGGCGGGTGGCGCATATGGTGTCGGACGCCATCTATGAGCGCATCACCGGCGAGAAGGGCTATTTCGACACCCGCATCGTGTTCATCTCCGAATCCGGTCCCGCCCTGCGTCGGGTCAAGCGGCTGGCGGTGATGGACGAGGACGGCGCCAATCCCATCTTCCTCACCCGCGGCGAATATCTGGTGCTCACCCCGCGCTTCAATCCCACCGCGCAGATGATCGCCTATCTGTCCTATATCGCCACCAAGCCGCACATCTATCTGTTCGACCTGGAGACCGGCCGGCAGGAGGAATTGGGCAATTTCCCCAACATGACTTTCTCGCCCCGCTTCTCGCCCGACGGCAACAAGGTGGTGATGGCGATGGAGAATGCCGGCAATTCCGATATTTATGTGATGGATCTGCGCAGCCGCGCCATGCAGCGGCTGACCACCGATCCGGCCATCGACAGCGCGCCGTCCTTTTCGCCCGACGGAAAACAGATCGCCTTTGAATCGGATCGCGGCGGTTCCAAGCAGATCTATGTGATGAATGCCGACGGGTCCAACCAGCGCCGGATCAGTTTCGGCGCCGGCGAAAACGGCACCCCGGTTTGGAGCCCGCGCGGCGATCTTATCGCCTTCACCCAGCAGCAGGGGGCGCATTTCGCCATCGGGGTGATGCGCCCGGACGGGTCGGGCGAACGTATCCTCACCAATGACTATCATGACGAGGGCCCGACCTGGGCGCCCAACGGCCGGGTCTTGATGTTCACCCGATCCGCTGCCAACGGCCGCGGCTCGCACATCTGGTCGGTGGACGTGACCGGCCGCAATGAGCAGCAGGTGATGACCCCGGGGCTTGCCTCCGATCCAGCTTGGTCCCCGTTGATCCAATGATGTTTTCACAAGAAACATTAATCGGTTTGCCATCTGGAACCGAGGATGAACCGGGAATCCTGACCAAGAATTTGCTTGCCGGCCCGGGTTCCAGCATGAGCATGATGCCAGGGAACCCTGTGCGCCCGAGCGGCGTTTCAAGGGTGGCTGCCGCCAAGCACGCGGCGCTTTTTATCGCGTTGATCCATTTGCCATCGGGTGGGTAGATATTGTGAAATCGTAGGGCGCCGCCCAACGCCGCCATCACTTTCTCGGGAGATCCATTGCCATGACGAAATTTTCCAGCATCTTGCGGTTTGCCGCTCTGTCGGCCGCGTTGCTGCTCGGCGCCTGCACCCATAAGCAGGAAGCGGCCACCACCGCGCCGCCGCCCGCAGCCCCGCCGCCGGCGCCGTCCGCTCCGGCGCCGGTGACGTCCAGCATCCTGCCGGGCAGCGCCCAGGACTTCAAAGTCAATGTCGGCGACACCGTCCATTTCGCCTTGAACCAGTACAATATCGAGGACAATGACAAGAGCACCTTGATGAAGCAGGCCGCCTGGCTTGAGCGGTATCCCACCGTCCGTCTCACCGTCGAGGGCCATTGCGACGAACGCGGCACCCGCGAATACAATCTGGCGCTGGGTGCGCGCCGCGCCAATGCGGTCAAGGAATTCCTGGTCGCGCAGGGCGTGGCCGCGGACCGTCTGGAGACCATCTCCTACGGCAAGGAACGCCCCATCTGCACCGAGTCCAACGAGGAATGCTGGGCGCAGAACCGGCGCGGCGTCAGCGTCATCAGCGGCGGCGCGGCTTCGTGATCGCCGTTTGAGGTCAAACGCGTTTGAAGTAAAAAAGGGCGTGGGGAGCGCGTGCATATCGCCTCCGCGCCCTTTTCTTATAGGTGTCGAGGATCGGCCATGAAGACGCGCGTTGCCCTTTTCGCTCTCGCCCTGAGTTTGTCGGGCGCCGTCCTGCCCGCGCTTCCCGTCCATGCCCAGCTTTTCGGGGAAAGCGACGAAGAGAAAGCCGCGCGCCAGGCGCATGAGGACAGCCAGGATTCCCAGATCAGCCAGCTTGGCGGCCGGGTCACGCAGCTCGAGGGCAAGATCCAGAACCTGACCCAGAGCCTCGCCGCCGCCACCGGCACCAATGAAGAGCTGTCGCATCAGATTCAGCAGCTGCGGGAGAAGATCGATGCCCAGCAGAAGGATTTCGCCTATCGGCTCTGCGTGCTGTCCGCCCAGATGCTGGGGGCGGATTCGGGAACTCAGGGCCTGAATTGCGGCGGCGCCGGAACCGCCAGCGCCAGCGGCGTCCCGCAGAATTATACGCCCGGGATGCAGCTGCCGCCGATCGGCGGCGCCGACCAGAGCGCGGGCGGTCCCCCGGCCCAGGGCGCGCCGCAGCAATTGGGACGTCCGCCGGGAACCCTGGGAACCTTACCCGCCGGCGGCCCGCCGCAGAATAGCGGCGCGCCCCCGGCGATGGCCACGCAAAGCAGCGCCAAACAGTTCGACAGCGCCATGAACCTGCTGGCCAAGGCGCAATATGCCGAAGCCAGCGCCGCTTTCCGGTCGTTCGCCGACAACAATCCCGACGACAGCGACCTGGCGCCCCAGGCGATCTACTGGGTCGGCGACATCGCCTATGTGCAGCATGACTATCCCAACGCAGCCCGGGCCTTTGCCGAACAGATCAAGAAATATCCGGACAGCGACCGCAGCCCCGACAGTATGCTGAAACTGGGCCAGTCGCTGATTGCCGAAGGACAGACCAGCGGAGGATGCACCACCCTTGCCGCGCTCAAGACCAAATACCCCCAAGCTCCCGCCGCCACGCTCGCGGCGGCCGAAGGCGCGCGCAAAGCCGCGTGCCGGCGCTAAACCGCCCTCATATAGCGAAGCGGTAGGGCATAAAAAAAGGCCCTCAAGTAGCGAAGCGGTAGGGCATAAGAAAAAGCCCTCAAGCAGCGAAGCGATAGGGCATAAGAAAAAGCCCTCAAGCAGCGAAGCGCCGGGGAAAAAAGGAGCTGGCTTAAAAAAAAGCCGTCTCGGTTGGGCCGTGCCTTCGAAGACGCGATGGACAGGCTTCAGGCGCCCTGGCCGGGCGCGGTGGCGCTGTCGGGCGGCGGCGATTCCCTGGCCTTGATGCATCTTCTGACGGATTGGGCGAAGGCGCGCGGGCTTGCCCCACCGGTGGCGCTGGTGGTGGATCATGCCTTGCGCCCGGGATCGGCGGCGGAGGCGCGCCGCGCCGCGGCTTTTGCAAAAAAAGCCGGCCTTGCCGCCCATATCCTCACCCGCGAAGGGGCGCCGCCCAAATCCGGCATCGAGTCCAAGGCGCGCGACGCCCGTTATGCCCTGATGGGCGCCTGGCTGAGGAAACAAGGTCTCTCCACGCTTTATGTCGGTCACACTTTGGACGATCAGGCCGAGACCTTTCTGCTGCGGCTGGGCCGCGGCAGCGGGCTGGACGGGCTTTCCGCCATGCGTGCCCTGGCGCCGTTTCCGAATCCCGATTTTGCCCATCTGACTGTGGCGCGCCCGCTTCTGGGTATCGCGCGCGCGGCTTTGCGTGCGCATCTGAAAGATTTGCGCCAGACCTGGTTGGAAGATCCCATGAACAGCGAGACGCGCTTTGCCCGAAGCCGCATCCGGGGCCTGATGCCGGCATTGGAGGCGGCGGGCCTTTCGCCGGTCCGCATCGCCGATGCGGCGGCGCATCTGGCCCGGGCGCGGGCGGCGCTGGAACTGGCGACCCAGGCGGTGCTGGCGCGGGTGGCAAGGGCAGAGGGCGGCAGGGTGCTGCTCGACGCCGAAGCCCTGACGGCGGCGCCGCGCGAGGTAGGCCTTCGGGCCCTGGCCGCGCTGTTGATGGCGGTGTCGGGCGAAGCCTATCGCCCGCGATTCGAAGCCCTGGAGCGGCTTTTCGATCGCCTGGCGTCAGGCGAATTGGGCCGGGGCGCCACCTTGCATGGCTGCCGCCTGTTCCCCGCACCCCGTGCCGCCCGGATTTTTGGCAGGAAAACCCTGATTCTGGACCAGGAGGGCTCCAGAAGGGCCGCAAAGCTGCCTTAACCCAATGCTATAGTCCGCATTGCACTGGGCCCGCCAATTTCTTAACGTTTTGCTGGCTGGCATTGCGATAGAAACGCCCTATCTAATAAAAAGGCTTGGGCGCCGATTAACGCAAGCCTAGGCATGGCCCTGACGGGAAAGGACGCCGATCTTGAACAATTTACGCAATCTGGGTCTGTGGATCCTCATCGCGGTCCTTCTGGTCTTCCTGTTCAACCTCTTCCAGGGGACGGGAACCCACGCCACGGCCACCGCCATCTCCTATTCCAAGTTCAACGAAGATGTGGTGCAGAACCAGGTCCGCAAGGTCACCTTCCAGGGCGACCAGGTGAAGGGCGAGCTCAATTCCGGGCAGTCTTTCACCACCACCGTGCCGTCCAACGACAACACGCTGTGGCCGATGCTGAAGTCGCACAATGTCGATACCGCGGTGACCCCCGCCGATGACGGCATGCCGTCGCTGGTCGGCATTTTCGTCAACTGGTTCCCCATGCTGCTTTTGATCGGGGTGTGGGTGTTCTTCCTGCGCCAGATGCAGGCGGGCGGCGGCAAGGCGATGGGCTTCGGCAAGTCCCGCGCCAAGCTTCTGACCGAGCGCCAGGGCCGCGTCACTTTCGAAGACGTGGCGGGCGTGGACGAGGCCAAGGACGACCTGAAGGAGATTGTCGACTTTCTGCGCGATCCCCAGAAATTCCAGCGCCTGGGCGGCCGCATTCCCAAGGGCGTGCTGCTGGTCGGCCCGCCCGGCACCGGCAAGACCCTTCTGGCGCGCGCCATCGCCGGCGAGGCCAATGTCCCCTTCTTCACCATTTCCGGCTCGGATTTCGTGGAGATGTTCGTGGGTGTGGGAGCCAGCCGCGTGCGCGACATGTTCGAGCAGGCCAAGAAGAATTCGCCCTGTATCGTGTTCATCGATGAAATCGACGCGGTCGGCCGCCATCGCGGCGCCGGCCTGGGCGGCGGCAATGACGAGCGCGAGCAGACCTTGAACCAGTTGCTGGTGGAGATGGACGGCTTCGAGGCCAATGAGAGCGTGATCCTGATCGCCGCCACCAACCGGCCCGACGTGCTGGACCCGGCCTTGCTGCGTCCCGGCCGCTTCGACCGCCATGTGGTGGTGCCCAATCCCGACCTGGCCGGCCGCGAAAAGATCTTGCGGGTGCATCTGCGCAAGGTTCCGCTGGCGCCCGATGTCGATCCGCGGATTCTGGCCCGGGGCACGCCAGGCTTCTCCGGCGCCGACCTAGCCAATCTGGTCAATGAGGCCGCGCTCTTGGCCGCCCGCCGCGGCAAGCGCGTGGTGATGATGACCGAGCTGGAGGACGCCAAGGACAAGGTGATGATGGGCGCGGAGCGGCGCTCCATGGCGATGAGCGACGAGGAAAAGAAGCTCACCGCCTATCACGAGGGCGGCCATGCCATCGTGGCGCTGAATGTGGTGGGCTCCGATCCCATTCATAAAGCCACCATCATTCCCCGCGGCCGCGCCCTGGGCATGGTGATGCGCCTGCCGGAACGCGATCAGCTGTCGCTCACCCGCCAGAAGATGCTGGCCGATCTCTGCGTCGCCTTTGGCGGACGGATCGCCGAGGAACTGGTGTTCGGCCATGACAAGGTGACCACCGGCGCCCAAAGCGACATCGAGCAGGCCACCCGCATGGCCCGCGCCATGGTGACCCGCTTCGGCATGTCGGACAGTCTGGGCCCCATCGCCTATGCCGAGAATCAGGAAGAAGTGTTCCTGGGTCACAGCGTCTCGCGCACCCAGAATGTGTCGGAATCCACGGCGCAGAAGATCGACGCGGAAATCCACCGCATCATCGACGAATGCTATGCCAAGGCGAAGGACATCCTCACCACCCGTATGGCGGATCTGAATCTGCTGGCGCGGGGCCTCTTGGAATATGAGACCCTGACCGGGGACGAGATCACGGCCCTGCTCAAGGGCATCCCGCCGGTGCGCACGCCGTATGAGGATCCGGTGCTGCCGCCGCGCAGCGAGGGCACCTCCGTTCCCGCCGCCGGCAAGCCGCGCGGTGGACCGGGGCCGATCATCACGCCAGAACCTCAGCCTGGCCGCTGATACCGGCGAATATGTTAGACAGGGCGGCTTCGGCCGCCCTGTCTGTATTCACACCCCATGAAAATCCTCGGCATCCTCAACATCACCGAAGATTCCTTTTCGGATGGCGGGCGGTATCTTGCGCCCGCGGCGGCCTTGGCGCATGGCGAAAGCCTTCTCCGGGACGGTGCGGACATTCTGGACATTGGCGGCGCCCCCTCCAATCCGGACGCCAAACCGGTTGCCGCTGAAACCGAAATCGCGCGCCTCAAATCCGTGGTGCCGGCTTTGAAGGCGAGGGGCGCGTCGATCTCGATCGACAGTTTCGCGGCCCCGGTACAACGCTGGGCGCTGTCCCAGGGCGTGGACTATCTCAACGACATCCATGGGTTTGCCGCGCCCGCGCTTTATCCCGAGCTGGCGGAATCGGATGCCGGACTGATCGTGATGCATGCCATCCAGGGCTTTGGGCTCGCGACCCGGGAGGATGTGCCGGCGAAGGAAATCTTCGATCGCACCGTGTCTTTCTTCGAACAGCGGATCGCGGCCCTGACCGAAGCGGGCATCGCGCCGGCCCGGCTGATCCTGGATCCCGGCATGGGCTTTTTCGTCGGCAGCGATCCGGAAAATTCGCTCACCCTGCTCCGCCGTCTGCCGGAACTGAAAACCCGGTTCGGGCTTCCCATCCTGGTGTCGGTGTCGCGGAAATCCTTCTTGCGGAAACTGGCCGGGCAGAGCGATCCGGCCGGGCACAGCGATCCGGCCGGGCGGGCGGTTCTGGCCGCCGGCCTCGCGGCCGAGCTTTTCGCCGCCCTGAAAGGCGTGGATTATCTCCGCACCCATGCCCCGGGACCCTTGGCGGCGGCCCTGAAAATCCAGGCCGCGCTGGGCCCCCCGGGAAGGATTTTTTAGGACCTGGCTTTAGAATAGGATAAGGCTCTTTCGAGAGGACCGGGCCGGAAGAGTCCACAGGTCGGGAACAAAGCCATGACGCGTAAATATTTCGGCACCGACGGCATCCGCGGCCGCACCAACGCCTCGGTGCTGACGCCGGAAATCGCCATGAAGGCCGGCATGGCGGCGGGCCGCATCTTCATCCGCGGCGCCCATCGCCACCGAGTGGTGATCGGCAAGGACACAAGGCTGTCCGGCTATATGATCGAGAGCGCCCTGGTTTCGGGCTTCACCGCCGTGGGCATGGATGTGTTCCAATTCGGGCCATTGCCCACCCCGGCCGTCGCCATGCTGACCCGCAGCCTCAGGGCCGATATCGGGGTGATGATCACCGCCTCGCACAATCCCTTCCAGGATAACGGCATCAAATTCTTCGGTCCCGACGGCCAGAAACTGTCCGACGCGGTGGAACTGGAGATCGAGCGGTTGATGGATGGCGGCCTGGAGGCGGGCCTGGCCACCGGCACCGACATCGGCCGGGCCAAGCGAGTGGATGACAGCCAGGCGCGCTATATCGAATTCGCCAAGCATACATTCCCCCGCAATCTCAGGCTGGACGGCTTGCGCATCGTGATCGATTGCGCCAATGGCGCCGCCTACAAGGTGGCGCCGGAAGTGCTGTGGGAGCTGGGCGGGGATGTGGTCTCCATCGGGGTCGCGCCCGACGGCCTCAACATCAACCTGGATTGCGGGTCGACCGCGCCGGAAGCGTTGTGCGCCAAGGTGCGCGAAGTCCGCGCCGATTTCGGCATCGCGCTGGACGGGGACGCCGACCGGGTGGTGATGGCCGACGAACAGGGCCAGATCATCGACGGCGACCAGATCCTGGCCCTGATCGCCAAAAGCTGGTCGAAAAGCCAGACCTTGAAGGGCGGCGGGGTGGTCGGCACGGTGATGTCGAATGCCGGGCTCGACCGCTATTTGAACGGGCTGGGGTTGAAGCTGGCGCGCGCGGCGGTTGGCGACCGCTATGTGCTGGAGGAAATGCACAAGGGCGGCTTCAATGTCGGCGGCGAGCAGTCCGGCCATATCATCCTGTCGGACTTTTCCACCACCGGCGACGGCCTGATCGCGGCGCTGCAGGTGCTGGCGGTGATCGCCCAGGAGGGAAAGCCGGCCTCGGCGGCGGCGCATCTGTTCGAGCCCTTGCCGCAGGTGCTGGAGAATGTGCGCTTCAAGAAGGGTTCGCCGCTGGACGATGCCCGGGTCAAATCCTCCATCGACGCGGCCCGCGCCAAGTTGGGCGAAAACGGCCGGGTGCTGGTGCGCAAGTCGGGCACCGAACCCCTGATCCGGGTGATGGCGGAAGGCGAGGACGAAAAGACCGTGCGCGCGGTGGTGCGCGCCATCGCCGGCGCGATCGAGGAAGTGGCGGCCTAGCTTTATTCGCCTTCGCTTTTCGACAGGCGGGGAGGTTTGAGCGCGAACATGAACACCCGACTCAAACCCGCGCGCCTGCTGGTGATCGCCGGTTCCGATTCTTCGGGGGGCGCCGGGCTTCAGGCCGATCTCAAGACGGCGGAGGCGTTCGGCGTCTATGCCCAGACGGCGGTGACTGCGGTTACGGCCCAGGATACCGAAACCGTCTATGCCGTGAGTCCGGTGCCGCCGGATATGGTGCGGGCCCAGATCGAGGCGGCGCTGGGCGATATCGGCGCCGATGCGGTCAAGATCGGCATGCTGGCCGACGCCGCCATCGCCGCCGCCGTGGCCGACAGTCTGGCGAAAACCGAAGCGCCGCTGGTGCTCGATCCGGTTCTGATTTCCACCAGCGGCACGCCCTTGCTGGCCGGGGCCGGCATCGGGATCCTGAAAAACTGGTTCTTGCCACACGCGTTCCTGATCACGCCCAATCTGCCGGAGGCCGAAATCCTCACCGCCATTCCGATGCAAGGCGCCGAGGATTGCGACAAGGCGGCGGACCGGTTGGCGGCGATGGGATGCCGGCATATCCTCATCAAGGGCGGGCATGGCGAGGACGATATGGTCCGCGATGTGCTCTATGAGGCGGGCAACCGCGTCCTGGTTCTGGAATCCCCGCGCCAGCAGAGCCGGCATACCCACGGCACCGGCTGCGCGCTTTCAACCGCCATCGCCTGCGGTCTGGCGCAGGGCCTTGCGATCAGAGAGGCTGTGCGGCGGGCGCATGATTTCGTGCAGGCCGCGATCCGCACCGCGCCCCGACTGGGGCGCGGCCGCGGACCGCTCAATTTCCGGATTTAGTCCCGATCGTCGGCAGGCGGCGCCACGACCTGGGTGCGTCCATCCTCAGGCGGCACGATGACCTGGGTGTGGCCATGCTGATCCACCACGGTGGTGCTGTCGGGTGGGGCGACAATCACGGTTTTCTTCGTGCTTCCGCAGGCGACGAGCACCAGCGAGCAAAACACAATCGCGACGGTTGCGCGCATAAATTCTCTCCCTGTGTCGTTCAAGAAGAAAACGCATGCCTTGGCGGGCAGGTTCCTGTCGCCCCACAATTGCCCCTTTCCGATCTTTTCTAATCTTGGTCGGAACCATTCTCCCCTTCGGCGCGAAGCGCCTGGAAGGGATGTGGCCGTAGCAGCGCTTGCAGCGCGTAGGCGAGAGCCGGAACGCAAAATCAAGCTGCGAAGGCCGGAGGGGATCATCTCCCCACAAAAGGATCCTGCACCATGATGGTGTCGTCGCGGTCGGGGCTGGTGGAAAGCAGGGCCACCGGCGCGCCGATCAGCTCCTCCACCCGCCGCACATATTTGATCGCATTCGCCGGCAGTTCCGCCCAGCTGCGGGCGCCGCGGGTGGATTTGCCCCAGCCTTCCAAGCTCTCATAGATGGGCGTGAGCCGCGCCTGCGCCGCGGCGGAGGCGGGAAAATGATCAAGCGTCTTGCCGTCCAGCGCATAACCGGTGCAGAGCTTGATTTCGTCAAAGCCGTCCAGCACATCCAGCTTGGTCAGCGCAATGCCGTCGATGCCGCCGGTGATCACGGTCTGGCGCACCAGAACCGCGTCGAACCAGCCGCAGCGGCGCTTCCTGCCGGTGACGGTGCCGAATTCATGGCCCCGCTCGCCCAACTTTTCGCCGGTGGCGTCCTTGAGTTCGGTGGGAAACGGACCTTCGCCCACCCGCGTGGTGTAGCTCTTGGCGATGCCCAGCACGGTGCCGATGTCGCGGGGGCTGACGCCGGATCCCGCCGCCGCCTGCCCCGCCACGGTGTTGGAGGAGGTGACGAAGGGATAGGTGCCGTGATCGATGTCCAGCAGCACCGCCTGGGCGCCTTCGAACAGCACCCGCTTGCCCGCCAGATGGGCGGCATGCAATTCCCGCCAGGACGAGCCGATGTAAGGCACGATCTTCGGGGCGATTTCGCGCAAGGACTTCAGCAGCGCGGCCGCATCGGCTTCCGGCTGGCCGAAGCCCCGGCGCAGCACATTGTGATGGGCCAACAGCCTTTCGATCTTGGCCGGCAGGGCGCCCAGATCGGTCAGGTCGATGGCCCTGAGTGCCCGGCGTCCCACCTTGTCTTCATAGGCCGGGCCGATGCCGCGCTTGGTGGTGCCCAATTTCTGACTGGTGGCCTCCTCGCGCATGGCGTCCAGCTCGCGGTGGAGCGGCAGCACCAGCACGGCGTTTTCCGCCAGGACCAGAATATCCGGCGTCACGCGCAAGCCGGCCGCGCCCACCCGTTCGATCTCGTCCAGGAGCGACCAGGGATCCACCACCACCCCATTGCCGATGATGGAGCGCTTGGCCTGAACCACGCCGGAGGGCAGCAGCGACAGCTTGTAGGTCTTGTTGCCCACCACGATGGTGTGGCCGGCATTGTTGCCGCCCTGGAACCGCACCACCATCTCGGCGCGGTTCGACAGCCAGTCGATGATCTTGCCTTTGCCTTCGTCGCCCCATTGGGCGCCGATCACGGTGACATTTGCCATGAATTATACCGTACCCGGATGAATTGCGGCGCTCCGCCAGGACGGCGATGGCACGGTGACCATTTATAGCATGGCCGGGAACAAAGTAAGAGACTCGTTGCCGCGACTTTTGGGATTGCCCCCAACTGTCCGCCACGGCCGCAAGCGGCCTGGCAGACATCTTCCCCGTGAGGCCGATTCGAAAAAGCTCCGGTGAAGCTTTTTTGCGGCCGAACGCCCGCGGAGCGGGCAGCCGAGCTTTGCCGCGCGGGGGAAGAAAGCCTGTGTTTTCGTTGTTAGAAGAAGACGCTATATTCCACTTCGATGATCTCGCCGCTGTCCTGATCGATCAGGATGGCATCGTCGCCGACCCGGACCCAGACCGCGCCGAAGGGCGGCGGCGGCAGGTCGTAGCGCCAATAGTCGGCCAGCCAATAGTCACGCGCCCAAAACAGCGGCGGCAGGAATTCGCCCCAAACCCAATGACGGGCGAAATATCCCCTGGGCCGTTGATACCCGGGGCCGTGATAGCGCCGGCGAGCTTCGAAATTCCGGTGATAATTGCGCACGCCGCTGAAGTCGTGACGCGGCCCGCGGTCATGATCGCGCATAGCGTGATCGAAACGCGGGCCGGGCCGGCCATGTTCGGCATGATCGGAGCGTGGCCCGGGACGGGGCGGGCCGTTCATCCGATGCGTCTGGTTCGATTGGTGCATCGTGGGCACATCATGATGTTCGCGGTCTCCGCGCGGCGGAATCACTGTGGGGCCGTGATGGGTTTCGGCGCGCGGCGGCGGATGGTTTGCGGGCTGGTGCCGGCCGGCATCGGGTCCATTGCGATGCGCATCTCCATGATGATCGTCATGGTTTTGCGCGTACGCCAACGAGGTTCCGCCGACCAGGCCGATTATCGCCGCGGCAATCACAAAGCTTCGCACGTCATCTCTCCAAGGTTAACAATGTAACAGCCCTGCGCGGCAAAAGTTTCGTTCCCGGGCGCTCCGCGCTGCTATGGTTACGATCCGGAATCAGGAGCGCTTCATGATCACCTTGGTGCTGGCGATGGCCGAGAATGGCGTGATCGGCAAGGATGGCGCCATACCCTGGCGCATCTCCGACGACCTGAAGCGGTTCAAGTCCCTCACCCTGGGAAAGACGGTGGTGATGGGCCGCAAGACCTGGGATTCGCTGCCGCGAAAGCCCTTGCCGGGCAGAAAGAATGTTGTGATCACCCGCGATCCCGGTTGGCGCGCGCCGGGTGCGGTGTCGGCGACATTGCCGAGTGATGTATTCCACATGGTCGGAGACGAGGATCTGATGATCATCGGCGGGGCGGAAATTTATCGCCTGTTTCTGGCCGGCGCCGACCGCATCGAATTGACGGAAATCCATCGCGCCTTCGAAGGCGACGCGCGGTTTGCATTCGACCGGGCCGGCTGGCGCGAAACCGCGCGCGAAGATCACATAACCGCGGACGGTCTCGATTTCAGCTATGTCACGCTCATTCGAAAATGATTTTGGGGGCGGCGCGGCTTTCCGTCTTCAGCGCCGCCGCCACCTTTTCCGCCACCGCCAGAAAGGCCTGGGCTTCGGGTCCGTCCGGAGCGGCGACCATCACCGGGGTGCCGGCGTCAGAGGTTTCGCGGATCCGGGTCACCAGGGGGATTTCGCCCAGAAACGGCACTTTGAGCTTCGCCGCCGTCTCGCGGGCGCCGCCATGACCGAAAATCGGATGGGCGTGGCCGCAATCCGGACAGATGAAGACGCTCATATTTTCCACCAGGCCCAGGATCGGCACCTGCGTCTTCTGGAACATGGTGATGCCCTTGCGGGCGTCGATCAGGGCGATGTCCTGGGGCGTGGAGACGATCACCGCGCCTTTGAGCGGCGCCCGCTGGGCGATGGCGAGCTGGGCGTCGCCGGTGCCCGGCGGCATGTCCAGCACCAGAACGTCGAGATCGTTCCAGGCCACGTCGGCCAACATCTGGGTCAAGGCCGACTGCACCATCGGTCCCCGCCAGATCATGGCTTCGTCTTCCTTGATCAGGAAGCCGATGGACATGCTGCGGATGCCGTATTTCTCGATCGGTATGATCTTCTTGCCGTCGGTCTCGGGCTTGTGATGGATGCCCAGAAGCCGCGGCAGGCTGGGGCCATAGATGTCGGCATCCAACAGGCCCACCTTCAGGCCCAGCCGCGCCAGCCCCAGGGCGAGATTGACCGCGACGGTGGATTTGCCCACCCCGCCTTTGCCGCTGGCCACCGCGATGATGTTCGCCACGCCGGGAATGGCTTGCGGATTGGGGGGGCCGGATTGCGGCTGCCCGCCGCGCGGCGGCGGCGCCGATCCCTGCCTGTGCGCGGTCAGGACCGCGGTGACCGACAGCATGCCCGGCAGTTTGGTTACCGCGGCTTCACAGGCGGCGCGGAGCGGCTCGGCTCCGGGGCCGCGCGCCGGCGGCACCTCCAGCGCGAAGCCGGCATGGCCATCCTTCACCACCAACCCGGCAATCATGTCCTGCTGCACCACCGAGCGGCCCGAAACCGGGTCGATCACCTGGTCCAGGGCGCGCAGCACATCGTCGCGGGTAGGGTTCATGGCGGGCTCTATAAGGCGTCACAGGCCCAAGAGCCAGAGCGGCAATCGGTCAAATATGCCGAGTGTCATGGAACCGGGCGAAAATGGGCTTTCGAAAATCCTGTTTGACGGCGCTTGAGGTGGTTATGCTGAGGGCGATTCAGGCAATCGGGGGCGTGAGTCAGGGACGGACGGACGATGCGGTTTGTGTTTGCGGTTTGTGCCCTTCTGGCACTGGGTTTGAGCCAGGCGCCGGCGCGGCCGGCGCCGGATTCCTTCGCCGATCTGGCGGCCAAGCTGCTTCCCACCGTGGTCAATATCGCCACCTCCCAGACCTTGAAGGCGCCGCCGCGCCTGTCCCTGCCGGATGTGCCGCCGGGATCGCCGCTGGAAGACCTGTTCAAGAATTTCATGAGGCCCGAACGGCGACCAGCCGCGCCATGTCACCTCGCTCGGCTCCGGCTTCATCATCGATCCAGCCGGCTATATCGTCACCAACAACCATGTGATCGAAAACAGCGATCAGATCAGCGTCACCCTGAATGACGGCACCACGCTGCCCGCCAAGATCGTGGGCCGCGACATCAAGACCGACCTGGCGCTGCTCAAAGTAACCGTCAAAAAGCCTCTGCCCGCCACCCATTTCGGCGACAGCGACAAGGCCCGGATCGGCGATTGGGTGATGGCGATCGGCGATCCCTTCGGTCTGGGCTCGACGGTCACCGCGGGCATCGTCTCGGCCCGCAACCGCGACATCAATGCCGGGCCCTATGACGATTTCATCCAGACCGACGCGCCGATCAATCGCGGCAATTCCGGCGGGCCGCTGTTCGACATGGACGGCAATGTCATCGGCATCAATTCGGCGATCTTTTCGCCCTCGGGCGGCAGCGTCGGCATCGGCTTCGCCATTCCCTCCAATCTGGCGCCGGGACGTGCTGGCGCAGCTGCGTCAATTCGGCGTGGCGCGGCGCGGCTGGATCGGGGTGCGAATCCAGCAGGTGACCCAGGAAATCGCCGAAGGCATGGGCCTGCCCAATACCCATGGCGCGCTGGTGGCGGATGTGACGGCGGGCGGGCCGGCGCAGAAGGCCGGGCTCCACAACGGCGATGTGATCACCGGCTTCGACAGCAAGCCGATCGACGATTCGCGCGAATTGCCGCGCATCGTGGCGGACACGCCGATCGGCAAGACCGTGAATATCGACGTCTTGCGCAAGGGCAAGAAGCAGGCCCACCGCATCGTGATCGCCAGGCTGGACGAGGGCCCGGTGGAAAAGCCGGGCAGGAAGGCGCCGCCGCCCGCGCCCAAATCGAAATCCAAGCTGTCGCAGCTGGGCCTGTCGCTGGTGCCGCTGGATGAGAATGCCCGCGCCAAATACAAGCTCGGGGGCAAGGTCCAGGGCGTGGTGGTGAGCGAGGTCGATCCCGCCAGCCCCGCCGCGGACAAGAATTTCCGCCCCGGCGACGTGATCGTGGAAGTGCAGAGTCAGGCGGTGAAATCACCCGCCGAAGTCGAAGCCCGGCTTGATGCCGAAGTGAAGGCCGGCAAGAAAGTCGCCTTGCTGTTGGTCAACCGCGGCGGCGATCTAACTTATGTTGGATTGCGGCTGGAATAGCCGCAATCCAACTGCCCCTCCGGCCTTCGCTGGCTCGAGAGCCAGCTACGGCCACCTCCCCCGCCAGCGCGCTTCGCGCGCGCAGGGGAGGCGGGTCTCGACTAAGCTTTAGAGTATCAAGCGGTGACGATTTCCGAGTCCCGGTAACCTTGGAGGTAAAGCAGAGCCGTCAAATCATTGTGGTCGATGGAGGCGCTGGCGGCGGCGGCCACCACCGGCTTGGCGTGATAGGCCACACCCAGGCCCCCGCTTTGGCCGGCGCGCTGGATCATCGCCAGATCGTTGGCGCCGTCGCCCACCGCCAGGGTCTCGGCGAAATCCAGCCCGAGATGGGCGGCCGCGTCCTCCAGCGCCTCCAGTTTGGCCTGGCGGCCCAGGATCGGCGTGCCGACTTCGCCGGTCAGCGCCTCGCCATCGTCCAGCAGCGTGTTTCCGCGCTCGACATGGAAGCCCGCCGCTTCCGCCACCCGCCGGGTGAAGAAGCCGAATCCGCCGGACACCAGCATGGTATGGGCGCCATGAGCCCGCATGGTGGCGATCAGGTTCCTGGCGCCGGGATTGAGCCGCACCCGTTCGGCATAGGTGCGCTCCAGCGCCGACAGCTTCAGGCCTTTCAGCATGCCCACCCGCTCGCGCAGGGCCGCCTCGAAATCCAGCTCGCCGCGCATGGCCCGCTCGGTGATGGCGGCGATCTGGGGCTTGAGCCCCGCCATGTCGGCCAGTTCGTCCAGGCATTCGACATTGATGATGGTGGAATCCATGTCGGCGATCAGAAGCTTCTTCTTGCGCCTGGCTGTGGCCACGATATTGAGGTCGAGCTTCAATCCTTCCGCAACGGCGCGGGCCTCGGCCAGAAGCGGGATGGTGTCCGCCTCGTTCAGCGGCAGGTCGAAGGCGTGTCCCGGCGACAGGATATGCGGCCGGCCAAGTCCAAGCTCGGCGAACAGCTCCGGCTCCGCGCCATCGCCGACGACATTCAGGACAAAGGCAGACATGCTGGCGTGCCCTTTTCCGAAATTCGCATGGTATCTATATCGGGTTCCCGGCGAACCTCGAAACCCACGACATGAGCTCCGATGAAATGCGACGCCGTGCTTATTGCAGGCCCCACCGCGAGCGGCAAGTCCGCCGCGGCGCTGGCTTTGGCGACACGGATCGGCGGCGTGGTGATCAATGCCGATTCCATGCAGGTCTATCGCGAGGCGCCGATCCTGACCGCGCAGCCGGATGCGACGGCGCGTGCGCCGCATCTGCTTTACGGCCATGTCCCGGCGCGCCAGGCCTATTCGGTGGGCCGTTATGTCGAGGATGCGCGCCGCGCCCTGGCCGAGGCGCAGGCGACGAAGCGCATTCCCATCTTCACCGGCGGCACCGGGCTTTATTTCACCGCCCTGACCGAGGGGCTGGCCGACATTCCGCCCGTCCCCGCCGCGGTGCGGGCAACGGCGCGCGCCTTGCTGGCCGAGATCGGTGCCGAAGAACTCCATCGCCGGCTTCAGTTGCGCGACCCGGCAACCGCCGCCCGGTTGCGCCCGACCGATCCGCAGCGCGTGTTGCGGGCCTACGAAGTGTTCGAGGCGACGGGGCGCCCGCTACTCCACTGGCAGCGCGACAAGGGCGTGGCGGTGCTGGCAGGATCTAAGGCTCGCCCGCTTTGTGCTCGATCCGCCCCGGCCGCTGTTGCGGGTCCGGATCGCCGAGCGGTTCGAGCAGATGCTGGACCAGGGCGCTCTCGACGAAGCGCTGGGCCTGGCCGATCTCGATCCGGCGCTCCCGGCGGCCAAGCTTTTGGGCCTTCGTCCGCTCATCGCCCATGCCCGGCGGTGAGTTGAGGCGGGAGGAGGCGATTTCCGCGGCTGTCACCGCGACGCGACAATTTGCCAAGCGGCAGCTGACCTGGTTTCGCCATCGTATGGCGGATTATGTCTGGATGTGGCCGGATGATGGTAATTTTATTTCCACATTCAAGCAAATTTCCGTATGAAATTGCTTGACGGCACGTGCGCCGCACCCTAACGTGCGCGGCGATGAAAAACGCGGTCGTACTTATTGGCAGGCTGTCGCCCGGACGGGGCTGAACCCGTAACACCGGACGGCGGCTTGCGATCAAAGGGGCGGAAACGCCCCTTTATCTTTGGTGCCCGGTATCTTTAGTGCCCGGTCCGCCGGGCGGCAGGAAGTCGAGGGGATATGAGCAAGGACGCAATCGCGGCGGACGCCGCAACCGCCACCGCCACGCAGGAACGGATCTCGCTGACCGGCGCGGAAATGGTGGTGCGCGCCCTCAAGGATCAGGGCGTCACCCATATTTTCGGCTATCCCGGCGGCGCGGTCCTTCCCATCTATGACGCGCTTGTTCGCCGATAACGGCATCACCCATGTGCTGGTGCGCCACGAGCAGGGCGCCACCCATGCCGCCGAAGGCTATGCCCGCTCCACCGGCAGGCCGGGAGTGGTGCTGGTGACCTCGGGGCCGGGCGCCACCAATGCGGTGACCGGCCTGACCGACGCCTTGATGGATTCCATTCCGCTGGTGGTCCTGACCGGCCAGGTGGCGACCCATCTGATCGGCACCGACGCGTTCCAGGAGGCCGACACGGTGGGCATCACCCGGGCCTGCACCAAGCATAACTGGCTGGTCCGCGACGTCGGCGACCTGTCGCGCGTCCTGCACGAAGCCTTCCAGATCGCCACCAGCGGCCGGCCCGGCCCGGTGGTGGTGGACATCCCCAAGGACGTGCAGTTCAAGACCGGCACCTATCTCACCCCGGACCAGGTGCGTCATCGCAGCTACCGGCCCAAGACCGAGCCGGAGGCGGCGGCCATCGAACAGGCGGTGGAGATGATGGCGGCGGCCAAGCGGCCGGTCTTCTACACCGGCGGCGGGCTGATCAATTCCGGCCCCAAGGCCAGCCAGGCCTTGCGCGAATTGGCGTCGCTCACCGGCTTTCCGGTGACCTCGACCCTGATGGGGCTGGGCGCCTTTCCCGCCTCCTCGCCGCAATGGCTGGGCATGCTGGGCATGCACGGCACCTACGAAGCCAATCACGCCATGCATGATTGCGATCTGATGGTCTGTCTGGGGGCGCGGTTCGACGACCGGGTCACCGGCCGGATCGACGCATTCTCGCCCGGATCGAAAAAGATCCATCTCGATATCGACGCCTCCCAGATCAACAAGGTGGTGCGGGTGGATCTGCCTATCATCGCCGATGCCGGCAAGGCGATCGCCAAGATGACCGAGGCCTGGAAAGCGAAGGGGAAAAAACCCGACACGGCGGCATTGAAAGATTGGTGGGCGCAGATCGACCGCTGGCGCGCCATCCGGTCGCTCGCCTATGAGGCTTCCGACGCCTTGATCAAGCCGCAATATGCCATCGACCGGCTTTACGCGCTGACCAGGGGCCGGGACGTCTACATCACCACCGAAGTGGGCCAGCATCAGATGTGGGCCGCCCAGCGGTTCAAATTCGAGGAGCCCAACCGCTGGATGACCTCCGGCGGGCTGGGCACCATGGGCTATGGCTGCCGGCGGCGGTGGGGGTGCAGATGGCGCATCCCAAGTCGCTGGTGATCGATATCGCCGGCGAAGCCTCGGTGCAGATGACCATGCAGGAGATGTCGACGGCGGTGCAGTATAATCTGCCGATCAAGATCTTCATCCTGAACAACGAATATATGGGCATGGTGCGGCAATGGCAGCAATTGCTGCATGGCGGGCGCTATTCCCATTCCTATTCCGAGGCGCTGCCGGATTTCGTCAAGCTGGCGGAAGCCTATGGCTGCCTGGGCTTGCGCGCCACCAGGCCGGAGGAACTCGACGCCAAGATCCAGGAGATGATCGACAGCAACAAGCCGGTCCTGTTCGATTGCCGGGTCGATCCCACCGAAAACTGCTTCCCCATGATCCCGTCGGGCGCGGCGCATAACGACATGATCCTCTCCAAGCTGTCGGAAGCCTCGGTGAGCGACGAAGGAAAGATGCTGGTGTGATGGCTATCGAACGTCACACCTTGACCGCCCTGGTGGATAATGAGGCGGGCGTGCTGGCCCGGGTGGTGGGCCTGTTTTCCGGCCGCGGCTACAATATCGAGAGCCTGACGGTGGCCGAGGTCGATCCGGCCGAGCGCACCTCGCGCATCACCATCGTCACCTCCGGCCCGCCCGAAGTGATCGAGCAGATCGAGGCGCAGCTGCGCCGGGTGGTGCCGGTGCATGCGGTCACCAACTGGACGTTCGAATCCGGCGGCATCGAGCGGGAGATGGCCCTGGTGAAGATTTGCGGCCCCGACCGGGCGGCGGCGAAACAGGCGGCCGGGCGGTTCGGCGCCCGTCAGCTGGACGACCGGGAGAATGCGACCGTTTTCGAGCTCACCGACACGCCGGCCAAGATCTCCGGCTTCATCGAAACCATGCGGCCGTTGGGGCTTTGCGATGTCTCGCGCACCGGTGTTGCCGCCATCAGCCGGGATGTCGCCTGACGCGTCCCGGAGGAATTCTCTCAACCAGATGTGACATAAGAACCGACACAATTGCCCCGTCCGGCCCAGATGGCTAAAAGGCGGGCGCCAAAGGAAGGGTCAAGCCATGCGGGTCTATTACGATCGCGACGCCGATCTCAATCTGATCAAGAACAAGAAGGTCGCCGTCATCGGCTTCGGCTCCCAGGGCCATGCCCATGCCCAGAATATGCGCGATTCCGGCGTGAAAGAGGTGGTGATCGCGGTGCGCCCCGGCGCCAGCGCCAAGAAGGCGGAGGCCGCCGGCTTCAAGGTGATGACCGTCGCCGACGCCGCCAAATGGGCGGATGTGATGATGATGGTGACGCCGGACGAGCTCCAGGCCGATATCTGGAAGAACGAGCTGGAAAAGAACATGAAGCAGGGGGCGGCGCTGCTGTTCGCCCATGGCTTCAATGTGCATTTCAAGTTGATCGAGCCGCGCCCCGACCTGGATGTGCTGATGGTGGCGCCCAAGGGCCCCGGCCATACCGTGCGCGGCGAATATCTCAAGGGCGGCGGCGTGCCCTGCCTGATCGCGGTGCATCAGGACGCCTCCGGCAACGCCCAGGATCTGGGCCTGTCCTACGCCTCGGCGATCGGCGGCGGCCGGGCCGGCATCATCGAGACCAGCTTCCGCGAGGAATGCGAGACCGACCTGTTCGGCGAGCAGGTGGTGCTGTGCGGCGGGTTGGTGGAACTGATCCGCAACGGCTTCGAGACCTTGGTGGAAGCGGGCTATGCGCCCGAGATGGCTTATTTCGAATGCCTGCACGAAGTGAAGCTGATCGTGGATCTGATCTATGAGGGCGGCATCGCCAACATGAATTACTCCATCTCCAACACCGCGGAGTATGGCGAATATGTCACCGGCCCGCGCATCGTCACCGCCGCCACCAAGGCGGAAATGAAGCGGGTGCTGGACGATATCCAGGCCGGCCGTTTCGCCCGCGACTGGGTGTTGGAGAACAAGGCCGGGCAGACTTCGTTCAAGGCGATACGCGCCCGCGGCGAAGCCCATCCGATCGAAGAGGTGGGCAAGAAGCTGCGCGCCATGATGCCCTGGATCGCCAAGAACAAGCTGGTGGACACCGCCAAAAACTAGGCGCTTGTCTTTGGCCAAGCTTTTCTTGGCGAACAGAGTGAGCCTTGAAAAGCTGGCCCCGCTTCGAGCCCGCAGAGCGGGCGAGGGCGGTGCGCCCTGACTGTGTCACGCGTGCTCTTGTGCCCCTGCACGCAAACTTCCCGCAGAGGTTGTAAAGGTCAGCGCACTTCAGCGACGTTCGCATCGCCGTCACAATAACTTCACACAAAACAGGGCGCCTTCCTGCCCCGGGTTAACCGGCGAAAAACCGGTGGCCGCTAGCGTTTGGGCCACGCAAACAGATTGCCGGGCCGTGAACCAACTCGATATAGAAGAATTTTCGGCCCGTCCGCAGACCGCCGGCGCTTTGGCCGAGGCCGCCGAAACCCTGCACCAGTCCATGACCTGCGGCGAGGCCTTCATCTGGCTGCTGAGAAATCCCCGCGTGCCCGCCGTCGCCATTCTGGACGATCAGCGCCGGGTCAAGGGGCTGGTCAACCGGCTGATCTTCCTGGCCCGCTATGCCAAGCAATATTCGCCCGAACTCTATAGCCGCAAGCCGATCCTCACGCTTGCCAATCCCAATCCCTTCATCGTGGACGAGCATGTCCAGTTCGCCGATCTGGGCACCACGTTGCTGTTGGAGAATCCCAATGCGCTGATCGAATGCTTTGTGGTGACCGCGAAGGGCCGCTATCACGGCATCGTCACCGGCGAGGCGCTGCTGCGTTGCAAGGTGGCCCTGCTGCAGGACCGCGAACAGGAGTTGAGCCGGGCGCTGGCCGCCGCCAACGAAGCCAACCGCGCCAAGAGCAATTTCCTGGCGCTGATGAGCCATGAGCTGCGCACCCCGCTCAACGCCATTATCGGCTTTTCGGAAGTGCTGGGCGGGGAGATGTTCGGGCCGCTGGGAAATGGCCGCTACCGCGCCTATGCCCATGACATTCACGGCGCCGGACTGCATCTGCTGGCGCTGATCAACGACATTCTCGATTTGTCCAAGGCCGAAGCCGGCAAGTTCGACCTTCATGATGCGGAAATCGCGCCCGGCGACCTGATCCAGGAATGCCTGAGGCTGGTCTGCGGCCGCGCCCGGGACGCCGGACTGACACTGACCCATGACCTGGCCCCGGACATGCCGGATCTGCTGGCGGACCGCCTGCGCCAGAAACAGATTCTGCTCAATCTCCTGTCCAACGCGATCAAATTCACCCCGCCGGGCGGCACCATCCGGGTGGCTGTCGCGCTCGACCCCGAAGGCCGGTTGCTGATCTCGGTGTCGGATACCGGCATCGGCATCGCGCCGGAAATGGTCTCGGTGGCGCTGGAGCCATTCGGCCAGATCGCATCGCCTTTCACCCGCAACGCCGAAGGAACCGGTCTGGGCCTGTCGCTGGCCAAGGCGCTGATGGAATGCCAGGGCGGGAAGCTCGAAATCGAGAGTGCCCTCAATCTGGGAACGACGGTGAGGCTGACCTTCCCCGCCGACGCGGGTTATTCGGCGCGCGCTGCGCGCCGTTTGTTAACCCCCTCTCCCTTCGCTGGCCCGAGGGCTGGCTCACGGGTATCTCCCCCGCCAGCATGCTTTGCATGCGCGGGGGGAGAAGGGCTCCGACCAAGTTTCGATATCGCTTAAGTCGGGTTTTCTAGACTGAATAGCGCGGCGTCGTCGTCGTAGGAGAATAGTTCGCCATAGCGCGCCCAACTCACCACCGTCTTCAGCGATTCTTCCGCCGCGTCCTCGGCCATATGATCTTCCAGCTCGTCCAGGAACCGGGTCTTGGGCGCGGAATGGCTGGCGCGCTCGTCCAGCACCCGGCGGATATGGGCGGCAAGCGGCACATGGCTCATCAGGGCGCGGGAGAAGATCTCCTTGCGCTCGTTGGTTTCGGCATCGGCGAAGCGCTTGCCCATATGGGTGAGCTTGATGTCGCCGCCTTCCACTTCGGCCAGGCGCAGTTGCTGCATCGCTTCGGCCACCGGAAACAGTTCGTCCACTTCCAGCTCCTGTTCATAGGCGATGTCTGGCAGGTCGGCCTTGCCGTCGTAAGGCGTGGCCGCCAGCGCCTCGATCAGGCCGGCGATCTGGTTGGGCGAGACATAGGCCAGACGCATTTCGATGCCGGCGCCGGCGCCGGGCCTGCTGCTCGCGCAGCCGCTCCACCCGCCGCGCGGTCATCTCGACATAGATCTGATCGACATAATGCTCGAACTGGGGCGAGGTGCGGTCGCGCGGCTGGGGCAGGTCGATCCGGATCTCCGAACTCACCCGGCCGGGATTGGAGGAGAACAGCAGCACCCGGTCGCACATCAGCACCGCTTCCTCGATATTGTGGGTGACCAGGATGATGCCCTTGATCGGCAGCTTGCGGTTGCCCCAAAGCTCGATCAGGTCGGTGCGCAGATTTTCCGCCGTCAGCACATCGAGCGCGCTGAACGGCTCGTCCATCAGAAGGATGTTGGGATGCACCACCACGGCGCGGGCAAAGCCCACCCGTTGGCGCATGCCGCCGGACAGTTCGCGCGGGATAGGCGCTTTCATAACCATCCAGGCCGATCAGGTCGATGGCGGCGAGCGCGCGGGCCCGGATCTCCTTGGCCGGCAGGCCGAGCGCCTCCAGGCCCAGCTGCACATTCTCCAGCACCGTGAGCCAGGGAAACAGCGCGAAACTCTGGAATACCATCGCCACGCCCTGGGCCGGGCCTTCGATCGGCGCGCCCATATAGGTGAGGCTGCCGCCTTGCGGCCGGGCCAGGCCCGCGATCAGGCGCAGAAGCGTGGACTTGCCGGATCCGGAGCGGCCCAGAAGCCCCACAATCTCGCCCTGCCGCAGGGTGAGATTGACATCGTCCAGCACCAGCAATTCCTCGCCTGCGCTCCGCGGGAAGGCGCGGCGGACATGGGAGACTTCGAGAAGGTTTGCCATATCGATCTCAGGTCAGCCGAAATTTTTTCTCAGCGTACCAGTAAAGCGGCCGCCAGAAGATGCGGTTCAGCACCACAACATAGAAACTCATCACCGCGATGCCCAGCACCACATGGCGGAAATCGCCCTTGGTGGTGGCGTCGGCGATATAGGCGCCGAGGCCATGGGCATGCAGGGTGCGTTTGCCCCAGCTTGCCACCTCCGCCACGATGCTGGCGTTCCAAGAACCGCCCGAAGCGGTAATGGCGCCGGTGACGTAATAGGGAAAGACCGAAGGCAGCGCCACTTTCCGCCACCACAGCCAGCCGCGCACCCCGAAATTGTCGGAGGCGTCGCGCAACTCCTTGGGCATGGTGCTGGCGCCGGCGATCACATTGAACAGGATGTACCATTGGGTGCCCAGCACCATCAGCGGCGACAGCCAGATGTCGGGGTTGAGGTTCCAATAAACGATCAGCGACACCGCCAGCGGGAACAGGATATTGGCGGGGAAGGAGGCCAGGAATTGCGCCACCGGCTGGACCCAGCGGGTGAGCCCGGGGCGCAAGCCCACGTAAATCCCGACCGGCGTCCAGATCAGGCTGGCCACCGCGATCAGCACCACCACCCTCAGCATGGTGAGGACGCCAAGCGCCATGGCGTCGCCGAAATCGCTCCAGGTGAGATTGAGATGGGCGAAGTCATAGATCCGCCAGGCGCCGTAAAGTCCCAGCCCCGCCAGGACCAGGTACCAGACCAGGTCGCCCCGCACCGAATCCGTGTCGGGACGGATGCCCCGAAGCCCGAAGGAGGCAGGCTGGAGCCGATAGCTCCAGCGCATCATCGCCTCAAAGGGGGCGGTCGCCACATCCACCAGGTCCGAACGGCGCAGCATGGTGAGGACCCAGCTTTGCGGCTGCTCCTCGGAATGTTCGCTGTCTATCCGGAACCGGTCGGCCCAGGCGATCAGGGGACGGAACAGAAGCTGGTCGTAGATCAGGATCACCACCAGCATGGCGAAGATGGCGTAGAAGATGGCGGTGAGGTTCTTCTGGGCGATGGCGACCGCGATATAGGAGCCGATGCCCGGCAGCGCGATGGTGGTATTGCCGACGCTGATGGCTTCCGACAGGGTGACGAAGAACCAGCCGCCCGCCATCGACATCATCATGTTCCAGATCAAAGGCGGCATGGCGAAGGGCGCCTCGATCCGCCAGAAGCGGGCCCAGGCACTCAACCCGAACATGCGGCCGGCTTCCTCCAGCTCGGGCGGGACCGTGCGCAGGGATTGGTAGAAGCTGAAGGCCATGTTCCAGGCCTGGCTGGTGAAAATGGTGAAGACGCAGGCCAGTTCCGCCCCGAAAATCCGGCCCGGGGACAGACTCAGGAACCACACCACCGTCACCGAGATAAAGCCCAGAATCGGCACCGACTGCAGAATATCGAGCAGCGGCACCAGCAGGGTCCCGGCGCGCGGGCTTTTCGCCGCCCAGGTGGCATAGGTGAAAGTGAAGGCGAGCGAGACCCCCATCGCGATCAGCATCCGCAACGCGGTGCGCAGCGCATAGCCGGGCAACAGGTCCAGATTGAGGCTCAGCGCATGGCCGGTTATGTTGCTCAAAGGCTGGACCAGAAACCGGCTGGCGTCGGCGAACAGGATGATGAATCCCAGCACCAGAACCGCCGCCAGCAGGTCCCAGCGGCTGGGCAGCAGGCGGCGTGCTTCGATCGAGACGGGCGGCAGGATTTTCATGTCCGGCGGGCCTTTGGATCATCGGGTTCGAAACAAACACGTCACGCCGGTGCGCGAAAGCACGGCTTTGTGACGGGCATGCGGTTCTATTGTCGCCCCGGCGGGCGAAGTCAATCCGGCCGGGCTATTGGGGCTTTGCGCGCCGCTGCAGGTGACGGTTCAGCCAGGCGGCGGCCTGGGCCGGGGTCTGCTTGTCCTGATCACGGTCCACCATCAGATTGGCCCGTTGCATCAGGGGAAGGGGGATGGCGCCGATCAAGAGCCGGAGCGCTGCGAGAAAGCGGGCATCGTGGGCATGCGCCGGCGACACCAGCAGCATCGCGTCATAAGGCGGCAGCGCCTGTTTGGGATCGGCCAGAATCTTCAGCCCGTAACGGGCAATCCGGCCATCGCTGGAAAAGGCCGAAACCACATCGGCGTCACCGCTCATCACCGCCCGGAACAGGAAATCGGGCTGATATTGCCGCCGCTTGAAGCCGCCAAGGCCATAGGCGGCCGCCACCGCGCGCCATTCCGGCCGGGAGAAGATCTCGAAATCACCGCCGATGCGCAGCTCCGGATGGGCCGCCAGATCGGCCAGGCTGTCGATATGGAGGGCCTTGGCGCGGTCGGCGCGCATGGCAAAGACATAGGCGTTCTCGAACCCCAGCGAACCCAGCGCGGTGATGCCGTCATGTTCGGACAGCCAGCTTGTCAGTTCGGTCTGCATGGCCTGGCGGCCCGGCATATCGGTCCGGTGCAGGATATTGCCCCATAGGGTGCCGGAATAATCGACATAGGCATCGATTTCGCCGGCGGCCAGCGCCCGGAAGGCGATGGTCGAGCCCAGATCGCTTTTCTCTGTGACAGCATAGCCTGCTTGTCTGAGATGCTGGGCCATCAACTGGGACAGGATATATTGCTCGTCGAAATTCTTGGCGCCGATGACAACGCCGTGGCGATGGGTCGAGGCGTAGGCTGGCGCCAGCGCGGCCAGGACCACCGCCGCCAGCCCCAGACCCGCAAGCGCCAGACGCGGCCGCGAGCGCCGCGCCAGTCCCGACCCCACCATCGCCAGCAATGAATCAAGCACCAGCGCCAACGCGGCGGCGGCGACGCAACCGAACAGCACGAACACCCAATTCTCGGTCTGAAGGCCGGTGAAGATGTAATTGCCCAGGCTGGTCTGCCCGATGGGCGTGGAAAGGGTGGTGATTCCCACCACCCAGACGGTGGCGGTGCGGATGCCGGCCAGGATCAAGGGCGCGGCCAGCGGCAGTTCGACCTTGAACAGGGATTGGCGCGGGGTCATGCCCACGCCCTTGGCCGCCATCAGCACCGCCGGGTCCAGGCTCGCCAGCGCGCTCACCACATTGCGCAGGATCGGCAGCATCGCATAAAGCGTCAGCGCCAACAGCGCCGGCAGGAAACCCAGGGCGCGGAAGGAAAAGCCGAACAGATCCTGGGTCAGCGCCGACAGCGCCAGCAGCAGGGGGTAGAACAGGGCCAGAAGCGCCAGGCCGGGGATGGTCTGGATCACGCTCACCACCGCCAGAAGCGGGGCGCCGAAACGGGCGCTCCTGGCGGCGGCGACACCCAGCGGCAGGCTGATCGCCGCCCCCAGGATGAGGGCCGACACGCTCAGGATCACATGCTGGCCGAGATAGTCGGGCAGAAGCGCCAGGGCCTCGCGGAAACTGTCGTTCATGCGCCCAGCGCCTTTGCCAGGGCGCGGGCGCGGCGGCGCGGGGTCTCGATCAATTGGGCGACGAAATCATCGGCCGGGTTCGCCACCAGCTCATTCGGTGTTCCGGTCTGGATCAGCCGGCCCTCGCGCATCACCGCGATCCGGTCGGCCAGCAACAGCGCCTCGGTCATGTCATGGGTCACCATCAGGGTGGTGAGGCCCAGCCGCTGGTGGATGTCGCGGACATCGGCGGCGACTGATTTCGCGGGTGACCGGGTCCAGCGCCCCGAACGGCTCGTCCAGCAGCAGGATTGGAGGCTGGGCCGCCAGCGCCCGGGCCAGTGCCACCCGCTGGCGTTGGCCCCCCGACAATTCCTGCGGCCGCCGGTTGGCCAGGCCGTCCTGTTCCAGCTGGACCAGGGCCAGGAGTTCGCCGACCCGGGCCGCGATTTTGGCGGCCTCCCAGCCCAGCAGAAGCGGGGTGACGGCGATGTTCTCGGCCACGGTCATATGTGGGAAAAGTCCAGCTTCTTGAAAGACATAGCCTATACCCCGGCGGAGCCGGACCGGGTCTGAATCAAACACATTACGGCCGGCGATCCGGATCTCGCCCTGGTCCGGGTTCGACCAGGCGGTTGACCATATTGAGGGTGGTGGTCTTGCCCGAACCCGAGGCGCCGATCAGCACCAGGAACTCGCCCGCCGGCACCGACAGGGTCAGACCGGAAACCGCCTCAGCCTTGGATCCGGCATAGGCCTTGAAAACGTTATGGAATTCGATCACGGAGCCTTGACGTTCTTTGGAAAAGCCTATCCTGCGCGCCCTTGCGCGGTCGCGCAAATTCAGCGTAAAACCGCCCAAATGAAGGAAAAAACGGTGATTTTCCCGCCGTTTACACCTTTGTGGTAAACGTTGGATTCGGCGGACGGAACGGCGACTGTTCATGACCAAAGACGCAACCGGCAAGAAGATGAGGGGCGGCATGTCCGCCCCCGTCGCCGTGCGTCCGAATTCAATAGCCCGTCCTTCCCTCGGTTCTTCGCGCGCGCTTCTGCTTCTTAGCAGCCCCTAGGCGCCTTTCGAGCGCGCGAACGGTTCGCGCGCGGGTGTTTAGGGGATGAAGCCAAGGAGAAACAGAAACGCCACGCGGCGAACAGAAGGACTTTTGTCATGGCCACGAACGAATTGAAGACGATCAAGATTTTCGACACCACCTTGCGCGACGGCGAACAATCGCCGGGCGCCGCGATGACGCACGAGGAAAAGCTGCGCATCGCCGAACTGCTCGACGCAGATGGGCGTCGATATCATCGAGGCGGGCTTTCCGATTTCCTCGCCCGGCGATTTCAAGGCGGTGAGCGAGATCGCCAAGATCGTCAAGCGCGCCTCGGTGTGCGGGCTGGCGCGCGCCGGCTTCAAGGATATCGACCGTGCCGGCGAAGCGCTGAAGGGCGCGGTCCGGCCCCGCATCCATACCTTCATTTCCACCAGCCCCGTGCATATGAAGCACAAGCTGAATATGGGCGAGAATGCGGTGCTGGAAGCGGTGGGCGCCTCGGTGACGCGGGCCCGCAATTTCACCTCCGACGTGCAATGGTCGGCGGAGGACGCCACCCGCACCGTGCCGGATTTCCTCTGCCGCTGCGTGGAAGTTGCGATCCATTCCGGCGCCACCACCATCAATATTCCCGACACGGTGGGCTATTCCACCCCGCAGGAATATTTCGAGATCGTCACCATGCTCAGGAACCGCGTGCCCAATGCGGACAAGGTGACCTTCTCCACCCATTGCCACAATGATCTGGGCCTGGCGGTGGCCAATTCGCTGGCCGGCGTGTTGGCGGGAGCGGGCCAGGTCGAATGCACCATCAACGGCATCGGCGAACGCGCCGGCAACGCCGCGTTGGAAGAGATCGTGATGGCGCTGAAGGTGCGCAAGGACATCATGCCCTTCTCGACCAAGATCGACACCGCCATGCTGGCCAAGGCCTCGAAGCTGGTTTCCAACGTCACCGGCTTTCCGGTCCAGTACAACAAGGCGATCGTGGGCAAGAACGCCTTCAGCCATGAAAGCGGCATCCATCAGGACGGCATGCTCAAGAATGTCGAGACCTATGAGATCATGCGGCCCGAGGATGTGGGGGTGAAGTCCACCTCCCTGATGCTGGGCAAACTGTCGGGGCGGCACGCCTTCCGCGACAAGCTGGAAAGCATGGGCTACCGGCTGGAGGATGCGGGTTTCGAGGATGCCTTCCGCCGCTTCAAGGAACTCGCCGACAAGAAGAAGCATGTCTTCGACGAGGACATCGCCGCTTTGGTGGATGACGAGATCATCCGCGGCCAGGACGCCATCCAGGTCAAGGCGCTCAAGATCGAGACCGGCATCGGCGTCAAGCCGCAGGCGGTCATGACCTTGTCGGTGCATGGCGAGGACAAGAGCGTCACGATGGGGGGCGACGGCGCGGTCGACGCCGTGTTCCACGCCATCCGCGAGATCTATCCGCACGCGGCGAGTTTGCAGCTGTTCCAGATCAACGCCGTGACCGAGGGCACCGACGCCCAGGCCACGGTCAGCGTGCGGCTGGAAGAGAATGGACGCACGGTCACGGGCAGGGCTTCCGACACCGACACCTTGGTGGCGGCGGCCTATGCCTATGTGAACGCGCTGAACAAGCTATTGGTGAAACGCGAGAAGCAGGCGCCGGAAGCATTGACCGTGGCGCGATGAAGCAGTGGGACCCCGGCGCATTCCGCCGGGGTCTTTCATCGCAAAACGGCTTTTTCGAAGGCCCCTGCCTCGAACTGGGTTAAAGAACGGGCAGGTCATTGATGTTCGGCAGTCTTCTTGGCGCTCTCTCGAGCGACATGGCAATCGATCTTGGGACAGCGAACACGCTGGTCTATGTGAAGGGCCGTGGCATCGTCCTCAACGAGCCGTCGGTGGTCGCCACCATCACCACCCGCGGCGGCAAGAAATCGGTCCGGGCGGTGGGCAACGACGCCAAGATGATGCTGGGCCGCACCCCCGGCAATATCGAGGCCATCCGGCCCATGCGCGACGGCGTCATCGCCGATTTCGAGGTGGCGGAGGAGATGATCAAGCATTTCATCCGCAAGGTGCATAACCGCCGCTCCTTCGCCAATCCCATGATCATCGTCTGCGTGCCGTCGGGCTCGACCGCGGTGGAGCGCCGGGCGATCCAGGAATCGGCCCTGTCGGCCGGCGCCCGCCGGGTGTTCCTGATCGAGGAGCCGATGGCGGCGGCGATCGGCGCCGGCCTGCCGGTCTCCGAGCCCACCGGCTCGATGGTGGTGGATATCGGCGGCGGCACCACCGAGGTGGCGGTGCTTGTCGCTGGGCGGCATCGTCTATTCGCGCAGCGTGCGGGTGGGCGGCGACAAGATGGACGAGGCGATCATCGCCTATATCCGCCGCCACCAGAATCTGCTGATCGGCGAGGCCTCGTCCGAACGCATCAAGAAGGAGATCGGCTCGGCGGCGGCGCCCGACAGCGGCAGCGGCATCACCATGGAAATCAAGGGCCGCGATCTTCTGAACGGGGTGCCGAAGGAAATCACCATCACCCAGCGCCACATCGCCGAGGCCCTGGCCGAGCCGGTGGGCGCGATCGTCGAGGCGGTGAAGGTGGCGCTGGAAGCCACCCCGCCCGAACTCGCCGCCGACATCGTGGACAAGGGCATCGTGCTCACCGGCGGCGGCTCGCTGCTTGGCCAATCTGGATTCGGTCTTGCGCAACGAGACCGGGCTTCCGGTCTCCATCGCCGACGATCCCTTGTCCTGCGTAGCGCTGGGCACCGGCCGGGTCCTGGAGAACGCCAAAATCATGCGTCACGTCCTGTCCACCGCGTTCTGACCGTCACGGGCTGAGGGGCCCGCCGCCATGGCCAATGTCACCTGGAAGATCGCCCGGCGCGGCAATACCCAGCTTCCGCTGATGATCGTGATGGCGCTCGCCCTGGTGCTGGTGCTGTTGGGCAAGTCGCAGCCGGGCCTGTTCGACCGCGCCCGCACCGTCATGACCGATTGGATGCGGCCGCTATTGGCGGCGGTGCACGCGCCGATCGTCCAGTTCGACCGCTGGGCGGGTTCGGTGGACGAACTCTTCACCGTCTATCGGGAAAATCTGCGCCTCAAGGAGGAGAATGCGCGGCTGCGCCAGTGGCACAATGTGGCGGTGGTGACGCAAGACCGGGTGAAGCGCTATCAGGCGCTGCTGCATGCCGTACCCGATCCGCAGGTCAATTCCGTCCTGGCGCGGGTGATCGGCCGGGCGAACCGGCCCTTTCTGGCGACCATGATCCTGGATGCGGGTTCCGCCGCCCATGTCAAACCGGGACAGGCGGTGGTGGATTCGCGCGGCATGATCGGGCGGATCTATCTGGCCGGCAGCCGCACCAGCTGGGTGATCCTGCTCACCGATCTGAACAGCCGGATTCCCGTCACCATCGCTCCCGGTAACCGTCCAGGCAATCATGGTGGGCGACAATAGCGCCATGCCCATGCTGGATACCCTGTCCCAGATCGTGACGTTGAAGCCGGGCGACCAGGTGGTGTCGTCGGGCGATGGCGGGCTTTTGCCGCCCGGCCTTCCCATCGGTACGGTAGTGGTTGAGGACGGCAAATATCGGGTGGCGCTCCTGGCCGACGCCGCCACCAGCGAGGATGTCGAGATCCTGGCCTTCCGCCAGCCGCCGGAGCGGCTTCCCACCAGTTCCGAGCTCCCGGCCGTGGCCGCCGGTTTGCCGCCGGCGACTGCGACGACCCCGTCTGCCGGCGCGCCGCCCGCGGCGCCCAAGGTGAACGCGCCCGTGGCAACACCGGCGTCCAAAATGACGGACCCCGCCCCCGTGGCGCCGGCGCAGAGCGCTGTGCCTGAACCGTCTTCATCGCCGGCCGACCAGGCCGACGAAGATCGATGAACGGCGCATGGAAATCGAGCGAGCGGGCGGGTTTGTGATGGGCTGGCGGATCGTTTCCGCGACGGTGCCGATCCTGTGCGGCTTTCTGGCTGTTCTGATCTCCAACCTGCCTCTGTCGCTGACCAACGGGCTGGTGCCGGCGCCGATCCTGGGCCTGGTGCCGATCTATTTCTGGTGCCTGGTGCGGCCGGACCTGATGACCCCCGCCGCGGTCTTCGTCATCGGCCTGTTGCAGGACGTCATGGCGGGCGGTCCTCCCGGGGTCTGGACCCTGTCTTTCGTGGTCATGTATGCGGTGATCGACCGGCAGCGTGACGCCTTTGCCGGCCTGCCGGGGCTGGGCGCGGTTCTGGGCTTCGCCACCGCCGCCTTGATCGCCTGCACTTGCGCCTATTTCATCATCGCGTTCTATTACTGGCACATGCCGTTGATCGCTCCCATCGTGGCGGAACTGGCGGTGACGGTTCTGTTCTATATTCCCGGCGCCTATCTGGTCGGCGTCGTCCATCGCCGCCTGGTCGGTCCCTTGCGGAGCGAACCCTGATGCCGGTGTTCGACAAGAAGGACAAGTCGCGCTACGCCACCTTCACCCGCCGCTCGCTGGCGATGGGCGGCGGCATGAGCCTGGTGTTCGCCGTCCTGGCCGGCCGCCTCTACCAGCTCCAGATCCAGGACGGCGATCAGTACATGACCGAGGCGGAGGACAACCGCATCAATGAGCGGCTGCTGGCGCCGCCCCGAGGCCGCATCTTCGACCGGTTCGGCGTCGAACTGGCCAACAACCGGCGCAACTACCGGGTGCTGCTGGTGGCGGAGCAGGCGACCGGCGGGGTCGAGCAAGCCCTCGACATGATCGGCCAGGTGATCGCGATTTCCGATGCGCAGAAAAAACGCGTGCTGGCGACCCTGGCCCAGAACAAGAAATTCGTGCCGGTGCCGGTGGCGGAGAATCTCAGCTGGGAGGAATTCTCCCGCATCAATCTGCACCTGCCCTATCTGCCCGGCGTCCAGCCCGATGTGGGCGAGACCCGCGATTATCCTTTCAAGGACGAGATGGTGCATATCCTGGGCTATGTCGCCCAGGTGTCGCCGGACGACAAGAAGAATGACGACGATCCGCTGCTGGACATTCCCGGCTTTCGGGTCGGCAAGCGCGGCATCGAGCGGCAATATGACGAGGCGCTGCGCGGCGATGCCGGGGTTTCCCGGGTCGAAGTCAATGCCTATGGCCGGGTCATCCGCGAGCTGGGTCACGATCCCGGCGTGCCCGGCCAGGACGTCTGTCTCACCATCGACCGGGAGGTGCAGCGTTTCGTCGCCGGGCGGCTCGGCGATCAGAGCGCCGCCTGCGTGGTGATGGACGCCCAGAATGGCGATGTGCTGGCGCTGACCTCCACGCCCGGCTACGATCCCAATCTTTTCAACATCGGCATCACCAATGCGCAATGGAAAGCGCTGACCGATGACGACCACAAGCCGCTGCTCGACAAGGCCATTAGCGGCAACTATCCGCCCGGCTCGACCTTCAAGACGGCGATGGCGCTGGCGGCCGTGGACAACGGCATGGCCGATTTTGCTGTTGATTGTACCGGGTCAATGAGATTCGGAGATCACACCTTCTACTGTGATGCGTGGCGGATAGGCGGCCATGGCCACGTCAACCTGCAGCGCGGCATCCAAGTCTCGTGCGACATCTTCTTTTATGAAGTGGCGCGGCGGCTGGGCATCGACAAAATGGGGCAAGCAGCCCATGCTATGGGGCTTGGTTCACCCACCGGCATCGAATTGCCCGGCGAGTTGGGCGGCTTCATTCCAACTCGGGCCTGGAAGCTGGCGCGGTTCGGCGTTCCCTGGCAACAGGGCGAAACGCTCATCAACGGCATCGGCCAGGGCTATGTGCTCGCCACGCCAATCCAGCTTTGCATGCTTGCCGCGCGGCTTGCGACCGGCAGGGCGGTTGCGCCGCGGCTGACCCACCAGGTCGGCGCCACGCTTGAACCGCGCCTTCCACCGGCGCCGCTGCCTTTCTCGGACAAGGCGTTCGCCATGGTGCGCGAGGGCATGAACATGGCCGTCAACATGCCCGGCGGCACCGCTTTTGGCTGGCGCATCACCCAACCCGGCCTCGAAATGGCCGGCAAGACCGGCACCGCCCAGGTGCGGCGCATCACCAAGGAAGAGCGGCAAAGCGGCATCAAGCCGGAAAGCGCGCTGCCTTGGAAAGTTCGCGAGCATGCCCTGTTCATCGGCTTCGCCCCTGTCGACAACCCGCGCTATACCATTTCGGTTGTCGTCGAACATGGCGGGGCGCGGAGCGAGCCGCAGGTGGAGTTTGCGCGCGACATCCTGCTTTTCACCCAGAAGCGCGATCCCTTGAGCCTGCCTGCCGCCTATCCGATCAGGGCGGCGTCCCTGCCGGGCCGTCTGGTCCGATGATTTCACGTCCCTACGCCGCCGCCAAGCGCACGCTCGCCATCGCCGACAAGCTGTTGGAGGTGAATTGGGGCCTGGTGCTGTTGATCACCATCATCGCCGCCGGCGGCATCGCCATGCTCTATTCGGTGGCGGGGGGTAATTTCCATCCCTGGGCCCTGTCGCAACTGGCCAAATTCCTGCTCGGCCTGGTCATACTGGTGGTGGCGGCGACCATCGACATCCGGATCTGGATGAGCCTTGCCTATCCGGCCTATGGGGTGGCGCTGCTGATGTTGATCGCGGTGGATGTGGCCGGCCATGTCGGTCTTGGCGCCCAGCGCTGGATCATGCTGGGACCGTTGGAATTGCAGCCGTCCGAGCTGATGAAGATTTCGCTGGTGCTGGCGCTGGCCCGGTTCCTCCACGGCAAGAGCGTGGAGGAAGTCTCCAAGCCTCTCAATCTGGGGATCGGGCTGGCGATGATCGGCCTGCCGGCGCTGTTCGTGATGATCGAGCCCAATCTCGGCACCACCCTGATCATCGTGGCGGACGGCTGTTCGCTGCTCTTCCTGGCGGGACTTTCCTGGTACTGGATCGCGCCGGCCCTGGCGGGACTGGCCACCGCCGTGCCGCTGGCCTGGCGCTATGTGCTGCACGATTATCAGAGAGCCCGGGTGCTGACCTTCCTCAATCCGGAAGCCGATATGCTGGGCGCGGGCTGGAACATCACCCAGGCCAAGATCGCCATCGGCTCGGGCGGCTTGTCCGGCAAGGGCTTCCTCAACGGCACCCAGAGCCGGCTCAATTTCCTTCCCGAAAAGCAGACCGATTTCATCTTCACCAATTTCGGCGAGGAGTTCGGCTTTGTCGGCAGCGTGGCGCTGCTGATCCTGTTCGCGGTGGTGATCTTCTACGGCATGCAGATCGCCACCAACGCCAGCAGTCAGTTCGGCCGGTTGCTGGCGATGGGCGTCACCCTCAATTTCTTCTTCTACATCATGATCAACGGCCTGATGGTGATGGGCTTGATCCCGGTGGTGGGTATTCCCATGCCGCTGCTTTCCTATGGCGGAACCGCGATGCTGACGGTGATGTTCGGTTTCGGCCTGCTGATGAGCGTGCATGTGCACCGGCAGGTGGAGATTCCCCGCCATTCTGGCGGGATTATCTGAATCTTACCCCCTCCGGCCTTCGCTGGCGCGCTTTTGATTGGCCCCCATCTGTCCGCCACGCGGGCAAGCCCGCTAGCGGACATCTTCCCCCGTCAAGCCTTCGGCCACGGGGGAAGAAAGCCTTGGCCAAGACGCGCCGCCCAAAAGCGCGGAATTCGGCAATTCACGTCGGTCTTCTGGGCATGTGGACGGGGCGCGGGCTTTTCTGGACAGGGGGGTACCCCTCTGCTAAGAGGCCCCTCCTTCTCCCCCGCGCATGCGGGAGAGGGGAAAAGCAAGCCGGTCCCCGAGAGCCGGCGAGCGTGGGTGATTAGCTCAGTTGGTAGAGCAGCTGACTCTTAATCAGCGGGTCGTAGGTTCGATTCCTACATCACCCACCAACCCCTTAATTCCGGGGACACTATACTTAATTGACAAAGCCGGCCGCGCGAGGGAACGTCGCGTATGGCACGACTGGCTCGGGTTGTTGCGGCGGGGGTGCCGCATCATGTGACGCAGCGGGGCAACCGGCGTCAACAGACATTCTTTTCCGACAGGGACTATGAAGTTTACCGCGCGCTTTTGGCGGAAGGATGCGCCAAGGCCCGGGTCGCGGTGTGGGCCTATTGCCTGATGCCGAACCATGTTCATCTAATTCTGGTGCCGCGCGATGGGGATGGTCTGCGCGCGGCCCTGTCGGAAACGCACCGGCGCTATAGCCGCGAAGTGAATTTCCGCGAAGGCTGGCGCGGCTATCTCTGGCAGGGCCGCTTTGCCTCGTTCCCGATGGACGAGACCTATGTCCTGGCCTGCGCCCGTTATGTCGAGCTCAATCCAGTGCGGGCAAGACTTGCGGCGCGCGCCCGCGATTGGCGCTGGTCCAGCGCGCGGGCGCACCTGCGTGGAGAGGATGACGCGCTGGTGAAGGTTGCGCCGCTGCTGGACCATGTGGGCGACTGGAAGGCGTTTCTGGGTGAGGGGCTGGAGACGGCGGCGCGCAACGCGATCCGTGCCGGGGAGCGAACCGGCAGGCCGCTCGGCGCACCCGCCTTTGTCCACAAGTTGGAGAAAAAACTCGATCGCACCTTGGTGAAACGCAAGCCCGGCCCTAAACCCCAAGGGGTAATAAAGCAGGATAGGTTGTTTTGAATGAATTAAGTATAGTGTCCCCGGAATTCCATGTGAGATGATTCCATGATAACCGAGTCGCTGGTAGATTCTTTGGAATCCGCACTTGGCAAATACGTTCATGCTGTTGCGCATGCACACTCTTCCGAAGATTCGCAGGATTATAATCGCATCTGCAAGACTACAGGTGAGTTAGTGGATGCGCTTAGAAGCGGCGAGACTGATCGAGCAAGGCTGTTGACGTTAGCGTTCTCCCGTACCGTGTCAGACGCCTTTGTGACTCAGCCAGACGAATTTAAACTGTTGGCCAGCGTGGTTGCGCAAGTCAGACATTCTATCGAATGAACCGTGAAATCCGGTAACATGATAAGGAATTGGGGTCAGAGTAGGTTTCCTTTAGCGTCTTGGGCATGATCACTATTTGACAGGAGGTAGGCACGGCGCGGCAGGAGGCCATTGCGAAAGTCTCCAGACGCCGGACCGGTTATGTGTCCGCATAATTGCCTGCACACCGCTTGTCGGAAGGCTGCGACTAGGGGTCGGCTCCTGCCTTGGAGACTCCACTGCATATTCGGCTGTACCAGGCGAACCGCTATGCACTTCCTCTTGGCGGCCATTTTGGAGCCTCTCCATATTCCCTGTTATTGGGAAAGAAATAGCCTGTTAATCGGTCAGGAATTCCCTGTTACTCCGGTCTTCGCGGAACAGGCGATTGGGCGAGAAATGCCCGAAATTACGCGCTCATTCGGTCTATGAGGCGAGTTTTCCTAGGAAATTGCGAAATTTTCCCTGTTATTGGGCTAGTTTTGCCTGGAGACCGGTTCGCCGGAACTGCCTGCACCACCAACAGTAGGTATCTGTTATTATTAGTATATTTAAATCTGTACACAGAGCGAATTGTATCGAATTTTCCGTAGCTTGCGCATGGTGAGAACATCGCCAGCGATGTCTCTGCAGAGATAAGGACTGGAATTGTTGGCTAAAAGCGGCCTTTGTCTCAGGCCTTACCAAAACTTTCCCCGAATTTTTGAGTGCGCTTCGGCAGAGACTGGTTTAAGTAAGAATTGGGGTCAGAGTAGATTTTCTTGGCGGCTTGAGCGTGATCGCCTTTTGACAGGGGCGGGCACGTCGCAGTTGGGGTGGTACTTTGTGGCGGACTGGCGCCTGCAAGAGATTCAGCGCGACAGGCCGGTGTAGCGAAAACTGGTAGGCGTTGCGCCGCCGGTGATGATCGGCGCTTGATATCGGCGTGGGCGTGGTTGCCAGCCATGTTTTGCCCAAACTGATCTTGCCGGAGCGGGCTGCCGGTGAAATAGCCAAGTGCCATTTTCTAACCGGCGAACCGAAAAAGTCCGGAAGTAGAAACAAGAAGAAGGCCGCTTGATTCCCAGCCCGGCGGCGCCTGGCGCACCCTGGTATTGGGCGAGATCTTCCCACTCTGCTCCAGTGCGTGCGGCAGAATGATGAAAGGTAAGGCGCAGGCAATTATGCGTATCGGCATAAATTACCGCGCCTCGTTTATGGGGAGACAACGGTTGGCGACCGGCAGCCGCCTTGGATGCTCCGCCCAATTGTGGGCCGCGCCGCTCGGGCTGCCAAACACTTCCGCCGGCGGTTCATTTTGGAGCCTCTCCAAATTCCCTGTTATCGCGGAAGAAATAGCCTGTTAACTGGTCAGGAATTCCCTGTTATTGCGGTCTTCGCGGAACAGTAGATAGGGCGAGAAAGGCCCGAAATTGCACCTTCATTCGGCCGATTGGGCGAGTTTTTCCTAGGAAATCCCGAAATTTTCCCTGTTATTGGGCTAGATTTGCCCGGAGACCGGTTCGTCAGAACTGCCTGCACCACCAACCATATTGCCATTTAGTCGACCGTGAACTTTTCGATTTTACGCCGCTTGGAGACTGATCGGCGCGACAAAGGCTGCGAGGATTAGGGACAATAAAAGCCTCAGCCACCGGAGCAGGAGGCTGAAGTTGTAGCCTGCCGCTGCGAGGACCGCGTTGGCGGCGTCGCCGGCGCGGTGGGCGAGGTAATTGCGGCCCATCCGGTGTTCGGCCTTCAGGTGTCCGATGACGGGTTCGACGGCTGAACGGCGCCGCATCTCGCGTTTGATCTGGGGCGTCATGCGCCGCTTCTGACCGGCGGTATAAACACGGAACTTGTAATCGGGCGGCGCATTGTGGCCGCGGTATCCGGCATCGGCGAGGACGCGCGTGATTGTGTTTCCAACCAGCGCTTCGATCTCCGGAATGACGGTGGCCAGCGTGTGTCCGTCATACGGATTGCCCGGCATCGCCTTGGCGTGGACGGCAAACTGGCCGCCCCTGGAATGCGCGATCGGCGTCGCCACGCTCACCTTCACCCCGAACTCGTATGGCCGGTGCGCCTTGCCCTTGCCGATGCATTCCACCTCGGGCGCATGCAGGCTGTAGATTTTTTGCCCGCGCTGACGCTGGCGCTGATTGCGCACGGCGCTGGCCCGCGACAGCATCGCAGTGAACGCCGCCTCCAGAGCCTCGTTGCCATCGATCTTGCGCCTGATGTCGCGGATCACCCGGCCCAGATAGGTTCGAAGCCGCTTCAAGGCCCTGTTCGCACGCTTGAACTGTTTGGCGTGGGCGTAGCGCTGGTGCTTGATCAGCGCGAACTTGCCCACCCGCCGGTAGGATTGGCGCAAGGGCACGCCGTGCTTTGCCGCCATCCGCACCAATATCTCGCGCGCCCGATTGAGCAGCCTGGCATCGGTCGGGAACATCGCATTCTTGGGCTGCACAGTCGTATCGACAATCACGCGCGACAGCTCGGACGGCTTGAGCGCCTCGGTTCTGACAGCCACCGCGAGGCTCTCCTGGAGAAGCGCCTGCAGCTTCTCCTCGCCCATCCGTTGGCGCCAGCGCGTCAGCGAGGAGCGGTCGAACACCAGCCGGTGCTGGAAAAACTCTTCCCCGCAGAAGTACTGGTAATAGGGGTTCTCGACCCAGCGCTCGCACAAACCCTCGTCGGACAGATCGTAGGTATGTTTGAGGATCGCCAGCCCCGCCATCAGCCGCGTCGGCAAAGGCGGGCTGCCTGGACCGTCCGTGTAAATCGCGCCAAAACGCTCTTCCAAAAAACGCCAGTCGACCATGCGCGCCAACTTCGCCAGCGCGTGGCCCAGGTCGATGATCCGGTCCAGCCGAGACCGGAAAAGGTCTTGTTCTCCGCTCTCGCGGCGTTCCCGCGGCTTCATCGCATCCCCATTATCTGCTCGCTTCAGACGCAGAGAATCACAAATCCATTTTGCAAGGAATCCGCTATCGATCCCGCCAAATCCGGCAAAATCGATTACTCAAACCCGCCGTTTCCCGATTCAAAATCAACGGCTTGGGACTTCTTCATGGACGACCATTTAAGTGTCTCAGTTGGTCGCTCGTGGTTGCCGTGAGCTTTCCAAGGGGTAGCCGGGCCAAATCCAGAATGTAAGCAGATCGGCGGCTCCTGCGGCTTATTCGTTGGGCGCATTCTCCGTTTTGTCTCTGGCTGCCTCGAAGCTTTTCTTGGAAGTCACGCGACAAAATGCGGAGACCATGACCTTGCCCCCGATATGACCTTGTTCAGAGGGAGAATCTGTTCTGGTTATGCCCCTCGCTGGGGCGTGCCGCAAACTCCGTCGGTGTGAGCCCGTCGAGGCCGGTGCGCGGTCTGAGTGTGTTGTAGTCGTTTTTCCCTGCATCAATGATCCCGCGGGCCTCGGGCAGGCTGGTGAAGAGATGCTCGTTGAGGCATTCGTCGCGCAGCCTGCCGTTGAAGCTTTCGCAGTAGCCATTCTGGGTCGGCTTGCCGGGCGCGATGTAGCGCCGTTCCACGCCCCGTTCTTCCCGCCAGGCCGGGATGGCGCGGGCGGTCAGCTCGGTGCCATTGTCGCCGACCGATTCCGCCAGCAGCTTCTTCAACCGCTGGTTCCCGTTCTCCAAAGCCTTTGGCTTTTTGGCATCCGACACATCCATGCCGTCATATTTGGCCGGCCATTTGTAAAACATGGCATCGCTGATCCCATGTTTGCGGCACGGTGCCCGCGCCGCCACGCCAGCCTGATGCTCCTTCAATATCCCGATAATCTGTTCTTCACTATATCGACTGCGATTCATCGTCCGTCTTCTTCAAGGAACGGACTCTACCTCAAAATCGAGAGCACTTTCGAAGGCAAGGTCCCCATATACGCCCCGCGGACTTGTGAGCTTAGGAGGACGTACCCCAAAGCTCGCAAAACTTGCAAGCCGGCCGTAACCTAAAGGCAATCGAGACTTTATCGAATCTTTTCGGTTCGCGAAATGTGGAGCCAGGCGCCATCGAACCAACGCTTATAGATTGCGTGGGTCGCAACCGGAATGCCGGATTGAATATTGCCTTGGAGATTTTGGCTCCCAGCGCTAGGACTATTGTTCCTGACGTGAATTGGGGGTGAGGGGCATGAAGTTCATCGCGGGAACCATATTCAGCCTGGTCCTGCTATTGGGCCTCGAATCCCAATGTTGGGCGTCATCCGCAAATTACACGGTGGATGCCCAAGCCGACCCCCTTGATCGCGGCGCGGCGCTCACCTGGAAGCTGCTGAGAAAGCTTCATACGCGCGCGAGCTTCCTGATGATCGTTGCCCACCCAGACGACGAGGACGGCGCAACGCTCGCATACGAAAGCCGGGGGGTTGGAGCCCGAACGGAGTTGCTGACCCTCAATCGCGGCGAGGGCGGCGCGAATGTGATGTCATCGGATCTATGGGATGCGCTCGGATTGGTCCGCACCGAGGAACTGCTGCAGGCTGGCCGTTATTACGGTCTGGATGGGCAATATTTCTCGTCCGTTGTCGATTACGGTTTTTCGAAATCGCTGAAGGAGGCGCTCGATCAATGGGGTCATGCGCGCGTGCTGGAAGATGCGGTGCGCGTGGTCAGGACGGTGCGGCCGCTGGTGGTTTCATCCGTATTTGTTGGCGGGCCCACGGACGGCCATGGCAATCACGCCGTTGCCGGAATGCTGGCGCAGGAAGTCTTCAAAGCCGCCGGTGATCCCAAGATGTTTCCCGATCAGATTCGCGAGGGCCTGCTGCCCTGGTCGCCGATAAAAGAATATGCGCGCGTGCCGGTCTTCCGTATTTCCAGCAAGGGCGCTTACGACTATGCCACGCATCGATGGGGCCCGGTCGGTGTCCAGAATTATATTACCGGTCGTTGGGAACCCGGAAACGTCTCAACGACTGTCTCTGTCCCCGTGGGTACTTATGACCGGATGTTGGGACTTACCTATCTGCAGATAGCCCGCCAAGGCTTGGGCTTCCAGAAGTCGCAGAATGGCGGCGCGGAAATTCCATTGCCTTCGGACCAGGCGGAGCTTTACCACCGGTTCGGCTCCCAAATTCCGGCGCCCGGCAAGGAGAGCGGGTTTTTCGACGGCATCGATGTCTCGCTGGAAGGTATTGCGAGTCTGGCTGGGCCGGCGCCTCCTGTTTTCTTGCGGAACGGGTTGCGCGAGATTGATCGGGCGGTCGGGACCGCAATCGCCCACTTTTCGGCGGAAGATCCCTCGGCCATTGCGGATACTCTCGCGGAAGGCCTCAAGTCGACCGACGCGCTTGTCGCGGCGGTCAGGCTGAGCTCGCTCAATCCTGAGCGGAAATACAATGTGCTCCATGAATTGAGCGTAAAGCAGGAGCAGTTCCGTCAAGCTCTGCTCGCTTCTCTGGAGGTGTCCGCGGAAGCGGACATGGTCCCCGTCGAATCGGGTGGCTCATCGACGCCGCTTCGCGGCACACAGGATACATTTCAGATGGCTTTGCGCGGGCAAGGCATCCATGTGCGAGTTCATCTATTCGACGGCGGGCGCCGCCCCATCGAAATCCGGGAAGTCGGGCTGACCGGTTCATCGGGAAAGTCTTGGAACGTTCACGCCGAATCTCCGGCGCCTCGACGATTGGCGCCCAACATCGCCCAGAACATCCGCTTTGCCGCGACGGTGCCCGCAGACGAGCCATTCACACGACCTTATTTTTCGCGGGCCGATCTTGAAAAACCTTATTACAGCATAGCCGGCGGCGCCGACCGCAACTTGCCGCTGTCCTCCTATCCTCTGGCGGCCACGGTACGCTTTCGGTTCGAAGGAATAGATCTGCAAACCACGGATGTTGTGCAGGTCATCAGCACAGTCAACGGTGCGGGAACGCTGCGCAATCCTTTGCCGGTTGGCCCACCGGTTTCCGTTTCGATCAACCCCAGCGCCGGGATTTTAGCGCTCGGGCGCACGTCGTTTCCACTGACGGTGCAGTTGCACGACAATGTCGATGGAGTCGCCCACGAGACCGTTCATCTGGAGCTTCCTCGTGGCTGGACTTCCCAACCGGCGGCGGCTCCTGTCGTGTTCACTCAAATGGGCCAGGACTTGGCAGTGACTTTCACCATTCATGCCGGCGCGGTCTCCGAGCAAACCTATCAAATCACGGCCGCCGTCGATTACGCGGGCAAATCATACAAGCAGGGCTATAGCACAACCGGCTATACAGGGCTTCGCCCCTATTTCCTGTACAAGCCATCGGTGTACAAGGTCACCGGTACCGAGGTGAAAGTCGCACCGTCACAGAATATCGCCTATGTCGAAGGCAGCGGTGACGATGTGCCGGCCGCACTCGAAGCGCTGGGTATTCACGTCACGCTCCTGTCGCCCCAAGATCTGGCAGGCTCGGATCTGAACAAGTTCGATACGATTATTCTAGGGGTCCGTGCTTATGCGGTGCGGCCGGATTTGATCGCGAACAACGCCCGCCTTCTCGATTATGTCAAGAATGGCGGTACAGTCATGGTTCAATACAATACGCCGGAATATGATCACGATTTCGGTCCCTATCCTTATACGATGACCGATGACCCAGAAGAGGTCACAGACGAAAGATCGGCAGTCACGATTCTCGATCCCAAGGATCCGTTGTTGAATTGGCCAAACACCATTGGCCCGAAGGATTTCGAAGGCTGGATAGAAGAGCGCGGCTCCAAGTTTTTGACGTCATGGGACCGGCGATACAAACCATTGCTGGAGACTCATGACGAAGGTCAGTCGCCGCAGAAAGGTGGTCTTTTGTATGCGCGCTACGGGAAAGGTATTTATATCTACAATGCCTATGCCTTCTATCGCCAGCTTCCGCTGGGCGTCCCAGGCGCGCACCGAATTTTCGCCAATTTGCTAAGCGTGCCAAAAAACCCGCTTTTACACGATCAAAAGTAATTTGGGACGATTGGCCAGGTATCATGCAGGACCCGATCGCGGTTGACAAACCAAAGTTGGACCGCGGCATGGGGCTGGCGGGCGCCCTATCAATCAACATTCTCAACATGGTGGGCATTGGACCATTTCTCACCATTCCGCTGGCGCTTGCAGCGATGGGTGGACCCCAGGCAATGTTGGGCTGGATTGTGGGCGCGGTGTTGTGTCTTTGCGACGGCATGGTCTGGGCAGAACTCGGGTCGTCGGTGCCGCGCTCCGGTGGCCCCTATCACTATCTTCTACAGGCATTCGGTCCAAAGCGGTGGGGAGGATTGCTGAGCTTCCTGTTTTTGTGGCAACTGCTTCTGATTGGACCGATCTCCATCGCGTCGGGCGCGGTGGGATTCAGCCAATACCTGAACTTTCTGGTGCCGCAACTTCGACATGGTCACCTGGTGATCATCGCAATGGCGGTCTGTCTTGTGAACACCGCGCTGCTTTACCGGAATATCCGCTCCATCAGCACGACTTCCATCGTGATCATGGTTGCGGTTCTCGCGACCTGTGTGTGGATCGTGGTCAGTGGGGTCACCCATTTTCAAAGTGCTCTCGCTTTTGATTTTCCCGCGCACGCTTTTTCATTCACAGGTGCCTTCTGGCTCGGCCTGGGTTCAGCCACGCTAATAGCAGTCTATGATTATGGCGGTTACAACAACGTCTGTTTGATCGGGGAAGAAGTGCGCGATGCGCGCAGGGTGATTCCGCGCGCGGTGATTTGTTCGATTATTGTCATTGCGATTCTATATCTTGCGATGAATCTATCGATCATTGGCACCGTACCCTGGCAGCAGGGACAACATTCCAAAGCGATTGTCGCGGACTATATGCAGGTCCTGTACGGCCGCAAGGGCGGCCTGCTCGTGTCGGGTCTGATCCTCGTCGCCAGCTGGGGTTCCGTCTATGCAATCATCCTCGGTTTCTCGCGAGTGCCTTATGCGGCAGCCGCCGAAGGCCGCTTCTTCAAATCATTCGCACGCCTTCATCCGGTTGGACGATTTCCCACCACGTCCCTTCTGTACATGGGTGGACTGTCGGCGGTGGCTTGTCTGTTTTCGCTGGCGGATTTGATTTCTGTCCTAATCGTAGTTCAAACCATGCTACAGTTTGTGGCCCAGTGCGTGGCGGTCATTTTTCTTCGCCGCCAAGCTGATGCCGCGACCAATGCGTTCCGCATGCCGCTATTTCCAATTCCCGCGATTGTCGCCCTGATAGGGTGGATGTATATCGTCGTCAGCAGCAATCCGGCTCACATCGCCATCGGCCTTGTCATGGCGGCGACCGGCGTGGTGATCTATCTGCTGCAGGCGCGACGAATAAACGAATGGCCCTTCCAGTCCCATGAAAAAGTATGACGTTGCCATTGTCGGCGAAATCTATATCGATCACATATTCACAGGGTTCGACCGGTGGCCGCAACCTGGAGAGGAAGTCTATGCACCTCAGTATACGCGGGAGGTCGGCGGCGGAGCGGCAATCACGGCTGGCGCTCTAGCGAAACTTGGCCGTTCGGTGGATCTTGTGGGCATTATCGGCACCGGCGATACCAACTGGATAGTCGATCGCCTGCGAACATTCGGCGTTTCCGATGACGGACTCTTGAAAGGTGACGGCAACACCGGCGTAACCGTCAGCGTTTCTATCGGTGATGAGCGATCTTTCTATAGCCATGCGGGAGTGAACAAAGACCTTCAAATGATGCTCAGATCTGAGGCAATGTTAGCGGCTTTGTGCCGGGCTCGGCATGTGCATTTTGCCCTTCCGCTCGAACGCGAAATTGCGCTGTCGTTATTGCCGGTTTTGCGGGAGCGCGGTTGCACGACATCACTCGACGTTGGTTTCCATCCAGAGTGGCTCCAGGCAAAGCCAAATCTGGATATCTGCCGCGCCGTGGATTATTTTTTCCCGAACGAGAGGGAAGCTGCGTTGCTTTGCGGAGGGGAAGGCGTGGATTATCTGACGTTTGCCCAGCAAGAGGGGCTTTCGCTCCCAGTCGTAAAGCGGGGCCGATCGGGCGCAGCCATGATCGCAAACGGCATTCGGCACGAAGCATTACCGCCTCCGATAGTTGTAGTTGACACGACCGGGGCGGGGGACGTCTTTGACGCAGGATTCATAGACGCACAGTTGGATGCGGCCCCGCCGCTGGATTGCTTACGCCGCGCCTGTACCTGCGGCGCCCTTTCCACGCGTTCTGCCGGAGCGCTGTCAGCCCTGCCGTAGCGAATGGAGCTGGAGCGCATGTGCGAGCAAAGTCATGGGACGTAAGATCGCGTTGATCGGCGGTGGTGGCGTGCGAACACCGCTGGTGATCTTCGGAATTCATGAAGCGATTAAGACGCTCGATGCCGACGAACTTGTACTGTTCGATCCCGACGCGGAACGAGTTCAGATCATGGCCGATCTTGGCCGAACTCTCGTGTCAAGCGAGGGCGGTGCCCTCCGTATTCGTCAGGCCGCAACTGTCGAAGATGCCGCAGCGGATGCGAGCTTCGTGCTGAACAGTGTCCGCGTCGGCGGCAATCATGCGCGTATGCACGACGAGCGGGTTTCCGTGGCGCATGGCTATCCCGGTCAGGAAACAACGGGCCCGGGTGGCGTGGCAATGGCGCTTCGCACTGTCGGTGTTGCCGTCGAGCAAGCCAAACTGGTCGAGCGTTACAGCCCCAAAGCGTGGATCATAAACTTCACCAATCCGGCCGGTCTGATCACGCAAGCCATCAAGCATAACAGCAATGTGAGGGTTGTGGGTATCTGCGATACGCCGAGCGAGATGTTGCACCGAGTCAACCTGGCTCTTGGAGCCAAGCCGGACGAAGTGCAATGCGATTACATCGGTCTCAACCATCTGGGTTGGATCCGCCGGATCCAGTTTCGCGGCCAAGACGTGTTCGACCGATTTCTTGGGGACGATGATCTTCTTCGCCAGCTCTATCATGTGCCGCTGTTCTCGCCGGATCTTATTCGGACATTGCGTCTTATTCCCACCGAATATCTCTATTTCTACTATTCGCGCCGCCGCGCGCTAGATAATCAACGCAGGCAAAAAGGTACACGCGGCGCAGAAATTGAACGGCTCGGAGGAGATCTTTTCTCGCGCCTTGCCGGGCTTCTTCGCGAAGGCGATGGCAAGGCCGCAATTGGCACCTATGTCGATTACTTGAACACACGTTCCGGCAGCTATATGAAGCTGGAAAGCGAGGGCGATACGACGCCGAGCGCGCCGGAGCATCTCGACCCGTTCCGCGCCGCCACCGGATATCACCGCATCGCGCTTGACGTCATGACGGCCTTATGCGGCAACGAGCCTCGCCGCATTGTGGTGAATGCGCAAAATGCCGGAAGCATTGCCGAGATCGATCGGGGCGACATCGTCGAGGTCCCCTGTCTGGTTGGCCACGACTCGATCACACCGGAGCCGTGTGGCAAATTACCCGAGGCCGTTCGCGGTCTGGTCCTGGCGGTCAAGGCCTATGAACGCGCGGCAATCGAAGCCACTCTTTCTGGTTCGGAACTTTTGGCGCGAAAGGCGATGCTTCTCTATCCCGCGATTGGGGAGTGGGAACCGTCACAGGATTTGCTGGAGCAGCTCATTATTCATTGCTAGGTGCGCAAGGCGCTTTCCGCACGAATCGTGAATTCATGCAAGTCGCGGTGATGCGGAATGTTTCTGTTCAGGAAAATTTGGGCCTGTGCGGCCAAGGAAAATGTTGTGCCAATTCCGTTGGGCGATATCATGATGCTGGCCGGGAAATCGGAAGTGGAAAAGGCAAGGTTGATCACATGAACGCTACATCGCTTGTCGGATTTTTGGCAGCCATCTGCACGACAACAGCGTATATTCCTCAAGCTGTCCGGGCGTGGCACACGCGCTCCACCCACGACTTATCGCTGAAAATGTATGTCATTATGACAACTGGCACGGCGCTGTGGCTGCTTTACGGAGTGGTCAATGTTGACTGGCCGCTCATAGCGGCAAACACGATCAGCTTGGGCCTTACTTTGTCGATTCTATTTCTCAAGTTCCGGTATGGTTGAGTCACACTGATCCATCTCGAGCAGATTCTGCAACTGCCACCGCTTTTTGGGTAGTGTCACCATGCGGAAATCGACGCATTCGCACCGGCGGCACCAGCAACGGCGCGGGCGTCACTCATTGCGGATTATGGCCGGGTCGCACGATCACCTGCTTCGTATGCCGCGCCTCGCGCGTCTACCCGCCCCAACCATCTTGAGTTGAGTCCTTCGCGAAGGTACGGATCGAGGGCCCCGATGTTCAATAGTCGATGCCCTTCCAATAGTTCGGCGTGTTCACATAGTCGAAGCGGTTTGGGTTGGCATGCACCAGCGCGTCGGCGGTATCGTTCCACACCGTGCCGTGGGCATTATGCTCTTTGTCCTCGATCACGCTTTGGCCCAGCAAATAATTGTCGAAAGCCTGATCGCGCTTTTCCTGACTTTTGCCGCGTTCGGCCACACCTTGATTGTAGCGGTCATTGGCTGCATGGGCCTCATTTGCCTGCCGTTCTGCTGCCTGGCCGATCGCGTGAATTTGCGCGATGGCGGGTGCGGCTATGATCGCCGCTTCACGCTGGATCACGCCCTCATTGACGCCAAAGCTCGCCAGGATCGCACCCATGGTGGCGCGTTCCCGGTCGGCCAGCTTTACAGGGACCGTTACATGGTAGGCGAGGTTCATATACGAGCCCCCGGCCTGGGGCAGGCCCGTGCAGAATACCGTATTGAACTCCTTAGGCCCTTTCCCATCCCCGACATCCAACCGTCCCGTCAGATGGGCGCAGCGCGAGGTTGGCCCGCCCTGCATCGGGGCTTCCATGCCGACCGTGATTTTCATTGGCGGCAAGCCGCTTTTCTGGCGCAGCATCTGAAACAAATCGACGAATGCGCGCGCCGGATCCATTCCATAGGGATAGTAGAGTGTCCTGGCATAGGCTGTGTTGCGGCCGGCCCCTTGCGCGAACATCATCGCCCTGCGCCCCTGCGGATTGTTGATATCCATCGCCAGCAATGGGTAGCCCAGCAAGGCGGTTTCGCCGTTCGGCCCCTCGGCGATAATGGTGCCGCCGCCGCTTTGCGGCGTGACGCGCCAACCTTGCGGCAGGCCAACCCAGGCCGAACCGTCCTGCAGCATGAACTTGCGCAGCGGCTGCGGCCCGACCATTGGACCGGCTTGCGCGACGCCGCCGGGATGCCAGACCGCGAACAGCGACTTCAGCATCGGATTGATGGAATTGCCGAAACGCGATGCCTTGTCAGTCAGCAGGGCGGCCTCGACATCGTTGCGGGACACTTTGGAAACGATCAGCATCCCAGCAACCGGCATGTTGTTCTGGGTCCGCTTGGTGGCGGTGAAGAAAACAGCCACGGAATTGGTGCCGCGCACTCGAAACAATTTGCCAACGCGCGGCTTGTCGCCGATATCCTGATGCACCGAGCGAAGCACCGCACCCATCGCGGCCGCCTCGGTGGTTACCCCCGTCACCGGCCCATAGACGATCATGCCGCCGCCTGGATTGTCGATAACCTCAGTTGCCCGTGCCTGGATAGTGCCGCACAGCGCGAACAGGCCGCACAGCGCGACAGCCAAATAGCCCTTCAAAGCCGACATCACTTGCTCCCTCGCCTGGCTACGGCACAACAATATGCACGATTTCGCGCGGGTGGAAACAGTCGCGGTGCGCCGGGATCTCCCCGCTAACGCACCGATGCCGACAGGATGGCCGCCGTGAGAACCTCGCCGCCCGTTATTCCCGACCAGGGCCATGCGCGATAGACGCAAGGCCGGAAGATTGGCGCGTCCGCTGTAACACACGGATTTCATTCCGCAAGAATTTGATTGACCGCTCCGATACTTAGCGAAATTTGCCAGAATGGTCTTCCAGTGACCTTTGTAGGAATTACTTTCCGACCGTTCTTCTGTAGCCAAAGGGGTTGAATTTGATCATGATGTTGGCGCGGCGGTGGGGGTCACAGATGGCAGATGCAGAGGCGGCTATTCTTGATATAGTTGCGAGGCAAGCGAAAGTTGAACGCTCCGCATTGCACCGCACGACTGAGATTGCGGCCCTTGATCTCGCATCCATAGATATCGTCGAGATTATATTTGAAATCGAGGAAAAATTTGATGTCTCGCTGCTTTACAACGCCAACGAAGCCTCGTCTGTAGACGGCGGCAGCTTCAAAACGGTCGGTGAGTTTGTTGATTTCGTCATGAAAGACCTAAATCGAGCGACGGCTCCGATCCATAAGGCCTGACATTTGGCGCGTGTGCGGCACTGAAGCTGGAGACAGGCGGGACCCTCGATTGAATCGAGTAGCGATCACGGGAATCGGGGTTATTTCCGCCCTCGGTCAAAATTCGCAGGCTATGTCCACGGCGTTGAGGAGTGGAAAGAGCGCAATTGCTCCGCTTACAATCATACCAACCGACGATCTTTCCATCAAAATTGGCGCGGAGATTTCCAATTTCGATGCCAAAGCGCAGTTCGATGATAAACATTTGCCGCTTCTCGACCGTTGTGCCCAGTTCGCGTTGATCGCCGCACGTGAGGCGGTATCGCAGAGTGGGCTCATTTTTCGTGGCGAGCTCGGCACCCGGACCGCCGCAATCGTGGGTTCTGGCGTGGGTGGGATGTGCACACTCGACGAGAGTTTCCACCGGCTCTATGCCGAGGGCGCCAAACGCTTCCATCCCTTTACCATTCCAAAATTGATGATTAGCGCCGCGGTTAGCCATATCACAATGGAAATTGGCATCAGGGGACCCGCGTTCACCGTGGCGAGCGCCTGCGCATCCGCCAATCATGCCATTGGTGTCGCATTCCAAATGGTGCGCGCCGGAGCCGTCGATGTCGCAATCACCGGCGGCACGGAGTCCGTATTTACCCTGGGTACGATCAAGGCATGGGAGGCGATGCGCATATTGGCGCCAGATGCTTGCAGGCCATTCTCTCGGAGCAGAAAGGGCCTCGTTCTCGGCGAAGGCGCCGGCATGATTGTGTTAGAAGATCTCGGGCATGCAAGAGCGCGGGGCGCCGGTATCCTGGGTGAAATCGTTGGCTTCGGCATGAGTTCGGACGCGGGGGATATCGTGCAACCGTCGTTGGACGGCGCAACCGAGGCTATGCGCGCTTGCCTGGTCGATAGCGGAATCTCGTATGAAGAGTTCGATCACATCAATGCTCACGGTACCGGTACGATTATCAATGATGTGACCGAGTCCAAGGCAATTCGCGCTTTGTTTGGCAGCCATGCGGATCGTCTTACCGTGTCATCGACCAAGTCAATGCACGGCCATGCTCTGGGAGCGGCTGGCGCAATTGAATTGGTCGCTACACTTTTGGCGATGCGCGAGGGTTTCACCCCGCCAACGGCAAATTTCATCGCACCGGATCCCGAGTGCGATCTTGATTATGTTCCGAATGTGGCGCGGAATACGCAGATCAACGTCGCGATGTCCAATTCTTTTGCATTTGGCGGATTGAACGCCGTCCTGGCCTTCCGCAGATAAACACAATTTTTGGTTTTAGTATCTTGTAGATCGCGAAGGGGCCAGATGAATAAATCGATTTCGACTTGGCTGGGCTTCAGCGCGATGTGCGTCGGGATGTTCATGGCGATCCTCGACATTCAGATCGTCGCGAGTTCGCTGACGAATATGGGGACCGCACTTGCAGTTCCGGTCTATCGTCTCACCTGGATTCAAACTGCTTACCTGATAGCCGAAGTGGTGGCAATACCGCTAACGGGCTTTTTGACACGTGCACTTACCCTTCGTTGGATGTTCGTAGCGGCGACATTAGGATTCACGCTTACTAGCCTGGCCTGCGCGTTCAGCAGCGACATCGCAACGTTAATTGCGATTCGCGTCCTTCAAGGGTTTTGCGGTGGCATGCTTGTCCCGCCGGTCTTCACCGGCGTCTTTGTCATGTTGCCGGAAGAGCAACGTGTCTTGGGAACGACGGTTGCCGGTGCTTTCGCGATGATAGCTCCGGCCATCGGCCCTGTTATAGGCGGATACCTTACCGAGACTTATTCTTGGGGGTGGATTTTCTTGATCAACATTCCACCCGGACTTCTCGTTGCAACGATGGTTTGTTTATTTGTCCGTGTCGGCTCCCCGGACTATTCCGCGCTGAAAAAGATTGACTACAAAACCATGATTTTGGTTTCAGTTTTCTTGGCCACCCTGGAACTGATATTGAGCGAGGGGCCGAGCCACGATTGGCACGGAACATATATAGTTATACTTGGCAGTATTTGTGTCCTTGCCGGCGCAGCCGGCATTTCGCGGGCCCTTTCGCATGCGAGCCCCTTTATTGACATTCGCCGGTTTAGAAAGATCTCGTTCTCAATTGGGTGCGGATTTAGCTTCGTGCTCGGCTTCGGTTTATACGGCTCGATTTACTTGCTCTCTTTGTTCCTCGGTCTCGTAAGAAATCATTCTGCGCTCGCCATTGGAGAAATTATGGTCGTCACGGGCGTTTCCAGGCTCCTCATGGCGCCAATTGCTGCAATACTTGAAGTTCGTATCAACGCGCGCCTCTTGACGGCAATCGGTTTTGGTTTGTTCGGGGTCGGGCTGTTTGCCAACGGCTTTACGACGTCGACGACCGATTTTGACGGCTTGTTCTGGCCCCAAATAATGCGCGGTGTCGCGATGATGCTTTGCTTGCTTCCGGCGACGCGGTTAGCGCTTGACGGTTGGCCGCCGGATGATATTGCCGACGCCAGTGGTCTTTTCAATCTCATGCGCAATCTCGGCGGAGCGATTGGAATTGCGGTAATGGATACGATTTTGGAACAGCGCACCCCGCATCATCTATCAGACTTGGTTGCGCGATTGCAGGCGGGCGATCCGCAGGCCGCGCGTCTTGTCGGTCTTCCCGTGACTTTGTTCCACAATCGCCCCATGGGACCGATCGACGAGTTGACAAAAAATCTGATTGCCCCATTGGTGAAACGCGCTGCGCTTACTCAGTCGTTTAACGAGGCATGGTTTGTGATGGCGGCACTTTTTGCAGCTTCATTATTGATGTTGCCGGCCATCGGTCGAGTACGTCGTGAGCAATTGGTGTCGGCTGAGGAGTTCGGCTAATACTTATCGCCGTCGGCGCTGCACTGCCATCTGTCTTGAAGCCAAAAGGTGGCGATAAAGAGATCATTCAGACGGTAAAGTGCTATCCCAATTTGGAGGGTTCCTGGCGCACCCGCTATTCGGCGCGCTATCCCGACCTCAATGGCGATCCGAACTATATGCGAATCTGAACAAGTTGCCAGATGAGCGCTATTCGGTCGATCTGGATATTTCGCCGGAAGGAAAAATCACAATCACAAACGGCCGCAACGGAATCAGCACGGCCCATGATGCGCGAGGGCTCCGTGTGTCTGCCGCCGTCGTTCGATGTTGTCGCGCCCTTTCCGAAGGTTGCAGGCATAGGACTGAGGAAGGGGAGAGATCGGCGCCTCCTTTCCGCCCGTTGGGCGATCCGTGTCTCGGTTTGGTCTCCAGATTTCTGAAAGCTTTTCCTGGAAGGCCTCCGGATGGTCAGCCGGGCCCGCCCGCTGTCGGGTATTTTCCGTTGCGGGTTAATTTGCCCCCGGCATCCTGGCCAGCTTAACCCGCCTTTGCGACGGACGCGGGAACCTGACCCGGGAATGCAGCCGCCGCGAACACTCCTCGCAACATTCCAAAAGAGAACGAACCATCCGAATGGGCGGCTCGCGCCCCGAAAATTCCAGACTGGGCGCGACGATGGTTATGACCGCCGCCAAACCTTCATTCTGGTCGAACACCGGAGCGGCTATCGCGCCGTGCCCCAAATCGAATTTGTCGCGCGTCCAGCAGTAGAAATTGCGTTGAATTGCCGCGATCTGCTGCTCGAATGTCCGCTCGTCCTTGACACGGAATTCCTCTTCGCGCCGGCGCAACGTCGTGAGCAGATGTTCCCGTTTTTCTTTGGACTGGAAGGCAAAAACGATCCGGGCGCTGGGGGAGTGCGGTATGTTCAGAACAAGCCCCACTTTCACTTCGATCCGGATTGCGCTTTGGGCGGGAATGCATTTCATCACCACCGCGTCGCCGCCGGCCGGCCCGCAGAGCAGAATCGTCTGCCCCATGCCGCGATTGAGACGCTGAAGGGAACTGTCCAGCAGCCCGATCAGATCCTGTTGGCTTGCGGCGATCTGGCCCCAGCGAATGACGCGCCAGCCCAGCCGGTAACCGCGCCCGGCGGGATTGCGCGATACCACGCCAAGGGTTTGCAGATTTGCCAGGTGCCGGGAGGCGCGCGATTTGGTGATCCCCAGCACATTGGCCACTTGCTGGACCCCCACCGGCAGCTCGCTTTCGGCCAGAAAATCGATGATTGCCGATGCCATGGCGACCCCCTCGATCTTGGCAGTCGGGTCTGACGGGGCCTGGCGGCGGCGGTCGCGCAAACGCATGTTTCGGTATCCGCTATTGTTGCAGTCACTGCAACTAAGTCTCACATCTGTTGCGGTGGCAAGGGCCGGCGATTACCGCTTTGAGAAGGGAAAAGCCAGGAAACAGGCGGACGCATGCTGAGCGCCGCGCAAAATGAGCGATTGGCCCAGGTCGGGCCTGAAACCGCCATGGGCAGGCTGCTCAGGCGGTATTGGCATCCCATTGCCGCTGTCGGCGAGCTCGATGCCAGCCCGGTCAAGCCGGTGCGGATCCTGGGGGAGGATCTGGTGCTGTTCCGTGCCGGCGACGGCAGCTATGGCCTGATCGCGCGGCACTGCCCCCACCGCGGCGCGGACCTGGCCAACGGCATCGTCGAAGAGGCGGGCATTCGCTGCAGCTACCATGGCTGGTGCTTTGCAAGTGACGGAAAGTGCACCGAACAGCCTTTTGAGGACATCGCCAATCCGCGGGCCCGGTTTCGGGAAAAGATCAGGGCCAAAACCTATCGAATTCAGCCCAAGGCGGGAATGTTGTGGGCCTATATGGGCCCGGAGCCGGCCCCGCTGGCGCCGAATTGGGAGCCGTTCACCTGGGACAATGGCTTCACCCAAATCGTGTTCGCCGATATCCCGTGCAACTGGTTTCAGTGCCAGGAGAACAGCATGGATCCGGTCCATTTCGAGTGGAGTCACCGCAACTGGTCGTCGCGCCTGAGCGGTTCCGGGGAATATGGCCCGAAACATTTGGAGCTTCAGTTCGAGGAATTCGAATACGGCCATATCTACCGGCGGGTTCGGGAGGATACCGACAAGACCAATCAACATTGGACCATCGGAGTCGTGGCCCTGTGGCCAAACGCTTTCTTCCTGGGAGACCATATCGAATGGCGGGTGCCGATCGATGATTGCAATACGCTGAGCGTCACCTGGATGTTTCACCGGGTTCCGTCCGACAAAGAACCTTACGTTCAAAATAAGGTTCCCTGGTGGAAGGGGCCCGACCAGGCATCCAAACGGGGATTGGATCACCAGCCATGTCCTCAATCAGGATATCGTCTCCTGGGTCGGGCAGGGGGCGATCGCGGACCGCACCCAGGAGCATCTCGGAAAAAGCGATGGCGGAATCATCCTCCTGCGGCGGACTTTCGAGAAGAATCTGAAAATCGTCGAGGAAGGCGGAATTCCGATGGGGCTGGTTTTCGATGTGAAGAAAAATGATTGCATCGCATTGCCGGTCAAGCATCGCGAATTGTTCACCACCTCCATGCGCTTGGAGGAAAGCAGGGCGATGGGAGCAAAACTCGCCTACCGGCTTAATCAAAAGGATTACCAGCATCAGATCGGTCAGCCTGACGCGGTCAAGCTCGAATATCAAAAGGCGATGGGAATCATCGCCGAGGACGCGGCGCATCCGATCTGATCAAGTCGCGAAGAAACAGGGTTCTGGCCGCAAGCCGCAGCGTTCAGTCATTGGGGAGTCGAAATCGTGAAATTGGGCACAATCAGGATCGATGGAAAGCCAACAGTGATCGGGCGGGTGACGGACGAAAAAGCCGTTCGGCTTCCCTTTGCCTGGATGGAGGATCTGATCGAGGCCGGCGACCGCGGCCTCGACGCGGTCCGTGCGGAGATCGAGAAAGCGCGGCGGGGCGATTTGCCCCTGATCGACCTCGCCAACGCCGATTGGATGGCTCCCAATCCGCGTCCATCCAAGATTCTGGGCTGCGCCGTCAACAACAACAATCTGAACGACAAGGCCTTCCGGCCGATGACGGCGCCGATGTTCTTCATCAAGGGGCGCTCCGCGCTTACGGGTCACAACAAGACGATCGACATCCTGAAGGACCATGGCCAGTCGATCCCGGAGCCGGAACCGGTGGTGGTTTTCGGCAAGACCGCCAGGAATATCGCGCCGGAAAAGGCGCTGGACTATGTGTTCGGCTATACCCTGACCAACGATGTGACCGCCAGCGGCGTCAAGTTTTCGCAGGACGCCATCGCGCTCAAACAGAGCAAGGAGATCGTGAAGCCACATCACACCGCCTGGCGCCCCAAATATGGCGACGACGACACCTGGCTCTATTTCATCTATCACGCGAAATCGAAAGCGGCCGATACCTTCGCCGCCATGGGGCCGTGGCTCACCACCAAAGACGAAATTCCCAATCCGAACCGGCTTCGGATTCGCGGATATATCGACGGCGAATGCTACGCGGACGACAGCACGTCGAATTATTTCTTTTCGGTAGAGCGGGTGATCTCCGAGGCCACCAAATGGTTCACCATGGAGGTGGGCGACTGCATTCATACCGGAACCGGCTCCAAGGGTACGGAAAAACACCCAAGAGGCAATATCGGCACTTATCTGGGGAAGTATGGCGGAAAGCTCACCGATGTCGAGATCGACGGGCTCGGCAGGCTTTCCAACCGGATCAACCTGGAATGACCGGTCATTCGCCGTGGTGCTTCGAGAAGGCCCTGTCGCGGCGAGGCTTCGGATTCGCTTCCGGATTTGCCTGAACGATCGGGGGAGGCTTTGGCAAAAATAGTGCTCGGGATCGGTTGCGCCCACACGCCGCAGCTCCATACCTCTGCCGAGGACTGGGACATCCGCGCCGCCCGCGACCGGGTCGACGGGGTGCCTCTTTGGTATAAAGGGCGAAAGCTGAAATATTCCGACTTGGCGTCCGAACGGGCCGGCGAACGCCTCGCCGACAAACTCGGCATGGACACAAGGCGGGCGGCGCTTCAAAAGAGCTTTGCGGCCATCGACAAATTGCACGATCTGTATGTCGCGGTGGACCCGGATATCGTGGTGATCGTCGGCAACGATCAAAATGAATTCTTCTCCGGAATTGTGCCCGCATTTGCGGTGATCGCGACGGACAGGTTGGAGAATCTGCCGCGATCCCCAGAGCAGATCGCGCGATTGCCGGTTGGCATCGACATTTCGGACCATGGGCATCTGCCGGCGGTTTCCACAATGTATCCCGGTCATCGCGCTTTCGGTCTGCATCTCGCGCGTCATCTGGTTCGCGCCGACGAATTTGACGTCACGCTGTGCCATGAAAAGCCGACCGTAAGAGGGGAGAAGTCACTTCTTCACGGCATGCCGCACGCGTATGGATTTCTGTATAAGAACATCATGCGCCAGCATGTGAAGCCGAATGTGCCGGTCGATGTGAATTGCTGGTATTACGACAATAGTCCCACCGCAAATCGCTGCTATGACTTCGGCCTGGCCCTGGCCAAGGCGATCCGGGCCTGGGACGAGCCTGCCAGAGTGGCGATCCTGACGACCGGAGGCCTGACCCACTTCGTGGTCGATGAGGTTTGGGATCGGGCGTTTCTTCGCGCGCTGAAGGATCACGATGAATCTTTTCTTCGCAAAATTCCCCAGAACGAACTCATGGCTGGCACATCGGAATGCAAGAGCTGGATTGCCACCGCGGCGGCCATGGATTCCCAAAGTTTCGAAATGAAGCTGATCGAATATCAGCAATTGTATCGCACCGAAGGGGGAACGGGCTCGTCATGCGCATTCGTGAGCTGGACCGGTCCGGGCGATTGAATTGCAGGCCGCGGAAAACATGCAAGAAGATGGATCGGTATTGATATCGGGCGCGGGGCCGGTCGGCCTGACCATCGCGATGGACCTCGCGCGCCGGGGCGTACCGGTGACTGTGGTGGAACGGCGCAGCTTTGGCCAGCCGCCAAGCGTGCGCTGCAATCATGTCGCGTCGCGGACGATGGAGGCGTTCCGGCGGTTGGGCCTGTCGGCGGCCGTCCGCAACAGCGGCCTGCCCCCAGATTATCCGAACGACTGCGTCTATAGGACGAGCGTGGTGAAAGGACCGGAGATTACGCGGGTTCCAATTCCATCGCGCGCCGAAAGAGAGACCGACTTTGAGGGGCCCGACACATGGTGGCCGACACCGGAGCCGCCGCACCGCGTCAATCAGATCTTCCTGGAACCGGTCATGTTTGCCCATGCCGCGGCAAATCCGCTTATTACCATATTCAACGATACCGAGTTGGCGGCGGCACAGCAGACCGGGCATGACGTACAGGCGACATTGCGCGACTTGCGCACCGGAGAGAGCCGGACAATTTCCGCGCCGTATCTGATCGGTTGCGACGGGGGACGCTCGCTGGTGCGAAACATCATTGGCGCCAAATTAAGCGGCGATGCGGTGGTGCAACGCTGCCAGTCCACCTATATCCGGGCGCCGAAGCTTTTGAGCATGATTCCGGGCCGGCCCGGCTGGATGAATCTGTCGCTCAATCCGCGGCGGTCCGGCAATACCATCGCGATCGACGGCCGCGAAACCTGGCTGATTCATAATTACCTGTACGAACATGAGCAGGATTTCGACGCCATCGATCGGGACAAATCCATTCGGGCGATATTGGGAGTCGACGACAGGTTTGAATATGAAGTCATCAGCCACGAGGACTGGATAGGACGCCGGCTCATCGCCGACAAGTTCCGGGACCGCCGTATCTTCATTTGCGGAGACAGCGCGCATATATGGGTTCCCTATGCCGGCTATGGCATGAATGCCGGCATCGCCGACGCAATGAATCTGAGTTGGCTGCTGGCGGCGACGCTCCAGGGCTGGGGCGGAGCCAAATTGCTGGATGCCTACGAGGCCGAGCGGTTCCCGATCACCGGGCAGGTATCGCGCTTTGCGATGAATCACGCATTTGGCGCGATCGCACACCGGCGGGAGGTGCCGCGCAATGTCGAGGATATGGACGAGGCAGGCCAGGCGGCCCGAAAAGCCCTGGGAGAAGCCGTCTATGCGCTGAACGTGCAGCAATATTGCTGCGGCGGCCTGAATTACGGCTATTTCTACGACAAGTCTCCGATCATCGCTTATGACGGCGGCGAGGCGCCCGGATACACCATGTCAGACTTCACGCCTTCGACGGTGCCGGGTTGCCGAACCCCACATTTCTGGCTGGATGGGGACCGGTCCGCCTACGACGCGTTTGGGCCGTGGTACACGCTGCTTCGCTTCGACCCCGCAATCGCGGTCGATGCGCTGGTGGAGGTGGCCGCAATCAGCGGCGTGCCTTTGAAGGTGTTGGATGTGCCACCCGATGAGCGCATCCCGGTATACCGCGAGGCGCTGCTGCTCTCGCGTCCGGACCTGCATGTTGCCTGGAGGGGGAATGGGCTGCCGGAAAATCCCATGGCGTTCATGGACCTGATACGCGGCGGTTGATGGCGTTCCGCTCGCCTGGAGAAGAATATGAAGCTGGTGACATTTGAGAGGGCGGGCAGGGCGGTTCCGGGCGCGATCCTTGCCGACGGCAATCTTTACGACCTGATGGCGGCTTCCATCCGGGACGGATCGAGAACGCTGACCGACATGGTGGCGCTGATTGCCGGTGGGAAGGACGGACTGGCCAGAATCGCGAGCTGGATGGCACACCCTATCCCCGAATTCATTGTCCGCGCTGTCGAAGCACGCTTGCTGGCGCCCTTGCCCCGGCCGACCCAGATTCGCGATTGCGCCAATTATGAGAAGCATGTGCGCCAGGCGATCGCATCGGCAATGAAGCTGCGGGCGGATGCCACGCCCAACCCGGCCGAGACCCTGCATCGCTTCCGGGAAGCGGGGCTTTTCGAAATACCCCAGATCTGGTTCGAGCAGCCTCTCTACTACAAGGGAAATCCCATGTCCGTGATCGGACCGGATCAGGATGTCGTCCGGCCCAGACCGAGCCCGCTTCATGGATTACGAATTGGAGCTTGGCATCGTCATCGGGGGACCGGCGCGGGATTTGACAGAGGCAACCGCCATGGAGGCGGTTTTCGGATACACCATCTTCAATGACTTCAGTGCCCGCGACCTTCAATCGCGCGAGACCCAATTCCGGCTTGGCCCGGCCAAGGGCAAGGATTTCGACACCGGAAACGCGATCGGTCCCTGCATTGTAACCCGGGACGAAATTTCAGACCCGCAGTCCCTCGCCATGATTGCGCGCGTGAATGGAACGGAAAAAGTCCGCACCAGTTCGGCCGGCCCGCAGCATTCGATTGCCAAGACGATCGCCTACATTTCCCAGGACGAGACGCTCTATCCGGGCGAACTGATCGGATTCGGCACGGTTGGCGATGGCTGCGGATATGAAAGCCTTTCCTTCCTTCAGGACGGAGATGTGGTTGAGCTTGAGATTGAAAATGTCGGCGTGCTCCGAAACCGGCTTATATCCCCGAAACCCGTATGAATAGCGCTTTCGATATGCCTGAACCCACGCAAAGGGACTTGAATGCATTCATCTGATTCAGGCGCCGGGGAAATCGCCGCGGCGGGCGAGAGCGGCGGTTCGGGCCGGAATCGCTGGTACCTGGTTGCGGTACTGACTTTGACCATGGTTCTCTCATTCACCGATCGAAACGTGTTCTCGCTGGCCATCGAGCCGATCAAGCATGATTTGGGAATTTCGGATGTGCAAATCAGCCTTTTGATCGGCATATCGTTTATTTCCCTCTACAGCATTTGCTCGATCGCATTCGGATACCTCGCCGATGTCGCCAATCGTACGGTGCTGATTGGCACGGCGGTCTTGTTCTGGTCTTCGATGTCGGCGCTTTGCGGGTTCGCGTCGAATTACTGGCAGCTTGCCATCGGCCGGGCGGGAATCGGCATTGGCGAGGCGGCGCTCCAGCCCAATGCGGTGTCGCTTATCCGCGACGCGTTTCCTCTCGACCAGCGCGGCCGGGCCTTCGGCATTTACGGAATCGGACCGGTGCTGGGGGTCGGGCTTGCGACGCTGGTGGGAGGCCTTTTGTACACTTTCGCCGCAAACGGCTCGGCGGCAAATTGGCCGATCCTGGGTGCATTGCGGCCCTGGCAGTTCATGATTGCGGTTCCGGGACTGTTCGGCCTGCCGATCGCATTGCTCCTTTTTACCGTCCGCGAACCAAAAAGGCAGCGTGGTTCGACCAAGGACGCGACATCGAATTTCGGCGAAATGCTCAAATTCCTTTGGCGGGAGCGGCGGCTGACCTTGCCCCTGTTCGCGGGGCCGACCATCTGGTCCATGGCGAACAGCGGTTGGATGGCCTGGATGCCGGCGGCCATGGCGCGCGGCTGGCATATATCGCCCGGTGAATTCGGCCGATATGCCGGGCCCATTACCCTGATTTTGACGCCAATCGGGCTTATCACGATCGGGATTCTGATGGATCGTCTTTCGCGGGCCGGCAAGAAAGACGGTCCGGTGCGGGTTGCCGCCATTACCCAACTTATCCAGCTCGTTCCGGCCCTGCTGATTTTTCAAATGCCGACCCAGGAAAGCCGCTGGGTCATGTATGCCGTGTCTGTGGTCATCTCGTCACAATCGGTTCAGGTTGCCGCTTCGACGATCCTGTCCCATGTGACACCAGGCCGCCTCCTGGGGAAGACTGCGGCAGTCTTCAACCTGGTTCAGAACGTGTTGGGGCTTGCTCTCGGCCCCACCATTTATGCGTTGGTGGCGCAATTCGGCTTTTCGGGACCGAGGGCAATTTTATACAGCATGATGGTGTGCTATGGCGCCTTGATGCCGATCGCCGCCTTGCTTCTTTTGACGGTGGGCCGGGCAATTCGAAATCAGGTTCCCTGAACCGAAATCGGCTGCGATAGGGCGCCCTTGCAACTGCGCTCAGGTTCCAAAAGGGCACATGCGAATCACGGGATTCGGATTGGTTCCGGCGTTTCGGCCGGTTATGGCGCCGGCGTCAAATCCGTCATGACTCCGAGCCGTTGACCATTGGCCCAAATCCGCAATAGTTTCCGTGGTTTCGCCGATCTTAACCATGCAACCTGCTCAAAATACATAACCTGCACGATATTTGCATATTGCCGCTTTGAATGGAGTCGGGCACGGCGCCCCTTTCTCACGCATGAAGCTACCCTTTTGGCACAGAGATGAGCCGTCGCGGCCTCATCCTACACCGGACCAGCGCCGCAAGAGATGGGTGCGCCTTCTCTTGCTGGCGCCTGTGCTGGTCGGCCTGCTTTTTGTCGCTGTAACCGAATCCGATCATTCGGCTGCCGGCGAAGGGGGCAAGGGAGGCGGGATCTTGGCTGCGTTGAAGGGTCCCCTCTCCCTGTTTGGGGAGCGCTCGCCAGGCGGGCGCGGCCCGGGCGCATTGCTTTCGACCAAGCCGAACTTCGTGCCCCATGAACGGGTGCTCTCCATGGTGCGCGAGCATGAACCGCCGGATCCGGTTTTCCCGGGCGTGGACGGACCCATTACCGCCGTTGCGCCCCAGTCTCTGGCGTCGATTTCCGACGCCGATCCGGGAGATGACGCAGGTTCGGGCGATCCGGCTTTCGGCCCGGCGTCTTTCGCACCGTTCTTTCCCGGCACGCAGCCCGGCTATCCTGCCGTTTTTCCGGGGCCCGCCTTCACGCCAGCGCCTCCATCCGATCCCATCATATCGGCCGTTCCCGAGCCTGCGACCTGGGCGATGATGATCCTGGGATTCTTTGCCGTCGGGGCGGCCATGCGTCGGCGCGGGCGCAAACAAGCCGATCCGAATGTGCGTCCAACAGCAACGGACATTAAATGTCTCGCTACCTGCGATCTTTAGCGTTGGCCATGATGGCATGCCTGGCGGGGGGCCTGCTCGGGCTGACACTGCAGGACGGCGCCGGGCGCGCGGCCACCTCAAAAGCCGCGGTGACAGCCTCCATCCATCGGCCGGTCTCGGGATCGCGGATCTGGTACACCGCAAATAACTATCCCCGGCTCACCCTGCCCGATGGACGGCAGGAGGTTGTGCGCAGTGTGCTCAACATCACCAAGCCCATGCATTTCGGCAATTTTGTCTGGAACGAGGATCGCATTCCCCAGGGACCGGTGTGGGTGCGCGTCGATTTGGCCCGGCAGCTCCTGTCCGTGTTCCGCGACGGTCATGAGATCGGCTCCGCCGTCATACTTTACGGCAGCGACGGCAAGCCCACGCCGACCGGAAGTTTCACCATCCTTGAGAAAGATGCGGACCATTTCTCGCGAACCTATGGCGACGCGCCAATGCCCTACATGCTGCGCCTGACCAGTGACGGCGTGGCAATTCACGGCAGCAATGTGCGCCAAGGCTGGGCCACCCATGGCTGCATCGGTGTTCCGCTGGAATTTGCGCGCCGGCTCTTTTCCGTGGCGCGCAAGGGCGATCTGGTCGTGATCCTTCCGGCGCAACCGAAAGCCGGCAAGGCCTAAGGCCCGATTTCATTGGGTTGGATCAGATTCTAACGATCTTCCTAGCCGGCCGTTAACCAGGTCTTTCCACCCGATCGAAACCCCGGGACGGGACAATTCCTGCCGAAACGCAGGAACTCCCATGACGCTGGGTCGGTGGAAATCGCGGGTTATGGCGTGCGCGGTTGTCATCATCGCGCCGCTTGTCATGGGCTCAATAGATCTGCCGCCGCGTTTCGATCAGCGCATCCTGGCGGCACAAAACCAGGAACGTCTGAAACTGGGCCTTGATCCCCTCAGCTGGAATTCCGGGCTGGCCCAGCAGGCTCAGCATTGGGCGGATTATCTGGCGTCAACCGGCCAGTTCATGCACGCCCCCGAAAACCCCCTCTTCCCGGAGGGCGAGAATATCTGGGCCGGCTCGAAGGGTTATTACGATCCCGAAGCCATGGTGGATGCCTGGATCCGGGAAAAGCAATTCTTCCGGCCGGGCGTGTTTCCGAACAACAGCACCACCGGCGACGTGGAAGATGTCGGTCACTATACGCAGATCGTTTGGCGCGGCACGACCCAAGTGGGCTGCGCGGAAGCGGCCGGCACACGCGAGGACATCCTTGTCTGCCGCTATGCGCAAGCCGGCAACTATATCGGCGACCGGCCTTTCTAGGATCCGGACGCAAATCCGCCATAAGCCGCCGGCCGCGCGGCGTAGGCTATCGCCTCAGGGCGGCATTCTCCGGCCCCGGATTTGCAATTTGGAAAGGCCGGTCTGTCATCCTTGCACCATGTCCGCGCCGCAGCAGCTCGAACAGACGCTCGGATCGATCGCCCGGGGAGGCGGCACGCTTCTAGCCTTGTTGGCCGGTGTCAGCGCTCTTGGCTATTGGTTTGAAGGCTTGGCCCATCATCGATGGTGGTCCGAAAGCTATATCGCTTCCTTGGCGATCCCCTTTTCCATCGCGATCATTATCCAATATCTGTGGTTCGTGCCGAAGCGTCTGGCCTGGGACGAAACGCATCTGGAGATCGACACCTGGCTCGGTGGGAATTTTCGCGCGCCCTGGTCGGAGCTGCGCCACTGGGGCAATCCCGGCATGGTGTTCACGCTTGAGTGCGGCAGCCTGTTTGGCGACGGCAGGAGCTTCCAGATCGCGCTGAACTATTTCACGCCGGAATCCGTTGCGGCGCTTCGCGGCTTTCTCTCCGATAATTTTGCCGACCGACGGGCACGGTTCTGGATCGGGCGGCACGGCGTCGGCTGAATCAAGCCGTTGAACGCTCCGCCGCGCCGGCTGGCCAGCGCAGGCCGCCGGCCTTTCAGCGCGACGGCTTGGAGCGGAAATATCTGTATTCCAAGGTTCCGTCCGGCTCGGCCACCATCGCGTAAAATCCCCCGGTGCCGCGATTATCGGCTTCATCATGCCCGGCCGGGCGCATGGTCGGCCGCGGGCTTGGCTTTGACGCCGCCTTTGGCATCGCATTCGTCTCCAGCGCCGCATGGGCGGGTGGCGCCTTATTCAAAACCGGGCCGGCAGCAGGAGTGGGTTGGGGCTGGGGCGGCGTCACATTTGCGGCCGGCGCCATATTCGGACTTGGGCCGGTAGCCGGGGCGGGTTGGGATTGGGGCGGCGGCGCCCGTTCCGCAACCGGAGCGGGCACGGGAGCAGGAGCTTTCATCACGCTTACCGGCGCGACCGCCGACTTTGCCGCGGAACTCGCCGTGCTCCGGTGCGCGTGCCGGAAGACGGCCGACAGGATGCCGGGGGAGGTAAGCGCCACAATGACGAAGGCGATGACCGGAACCATCAACAAAGTGAAAATGACGCCTTTCAGTCCCCGGCCGGTGGAATCGGACTCCAGGATTTGCTCTTGCGCCAGGGGTTCGCTGTCCGCCGTCTCGCCGGCGCCAAACTTTTCATGAGCCGGGACTATGCGCAGCGCTTCCTGTTCGCGCCAGGATTGATCGCCCCGCGGCGGCAAATATCCGCTCTCCAGGGTGAACTGATCGGCGAGCGCGGCATAATGATCCCGCGCCTCGTTCATTTCCGCCAGTTCCTCGTCGGCTCTCATCTCCACGCAGCCCCGGACCATGCGATCGAACGCCCGACCGGCCTCGATCTCATTGCCATGACGCAATCCGCTCTTATAGGGAACATAATCGCCGAGCGGCGCTCTGGTTCCATGGCGGTGGATCGGAACCAAGCTGCACCGGTGAGCAAAGTGGCAAGATGCGGCGCGGCCGCGCAGCCCCTTAGGCGATTATATTTTCGCGGCGTTGCCGGTGGATACCCGGCGCCAATCCCAACTAGAGCATCGTGCATTCAGATGAATCCATAACCGGCGGCATTGAAGAAGTTTCGACATTCGTCCGGCTGGAAGAGGTCGCAGATGTCGCCGATAGCCTGCCACAGATCGTCGATGGTTCTAGCGGCGCAGGCGCGCAGGTGGGCCTTGAGCTTTGAGAAGGCCATCTCGATTGGATTGAGGTCCGGGCTGTAGGCCGGCAGAAAGAGCAGCCAGGCGCCTCTGGCGCGGATGGCCTGTTCGGCAGCCAAGCTTTTGTGAGCGGCTAGGTTGTCGAGGATCACAACATCGCCCTTGGAGAGGGTGGGGGCGAGCTGGGTCTGAACCCAGATATCGAAAATACGCCGGTTCATCGGCTGATCGACCACGAAAGGCGCGGTAAGGCCATTGCGGCGCAGGCCAGCGATGAAGGTCTGGGTCTTCCAATGACCGAATGGGGCTTGGCCCTTCAACCTCAGGTTCCTGGCGCAGCGCCCGCGTGTGCGCACCATCTTGGTGGTGGTGCCGGTCTCATCAACGAAGACCAGCCGGTGGGCCTCACGCCGCATCCGCGGTTGGCGCTTGGCGATCCATTCGCGCCGTGCTGCCGCCACGTCGGGGCGATCTTGTTCCGATGCCAGCAGTGTTTTTTTATAACGATAGCCGTTGCGCCGGAACCAGCGCGACAGCGAGGCCGGGTCTATCCGAACGCCCACCGTCGCCAGTTCGCAGGCAAGTTCCGGCATGGTGATGTCGGGCTTCTCCGCCATACGTCGTTCCAGGAAGCCCCGTTGCGGATCGAGCTTGGAATACCGCCAGCCGCCTTCCGGCTTGGGTGCATAGCTACCTGTGGCCCGGAACGCAGCCGCCAGCTTCACCACAAAGGATACCGAGACATCAAAATGGGCCGCAGCCTCGTGGCACGAGTGACCGCCACCCACGAACCACACAACCCGACGCCGCAAATCCAGAGAATAAGCCTTGGTCATCGCGAATCACCTCCCGTCAGGAAAGTGAATCACGACACCTGCCGTGCCGGAATCTTCCGATTCACTCAGAACGCACGATGCTCTAGCGATTATATGATCGTGCACTCGCCGAACTCGGCATTGGGCGCAACACCATGATCGGTGGTCGTTGCAGGCAGGTATTTCCTGTCGCCACCATCGTCCCGCCGGAGCTTATTGTTGTATCCCTCTGAACAGGGGGTGAGGAAGGACAGCCTGATGCCGGGAAAAGCGGATCCCATGATGCAGGGCTTCTATTGTAATGCCGGCAAAATCCTCGTCGCGAACGCGATACCAGGGATCGTCCGCGGCTTCGTCGACGGTGAGTGCGAGGCGCAGTGAAATCGCCGCAAGTCCGTAAAGCCCCGCCAGCAGGGCGCCTGCCGCCTCCGCCAGATTGGCAAGCTCCCAAGGGCCGACATCCTCATCGTCGAGAATGTCCAACGCCGCCTCCAGCCAATCCTCGACAATGGCTTTCTGCTCGGTCCGGGAAAACCGGCTGAAATCCGCCGCTTCGAGATCCATCATGAGATCCTCGACGCGTTCGTCTTTATCTCTTTTCTTTTTCATGGGAATGCGGTGGCGGTAGGCTTTTTCAATCCCATCGGTTGCTCTCAGCTGACGCTGATCCGCCGCACCCGCTTCTGTGGCTTGGAGGCTGGGAGCTTCGCGTCCGCGTTGTCGGAATTCTCCCTATCTGCGATCTCCTTTTCGAGGCGCAGGGCCCGCAATTTGGCGGTTTTGGCGTCGCTGGCAGCGCGTTCCGCCGCAACCTCGCGCTTTACCAGAGCCGTGCGTTCCTCCCAGGCCGACATTGGATTTTTAAAGGTCCGCGAACCCTGGTTGAAGGGCAGCGGAGGAAACGCGGAGTTTGAATTGGACATGAGGATCTCCTTTCAAGGGAGCGGGCGACCGCCAATATGGCGGCCGCCCGATCGTAAGGCGTCAGACAGCCTGCAGATTGGCGGCCTTGGAGCCGCGCGCATCCGGCTGGATATCGAAGGAGACTTTTTGCCCTTCGCCCAGGGTGCGCATTCCCGCAGCTTCGAGCGCAGAGGCATGGACGAATACGTCCTTGCCGCCGCCCTCCGGCGAAATGAAACCAAAACCCTTGGAAGAGTTGAAAAACTTCACGGTTCCGATGGTCATGTAATTTCCTTTAAATCATCGGGTTCCGGCGGTGCGAATGCACGGTCGGCCGTGGAAACAAGATCATCAAGGCCTAAGGAAGGTTTTCGGTTCGTCCGGCGCGCTGTTGCGGGTCAGATAGACAGAAGCGCTTCGTCTGACAGGGACGCAAGGACCACGTAAATCTTATATAGGCGCTCGCGGACAGTATTGCAATGCTGGGCGCTGATATAATCCGAAACCACCATGCACCGCTCCAGATGAAACCCAGCGGCAAAGTGCCGTTTTGGAGCGTGGCGCTCATCGACCACCGCGCCAAATTTCGCTGTTGTGGGCATCGCTGTATGGAATCGCCGCATCAAGAGCGGAAAAGCCGTCATCCCCAACGATGACATGCGTCGCGTTTATCCGGTTGTGTTCATCCATCAGCCGGATTTCGAACTCGGCCAATACGGCTGCCAATTCAAGAGGGAAGAATTGTTCGGATCATCCCGGGGGGTGCGTGGAAAGCCAGGCCGAAGTCACCCCTTGATACGCGCGCGACGCGGCGAGTGTCTTGCCAGATGTCAATATTGTGGTCGAGACATAGGGAACGCCCGATAACGATCGCCGCGCGGTCGTCTGCGCAGTGGTGGTCTTCGCGGGCGACATCGCGATCGCCATCGCCAAGAAAATAAAGTTGATATTCAACCATTTCACTCCCCTTTGGATTTCAAGCGGGAGCACGAACACCTGCGGACCAGGTGCTGCTGAGGTCTCTCAATCGCCGGCGCTTGTTTGACCAAGCCAGCGACAAACACACTTTATCACGCGGTAGTTCCATATCCTAACGAATTGTACATCTGATACCATCTGCCAGGATTGGCGGCATTGTTGGCCGGCCCTGTTGCGCGCGCGCAGTCAAGGAGGCCAAGCGTTTAAATTGCGACATCACCCCAATGCGATTCGTTTGCTATTGGAGCCGCTGTCAACTACAAGTAATGGTGCGACGACGTTCCGTCAGATGAAGCGCGCTGTTATTTTTCGACGCTGGAGAATGCGCCGGATCCGATAGTCGTAATTCCTGAAACTGACGCTTCGTTTCGCTGTGTTCAAGCATGGGCTTGTACGCCATGCGCCAGTGTGCCATGCGCCAGTGTGCCATGCGCCAGTGTGCCATGCGTCAGTGCGCCAACAGCAGTGGAATGATGAGTTTCTGCAAGTTTGCCGATACCGCCAGCCGCGCGCATGAGCACGGCGGGGACTCGTCCCAGGGAAGCCTGGAATCCGGGCCAACCTCGCGACGGAGACGTTTTGAGCCTTCCGTTCTGAGCGAGCTTGTGGAGGTTCTTGCGCCACACCCTGGTGGGCTTCGCCGCTGGTCTGTCATGCGCGCGATCCGCGACAATCGCAATCGAGCTTCGCGCGAGGTATCTCTCAAGTTCGAGGCTGAAGTCGAAAGGGTGTTTCGCAGTTCCTGCAGCAATTGGGGTGACGCGAAATGCCAGAATCCCAAATCCGCCCTTTTTTATCGGCCGCCGGGCAAGGCCGGCGAGGTTTGGGCGATTCATGCCGCGCACGCCAAGGCGTGGCGAGCGGAAGCGGATGCCGCGAAAGGCTTGAATGAACAATAGCCGAGCGATACCGGCGCGTGAAGATGTCCTGCTCGATACTGTGCCGGGTCTTGGCGCGACATTCCCGGATTTGGCTGCCAACCCGGAAGGAGCGCGGCCCCGGCTTTCGAAAGCCCGTGCCGCAACGGATGCGTTTGGCGACCGGCATGGCATCGTAACCCTCGATCTCCTGATAAGCGGCCTTTTTGAGTCTTCGAATCCGTTTCTGCTGTCAGGCCCGTCAGCGAAGTCGTCGTTCCGGTTCGTCTGAACGGGAGAGCGTGATGATCGCGTCCGAGCATCTGAAAGAAAAATTCCGATCCGCTGTGGCGCCGTTCGAAATTCCGAGCCTTCTGCTCGGTATCCATCAGATCGCCACATCGCTGGGACTTTATGTGGTAACGGTCGGTTTGATGTACTGGGCCTTTCCCTTGTCGCCGGTTCTAACGCTGCTGTTGGCAATTCCAGCCGCCGTCTTGCTCGTGCGCGTCTTCATCGTGCAGCATGACTGCGGCCACGGCTCTTTTTTTCGGTCCAGGCGAGCGAATGACGTGTTGGGGACGATATGTGGGATCCTGACTTTGGCGCCTTATGCCATGTGGCGCAGGCAACATAGCGCGCACCATGCAAACTGGAACAATTTGGATCGCCGGGAGTCCGGCCTCGATTTCTATACCGTTTGCCTTACCGTCGACGAGTATCGCGCGCTTAGTCCGTGGCGCCGGTTCGTCTATCGTGTGCCACGCCATCCGCTGATTTCCTTCATCGTCATTCCGCCATTGGTATTCCTTGTCCTCTACCGGTTGCCGTTTGACGCGCCCAAGACATGGACACGGGAACGCCGCGCCGTTTTGGCGACCGATCTGGCGATCCTGACGGGCTGGGCAGCCCTTGTCTGGGCTTTCGGCTTGGCGGCGGTTCTGACCGTGCAGCTATCCATCATCATGATTTCCTCCATGATCGGTTTTTGGCTTTTTTCCGTGCAGCATCGGTTTGAAACGGCACGCTGGATGCGGCGGACCGATTGGACCCATATGGATGCGGCGATGTCCGGCTCGTCCTACCTCGCCTTTCCTCGCCTGCTGCACTGGATGACCGGCAATATCGGTTTTCATCACATCCATCACTTGTCGCCGCGTATTCCCAATTATCGTCTTGCCGCCTGTCACCGCAGCGACCCAATCCTGCGCCCCGCCGTGCCATTATCCCTCGGTCGCGCGCTCGCCGGCAGCAATCTGGTGCTTTGGGATGAGGGCGAGAGGAAGCTGATCCGGTTCCGGGACGTACGCCTCCTGCCTGTCCATTAGGGCAAGATTCGTCGGTTTGGACGAGAGGCAATCCGTTGACGCGCTGGCTTTCCTCAATTCAGACGCACGCGGTTCTTTAAATCGCGAACCGCGGTCCACTCGCACCAGAGGCGGGTTTGGCGGACAGAGAGGGCTGCCCCAATCAAGGGGTATCAATGGGTTAGGTCGGCTAACTTCAAAAATCCGTCCAATACATTCTGATAGCCAATATCCGGTTTGGCTGGCCAATTCATTTTCCGCCAATCGCAACACCTGGCCAGGCCGGGGTCAGGATGCACGCGCGGCGCCTGCAGGCGGTTGAGCGGGTCCGGGAACGCTGCGGGCTCTCAGAAAGGCTGGCCTGTCGGCTAGTTGGCCGGCCCCGTGGCACCCCGCGTTACAGCGTGATGGTGCGGGCTGACGAAGATGCGCCGACGCAGGCGATTTTGGCGCTTGCGACTCAATGCGGCCGCTATGGCGATCGCCGGATCACCCAGCCAGCCAACGATACTGGCCAAGGCGGAATCGCAGCCCGGGGTGGAACACCGTCCTGTTGGCTCCGTCCGACCGCAACGACCGCTGACTCAGTTCACGTGATCGAACTCGGGCATGGGTTTGAACAGCTGCCCGCTGCGCCACGCGCCGGCTCCGGGCCGCTGGTACACCAGCTTGCCGCCCACGATGGTGTAGAGCACCCGCGTGCGCAGGATCTGGTCGTCGGGGATGGTCAGCAGGTTGCCGGAGAACACCACCATGTCGGCCAGCTTGCCGGGACCGAGGGAACCCAGGCGTTGGTCCTCGAACACGGCATAGGCGTTGTCCCAGGTAAAGGAGCGCAGCGCCTCCAGCCGGGTCTTCACCTGGGCGGGGAAGAAGCGGTGGCCGCGGCCGTCGTCGCGCGTCACCGCACAGTAGAAGCCGGCGATGGGGTTGGTGTCCTCCACCGGCGTGTCGCTGCCGTCCAATACCATTGCGCCGCTGGCGATCAGCGTGTGCCACACATAGGCGCCCTCTTTCGCACGCTGCTCGCCCAGGTGCGCCACCGCATAGGGCGCGTCCGAGCAGGCATGGATGGACTGCATCGAGGCGATCACGCCCATCTGCGCGAAGCGCGGAATATCGGCGGGCGAGAGGTGCTGCGCATGCTCGATGCGCCAGCGCAGCGCATGCGCGGCCGGATCCTCGGTGAAGATCTTCTGGTACATGTCGAGCACTTCGCGGTTGGCGCGGTCGCCGATCGCATGGATCGAAACCTGGAAGCCGTCACGTGCGGCGATGCGCGAGATCTTCTCGAGCGTGCTCATCGCCGTGACATTCTTGCCGGTGATGCCCGGCGCGTCATTATAGGGCTGCAGAAACCAGGCGCTGTGCGTGCCGAGCGCGCCGTCGGAAACATCCTCGCCCACACCGCGCACGGTGAAGTGATCATCGGCAAAGCCAATCGTGCGGTAGCTGGCGAGATTCTTATCGAGGCTCGCGACATCCTCGACGCCGATATTGACGTACAGGCGCAGCGGGAAACCCTTGGCAGCCTGCTGCTTGAGCCACTCGACCGTCTTGAAGTCCTCGCCCATGTCCACGAAGCCGGTGATGCCTTTGCTCACCTCGTTCTGCATGGCGAGCTTCAGCGACTGCTCCTTGCGTGCGGCCAGCTCCTGTGGCGGCAGGCTGGCGAGGTAACGGTTATAGGCTGCCTGCACCGCGTCGCCCGCGGTATCGCGCAGCGCGCCGATGGCATTGCCCTGCGCATCGCGCACGATACTGCCGCCTTTGGGGTCGGGCGTGTTGCGGCCGATACCGGCGAGCTTCAGCGCCATGGCGTTGACGTAGATCGCGTGGCCACTGGCATGTGCAAGCATCACGGGGTTGTTCGGCGATACCGCGTTAAGGCTGGCCGGCAGCGGCAGGCCGTCGATGTTGGGGTTCGGCACCCGGTCCCATTTGCTCTGCTGCCAGCCCTGGCCGACGATCCACTCGCCCGGCTTGGCCTTGGTCACCGCGGCCTTCACCATCGTCACGATGGCGTCCCAGTTCGGTGCCGTGCCCACATTGAGTTGCATCAGCGACTGGCCCGTGTACAGGAGATGGCCGTGGCCCTCGATGAAACCGGGCGTGACGAAGGCGTCGTGCAGGTCGAGCACCCTGGTGCGCGGGCCGATATAGTGGGCGATGGCCTCGTCGCTGCCCAGCGCGACGATCTTGCCGTCCTGCACCGCCAGCGCCTGTGCGTGCGGCTGCAGCGGATCGAGGGTGGCGATGCTGGCATCACGCAACACCAGGTCGGCGGCGGCCAATGTGGGTGGAAAGCCCTTGATCGGTGCGTCGGCGGCGGATGCTGTCATCGGCGCCAGCAGGAGCAACGCAAGCCAGGAGTGATGATAGCGCATGCTTTTTCCCCCATTGGTCGCGCCCGGGTATTTTAGAGGAGCATAGGAAGGCTGCCGGCCGGGGTCAATCGCGCGCGCCGCGATGATCGGACCGGCTTTTTTTGTACCTGGCGGATTGATCGGATTGGCCTGGGCAGGGGCTAGTTATGCCGAAGAAGGGGTTTGGTGCCGGGCAAATTGCGATGCTGCAGCAGATTGAAATGCGCATCGGTCAGGGATAGTCGGTGCAGATTCGCCTAGCAGACAGAGAGGGATCACTGCTCGCTACGCTCGCGAGACGCGCCAGCTTTTATAAGCTCGCGTTCCGCTCGCCAACAAAAGCTAAGCGTCGAACAGCCGCTCGCTCGTGCTCGCGGCGTTCGCTGCTCGAAATGGTCCGCTAGACCATTTCGTTCGCGGCAGGCGGACCGCAGGCTCGCGGGTGCGCCCACCACTCCCTATCCGCCAGTAAAAAAGGGCCCGCGAGGGGCCCCTTTTTACTGGGGGACAGAGAGGGGTTGCCCCGATTAAGGGAAATCAGTGGGTTGGTTTGGCTAACCCAAAAATAGGTCCCAATGCATTCCAATAGCTTATATCGCATTTGGCTAACCCAACTTAGTTGATCTTCCGCCAGGTCCATTGGCCGGCGGAAATACATTTGAGCATGAAGTGTCCGATGATCACATTCTGCGAAACATAGCCAATACTTCCACCTTTGCTATCCGATCATACCGACGGGCACCATGCCTGGGCTCGGCCGACATGTACGCTTCATGTACGCTTTAGACCCGTTAAAGTCTTGTCGCAAAATCGCCTGCCAGTTTGTTGCCGCTTCACCCCGAGATGCCGTGTCCGCGAATTCCGTTTCCGGCATGGCGGGTCGGCCTAGATGGCCTGCCTGGGGCGGGATCCCGGAGCAAGCTGCGCAACAGGCCCTCGAGCCATTCCCTCCACGCCTCTGGATCGGGGCGCGCTGATGCAATACTCTCTACCGCGCCGGCAGAAAATATCCATCAGGCCGGGGGGCGACGAAAATTTATCCCGTGAATGACATTACAACATCATGCGCGACCGGCGTGATGTGATCACGGTTGACAAGGGTGGGGAGATATAATGCCGGAGCCGCGGCAACCGCGATACAATGTCGCCGTGGATATCGGCGGCACATTCACTGACCTTGTTGCCTATGATCAGCGGACAGGTCTGGTGACCCAAGCCAAACAATTGACCACCCCGGCCGAATTCTCGCAGGGCGTCTGGGATTGCTTTACCAAGGCCCAGATTGCGGCCAACGACACCGAAACGCTGGTCCATGGTTCAACGATCGCGATAAATATCGCCATAGAGAAGACCGGCGCCGACACGGCTCTTGTCGTCACCAAAGGCACGCGCGATGTCTATAAGATCGGTCGGCAGAACCGCCCCGAAGCCTATAACTTCATGTTCCATCGGCCGGAACCGCTGGTGCCGCGCTCGCGCACATTCGAGGCCGAAGAGCGCATGCTGGCCAATGGCGACGTGCATGTCGCTTTTACCGACGCGGAAATCGACCGCATCATGCAGGCCGTGCGTCTATCGGGCGCCAAGGCGGTGGCCGTCTGCTTCTTGCATTCCTACGCCAAACCCGGTCACGAGATCCGCATGGCCGACCGCCTGCGTCAGGTTCTGGGGCCTGACGTCTATGTTACCGCATCCAACGAGATCATTCGTGAGTACCGGGAGTATGAGCGCATCTCGACCACGGTGATGAACGCTTATATCGGTCCCAAGACCACCGCTTATGTGGGCCGCATGGAGCGACGGCTGCGGGATGAGAGGTTCGCGGGCCGGTTCCTGATCATGCAATCCAACGGCGGAGTGATGTCGCCTAAGACCGCCAAGTCGCTGCCGGTGGCGATGATGGAGTCCGGCCCGGTCGGAGGGGTTATCGCCGCCGCGGAAATCGGCCGGCGTCTCGGCATCGCGAACGTGATTTCGTTCGACATGGGCGGCACCACGGCCAAGACAAGTCTGATCAAGGATGGTGAGATATCCGTAGCCCAGGGCTACCATGTTGGCGGTTACGCCGCCGGCCATCCGGTGACGTTTCCCGTAGTCGACATCATCGAAGTCGGCGCCGGCGGCGGCAGCATTGCCTGGATTGATTCGATCGGCGCATTGAAGCTCGGCCCCCACAGCGCCAGTTCGATGCCGGGCCCGATCTGCTACGGGCGCGGCGGGACCGAGCCGACCGTCACCGACGCCAACGTCGTTCTGGGTCGCATCGGCGCCAAGAGCTTTCTCGGCGGAGAGATGCTGTTGGATGCCGACGCCGCGCGAACGCTCATGGTCGACCGCCTGGGCGGCCGCCTGCGCATGAGCGCCACGGAGGCTGCCCACGGCGTCATCGAAATAGCGGTCGCGAAGATGTCCCTGGCCGTGCGCGGCGTATCCGTGGAACGCGGCTATGATCCCCGCGACTTCGCTCTGCTGGCCAGCGGGGGCGGTGGCCCGCTGCACGCGGTGGCGATCGCGCGCAACCTGCACATCCCCAGGGTGATCATCCCCAACCTGCCGGCGCATTTCTCGGCGCTCGGCATGCTCATGGCCGATGTGCGCCACGACTATGTGCGGACAGTATACCGGAACCTGGCCGATACGAATCTGCCGGCCTTGATCGAGGCGTATGGCGAACTGGGAATGTTGGGGCGGAAAGCGCTGGAGGACGCCGGCGTTCCGCGGGAGACACACAACGAAGTCTGGTGGCTGGATTTGCGCTATGTGGGTCAGGAATTCTGGCTGCAGATTCCGGTTTCACGTCGGGAAGTCGAGCAAGCTGACGTGACCGCCATCATCACCCGCTTCCATGAAACGCATAACCGGCGCTTCGGCCATGCGGCGCCGGACGAACCGCTGGAATTGGTAAATCTGCGGCTGACCGCGCTGGGTGAACGGCCAAAAATCCAATTCCCTCCGGTGTCCACCGATGGCTCCGATCCCCGGCTCGATGTGCGACCGGTCTATTTCGACGATCCGCGCCAGCCGATCCCGTGTCCGGTCTACCGCCGTGAGAGGCTGGAGCCTGGCATCGTCGTCCCGGGGCCGTGCGTGATCGAGGAATACGGCTCCACCACAATTCTGTTTGAGGGCGACAAAGTCGAGGTATCCAAGACCGGCGAGTTGATCATCTTGGTGGGGAGGCGGTGAGAATGGCCACCGAGAAATCATTGGATCCCGTGACGCTCGAGGTCATCCGCAACGCCTTGCCGTCGATCTCCGACGAGATGAGTGTCGATCTGCAGCGCACCTCGTACAACATGATGATTTATGAGGTGCGCGACTATTGCACGGCGCTTCTCGACGCCCAGGGGCGATTAATCTCGCAGAACATGGGCGGTGTCTCCCATTTCGTTGCGGATCTGGGCGTGGTCATCACTTCCGGCGTGGAGCGCTATGGCCCCGAAGGCTATGAACCCGGAGACGTGCTGTTGCACAACCACCAGGCCACCGCCGGCCAACACCTGAACAATATGGTCCTTTATACTCCGGTGTTCCACGCGGACAGGCTGGTTGGCTTTGCCGCCGTGCGTGCGCATTGGGTGGACGTCGGCGGACTGTCCACGGGATTCAGTGCCTCAGGCGCTTACGACCCCTGGAGCGAGGGTTTGCAATTCGATCATGTGAAGATCTACGAGCGCGGCAAGCCGGACGAGAAGATTCTGCGTCTGATCCGCGATAACATCCGCTTTCCGGAAAGTTCCATGGGCGATCTGCGCTCGCAACTGGCCGCTTGCCGGTTGGGCGAGCGGCGCTATGACGAATTGCTGACGCGCTATGGGCACGACACGGTGGAGCGGGCCATTTCGACCATTTATGCCGAGACCGAGGCCCGCTGCAGGGCTGTCGTGGCGTCCATTCCCGATGGCATCTATGAGTCCGAGGCGTGGATCGATGACGATACGCGACCCAATTCCGGCTACGATATCAAGGCGCGGGTGGTCGTTTCAGGCAGTGACATGGAGATCGATCTGTCGGGATGTTCGCCCCAGCGCGAGGGCGGTCACAACGCCCGCACCTATGCCGGCGCCTATATCGCTTACAAGGCTTTGACCGGGCCGCTGGAGCCGCTGAACGAAGGCGCTTTCAGCGCGCTCAAAGTGATCATTCCCGAAGGCAACATGATGATGGCGCGCTTTCCGGCCTTCATGGCGCGGTGGAGCTATATTCTGCCGACGGTGGTCGACACCATCTGGAAAGCCCTTGCCAAGGCTCTGCCCGACCGAATCCCGGCGGCGCACTCCGGTTCGCTCGGTGCGGCATTCTCTTTCTCCGGGGTCGATCCGAACAGCGGCAAACGCTTCGTGGCCATGAGCATCGAGTCCGGCGGTTGGGGCGGACGTCCGGGCGAGGATGGACAGGATGTGTCCATGTCGGTCTGCCAGGGCGATGTGCGGAACTCTCCAATCGAGAATATTGAGCTCAAAACACCCTTGATGGTGCTGGAGCGGGCGTTACGACAGGACTCCGGCGGAGCCGGCGAATATCGCGGGGGACTGGGTATTTCCACCGAGGTGCGATCGCTGGTGCCCGGACGGTGGAACGCGGGTACGCCCTCGGGCGGCCGGGTGACATGCCCGCCATGGGGCTTGTGGGGCGGCCTTCCCGGCGCGACGGCGCGAACTTTGGTCAAGATGCCCGGCGAGACGGAATTTCACACGCCCGCTAGTTCGCGCCTGCAAACCGAGGGCGGGGCCGAACTCATCTATCTGACCGCGGGCGGCGGCGGCTGGGGCAATCCGGTGCGAAGGCCGCCAGAGCGGGTTGTGGCGGATGTGGCCGAAGGCTTCGTGTCGCCAGAGGCGGCGCGGCGCGACTATGGTGTTGTGATTGTCGACGGCAGGCTGGACGCGAAGGCGACCATGAGCCTCAGGAGGACGCTGGAGGCGAGGAAGGAAACGAAATGACCTTTGCTCCCGACGATCCCTTGCGGCGAGGCTGCTATCGGACACGACTGGACAAGACGCGGGCGGCGATGAGGGCGCAGGGCATCGAGCTGCTCATCGTCTACGGCAATGGACGCCACAGCTTCTTGGAGATGAATCCGGCCTGGTGGTTGACCGGCCTGCGCCAGATGGGTCCGCACTTGGCCGTCCTCTTGCCGCTCGACGGCGCGCCTCAGGTGGTCGCCACGCCAGTGTGGGACCGAGACCGCATTGTCGAGCGTTGCGCGATCGAGGCCGTGGTCTGCTGCGAGCCGGCGCAGTTCATGTCGGTGATCGAGGGCCAGCTCGGCAGTCGCAACTTCGCGCATATCCGCGTTGGGGTTTCCGGCGGTGGCCAGATGCCGCGCGCCGTGCACGAATCCTGGCGGCGGATGTTCGGCGGACCTGTGGTCGACGCGGACAAGCTGATCAGCGACATCGCCCGTGTGCGCGACGCCTGGTCGCTCAAATGCACCCGCGCAGCCGTAGTCATCGCCGAGCGGGGCTATGACCATCTCCTGTCGATCGCCCGGCCAGGCCTGCCGGAGCATAAGGTAGCCGCTGAGTTGGAAGGGTGTGTTCTGGCGCTCGGGGCTGAAGACAATTTCCAGATATTATCCGCGTCCCAGCACAACCGCGCCTGCCACCGGCCGACAAATCGCATCCTGGCGGAGGGAGATATCCTGCTGGGCGAGATCACACCATCTGTCGAGGGTGAATTCGCCCAAATCTGCCGTACCGTGGTCCTGGGCGAGCCATCAACGGCGCAACACGCAGCCTTCGATTTGCTCGACAGCGCCCTGCGCGCGGGCATGGGAGCCGCGCGGCCTGGCGTGACGATTGCCGACGTGGTCGAGGCAATCCATGCGCCGATCGTCGCTGCCGGCTACCAGCGATATACCGTGCCGCCCTATATGCGCACGCGAGGGCACAGCATGGCCATGGGCTCGATGGACCCCGAGATTGCGCTCGGCAACGGCCAAGTCCTCGCTGAAGGCGTGATGTTCGTCATGCACCCCAATCAGTATCTGCCGGAGACCGGCTATCTCATGTGCGGCGAGCCCGTCCTGATCGGCCCTGACGGTGCAGTGCCCTTGACCAGTCGCATGGGGCGATTGCATGCCATACGCGCCGCGGATTTGGCCGCATGATCGCTATGACCCCGACGCTGGAGCGCGGCTTTACCTGGTGGGACCGGGCGCTGCTTCCACGGGACGAATTCGAGGAACGCACGCGCCTCGTCCAACGCGCGATGATCGAGCCCGGACTCGATGTGTTGACCGTCTGGTCGGCCTACTATCATACAGAGGGTTCCACGGCGTTCTTGGCGGGTTGGCCTATGGGGGGAGCCGTGTTGCTGTTCCGCGACGGCGAGCCGATCCTGTTCAGTCCGGGAGGCAGCCGCGAGCATCATTTCGCTTCAATGCAAGTCTGGTGCGAGATGCGAACCGCGCCAGGCGGCGTGGTGGCTTCCCTTGCCAAGGCCGTGGCCGACCGCGGCCTGACCGGCGGCCGCATTGGTCTGGTTCGCCCCGATCAGATCGACGTCAAACCCTATGCGGCGCTGATGGATGCCTTCTCCGCTTTTGAGCTGACTGATTTCACTGATACCTATGAAATATTGCGCATGGCCAAGCGCCCGCGCGAACGGCTTGCGATCGGCAGAAGCCTGGCCATCGCCAACCAGGCTTTGGCCGCCGGCGCGCGCGCGTTCGCCGACGGCGCCAGCAACGCCGCCGCGTTAGCCGAGGCCGAACGGGTGGCGCGGCTTCAGGGCGCGCGCGGCTTCCGCGGCCTTGTGAACAGCGCGCCGAACGGGTTGCGGCCCTATGAAGGACTAAACCCGGCGCGTCATGACCCTATTATGCTTTGGGTTGCTGTCGACCAGCACGGTTACTGGGCGACGGCGGCGACCCGATCGTCCGCCGAAGGGCCGGCCTCGCGCGCGCTTTCCGCCATGATCGCCGCAGCGCGTCCGGGCACGCGCGCCGGCGATCTCGCGGAGTTGGCACTGGCCGAGCTGCCCGAGGCCGCGCGACCGATGGCGTTGTCCTATGGGTTCGGTGGCGGGATCGGTCTGAATCTCGACGAACGCCCGGTCGTTGCACCGGGAGAGTCCATTGCGCTGGTTAAGGACATGGTCCTGTCGTTGCAAGTATTCGTCGAGGGCGGTCCATCTGGGTTTGCCACCGCGATGGTCCAAATCGGGCCGAACGGCGCTGAATATTTGGCGCCGGGCTGATCGTCGTGGCGGCTCTCAAGGTGTTGGCCGCTCGCTTGGCTGCCGCGCCGCCGCCATCGGCCGAGTTGCGCGACATTGTCCGCCAGCATGTGTTCGATACGCTATTGGCGGCTTTGATCGGGCGGCGATTGCCCGAGGCCGCGCCACTGGCCGGCTTGCCGAGCGGGGGTCATGGCCGGCTGCGCAGGCTGACAGCGACCATCCGCGCCACTGAGATCGATGACATTGCAATCAGCGGCTGCGTCACACCCGGCTCGGTGATTGTACCCACAGCACTCCATCTGGCGTCGCAAACCCGGGCGGACGCGGCCGCCGTTCACGACTCCATTCTTGCCGGCTACGAAGCCATGGTGGCTTTTGGGGAGGCAATCGGCGGCGCCACCGCAATCTATGGCGGCGTCTGGCCGACTTTGTCCGCGGCGCCGATCGGCGCCGCGGCTGCGGCCGCGCGGCTCAAGGGCTTGGACGCTGATCGCACTCTTGCGGCGCTAGCCATGGCCGTGGGGCATTCGAGCGGGCGGCTGAACCGCACGATGCCGCGCTGGCTGTCGCTCGGTCACGCAGCAGTCGACGGTGTGTGTGCGGTCGAAGCGGCCTTGGCCGGTTTCGACGCACCTGCCTCAGCGCTGGAAGCTTGGAGCAACGCAACGGCTCTCAAGGTCCAGCCCGAGGACATGGCGCCTCAGAGCAGACCGCGGCTGCTCGCGGTGGATATCAAGCCGTTTCCAACAGCGCGCCAAGCGCTCGCCGCCATCGAGGCCTTCCGCAGCCTTCAGGCGGAACAACCGGTAGGTCCCGACGACCAAATCGTGATTGGCGCTCCGTCCGCCTACCGCGCCATGATTGGGGAAACCGGCCTCCCCGATGCGCGCATTCCATCCCTGGTGTCGGCGGCCTACCAGATGGCCCTGATCGCCTGCGTGCCAGGCGCGATCGACGATGTGGTCCGGAATCCTCCGCGGTCCGATCCGGCTGTCGCTGCGTTCCTTGCGCGGGTGAGCGTCGAAACCGACGCCGAACTCGACAAAGCCTTTCCTCAGACTTGGGGCGGACGGGTCCGGATAGAAGCGGCGGGCGCTTCGCCCCGTGAGGCGCTGGTGCTGGAGCCCGCCGGCGCCGCGAGCCTGCCGTTCGGATGGGCGCGCTTTGAGGAGAAGGCGAGGCGATTGTGTCTGGCGAACGGGATCGACCTTGCTCCGGTCGCGGCGCTGCTGGATGCGGTCAGGGCGGACGCGCCGGCTCAGGAATTGCTCGACTTTATCATTTAGGCGGCAACAACTTCGAGATTGCGCGGTTTGCTCGCCCACAGCATCGCTGCCGCAGCCAAAGCGCCCAGCAGCTCAGGCACGGCGGTAGTGAGATAGATGCTGGTAGTGGTGGGATGGCCCGCCAGAAGAACGCCACCGATGACCGGCCCCAACATGCCGCCGAGCCGTCCGAAGCCTGAAGCCCAGGCCACGCCGGTTACGCGTATAGCCGACGGATAAACGATTGCGGCTTGGCAGTTCAGAGCGCTGAGCGAACTGTTGATCGCATAGCCTGACAAGGTATAGATCACGAAACCGACTGCTGAGCCGAGATTGGAGAAGGCGAGGGCCGCGAACACTGCACCACACAAGGCAAAAAAGAAGGTCAAGGCACGCGTCGCGCCGAAGCGATCCATGACGAAGCCGGCTGTCGCCATGCCGAATATGCCAAGCACCGTGCGGCTTGCCAACATCAGCGCCACCCGTTTGTAGGGTATGGCGGCGACATGATGGACGATGGTGGTGTCCCAGTTCTGAATCAGTTGATTGGCGGTGAAAGCCAGCACATAGGCCAGCCACAGGAGCGCGGTCATTCGCACCAGCCCCCGGCTGAACAGCCTGGTGACGGGCGCCGAGCGGCCGGGGACAGGATCAGCGCCCTCAAGCTCAAACCGTTCGTTACCGCCTAGAACAAGGTCGGGATCGAACTGCCGAAGCATGGGGCCGATGCGTGGATCGTAGGGATCTTGCGTGACCCGGAACCGGATCGACTCGGGCAGGAAGAGGATTACAAACGGGCAAAGTATCAAGGGCAGAAGGCCTGCCATGACGAAGCCGCCCCTCCAGCCGAACGGCTCGATCACGAAGGCCAGAACGCTGGCGCACAGCAATTGACCGGCCGTGTAGCCGCAAAACACGGTGCTGATCAGTCCGGCCTGGAGGCGCTTGGGTGCGATCTCCGCCACAAAGGAAATGCAGTTGGGAAGCGCCCCCGAGAAGAAGATTGCTGAAAGGAAGCGCAACGCCATCAACTCGACGGGGGTACGCGCCGCCGTCACGACCAAGGATGCAAGACCGAAGCCCGCCAAGCAGCCAATGAGCACGCGCTTTCGTCCGATGCGATCCGACAAGGGCCCTGTGACCAGAACGCCGGTCAGCAGACCAAACTGCTGGAACACGAAAACTCCCGTGAGGGATGAGGGGCTGACATGCCAAGCGCGCGAAATATCCGGCAGCACAGTGCCGGCGACGAATATGTCATAGCCGTCGACCAGCATGATCAGACCGAGGAGAATCAGGATTCGAATGTGAATGGCGCGGATTCGACAACCATTCAGGAAAGCATCGACATCAAACCGGCGCTCAGCGCTGTCGCTCATGGGTCAGGCGACGGCCCCAAGAGCCCGAGTACTTGCCCGATCGAGATTGAACAGAAGCTGGGCGTTTGCGTAGAGGATTTTCTGCTGATCTTCGGTGGACAGGCCGATCTCGGCGAACAAGCGCAGCACTTCGGCCGGATCCCAACAGGGATAGTCGCTGCCGTAAATCACGTGATCTGTCCCATAGAATTCCACTGCGAATTTCATGCCGGCCACGTGGGGCGAGACCGTGTCTGTGTACATCCGGCGGATATACGCACTAGGCGGCAATGGCAGCTTCGCCCCCTTACCGTTCTTGTCCATGCGGCCGGCCTGGTAGGGCAGGGCGCCTCCTGTGTGAGACATGAAAATCTTCAATTCCGGATGCCGTTCCATCAGACCGGAATAGACCAGGCGCATGGCCGCAACGCTGACCTCGATCACACGTCCCAGGCTCAAATGAAGGGCGCCGCCATAACCTTCGAGCATGTGGGAGAAAATGGCGTCGGTGGGATGCAGGAACACCGGCAGACCAAGCTCGGCAACGCGCGCATAGAACGGTTCCAGCCGCGCGGCGTCGATGTTGGGATCATCTCCCACGCTCCCGGGCAGGTTCACACCGACCAGCCGGTGCTTTGAGACCGCGTTCTCCAGCACTTCCAGCGCAATGGACGTGTCGCGCAAAGGAATTGCCGCCGTGGCCCAGAGCCGGCCGGCATGTTCGCGCTGCGCCCAGCCCATCTGGGCGTTCCAAAGCTCGGCCGCGGCCCGGCCTTCTTCCAACGGCAAGTCGGAGAAATGAATGGAAAGCGGGCCGATGGACGAAATTACGTCGATCCGGTGGCCCAGACCATCCATGTGCGCCAGCTGGGTGTCGAGATCGAACCATTCCGCCCCCAGGTTGAAGCCCGGCGGCACCCCAGCCTTCCGATAATAGGTGTACCCGCCCCGGGCATTGCGCTCAGCGCGGGGATATCCCTTTCGCTCGCAAAGCTGCTCGAACAGGGCGCGCGGCCACCAATGGAAGTGCGAGTTGATGATATGCAACGCTCATTCTCCTGAAGGGGCCGGGTAGCGATATGGTAACAAATGAAACTGTGTTTGAAAAGAAGCTGCTGGCGATCGCCTCAGGGCTCTGTCTGGCTCCCGGTAGCGTCGTTAGCCCCTAAAAATTAGCTTAAGGCTTCGCGACAGCGGCGCCCCCGAAGCCAAGTGCTCTTCTCATTTGACACTCATTTCTCGGCGTCGCTGGGACGTAATATGCGGCCTTGGCAGGGGAAGCCGCAGCGCAAAGGTTTGGGCTTTCGCCCCGCTAAATGGGTGCCCGGTCCGAGGTGGCCGTGTCTTGGACGGCTTCGGAAAGACGCGCGTCTTCGGATCCCCCGGCCTGGGTGTGCGGAAGCCGCCACACAATCCACAGGCTCATAGCAGCGACCAGTGCCGGCAGGGCCGTCGTCAAATATATCGGCGCAAGCCCAAAGCGATGCTGAAGCATGAAGCCACCGAATAGCGGGCCGAACATGCCGCCGGCCCGGCCAGCACCCGAGCTCCAAGCCACGCCAGTTGCCCGAATTCGAGAGGGATAGAGCATCGCGGCAAAGGCGTTCAGCCCGCTGAGCGCGGCCGCATTGAAATAACTCGTCGCCATGAATAGAAAAATGAGCTCCGAGGAATGAACGTCGGAAACCGCCAACACCGCCAGCGAAATGGCTTCACCGAGAAAGTAGAGCATCAGGGTTTTGGCGGGACCGAATATGTCCATTATCAACCCGATTGTCCCCGCACCAACTATTCCGGCAACGGAACTGGCGGCGATAACCACGGATAGGCTTTGAATCGGAATGCCCGCGACCGTGTTCAAAACCGTTGTGTTCCACGAGCCCAGCACATGGCTGACCATGAATCCCATGGCATAAGCGGTCCAAAGAAGAAGCGTCACCGGCAACAATGTGCCCTTGAACAGGGCGTCCGCCGGTACGGCCCTGCCCCGGTTCGCAAGTGGGTCCCGCGCAACAAAGTTTTCGTGACCACTAAGAGAAAGCGTGGGGTCAAGTTTTTGAAGGATAGGCGCGATGCGCGGATCTCGCTGGTTGCCGCGTGCCAGAAAGCGCAGTGACTCGGGAAGCTGCCATAGCAAAATTGGGAAAATGATTATGGGTAGTATTCCCCCCACCCAAAAAGCACCTTGCCAACCGAACGATTTCAATATGAAGGCTTGCACAAGCCCCCCGAGGAAGCTGCCGCCCGTATAGCCGCAAAAGGTTATCGACACGGCCGCCGCCCGCCGGTTTTTGGGGGCTATCTCCGAAGCAAGAGCGACGGTATTCGGAATGACCCCGCTGAGGAACATGCTGGATATGACGCGAATCGCCATAAATGTTCCCAAGGTCGTGACCTGAGTGGTGAGAATGCTGCATACGGCAAAACACGCGACAGAGCCCAGCAGTGTCGTTTTGCGGCCGAACTTGTCTGCTACGGGACCCAGAATAACGACACCGACAAGCAATCCGGCTTCTTGCAGCACCAATGTGATGGTAAGGGCATGGGGCGCGACGTGCAGCGACTTTGCCAGAATTGGCAAGACATATCCGACTGCAAAGATGTCGTACCCGTCGATAAGCATTGTCAGGGCGAGCAGCAGGATGATCTTCATATGCATGAAGTTCAGGGGTCTGCTGTCCAGAAAGTCGTCCAACTGGAAGACATCCGTCATCATTGCCTCCGGGGTCTTGGGCATGACGACCTAGGACGAAATCTTTATTTGAGCCCGGCGCGTTACGTTCCCTGGTGTAGCAAGATGGGCCATTCGGAACGTCCACAAGCGCACAGGCAGAGGCTTTGCTACCTGATTTTCCGTTATAGGAACGCAGCCGTTGCGTTTGCAATTTGCCCGAGACATGACGTTCTCCGCGTGGTGAGCCATGGCTTAATCTCAAGCAATCCGTTTCTTGCGGCAATTTCTGACGCCCATCTTATACACCTTGGCCGTCCTCGCTGCAGCGGCAAACGCCAACTCGGCCAGCCCTGCGACCACGGTCCGGCGGTTCGCCGCCACTGTAGTAGACTAAGCGCAGCCACGTGGAGGCGAACTTCGGTGACCACCTGCGCCGGATCTTCGGCGATGATTTGATCTTCAGGTACGCCGCACAATCGGGCACGGAAAGCCGGGTGCCCAAGCTCCCAAACGAGGCGTGAAACTATGGCGGGGGTGGATAGGTTCTTCTTCTCCCGCCGGCGGCTATGCGGTCGCGCAGAGCGTGGCACTCCGGTAGTTAGATATTTCGAATGATTTTGAACTTTTTGAACTAACGGAGCTGCAGCATGTGGCGCGTCGTGCGGGGTCCGCCGCTGTTCGAATTAATGGGGATTGTGCACAGGCCCGTTGGTCCCACTCGGCGTTGTAGCCTTGTCCGGTTGCGATGCAGAAGCGCGGCTTCGCCTTTCGGTTAGGAGAGAGGGGGTCTCCGCCAGGAAATCAAGGCTGGCGGTATGCAGTCTTTCGTTGGTGATGTTGTCGTTAATATCGGTACGCATCTCATACTTCGGATCGTATTTCACGAACTTCACCTCAGGCGTGTTGGGATTGCCAGTCTTGGCATAGGTGACGATAACGCTCTGCAAATTCAAGGACAGCGAACGATCGGCGTCTGTCCAGTTCCGCGTGGTGCGGAAGAGATTGAATGCTTCATAGGTGCCGAGAAAATAAGGCACATCGCCCATGTGATAAGCTCCAGCGGTCGCAGGATCGAAATCGCTGAAGGTTACGCCGGGTGCAAAAGGTTGCACTTTGTCGAACATGTAAAGATAGGCGGGCTTGGTGCCCGTCTTGGATTGCATCCGCACCCAATTGCGAGCACCGACGGCAAAGCCGCTGTTGCGGCCGACCTGATCGGCTTGCATCGCGGCTTGCGAATCGCTCGAGGCAGGCCAGAGTTTCAGGAACAGGCCAGTCTTGTCGCCGTACATTTCCGCTGCCAGACGCCGGTAGCCTTCTAGAGTCTTCGCCTTGCGAATGGGCGGCGATGTACCGATGTCATTGGCGGTCGAACCGGTCACCAGCGTGACGTCGTTCTGCTTGCCCGCCTCGAAAATATGCTGGACCGTGTCGGGCAGATAATAGCCATCGATATCCGGGCCGATGCGGATGCCGGCATTGCGGGCGATGTCCATGATCTTGTCCCAGGAATAGCCGCGCATGTCTTCGACAGAATTGGCCTTCATGGCCTCTTGAAGCCGGACCCCCTGTTGTTCGGCTTCCTGCAACGGCACGCCGCTGCCGGCACCGCCTTCCACTGTGGCGCCACTCATGCCTAAGGCTCGCTGGAACAGGCCCCTGGCCAACGGGCTGGCCATAAGATTGTTAATCGACATCGATCCGGCGGACTGCCCCACCAAGGTGACATTGCGGGGATCGCCGCCGAACGCAGCGATGTTCCTCTGGACCCATTTCAGCGCCGCAACCTGATCCAGGAAGCCCCAATCGCCCGATGCGTTATGTCCGGACTCCCGTGTCAGTTCGGGATGGGCCATGAACCCGAAAATTCCCAAGCGGTAATTGAGAGCAACGTAGAGAACGCCGTCCCGGGCCAAAGGTGCTCCCGAATAGATCGGGCTGGAGGCGGATCCGACGGCGAAAGCGCCGCCATAAATCCACACCACAATCGGCAATTTGTCGCCCGGTTTGGTGTTCTCGGGCTCCCAGATGTTGAGGTATAGGCAATCTTCCGACGACGCTTCCTCGCCGAAGTAATGATTGATGCTGGGGGAGCGCAGGCCCTGCGGACATTCCGGCTTCAAATCATCGGCGGTGTAAATGCCCGTCCAGGGTTTGACCGGCTGGGGCGCGCGCCAACGATTTTCCCTTACGGGCGGGGCTGCGAAGGGAATGCCGAAATACCCCTTTATGTTTCCGCCCAGTTCGGTGCCCGAAACCTTGCCGCTGTCGATCGTGACTGGATCGCCGGCGACAGGGACCATCAAGCCAGCCACGGCCGGGTTTGCAAGCAGACTGAGTGTTGCCGCGACGATCAGCGGGCAGATGCGGCGAATATGGGGCATGGCGTTCTCCTTTACGTGGTCCAGCGCCAGGTCAGAGTGGGGTCAGTGAAGCAGATGCGTTATGATTGAACCTTCGCGTGTGGTTCATTTCATGTATTTCACCACATGCCAGCCATCGCCTTCCTGGCACAGGCCGCAATCGGGACCTTTGAAGACTTTGCCGGAGCTCTGATCGTGGCGCAATTGCCAGGCAAACCATTCCCAACCCAACCGGGTCAGCTCACCGCCATTCTTCATGCCATAGGTGCCGATATGGGTGAGCTTTGCATGCCAAGCCACGAATAGAGGCGCGCCCTTGATGTAGTCCGCGTCCCGCAGCGTACTGCTGTGGGCGATGTCGTGCTCCGCGTCGCCCGCAAGCATCAGGACTGGCGCATGGATCTTGCCAAGGGCAGCCTTGGCGTCTTCCTCCGGCATCATGCCGCGTGGCATGGCCCGGTTGAGCAGAGGTGCGCCGGAATAAAGCACCGTCGCCTTGATGCGCGGATCGCCCGAGACATAGGTGGCGAGCATCCCGCCGCAGGATTGTCCGGCCACGCCGATCGCATCCGTATCGAGCCGGTGAAAGAATTTGCTGGCGGGGTTTTCATTTTCCTTCACCGCCCAGTCGATAGCCGCAATCAATTGCGGAGCGGTATTACGCCCGGTTGCATCGCCGGGTTTGGGCTTTGGCGGATTTGGCGCCGCCGCCGGACGGGGTCGCGGGCCCAAGTTCACTGGTGGATTTTCCTGCGGTCCCAATTTGTATTTGGGATTGGCGATGGGCCCACCCGCGACAATAAGGAAACCGTGGCTGGCCATCTCGGTCAAGGTGATCCGGAAGCGATTGCCGGCATTCAGGCAGGCGCCATTGCCCCAAGTGATGATGGGAAGCTTTCCCGCCGCGGCGATGTTAGCGGGATAATACAGCGTGTGATCGGGAAGCGTGGGATCCTCGGCCATGACCACCTTGAATGGGCCGGTGCCGAGCGGTGTATCGGGCTTCTGATAGAGTGGCCGGCCAAAGGGCAGCGGCTTGCCGTCGGCGTCCTTGGCCGTGCCGAGCACCGGTGCGGGATCGGCAAGCGCGGAATAGGCAACCAAAACGCCCAGTGCCAGAACTGCCGGCGCCATTACGCAAGCGCGCATGATTTACTCCCAGTTGTCGTTTCCTGAACCCTGAATATTCTTTTGAAACCCAAGCCACCGCGGGCGTCCGCGAGAACCACGCCCTTCTGGCTATAATGTCACTACTAACCAGTTCGTACATATAAACAAGCCATGTTTTGATGCTCAAATCAAGGATCGGGTCGGCCGTGTCTTCGTGCTTTGGAATTTGGTGGCCTAGTAGAGCGGTTTGACATGTGCCGACGCCAATTGCCGGTAAGGCAAAGGACGCTAGGGCGCCAGGAGCCTGACGATTGCATCGCAGGCCATCTGCTTATGAAGGGCGCGCACCTTCAGATCTGAGAAGTTGCGTTTGAACAGCGCCTGGAAGGTGTACTGATTGGAGACCCGAAAGAAGCAGACGGCGCTTATCATCATATGGACATCGACTGTGTTGAGGTCTTTGCGAAATACACCCGCCACCTGCCCACGCCGCAATATGCCATCCAGTCTTTGAATGATGCCGCTGTTGATGGCCGAAATGTCACCATCTTTGGAGAGAAACCGGGCCTTATTGAGGTTTTCCATGCTGACGAGATTGATGAATTCGGGGTGGGTATCCTCATAGTCGAATGTCAATGCCACAAGGGCGCGGATGGCGTCAGCCGGGGCCAATTCTTCGAGGTTCAGTTTGGCTTCGATTGCCCTAATTCCCAGATATGCCGATTCCAATACAGCGCGGTACAGGGCTTCCTTGCCGCCAAAATAATAGTAAATCATGCGCTTTGAAGTCGAAGTTCTCTTGGCGATCCTGGCGACGCGTGCTCCCGACAGGCCGAACCGTGCGAACTCCTCGGTTGCCACCGACAGAAGCTCGTTTCGCGTCGCAATGGGATTGCGTTTGTGCCTTCGGATTGCTGCCGGTCTGGCAGCTTTTGCGCGAACTTTTCGCTTCACTTTATTTGGCACAATGGAATCGCTGCTTAGCCTTAATCCCGGCGGACGGACATGAACCCAACCTAATAGCGCGATCGCTTTTTGTTATGCAAGCGACCGGGGCATTTTTGGATTCGGGCGATAATTCAATGTGATCCGGGGAGCCTGCGATAGGCGATCCGATCGGCCTGGTACGAACCCAGCCAGAGCGTGTCCCCCATGAGCAATGCGCTGGACACGCCGTTGAATGCCGGATTCGGCTCGCCATAGGCGATCATGCGGAATTTTCCAGGCTCTGGATAGAATTCCGCAACGCCATAGCCCCTGTGACACATCATGCCGTCGGCGACGCCTCGGATCACCTTGCGCACACCGCCGCAGGCTGGCTCGTCGCTCATCATGCCGGCGGCGATGAGATGCCCGTCAACCCAATGAATATTGTCCGGCATAAAGCCCGGAGCGACAGAAATGCGGATGGGCTTCTCCGTTTGGAAGCGAGAGAAGGCGGCAATGGCGTGCAGGCCAAACGCCACGACATAGAAATGCTTCTGGTCGGGGTCGGTCGCCAGGCCATTGTCGCCGGGCAAGTCGGTGCCCCGCAAGAAATGGAATTTCCTGCCGCCTGGCATCCATTCAAACACGCCCCCAGTCTTCCGGCCCCGGACAAAGTCAGCGATTGTGGTTCCCGGGCGGGTCAATACCGACACCAGGATTGTACCGTCGGAAAATTGCGCGACGCTGTTGGTAAAGCCCGACGGAGATTGTATGCAACCGCGCCAAGTGAGAAGCGGTACATCGGCATTCGCATCCACGTCAAAGACCTCAATGGTCTCGCGGCCGCCGTGATTTACGGTCAGTAGCCGATAATGTCCGTTCTTTTCCGGCATCAGCGAAATCCCATGAGGCTCAAAGGCGCGCGCTGACGGGGCGCTCGGACAGTTCCCGAATCCGGTCCGATCAAAATCAATTTGCTCGCGCGCGCCGGTGAACCACCGGTGAAGCGTTTTGCTGCGGCTATCGACCAGCTTCAGGCCGGAGCCAGGCGCAAAGCCGCTGGCGATAATCCAACGCGTGCCGGGAACCGGGAGCAAATCTTCCGGGTGTTCGGCGTCGCAAACGAATTTGAAGTCGCCCACGGGACCGCAGGAGTCTGCCGCGGCAGCCAAGGCCGGGGTTGCAAACAATGCGCCCAACAAAATCGCACCCATTCGCAAGTGCAGCATTGGTTGGCCCCGCTCGATAATGGTGAGATCTTCGTTCATCTATCCCGTATGGACTAAAAGGTACATATAGTGTACCAGTTGGTCCATAAATATATTGCGCCGACCAACCGGCGGATGGGTCGCGTGTCCAAGAATAGGGGGAGGACTACTGGTGTTGCACTCCGAACGTTTCGAGCCGAATGCAGCACTACTCATCTCATTTTAAATCGTCATAAGCCGGCTAAGGTCCACAGCGCCAGCAAGTGAAGAAATTGCGGAGGAAAATATGACTGGACATCGTCAATCTATCATCGGGCGCCTGAAGAACTCAGCTCGGTTCTTTGCTTCATCGTCGTTCGCCGGGATAGCATTGATGGCGTCCAGCCATGCAAGCTACGGTCAGGCCGCGAATTCCGCAACGGCTGAAGCGTCCACCGAGACAGTGGTCGTTACCGGGTCGCTGATCCAAAGTCCGAACTATACAGCGGCAAGCCCCATTACCACGGCCTCTGTCGCGGCATTGAAATCGAGCGGTCAAATCACGTTGGAAGCATCGTTGAACCAACTGCCCGACTTTGCTGCCGCGGGCGGCGCGGGCACTGGCGGACAGGGGACCGGCGGCCACGCGACGCTCAATCTGCACGGACTCGGAGCTCAGCGAAATCTGGTTCTGCTAGATGGCCACCGGCTGCCTTTTGCCGACATTTCGGGTGACGTGGACATTAATTTCGTCCCGAGTTCCGTCATTTCCGATGTGGACGTCATCACCGGCGGCGCTTCGGCCGTTTATGGTTCTGACGCCATGTCGGGGGTCGTCAACTTCAAGACGCTTACCAATTTCAATGGCGTCCGCGCCTCGGTCCAGTACGGGAACTCGTTCAAGGGTGACTATACGACAGTCAACTCATCCGTCACGGCGGGCGGTAATTATAATAACGACAAAGGATATTTTCTCGCCTCTATCTCTTACCGGTATCGTTCCGGCTTAAGGGGCGCCGAACGGTCATTCTTCAATCTGGCCACCCCGTCTTCCTATATCGGACAAGGAACATATGTTCCCTCGGCAAATAATTTGCCGCCGCAATCGGTCGTCAACAGCGTGTTTTCCAGTTATGGCGTAACCGGAACGGTACCGAACAATGGCAACCTCGGTTTCAACGACAACGGGACGCTGTTCGAGCAGAATGGAGCACTAAATTACCAGGGACCGACCTCTGGCGGTTATGCCGTGCTTGGCGGCAATGTCAGAATGCCCGTTGGAATTCAAGGTTACATCCAAAACCCGCTGGATCAGCGAACAATCTACGCAAAGACCACCTATAAGCTGACTCCCGATATTCAAGCCTATTTTGACGGCTTCTACGTGGACTCGGACGTATACACGAGCAGCGGCGGCAGCCTGACCCAATTTGCCGTTCCGACCATTCCGGTCGCAAATCCTTTCATCCCGGCAGACTTGAAAACTATTCTGGCGGCACGGCTCAATCCCAATGCGCCATTTACGTTTAATGCGCGCTATGTCGGTATTCCGGCAAAGGCCTGGGACGAGCATTATTATACGGGCCAGATACTGGGCGGACTGCGCGGGGCGTTAGGTTTCCGGGATTGGACATGGGATTTCTTCGCGTCTTACGCTTCGACCGATCATGTGCAGTCGAATTATCATGCGGTTTTGGAATCACGCGTTCAGGCTCTATTCAATGCGCCGGACGGAGGAAATTCCATTTGCGCCGGTGGATTCAATCCCTTCGGCATCATAAACAGCACCAATCTGTCCGCAGCCTGCCAAAATTACATTTCCACAACCGCGCACAGCACGGAGCATATATCCCAGACCGTTGTCCAAGGGCAGGTGCAAGGTTCAATCGCGACATTGCCGGCTGGCGACGTTCAGGTTGCGCTCGTGGCCGATTTCCGCCGCGATACCTACAAATTTTCGCCGGATAGTTCGTTGGCGGCGGGCGACATAGAGGCGGTCATTGCTTCGCAAAGCGCACAGGGCGCCGAGAGAGTTTCGGAAATAGCGGGACAAATCGACGTTCCGATACTAGCAAATGTTCCGCTGGCCCAGTCCCTCAATGTCGGCGGCGCCTATCGTTTTTCGGATTACACACCCACGGGCGGCGTCTCGACCTATGAAGGGGACGTGAAATGGCGCCCGGTGGATACGATCTTGGTGCGTGGCAGCTATCAGCGGGCCGTCCGCGCCCCCAACATAGGCGAACTCTTTTCGGCCGCCGCAGGCGGACAGACAGCGTTCGGTACACCTCCCACCGGTGGCGAACCCTGCGATTCAAGATTGCCGAGAAGCACCCAACTGCAGGCGTTGTGTGTGGCGACCGGGGTGCCGGCCAATACTATCGGAAACTATTTATTTCCTACTACGGCCGCTGCGTCACTCACTTCCGGCAACCCCAATCTGACGCCAGAAAAGGCCAACACCTACAATGTCGGCGTTGTGTACAACCCGCAGTTTAAGTCCCCATGGCTATCGGGAATCTCAGGTTCGGTCGACTATTACAACATCGCCATTAAGAATGTGATTTCGGTTGTGACCGGCACAACCGCCTTGAGCAAGTGCTATAATCTTGATGGATCCAATCCCAGCTATTCGGCGACCGATAGTTTCTGTCAGTTGATCACCAGAGATCCGGCGACTGGCCAGCTCATTCAAATTCGGACGCCGTATGAAAATCTTGGCGGACTGAAGACCGACGGTTTTGACATCCAACTGAATTGGCGGATCGGCATGGATGCCTTCGGCTTCGACAGTGATTCGGGTTCTCTGATTTTGAGCTCCAACATTAACGACACGGTCGGCTATTCGGTCGAAACATTGCCAAATACGCCATTCCAGCAATTTGGCGGGACCGAAGCGGTCGGACAGCCGCATCCGTCCTGGAAGGCCTTGAGCACCATTGGCTACGATTTTGGGACCGGTACCATCATATTCCGTTGGCAGTATACCGACGCGATGAAGGATGCGTCTTCGGTGACCAACCCCTCGCATCCCTCTCCGGGCGTGGACGCATATAATCTCTTCGATCTCGTTGGAAGCTACCGGTTCAATGACACGTGGGAGGCCCGTGCCGGCATCATGAATTTGTTCAATCATGGACCAGTCTTTGTCGCGAGTTCTCAGAACAATACGGATCTGGGTACGTTCGACGTGATTGGCCGTCAGTTCTATGTCGGGATGAACCTGAATTTGTGATGTGCAGTGGCGGATTGGGCGCGAGCAACGGCGAGATTGTAGCCATCAACGAACGGTGTGGACGGGGAGATACGTAATGCGAAATTTAGGAATTGCAGTAGTTGCCTTACTGGGCTTGATGTTTGGCGGGGGTGTCCACGCACAGACGTTAGGCGAAAAGATCGCCGCGGAGGCCCAGATCGGCGGAGCCGTGACGGCGGTGGGTGTCGATTCCTTTGCAGACATCCATAAGAATTTCCCGGGAGGCGTCGTCGGTTTCCCCGATGTCACCTATTCGGCATTGCTGGGATACCGTCCGCTGAAGCTCGATCTTTTTCTGCCGCCGCCCTCCTTCAAGTCAAAAGGTCCCAGGCCGCTGCTAATTTATATTCATGGCGGCGGCTGGGTCATGGGTGGACCCCGCCGGAGCGCGGCGTTCCTCGATTGGCCCAAAGTCCTCGCCTCCATCGCGGAGCATGGCTATGTCGTCGCATCCGTCAGCTATCGGTTTGCAAAAGAAGCGCCTTTTCCCGCTCAAATCCAGGACGTCAAATCGGCAATACGTTGGCTGCGGGTCAACGCGGAGAAATATAACATCGACAAGCAACGGGTGATGACCTGGGGTCAATCGGCCGGAGGTCACCTGGCTGGATTGGCAACCGTAAGCTGCGGAGTTGCCGCCCTCGACCCAGCTCCGCGTGTTGCCGCGCCCGAACACCCGGTTGCCGAAGTTCAGGCATCGGCCCCGGTGGGCTTTGATCAGGCATCCGATTGCGTGCAGGGCGCTGTCGTCTGGTTCGGCGTGTTCGATTTCTCCAAGTTGCCCCAATTTGCGAACGGCGGAAGACACGATGCTTTTTTGGATTGTGGCGGCGAAAAAGCCTGCACGCCGGAGCAGCTGGCTTTGCCGTCTCCTGTGACCTACATCAGCGACAAGACGCCGCCGATCCTGATCATGCACGGTACCGCAGACACAACCGTTCCTATTGCGCAAAGCGAGGAGTTTTACGAGCGGTTGAAAGCCAAGGACGTGAAAACCGAGTTCATTAAGGTTCCTGGGGTCGGCCACAGCTTCTTGGGAAAAACACCGGAGGCAACGCGCGGCGCCAGCAAAATGGCGCTAGCGAAGACGATCGATTTCATAAACGGGATTATCGGTGATCCCTCCACAAAATGATGGCTCACAACTGGCTCATGAACGCTGATTGGCGGCCGGACGGATAAGAAGGAGAATTCGAATAGCAGAATTTTGACCGCATACCGGATTTGGCTGGAAGGGCCGATGGCGACCGGATCGGTCATGCCAGTTTAACACCGTTCTCCCCGGGTCCCCGTTTCGGGGGGCTGACAACTGGCGCCGCGTGAACTTCATGCGGCGCAATTTTTTGCCCGAAAGAACAAAGGGCATCCAGTGAATTGGTTCTATATCGAGCCCCGGCGTGATTTGTCAGCAGGGTCAAGTGACCGAGTAGAAATCGATCAGTGCCTGATCCGGAAGCCGCGCGGCAGAGCAGATGAAGATGGTTTCGGCCAGCCAGCGATACGGTCCGGCTCCAACATCGAATTGTGGTGCGGTCCGAAAATAATACGCATCGCGATCAACCTGCTCGCCGGCCGCCATTCGTTTCAGGATTTCGGCTGGGCCCCGCCGGATGCCGCGGTTGGCGACCGAGATGTGGGTGCCGTCGGCGGCTTTAAGCGTGTAACGCGCGAAAACCCGTGTCATTCCGTCCGGCAAAACCGATTGCCAATCACCGCCGCCCGGCAACACCGTGCCCTCCAGCCGGGGACCGGATACGCGGCCGCCAGTTATGGGAACCAGGCGCTTTTGAACACCTTCTATATTGCCCAATTCGATGGGCGCGGCCAACTGGACTGTGACCGTGAAAGCATATGTCAGTGCAGGCGATTTCGATGTCACGGCTCAATCCCAGATCTTTTGCAGTTGCGAGATCATATTCTTCCGCTTGGAGGCGGGCCAGCCACCGATAAAGCCCTCCTCGTGTTTGAGCATCGTATTCTCGCATTTCTCGGCCAGAGCCTGGCCGCGGGGCGTGAGGTGCAAGGAATGAGAGCGCCCGTCGGCCCGCTCACGTTTGATCAGGCCTTTGGCCATCAGTTGGGTGGTCAGCGGAACCATGTTGGCGCGTTGAATGCCGAGGATCTGGCCGGCTTCGCCTTGGGTTATCCCCGGATTTGCACCTATCAAGATCAATATGGAAGCTTCCGCAGTCCGGATACCAAAGTGGCCCAAGGATTTCGCCAGATCGGCCATCATCAGGGCAGATGCACGCCGCAGCTGATAGCCGAAATGGCGGTTCAAGGGGTTCTTGAATTTCCGTACGCGGTTGCGCATCCGAGAATCCCGTTGCCAGTGTAGACTCAATATTGCTATAATATATAACAATCAAGTTTCGACATATGGGGGATATCATGGTTTCTATCGTCCCTCTTGTCATCGGCGGTGTATCTCGCGCGGCGGCAGCACAATTCGAGCGCCGAAATCCGGTCACGGGCGGCGCGGCCACCCGGGCTGCGGCCGCGAGCGTGACGGATGCACAGGCCGCCGCGGAAGCGGCGGGGGCCGCGTTTCCCGCCTGGAGCGCGATGGGGCCCAATGCCCGGCGGGCCTTGCTGATGAAGGCCGCGGTCGAATTGGAGGCACGCGCGGATCAGTTCGTCGAGGCCATGTTGAGCGAGGTCGGCGCCACGGAGGGATGGGCGCGGTTCAATTTGATGCTGGCGGCGGGCATGGTGCGCGAGGCGGCTGCCCTGACCACCCAGATCACCGGCGATGTGATTCCTTCAGACAAGCCCGGATGCATTGCCATGGCGCTGCGCGAACCCGTCGGCGCGATCCTGGGCATTGCCCCTTGGAATGCGCCGATCATTTTGGGAGTTCGCGCCATTGCTGTCCCCCTTGCCTGTGGCAATACGGTTGTGCTCAAGGCTTCGGAACAGTGCCCGCGAACGCACGCCTTGATTATTGAAGCTTTCGCGGCGGCCGGTTTCGGCAACGGAATCGTCAATCTTGTGACCAATGCGCCCAAGGACGCCGCCGAGATCGTGGGTGCACTCATCGATCACCCAGCCATTCGGCGGGTCAATTTCACCGGCTCGACGGCCGTAGGACGGATTATCGCCAAAAGGGCCGCCGAGCATCTCAAGCCGGTGCTGCTCGAATTGGGCGGCAAGGCGCCTTTCATCGTGCTGGAGGATGCGGATCTGGACGAAGCGGTGAAAGCGGCCGCTTTCGGCGCCTTCATGAACCAGGGACAGATCTGCATGTCCACCGAGCGGATCATCGTGGTTGAACCGGTGGCTGACGCGTTCCTGGGCAAATTCAAGGCCAAGGCGGACTCGCTGGCTGTGGGTGACCCCCGCGAAGGCAAGACCCCCTTGGGCGCGGTGGTCGACGCGAAGACCGTGACCCATGTTGAGAAATTGGTGGGCGAGGCGGTCTCGGCCGGAGCCGTCCAACTCAGCGGGGGCAAGTCGCAAGGCGTGCTGATGCCGGCAACCGTGGTGGACAAGGTGACGCCCGATATGCGGTTGTTCCGTGAGGAGAGCTTTGGTCCGGTGGTCGCGGTCACCCGCGCCCGCGATGAAGCCCATGCGATCGCCCTCGCCAATGATACCGAATATGGCCTGTCAGCCGCTGTCTTTACCCGCGACATTGCCCGCGGCCTGAAAGTGGCGCGGCAGATCCAATCCGGCATCTGCCATATCAACGGTCCCACCGTGCATGATGAGGCGCAGATGCCATTCGGCGGCGTCAAGGGCTCCGGCTATGGCCGCTTTGGCGGTAAGGCGGGGATCGAAGCCTTTACCGAACTGCGCTGGATCACCATCGAGACCCAGCCGGGCCATTTCCCCATTTGAAGAGGATCATATCCGATGACCAGCACGGTGGCCTACGACGTCGCGGACCGCATCGCCTGGGTGCGATTCAACCGCCCGGAAAAGCGCAACTGCATGAGTCCCACCCTCAATCGCGAGATGATGCAGGTGCTGGATGCATTGGAATTTCGGGACGATGTCGGGGTTCTGGTTCTGACCGGCGAGGGCACCGCCTGGTCGGCGGGCATGGATCTCAAGGAATATTTCCGGGAGACCGAGGCGAAAGGGTTGGGCGCGGTCCGCCAGGCCCAGCGGGAAAGCTATGGCTGGTGGCGGCGGCTGCGTTGGTATCAGAAGCCGACCATCGCCATGGTCAATGGTTGGTGTTTCGGCGGCGGCTATGGACCGCTTTATGCCTGCGATCTGGCGGTTGCCGCCAACGAAGCGCAATTCGGCCTTTCGGAAATCAACTGGGGCATCCTGCCGGGCGGCGGAGCCACCAAGGTGGTGAGCGAGCTGATTCCCATGCGGGACGCCATGTATCACGCCCTGACGGGCGAAATGATCGATGGCGTGAAGGCGGCGGAGTGGCGCCTGGTCAATGAATCGGTGCCCTTGTCGCAGCTGAAGACGCGGGTGACCGAGATCGCCAAAAAGCTGTTGGAAAAGAATCCGATTGCGTTGAAGGCGACAAAGGATGCGATCCGCAGAGTTCGCGAGATGACCTATGACAATGCGGAAGATTACCTGGTACGCGCCCAGGAAGCTTCCAACAGCTTTGACAATAGCGGCCGCAAGGAAGGTATCCGGCAGTTCATCGACGAGAAAAGCTATAAGCCCGGTCTCGGTGCCTATAACAAGTCCCGGGCCAAGAGCTGAGGCGGACTGTGGCCACGGGCGCTGACCATTGCAGATTGCACGCCCGGCTTACGCCGCGAAAAGTCTTTGCGAGCGATCTGGCGAAAGATCGCAGCCATACTTTTGAAGAGTTCGATCAGCTGATTGGCCAATTCGGTACTGCATTGTCGGCCCGGAGCGTGAAGCCGGGTGATCGGGTCGCGGTATTGTCTCGGAATCGAGTCGAATGCGTCCTTACCCATCTCGCATGCGCCCAGTTGGGGGCCATTTATGTGCCATTAAACTGGCGTCTTTCTCCGGCGGAGGTTACCGGTCAGGTCGCGGATGCCGAGCCGATGCTGGTTATGGGTGACACCAGCCTGGCAGCGGCCGGCCTCTCGGGGTTGAATCTTGATAACTTCGCAATTGAAGCTGCCGCCCAACCCCCAAAAGACTTCAACAGCGATGCAGACCGGCCATCTCTGATCCTCTACACCTCCGGCACCTCGGGAAAACCCAAAGGGGCATTGCTTTCGGAGCGCAATATCGAGCAGACGGCGATCAATTTCTCCCTGCTCGGCCGTATCACCCATCAGAGTGTATTTCTGTGCGACGCGCCAATGTTCCATGTTCTAGGGCTCATCACCAACATCCGGCCAGCCCTCATGCGAGGTGGCAGCATCGTGATTTCCGACGGCTTCAATCCGGCGCGCACCCTCGACCGGTTGTCGGATCAGCGGCTGAGTATTTCCCATTATTTTTGCGTGCCGCAGATGGCTGCGGCGCTGAGGGCCGAACCGGGCTTTGCACCAAACCGCTTGCGGCATCTGACCGCCATTTTCACCGGCGGCGCGCCCCATCCTGCTGCCAATATCCGCGCCTGGGTGAATGACGGCCTTGTGATCGTCGACGGATTTGGCATGAGCGAAGCCGGCACGGTGTTCGGCATGCCGCTCGATCCCGAACTGATCGCCGCGCATGCGGGATCGGCGGGACTCCGAGGTCCGGGAATCCGCTCCCGCATTGTCGACTCCAGGGAACGTGATTGCCCGGTTGGCGAACCGGGCGAGCTTCTCTTGAAAGGTGAGAACATCACTTGCGGCTATTGGCGCAAGCCCGAGGAGACAGTGGCCGCCTTTACCGACGATGGCTGGTTCCGCACCGGTGACGTGGTGCGCGCGGACGCTGATGGTTATCACTGGATTGTGGATCGACGAAAGGACCTGTTCATTTCGGGCGGCGAGAATATTTATCCGGCCGAGATCGAAGCCGCCCTAGCGGGTCATCCCCATGTTGCCGAATGCGCGGTGGTGGGTGTTCCAGACGAACGCTGGGGCGAAGTCGGCCACCTGTTTGTGGTCACTGTTGCCGGATCGAATCCCGACACGTCCGAATTGCTCGCACATATCGAAACACGCATTGCTCGATTTAAGGTGCCGAAACATGTCTCGTTCATTCCGGAACTGCCGAGGAACGGAGCGGGAAAGGTCATCAAACCGGAACTGCGGCGTCTCGCCAGGCCATGACTACCTCGCACCGGGACAATGTGGCCGCCAGCGATCCATCGGCGATCATCGCTCGGGAGCCCATGCGTTGGCTTCAGCTTGTTAGCGTCGGGCTCTGCGTTTGCCTCAATGCCCTGGACGGCTTTGACGTTCTTTCCATCAGCTTCGCCTCCCCCGGCATCGCCAAGGAATGGGGTATCGATCACGCGGCCTTGGGCGTGGTTTTGTCAGCCGAGCTTGTGGGAATGGCGATTGGATCCATTGCAATCGGAGCTCTGGCGGACCGCGTCGGCCGGCGCGGCACCATACTGGGCAGTCTGGCATTGATGTCGGCGGGCATGCTGGCGGCCGCCTATGCCGGCGATTTGCTGACGCTGTTCGGCATCCGGCTTATCACCGGAGTCGGCATCGGTGGAATGCTGGCCTGCACTAATGCCATGGCCGCGGAATTGTCGAATGCGAGCAATCGCGACCTATCGGTGACGATCATGGCCGGGGGGTATCCCCTGGGCGCAGTACTGGGCGGCACAATCGTATCGATGCTGTTGATGCACGCGACCTGGCGCGCCGTCTTTGAGCTGGGCGGGCTGACGGCCGTTATACTGCTGCCGGCGATCTTCCTGTTTCTACCGGAGTCCCCAACATTCCTGGCGCGACGGGGCGGGCCGGATGCATTGGCGCGCGCCAATCGAGTCCTGAGTCGCATGGGTCACGCAATGGCCCACGATCTCGGGGATAAAGTCCCCACGCCGCCGTCGTTATTTGCTCTTTTCGGGCCCGGCATAGCCACAACCACCACACTGCTCTGCCTTGTCTATCTCGCCCACATCACGACCTTCTATTACATCTTGAAATGGGTTCCCAAGATCGTTGTCGATCTCGGATTCAGCGCTTCTCAGGCGGGCGCGGTCTTGGTATGGGCCAATGTCGGGGGTGCGGCTGGCGCCATTGGGGTCAGCCTTCTGACCAAGCGCTTGGGTGTGAGATTTCTCGCCACGGCCTGTCTGCTTCTGTCGGCGTTGCTGGTGACGCTGTTTGGATTGGTGCCGGTTAATCCCTCACTCATGGCGGGGGTCGCCTGTGGCGCGGGCGTCTGCACAAATGGCGCGGTCGTGGCCATCTATGCCTTGATAGCCAATTGCTATCCCGCGGAATTGAGGGCGGGCGGAACCGGTGTGGTCATCGGTATCGGCCGTGGCGGCGCCGCGCTTGGGCCGGTGATAGCGGGTTTCTTGTTCAATGCCGGAGCCGGTCTTCCGATAGTCTCCGCCGTGATGGCGGCTGGTTCGCTGATTGCGGTAGGAGCGCTGCGGAGATTGCCTCGCCGCCTCTAGTCGTGCCGCAGATCTTGCGGGGCTCGGTCCGCAAAATTGTGATTATGTCGGAATGGTCCTGGTCACTTCCGGATAACAGTGAAGCGACTTAGCTGCGCCTTGGCGGGTTCAAAATTCGGGTCTAATTCCGTGGCTTTCTTGTAATCGCGATATGCGCCTTGAATGTCACCAAGATATTCGCGCGCAAGTCCGTGATTGAAGTAGGCCTCTTGCAGTTTATCGCCTTGGTTCAGGGCTATTGCTTTTTCCAGGGGCGGCAGGGCATCGCGATAGTGCTGCAATCCGATCAGTGCGGCGCCGCGATTGACATAGGCAGCCGCCAGATCGGGCTCCAGTGCGACACTCGCACCCGCGTCCGCTACCGCACCGGAATAGTCTGCCATTCGTAGCCGGATGTCGGACCGATTCACAAGCAGCGCGGCACGCAGATATAGTTCGCTAGCGTTCGCGCTTATCGCGCGCGTGCAGCTGTCCAGGCCGCGTTTCAATTGCGCCGGGGTGGAGTTGTTCAAAGTGGCAAAATAGCAGTTGCGGGTATCGCTAGTGCCCACCACGACCGTGGTGGCGAAAGCGGGCGAAGCCGCAAAAAATGTCAATAGACCCAAGAGCAACTGGCGAGACCGCATCGGAACCTCACACAGAAATGTCCGGCACCTACAAGGTTAGCATGGCAGGCCAAGTCGCGGAAGCTCTGCCGCGAAATAGACGAGCCTCTTTGCCGGACGCGCCGTAAAGCGCCGCCAAGGGGAAAGCGGATGATCTTGCCTGAGTGTACGAAACAGTTAATATCCCCGCAAATCGATCGCTAGAAAATCCGGGGTGGATATGTCCTATCGCAGCCTTGCCGTGGCGCTGATTGCCATAATCGCCGCCATGCCCAGCCGTCCCAGCGGGGCGGAAACCGCGCCGGACTGGCCCACCTTCGGTCACGATAAGAGCGGGCAGAGATTTTCCGCCGCGGACCAGATCACGCCGGCCAACGTGTCCCAGCTGAAGCCCGCCTGGATCTATCATATGAAGCCGGAGGGGGCGGCGGTGGAACAGGGCTTTCGCCCTTCAGGTCGCTCCGGCGCGCCGGCCCGCTTCGCCTCTTCGGAGGTCACGCCGGTTGTGGTTGGCGGGATGCTTTACATCACCACGCCCTATCATCGGGTCGTGGCGCTCGACCCAGTCACCGGCAAGGAAATCTGGGTTTATGATCTTCCCGATAACGGCCAGCCCGACACGCATGGCGTCGAATATTGGGCAGGTTCCGATGCGGATGCGCCACGGATCATCTTCGGCACCCGCGGCGGCGAGTTGATCGAATTGGATGCCAAGAGCGGAAAGCCGATCCCCGGATTCGGCGACACCGGCATCCTCAACACCAACACCCCGGAAATATTGAATGGATTTCCAAATGCGAGAAACGGCTATGTCTCGCCGCCGCTGGTTTACAAAAATCTGGTTCTGACCGGCGGTCTCACCCAGGAATATCCCACCCTGGGTGCGGCGGGTGATGTCCGCGCCTGGGATGTGCGGACCGGCAAGCTGGTCTGGACGTTCCATTCGGTGCCGCACCCGGGCGAGAAATATCACGACACCTGGCCGGGCGATTCCTGGAAGGGCCGTTCAGGCACCAATGTCTGGGGTTTCATGACCGTGGATGAAAAGCGCGGCATCGCCTATCTGCCTTTCGGAGCGCCGGCATACGACCGGTATGGCGGCGACCGGCCGGGCGACGATTTGTTCGACACCTCGCTGGTCGCGGTGGATGTGAACACCGGAAAATATCTTTGGCATTTCCAGGCCGTCCATCACGACATCTGGGACTACGACCTGGAATCGCCGCCGGTTCTGTTCGATGTCAAAAAGGGCGGCAAGACCATTCCCGCCGTTGCCATCGTGAGCAAGACGGCGCTTCTTTTCATCCTCAACCGTGTGACCGGACAGCCCATCTATGGCGTCGAGGAACGGCCGGTGCCGCCAAGCGACGTCCCCGGGGAACAGGCTTCGCCTACCCAGCCATTCCCGGTCAAACCGGCGCCCTTGGGGCGCATGAGCATGAGCATGGCCGATGTGGCGACGGTGACGCCGGAGCTAGAATCCTACTGCAGGAAATTCATCACCGATCACAATCTGCTGATGAGCGGGCCGTTCCAGCCGGTCACCTACAACCGGCTTCGGGTGCAGTTTCCCGGGACCATCGGCGGCGCCAATTGGGGCGGCATGTCCTACGACCCCAAACTTGGCTATCTCTTCGTCAATACCCAGGATTTGGGCCAGATCGAGGGCTTCACGGACAAGCCGGCCGCGATCCCGGGCGCGCCCGCCAGGGGATTCCGCTCCTCGGATTCCAATATTCCCTATGTCGACATGCCCGGAGGCGGCCGCTTCAAGGAGCCCCTATCCAACATGATGTGCCAGCAGCCGCCTTGGGGCTCTCTGTACGCGGTGAACGTCAATACCGGCGGGATCGCCTGGCGGAGCACGTTGGGCGTCACGGACAGCCTGCCGGACGACAAGAAGGACACCGGGCGACCCAATCTGGGCGGCTCAATCGCCACCGCCGGCGGCCTTGTCTTCATCGGCGCCACCGACGATGCGCGTTTCCGCGCCTTCGATGCCGGTACCGGCAAGGAAGTGTGGACGTATCATTTGGGGGCAGCCGCGATAGTCGTACCAAGCACCTATCAGGGCCGGGATGGGAAACAGTATGTGGTGGTGGCCTCCACCGGCGGCGGCTTCACCGAAGCGCCGCTGATCGACGATTCCCTGACCGCCTTTGCCCTCGATCCGGGAACGACGCTGGTCAGTATGGCATCCCCGGCGCCCAAGGCGCCGGTTCCCACGACGACCGCACCAGGCGGACCGGCGCTTCCGGCGGGTCCGGTCCCAAGCGGCGGCATGCCTCCGGGTCCAGGCCATGACCTGACTGTGGTCAAGTGCAGCCAATGCCACGATATCTCGGTGGTTTCCTCCGAACGCCACACCCGCCAGCAATGGGCGTCCATCATCGACGCCATGGTGGAGCGCGGAATGACGGCTTCCAACGACGAGATCAATCAGATCGAGGATTATCTGACAGCCGTGCGGGGACCAAACCCTTAAGTCATGGTCCCAGGCAAGGCCACAGGTTGCGGCGCCGTTTTACTGATCAGGCGGCTGCTTTGGTCGAAGGATGTTTGTGCGCCCTTTTGCCGGATCGGGGATGCGCGTCCAGATAATCGTTGGCGGTGGTCAATGCATATCGCGCGAAGGCGAGCGGCGACATGATGATCGACAGCGCCAAATTCGGAAGCTCGATAGCGTAAGGCACCTGCGGCAGGGCGTTGATCACATCGGCAACCGGCAGTCCGCCATCACCCAGAAATTTCCGTTCGGCGCGGGCGGTAAAAATCAAGTCCTTGCGCGTGGCGGGCGGATCCTTTGGCGCATCACAGATCTGCAGGTAGGGAAACCAGGACTGCGGCAGCTTGCTCAGTTCCGCGATGGCGCAGTTTGAACGAAAGAAGTGCAGCGTATCGACACAAATCGCGCTGTTGGAACAGCGGGCGGCTTCAATCACCCGCGCGGCCTCCCTAAGATTGGTGACGCTGGCGAAGGTCACGAATTCCAGACAGACGGTCAGACCATAGGGATTCGCCAGCGCGCAGAGCTCTTCGAATTTCTCTTGCGCGAAAGCCCGATCGTCCGACCAGATACTGGAAAGCAAATAGCGCGATCCCAGTTCGGCCGATGCGGCCAGGGCGGGCTCATAATCCTTGATGTTCACTCCATCCAGGATGCGCGCCAATTCGATGTCGAGAATCCGGATGCCGGTGTCGGAAAGCTTTCGCTTGGTCCTCTTCAGCAATTCCTTGTCCTGGTGAAGAGAATATTTGGGTTCGTTGGGCGTAACCGCTATCGGACGCAAGCCCACATAATCATAGCCGGCTCTTGCCGCGATCTCGATCAGTTCGGGAGGAGCGAAAGACAACAAAGTGAGATGGGCAAGCGAATATTCCCGGGACATCGCGCCTCCGTGCATCCGTTTGAATAAAGCACGGGGCGATCTGGCTTTCAGGCTCCAAGCCGCCGGAGCCCAAGACAAATGTATTAACTAGATATAACATTATATTATAGTTTGACGCTTGCCTATGGATCACCGCCGCCTATGTTGAGCTTTCGACAGATCGAGATTTTCCGCGCGATCATGATCACCAAATCGGTGAACGGGGCCGCGCGCATGCTGAACAGCGCCCAGCCCGGCCTCAGCCGCGCGCTCAAGCATATGGAAAGCAAGCTGGGATTTCCGCTCTTTAACCGTTCGAGCGGGCGGCTGGTTCCGACGTCGGAGGCAAGCCAACTTTTCGATGAAGTGCAGCTGCTCTACAAGGATGTGGAACGCATTCAACAGGTCGTGCGCCGGCTCGAGGCGGGGGAAGACAATATTTTCCGCCTGGGTGCGCCGCCCTCGCTCGGCCATTCCATGGTTCCGGTGATCCTGCGAAAGCTGAAGCAGAAATTCCGGAATTTCAGTGTGCATTTCGATATCCTGCCAATCGAGCAAGTGACGGATTATCTGCTGTTCCAGCGCGGCGAATATGCCCTGACGGTTTATGAGGTGGACCATCCCAGCATCTCGTCGGAACGGGTGGGGCAAGGGCGCATGGTCAGCGTCATGCATGCAAGTCACCGTCTGGCCGGGCGCAAGGTCATTGCTCTGAAGGACCTTGCCGCCGAGCATGTGATCTCCTTCCAGCAGGACACGCCACATGCCCAGATTATCCGGGACATGTTCAAGCGGGCGGGCGTCGATCTCAAAATCTCGACCTATGTTCGCTTTGCCGAAACCGCCATGGCACTGGTCCAGCAGGAGTTCGGCGTGGCCATCGTCGACGAATTTACTGCCATGCAAAGGGGTTATCCGGATGTCCGGGTGGTAAGTCTGGTCGAAGAGGCCACGATCCCCGTCTATATCAACCGGGGACGGTTCACGCCGCGATCCGCGGTCGGCGGCGCATTTGACAAGACTACCCGCAAGGTCTTTACGCGTTAGCGAGTCCCAAATTTCGTTCCCCGATTTCGCGACGCCGCGTCTTCCAGCGTCTCGGCGGAATTCGTCCTCTTTTCAATTCTGCCGTCTGATGTACTATGTGGTTAATTACTAATGGACCGGGGAGATGGGCCTGCCGTCATGAGGCATCCCCGGCCCGAGGGAAACGCAACAAAGGGGTGGGTCGTGAAGAATTTGTCAAAGTTGCTTACGGCGCTGGTTTGCAGCGCTGCTGTGGCGGGACCGAGTGTGGCGCAGGTGGTAACGCCGGTCGCCCCGATCCAAACCGACAGCGGCGCCGTCGCCGGCAAGGTACTGGATTCCGGGGTCAAGGCGTGGCTGGGAATTCCCTTCGCCAAGCCCCCAGTTCAGGATTTGCGCTGGAAGCCGCCGCAGCCGATCCGCTGGCAGGGCGTGTGGAACGCCGACCGCAAGATGCCAGAATGCATTCAGGTGCTGCGACCTCACAATATCAACCATTATTTCGGCGAGGAGCCCACCAGCGAGAATTGCCTGTATATGAACATCTGGGCACCGGGCAATTCCACAGCGAATTCCAAGCTCCCGGTCATCGTGTTCATCTATGGGGGCGGTTCGACCATCGGCTCGTCGGGCATCGATCTTTATGGCGGCGAGACCATGGCAAAGCGGGGCGCCGTTTTCGTGAACTTCAATTACCGGTTGGGCATATTGGGGTTCATGGCGCATCCGGAACTCACTAAGGAGCAGGGCGGACATTCCGGGGACTATGCCTATCTCGACCAGAATGCCGCCTTGCGCTGGATTCACCAGAATATCGCCAAGTTCGGCGGCGATCCGGACAAGGTGGTCATCATGGGCCAATCGGCCGGCGCGGGATCGGTGATCGAACAGACCTTCAGCCCCCTGTCGAAAGGGCTATTCCGCGGGGCGGTGATGTCTTCGGGCTGCAATTGGGGAACTTCGCGGGACATACCGCTGGCCGAAGCCGAAAAGACCGGCCTGGACATTCAGAAGCGTCTGGGGGCGTCGGACCTAGCCGATATGCGCAACGTACCCGCCGACAAAATTCTGGCACTGCAGAATGAAAGACAGGTTGGTGTCAGTGTTACCAATGGCGTGCGGGTTGGCGGGGCGATTGATGGGTATTTCATGCCCAAGACCCAGATGGAGATCTTGAAGGACCATCAGATCAACGATGTGTCCATCATTGCCAGCTTCAACCACGACGAGGCGGCGAGCCCTCTGTCGCGGGCCAAGACGGTGGCTGAATACCGGGAAATCGCGGCCAAGATGTATGGCAAGGATGCCGATGCGTTTGTCAAATTATATCCGGTCGCCAGCGTGTCCGACATCCGGGCCGTGGCAGGCGCAGTCGCGCGGGAAAGCGGCCTGGAAAAGAATGCCCGGCAATGCGCCATGCTTCAGACCCAGTACGACAAATCCAAGGCCTATATCGACACTTACAGCCGCAAGCATCCCTATGCGCCCGGCGTCAAGATCGCGGATCAGGATCCGGCAACCATCGGTGCCTACCACACGGCTGACATTCCCTATTGGTTCGGGACCCAGGACGCCTTCAATGAATTGCGGGTGACGCGCAATTGGACATCCTGGGACCGCGAGCTCTCCCAGCGTATGAGCGCCATGCTGATCGCGTTCGCCAATACCGGCGATCCCTCGACCACGAGAGACAAGTGGCCGGCCTGGTCGCCGAATTCGGGAAGCGAAGCTGGAATTCAACAACGACATCAAGGTCGTCCCTTTGAACGTCAAAGGCATCGAGTGGTTGTCGGCGCACCCGGCCCAGCGTGTCGATCTGGGACCGCCAGGAGCCGGTGTGCTGGGCAATCGCATCGGCAGCGGTCCACGTGATTGACGTTAACTTTGGAAAGTTAAGCGCGGGGGCCGGTAATCTGTGAAGGAGTGTCTAGAGGCTGGGGGCGCCGGCCGGCGGAGGTGATAATCCGCGGTCGGCCGGCAAGCCCCAGGTTATGCAGCGAGTTTGCGATGGCTGGAAAATTGGATGGAACGGTAGAAGTCGGACTGATCGGTTCCGGAATTCAGACTTCGCGCAGCCCCGCCCTTCATATGGAAGAGGCGAAGTCGTTGGGCATCGATCTTCGCTATAATCTCATCGACCTGGACTTTATCGAAGACGGCGCCAACGCGCTCGGCCGACTGCTGAAAGAGGTTCAAGACAAGGGCTATCTTGGGGTCAATATAACCCATCCCTGCAAGCAATGCCGTCATTTCGTTTCTGGACGAACTGTCAACCGACGCCAAGGCGCTCGGCGCCGTGAATACGGTGGTGTTCCGGGATGGACGCCGGATCGGCCATAATACGGATTGGTTCGGATATTATGAGAGTTTTCGCCGCAGCTTTTTCGATGTGCCCATCGACAATGTGGTGCAGCTGGGCGCGGGCGGCGCCGGCGCAGCGGTCGCCTATGCCCTGATGAAGCTGGGTACCCGACATTTGACGATATTTGAGCTCGATCCCAAACGGGGCCGCGAGGCGGTGGACCGGCTGAACCAGATATTTGAGGGGAATCGTGTTGAGCTTGGGGTGAACCTCGCCGAAGCTCTGAAAAGCACAGACGGCCTCGTCAATTGCACGCCGGTCGGCATGGACAGTCACCCCGGTCTGCCATTGCCCGAGCCCTTGTTGCGAACCGATCTGTGGGTTTCCGAGGTCGTTTATTTTCCGCTGGAGACGGAATTGCTGAGAAAGGCAAAAGCGCTTCGATGCCGGACGCTGAACGGCAGCGCCATGAACATCTTCCAGGGGGCCCAGGCGCTTCAACTCTTCATCGAGGTCAAGCCCGATTTGGATCGGATGCTGAACCGGTACGCCGACAGTTATTCCTGACCATTGCGGCAGGCAGACATTCAATCGACGATCTTGTCCCAGTCATTCATGCCGGCGATATCCTTGCCGCCGATTGCCGGCGCCGGAAGCGCCCCAAACCGCGGTTTTGCCCGAAACTCCTTGTGTAGAAATAGCGAGGTGACGCAGCGATACCATCGCAACGGCCGGAAATCGTGAAAATCGACTTGGATCAGGTCGGCGCCTCGCAGGAGGCGCGTCGTATTCGGATACCAGTCGGCATTGTCGAGCAGAATGAATCCGCCTGGCTTGAGAATTTGCAACGCGGCCTTGGCGCAGCGATAGCGGTTGGCGCTGGCATCCACGATAATCGCGTCAAACATCTGGCCAAGGGAAAGCATGTCATTGGCGAGCGAATCCGCCGAACTCGAGCGGATCGCCACATTGGGCCAATTCCGCCCTGAAAGCGTTTGCGCCCATTCGGAGTCCGTCTCCAGCGTGACGACCGAGCGCACCCTGGCGCTCCAAAATTCCGTCGAATAACCGCCTCCGAGCTCAAGCAATTCGAATTTCGACAGATCGATATCCATCAGATACTCGATCAGCCCGTAGGACATCATCGGAATGGCTTGCCCGTTTCCCAGCACGCAGGCCCCCCGTTCAGCGGACTTGCGGAACCCCAGACCGCTGTTGAGGATGTTGAGAACCGACGCCTCCAGCATCGCCGGTTCCTCAAGCTCCATTACCTCAAACCGCCGGCGTGTCTGCTCGGGAGATTGGGCTGTGCTCGGTGAAACTTGCTGCCAGAACATTTCGAACTCCCTGAATACCCTGCACTGGGGATCGGATTCCTCGGTCGAAGCTGTCAGTGGGGCATGACGTCAAAAGCGATCGTGGTTCTCGGCTGGGGCGAATGATAGGGAATAGTGCCGTGCCACATGAAGGATGGAAAGAGAACCAGGCGTCCCGGCTTGGGCCGAATCACGCGCTGCACAGGATTGTTAAGCCCGATATCGTGTGAGGGTTCGCCGAATTTCAGCCAGCCCTGCTTTGCTTCCTGGTCGGCCGCCACATCTGGAACCGAAACATAGTAGACCGAACTGATCCATCCCGAATGAATGTGGTTCAGATGATAGCCCCCGTCGCACATGCGTGAAGACCAGGAACCGGAATAGCGAAATGCCCGGCTGCGCCGGTCCCAAAAAGGGTGCGGCCGGTCGTTTGGCATGGCCCCAATGAAGTCCGCAATCGCGCTGGAAATCCGTTGTTTCAACCGATTGCGCAAATCGTGATTGTGATGAAAAAACGCATCGAAGCTGCGGGTACCGCCCCGCAGGGTCTGGCTGAAGAAGGCCCGCGACCCCTGGTGAATCTCATCCAGATGCACGCTCAGGGCGCCGTTGAAGTCCGCCATGTCTTGATAGCCTTCGGGCGGATCGAGATCGAAAACCTGAATCAGGTTGGCAAAATCGTTCAGTCGGTCATCACTTTCTTTACCTTCAATCCGCCGGCATAGACCAAGCACTGACAGGGCCGGCTGATCGATCGGCGCCAGCGCGGCGGCCCGTTCGGAAAGAGCAAGGGCTTTTGCTCCGTCCCTGTTGGCAAGAAGGCAGTAGGCAAACGAGGTCAGCAGGTCGGCATTGTTTGGATGATAGCGGAGGCCGACTTCGAAGGCGCCAATCGCGCGTTCGGGCTGGTGGAGCGCCATATGCGCCCGGCCAGAGCCGATATGGGCGGCCGGGTCGCGGGGCGACATGGAGAGCGCACGCCGGTACAATTCCAGTGCTTCTTCCGCCCGATCCGACTGCAGCAGATAGTCGGCCTTGGTGACGGGCAGGATCGATGCGTCCGGAACCCGAACTGCCGCTTCGTCATAGGATTTGAGAAAATTCTCTGTGTCACCACAGCGATGCAGCAATTCGTTCAGCAGCAGATGCGTCTTCAGATCCAACGGCTCTGCGGCCAGCACGCGCTTGTAGGCCGCCACCGCCGACGGCGCATCCCGAAGATATTCGAAGGCGGTGGCCCGATTTCTTTCCGCTTGCAGCAGACGCGGCGATCGTTCAATCGCGCGCTCGAACTGATCGACGGCGTCGGCATATCGTCGCTGCTGCACAAAGGCTACGCCTAACTCGTTCTCCAACTCGCTCACCAAATCCGGGTCCGATGCTGCGCGCAGGGCAGAAATCAGGACCGGCTCGGCCTCGGAACTGCGGTCGCAAGCGTTCAGGACGGCGCCCAAACCGGTCCTGGCTCCGATCGATCCCGGGTCGATCTCCAGTATCCCGCGATAGATGCCTTCGGCTTCGTCCAACTCGCCCAGTTCGCGGAAGGTGGCACCCAATGCAAGGCGGGCATCCATGTCACGGGGATTGGCAGCGATGGCGCGTTTATAGGCCGCCGCCGCTTCGGCCAACTTTCCTTGGGCCCGCAAGGCGCCGCCAAGGTGGAACAGAAGGGTCGCCTGACCGGGATTTTGGGAAAGGGCGCGCGAGAGAAGCTTTTCGGCTTCTTCGTGGCGGTCTTGCAGAAGCCTGGCGACGCCCAGGAGTGCCACAGCCTGCGGCAGATCGGGTTGAGTCGCCAAAACCTGTTGGATCAGAGCTTCGGCTTGTTGCGGCTCCCGGTTGTTGAGGCAGCCCACAGCCCGTGTCAACAAATCTCGGATTTTCTCGGTATTTAAGGATGGCTGCATTTATGTGCGTAGCCGTAAATTGCGCCGACAAACGTGCAAGACCATGGAGCGGTCAGGGCGAGACCCGTTTGACTTTGTAAATCGCGCTTTCCCTGTTCAGCCGCAAATTGTAACTGCCCCAGAATCCAGGCGAGATGGTCACCAGATTCATGCCATTGCTGCGGAATTGCGCGGAATTGTCGCCAGACTCGATCTGGCGCCAAATCTGCCCGTTATCGAGATAAACGGTGAATTTGCCACGCTGGTCCAGGACATAGCGGTTCACCCGCGCGATGATTGGTTGATTGCGGCGAGGTTCGCGAACGTAATTGGGATTTGCGGCCGCTGGCGCCGGTGCAGGTTGGGTGAATTGCGGTGATGGTGCCTGGGGAGGGGCCGGCTTCGAACCGAGTTGGGCGCGCACGGCGTCGAAGCATGCCAGCCTGCGCCCGCTGTCACTGATCCGGCCGCATTGCTCCAGGGATTGCTCGATTTGTGTGTTTGTCTGAGCATTTGCCGGCACGGCAAGCAAAAGAAGCACGAGCATTGTCTCCCATCGGGCGAGCCGCGGATTTGGAAGCCACTGACCGCGTATTGGGGTGTTCATCGCTGGTTTGGGGTGCGGTTTGCGGTTGGAGAGTAGCAAAGAGCTGCTTTGACTGTCGCGCAAATTCCGCCGGCCCCTGGGATCCTCGCGCCTCGGGGAGGCGGAGATGCGTCTGGGCGCGGGGGACGGCGCGGCCCCCTGGCGAGGGACCGGTTTCCAGGCACCGAATGGCGCGAATTGGTCAGAATAAGGGCGTGATTTCCCAGCAGTTTCCGGATGATGTCCCTGCCGTGGCAAAAAAGTCGCGCGTTGAAATCGACCGAACTCCCACCCCGCCTTTCGTGAGAGACGGGTTGACGCAACCGGCCAATTTGTGTCAGTTCTTTGTGTGTACCATCTAGTGAGTTCATAATATCCGGCGGGCTGAACTGGCGGGCTGGACGGTACGGGAGGGAAATGAAGCGCCCGTCAGAGGCGGTTCTTGCATCGATTGCCTAAACAGGCTCGGCGCTCATTTCGGACCTCCAGAAATTCGTCGGCAAACCGGTCGGAAAGCCGGTCGGCCATCAGCGTCGAACAACAGAACGCGTTAGAGGGAGAAAAAGGAATGGGCAACAGGGCTATTGGAGCAAAGAGCTCGCGTGCGCTTGCGAACCGGCTGCTTTATGGGACGGCTGTGGCGGGCCTTTGCGCCTTTTCGGCGTCGAACGCATTCGCCCAAACGCAGACGGCCGCGAATGTCGGCAATGAAACGGTGGTGGTCACCGGCACCAGCATTCAGGGCCTGGTGGCCCCGGTCGGTTCCAACGTCATCACCATCGACCGCGACGCGATCCAATCCAGCGGCGCCACTACGGTGCAGTCGCTCTTGGCCAATGTGCCGGAAGTAACCGGCTTCGGCAATGCCGGCCAGGGCAGCTATGGCAGCTTCGATGGCTCGAACTCCAATGCGCCGACCATCCACAGTTTGGGCGCCAGCGCCTCCAACAGCACCTTGATCCTAGTGGACGGCCACCGCCTGCCGCTGGGTGGTCTGGCGCACTCGCTGTCCGATCCCAGCATCATCGCCCCAATCGCCCTGCAACGCGTGGAAGTGCTGCCGGACGGCGCCTCCTCGATCTACGGTTCGGACGCGGTGGCCGGCGTGCTGAATTTCATCACCCGCAAGAATTATGAAGGCGCCGAGACCCAGGCGGAGTATGGGACCGGCATCGATTACAACACCTTCACCTTCGGTCAGTTGCTGGGCCATACCTGGGATTCCGGCAGCGTCATGGTCGCCTACAATTTCGTGTCGCGCAGCAATCTGTTGGCCGCTAACCGCGCTTTTGCACGCAGCGACCAGACCTACCGGGGCTTGTCGAATTTCAACAGCTTCAATTGCTATCCGGCGACAATTTCTCCGACAGCCGGAACCGGTGCGGGATTGATTTACGCCTATCCCTATACCGGTACCGGCGTCGCCAATAAGACAGCCAATGCTTTCTGCCAAAACTATTCGGGGGGCGGTTCAACCAATTACGCGCTGCTGCCGTCCGAAAACCGCAACAATGCATTCATTTCGGTGCATCAGGACGTCCTGCCGAACCTGACCCTGTCCGCAGACGTGGCCTATTCCAATCGTGTGGACAATACGCCGCAGCAGCGCGGCACGGTTACCGCCACCGTGTTCGGACCGGCCAGCGGCAAGGGCGCGCAGATCAATCCCTTCTTTGTCGATATTCCCGGTTCTAACAACAACACCGAAACGGTTCGGTACGACTTCGACCAGCTGTTGGGCCCGGGTGCGCGCACAAAGTCGAATGACACGACCTTGTATGCGACACCGAGCGTCACCTGGCGGCCTGGCAATGATTGGGAAGTGTCCCTGGAGACCGTGTTCGGCTACGATAACGCGGCGCAACGCACCATCGGACAAGTTTGTGCTGCCTGCGCCTATCTGGCACTCAACGGCACCACCAACTCCAGCGGCAATACCGCCGCGAGCAGCACGCCGACATTGCTGAATACCACAACCATCTCCTCGCGGCCGCTCAGCACGGCGAATGCCCTGAACGTCTGGAGCGCGTTGGGCTCAACCGCCGCCGGCGGTGTGGATACGTCCTCCGATGTCCTGCGGCAGTTGGTGGACTTCGACAATTACGCCACGACGCAGCAGAACATGGACGATGTTGACTTGAAGGCCAGCGGCACGCTGTTCTCGATGCCTGCCGGTGACGTGAAGACCGCCGTGGGCGCCCAATACCGGCACTATGGCATCACCCAGTACACGATCCAGAACGGTGCCTCGGGCCCGTCCAGCACCAACTCAACCATCTTCGACGCCAGCTTCGCGCGTTCGATCTATGCGTTCTATGCGGAGGTCTTCCTGCCGATCATCAGCCCGAACGCCAATATCCCGCTGGTCCAGAAATTCGACATCGACGTGTCGGGCCGGTTCGACGACTATAGCGACGTCGGCAGTACCTCCAATCCTAAGATCGGCGTCGATTGGGACATCATCGACGGCTTGAAGGCACGGGGCTCCTACGGCACCTCCTTCGTGGCGCCGGCCCTGACCAGCACGGGCGGCACCGCCGGCCTGACCACGGAAGCCGCGGTCAATTACGGCAACGGCATTGGCGGACCGGTCACATTGCCGGCTGGCTACGCCAACAATGGCGGCGGCAACTCGACCTTGCCGGCCGGCTTCTGCGCTACCGGCTGCACCATCGGCACCTCGGTCAACCAGGGCATCTACATCACCGGTCCGGGCGGCGCTTCAGTCAAGCCCGAAACGGCGACCAGCTACTCCGCCGGTGTCGATATCGCGCCCGGCACCTGGTTCCACGGCCTCAATGGGCTGCTCATCACCGCCACATACTGGCAGGCCAAATACCAGGGGGCGATCACCGCACCAATCATGTCGCTGTCGGCCCAATTGGCGCCGCTGAACAAGAACATCATTCTGGCGCCTTCCGATGCCCAGATAGCGGCAGCCTTGGCGTCCGGCCGTCGTATCGCGTCACTTCCCTCGGGACCGATCACTTTCATCCAATATTACACCCAGCAGAACGCCTTCAACCTGCAGGCCAACGGTATCGACTTCGCCATCAACTACGCCTTCAGCACCGACAATGCCGGCGATTTCAGCGTCGGCCTGGATGGCAGCGACAAGCTGCGCTTCCAGCAGGAAGGCGGCCCCGGTGCCCCCTGGGTGGACAATTTGAACAAGACCGCCAACACCACCTTCAGCTCGCTGGCGCTGCTGGCGCGCGCGAACCTGGGTTGGCACCTGGATCCGTTCACCGCCGACTTCTTCCTGAACTATACCAACTCCTACAAGCAGCCGACCTCGACGGCGCCGTTCACGGGCTATTACCAGGTGCCGTCTCAGATCACGGTGGACATGCATCTGGCCTATGATCTGCCGTCGGACTCCCAGTGGCTCTCCGGCACCCAGCTTTATGTGGACGGGTCGAACATCTTCAACCAACCGCCCCCGCCCTATAACAGCGCCAATGGCTATGACACGACGGACGCCAGCCCGCTCGGCCGCATCATCTCCGTTGGCCTGCGCAAGAACTGGTGATCGTGATTTTGGGAGACTAGCGATGAAGTGGATTCCCGCGCTTGCCGGCGCAACCTGTCTGACGCTCGCCTTAGCCGCGGGATCCCTTCAAGCGCAGTCTGTTCAAACGCCTGTCGCGCCCATCAACACGACGGGCGGGCTGCTGGCCGGAAAGGTCCTGCCTTCGGGGGTCAAGGCCTGGTTCGGAATTCCGTTTGCCAAGCCGCCGGTGGACGAATTGCGCTGGCGGCCGCCGCAGCCGATGCGCTGGCAGGGAACCTGGGATGCCGACCGGATGATGCCCGAGTGCATCCAGGTTCTGCGTCCGCACAACATCAATCATTATTTCGGGGAGGAGGCGACCAGCGAAAATTGCCTCTACATGAATATCTGGGCGCCCGGCAATTCCCATGCCGGGTCCAAATTACCGGTGATTGTGTTCATCTATGGCGGCGGGTTCACGATCGGCTCCAGCGGCATCGCCCTCTATGGCGGAGAACCGATCGCCAAAACGGGCAAGGCGGTTTTCGTCAACTTCAATTACCGTGTGGGTATTTTGGGCTTCATGGCGCAGCCCGAACTCTCGAAGGAGCAGGGGGGGCATTCCGGTAATTACGCGTTTCTGGATCAGAATGCGGCGCTGAAATGGGTGCACGACAATATCGCTAAGTTCGGCGGCGATCCGAACAAGGTCATCATCATGGGGCAATCCGCTGGCGCCGGATCGGTCACGGCGCAAATTTTCAGTCCCCTATCCAAGGGCCTTTTTCAAGGCGCCGTGATGTCGTCGGGTTGCAACTGGGGTGACGGCGGCATGATGGGCGGGCCGCAGACTTTGGCCGACGGCGAAAAGGTGGGGTTGGACATCCAGCACCGGCTCGGCGCAGCCAACCTTGAGGCCATGCGTCAGGTTCCCGCCGACAAGATTCTTGCCCTACAGGCGGAGCGCCAAGTCGGCAACAATGTGCAGGGCGTTCGCACCGGTCCCATCATCGACGGCTATTTCACGACCGGGACCAAGCTGCAAGCCTTGAAATTGCACACGTTGAGCGATGTACCGATCATCGCGAGCTTCAACACCCAGGATCTGGACGCGTTCAATCCGCTGGTCACGGCAAAGACCGTGGCGGAATATCGCCAGGTTGCGGAGAAAATGTACGGTCCGAATGCGGCGGAGTTCCTCAAGCTGTTTCCGGTCAGCAAGGACTCCGATATCCGCGAAGTGGGCATCATCGCCGCGCGGGAGGCTGATCTGGAACAGTCAGCCCGAACCTGTGCAAAGCTTCAGAACGAATATGACAAGTCGCCCGCCTATATCGACCAATTCGCACTCAATCCGTCCTTTGCCCCCGAGGTGAAGATTGCCGACATGGATCCGGCCACGGCGGGCGCTTATCACACAGCCGACATTCCGTTCTGGTTCGGCACTCAGGATGCCTTCAACATGTTCCGCAAGACCCGGGATTGGAATTCCTGGGATCGCAAATTGTCCTCGGACATGATGGGCGCGTTGATCACCTTCGCCAGCACCGGAAATCCGAACACGTCCGAAGTAAAGTGGCCGGCTTGGACTCCATCGAACGAAGTCAAAATTGTGTTCGACAAGACCATCCATGTGGCGAAGCTCGACACTGCGCGTATGGATTGGCTGGCGGCCCATCCCGCCAACCGTATAGAGCGGGCGGCGCCTGCCCAACCGAGGCCACACGATTAGATTTTTATCTTCCCCGGTGAAATCCCAAGCAAGTCTTTGACGGGATTTCAAGAACTGGGCACCACGCAGAGGTGTGGTGCCCTTATTTTTGCGATTGGGTGTCGCCGGCCGCTTGCGGCGCAAAATTCAATTCCAATTGAATCCCGTCGGGATCCCGCACGAAAATCTGGACGATATCGTCGCGCGGGATGATCGCTTCCCGAAAGGCAATGTTTTTCTCACGAAGATGGCGGCGCATTGCTTCCAGGTCGGCGCCTTCGAAGGCGACATGGTCCAGCTCGCCGGTCCCCGGTCCCCAGCCTGCCTCGCCCTCGGGCTTCTGCACCAGGTGGACGACCGGGTCTTCGCCCAGATAAAGCCAGTAACCCTCAGACGCGAAAGGCGGCCTGGGCCCCTGTGCAAGGCCCAGCAGGTCGACGTAAAAGTCTCGCGACTTCGCGACGTCCGCGCAGCGGATATTGACGTGTTGCAGCGCGACAACCGGCATGACCTTTCCTTCTATTGGCAGAAGGGTGCGGCGCCCATGACGGACTTGATACCGCCGACGATCAATTTCTGAAATTCCAGGGCGCCGGGGAATTTCGCGTCGCTGTCGGCAAAGTCGCCCTCGTCGTGCCCCAGGGTGGTGAGCCAAGCCTTGCCGCCATCATAATATTGACACCAGGCAACAGGATGGAATGAGCCGTGTCCGGGATCTTCGCCCACCACCGATGGAAGTCTGGGCCCGAAGGTTCGCGGAGCGATGCCCGGGGGCGGGGGACCCTCGCGGCGCACCACGTCCCGCGGCGTCCAAGATTTTTCGTCCACCGTTGCCAGGAAGCGCACTTTCGTGGGGAAGGGGATGAGATCATACCACTCGTCGGTGAAGTGCCACCGGCCGGGTAAGTCTTTGGTGGACGTGTCGTTCGGATCAACAATCACCACGTCTCCACCACGTTCCGGCCCATGGGTATAGTAATTGGCGTTGCCCAGAAGGCCCTCGTAATAGGGCCAGTTGTACATTGTTCCGAAGGCGTTGTGGATGCCGACAAATCCGCCGCCCGCCCTCATATATTGGCGCAGTCCCGTCATGGCGTCGTCGTCCAGCGCTTTGCGCGACGTGGAAAAGAATATGACGGCGTTATAGCCATTCAGCCGGTCGAGGATCCGATCGTCTTCGGTGTAATCCATCTTGATGCCCTCCCTGGCCAGCAATTTGAGCATGGCATTCTGGACCACATTCTCGGGGCGCAAGGGCGGATTGAGTCCCGGTCCCAGCGGCGGTCCAAGGTCAGCGTGCCGGGGGCCGGCCGTATGCGTGAACAGAAGCACCCGATATTCGGTCGTCTTCGGCCGCGGCCAGTCGCGAAAGCATTTCGGATCGGTTCCGCGGCAGACGCCGTTGTCGAAATCGCCCAGATTCTGGTTGATTGCCCCGCCCGGAATTTGGTCTTGCGGTGCCGTCCTGAGCGGATGCGGGGAAAGCCGCTATCATGCTCCCCGCAATGAGTGCCCCCACGATCGCTTTCTTCATATTCCGTCTCCCGGTATTTTCCTGTCCCAAGGCGTGCATAGGTCGGCGCTGCCGCATATCATTGACACTAACTGGTTAGTACGTTGTATTCTAGCGCCAAAATATAAGGTGCCGGCAGAATATGTATAGCGCGGTGGAAACGCAAAATGGGGTTCCTTGGACGGCACCGGTTGAGCATAAGGCGCGTCCGCGGCCCGTATTCTGTCGAGTGGACAAGGTGGCGGCTAAAAAGGGACAACGTGCCTGGGATGCTGGGTGTGCCGGATCGGCGCGGCACGAAATAAGAGAACGGGGAGGACTGCTGGGTGACTGAACCCACCGCCAATTTGGCGCAGACAGGACGGAGCCGGTCACGCCTGGCGGTCCTGTTGCTAGTGACCATCGTGACCATGATCAACTATCTCGATCGCACGGTCATGGGCGTCGCTGCGCCATTGATCACGCATGATTTCATGATCGATGCGAAAGTGATGGGCGTCGTCTTTTCGGCCTTTTCATTTTCCTACGCCTTTTCGCAGATCCCCGGCGGCGTGTTTCTCGATCGTTTCGGCATCCGGATTACCTATGCGTTGTCGCTGCTATTGTGGTCGTGTGTGACGGCGCTGCTCGGTTTTGCCACCGGAGCGATTTGGCTAGTGACCTGCCTGTTGTGCCTGGGCATTTTTGAAGCGCCCTGCTATCCCGCGAACAGTCGCATTCTGGCAATCTGGTTTCCCCAGCAAGAGCGCGCCAGCGCCACCGGCGTCTACTCCATCGGGCAATATGCCGGCCTGGCGTTTTTCAGTCCGGTTCTATTCTGGATCACCGGCACATTCGGATGGCGGGCGCTGTTTTACTGCGTTGGAGCGATCGGAATTCTGTTCAGCATCGTCCTTTATGCGGTTTATCGCGATCCGGATAAGAGCCGGCGGGTCAACCAGGCCGAGCTGGATCACATTGCCAACGGCGGCGGTCTGGCACCGAAGGGCGCCGGCATCAACTTTTCATGGAGCAGCATCGGCAAACTCTTGCGAAAGCGCCAAATCGTCGGTGCGTCGCTGGGGCAATTCTGCAGCAATTCCACCCTGGTCTTCTTTCTCACCTGGTTTCCGACCTATCTGGTGACCGCGCGGCACATGGAGTGGATCAAGCTCGGATTTTCCGCGGTGCTGCCCTACGCGGCCGCGTCCGTCGGGGTGCTGGCAGGCGGGTTATTTTCTGATTATCTCTTGAAGCGCACCGGCTCTGCCAATCTGGCCCGCAAACTTCCCATCGTGACCGGACTGCTGATGGCCTCGACCATCGTCAGCGCGAACTATATCAACAACAATGCCTTGGTGATCGGGGTCATGTCAGTCGCGTTCTTCGGGCAAGGCATGTGCAATCTGGGATGGACGGTGATCGCCGACGTCGCCCCGAAAGAATCTCATGGGGTTGACCGGCGGGCTATTCAATTTTTGCGCAAATTTGGCCGGTATCCTGACTCCCCTGGTGGTGGGTTACCTGGTGGGCGCGACCGGCTCCTTTGTCGGCGGACTAACCTATATTGCCACGCTGGCCCTGCTGGGTGTGCTCTGCTACGTGGTTATCCTCGGTGATATTCATCGCCTTGAGATCGACCAGGACTGAGGCTGTGCTACGCAATCCCGGTATGGGTTCGGTCTGATTGCTGCCATGCAATGTAAAGGTCTCACGCGGTCGTTGTGGAGCCTGTGGTCTGCGGGAACTTGCCAGATACGAAGATAGACCAGCCGCGCCAGTCAGAGCGCCCGCAAATTGCGATGGAACTCACATCCTTGCCGCTCAATTCTCAACCGGACGGCAGCAAGAAGTGCGCTTCTAACTATTTGAATAATAAGAAAAGTATTTAGCTGGCGTGGCTGGACGGCCCGATAAACAGCTTGCAGTCAACAGCACCATAATATACTAACTAGTACATTAATAACCCAGATATTTGGGAATGAGTTGGAGGGGCGGGAATGGGCATTTGGTCGGGCAGGCCATGCACCAAAATCGAGCATTAGTCACGGCGCAAGCCGGCAAACCGTCGACAGTAATCCGCATCTGCCGCAGTAGGAGACATTTATGGCACCCAGGGCGATAACCGAGGAAGAAAAGGCGATGGTCGCCGGTCTTGTCACGCGCGCGCGAGTGGCGTTGAAGCAGATTGCCGACTATGACCAGGCCCGGGTCGACAGACTCATTCAATCAGTTGGCTGGGCCTTGTCGAACGAAAAGACCTTCACGCGACTTTCAAATATGGGGGTCGATGAAAGCGGGTTGGGAGATCGTGCGGGCCGTCCCAGCAAGCGCTTCAAACTGCACGGTATTCTTCGGGATGCATTGCGGGCGAAGTCGATGGGCATTGTTGAGGAAGACCCGGTCAAAGGCTTGGTGAAATATGCCAAACCTGTCGGCGTCATCGCCAGCCTGGTACCGGTGACGAATGCCGGCCATACCGAAGTCGGCAACGGCATTTATTCCCTGAAGTGCAAGAACGCGATCATCTTCGCGCCGCACCCAGCCAGCAAGAGGACCAGCGTCGAGACTGTACGGCTCATGCGCGAAGCCGTTAAAAAGCTGGGATGTCCCGAGGACGTGTTCCTGGTGATCGAAAAGCCATCCATTGCCGTCGCGCAAGAGTTGATGGCGCAATGCGATCTGACCATTGCAACCGGCGGACAGCAGATGGTTCGCGCCGCCTATTCCTCGGGCAAGCCGGCTTATGGGGTAGGCGCGGGCAACGCCACCATGGTGATCGACGAAACCGCGAATATCGAGGAAGCGGCACGCAATACCCGCCTCAGCAAGACCAGTGACAACGGCTCCGGTTGCTCGGCCGACGGCAATCTGCTGGTCGATGCCCGGATTTACGACAAGTTTCTGGAACAGCTTCAAATGGAAGGCGGCTATCTGGTCTCCGGCGGCGAAAAGCCCATGCTCCAAAAGGCAATGTGGGATGCGGAGTGGCATCGCACATCCAACACGATTGCCCGGCCTGCGGCGGCAATCGCGGAAATCGCTGGGTTCAAGATACCGGAAGGAAAAAGCTTTCTCATCGTCAAAGAGCAAAATATCGGAAAGGAATATCCGTTCTCGTCGGAGAAATTGTCGCCAGTTCTTTCCATAATCAACTACGAAGGCGGCTTCGATTCCGTGCTCAAGATGGTCGAACAGATTTATGAGGTTGGCGGAAAAGGCCATTCCTGCGGAATCTATTCCTTTGACGACGACCATATCCACAGGCTGGCGTTGGTCGCTCCGGTAAGTCGGATGATGGTGCGCCAACCGCAGTCCAAGGCAAACGCCGGCGCGTTCAACAACGGAATGCCGATGACCTCGTCGATGGGCTGTGGCATCTGGGGCGGCAACATCACCAACGAGAATATCAATGTGAAGCACTATATGCAGCAAACCTGGGTCAGCCGCCCGATCCCTGAGGACCGGCCTTCAGAGCGGGAATTGTTTGGAGAATTCTACAACACTGAGACTCCTTGAGGCGTGGGCAAGTCCGTTGCCATCCGTCGCTACGTTCGGGTCCATGTGATGGCATTCCGCTTTGGACGATTTCGGCACTAAGCTTGAGGCCGCAGAGGGATTTGCAGGCGCAGGAGCTACGGCAAGAAAATGACAGAAAAAACTCCAGAAGAGCTTGTCGCGGAAGCCACAGCCTGGTGGACGACCGGAATTATCGACATTCATCCCGGTTCGATTGCGGTACGCGGCTATGCCATCCAGGATCTGATCGGAAAGATCAGCTTTCCGCAGATGATCTGGCTTATGCTGCGGGGCGACCTGCCGAGCCCTGCGCAAGCAAGATTGCTCGAGGCGGCATTGGTCGCGTCCGTTGACCATGGTCCGCACGCCCCTTCGATCGCGATCGCCCGGATCGCCGCCAGCACGGGCATCGGCCTCAACAATATGATGGCCTCTGCGGTCAATGTGTTGGGCGATGTCCATGGCGGCGCGGGACAGCAATGCATGGAGTTGTACGAGACCATCTATCGGGATGGGCAAGCCGGTGAAAGCCTCTCCGTCGCTGTGGACAAGACTTTGGCCGATTTCATCTCCAGCCACGGCAAGATCATTCCGGGCTTCGGCCACCGCTTCCATCCTGTCGATCCGCGCTGCGCAACGCTTTATGGGCTTGTCGAGGAGGCCCGCAAAGATGGCGCAGTTGACGGCCGATTTGCCGAAATCGGGCGGGGTGTCGAAGCCGGGATCAAGCGGCGGACCGGCAAATCCATACCCATGAATATCGACGGGGTCACCGCCGTGATCTTTTGCGAGTTGGGCTTTCCGGCTCCGCTCGGCCGGGGCCTGTTCATCTTGTCGCGCTCAGTCGGAATTCTCTCCCATGCGTGGGAAGAGGTGAGCCGCGGCGCACGCATGAAGGGTCCCATGCCGAAATCCATTCCCTACACCTACAACGGACCCGGTCCACGAAAACCTTAAAATTGCCGGGTGATTAGGAGCAAGTTATGAAGGCGCTGGTATCCAAGCAGCTTGTCAAATATCTCGAGGCGCGGGGTGTCACCCATATTTTCGGGCTTTGCGGTCATACAAACATCGCGCTGCTGACCGAAATCGGGAAGAGCAACATCCGGTTTGTCAATTCGCGGCACGAGCAGGTCGCCGCGCATGCGGCGGATGGATTTGCCCGCGCCACCCGGAAGGCAAGCGTTGTGCTTTCCCATCTCGGGCCCGGATTGACAAACGCGGCCACCGGCGTGGCGACCGCCGCGCTCGACTCCATTCCGATGGTGGTTATTGCCGGCGACATTCCCACATATTTCTACGGCAGGCATCCGCATCAGGAAGTTAATTTGCATGCGGACGCCGATCAATTCGAAATCTATCGCCCGTTCGTGAAGCGGGCATGGCGCGTCGACCGGCCCGACCTGTTGCCGGCTATCATCGATAAGGCGTTTCATCTTGCGGAAAGCGGCCGTCCGGGACCGGTCCTGGTATCAGTTCCGATGGATATTTTCTCGGCCGAAATCGATACAGGCTTGTTTGAGCGCATAAGCAAGAACGCTCCTGCTTACGCCAAGCCCTCCCTGGACGAGGCTGTGGCCGAGAAGATCGTGAAAATGATGGCAGCGGCCAAGAAGCCGGTGATCTATGCGGGCGGCGGCATCCTGCTTGCAGACGCGGCATCTGAACTGGCCAGTCTCGGCGAATGGCTAGGCATTCCGGTCGCCCATACATTGATGGGCAAGGGAGCCTTGCCCGACGATCATCCGCTTACCCTGGGCATGTCCGGATTCTGGGGCACCCACTTTATCAACGAGGCTTGCCGCAACGCCGATGTGATTCTTGCGCTGGGCACACGGTTCAGCGAGACCGATTGCAGTTCGTGGGACGACCGATACACTTTCAAGATTCCGCCGACAAAACTCATCCATATTGACATTGATCCCAACGAGATCGGGCGGAATTACCCGGTTGAAATCGGGGCCGTTGCGGATATCAAAGCAGCGCTGACAGCGTTGAATCGGGTGGCCAGAAGAGTCCAGCCGTCTGCCCGCCAGAACGAGGCGCTCAGGAAGGAAATAACTGCTTACCGATCGAAGTTTAAGGCAAGCACCCGCGGCGCCGAAATCTCAAACCAATATCCGATGCGGCCGGAACGCATATTGGCAGATGTCCGTGCGGTCTTGCCGCGCGATGCGCTGATCACCACCGACGTCGGTTGGAACAAGAATGGCGTTAGCCAGCAATTTCCAGTTTACACACCGGGGTCCGTACTGACGCCCGGTGGATATGCGACCATGGGTTTTGGCGCATCCGCAGCAATTGGCGCGAAAATCGCATGTCCCAACAAGGTCGTCGTGTCACTGGTCGGCGATGGAGGCTTCGGTCAGAATCCCGCCCTGTTGGCCACCGCCTTTGAGGAAGACGCAGCCGTCATCTGGGTCATTATGAACAATTTCGCGTTTGGAACGATCGCGGGACTGCAAAAGGCACATTTCGGCACCACCACCGGCACAGTGTTCGAGAAGAATGGCAAGCCGTATTCTCCGGATTATGCCGCTATTGCAAGGGCTTACGGGATAGACGGGGTGAAGATCGAGTCCGCGGACCAGTTCAAGCCGGCCTTGGAGGCGGCCATCAAGGCCAACGTCCCCTATGTGCTCGACGTCATTATGGAGAACGCGCCTGTGCCGACCGACGGATACTGGGATATCATGAACATCTACTCACCGGGCAAAGAGGTCACGCATGTCGGCACCTGAGTGCTTTCCAACCTTGCTCCGTACTTAGGGGTAAACGGGAATGCGCCGGTCAATCGCAACCGTCACATTAAGCGGTACGCTTGAAGACAAGCTTGAGGCTATCAGCGCCGCTGGATTTGACGCTGTTCAGATATATGAGAGCGATCTTACCTATTACGATGGCGCGCCGCGTGAAATCAGGGAAATCGCCGAAGAGTTGGGGCTAGCCATCGAGGGTTTCCAGCCATTGCGGGACTTTGAAGGGTTGCCCGACGACCAGTACCGCAAAGCGATGGCCCAGGCCGAAAGAAAATTCGACAAGATGGCCGAGCTTGGTGCTCCACTGCTGCTGGTAACGGCAAATACGCTTGCATCAGCCCGGCCCGAGCCGGAACGGGCAGCATCGCATTTGCGGGCGCTCGCCGAACGTGCAGCCCAACGCAATATCAAACTCGCATATGGCCCGCTGGCATGGGCCGCTCATGTCAAACGTCTACGCCAAGCCTGGGAAATTGTGCAGCTGGCGGCCCATCCGCACCTGGATGTCGTCGTGAGCACATTTCAGCTGCTTGCAACAGGTGACGATCGGGAATGTCTTTCCGGCATTCCCACAAATCGCATCGGCGCGCTGCAAATATCCGATGCGCCAAACGTTTCATTGGACCCTGTCAGCAAGAACCGTTTCTACAGCTGCTTTCCAGGGCAAGGCGATCTCGACCTCGCCAGACTGGTGCGGGAGGTCCTGCGCAGGGGTTATACCGGATCCTTGACGCTGGAGGTCTTCAATGACGCGGTGCGCGGTGCGCCGACCCGCGTGATGGCGGATGACAGCATGCGGTCCCTTCTTTTCCTGGAAGAGGAAGTTCGCAAGAGTCTCGATGGAAAGGGAGCGGATCATGTCGATGTTTCACTTTTTGATCCGCCACCACCGGCACATATTTTCGGTCTGGAGTTCATCGAGTTTGCGGCGTCTGGAAACGATGCGGACAATTTGGCGACCTGGGTGGAAAGTTTCGGCTTCCGGAAAATGGGCCGGCACCGCAGCAAAAATGTCCATCTCTATCGCTATGGCGATGTGAATCTGGCGCTCAATTCCGAGCCAAATTCCTTTGCGCAATCCTATTACCTGCTGCACGGGCCCTCGGTTTGCGCGGTGGGCATGCGTGCCGATGACAATCAGCGCGCCCTGGGGCGGGCGCTTTCCTTCCGGGCGGTGCGGTTCGAGGGCCGCGTCGGCCCAAACGAGCTCAGCATTCCCGCCATTCGGGCGCCGGTCGGAAGCCTAATCTATTTCGTCAACGAGAAGGATGCCGAGCATCTCTATGAGATCGAATTCACCTTGGACCAAAAAGACGTTCCGCCCGGTCTGAAGGCAGTCGATCATCTGGCTCTCTCCCTGCCACCGGGGCAAATGGATGGCTGGATACTGTTCTATCGCGCGGTTCTGGGTTTCGAAGCGGACGCAACCTGGATGCTCTCCGATCCGAACGGCTTGGTGACCAGCCGTGCGATCAGTTCCCAAGGGCATTCCGTGCGCATCCCTCTGAACGTGTCACTGAGCGCGCGAACCGCGACGGCGCGATCGGTCGACTACCAGGCCGGCGCCGGCGTGCATCACGTGGCATTCTCATGTGAGAATATCATCGAGACCGTCGCTCAATTGCGCAAATCAGGCGCGAAGTTGCTCACAATACCGGCCAGCTATTATGAGGACCTCGCCAGCCGGTTTGATCTGGACGAAGCCATGATCAAAAAACTCCAGGACAGCCATCTGCTTTATGACCGGATAGGCGAGGGGGAATTTCTGCATGCCTATAGCGAACCATTTCAGGATCGGTTTTTCTTCGAATTCGTGCAGCGCCTTGGCGGTTACGACCAATATGGTGCTGCCAACGCGCCCTTCCGTATGGCGGCTTTCGCTCGCCTGCAACGGGCACGAGACCGGCAGTTATTCGGTTGAAAGGGATCTGGTAAGCTATTGAAAAAGTGTACTAATTTCCAAAATTTTCGATTTGGTTCAGAACGTGCCGATAGACGAGTGGAGTGCTGTATCCTAGTACACGGTGCGCAGGCGTTGGGGCGGAGGGGAATTTGGCGGCGAAGAAGAAACGCAAATCAATTTTGCGAAGCAAAAATCCTGAACGAACCAAAGCCAACATAATAGAAGTCGCCACGACGGAATTCGCCGAGTTGGGCTTGACCGGCGCACGCGTCGATCGGATCGCCGAACGCACGCATACAAGCAAGCGCATGATCTATTACTATTTCGGCGACAAAGAGGGTCTCTACCGAGCCGTCTTGCTTTCCTATTACGAAAAGCTCCGGTCGGCGGAGGCCGAGCTAGATCTTCGGCATCAGCCACCGATGGCGGCCTTAAAGGCGCTCGTCGAATTCACCTTCGATTATCATCTCAAGAATGCCGCAATCGCCCGGCTGGTGGTGGTCGAAAACATCAACAAGGGGCGTCACGTCACCAAGCTGCCGTCAGTCGCAGGCGTGAACGTCACTATTCTCGATACCGTCGGTGATATTTTGCGACGGGGCGAGGTGGAACGCGTGATTCGGCCAGGATTGGATAGCTTCGATCTTTACATCACGATCGCCGCACTTTGCTTCTTCAATGTCTCCAACCGCTACACGATCCGGGCCATATTCCGTCACGACATGGGCGATGCGAAAGAAGCTGGGGCGCGCCGAGAATCCATTTGGGACACCATTTGCCGGAGCGTGACCGCTGAAAAAGATTGACTGTCAGCTTTTGTTCTTCAAATCGGATATTTTGCAAGGGCAACTTCCCATGCCCGCACGAAGTGGCCATCTCCAGTTTGCGAAGTAAATAACCTAGCACTTGGACCAGCGGGTATTTCGCCAAAATCGGGCGATTGACACGATTTGAGAATCCGGGTAACCCTCACGTATTGGGGGGCGTATGCCGCGAAGAATCTCTGTGGTTTGGGCACTCTTCACGCCGACGGAAGCCGCCAATATCACCGGGGTTTCCGTCGAACTGCAACGCGATTGGCGGCGGCGGCAAATTGAAAAGCCGCTCGCACGGGGCAAACACCCGCGCTGGACTATTGACGACTTGGGCCGATTGATAGTGCGAGGCGAATTCTCGCGGGCTGGCATTTCTGTGAAACTTACCGATGACCTCGCGGCGCTTTCGGCCGTGCCGATCCGCCATTTTGCTTCGCAATTCTGTTTGGCAAATCATCCCTATCGCCACATGGCCAATGTGCATACGACTGGCGAGGAAAATCCGATTGCTCGTTTCTTGGTTTGGTCTGAAAACCAAGTTTTCCGAGCAAGTGATCCAACGAAATGGCTCGCAGAGTTTCGTCCTTTGTCATGGACCATGATGGACTGCCAGGAAGCCGCCAAGCGGATTGTTGAGCGAGCACCGCGACCCATTGTTCGCATAGTTGTGGAGGATTAGCCAAATGCGGGGAGCGACAAAAATCCCGCAGCGCCAGCTGACTCGGGCAATCAAAGCAATGAAGGCAGCCGGCATCTCGCTAGGACGGATCGAGGTTTATGGCCCCGAAAAGGTAGCTCTTATACCAGCAACGGTTCTCGAACATGGTTTTCAATCGTCAGATACAAATGACGAAGGCGCTCGCCCCGTCAAAAAGAATGAATGGGACTAAGCAATGAAGCTCCGTCTACCCCCGTATGTTCAGGCATTCACGGATCGGCTCGGAAAGCCTCGCTATTACTTTCGAAAGGCTGGTTCGCAGCGTACTAAACTTCCCGGTCTACCATGGTCACCGGAATTCATGGCAGCGCACTCGGATGCGCTCCGACAGGTTAAGACTAGCAAAGATGAAATTGGATCCACACGAAGCAAGCCGGGAACAATTAATGCGTTAGCGGTTGTTTATTTGCAGTCCCATCAATTTCGAACGCTTTCGAAGTCTACGCAAATCACATATTGCGGCATAATTGACAAATCCGCTTAGAACATGGAGACAAATCCGTCGTTGCGCTAGAAAGGAGGCATGTGGAACGTCTGGTGTCTGAGAAAGCACATCGACCGGCCGCCGCGCACAATTATCTTCGCGTCCTGCGAATACTCATGAAGTGTGCAATTATTCACAATTGGCGCAATGATGATCCGACCGCCAACGTTCGTAGCCCCCTTAAGAAGACAATGGGCTTTCATAGTTGGACCGATCATGAACTCGAAATCTTTGAGGAGGCCTATCTCGTCGGTTCGAAAGAGAGGCTCGCCTTCGATTTGTTGTTGCACAGCGCGCAACGTAGAAGCGACGTCGTCCGAATGGGTCGTCAGCATATCCGAAACGGCATACTTTCCGTCGTCCAACAGAAAACTGGCACGCCTGTCGAAATCAAGATTTCGGCCGCGTTGCGGCGCTCAATTGATGCTCTTCCCAACCATCAACTCACGCTTTTGGTAACGAGCGGAGGCAAGCCGTTCACACCCGCAGGATTTACCAACTGGTTCCGAGAGGTTTGTGACAAGATTGGACTAAAACACTGCACGCCGCACGGGCTTAGGAAGGCGGCGGCTCGCATCATGGCTGAGAGTGGTTGTACGGCTCGCGAAATTATGGCCGTTACTGGCCACAAGACACTCAGCGAGGCGGAGCGCTACACCGCCGCAAGCAATCGACAAAAATTGGCGGAGTCGGCCGTCCAAAAAGTTGAATTAAAACGAAGTGTCAAACTGTAGATCATCGACTGTCAAACCGGAGGTTAAGTAGTTGAAAAACAGTGTATTGGAAACGGAGGTGGCGGACAGAGAGGGATTCGAACCCTCGAACGGCTTTCACCGTTACACACTTTCCAGGCGTGCGCCTTCAACCACTCGGCCACCTGTCCAACCAGGACCCGCGAAATAGCCCGGCCCGGCCTCGCCTGCAAGCCATTCGAAACGCGGCCGAATTCCGGCCTTGCCGGTCAAGGGCTTTTGGGCGCTAGGATGGCGGCCGGGAGCCGGGCATGGGCATCATTGCCGTCAAGCGCGTTTACGATCCGCCGTCGGGGACGGACGGCACCCGCGTCCTGGTGGACCGGCTCTGGCCCAGGGGGCTGACCAAGGAAAAGGCGGCGCTGGACCTTTGGGCCAAGGATCTGGCGCCCAGCCCGGAGTTGCGCAAGGCCTTCAACCACCGGCCGGAGCGTTTTGCCGAATTCACCCGCCATTATCTGGCCGAGCTTGCGGCCAACCCGGCGGTTCAAGCATTCCGCGCCGAACTCAAACGGCCGAAAGTGACCCTGCTGTTCGGCGCGCATGATCAGGTCCACAACCATGCCCTGGTGCTGGCGGATTTCCTGCGCGGCACGGTGACGGCCCCCGCGCCCACAAAAAAATCGTCGGTCGCTAAGAAACGCGCGGCCGCGAAGAGATCCGCTTCCGCAAACGCGCCGAAGACGAAATCAAAACCGAAACCTCAGGCCAGAGCCCGTTCCCGCGCTCGTTCGCGATAGACCAGATGCAGATTGCGGAAATAGACGGCCAGTCCGCCCAATTGCGCCACCAGGAAGGGCAGGCCCACCTTGCCGAGATGGAACGAATAGACCAGCGTGATCAATCCGCCGCCGATGCTGAAATACCAGAAGGCGACGGGGATCACGCTTCTGCCGGCGATTTCGCTTTTCAATAGCTGCACGAAAAAGCGCGAGGCGAACAGGATCTGGCCGAAGAATCCCACCGCCAGCCAGATATGTTCCGAGGTCAGCCAGGTCTGCATCCTTACAATTCCTCCGTCTGGGCGCGTCCGCCATGCCGCCGCTGCAGCCAGCGCACGCCCAAAAGATCGGCCACGCTGACCATTACCCGCCCCAGATTGGTGTATTTGGAACGGCCCGCAACCCTGGGGCGGTGATTGACCGTAACATAGCCGACTTTCCGGCCCTCCCGCTGCATCAGCGCGATCAGATAGCGATGGAAATGGTCGAAATAAGGAAAGGCGAGAAAGCCGTCGCGGTAGAACACCTTGATGCCGCAGCCGGTGTCGGCGGCGCCGTCGCCCAGCATCAGATTGCGGAACCAGTTGCCGGCCCGCGAGGCCAGGCGGCGGCTGATCGTGTCCCGCCGCTTGGCCCGCACGCCGGAAACCATGCTCAGAGACTTGTCCGCCCGCAGCATTTGAAGCAGCTTCGGCAGATCGGCGGGGTCGTTCTGGCCGTCGCCGTCCAGGGTGGCGATGATCCCGCCCTTGGCGTTCAGCACCCCGGTATGGATGCCCCGGCTCTGGCCCAGATTGCGGGCATGGCGGAGCACGCGGAAATGGGGGATCTCCGGCTTGAGCGCCACCAGGGCCTGGATGGTGCCGTCAGTCGAGCCGTCATCGACAAAGATGATCTCGTGGCCGGGCTCGGATTTCAGAGCCTGGGCGATCTCACGCGCCAGGCGCGCGACATTCCCGGCCTCGTCCTTGACCGGCACCACCACTGAAACCGTCATCTGCTCAGAATTTCCCAAAATCCCGGCGCTTCGTTAAAAAGGGGCCCCGCCCCGATGTGGCGGGCCTTATACAGGCCCAAACGGGTCCAAGAAACAGGGTAGTCCGCGCAACATGGTTGAAGCCGCTTCCGCTCCGGTTCCCGCGCCGGCGCCCGCCAAGCGGCCGAAACTCCTGGCCTGGCCGGCCCGGCACGCCTATCCCATCCTGGCTTTATTATGCCTGATGCTGTGGCTGCCGGGGATATTAAGTCTACCGGCGCTGGACCGCGACGAGAGCCGATTCGCCCAGGCCTCGCGCCAGATGCTGGACAGCGGCAATTTCATCGATATCCGCTTCGGCGCAGGAGGCCCGCTACAAAAAGCCGGTCGGCATCTATTGGGCCCAGGCCGCGGCCACGGCGGTGGCCGGCCATATCCAGAATATCGAAGGCGACCACAGCCATATCTGGACCTATCGGCTGCCGTCCCTGATCGGCGGCGTTGCGGCGGCCTGGCTGACTTATTGGGTGGGCGCGGCCTTCGGCGCCGAGGTGGGGTTCGTGGCCGCGCTGCTGATGGGGTTCTCGGTGCTTCTCACCGCCGAGGTCAGCATCGCCACCACCGACGCGGTGCTCTTGGCCGCCATCCTGGGCGCCCAGGGCGTGTTGATGCGCGTCTATCGCGCGGCCAGGCAAGGCGGTCAGGTCTCGACCGTGACGGTCTTATGGGGCTGGGCATCCTTCGCCATCGCGGTGCTGGTGAAGGGCCCGGTGGTGGTGGGGGTTGCCGGCGCCACGGTTGCAATCCTGTTGACTTGGGACTTTTGGGACCGGCGCCGGGCCAAGCCGGCCGAGGCGAACGACGCACCAGCCCCGGAACAGAATATTTTCCGCTGGCTGAAAGACACCAGGCCGCTTCTGGGCCTGCCGCTTCTGCTTGTGATCGTGGCGCCCTGGCTGATCGCCATCGGGTTTGAGAGCCAAGGCGCTTTCTTCCAGCAATCGCTGGGCCACGACTTCGCCGCCAAGCTGGTGAGCGGGCAGGAGAGCCATGGCGCGCCGCCGGGCTATTATATCTTGCTCTCGGCCATCGCCTTCTGGCCGGGCATCCTGTTTCTGTTGCCGGCCATCGGCATGGCGGTGACGCGGGCGAAGGAGCCCGCCATCCGGTTCCTGCTGGCCTGGGCGGCGGGCTTCTGGCTCATTTGCGAAATCGTCCCCACCAAGCTGCCGCAATATGTGTTGCCCGCCTATCCGGCGCTGGCGGTCCTCACCGGGCTGTGGCTTTTGTCCGAGCCGGCAAAGACCGCCGCCGGCTGGCGGCGGGCGCTGCCCTATATTTCTGGGGCGCAATTCCTGATCGGGCTTGCGGCGCTGTGCGCGGCGCCGGTCCTGGCACCCAGGCTCTATGGCGACGGCCACGTCACCAGCCTTATCGCGTTTGTGGTGGTGGCGGGTCTGATCGGGCTGGGCGCGCTGATCATGGCGGCGACCGGGGCAAGGTTGATCGGGTTGGGGCTGGCCTTTCTGTCGTTGTTCATCCTGGTTCCAACGCTGACGGCGGGCGCCGGTCCGCGCCTTACCCAATTCTGGCTGGCCGACGAGCTGGCGGCACTGGTCAAACAGGATTCCCGGCCCGGCGATCCGCCGCCGGCGGTGGCGGGCTATCAAGAGCCCAGTTTGGTCTTCGCGCTCAACGCCAATCTCAATCTCACCACTGGGCGCGCCGCCGCTGCCCAGGGCGCCAATCGGGGCGGCCTGGCGCTGGTGGATGACCGCGAACAGCCCGCCTTTCTCGCGAGGTTGGCGGAACTGCAATCCGACGCCATTCCACTCGCCCGGGTCACGGGCTTCAACTATTCGCGCGGCAAGAGGGTCACCATCACCCTCTATCGGGTGCGCGAACTGGTCTTTGCCCGGCCGCCGGCGCATGTGATGACGCGATGAGGAATCCGCCCCATGAGGAATCTATAAGGCTTCATTTCCGGACTCCCTGGTCCATAATGGCGGGCGCATGCCCGATCCAAGGCCGGCTCCGTCCCTGACGCTCGAACGGCCCAGGCTTCTTTCCTGGCCGGCGCGCCATGCCTATGCGGCTCTGGCCGTCCTTTGCCTGATGCTGTGGCTGCCGAGCGTGTTGAGCCTGCCGGCGCTCGATCGCGATGAAAGCCGCATCGCCGAGACGGCGCGGCACATGCTCGAGACCGGCGATTTCGCCCACGCCGGCTTCGATGCCCGGCTGAGCCGCGAGAAGCCCTTGGGCATTTATTGGGCCGAGGCCGCCGCCACCGCGGCGGCGAGCGAACTTGTCCCATCCGCCAAGCCCAATCATGGCGACATCTGGACTTATCGTCTGCCGTCGCTTTTCGGTGGCATCGCGGCGGTCTGGGTCACGGTCTGGGCAGGCTCGCTGTTCGGCGCCGAGGCGGGGCTCCTGGCGGGACTGCTGATGGGCTTTTCGGTGCTGATGACCGCCATGGCCAGCATCGCCACCTCTGACGCGCTGTTCCTGGCCGCGATCCTGGGGACGGAAGCCGTGCTGATGCGGGTCTATTGCGCCCGGGGCGAGCGGGCGCCTTTGCGCATTGCCATGCTGGGCTGGGCCGCGTTTGCGGTGGCGATTCTGCTCAAGGGCCCGGCGGCGATCGGCATGGTGGGCGCGACTATCGCCGCGCTTCTGGTCTGGGACTGGCGTGCATCCTTTGGGGATAGCGGCTGGCTGAAGCGAACCCGGCCGCTCTGGGGCGCGCCACTCTTTCTTCTGATCCTGGCGCCCTGGCTGATGCTGATGGCGCGGCAGGGCCATGGACCAACATTCCTCACGGCGATGGGCGCCGCCCGCCTGTCCGGCGCGGACGGTCATGGCGCGCCGCCCGGCTATTATCTTCTGACCACCACCCTTGGCTTCTGGCCGGCCACTCTGTTCCTGCTGCCGGCCTTGGGTTTTTCGATCTCCCGGGCCCGTGACCCCGCCATTCGTTTCCTCATCGCCTGGGCCGGCGGCAGCTGGGCGATGCTGGCTCTCATCCCCGCCAAGCTGCCCAACTACATCCTGCCCACCTATCCGGCGCTGGCCATCCTGATCGCGGTGTGGCTGCTCGCGCCCGCGGGCGAAAGCGGTCCGCGCTTGCGCCGTCTGCTCGCCTCCATCTCGGCGCTGCAATTCCTGATCGGGCTGGCCGTGATGGCGGCGGCACCCGTGCTTCTGCCCCGGCTTTACGGCGAGAGTGGGGGCCCGGTCTTCGCCGTGATCCTGACGGCGATGCTGGGCCTGTCGGCGCTTGCCATGCGGCTCACCGGCGCCCGGCTGATGGCGCTGCCGCTGGCGCTTCTGGCTTTCGTGATTCTCGTCCCCGTCCTCACCGTGTCGGTGGCGCCCAGGCTCAATGGCCTTTGGACCAGCCGGACATTGGCGGCACTGGTCGCCAAGGACAGTAAGCGCGGCGATCCGCCGCCGGCCCTGGCCGGGTATCGGGAGCCCAGCCTGATCTTCGCGCTCAACGACCATGTCCGCCTGACCGACGGCCGCGGCGCCGCCGAATGGGGGTCTTATCTGGGCGGCTTGGCGCTGGTGGCGGACAGCCAGCGCCCCGCCTTCCTGGAAAGGCTGCACGCGCTTTATTCCGGCGCGGTGCCGCTCGGCCGGGTCCGGGGCTTTAACTATTCACGCGGGCAGAGGGTGAACGTGACCGTCTACCGGGTGCGCGCGCTGGTGTTCGAGGTGCCGCCGCCGGAGGAGTGATGCAAGCCCCGGACCATTCACATCCACTTGACAATGTCGCGGACTGAATAAATATCGCGACTGTCGTTCTGTCCGATCATGGTTGGCCACGGGGGCGCCGCTCGGAAAGGGACTACGGGGATCGCCGCCCAAGCGCGCGACGTGAGACACCAGATGGGTCTTGAATTGGTGCGGGGCCGCCCGATCAGGCAGGTCACGCGCCCCTTGCGGAAAAGTCCGGAAGACACCGCCCGCGCTCCCGTCGCAAAGCTCAACCTGCCGGGACCGAAGGTCGAGCTGCGCTTTCCGGTCGGCCAGGCGACGCGCGCCTTCTATCGCCGCTTCTGGCCGGGCACCGGTCCGGCGGAATGGAATGACTGGCGCTGGCAGCTGCGCACCCGCATCCGCAATCTGGGCGAACTCGCCCGCATCTTCCGCCTGTCGGAAGATGAATATGCCGCCGTCTCCCGCCACCAGGGCGCGCTACCGGTGGGAATCACGCCTTATTACGCCAGCCTGATGGGGCTGGACGACCCGCAAGAACCCTTGCGCCGCACCCACATTATGACCGGCGGTGAATATGTGCGCGGAGAGGGCGAGGAGGAGGATCCGCTCGGCGAGGATCACGACACGGTGGTGCCGGGGTTAGTGCACCGCTATCCCGACCGGGTCTTGTTCCTCACCACCGGCACCTGCTCCACCTATTGCCGCTACTGCACCCGCTCGCGGCTGGTAGGCAATCCCGGCGGCGAATATCATTTCTCCACCCGGCAATGGGACCAGGCCATCGCCTATCTGGAGGCGCACACCGAAGTGCGCGACGTGCTGTTGTCGGGCGGCGATCCCTTGACCTTGGCCGACGACAAGCTCGACTGGCTGCTCGGCCGGCTGCGCGCCATCCCCCATATCGAATTTCTGCGCATGGGCACCAAGACCCCGGTGGTGGCGCCCCAGCGCGTCACCCGCGGCCTGGTCCGGGTGCTGAAGAAGCACCATCCTCTATGGATGAGCCTGCATTTCACCCATCCCGCCGAGCTCACAAGGGAAGTGGCGGAGGCGACCGCCCGGCTGGCCGATGCCGGCGTGCCGCTGGGCAGCCAGACCGTGTTGCTCAAAGACATTAACGACGATGCCGCGGTGATGATGAAGCTGGTGCACGGCCTTTTACGCAATCGGGTGAAGCCCTATTACCTTTATCAATGCGATCCTATCCGCGGCTCGGCCCATTTCCGCACCCCGGTGGACAAGGGGCTGGAGATCATCCGGGCGCTTCGGGGCCACACCACCGGCTATGCCTCGCCCACTTTCGTGATCGACGCACCGGGCGGCGGCGGCAAGATCCAGCTGGCGCCCGATCCGGTGGCGGGCCGCGACGGCGATTTCCTGCTGCTCAAGAATTTCGAAGGCAAGGTTTACCGCTACCCCGACCCCGCCGGCTCGTTAGGCCGCTGAGGCCCGCCGCCATGCGGATTGGGGTCACCTACGACCTGCGCAGCGACTATCTGGCCCTGGGCTATGGCGAGGAGGAGACCGCCGAGTTCGACGCCGAGGAGACGGTGGCGGCGATCTGCGGCGCGCTCCAGGGGCTGGGCCATCGACCCGAGCGGATCGGCGGCATCCGGCCCCTGACCGCGGCGCTGGCCAAAGGCGCGCGTTGGGACGCGGTGTTCAATATCTGCGAGGGTCTGAAGGGCGTGGCGCGGGAGGCGCAGGTGCCGGCGCTGCTGGAGGCCTATGACATCCCTTACATTTTTTCCGATCCGCTCACCCTGGCGCTGTGCCTGGACAAGGCGATGGCCAAGCGGGTGCTGCGCGATGCCGGCGTGCCCACCGCGCCTTTCGCCCTGATCGAAGCCGAGGCCGATCTCGCTCGGATGGCGTTGGATTTTCCGCTTTTCCTCAAGCCGGTATCGGAAGGCTCGGGCAAGGGCGTGGACCAGCGCTCGCGGGTGACCAACCGCGCGGAACTGGAAAGCGTGACCCGCGACCTGCTCGCCCGCTTCCGCCAGTCGGTGCTGGCGGAGGAATTTCTGCCCGGCCGGGAATTCACCGTCGGCATCACCGGCACCGGCGAAGCGGCCAGGGTTCTGGGCGTGATCGAAATCGTGCCGGGGGAAAAATATCTCGGCCATGGCTATGGCTATGAGAACAAGTCGGAATGGGAAGGAAGGCTTTCGGTGGTGCCGGCGGACGACGCCGATGCCCGCGCCGCCGGGTTGGTGGCGCTGGAGGCCTGGCGGGTGTTGCGCTGCCGCGACGGCGGGCGGGCCGACATCCGGCTTGACCGCCATGGCAAAGCCAATTTCATCGAAGTCAATCCGCTGGCCGGCATCCGGCCGGGCTATTCGGATATCTGCTTCATCGCCGAATTCCAGAATCTCAGCTATCAGCAGTTGATCGGGAAATTCCTGGACTCCTTTCTCGCCCGCCATCCGGAACTGACATGAAGATATTGGTGCTCCATTCCGACATCGCCCCAGATGCGCCGCCCGAAGAGCAGGACACGCTGGTGGCGGCGGATGCGGTTGCCGAGGCGCTCGCCGCGCGCGGGTTTGCCGTGGCCCAGGCGCCGTTCCGGCAGGAAAGGCTGGAGGAGGATCTGAACCGCATCCGGCCGGATATCGTGTTCAATTTGGTGGAAGGCGTGGACGGGCAGGGGCGGCTGGCGCCGGTGGCGCCGGACATGCTGGCGGAATTGGGCGTGCGCTTCACCGGGGTCAGCGCCCGCGCCATGGCGCTGACCAACGACAAGCCGCAGACCAAACGATTGTTGCGCGGAGCGGGCCTCGCCACCCCCGACTGGGCGATGCCGCCGGACTGGCGGGGATTGGATGACGGCCGCTGGATCGTCAAATCGGCGCTGGAGGATGCGTCGCTGGGGCTGGACGACCAGTCGGTGGTGACGGGAAAGGATGTGCCGGCGCGGGCCGCCGCCGCCACCGCGCGCTTCGGCGGTGACTGGTTCGCCGAGCGCTATATCGAGGGCCGCGAGTTCAACATCTCGCTGCTCGATGCCAAAGAATCTTGTCTCGTGCTGCCGATGGCGGAAATGCGCTTCGAGCATTGGCCGGCGGGCAAACCCCGGATCGTGGGCTATGACGCCAAATGGGAGGAGGGCTCGCGTGGCTGGTGTGGCACGGTGCGGGCCTTTGGCGTGGAGCGCGATGAACCCGAATTGGCGGCGAAGCTCGAATCCGCCAGCGAACGGGTCTGGGCGTTGTTCGAGCTCACCGGCTTCGCCCGGGTGGATTTCCGGGTCGGGTCCGGCGGCGAGCCGCAGATCCTGGAGATCAACGCCAATCCCGGCATCGCGCCCGATGCCGGCTTCGCGGCCGCGGCGGCGGAAGCGGGCTTGTCTTATGGAGAACTGATCGAAGATATTGTGCGGAGCGCCAGCCAGGAAAGGTGTGAAGCGCCCGGAGGGCGCGGAGCGGCTTTCCGTCCGGCTGCGCGACCAAAGAAATGATCGCGCTGTCACGGCACTATTCCTGTGTGATGGGGGCGCCGGTGCTGACGGCGGTGGATCGGGCGATATTCGCATTGCGCTATTTCGCCCATTGCCTGGATTGCGGCTTCTGCCATGACGCCTGCTGCGAGCATGGCGTGGATGTGGATGTGGAGAATACGGCGCGGCTGCGGGCCCTGCCGAAGGAATTCCATGACCGGATTGGGGCGCCGGCTGACCGATGGTTCACCACGGCCGCGATCCGGGACGCGGAATTTCCCGGTGGCGCGCATCTGCGCACCAGCCTGCGCGACGGGACCTGCATTTTCCGCAATCGTGCCGGGCGCGGCTGCGCCATCCATGCCTATTGCCTGGAGACGGGGCGCGACTACCATCTGTTCAAGCCGATAGTGAGCGCGCTGTTCCCGGTGACGTTCGAGCGGGGCGTGCTGACCGCCTCCGGCGAAGCGGCGGAGGGAAGCCTGATTTGCGGCGGCAGCGGCCCATCGCTTTATGACGGCGCGCGCGGCGAGCTGCTTTATTATTTCGGGCCCGGCCTGGTCGCCGAGCTCGACGGATTGAAGAAGAAACATGATCGCGATTCCGGACTTTGAGGATGTGAAGGCGGCGGCGGCGCGGATCGCGCCCTATGCGGTGCGCACCCCCCTGGTCGAAAGCCCGGTGCTGAGCGCGCGCAATGGCGGGCGGGTGTTTCTCAAGCTGGAAAATCTGCAGCGCACCGGCTCGTTCAAATTCCGCGGCGCCTGCAATCGTATCGTGATGATCCCTGCCTCCGAGCGGGCCAGGGGCGTGGTCGCTTTTTCCTCCGGCAATCATGCCCAGGGCGTGGCGGCGGCGGCGCAATTGTTCGGCATCCCGGCCTTGATCGTGATGCCCAAGGACGCGCCCAAAGCCAAGATCGAGGGCACCCGCGCCTATGGGGCCGAGATCGTGCCTTACGACCGGGTACAGGACGACCGCGAAGCGATCGCCGGCCGCATTTGCGCCGAACGCTGCGCCACCCTGATCAGGCCTTACGACGATCCCGGCATCATCGCCGGCCAGGGCACGGCGGGGTTGGAGATCGCCGAGGATGCCGCCCGTTTCGGCATCAGCCTCGACAGTGTGGCGGCGCCCTGTTCCGGCGGCGGCCTGGTGAGCGGCATCGCGCTGGCGCTGAAAGGCGCGGGCGTGGCAGCACCGGTGCACAGCGTCGAGCCGGAGAATTTCGACGGCATGAAGCGCTCGTTGGCGGCGGGCGAACGCATCGCTGCGCCGGGCGGCAAGCTGTCCGTCGCCGACGCGCTGATGGCGCCGGTGCCGGGCGTGCAGGTCTTCGCCCTGGCGAAAGATCTGCTGGCGCCGGGCATCGCCGTCGGCGACGCGGAATTGCTGCGTGCGGTCGGCTTTGCCGCCACGCGGCTGAAGCTGCTGATCGAACCGGGCGGCGCGGCGGCGCTGGCGGCTTTCCTGGCCGGCAAACTCGAAGGCAGGACGGTGGGGCTGGTGATTTCGGGCGGCAATGCCGATTTTGCCGCGGTGGCCGATGCGGTCGCTTGCTATCCGAATTCCTGAGCGCCGCCGGAAACCCAAGGTTGGGAAATTGTGTAACGCGCCTGCTTCAGCGGGCGGGTCGCCCTCTCTAAAGTCCGCATCGGGGAGAGACGGACCGGAATGGGTGCGGGGAATAAGGACAGCGGGCTGCGGGATTCGCGGGCTTGGGATCTGGCAGCGGGTACGCCGCTGATCCTGCTCTGCGGCTTCGGCATCGCCGGTTTCGTCATTCAGATTTACCGGCAATGGCCGGCGGCCTCGGCCTTGCCCGATTATGCGATGATGGTGTCGGAAGCGAGCGGCGGCCTGTTTCTCGCCTTACAATTGGTCCTCACCTGCGTGCGGCGGCTGCCGCGCGCCAAATCGCCGGGCCTGATGCCGCGGCTGCTGGCGCTGGTCGGGGCCAACTCGTCTTACCTGGTGCTGCTGTTACCCAAGGTGCGGCTGGACGGCAGCGCCGCCATTCTGTCCGCTTTGGTGATTGCTATCGGCGCATTGGGATCGGCGGCGGTGCTGGTCTGGCTGGGGCGGTCTTTCGCGATCTTCCCCCAGGCACGGATGCCGGTGACCAAGGGTCCCTATCGGCTGGTGCGCCATCCGCTTTATCTCTGCGAGCAAGTGTCGCTGTTCGGGGTCTCGATGCAGTATGCCCAGCCCTGGGCCTTGCTGATCGTGCTGTTGGGCTTTGCCCTGCAATTTCCTCGCATGCGCTATGAAGAGGCGATTTTGGGCCTCACTTTTCCGCTTTATCGCGACTATGCCAGGCGCACGCCGATGATCCTGCCGCGCATCGGCTGGTGAGCGCCGCGCGTCAATCCAGAAGGCCGCAGAGACGGATGGCGGCGGCGCGCAGTTCACTTTCCGGAAAGCCGGAAAAGCCCAGCACCAGACCTTGTTCGGGTTTCCGCGCCACATAAAGCGGCGACAGAGCGCGGCTGCCCACGCCCTGCTTTCTGGCGGCTTCGATGAGGGACGTGTCGCGGATGGGCGGATCGCTCAGCTTCGCCACCAGATGCAGCCCCTGTTCCGGCACGGCAAAGCAAAGCCGGCCCCGCGCATATTTCTCGAGCGTCTCGGCCAGCGCGTCGCGCTGGGTCTCGATCTTGCGGCGGGCGCGCCTGAGATGCGCCGCGAAATGGCCCTCGGCCAGAAGCGCGGCCAGCGGCGCCTCCATCAGAACGGACGGATAGCGGTCGGTGCGGGCGCGCAGCGCCACTATCTTGTCCAGGAGCCGTTCGGGCAAGACCAGGTAACCGACCCGCAGGCCCGGAAACAGAACCTTGGAGAAGGTGCCGACATAGGCGACGCGGCCGGCGCCATCCATCCCTTGCAGCGCGGTGAGCGGCGGCCCGCCAAAGCGGAATTCGCTGTCGTAATCGTCCTCGATGATCCAGGCCTGGTTGCGCCGGGCCCATTCGATCAAGGCCAGGCGGCGGCGCATGCTCATGCTCACGCCCAAGGGAAACTGGTGCGAAGGCGTGACATAGACCGCGCGCGCTTTGTGCTTATGCCTTTCGCCTTTGGCGGAATCGAGGCCCTCTTCGTCCACCGGCACGCCGATCAGCCGCGCGCCCGCGCCTTCGAACACCGCCCGGGCCATGGGATAGCAGGGATCTTCGATCCAAACCGGGTCGCCGGGTCGGATCAGGGCACGGATCAGAAGATCGAGCCCCTGCTGAGCCCCCGACGTCACCAGGATCTGGTGCGCGTCGCAGCGCACCCCGCGGGCCGCGCGCAAATAGGCGGCGACCGCTTCCCGCAAGGCGCGGCCGCCGCGCGGATCGCCATAATGGAAGTAATGCGGCGCCGGCGCGGCCACCGCCCGCGTCACCAGCCGGCGAAGGATGCGGGTGGTCCTGGGATCGGCCGCGGTCACACCCACCGTCAAAGGCAGGGTGGGCGCTGGCCGCGGCTCGGGCGGCTGCGCTGACCGCTTGGCCGCGGGAAGCCGAGGCACCTGGAGCGCCACAAAGGTGCCCGCGCCCACCTGCGCTTCGGCAAAGCCTTCCGAGATCAGGGTCTCGAAGGCGGCAATGGCGGCGGCGCGGGACAGCCCGAACCTCCCGGCCAGATCGCGGGTGGTGGGAAGCTTGGCGCCGGCCGGTACCCGGCCGCTTTCGATCAGCTGGCGGATAGCCAGATAAAGCGCCCGGGTCCTGGGCCCTTCACCCGGCAGGATCGGGATCAGGCCCGACCAGTCCGGCATATTGGTCGCTATTTTTGTCTTCAAATTGGTACTTTTCCGGTCCAATCCTCGGGCGCATGCTGCACCTTCCCTCAAAGGATGCAAGTGCCGTGCGCGATACAATGAATCCGGGTGCCTTTCCCGTCAGCGAACGCAACAAGGTGCGCCGCCTGCATGAGCGCGGTTCCTATGACAAGCAGGCGGTGTTCGCGATCCTGGACGCGGCGCTGCTCTGCCATGTCGGCTATGTGATGGACGGCCAGCCCTTCTGCACCCCCACCTTGTTCTGGCGCGAAGGCGACACGCTCTATTGGCACGGCTCTTCCGCCAGCCGGATGCTCCGGCATCTGAAAAAGGGCACGCCGGCCTGTCTCACCGTCTCGCATCTGGACGGTCTGGTGCTGGCGCGGTCGGGCTTCCACCATTCGCTCAATTACCGCTCGGCGATGTGCTTCGGCACCGCCCAGCTGGTGGAGGATCCGGACCAGAAGCTTGCGGCGCTGACCGCGGTGGTGGACCGGCTCTATCCCGGCCGCAGCGCGACTTTGCGCCCGATCCAGGCCCAGGAAGTGAAGGCCGTCACCGTGGTGCGCATGCCGATCGAGGAGGCTTCGGCGAAAGTGCGCGACAAGAATGTCGCCGACGATGAAGAGGATTATGCGCTGCCGATCTGGGCGGGGGTGATCCCGGTCAAGACCGTGCTGGGAAGCGATCAGTCCTGTCCGCGGCAGATGCCGGGCGTGGCGCGGCCGGACGATCTCGTCGCCTATGGCGAGGGCCGGGTGTTGGACGATGTGCTGCGCGAGATGCAGCTTGTGTATAAGTTGGAGGATCGCGCGCGAAACGGCGAGCGCTGAGACTGTAATGTTAGGCTTGGGTGTTCTAAAGCGGCCTTGCGGCCGCTAGGGCCGGCCCGGGTCCAATGGACCCGGGCTTCTCGCGCCGTTGATTGGGATATGGGGCCAAATCCGGCCCCGCACACGTCAATCGCTAGATCGCGATTGACGGTCTGCTCTGCCGGCGCCTCATTCTGTGCCGCGGGGCTTTTGGCGGCGCGCTGTTAGCGCGGCGCTCGGTCCGGCGCGCGCCCGTGGGACGCGCGCTTTTGGCCCCGTCGGCCGCTAGGACGCGGCCGACATGCTGGGCGAAGACCGAGAAGTAATGACGGGCTCGGTGCCTACCGGGGAGCCAAAACCATCATCATCTGGCGGCCTTCCATTTTCGGATATTGCTCCAGCTTGGCGAAGATTTCGGTGTCCTTCTGGACCCGGGTCAGCAGTTCCATGCCCAGATGCTGGTGCGCCATTTCGCGGCCGCGAAAGCGCAAAGTCACCTTCACCTTGTCGCCTTCGTCGAAGAAGCGCTTCATCGCCCGCATCTTCACATCGTAATCGTGATCGTCGATGGTCGGGCGCATCTTGATCTCCTTGATCTCGATGACCTTCTGGCGCTTGCGGGCTTCGTTCGCCTTTTTCTGCTGTTCGTATTTGTATTTGCCGTAGTCCATCATCTTGACCACGGGTGGCTTGTTCTCCGGCGAGACCTCGACCAGGTCGAAGCCTTTCTCCTCCGCCAGGGCGAGGGCCTCATCGGTGCCGATCTCGCCATATTTGTGACCGTCGTCGCCGATCAAAAGGACGGTGCGGGATGTGATCTCCTCATTGATGCGCGGACCGCCCTTGGCTGGCGCGGGCGCGCTTTGCTGCAAACGTCTGGGAACTATGACTCTATCTCCTTCAAAAGCCGTGCGTCAGCGCGTTCCGCCGGTCCGTCGGAGCCAAGCGAAACGAGGTTCGGTCATGGACGCAAACGGGGGCCTTTCGTCTGACGCGGCCGGCTGGCCACGCGCACCCGGCCGGGAGCCGGATTTCACTATAGGATAGGATGTAACCCGGCTTCCGGGAAGGGCTATTCCGCCACATCCTTGCGGGATTCTGATTCCAATTTGAGCCGGGCGATCACCTGATCGAGCGGCATCGGGCCCAGATCCTTGCCGGAACGAAGCCGGACCGCGACCTTGCCGCCCTCGGCCTCCCGCTCGCCTACCACCAGCATATAGGGGATTTTCTGCAACTGGGCGTCGCGGATCTTTTTCTGCATCCGCTCGCTGGAGGTGTCGATATCCACCCTCAGCCCGGCGGTGCCGTTGACCACCGGCGCGGCAAAAAGCGCATCCACGACCTTGTGGGCGTAATCGCTCACCTTGTCGCTGATCGGGATCACCCGGGCCTGGATCGGCGCCAGCCAGGTGGGAAAGGCGCCGGCATAATGCTCGATCAGAAAGGCGGTGAAACGCTCATGCGTTCCCAAAGGCGCGCGGTGGATGACATAGACGGGATGGTCCGCCCCATCCTCGCCGATATAGGTGAGGTCGAAAGTCTGGGTGGCCAGGAAATCGAGCTGGTTGGTGGAGATGGTGTATTCGGTGCCGATCGCCGACTTGATCATGAAGTCGATCTTGGGCCCGTAAAAGGCCGCCTCGCCGAAGCCTTCGACATATCGATAGCCGGATTCCTTCATCGCCTGCTTGATGACGTCCAGCGCCGCGATCCACTTCTCCGGCTGGTCGACATATTTGTCCAGCTTGTCCAGGTCGGGCAGGCTGAGCCGCATGTAATATTCCTTGATGTCCATCAGCTCGTAATAGCGGGCGTGCAGATGCATCACCTTGATGAACTCGTCCTTGGCCTGGTCGAAGCGGCAATAGATATGCGCGTCGTTCATGCAGAAGCCGCGCACCCGCATCAGGCCCGACAGCCCGCCCGAGGCTTCGTAGCGGTAATCCTGGCCATATTCGGCGATGCGCAGGGGCAGTTCGCGATAGGAATGCCTTGTCGCGCCATAGATCAAATGATGGTGCGGGCAGTTCATCGGGCGCAGATAGTAATTCTCGCCGTCGATATCGAGCGGCGAATACATGCCTTCGGCGTAATAGGGCAAATGCCGCGAACGGTAATAGAGCGCTTCCTTGGTGATATGGGGGGTGGCGACGCGGCGATAGCCGTCCTTGCGCTCCTCCTGCAGGGCCAGGAATTCCAGCTCCTGGCGGATCACCATGCCGTTGGGCATCCACAAGGGCAGGCCGGCGCCGACATCGGGGGAGAAGGTGAAAAGCTCGAGCTCCTTGCCCAGCTTGCGATGGTCACGCTTCTCGGCTTCCGCCAGCCGCTCGAGATAGGCGTCCAGTTCCTTGTCGTCGCGCCAGGCGGTGCCGTAGATGCGCTGCAGCTGCGCGTTCTTCGCGTCGCCCCGCCAATAGGCGCCGGCGATCTTGGTAAGCTTGAAGGCGTCGCCGATCTCCGCGGTGGTGCGGAAATGCGGGCCGCGGCACAGATCGTGCCAGTCGCCATGCCAATAGATCGAGACGTCCTCGCCTTCGGGAATGCTTTCGATCAGCTCGGCCTTGTAGGTCTCGCCGATGTCGCGGAAATGCTTGATCGCCTTGTCGCGCGGCCACACTTCGCGGCGGGTGGGGCGCGCCTGTTTCACGATCTCATGCATCCGGGCTTCGATCTTGGGCAGGTCTTCCGGGGTGAAGGGCTCGGCGCGGGCGAAGTCGTAATAGAAGCCGTCCTCGATCGCCGGGCCGATGGTGACCTGGGTGCCGGGATAAAGCTCCTGCACCGCCTGGGCGAGCAGATGGGCGGCGTCGTGGCGGATCAGCTCCAGCGCCTTGTCGTCCTTCTTGGTGACGATGCGGATATGGGCGTCCCGCTCGATGGGGCGGAACAGGTCCCATTGCTTGCCGTCCACCTCCAGGATCAGCGCCGCCTTGGCCAGGCCCGGGCCGATGGCCTGGGCGATCTCGGCACCCGTGACGCCCTTGGCGAAGGTCATCGTCTTGCCGTCGGGCAAGGTGATGGTCACTTGGGCGGGGACTGCGGACACGGTTTTTCTCCGAAAAAGCGGCTTGGGAGGCGTCATTGGACCCACAGAACCGCGTCCGTCAAGCAATCCGGGCGGATTACGGCGTTTTCCAGCCATGCGGGGGCTTGAGGCCCGCTCCGCCATCGGCGAAAATGAACGGGAGAGAGGGCATTGTCATTGGCACGGAGGTATCCATGAAAAAGGTCTTACCCGGTGCGGCGGTGCTCGCCGCGATGGCTATGATGGCGGCGGCGCCCGCCTACGCCGCCGGTCCCGTCTGCCTGTCCACCCGCAATATGGAAAGCACGACACCGGGAAAGGACGGCACGGCGATCATGTTCAAGATGAGGGACGGCTCGGTGTGGCGCAATGAGCTCCATGGCCGCTGCCCGGACCTGAAGTTCAACGGCTTTGTCTGGACGGTCCGCAATCCGGATGCCACGGTCTGCGAGAATGAAAATGCGCTGACGGTGATCCGGTCCGGCGAGGTCTGCGTGCTGGGCAAGTTCACCCAGATCACGCCGCCCAGGAGCATGAGCAAGAAACAGAATATGTAATCTTGTGTTCGGTGAAATAATAAGGGCCCGGTTTCCGCCGGGCCCTTTTTTGTTCCTGTTGACGCTTGGTCGGGACCCTTCTCCCCCTCTGCGCGAAGCGCATGGAGGGGGAGATGCCCGTAGCTGGCCCTCGGGCCAGCGAAGGGAGAGGGGGTGGAATTAATGCCCCGACCCATCCGCCCGGCGGCTGGCCTCAAACAGGAACCAGTTGCGGCGTTCGGCGCCGTCGATGAAATTCTCCAGAATCGAGGCGGTGGCGACGTCGTTATGCTTGTCGCACAATTCATGCACCTCGCGCATGGATTTCATCATCTTCTTGTTGTCGGCCATCAATTCGCGGATCATCTCGGCGGGCCCCACGAAATCCTCGTTATTGTCGGCGATGGTCTGGAGCCTGGCCACCTCGCCGATCGAGCGCAGGGTGCGCCCGCCGATCTTGCGCACCCGCTCCGCCAGATCGTCGGTGGTGGCGAAAATCTGCTCGGCATGCTCGTCAAACAGGAGATGATAGTCGCGGAAATGCGGGCCGGAGGCATGCCAGTGGAAATTCTTGGTCTTGAGATAAAGCGCGAAGGAATCCGCGACCAGCCCGTTCAGGGCTTCGCTGAGTTCGGGGATGGCGTTGCCGGAAAGATCGGTGGGGGTATCCAGCCTTGCCTTGGTCTTGGGAGATTTGGTGTCTTTGGCCATGATCGAACCTCAATCTGGGGTTGAAAAATCGTTCTTAGAACGCTTATAAACTAGGATAGTTGCCCGCTTCTGTCATCATTCATCGCCCCGCGAATGGATGATATGCATTTCCGCATCCCTTCTTGGAGCTTGCGCGTTTCTTTCCGTGAAGGGCGCTATCCAGGAAAGGCGAGATCATGCAAAAGATCCTGTTGCCGCTGGCGTCGCTTCTGCTTCTGGCGGGCTGCGCGACCCGTCACGCGGTCGGTGTCGGGGTGGGCGTCGGCGGCCCCGGCGATTATTACAATGGCTATTATGACGGCTATTACGGCCCCTTTTATGACGGCTATTGGGGCAATGACGGATTCTTCTGGTATGCGGACCGGGACCATCACTGGCACCGCGACGACAGCCATCACTTCCATCACGATGCCGGAGCCGGCCGCAATCCCGTCCATGGCCGCGGCGGCCGCCGCGACCATTGATCCCGGCCGCGGCCTTGAGCCGGGGGCGACGGCCCTATAAGTTGCCGGGTTTTACGCTCAAGCCGAAGGCCCGTTCATGCCGCTGCTCCGCTTTATCCCCGAGGCCACCAACATCAATTTCGTGGGCGCGCGCTATGTCGCCTTCGCCATAGACGGGCTGCTGCTGCTGGTCTCCATCGCCTCCATCGCCTGGCAGGGCTTCAATCTGGGCATCGATTTCACCGGCGGGGTGATGATGGAAGTGAAATCGGCGCATGTGGTGGATATCGGCCCGTTGCGGGAAGAGATCAACTCGCTGGGCTTCGGCGAATCCCAGCTGCAATATTTCGGCGGCGGCGAGTGCGACCGGCCCGCCAACAGCTGCGTGTTGATCCGGGTCCAGCCCAAAAAGGTCACTGCCGGCCAGGACCAGAATGCCGCCGACCAGGCGGTGGCCGGCGCGATCAAGAATAAGCTGGGTTCGAGCTTCACGGTGCGCCGCACCGATGTGGTGGGGCCCAAGGTGAGCCAGGAATTGTTCCATGACGGCGTCATTGCCACCTTGCTCGCCATCGTCATGATCGCCATTTATGTTTCGGTGCGCTTCGAATGGCAGTATGGCGTGGGCGCGGCCGTGGCCACCGGCCACGACGTGCTGGTGACGGCGGGCCTGTTCTCGGTTTTCCATCTGGATTTCGGATTGACCGCGGTGGCGGCGCTTCTGACCCTGGCCGGCTATTCGATCAACGATACGGTGGTGGTGTTCGACCGCATCCGGGAGAATAGACGCAAATATAAGCGGATGAATCTGGCGGACCTGATCAATCTTTCCACCAATCAGATGGTGACGCGGACCATCCTGACCTCGGCGGCGACCGCGATCTCGATCCTGCCGCTTCTGATTTTCGGCGGCCCGGCTTTGTTCGACTTTTCCGCCCCGATCATGTTCGGCATCGTGGTGGGAACCTTTTCCTCCATCTATGTCGCCGCCGCCCTGCTGCTTTATCTGCCCGCGCCGGCCGGCACCATCGAAGGCCCCGCTGAAGCCTCAGCCTGAAGCCTCCGGGTTGGCCTGGACGGCGCGCCGGCGCTATGCTTCGGCTTCGTTGGAGAGATGTCCATGAAAGCAGGGCTTTTATGCGGTTTGGCGCTGACAATACTGGCCGCGCCGGCGCTTGCGGCGGAATCTGAAAACGCGCCCACCCCCGCCGACGCCAAAGCGATGCTGACCAAGGCGCTGGACTATTATCAGGTCAATGGGCGCGAGAAGGCGCTGAAGGCGTTCAACAGCAAGCAGCCGCCTTTCGCGGAGCGCGGCCTTTACGTGTTCTGCATCGGTCCCAATCACAAGCTGGTGGCGGACGGCGAATTTCCCGAATTTGTCGGCCAATCCGCCGACATCATGAAAGACGCGTCGGGCAAGCCTTTGGGCGACGCCTTCTGGGACATCGCCAAGCGCGACGGCCGGGGCGAGTTGCACTATCTGTTCCTGGATCCCCTCACTCAGAAGATGAAGCCGAAAGTGTCGTTCTTCGCCCAGGCGGGACAGGATGTCTGCGGCGTCGGCACTTACGATTCGAAATAATCGGCGATTCGAAATAATCGGCGGGCGATACGAAATAATTGACGGGGTCGCGGGCCTTTCGTGCGCTTTAAGGGCGTCGCGCATCCTCACCGGCCTGGGCACGCGTCCCACGTGACGTTCCCGCTCAAGGCACAAAATTCCTCGCCGCGCGCATGGTCCGCTGGGCCAAGCGGTCAGAGCGGGAACCAGTCCCGTTTATCGGAATAGGCCTGGTACTGGATATTGGCGCCGGCGCGGAAGCCCACCCCGGTGCGGATCGGCGCCAGGGTCACCCCGCCGGAACGCATATAATTCACCGCCAGCCCGGCCACGAAATAGAAGGTGCCTTCCACGCCGGGGAAGCGCTGGAACAGCCGGCTGTCCTCGCGCAGATTATAGCAAAGCGTGAAGCATTTGGCCGCATCGCCGCCTATATCGAATCCGATGGAGGGCCCGCGCCAATAGACCATCTTGGGTTCGCGGGTCTTGCGGATCAGATAGCCGGAGCCGTAGCGCAGGCCGACCACGAATGCGCCGGAACCCTCGTCGCCCTTGATATAACCGTCCGGCTCGCCCAGATCGGCGAAGATATGCTGTACCAGCTTGGCCATCGCCTCGGTGGTGATGCCGAAGAAATCCGAGCCCGCCTGAGTGATCTCATTGGCGGTGTATTTGGCATCGGCGCCGATATCGGCCGAGGCGGTTCCCGGCACGAGCAGCGTGCCCGGCACCAAAGCTGCCAGGCCGGCGATGAATTCCTTGCGGTTCATAGGGCGCGCCCTTCTTTGCGAATCAGTTATGCGCAAGTTTCGCTGAGATTTTGGCAATTTTACAGCCATCGGCGGAATCCGGCGTATAATTAAAGGATGGACATGCGAGGCGGATGATGAGCGGAAAAGGGCGCAAAACGCGGCTTTCGGGCCTGGGCATGCTTGCGATCGCGATGCTGGTGGCGCTGCTGCTCTGGTCCGGCTGGTATGCGATCGGTGCCTGGAATGCGATGAGCGGGGTGAAGATTTCGCTCCTGGGCTGGATATTCATGGCGCTGGGCGCGGCGGTGACCTTTCTGGTCGGCGCCGGGCTGATGGCGCTGGTGTTCTATTCTTCCAGGCATGGGATGGATAGGTGAGCAGCTACCGCGCTGTCGCGCGCGTCCCTGCGCCGCTTCGAACCTAATCGGTTCGAAGGTCCTGGCTCGGGCCGCGTGACACGACGCTGTCGCTAGTCACCGCTGTCGCGCGCGTCCCTGCGCCGCTTCGAACCTAATCGGTTCGAAGCCCCCGTGCCACAAACGACCCGTTTGCGAGGCCCGGCTTGCCATAGACAAAGGGCGTGCCGTCCCAGCAGGTGACGCTGCCGCCGGCCGCCGACAAGACCGCGTGCCCCGCCGCGGTATCCCATTCCATGGTGCGGCCGCCGCGGGCGTAGATGTCGGCTTCGCCGGCCGCCACCAGGCAGAATTTCAGCGACGAGCCGGAGAACAGAACTTCCTTGACCTCGAACTGGCGCAGGAAAGTATCGGTGGCGGCATCGCGATGGCTGCGGCTTTCGGCGGCTACCAGCCCGTCCTTGGCCGGGACGCGGACACGAATGGGACGCGCCGCCGAAAGATCGATCGCATCCGGTTCGCCATCCACTTCAAAGGCGCCCGCCGCGTCGGCGAAGAAAAGCCGCGCCTTGGCCGGGGCATAGACCGCGCCCGCCACCGCCACGCCGTTCTTCACCTCGGCGATATTCACCGTGAATTCGCCGTTGCGCTTCAGGAATTCGCGGGTGCCGTCCAGGGGATCGACCAGAAAGAAATGCGCGCAAGGCTCGAAGCCCTTGCCCGCCGCCATCTTCTCCTCCGCCGCCACCGGCATGCCGGGAAAGACCCGCGCCAGCTCGTCCAGGATCAGGGCTTCGGTCGCCTCATCGGCGTCAGTGACCGGGGTGCGGTCATCCTTGAGCCGCGCCGTTGTTTGGTGATGGTAGTGCCACATCACGGTGGCGCCGGCCTTTACCGCGATCGCCGCCAGCTCGGCCGCGCGTCTGTCCATGCTGTCGAATTCCCTCCCGCCCCTTTTGCCACTCTTAGGCCATCGCGGGGGCGAAGGAAATCCGTCGCAGGGAGATCGGAAGGACCGCGGCGCCAAACCCGGCGCCTCAATCCTTATTGTCGCGGCCTACCAGCCTCTGTCATCGTCACGCCGCTGATAATAGTCGCGATCATCATCGCGGTAATACCGGCGGTATCCGGCGCGTCCCTGGTAGAAATGCCGGCCGGGCCTTAGGAAGCTCCCGCTTTGGGTGACATTGAACCGCCCCGAAGGCCAGTCGGTCATCTGGGTGCCGGTGATCGGGACCTGGCGGTCCACATACCGGTCTCCGTAATAGTTCTGGGCCATGGCCGGGACTGCGAATAGGGGCAGGGCCAGCGCTCCAAGGATCAGGAAGGTCTTTTTCATCGCTTGTCCTCCATCTATTGCAGAGAAAACGCGCGAGCCGGGGAGACGATGCCGCCAGGGGCCGGCTGACGGGGTTCCGCGGTGGAGCACCGCGGCAAGTTCCCGCGATTCAATGGAAAAAGCCCTGTGGAATCCTTCCCCTGGCCTGCCTATTAAGAATTCCTTAATAGAGGATGTGCGTCTTTACCATTTGCGAACCTTTGGCTCCAACGGCCGGGGTTTAACGTCGGCGCGGTCTGGGGGCATGCGGGATGAATGAACTGGAACTCTCGGCGCTGATGGTGAGCCGGGTCTGCCACGATCTGGTGGGGCCCTTGGGCGCGGTGGTCAATGGGCTGGAAGTGCTGGAGGATGAGCGCGACGCGGCCATGCGCGAGGATGCGCTGAAGCTGGTGGCCTCCAGCGCCAGCCAGGCGCTCTCCCGCATTCAGTTCATGCGCATCGCCTTCGGGGCCGCGGGTTCGGCGGGGGCGGAACTCGATCTGAGCGAAATCGGCCGTCTGATGGCGGGTCTGCTGGAAGGCGGCAAGGTCAAGCTGGAATGGAATGTGCCCCATCTCTACTGGGCCAAGGACTGGGCGAAATTGCTGATGAACGCGGCGCTTCTGGGCGCCGACTGCCTGCCGCGCGGCGGTTTGGTCCGGGTCGAAGCGGGTTCCGATCCCAAGGTTCCCCGCTTCAAGATCATCGCCAGCGGCCTGGTGGCGCGGCTGTCGGAGGAAGTGGAGCGCACCTTGCGCGGCGAGCAGCTGGCCGCGCCGCTGGATGCGCGCGGCGTCCAGCCCTATCTCACCTATCGCCTGGCGCGGACGGTGAATGCGGGCCTTCTGGCGCGTCCGTCCGAAGGCGCGATCGAGATAACCGCCGGTTAACGCTGTTCCGGCGCGAAACAGGCGCGAATCCGTCGCCCCCGGCGTCCGCAATCTTGCGTTTACCTTCCGGGCATAAGCTTCCCCCATCCGGCCCGGTCTTTCCCGGGCCTTGAGAGGGATTCGATGAAGAGCTGCCTGGTGGTGGAAGACAGTCGCGTCATGCGCACCGTCGCGCGGCGCATCTTCGAGGAATTGCATTTCGAGACCGGCGAGGCCGAGGACGGGTTGCGCGGATTGCGCAACTGCCGCGACCGGATGCCGGATGTGATCTTCCTGGACTGGAATTTGCCTTCCATGCCGGGCCTGGAATTCGTCAAGAGCGTGCGCGGCCAGCAGAATGGCGGCCATCCGGTGATCCTGATCGCCACCACCGAAAATGATCCCGACGAGATCGCCCAGGCCATCGCCACCGGCGCCGACGATTATGTGATGAAGCCTTATGACCGCGCCTCGCTTCGTTCCAAGCTGGTCGAACTCGGTCAACCGGTCTGAGGCATGACCGAGGCGGATTTTCAGATTCTGGCTCGGTTGAAGCCTCTGGCGCCGCCGCGCTTGCCGGTGGCGAGCCGGGCGGTTCTGCAAAAGGCGCGGCGCTAGGTTATCTTCCAGCTCCGCCGGTCGCTCGCATCGGCCTAACGCAGCCTTGGCTCTCTTAAGCCAGCGTCCTGCCCAGCAGCTTTTCCAGCACCTTGATCGGCGCGGTGCCGGGCTCGCCCATCTGCGCCACATCGAAATGGAAAGTCTGTTCCAGCGCGAATTCGCCCTTCAGCGCCGCATGCAGCACCTGGTCGGTATAGACCATCCAGGTGCTTCCGGGCGGAAAGTCGAGCGCGGTCTGCGGCGACGTCTTTTGGTAGCGGGTGTCGCGCTTGGCGGCGTCGTGCAGCGACAGCATCATCTCGTCATAAGCCGAGCGGCGGCCTTTGGTCACCCCCAGGGTCTCGAACAAAAGGCTCTTGCCGGGAAAATGCGGCTTCAGTCCGGGGGCGAATTTGGCCGCGAAATCGGCGAAGGGCTCGCCCACCTGCCAATGCCGCGCGCCTTTGCCCGCGGCGGAAATGGGCGCGATATTGGAAAAGAGCCGGAGGATCCGCCGCCCGTTCTTCATCGGCCGCGACGGAAAGGCGTCGACATGCAGCAGCCGGTCGTCCTGGATCACCGAATAGGGCCGCCCTTCCACTTCCACCGGACGGTATGAGGTGCGGGCCCGCTCCACCCCGGCATAGTTGGGCAATAGATCCTTGACGAAGCGGGTAGCGCCCGAGCCGAAGCGCTCGATCATGGCTTTCAGCCGCTCCGCCCGCTCGCCCTCGGCCGATGTGCCCTGCAGCCTGCCGCTGGTGTGGTCGAGGCTGATATTCTTGGCTTTGCCGTCGGTGAGGCGCCCGTCCAGGAATTCCGTCTCCCGGTTGGAGAGCGGAAACGGCAATTTGGGAAAATAAAGCAGCTTGCCGTGCTCCAGCGCCTTTTGCGCCCGGGCGCGGGTCTCGGCCGCGAAGGGGCCCTGCCATTCGGCGATGTCGAATTCCTCCAGCATCATGTGAGCGTTTCCGCCATCGCGCCATAAACCAGGCTCCGCAGATCGCGGCGAAGCCGGATGCGGTCGGGCGCGAACAGGACCTGCGACATGAACACCACCGCCAACTGCTCTTTCGGGTCGTTGAAGAAATAAGTGCCCGCGGCGCCGCCCCAGGAATATTCCCCGGCGGTGCCGGCAAGCCCGGTGGCCGCGACATCCTTGGTCACGCCCACCCCCAACCCATAGCCCACCCCGGCATAGCCGCTTTCGTTGAAGGCGCCGGTCGCCACCATCATCTCGGTCATGGTGCGGTCCTGGGGCAGATGGTTCATGGTCATCAGCTGCACCGTCTTGGGGCTCAAGAGCCTGACCCCGTCCAATTCGCCGCCATTGAGCAGCATGCGGCAGAAGCGCAGATAATCGCCCGCCGTGCCGGCCAGCCCGCCGCCGCCCGATTCCAGCTGCGGCGGCTGGGCATAGGCCGAGTTGGCGGCGTCGTCGAATATGGCGAGCTTGCCCTCGCGCACGTAATAACAAGTGGAAAGCCGCTCGCGGCGGGCGGCGGAGACCTGGAAATCGGTGTCGTGCATCCCAAGCGGGGAGAGGATGCGGCTGCGCAGAAAGTCCGAAAAGCGGCGGCCGGAAATCTTTTCCACCAGAAAGCCCGCCACATCCAGGCCCACCGAGTAATTCCACATCTCGCCCGGCGCGAACTCCAGCGGCAGCTTTTCCAGATCGGCGATCATGCCGGAAAGCCCGCCCTCGCTGTTCGATTCCGCGATATGGAGCTTGCGGTAAGCGGCGTCGAGATTGGTGCGGTTGAGGAAGCCGTAAGTCAGCCCGGACGTGTGGCGCAGCAGGTCCACCACCTTCATCGGCTTGATGTTGGGGTTGGACAGAAAGGCGCCCAGGGTGCCGCCGGCATAGATGCCGAGACCGGCGAAACCCGGAATATAATGCGATACTGGATCGTCCAGCCCGATGCGGCCTTCCTCCATCAGCATCAGGATCGCCACCGCGGTGACCGGCTTGGTCATGGAATAGATGCGGAAAATGGCGTCTTCGCGCATCGGGCTCCTCCTGGCCAGGTCCAGGGCGCCGCTCATCCCCTGCCAGACCAGTTCGCCCCCGCGCCAGATCAGGGTGAGCGCCCCGGGGATGGCGCCCTTTTCCACATAATTGCGGGTGATGACGTCGCCGATGCGCTGCAGGCGCACCGGATCGAAGCCTTGCTTGCCGCCGGGTTGGACCATGGGCGCATGCTATACAGTCTTGCGGCCTGGCGCCAAAGCGCCGGGCTCCAATGGATGGTCCCGATGCCCGATCTTGTGATCCGCCCCGGCCTCACCATTCCCGAGGCCGAGCTTTCCGAGCAGTTCATCCTGGCGTCCGGTCCGGGCGGCCAGAATGTCAACAAGGTGGCGAGCGCGGTGAAGCTGCGTTTCGACGTGGGAAAGAGCCCGAGCCTGCCCGACGCCTTGCGGGCGGCGCTTCTGGGGCGGGCCGATGCGCGGCTGGACAAGGACGGCGTCCTCACCATCACGGCCCGGCGCTTCCGCGAGCAGGCCAAGAACCGCGCCGACGCCCGCGCCCGGCTGGCGGACTGGATCCGCGCCGGGCTGATCCCCAAAAAGCCCCGCCGCGCCACCAAGCCCAGCCGGACCGCCAAGGCGCGCCGGGCCGAGGCCAAGAAACACCGTGGACGGATTAAAAAAGACCGGGCGCGGCCGGCGCCGGATTGAAGCACAGCGGATTAACCAATCTTTGTGCGTTGCAATCGCGGCCTCGATGGCGTTTTCGCCGCCGGCGATAAATTAAATTCGCAATCGGCGTTATAGTGCCGCATTCGAAGCGGGAGAATCATGGCGCCCCTGTTGGATCTGCTCGTCCGCCGATTATGGGCCGTCGCCTTGGGCGTGGCCCTGGCCGGAGCGGTGCTGATTGTCCTGGGCTCCCAGGGCGTGTGGGCGCTGCTACTTCTCACCCTGATCGCCGCCATCGTCCTGCGTCTTGTGATGCCGATGCCGTCGCGGGTCCAGGCCGCCGCCCAGCCGGCGGGCAATGAGAGCATCCTCACCCCCCTGGTGCGCACGGTGCTGGGACAGATGCCGGTGCCGGTGATGCTGTTGGACGGCGCCTCGCGGGTGCTGTTCGTCAATGCGCCGATGCGGGCCGTGGTGGGGCCGTCGGTGGAGAAAAAGCCCATCAGCACGGTGCTGCGCAATCCCGACGCGCTCAACGCCATCGCCCAGACCACCGCCGATGGCGAGCCGGCGACGGCGCAATTCACCGTGGCGGTGCCGATCGAGCGCCATTATGAAGCCTATTCGGCGCGGGTGAGCACCGATCCGCCGGTGATCGTGCTGGTGCTGCACGATTTGACCGCCATCCGCCGCAGCGAGCAGATGCGGGCCGATTTCGTGGCCAATGCCAGCCACGAATTGCGCACGCCGTTGGCGGCGGTGTCGGGGTTTATCGATACGCTGAAGGGCCATGCCAAGGACGACGACCAGGCGCGGGAGAAATTCCTTGAAATCATGGGGGTGCAGACGGCGCGGATGAGCCGGCTGATCGAGGATCTGCTCTCACTCACCCGCATCGAGCTCAACGAGCATGTGCCGCCGCATGGCCGGGTCAATGTGGAGAATGTGGTGCGCGAGGCGGTGGCGGCGCTGGATCCCCTGGCCCGTGCCGACCGTATCGCCATCGCCATTGCCGCCAAGCCCGGCCTGCCCGCCATCATCGGCGAGCGCGACGAGCTGGCGCAGCTGTTCCAGAACCTGATCCACAACGCCATCAAATATGGCCGGGATGGCGGCCATGTCTGGATCAGCTTGGATACGCCCGGCGAGGGGGACCAGCTGTCGGTGGCGGTCAAGGATGACGGCGAGGGCATTCCCGACACCGCCGTCCCCCGGCTGACCGAACGCTTCTACCGGGTGGACGTGAAACGGTCGCGGGAGCGGGGCGGCACCGGCCTGGGACTGGCCATCGTCAAGCATATCGTCAGCCGTCACCAGGGCCGGCTCACCATCGAAAGCAAGCTCAATGAGGGCTCGACCTTCACCGTCTTTCTGCCGGTGCCGGAGGCGGAAAACGGGCCAAAAATAGCAGACGCCGCGGCTGTCACGGAAGTGTTATAAAACCGTCGCATAGAGTTGGCGGAAAGCCCCTATCCGGGGGAAGACGCAAAGCAGACACGAGTCGCGATGACCGATCATACCGTCAAGGCATTCACGGAACAGCTGGAGGCCCTATCCGCCATGGTGGCGCAGATGGGCGGCCTGGCCGAGGCCCAATTCGCCGCCGCCATCGAGGCGATCGCCCGCCGCGACAGCGTGGCGGCGGAAAGCGCGGTGGGCGGCGATGCCCGCATCGATGCGGTGCAGCAGGAGATCGAGGACCGGGCCCTGAAGCTTCTGGCGCTGCGCCAGCCCATGGCGGTGGATTTGCGCGAGACCTTGGCGGCGATCAAGATCGCGGCCGAGCTGGAGCGGATCGGCGATCTGGCCAAGAACATCGCCAAGCGGGCGCTGGTGCTGAACCGCGAGCCGCCCATCCGCCTCACCCAGAGCCTGGGCCGCATGGGCCGGGTGGCGTTGGCGCAATTGAAGCAGGTGCTGGATTCCTATTCCAGCCGCGACGCCGAACTGGCCGAGCAGGTGTGGAACCAGGATGGCGAGATCGACGAGATCTACAACAGCCTGTTCCGCGAGCTGCTCACTTATATGATGGAAGATCCGCGCACCATCGGCCTGTGCACGCATCTTCTGTTCATCGCCAAGAATATCGAGCGCGCCGGCGATCATGCCACCAACATCGCCGAGGTGGTCTATCACATGGTGCGTGCCGATCATCTCGCCGCCAACCGGCCCAAGGCCGATACCACCAGCGAGACATCGGTTCCCTTCGAGGCCCACTAGAGATGACCAAGCCCACCATTCTGGTCGCCGAGGATGAAGGCGCCCTGATCACGCTGTTGCGCTACAATCTGGAGCGGGAGGGCTATCATGTGCTGGAGGCCCAGGACGGCGAGGAAGCGCTTCTGGTCGCCGCCGAGGAAAAGCCCGACTTGGTGCTGCTGGACTGGATGCTGCCGCAGATTTCCGGCATCGAAGTCTGCCGCCGGCTGCGCAGCCGCCAGGAGACCCGCAACGTCCCCATCATCATGCTGACGGCGCGGGGCGAGGAAACCGACCGCATCCGCGGGCTGGATACCGGCGCCGACGATTATCTCACCAAGCCCTTTTCGATGACCGAGCTTCTGGCGCGGCTGCGCGCCGTGCTGCGCCGCATCCGTCCCAGCCTGGCCGAGGATGTGGTGAGCGTGGGCGATATCGAAATGGACCGCGCCGCTCACCGGGTGCGCCGGGCCGGCGTCGAGGTGCATCTGGGCCCCACCGAATACAAGCTGCTGGATCACCTGATCCAGCATCCCGGCCGGGTGTTTTCCCGCGAGCAACTGCTGGACGCGGTGTGGGGCTCCGACGTCTATGTCGAGGCGCGCACCGTGGACGTGCATGTCGGCCGGCTGCGCAAGGCGCTCAATATCGCCGGCGTCAGCGATCCCATCCGCACCGTGCGCTCGGCCGGTTATTCGCTGGACGAAAACGCCGCCGGAGCGGTGAAGGCGGCGTCCTGAATCCGGGCGGCGGCTTAGAGCAGCGCTTTGATCGGCGCTTCCAACTCATCCGGCTTGGTCTGGGGTGCAAAGCGGGCCACCGGCTCGCCGTCGCGGCCGATCAGGAATTTGGTGAAATTCCATTTGATCGCCTCGCTGCCCAGAAGCCCGGGTCTGGCGTCCTTCAGATATTTGTAGAGCGGATGGGCGGTCTCGCCATTGACCTCGATCTTGGCGAATAGCGGAAACGTCACCCGGTAATTGGTTTCGCAGAATGCGCCGATCTCGGCCTCGCCGCCCGGCTCCTGGCGGCCGAACTGGTTGCAGGGAAAGCCCAGCACGGCGAAGCCTTCGGACGCATGTTTTTCGTAAAGCGCCTGCAGCCCGGCATATTGGGGCGTGAAGCCGCACTGGCTGGCGGTGTTGACGATCAGAAGGATCTGGCCGCGATAATCGGACAAGCTTTCTTCACGCCCGTCGAGCCGGGCGGCGGAGAAGTCATAGACGGACATGGCGCGCACTTCCTTTCCCAATCACCCGCATACGTGGCGATTATGAAGGCCCGGCGCAGGCCGGGCCATGACGAAATGCGCCTTTCCGCCCGGTGTCAGCTCGCCATCCGGCCCTTATTGTCCTTGTGGGGGCGCTGCTGCTGGGGCTGATAGGCCTTGCGGGCATGGGCCTCGCAATAGGGCGAGCCCGCCTTGGGAGCGCGGCCGCAGAAATGGAACTCGCTGGCCGAGGGATCGCCGATCGGCCAGCGGCACATGCGGTCGGAGATGGTGAGCACGGTGGCGAAATTGCCGTCGTCCAGGGTGACCGGATCCTCCTCCACCACCGGCGGCGGCGGGGTATGGCTGCGGGCGATATGGGTCTTGGGCGACAGCGACACCCGGGGGCGCTCGGCCCGCGACGGGCTGGCCCGGCCGGCCAGGCCCAGGCGGTGGACCTTGCCGATCACAGCGTTGCGGGTGACCCCGCCCAGGGCGCGGGCGATCTGGCTGGCGGAAAGTCCTTCCGTCCAGAGGTTTTTCAGCTGTTCCACCCGATCCTCGGACCAATTCATCTGATTCATGGCTTGGGTTCCCCCTATTTCTCGACGTTCACGGCCCCCAGCACCCCCGGTGGGCACACCAGATACAGTAGCCGGGCCGCCAAAAGTCACAAGGCTTGCGTAAAAGGCCCCAAATCTTGTCCACATGATTAGGTTGGCACTGTCTCAGTTTGAGGGGTAGAGGCTAAGGGGTTCCGGCTTGTCGGCGCGGTCGATCATGGCGACCAGATCGGCCATTGTTAGCTTGGCATTTGCCAGTTTGGCCGCCATGGCAGGGGTTTTGCCGTCCAGGGCCTGATTCGGCCGCATCCAGTTGTAGAAGAGAAAATAGAGGGCCAGGGCGTGACAATGGTTCTCGACCTTCTTGCTATGGGCATTGGTCAGGCGCGTAAACCGGCGCATGGACATACGCATGGTCAAATTCTGGCGCTCTACATGGGACGTGGAGATATGGCGCTGGTCGGGCTTGCCCGTGATCTTGTCCTTGTGCGCGCCGATGCAGACGGCGGGGCTATACCGCTTCTCCGGTGATTTGCTGGCACTATCGGAATAGCTTTTCACGAGCTGGGCGAAATCAATGTCATTTCCGAAGGCTTTCTTGACCGCATGGGGATAGGCCGGAAAGCCATCGGTGGTCAGCTGCACGCGTTCGCGAAGGCGGAAGGGCACATCAATGCATGAAATCCGCGAAGATTTCAGGGCATCACGGGCACCAACGCGCCACGTCACGATAAGCTTGAAATCGCTGTCGATAGCGGTCCAAGTACAGACATCGCGCGCGGTGCCGGCGCCTTCATGTGCGCCGGGGCGTTCTTGGCCTTGGCGTAGCAGAATGAACAAATTTCATCGCACTGGACCCGTTTGGCGTCCACGTCCCGGACCTGGGCATCATGGAAGGTGCTGGCAACGGTCCCGGCGTCCACAAGAAGCTTGGTCGCGGTATTGATGTTGACCCGGCAACACGGCTGATGGACCGCATGGAACTTGGCTCACCAGCATGGAGAGAATTTGGACCCGTGGTTTCCAGGGGTAAGCGGGTCATATAGAGAGTATCTGGACTTTTTGCTTGAGTGTCGAGCATAAAATTACATTTTGAGCACTTGTTTGCGGGCAACTCCCTTCATGGCGTTATAAATGTGGCTCTAGCACCCCGCTGGAAGCATGTGAACGGCTATTTATTTTCACAGTAGAAAAGTTATACTTGGTTTTCGGTTGCGCCAGCGGCGTGCGCGAGGCAATTAGACATAGGATACGGAATTCCACATCTGAATTTCAGACCTACAAATTAGCGATGAAATGCAGCGCGTGCACCGAAAGTGGTTCAGGGGGAACTGGGTAGACTAAGCGCCGTGAATGGATTGAGATTTCGGCTTGAGAGGTTGGAGCGGACAAAGAATTGACTTCCAGTTCTCAATTCTCATCAATCGTCAACGAGAATCGGATCTGAAAAGAGCCCATTGCTCAAGCCGCTCATAGCGGAAGCCACATGCGGAGTTCCATTTTGTAAAGCCTCAAAATGCGCGCTGGACTGCGAACACCAAGCCGTGAAGAGACGAAATTACAATAAACGAGACTAAGAAATTCAAACACGAGAGGAATTTGCGAGATATTAGAAGCAAAGGGCGCAAAAAATACAATAGATATCGCAGTAAAAATGGAACGCAACTCTGGATATAGCGCCATAACCGCGAAAAGCCAGCAACCAATATTTGGCAAGATAGCGCTATTCCGGCTATCATCAGGTTACTACAAGGTTACGCTAACTGTTAAGGCTGAAAGGTTCTACGAGCCGGCTTCATCATTGATGAGATCGAAATCATCACTTCATCCGAGTGCACAGCGTCGCTTAATTCGCGATCTCGCGGAGCAGTGTAGGGACCGGGATATGCAGATAATTTTTACCACGCATTCGCCATACGTATTGGAAGAGCTCCCGCCTGAGGCGCGAATGTACATTCTTCAAATCGTCACATTTGAAGCAAGTTGTCACTGGAGTTAGCCCGCAATTCGCGATGAGCAAGATGGATGATGAGATTCATCCGGAGTGCGATTTATACGTTGAAGATAATGCCGCAAAAACATGCCTTTCCGAACTTCTTTCATTTCATGGGAAAGAGTTATTCCCACGATGTCAAATTATACCATTTGGAACAGCGAACGTCGGACATTTGCTGGGACAGATGGTTTTTCAGGGGCGGTTCCCACGCCCTTCGCGCGTATTTCTTCGATGGAGACAACGCGGAAGCTCCTGGGTGTATATTGCTGCCAGGCGGCGACGCTCCGGAGCAGGTAGTTTTCAAGGCATTAAAAAAAGAGAAATGGGGAAATCTTTGGGCGCGTATTAGCCGTGACGTTTCAACGGTCACCGATGCTTGTAACAGTGCGATGCTCTTGGGCGATCACCACGAATGGGTGAGGTTTGGCGCAAACCAACTGATGTGCGGCGGTGACGTGCTCTGGCAAGCTATGTGTGCGGAATGGGCGCAAAAGCTTCCTGCTGCACAAGCTCAAAGTATCGTAACGACGATTGGAGACGCCCTAAGCTAACTCTTTCCCCAACGGCTTTGAGCAGCTTTCTTTGCAATGGCCCGCCTTTGCTCGGGGGAGAGTGATTCTGCGCGGGCCCTACCGCCTTTGAGACCGCGTTTACGGTTGGCCTCGGCGCCGGGGTCGCCGCAAATATCTTTGACCTGACCGGTCGGAATCTTGCCCACCATGACGGCTGCAGAAACGACATCGGCGGGGCGCTTTTCGCCACGAGGGCCTTTAGGCATTGGATTGGTCGCCTTTCCAGTTCCTGGCGCAAATATCGTCCAATATTTGGCGCGTAACGCGGCTATCCAGCCATTGCCTGGCTTCTTCGAACGCCTCCTGACGAATAGCGAATTCTATCGCTAGCCAGTTTCGATATTTGCCGGATTTGGCCAATTCGTGGGCGCGCCGGTCAATGTAGGCTTGCCTTTCGGCCTTCTTCATTCCGGTGGCGCGCCATTGGGTCTGAGACATGGCGAGAAGTATACTAGACCTCAAAAAGTCTGTAAATAGCCTATATTTTCAATGCCTTATTGAGCTTTCAAACTGAGATAGTTCCCTATTAGCTTGATATTTCCCCCTCTGCCTTCGCTGGCTCGAGAGCCAGCTACGGCACCTCCCCCGCCAGCCCTCCGGGCGCGGGGGTGAGCATGGCGGCCAAGCCATGCGAACGGTTCCGACCAAGCCGTCGCGGGAACTCCGGAACGTCTTGGTCCAGGCTTTCTTCCCCCGCGCGCCGGAGGGCTGGCGGGGGAAGGTGGCCGTAGCGGGCTTGCCCGCGTGGCAGACAGATGGGGGAAACAATTTGAGCCAGCGAAGGCCGGAGGGGGCCTCGAATGACGGGTCTCCTTCAAGGATTGGGGGGTAGTAAAACTGCCTCAAAAGGCAGATAAACCCGCCCTTTGTCCCCCCAATCCTTGTAAGGAGTTCCAAAGTGTTTCCGGCATTGCTTCCCACCTATAACCGGGCGGATGTCGCGTTCGTCCGGGGCGAAGGGTCCTGGCTGTTCGCCGAGGATGGGCGGCGATACCTGGATTTCGGGGCGGGGATCGCGGTCAACGCGTTCGGCCATGCCAATCCCAAGCTGGTCAAGGCGCTCACCGACCAGGCCGGCAAGCTCTGGCACACATCCAACCTGTTCCGGGTGCCGGGGCAGGAGGTGCTGGCCGCCAAGCTGGTGGCGCACACTTTTGCCGACACGGTGTTCTTCACCAATTCGGGAGCGGAGGCCTGCGAGCTCGCCTTCAAGATGGCGCGCCGCTACCATTTCGTGAACGGCAATCCCGAGCGCTTCCGCATCGTCAGCTTCGAGGGCGGCTTTCACGGCCGTACCCTGGCCGGCATCGCCGCCGGCGGCAACGCGAAATATCTGGAGGGCTTTGGGCCCAAGGTGGAAGGCTTCGACCAGGTGCCGCCGCACGACATGGCGGCGCTGAAGAAGATCATCAACGAAACCACCGCCGCCATCATCGTCGAGCCGATCCAGGGCGAGGGGGGCGTGCGCCCGATCGACATCGAATTCCTGCGCGCCCTGCGCAAGCTTTGCGACGAGAAGGGCCTGATCCTGATCTTCGACGAGATCCAGACCGGCATGGGCCGCACCGGCAAGCTCTTCGCCCATGAATGGGCCGGGATCGAGCCCGACATCATGTGCCATTGCAAAAGGCATCGGCGGCGGCTTTCCGCTGGGCGCCACGCTGGCCACCGCGGAAGCGGCCAAGGGCATGACCGCCGGCACCCATGGCACCACCTATGGCGGCAATCCGCTGGCCATGGCGGTGGGCAACGCCGCCCTCGACCTCGCCACCGCCCCGGGATTCCTGGAGCATGTGCAGAAGGTGGGCAACTACCTGAACCAGCAGCTGGGTTCGCTGGTGGCGGGCCATCCCGCCATCTTCGACAGCGTGCGCGGCCAGGGGCTGATGCTGGGGCTGAAGATGAAAGTGCCCAATGGCGATTTCATCGCCGCCGCCCGCGAGGCCGGGCTGGTGGTGCTGCCGGCGGGCGACAATGTGGTCCGGATCCTGCCGCCGCTCACCCTGTCCGAAGACGAAGCGCGCGAGGGCGTGGAATTGATGGGCAAGGCGGCGTCGGCGCTGGAAATGAAGGGTGCGGCTTGATCATGAATGCTCCCATCAAACACGCTCCCAAACATTTTCTCGATCTGTGCGATCACGACAGCGCGACGCTCCGCGGCATCATCGAAGACGCCAAGGCCCGCAAGGCCGCCCGCGCCGGCCTGCCCAAGGGGGTGGCGGATGCCGACGCGCCGCTCACCGGCCGGGTGCTGGCCATGATCTTCGACAAGCAATCCACCCGCACCCGCATCTCCTTCGACATGGCGATGCGGCAGCTGGGCGGCACCACCTTGATGCTGACCGGCAACGAGATGCAGCTGGCGCGCGAGGAGACCATCGCCGACACGGCGCGGGTGATCTCGCGTTATGTCGATGCGGTGATGATCCGGCTGCTGGATCACGAGATGGTGGAGGAACTGGCGGCCAACGCCACCATTCCGGTGATCAACGGCCTCACCAAATGGTCGCATCCCGCCCAGGTGATGGCGGACGTGATGACCTATGAAGAGCATCGCGGGCCGATCGCAGGCGCCACCATCGCCTGGAGCGGCGACGGCAACAATGTGCTCACCTCCTGGGTGCATGCGGCCAAGCGGTTCGATTTCACTTTGCGGGTGGCGAGCCCCAGGGAGCTTGCGACCGATCCGGAAGTGCGCCATTGGGCGCGCGGCGCGCATGTGGAGTTCGGGCACGATCCCGAAGTGGCGGTGAAAGACGCCGATTGCGTGGTCTCCGACGCCTGGGTGTCGATGGGCGACGACAACGCCACCAAGCGGCACAATCTGTTGAAGCCCTATCAGGTGAATGCGCGGCTGATGCGCCTGGCCAAGAAGGACGCCATCTTCATGCATTGCCTGCCGGCGCACCGGGGCGAGGAAGTCACCGACGAGGTGATCGACGGACCGCAATCGGTGGTGTTCGACGAGGCGGAGAACCGGCTGCACGCGCAAAAGGCGATCCTGGCATGGGCTCTGCGTTGAGCCAGCAACGGTTGAACAAGGCTGCTATCGCCGCCATATAAAGGCCATGTCCCAACCCGAATCCCATCTATCCGCTGCGCCAGGTCATTTGGCTGCCCCGGCTGGCGATTTCGTCTTGCCCTTCGACATTGCGAAAGCAGGCGTGCGCGGGCGTTTGGTGCGCCTGGATGCGGCCTCGGCCCAGGCGCTCGACGCCCACCGCCTGCCTGAGCCCGCCGCCCGGGTAACGGGCGAAAGTCTGGCGCTGGCGGTCCTTCTGGGCACCGCGCTCAAGCTGGACGGGCGGCTGACGGTGCAGACCAAGAGCGACGGTCCGCTCGATCTCATCACCGCCGATTATTATGGCGCCAGCGCCGAGCGGCCGCGCGGGGTGCGCGGCTATGCCCGGCTGGACGATGACCGGTTCGCGGGGCTTGCGGATGCGGGCTTTGCCGGGCTGGCGGGTGCGGGCGCGCTCGCCATCACCATCGAGCCCAAGCGGGGCGGCCAGACCTATCAGGGCATCGTCTCGCTGTCGCCGGACGGGCTGGCGGCGTCGGCGGAAAGCTATTTCGCCCAGTCGGAGCAGTTGCCCACCGTGATCCGGCTGGCGGCGGCGCCGCTTTATGTGGCGGGAAAGAGGACCCCCGATTGGCGCGCGGCCGGGCTGATGCTGCAGATGACCCCGGAGGCCTCGAAGGCCGAAGCGCCGGGCGACGACTGGAACCGGTTGTCGCTCTTGGCGCGCACGGTGGAGGATCTGGAGCTGGTGGATACCGCGCTCTCCGCCGAGCGGGTGCTGTGGCGGCTGTTTCACGAGGACGAAGTGCGGGTGCAGCCGCCGGAGACGGTGTCCTTCCGCTGCGATTGCGACAAGGGCCGCATCGTCACGGTGCTGAAGAGTTATGCGCCGCCGGATCGCAAGGGGTTGGCCGATCCCGACGGCATTATCCGCGCCCGCTGCGAATTTTGCGGCACCACCCATGAAATCGCGCCCGAGGCTCTGGCTTAGGGCCGCTTGTCTTTTGGCCGCTGAGTTCGTCGCGCGTCCTCACGTGCTAGGCGCACGCTCCGGGCGTCACCTACGCTGTCGCTAGGCGACCCTGCTCAGCAGCCAAAATCCTGCGCGGCTATTCTTATGAAGAACCGGAACTCGACATTCGCTATCGTCTGTCCCAGTCGTAATCGGGCAGTTCCAGCTTATCCATGATATCGCGGCCGGCCGCGTAATAGGCCAGGCGCGGAATCGAAGAAGATTTGATCACCAGATTGCGGAACCACATGCCGAAAGGCGTGCGGGGCGCAAAGGCCGAGGCGAAGCGGGCCGCGCCGCGTTGTTTCTCCGCGATATAGCCGCGCAGGAGCGATTCATAGGCGGCGAACGCTTCCGGATATTGCCCGTCTGCCTTCGCCAGTTCGCCCGCCAGCACATAGGCGGAGATCATCGCCAGCGCCGAGCCCTGGCCGGCGGCCAGCGAGACGCAGAAGGCGGCGTCGCCGATCAGGGCGACGCGGCCGCGGGTCCAGGCCGGCATGCGAATCTGGCTGACCCGGTCCAGATAGAGGTCCTCGGTGCTGTCCAGTTCCTCCAGCGCATATTTGGTTTCCCATTTGCCATCGCCATAGCGGTCGCGCAGCATCGCCTTCTGCTCGACCAGGCTTTCCGGCAACGGGCCGTCGTCGGCGGTGAAGATGAAGAGAAACAGCACCCGGTCGTCACGCATGGTGAAGCGGCCCAGCATGCGGCCGGGGATGCCATAGAGCATGTAGATGCCGTCGTCGCGCGGGCGATAGCCCTTGGCCTCGAAGGCGGCGACGCCATAGCCCAGATTTTTCTCGAACCGGCTCTCGGGACCGAAAGCGCGTTCGCGCACCCCCGAATGCAGGCCGTCGGCGCCCACCACCAGGTCGAAGCGGCGTTCGGACCCTTTGGCGAGGCGGACGCGCACGCCGTCCCGATCCTCGGCCAGTTCGGCGATCTCGTCGCCGAAGATGGTTTCGGTGGAATTTTTGATGCGGTCGAAAATCAACCGCGACAGTTCGCTGCGGCCCAAAGTGATGAAACGGCCCTGGGTGAGCTCGTTGAATACCTTGGTGCCGAAACCGGCCAGGCGCCGGCCGCGATCGTCCACCACCTGAAGCTCGCGCATGTGATAGCCGATGCGGCCGATATCCGCCTCCAGCCCCATGCGTTCGGCAATGTCATAGCCCAGGCCCCAGAAGTCGATCACATAGCCGGCGGTGCGCAAGGCGGGCGCGCGCTCGACCAAGGTGGGTTCGAAGCCGGCACGCGTCAGCCAATAAGCCAGGGTCGGGCCCGCGATGCCGGCGCCCGCGATCAGGATGGATTTGGTGTTCACCGTCTCACGCTATCATTGCCGCGGGGGAATTCAAAAGCGTGGGAATGATCTTTCTGACTCTGGATCACCCCGGACAAGCCGGGTGATGATTCACAAGGCTCAAGATTGAGCCTTGTGAATCACTTTGCGCAGGAATGTCTCGCAGGCGTCATATTCGCTGAGCGCGCAGAATTCGTCCGCCTGATGCGCCTGGTCGATGGAGCCCGGACCGCAGATCACCGCCGGAATGCCGTAGCGCTGGAACTGGCCCGCCTCGGTGCCATAGGAGACCGCGCCCACCCGGTTGGCGCCGGTCAGTTCCCGCGCCAGCGCGATGGCGGGCGAATCCTCGTTCAGCACCAGGCCTGGATAGGCGGAGTGCAACGCGGTGTCGATGCCGGCATCGGCGGCGCGCCGGCGGTATTTGGGCAAAATCTCTTCCGCCGCCCGGCGCTTCACCGTCTCCACGATTTTTTCCGGATCGCGGTCGGGCAGGGCGCGATATTCCCAGGTCACCACCGCCTCGCGCGCCAGGATGTTCACCACCGTGCCGCCCACGATCCGGCCGGCCTGCAATGTCGTGTGGGGCGGATCGAATCGCGGATCGGCGTCGGCCCGCAACTCGGTCCAGACATCGTCCAGCAGCTTGACGAACTCGCCCGCCATCATCACCGCATTGGCGCCTTTTTCGGGGGCGCTGGAATGATGCTCGTGGCCGCGGCAGGTGGTGGTGAGCACCGAGCCCGCCTTGTGCGCTCCCACCACGGTCATCAGGGTGGGCTCGCCGATGATGGCCAGCGCCGGCTTGATGCCTTGCGCCTTCAGATCGTCCAGCAGACCCTTGACGCCGTTGCAGCCCACTTCCTCGTCATAGGAGAGCGCCAGATGGATCGGCCGCTTGAGGCGGGCCTTGGCGATTTCCGGCGCCAGCGACAGGGCGACACCGATAAAGCCTTTCATGTCCGAGGCGCCGCGGCCATAGAGTTTTCCGTCGCGCACTTCCGGCTTGAAGGGATGGGATGACCAGGGCTGGCCGTCCACCGGCACCACATCGGTATGGCCGGACAATACATAGCCGCCATCGCCTTCGGGCCCGAAGCTGGCGAAGAGGTTGGCCTTGGCCCGGCTGGTGTCGTAGCTGCGGCGGCAGCGGGCGCCGGATTTGGCGAGCAGATCCTCGGCGAAATCGATCAGGGCCAGGTTCGAGCCACGGCTGGTGGTGTCGAAGCCGATCAGGGCCTTGATCAGGTCCAGTGATGTCATAATTAGCGATCTTCCCGCGACACCGGACTGCCGATGATGTTGAGGAATTCGCGGCGGGTGACGTCGTTGGTGCGGAAATCGCCCAGCATGGTGGACGTCACCATGGTGACGCCGGTCTTGTGCACGCCGCGGGTGGTCATGCATTGATGCGCCGCCTCGATCACCACCGCCACGCCCTTGGGCTCGAGCACCTTCTGGATGCAATGGGCGATCTGGGCGTTCATGTTTTCCTGCACCTGCAGCCTGCGGGCGAAAGCGTCCACCACCCGCGCCAGCTTGGAGATGCCCACCACCTTGTTGTTGGGCAGATAGCCGACATGGGCGCGGCCGATGATGGGGGCGAGGTGATGCTCGCAATGGGATTCGAAGCGGATGTCCTTGAGGATCACCATATCGTCATAGCCCGACACTTCCTCGAAGGTGCGGGCGAGATAGGCTTCCGGGTCCTGGGCATAGCCGGAGAACCAGTCCTCGAAGGCCCGCGCCACCCGGGCGGGCGTGTCGGCCAGGCCTTCGCGGCCGGGATCGTCGCCCGCCCATCGCAACAAAGTTTGGATGGCGCGCTCGGCCTCGGCGCGCGAAGGACGGCTTTTGAAATCGTTCATGGAAATCCCGTGCTGGCAAAAACCGATTAAAGGCGGGAGCAGGGCCTGGTTGCAACCATATCCCGGCAAGGCTTCAGTGGACCTGCCGCTTCTCGTAAGGGCTTTCCAGCAGAAAGGCGGGGATTTCGGCTTCGAAATTCCGGCCCGAGGCGGCGCGCATCTGATAGCGGCCGCTCATCATGCCCGACGCGGTCTCCAAGGGGCAGCCGCTGGTATACTCGAAACTCTCGCCCGGGCCGATCACCGGTTGGGCGCCGATCACGCCGGGGCCGCGCAATTCCTGAACCCGGCCGGTGCCGTCCACGATATTCCAATAGCGCGAGATCAACTGCACCGGCTCGGTGCCGCGATTTTCGATGGTGATGGTATAGGCCCAGACAAAGCGGTCTTCGTCCGGATCGGACTGATCGTCCAGATAGGCTGGTGTCACCGCGACATGAATGGGACCGGTCTGACGTTCATACATGAACCAATTATCGGTTCAGGCTGTTCGCGGCGCAAGTTACATCGTGCGAACGGCAATTAAGGTTGATCAGGCGCAATCCGGATTGGCGGAACTGCGTTTGCGGCCTATTGGGGTTCCACCCGGACATCCGTCTTCACCGAATTGGCGATAAAGCAGTCGTCATGCGCCTGATGGTGCATTTCAGCCAGGGTTTGGGCATCGGGGGGGTGCTCGAATTCCACCTGGGGCCGCAAGATTACCCGCGGCACCCAGAGCTTGCCGCCTTCCTTTTCCAGATAGCCGATCGCCTCGTCCCGGTAATGCGTGACGATGAATTTCTTCCTGGCCGCGATGGCGAGAAAGCTCAGCATATGGCAGGCGCAAAGCGAGGCCACCAGCATGTCTTCCGGATCGCCCTTGGTGGGATCGCCGCGATAGGCCGGGGCGGCGGAGAAGGTATGGGGCGAACCATTCTTGAAGCTGATCTCGTGATTGCGGGTATAAGTCTCGTAAGTGAAGGGGGTGTCGCCCTTCGCCCAGAACAGGGAAATTCTGTGTTCAGCCATCGAAAGCCTCCTCGGCGGGCGGAAAATGCAGGTATGGCCCGGGCCCGTGACAGGCGCGAGGCGGCATGGCGGTCATGATACGGACACAGAGCGGATTCAATCGGACAATTGCCTGGCCAGGAAAATCGTGCCTTCCACCGGCGTGTGGTAATAGGGCGGGATCGGCGCGAAGCCGAAGGTTTGATAGAGCCCGATGGCGGATGCCATGGACGGCAGTGTGTCGAGCCGCATCTCGCGATAGCCGATCCGCCTGGCTTGTTCGATCATCGCCTTGACCAGCGCCCTGCCCAATCCCAGGCCGCGGGCTTCCGGCGCCACATAAAGCCGCTTCATCTCGCAGATGCTTTCCGTGAGCGGTCTGAGGCCCACGCAACCGAGCGGCGTTCCATCGCCACGCCGCGCCAGCAGCAATTCGCCCGGGGGCGGCGCATATTTGCCCGGCATCGCCGCCATTTCCCCGGCGAAATCCTGGTAGGAAAGATCGATGCCGATCGCGGTGGCATAAGCCTCGAACAAGGCGATGGCGGCTTTCAGGTCCGCGCCCGAGCGGACCGGCAGAATCCGGAATGGCGCCGGGCCGGTTTCGGTCATGCCACCTTGAGAGCCTGTTCCAGGTCCTCGCAAAGATCGTCGGCATCTTCCAGCCCGACCGACAGACGCAGCAGGCCCGGCGTCACCCCCAATTCCAACCGCGCCTCCGGCGTCAGCTTGGAATGGGTGGTGGTTTCGGGATGGGTGATCAGGCTCTTGGCGTCGCCCAGATTGTTGGAGATGTCGATCAATCCCAGCGCGTTGGAAAGCCTGAAAGCGGCGGGCTTTCCGCCTTCCACCTCGAAGGCGACGATGCCGCCGCCGGCTTCCATCTGGGCGCGGGCGAGATTGTGCTGGGGATGATCGGGCCGGAAGGGATAAAGCACCTTGGTGACCTTGCGCTGGCTGGCCAGAAAATCAGCCAGCCTGGCGGCGTTGTCGCAATGCTGGCGCACCCTAAGATCCAAGGTCTCCAGGCTTTTCAAATGCAGCCAGGCATTGAAGGGGCTGATGGAAGGACCGGTGTTGCGGATCCATGGCTGCAACTGCTTTTCCAGGAAATCCTGATCGCAACAGATCACCCCGCCCAGCGCCCGGCCCTGGCCGTCGATATATTTGGTGGAGGAATGGACCACGATATGGGCGCCGAACTCCATCGGCCGCTGCAGCACCGGGCTGGCGAAGGCGTTGTCCACCAGCATTAGGGCGCCGGTCCGGTTCGCCACCTGCGCAACCGCCTTCATGTCCACGATGGACAGGCAGGGGTTGGACGGCGTCTCCAGGAACAGGATGCGGGTGTTGGGTTTGACCGCGGCCTGCCATTGGCCCGCGTCACCGCCATCCACCAGCGTATAAGTGACGCCGAAGCGGGGCAGGATCTCCGTCACCACATGCAGGCAGGAGCCGAACATGGCCCGGGCCGCCACTACATGATCGCCGGTCTTGACCGCCGACAAAAGCGCCGCCGACACCGCCGCCATGCCGGTGGCGGTGGCCTGGGCCACGGGGGTGCCCTCCAGCATCGCCATCCGCTCCTCGAACATGGTGACGGTGGGGTTGGCGTAGCGGGAATATTGATAGCCGCCGATCTCGCCCTTGAACCGGGCTTCGGCCTCCTCGGCATTCTCATAGGCATAGCCGGAGGTGAGAAATAGCGCCTCCGAAGTCTCCTGAAAGGGCGTGCGCATGGTCCCGCCCCGCACATTCAACGTGCGTTTCCGCCATTTTTTCGGAGTTTTGTTGGTCGCCATCGGCCGCGTTTCCCCAGAGAGGCAGTTTTGTGACGCGGTTGCGGGGAAGCCGTCAAGCTCATTAGAGTCGTGAGGGGCGGGTATGCGGAAATCTGCGGCATGAAACGTCTTTATATTCTCAGGCACGCCAAGGCGGCGCCGGGCGAGCCCGGCCAGGACGATCATGCCCGCGCCCTCACCGTAAGGGGCGTCGCGGATGCGGAGGCGATAGCGCGTTATCTGCGCAAATGCGGGGCCCATATCGACCGGGTGCTGATCTCGAGCTCGGCGCGAACGGTGCAGACCGCCGACTTGATCTTGCGCGAGCTGGAACCGCCGCCCCGCGCCGATTATCGCGACGAGCTCTATCTGGCCCAGCCGGGCAGGATCTTCCGCATGCTGCAGAGCCTGCCCGGCCACATCGAGGCGGTGATGGTGGTGGGACACAATCCGGGGCTGGAGGAACTGGCGGCGCTGTTGGCGCGCGAGCCGGTGAGGCGCAAGGAACGCGCGCGCAGGAGCGTCCTGGAAGAGAAATTTCCCACCGCGGCGCTGGCGGTGCTGGAGTTCGAGGTGGAGCGCTGGCGCGACATCCGGCCGGATGAGGGCAAGCTCGCCGATTTCGTGCGGCCGAAAGACCTATAGCTTCCGATGGAAGCTATAGGTCTTTCGGCGCAGCGCCGCGAGCCGCAAGAACCGCTCGCGGAATACCAACGAAATGGTCCGATGGATGGTTGTGTCCCACTGAACTCTGCTTTACTGGCCGCCCCTTACCGTCAGCTTGCGGGGACTGAGCGCCAGCTTCTTCCAGCCGAAAGCGACTTCATCCACATCCTTGCCGCCCAGGATCACCCGGCGCTCGCCGATGCGCATCCCGCCCATGGCTTCGTAGAAATAGCAGGCATGGTTCTGGGCATGGCTCCAGATCACGCAGGACTGGAAGCCGCGCTGCTTGAGCGCCCCGAAAGCGCCATGCAGCAACGCCCGGCCCCCACCCCGGCCGAGATGATCGGGACCGACATAGAGCGTATAGACCTCGCCGTCATGGTCCAGGCCCCGGTCGCGGGCGGCGCCGAAACCGGCCAGGCCCACCAGGCGGCGCTGAGAGTCCTCAACCACCAGCACCGCGCCCTTCTGGATGGCGCGGCCGATCCGGGCGGCGTGTAACTCCGCGGACATGTTGGCGAGCAGGCGATGGGGCAGGATGGCGGCATAGGTATCCTGCCAGGCCTCGACATAAAGCCGCCCCAGCGCGGCGGCATCGCCCGGCCGCGCCTGTCTCAGACTCAGGCCGCGATCACTCATGGAATGGAGCGTGACGGAATCCGCGCGTCGCAGCAAGTGCGAATTTTTCGCGCTGATAAGCGCGCTTTGTTCCTTTGCCGGCGGCTGAATTTTGCGGGCGATTTGCGGCGGCGGACGGCGCCAGGGGCCGTTCACGGCTTGGCCCACCCGCGCAAGCCGGGTCACGACGAAAAGATCCAGGCCCAGATAAAGCGCAGTTATCCCACGATCGGCGTGTCCTGTACTCGGGCGAAGAATTTCGCGTTCTGTTCACCGCCCAGCGTCGTAGCGGCCTGCCGCGGAGACGCCAAGTCAACCAACCAGGGGGGCATCTTGGACGCGGGCGAAGAATTTCGCATTCTGCTCGCCTCCCTGGCTGTAATGTTTTGCGGTGCCGAAATCGGCAATTGTCTTGAAATGCGCGGCGACATCGTCGGCGCTGGCCTTGTGGCCGAGATTGATGCCGTCGGTCTCCACGATCTGGGCGGCGGCGAAAACGCCGGCGGCTGCGGTGAGGATAATGCCGGTCGGCGCTTCCTCCGAAGCCAGGAAGGCGACGGCGGGGGTGACATATTCGGGCTTCAGCATCTCGATCACCGCCGGCGGCATCAGATTTTCGGTCATCCGGGTGGCGGCGACCGGGCAGACGGCGTTGACCTTGATATTGTCGCGCTCGCCTTCCAGCTTCAGCGAATTCATCAAGCCCACCAGCGCCAGCTTGGCGGCGCCGTAATTGGTCTGGCCGAAATTGCCGTAGAGCCCGGTGGAGGAGGTGGTGACCACGATGCGGCCATATTTCTGCTCGCGCATGATCGGCCAGATGGCATGCGCCGGCTTCACCGTGCCCATCACATGCACATTCATCACCGCCTCGAAATCTCTGATCTCCATCTTGGCGAAGCTCTTGTCGCGCAGGATGCCGGCATTGGCGATCAGGATGTCGATGCGGCCCCATTTGTCCATGGTCTGCTTGACCAGATGCTCCACGCCCTTGTCGTCGGTGACCGAGGCGCCGTTGGCGATGGCCTCGCCGCCGGCCTCGGTGATTTCCATGACCACGCTTTCGGCTTGGGCGGAGTTGCCGCCGGTGCCGTCCACCGCCCCGCCCAGATCATTCACCACCACCTTGGCGCCGCGGCGGGCGAATTCCAGCGCATGCGCCCGGCCCAATCCGCCGCCCGCGCCGGTGACGATGGCGACCTTGTCTTTGAAGGAAATGGGCATCTGGGGCATGGGCGGTCTCCTTGGGCCAGGGGCTTACGATGGAGCGGCGGGTGCAACCGGGTCAAGGCGTGGGCAAAGATGCGGCCCATGCGCCTGACGCGGCGCCCATCCTTGCCTATAGTGGCCGGCGGCCCAGGCAAATTCGGGGGTTTTCATGACGGGACGGTTTCCGGTTTGGACGCTGACGGGGTTTTTGCTCACCGCCCCCGCGCTTGCGGCGGATATCCATGGGGTGGACCTTTCGGCCATTGACCGGTCGGTGAAGCCGGGCGACAATTTTTATCTTTATGCCAACGGCGCATGGCTGAAGCGGACGGAGATTCCGGCGGACCAGGCGCGCTGGGGTGCCTTCAACATCCTGAACCAGGAAACCCAGCTTCGCACCGGCGCGCTCCTGCAAAATGCCGGAAAGACCGCAAAGCCGGGCACGGATGCGCGGCAGGCGGGTGATTTCTACGAAAGCTTCATGAACGGGGAGGCGATCGAGGCCAAAGGCATCGGGCCCCTGAAAACCGGGCTTGCCGCGATCGGCGGGGTTGCGAACAAGACGGCGCTGGCACGGTTGATGGGCGCGGGGCTGCGCGCCGATGTCGACCCCCTCAACAACACCAATTTCCACACCGAGAATCTGTTCGGCATCTGGGTGGCGCCGGGCTTTTCCGACAGCGACCATTATACGCCCTATCTGTTGCAGGGCGGGCTGGGGATGCCGAGCCGGGATTTCTATCTCGGCACCAGCGCCAAGATGAAGGCGAACCAGGCGGCCTACAGGAAATATGTCTCCACCGCCTTGCGGCTGGCCGGCATCCCCGACGCCGAAAAGAAGGCGGACGACATCTATGACCTGGAAGTTCGGATCGCCAAGGCGCAAGAAAGCATCGTCGAGAGCCAGGATGTGGTGAAGGCCAACAATGTCTGGATGCGGGCGGATTTCGCCAAGAAGGCGCCGGGGCTCGATTGGGATCAATATTTCGCCGGGGCCGGGCTTTCCGGAATCAAGCGCTTCATCGTCTGGCAGCCCTCGGCCTTTGCCGGCCTGTCCGAGCTGGTCGTGGCTGTGCCGTTGGACACTTGGAAGGCTTGGGCGTCCTTCCATCTGATCAATCATTTCGCGCCGGTTCTGCCCAAAGTCTTTGTCGATGCGCGGTTCGATTTCTACGGCAAGACCTTGAGCGGCACGCCCAAGCAGCAGGAGCGCTGGAAGCGGGCGGTCAACGCCACCGACGACGCGCTGGGCGACGCGGTCGGCAAGCTCTATGCCGCCAAATATTTCCCGCCCGAAGCCAAGGCGAAGGCGCAAGCGATGGTGAAGAACATCATCGCCGCCTGGGGCCGGCGGATCGACGCGCTGACCTGGATGACGCCGCAGACCAGGGCCAAGGCCAAGGAGAAACTGTTCGGGCTTTATGTCGGCATCGGCTATCCGGAGACATGGCACGATTATTCCGGGCTGGCGGTCAAGCGCGACGACGCTTTCGGCAACCGGTTGCGCACCGACCGGTTCGAATATCATTTCAGCGTCGGCCGCATCGGAAAACCCGTGGACCGGCACGAATGGTCGATGACGCCGGAGACCGTCAATGCGGTGAATTTGCCGCTGCAGAATGCGCTCAATTTTCCCGCCGCGATCCTGGAGCGGCCTTTTTTCGACGCCAAGGCCAACGACGCCTTCAACTACGGTGCCATCGGCTCGGTGATCGGCCATGAGATCAGCCACACTTTCGACGATCAGGGCGCGGCCTTCGATGGGAAGGGCCGGTTGCACAATTGGTGGACCAGGGCGGACTTCGCTCATTTCCAGCAATCGGGAAAGAGGTTGGTGGCGCAATATGATTCCTATAAGCCGTTCCCCGATCTGGCGGTGAATGGCGAGCAGACTTTGGGCGAGAATATCGCCGACAATGCGGGTCTGGCCGCCGCTCATGACGCCTGGATCGCCTCGCTGGGCGGGAGACCGGCGCCAATGAACCAGGGGCTCACCGGCGAACAGCAATTCTTTCTCGCTTTCGCGCAGGAATGGGCCTCGAAGACCCGCGAGGCGGCGGAGCGGCAGCAGATCCTGGTGGACGTGCATGCGCCGGGCGAGTTCCGCGCCCTGGAAGTGCGCAACCTGGACAGCTGGTACCAGGCCTTTGAAGTAAAGCCGGGCGACACCCTTTACCTTCCGGCCGCCAAGCGGGTGCATGTCTGGTAATGGGACATCCCGAGAGCCGATTGCACGAAATCAATTTGGCGAATCACAAGCCGCATCGCTATCATCGGGCGGCGTGAGAATCATCTCGCCTCTGTCCCGGCCCGGGCGTACGGCCAAGTGCCGATCCGGGACCGGCCCGGTTCCCGCCATCATGTCCCGTCAGGGCCGGACGGCCGTCGCATGAAGACGCGGATCCGGCAATATCACGGCATCGCCTTGGGGGAAAAGGGCCGCGGGGTGCCGCTGGTGCTGATCCATGGGCTGACCATGGGCCGGCGGATCTGGTCGCCTCTGGTCGATACTCTGGCCAAGGAATTCCGCGTCATCGCCATCGATCTGCCCGGCCATGGCGAGTCCAGCGATCTTCCGGATACGGAGGATTATGAATTCGCGCCCCTAGCCCATCGCCTGCACGACACGCTGACCCATATCGGCGTCGCCAATCCCATCCTGGCGGGCCATTCCATCGGCGCGGTGTTGGCCGGCTTCTATGCCGCCCGCTTTCCGGCCCGCGCCGTGGTCAATATCGATCAGACGCTGGACATCGCCGAATTCGCCAGGACCGCGCAGGGCCTGGAGATGGAGTTGCGGGGCTCGGGCTTTGCCCCGCTGTGGCAGAAGGTGCGCGACGGTTTCGGTCTGGAGCATCTGCCGGAGGAGGGGCGCAAGCTGGAAGCCCGCGTCTCCCGACCGCGGCAGGAGATCGTGCTGGCCTATTGGGACGGATTGCTGACGGCCGAGCCGGAGGCATTTCAGCGTTTTTCCGATGACAATCTCCGCGCCATCCACGCGTCCTACATCGCCTTTCACGGCGTCCTGCCGGGGGCAGACTATCCGGACTGGCTGGCCGAGCGGGTTCCGCAGGCCCGCTGCCTGGAAACCGGCATCCATTGCCATTTTCCGCATCTGGCCGCGCCGGAAAAATTCTGTTCCGTGATCCGGGAAGTGGCGCAGGCCGGTTAAGCAGACGCCTTGGCGAACGCTGCCTGCCGGTCGAAGCGGCGCTTCAGCCAGGCCGCCGCCGGATGCTCGACCAAAGTGGCGATCAAGGCGCCCCATAGGGTGCAAAAGATCACTAGGCCGGCCGGCTCCAGCCACCAGGCAAGGCTCGCAAACGTCGTGCCCAGCACCGGGGTGGCGGGCGGGGGATAGACGCGCTGCTCCAACACCCGGATCAGGAGCAGGCCGAAAGTCTGGCCGAGATAGATGGCATAGGACCAGCCGCCCATCACCTGCGGCAGCCTGGTCTTGAGCGCCGCCGCCACCAGGCCGCGGTCGAAGGCCAGCGCGAAGACCAGCGCCATCATCGGCAGCACCGTCCAGATGTCGCGCCGGGTATGCGACCAGCCGGTGTGATAGATGGCGTAGAAAAGGGCGAAAATCAGCGCGACCTGAATCGAGGAATGCGCCCAGCCCGGCAGCCGGTCGCGCGGCTTCAGGGCGCGGTAGAGCACCGCAAAGCCCATGCCCACCGAAAATTCCGAGAGGCCTCGCAGCACCCCCAGGTCATAGGTGATGTCCAGGCCGTGGCGGGAGGTGAGGTCGAGCGCGGCAATGCCCACAAGACCCGCCGCGATCAGCGCCAGCCCGCGCCAGGCGCGTCCGTCGGCCAGCCACAACAAGAGCGGAAACACAAGGCACAGCGCCCATTCCACGCTGACGAACCAAGAAACCCCGTTCCAGGTGAGCCGGTCCATGGTGTTCCAGGCCTGGACCAGGAACAGGCTGAGGACAAAGCCTTTGGCGCTGATATCCTGATGGTATTTGAGGTCGAAGATGGAGTGGTAGCCGCCCTGGGCCGCGAATGTGCGGGTGGTGATCACCAGCAGCAGGATCACCGCCAGCATGAACAGATGCAGCGGATAGAGCCGGATCAGGCGTGCTTTCAGAAAATCGCCATAGCCCTTGGCGGTGAACAGGGTTTGAAGGCGTGGGCCATAGACATGGGTGAGGATGAAGCCGGAGAGGCAGAAGAAGAATTCCACCCACAGATATCCCCGCGCCGCCAGATAATCGAGCGGCCAGAAATGGCGATAGCCATGGCCTTCGCTGAAATGGAACAGCACCAGCACCAGGGGCGGAAAGGCCCGCACCCCGGCCAGGGCGCGGATCTCAACAGGCTTGGGCGGCGAAGCAGACATTCCTGATTTTAGCGCGGCCGCCGGCCGATGTCGCATGCGAATCAGATAGCGTGCGCTGCGGGGCCTTGAGGGCGGCGCACTCCCATGTCCGAAAATCTCCTGGTGCATCTGCAATCCTTGCTGGGCATCATTGTGCTCATTGTCCTGGCCTGGGCGCTGTCGGAGGACCGCAGCCAGTTCCGCTTCCGCATGGCGGGGTCGGCGCTCTTGTTGCAGGCGGCGATCGCGCTGCTGCTGCTCAAATTCCCTCCGGCCCGGGCGCTGCTTCTGGGCTTGAACGATTTGGTGAATGCGCTCAGCACCGCCACCACGGCGGGCGCCACCTTTGTTTTCGGTTATGTCGCGGGCGGGGTGACGCCTTTTTCCGTCTCCAATCCGCGCGCGCTCACCAGCTTTGCCTTCGGGGTGCTGCCGTTGGTGATCGTGATCTCGGCGCTGTCGGCCTTGCTCTGGTATTGGCGGATCTTGCCCTTGATCGTGCGCGGCATCGCCTTTGTGCTGCGCCGGGCGCTAGGTCTGGGCGGGGCCACCGCGCTTGCCTCCGGCGCCACCGTGTTCTTCGGCATGATCGAGGCGCCGCTCTTGATCCGGCCCTGTCTGGCCAAGATGACCCGCACCGAGCTTTTCATTCTGTTCAGTGTCGGATTGGCCTCGGTGGCGGGCACCATGTTCGTGCTCTACGCCACCGTGCTGAGGCCGGTCCTGCCGGATGCGCTGGGTCATGTGCTGGTGGCGTCGATGATGGCGCTGCCCGCCGCGGTGATGATCGCCCGGATCATGGTACCGGGCGATGCCGTGACCGAGCAGGTGCCCGCCAAACTCGAATATCGCTCCAGCATGGACGCGGTGGCCAAGGGCACCGAGGACGGGTTGAAAATTTATCTCCAGATCATGGCGCTGTTGATCGTGATGGTGGCCCTGATCTCGCTGGCGGACCAGATCCTGTCGGTACTGCCCGCCATAGGGGGAGAGCCCGTCACCTTGGAGCGGGCGCTGGGCTGGTTGTTTTCGCCGCTGGCCTGGCTCTACGGCGTGCCCTGGCATGAGGCCGGCGCGGCCGGAAGCCTGCTCGGCACCAAAACCATTCTTAATGAGCTGGTTGCCTATCTGAAATATGCGTCTCTGCCCAAGGGAACGCTGGATCCGCGCTCGGGCCTGATCATGGTTTACGCGCTGTGCGGCTTCGCCAATTTCGGCAGCGTCGGGATCCTGATTGCCGGCATGAGCGCCCTGATGCCGGAGCGCCGGGATGAGATCGTGCCGCTGGCCCTGCGGGCGATGGTCTCAGGGACCTTGGCGAGCGGATTGTCGGCGTCCATGATCGGACTGATCACCTGAACCATCGGATGCCATGCGGCTTTGCGCGATCCTGTTGTGTGTGGAGCTGGCGGCCTGCGCCGCCGTCCGTCCGCCCTTGGGCGATGAGCATGTGACCCCGCATTTCGCGGATGGCGTGCTGGTCGCTCGTGACGGCATGCGATTGCCCTTGCGCGAATGGGATGCCGAGGACGGCCCGCCCAAGGCGGTGATCGTGGCACTGCACGGCATGAGCGATTACTCCAACGCGCTGGACGGACCCGGCAAGGCCTGGGCCAAGCGCGGCATCACCACTTTGGCCATCGACCAGCGCGGCTTCGGCCGGGCGCCCGATCCAGGTCTGTGGGCGGGCAGCAAAGTCATGCGGCAGGATCTGGACGATTTCGCCGCCGCCGCGCATGCGCGCTTTCCGGACACGAAAATCTTCGCATTGGGCGAAAGCATGGGCGGGGCGGTGCTGCTTACCGCCCTGGCCGCGCCCGATCCGCCCGATATCGACGGCGCCATCCTGGTGTCGCCGGCGGTGTGGTCGCGCGCCGACATGCCCATGTTCTATCGCGTGGCCCTGTTCCTGGTGGCGCGTACCATGCCGGGCCTGATCCTCACCAACTCCGCCGCCAGCCATGTGGTGAGGGTGGTGCCTTCGGACAATATTCCGATGCTGATCGCGCTCGGCAAGGACCCCCTGTTCCAGAAAAAGACCCGGGCCGACACCCTGTTCGGTCTGGTCAACCTGATGGATGAGGCCCGCGCCGACGCCGGCCGGCTCAAGCATCCGCCGCCGATCCTCTATCTGCATGGGCTGAAGGACCAGGTCATTCCGGACAAGTCGGCCCAAGCCGCCATCCATGAACTGGGATCCGAAGCCGAGGTGAAACAATATCCCAACGGCTATCATATGCTGTTGCGCGATCTGGAAGCGCCGATGGTGCGCGCCGATGTCGCGCAGTGGGTGATGAAGACCGCCGAGGCTGGGGATCCGCCGCGCGAGGCGAAGGAACCGGAGAAACCCGGCAACGATACCGGGCGTCGGCCGTTATCTCTTGGGTTCATTCCGGAGCATGTGATGACGGACAAGAAGCAGAAAAAACATGATCTGCGCGACGACATTCCTGTCCGCACCAGCATCACTAATACCGAGTCGCGGATGGCGGGCGGCGCCGACAATCCCAATGTCGCGGTCGAAGACGACGAGCCGCTGCTCACCCCTGGTCCTAGCGGCAAGATTCCCGAGGGTCAGGATACCAAGAGCAGCTAGGAGCTGCTGCCCGGTTCATCCGTTCGCCGAATGGCGCGGGCCGGATCTCAAATGCGGCCTTTTCCCGCCCTTCGGCATCGGCGATAGTCGGACGCATGGGGGCTGTTCAGCGTGCCGTCAACATCGCCGATTTGAGGCGCATGGCGCAAAAGCGCCTGCCGCGGGTGGTGTTCGATTATCTGGATGGCGGCGCGGAAGGCGAAGCGACGCTTGCCGACAATGAAGAGGCCTTTCGCCGCTGGATATTCCGTCCCCGCCAGGGGGTGAAGGTCGAAGGCCTGGACCTCGGCGTCACCGTGATGGGGGTGAAGCTGGCATGGCCGGCGCTCACCGCTCCCATCGGCTACAGCGCCCTGATGCACCGGGACGGCGAAAAGGGTGTTGCCCGCGCCGCCGCGAGCGCGGGAATCGCCAGCGTGCTTTCCACCATCTCCGGCGCCAGGCTGGAGGATGTGGCGGCCACCGGCGTGCCCCTGTTCCAGCAGATCTATCTTCTGGGCGGTCGCGAGGCGGGCGAGGACACCATCGTCCGCGCCGAAAAGGCGGGCGTGAAGGGCTTGGTGCTGACCATCGATACGCCGGTGGCGGGCCTGCGCGAGCGCGATCACAGAAACGGCATGGTCGAGCTTTTGGGCGCCGATCCCTTGGCCAAGCTTCCTTATCTGCCCGATATCCTGGCGCATCCGCGCTGGGTGCTGGACTATTTCGCCGGCGCCCGCATGCCTGTCCTTCCCAATGTGGTGGTTCCCGGCGCCGGGCCGCTGCCTTTGACCGATGTCGGCAAGGCGCTGGCGCGTTCGGTGGTGACCTGGGAGGATCTGAAATGGATCCGCGCCGCCTGGAAAGGTCCGATCGCGATCAAGGGCGTGCTGACGGCCGAAGATGCGAAGCGGGCAGTGGATGGCGGCGCCGAAGCGGTGATCGTGTCCAATCATGGCGGCCGGCAATTGGACGGGGTGGCGGCAGCGCTGGACGCGCTTCCGGAGATCGCCGCCGCGGTGGAACGAAACTGCGAAGTGCTGATGGATGGCGGCATCCGCCGCGGCGCCGACATCGCCAAGGCGCTGGCGCTGGGCGCCCGCGCGGTGCTTCTGGGGCGCGCGCCCGCTTACGGACTGGCGGCGGGGGGCGAAAAGGGTGTGGCCCGCGCGCTTGCCATTCTGCACGCCGATCTGGTGCGCTGTCTGACGCTTCTGGGCTGCGCCTCGCCCGCCGAACTCAACCCCAATTGCCTGGAGCGGCGAAAGCCATGACCCGCGCGGTTTGGGACGATGCGCCGGTCGTGTTCCGCCAGAGCCGGGCCAAGATCGCGCTGCTCTTCATCGTCTGCGCGGCCATGTCCGCCTTTCTATGGTGGGGCATCGAGACGGGCCATGCCACCGATCCCGGCTTGAGCGAAATCGGGCTTTTCCTCTGCGGGCTGGGTGCGGTGCTGATGCTCTTGTTTTTTGTGCAGCCCGCCAGCCTGACCTTGTCGGCGGAGGGGCTGGAATGGAAAACCGCGTTCCGCAGCCGGCATTATCGCTGGAGCGATTTCGACGAGTTTCTGTTGTGGCCCAAAGCGCGGATATTTCCGCAGCCGTCCTGCCGCTTTTCCCAAGGCGCCCAACAGGCCCGGCCGACCCGGCGGCTGTTGGGTGGATTGGGCTCTTTCGGCGGCTTATGGGAGCGGCCGCCCGCCGAAATCGTCGCCCGGCTCAACCATGCCCGGATACGCTGGGGCCCAGGCTGACCGCCATGGTCAGTTGCGATGGCCGGCTTCGCTTTTGGCCTCGGCGATCAGCCGGGCCAGCCTGGATATTCTGTAGCGGCTTGGCGCAGGGCTTCAGCGGCCCTGATGACGGAAATTGCGCCCCTTCATCATCTTCCGGGCGTGGCCCTGATTGAGCTTTGCCCAGATGGGCTGTTCCGGCTTTCCCGGATGCCGCGGCGGATTGGGCGGCTTGGCCGCGGCCGGGCTCGCCGGCTCTGCCGTTGCCTCCGGGAGCCGGGACGCGGCCGGCACGGAATTGCCGGTCGCTTCGGTCCGCGCCTCGGCGGCCGGCGCGACGGGCTCGGGGAGCCGGGACGCGGCGGGCACGGCGGAATTGACCCGCACCGGTTTGACCGCCTTGGCGGCGACTTTCTTCGCGGGCTTGCGCGCCGGCTTTTTCGCGAGCTTGGCTTTGGCGGTGGAGGATTTGACCGGCTTCTTGGCCTTGGGCATTCGCGCCTCCTTTGGCGATCGATCGCGAGCGTGATGCTATCGCAAAGCGCCCGCCGCGGCGATAGTTCCCGAAAGGATTTTCGGCCGGATGTTCAGCGCCTGAGCAGCCAGTGGAACAGATACGCAGCCGCCGCCGCCCCCAGGAGCTGGGCGATCAGGAAGGCGGGCAGATTCTGGGGCGCGATCCCGGAAAATGTGTTGGTCAAACTTCTGGCCAGGGTCACGGCGGGATTGGCGAAAGAGGTGGAGGCGGTGAACCAATAGGCGGCGGTGATATAAAGTCCCACCGCTGCCGGCACGGTATCGGCGCGATGCCGGCCGACGCCCAGCACCGTGGCGATCAATCCGAAAGTGGCGACGAATTCCGACAGCGCCTGGCTGAAGCCGCCGCGGGCCTTGACCGAGATCTGCAGCACCGGCTCGGCGAACATCAGATGGGCGAGGAACACTCCTAGCACCGCGCCCAGGATCTGGGCGGGGATATAAGTCGCCGTCTCGGCCGGTTTGGCTTCGCCCCGGGCCAGGAACACCAGACTCACGGCCGGATTGAAATGCGCGCCCGAGATCGGACCGAAGATCAGGATCAGCACCATCAGGATGGCGCCGGTGGGAATGGTATTGCCCAGGAGCGCGATGGCTTGATTGCCGCCCGCCAGCCGCTCGGCCATGATGCCCGAGCCCACCACGGTGGCGAGCAGCAATAGCGTGCCCAGACACTCCGCCGCCGCCTTTCGCCCCAGCCCGTATTCGCTCATCTGATGCGGCGGCCCATATCGTTCACCACGGCTTCGCCGTCTTCCTTGATGAAGGCGCCACGCTGCGGCGCGGGCAGGATGTCGAGCACGATCTCGGACGGGCGGCAAAGCCTGACGCCCAAGGGCGTGACCACGATGGGGCGGTTGATCAAAATGGGGTGGGCCAGCATGGCGTCGAGCAAGGCGTCGTCGGACAGACGGGGATCGTCGAGGCCGAGTTCGTGATAGGGCGTGCCCTTTTCGCGCAGCAAGGCGCGGACCGGAATATCCATGCGCCGGATCATATCCGTGAGCGTCTCGCGGCTGGGCGGCGTCTTCAGATATTCGATGATCCTAGGCTCCTCGCCCGAATTGCGGATCATGGCCAGGGTGTTGCGCGAGGTGCCGCATTGGGGGTTGTGGTAGATGGTGATCATGACGTCGATTTGCCGATCTCGCGCAGCCTGGCCTGCAGCGACAGGCGATTGAGGCCGCTGAGTTTCAGATTGGCGAAGGCGGAAATGCGGTTGTTGAGCATGCGATAGGCCTCGGCGAAAGCCAGCGACTTCTCCGCCTCGCTGCCTTCCACCGCGGCGGGGTCGGGCATGCCCCAATGCGCCGTCATCGGCTGGCCCGGCCAGGCGGGGCAGACTTCGCCGGCCGCCTGGTCGCAGACGGTGATCACGAAATCCAGCGGCGGCGCGCCGGGGGCGGCGAATTCGTCCCAGCTTTTGGAACGCAGGTCTTCGGTGGGGTAATCGAGCTTTTTCAGGAGCGCGACCGCCTGCGGGTTGATCCCGCCTTTGGGATGGGAGCCGGCGGAATAGGCATGGAACCGGTCCCTGCCGATGCGGTTCATGATCGATTCGGCGAGGATCGAGCGCGCCGAATTGCCGGTGCAGAGAAACAGGATATTGTATTTGCCGTGGTCCATCTCACTCCCCGTCAGCAGCAGGCCGCCTTGGCCGCGATTTCCGCCAGCGGCGCGCAGATCGCCGCGTCGCCGTTGCAGCAATCCTCCATCAGATAGCCCAGAAGGTTGGTCATGCGCCCATAATCGGCCGCGTATATGACGGATCGTCCCTCGCGCCGGGCGGTGACCAGCCCGGCATGAGCCAGCACCGTCAGGCTGGCGGAAAGCGTGTTCGGCAGGATGTCGAGCTTGCGCGAAATCTCGCCCGCCGCCAGTCCCTCGCGGCCCGCCCGCACCAGAAGCCGGAAGATGGACAGCCGCCCCTCATGGGCGAGCGCGGACAGCGCCTCCACCGCCTTGGCGAGTTTGGTCTGGCTCATCTCAGCAGCAGGCCTTGGCGCCGGTCTTGGTGTCGGCTTGGGGGGCGCAGCAGGAAGAGGCCGCCGCGAGCTCCGGCACGTCGTCCTCGCCGTAGCTGGTTGCTTCGCCGAAGGAGAAGAAGGTTTCCCATTTCAGACCGGCGGGATCGCTCACCCAGGATTTGTTCGATTTGGCGTAGCAGCAGGTGGCGGATTCCTGGTCGCGGGTGGTCTCACCCGCCTGCTTCAGCCGACCGGCCAACTCGTGCAATTCCGCATCCAACTCCACCTGGATGCCGACATGGTCCAGCCCCGGCGCGATGCCGCGGGCGGAGATGGCGAAATTCACTTTCGGGTCTTCCAGCATCCATTTGGCGTAATCGGATTTCGACACGCTGGGGCCGGTACCGAACAGGGTGGAATAAAAGCCAATCGCGCGGTCGAGATTGTCGACCGCGACATGCAGATGCAGGCGTTTCATGGGCCGCTCCTTTGATTCTATATTTCCAGAATTATGGAAATATCAGAACCTGTCAAGCGGCTTTAGAAGGCGCAAACCTCTTTCGGCAGCAATGCCGCCTTTTTCCACCATACGCGCGCGCCGCCGGGGCCGGTCTTGGCGGACAAATCCGTGCCGGCGGGAAGTCCGCACCGGAAGGCCGGCGCGTCAGGATGACGCCATGTTCTTGGCAGCGAGCGGCGCGGCGACGGTTGGGCGGCACGACGGAGCAGCGGCAGGCCGCGACAAGAGACCGCGAAGACTTGCGGTCAAAATCCGTTGACGCTCGGTGACGGATGCAAAAGCCATCGCAGCCGGGATGATCGCCAGGATCGAGATGGTGCAAACCGCCAGAGCCCGCCACAAGCTGTGGGCGGTCCAGTTCTGGGTCAGGGAAAGGGCCAGCATCAAGAGCGGCCAATGAACGACATAGAGGCTATAGGAAAAGCCTCCCGTCGCAATCAACCAACGAGGATATCGCCAGCGCGGCGCCGCGGTCAGTATCAACGCGCCAATCGCCAAAGCCGGCGCCAGTTCCGACCAGCGGCCGGGAGAGGTGTCCATGTCAAGACCGAATAATTGCGGCTGGGCCGCAAAAATCGCCAGCGCCGCCGAGCCCGCGGCCGCGGCAACGACGAGCCTCGGTCCGGGCCGCGGCGACCACACCGCGAATAGCGCGCCGAGGAACCAGATGCCGGCAAGCGGGATAGCGAAACGCATCGCATAAAATCCCGCGGCGCCGGCAAGGATGCAAAGAATGCGGGGACCGATGCCTTGCACGCGCCAGGCGGACAGGGCGAGCACGGCGGTGTAGAGGTGAACTTCCAGATACAATGTCCAGAGCGAACCATTGGCTCCGACAAATCCGGCCTGCATCACGGCCGCGCTCAGTAGATCACTTGCGGTGATCGAAAAGCTGTCGCGCACCCGGTAGAGATCGCCGGAAAGCCCGTATTGCGCAGCGCCGACGAGACCCAAGCCGTGAATGATCGCCCAGACCAGGGCTGAAAGCAGCAGCGCACCCAAAAAGGGTGGATAGATGCGGGCGAGGCGCGAGGTGACATAGTCCATCACCATAAAATGACCGTGCCTGGCGATATTGGCCTGGATGCTGCGGGTGATGAGATAACCCGACAGCAGAAAGAACACGATCACAGCCAGCCGGCCGCCTGTCTTTGCCGCGACCGCGACCGCGCCTTCGCCGCCCACAAGCCGCCATATCAGGACCTGGCTGGCGTGGGAGAACAGGACGATGATCGCCATCAGGCCCCGCAGGACGTCGAGATGCGCGTAGGGCGGCCCCTCGCGGAGCTGTGATGTGCGCCCGGTCTCGTCCATCTCGCTTGCGGCCCCAACCCGATTGCCCGGTGAGTTTGGGAATATTTGGTTTCGATTTTCTTTCGCCGGTCCCGCAATTCCAAGCAATCGCGGATCGGCGGGCGGCCATCCGCTTTAAAATTTGCAGATATCGTCCGGCAGCAATGCCGCCTTTTTCCACCATACGCGCGTGCCGCCGGGGCCGGTCTTGGCGGACAAATCCGTGCCGGCGGGAAGCCTTAGCCAGGAAAGCGGTTCGAAATTTTCCCGTCCGTGGGAAAGGCCGCCTTGGAGAACCAGAAGCTCGAGCCCGTCCGGATTTACGACCGTGACTGTTTCATCGGCCCGCCAATCCTCGAGCCGGACTTCTTCATGGCCGTCATCGAACAGGATGCGGGAGCGGGCGGCACCGGTTGCGGGCGTCGCAATCTCGCCTTCGCCGGGCCTACGCCGGACGGTTGCGGAATCGTCCCGCCGGAATTGCCAGAGCTTGACGAAGATCACACAGCCCTCGGCCGAGCCGGGCGTGTGGCTTGAGCCGGGCGGATTGCGCAGATAGGAGCCGGCGGGATAGTCGCCGCCTTCGTCCTGGAACACGCCCTCCAGCACCAAAATCTCCTCGCCGCCGGGATGGAGGTGGGCGGGAAACCGGCTCTTGGGCGCGTAGCGCACAATCGAGGTGGCGCGCGCTTTCTCCTCGCCGATGCGGAACAGCATCCGCCGCTCCACCCCGGGTGTCGGGCTCGGCACCCAGGCCATCGCCGCCGCATGCGCCGAGGCGGGCCGGGCGAAGCCGTCATTCAGCCGCATCTCAAAGCTCGGCCCGGCCGCCATCGACGATGATCTCCGCCCCCAGCATATAGCTGGACCGGTCGGACGCCAGAAACAGGGCGGCATTGGCGATATCGTCGGCGGTGCCCATGCGGCCGGCGGGAATGATCTTGGAGGTCTCTTCGATATAGGTTTTGAATTCCTTGTCGCTACGCTTGCCCTGATGCAAAGGTGTGATGATCGAGCCGGGGCTTACCGCATTGACCCGGATCTTTTTCGGCGCCAGTTCAGCGGCAAAGGTGCGGGCGAAGGAGCGCACCGCCGCCTTGGATGCCGACAGGATGGCCCGGCCCGGCACCCCGCGCTGATCGAGCCAGGAGGTGTTGAGGATGATCGAGCCGCCTTCGCGCATGATCGGCACCACCGCCTGCACCGAGAAGAAGACGCCTTTCACATTCACATCCATCAACTGGGTATAGGCGGCCTCGTCGGTGCCGCCGATCGGGGTGCCGAGCGCGGCGCCGGCATTGGCGAAGAAGATGTCGAGATGGCCGAACGCATCCTTTACCTCATGCGCCATGCGGGTCATGTCGGCGACGGAACGTACGTCGGCCCGGATCGCCAGGTTTTTGCCGCTCAATATACCAAGCGCCGTCTCCAACTTGGCCGGGTCGGTGCCGGTGACGGCAACCCGGGCGCCATTGTCGTGAAACAGCCGCGCGGTAGCCAACCCGATGCCGCTGGTGCCTCCGGTGATCAATGCGGTTTTGCCTTGAAGCATCCCTGAACCCTTTCCTTGTTATGGCGTTCCGTGGCTAGACTAGACGGGGCGCGCCGCCGCCGCCACCGGGTGGGTGGCATGGGCGGCACGCGCGGACGGTGGCGGGGAAGGGGCTTACAGCATGAACATTCATCGGGTCTTTGGCCTTGCCGCATGCTTGTGGGCGGCGGGCACTCTTTCCCTCGCCGCCCAGCCCGCGACAGGGACGCTTGCCGCCCCCGGCCTGCGCCAGCCGGTCACCATCGTGAAGGATCATTGGGGCGTCGCCCATATCTACGCCAAGGACGAGCACGATCTCTTCTTCGCCCAGGGTTACAATATCGCATCCGACCGGCTGTTCCAGCTGGAGATATGGCGGCGGCAGGCAACCGGCACGGTAGCGGAAATATTGGGGCCGAAAGAACTGGAGCGCGATATCGGCAACCGGCTTTTCCAATATCGCGGCGACCTCACCAAGGAGCTCAACTGGTATCACCCACATGGCGCGGCCATTATCGGCGCCTTTGTCGAGGGCATCAATGCTTACATTGATCGCACCGCGAAGGATCCCGCGCTGCTCACCCCCGAATTCCGGATGCTGGGGATCAAGCCAGGAAAATGGACGCAGCGCCGTGGTGATCTCGCGCTTCAACGGGCTTCTGGGCAATGTCGACAGCGAGATCGACCGGGCGCTGGCGGTCAAGATGCTGGGCGCCGACAAGGTGAAAGACATCGAATATTTCCAGCCTTCGGATCCCGACCTCTCCATCGATTCGGCCATCGACACCTCGCTTTTGAACAATGACATCTTGAAGCTGTTCCACGCCTTCCGCACCCAACTGAAGTTTACCGCCGACGAACTCGCGCCCTCCTACCGCAATCCCAAGGCGGCGACCCGGCTCAACATGTTGATCGATGTGCCGTCGCCGCTCGATCTCAGCATCAGGCGCCAGGATATCGGCTCCAACAACTGGACGGTGTCGGGCAAGCTCACCATGAGCGGCTATCCGATGGTGATGAACGATCCGCATCGCATCCAGGAGGCGCCGTCCTTGCGCTATTGGGTGGCGTTGAACGCGCCGGGCTGGGACGTGATCGGGGCGGGAGAGCCTTCGCTTCCCGGCATCTCGATCGGCCATAACGATTATGGCGCCTGGGGCCTCACCATCTTCGGCACCGATGGCGAGGATCTTTATGTCTATGACACCAATCCCGCCAATCCCGACCAGTACAAATACAGGAATGGCTGGGAGGCGATGCGGATCATCCACGAGACCATCCCGGTCAAGGGCGAGGCGCCCAGGGACGTGACCTTGAAATATACCCGGCACGGGCCGGTGGTGTTCGAGGACAAACAGCATCACAAGGCCTATGCGGTGCGCGCCGCCTGGCTCGATATCGGCAACGCGCCTTACCTCGCCAGCCTGCGCATGGACCAGGCCAAGACCTGGGCGGAATTCGTCGAAGCCTGCAGCTATAGCCGCATTCCAGCGGAGAATATGGTGTGGGGCGACCGCGATGGGAATATCGGCTATCAGGCGGTGGGAATCGCGCCCAACCGGCCCAACTGGAGCGGGCTGGTGCCGGTGCCGGGTGACGGGCGCTATGAATGGAACGGCTTCCTGCCGATCAAGGAACTGCCGCATGCCGCAAATCCCGACAAGGGCTATTACAACACCTCCAACGAATTCCAGATTCCGCGCGGCTGGCCCTATAAGCAGGCGCTGCATTATGTCTGGGCCGATCCCTTCCGCGCCCAGAGCGTGGCGGAGGTGCTGGGCTCGGGGCGGAAATTCACTGTCGCCGACATGACCGAACTGCAGAACAGCACGCTCTCGATACCGGCGCGCAGCCTGGTGCCGTTATTCAGGAATCTCGATATCGCCGATCCCAAAATACGGACGGCGGCATTTCTGCTCACTCACTGGAATTACCGGCTCGACAAGGCAGCCATCGAGGCCGGCATTTATGAGTTGTTCCAGCGGCATCTGATGGCGAATGTGCGCGATGTGGTAGTGCCCAAAGCCGCACAAGCCTATATCGGCATGCCGCCGCTCAGCCGCATCATCGCCTGGATGGAAGCGCCGGACGGCCGCTTCGGCGCCGATCCCATCGCCGGCCGCGACGCGCTCCTGATCAAGAGTCTGTCCCAGGCGGTGGCGGACCTCACCCAGCGTTTCGGCCCCGACATGGAGAAATGGAGTTTGGGCGCCTATCATTATGCCCGGATCATGAGCCCGCTATCGGTGGTGCTCAGCCCGGAATGGGAAGCGAAATACGATGTGGGCCATGCGCCCCGCGGTGGCGACAGCTACACCATCGACGCCACCGGCGGCAGCGACAACCAGCCGGCCGGCGGTTCCTTCAAGATCGTGATGGACACCGCCAATTGGGACAATTCGGTGGGGATCAACAATCCCGGCCAGTCGGGCGATATCAACAGTCCCCATTACCGCGATCTCTATTCCCTCTGGTCGCGGGGAAAATATTTCCCGATCTTCTTCACCCGGGCGAAGGTGGACAGCGTGGCGGAAACGACGATCACGCTTCAGCCGGGAAACTGATCGGAATGACATCGCAGGTTCCCTGCCGGCGGCCATTGCGTCTTTCCGTACCGGGGTGAATGATCCGCCCTTAACTGGAGGACGATATGCGGATTGGCATTCTGACCGGCGGCGGCGATGTGCCGGGGCTCAATCCCTGCATCAAGGCGATCACCGTGAACGCGCTTCGCCATGGCTGGGACGTGGTGGGGTTCCGGCGCGGTTGGGCGGGACCTTTGAATCACGATCCGGAGATGGGCGAGGCGCACGAGGCCCACCTGCTGCGCCTGGATCATGACCGGGTTCGCGCCATCGACCGCAGCGGCGGCACCATGCTGCACAGCTCGCGCACCAATCCCGGCAAGGTCAAGCCGTCCGATCTGCCGGATTTTCTGGATCACAAACTTTCAGGCAATGGCGGGGTGGTCGACACCACCCCGCACATCCTCAGGGTGCTGGACAGGCTCAAGATCGACGCGCTGGTGGCGATCGGCGGCGACGACACGTTGTCCTATGCCGCGCGGCTGCACCAGGAAGGCTTTTCGGTGATGGGCGTGCCCAAGACCATGGACAATGACGTGTTCGGCACCGATTACTGCATCGGCTTTTCCACCGCGGTTTCGCGGTCGGTAAAATATATCCATATCCTGCGCACGCCCACCGGCAGCCATGAGCGCATCGCGGTGATCGAGCTGTTCGGCCGCAATTGCGGCGAGACGGCGCTGATCTCCGGCTATCTCGCCGATGCCGACCGCACCCTGATCGCCGAAGCGCCGTTCGATGTCGAGCGGCTGGCGGATCTTTTGAAGCGCGATCACGCCCGCAATCCGTCCCGCTACGCCATGCTGGTGATGTCGGAAGGGGCGCAGATGCGCGGCGGCAAGATCGTGGAGGCGGGGCCGGAGGACGCTTACGGCCATCGCAAGCTGGGCGGCGTCGGCGAACAGACCGGGGCGGAAATTCAAAGATTGACCGGCATCGGGGTGATGAACCAGAAGCTGGGCTATCTGATGCGGGCCGGTCCGCCCGACGCGCTCGACCAAATGGTGGCCAAGAATTACGGCGCCATGACCGTAGAGTTGATGGCCGAAGGCAAGCGCGGCTTGATGGTGGCGATCCAGGGCGGCCGGTATACCAGCGTGCCGGTGGATACCTGCATCAAGGGCGTGCGGCGGGTGGATGTGGCCGCGCTCTATGATGGCGAGAATTACCGGCCGCATATCGCGCGCATGGCCGATAAGCCGATGTTTCTTTATTGATCGCATTGCGGAACCAATCGCGCCTCGCGTCGTTTGGCCCCGCATTTCATCATTCCGGCGAAAATGAGACTTCTCCGCGTTGCCGGAACGCTCCCCGCGATGGGAGCGTTTTCAAAAGACAACGCAGGAGGACCAACTCATGCGCACATCCATTCTTGTCATGTCTTTCGCCGCTTTGCTTGCGGTTTCCGGTTGCGGCACATCCACCGGCGACCGCGCGGTGAGCGGCGCCATGCTGGGCGCCGCCGGCGGTGCGGCTATCGGCGCGGTGACCGGCGGAAATCCGGCCACCGGCGCGGCGATCGGCGCCTTGGGCGGCGCGGCGGTGGGCGCCATCACCGATCCTTGCGACCTGGATCTGGGCCAGCCTTTCTGGCGCGATCATGGCGGTCGCGAAGGTTATGAGCGCCGCTGCGGCCATCCCTACCGCGGCCATTAATGCGATACCTGGAGGGCGGCGCGCCTCCTGCGCATAATGCGCGAACTAGGCGAGCCGCATTCTTGTCAGTGCGCCGGCGCCAGTATTCGCATGACGGCCTGGCCCCGCCGGTCGCGCAGCGGCAAGAACAGCCGGCCGGTCGCCGGGTCCACCGCCACGGAATGCGCATTGTCGCCCACAAAGATGTCGCCGAGTTTGCGGGGATTGGCCGGGTCCGATGTATCAAAGGCGGAGAGAGTGCCGCTTTCCGTTGCCACATAAAGGCGGCTGGCTCCGTCATCGGCCAGCACGTCGGGGTCGCGGCCCAGCGGCAGATTGCCGATCACCTTGTGTAATTTGAGATCCACCACCAGCAGCCGGTCATTCTCGTCGCATGCGACATAGCCGATGGCCGCGCCATGGGCGATCCGAAGCCCATGGGGATGGCGGGCGCCGGGCAGGGGGTAGCGCGCCACCAATTTCAGCGTCTTGGGGTCGAATTCGGCGAGTTCGTCACGCGACTGGACCGGCGCGAAAACCTTGCCGGTAATGGGATCATACTGGACGTTGCCGACCTCGCCGCCGGCATCGATGCGGGCGAGGGGCTTGTCGTCTTCGGCGCCGATAACGGTCACCGCGCCGCCCAATTCGTCGGAGACCAAGATCAGTTTGTCGACCGGATCATATGCGATGCCGTCCGGAAACACGCCGGCGGGAATCCGTGCGATTTCCTTTAGGGTGTCGCTGTTCAGAATCACCAGCGCACCCGATCCCTTGCTCAAGCCGGCCATGCCCATCGCCACGGACAGGGAGGCGCCGATCCCGGCGCCGGGCACGCTGGCATAGACCTTGTGAAGTGCCGGCACCGCCAGCACGCCGGTGACCTTTGGAAAGCCGGCAAGTTCCGTCACAGGTTTCAGGCTTCTGGTGTCGAAAATCAGCAGCCTCGCCGAACCCATTTTGGCGACAAAGAGCCGCCCGGTCGCGGGATCCAGGCTTTCATAATCGAAGCGGCTGGTCCTGGCGCCGATGGGAATGTCGGCAATTTTGGCGAACAGTGGCGCGAAATTTTCCTGCGCGATGGCAGGTATAGCGATGGAACCGCAAAAGAAAGCGGCCGCGACAGCGATCGCGATGCAGCGCAAGGGTTCGCAGCAATTCGGCACAAGCTCTTCCTCAAGCGAACCGCCAGCAAAGACCACATTAGCACGTTCCGGCCGGCCTGCGCGCCGGACTGCGGCTGGTCATTTGGTGGCGCCGTCTCGAGCCGGTCTAGTCGTTCGCCAGATAGGAGACAACCGCCTCGATCTGATGATCGGTAATCTCGGCGGTGTTGGCGTGCATCACGTCATTCTTGCGCACCAGTGAGCGGAAATCCTCCAACTGTTTCCTTAGATAGTCGGCATGTTGCCCGGCCAGCCGCGGAAACTGGCCGTTGCCCTCACCATGATCGCCATGGCAGGCGGCGCAGGCGGGCACGTTGTGCGCCTCGTCGCCGTCGGTGAAGAGCTTCTCGCCCTCGGCCGCCAGCGCGCCGCCGGGCTGGGCCGAGGTGGGTTTCTGGCTGGCGAGATAATTGGCGAGCGCGGTGATGGTGGAATCGTCCAGCTGCGAAGCCATGCCCCACATGTAAGCCATGGCATGGGGATCGGAGCGGGTGTGATCCCGGAACCCCTTGAGCTGGGCGGCGATATAGTCCGCCTGCTGGCCATTGAGCCGCGGGAAAGTGGGCGAGACGCTGTTGCCGTCAAGCCCATGGCAATTCTGGCAAACCGTCTCCACCTCATGCTGGGCAAGGGCGTTCTGAGCCGGCGTATTCGCCGCCGGCGCCGCCGTCGCGGAGAACGGGAGCGCGCCGGCGCCGAGCACGACCAGGAGCGGAAGCAATTTATTCATGACTATTTCTCCTTCCGGGACCGTCAATAACCGATCCAGACATAGGCATAGAGCATATTGTTGTCGGACGCGTTTCTTCCCGAGCCGTCATAGTTCGAGGTCGCGCCGTTGAACTTGGAATAGGCCGTATATTGCAGGCCCAGCTTGACATTCAGCCAGGGCAGGTAATCGACTTCAAAATTACCCCAACTGCTGTTGGGCCGCCCCAGCACAGACCCGAAATAAGTGGGATCGGAGGAGCCGTCGACGGCAAAGAAGCCGACCGTGGCCCCGATCCGCCGCTGCCAGAAATAGCTGCCGACGATATTGTAGCTGTTGAGATAGTCGCTGGGCCGATCGGACAAGCCGTTGAAGTAGGTCGCGTCCAGCTTCTGGTCCTCGTGCAGCCAGCGCCCGGTGACGGTGACCTGGTTGTCGTCGCCGATATATTCATACTGACTGTCCAGACCGACATCGGTGAACTGGTCGCTGGGCCCGGTCTGCAACGACACATTGACTGCGTTGCCGGCGGGGTCGCTGGGATTGCGCAGCGAAGCGTTCAGCCCGAATGTGCCCGCCTCCCAGGAATTCTGGCCCCAGTCATATTCGTAGGCGAAGCGCCAATAGGGCGCGACCCCGGAGATGATATCGTTGGTGGTGTCGCCATTCGCCGTCACCGAGGCGCCCTGCAGCGCGCTGCGATAAACCCCCACCTCGCCATAGATGGACTGGTCGATGAAGGTATAGGCGGAAAGCCCCGCCACGGCCTGCGCCATCGCGCCTTCCAGCCGGGTGGCGCCATTGGGGCTGATCAGGGCCGGCGAGCCCATGAAAGGCTGGCTCCAGGCTGGTGCCGTATTCCACAGATCCTGCACGGTGGGGTTATTGTTGAGGCTCAACCCGTAAATCACGCTGTGCCCGTCCCAGGTGGTGACGTCGGCAAACCGGATGTCGGCATTGTCCATTCCCACCGCGCCTTCCTGATCGTCATAGGTGATCTGAACGAAAGCGCCGACATTGTCGGCGATCTCGCCGGCATAGAACAGGCTGAGCTGTTGCGGAAAATCGGTCGATTCGGTGCTGGAATTGGAATCGCCCGCCTTGGCCGCGGAGCTGGTCGAGGCCACCACCATTGCCGACAGCGGCGGGACGTTGCTGAGCGACATCACATAATGCTGGATGCGGTCGATGTCCTGCACCCGGCTGGTGTTGGAGATGGTGTAGCCACTGGCCTTGAAGACCCGGCCGAATGGCGTCAGCTGCGGAAACACGGTGTGGCAGGCTTCGCAAGCCAGGCCGGTCTGGCGTGCATAGCTCGGAACGGCTTGCGCCGCACCCGCAAATCCGGCCAGCAGTAAAAGCGTCAGCAGCGCGATCCTGGCGCTGTGACCAATTGGCATACGAACCATTGAAGGCCCCCAAATCAAAATTCACGGGCTATACAAACGCCTGCGCAATATTGTCTCCCTTGATCGGGATCAAGTTCATCTGCGGCATTGAGACTAGCGTGACCGCCGCTTCGGCAATGTGGAAAGGAAGTTTCAACCATGCGTAATTTGATAACTCGTTGGCGGGACGACGAAAACGAAGTCGCGCTTTCACGCCGGCGGATTCTGGGACTTGCGCTTACAACGTTAGGTTCGCTTTTTGTAATGATTGCGAATGCGCCGCAAGCGGTGGCGAAGATGGCTCAGAAGGCCGCGGGCTATCAGACGACGGCCAAGAACGGGCAGAGCTGCGCCACCTGCGCGCTGTTCAAGGCGCCTTCGTCCTGCACCCTGGTGGACGGCACGATCGTCCCCGATGGCTGGTGCCGCTTCTACGCCAAGAAGACGTCCTGACGGATTTGCTTTCGGCCGGGTTGGGCCGGTTCGCGATTAGGCGGGCCGGCCCGGCGACAGCAGCATGTAAGCATCCCAGACCCGATAGCCCGGCGCCCGGGCTTCGCCCGCCCGGTACAATCTGATGGTGAGATTGATTCCCGGTTTCAAGGCGATCGGATCGGGAGCGCCGGATGCGATGGCGGGCGTCACAATCGCGAAATAGCGATAGCCGTGATCCACCGTCAGCCGCGCCGCCCGGGCCAACAGGAATTGCCGCGCAGCCGGCGGCTTCATCGATGCGGTTTCGCGTCCTGAAACCAGAAGCGTGTGGCTGGCCGAGAGCCGGGTCATAGGATGCGCGCAGCCCAGCAGCGATCCCACGCCCAAGCCCAGGATTAGAACCAGGAGACATCGTCTCTTTCGCGTCCGCAACACCCGCGCCCCCTTCGCTTGCCGTCAGGCGTAATCGAACAACGCCATCAGCCCGAAGTCCATATGCAGTTGCTGATGGCAGTGAAACAGGGTAAGTCCGGGATTGTCGGCGACGAATTCGAATTCGGCCTCCTGATAGCCGCCCAGCATCACCACATCCTTCATCACCCCGGCAGTGGGCCTGCCGCCGATCCGGACCAGTTCGAAACTGTGGCGGTGCAGATGCATGGGATGGATGTCGTCGCTGCCATTGCGCAGCCGGACCCGGTAGCGGCCGCCCTGTTTCACCCGGTAGCGGGGCCGCATGGTCCGCATGGAGAAGGCTTCGCCGTTCAAGGTCCATTGATTGAAGCCGTCAAGGGCGGCGTTGTGCTTGACGATCAGGATGTCGAAGGTTTCGTCCGGCGGCGGACGGCGCCCGCCCGTGCGGCCGAAGCTGGCATAGTCCCAATGAAAGCGCGGCGGCGCCTGCCACTCCGGCTTGCCGGTGGCGCCGGCATATTCCACCACCAGCCCCATGCCATGGCCGCGGTCATCATCGGAGAGATCGCCCATCACCCACACGCCCGGGCTGTTCATCTCCACGATGGCCGAAACCCGCTCCGCCGTTCCCAGCCATAAGACCGGCACATTGCGGGGCTGGGGGACGGGATTGCCGTCCAGCGCCACCACCCGGAATGAATGATGGGGCAGCGCCAGGCTGCGGATCTCGGTGGCGCTGGCGTTCAGCACATGAAACAGCACCCGCTCCCGCGGCCGCACTCGAAGCGGTTCGCCCTGGCCCAGCATGCGGCCATTGATGCTGAACAGGGCATAGCCCACTTCATAGCCCTTGGTCTTGGTTTTCGCCTTGGCGTCGGCGTCGCGCCCCACCTTCTGCAGGTCGGGCTGCATCCGGCCCACCAGCGCATCGGTCGCCATGTCTCCGCCCTTGGAGAAGGTGGGGCCGAATTCCTTCATGGTGAGGAAGATTTCGCGGTCATAGGCGCCGGGATTGTTCTTGGGCTCGATATAGAGCGGCCCGGCCTCCCCAGCATAGGTGCCGAGCGACAGATCGGCGCCGGCGCGGATGTGGGTGTGATAGAAGCGAAAGCCTGCCGGCTTCGGCACGAAGCTTATCCGCCGCATGCTTTGGGGTGGAATGAAAGGCGTGCCTTCCTCGGATGCTCCGTCGACGAGGCTCGGGATCATCTGGCCGTGCCAATGCACCAGTTCGGGCGTGTCGGTGTGGTTGAAGACGTCCACCGTCACTTTTTTTCCTTCCTGCATGCGCAATAGCGGGCCGGGAAACGCGCCGTTATAAAGCGTGGTCGAAACGATCTGGTCGGGCGCCAGCTCGATCAGGCCGTTTGCGATATGAAGCGTGTGATCGGCTTGAGCTTGGGCGAGCGCGGGTGCGGCGCGTGCGAGCGGGCTCAAAGCTGCGGCTTGAAGCAGGCGGCGACGGTCGATCTGCATGACAGATCCTCCCCGGCGAAACTATGGGCGTGGGCCCCCGGCCGCGCAATCGCAATTCTTGGCGGATGGCCAGAATGGAGATGGATTTTTCTTAAGCGACTTCACCCTTGGGCACAGGCTGCAGGTTGAGGCCCGGCATGGCCTTCAGCGCTTCTTCTTCCGCAGTGGGTTGGAACAGGGTGCGCGAGGCGTCCTGCTCCAGGATGCCGGGCCGGTGCCAGCGGCCCTCCGGACGGATGATGCGATAGGGGTCGTCGCCGATGGTCACCGCGTCGGGATCGCGCTCGAAATCAGCCACCACTTCGACATAGTCGAAGCCGGAAAAAACGAAATTGTGTCCGCCTTCCAGCACCCGGAAGCCGAAGCGCTTCCAGAAATCCACCACCCGGGACTGGGAGTGGGCATAGATGCGGCGATAGCCCTTCTTCTGGCAGAATTTGAAGGCCGCCTTCACCAGCTGGAAGGCGGCGCGGGACCTGCGGAATTCCTTGCGGATGGCGAGCCGCTCCAGCTTGGCGAAATCCGCGAAGAAACGCAGGCGCAAACAGCCCACCGGCTCGTCGCCCATATAGGCGATAAGATGGGTGGCGGCGAGGTCGTTGCCGTCATACTCCTCGAAATAGGGGCATTCCTGCTCGCCCATATAGACCACGTTGCGGATGGCGGCGACGCGCATCATGTCTTCCAGCGTGCGCGCCAGGGTGACGCCGATCTCGCGCGGGCCCGCGCCTGGGACATAGGTGTCGTAAGGCGGGGGCGCGGGCATGCGCTGGTATTTCCAGATATTCGGCGCCGCGATCGGGCCGACCTCGATGCCCTTGCTCAGTCCCAGCACGTCATTGAAGCGTTCACCCACCTCTGTGTTGGGACGAGTGTAGAGATTGACGCCGGCCAGGCGCGGTGTCTCAATTTCCTCCATGAACAGCGCGACCCCCGCCGCCAATGGCCCGGGCGCATAGACGCACCAGATATATATCCCGGCCGGGCGCTCACCCGGCTTGGCCAGGAGCCTGAGATCCGGGTCTGGCCCGTTGAAACTGCCCAAGGCCAGCTGCATCAGCCCAATTTCATTCAGCAGCAGGGTCATGACAAAACCTTCGCCAACCGGGCGTGTCGGATCGAAGCGCGATTTGCGCGCAAGACCGTACATATGGCCTTGGTCGCGCTGAAGCACATTCAGGATGGTTTTGGTCTTGCCCAGGCCGGGAATGCTGATCCGGGCCTTAGTCATAAGGTCTACGATGCCGGATTCGTCGGGGTGAAACAGGACCAGGTGTTTGGCGACGCGGTGGGGATCCAATTCACCAAGCCTGTGCCGGCCGTGCCGGCCATCTGGGGTGATGGCTACTTCTCGACGCAACACACGCTGGGACTGCGTCATGGATGCCCGCCCTGGTTGTTAACTTTTCATCAACCATAAACTTTCGGGTTGGCGAAGAAATGTCAATCCGGGGGGCGGTTCGGCGGAACCGGAACTTTAGGGCGTATAATCGACCGCCGGCGCGCCTGAGGTTGGAAGCCGGCGCCCACATGGCCCCAGACCGCCTCACCCAAATTGCGAGTTCCAGGCGCGGTTCCAGGCTGTTTGCGCTTCCTTTACGGGCGCCGGGTTACACCGTCCATTCTGCTTTACCGGCCGTTTAAGGATTTCATCAAATATTCGGAGAATGGATGTCTTTGCAGCGGCCAAGGCTCTCAATCAGAAGGCGGTGCGGCAAAACTGGCACCACTTCGTCGATCCCACTTTGGCCTTCACCGATACTCACTACGATGTGCTGCTCAATCTCTGGCGCAGCAAGGCAGGAGGCCGCAAGATGCCGTCCCGCTCGGACATGACCCCGCGCGATCTCAAACCCATTCTGCGTCAGGTGCTTCTATTCGAAAGGATCTCCAAAAATCCTTCGCGCTATCGCTGGCGGATAGTCGGCACCAGTTTGACCAGCATCCTGGGCGAGAACACAGGCAAGATGCTGGAAGAAAGCATTCCGCCGGAGCATCTGGAACGCTGGACCGACTGCGGCGATCTGATCCTGGATGGTGGCCTGCCGTTGCGCTTTCTGGGCCGGGTACATGTCAGGGGCCGCGAATATCTGGACGCGGAGAATCTGTTCGTGCCGCTGGCCAACGATAATGGCGAGCCCGCTTTTGTATTGGGCCAGTGCCGCTACACGCCGCGCCAATCCGAGACCGAGGAGATCTGGGAGAACCAACTCGCCTCCCTGCCCGGCGGGCTGCTCTAACCTTTCGATATCGCTATTTCTTCGCCCCCATGTCATAAGCGGCGGAACAACGCGCCGCCGGGCATGGCTCGCGCGGATGTGCCCTTTAAAGTTCTCAAACAGGTTGCCGATGACAAGTTCCGCCGCCCCAGCGACGCCCTTTTATTATGGCTGGCTGGTTCTGGCCGCGGCCGCCGTGTCGGAGATGCTGGCCCAAGGCGCCACCAGCTATGCCGCGGGCCTGTTTGTGCTGCCGCTGCAGGCGGAATTCCATATCTCCCGCGCCGCCGCCAACAGTCCGGTATTGATCCTGTTTCTGGGCGGCGCCCTGATCGCGCCTCTGGTGGGAAAGGCGATAGACCGCTTTCCCATCCGCCTGGTGGTGCCCCTGGGAGTTCTGGTCTTCAGCCTCGCCATGATTGCCATTGCCGTCAGCCATTCGCTGCTGCTGATGGCGACGCTGCTGTTCCTGCCAGCCGCGATCGGCTTCGTCGCCATCGGTCCGCTGACCACCGCGGCGATGGCGGCACGCTGGTTTCACCGCCGCCGGGGTCTGGCCCTGGGGCTGGCGGCGGTGGCGACTTCGGGCGGCGGCTTCACGGTGGTGCCGCTGCTGAGCCGGGCCATCCAGGATCATGGCTGGCGGATGGGCCTCGCCTACGAAGCAGTCGGCATGGCGGTCATCATCATCGTGCTGGCGCTGGCGATCCTGCGCGACAATCCCTTTGCGGTGGGGCTAGGCGATCATCCCGAAAATCGGGGACTGCCGGCCGGTGCGGCGTTGGACGTTGGAGGCACGATCGGAACGGCGCTCAAATGGACCGACATTCTTTCCACGCGCGCCTTCTGGATCCCCAGCCTGGTACTGGCCTGCACATCCGGCACCGCCCAGGCGCTGGTGGTCACGCTGGTGCCTTACGGCGTGGGCCTGGGTCTCAAGATGGCTGCGGCGGCATTTCTGATCTCGATCTTCGCCATCGCCGCGGCCATCACCAAAGTCACGGCCGGTCTTCTGGCCGATCATATCAGCAAGCGGTTTCTGCTGATCGCCGCGGCCTTCTTGATGATGCTGGCGTGGCTGTCTCTGAGTCTGTGGCCGTACTACGAAGCCTTGTTCGCATCGAGCGCGCTGGGCGGCATGTCGCTGGGCTGCGCGCTTCCCACCGTTGCGGCATTGATTGCCGGCCATTTCGGCTCGGCGCGGTTCGGGGCGGTGATGGGCTGGACCTATACGCTGATCGGTCTTGTCGCCATCACTTCGACCTTGGCCATCGGAGCGGTCTATGACCGCAGCCACAACTATGAGGCCGGGTTCCTCGGCTTCTTCGCCATCCTGGCGGCCTTGTTCCTTGCCACTCTTTTCCTGGCGCCATCGGACAAGGCGCGCGTGGCCACTTGACAGCCAAAACAAGCCTGCAACGGACGGATAGAAGAACTGTTCCAGGCAAAGCTGGCGCTCCGATAGCCAAGTCCAATTGATCGAGCTGGTTCGGATTCCATCGTCTGTTTGTGCAGAGGCGGGCGAATTTCGTGCAGGGAGAGCCCTGCTCCGTGGACTAGCGTCTCTCCCGATCCGCGGGAGAAAGCCCATGAAAAAACATATGCCATTATTCGCGCTGTCTCTGCTGCTGGCCGCTACGGCCGACGCCGCCGCCCGGGACCTAGTGATCGCCAATGCGCGGATTATCGTGGGCAACGGTCAGGTGATCGAGAAGGGCGCGGTGGTGGTGAAGGATGGCCGCATCGCGTCCGTTATCAACGGTGCGGCGCCCGCCGTATCGAGAGCCAAACGCATCGACGCCAAAGGCATGACGGTGATGGCCGGCTTCATCGATGATCATCGCCACCTGATCCAGGGACGTGGGCCGGAGGCGGTGGCTAAATTCCTGAAGGACGATGCGCCCGCACGGATGGAAGAATTGCTGGAAGCGGGCTTCACTACCGTCCAATCCGGCGGCGATGACAATCAGGGCATTCTGCAACTCAAGAAGATGGTCGAAACCGGCGCGATCAAGGGTCCGCACATCCTGGCGTCGGGCGGCGTGCCCACGGCGCGGCTGGCGAACGAGGTCGAAGTGCGCGCCGCCGTAGACAAGGTGGTGAGGGATGGCGCGGATTCGATCGCCGAAGTGCATTATCCCGACAAGGTCTGGCCGTTTAATCCCAGCGTCCAGGAGACCAAGAATTTGGCCGCCGGAATCGACGAAGCCAGGAAGCTGGGCGTGGAATTCCAGGTTCATGCCGTCAGCGACCAGTCGATGATCGGCGCGATCCTGCTGGGCGCGAAAAAACTCGTCCATTCGATCAACATCAATTGGGTGTCGGCGGGCGAGGCCAAGGAAGTGGCCGCCGCCGGCGCCCAGGTCGCTTCCATCACCGGCTTCGGCTCACCCACCTTCGATGTCTTCAGCCATGACAACAAGCCGAAATTTCGCGATGGCAAGCCCTGGCCGGAAGGCATCATCGACAGCCAGGGCGTGGGCCAGGAGGCCGGTTATATGCCGGTCAATCTGCGTACCCTCTACGACAATGGCGTGGCGGTGAGCTTCGCCACCGACACCACCTTCGATGCCCGCGCCGCCCTGGCGCATGAATTGAAGACGCTCAATCTCGTATTCTCGCCCATCGATCTGATCACCATCATGGGCCCCAATTCCGCGAAATTCATCGATCGCGAGAAAGAGATCGGAACAGTGGAAGTGGGCAAGCTGGCCGATCTGGTGATCCTGGGCGGCAATCCACTTGACGGCTATTGGAACTTTCTCACCGCCGAGCTGGTGATCAAGGGCGGCGTGATCATGGTCGACAAGCGCGGCCAGCCCGACACGGGCAAGCCGGTGACGAAGTTCGGCTACTGAGCGCGAACGGCTGCCACCAGTTCCGCCACATGCTCGGGCGGGGTCGGCTGCATGACGCCATGGCCGAGATTGAAGATGAAGGGCCTGCTTTTCATCGCGTCCACCAGCCGCCGGGCTTCGGCGCGCATCGCCTCGCCGCCCTCAAGCAGCAGCACCGGATCGAGATTGCCCTGCGCCGCCACGCCGGGAGGAAGATCGAGCCCGGCAATATCCGTCATCTGATCGACGCCGACGCAATTCACCTTGGTTTCCCGCGCATAACGGCCAAGCCAGGAGCCCGCGCCGCGGGGAAAGCCGATGATGGGAAGGCCCGGATGTTTCGCCTTCACCACCGCGACGATGCGGGCGGTGGGCTCCAGCACCGCGCGCTGGAACAGCCCCGCCGGCACCGTGCCCGCCCAGCTTTCGAACAATTGCAGCGCTTCCGCGCCGGCATCGGCCTGGGCGATCAGATAGCGGCTGGTGGCGTCGACCAGCAGGTCCATCAGCCGGTCGAAGGCCTTGGGCTCGCTCCAGGCCAGCGCCCGGATGGTTTCATGGTCGGTGCCGCCGCGGCCTTCGATCATGTAAGTGGCGACCGTCCAGGGCGCGCCCGCGAATCCGATCAGCGCCGCATCGGAACCGAGTGCCGCGCGCACGCCCCTGATGGTCTGCATCACCGGCGAAAGTTTTTCGCCGTCATACCGCAGGCGGGCGATGGCGGCCGCGTCGCGGACGGGATCGAGTCTGGGGCCTTCGCCTTCCGCGAACCAGAGTTTCTGGCCCAGCGCATGCGGCACCAACAGGATGTCGGCAAACAGGATGGCGGCATCGAGTTGAAAGCGGCGGACCGGCTGCAAGGTCACTTCCACCGCCAGTTCGGGATTGAGGCAGAAGGCGACGAAATCCGGCGCGTTGGCTCTCAGCGCGCGATATTCCGGCAGATAGCGACCGGCTTGGCGCATCAGCCAGACCGGCGGCGGCGACAGGGCTTCACCGGCCAGCACCGAAAGCAGTTTCTTCACCATCCCCGCTTTTCCAGGCTTTGAATGAAGGTTTCGCCGGCCTCGGCGCGGATGGCGGCGCCCAGCTTTTTGCCCAGCGCTTCGGCTTGGGCATGGGCGTCGGCACCGAGCGCGATAGTCTCCTCCCGACGCCAGCGCTTGGCGCCGTCGGGGGGCAAGACTTCGCCCAGAAAATCCAGCGTGCCGTCGTTCACTTTCGCCATGGCGGCGATGGGGGTGCGGCAGGAGCCGTCCAATGCCGCCAGAAACCCCCGCTCGGCCGCCACCGCGATCTCGAATTCCGTCACCGAGAGTTCGGCAAGCAGCGCCCGGGTCGTTTCGTCGTCGGCGCGGCAGGTGACGGCAAGCGCGCCCTGGCCGGGGGCGGGCGGCATTTCGTGAGGATCGATCAAAGTGGTGGCGTGATGCTTGAGGCCCAACCGGTTCAGGCCGGCCAGCGCCAGGAACGTGGCGTCCACCACGCCTTCCGACAGGCGTCTCAACCGGGTCTCGAGGCTGCCGCGCAAGGTGACGATCTGGAGATCAGGGCGCAAATGCAGGGTCTGGGCCTGGCGCCGGAGGCTGGCGGTTCCCACCACCGCCCTCTCCGGCAGCGATTTCAAGTCGCGCGCCGTGGAAGAAATAAAGGCATCGCGCGGATCCTCGCGCGAAGGAATCGCCGCCAGTACGATGCCCGCGGGCAAAAGCGTGGGCAGATCCTTCAGCGAATGCACCGCCGCGTCGATGCGATGGTCGAGCAGGGCTTCGTCCAGTTCCTTGGTGAAAAGGCCCTTGCCGCCCGCCTCGGAAAGCCGCCGGTCGGCAATCCGGTCACCGGTGGTGACGAAGCTTCGGATGGCGGGCTCTTCCTTGCCGGTCATTCGCGCTAGGCTCGCGGCCACCGTGCGGGCCTGGGTCATGGCCAGGGGCGAGCCGCGCGAGCCCAGTTTCAGCATCACAGCCACTCCGCCACCGGCGGCATGGAAGACAGGATGCTTTCCACATTGCCGCCGGTCTTGAGCCCGAAGGTGGTGCCCCGGTCGTAAAGCAGATTGAACTCGACATAGCGGCCGCGCCATTTGGACTGCTCATGGCGTTCGGCGTCGCTCCACATCCGGCTCAATCGGCGGCGCACGATCTTGGGATAGATGTCGAGAAAGGCGCGCCCCACATCCTTGGTGAAGGCGAAATCCCTGTGCCAGTCGCCGCTGGCGTGATGGTCGAAGAAGATGCCGCCCACCCCGCGCGGCTCGCCGCGATGGGGCAGGAAGAAATATTCGTCCGCCCATTTTTTGTATTTTTCGTACCAGCCGGAATCATGGGCGTCGCAGGCGCCCCGCATGCCGGCATGGAAATCGCGGGCGTCCTGAAAGGTCTGGCTGCGCTGGGCGTCCAAGGTGGGATTGAGGTCGGCGCCGCCGCCGAACCAGCTTTCGGTGGTCACGATCATGCGGGTGTTCATATGCACGGCCGGGACGTGGGGATTGCGCATATGCGCGATCAGGCTGATGCCGCTGGCCCAGAATCGGGGATCGTCCTTGGCGCCCTTCATCTGCTTGGCGAATTCCGGCGAAAAGGCGCCATGCACGGTGGAAATATGCACGCCAACTTTCTCGAACAGCCGCCCCCGCATCATGCCCATCATCCCGCCGCCCTGGTCCTCGGCGTCCGGGCCGTGGGCGCGCTTCCAGGGCGTGCGGACGAAGCGACCGGCCTCGCCGTTGTAAAGTGCGGGATCGGATTCACTTTCCAGCGTCTCGAAGGCGGCGATGATCTGGACCGCCAGGTCCTCGAACCAGGCGCGGGCTTGGACTTTGCGGTTTTCCAGATCATCCATGGGCCGAGGGGTTCTAATTTGGAAAATTCGCCAAGACAAACGGACCGGCGGGGCCTTCTTGTCGCGGCACCGGTTATGATCGAAATATTCGAACGATTCGACAATAACAATCTGTTGGATTAATCAATCGGACTTATGCCAATTGGCCTTCGCAGAAAGGCCTTTTGATGTCCGATCCCGCCCAATCCAGAACCCTGGCAACCGATGGCTTTGCCGAGGCCGTGCTGGCCGCCCTGCCGGGACTGGGGTTGACCGGCCTCATCGCGCTGGCGGCTTTCGGGCTTCGCCGGATTCCGGGCGTGGGCATGTTCAGCCCCATGATCCTGGCTACCGTGATCGGCATGGCGTTTCATAATCTGGTCGGCACTCCGGCTTCGGCCCGGGCCGGCGTGGTCTTCAGCTTGAAGAAGATCCTCAGGCTGGGCATCATCCTTTTGGGCTTTCAGCTCGCGCTCGCCCAGGTGATGGCGGTGGGCGCGGTGGGCGCCGGCATCATTCTCGCGAGCCTGTTCGCCACCTTCGTCTTCACCAAGGCGCTGGGCCGGCTTCTGGGCGTGGACGCCAAGCTGGCCGAGTTGATCGGCGCCGGCACCTCGATCTGCGGCGCCTCCGCGGTGATCGCCACCAATACCGTCACCGAGGGCAGCGACGCCGATGTCGCCTATGCGGTGGCCTGCGTCACCGTCTTCGGCTCGCTCGCCATGCTGGTTTATCCCGCCTTGCCGGGCCTGTTGCATTTGGCGCCGCGCGATTTCGGGCTGTGGAGCGGCGCCTCGATCCATGAGATCGCCCAGGTGGTGGCCGCCGCCTTCCAGGATGGCGAATCCGCCGGCCAGTTCGCCACCGTGGCCAAGCTGACCCGGGTGATGATGCTGGCGCCGCTGGTGATCGGGCTTGGTTTCCTCGCCAAGGCGCGGATGGGGGCGGAAAATGCGGGCGCGGCGCGCAAGGCACCGCCCATGCCCTGGTTCGTGCTGGGGTTCATCGCGGTGATGCTGCTCAACAGCGCCATAACCATCGCGCCCCCTGAAAAGGTCGAGATCGTCACCCTCACCAATTTCCTGCTCTCCATGGCGCTGGCGGCGATGGGGCTGGAAACCGATTTCGCCAAGCTGAAGCGCGAGGGGCTGAGGCCCCTGCTGCTGGCCTTCTGCGCCTGGATCTTCATCGCGGGATTCAGCCTCGCCTTGGTCAAGCTCTTCGCTTAACATTTCGCGATGACGCTGGAGCAGCTGCGCATCTTCGTGGCCGTGGCCGAGCGCGAGCACGTGACCCGCGCCGCGGAAGCCATTCACCGCACCCAATCGGCCGTTTCGGCCGCCATCGCCGGCCTGGAGCATCAATCGGGCGTCACCCTGTTTCACCGCGTCGGCCGGCGCATCGCCCTGACCGAGGCGGGCCGGCAGTTCCTGGTCGAAGCCCGCGCCGTCATCGCCCAGGCGGACGCGGCGGAGCGGGCGCTGGCCGATCTGGCCGGCATGAAGCGCGGCACCCTGACCCTGATGGCCAGCCAGACCATCGCCAGCTATTGGCTGCCGCCCAAGCTGGTGCAATACCGCGCCCGCCACCCCCATGTCGCGATCAAGGCGATGATCGGCAACACCGCCGACGTAGCCGATGCCGTCAAGCAAGGCCGGGTCGAGATCGGGCTGGTGGAAGGGGCGGTGGAGGATCCGGCGCTGGAGCTCATCCAGGTGGGGCGCGATCGGCTGACGATCGTGGCGCAGCCGAGCCATCCCTGGACCAGGAAGCCGCCGCGCGCGGCCGAGCTGGCAAAGGAACCCTGGGTGCTGCGCGAACCGGGCTCAGGCACCCGCTCGGCCTTCGAGGCGGCGCTGGCGGAAAAGGGCGTGGATGCGGCCAAACTCACCGTGGCGCTGGAACTGCCGTCCAATGAGGCGGTGGCTCTGGCGGTCAGGGAGGGCGCCGGCGTCTCGGCCCTGTCGGAGTTGGTGGCCGAGGCGGGAATCCGGTTCGGTGCGCTGGCGCCGGTGAAATTCGCGCTGCCGGACCGGGCTTTTCATGTGTTGCGCCATCGCGAACGTTATCTGAGCCGGAGCGAGATTGCTTTTCTGGACCTGATCAAGTCTCAGTAATCAGGACAAAACCATTTGCGTCGCCGGAGGGGCATGCGGCCGCATCGCGAACGCCACAAGACCATACGCATCGGCTGGCTCAGGGCCGCGGTGCTGGGCGCCAATGACGGTATCGTCTCCACCGCCAGTTTGATTCTGGGCGTCGCGGCGGCGGACGTGCCCAAGCCGGAAATCCTGTTGGCCGGGGTGGCGGGCCTGGTGGCGGGCGCCATGTCCATGGCAGCGGGCGAATTCGTCTCGGTCAGCTCCCAGGCCGATACCGAATCCGCCGATCTGGCGCGCGAGCGCGAGGAGCTTCGCAGCAATCCGTCGGGCGAGGAACGGGAACTGGCCGCGATCTACCGCAAGCGGGGTCTGGACAGCGATCTTGCCCGGCAGGTGGCGCGGGCGCTGATGTCCAAGGACGCGTTGGCGGCGCATGCCAGGGACGAGTTGGGTATTTCCAGGATCACCCAGGCCCGGCCGGTGCAGGCCGCGTTTGCCTCCGCCGCAACTTTTTCCGTCGGCGCGGCGATGCCGCTGCTGGCGGTAATCCTGAGCCCCAGGGGCGAAATCATCGCGGCCGTCGCGGCGGCATCGCTGGTCTATCTCGCCATTCTCGGCGCCGTCGGCGCCAATGCGGGCGGCGCGAACATGGCCAAGGCCTCGTTCCGGGTGGCCTTCTGGGGGGCGCTGGCGATGGCGGTCACAGCCGGCATCGGACTTCTGATCGGCAAGACGGTTTAGCCGATACGCCGTTCAGGCGTGCACGCGCCGGTCGCAGGATTGCAGATAAGTCTTGAAGCCGCCATCGGCCCGGATGATGTCGTCCAGGATCATGTCGAACAATTCGTCCAGGAAATCGCGGCCGACCTCGATCTGGGCGCCGGCCACCGCATCGCAAATCTCGTCCAGGCGGGCGATGCACTGCGCATGATGGAAGCGGTGCGGCGCCAGTTCCGGATAGCCCAGCCGCGCCATCTCTTTTTCCTCGCGATGGAAATGCCATTTCAGGCCCTCGCGCAGATTTTCCAGGAACGGATAGATCAGGCTGGGCGCCGGATTGGCCAGCGGCGCGACCGCGCAATGGGCGTGATTGAGCAGGTCGATCAGGGTTTGATGATCATCGTCGATCTCGGCATGACCGATCAGGCTCGTCTTCGGCAAGGCATAATGTTCCATGCGATCACCCCTCCCGGAAGGCGCTCTGCACTCCACAATGCCAGACTGGCATGGCTGCCACCGGACGGCATTGATCTGGCGCAAGCTGGAATTCCCGGGTTTCCGCGGCGGTTCGGGACCCTTGGAACCTATTTTTTCGACTGGGGATCGAACTGGCCCATGCCCACCACTTCGCCCGCGGCCAGCACATGGCCCTTCATGCCGTCAAGCAACTGGTCGAAGCTCATGCCCGGGTCTGCTTTCAGCTCCGTGTCCAGGGCGAAGACCTGCAGGTGATAACGATGCTTGGGGCCGGGCGGGGGATGCGGGCCCATATAGGGCTGAGACATGCCACGCACATTGGGTCCATAGCTGGCACCTGCCGGTTTGGCATCGGGCGTCATGCCGGCGGGCAGGCTGGTGACGCTGACCGGCAGATTGTACATGGTCCAGTGCAGGATGGGATCTTTGCCGTCCCGGGACGCGTCGGTGTCCTGCATGATGATGGCATAGGATTTGGTGCCGGCCGGTCCCGCCGACCAGGCAAGACCGGGAAACACATTGCCGCGATATTGGGTGTTCTCGAACGGGATGTCGCCGCCATCCTTCCAGGCCGGCGTGGTGACGGTGAGATGGCCCTTGGCGGGCAGCTGCTTGAGCAGGTTTGGGTGGGTGGGCATCGCCGCCTGGGCGGCCGGCGGCGCCGCGCCAAGACTGAAAAGTGCCAGGGCGGCCAGGACGAGCACGCTTTTCATGGAAACCTCCCTCTTGCGGACTTCGGGGGAGTGTGGCCTGCTTTGGTCAAAAGGGCAAAGACGTTTGATCCACCTCAACAGGGTTGGGTTGGGGCGATGGTCAGATGCAGCGCCCTTCAAGGAGACGGCCCCATGAATCGTATCGTCCCATCCATCCTGACCCTGATCCTGGCTATGCCGGCCGCCGCCTATGCCGCCCCCGCGGTCGGAATCCAACTGGTCCAGAATCGCGATCGAGATCGCGACCGGAACCAGATGCGCCAGCCCGAACGGCATCCCCAAGCGCCGGCGCCGGGGCCCCGTCCGGATGCCGGCGCAAGGCCGAATGCCAGCCCTGGGCCGAACGCGCGCCCCGGGCCCAATGCCGGTCCCCGGCCGAACATGGCCCCGCCCCAGCGCCAGGCTGAACGCTTCAACTGGAACACCTATCGTCCGGGTGCGCGGCCGCCGGACTCGAGCCGTTACCGCAATTTCGATATCAAGCCCTATCAGCGCAATTTCCGCGCCGCGCGGCGCTATCACTGGGTGCCCTATGCCCGCCCGCCCGGCTGGTATTACCGGCGCTGGGTGTTCGGCGACATCTTTCCGCGCTCCTTCTGGGTCAGCAGCTACTGGATCACGGATTACTGGCAGTTCGGGTTGATGGATCCACCCTACGGCTATGTCTGGGCGCGTTATGGCGACGATGCGGTGCTGGTGGATGTCCAGTCCGGCCGGATCCTGCGCGTGGTCTATAGCGTCTTCTTTTAAGAGGCCGCGTCAGTCCGTATAGGCGAGGCGGGGCTTTCCCGGCGGCGCAGGATCCAGTTCTCGATCCAGCGCACGGGAAAGCTCGCCAGCGCCAGGAATACCGGCACGCCCGAAAAGGGGATCGCCTCCACCGCGGTGGAGAAGAGAATATGGCCCTGGTAGACGTTCCGGGCGCCGACCAGACCGTCGGCCAGGATGCCGAGCGCGCCGGCATAGGCCAGGATGCGCCAGCGCCAGGCCAGATGGTTGGCGCGTTCCAGCTTGATCTCCTCGATCTCGTCGCGGAGGGAGAGCCAGGCGATGGCAACGAGCGAGAAGACCAGCGGCACAATCACGGCCAGGGCCAGGCCCGCCACCAGGATGATGGAGACGGCATTCAGGACCGCGTCCAGCCCGAACACCAAATCCATCGCAATGGCCGCGATCAGAAGCACCAGCATGATATTGTGCCAATGAAGCCAACCGGAGCGGAACATGATCGCCTCCCTTGCCGGCGTCAGTGCCGGGCTTTGGCGGGGACGTGGCGGATCAGTTCGGAAAAGGGCACCGTGAACATCTCCTCGCCCCTGGCATTGTGGATGATGAACTGGCAGGCCATGGGATCATAGCCGGCGCGCAACATCTGGGCCGCCATGTCGGGAATGATGCGGCAGGCTTCCAGGAAGGCGGCTTCCGGTCCTTCGCAGGCAAAAGCGATCTCGCCCGGCTCGATGCCGCGGGGGGTCTGAAGATGGAAGCGGAAGTCACGCATGACACGACCTCTTCGACGAACGCATCCAAAGTCTGGGCGGCCACGCCTGAACCCAGCATGAATGAAACAGGGCCTAATTGGGACCCGATCGTGACGCGATTTTCTTCTCCAGCCCGCGAAACCCGATCCAGGCGGCCAAGGTGAGGATCAGGGCGATGACAAACGCATATTTGAGGATGAGGCCGATCAGCTTGAGCGCGAAAAGCGCGACCACGCCCACAATCACGGCGGCAATGACGGCAAAGCTGCGCATGACGCCTTTCTATCAGGCGGCGGGGAGGGCGCGAAAGCCGCTTCTGACATAAGCGAGCCAGGCCAGGATTTCGCCCCGCGACAGGTAAAGAATGATCCAGCCCGAGATCCACACCCCGCAGGCCAGCGTGAACAATTCCCCGCCATCGCCCAGGATCACCACGCCCAAAGGCGTGAAGAGATGGAAAAAGATCGCCCCGGTCATGATGCCGATGGCGAGCGCGGCGCCAAAGACGCGAAGCCGGGGCGCGAAGAGCAGGATGGAGGCGCAAAGCTCCAACCCGCCGATGACGAAACGGCCGGCCGGCTCGAACAGGGCGATGCCCGACCAGGCGCGCAAGGTCGAGAAGATATAGATGCTTTCATAGGCGCCGGTAAATTTGAAGAACAGCGACTGGATGAAGACGGCGGCGATATAGGCCGACAGCGCCCAGACGATATAGGTCCTGACATTTGCGCCTGACATGAAGCCTCTCCTCGCAGCGGATGGGCCAGGTTAGCGCCGGGCGGGCATTCAGAACAGCCCGCCAGGGTCGGACAGGGTGGGCTTGCGGCGCGGGCGGGCGGTTCGCTGCTCCTCCGTCATGGTCCAGCGTATGTCCTCGACCGTCTTGAGGCAGGCCTTGACCTGCTCGGGCGAGGCTTCTTCCTCGCCCAGCCAGACGGCCCAATCCGCCTCGGCGAGGACGGCGGGCATGCGATCGGTGGGAAGGGTGGCGATCAGGCGGTTGGCGGGCACCGTCACCATCACGCAGGCCAGAAGATCGCCGAACCGCCGCCACAGGAAGGCGATGCCGCTGACCGCCGCACCGGGCGCGATGATATGCTGGACGCCCGAGTCCGGCGCCTCGTTGAAGGTCTTGACCAGCACGATGCCGCGCTGTCCGCCCAGGAAGGCATCACGGAATGTCCGCTTCTGGTCGATGGTTTCGGCGCGGGCATGGATGGGATCAGGGCGGCGGGGATCGTCGCGATGGGGAAAGCCCCAGCGCATCATCGCCACGCGCCGCCGCCCGGCTTCGGCGTCCCACAGGATCACCGGCAAATTGTTCATTACCCGGTAGGCGATGGCGCCATCGTTCCCGGCCTCACCGCCGCCCGCCAGTGCCTCGGCAACGCTGGTGGCTTCGGCCCAGGACGCCATCGCCGTGAATTTGCCGCACATGGATTCGACCCGCCGGATTCGGCGGCGATTATACAGGCTTGGCGGTCACGAGGCCCGCTTGTAGCGATGTTGCCGGTGCCGTTCGCCCGCGCCCGCCAACCGGCCGATGGATCAATCGGACGCCGCGCGGCGGGCCGGGCTTTGCAGCCGGGCGATGGATTCGGCGATCCGCCGCCAGCGGTCGCTCTGTTCGTTCTCTCCCATTTCGGCGTGCGTTTCGGCATGGCCGGCCGCCACGCATTCGGCGTCCGCGCCATATTCGGCAATCATGGCCCGAGCTGTTTTCAGCTCTCCATCACCGCTCATCCCGCCCCCCAGAGGATTTGCCGAACCGACGCTAACAAAGCAGGAGCAGGATTGCGACAACAATGAGCGGGGTCGGGAAAAGAATCGCCACCCGCCGGGGAAGTGCGCGGCGTGGCTTAAGGTTAAAGATCATACTCGGCGCAAAGGCAGCCGGAGGGGGAATTGCATGCCCGTTCGCTGGAAAAGCTGGGCCGCGATGCTGGATTTCGGGCCGCCCTTCAAGGCGATGGGGGTGATGAGTTACGGCGATTCCAGTCAGCCGGGGACCAAGCATCATTCCGACCAGCTGAAATATGTCGCCTCCCGCTCCTTGCGCAAGCTGTGGTTCAACCGCGCCGATGTGCTCAAGCATGTGGAAGAGAAGACGGCTTTTTGAAAGGGACGTCGCGGACCGGACGTCAGGAAAAAGCGATCCCCGGCCTCAAGACAAGCTGGAAAAAGACCAGCACCAGAAGAAGCGCGATGACCGGCGTCGCCAATCCGGGTGAGGGCCGCGCAGTCTGTTTCGTAGATGGCGCCAGCCAGGCCAGGCCTTGTGTGCCCAGAAGCCCCGCCACCATCACGATCAAGGGCAGGATCGCAACCTCCACGATGTTGCGCGGTTCACGATAGGGAATAAGCAGCAGGACCGAGAGCAGGGCGGGCAGCGTTGCCGTTCTGAGCACAAATTCCATCCGTGCCAGGCTGGTTCCAGTCTCGGTCGCCGTGCCCAGCATCTTGATCATTAATCGCGCCAGCCCATAGCCGGACCACAGCATGACCGCCAGCGCCAGAAGCGCGATCACCATCCTCGCACCCGGTCCAAATCCCAGCCAGGTCATCGCCATACCGACATCGTTGGACGGTATCAGCGCGCCGATTACGAATTGACTCAGCCCTTGATAGAGTCCTTGAAACGCCATCCAAACCATAAGCAGCCTGGCTGTCGTGGATCGGCTTGCCAGCCGCGTTGAAAGGCAAAAGAACAGAATGCCGCTGGCCAGGTCCGCAAGCGCGCCGCTGCCCTGCAGCAGCGGCAGGATCGGGGCGCTACCCGTCCAGCCATGATTGTTGTGGTAGAGCGTGGCATGCACGCCTGGCACCAGCGCCTTGGGGATCACCAGGAGCAGTTCCTGAAGAAAGAATGTGATGTTGAAGGCAAGCGTGCAGAACAGCGCCGAAGCGATGATGAGCCGCCCGTCCCAAGCCGCGCGCTGCCCGCCCATGTTCGCCCCCGCAATTTTGCGCGGATAGAGACACGTTGATCTCGTTCGGATCAACAGCACGGAAGTTCGACTTAGGCACTCAAAGCTTGCCGCATTGGTCAGCTTTGGCGGGAATCATGGAGAAGAGCGCCGTAAATCCCGCGACATTTTGAGCGCATGACGCGGTTCACCTGCGCTGCCATTCCGGTCTAAGCTTACGGAAAATACAGAATAATAATCAGGGGAAACGCGATGGATGAGTTCGAAGACCAGTCCGCCGTCAGCCGGCGATCTCTGTTACGCATGATCGGCACCGTGGCGGGCTCGACCGTTATGTACAACGCCATGACCGGCCTGGGCTTCGCCGCCGAGTCCGGCTATTCCGGCCCGCCCAAGCTGGGGGCGCCGCCGCCGGGTTCTTCGGTGCTGATCCTGGGCGCGGGCATCGCCGGCATGGCGGCGGCGCTGGAGATGCGCGACGCCGGCTATAAAGTGCAGGTGCTGGAATATAACAACCGGCCGGGTGGGCGGAACTGGTCGCTCTATGGCGGCGACACCTATACCGAGCTGGGCGGCGCGGTTCAGCATGTGCGCTTCGATCCAGGCCAATATTTCAATCCCGGGCCGTGGCGGATCCCCTATCACCATCAGGGGGTCCTGTCTTACTGCAGCCGCTTGAACGTGGCGCTCGAGCCCTTCACCCAGGTGAACTACAATGCCTGGGTCCACAACACCAAAGCCTATGGCGGAAAACCCAAGCGCTATCGCGAAGTGATGGCCGATTTCCAGGGTCATGTCGCCGAGCTCTTGGCGAAATGCACCCGGCAGAGCGCGCTGGACCAGGCCGTGACCAAGGAGGACCGCGAGATGCTTCTGGAGGCGCTCCGGGCCTGGGGCGCGCTCGATGCCGACATGAAATATGTCAAGGGCCGCACTTCGGCGCGGCTGCGCGGGGCCTTGAAGGATGAGGGCGGCGGGCTCAATTCCGAACCGATTTATGCCGATCCCGACCCGCTTTCCCAGGTGCTGAGTTCGGGGATGTGGACGGCGATCGGGGGCGGGGAGAATTACGAATCCCAAACCCCGATCTTCCAGCCCAAGGGCGGCATGGGCATGATCGGCAAGGCGTTCGGCAAGGAGCTAGGCAACCTGATCCGGTATAATTGCAAGGTGATCGACATCCATCAGGACGAGAAGGGTGTTACCGCAACTTACGTGGATTCGCAGAAAGGCGGAGCGCCGCGCAAGGCCAGTGCCCAATGGTGTGTGTGCACCATTCCGGCCTCGATCCTGTCGCAGATCCCGATGAATGTGGGCGCCAAGATGCGCAACGCCATCAACCAACTGCCCTATAGCGCGGCGATGAAGGTCGGGCTGCAGATGAAGCGTCGCTTCTGGGAACAGGACGACAAGATCTATGGCGGCATTTCCTATACCGATCAGCCGATCGGCCGCATCTCCTATCCGATGTGGGATTATTTCTCCAAGGGAAAGGGCGTGTTGCTGGCCGCCTATGTGTTCGGGCACGAAGCCTTTGTCGGCACCGCCGAAGCGCCGGAAGACCGGATCAAGCTGGCGTTGGATTGCGGCGAGAAAATCCATCCCGGCAAATACAGGGCCAATTACGATTGCGGCGTGGCGGTGGGCTGGCATCGGGTGCCCTGGACGCTCGGATGCGGCGGCAGCTGGACCGAGGAAGGCCGCAAGGCGCATTATGACAATCTCTGCGCCATTGACGGGCGGATCGTGCTGGCGGGCGAGCATGCCTCGCGCCTGCCGGAATGGCAGGAGGGATCGGTGCTGTCGGCCACCGATGCGATTACCCGGCTGCACCGGAAGGTGATGGCGGCTTAGGCCGAGAGCGGCGGTTTAGGAACGTGACGACTCTGCGGGTCATTTTGAGACCGGGACCATTGTCCCGATCGGTCTTAACGATAATCGGCGCCTGGGCTGGTTGTGGGCCCACCGGCAACGTAGGTATGGCTCTTTGCCCGAACCGGTGATCGCATGCGCTTGAACGACTGGCTGACCCGGACGCTGGGGGTGCGTATCGTCCGCGCCCGCCATCTGGAGGCGCTGGGGCTGATGAAGTCCCGCCAGGGGATGAAGAAATTCCGTGACGAGGCGCTTGCGGCGGTGCGTTGCATGGAGCGGTTCAACGGCAAGAAACTCACGCCGGCGCTGAAGGCCAAGGCCGATGCCTATGCCCGAGACGTGCTGAGCGATGCCGACCACGCGCCCTGGCTCTATGTCTTCGCCACCATGCAAGGCGAATTCCGGGAAGGCTGGATGCCGGATGACTTCTATCACATGGTGGTGGTGCCCAAAATCGCCAATGGGCTGGCGCATGTCACCAACATCAAAAGCCTCACCGGGATCCTGCTCGAGACCGATGCGCTTCCCGATCTGGCCTATCATGTCGGCGGCGTCTATTACGACCGGGATCGCAACATCATCAGCCTGGCGCGGGTAAAGGAAATCGTGGCGCCCTATGGCCATGCCTTCGTCAAAAAAGACGACAGCGGCGGCGGCAAGGCTATCCGCAAGCTCGCGCCCGCCGAACTCACGCCTGAGGCGCTGGCCGAGGATTGCGTGCTGCAACGGCCGATCCTGTCGCATCCCGCCCTGGAGGAGATATTTCCCGGCGCGGTCGCCACCTTGCGGATCACCACGGCGCGGGCGCCCAATGGCGAAATCTCCCGGCGGGGCGCTTATCTCCGGCTGGGGCGCGAGGGCACCGACTGGGTGATGTCCCTGAATTCCATCGAAGTGGCGGTGGTGGATGAGGATGGGACGCTGGATTCGCTGGGGTATGACGAGCATTGGCGCGCTTGGCCCAAACATCCCGACACCGGGGTCGTTTTCGCCGGCCGGCGGGTGCCCGAATTCCGCCGGGCGGTGGCGCTATGCTTGGGGCTGCACGCCAAGGCGCCGCATATGCCGGTCGTGGGCTGGGACGTGGCCGTCAATCGCGACAATGGGATCGAGTTGATCGAATGGAACGGCGGCCATTGCGACATCAAATTCTGCGAGGCCCGTTCCGGTCCCCATTACCGCGACATGGGCTGGGAGCGGTTTGCGGCCAAAGCCGGGCAGCGCCCTTAGCATCGCGACAGTGTCGCCGGGCATGACCCGGATGAACCGGGCCATGACAGTTCCAATAGCGCCGAACGCTACGCCACTAATGCCGCCAGCCGGTTGAGCTCGTCGGCGGTGTTGTAGAAATGCGGCGAGATCCGAAGCAGGGTCTTGCCCGCGATATGGCTGGTGGAGCAGGCGACCTTGTGCTTTTCATACAGTTCGGCGTGACGTTCCGACATGCCCTGGACGTCGGCCGCCAGCACCGGCCCCCATAATTTGGGATCGCCCGAGCCCACCACCTTCACGCCCTTGGCATCCAGCGCCTTGCGCATGGTGGCGGCGTTGGCGCGGGCGATGCGCTCGATCGCGTCCTCGCCGACGGCGTCGCGCTCGTCCAGCGCCTGGATCAGGCCGGGCAGCATGGCGTCGGGCCGCTGGCCCAGGAATTCGAAAGCCTGGCCGTTGACCGCGTCGCGCGGGCCGGAATGGTAATAGTCGACGCTCAGCATCAGGGGATCGAGTTCGGCCAGGCGCTCGGGACGGACATAGAGCACGCCGCCGCCGATCGGGCCCATCATCCATTTGTGGGTGCTGCCGGCCAGCGAATCGCAGCCGATGGCGGCCACGTCCAGCGTCATCCAGCCGAACGTCTGGGCGCAGTCGAGATGGAACCAGATGTTGCGGGCGCGCGCGAATTTCCCGATCTCCTCCACCGGCGCGATGATGCCGCCGATATTGGTCATGTGGGAGAGCGCGATCACCTTGGTGCGCGGGCCGGCAAGCTTGAGATAGGCGTCCAGCACCTCTTGCGGGTTCTTGGGCTCGTCCGGCGGATCGGCCACCTTGACCAGGATGCCCTCGGTCTTCTCGCGGCGGTGCCACCAATTGGTGTTGGAGGGGTGGTTCTCCCGCCCGATGACTACTTCGTCGCCGGGTTTGAGGCGGATACCGCGCAGGATATTGCCGCTGCCCTCGCTGCAATTGCGGGTGAGCGCGATGGCGTCGGCCACCGTGTTGAGCCGCTTGGCGAAGCGGGCATGCAGGGTTGCCGCCATATCGTTGAAGCGGCGGCGATATTCCTGGGAGGGATTGGTCTGAAGCTCGGCCGAAGCCGCCTGTTCCGCCGCGCTGGCGGAGCGGAAAGTGGGGCAGAGATTGGCGGCATTGACATAGATCAGGCCGGGCTCGAGCGCCAGCCGGGCGCGGAAGCCGCCGCGCATGGCGGATTGCGCCAAGGCGGGCTTGGCGCCGGCGATGGCGGCAAGGCCTGCCGCGGCTTCGATCAAATGGCGTCGGGAAATATCTGTCATGGTGCTTCCTCCCCTTGCTTATCGGTTTTATCGAGAAGACGTGCTGCCACCGCCCTTGGTCTTGTCCGGCGGAAGCCAAAAGCCTAGCACGGCCGGCGGCCGTCACCTATGGCGCGGGCCGGTTACGCAGTTGCACAAAGACGTAGCCGGCGCGGTCGAACCAGTTCGCGCCAGGTTGGCCGCGGGTATAGGATTGAAAAAAACGGAAGCGGGTGCGGAATTGCGCGAAGACCGGGCGCATTGGGATCGGACTTACGCCGCCAAGGCGGAAGATCAGGTAAGCTGGTTTCAGGCGCGGCCGGCCTTGTCGCTGCGGCTGATCGGGGAGGCGGCGGCGGTGAAAGCCGCGCCCGTCATCGATGTCGGCGGCGGGGCTTCGCGGCTGGCCGATGCGCTGCTGGACGAGGATTATTCCGACATCACCGTGCTCGATATTTCCGAACCGGCGCTCGCCCGGGCGAAATCACGGCTGGGACCCAGGGCGGAGCGGATCGGCTGGATCGTGGCGGATGTGACGGACTGGCGGCCGGAACGCCACTGGCAGGTCTGGCACGACCGGGCGGTGTTTCATTTCCTGATCACGCAGGAGGCGCAAGCCGCCTATCTCGAAGCCCTGACGCAGGCAACCGTGCCGGGATCTTCCGTGATCATCGCCACTTTCGCGCTTACGGGTCCGGAGAAATGCAGCGGGCTGCCGGTCCGCCGTTACAGCGCCGAGACTCTGGCCGAGCGGCTGGGCGGAGGCTTCGCGCTCTACGATTCCGCGCAAGAGCGGCACCCGACGCCGTTCGGCACCAGCCAGGATTTCACTTATGCCGCGTTCCGCCGGCGCTGACCGGGCCGTCGCCCGGCATGGTGCGCGACATGAGCACCAATTCGTATGGTTCCAGCCAGCGGCCACCGCCCATGGCGATCATCGCCTCACGCTGTTCCGCCGGGCTCATCTCGTCGCGCCAATAGCGCATGCAGTCCGACAAGGTGCCGGAATAATTGGGTCGGTTGCCCGGCGGTACCAGAATCGCCGGCCTGTTCCAAAGCATCTGTTCCATTTTCACCCTCTCCCGGGGGACTTCTGGACCAGGCATTGCAATCGGAATGCCAGCTCTGCGGCAGCGTTAACGGCCTTGGCGGATCCGCGCCGGACATGGTGAATTTCCTTCCGAGGCCCTTCAGGGAGAGACGGATGATCAGTCCCGACTATGTGCGGACCATGGCCGCCTATAACGCGGAGATGAACCGGCGGATCTATGAGGCGGCGGCGCGGCTTTCGGACCAGGAGCGGCAGCGGGAACGCGGCGCTTTCTGGGGTTCCATCCATGGCACCCTCAACCATATCCTGTGGGGCGACACGGCCTGGATGGCGCGGTTCGACGGTTGGGACAAGCCCGCCCAATCCATCAAACAGAGCCCGGCGTTGCACCAGGATTTCCTGCGTCTCAGCGGCGCCCGCGCCGAGGCCGACCGGCGGATCTCCGACTGGGCGGGGCGGGTGGAACCGGAATGGCTTTCCGGCGCGCTCGGCTGGTACAGCGGCGCGCTCGGCCGGGAGATGACAAAACCGGTGGGACTGCTGGTGGCCCATTTCTTCAACCACCAGACCCATCATCGCGGCCAGGTGCACGCGATGCTGACCGCGGCGGGCGAGAAGACCGGCGATACCGACCTGCCTTTTATCCTCTGATCTGGCGATGGTGGCGCTGCCGGCGCCGGTGTCTTTATAATGGGCGGCCTGATGACCGCAGCCACCATGACCAGCCAAAAACCGGATCTGAGCCAGGAACTCGCGCGGCTCTTCGCCGATCTGGGCGAGATCTATAATCGTGCCCGCGAAGGCGTGACGGAACCGTCCACTACCAAGGTGAGCTTGAAAGTGCGTGAGGAAGCGGCCAAGGCCTCGGAGGTGATCAAGCGCATCCGCGAGTTGCAGGGGCTTTGAGCCCGCTGCCTTCCAGACGGCGGTTTGCGCAATCGGGCGGCACTTCGCGCGCATCATAAGCGGAGCCTTGGCGATTCCGCGCCGATCTGACGCGCGGGGCCGGAGGAAATTCACACCCCGGACGGCGGCGCGGGCTGTGGCAATGGAATTGGCGGGTTAGCATTGTGGCGCAAGCGTCCGGGACTCGAACGGGACGCGCAGGGGAAATTTCCGGACAGGGCCGTTCAACCGCCCGCGTTAGCCGCGCGGGCCCGATCGACTTTGAAGGAGATTTTCCCGATGACCGAGACCCCGCGCCGGATGAACCGCCGCTCCCTGCTTCACATGATCGGCACCGTGGCAGGGTCGGCGGCGATGTATCACGCCATGACCGAGCTGGGTTATGCGGGCGAATCCGGTTTCGCCGGTCCGGCCAAATTGTCAGCGCCGCCGCCGGGAACCTCGGTGCTGGTGCTGGGCGCGGGCATTGCCGGTATGGTGGCGGCGATCGAGCTGCGCGACGCCGGATATAAGGTGCAGCTCTTGGAATATAACGGCCGGGCCGGGGGGCGGAACTGGTCGCTTTATGGCGGCGACACCTATACCGAACTGGGGGGCTTCACCCAGCATGTGAAATTCGATCCCGGCCAGTACATCAATCCCGGCCCCTGGCGGCTGCCCTACCACCATACCGGCATCCTGCATTACGCCAGCCGATTGAATGTGCCGCTCGAGTCCTTCACCCAAGTCAATTACAACGCCTATGTCCATTCCACCGAAGCCAATGGCGGCAAGCCGGTGCGCTTCCGCGAGGTGCAGGCGGATTTCAACGGCCATGTCGCCGAGCTTCTGGCCAAAAGCACCAAGCAGAAGGCGCTGGACCAGACGGTGACCAAGCAGGATCAGGAGATCCTGCTGATGGCGCTGAAGCAATGGGGCGCGCTGGATTCCAATTATCAATATAAGAAAAACCTCATCACCTCGAACCGGCGCGGCTTTGTCGCGGATCCCGGTGGCGGACTGAGCCCACCGCCGGTGCCGTCGGAGCCGCAGGCGCTGGGCGATCTGCTTAAAGTCGCGTCTCTGGGCGCATATCGCCGCCGGCCATAATTACGAGATGCAGAGCTCGATCTTCCAGCCCAAGGGCGGCATGGGCCAGATCGGCAAGGCCTTCGGCCAGGAACTGGCGCCCTTGATCCGGTACAACGCCAAGGTGATCGACATCCACCAGGCCGACAGACACGTCACCGTCACCTATATGGACGCGAAGAAAGGCGGGGAAGCGAGGAAGGCGGTGGCCGACTGGTGCGTGTGCACTATTCCTGTCTCCATCCTGTCCCAGATCCCGATGAATGTGGGGCCCAAGATGAAGGCGGCGATCGACCATCTGCCCTATATGGCGTCACTGAAGATCGGGCTCCAATTCAAACGCCGCTTCTGGGAACAGGACGAGCAGATCTATGGCGGCATCACCTATACCAACTTGCCCAACAGCAGCATCGGCTACCCGATGTCGGATTATTTCAGCAGGGGCAAGGGCGTGCTGCTGGCCGCCTATGTCTTCGGCGAACCCGCTTTCGTGGCCGCCGCCAAGCCGCCGGAAGCGCGCATCCAGGACGCGCTGGATTGCGGCGTCCAGATCCATCCGCAATACAAAGCGGAATATGATTGCGGGGTGGCGGTGGCCTGGCACCGGGTGCCCTGGACGCTCGGCTGCGCCGGGGCCTGGACCGAGGAGACGCGCAAAGCCCATTACGACGATATCTGTGCCATTGACGGGCGCATCGTGCTGGCGGGCGAGCATGCCTCCAGGCTTCCGGCCTGGCAGGAAGGGAGCGGTGACGTCCGCCACCGACGCCATTACCCGCCTGCACCGGCGGGTCATGCAAAGTGCTTAAGGCGCGGCGGAGTTGAGAGGGAGATGACATGATGCGTGTGACACTCGCGGGAGCCGTGGTGTGCGCTTGCCTGATGCTGTGCGGGCCTGCGCTGGCACAGGAAGGCGGGCGCGGCCAGCCGTTTCCGTTTCAGGGCGGGGCTGCGATCTATACCGGCGTCTGCCAGGGCTGCCACATGCCCGGCGCCAAGGGCGCGGTCGGCGCGGGCGCCTATCCGGCGCTGGCCCATGACAAGAAGCTGGAAGTGGCGGGCTATCCGGTGTCCGTGGTGGTGAACGGGCAGAAGGCGATGCCGCCTTTGGGCGGGCTCTTGAGCGACAGCCAAGTGGCGGATGTGGTCAATTATGTGCGCAGCCATTTCGGCAACGCCTATAGGGACAAGGTGGCACCGAAGGATGTGGCGACCGTTCGCTGAATTGCCGGGTGGCTGGGACATGATCGCATTTCTTTGAAATCGCGATCATGCACCGGCTTATGGATTTGTGGCGCGATCACCGGAAAACCGGTTTCCACTTTTCCGGAATCGCGCTTTAGGTCAATATCCAGTTCTTGAACAATTCCAGGTCGATATTGCCGCCGCAAAGGGGGAGGCCGACTTTGCGGCCGCGGGCCTTGTCATGTTCCTTGATCAAGGCGGCCAGCGGGGCGGCGCCGGCGCCTTCCGCCAGATTGTGGGTGTCGGTCCAATAGGCGCGGATGGCGTCACGCACTTCGTCATCGCTCACCGTGACGATACGGGCGGCGCCTTTCTTGATGATCTCGAAGGCCTGGGGATCGGGCACCCGCGTCGCCAGCCCGTCCGCCTTGGTGTCGGCGGTCTGGGTCTCCACCACATGGCCGGCGGCGAAGGACAGCGCATAGGAGGGGGCATTTTCGCTCTGCACCCCCACAATCTCGGTCTTCAGCCCCAGCAGGTCGCGCACGGTGATGGCGCCGGAAATGCCCGAGCCCAGCCCGATCGGCACATAGAGCAGATCCAGATCCGGCGCGGCCTCGAATAATTCCAGCGCCCAGGTGGCCACGCCCATCACCAGGTCGCGGTGGAAGGCGGGCGCGAAGCGCAGACCCTCGGCCTCGGCCATCCGCATCGCCTCGATCTTGGCGGCGTCGAAATCGCTGCCATGCTCGATCAGCCGGGCACCGAAAGCCCGCATGGCTTCGTTCTTTTCCCTGGAATTTCCGCGCGGCACCAGGATGGTGACCGGTATCCCGAAGCGGCGGCCGGAAAAAGCCAGCGACTGGCCGTGATTGCCCCGGGTGGCCGAAATGATGCCGCTGGGGGCCAGATTTTCGCGGGCAAGCCGTCCGACATGGATCAGCCCGCCCCGCACCTTGAAGGCCCCGATGGGGGTGTGGTTCTCATGCTTGACCCAGACTTCCGCGCCGGTGCGCTCAGCCAACAGCGGCCAGGCATATTGCGGCGTGCCGGCGAAAACGCGGTGGATTTCGCGCCTGGCCGCTTCCAATTCCTCGCGGGTGAACATTTCACTCCCCCATTTTTGGAAGAGACCTAGCATGAATTAATACAGGGAATGAAATGGGAGGCGCGAAACGCGCGAGCTTCCGCAATCCGCGCCGAAGGCGGCCGGACTTCCGCGAACGCCTCAGTCCCGGGCGGCGTTCCTGAGCGCTTCGATCCGCGCCAGATCGGTCAGATGCGCCAGAAGCGGCATGCCGTTGGCTTCCGACAGGCGGCGCAGCGAGGCCAGCATGTCGGCGGCATAACGGGCGATTTCGGACCGCGAGGTTTCGGCTTTCTTCAAGGCATGGGCCATCGGGCATTCCCCATTGCTTTCGACCTTATCAAGGGACGCAACGCGACCGAACACGCCACCTTCAGGCGGCAAACACAAGGCTAGAGGGCTTAACCTTAATAAGAAGTAGTAGCCATGCAATCACGCCTTGTGCGCGGCCTCACAGCGATTTTCCCATTCTGAGTATCGGGACTTTGACGCCGGCGGGCGTGGACACCATCAGCAGTTCGATCGGCTGATAACCGCGTGCCTGATAAAGCGGCTTTCCGCCCATGGTGGCGGCAAGCTCGACCCGTCTGAAGCCTTCGGCCCTGGCCGCCGCTTCGCACAACGTCAGCACCTTGCTGCCCACGCCGCGGCGGGTGAAGCGGGGCGCGGTGTACATGGCGCGCACCCGGGCCGGTTCGGTGTCGGGATCGAGCAGGCGGGCGTCGCGGCCCTCCGTGTGGTTGCCGCCGAACAGCGTGGCGCGCCGGCTCCAGCCGCCGCAGCCGGCGATCTCGCCCTCGAGCTCGACGATGAAATAGGTGCCATCCTCCACCAGTTGGGTATCGAGCCCCATGATGGCGTAGGACGCCGCCACTTCCTCCGGCGACAGGAACTGCGGCAGAAGGCCCGCAATCGCCTCATGCATCAGCGCGGTCAGGGCGGGCAGGTCGGCGTCGCCTGCCGGACGGTGCGCCAGCTTGTCCATCGAAAAATCCCTTGCCGCCGCGCTTTTGGCTCTGGCTTTATCGGCCGATTGCGGCAAGGCTATTGCCGTTCCGGCGTCCATGCAACGCCGGGCATATCAAACGGGGAATTGGCCAAGTCCATACGCTCAAGGGGAATGAAGCCGCGCGCCCGGATGGTCCGGCGCGTACCCAATTCAAGGAGACCGACAATGAAGCTCACAACAATCGCCATCGCGTCCGCCATCGCCATCTGCGGCCTGGCTTCCACCGCCCAGGCGCAGGAGATCGACCGCATCGTCAACGGCCCCAAGGCGCCCTTTGCCGCCATCGTGGCGGTGCCGCCGGGCTATACCACCTATTATGTGTCGGGCGCGCTGGCGACCCCGGTCAGTCCGCCGGTCAAGGGCCAGCCGATCAATTGGGGCAACACCACCCAGCAGACCCAGTCGGTGCTGGACAACCTCAAAAAGAGCATGGCCAAGGCGGGGCTCACTTTCGGCGATGTGGTCAAGGCCACCGTCTATATGGGCCCGGATCTCGATTTCGGCGAAATGAACAAAGTATGGATGACCGAGTTCGGCACCGAGGCCCAGCCCAACCGGCCGGCCCGCGCCGCCTTCCATGTGCATGCGCTGGCGGCACCGGGGGCGCAGCTCGAGATCGAGTTCATCTGCGCCAAGAAGTAGGCGGCTTCAGTTGAGACCTAGAGCGGAAAGGCGGGCGTTGCGGCCCGCCTTTTTGCTTTTGCGATTTGGGGGGCGCGCAGCGTCGTGCCGGAAACCGCGGCTTTCCCATTACGGTAAGGATTTACAAACCAGTTTATTAAAACTCCGCCGCCAAGGGAACATTTCGGCGCTTTGGCGCGTGCGTCGGGCGGCCATTTGCCTTAATGCTGCACGTAAGGCGGGCGTCCTAACACGGGCTTGGGGTTTGAGAGACATGATCCATAGCGAAATTCTTACTACCGCCGCCGAACTGGTGGCGGCGCATGGCGACAACGCCAAATTCCTGGCGGCCGAACGGATCGACCAGGCGCTGGCAAACGGCGATGGCGCCGCGCATGACCGCTGGTGCCTGATCGGCAAGGCGGTGGCGCTGATGATCCTGACGCGGCCCGCGACCGAAGCGGTCAAGCCGGCGGATGTGGTGAAGCCGGTGAAGCAGCCGGGCCAGCCCGCCACCCGCGCCTTCAAGGCCGCCTGAGACACCCGCCAGAGATAGCTGCCAGAGACGGCTATAAGCCGCATTCCGCAATGCGCCCGGACGCGCGGCGCATTGCTGCGCATGCGAAGGGAACCTGACCGTCATATTGCACGTTGATGTCAATGGCAGGGGGGCCGAGCGTTGGAGCGGCCCATGAGTCATGCTGAATTTCACGATCCCAGTTTCGAACCGCCGCCGGTATGGACGGCCTGGCCGCCCGCGCCGCCGGTCGGCAGCGAATTCCATAGCATTTGCAATCCCCTGGATCTGGAGTTCAGCGAATATGGCCGCCACGCGCGGATCCCGCCGGGCTGGTATATCCTGCCGGGGGTGGCGACCGGCGCCATCTCGCTGGCGGTGCTGGTGGCGCTGATGCTGTGAGGCATTGGGCGCAATTGCGCCCTCAGCCCAACAATTCACTCACCGCCCGGTGAGCCTGGTCGATGGCGATATCGGTATAAGCGGCCATGCCGGAATCGGAATTGGCGATACTGATCCGGCCGAACTGTTTCCTGGCGGCGAAATTGGGGGTGGTGGAATTGTCCGCCCCATCGATCAGGGCGTTGTATTCCGGGGCATAGCCGTGCGGCCAGCGATTGACCGCGATGCCCATGATATCGCGCTCGGCGTCGAAGCCGCCAGGGGAGAGCGCCCGGGATAGCTGATCATGGATCTGATGTTCGAAGGTTGAGAATGGCGTCGCCAGCAATTCGGCGCGGCCCGCTTTGTGCTGCTCCCGCTCCGGCAGGCCGGGCTTGGCCGGGGTGCGGATCATGTGCACCAGCATGGGCGCGTGCGGGTCGCGGATGCTCTTGTAGCTTCCGATATCCACCGGCTGGTTGAGATGAAACTGGCTGTGATAGCCGCCCGGGGCGGTGACCGCGCGAATGCCGAGTTGCTTGAAAGCGCGCCAGTCCCGGACCGCCACGCTGGTATAGACCAGCGGCGTCTTGACCAGTCTGTGCAGCGCCGCCTTCTGCGCCGCCGGCATCTCCGGGCAAAGATAGGGGATCATCATGTTCCAGCCGGCCAGCACGCAATGTTTGGCGCGCACGCGCGTGACCGGGCCTCCGCCGGCCGCATGGGTATAGGCGATCTCGACTCCCTTGTTCGCGTTGCGGGCCCGGACCGCCACCTGGTTGAGGCGCAGGCGGACGGGCGCGTCAGCCGCATCGAGCTTGGAATAGTCGGTGCCGGCGGTGACGATATCGCGCGCGTCATGGCCGGTGAGGGCGCCTGGAATCAGAGCGCGCACCAAAGCCCGCGCGATGGAGGCGTTGCCGTCGGGAAAATGGAAGCTGTAGGAGCCGCCGGTCTCGGAATAGCCGGCCGGGGTATAGCCCATCCGCGCGGTCGAGCCCTTCTGGAGCCTCAGTCCCTGAAAGCCGGACAACCCAACGCCCCAGCAATCCAGCGCCGACACCGCGTCGATGCCGCAGCCCCACAGATCGTCGGTCTGGTGCCGGTAATAGGGAATGACGCTGTCGTCGGCCTGAAGCAGCTTGATCAGATAATCCTGGTAGGAGAGGCGGGAAAGCGCGTCGCGCTTGGCGGCGTTGGAGAGGCTGGGCAGGGGGTCGTCCATGCCCGTCTCGATACGCAGGATCGAGGCCTTGGCAGGCTCGGCCAGCGGCGTGCGGGCCAGAAAATCCCGCCAGTCCTTTTCGGTCTTGGGCTCGCCCACCACCAGCCGGTCGGCGCCGAAAGTCTCGCGGTCGAAGAAAGTGGCGCGCTTCAGGCCGGCATAGATCTCAGGCTTGTCGCACTGTTTGGCCAGGGCGTCGGGATCGATACCCAGCGTCTTGATCAGCCCGTCGGCGATCTTGGAATAGGGATAGGGGCTGTCGATCTCGAGCGTGCCGCCATTCATCAGCATCATATGGCCGCCGACATGGAATTCGTTACGCTTGGCATGGCCGCCGAAATCGTCGTGATTTTCCAGGATCAGGATGCGCGCCTTGGGCCGGGCCTGGCGGTAGAAATAAGCGGCCGCGAGACCGCTGATGCCGCCGCCCACCACGATCAGGTCGAATTGCTCGTTGGTGTCGTGCAAGGCAGTGGCGCCGTTCCAGAAATCGCCGTCGCGCAGTTCATGCGCCGCTTCGAAGGAGCCGGGATGGCTGCCGCGCATGCCCAGACGCATGGGCGGATAATAGCCGGACGCATCCTTGGCCAGCTTCTCGGCCTCGGCGGCGGCGGCAAGTTCGGGAGCGAGGCCGGCAGTGAGCGTGGTGATGGCGGCGCCCTGCAGGAAATCCCGCCGGGCGATGGTGCGGCCCGTTCCGGAATATTTGCCGCGACCACTCATGGACTTTTCACACAATCATTTCCGGCCGGGCGGTCAGGGGCAGGCCGCGGGCATGTTCCCATTTCGCCACCACCGCCGCGGCCAATCCATTGCCGACCACATTGGTGGCGCTGCGGCCCATATCCATCAGGTGATCCACCGCCAAGATGAGAAAGAGCCCCGCTTCCGGCAGATTGAAATAGGGCAGCGTCGCCGCCACCACCACCAGAGAGGCGCGCGGCACCCCGGCGATGCCCTTGGAGGTCACCATCAGCATCAAGAGCATCAGGATCTGCTGCCCGATGGAGATATTGATGTGATAGGCCTGGGCGATGAAGATGGAGGCGAAGGCGCAATACATGGTGGAGCCCACCAGATTGAAGCTGTAGCCCAAGGGCAGCACGAAGCTGACGATCTTGGGCGAAAAACCCATCGCTTCCAGCGATTCCAGGAGGAGCGGAAAGGCGGCCTCCGAGGTCGAGGTGGAAAAGGCGATCAGGGCCGGCGAGCGGATGGCCTGGAGCAGGGGCTTCATCTGCCGGCCCACCACCAGCCAGGCCACCGCGATCATCAGCGCGATCAGAAGCAGCAGCGCCAGGTAGAAATCCCCCACCAGCTCGGCATAGGTGACCAGGATGCCGATGCCCTGCACCGAGATGGCGCCGGCGATGGCGGAGAAGATGGCGACGGGGGCGAACATCATCACATAGGTGGTGATTTTCAGGATCACGGTGGCGCCCTGCTCGACGATATGGAGCAGCGCCTTGGCCTTTTCGCCCACCGCCGAAATGGCGATGCCGGCAAAGACCGAGAACACCACCACCTGCAGGATCTCGTTGCGGGCCAAGGCGTCGAAGATGGAGGAGGGGATCAGATGCTCGATGAAGCCCGCCATGTTCTGCGCCTCGCCGATGCCGGCATCCTTGGCGGTGCCGGCGGCGGCGGCCACGCCCGCGCCCACGCCGGGCTGCAGCAGGTTGACCATGACCAGGCCGATCGCCAGCGCCACAAAGGAGGCGGTCAAGAACCAGATCATCGCCTTGGTGCCGATCCGGCCCACCGTGGCGGCGTTGTCGATATGGCCGATGCCGGCGGTCAGGGTGGTGAGCACCAGGGGCGCGATGATCATCTTGATCAGCCGCAGGAAAATATTGGTCACCTGGTCGAAATTGGCCTGGGCGGCCTTGGCGCCTTCCGGCGAAAGCGTGCCGTGGACGATCATGCCCACAATAAAGCCGCCGATCATGGCGGCGATCACGAACATCACGAAGGAACGCTTCATATATAAATGTCTCCCCTGAAAGCCTGTCGGCCCTGGATGCGGGGCCCGGCCCCTGTTTTTCGGCCATGTTGGGGGTTAATCGGGCGGGCGTCAATTCGGCGGCGGGCGTACCATTTCTTCGTTTTGCGCGACAGGCGAGGTATGCAATCCGCATCCTTCGACAGACCTTGCGCGACCATTTAAAACACCGGCCAGGCGGGGGGCGGAGGCAATGTCGAAAAGCGGCATCTGGGTGGCGGTGGGATCGCTGTTGGTGGCGATGTTCTGTTTCCAGACCGGCGCCTCCATCGCCAAGAGCCTGTTTCCGGCGGTGGGGCCCGAAGGCGCGGTGGCGCTCAGGGTCGGCTTTTCAGCGCTGATCCTTATTCCCTTCGCGCGGCCCTGGCGGGCGAAAGTCACGCGGCAAAGCCTGAAGCTGCTCATCGTCTATGGCGTCTCGCTGGGAATGATGAATTTCCTGTTCTATTCGGCGCTTCAGAGCGTGCCCTTGGGGGTGGCGGTGGCGCTGGAATTTTCCGGGCCGCTGACGGTGGCGCTGATCTCCTCGCGCCGGGCGAGCGATTTTCTGTGGGTGGCGCTGGCGGTGCTGGGTTTGTTGCTGCTGCTGCCGATCCGGGAGGGCGCGGCCACGATCTCCTGGCACGGCGTGGCGCTGGCATTGGGCGCGGGGCTGTGCTGGGGGCTCTACATCGTGTTCGGCCAGAAAGCGGGCGCCCATCATGGCCAGCTCACCACCGCCCTGGGCTCGATCGTGGCGGCCTGCGTGATCTTTCCCATCGGGCTGGCGCATGCGGGCTTGGCGCTCTTCCGGCCCGATGTGCTGCCGATCGGTATCCTGGTGGCGGCACTGTCGAGCGCCTTGCCCTATTCGCTGGAGATGGTGGCGCTGCGGCGGCTGCCCCGGCAGGCCTTCGGCACCTTGATGAGCCTGGAACCGGCGGCGGGGGCGCTGATGGGATTCATCCTGCTGCACGAGCATCTACCGCTGGTGCAGTGGCTGGCCATCGGCATCGTGGTGCTGGCCTCGATGGGATCGGCGCTCACGATCAAGAGCGAGACACATCCGCGGCTGCCGGATTAGCGATGATCGCCACTACTTCTTTTTCACCGTCACCACCGCCTGGCGGCGTTCCAGCCAGCGCACCACCACGCTTTCCAGTTCGATGCGGCGGTCGGAATAGGAATGGTCGGTCGGCATATGGACCTGGTCGATATCGCCATCGCCCGCCTTCTTCAACGCCGCCGCCAGGCGGTTGTTATTCTCGGTGAGCCCGTCATTGGCGGTGAGGATCAGGAACGGTCGCGATTTCAGCTGCGGCGCGAAATCCACGAATTCCCAATTCGCCGCGTTGGCGGCGGCTTCGTCCATCAGGCCGTCGGCGGTGGCGCCGGCCAGCGGGATCACATCGGCGGTGAATTCGCCGTCCTTCACCTTCTGGCGCACGGCCGGATCGTTGAAACCCGCCCCGTCGGCGCCGATGTCCCAGGCCGAGATCAGCACCACCCCCGCCACGAAGGGCGCCCGCGCCGCAGCACTTGCCGCCATCATCCCGCCCATGCTGTGGCCGACCACGAAGATGCGTCGCGGATCGATCCGGAATCTCGCCACATTGGCGGGATCGCGCATGAAGGCCACCGCCGCGTCGGCGTCATGCAGCGCGTTGGAAAAACTGAAGTCGCCAGGGCTGCCCCAGGCGCCGCGATAGTGAAAAGTGAGCACCGTAAAACCCGCCCGCCGCATCGCCTGGGCGAGATCCAGATTCTGCTCATTGCCGGGAAAGCCATGATAGAGCACCACCGCGGGATGTGGGCCGGCGCCCGAGGGGGTGTAGACCACCCCGTTCATCAGCGAGCCATGGCTTTCCACCCGGACATAGAACATGGCGGGCGGATGGGCCTTGTCGGGGTGGGGATCGGCGATCACCGCATTGGGGACGTCGCCGCTTCGGGGCAGCGCCGGATGGGCGGTGTCGGCGGCAAAGGCCGGCGCGGCCGCGAAGGCGAGCATGAGGGCGGGCATGGCGATGCGCCTCATCGGGAAAACCTCTTTTCGACAGACATCTTTCGACAGATGGCGGATTGTAGCCGGGTCAGGTAAATGCGCCAAGACCGCTTGCCGCGCTTGCGTCCGGACTCCCGGCGGCCTCGGGAACGTGCATTGCTGCAATGGAGGCGCGCCTTTCCGGCGGCGGTGTTTGGTAAACATCACCGGCCATCCGCGGCCGGTGGGGGCGGCGGGACGATGGCGAGCGCGGCGCGAAATCATGCCCTGATCGGCTGAGCCTGTCCCATTGCGCGACAATTTCAGGCTCGAGCTTGCCTGGTCCAATCATTCCGGCGCGCTGGTTTCCGCAGACCCAGCTGCCGGGTACGTGACGCGTTGGCACCGCAATCAGAAAGTTTGAAGCGGCGAGGTGGCTTATTCCCGCCAGCTTGGCCGTGAAGCTGAGGCCTGGATCGCCGCGCACGCCGTCGAGTTCCTCGAACTCTGCGTCGAACGCATCGCGCAATTCCATCTGCCGCCGCGCCGGTTCCGGGGCACGTCCGGCGCGCCCGGAATGATCGTCTGACTGAGGCAGGATCTGGAATGGACGGTTCGCATTATGGGTTTCATGACTCTCATTGTTCTAGTCTGGCGGAGGCGTCCTTATACCTATATCCTGTGCACCATGCTCGGCTGCTCAGCGATCTACGTATTTGTCCAGCCGACATTGCGCTACCGGTATCTGGTTTCTTCGGTGCCGATCATGATGACGTGTGACGGCGCCGCGCGGCTTTATGCCTGTCTGCATCGGGCCGAGCCGCTTGCGCAGGCCGCCGCTGCGCGCGCCACCGGTCCGGATGCCGATGCATGAATTCTGAGGCAGGCGGCAGGCTCAGTGTGGTGTCCGTCCTGGGCGCGGTGCTTCTGCTGGTGGCGCTGTCGGTGCCCATGCTTTGGAACCGCCAGCCGGTGCTTTATTCCGACAGCATCGGCTATTTCCATTCCGGCTATGCGGTGGCGCGGGAAGCGGGCGCGGTGATCCAAAATCTGGCGCACCGCGCCGGTGCCGGTCAGACGGCTCCATCCCGGCCCGCGGGCCCCGCGCTCGGCCGCCAGGGGCAGGACGGCATCTCCACCGCCCGTTCGGTCTATTACGGGATACTCTATGCGCTGAGCATCGGGTTCGGCAATGTCTGGAGCCTGCCGCTGCTGCAGGCGCTTTTGGCCGCCGCATGCCTGATGCTGGCGGCGCGGCGAAGCCTGGGTCTTGACCGGGTGCGGACGTTTCTTTTGCTCATCGCCATCGCCCTGTTCGCCGGCTTGGGATTTTTCACCGGCACCGTGATGCCGGACGTGTTCGCGGGCCTGATGCTGCTCGCCGCCGCCATGGTGATCGCCTATGCGCCCGATCTGTCACGCACCGAATTTGCCTTCTGGCTGCTGGTGACGCTTGTGGCTTGCCTGTTCCACAAATCGCATCTGGCGATATTGGCGCTGGCACTTGCCGCCGGGCTTTGCTTTTCCTTTGTGCGGCGGAAGCGGGCGCGGGCGGCGCTATGGCTGGCGGGCATGGGGGTGCTGGCGCTTCTCGCCCATCTGGCGGTGGATGTGACGGTCAAGAAACTCACCGGCCAATGGCCGATCCCAACGCCGTTTCTGCTGGCGCGACTGGTGGGCGACGGCACGGCGGAGACCTATCTCCGGGAGGAATGTCCGGTCCGGCATTTCGTCACCTGCGATTATCTTTCCCGCATGCCGATGACGGAGAATGATTTCCTATGGTCGCGCGATCCCAAATTGTCGGTGATCGGCACCGCGTCCGCCGCCACCCGCCGGGCCATCGCGGCGGAGGGCGACGCCATCCTGATCGGCACGCTGTTGCACTATCCGCTGCAGGAAGCGAAGGCGGAATTCGTAAATGTCGCCCGCCAGGTCTTCGATGTGGGGGTCAGGGAGTTCGCGCTTCTGCCCCAGGACCGCATCGCTCCCATCCCGGCCTTGCGCCCGGTGATCGCGGCCTATGGCCAAAGCGCCATCGCCAAGGGGACCATGCCGCTTTCCGCCATCAGCTTTGTGATGCAGCTGATTTACGTCACCGCCCTGGCGGGACTTTGCACCGCGCTGATGATGCGGGCGGTGGAGGGACCCAGGGCCCAGTTCGCGGTGGCGGTGTTGGTGGGAGTAATGGCGAACGCCATCGTCTCCGGCGCCATTTCCGGCGTGTTTGACCGCTATCAGGGACGAGTGGCCTGGCTGGTGCCGCTGGCGCTGGCCGTGCTGATGGCACGATCGCGCCAGGACCCGGCCGCGCCGTAGTTCCCGCCGCGGGTCTTTGCTCCGGCGCACGCCTGTGTATGCTTGGGGCGAAGACGGAGAATTTCCATGGTCTCGCGCGGACGGATGTTCGGTCTTCTGGTGCTGGTGATCCTGGTGGCGTGGTATGCGGCCTATACCTCCCCCGGCAGCCTCTCCCATGCCTGGCTGTCGGGCATGTGCTTCAGGCAGCATGCGCCTTCGATCTGCTATCCCGATTCCGAGTCACCCTGAGGTTGCGGCATGAAACGCTTCGCCACTTTTCTGTTCGGGCTGATCGCCACCGCAGCCTGGTTGGGGCTGGCGGTCTGGGGCGTGGGCGGCTTTTCGATCTTTTTCGCCGAACCGGCGCGCACCGCTTTGGTGGCGGTGTCGGCGCTGCTGCTGGCGGCGTCGGTCTTCAGCCGGGGCAATCTGTCGAGCGGCCAGGAGGAAGACCGGGGCAATCGCTGGGTGATTCCCGTCACCATGGCGCTGGGGTTGCTGGACGGGTGGCTGCCGGCCTATAGCGAGCGGATCGGGCTTCTCACCCTGGACGGCGAGGATATGCGTTGGGTCGGCGTGGCCCTGTTCGCCGTCGGCGGGACGTTGCGGCTGTGGCCGGTGTTTGTGCTGGGGCGGCGCTTCTCCGGCCTGGTGGCGATTCAGAAGAACCATCAGCTCGTCACTGACGGGCTTTACCATCACATCCGCAACCCCAGCTATTTGGGGCTTCTGGTCATGGTGCTGGGATGGGGGCTTGCCTTCCGGTCGCTGTTGGGCGTGGTGCTGGCGGCGAGTTTCATTCCCATTCTGATCGGGCGGATGCGGTCGGAAGAGCGGCTGCTGGCGCAGCATTTCGGCGCTGAATATGACGCCTATCGCGCCCGCAGCTGGCGGCTTCTGCCGCATATCTATTAGGCGGGCCATGATCGAGACCGGACGATTGCGGTTGCGGCCCTGGAAAGAAAAGGATCTGCCCGAATTCATCCGGGTCACCAACACCGAGGCCGTGATGCAGCATCTGGGCGGGGTAACGGGGCCGGGCCATTTCCGGATCGTGTTCGAACGCATGCGCGACAGCCAGGAGACGGAAGGCTTCTGTTTCTGGCTGGCGGAAAGGCGGGCGGACGGCGCGCTGCTGGGCTTTTGCGGCTTCAAGCGCGGCAGCATGGGGCCGATCACGGGCGAACTCGAAATCGGCTGGCGCTTCCGCGAAGATGTGTGGGGTAACGGCTATGCCCGCGAGGCGGCGCGCGCTTGCCTCGACTGGGCCTGGGCGAAGCAGCCGGAGAATATAGATCTATGCCATCACGGTGCCGCAGAACATCAAGAGCCGGGCGCTGATGGAGCGGCTGGGGATGGCGCGGCGCATGGATCTGGATTTCGAGCATGTGAATTATCCGGTGGGCCATGCGCTTCGGCCCCATATCACCTATTCCATCGCCCGGCCGGTTGCACCGCGCGGGCAGAAAGAAAGCGAGGCCCCGGCATGAGACGGCACCGGCATCATCACCATCATCGGGATTATCCGCCTGCTCTGTCGCTGGGGGCGTTGGCCCTGGGCGCGTTCGCCACCGGCGCGTTTGCCGTGGGAGCATTCGCGATCGGCTTTCTCGCCATCAACCGCATTGTGATCAAACACGCCCGGATCAGGAAGCTGGAAGTGGACGAACTGGTGATCCGCAAGATCGAGAAGCCATCCGCTTGAAATCCCGATGAAATCGCGCCCGTTGGCGAGGTCTTAACAATTTCCTGCCAGGCTCCCCGCCAATGGAATCTGGAGGGTGGGCCAATGGAGAATTACGTCGAAGCCAATCTCGCGCCGGGGGAGCGCATTCTCTACAAGAGCCAGGTGCATTGGGTGGTCTATCTGGCGCCGGTGCTGCTGCTCAGCTTCGGCCTTCCCTGGCTCAGCATAGGCGGGAAAAGCGGCCTCGCCATCGTCGCGGTGGGGCTGATCGCGGGCGCCGCCGCCTATATCCGCCAGGCGACCAGCGAATTCGCGATCACCAACAACCGGGTGATCTTCAAGACCGGGCTTTTTTCGCGCAAGACCATCGAGATCAACCGCGCCCGGGTCGAGTCCGTGGAAGTGGATCAGGACATCATCGGAAGGCTGCTCAATTACGGCACGGTGACCGTGGCCGGCACCGGCGGCACCCGGGAGCCCTTTACCCTGATCGACAATCCGCTGGAATTCCGCCGCATGGTGCAGACCGCGCAGGCATAGCCGGAACCACGCCTCCCGACCCTCTGCCGCGCGCTGGCAGGATTTATGCAGTCAACCGCCATGCAGCCTCATTTGGGGACGGGCAATGGCAATTTCCGAACCGCATGGCAGGCATTGGATACGCCTCGACCTCGGTATATGCGCGGCTTTCATGGGCGTTGTCCTGTTTTGGACCGCCTTGGCGGCGCTGGTCTTCTATCTGAGTTGACGCAGAAGCGGTCAGATCGCGGCCTTGATCCCGCTTCGGAGCAGGAACCAGTTCACCGGATAGGCCAACACAAAGCCGGCCAGCATCGCCATCTGCATGGCGAACCAGAATTCCGGCTGGCTGGGCGACAGCGCCCGGCGCGCCAGATCGAATTGCACCCAGGCCATCAGCCCGATCATCCCCACCTGCCAGGCGGCGAGCGACAGGGCGTCGGATTTGAGCGCCCGCACCAGGACAGTGTCGGCGTCGTCCGCACTCAGGGGCCTGAGCGCCGCATATTGGAACCCCACCCCGATGGCGACGGCCAAAAGCGTGTCCAGCACCCAGCTTGGCGCCACCGGATTGTGGAAGATGCTGCCCAGCCCGAACCAGACCAGGATGGCGGGGGTGACCGCCACCAGCCCTTCGGCCAGGAAGTCGCCCAGGGTACAGCCGGAGCCGCAATGAAAGGCGGCGATGGCGACCGAGGCGGCGAAGGGCTTGCGGCGCCGGTGGCCATAGCGGTGATAAAGGACAACCGCCAGCGGTCCGGCGAACAGCCCGGTCAGGGGCCAGACCAAGGTCATCACCGGCATCCGCGGCGGGTCCAAGGCCACCGCCAAAGCAAGCCAGACCATGGAGCCCGCGCCCAGGAACAGCGCAAACCAGGAAAGGAAATGAACCGGCGACATCGCTTGCCTGAACGCACAAAGGCGGCGGATGGACGCAAAGAAAATGTCACCGAACGGAAAATATCCGTGCGCCGGTTCCCCGCCACAAGATTTTGGGCTTCAGCGGGTTGCGATCAATTCGACCATTGATGCAGCTCCCGGATCCGCGCCCGGTAGACGGCGGCGATGCAGCCGGCGGTGCCGCAGGTGGCGCGCCGGCTGACGAACAGGTCCTGGTCCGCATCCACCGCGTCCGGTGAAACCGCCTTGGCGCGGGCGCGGTGCAGAAGCGCGTCTTCCTGCAAGTCCAGCCGCGCCAGATCGTCATTGGTGCAGATGATCTGCAGCGGCTTTGACTTCACCTTGGAGCAGTCGAAGCTGGGCTTGACCGGCGGCGGCTTGGATTGGGACTGCGGCGGCTCGCCCGAAGTCCGGGCAGGTGCGGCCAGCGCCGGCGCGGCCAACAGCGACACTATGATGACGGCAAACCGAAACATTTCACGCCTCCTTTCGTACGGGCGGACATTCAAACAATGCGCGCCGCGCACGACAAGAATGCAACCCACGCAAGGCCTTGCCGGATATCCATGCAAACATGGGGACAATCCGGCAGGGCCAGGATTCTTAAGCTCTTTTTCCTGGACAAAAGCCGAGGCAATTTGGGCACATTCATCTTTAATTGTGAATCCTCTCCCGGACCGCACCCAGAAGCCCTGCGAATCACGTATAGTGCCCGGTGTTCGCCAATGCTGGGAATTGGGCGAACCGGCCGTATGTTTCGGCCGCCGTCAATGGGGGCGTAAATGTTTCTGTCCGAGGTCAGGTTTGCGGGCTATGGGCATCGGCCGCGTCCGAGGCTTCTGTCGCCGTTCGGCTGGTATGCCGTTCTGGCCGTGATCGCCATTGCTGTCGGCGCTCTATTGGGTCTCGCCATCTAAAATCCATCTGAGTCTCGCTGGACAAGCTGGTCAGCGTTCGCCATGGGCGATGCGCCAGGTTCGTGCCTTGTGGGAATCGGCGATATAGAGAGCGCCGACGGGCCCCACCGCCAGGCCCATGGGGCGAAAGCGGGCACGGCTTGCATTGCGGTCGGTCTTGGCCGGACCGGCGGCCGAGGCAAGACCAGTGCGACGGCAGTTGGGATGTTCGCCTAGTGCGCGAACGCCTGGCTCTCCAAAAAGTCGCCGGAATTGACCGGCCCACGCGCCACCTCCACGGATTTTGGACCATAAATCCTGCGGAAATGGGAAAAATACGCGGGAATTCCCCAGGACGTTCCCACATCCGGGCCCGACATCAGCGTGTCGTGCAGGTGGGGAAAGAGCGCGTCGCCGGAAAACCCCATGGCGCCGATCTCTTCGCCCTGGGTCACCCGATCGCCGGCCTTCACCCGGACGCTGCCTGGCTTCATGTGCAGCAATAAACTGTATTCGCCGTCGCCATGGTCGATCAGTACGAAATTGCCCAGATCCTTTGGATCCTTGCCGGCCGGCAATTTGGGATAACCGATCCTGGTGGCCTTCTCGTCCAGAAAGCTGTTGTTGGGAATATCGTTGGCGGCCGCAATCACCCTGCCCGCGCCCGGTGCATAGATCGGCTTGCCATAGCCGTACCAATTTTCCAGCTTGCGCGGGTCGCCCCGGTACATCTCGCCTTGCGGATCGGTATAGACGAAATCGCTGGCGAATTCATTGGAATTGCCGGTGAGCCCCATCGCCCGCACCTTGGGATTGGCGAAGGCCACGCGCAGATGATGGGCGTAGAAATCATGGCCTTCCCAGACAAAAATCTTCCCCCTCAGCGGCAATGTCAGGCTGGTCTTGTCGTCATAGGTGCGCGGACTGACGGAGAATTGGGCCTGAAAGTCGCAGTCGTCCGGCAGGCGGTGCAGGTTTTTCTGCCGTTCGGCGGCGCTGGTCTCACGCTGCAGGCAGAAGGAATATTGCAGCCGGTCGAGCGGCACCGCCGCCTCGAACTCCGAAAATGGATTGAACACGTCCAGGCTCTGACCGGGCGCGAGAATCTGGTTGCCGATCACCGCGATGCTGGGGGCAAAGGCGTCGGTATTGAGCGCCTTGCGCAGAACAAGATCATTGGCGGCGTTATAGGCGCTGAGTTCGATCTTGGATAATCGCAAGGTGAGGGTGCTCCGGTTCGTCACCATCATGTCGAAATTGACAAAGCGATTGGGTCCACGCAGCTCGATGATGGGACGGTCCGGCATCGAACGGATCGTCAGCACCGGCGCGGCTGCCGCTTGACCGGACGCCGGCCCCGACAGCATCAAAAAAGACAGGGCTAGGGCCGACAATTCCGGCTTTTGCAATGACGCCTCCCGCTCTCGCCGGTTTCCCGTAAATGAGCATTTGCTCCAAGCCGGCTTTTGGGCGCTCGTATCGCACGGGGAATGAAACCTGTCACGCGACCGGCCGCGATTTGCGTAGCAGGCGAGGAATGCCGCTTGCCTCGACCCTTTGCCCGCGCGCATAAACGGCGAAGGGGTCCATTCGGAAAGACAAGGGGGGCGGCATGGCATTGCAGGTGATCGGCGCCGGCGTGGGGCGGACCGGGACTTACTCCTTGAAGCTGGCGATCAACCGGCTGGGGCTGGGGCCCTGCCATCATATGGAGGAAGTGATCTTCCATATGCCCGAGCAGGTGCCGCTTTGGGTGGCGGCGGCGAACGGCGCGCCGGATTGGGCGGCGATCTATCAGGGCTATCAAAGCGCGGTGGACTGGCCGACCGCCGGCTTCTTCCGCGAGTTGGCCAAGGCTTATCCCGCCGCCAAATTCGTGCTCACGGTGCGTAGCACCGAAAGCTGGGTGGAGAGTTTTTCAGCCACCATCTACAAGCTGCTCGGCACACGCGAAAAAGCGCCCCAGGACATGCAAGAGTGGCTGGAGATGTCGGCCCGGGTCATCGCCAAGACCGGCTTTCCGCCGGGGCTGGATATGGCGGCGCTGGCCAAGGCCTTCGAGGCCCATAACGCGGCGGTGAAGGCCGCCATCCCGGCCGAGCGGCTGCTGGTCTATCAGGTGAAGGAAGGCTGGGCGCCGCTGACCGCGTTTTTGGGCGTGACGCCGCCGGACGAGCCCTTTCCCCGCACCAACGACCGCGGCGAATTCTGGGATCGGGTCAGCGGCAAGTCATGAGCGCGGGCGGGGCGGACATGCGGAGACTCACTTCGCTTCTGTTCTGCGCTTTGATCGTGGTGTTTGCTGCGGCGCCCAGGGCGCAGGCGCAACCCGTGGCGGGCACCCGGCTCATCATTCTGGGCACCAAGAGTGGGCCGGTGCCGGTGGTGGGGCGGGCGCAGACGGCGAACCTCCTCACCGTCAACGGCACTTATTACCTGATTGATGCGGGCGACGGGGTAGTCAGGCGGCTGACCCGGGCGCATGTCCTGATCCGCCAGATCGGCACCATCTTCATCACCCATGCCCATAGCGATCACACCGGCGGGCTGCCCAGCCTGCTGCAGACGGCGTATGACGAAAACCGGAAAGAACCGACCGACATTTACGGCCCGCCCGGCACCGATATCCTGATGAATGCGATCAAACCCTATCTGGCGGTCAATTCGGATATCCGCATGTCCGACGGCACCCGGGTGGTCAGGCCGGAAGAGCTGATCAAGGCGCATGTGCTGGGCACCGGCACCGTCTACCGCGACAAGAACATTATTGTCTCCGCGGTGGAGAACACCCATTTCCATTTCGCGCCCGGATCGCCGGCCTATGGCAGATTCAAATCCTACAGCTACCGGTTCGAGGCCAAGGACCGCACCATCGTCTTCACCGGCGACACCGGGCCGAGTGCGGCGGTGACGGCGCTGGCGAAAGGCGCCGATTTGCTGGTCTCCGAAGTGCTCGATCCCGACGAGGCACGCGCGATGCGGGTGAAGAATGGCGAATGGGCCCGGATGACGCCCAAGCAGCGCCTGGGCTTCATGCGCCACATGCGCACCGAGCATCTGACGCCGGCTGAGGTGGGCGAGATGGCGGCTGAGGCCGGCGTCAAGGCGGTGGTGTTGACGCATATTCTCACCGGCTCCGATCCCAAGGACGACTACGCCCGCTTCGTAAAAACCGTGAAGCAGAAATTCTCCGGCCCGGTGACGGTGGCGAAGGATCTGGACGTGTTCTAGATGCGCGCCACGCCCCGGACGCTGGACATGCGGACGGTCGCGGCGTTTTGATGGCGCGGAGATAAGAGATCAGGGGGAGGACATGGCGGCAATTCTTTATGTGCGGGTCAAATCCGGGCTCGATCCCAAGGAGTTGGAACGGCGGATGCTGGAGCGGCGGCCGCGGTTCCGCGAGGTGCCCGGCCTGGTGCAGAAATTCTATGGCAAGGACACCGCCACCGGCGAGATTTGCGGCATCTATTTTTTCGAGAGCCAGGCGGCGCTCGACGCCTATCGCGACACCGAACTGGCCAAGACCATTCCCACCGCCTATGAGGCCCAGGATACGCGGCGCGAGGTGTATGAGGTGATGTATCCGCTCTATCCCGATCGCGGGCCCTTGCCCGCCTGAGCCGGAAGAGCGCGGGGCAGCAGCGCGCGGGCTTGTCCGGTGCGACGAATATCCGACGGCGGCGGAATAGGCGGCCTCAGCACCAGGGGCGGCGGGCACCGGTCCAGACCCGCGCCAGGCCCTCGTCGACCAGTTGCCGGCCCAAGGAGCGGCCGTCGCGGGTGACGATGCGGAGTTTGCGGCCATAGACGTCGCGGTCGCGGTCCACCGGTTCCAGTGCGACGGGGCCTTCATTAAGCAATTCCTGAAACCGGTTCGTGGCCCGTTCCCCGAGATCGGCCTCATAGGCGCAGCGGGGCGGGTGGGTTTCTGGCGCATCGATGTCGGCGAGGCGGATCTTCTCGCCCTTCATCCAGAAGGTGTCGCCGTCCACCACGCAATTGAGGCCGATGCCGGTGTAACAGAGGCCGAATTGAGTGTCGGCCGTCTGCGCAGGCGTGGGTGAGGAAAGGGAAATAGACGGAAGAGCAATGCCGGCAAAATCGCCTGGGGTCAGATCGAACGCCAGGCCCAGCCCAACCCCGATGGCGATTCCGATGCCCGCCACCAACGCCAGCGGCGCCCGGGGTTTGCGGCGGAATTTCGTCACGTGTCCCATCTGGCGGTTCCGCGCCTAAGCGTTGGCCGCGCGCTTCATCGCTCGCGGCAGGCGTTGGGGTCGAGCGCCGCGGCCATGCTGCCGGCGGGATGGGCGGCCGGGGTGCAATCGGGCTGCGGTTGCGCCGCGGCGGCGGCCTGGGTGGCGCCGGCCTGGCCCGCGGCGGCGCGCCGGGCCTGGTCCTGGCGATAGGCGGCCATCAGATTATTCTCGAAATTCTGTTCGGCCTCGCCCATGAAGTGGACCATCTCATCCCAGTTGATCCGGCGGGCATCGGCGCGGCTGCCGATATCCAGCATCTGCCGGCGGAAGGCATCGACCAGGCGCGGATCGCCGACATGAATGGCGCGGGCGAATTCCACTTCCGCCTGGATGAAGCAGCGCACCAGGTCGCTGGGCTTGTGGTAGGCGTTTCGGCCCTTGGCCAGGCAATGCTCGACATTGGCGGTCTGCTGCTGCTGGGCGGCGGGGACCTGGGCCGGATCATAGGGCCGGGCGGTGCCGCAACCGGCCAGCAGCAAGGCGGCGAGTGACAGCGCCAAGGCGCGCGGATTGCAGTTCGGCATCATTCCCCCACACCGCCCAAGAGCGGCACTCCCCGACCCAGCGTAAAGCCTACCCGCCGAGGTTGAAACGGGGGCAACTGGGATAATCGCGAGATTCGGTGGCAATGGTTAATCGGGCACGCGCACAAGGCGTTGGAAAACACAATAAGGATCGGCCCAGCGGGGGGCGCATGATTTCTTCAACCAATTGAAAAGACCGCCGCCACGAACACCAACCAACACAGTGCTGCCGTGACATAGAGAGTGACAGGGCTCAGCGGCGGGGCGACGCGGTCTTCCCATTCCAGATGTTCGATGCCGGCTTCGCGCTGGGTGCGGGCAAAGTGGAAATCCGTCGGCCGGTAGTCGGCATGGGCGCCGGTGAAGCTAGTCCGCATTGCGCGCCTCCATGATGGCTTCGTCCCAAGCGCGGCGGTCGGGGGTGGCGTCGTCCAACTCCGCCAGCAGGTCCTGCAACACATCGGCGCGCAGGCCGGTGAGGCAGATGGCGTCCCGCACCCGGGAGCGGAAGGGGGCGAGTGCGTCATAGAAGATGCGTTGGGCCCGCCATTCGCCGTCGCGTTCCTCGTCCGACAGGCCGGGCCGGCGGCGGCCGGCCAGCCGGGCCAGGCTGGAGAGGAATTCGCGCTCATAGGCCCGTTTGGCGTCCATCCGTCCTCCGAAACCGGTGCCTGCCGGGTTTCCGCGCCCGGGGAGGGTTGGGGGGCTCGACCCATGGGGCGGGCCCGGCAGGCGTCACACCAAGGGGCATGACGGAAGCGACAATACAACAATTGTTGTTGAAGTCAACAACAGGATTTGTGGCGGCGAAGTATTTTCGCGGGGGCCTAGGATTACCGGAAAGCCGAGAGGTTGGCCTTCTGGCGGCCCGCATCGTCGAAATTTTCGGGCTTGAGCCATTGCTCGAACATGGCGCGCAGCCTGGGCCATTCGCCATCCAGGATGGAGAACCAGTCGGTATCCCGGGTGCGACCCCGATACACCATGTGCTGGCGGAAGCTGCCCTCAAAGGTGAATCCCAGCCGCAGCGCCGCGGCGCGGGACGGCGCGTTCAGCGAGTTGCATTTCCATTCATAGCGGCGATAGCCGAGTTCGTCGAACACCCGGCGCATCATCAGGAACATGGCTTCGGTGGCGGCGGGCTTGCGCTGCAGATGCGGGCTGAAGATCACCCCGCCGACTTCGATGCCGCCATTGGCGCGGTCGATGCGCAGATAGGTCGAGAGCCCCAGCGCCCGGCCCGAGGCGGCGTCCATGATGGCGTACCACACAAAGTCGCTGCTGGCGGCGGCGCTCTCAAGCCAGTCCCGCCAGGCTTGGACCGTCGGTAGCGCATTGTGATCCTCGGGCAGATAGGTCCAGGTGCCCGGCGGCGCGTCGGCGAAAGCGTCGTGCAGGTCCCGGGCGTGACGCGCCGGATCGACCGGTTCGACCCGGCAGAAGCGGCCCTGCATCGCAGTGCGCGGCGGGGCGGGACGCGGCGTCCAACCCGGCACGGGGGCTCCGACGGGTTGTCCGAATGTGTTTGCCGGCACGTTTTCTCCTTTGCGCGCGCGTATGGCGGATCCGCTTCTTAACAGGCGGAAGGCCCGGTGGTCCCGCCGCGATTGCGCATAGCTGCAATCCGGCCGCGGCGGATGGGCTGGCGGGGCTGACGGCGGGATTGGCGAAGGCCGAAAGACCTAGAACCGCTTGATCAGGCTGATGGTCGCCTGGTCATAGGTATAGGCATAGCTCGCCGCGATCGGCATGTTGCTGTAGAGGAAGCCGGCATCGATCAGCCAGTCGCCGCCGAAACGCGGGCTGATCACCGACAGCTGCACCAGCCGCGCGCTTTCCCAACTGGCGCCGTTGTTGCGCCTGAGGCCCCAGCCGGCCGCCGCCAGAAACTGCCAGCGGGCATAGAAACGCCGGAGCTGCACGGTGGGAATGCCCTCCATGTACCAGCGGGGCGAGAAATAATCGAATTCGCGCGGCTGGCTGTCCCAGAAATAGCGGGCGCGGAATTGCAGGCTCAATCCCCAATCCGGCTCGACCACATAGATGTAATTGCCGCGCAGATGGATGCGGTAATTCTTGCCGCTGAAGACCTGGGAGCCGATCAGCGCGGTCACGGTGTTCCGGTCGTCGAGCGGAATGTCGTAGGAGCCGCCAAGGAAGGTGAAATAAAGCCCGCGATCGAGGCCCATCGGGGTTTCGATCAAATCGCGGTCCAGGAAATATTCCTGCCGGATGGTTCCCTGGGTGTAGATGCTGCCGCTGCCCAAGATGCTGCGGCCGTCGGTGCCGACCGTGCCGTTCCATTTCCAGTCGCCGGCGGTGTCGGCCAAATTCAGATAGCCGCGTTCCTGGGTGAGCGTGCCGCCGCCTTTGGAGGAAAAGGCGAAATGCTCGAAGCGGGCGCCCTGATACTGTTCGGTGCTGGCATAGTCGAGATAGTAGGACGCCCCCAGCTTCAGCACCTGGAAATGATCGGCGTCGCTGGAGGCGAAGATGTCGAAGCCCGCCGCCTGGTCGGGCGCCTTTGCATCCGCCGCGGCCGCCGGCGCGGCCCAGATGAGCGCCACCGCGATCCAAGCATATCGAATCACTTCGTGCCCCAGTCTTTGCGCAGGCCTAGCAGTTCGGCGGAATATCCCCAAATCGAAACCGGCTGCAGCACAAAGCTGTAGCAGAGCGCATAGAAGAAAAAGCCCAGCAGATTCTGGCGGACCTTCAGGCCCTGGGCCCGGAACATCCGGCTTTCGATGGCGAGCATCACCCCGTTGCAGATCATCGCCATCGGCAGCAGCACCAGGGTCATGATGCCGGCTATATAGTAATAGCCGAACAGCGCCAGCACGATGCCGGGAATGAAGCCGAACGTGTAGGCCAGGTCCATGGGCAGGAAGAGCAGGTTCCACCAGATGAACAGGGTGGACAGGCGGCGGGTGAACAACAGCTTGCGGCCATAGCGCATGAAGGCTTCCATCAATCCGCGCGACCAGCGCTTGCGCTGATGCGCGAACTGGCGGAAGGATTCCGGCACATTGGTGAACATCACCGCGTCCTCGCAATGGCCGATGCGGTAGCCGGCATTGAGGATCTCCCAGGACAGCACGATGTCCTCGCCGACGCATTCCGGCCAGCCGCCCAGATCGCGCAGCAGCTGGCGGTCATAGAGGGAAAAGGCGCCCTGGGCGACCAGGGTGCCGTGATACATGCTCTGCATCCGCTTGACCGCGGCGATGCCATGAAAATAGTCCCATTCTTGAACCCGGGTGATCCAGTTCTTGCGGGAATTGCGCACCAGGATGGTGCCCGCGACGGCGCGGGTGTCTGGGGGATCGCCCAGATAGCGGGTGACGATCCGTTTCAGCCCTTCGGAAAGAAGCCAGCAGTCCCCATCGACGCTGGCGACCAGGCCGTAGCGCGCCATGGCAAGGCCGCGGTTCATCGCCGCCGACTTGCCGGCATTGCGCTCGCTGGCGAGAACCTGGAACAGCCGGGCGCGCTCGGGTGGGAGCGCGGCGACACTTTCGCGCGCGATTTCGAGCGTGCGGTCCTTGGAACCGTCATCGATGACCAAGAATTCGACTTCGCCGGGGTAGCGCTGGCGCGCCAGGCTGCCGATGGTGTCGGCGACAGCGGCGGCTTCGTTGTAGCAGGGCACCAGCACGGTCACGCCCGGCAGCCGCTCGGCCTGGGCGCGCGGCGGGCGGCGGTCCAGCAACAGGCTGGCGATCAGAAAGGCGTTCATGAAGCCCGGGATGTAGGCGATGAAGGCGATCAGATAGAGCGCCAGCGGCAGCCCGATCTGCCGGCTGAGATCGTGCAGCCATGACAGCGACAGCCAGATGCTCAGCCCCATCCAGACTGTGGCGGTCACCATCGCGAGGGTGAATTTGACCGGAATGGGAATGTAAATCAGGCGGGAGGGGCGCCGCGGCGGCCGATCATCCAGGGCGAAGCCGTCACCGGCGACCGGAATGACCGGCTGCGATTGGATACTGTCCCGAAACTCTTCGAAATTGACGGTGGGGTTCATGCCGGCCCGGGCTTTCGCAAAGGATTTGCGCGAAGGGCGCTCCGCACCGAGAGCATCCAGGCCGGGCCCCTGGACCGGGAATTTCTCACAGCGTTCCGCGCGCGAATCTTTGCCGGATATCCTGGACAGACTTGCTTAAGAACCGGTGCAGAGATGTGGTTAATTGCGCTTAAGCAATGATGCCGGCAAAGCGGGGACGCGCGGGCCTGACGCCGCCGCGTTGCCGGGGCGGCGGCGGCGGATTACTGCTGGCTTTGCATTTCCCGAAAGCCCGACCATGACCTGGATCGACGACGTATTGCATTTCTGGTTCGAGGAACTTGACCCCGCTGATTGGTTCGCGGGCAAGTCCGAGCTGGACGACAGGATCTGGGACCGGTTCGGCGATCTGCGCCAGGAGATGAAGGCCGCCCCGCCCGATCCCGACGCGCTGGACGGGCCCGGCCATGTCGCCGCGGTGATCGTGTTCGACCAATTCTCCCGCAACATGTTCCGCCGCTCGCCGGAGGCCTTCGCCACCGACGCGCCGGCGCTCGGCCTGGCGCGGCATGCGGTGGACCATGATCTCGACCTGGCGCTCCACCCCCGCGAGCAGCAGTTTCTCTACATGCCCTTCATGCATAGCGAAGATCCGGCGATGCAGGAGAAGTCGATGGAATTGTTTTCGCGCATCGGCATTCCCGGGGTGCGGGAATTCGCAGAGCGGCATAAGACCGTGATCGACCGCTTTGGCCGCTTTCCTCACCGCAACAAAGTGCTGAAACGCGCCTCGACCGAGGCCGAACTGGAATTCCTGGCGTCACCGCCCTCCCGGGCGTGAGCGCGCGGAACGGTCCTCATCGCCAACGCCGGGACGCGTAGGCACAGGCCCGGGCGGGCCGGTCACCCGCTGCGTAAAAATGCGGCAATTTTCGCGGACCGCTCGGAACTGTAACGTCTTCTTTACCGTTTTGGCACAGATTCTGGTCCCGCGGGGCAGGCAGGTGACAATGAGACTCGCCGCATTCGTCGTTCTCGCCCTTCTGGGCAGCAGCACGGTCGTGTCCTCGACCGACAGCAAACCCGCACGCGCCATGGCCCGCGCCGTCGACAGTCCGTCCGGACAGAACCGGCCCATGCGGCTTTTGGTGTTGGTCACCAGCGACCAGGACACGCTGGGCGGCGCCGCGCTGGTTCAGTAGCGTGCAGGCTGGCGGAATATCCAAGGATATACAGCCGCTTAACGCATAAAATGCGCATCTCCCCGTTAATAGTTTGGCGACCATCCGCTTGCGGGTTCGACAAAATTGTGACTAGCCTTTTAGGCTTGTTGCGTAGGGGTTGGGACTCAGGTGGCGAATATCGAGTCCGGCGGCGCGCGTTTGGCGCCGATTGATGTGAGCGTATGTGCGGCGTTTTTGGGTGTGGCCCTGTTCTGGCTGGCGGTGGCTATCGCCATCTGGAACTGGGCGTAAACCCAAGCCGCCTTCACTGGTTCGAAGGCTTGGGTGTTGGGGCCTGAGCCGGTTCATTTCCCAATTGCGGACTCACAACCACCCGGCGGAACAGGGCGCGGCCAAGCTCGCGCTCCATGCCGGCCTGATCGGGCACGGGGAAAACCGCCTCCGGCTTGGCCGTGATCCCGGCGGCGGAAAGCGCCTCGGCCACCGCCTCGGCCCGCTTCATCGCCAAGCGCCGGTTGGCGGATGGCCTGCCCGAACTATCGGAATAGCCGGTCACCCGCGCGGCGGAGACCTGCGCGGATTTCAGCGCCCAGACGATGTTCTGCAGCGTCTGGGCGGATGCGGCATCCAGGGTTGCGGAATTTTCCGCGAACATCAGCCGCGGCAGCGCCATGGGCTCGGGCCGCACATCGAACGACCATTGCGGATGACCATGGGCGAGCCCCTCCACCGCCGCCCTGAGCGCCGCCAGCCTGTCGGGGTCGCGCTCGTCGGCGCGCAGCATCAATTTCTTCGCATCGCCGTCCTCGGATATCTGCAGCCGCGAAATCCCGGTCTTGGCCGCCGCGATCTCGGTCATGGCAGCCGGCTTGGGCTGGGCGGCGGCCGCAAGTTTCAGCGCCTGGGCTTCGGTGGCGCGGCGCACCAGATCGTCCACCGCCTGGCGGTCGAGGGATTCATGCTGCTCGATCGGCATCTGCGACAGGCTGAGGGCAACCTTGGTGCCCAGCTTTTGGCTCAGCATGGATTGCAGTTGCGTTTCCGCTCCCGGGCGCGGGGTCTGCACCAGGGCCAGCGCCTCCACCTCCACCGGCCGGCCATTGGGGAAGGTCACGGTCACGCCGTAAAGATGCGCGGACCGGCCGGCGAAATATTGCTCCAGCGCCGCGCGCGCCTTGGCGGTGGTGACCGCCTGGCCCGCAATCTCCTTCAAGGACAGGCCCAGCGGAATGGAAAGCACCGCGAACATCACCACTATGCCGGCGGCGTGCCAGTAATTGGTCTCCGCCGCATTATGGGCGCCGAAGCCGAACACTTTGGCGACCACGCTGGCGGTCAACCCGATGGCAAGAAGATTGGTCATGAACAGGCCGCCCGCGCCGCTGAAGATGGGCCAGTTCAAGGTGGCGATGCCATAGCCGATCACCGCCAGGGGCGGCATCAAGGCGGTGGCGATGGCGACGCCGACAATGGTTTCGCCCTTGCGCTGCGACACCGCATAGGCGCCGGCGATGGCGGAGAAGATCGCCACCAGGAGATCGAAGAAATTGGGTTGGGTGCGGGCCAATATCTCCGGCGTGGCGGTCTTGAGCGGCGACAGCCACACGATCGCCGCCGACTGGGCGATGGCGAGCAAAGTGCCCACCGCGATCGCCTTGAGGCTGCGCTTGACCAGATGATGGTTGAGCGTGGCCAGCGAAAAGCCGAACAGCATGATCGGCGTCATCAAAGGCGAGATCAGCATCGCCCCGATCACCACCGCGGGCGAAGACAGAAGCAGTCCCAATATGGCGATGGCGCAGGACAGCGCCGTGAGCACGCCATAGCGCACAGACAGCCCGCCATCCTCCCGCAAATGCGACAGCACCGCCTGCTGGTCCACGCCGGCGCGCGCCCGGCGGAATAGAAGCTTGAGATGGCGGAAGAGGGCGAGCGGCGCGAGCCATTCGCGGCCAGAGGCGGAGGGTTGCACCTCGCTCATGATGGATGGGTCCCGCCCGTCATGGGCAAAGGATAGGGCGCGCCGGTCGCGGCTGTCGAGGGGCGCGGCTGTTTCCTTCGTCTCCCCTTTCACATCCCTTTTTCACGTCATCGAGCGTCGGATCAGGATGCCCGCGCCGATCACGATCAGCACCGCTCGCCTGCCGCCCAGCCGATCACCGGCGCGACGGCTTCGATGGCGGCCGAAGATCGATCCGGTGCGCGGCGCCTCCATCGGATGCGGGCAGTTGAGGCCCGCGCCCTTGCCCAGGGCGGCGGCGAAAGCATCGTTGGACATGCCGAGCGCCAGGAAGAAAGCGGAGAGGGGGACATCGAAACGTCCACCCGGGCGGCCCCCCGAAAAGCGGGCGGAACGACCTCGGGTGGGTACCGGTCCCGCCAGGCGAGGCTCCCCGATGGCGCTGATGAAAGGTGGAGGCCGGCGACCCGTCAATGCCGGGATTTTCGCGGATCGCGGCGCGGTTCGCATTCGCCACGCAGGCGCAAAAACCGGCGTATGCGAAATAAAATAAGGCGCCTTTCCTGACTCGGTGAACAGCGACGCGCCTTCATCCACAAGCGCCGGAATCGGACCGAATCAATTTGACTCGACTCGTTCCGCATTGAGTCGCACGATCCTCGCAACTGAAGGACCGGCCGATGGGCCAGCGGAACGGCGATCCGTGAGTGCTTGGTCCGGAAACCTTCAGCCCGTGCCCGCAAACCGGCATCCGGCGCAATCCGGATAACGAGAGGCGGGGTGCCACCGGGATCTACTAAAGGCCGTGCTAGTCGGCCGGTGGTGGGGCATGCTTCCATGAACCTGGCCTTACAGGTTCGATGGGGTGCCAAGCTGGGATCCGAAAGGATGGCGGCGCGGCGCGATCGGGAAGACAGATGCGAATCTGGCGGATGTAACAGTCCGCAGGGCCGAAAGGCCCGACTTTCAGGTCAGGTCATAACGCCGGATGTACCAGATGCGGTCAAACGCATCGCCGCGAACATCCAGCGTCCATGACGAGTTGCGGGGCTTGGCTTCGGTCGAGCCCCGCATTCTTTTTTTGGCTTCGGATTTCTTCTCAGGAATTCCGGCTCACGGATCGCCGGAGCCGACCACTTTGTGCACGGAGACGATGTCGGCGGATTTGATCTCGAATTTCTTGGCCGGATTGTATTGCTCCAGCACGATCTTGGATCCGGTGCGCTTGACCAGCCGCTTCACCACCGCCTTGGGCGCCTCGCCCTCCTGTTCGGGGCGCATCTGCACCAGCACGAAATCGCCCACCGCCACCGGCTTGCCCGGATGAATATGGGCCAGCTCGCCCTCGAAATAGCGCGGCTCCATCGAATGGCCGACGATATAGACGGCATAGGCCTTTGGCGCGCCCATCAGGTTGAAGGGCCGCGCCACCGTGTCGATCACATCGCCGTTCCATAAGGACCAGCCGTCGGGCCCGCATTCCGCCAAGCCCAGAACCGGGATGCGGTCGTTCGGCCCCGCACCGCGGGCAACCGTGAAGCCCGCCTCACTGCCGGACACGGCGAATTTGCCTGGCGCCGCGGCTAGCGGCTCGCCGCCCCGCATCAGCCAGTCCAGGCTCACACCCAGGGCTTCGGCGATCGCCGGCAGATGCTTGGACGAGGTGTTGCGCCCGGAAAGCAGGTGCTGAACCACCTGCTGCGACACGGGCTGACTGGGTTTGGTGGCGGCGCGCGCCAGCCCCGGCTGGTTGAAGCCGGATTTCTGCATCGCCCCCGAGAGACGCTTGGCGAGAGTGTCCATTTACGCGGACTTTACAACATTCATTGTCAGCCTGTGTACAATATTTATTGTTGACCGTCAACAACGAAGATTGTAATCGGATGGGTGCGGCGCGCGGGAGGACGGCATGGCCTATTCGAAGATCTTGGCATCGTCGCAGCGGCCGCAGCGCCGGCAGATGTCGGCCAGCGCCTGGGCGGCCCGCGCCCGCTCCTGGATCAGCGCCGCCGCATGGGGTGGCAGCGGACCCTGCAAATCCCGGCCGCCATATTTTCTCAAATATCGCCGCATCGCCCCCACCAGCTTCTTGCGGCAGCTGCGGGCGGCCGCGAATTCCGGCCGGGTGGCGATAAAGGCGAAAGTGATCTCGTCCATTGCTCAGAGCTGGCGGCCCAGCCGGCAGCGGCCGCATTGGCGGCAGTTACCTTCCAGCAACATCAATGCGTCGCGCCGCTCGGCCATCAGGGGCCCGATGCCGTTTTCCGGGATCTGGGCGCGCAATTCGATCAACACCGCGCCCAATCCATATTTGCGGCAAGTCTTGGAACCCAGCAGAACCGGCAACACCCGCAACAACGCCATCAGCACGATAAGGACCGAACCGGGCGGCATGCATCCCATCCCTTCTGCCCGCTCCATAGGCATGTTCGCGATCGGATGGCACACAATACAACCACTGGATGGTATTGATGCAACTGTAAAGTTCCCTTGGGCGCGGAATTTATCACGCCAGCTTGAATCAATTTTTCTGGAAAGGCGATGAGCGGCTGGCGCGAGGGGGTGGAGGCGCTCTGGCTGCGCCTCGCATTCGCGATCGCGGATTTTTTGTGGCCGGTAAAGGAGATGGTGGAGGACAAATGAGATTCAATCTGGATGTGCCGGTGGAGCGGCGGCAGCTGAAGGCGAAACCGGCGATCAGGCTTCAACTGGAATTTCCGCCGCCGGCCGCGTCGCTGGAAGCCAGCCGCGACTGGCAGGCGCGCTCGACCGATGTGCTGAAGGCGATGCGGCCGGGACGGGTGCCGGGGCCGGTGCGTCTCACACTGATATATGGAGAGCGGCCCGGCCGCCGTGATCTCGATCACCTGATCGGGCCGGTGGTGGCGCTTCTGGTGCGTCACACCCTGATCGACAGCGATCATCGCGGCATCTTGCGCGAGGTGCGCGCCCGCTGGGGCGAATGCCGCGGGGTGGAAATCACCATCGAGCCGGCGGGGGCGGTGTGAGGAAAAAGCCGTCTTTATCGAAGCCCCCCTCTGTCCCCCACGCGAGCAAGCTCGCTGGTGGACATCTCCCCCCGCCAATGGCTCCGCCATGCGGGGGGAGAAATTCCGTGACTGGTCCGATTAACAGTGTAGAAGCGCCGGCCAAGCTGGACCGGCTGCACCGGCAGGACCGGGTGCTGTCGCCGGTGGCGGGCGCGGCCAGGGGCTTCCGCCGCATCGACCGGCTGCAATGGCTGAAGGATCATGGCGGCATCGCCGATCATCAACTGTTCGCCGGAAGACGGCTGCAACAGGACTGGCAACTGTCCAAGATCGAGACCAGCCCGCGCATGAGCCTTGGGGCCAGCGGCGGAGGCTCGCCCGGCACGCTTTCCGACACGGCGCTGGAAGCGGGACGCAGAGCCCAGGCGGCGCTGACGGTGCTGCCGGCCGAACTGCGCACCCTGACGGAATTGTTTCTCTTGCCGGAAGATCATCCCTTCAGCCTGGAACGCTGCGCCGCCCTGGTGCGCCAGGACCGGCGCGCCGCCGCCTTCGGCATCCGCGTGGCGCTCAGCCTTCTTGCCAGGCATTATGGGTTCTGAGCGTTCCGCCAGGGGCGGACGAAATGATCCTGATGGATCATTTCGAGGGAAGAACGCCGCGAGCTTGGGCGAGCGGCCGGACGAAACCTCGGACAGTTGTGCCGCAGCCAAGCCGCGCCTGTGCCGCTGCGGCCGCGGGCCCTGCCGCAAGGGCCAGCGCAACTGTCTTCTTTGCAATCGCGAAGCAAACCGGAAATACCGGGCCAGCCTGAAACACGCCTGACGCCGTCATTTGCGAGAGGGCCACCAGCGGCCCGCTCACGCCCCAGTATTGGTCCGCGCGAGAGAGATACCGAACCAATCGGCAAATCCCTTGTGGCCCTTGGGCGTAATGGCCACCGCCCTTGTGCCGGGCAACTGCTTGATCCAGCCCAGATCGAGGCACCGCTTGCACAGAAGCGCGCCCACGCTTCCCGCGATATGCAGGCGCCGTTCGCTCCAATCCAGGCACGGCCGGCAGAAGACGCGCCGCGAGGATTTGCCGTCCTTCAGGTCGAGGCCCAGCTCCGACAGGAAGGCGAGCCCGGTTTCGGTGACCTCGCCACCGTCCTGGATAAAGGCGAGATGCCCGCGCGAAACCAGGTTATCCGCCAGCCCGACCCCAAGCCGGCCGGCCAGATGATCGTAACAGGTGCGGGCGGTGCGCATTTCCTGGTCGATGCGGCTCGGCCGGAGCCGGCCGTGCTGCGCCCGGGCGCCGGCCACCGCCATGATGCTTTCCAGCATCTGGCCCACCAGGGGCGAGGCGATCCGGTAATAGCGGTGGCGACCCTGCTTCTCCACCGCCAGCAGGTCGGCGGTGGCGAGCTTGGCCAGATGCCCGCTGGTGGTTTGCGGCGTCACCCGGGCGGCATAGGACAATTCCTTGGAGGTCAGCGCCCGGCCGTGCATGAGGGCGGCGAGAATGTTGATGCGCGCCGGATCCCCGATCAGCGCGGCGACTTCGGCGACGTTCAAGTTGAGCGACGTCATCGCCCGACTATAGCGCCGGGCGCCCGGAAAGTCGCGGCGCATCGCTTCGGCCGCGGCCGTAGCGATTGGCCCCGCCAAGCTCGCGCGGATCGCTATGTTCGCGGCCCATACCGAAACCATTTCCTTGGAAAGGAATTACGCATGCAGATGTCGGCAATCGGGCGGCGGGGCTTTCTCGGCGCATGCGCGGCCATGGGCGGCGCGCTCCTGTCCGGACCAGCGCTGGCGAACATGCCCACGGGCGCCGCCACGCCCGGCCCCGACATGTCCTGGGCGGACATCCGCGATCTGTTCGAACTCAGGCGCGACCGCATCCACATGGCCTGCATGCTGCTCGCCTCCCATCCCGCCCCCGTCGCCCGCGCCATCGAAAAGCATCGCGCGGGACTGCAAGCCGACCCGGCCCGCTATATGGAAGACAATCGCTGGCGGCTGGAGGGCGAAGTCGCGAAAGCCGCGGCGCATTATTTCGACGTCAAGGAGGACGATGTCGCCCTGACCGACAGCACTTCGATGGGCCTCTCTTTTCTTTATGTCGGCATGCAGCTGAAGCCCGGGCAGGAAATCCTCACCACCACCCATGATCATTTCGCCACCGAGATGGCCCTGGCCGAATGCGCCGCGCGCACCGGCTGCAGCGTGCACCGCATCTCGCTCTACCAGGACCCGGCCCAGGCCGACGAATCCCGGATGGTCGAGACCATCAAGCGCGCCATCACACCCAAGACCCGGGTGATTGCCGCCACCTGGGTGCATTCCAGCACCGGCGTGAAGATTCCGGTCCGGGAGATCGGCTTGGCGGTGGATGAGATAAACCGGACGCGCGGCGAGGCCGACCGGATCTACTATTGCGTGGACGGGGTGCACGCGCTGGGCGTCGAGGACTTCACCATTCCGGACCTGCATTGCGATTTCTTCGTGGCCGGAACCCACAAATGGCTGTTCGGGCCCCGGGGCACCGGTATGTTGTGGGGCAGGCCGGAAAGCTGGCCGATCACCCGGCCCACCATCCACACCTGGGAGCCGGCGTCGCTGCATGCCTGGATCGGCTGGATACCGCCCACCAAGGTCGGCGGTGGCAAGCTGATGACACGGGGTGGGTACCATTCCTTCGATCATCAATGGGCGCTATCCAGCGCGTTCCAACTGCACGAGCAGTTGGGCAAGCGTCGGGTGCAGGACCGCATTCACGCGCTGAACCGCCAGATGAAGGAAGGCATGGCGAAGATCGGGAATGTCCGGCTGATCACGCCGATGAGCGAAAATCTCTCGGCCGGCATCATCTGCTTCATGATCGGCGACATGCCGGCGCAGACGGCGATCGACAGACTGTTCGAAAAGGGGATCGTCGGCACGGTGACGCCCTACAAACATTCCTATGCCAGGGTGACGCCCAGCCTGCTGAATTCCGAGGCCGAAGTGGACCGGACGCTGGCGGCCATTCGCGCGATCGCCTGATTTCGCCCTCCTCATGCGGTGACCAAGAGCTGCATGAAACTGCGGCCCGGGCCGGCGGTGGCCCGGGCCGGCTTTTTCCGGAGGCCGTGGGTTCCGGAGGCCGCGGGCGGGACCCCAAGCGCGGTTTCCGGGGCGATGGATTCCCTGCTTGAAAGAGGCTAGAACCGGGACCGCTCACCGGACCGGGACTCCATGCCATGAAAAAGCCGCTCATCCTCCTTGCCGCGCTTCTGTCGCTTTCGGCCACGGCATGTTCCACCCAATATCCGGAGATCCTGACCGCCGCCAAGGCCCAGGCCCTGCCGACGCGCGCAAACGACCAGGCGGTCAATCTCGACACTGCCGCCGGCATCACCGGCCCGGCCGGCCAAACCCACGACAACGACCTCCAGTTCATTCCGCAATTCATGCGGTGAGGAGCGGTCTGCCAAAGGCGGACGAATTGATCCGGTCGGATCCATTCGAGTGACGGACGCCGCGCGCCAATGCGAAACGCCGCAAATCCGTGACGGAGCGCTCGCGATCATGGCGCCGGGATAGAAGGACGCGGCGCAATGACGATTTCGATCACGCGTCTGATTTATGTCGCCATGGCGGCGCTGGTTGCTATGGCAGTCTGGGTGTTGACGAAGACAGGCAAGCCGGCCGGGGCAGAAGGGGTTGAGTCCGGCGCGGCGGCGGGCAAGCCGCAGACCCGTTACGCGGAGTTGGTGGCGGCCCGCAGGGACGTGGAGCGCCGCATCGAGCGGCTTCAGCTATACAGCGATGCCCGGGGCGGAAGCGAATTCTCTCATGAGACGCTTGAAAGCCTCCGCGCCATCCGGGCCGGGATCGAAGCCGAATTGGCCGAATTGAAGGGAGGGCAGTAGCGCAAGCGGGCATTGCCTCACGCCGCGCTTTTCGCCCCAGTCATTGTTCCAGAAATTTCCGCGTATCGAGGATTTCGCCGTCGAGGGTGGCGATGCTCATAATGCGGTCGATGCGGAAGATGCGGGGCGTGTTTCCACTATCGCAAAGCGCGAACTGGCAGGAGCGTCCGCGTATTGCGACGGGCCATGATGATTTGGAGGAATGGCCTGGACCTCCGTTCGCGTCGCGCAAACGCGCTCGGCGCCAAAAAATCCCTCGCGGTTCCGACATACGCTCCATCCGCAGCGGACAGGCACACCGGAAGCTCCGGCCATGCAACCATCGGAATAGCCAAACATTTTTTGAGAACCTGGCCCCGCATTGCAAATTTTTTAAGCCCGCGACGGATACGCGCCGCCGCCTTCCCGTTGACTAAGGGTCTTCAAGGTGGAGCTGCACATGCGACTGAGCCGATTGATTCCCGCAATGGCGATCGCCTCGCTGGCGTTCTGTGGCACGATGAGCGTGTTAATTCGCCCGGCCGCGGCGGAAATTGTGTGCGACAGAGACGGCGACGATTGCTGGCATGTCGATCATCGCTACGATCATCCGCCACCCGGCGTGCATTTCGAATACCATCCGGACGGTTGGTATTTCCGTCAAGATTGGGACCATGACCACGGCCATCATTGGCGCCATGAGGAACATCATGATCGGGGATATTGGCGCAACGGCCTCTGGATCACTTTCTGATCCCCGCCTCCAACCCCGATCCCTCCCGACCTCAGAGCCCCGCCATGCGCGGGGCTCTTTTTCGTGCCGGAGACTTTCTCGTCAGCGCGCGGGCAGGTGCCGGCGTTACGCCGTCCCCAGCTGGGCCACGCCAGCACAGCGATGCGCCAGAGCCGGTCTGCCTCGACCCTAAGCGCCGCAACTGGAACACCGATTTCGGCATGGCGCCTCCGGCAAAACCGGATCATGCGGACGGGGCGTCTGCCGGGCCTTGACCGCGATCAATCGGATGCGCGCGAACGCCGCAACGGGTAGCTCAATGCCCGTGGCGGCCAAGCGGTGCGGCCAGCGTCGTTTCGAACGCGCCTTGCGGCTCGGCTTGGCACAGGAGCTTCACATCCGCCACCGCCGCATCGATGCGAAGCTTCATTTCGTTCCGCACCGCGCCCAGCGGCAAGGGCGCATGCCGGATCAGGAATTCGGCGTCCAGTTCGTGTTCCTGGCGCGCCAGTTCCGCCACCGGCTGCCTGGTGTTGCGGCGATAGACCTCGATCCAGGTCGTGCGCAATTCCTCGATCGGCAAATGCCGGTAGCACCGGCCGGCGGTGACATAATTTTTCAACAGGCGGAATTGGCGCAAATGCAGCCAGTCCTGCCTCTCGGTCTTGCAGGCCCATTCAAGCAGGGATTCACGGGCGCTGACGTCGCCGGGCAGGTGCAGGATTTCGTCTTCCAGTTCGTCCACCACGCCCCCTAAATGGCGAAAAGCGATCACGGCGCCTTTCAAGCATGCCGGCCGGCCCCTGTCCATGCGCGATGATGCGAAGATGGCGCAAGGCGGAATGGGCAAGGCAGGCTGCACGGCAGTTTACGAAATAAAATTAATGTGCTGCGTTTGATTGAATACAGTCTCATCCGCTTGCAACCACAAATGAATTCTAAACTCGCTTGACGGTGTGGCAACTGGAATACCGACTACGCGAAAGACACCGATGCGCGCGATGCGCGCCATGCGTTATCGCGTTGCACAATCTCATTAAGGCTGATCGGGTTGCGCATCATGCGTGCGGGCGCTGGCGCGCCGTGCCGGCTTGGTGTTATTGCTATCCATGGTGGTCGTGGGGATCGCGTCAGCGAAGCGAGATGGCGGAGTTCTTATGGTGCGCCGGTGCGGGCGCGGCGGTATGCGGATATGTGATCTGGCGCCGAACCTCGGCGGGCAGAATGCTCTCGGTTGCGGGCAGCGGACCCGCCTCGGGATCGGCGTCCGGTTCCGTTTCTCTTGGTGAGCGGCTTGTCTATTGTTCGGTCTGGTCGTTGATCGGGGCGACGACCGGCGCCATGTTCTGGGCCGGCGTCGTATTCCTGTCCTGGCTGTTCGGATTCGTGTCGGCGCTTTGAGCCGCGATCAGCTTGCGCGTTTGGCCGACGCGTTCATCAGCACCCCCAGCACCAGCGCCACCAGGATGAGCCCCGGCACATCGCCCAACAGATGCCCCCGATGCATGGCGCCATTCACGGCCTGCATGGCCATGATCAGCGCATGCACCAGGCTCGACCATACGGTGAACCAGATCAGGCTCCTGTTTGCCTGCGGGTCTCGCGCCGCCAGGATGAGGAATACACCCAAGGTGGCGTAAACCCCCACGATCATCATGAAGTAATCGGATTCGTAAGGCGCGCCCTGGTGCCAGGACCAACCCGAAGGCCAGATGATCGCCAGCGGATAGACCAGGATGAACACCACTCCGAACAGAACCAGCGCATACTTGAGAAGAGTGTCGGAATTCGACATGTACCGCTCCTATTTCTCGGATTGTCTGAAAGGGATGAGCGATAAACCGGGACCCCGATTTCGAGCCCCGTCCCACTTTACCGCCGGGCTTTGCCCGCTGCCAAGGCGTGTTCCGCGCATTCCTTGGCATGGGTTGCAATAGGCCGCGACGGGGATTTGACCCTGATTCGGCTCCCAGCCGGCCCAAGGCCCGGCGCATTGATCCAGATCAATTCCCCGCCTGGGCCCGGCATGCATGAATATAAATGGGGCGTGTGCGAGTATTGGGGCGGCGTTGAACGATAAGCAAATTCCGGGGCGGAAGAGCCGGTTCGAGGAGGCGGCCGAACTCCACAAGCAATGCGCTGCCGCCTATGCGGCCGGCAAGGATTTTCCCACCATCTACGCGGAGATGATCCGGGGCAATCCCGCGGTGGTCGGCATGCCGGTGCAGGGCACGAACGCCCATGGCCCGACGCTGCAGATCAAGCTCGCCAGCGGGCAGCAGTTGGTCTTTCATGCCGGGGGTTTTTCGCTCCGCTAGGCGGAAAGGCCGTTTTCGGCCAGGCGAGCCCGGCCGGGAGTCCCGATTTGACCCGCATCCGCTCTTTTGCCCGCGCCCAAAAAGCGCGAAGATGGGGACCGGAACGGGGGTGATCGGATATGGATCCGAAGTCGTTCTCAGGTCTTGCCGGGATCATCTTTCTGGCGGTCGCGCTGGCGCACATGCTGCGCGCGGTGATGTATTGGCCGGTGACTGTCGCCGGCTGGACTGTGCCGATGTGGTTGAGCTGGGTCGCGTTTCTGATCGCCGGCGCGGTGGGTTTCCTGGGACTGATGCTGGCCGCCCAAAGCTAGACCTGCGTTTCTGCCGCGTTCTCCGCCTGTGAACGCGCAAACGGCTCCGGTGACCGGAGCCGTCTGGCATTATTGTGGCGCAATGGGCTAGCGGCCGCGCCCGTCTTGGAAGCCATAACCGCGATCATGGCCGCCGCGAAAATTCTGATAACCGCGATCACCGTCATGGTACTGGCGGCCGTCGCGGTCATACGCGCGCTGGTGATCCTGCGAGGCCATGATCGCCAGCAGGGCCAGAAAGCCCACGCCCACCGCAATGGCGGCGCCATTATCTGCGCGGCCGTCCCGGTATGCGATCAGGGTATCGCGATAGGCCGGCGCGGCCGAGGCGGCAGTGGCGCCCAACAACGACAAGGCCAGTGTTGCACTGATCAGACGTTTCATGGCTTTGCTCCTTCCTTTTGGGATGCGATTGCATCCTTGGGAGCAAGAATGAACCTTGGGACCTGTATCGAAGCTGGGGTTCGCGTTCACCGCCGGTTCATGTCGCTTGGCCCCGGTCAGGGCTTTTCGGCATAGGCACGGGCCACGGCGTCGGAGAGATTGCCGATGGTCCAGTCCGGATAGCGGGCCTTCAATTCCCTGGTCACGGTCTCGCCGGCCTTGGGCGCGGGCACGCCTTGCGCCTTCAGCGCATGGGCGCGATCGTCCAGGGTTTGGAGGAATTCTTCTTCCGCGGCGATCAGGGTCGGCCCATCGCCTGGCGGGCTGTGATCGGGCAGGATCAGATGGGGATGAAGCGGTTCCAGCGCCTTCACCGTCTTCAGCCAGTCGGCCGGGCCGGTGCCTTTGCCATAAATCGCGGGGCCGGTCTTGTTCTGCACCACATCGCCGGTGACGAGTAGGCCGTCTTCCACCACCAGCACTTCCTCGTCGCCCAGCGTATGCGCCGGGCCGCGATAAAGCAGCCGCACATGCACATCGCCCAGCGATAGGGAATAGTCCCGGTCGAACTCCACATCCGGCTTGCGGTAATGAACATTGTCGAGCAGGCCGGCAAAGGCCGGCCGCTGCTGGAAGCGGGTAAGCATCGCGTCCTTGTCGTCCTCCAGTTCCTGCTGCTGCACCTTGGGCCGGATCAGGATGGTTCCTTTGGGAAAGCCTGCTTCGCCCGCCGCGTGCTCGGGATGGAAATGGGTGGTGGTGAGATAGAGCTTGGGCGATTTGGAAAGCCTGGCCGCCACCTTCGCCACAGTGGCGCCATTGCGGGGACCAAGGCCGGTATCCACCACCAAGGTGGCGGTGCTTCCCATCACGATGGCGATATTGGGAAAGCCGGAGATCATATAGACATGCGGGGTGAGCTGCTTGGCTTCGTCCGGCAGGATGAAGCCCGCAGGCTGGGCCGAAAGCGGCGCGCCAGCCAGGAGCAGGGCGGCGAAGCCCAGGAAAACAGGTAAGCCGGACCGCATGCGTTCCTCCCGCGTGATCGCGGTGACTATAGTCCCGGAACCAGAGGCCCGAAAGACGGGCGGGGGGCGCCTCGCCGGTGTAAGGTTCTCGCAGGGAGGAAACAGCGATGGCCATGCCAAGCTTGAACCGCAGGCGGTTCACGCATCTGGCCGCGGGGCTTTGGCCGGCATTGATGCTGCCGGGCTGCTCGAACACAAGACCCGATCTGACTCTGGGCGAGGTGATCGACCGCCACGCAAAGGCGCGCGGCGGAAAGGCGCGGCTGGATGCGGTCAAGGCCCAGGCGGTGGACATGCAGATCATCGAGAAGGGTCAGGTGATCGAGGCCCGCTATCGCTGCGACAAGTCTCCCGCCTATCGCATCGACATCTATGACAAGGGCCGCCATGTGTTTTGCGAGGGGCTGGATGCGCAAGGCACCTGGATCTGGCCGGGCGACCAACCGGGTCCGCGCCAGGGCGTCGAGGACGGCAAGCGCTCGGGCCTGGAAGGCATCCAATTCAATCTTTACGGCCTGCACGCCTTTCCGTCGCTGGGCAACAAACTTTCCCTGGATGGACGGGAGACGATCGCGGGGGTGAATTTTTACGTGGTGCGGGTGGACCTCAAATATGGCGACCCGGCCTTTCTCTATATCGATCCCGAAAGCTGGATGATCGCACGTCGGCGTGAGGTCCGCGCCTTCCATCCCGACATGGATGACACCAAGCAGCATCTGGAATCGCAATTTTCCGATTTCCGCGATGTGGGCGGCATCCAAAACGCTTTTCTGCAGCATCAGGTCGATCTGGCAAGCGGCGCTATCACCCAGGTGATCGTGATCGAAAAGATGATCTATGATCCGGTGCTCCGACCCGGCGAACTCAGCCGGAATTTCACGCCGGATCCGGCATAGGCCCCGTAATCATACAATCCGCGCGGATTGCGGCGGGGATCGCAGGGCGGAGACGAGCAATCCCAGGGCGGAGGCGAGCTCGTGGCGGCTGCTGGCCGCGCCCAGCGCCACCCGCACCGCATTGGGCGGGGTGCCGTCCACCGCAAAAGCGTCGCTGCCCACAATGGCGAGACCCTGGCGGCGGACGAAGCCGACAAATTCGGCCGGCGTCCAGCGTTCAGGCAGTTGAAGCCAGAGATGATGGCCGTTCGGCCGGGCCGCGTAATCCGCGCCGCTGAGGATGGTGGCGGCGAGCTTTTGCCGGGCCCCGGCTTCGGCACGGATGGCGGCGATGATGGCCTGGGCGCTGCCGTCGGAAAGCCAGCCCGTGACCAGCCCGGCCAACAGCGGCGGCGTCATCTGCACCGCGGCACGCAAACCGGCGGAAAGCGTGGCGGTCTCTTCCGACCCGGGCGCCAGCAGAAGCGAGATCCGCAAGCCGGGCGCGATGCATTTGGATATGCTGAAGACGAAATAGGTGAGCTCGGGGGCGAGGGCGGCGATGGGCACCGCCTCCGGCTCCAGCAGGCCATAGGCGTCGTCCTCGATCAGCTTCAGTCCCTGCGCGCGGATGATCCGCACAATCTCCTTGCGGCGGGCAAGCGGCATGGTGACGGCGGTGGGATTGTGGATGGTGGGGGTGAGATAAAGCGCTTTGGGTTTGTGGCGGCGGATGAGCCGCGCCAGCGCATCCGGCAGAATGCCGTTTTGATCGCAGGAGACGCCCACCAGCCGGACATTTGCCTGGGCGGCGGCGGCCTTCATGCCGGGATAGGTCAGCGCCTCGGTCAGGATCACATCGCCCGGCTGGGTGAGGGCGGCAAGCAGGATGGTGAGCCCGCATTGGGTGCCCGGCGCGATCAACAACTGTGCCGCATCGGCGTGCGGCAGGCGCGGCTTCAGCCAGGCCGCCGCCGCCTCCCGCTCTTCGGCGATGCCGCCCGCCTCGCGATAGGTGAGATAGGCGGAAAGCCCGACATCCTTGGCCAGCATGGAAACGCCGCGGGCGATGCGGCCTTCGAGATCGGCCTCCAGCGGCTGTGGCGGCAGGTTCATCGACAGGTCGAACAGAGCCCAGGGCGGAGCGCCGCGGCGGGCATGCGACAGGCTTTCGGCCACGAAGGTGCCGCGACCCACCTGGGCGTCGATCAGGCCTTTCGCCCGCGCCTCGCGATAGGCCCGGGTGACGGTGGAAAGGTCGAGATCGAGCGCGGCGGCCAGCGCCCGGTGGGTGGGAAGCTGTTGGCCCCGTCTCAACCGGCCCTCGGCGATGTCGGACGCCAGTACATCCACGATACGCTGATAGAGCGGCCCGGCCCGGTCGCTTAATGTAGGGGTCCAATCCATACAATCATCCAGACGATCCTTTGAATTGTATGGCTAAACACACTAAATGTTCAAGCGGGAAAGGACGGAGGCTGGATATGACAGGTGAGCCAGAGACGCGCTTCCGGACCGAGCTGTGGCGGGGCCTCGCCGGCCGCTGCCCGCATTGCGGCCAGGGCCGGATGTTTCGCGCCTTCCTCAAGGTGGCCGACCGCTGTGAGGTCTGCGGCGAGGAATTCCATCATCACCAGGCCGACGATCTGCCCGCTTATCTGGTGATCGTGGTGGTGGGCCATGTGATGGTGGGGGTGCTGCTCTTGGCCGAATCCCTGCAACTGTTCGGCTATTGGGCGGAGGTGAGCATCTTCGTCAGCCTCACCCTGTTCCTGGCGCTGGCGCTGATCCAGCCGATGAAGGGCGTGGTGGTGGCGATGCAGTGGCATCTGGGCATACATGGCTTTGCCCAGGCGAAAGCGCGCACCGCCGGAATCCGCCGCGGATTCGGCGAAACCTAGCGCCCGATTTCCCCAGCAGTTTGTTTTTGGCTTGTCTGCCCGGATGTATCCGGGCCAGAGATTTCTGCGATGCGTCCATGCACCAGGAAAAACAACGCCGGAATGATCAGCAAAGTCAGCACGGTCGATGAAATCATGCCGCCGATCATCGGCACCGCGATGCGGCGCATGATTTCCGCCCCTGTGCCGGTCGCCCACAAGATCGGCACCAGGCCGGCCATGATCGCCGCAACCGTCATCATCTTGGGCCGCACTCGGTCGACAGCGCCTTTCATCACCGCTTGGGTCAGATCGGCCCTGGTCAGGGCGCGGTCTTCGTCAGCCGCTTTGTCTCTCGCATCCTTGAGCGCGTTGTTGAGATAGATCAGCATCACCACGCCGGTTTCCGCCGCCACGCCGGCGAGCGCGATGAAGCCCACCGCTACCGCCACCGACATGTTGATGCCGAGCGCCCAGATCAACCAGAAGCCGCCCGCCAGCGCGAAGGGCAGGGACAGCATCACGATCAGGGCATCGATGATTTTGCGGAAATTGAGCCAGAGCAGGAACAGGATCAGTAGCAGCGTCGCCGGCACCACCAAGGCCAGGCGCTGGTTGGCCCGCTGCAGATATTCGAACTGCCCGCTCCAGCGCGCATAGTAGCCGGGTGGAAATTTCACCTTCGCCGCCACCGCGCGCTGGGCGTCCGCGACATAGCCGCCCAAATCGCGGCCGCGAAAATCCACGTCCACATAATTCACCAGCTGGCCGTCCTCGGTGCGGATCATGTCCGGGCCGCGGGATGGCGTGATCTTGGCGACCTCGCCCAGGGGAATGGCGCCGCCCGAGGGCAGCGAAACCAGGGCGGTCGCCGCGATGGCGTTGGGATCGCTGCGCACGGCGCGGGGATAGCGCAACACCACGCCATAGCGTTCCCGGCCCTCCACCGTGGTGGTGAGCGTGCGAGCGCCGATCGCATCGGAGATGGTTGAGAGTACATCATCCATCGAGAGACCGTAGCGGGCGATCTGTTCGCGGTCCGGCGTGATGTTGAGGTAATAGCCGCCATTCACCCGCTCCGCATAGGCCGAGGTGGTGCCCGGCACGTTTCGCACCGCGGCTTCGACCTGGCGGGACAGTTTCTCGATCTCGACGAGGTTGGCGCCATAGATCTTGACACCGACCGGAGTGCGGATGCCGGTGGAGAGCATGTCGGTTCGGGCCTTGATCGGCATGGTCCAGTCGTTGCTCACACCGGGGAACTGCAACGCCTTGTCCATCGCCGCGATCAGCCTGTCGATGGTCATGCCGGCGGGCCATTGATCCTGCGGCTTCAGGTTGATGGTGGTCTCGAACATGGAAAGCGGCGCGGGATCGGTGGCGGTCTCAGCCCGCCCCGCCTTGCCCCAGACCGAGTCCACTTCCGGGAAGGACTTGATGATCCGGTCCTGGGTCTGAAGCAATTCCGCCGCCTTGGTGACGGAAAGCCCGGGGAGCGTGGTCGGCATGTACAAAAGCGTGCCCTCGTTCAGCGTGGGCATGAATTCACTGCCGATATGGGTTACGGGATAGGCACTCGCCCCCAAAACCAGCGCCGCCAGGCCCAGCATCGCCCAGGGATGGCGCAGCACTCCCGCGATCAGGGGACGGTAGATCGCGATCAGGACCCGGTTGACGGGATTCCGGGATTCCGGGGCGATGCGCCCGCGCACGAATAGTGCCATCAAGGCCGGCACAAGGGTCACCGACAGGATCGCCGCTGCACCCATCGCGAAGCTCTTGGTGAAGGCCAAAGGATGGAACAGCCGTCCTTCCTGCGCCTGCAGCGCAAAGATGGGAATGAAGGAGACGGTGATGATGAGCAGGCTGAAGAACAGTGACGGCCCCACCTGCACCGCGGCGGCAATTAGTATGTCGAGACGGGCCTCCTCGGGCCGGGCGCGCTCCAGATGCTTGTGGGCATTCTCGATCATCACGATGGCCGCGTCCACCATGGCGCCGATGGCGATGGCGATACCGCCCAGGCTCATGATGTTGGAGCCGATTCCCAGCACGTCCATGGCGATGAAGGCGATCAGGATACCGACCGGCAAAGTGAGAATGGCGACCAGCGCGCTGCGCGCATGCAGCAGGAACAGGAAGCAGACCAGCGCCACGATCACGCTTTCCTCGAACAGGGTGCTTTCCAGGGTGTGGATGGCGCGCTCGATCAACTGGGACCGGTCATAGACCGGCAGAATGCTGACCCCGGCGGGAAGGCTTTTGGCGATTTCGGCGATCCGGGCCTTGACCCGGTGAATGACGTCGAGTGCGTTGGCGCCGAAACGCTGGATCACCACCCCGGACGCGACTTCGCCTTGGCCGTTGAGATCGGTGAGGCCGCGGCGCTGGTCCGGCGCGGTCTCGACATGGGCGACGGCGCTGAGCAGGACCGGGGTCCCGTCCTTGGCCGTCAGCATGATCCGGCCCAGGTCGCGGGTCGATTTGATATAGCCATTGCCGCTGATCATGAACTCGGTTTCGGACAGTTCGATGGTGCGGCCGCCCACATCCATATTGGCGTTCTCCACGGCATTGCGGATCTGGCCGAGCGTGATGCCATAGGCGCGCATGCGGTCGGGATCGACCACCACCGCATATTGCTTGACATAACCGCCGACACTGGCGACTTCCGACACACCTTCGGTATTGGACAGGGCATAGCGCAGGTGCCAGTCCTGCAGCGAGCGCAGCGCCGCCAGTCCCATCTGCTTGCTGATCAGCGCATATTCGTAAACCCAGCCCACGCCGGTAGCGTCGGGGCCGAGTCGCGGCGCGACGCCCTGCGGCAATTGCCCGACTGCGGTGTTGAGATATTCCAGCACCCGCGAGCGCGCCCAGTAGAGATCGGTGCCGTCATCGAAGATCACATAGATGAAGGAGACGCCGAAGAAGGAGGTGCCGCGGACCGTGCGCGCGCCCGGCACACTGAGAAGCGCCGAGGTGAGCGGGAAAGTCACCTGGTCCTCGACCACTTGCGGCGGTCTGGCCGGGATATTCGGTATAGACGATCACCTGGGTGTCGGAGAGATCGGGAATGGCGTCGAGCGGAATCCGGCTGAGCGCTAGGATGCCGAACAGCCACCACCACCAGAGAGGCGATCAGGACAAAGCCCTTATTTTCCGCGGACCAGCGGATGAGGCGCGCGATCATTTGCCTGGCTCCGGGGCCATGGCCTGCAGCGCCGATTGCAGATTGCTTTCGGCGTCGATCAGGAAATTGCCGTCGGTGACGACCTTGTCTCCCGGCGCGAGCCCGGCCAGCACCTCGACCATGCCGCTGTCTTCCGAACGTCCGCCCAGCGTCAGCGCGCGGGGCGCGAACACCCCGCCCAGCTCGGCAACAAAGGCAATCTCCCTGGTGCCGTCATCCATCACCGCCGAAATGGGAATGGCGAGCACCGGTTTGTCCGAAACTGGCGCTTCGATCCGGACATCGGCATATTGGCCAATGCGCAACTGGCCGTTCCGGTTGGCCACCGCGATCCGCACCTTGACCGTGCGGGTCTGGGGATCGAAGGCGGGATAGACGAATAGCACCTTGCCGGTGAAGGAGGCCGCCGGATCGTCGCGGAAGGCGATGGTGGCGCTCTGGCCCGGCTTCACCGCCGCCAAATCGCGCTGCGACACATCCGCCAGCACCCACAGATACGAGATGTCGGTGGTCTGGAACAGGGGGTCGCCGGCGTTGAAATGCATGCCCTCCATGATCGGCTTCTCGATCACCGTGCCGTTCATGGGCGCGGCGATGGTGATGGTGCGGGTGGGGGCGCCGCTCTTCGCCATGGCGTCGAGCTCGGATTGCGGTACGCCATATTGGCGCAGCAGGCTCGCCGCCAGAGCCGCCTGTCTGTCGGAATGGGAGGCCAGCGATCCGATATAATCAGCCTCGTGCACCAGGACGTCGGAGCTTTGGATCCAGACCCGCATCAGCGGCTCGCCGGCCCGCACCACGTCACCGGTCTGAGAGACCAACAGCTTCTCGACGAAGCCGCTGAAGCGGGCGGTCACCATCGCCTGGCGGTTCTCGTCGGCGGCGACGATGCCGGTGGCGCGCACGGTGCGGGCGAGCGCCATGCGCGCGACGGGCGTGGTGCGCACGCCGGTCATCTGGATCTTGGCAGGGGATAGCCGGATCGCGCCTTTGACCGGGGTCACCTGGTCGGCATAGACGGGAACATAAGACATCCCCATCGGGTCCTTTTTGGGTACCGGGGACGTGTCGGTCCCGCCCATCGGGTTGCGGTAATAAAGAATCCGGCGGCCTGGCTCGGCCTGCTTGGCGGCGGCAGTCGGCGGTTTTGATGTCAGCTTCGTCTCCCGGCCGAAGCCGGAGAGGGCGAGGATTGCCGCGCCGGCGCCCAGGGCCAGCAGAGCGGCTGCAAAGATTGTCCTTTGCATGATGATCTCCTGATGAAACGGATCGAGCGCGGAGGCACGAGGCTCCCGCGCGGATGAACGACCGGTTCGTCAGGCGATGGGGGGCGGGTTTTCCGGCGGCCGGGTAAGGCCGGTGGCGCGCAGATCGGGACGGTCGGCGCGATAGGGAATGGCCCCGGTCAAAAATGGCGGGAAATCGGCGGCGGCCAGCGCGGTGACGCCATAGCATGCGAACATGCCGGCGCAGACGCCAATGCATTCGTCTGGCATGACCTTGCCGCCGTTTTTGGCCGTGCAAGGATCTGCAGCAGCCGGGTTCGCCGTGTCGTGCGCCGTCATCACATGTCCGGCCATCGCCACCTGCGGTCCGGCCGGCATCGGCGTCATCGCCATCAGACCGGGCTCTGCCGCCAGCATGAACGCCGCAGCAATAATTCCCTTCAGCAGGTTTTTCAGGCCCGGACCCATGCCGAGAGACTAATCCTCAATCCCGGAGAATTCAACGATACGGGCTGCCGCGATCCGTCGGCTTAATATGGCCGCAATCGCCAAATGGCGGGATTTAGCGCCCGATTTCCCTGGCGAAGTTTTTTTCCCACCTCTTCACCGCCGCATCCGCCTGGGCCCGGGTCTTGCCGATCAGGCGGATATCGTCGTGTTTGCCATTATGGAAAGTCACGATCAGGTTCCACTTGCCGGTGGGCACCTGATGATAGACCGGCAGCACTTCGCTGGTGTAGCTGGTGGTGACGTCGAACTGGGGCGCCAGGAATATTTCGAAGGCGAGCTTGCCCTTGTTCCTGGGATCGAAAAAGCCATAGGCGATGCTGCCATCCGTCTCGTAGACGCGCCTTTCCACCGTGTGGCCGCGGCCGTCGGTGATCGCCTCCCGCCTGAGCTTGGATCCCGGTTCGGCGATGGTGGTCCTGGTGCCGTCCGTGCCGAAAGTGGCATCGGGCACGGTAGCGACGGGACCGGACTCGGCTTTGGGTCCATCCTTTGCCAGTGCGTGCCCGGATGGGACGGACAGCGCAAGAAAAGCCGCCGCGATGCCGCAAGCGATCCATGACGAACGGTATGTGGCGGAAAACCTGATCATATCGTCTTCCCGGCCGCCAATCTGGTGACTGCCGCAGGCGCTGCGGCGGCTGCCGCTAGCGTAACACTCGAATCTCGGCCTGGCACGCATGATCAACCGGCGCCGAAATGGTCCAGCCATTGCCGCAAGGGAATCAATCCCTCCGGCCGGACGCGATAGACACGACGGCGTCCCTCCATCGCCGCATCCACCAGCCGGACGGCCTCCATGCGCTTCAGATGCTGGACGATGGCGGTGCGGCCAACGGGCAGCAGGCGCGCCAGTTCGCCTGCAGTCATGGGCGCGCGGCCGAGCCGCTGGAGGATGATCGGCCGGAGCGGATGGCCCAGCAATTCCAGGATGCGAAGCAGTTGCCGGAAGCCGGCGGCATGGGCATGGGCCTTGACCATGGGTCAAGTGTCAGGCACGGCTGACAGGTTTGGCAAGCCCCGGGCACAATGATTTACTGAATGCCCAACCGGGGGAGGATCGGGGCGATGATCAATGGCGGGCATGTGATTGTCTATTCGCGCGACGCGGAAGCCGACAAAACCTTCTTTCGCGAGGTGCTGAAATTTCCCCATGCGGATGCCGGGCGAGGCTGGCTGATCTTCCGGCTGCCGCCTTCGGAGGTGGCAGTGCATCCCTCCGATGAGAACGACATGCACGAATTCTACCTGATGACCGACGATCTCGACATGGAGATGGCGGCGCTGAAAAAGGCGGGGGTGGCATGCGAGCCTGCTTCCCAGCAGGGGTGGGGCCGGTTCACCCGCATCCGCCTGCCCGGTGGCGGCACCCTGGGTCTTTACCAGCCGCGTCACCCAAGGCCGTGAAAGCGCAGCCCATCCCGCTGGCCGGCAGGCCGGGCGGCGCTGACGGCAAGGCCGCAATTTGCGTGAAATTTGAATCGAATAGCGGCGCCGGTTGGCTGGTCCATGCGAAAATTTAAAGTTCGCCGCCGTTTGGTTTTGGCCGTTCCGTGATAAAATGCTGCGTCGCGAACAAACCAGCGGACCAGCGTATGCGTAGCAATATTCTTCGATCGCGCAACGGCGCGGAACTGACGGAAGTGCATGTTCAGAGCGGCGCTTCCAGCATCATGCCCGACCGCCAATTCCTGGTCACCAAGGCCGGATCCACCGTCCCGCTTTACCGGGGGCCGGACCGGTTGGCGGCGGACCGGGCCTTCGAACAGGCGGCACGTCCGAAATTCCGCCGCTGACCAAGCGCGGAATTCCTAGATCGTCTCCACGTCGAAATAGATCACGATCTCAGGGATGATCTCGTCCCGCACCGTCTTCACGGTCTGGGTGCCTTGGATCAGGTCGCGCGCATAGGCCAACTGGAAATCGCGGTAAGCGCTGCCGGGCGCGGCGCGGAAGATGGGCGGCTTGGCGCCCACCGCGTTGGGATCGCCGGAAAGCTGCGGCGGGATGGCGGCTTCGGCGGCGGGCAGGAACGGCGGCGCGTCGGTCTCGCTGCCCTGGGCGACGGCGATGTCGGGCACGATGCCGCGATCCTCGATGACACGTCCCGACGGGGTGACATAGATTCCGGTGGTGAGGTTCAAGGCGCCTTGGCCAAGGGGAAGCACGGTCTGCGCCAATCCATTGCCGCGCGAAATCATGCCGACCAGGGTGGCGCGGCGCCGGTCCTTGAGGGCGCCGGCCAGGATTTCCGCAGCCGAGGCGGTGCCGGCATCGATCAGAACCACCAGCTTCTTTCCATCGGCGATATCGCCCGGGGCGGCGTCGAACCGGCGCGAGTCCCTGGGCGTGCGGCCCCGGATGGAAAGGATCTCGCCCCGGACCAGAAAATCATCCGCGACTCGAATCGCCTGGTCGCGGACGCCGCCGGGATTGTCGCGCAGATCGAGAATATAGCCTTCCAAGCCGGGGCCGATCCGCCGTTTCAGCGCCCGCACCGCCGCTTCGAGATCGCTGGCGGTGCTGTCGGCGAAACGGGGCAAGCGGATATAACCCACATCGCCTTCCGGGCGATAAGTGAGCGCCAGGCTCTCCCGTCCTGCGCGGATGAGGGTGACCGCGAAGGGATTATCCTCATTGCCGCGCACCAGGGTGAGCGTGACTTCGCTGCCTTTGGGCCCGCGCAGCCGGTCGATAGCTTCGTCTTCGCTCTGCCCCAACAGCGACACGCCATCGATGGCCTCAATCTTGTCGCCCGGCGCGATCTTGGATTGCGCGCCGCCTTGGTGGAGCGCGATCACGCCCAGAAATCCGCTCTTGGCTTCCACCTGGATGCCGATGCCGCCGAAATCGCCCTGGGCCGGGGCCCCGGCCTCCGCCGCATGGCCGGCATCGATGAAGCGGGAATGGGGATCGAGGGCCGACACCATGCCCTGGATCGCCGCTTCGATCAGCCGGTTATCCTCCACCGGGTTGGCGTAAAAGTCGCGCACCAGCTCGAACGCCCGGCCGAAACGGGCGAGTTCGATATAAGCCGCGGGCTCGCCCAATCCGTAGGCCGCACGCAGACTTTCGGCCCCGGACAGGAAGCCCAGCACAAGACCGGCGGCGATCCAGGCGATGCGGGTCATGGTGTCATCATGCTGCGCAAAAGCGCGAGCCGCCAGCAACATACACCGGCCATGATCCGGCCGCATGCGGATTCCAACGCGCTTCGGCCCCATTCACGGATGCGGGCCGGTCTGCTTTATTGGCGTAGTCTTGAAAAGGACCGCGCCATGACCAGCGAAACGCAGATCATCGAAACCCTGTCCAAAGTGACGACCGCCACCGTCACTACCGTGCTTCTGCGCAAAGGTCTGCGCAATATCTGGATCCGGGGTGCCGGGCCGCTCAGCCCCGGCCAGAAGCGGCTGGTGGGGCGCGTCTTCACCTTGCGCTTCGTGCCGGCGCGCGAAGATCTGGCGACGCCGGAATCCTGGTCCTCGCCCACGTCCACCCGGGCCGCGATCGAGGCGATGCCGGAGGGATGCATCGCCGTCGCCGACGCCATGGGCGTGACCGATGCCGGTATCTTCGGCGATATTCTCTGCGCCCGGATGGTGAAGAAGAATGTCGCGGGCCTGGTCACCGACGGGGTGATGCGCGACGTGGCCGGGGTGCGCGCCACCGGCCTGCCGGTCTGGTGCCGGGGTGTGGCGGCGCCGCCTTCGGTGGCGGGGCTCACTTTCGTGGGCTGGCAGGAGCCGATCGGCTGCGGCGGGGTGGCGGTGCTGCCCGGCGACATGGCGGTAGTGGACGATGACGGCGCGGTGATCGTTCCGGCTTCGCTGGTGGATCATGTGGCGGCGGTGGCGCCGGAGCAGGAGCGGCTGGAAGGCTGGATCATGGACGAGGTGCAGGCGGGCGCGAAGCTGCCCGGCCTTTATCCGCCCGATGCGGCGAGCAAGGTCCGCTACGAAGCTTTCAAGGCCGGGAAGAGATAAGCGCCGCGCCGCGTCTGCAGGAAATCGCGCACCGCAGGATCGCTCTCGAGCCCGATGGCGCGTTCGTAAGCCTGATCCGCCTTTACGGTTTCGCCCCGCCGCGCCAACAGCATTCAGGCCAGCACCGCAAGGCCCAACAGCAGCGGCAACGGAAGCCGCAAATTCACTTTCACGGTCCGGGCCAAGGCACGATCTTCCCGGCGGGAATTCGGCACAGAATGGAGATTGAAGGTGTTTCATTCAAGATCGATGCAATTTGCTTCGGCGGAAGGGGCGGCAATTTTAAGCTGTCGGCAACCAGGATCGAATGGGGGATTGGGGGCTATCGGACCCTAGCGGCACTCGGTCCTTCGGCCCCATTGGCGAAAGCCGGTGGGGCATTGCTTTTGGCAATTGAAACCGCGCGGCGAATATTTGATTCTGAGCAATGACGGCGGGGCCGGGTATGGCGAAGCTGGCCTTCCGGATTCCACCGGTTTCAGCAGAAGGAACGATCCATGGCGGTGAAGAAAGCGAAGAAGAAACGCAAACCGGCGAAGGCCTCCAAGGCCAGACGGACGGCGAAAGCCGGCAAACGCGCCGCGCCGAAAAGAAAGGCGGCTAAAAGAAAGGCGCCGAAGAGAAAGCCGGCGAAACGGAAACCCGCCCGCCAAGCGGCGAAGGCAAAGGCCCCGGCCCGGAAAGCTGCGGCCAAGAAAGCCCGGAATAGTGCGCGGCGGAAAGCGGCGCGGGCCCGCAAGGCGGCGCTCCCCACCGTCGAGCAGCTGGCGCCCAGCGGCATGCCGGATTTCGTCACCAATCTGGACGAGGAACAGGCGGGGCCCCGCTGACGCGCCGGCGTCAGCCGGCCGGGCGGGCCGGGAAACCGGGATTGAGCGCCAGCCATTGCAGCAGGATCACGGTCTTGGCGTCGCGGATCATGCCGGCCTCGACCATGGCCAGCGCTTCGGAGACCGGGATTTCCAGCAATGCGATGTCTTCGCCCTCCGCGGCGGCGCCGCCGCCCTTTTCCCGCGCGGCCAGGGCGTCGTAACGGGCGACGAACAGCGACAATTCCTCCTTCACCGCGCCCGGGCTCATGAAGCAGCGGAACACGCATCGGGGATCCAGGATTGCGACGCCCGCCTCCTCCCGCGCCTCCTTGACCACGCAGGTGAGAGGATCCTCGCCGTCGAGCTTGCCGGCGATGGCCTCGATGGGAAGCGTGCGCTCGCCCCGCTCGAACAGGGGCCAGCGGAACTGGCGGATCAGGATCACGCTGCCGCGGGCGGGGTCCACCGGCAACACCGCGGCGCCGTCGCCGATGTCGTAGGATTCCCGGATTTGCTTCTGCCACCGGCCGTCGCTGCGGCGAAAGTCATAGTCTGCCCGGCGCAGCACATAATGATGATCCGACAGCACCGTGAGTTGCGGGTTGCGGACCCGGTCGGAGAGGGAGTTGCTATTTTGGCCTGAAGTCATGGCGGTTTCCATTCATGCCTTTGCCTGCGTCCGGTCTTTTATGCCGGGATGAGTGGCGGATGGGAAAGATTATCGTGGAGACAGCGAATTCGGGGTGGGAACCTGGGCGTCTGACCGGACCGGGAATAAGAGCGAGCAAGCAAATGCCGGGTGACTGCTTTTGACCCGAAGCTGGCTCTCGCCAAAGACGCTGTATCCTCTATCAGATCCTAAGATCTTCGTATGAAATCATGACATGCTCCCGAAACGCTGGTCGCTCAGCCAGTCTCGCATAATAGTCCGCGAGATTGGGCAAATCGGCCCGTTCGATGTCGATATCATAGTAGCGGTAAAGTATATGGCCGAACTGGATATCGGCGAGGGTGAATGCGTCCCTGACAAGGTAGGGATACGCCCGAAGCCGAGTGTCCGCAATCACGAGTTTTTCTTCCAGCGCGGAGACGGCATTCCGAATGGCAGCGGAATCGTGGTGTTCCGCTGGTGTGCGCACAACCCGCCAGAACACCGGGGTGGTAAAGCCCAAGGCGATGTTAATTTTCGACCATTCCGCCCAACGGTCCACCTCTGTCCGTGCAATCAACTCGGCAGGCCAGAACATCTCGTCGGCATATCGGTTGGCGAGATAGCGCAAGATGCATCCGGTCTCCCAGAGCGGTGGATTCAGGTCATCCTGCAACACGGGGACAGTCCGGTTTGGATTGAGCCTTGAGAACGCCTCAGTATCAGTACCGCCGAACTTGTGCCCAACATCATGGCGCTGGTAGGGAAGACCAAGCTCACCGATGCACCACATTAAAGCCTGAACGTTGGATGATGTCTTGCGGCCCCACACCGTGAGCATTTTGATTTGTCCATTTTACTGAAAGCGCGATCAGGATAATCCCGATTTCATCGGAATCAACGGCAGCTTTAGCGCAGGGCGATCTCGGCATAACCGCCGCATAGCGCCGGTCTGCGTATTTATGCCGCGAGATGTTCTTTGATTGGCGCACCACGCGGGTGACGGCGATCGTATCGGCGTGAAGATTGTGCGCGGCCCTAGTCCGGCGCGGTGGCGGGGTCGCCGGCCTTGTACCGGCCATGGGCCAGCCAGTGCGCCAGGCCGGGGGTGGTTTCCTCGGCCAGGCGGGCGGCATAGTCGGCCAGATCTTCGTCGGTGAGAGTGTCGCGCCAGCGTTCATTGGTTCCGCTGTGCATGAAGCTCTGATGGCCGTCCTTAAAGGCTCGCTCCATGCCGGCCAGCACCACCCCGCCGTCGCGTTTCATGGTCTTGAAGGTGGCGGCATCCACCAGGCCCGGCCACAGACTTTCGGGCATGTCGATGTCGAGAAAGTTGGCGATGCGGCGCATCTCGCCTTCCAGGTCCGCCTTCAGGTCGTTGTAATGGACCATGAGCAGGTTGGGCCGGGCGCGCTCGGACCAGTAGCTGCGTTCGGTGTGAAAAAACATGTCCGACATCATCGGCGTGCCGGCCTTGTTGCCTTCTCCTAGCCAGTAACGGAAGAATTCCCGCGGCGTGGTTGGCGGCCGGGGCACCGGCTTGCCGATGGTCGGATCCTTCAACCCCACCGCATCCAGCGCCCCCCAGCCCTCGGCCGTGAAGCTGTTGAAGTGATTGAGGAAGCTCATGCAGGCGTCGCGGGGATCACGGGCGACATGGATGTATTGCACCTGGTCGTAAACCGGCAAGGCATCGAAGGGCAGATGCGATTTCAGGAACCGGCGGTGCTGCTGCGCCTCGATCATCGGCAGGGCGGCTTCGATGGGCATCTGGAAGCGGCAATCGATCCACGGCGAGATCGGTCCGATTGGGCGCGGCTCGGGGGTCTGGAATACCAGGAGGCTGACGATCCTCTGGGTCCAGGTGGTGCCCACTTTGGGGGCCGTGGCGATGATAATGTCGTTCGCCCGTGGGCGGTAGCCGTCCCAATGCCGGCTGTCGCACACATGGCTGCGGACTGGCCGTTCCGGCGCGCGTACGAGCATGAAATCCTCCCCCCCGACTGGCATCCGGGGCGGCAGCTTGCGCGGCTTTTTCTGGATGGCCGCCCCGGCCGTCAGGTTATGTGGGACGGTCAATCGCGACAACTCCATTATCGATCGCGACGGCGGTTCCAATCTGAAGGCGCCGGAGACGGGACTTCATCGCTCCGTCCGGCCGCAACCCGTTTGGCCGCACAGTCATGCCGGTGATCTGGCGCTTTGACTCCTTCGGCACGGCATACACCCGCGGATTGCTCCCGATGGCGCTTGGCCGCCGGCTGCATCTGCAAATGGTACCATGCTCGCTTCACGGGGACGCCGGGACAGATCGCAGCGAGATCCGGAACGGCGCCCGCCAAATCAAATCGTAACAATGTCTGTCTTGTGGCGCGCCGGGCCCGGGCCGGCCGGGCGAATTCACGGTTGACGCCAAATTGCCGGCGCCGGGAATTAACCACCCATTTACGTCGCCATGGTCCGGCCCGCCTGCTTAAAATAATAATTATATCGGGATTTTTCCAAAACGAACGGGTGGGGTTGGGTCATGACTTTTCGTGGTGCGATCGCTGCTATCGCCATCGCGTTTGCGGCGATGGGCGTCAACGCGGCAAATGCCGCAAGCACGCTCAACATTCAATATTTCGACATTGCGAATTCCGGCAGCAATGTCAGCAACAGCGTCCATACCGACTTTGGAATCTGCTGCAGCACCGGCAACGGCGCATCCTTTGAAGGCGATTTGACCGGAACCAGCCTTCTGGGCGGCCTGCCGGTGATCGGAAGCGGATCGACCGTGTGGGACGCAAACGGCTCGGGCCAGATCCTGTGGTGGACGCCCGGTGAAATGGATCAGGGCTATACCATCACGGCCACCGGGTCCGGCATCGTTTCCCTGCCTTTCTCCAGCGCCATGTTCGCGCCGAACAGCACCGGGGTGAACAATAACAGCCTGTTCGAGACCGCCATATTGTACGGAAACCTGATTGGCAACGGCAGCGATGCGACCATATCGGTATCATCGGATGACGATGCGCTGGTCTATGTGAATGGCCAGTATGTCGGCGGCAATCCGGGCGTGCATAGCGGCGTCGCCACCAATATCGATCTCGGGATTCTCAACGGGACCAATAGTCTCGCCATCTTCTACGCGGACCGGGCGCATGTGGACGCGAATCTCGCCTTGAGCATCCGCGGCGCCGTGACCAGCGCGGTTCCCGAGCCCGCCACCTGGGCGATGTTCATCATCGGCTTCGGCGGCATCGGTCTGATGATGCGCGCCTCGCGCCGCAGGGGCACGACCGTAACCGCCTGAAGCCGGGCAAGGATTTCGGGCATGAGGACGGCGGCCGCGGTGCCGCCGTTTTCGTTCGGGCTCGATCCCGCCGGACCGCCAGCTTCCGCCCTATCCGTGGCCGGCCGCGTGGAAACCCCGGGTGTGGCCGCCGCGATAGAAGATATGATTGCCGATCTGGATGGTCTTCTGCAGCGCCAGAGCCCAGTAGGGGCTCACATAAGTCGCGTGGTAGTTGATGGCGCCGCGGGTGGTGTTGCCCAGCCGCACGGCGCCGGTGAGGATTTGGGCCGCGAGCTGTTCGGAATCCCGCCAGGCGGCTTCCTCGCGGGGACGAAGAAGGGCGCCGTTACAGGTGAAGGAGAATTGGCAGCCCGGATGGCTGGCGCCCTCATAGACCACCGCGCAGATGGAGCGGCCATAATTGCCCGTTCTCAAGCGGTGAAACACCACTTCGGCGACGGCCTGCTGCCCGACCCTGCCTTCGCCGCGCGCCTCGTAATAGAGCGCCTCGCTCAGGCAGCGATGCTCGGCGAGCAATTGGGTCAGCACCATGTCCCGGACGATGCGCGGCGCGGGAGCCGATTTCATCACCACTAGACGGGTTATCGATGGAATGTTCGGGCGGTAGGTTGTGGCGGAGCCGATGGTGACGCCGGCCGTGGCCAGAATAACGGCCAGGGCAGCGAACAGCACCCGGTCCGATCGCGGTATCGCGTCATTGCGGTGCATCCGTCTCGCCTCCAGACAGGATTGGTCCATACCGGGATGCCAGGCATAAGCCGTGCCGAGGGGCGGTTTTCCTGGGTTTTTCGGCGCGGGCTTTGGCCGCGCCCGGAACAATAGGCGGCGATCCGCGGGGAGGCGGATGACCGCCCATGCTTAATGGACTGTCTCATTAACAGACAACCGTCTGGGCCGGGCCCCGTGGCTATTGCAGGGTCTTGTTCTCCAGATGGTGCAGCTTGTCCGGGTTGCGCACCACATAGATGCCGGCGATCTTGCCGTCGCGCAGCGCGAACGCGGTGGTCTGCGGCACGCCGTCGGCCTCGAGCGAGACATAGCCCGGCAGGCCGTTGATATAGCCATAGGTGAGATGCCGCGCCGGCGCGGCGGCCTGAAGCTGCGCGATCCGTCTCAACAGCAGCATCACCCGCTCCATCCCCACCACCGGGATCAGGGCCGCCGGCCGCTTGCCGCCGCCGTCCGAATAGACCGCGATATCGTCGGTGAGCAGGGATTGCAGCGCCGCCATGTCGCCGTTGCGGGCGGCGGCGAAGAAAGCCTGCGCGATTTCCAGACCGCGCGCCTTGGGTACATCATAGCGCGGCCGGGCGGCGTGAAGATGCTCCCGCGCCCGCCGGGCCAGCTGCCGGCAACTGGCCTCGTCCCGGCCGATGGTCTCGGCGATCTCGGCGAAGGCCAGGTCGAACACGTCATGCAGCAGGAAGGCGGCGCGCTCGAGCGGCGACAACCGCTCGAGCGCCATCATCAGGGGCAGGGTGATGTCGTCGATCTCGTCCGCCTCCGCCTCGACCAGCGGCTCGGGCAGCCAGGTGCCGACATAGGTCTCCCGCCGGGCGCGGGCGGATTTCAACGAATCCAGGCTGAGCCGGACCACCACCCGGCGCAGCCAGGCCTCCGGCACGCGCACCGCCGCCCGGTCGGCCGCGTGCCAGCGGATGAAGGCCTCCTGCACCACATCCTCGGCATCGGCGACCGAGCCCAACATGCGGTAGGCGATCCGCATCAGCCGGGGCCGCAAGGGATCGAATCCGGCAGCCTCACCCGCTTGCCCGCCCGCTTGTGTCATGCGGCCTGCCTTTCGCCCTGGGCCGGATGGCTCACGCGGAAGCCGACGCCCAGCTTGTTGAAGCTGTTGATCACGCCGATCAGAAGCGTCAGCGCGATCAGTTCCTTATCCGAGAACTGGGCCTTCGCCCGGTCATAATCCTCATCGGGGGCACGGGTTTCCGACAGCCGGGTCAGGACCTCGGTCCAGCCCAGCGCGGCCTTCTCCCGCGCCGAATAGAGCGGGGATTCGTGCCAGGCATCCAGCATGTGCAGCCGCATCTGGCTTTCGCCGGTATTGATCGCTTCGGCCGTGTGCATATGCAGGCAGACCGCGCAGCCATTGATTTGCGAGGCGCGGATCTCCACCAGTTGGACCAGCTTCTTCTCCAGCCCCATGCCGAGAACGGTCTTGCCGTAATCGATCAGGGGCTGGACCAGGGAGAGATCGGCGGCATAGGGGTTGAGCCGGGGTGTCATGACAAGTTCCTTTCGTCTTGGTTGAGGCTGAACACAAGACGAGATGCCCATGCCGAAAGTGACATGGGCACCGAAAATTTTGCGATTTTGCCGCGCGACGCCGGGAGCCCGGAGTGCCGGCGCAATTCATGGCATCAGGGAACCCAGACCGCTCTCGGCCAGCCCTTTCTGCCGGGCGCGTCCTGTTTGCCCTCGACCAGGCCGCGGACGACGATATCCCGGTCGGTGACGATGCCGATCAACCGGTCCCGCTCGCCCAGCAGCGGACCGACCTCGAATACCGCAATTCTCCTGGCCCTTTCTTGATGGATCTCCTCGGAACCGGTGGCCGTGGCTTGGCTGGCCGTATGATGGTGCGGATGCATGGAACTCTCCTGTGAAATGAATTGAAATGGTGGTCCGCGGATTTGCTGGCGGGGCCGGCCGGTGTTGTTCAACCTTCCTGACTTTTGTCTCTTATGTCCGTCTCACCCCAGGCGGCAGCGCTGCGTTCCATCCGCTGCCGCCCTTGTGATCTGCAAATCCCTCCAGAACAGGGGTGGCTGTTGGATTTGCCCGATCACGTCTGGACAACGGGGGAAATCGCCTTGGGTTGCAGAAAGGCCTGTCAGGGAACAGCTTTGAGCCGTGCCAGCGCCGCGGCCGCCACCGCTTCGGCAGGGCCTGAGGCGTCGATCCGGTGCCAGTGGATTTCGCCTGTGACCCAGGCGGTTTGCGAGGCCACCACTTCTTCGGTGGCGTCGGATGCGTCGTTGCGGCGCTCCCGCACGCGCGTCTTCAGCGTGGAAACCGGGGCCTCCAGCCACAGGCCGGCAAAGGGTGTGTTCGTCTCCGCGGCCAGCCGGGCGATGGCGGCGCGCTCTTCTTTTTTTAGGAAGGCCGCGTCCACGATCACGCAGCGGCCGGCGGCGAGGCCGTGTTCTGCGAATTCACCCAGCCGCCGGTAGATGGCGTCGGAAATCCGGGACGCATAGGCTTCGGGGCCGAGCCGGGTTTCCAACGACACCGCGAACATCTTCTTGCGTTCGACATCGCTGCGCAGATGGAGCGCGCCGGGCGCCGCGCCCAAACGGGAAGAAAGCGCTTCGGCGATGGTGGATTTTCCGGTGCCTGACAGCCCACCGATGGCGATCAGACGCGCCGGCGCCGGCGCCAGGAACGTCAAAGCCAGGGCGCCATAGCGGCGGGCCTTGGCATAGATGGGCCCGGGATCCTCTGTCAGCGCCGCCTGCGCGATCAGCACCTTGGCGCGGATGCCGGCGCGCAAGGCCAGAAACAGCGGCAAGAGCGCCAGCCCCTCGATTTCGCCGGCTCCGTCCTCCGCCAGCCACAAATAGCGGTTGAGCAGCCGGCAGGCTTGGGCGGAAAGATCGCGTTCCCACAGATCCATCACCAGGAATGCCAGATCATAGAGAATGTCGACGGTGGCGATGCTTTCGTCGAACTCGATGGCGTCGAACAGAACCGGCTTGCCCTTGAGCAGCACGATATTGCGCAGATGCAGATCGCCATGGCAGCGGCGCGCCTTTCCGGCCAGCGCCCGCCGGGTGAGGAGCGGCCTGTTTTCGTCAAAGACCCTTGTCAGTCCGCCGCGCAATCCGGATACGGTTTCGGCGCCGAATATGTCGGTGCGCGCCGCCATTTCCGCCAGCGTCTCCCGCATCACCGCGCCCAGCGCCGCCACCGTGGCGGTGCCGGGGCGTTGGGGCGCTGTTTGGTGCGCTTGCGAAATGGTCTCGGCCAGCCGGTCGATCAGCGCCGCATCCAGCGCCCCGCGGTCCGCCAGCCGATCCAGGGTGGCGTCTTCGTCGAAGCGGCGCATATGCACCATCCATTCGACGATTTCGCCGGCGCCGCCCAGATGCAATCCGTCCGCGTCGCGAGTGACGGGAAGCGTGCCGATATAGATATCCGGCGCATGAGGCCGGTTGATAGCGACTTCGGATTCGCAGGCGGCCCTGCGTTTGGCCAGGGTGGAAAAATCCATGTAAGGGTAGGCGACCGCGCGTTTCACTTTATAGACATCCGGGCCGGCCAGGAAAACCGCCGCGCCATGGGTGTCGATCCGCTTGGGCTGAACGGCATCGCCATAGGTGGCGAGGTCAGACAGGAAACCGAACACCGCGTCCTGGCCGGATTCTGCCGTCATCTCATTCAACCCGAAATACAATCTTGCGCTTGCGGCGCCGCATCAAGCAGGCCGGCGGCGGCAAATGCAACGCGACCATCCAGCCTGTTTGGTGCCGCGGCCTGCGGACGGGAACGCATCCTGCCGCCTCCTATTGCCATCTCGGTTAACGCGGACCGGCTATGTCCTTGATACGGCAGGTCAAAGCCGCGCGGTGACGATCCTGTGAATATGCGCCCGAATTGGCTAATAATGGGGCCTGTGGCTTAGCCGCGGGGGCGCCGGCGCCATGGTTCATGGGCGGATCGAAACAACACCGCAAGAGCAGCTGGAAGAATTGCGCCGGGCCCATGCGCGCTATATCCGGCTGGCGGACGAGTTAAAGGACGAGTCCGATTCCGAAACCGATCTCGAGGAACGCAAGGCGCGCGAAGAGGATGCGCGGCGCATCGCCCAGGCCTATGAAAGAACCATCGCCAATACGGCGGCGAGAATAGCCAGCTTGGAGCAGGCGCGCGCCGGCGGCACGCCCTTCATCGGTTGGGGCATGATGCTGGGACTTGGCATGGCCGTTGCCGCGGCAGCCGGGGTCGGGCTTCTGGCGTTCCTCCATCCGGCAATTTTCCATATCGGACCGGCTCAGCCAAAGCCGGTTGGGCAGATCGCAAGCGGAGCGGTGCCGGTGGACAGGAGCCAGGCCGATGCATTTGTCGCGCCGGAGCCGGAGGGTCCAAGTAAGACGAACGCCATTGCGTCCTCCGCGCCCAAACCGTCACCTCCGGACAACGCGAAGCACGATATCCGAACAGCGAAGGCGGCCATCGCTCCGAAAAGCGATGTGCCGCCGCAGGTGCCGCCGCTGGGCGCTGCAATCCCGCAGGCCGGGCCGCCATCGCGGGATTTGACACAGCCTCTATCGGCTCCGACCACGCCTGCTTCCGACGCGCAGGCTGCATCTCCACCGTCAATCGCTGTGACCACGGCTTTACCTTTGCCAGATGTGGCGCAAGCGCCGCCGCCGAGCGCGTCGCAGCCTCCATCGTCAATTGTGCCGCAAACCCCGGCGACACCCATCAATTCCGGGACGCCGACAGACTCATCGCTTCCAGTCGGCGCTGCGACACCATCGCCGCCGGGCGCGACACAGGCGCCGCCGGGCACGACACAGGCGCCGCCGGCTTCCATCGTCCCGGAAACGCCCGTGCAGACGCAAACGCTGCCCCCGATCGCCGCGGCCGCGCCGCCGCGGCAGCAGCCCAATCCCGCAAGTCAGACCCCGCTCCAGCTGGAGCCGGTCAGGAACACCCATGTGCCGCCGCCTTATCCCGCCACGTCCCTGCGGCTGGGCGAGCAAGGTACCACCCGGATGCGGGTTTCGATTTCAACCCGGGGACTTGTCACCGGATGCAAGGTGACAAACTCTTCGGGCTCAGGCCGCCTGGATATGGCCGCATGCGGTTATGTGCAGCAGCGCTGGCGGTGGAAGCCGCCCATGCGGGGTGGCCGGCCGGTGGCGGCCGACACGGAGATTTCCGTGATCTGGCGCTTGAGGCGCGTGCCATAGCGGCGGTAGTGGTTGGACAGAATATCCGGCCTGTCCGGGGCCGCTGGCGGCAAAGTCATGCCGCCTGCGCTAGGCCGCCGCGCCGCCGCCCGCTATAGTTCCCCCGCAACGTTGAGCCGGGAGGGCTTTCATGGGTTTCCTAATCAAATTTGCCCCGCAATTGCAGGGCATCATGCGTATCGTCTTCGGCCTGCTGTTTCTGGAGCATGGCACCGCCAAAATGTTCAGTTTTCCCCTGGCCGCCGGCGCCGCGCCGCACGCCTATAATCTGATGTCGTTTCCGGTGGGACCGGCCGGTCTCATCGAGGTGGTGGCCGGCGCTCTGATCCTACTGGGCCTGTTCAGCCGCTATGCCGCCTTCATCGCTTCGGGCGAGATGGCGTTCGCGTTTTTTATCGCCCATTTCCCCAGAAGCCCGTTTCCGCTGCTGAATGGCGGCGGCGAGGCGGTCGCTTTTTGCTTTGTGTTTCTCTATCTCGCCGCGGCGGGGCCCGGCGCCTTCGCCATCAATCAGAAATAGAGATCTTCACGCCTGGAAGAGCCGGCGCGCGGGGCAGGACCTCGCGCGCCGTTTCTCTATCTCACCCGCATGCGCGGGACCGCATCGGGCGTCAGGCCGGGTCGAGGAATAGCAGCGTCACCGTGCCCGGCAGGGTCTTGCGCCGTCCCATGCGGCCGTTGCGCGACGGCGGCACGGGGGCGTTGGGATCCACGGAGGCGCCCACCACATAAAGGCGGCCGGTGGCCGGATCGATGCTCATATTCTTTCCCGTGATCCCGGTCTCGATACGGCCCAGGACGGAGAAGTGGTCCGGATCCGTCTCGTGCACCACCGACAGGGTGCCGTCGTAATTGGAGCTGAAGACCAGCTTGCGCTTGGGATCGAAGGCGGCGCCGTCGGTCCCCTGGCCAATCGGCAGGCTCGCCACCACTTTTCCAGTATCGGTGTTCACCACCTTCATCACCCCGTTCAGGCAAGTGGGAAACAGCCGGTGGTCCGCTGTATCAATCGCCAACCCGTGGGGGCTGTCGCAGCCAGCAAGCGGCCAATGCGCATCGACTTTGTTGGTGGCGGTGTCGATGCGGACGATCTCCTTATTTTCAGCGCCATTGACATAGAGTTTGCCATTCTCGCCGGAGACCGCATATTCCATGCCGCCGCCGGTCGGGATGGTGGCGATCGCTTGGTCGGTCTTGGGATCGATCACGGTCAGTGCCGCGGAATCGCCGTCCACCACAAAGACATGACCGCTCACCGGATCGTAAGCGATGCCGTCGGCGTCGTCCCTGGCCGGGATGCGCTTGGTCACCTTGAAGGTCTTGAGATCGAAAGCGGCGGCGATGCCGGCCTTGCCGTCATCGGTGAAGCCCTGGCCGGTCGAAGCCGAAATGCCGATGCCATGGGTGCCGCCGGGAAGGCCTTCGATATTGCCGAGAATATGCCCGTCGCGACCGTCGACCACGGCGACACGGTCGCCATGGGCGACATAGACGCGGCCCGAGCCGCCATCGAAGACCACATAGTCCCAGCGGTCCGGCGTGCCCAGCGGCACGGTCTTGACCAGATGATAGGCGGGCGCGGCCGGAGCCGCCTCAACACCAACGCCGGCGGCTAAAAGAGACATCAACGCAATTGGAAGGCACGGCAGTTTGGACATGGTCATCCTCCCCTTTTTATCGGACGGAAATGTCCGCTCACCGGATGTTAACCCGGAGTTCGCGCCGCATCGAATTTATACAGAAATTTAGTTTTCGGCATGACGGCGAAATTATCTTTCGGCATTCGTCACCGTTTGACGGCGAATAGCCGCGACATGGTCACCACGCCTTTGTCCGTATCGGCGGCGTGCGCGAGATATTGGTCGATACCGAAGGCGGCTTCGGTGGTGCGCAGCAGCGAATAGTGGTTGTAGGGCGTGGGGTCCCGGAGATGCCGGGGCCCGTGATTGGTGATGACGATGGTCACGATATGGCCGCCGCCGAAATTGGCCTTGCTGCCCGGATCATAGCCGCAGCAACCCTGAAGGCCGCTGTGCCGTTCGGCTCCGTCATTTTCGTCCCAGGTGACGACAATGGCGGTGTTGCCCGGATCGCGCCAGACCCTGGCCGCCATGATCTTCTTCACCAAAAGGCCGATCTCGGCGTCGCCGCGGCGGATCAGGCCGATGGGGTCGCGGTTCTCGTTGCAATCGGGCGGCACGCCGGGGCCGTTGCCATTGCCCATGCCATGCATGTCGTTGCACTGGTTGGGCACGATATGGGCGTAATTGGGCAGCGTGTCGGCGGCGAGGTCGGCGTCCAGCTGATGGAAATTGACGAATTCCTCCATCCGCTGGCGGTAAGGCGCCGCATTCACCGAGGCGAAATTGACAAAGCCGTTATGCTTGGCGGCGTAGAGCGCCTTGGGCTCGCCCTCGACCGGGTAAGTGGCGGTGGGCCAGCGCGGCATCAGCGAACCCGGCGCCGGCAGATCCTCGAAATAGCCTTTCCAGGAGAGATGCTTTGCCGACAGTTGATCCGCCAGGCTGGGCGCGCGGATAGTGTGATCGGCATAGTCCGGCCGGTCGCTTTTTTCGCAGAACTCGCTTCTGGGACCGGGCTTGCAATAGAAGGCGTCGTCGTCATGTATGCCGAAGGTATCGCCGCCCACCATGGCGACATAGTTGCCTTCGCTGGAATGCACTTCGGCATAAAATTGAGTGGCAAGGCCGTATTCGCCTGCCAGTTGTTGGATGTTGGGCGTCCAGTCCGGATGCCGCATCAACTGATCGAAGCCCTTATTCTCGGCGATAATCACGAAGATATGGTCGTAGCGCGGCATGGGTGGACGGGGGGCGTCCGCGGCCGAGGCCATAACGGGGCTTGTGAGCAGCGCGAAGACGGTTAGAGCAATCTTGCCGAATGTCATGCGTCGACGCTTATCTCACATGTTGGTGCAGATGACGACAATGAATGGGCAACGCATGGAAGACGAGGTGACATCTGCTTGCATCACAAGTCTTTTGACAAGCGTTGTTAAGACCGTCCGGCGATATTCTTCCGCGCCAGCTTAGACCACAGCAATCGACGGACGGATCGCACGCTGTCGGGTGAAAACCGGATTTAAGAGCAAGCTTCTCCTGACCATAAGGCGCGAAGCCGATAATTCACAGAGGCAAGCGCGTTCTTTCCCCGAAACAAATCTCAACTTTTCTCAATTTTTTATTCCCCCAACAGTCATAAAAGCGAATTCAGAACGTCACCCATTAGCCACTAAAGAAGACGGCGCGCGCCGAGGGGTTCGCTGCGCACATACATCGGAGGGGATGAGGGATGACGACGAGATATTTCTCGGCTGGACTGTTTGCGACGACCGGCGCGGCAGCCATTCTGATCGGGTTCGGCCAAGCCGCCCATGCACAACAGGCCGCGAGTTCAGGAAATATCGAGACCGTGGTTGTCACCGGTTCGCGCGATCAGGCCGCCGATATCAGGAAGCAGGCGCCCGTCATTCTCGATATTGCGCCCCTTGAGCAGGTTCGGTCTCTCCCCGACTCCAATGCGGCCGAAGCGCTTCAGCGCCTGCCGGGCATCTCGATGGAATCGGATTCTGGCGCAGGCCGGTTCGTCAACATCCGTGGCATGGACGCAGACCTCAATGGCACCACCTTCGACGGCGTGCGCATGACGGCGAGCAATCCGGCCTCGCCGCAGAGCGGCGGGCGCGCGGTGGCCTTCGACGCCTTTCCGGCCGGTATTCTGGGCGGCGTTGAAGTAATTAAGTCACTGACCCCTGAAATTGACGCGGAAGGATTGGGCGGCGTCGTCAATATTCAGCCGCGCACAATCCCGGAAGGCAAGGAATTTTTGGTTGACGGCTCTCTCGGTGGCGGCATCGAATCCCTGCGCGGTTCGCCGGTCTATAAGGGCGATATTACGGTCGGAAAGCGCTTCGACGACGACAAGATCTCGGTGATCTTCAGCTACAGCTACGCGCAGGACCATCGCGGCTTGGATGACATCGAGGAAGACTACATCAACGATCCGACCACGGTGCCCGCGGGCACCAGCCCGCGTCTGACCGCAAAGGCCTTCGACGACGTCCAATACCGCTATTACCAGTATCATCGCCTGCGGCAGGGTTATGGCGGCGGCGTGACTTTCAGCCCGGACGACACGACTTCCTTGTATGCGCGCGCCTTTCACGCCGGCTATGTCGAGCGCGCCAACAAGCACGAATTCGTGATCGGCAGCCTGGCCGACAATATCCAGAGCGTCGACAACACCACCGGCGATTTCACCTCATCGGGCGCCGGCGCTCATTACGCCGATATCAATACGAAGGAACAGGTGGGCAACAATCTTATCGAGGTCGGCGGCAACACGCTAATTGCCGATACGGTGAGCATGGACGCCCGCCTTTCTTGGACCGAGGGCTTCGATAAGTTTCCCTATTCGGTCAATGTTCACTTTTCCGATCCCAATCCCTTCGACATCGTCTACAACAACACCAATCCCAATCGGCCGGCCTACACGGCGCTGGGCGGCCTCAATCTCGCCGATCCGAGCCTGTACACCACGGCCTCCGGGAGCAATGGCCCCTCCCGGAACGCCGATACCGAATATGCCGGGGTGACGAACTTCGCCTTTCCGCTCGAATTTTCGGGCGACCAGGGCGTGTTCAAGTTCGGCAGCAGCGTGCGCGAACGCACCCGCGGCGCCCAGCAATACAACGCGGATCTGAATCCGACGGATCAGAACCTGGCCGACTATGTGAGCGGTCCGGACGTGATCTATTACAACAACTCTTACGATATCGGCCCTTCGCCGGTCTATTCGAAGCTTCTGGGTATTCCGCAAACTGCGGTCGCGGCCGATCCCTCGACCTTCGAGCATGACAGCGAGAATGTGTATGCCGGCTATGTCCAATACAGCGCCACATTCGGCGCGCTCGACGTGATCGGCGGCGTGCGCATCGAGGATACGGAGGGAAGCTATACCGCCAATACCCTGACCACGGACGTGTCAGGCAACACGACCATCACGCCCGACACGGTGACACACAGCTACACGAATTTCTTCCCGGACATCAGCTTCAAATACCAGGCAAGCGACGCGTTGCAATTCCGCGCCGCGTTTTCGACGGCTATCGCCCGGCCCGGCTTCAACCAGATCACGGCGGCGCGCTCGGTCGATCTGCAAAATGCCAAGCCGATCGTGTCGCAGGGCAATCCCGATCTGAAACCGACGCTCGGTCACAGCGTGGATTTGACGGCCTCCTACTTCCTGCCGAATAACGGCATCATCTCGGCCGGCCTGTTCTACAAGGCTTTCACGGACTACATCGTTCCGACCGAAAACAAGAGCGCGACGGACGTTCCTGGTTTTATCGGCCAGCCCGTCGACCTGGTGAGTTTTTCGAACATCGGCTCAGCCCGCACCGAGGGCCTCGAACTGGAATATAACCAGCAGTTCGATTTCCTGCCCCAGCCGCTCGACGGCTTTGGCTTCGAGGGCAACTTGACCTATGTGAAGTCAAGGGGCGAAATCCGGGTCGGCGAAGAGCATACGCTGCCGCAAACTTCGCCCTTCAACTACAATGCAAGCATCTATTACGGCAATGGTCCGCTCTATATGCGGTTGGCGGCGTCCTACGTGTCCACCAATCTCTGGGCCGTCGGCGACAGCGATGGGACCGACCTTTATTCCCAACCGCGCTTCCGCCTCGATTTTGGCAGCACCTACAACATCACCGACCAGATCCAGGTCTATTTCGACATCAAGGACATGTCCAACACGCACCTGGAGTTCACGCAAACCAAAAGCAAGGATTTTCCGGTCCAGAACGAATTCTACGACCCCGATTATCTTTTTGGCGTCCGCGTGACGCTTTAAAATCCATGACAACCGCCGTCGTAAGACGGTGAGTTCGCTCACTGCGCTTTTCTTAGTGTCTTGAGCGGACTTGCTAATTCATTTGGTGCTCGGAGTGGCATGGAAGGATAGGCCTGAAGCAAATTGATTGGGCCGAAGGATAATTGGTCCGAAGCAGACTGCGAGGCCGTGGCGGGAGAGGCGAAACGACTTCGTGATTGCCGGGTTCTCTGAGAAGCGCAGCAGATGCTATTGTGGCTGCGACGCAATCATGGGCGCCGCCGCATGAAAAACCGGATATTCGGCCTGCCCCGCAATATCGTCTTTCTCGGGCTGACCAGCCTGTTCAACGATTTCTCCTCGGAAATGATCTATGCGGTCTTTCCCGCTTTCTTCACCACGGTGTTGAAGGCGGGCGCCGGATCGCTCGGGTTGGTCGACGGAATCGCCGAATTCGCCTCGAACATCTTCAAGATATATTCCGGTTATCTCTCCGACCGGCTGCAGTCGCGAAAGACGCTGGTGGTCGCAGGCTATACGCTGTCCGTCCTGACACGGCCGGTTTACGCCCTGGTCTTCACCGTCACTGGCGCGCTGGGGCTGAGATTTCTCGACCGGGTGGGCAAGGGGCTTCGCGATTCCGCCCGCGATTCCATCATCTCGCTGTCGGCGTCCGAGCGCGAGATCGGGCGCGCCTTCGGCTTTCATCGGGCAATGGATACGGTGGGCGCGATCCTGGGTCCGCTCGCCGCCTATCTGATACTCAGCCGCTTCCCGTCCCGTTTCCCGGTCGTCTTCTTTACGGCGTTTGCGGTGGGGTTGCTCGCCATCGCGAGCTTGGTCTTCATCCGGGATGTGGCGGTTCGCGCCCGGACGGGCCCCAAGCGCCTGATCGCCTCTTTTGCGCGCTTCTCCAAGGGATTCAAGCTTTATCTGGGTGCGGTCCTGGTTCTTTCGATGGGGTCCTTGCCGGTCGCGGTCATCCTGCTCAAGACCGAGTCGCTGGGCCTAGTGATCGCGGACATTCCGCTCTTCTACATGATCTACAATCTGTCCTATGCGGCATTCTCTGTGGCGGCGGGCAAGGCGAGCGACCGCAAAGGCGCGCGTGCCGTAATTCTGGCCGGCTATGCGGTATTGCTGGTGAGCTATCTTCTGCTCGGCATCGCCCAGTCGATCTGGTCGCTGGTACTGGGATTCCTTGTGCTGGGGTTGTTTCCTGCCCTGACCGATGGAGTGCAGCGGGCGCTGGCGGCGCAGCTGACCTCGGCGGATCTGCGGGGTAGCGGCTTGGGTCTGCTCAATGCCGCCAATGGGGTGGGTGCGCTGATAGCGGGCGCCGGCGGCGGTTATCTCTGGCAGGCCTATGGCGCGTCAACGGCCTTTCTTGCCGCTTCCGCAATCCTGGTCGTGGGGCTTATCCTGCTCCTGGTCTCTTCCCGGGCCGGCGGCGGCCCGCATCCACATCGAGAACCAGAGCAGGCGCGTTGAACACTGCAGCGAACAGTCAGGACGACGAGCGGCTGATCGAAGCGCTGGCGCATCGGATCGGCCCGGATGCCGCCCGGCAAAGGCTCGGCATCGAGTTGGACCATGAAGCCCGGGTGTTCGGATACGGGATCAATTTCTTTCATCCCGAAAACTGGTTTGCGATGCGGTCCCTGCTCACCATTGGGCTGAAGGCGTGCGGCCTCTACGGTCGCGGCCAAAGGAATGCCGTCAATGTTCGGGTCCGGCGCAACATCATCACCCGCGCCGGCCTGCCCCGGACTTTTCATGGCTTCCGTATTCTGCATTTGAGCGATCTGCATGTGGACACCAATCCGGATGCCATGGCGCGTGTCGCCATGCTGATCGCGGGGCTTCAATATGATCTTTGCATTCTCACCGGCGATTACAGGGGAGGGACCTGGGGGCCCTATGAAGCGACACTGCGGGGACTTAAAGACATCTGTCGACAGGTCGAGAGCGACATGTTCGGCGTGCTGGGCAATCATGACTCGATTCGTATGGTGCCGGGTTTGGAGCAGCTGGGAATCCGTATGCTCCTCAACGAGGCGGTCGCGATTAAGCGGGGAGATAGCCGGATTCACCTGGCCGGGATCGATGACGCGCATTATTTCCGGGCCGAGGATATCGCCAAAACCGCGGCGGCGGTCCCGCGCGGCGAATTTTCCGTCCTTTTGTCCCACACGCCGGAAGTCTATCGCCAGGCGGCCGATGCCGGTTTCGATGTCATGCTCAGCGGCCACACCCATGGCGGACAGATCTGCCTGCCGGGCGCCATTCCCATCACCTTGGATTCCGTGCTGCCCCGGCGCATGGGTTCAGGCCCTTGGAGATATGGCAATATGCTGGGCTACACCTCGGCGGGCGCGGGCACCAGCATCGTGCCGGTGAGGCTCAATTGCCCGCCCGAAATCACCCTGCATGAACTCAACTGCGCCTGAGCCCGCCATTCAATAAGGCTGGTCGCGCAAATGAACCCGGTGCAGCAGCCGGGACAGCAGGATTTCGCCGGCGAAAAAGCAGGCGGTAACCAGCGCCACATCGGCAAGCGAACATCCCAGCAGCGGGACCGCGGCCAGCATGGGCAGCAGGGATTCCGGAATCTGATCCAATCCGGTCGCCATGCTGCTGGAGGCAAGCCCAAGCCGGCGTTTCAGGAAACTCGAAATAAGATCGCCCAGCATCGCCAGTGCCGCGATCAGAAGCCCGGTCCGCCAGTCGATGCCGATGACGGGCGCGGCCAGGGCGGTCAAAAGCAAGGAAAGCGCGATGCCGCGCCAGGTCTTGGCGGGTCCCAGCAGCGGCTGCCCGTCCGCCAGGCGGACATGGCCGTCCAGGGGATGTGCCAGCCGGGAGCCCAGGATCTTCTTGGCGAACAGCGGCACGCCGTTGGCGATCCCCAACAGCAACAGCAGCTTCAAATCCAGCCAAAGATTTACGATCAGGTCCTGCCGTGCGAATTGGGGCCGCCGACTGAATCAGCGCCGGCCGAGCCTGCCAGTCCCATATCCGATCCGCAAACCGGACCGCACCCGCGAGATGCTAGGCAATCGCCACGCCGGAGACGGATTTGCAATAGTCGAGCAGCTGGTCCTGCGGATCAACGCGGCGCGCGGCATTGCTCGGTACTTTCAGTTTCTGATGGTAAAAATAGCGGCCGGAAACAGCCGCGGCTTGATCCTGGCTCACCGCGAGCCAGGCCTGGGTGAGAGCGCCCTCGGCCAGATCGTCGGGTGCGCCCGGCCCGCCCATCTTGGTGGCGACCCAGCCCGGCTCCAGCGCGTTGGACAGGACATCCGGCCAGCGCCGGGCGACGCCGAAGGCGATCCACACATCGTGCAGCTTGCTGTCGGAATAGGCCTGGGTTCCGTTCCAGCGCCGCTTTTCCCATTGCGGGTCCGACAGATCCGGATCGCCGCTGCGGTGCAGGCCCGAACTCAAATAGACCAGCCGCGCCGGTTTTTCGATCAGCGCCGTGAGCAGATAGGGCGCCAGCGTGTTGATGGCGAAAAGCCGCGACAGCCCGTCTTCGGTTTCGATCCGGCCGGGCTCGCGATAGCCGATGGCGACATTGTGGATGACGGCGTCGTGGCGGCCCAACCGGTTTACCTGGTCGGCCACGGACCGCATGGCGGCGATGGTCGCCACATCGCCGATCACCACGTCCTGCGCGCCGTCGAGCTTGCGCTTGAGGTCGTCCGCGCGGGTCTGATTGCGGGCATGGAAGGTCACCTGGTGGCCCTGTTCGAGCAGCACCTCGCCCGCCATCAGGCCCAGACCGTCCGCCGATCCGCTGATGAATATTCTTGCCATGGCGCACTATAATGCCGTTCCGGACCCGACCAACAGCGGGCTCTGCCGAAATCCCAAGCGTTCGTCTTGATCGCGACTTCCGATGCGGTCTAACTGTGCCGCGCATTTGCGGAACCGTCACCGCGTTGGCATAGGATTTTGAGGCACCAAGGGCGGATGCGGCCATGACCGGCACTGGATTGGATCTCGAGCTCAGCCGCCGCCGGCTGCTCGCCGCAGCGGCCTTGAGCGGCGGCGCGCTGATGGCTTCGCCGCTGATCGGGCGCGGGGAGGCCGCGGAGCCTATGCCGGGCAATCCGGCCGTGCCGCCGGTCTTCGGCCTGCATCTGCAGTTCGGCGCCGATGCCGCCTCGGAGATGGTGGTGTCCTGGCATACGCTCGAACCGGTCGAACATCCCCGGGTGCTGCTTGGGCATCTGGACGGCAGGCTCGAACAGACGGCCAAGGCCGGGACGGTCAGCTATACCGACGCCAAGTCGGGCCAGATGGTCTATGCCCATCATGCCAAACTCGCGCGGCTTACGCCGGCCGCGACCTATTTATACGCGGCCTTGCATGACGGCGCCGAGCCGGAATTCGGCACCTTTCGCACCGCGCCACGGGGACGGGCGCCCTTCACCTTCACCAGCTTTGGCGATCAAGGCACGCCCACCCTGGGCAAGACTTACGCGCCGCCTGACGGTGTCACGCTGCTCGCGCCGCTTTACGTGAACGACAATCTGGGTTCGCCCTGGGCCGCCGACACCACCTTAGGCGTGGAGCGGGTGGAACCGCTGTTTCATCTGATGAATGGCGATCTCTGCTATGCCAACCTGGCCGAGGATCGGGTGAAAAGCTGGTGGGATTTCTGGGCCAACAACAGCCGCAGCGCCCGCAAGCGGCCCTGGATGCCCGCGCCCGGCAATCACGAGAATGAGCGGGGCAATGGGCCGATCGGATATCGCGCCTATCAGACTTATTTCTCGCTGCCTGCCGCCGAAGGGCAGAGCGAGGCGACGCGCGGGCTTTGGTACGCTTTCACCGCCGGCTCGGTCCGGGTGATCAGCATCGCCAATGACGATGTCGCCTATCAGGACGGCGGCGACAGCTATGTGCGCGGCTATTCGGGTGGTGCGCAGAAGGCCTGGCTGGAAAAGGAATTGACCGCCGCCCGCGGCAATCGCGACATCGACTGGATCGTGGTCTGCATGCATCAGGTGGCGATTTCCACCGCCGACAAGTTCAACGGCGCCGATCTCGGCATAAGGGAAGAGTGGGTTCCGCTGTTCGACCGCCATGGCGTGGATCTGGTGGTGTGCGGGCATGAGCATCACTACGAGCGCTCGCACCCGCTTCGCGGACATCAGGCCAACACAACCCGCACGCCCCTGCCGGTCGCCACCGCCACCGACGTGATCGACACCAGCAAGGGCACGGTGCATATGGTGATCGGCGGCGGCGGCACCTCGGTTCCCTCCAACCGGCTGTTCTTCGATCCGCCGCAATGCCGGGTGATCACCAAGGTGGGCGAACCCGATCCGGCGCATGGCAGACGCCCGCCGGTCTATGTCAAGGAAGATGCACCCTGGTCGGCGGTGAGAAACGCCGCCCATGCTTACGGCTTTGCCGCTTTTGCCGTTGATCCGGGTTCACGGCCGGGCGGCGATACCACCATCACCGTCACTTATTATGACGTGGTAGGGCATGACGGCCGGGTTGCGCCGTTCGAGGCCTTCACCCTGCGCCGGCCCCGCCGCGATTGAATCCGACATGGCCGCGGTGGACGGTGTCGCCGTCGCACCACGGCCGGGCCGGTGTCTCGGCATCGTCAGGCCGACGCCACCTTGGTCAGAGCATTGTAGAAGCCTTGCATATCCTGTTTCGAGCCGATCGAAACCCGCGACACCGTCGGCCAGGCCGGCCAGCGCGGTCCCGCGATCTCCACACCCTGCGCCTTGAATGCCGCCTGCATCTCCTTGGCGGTCTTGGTCTTCCAATCGACCATCAGGAAATTGGCCTGGCTGCTCCCGATCACCTTGAATTTGTGCTTGGCGAGAAAGGCGACCGTCATGGCCCGGTTTGCCATCATCTCCTTGCGCCGCGCCATGATGTCGTTGTGCGCGCCCAGGCTGGCGGTGGCGCAGACCAGGGTGGGGATGGGCAGCATGAAGGACAGCGCGCCGCCGTCATACATCTGCATCTTCGCGATCAGGTCGGGCCGGGCCATGAAGAAGCCCATCCGCGCTCCGGCCATGCCGAAGATTTTGGAGAAGGTGCGCAGGATGATCACGTCCTTGCCCTGGACCGCCAGATGGGAGGCGCTGTTGTTGGGATAGGCGTCGCTCCAATGGATATAGGCTTCGTCGATCAGCACGATGGAACCCGCCGGTTTGTTGGCGACCAGCCATTCGATATCCGCCATCGGCGTCACGGTGCCGGTGGGATTGTTGGGATTGACGATATAATAGACCCCGGCCTTGGGATTGGCCGCCAGCATGGCCTTGACGTCATGGCTGTAATCGGCCTTCAGCGGCACCGCCTTGGTTGGGACTTTGAGATATTCCGCAGCCCGGCCCGCCGCTTCGTAGCTCGGATTGGCGATGACCAGGCCCTTGGTGGGCGAGCAGAAGGCCGCCACCGTGCGCGCCAGCGGTTCACTGGAGCCGGGCCAGGGCGAGACATGATCTTCAGGGACCTTTTCCATCTGCGAGACCGCCCGGATGAAATCGCCGCGCTCGTTGTTGGGACTGTAGCGGTTGCTCTTGGGGAAAATCGCCGATCCCGCGGCCACACCGGCGGCGAAGGGGCCGGTCCAGCATTCATTGGCGCCGATGCGGATCATGTTTTTCGCGCCCGCCGCTTTTCCGGCGGCGGCTGCAGCCGCGCGTTCGGGGTAAAGCGCGGTCAGCGCCGAAGCGCCGCCGATGATAACCGCCGAACGCAACATGTGCCGGCGCGAATAGCCGCGGCTTAAAAGATCGTTCCTGCCTTCTTCAGTGATGATGCTGGTCATTTCGGATTTCTCCTCATGGATGGTTGGCTGGTGGCCGACACAAATCGAGGCTGTGACGATCACAGCCGCCGCTGCATCAAACGGCCCGGACACTCCGCACGAAAAGGCTAGGACCGCTCTCCAGGGCGCTTCAAGCGATGCCGCCGGGAAATTCCACCGGAACAGGTGGATTCATGCCGATCAATCCGCGGCGCGCACGCATCGATGGCGCTTTGAGTCGCAGGATGATGCGCGAACGCACAGAGTGAGCAAAGAAAAGGCAGGGCCGGTTCCAGGTTCGATCTTCGCGCGGTGGCCTGAGCCGATACACGCAAAGGGCGCGAAACAGACACTGTCTCTATGTTCCCAACAGGGTGGTGTAGATGTCGGGCGGCGTGCGCGTCAGTCCCGCAATCAGTTGAACGGCGATGACCAGCAGCAGAACCGCGAACGCAATTCTGAGCTGCTCGCTGCGAAGCCGGGACGCCACCCGCAGGCCGATCTGCGCGCCCAGAACGCTCCCCAAAATCAGCAGAAAGGCCAGGACGATATCGACGGTGCGGCCGGTCACGGCGTGGATCAGCGTCGTCATCATGGCCACGATGCAGACTTGAAACTGCGAAGTGCCGACCGCCATCGCGGTCCGCATCCGCAGCAGGTAGATTTGCGCCGGGATCAGCAGAAATCCCCCGCCGGTTCCCAGGATCGCCGTCATCATGCCGACCGAAAAGCCCAGCACCACCACCGGGATGGCGCTGACATAAAGGCGCGAGGCGCGAAAGCGCATCTTGAAGGGCAGCTTGTGGATCCAAGTGTGCTGGCCCGACAGGCGCGCGGTGGGCGACGCACCCTTCTTAATGGCGAAATAGGCCCGCGCGCTTTCCACCAGCATCAGGCCGCCGACCGAACTCAATAGCAGCGCATAGCCGATCGACACCGCGAAATCGATCTGCCCCAGCCGCCTCAGATAGTCGAAAATATCGACGCCCACCGCGGAGCCCGCCAGCCCTCCACATAGGAGGATGAAGCCCATCTTGAAGTCGACGCTGCCGCTTGCTCCTCTGGTGACGGCACCCACCAGGGCAGAGGCGGAAATGGGGCTCGCCTGGGTGGCAACGACGATACCGGACGGAATGCCGTAGAAGATCAGCAGCGGCGTCATCAGGAAGCCGCCGCCGACACCCAGCAAACCTGCGATAAAGCCCGCGGCCGTGCCCAGCCCCAGCAGGATCGGCCAATTGACCGACATCTCTGCGATGGGAAGATAGATTTCCAAGCCGGCGCTCCGGTGTTCGTGCCTGACAGACTCGCACTTCACTCTTCATAGCATTCCACATCTTTTTGTGTGACAATTTACTTCCCCCGCGGCGAAGCGGGCAGGGAAAGCGCGCGCGGGAACCGATTCCCGGAGCGCGACAATTCTGCATCTCCTCAATGCAACCCAGATTGCCGGAATCTTTCCAAACGGAAATGACCCAGGGTACCACCCTTCATGATCGTTCGGATCGACAGTTGCGATCAGTCGGCCGCGATCCGTATTTGGCTGGTGAGATCGCCTTCCGGCGAAATCTGGTGCAGGGCATAGCCGGGCGCCCCATTCAAGCCGCCGTCAGGTCCGGTCCGCAGGTCCACCGCCACGCTGGGCATGGTGGTGGCGATGGTGCCGGCCCAATTGGTGCGATGCAGGCAATGGACGTGTCCGCAAAGAAGCTGTTTGACCTGCGAATGGCGGCTGACCACTACGGCCAGACCGTCGGCATCCTGCTGATGCCGGTATCCGCCCACATAATGCTCCGCGATATCGAAAGGCGGATGATGAATGAAGAGTATGGTGGGTCTTTCGGGCTCTTGGGCCAGCGTTTCGTCTCGAGCCAGGCCTGCCGGTCGGCGCCGAACACGCCCTTGCGTTCGCCGGCAGCCGTCGAATCGAGTCCGATCAATCGGACCGGACAATTTTCGACCGCGTAGTGCAAATATTCGCCGGTCTGGAGCAGGTAAGGCAGGTTGCCGAACGCGGCGCTGAGTGCCTCGCGGCGGTCGCGATTGCCCGGAACCAGAAACAGGGGCGCCTGCAGGCCGGCCAGAATCTCGCGCAGATGCGCATATTCGTCCGGCTCGGCCTGGTGCACGCTGTCACCGGTATGGATCACGGCGTCCACGCCCTGACGATTGATGTCTGCCACGCAATGCCGAAGATTCTCGGCCCGGCTGGCGCCCTGATCCGATGACCGCGCCAGGATATGGGTGTCGCTGATTTGGGCGATGATCATTGCCGATTTCCTGCTCACGCCTTCGCGGGGTCAATTCAGACTGTCGTAATAGGCCTGCAGGACGTCAATCACTTCCTTGCGGCTGAATTCTTCCGGAATGGGTTCTTTGCCGGCGAACATTTGGCGCAGCCGGGTGCCGGATATCTGAAGCCGGTCCTTGTCGCCATGCGGGCAGGTCTTGCCCGTCGCCATGCCCTTGCACTTGTAGCAGTAGAAGGTGACGTCGATCTTCAGCGGCTGAATTTCCATGCTGCCGGGCGGCAGCGAATCGAAAATATGATGCGCGTCGAACGGGCCGTAATAGTCCCCGACGCCGGCATGATCGCGGCCGACCACCAGATGGGTGCATCCGAAATTCTGCCGGAACACGGCGTGCAGCAGCGCTTCGCGGGGGCCGGCATAGCGCATCTCGATCGGATAGCCCGCCTGAATCGCGGTGCCGGGCACGAAATAGTTGGTGACCAGGGCATCGATGGCGCGCACCCGCACCTCCGCCGGAATATCGCCCGGTTTCAGGGCGCCCAGCACCTGATGGATCAGCAAGCCGTCGCAAATCTCGATCGCGACCTTGGCCAGATATTCATGGCTGCGGTGCATGGGATTGCGGGTCTGGAACGCGGCCACTTTCGACCAGCCATTGGCCTCGAACATGGCCCGGGTTTCGGCCGGCCGGTGATAAAGTCCCTTATAGGTTTCGGGAAAAGGGCCCTCGGACAGCGCCATGACCGGTCCGGCCAGATTGGTGCCGGGCTGTTCCATCACTTTGCGGACACCAGGGTGTGCGATGTCGGTGGTGCGAAACACCTCCCGGCACTCCAGTTCCCGGTCGATGGCGTATTTTTCGCTCACCGTCTGAATGGCCAAAATTTCGCGGCTCACCCCGTCGATCAGCGCAATCTCCTCGCCGATGGCGATGCCGCCAGCCAGGTCTTCCTCGCATGATAAAGTGATCGGGATCGGCCAGAATATGCCGTCACCGGTCATCATGTCGGTGCAGCAGCCGCGCCAATTCTCCTTGCCCATGAATCCGTCCAACGGCGTGTAGGCGCCCATCCCCAACATGAACAGATCCGACACTTCGCGGCTGCTCATGGGGACTTTCTTCAGCTTTTCGGCGCGCTTGATCTCGTCTGCGCGCTCGGTCCTGGGAAGCAGCAGCGACTTGAGCGATCCACCGCCATGCGGTGATACCAATGTCGACATCGGTGGACGTCTCCATGTCCGTTGAAGGGCCGGCCCGGACTGTAGCCGCCGGGTTGGATTGAGGCCAGCCGGCGATGAAACGCTGATCGTGTCGCTTTTCGATTCGGATTGCGCGACCGTCTTCGCGGGTGGGCGATATTCGGAAGCGGCGATCAGTTCATTCGGGCGCTTCGATGGATCGCGCGGCCCGCGCCGAACCGCCGGGCGCGCCGCGCGCAATCACGCTGCAGCGCAATAGCTGTCGAATGCCATTGATAACGTTGCGAATAAGTCTCCCACCACACATCCTGGCGCACGCACGCGGCATGCGATCGGCAGCGCAAGCGCCGGCGGCGACAATCCGCGCATCAATCATATTGTCTCGCGCGCAGGGTGTACTACAGTCGGTTTGCAAAGAAGCCGGGCTGCGTCGTCGAAAGATGCGCCGGGGTGGAATAATAGTTGGGGGGCTTGGGTGCTACGAGCCGAAACAATGTGGAACGCCATTGCGGGCGCCGCGCCTGCCGGCAATTGCATGCGGCCTCCAGGCGCGAGTTTTCCCGGAAGACAATCATTTGCCGATCGGTCATCGGGGCGGCAATGCCTCCGGTCGCGGCAGCCGGCCAATATCGGGGTGGTTTGATGTTCAGCAGCAATCCTTTCGCCGCGCTCTCCGCCTCCCTGTCGCCCGCCATCATGCAAGCCTATGTGGTGGTGATGATCATTCTGGTCGGGGGCGGCACGCTGCTCGACCTCCTGCATAAGAAGAGCGCCACCTATTTCTTCGAGAATTGGCGCAATGCCCGGCGGAAAGGAACCAAGCCGGTGGGCGGCGGCGAGATGGTGTCGCTGGCGGTCCAGACCGTGGCGGTGGATGTTCTGACCGCCGGCGAATTCTGCAGCCAGCGGCGCCGGCTCGCCCATGTGCTGACTATGTACGGCTTTCTGGCTTATGTGATCACCACCGTGATCATGGTGTTCTGGTATCCGACACCGGCCACGGCCACCCCCGCCATCCTGCCCCAGCTTTGGTATCTCGGGGCCCTATTGGTATGCCTCGGCGGCTACTGGTTCTGGTTCTTCATCCGGGTGGATGTCTCGGCCGAGGGCCATTCGCCGTTCCGGATCGTGCGCGCGGACCTGTTCATCCTGTCGTTGCTGGCCAGCGCGACCATGGCCTTGATCTGGGCGCAAATGCAGGCGGCCGGCAATGCCTGGACCAACGTCGCCCTTGGTCTCTATCTCATCGCCACCACGGTGCTGTTCGCGGGCGTTCCCTGGTCCAAATTCTCGCACATGTTCTATAAGCCCGCGGCGGCCTTCGAGAAACGGGTGGAAGAGGCCAACGGCTCGCGGAGCAATTTGCCGGCTCCGGCCGACAAGCCGGAGCTGTTCGGCAGCGCCCGCCGCCAGCCCCGGCATTACTAGCATGGCCTTCACGGGTCTTCGGTTCAGGAGGTAACGGAATATCATGCCGACATTCGTCTATATGACCCGTTGCGACGGCTGTGGATATTGCGTCGATATCTGCCCGTCCGACATCATGCACATCGATACCACCTATCGCCGGGCCTTTAATATCGAGCCCAACATGTGCTGGGAGTGCTATTCCTGCGTGAAGGCCTGTCCGCAAAACGCCATCGATGCCCGCGGTTATGCCGACTTCGCGCCGCTCGGCCACAGCGTCCGGGTGCTCCGCGAGGAGGAGAAGGGCACCATTTCATGGAAGATCACGTTCCGCGACGGCCGCGAGAAGAATTTCGTGTCGCCGATCCGCACCACGCCATGGGGATCGATCAAATCGTCGGACGAGTATGCGGCGCCGAGCCCGGAGGCCTTGCAGAGTCAGGAACTGGCGCATGAGCCGGAAGCGCTCCATATCGACAAATTGCCCGCCTTGACGCCGGACAGATTGAAGCCAGGAGTGGTCTGATGGGCCTGTTCAGCCGCAAGAAGACGGTTCTGGTGGATTCGGATATCCTGGTCATCGGCGGCGGCATGGCCGGCTGCGGCGCCACTTACGAATCCCGCTATTGGGGACGCGATCTGAAGATCGTCTGCGTCGAGAAGGCGAATATCGAGCGCAGCGGCGCGGTGGCCCAGGGCCTTTACGCGATCAACTGCTATATGGGCATGCAGTGGAACGAGAATCAGCCCGAGGATCATGTCCGCTACGCCCGCAACGACCTGATGGGCCTGGTGCGCGAGGATCTGGGCTACGACATCGCCCGGCATGTGGACGCCACGGTGCACAAGTTCGAGGAATGGGGCCTTCCGATGATGAAGGACCCCAAGACCGGCCGCTATCAGCGCGAAGGCAAGTGGCAGATCATGATCCATGGCGAGAGCTACAAGCCGATCGTCGCCGAGGCCGCGCGCAAGGCCGCCACCGAAGTCTATAACCGCATCATGGTCACCCATCTGTTGATGGACAAGATCAAACCCGACCGGGTCGCCGGCGCGGTGGGCTTCAATGTCCGCACCGGGGATTTCTATGTCTTCCGCGCCAAGGCGGTGATCGTCTGCGCCGGCGGCGCGTCGCACATCTTCAAGCCCCGCGCGGTCGGCGAAGGCATGGGGCGGACATGGTATGCGCCCTGGAGCAGCGCCTCGGCTTATGCGCTGCCGATCCTGGCCGGCGCCAAGATGACGCAAATGGAGAACCGGATCGTGCTGACCCGGTTCAAGGATGGTTACGGGCCGGTCGGTGCTTATTTCCTCCATCTCAAGACCTACACCGAGAACGCCTATGGCGAGAATTACGAGCCCAAATGGTATGACTCGATCAAGGCGATGGTCGGAGATTATGTCGACCGGCATCCGGTGCCGACCTGTCTGCGCAATCACGCCCTGCTGGAAGAGGTGAAGGCCGGCCGCGGTCCCATCCGGATGGTGACGAAGGAGGCCTTCCAGGACCCGCACAAGGAAACCGTCGGCTGGGAGAATTTCCTGGGCATGACCATCGGCCAGGCGGTGGTGTGGGCATCGCAGAATATCGATCCCAAGCACACCAATCCGGAGCTCACCACCTCCGAGCCCTATGTGATGGGTTCGCACGCAACCTGTTCCGGCGCCTGGGCGAGCGGGCCGTCGGATTACGCGCCCGCGGACTATCAGTGGGGCTATAACCGGATGATGACGGTGGCAGGGCTTTTCGGCGCCGGCGACACCATCGGCGGCACCGCCCACAAATTCTCCTCCGGCTCCTTCACCGAAGGCCGGATCGCCGCCAAGGCGGCGGTCAATTATGTGAACGATCTGGGCCGCGACCAGCCGCAAGTGAGCGAGGCGGAATATGAGGATCTCAAGAAAGTCGTCTACAAGCCGCTGGAGAATTACCAGGTCGGCCGCAACGAGATCGTCGCGGGAACCGTTTCACCCAACTACATCCTGCCGATCCATGGCCTTCAGCGTCTGGAGAAGATCATGGATGAGTATGTCGGCGGCATCGGTGCTCATTACACCACCAACGAGCCATTGCTCACCCGCGGGCTGGAACTGCTGACCATGCTGAAGGAAGATCTCGACCATATCGGGGCCGAGGATCTGCACCAGCTTCAGCGGGCCTGGGAGCTTCAGCATCGGGTGCTGGCTTCGGAATCGGTGACGCAACACACCATGTTCCGCACCGAGACCCGCTGGCCCGGCTATTATTACCGAGCCGATCATCCCAAGCTGGACGACACCGACTGGCACTGCTTCACGCTCTCCCGCTACGACCGGCATTCCGGCAAATGGGAGATGGAGAAGGCGCCGGTGTATCACATCATCGATTGATCTCGGCTCCGGCACCGCCGGCGTCAGCGTTGCACTTTCGACGAGAGCAGGATGGAGGAGACCGTCTTCTCCACTCCCTCCAGCGAGCCGATGGCGTCGATCAGCGCATCCAGCTTGCCGACATCCTCCGCCTCCACCATCGCGATCAGGTCGTGCTCGCCGCTGACGGTATAGAGCGCGGTGAGGGCGGGCATCGCCGCCAGTTGACGTTCGGTGGCGCGCGACAGTTTGGGCGCCACCTTGATCATCACATGCGCCCGGATCTGGCGGCGGTTATAGTCAGGCTTGAGCTTCACCGTATAGCCCTGGATCGGGCCCTGTTTCTGCAGCCGGTTGAGGCGGGCATAGACGCCGGCGCGCGACAGTTTCAGCGCCCGGGCCAGGGCAGTCACCGGCCGCCGCGCGTCCTCGCGCAGCAGGGCCAGCAGCCGCTCATCCATCGCATCCAAAGACAGATTGTCTGTTTTTCTAGACATTATGTCTTATTAGAGCCTCATTTCTGACGGTTTACAACTTTAAAATGGATAACACCTCGAGGCACACTGTCCGGGCAATTCTTCGGACGGTGATGCGATGCGCGACATTCTTCTGATCGGCGCGGGCAAGATCGGCGAAACCATTGCCGATCTTCTCTGCACCTCCGGCGACTACCGGGTGACGGTGGCCGACCGCTCGGAGCTTCAGCTGCAGAAACTGCCGCGGCGGGCGCATCTGAGCACCCTGGTGCTAGATGTGGCCGACGCGGACGCGCTGGCCAGGGCGCTGAAGGGCCGTTACGCGGTGCTGAGTGCGGCGCCCTATTCGGTCACCGGCGCGATTGCGGAGGCGGCGCGGCAGGCGAAAGTGCATTATTTCGACCTCACCGAGGACGTGGCCAATACCCGCCTGGTCAAGGGCCTGGCCGAAGGCGCCGACAGCGCTTTTGTTCCCCAATGCGGCCTGGCGCCAGGTTTCATCTCCATTGTGGCCCAGGATCTCGCCCGGCGGTTCGACCGGCTGGACAGTGTGCGGCTCCGGGTGGGGGCGCTGCCGCTCTATCCCGCCAACGCCCTCAACTACAATCTCACCTGGTCCACCGACGGGGTGATCAACGAATATGACGAGCCTTGCGAGGCGATCGTGGACGGGTCCTTGCGCGAAGTGGCGCCGCTGGAGGAGCTGGAGGAATTCTCGCTCGACGGCGTGCGCTATGAAGCCTTCAACACCTCCGGCGGGCTCGGCACCCTGTGCGAGACGCTGGCGGGCAAGGTGCGCCAGCTCAACTACAAGACCGTGCGCTATCCCGGCCATCGCGGCATCATGAAGGCGCTGATCCAGGATCTGCGCCTAGGCGAGCGCCGCGAACTGTTCAAGGACATTCTGGAATATGCGGTGCCGGCCACCCACCAGGATGTGGTGCTGATCTTCGTCACCGTCACCGGTCATCGCGACGGCCGTTATCTGCAGGAAAGCTACACCAACAAGATCTACGGCACCGAACTGCGTGGAGTGGCTCGCAGCGCCATCCAGATCACCACCGCCGCCGGCATCTGCACCATGCTCGATTTGTTGGCGGAAGGCCGGCTGCCGCAGCGGGGGTTCGTCCGCCAGGAAGAGGTGTCGCTCGCCACCTTCCTTTCCAACCGCTTCGGCCGCGCCTATGGTGGACCCAAGCCCGCGCCGGCAAGCAAGGCCGCCTGAGGACCCGCTACCGCCGATTGCCATGTTTGAACAGACTCATCTTCGCCTGCTGCTCGCCGACCCGGCCGCGTCTTTGCTTGATCATGTCGCGCTGCCGGACAAGATCGTTCGTGAACAGGGCGGTGCAGTGTCGCGCGCCGTCATCGCCGCCGCCCTCAATCTCGATCTTCTGGCCGGGCTGTTGGAGCGGGTGCCGAGCGGCCGGGCCTATGTCGAGGATCTGGCGTGGAGAGGTCAAAAGCTCGTCTTCGATCACGGCGCGGTGCGGAGCCTGGCGATGGCGGGCATGGGGGAATTGCCCGTTGGCCAGGCCGCCATCACCAGGGTGCTGGAGCCCTTGGGTTATGCCGCGACCCACACCTATCCCATGCCGCGGCTGAAAATGACCGGCCGCTCTTACACCCATGGCGATTTTCCGGAAGCGCTGCCGCAATTCTTCGTCAGCGAACTGCATGCCGGGCAATTCTCTCCCGCCTTCCAGGCGGCGGTGCGGCGGGTGGCGTCCAACTCCACCGACCCGCTCACGCCGGAAGATCAAACTTTGTTGACGCGGCTTAAGGCGCAACATGCGCTTTCGTTGGAGGAGGCGCAGGCGCTGCTTCCCAAGCTGGCCCAATGTTTCGCCCGCCGCCATGGCGCGCCGCGTCTCACAGACTACGAAAGTCTGCGGGCTGAATCCGCCGAGATGGCTTGGATCGCGACCGAGGGCAACGCCTTCAATCATGCCACCGACCGGGTTTCGTCGCTGGACGATGTGATCGGGGCGCAGCGCGCGCTGGGCCGGCGGGTCAAGGACCGGATCGAAATATCCGCGTCGGGGCGGGTGCGCCAGGCCGCCTTTCACGCCGATCCGGTGACACGCGAATTTTTGGGCGAAGACGGCGGCGTTTTTCACCGCCAAGTGCCGGGCTCCTTCTTCGAATTCATCCAGCGCGAAAAACTGCCGGGCGAGGCGGGACTGGATCTCGCCTTCGACACCGGCAACGCCCAGGCCATCTTCAAGATGACGGCGGCATGATGCAGGCGGGCGAAGAGGCGCGCGCCATCCTGGCCGGGTTGAAGCTCTCATCCGGCGGCGAGGGCCGGGCTTCGCCGATCGATGGTTCGCGCATGCCAGGCGTGGCCGAAACCGGCGCTGCGGTGCTGGAAGCCGCCATCGCCAAATCGGTGCAGGCCTTTGCGATCTGGCGGGATACCCCGGCGCCGGTCCGGGGCGAATTGGTGCGGCGCTTCGGCGAAACTTTGCGCGCCAACAAGGAACCGCTGGGCCGGCTGGTGACATTGGAATCCGGCAAACCGCTGTCCGAGGGCCTGGGCGAAGTCCAGGAGATGATCGATATCTGCGATTTCGCGGTCGGCCTGTCGCGCCAGCTTTACGGCCTCACCATCGCGTCGGAACGTCCCAATCATCATATGCGCGAGATGTGGCATCCGCTGGGACCGGTGGGCATCATCTCGGCGTTCAATTTTCCGGTGGCGGTGTGGGCCTGGAACGCGGCGCTGGCGCTGGTCTGCGGCAATCCCATCCTGTGGAAGCCATCGGAGAAGACGCCACTGTCGGCCTTCGTGGCCGAAGCCCTGTTCAGGAAAGCCATGGCCGATTTCGGCCGCGCGCCGGACGGGCTATCCGCGCTTCTGGTAGGCGGCGCGCAATTGGGCGAAACCTTGACCAAGGACGTGCGGGTGCCGCTGATCTCCGCCACCGGCAGCACCGCCATGGGCCGCGCCGCCGGCGTGGCGGTGGCGGCGCGGTTCGGCCGGGCGTTGCTGGAACTGGGCGGCAATGCCGCCACCATCGTCACGCCCTCGGCGGATCTGGATCTGGCGCTGCGCGCCATCGCCTTCGGGGCCGCCGGCACCGCCGGCCAGCGCTGCACCAGCCTGAGGCGCCTGATCGTGCATGAATCCATTTACGACCAATTGTTGCCGCGCCTGAAACAGGCCTATGGCAGCTTCGCGGTGGGCGATCCGCGCGACAGCAAGAATCTGATCGGCCCGCTGATCGATCAGGCGGCGTTGCAATCCATGACCCAGGCGCTCGAAGCGGTTCGCGCCGCCGGTGGAGGTGTGTGGGGCGGCGAGCAGATCGGCGGCCTTTATGTGCGGCCGGCGATTGCAGAAATGCCGGGCCAGGCCGACATCGTGCGGCGGGAGACGTTTGCGCCCATCCTGTATGTGTTGCGCTATGCGGATTTCGACCAGGCGATCGCGCTGTTGCGCGACGTGCCGCAAGGTCTGTCCTCCTCGATCCTCACCCGTAGTCTGCAGGAGTCGGAGATATTCCTGTCGGCCCGGGGGTCGGATTGCGGCATCGCCAATGTCAATATGGGCCCGTCGGGGGCGGAGATCGGCGGCGCCTTTGGCGGCGAGAAGGAAACCGGCGGCGGCCGGGAGAGCGGATCGGATGCCTGGAAGGCCTATATGCGCCGCCAGACCCAGAGCATCAATTACGGCAGCGAATTGCCGCTGGCCCAGGGCGTGAAATTCGACATCTGAGCGTCAGGCGGCTGCGTCATTTGGCCGGCCGGCTCGCCATCCAAGTCAGCCTTCCGGATCGTCGAACATGAAGCCGCGAATTGAACGCTTGTCGTCCAACCGCGTGGTCTTGCGCTCCTCGGCGATCGGGATGGCTTGGGTCCGGGCGCGGTCGTACCATTTGTTCACCGCGCCAACGCCATCGACCACGATCGAGACCATGACCGGCTTTTCGGCGGCGCGGCGGAGCACAGAACGAATAGAACCAGCGCCGAAAGAAAACTCTTCATTCCCATCTCCCTTGCGATTGCCGCTTTCGGCGCGCTTGACACGACCCTAGCCAAACTTAAGGTTTTTCCGCGGGAAGTTCGATAAACGGGAGCGGAAACAATGGACGAAAGAATGACGGCCAGCCGGCGCGAGGCCATGGGACTGGTGTCGCTCGGCATGGCGGCGGCGGCCGCGAGCGCGCCGGTGATCAAGGCGCGGGCAGCCGAAGCGGGTGCCGGCATCCGTCCCAGCCGGGAAGAGTTGCAACGGGCGATGCGGCTCTACGGCGGCGAGTTCGGCGGCGGCCGGAGGGCGGGCTGACATGTCCATCTATGAAGTCGAAAGCTGGTATCCGATCTCGGGCAAGGAGGACGAACATGACGCGGCCATGAAGGCCTTCCTCGAATGGGTCAAGGCGCACCGTGATCTGTTTCCGGAATGGAAGAGCCTGCGCTACTACACCCGCGAGATCGCCGGCGCCAATAGCGGGCGCTACATGATCGTCTGGGAATATGAGGATCTGGCGCGCTTCGAAGCCTATAAGAAGCGTCGCGGGGATTATGGCGGCGCTTATGCCGAATACAAAAAACACGACCCTTATCACCTGGGGGTGATGGACCACAACAGCATGCAGGTCGAGATCTGGTACGAAGTGGACCGGCCGCTTTGGCTGGACTGAAGTCGCTGGGGCTTCCCGTTTTTTCGCGACTGGGCGGCGCATTGTTGCGACTGCGGATCGTGTGCTGATCTTTCGGCGCAGAGGACCGATCTGGTTCCGGCGCGCCGGCTTTGCTATCGTTCAAAAAAATCACAGCCCTTCCGTTCTTGGGGCAATCGGGAGAAACGCTATGTCGGATATCGCATTTCCTCCAGCCGCCGATGGGACCGTTCTGCGGAATGCGGAATTGGACGATCCCTGGAAATGGCTGATGGCGGGCATCGAGGATGTCAAGCGGGCGCCGTTATGGAGCCTGGGTTACGGGCTGTTCTTCGTCCTGGTGGGCATCGGCGGTTCGGGGCTGCTGTGGGATGCGGGGCTTGAATCGCTGGTGCCGGTGCTGGCCGGCGGCTTCGCGCTGGTGGGGCCGCTGCTGGCGGTGGGGCTTTACGAAATCAGCCGCAGGCTGGAAACCGGCGAAAGGCTGCGTTTGCGCGATCTGGTCTTTGTGAAGACGGCCGAACCGCTGCAACTCGCCTATATGGGCTTCGCGCTGCTGTTCATGTATTTCATCTGGATCCGGGTGGCGATGCTGCTTTATGCCGGCTTTTTGCATCTCGATTATACGCCGCTGGATGAATTCACCCGGTTCCTGCTCGGCACCGGCCAGGGGCTCGCTTTTCTCGCCATCGGCACGGCGGTGGGCGCCTGTTTCGCCGTCATCGTCTTCGCCGTCACCGCGCTGTCGGTGCCGATGCTGATGGACCGGCATGTGGATGTGGTGAGCGCCATGGCGGCCAGCATCCGCGCCGTTACCCAAAATCCCAAGCCGATGCTGCTTTGGGCCTGGCTGATCGCGCTTTTGATCGGATTCGGCTTCGCCACTTTGTTTGTGGGCTTGATCGTGGCTTTTCCCGTGATCGGGCATGCCACCTGGCACGCCTATCGCAGCCTTTCCGCCGGTATCCAGCGCTAGCTGTGGAGCCTGAACAGGTTGTTCCCGGACGCGGCGCGGCCTTAATTGGGTTGTGACCGGGCGACCAGGGCGGGGCGGGCGGCGGCCACGGCCGTCAGCTGCTGCTCGATCATTTTCGGGGTTATGTCCATCGCGAAGCTGGTCCCGTCCTGGGCCGCGATTTTCACCTGCAATCCGGATTTGGCGCCGTCTGCCAATTCGCTGGGCGGAAGCATCACGGCGATGGTTTCGTGGAAGGCGCAAGCGCCATTGCCGCAGCCATTGGCTTGCAGGGCGATGGGCAGGACCGTCAGCGGCGCCGCATGGCCGTCGGTGGCGGAATTGAAGAAGGCCCAGCTCGGCTGGATATAAAGCAGCGTCACCTCAAGCTGGTCCGTCACTGATCCGGTGCTGCCATCGATGGTGCTGGTCAGGCGCCAGATGCGGCCATAGCCGCCAAAGTCGCCTGGCGCGGCGGTGGCGGTCCGGCCGGCCACGACCTTGACCGCACCGGCTTGGCCGGCACTATCCGCCGGCATGGTCTGGAGCTGGCTGGGCGACGGGGTGGCACAGGCCGAAACGCCCAGTGCCAGCAGAATGACGAGCAGCTTTTTCATGGCGCGCTCCTTCCCAATCGGCCTCGGCCTCACCCCTCAGTCAGCCGGTTTCCGCGATCAAGCGGCTGCCGAAGCCTATCCGAAACCATAGAATGCATATCCCGGAAATTGGGCGCGAGGGTGGCAAAAATTGTTGGTATCTCTGCCGGCTCAGGCAAGATTATTTGCCTGGATCATATCCTGTGCCGGGGCGTGCATTTGGCCTATCTGGTTCGGATCTCGGGCACCGGCCATGATTCGATGGCCTGCCGCCGGGCAGCGGATTTTGGATTATTCCCAGCTAACCCTCGCTTATGCCCCAGCGGATCCGGGCCCAGATTCTCTCATGAATGAAATAGGCCACAGTCGTGTAAAGGTTGCTGACGACCATGAACCCGATTGCCACCCGGACGGCGCCCGTCAGCAGGAAGATTGGCAAGAAATTCAAAGTCAATATCCGATAGGTTATCGCCTTCACGATGGAACAGCGATTGCCGGCAATGCGCATGATGACGGACTCCGAAAGAAAATTCCGGCGTTGGAAAATCATGCTTCGTTTATGCGGCGGAGCAAAGGCCGGCATTCCATATGCCGCAGGCACGACTTCTCAAGACATCAGAGCAAATGGATTGGCTTGGCCGGCGGTCGCAGCCTGAAACAATCCCTTGACCGTGCGCGCTCTGTGACGGACGCCACAATCTGCAATCATCGTTAACCGGTGCCGGGCCGGGCGACCGATTTTCCTGTTCAACCGTCGCGTCATGCGTCGCCGGCCCTCGAAGAGATGGAACTTGCTGGGTGGTCCAACTCCGCCACGCGCGATTGTCCCGCCATTGCCAATGGGTTGGGCGCACGGTATCGTGCAATCGACTGAAGCAGGCGTCCCCGATTGGTATGAGAGCAACCGTACTTGGCGAGACGCCAATATCGCGGATCCGGTTGAATCCCGACATCGTCTCCAGCCTCAGCGACACGGCGCGCAAGATCCGTCGCAAAAGCACATTGGTGTGGGCCGAACATTGCACCGAATGCGCCATGCCGTCCTGCTATGCCAGCTGCTCGCTCTATACCCCGCGGCGCGACCTGAAATGCCGCCGCCTGGTCGACGGACTGGAACAGCTGCGCGCCGATGGCAGCAATGTGCAGGTTGTGCGGGCATCGTTCCGGCGATGGGGCAAGCTGGAAGCGCAAGGCCGGCTCTCCACTTATTCCCGGATGGCGGTGGGATTGCTGGAGCGGTCGGACCGTCTCGCATCCCGGTTGCTCGAATTTCCGGTCATGCCGTTCCGGCTGCGCCGATCCGCCAGCTTCGCATGGAACCGGGCCAAGGCGAAACTTCTGCGATATCTGTCGCCAGGCCGCGCGCCCGATATGCTCCTGGTCGAAACGATCGGCGAGGCCGCCACCGACATTCTGATAACCGTGCGCAACAGCGGCGCCGAAACCGGAACCTTCTATCAGGAAAAGCTCAGCATCGCGCCGGGCTATAACCGAAACCTCATTCCGGTGTCGGATATCCGGCGTTACGTTTCGCCGGACCGCGACATTCTCCTGTCGATCGAACCCGCATCCGCGCGCGAGCGGCCCACGCTTCTATTCGGCGCCATCGACTTTGTGTCGCTTGACGAGCCGATAGCGGCGGCAAAACCCGTGGCCGCGGCGGCCGCACCCGGAACCAAAGTGCCGAAAGTGAAATGCGTGGTCTGGGATCTCGACAATACGCTTTGGCAGGGCACCCTGGTCGAGGACGGAGCGGATGCCTTGACCCTCAATCCCGCCGCGGCCCGGATGATCGCCGCCCTGGACGAGCGCGGCATCCTCAATTCCATCGCCAGCAAGAACTCCTTCGAGGATGTCGAGCCGGTGCTGCGCAAATTCGGCCTGTGGGACTATTTTCTCGCGCCCCAGATCCATTGGGACCGCAAGAGTTCGAGCATCGCCGCCATTGCCGAGAGCCTGAATATCGGCCGCGACTCATTGGTCCTGATCGACGACCAGCGCTTCGAGCGCGCCGAGGTGGCGGCGGCCCATCCGGAGGTGGAAACCTTCGACGTGACGGCGCTGGAGGCGCTCCTTGATGGCGCGCGGTTCGATGTTCCGTCCACGGAGGAAAGCCGCAAGCGGCGCCTGATGTACAAGCAGGAGGAGGTGCGGCAGCAGGCCGGCTGCCAGAGCCAGACCGATTTTCTGGGTTTCCTGCGGAGCTGCGATATCGTCCTGACCGTGAGCGATCTGTCCGCGGCGAATATCGCCCGTGTGTTCGAACTCACCGAGCGGACCAACCAACTCAACTATGTGGCCCGGAAAATGTCTCGCCTGGAACTGGAAGCGGTCGAGCGGCAGGAAGGCGGAGCGCGCGGGCTGGTTTTGTCGGTCACGGACCGTTACGGCGATTACGGCATCGTGGGATTTGCGCTGTTGGACATGTCGACCTGGACGGTCGAGAGCTTCTTCATGAGCTGCCGCGTCCAGCGAAAAAAAGTGGACCATGCCTTCTTCGATCTGCTGCGGCGGCATGCAGCGCGCGCCGGCCGGCCCGGTTATTCCATCGCCTACCGGCCGAGCAGGCGCAACGAGCCTTCGCGGGTGGTGCTGGAAGACGAAATGCAGCTCGCCTGGCGCGCCATCGAGGGCGACACGCGCGCGTTCGATGTCGATATATCGGCCGCGATCCTGGAAAGCGACATTGTCAGGGTCGACGACCGGAGCGGCCTGACTGCGGCGGTTTCGGAACCGGCCGATGCCGGGTAAGCTCGCCGGCGCCGTCAATCGCAGGTTGGCGCCCTTTGCATTCCGCCGGGTCTTGCGCATGCGCAACCAGCGGCCGATCGTCTCATTCACTTTCGACGATGCGCCGCGCAGCGCTTATAGCGAAGGCGCGGCCATCCTGGAAACGGCCGGCGGCTGCGGCACCTATTACGCGTGCGGAGGGCTGTGCGACACATGGGCCGACGGAATGGAATTTCTCAAGTCCGGCGACCTCGCCGATCTCACTGGCCGCGGCCATGAGCTCGCCTGCCATACCTTCTCGCATGTCCGCATACCCAGTTTGAACCGGGGCGGCATCGATGCCGAGTTCGACCGCAACCAGCGCTTTGTCGAAGAGGCGTGCGGCGATGTGATGTTGAGGAATTTCTCCTATCCGTTCGGCGATGTTTCGCCGGCCTCGCGGCTGGCGGCGCAGGCCCGGTTTTCCTCCTGCCGGGGCATCCATCCTGGCGTCAATCACGGCAGGGTCGATCTCGGCCTGCTGAAGGCGGTGTCGATCTATGACCGGGTTTTCGACCGTCAAGCGGTCGAGCGCCATTTCGACCAGGCCGGGCGCAGCAATGGCTGGCTGATCTTTTACACCCATGATATCGGCAAGCGTCCGTCTCCCTACGGCACCGCGCCTGATGTGCTGGCGGGACTGGCGAAGCGGGCGGTGGATCTGGGCTTTACGATCCTGACCGTCCGCAACGCCTTGGGCGAGATCGGTTTTCGGGGCGTGAACGACGCCGCCATGATCGGTTAGCATCGGGGCCGCCGCCAAACGGGCGGGCGATTTCGGCTATGGCGCCCAATGGGCCGGGCAAGGCGCGCCGCTGGCCCGCGCACTGCCGGCAGCCGAGATCATGCGGGATTTGGTGTGCGAGTTGAAGGTCGCGCAACAAGACTGATCCCGCTCCGTTCACATCCGTGGACTCGCTTGTTGCTTATCGCTGTCCGTAGCGCGAGAAATGAGGTTGTATTTCGGGGCGGCTCACAAAGGCGAAAAGGCGTGTCCAGCCGAAAAAATTATCAACCATCGCGCCGGGACTGGCTGGCCGTGACGGCGGGCGCGGGCTTCAGCCTGGCGATGGCGCACAAGGCCATGGCTCAGGCCGCCGATCGGCGCACGCCGGCCGAGCTTGATCGCGACTGGCTGGCGGCGACACAGGCGTATGCGCCCGAACGCAGGCGGCTTCTGGGAAAAGTAGCGAGCGCGACGAGCGACGGTCCGTTCCGCGCCGATTGGGGCTCGCTGCAGAATTACCAGACGCCGCAATGGTATGCCGACGCCAAATTCGGCATTTTCATCCATTGGGGCGTCTATTCCGTGCCTGCTTTCGGCAGCGAATGGTATTCGCGCAACATGTATGTCAAGGGTAGCCCAGAATATGCCCATCATGTCGCGGCCTATGGTCCGCAGACGAAATTCGGCTACAAGGATTTCATCCCGGAATTCAAGGGCGAGCATTTCGATCCGGCCGGCTGGGCGGCGCTGTTCCGCGAGGCGGGCGCGCGTTACGTCGTGCCGGTCGCCGAACATCATGACGGCTTTTCCATGTACGACACGCATCTGTCCGACTATAGCGCGGTCAAGCTGGGGCCCAGGCGCGATGTCCTGGGCGAATTGAAGGCCGCCGCCAGGTCGCACGACCTGCATTTCGGCCTGTCGTCGCACCGGGCCGCGCATGACTGGTTCTTCGATGCGGGGCGCAAATTTCCGTCCGACGTATCGGATCGGGAAAATGCCGGTCTCTATGGCCCGGCGCAATCGCGTATTGCCGGTTCCGACGACGAGGACCTGTACGCCGATTACACCTATGTCTCGCAATTCTGGCTGGACGACTGGTTGGCGCGGCAGGCCGAGCTGGTGGCGCGCTATGCGCCCGAGCTGATTTATTTCGACTGGTGGATCGGTCAGCCATCGTTCCGCGGCACCCTGCCGTCATTCCTGGCCTATTACTACAATTTCGCCGCGCGCCATGACGGCTCGGCGGTGGTCGATTACAAGTTGGGTGAATTCGCCGACGACGCCGGCACCCTCGACATCGAACGCGGCCAGGCGGCGAAGATCCGCAAGGATGTCTGGCAGACCTGCACCTCGATCAGCGACAAGTCCTGGGGCTATATCGAGAACGACACCTACAAAAGCGTGGAGCAGATCGTGCATCTGCTGGCCGATGTGGTGGCGAAGAATGGCAATCTGCTGCTCAATGTCGGGCCGCGCGCCGATGGCCGCATCCCTGATGCCGCCCGCGACACGCTGCGCGCCATGGGCCGCTGGCTGAAAGTGAATGGCGAAGCAATTTATGGCACGCGTCCCTGGACCGTCTTTGGCGAGGGCCCGACCGAAACCGCCAATGGCAGCTTCTCCGAAAGCAAGGCCAAGCCCTATACCGATCGCGATTTCCGTTTCACGACGCGGGACGGCACGCTCTACGCCATCCAGATGGCATGGCCGGACGACGGCAAGGCAACCATTGCCTCCATCGGCGGCGATATAACCGTTAAGAGCGTCAGCCTGCTGGGCACGGATGCGCCCGTGCGCTTTGAACAAACCGGGGCAGGGCTGGCCTTGAGCTTGCCTTCGGCCGCGCCACGCCAGCCGGCCTATGTTTATCGCATCGAAATCTGAAGGGCGCGGCGCGGTTTGGTCGCGGCATTCTATTGCGTGGCGGCGGAAACCTCCGGCCCGTCGCTGTCGGGGGCACGCGGATCGAGCCCCAGGGCCACCGGCGAGGTCTGGTGCGAAACCGGCGCATAGGGCTCGCGGAACGCTTCGTGGGGCGCATGCACCACGCCGATCCGCCACAGCACAAAGACGGTGTGCAGCAGATGGACCGCGGCGACAAAGGCGAACAGGGCCGCGGAATTGGTCCTGGTGGTGATCAGCGCCACGAATATCGGGCCGATGACGGAGGCGGCGCCATTGAGCAGGAGCAGGGCCGCGGCGGTGGCGACGAACTCCTCGCGCGGAACCCGGTCGTTGGTATGCGCGACGGAGAGGCCGTAGATCGGCAGGGTCGCCGCGCCATAGACCCCGAACAGCAGGATCGCCAGCCTGATGTCGCGGGTGCCGATCAGGACCAGGGCCAGTCCGGCGGCGCCGGCCAGAAAGGACATGCCGGCGATGACATAGCGGCGGTCCATATGATCGGACAGGCGCCCGGCCGGCACTTGCATCAGCGCACCGGCGGCAGTGAAGGCGCTCATGAACAGCGCCACCATGATGTTGGAAAAGCCGTGGTCATGCGCGTAAACCGGGGCCAGCGACCAGATGGCGCCATTGACCACGCCCACCGCGACACAGCCCGCCACGCCCACCGGCGCAATCCGGAACAGGCCGGAAAGGCGCAGCACAGGGGCCGCAACCGTGTGCGGCTGCGGCAGGCGGGTCAACCCCACCGGCAGCAGGCAGAGCGCGTAGAAGATGGCGCAGATATTGAACAGAATGAAGCTCGCCGGCGGAGCTGTGATGTAGAGCCATTGCCCGACGACCAGCCCGCCGAAATTAACCGTCAGATAGGCGCCCAGAATGCGCCCGCGGGTCTCGTTGGTCGACCGGTCGTTGAGCCAACTCTCGACTACCATATAGATGCAGGCCGCCGAGATCCCGAACAGGAAGCGGGCCGCGCCCCACAGCGGCACATTCACCACCAGCGACTGCAGCAGGGTGGTGGCGGCCGCGATTCCGCCGGCAACCGCGAATGTGCGGATATGCCCGACCCGGATCAGCAGCGAGGAAGCATAAAGGCAACCCAGCGCAAATCCCGCATAATAGGCGGAACCGATCGCCCCGATCGCCAGATCGCTGAAGCCCTCCAGATCGGCGCGCACCGGGATCAGGGTCTGCAGCAGCCCGTTGCCGATCAGAAAGATCAGAACCGACAGCAGGATCGCCGCGATGGCCCGAATCTGTTTGGTCATGGCAGATAATGTGGATGCATATTCATTGATACGCCGGGTCTCCATACCCGCCAAATGCCCTCTTTGTAACGGAGGCTTGGTTACCCGGATGCAAATGGGAGGACGCGGGGCCACCGCCGCGAGACCGGCAGGCGGATCCGGCGCTGGCGCCCCGGGACAAGGTGCGGCCTTGCAAAATCCGGTCGCGTCCCATTTTGTGAAGTCCGAGGGAGGCCTGAGAGGGCGGGCATGACCGAAAAGAGCCAAGCCCGGCGGTGGATTGCGGTTGCGGTCGCAATCTTCCTCGTGTCCGCCGGCGCGGCCCGGGCGCAGACGGCGCCGCAAATCCTGCGGGACATGGAAAAGGTGGCGGATTGGGAACTGGCGCACCCGGCCGGCGCCAGCCTCCCGCCCACGCCCGACGCCATGGATCCGCTCGGCTGGTCGATGGGAACATTTTACACCGGCCTGACGGCTTTGGCGGACCGTTCGGGCAAAGCCAAATATGCGGACGCGATTTTCGCCCTTGGCAACCGCGAAGGCTGGAAATTGGGACCGCGCCCTTTTTTTGCCGACGACCATGAAGTCGCCCAGAACTGGATCTGGGCCTTTGACCGCAAGCACGATCCCAAGATGATCGCCGCGGTCCGCCGGCGTTTCGATTCCATCATCGCGGCAAACCCGTCCGGTTCGCTGCTGATGGCTCCTTTCGGTTCACCCACCAACTGTTTTCAGAGATGGTGCTGGTGCGACGCGCTGTTCATGGGGCCGCCGGGATGGGCGGCGCTCAGCCGGGCGACTCACGATCCGAAATATCTGGCCTACGCCGACAAGGAATATCGCGCCACGGCCGGCTTGCTGTTCGACAGGGCCGAGGCGCTGTTCTACCGGGACAGCAGCTTCATCGGCAAACGCGGTGTGAGTGGCGAAAAGATTTTCTGGAGCCGCGGCAATGGCTGGGTCTATGCCGGTATGGCCCGAATTCTGAGCCAGCTTCCGCCGGCGTCCCCGTCGCGGAGCCTGTACAGAGACCTCTATCTCAAAATGTCGCGTAGGATCGTCGCGCTGCAGAAGCCCGATGGATATTGGGCGCCTTCGCTGCTCGATCCCCGCCACGGTATCCTCCCCGAAACCAGCGGCACCGGTCTGTTCACCTTCGGTTTGGCCTGGGGCGTCAAGACGGGGCTGTTGAAGGACCCGGTCTATCGGCGCGCCGCCGATCGCGGCTGGGACGCGCTCACCCGCGCGGTTCGAGCGGATGGCAAGCTGGGATGGGTGCAACAGGGGGATGTCGGACCGAACGCCGTCCGCGTGGAGGATACCCAGCCATTCGGCGCCGGCGCCTTTCTGCTGGCCGGGGCGGCGATGTACGATCTTGCAATACAGCGCTAGCCGTCAAAAGTCCGCGGCTCAAAACAAGGCCCGGATCGAGGGCGCGATCCGGGCCTTTGGTCTCGCGCGGCACGGGGTTATCGGGAACCCGCGCTGCGCGGGAGACAGACTCATGCAAATTGCTTCAGCGTGTTCGCCATGCTGTCCAGCGCCGCCTTCAAGGTGGCGCGGGTAAAAAAGGCCTCGGTGGATGCTGACCATCACCTCCGGCAACACCGGCACGCCGATCGTCGTGAATGCTGAGAAGGCCGGCCGCTCAATCATCGAAGGCTACCGCGCCCCAGGGTGGATATCCCGCCTCGACGCTCTGTCCAACCATCCGTAAACGGACCAAAGCCATTGACATTAACCATTTGGAAGCGGTATTAATAATTTGTTAACCATAAGGATGACTCCGGAATTGGTGTCCGAGAGCCACGGGTGAGGGGTCTGACAGGAAGCCAAGAGTCATTCGAAAGGATGCGCTTATGGTTTCTGATGCGGGAATGGAGACGCCAAGCGGCGCTTCCGCCAATCCGGACATCAACGCATGTGTGGCCGGGCTTCTCCGGCGGGGCGATGATGCCGTCCGGCGAAATCCCGAACTGGTTGCGCTGCTCATGGAGCATGATGACCTCGACAGCGCCATAGCAGCGCTGTCGCAAGTCAGCGCCTCGGACGACCAGCGGGTGGCCCGGCTCAAAAAACGCAAGCTTTTGTTGCGGGACAGGATAGCGGCTCAAGCGGCCAACCGGTGCCGGGCGGGCGCCTATTAACCCTGCGCCCGGAAATTCTGCGCCGGAGGGCCGCGGGCCGCGCGGCAACGCGTTATCCTGCCGGTTTGTTGTCGATCGATAATCAATGGGAGGAGCAAATGGACAAGATATGCGCATTAGCACGGCTTATCGGCGTCATCATCGCTATTGTGGCGGCCTTTATCGCCGTTCCGCAAACCACCACCATTCTTCTGATCCTGGGCGGTATTTCCATTTTCAGCTATAGGCCCGACGATTATGTGAGAATTTACGCCTCGGCGATCGTGTTGATCCTTGGGGCCAATATGCTGAGCGACATTCCCGCGGTGGGCCTGCCGCTGGCGGCGATCTTCGGCAATCTCGGCACATTCCTGGTCGGGTCCTCGATTGTCGCCATCACGCTGCGCGCCTTCGCGCTGATCAAGGCGGACTGGGTCAAATAGCGGCGACGGCGGAGGGATAGGGCGCGACGCCCTGTCCTTCCGGCCGGCCTGTGCCGCAGACCTCCGACGCTTCCAGCGCGCGTTTCGTGGGGTGGTATCGCTGGCAGATGCTTTCGACCTCGCGATAGAATTCCGCCTCGAGTTCGTTCAAGCGCCCGTCGCGGCAGCGCGCCACATTTTCCATCATCGGCACCAGCGTGTCGCGGGGAAGGTCCTCCAGCGCCTGTGTGAAAATCGCGTTCTGCCAGCGATCATCCATGATCCGGCCGAAGGCGCGGCCGACGCTGGTGAGCGCCTTGCCCGGCTCGGTGCCTTTGCGCCAGCCCGTCACGTCGTTATAGGGGCTGGTCACCGTGAGGGTTTCGAAGCGCGACCAGTCGGCGTCGCGGTTGACCGCATTGGCATAGAAGGCAAGATCGCCCGGCGCGCCGATATCTACGTGGAAGTGACTGTGCAGGATCCAGGCATGGGCGATCAGCACATGCCAGTAGAAACCGCTATCCACCAGATAAGGCACCAACCTGCGGCGATATTCCATGTCATGCGGGAACAGACGGTAAAAGCGGAAATGGTTTTCGAACAAAGGATAGCGGGTGAGGAAAGGCTTTCCGAAGCGCACCGCATGGGTATAGGAGCCGCAATAGGGGTCGCCCATGATCTCGAGATCGGCCGGGACGAGTGGGGTGACCATCTTTTCCACGTCCCGGCGCAGGCCCAGAAACACCGCATCTTCATAGAAGAAGGGGCTGTTGGAATCGGCCCAGGGTATCCAGAGCTTGGCGTCGAAGGCCCGCGGCGGCATGGCGACGCCAAGGCAGACATTGGCGGGCGGCTGGCAAACCTGGTCGAATTCGAGGAGCTTCTTGCGCAGGAAGGAATGGCTGGCAATGAAATCCGGTCGCCATTTCAGCACCAGGGCGCCGTCGTCGGGCAAAAGCTTCAGCCCCGCGGCCAGGTTCTCGACCTGATAGATCACGCCGCGCTGGAAGGCGGTGCCTTCCGCTTTCGGTTGCGGCACCCGCGTCAGCTTCACGCCGGGAATGGTCTTGACGGGCGCGACCCAGGGATCGAATTCCGCGTCGTCCCAGGTGACGCAATGGATGTGGCGGATGATGCCTTCGTCCTGCAACCGGCCGAGCGGCGCCAGGCTCCGCTTGAGCAGCGTCCCGGACTTGACGAAGCCGGTGACGATCACATCGGTCGGCCGGGCCATGATCAGGCTCCCGCCGCGGCGGTGCGGCGGGCCATATGGTCGGCCAGCCTTGCAGGATCACCGAAGAAATCCGCGCGTCGCGCCGGCACCGAAAGAACCGGCAGACCGTCCTTCAGATAACTGGCCATGACGTCGGAAATGTTCAGAAACCCGCCGGCCGCGATGGCGCGGCGCACCTGGTCGCCGTCGGCGAAATAATAGCAGCCGATGATACCGCGGAATTGTCCACCCCGGTCCGGCAGCGATTTTTCCGCCACCGCCGTGACGCGGCCATCCGGGTCCACCGCCGCCACGCTCCAGGCGGCAAGGCTTTCGCCCTCAAGCGGCCAGGTCGGTACCGCGCAGGCGACAGCCGGGTCTTCCGCCGCGCGCATCAGGCCCGCCACATCGACCGCATGATCGCAGTCGCAGACCAGGATCGGGCCTTTTGTTTCCTTCATCGCCAGGCAGCGTTCCAAGGTCTGGGCCGGACCGGCGGTCGGCCGTTCCAGGATCGCGGTGTCGTGCGTCAGATCGGCGAACAATGTCATCAGCCGGGCACGGACCGCATGGGCCTTTTCCTGCTCGGCGGTGAAGACGAAATGCGCCTTCTCGATGTGGTCGCGCCAGGGCCGGAATGGCGCCAACGCAGCCTGGATGAAAGTCTGGCCGCCCACCTCCAGAAAGGGTTTGAAGCGATAACCGAAGCGCGCGCCCTGACCGGCCATCGGAAATATCAGGGTGATTTTTCCCACCGGCCCGGTCCTTCAGGCGGCCGCGCGGGCACGCCGGGCGCCGCGCCGCGAAACCGGCTTCTCGGCCGCCGCCGCCTCGACCGCGCCATTCAGCCAGGTGAGCGCCGTCGCCAGCGCATAAAGCGCATGGTCCATGCTGGTGCGCATACGGAACGGCACCATCCGGACCAGGTGCAGGCCGAGATAGAAGCGGCCCTTGATCTCGACCGCATCGCGCGAGCAGCCCAGGATGGTGCTCCAGCGGCGGTTGAGCGCGTCGCCCAGTTCGCGCTCCGGCGCGGCGGGCATGAAATTCAAGGTGATGCGGCCGGGTGCCGGCACGTCGCACAGGGTCTTATCCGCCTGCCACCAGCTTTCATAGCGGCTGTGGGTGGACTGGTAGAGCTTGCCGAGATCGAGCTCGACCGCTTCCAGGCTGTCGGGCGCTTCCATGTCGATTACTTTCGTGTCGCCGTCGCGCGTCATGATGTTCTGGAAGGTGAGATCGCCATGCACCAGCGAGAGGAATTGGGGTAGGATGACGGGCAGGACATCGGGACGCATCGCCCGCGCCAGAATTTGCGTCAAGCTGGGGCAGGCAACGCCGTTGATCTCCAGGCCCTCGCCGCGCAGCAGCGGACGCAAGGCATCATGCTCCACCAATGTCTTGACCTTGGCATGGATCTTGACCGCGAGATGGCGGCGGAACCAGTCCTCGGCGGTGGACCGGTCGCCATTCTTCTGGCAGTAGATATGGGCGGCGAAGCGGTCGAACACCCGGTCGAGCGCCGCCGCCCGCGCTACGCCTTCGACGACGGCAAGCTCGCGATAGCCGTCGAGATACTCCATATCGTAGAAATATTCGTGGGAATTGTCCTCTTCGCCGTAAAGCGCCGGCACCAGTCCCGGCGCCATGCGGGCGAAGCGGCCCATGGTATGGAACTGGTTGCGCAAGCCTTCGAAAGCCATGCCGGCATGGCGGTCCCGCGCGGCGCGCTTGCGGACAAACTGCTTGCCATTCTCCTCGATCAAAAGCGTTTCGGCGAAGGAGCCGCCCTTGAAGCGGCGCAGCACCGTAGGGTCGCGGGCGGGAAGAATTTCCAGCGCCGCGATTCCCTGGTCGCGGGCGATCTCCAGGGAAGCGGCCTGGGGCGTGAACATGGCATGCGGCTTGCGGTCGTTGATCAGGATGCGCACGCCGCTGGGAAGGCCGGTGACCAGCTGGTGATAGGGAATGTCCAGCTCGCGGAGCATCGCGGCCAGCCGCGCCTCGTCTTGCTTGGCGCGGGCGGTGCAGAGCACGACGCAGAAACCCTGGGCGATCCAGTTGCGCAATTTCTCGCGCGCGCCGGGCAGCAATTGCGGCAGTCGCGAATAATCCGGCCGGTCCTCATGCACCACCAGCGTGCCGTCTATGTCGCAGAAGATGGTCCCGCGCGGCTTGCCGGAGGTTTCCTCCAACTGGCGGATGCGTTCGGCGTCGCCGAAGAATTCCGCCGCCTGAAGCCGCACCCCGCGCGCGGGGCGGCCCAGCGTCGCCAGGTGATTGAAATAGTCCGAGAAGCGGGCAAAGCCTTTTTCCAGGCAGCAATCCATCACCTTTTGGGCGTCGGGAAAATAATAGCAGCCGATAACGCCGAAGAAGCGGCCGGCACCGCCGGGCAGGCGCCGCTCCGCCACTTCGGCGACGGTATCGTCCTCGCCGAGGCAGGCGACGCTCCAGCGTCTGAGCTGTTCGCCCGCCAGCGGCCATAGGCTGACCAGGGCATCGGCTTGGGGTGCGGCGGCGATGGCGTCGAACAAGGGCGCGGCATCCAGACGATGATCGATATCGCAGACGATCAGCGGACCGGTGATGCCGTGGCGGGCAATGCCGCGGGCCACGCTTTCCGCCGGGCCGCGGGTGGGCGAGGACAGCCGGATGAGTTCGAACGGCCGGCCGGTCTCCCCCGCCATCCCGGCTTCGATGTCGAAGCGCGCGGCGTGATCCTCCAGCACGATGTAATGAATTTTTTCGATCTGATCCGCGAAGGGCAGGAAGGCGCGCAGCGAGCGATGGATCAGGCTTTCGCCGCCGGCTCTTTCGAAGCCGCGGAAATTTTCGCCGCCGTCATTGCCGGCGACGGGAAAGACCAGCGATATCCCGTCCGCCCGGCGCCTGGTCATAACCGATAGCCGGCGCTTACGGCGTCGCGGCGGAACATCTTCACCGTGTCGAGGGAGAATTCGGCATGGTCGCGGCCGAGCGAGGCCAGCTTGGCGATCAGATCGCGGGTGACCGTGATGATGTGGCAGCCGATCTCGTCGGCCTGCACCACGTTATAGACTTCGCGCGGGCTGGCCCAGATCAGCTTCTGCTGCGGCCAGGGCCGCATGATCTCCAGCGCCCGGCGCATGACCGGTACGGGATCGTTGCCGGCATCGGCGATGCGGCCGGCAAAGACGGAAATATTGCTGGGCGGCGCGTCAGCCAATGCGGCGGAGACCGCTTTGATCTGCTTTTCGGTGAAAAGGGCGGTGACGTTCATCTGCACGCCTTCGGCCGCAAGCCGCCGGATCAACGGCACCGCGCTTTCGCCCTTGGTGTTGGTGACCGGAATTTTGACATAGACATTGGACGCCCAGCCGGCGATGCGGCGCGCCTGCACCGCCATTTCGTCGAAATCGTCGGAGAAAACCTCAAATGAGATCGGCCGATCGGTGATGACGGCGAGAATATCCCGGGCGAAATTTTCGTAATCGGTGACGCCGGCCTGGCGCATCAAGGTGGGATTGGTGGTAAATCCCTTGACCAACGGGTTGGCGGCAATCGACAGGATCGCGGCCCTGTCGGCGCCGTCCGCGAAGATTTCGACGGAAAGCATGTCGGCGGTGATGGTCATCTGGCTGCCCCACAAGACGGGCGGGACGCCCGCGGGTTTCATTCCAGGCGATTTTGCGGATGTTTGGTTAATACGGCGTTAGCCAACAGACATCGTGATGGGCTGGCCTCCAGACGAAACGGAACAGACAACGTGTGCGGGCCGGTCGGCCGGCCGGCGGCCGCTTTCAACTCTTGGCGGGCACCGATCTCTCCGATCCGCGAGGTTGTGGCCGGTGCACCCACGAAGCGGATTGCGGAGGCAGTCAGATTTCGGTTTGCAAATCCGGCGGGACGACGCGGCCCGCGCCATCTGTCAAGCTATCGGATGCGAGCAGGGCGTCGGGCGCGATGTCGGAAAGGCCCTCGAGCCTTTCATAAATGGGCGAGAAATCCACATCACGGGTGCCGCTGAGCAATTCCTCGAAACTATCGATCACGAAATAGCATTGCTGGTAATCGTCGATCCGGTATTGGGTGCGCATGACCCGCTCCAGATCAAACCGGATCCGGTTGGGTTTGGGGCTTTCCAGGGCATAGACGGATTCGCCGAAGCTGGAGACGATACCGGCGCCGTAATGCTTCAGCGCGCCCTGTTCGCGGATCAGCCCGAACTCCACCGTGTACCAGTAGAGCCGCGCCAGCCTGGTGAGGGCATGCAACCGTTCGGCCTTGAGCCCACCCAGGCCATAAGCCTGCATATAGTCGGCGAAGACGGGGTCGGTCAGCAACGGTACATGCCCGAACACGTCGTGAAACACATCCGGTTCCTCAAGGTAATCCAACTGCTCGGGCTTGCGGATGAAGCGGCCAGCCACGAAGCGGCGGTTGGCGAGATGCTCGAAAAAGACCGCGTCAGGCACCAGCCCCGGCACCGCCACTACCCGCCAGCCGGTGAGTCTGGCGAGCCGGTCGGAAAGGTCCTCGAAATCGGGAATGCCCGCGCGCGACAACGATAGGGCGTCCAACCCGCGCAGGAAGGCGGCGCTGGCGCGCGGCTTCAGCATATCGATCTGGCGGGCGAACAACCTGTCCCAAACCCGGTGCTCGGTTTCGGTATAGGCAGCCCAGTCTTGCGGGATGGTCCAGTCGGATGCCGCACCCGGCGGCGGCGATTTCAAAGCGCTTTTCATGATCTCAGAGCCGTTCCGCGCATCGCGCTTGCGCTTCTTGATCTGGCGATCCTATCATCGGGCGCGGGTCAGAACCACATATCCGCCACTGAGCGGCCGTCGCGTCCCGGATCGTCGAAACTTACCAGCCCGTCGAAATGGTCCAGGATGATGGCGCCCACCGCATCCGGTTCCGCCAGCCTGAGATTGACGGCGGTGCGGCGGCGGCCGGCTTTGCCGGGCATCAGCCCGCGCCAATAGGCGACGCAGCCGCATTCCGGGCAGAAGTGAAAGCCGATTTTGCGCTTGCCCCGGATATAGGCCCGGGCCTCGCCCGATACTTTGATCCTCTCACTCTCGAAGTCATAGGCCCAGAGCGCGCCGTAGCGCCGGCAGATCGTGCAGTTGCAGGCGGTGGCGGATTCCGACATGCCGTCGAAGCGCCAGCGAACCTGGCCGCAATGACAGGACCCCTCGATCACGCACGCTCCCGCATTTCATGTCGCGGGTTGAGTTTACCGTCTGATTTGGAATTGGCCACAACCAAGGCGTGGCGGCGATCCGGCGCGAAATCAGCTGGCCGCTTGGGAAAGAGCTGACAGGTCCGCCCGATCCAGAATTCGATCCGGCGGCAAAGTGATCGAGACGATTGTCCCCACATTCACTTTGCTGTCCAGCGTCAGCGCACCGCCATGCAGCTCCGCCAGCCGCTTCGCCAAAGGCAGGCCAAGACCGGTTCCCTGATAGTTGCGGGTCCTGCCCGTCTCCACCTGGCTGAACGGTTCCATGGCCAATTTGATCTTGTCGGGAGGAATTCCGATCCCATTGTCGTGGATCTGGATCAGAAGTCCGGCATCCGTCCGGTTCGCGATCAGGCTGACCTGTCCGCCCCGGGGCGAGAATTTTACCGCGTTGGACAGAATGTTGATCAGAACCTGGCGCATTCTCCGTTCGTCGGCGCGGATGAGCGACACGGACGGTTCTATGGAAATGGACAGATGGATATTTTCCTTTTGCGCCTGCGGCTCGACAAAGCGCAGGCTGCTTTCGGCCAGAGCGGTCAGATCCACCATCTGTTCGACAATCTCGAACTGGCCGGCCTCCAATTTGGACAGGTCCAGAACATCGTTGATGAGACTGAGAAGATGGGCTCCGCTACTGTGTATGTCCCGGGCGTATTCCCGATAATTGCTGCTGATGGGTCCGAAGCTCGCATTCTTGATGATTTCCGAAAAGCCCAGGATGGCGTTCAATGGCGTACGCAATTCATGGCTCATATTGGCAAGAAAATGGGCCTTGGCCTGGTTCGAGCCTTCGGCGGCGCGACGCGCCGCCGCCAGATCCGACAGGGTTCTTTCCCGCCAGCGGAGTTGCCAGAAAAGAAATCCGCCTATGGCGATGGCGATCAGGCTGCGCAGGATCAGGCCGCCGGCCTCGATCGACACCAGATTCCGCCAACGCGCCAGGATGAAATCGTCATCCTGGGACGCGACGGCCATGATGTTTGCCGCTGGAAAGATGGCTCGAGCGCGCAAAGTGCCGTCCGCATGATCGATGCGTATGTCCGGCCGTTTCGCGCCGGCGGTCCGCCGGCTTTCGCCATTTCCAGGCTTGTGAAGGGCCAGATGTATCCCGGACCGCGCGGATATCCGGCGCAATTCGGCCAGTTCGGCCTGGCCGGAATTGTGCAAGGACGCGCTTTCGCCGAAGGCGACCGCCAGGATGCTGAGATTTCGGCTGGCTTCGTCGATGCGCTGATTGCGCCCGGCAACGGTGACGCTGGAAAACACGATCCAGGGAAGGACCAACGCTATAGCAAAAAGGATGACAATCCAGCTGCTCAGGCGAATGTTTGATATCTGTTTTGCCCAGCCCGGCAGCATTTCGAATTCCACGAAGATCAAAACCGGCGAGTATCGCCGGCGGCGGGCGACGTTAAACCAAACGGCGCAGGACAGATATTAGAAACTTATATCCCAATGGCGTCTTAACGCCTGAGCTCCCAGTCAATATGACATGCGCGGTCGCCGGACCTGCGCATTAGGGATTGCTTTACCATGCTGCGGCCGAAATCCGGGACGGCGCGGCATACGCTAACGGGCCAGCTTCCCGGCCGGACGGACGGCCAAGTCGCGCACGGTCTTCTGGGCAAAGAGGTTGCAGGCGGCAGCGCGAAGCCCGTCTTTCTGCACCGCGCCGGCGGAGGCAAAATCCATATAGGCGCCGTGGGCGCCGAATTTCGGCCAGGCGGGAAGGCCCTTTGCTTGCGGACTGCCGGTGCGGGCGAATTGCGTCCAATAACCCCGCATCTGGCCGACAAGTTCGCCATCCCGCGGCTGGTCTGCTGGAGGCTTGAGCCAGCCAAAGACATAGAACATGTCCCACAGATGCACCGCGCCCAAGGGTTCATAGCCATGGGAGAATTCGAACCGCCAGGTGGGCGCGATGCGGGCATGCCATTTGGCGATCAAAGACGCGGCACAGCGGAAATAGATGTCGGTGTCGAAACCGGTGATCGCATCACCGTCGACCGAAGCCGCCGCGCCCAGGCCGGCATAGACCTTGACCGCCTTCCCGGCGAGGTCCGGATAGCCGGCATAATAGGACTCGATGGTTTTGACGTCCTTGGCTGTGAGCGGCGCGACCTTGTGCGTCTCGGCCAGCGGCCGCGAGCGGTCGGCCAGGGTGGCGTCAGCCTTGGGCGTGCCGGAGACGCCCATGCTGTCCAGATCGCCATCGCGCGCGGTATTGCCGATCATCAGGGGCACAGGCGCCTCGCGCCCGGCCTGGAACATGCGCGCCGGCTGTTCGGGCAGCACATAGCCGTCGACCACCGGGTCGCGCGGCTCGGCATCATGCAGCTTGGGATCGGCGATCATGGTCTCGAGCAGATCCTGCGCCGAGCGCAGCCGGAGCGCGGCGATGGCGCCCTGGGCGGGCGCGCCCAGCCCTTGCGCAAACTTGACGCCCGCCGCTTCGGCCTGTTTGAGGTCGGGCCGGATCGGGTTATGGGCAAGCACGGTACCGCTATGGGCGATCGCCTTGGCGAACAGCCCCTTTGCCAGCGGCGAGGTCATCAGGAAGCCGACACTGAAGGCCCCCGCCGACTGGCCGAAGATGGTGACGTTTCTGGGATCGCCGCCGAAACGGGCGATGTTGGCCTTGACCCAGTTCAGCGCCGCGATGTTGTCCATCAAGGCATAATCGCCGGAGGCATGGCGGGGCGATTCCGCGCTGAGCTCCGGATGGGCCAGAAAGCCGAACAGGCCCAGCCGGTAATTGGCGGTGACGATAATGACGCCGCGCCGCGCCAGCTTCGCGCCATCATAAGAGGGCTCGATCGCGCTCAGGCCCCGGGCCGAGCCGCCGTGATAGGCGCCGCCGTGAAAGAACACCATCACCGGCAATGCCCCGCCGTCATGATGCGCGGGGGTCCAGACATTGAGATAAAGACAGTCTTCCCGGCTTTGGGCGGCGACCGCATCGTTCCAGCCCAACGCCGCCTGCGCGCAGGAGGGACCGAATTGGCGCGCATCGCGGACCCCGGACCAGGGTTTGACCGGCTCGGGCGCATGCCAGCGCAAAGGCCCCACCGGCGGCGCGGCGAAGGGGATGCCCTCGAAGCTCAGCACATCGCCCTCGACACGGCCGCGCAGGCGGCCTTCGGCGGTGGCCACGACCGGGGCCGCCGAAGCATTTTGCGCCGGTGGCGGAGCGGCGGCGGCCGACGGCGCCAAGGCGACACCAAGCCCCGCCGACATCGCGGCCCAGGCGATCAGGGTTTTTGCGCGCATCGCCATCCCCGGCAATCTGAATCTTGTCATGACCGGCCAAGACTATGACCATTCCCGCGCCAATCACAAATCGGAACGGATTCAAGACCAACTATCCGCGACGTAATGGCTGTTGGGCGGCGGCGTTCGTCCCGGCGGTTATGGCGCACAAACTTTTGGTCGGGCTGCAATCATGTTGCACGGGATTGCGGGCGGGTTGGTTGCGAGCCCACGGTTTTTGACCTATTGAGGCCGGCGCGCGACAAGGAGACCGCCGCCGTGAAAAAAGCGCCCTTCCGCGCCGACCATGTGGGAAGTTTCCTTAGACCGGCCAAATTGCTGGAGGCGCGGGATGCCCGCGCCCGTGGCGAGATCAACGCCGAAGCCCTTCGCGAAATCGAGGATGCGGCCATTCGCGAAGTGGTGCGCCATCAGGAAGAGGCGGGCCTCAATGGCATCACCGACGGCGAGTTTCGCCGCATCTATTTTCATGTCGATTTCCTGGAGCAGCTGGATGGCGTCCACACCGCTTATGGAGAATTCGCCGCCAAATTCCGCAAGGATGACGGCAGCGAAGTGGGATTCAAGCCGCCCACCATGCGAGTGACCGGAAAGATCCGGCACGGGCGGCCCATCCAGGGCGCCGATTTCGATTTTCTCAAAAGCGTGACCACCAAGACGCCCAAGGTCACCATCCCCTCGCCCTCCATGCTGCATTTCCGCGGCGGGCGGAAGGCGATCGACGAGGCGGTCTATCCCGATCTTGCGGAATTCTATGCCGATCTGGCCCAGGCCTATGCCGCGGAGATCGCGGACCTGGCGGCGCGGGGCTGCCGCTATCTGCAGCTGGACGACACCAATCTGGCCTATCTCTGCGATCCGGAAATTCGCGCCTCCACCAAGGCACGCGGCGATGATCCCGACGAGTTGACACGGCTTTATTGCGATCTCATCAATCGGTCCATCGCCGGCCGCCCCGCCGACATGGTGCTGACCACTCATTTGTGCCGTGGCAATTTCAAGAGCGCCTGGGTGGCGCAAGGAAGCTATGAGCCGGTGGCGGAGATACTGCTCAATGACCTCAAGGTCGACGGCTTCTTTCTGGAATATGACGATGAGCGGTCCGGCGATTTCGCGCCGCTGCGGTTCCTGCCCCCCGGCAAGACGGTGGTGCTGGGGCTGATGAGCTCCAAGCAGGGCGCGGTGGAGGATGCGGGCATGGTCAAAGGGCGTATCGCGGAGGCGGCGCGCTATGCCCCGATCGATCAGCTCGGTTTGAGCCACCAATGCGGTTTTTCCTCCACCGTGCATGGCAACGAACTCAGCCAAGCCGATCAATGGCGGAAGCTGGAGCGGATGGTGGCGATCGCCAAATCGGTCTGGCCCGACGCGTAGCGCTTCAGGCTATCCGCGATAGCGCAGCGCCTCGATCAGCAGCCGGAAGGCCGGCGATTGCTGGCGACGGCTGGGATAATAGAGGTGATAGCCAGGAAAGGGCGGGCACCAGTCGGCCAGGACCTGTTTGAGGCGGTCGCGCGCAAGTTCGGATTCCACGATATGCGAGGGCAGGGAGGCCAGCCCCATGCCGGCCAGCGCCGCCTGCACGATCAGGCTTGAGGTGTTGAACACCAGCGGACCTTCCACCCGCACATTCAGCTTGCGCGGTCCTTTTTCGAACTCCCAGGCGTAGAGCCCGCCGCGGGTGGGAAGCCGGAGATTGATGCAGTCATGCTCGGCCAGTTGTCGCGGCGTCTTGGGGATGCCGCGATTGACGAAATAGGACGGCGCGCCCACCACCGCCATCCGCATCGGCGGCCCGATCGGCACCGCGATCATGTCCTTGGCGATCTGCTCGCCCAGCCGCACACCGGCGTCATAACGTTCGCTGACGATGTCGGTGAGACCATAATTGACGTTCAACTCCACCTTGATGTCGGGATGGGACGGCAAAAGCCGGATCAGCGCGGGCAGCAGGATGCGTTCCGCCGCATGTTCGCCGGTGGTGATGCGGATGGTGCCGGCGGGCTTGTCGCGCAAGGCGGTGAGGGCCGAAAGCCGGGCATCGATATCGTCAAGCGCCGGCCGCAGCGTTTCCAGCAGCTTTTCGCCCGCTTCGGTGGGCACCACGCTGCGGGTGGTGCGGGTGAGGAGGCGCAGGCCCAGCCGTGCTTCCAGCCGTTTCAGCGTGTGGCTGAGCGCCGATTGCGAGGTGCCGAGCCTGGCCGAGGCGCGGGTGAAGCTCCGCTCCTCCGCCACCGCCAGAAAAGCCTGGAGATCACTCAGGTTTTCGCGCCGCATTGATGAATTCCCGATATAAGTTCATTCCGATTTTAGCGTCTAATCGCTGGACCGCCGAGGCCTTATTTTGCAACTGCACAAGAAAGGAACCGCGCCATGCAGACACGCAAATTGGGAAATCTGGAGGTCTCCGCCATCGGCTTTGGCTGCATGGGGCTGAGCTTCGGCTATGGCCCCTCGGTCGAGAAGGCTGACGGCGTCAGACTGATCCGGGCCGCCGCCGACAAGGGGGTCACCTTCTTCGACACCGCCGAGGTCTATGGCCCTTTCACCAACGAGGAACTGGTCGGCGAGGCGCTTCAGCCCATCCGCAAGGACGTGGTGATCGCCACCAAATTCGGATTTGACACCTCGACGGATCCGCGCGCCCGCGACCGGCGCGCCCAGGCTCGACAGCCGCCCCGAACATATCCGCCAGGTGGTCGACGCGTCTTTGAAACGGCTGAGGACGGACGTGATCGACCTTCTCTATCAGCACCGCGTGGATCTCGCCGTGCCGATCGAGGATGTGGCGGGCGCGGTCAAGCAATTGATCGCGGAAGGCAAGGTGAAGCATTTCGGCCTGTCGGAAGCGGGCGCCAAAACCATCCGCCGGGCGCATGCGGTGCAGACGGTGGCGGCGCTGCAGAGCGAATATTCGCTGTGGTGGCGCGAGCCGGAAAAGAAGATTATGCCCACGCTGGAAGAACTGGGCATCGGCTTCGTCCCCTTCAGCCCGCTGGGCAAGGGGTTTTTGACGGGCAAGATCGACGCCAGCACGAATTTCGACGCAACCGACTTCCGCAACAGCGTGCCGCGCTTTGCGCCCGAGGCCCGCAAGGCAAACCAGGCGGTGGTCGATCTTCTGTCGGAAATCGCGGCACGCAAGCATGCCACCCCGGCGCAGATCGCACTGGCCTGGCTGCTCGCCCAGAAACCTTGGATTGTGCCGATTCCCGGCACCACCAAGCTTCACAGGCTGGAGGAGAATCTCGGCGCCGCTGCGGTCGAACTCACCAAGGACGATTTCGCCGCCATCGAAAAGTCCATCTCCGGCATCGCATTCCAAGGCGCTCGCTATCCGCAGGCATTGCAGCAAATGGTGGGACGCTGAGATAAAGGGCGTATCGCATGTTCCTCATCCAACCCGCCAGTGCCGGGCCATCGATGAAGGACCCGGCGGGCTGGCCTTGTGCCAGCACGCCAATCAGGATCATGCGCGAGGCTTTCGCGGAAACGGAGTAAGAACAATGCAAGGCATCAAGGACAAAGTCGTCGTCATCACGGGTGCGTCCAGCGGCTTGGGAGAAGCCACCGCCCGGCTGCTGGCGCCGGATGGGGCCAAGCTGATCCTGGGCGCGCGACGGCTGGACAGATTGGAACAGCTCGCCGACGAACTGTCGCTGCCCAAGGAGGCGGCAGTCGAGACGGATGTGCGCAAGGTGGGCGAGGTCAAGCGCCTGGCGGATCGCGCCGTCTCGCTATACGGCCGTATCGACGTGATGCTCAACAATGCCGGGGTGATGCCTCTGTCGCTGCTCGAAGACCTCAAGCTCGAGGAATGGGAGCGGATGGTGGACGTGAACATCAAGGGCGTGCTGTACGGCATCGCCGCCGCCCTGCCGCACATGATCGCGCAGAAGAGCGGACACATCATCAATGTCTCCTCGGTGGCCGGGCATAAGGTGGGACCGGGCAGCTCGGTCTATTCCGCCACCAAGCATGCGGTGCGGGCGCTGTCGGAAGGTCTGCGCCAGGAAGTCAAGCCGCACAATATCCGCACCACCATCATCTCGCCGGGCGCGGTGGTGACCGAACTGGGCGACAGCATCACCGATCCCGGGAGGGCCGAATATGTGCGCGATCTTTATGCCACGATCGGCATTCCGGCGGCGTCCTTTGCCCGCGTGGTGGCCTTCGCGATCAGCCAGCCCGACGAGATGGACATCAACGAGATCCTGTTCCGGCCGACCCGACAGGACTATTGAGCCCGCCGGACCGGTTGCTTTCCTGGGGTCGTCAACTCATGGCTTGGCAACATCGGCCCGCGTCGGCATGGCGAATACGGATTGCGCTGTCCCCCGCATGTTCCGACGCCGGGGGCGAAAATGGCGGCGCTTGGCGCGACTGTCCGTCCCTTTGCGCACTCGACATCCAACAGGACAGTGGCGTCCTTGACGAACCTTGACCAAGCAGTCGACGACCGGTTCACGGGTGAGACGGCGTTGAAATCTTCTTCAGCCCGGTCCAGCTGCGCATTTGCTTCGTCCAACCTCGGTGATTGCCGCGCGCGGGGCTCCTTCTGGGCGGCATCCCGGTCTGCATGGCGCAACCGCCGGCTGAAGGCCCTGCAGCGTGGCCGCAAAGCCGTGTTGCGTCCGGTCAATTCCGTCTTCGGCGATCTGTGGGATTTTCTTTCGGGGTGATGATGTCCGAAAGGGCGCGGGCCTGACGAAAAGGCGGAAAACGGCGCTTCCGGACGCAGCCGGGGCGGGCCGTTAAGGATGACTTATCGGAAAGGCGGGCCGGGCTTGCGGCGCGCCCGACGAGGGACTAAATACCTCTTGCGAATGGATCGCATTTTCAGGTATGGCAGCCGCCGGCTTGGCTGCATAGGCGGATGGCGAAAGCCGGCCGTGGCCGGGCCGTCGGTTTTGAAGGACATTTCATGCGCTTAAGTGATCTTGGCAAGGGTGACCGCGGCCGCATCAGAGGCATCGCGCCGGAAGGCCATGACGGTCCCGGCGAGATCGGCCATGCGGAGTTGGAGCGGCGGCTGTTAGAGATGGGCTTCGTCGAAGGCGCCTGCTTCCACATTCTGCATGAAGGGTTGGTCGGTCGCGATCCCATCGCGGTCCGGCTGGATGATATGCGGGTGGCGCTGCGCCGCCGCGAGGCGCGCGCCATCCTGATCGAACCGGATACCGGATCATGAGCGAGGCAGCGTTGGGGGGCACCCGGATCGCGCTGGTCGGCAATCCCAATTCCGGCAAGACCGCATTGTTCAACGCGCTGACCGGCGCGCGCCAGAAAGTCGCCAACTATCCGGGCGTGACGGTGGAACGCAAGGAAGGGATCGTCTCCACGCCGGGGGGCTTGCGGGTTTCGGTGCTGGATCTGCCGGGCACTTATTCCTTGCGCGCCCGCAGCCCGGATGAGGCGGTGACCCGCGACGTGGTGCTGGGTCGCCTCACCGGCCAGGCTTCGCCCGAGATCCTGGTCTGTGTCGCCGACGCCACCAATCTGCGCCTGGTGCTGCGGCTGGCGCTGGAACTGAAGTCGGTCGGCCGGCCGATGGTCCTGGCGCTCAACATGTACGACATCGCCGAACGCCAGGGCATCCGCATCGATCTGGAGGGGCTGTCGCAGGCCTTGGCCGTGCCGGTGGTGACCACCGTGGCGGTGCGCAAGCGCGGGCTGCAGAATCTGCTCAGCCAAGTGGATGCGCTGGCGGAAGCGGGCAGGGCGGTTGCCGCCTCCAGTTGGCACGAGCCCAGCGCGGCGGAAATCCGCCAGGCGCATCGCGAGGCCGAGCGGATCATGCGTACTTATGTCAAGCCGCCGCTTCGGCCCGACACCTGGACCGGGCGGCTGGATTCGGTGCTGCTGCATCCGGTGGCGGGCACCGCCATCCTGATGGCGATCCTGTTCCTGATGTTCCAGGCAGTGTTCAGCTGGGCGACACCGGTGATGGACCTGATCGATGCGGGCTTCGGCTGGCTGGGCCAGGCGGTGGCGCATTATGTGCCGCCCGGGCTGTTTCAGAGCTTTATCTCCGATGGATTGATCGCGGGCGTGGGCAGCGTGGTGGTGTTCCTGCCGCAGATCCTGATCCTGTTCTTCTTTATTATTCTGCTGGAAGATTTCGGCTATATGGCGCGCGCCGCCTTCCTGATGGACCGGCTGATGGGGGTGGCCGGCCTGCATGGCCGGGCCTTCATTCCGCTTCTGTCCAGCTTTGCCTGCGCCATTCCCGGGATCATGTCGGCGCGGGTGATCGACAATAAGCGCGACCGGCTCACCACCATCCTGGTGGCGCCGCTCACCACCTGTTCGGCGCGGATTCCGGTCTATACGTTGATCATTTCGGCGTTCATTCCCAACCGCATCGTCTGGGGTTTCGCCAATCTGCAGGGGCTGGTGATGTTCGGCCTTTACGCGGCGGGGATCGGCAGCGCGCTGATCGTGGCCTTCATCGTCCGCAAGCTGATCTGGCGCAGCGCCACCGAGCCTTTCCTGATCGAACTGCCCGCCTACAAGGTGCCCGACCCCGGCAATGTGGCGCGCGGCGTGCTGCTGCGCGGCCAGATCTTCCTCAAGCGCGCGGGCACCATCATCGCCTCGATGATGGTCCTGATCTGGTTCCTGTCGAGCTTTCCCGGCGCGCCCGCCAATGCCACCCAACCGGCGATCGATTACAGCCTGGCCGGCATGATCGGCCATTTCATCCATCCGCTGATGGCGCCGATCGGCTTTAGCTGGCAGATGGCGGTGGCGCTGATCCCCGGCATGGCCGCGCGAGAGGTGGCGGTGGCGGCATTGGGCACCGTCTATGCGGTGAGCGGGGAGAGCGCCGGCACCTTGGCCGCCACCTTGTCGCATCAATGGCCGCTGGCCTCGGCGCTGGCCTTCCTGGTCTGGTATGTGTTCGCGCCGCAATGCATGTCCACCCTGGCGGTTGTCAGGCGCGAGACCGGCAGTTGGTTCTGGCCGGGGGTGATGTTCACCTACATGCTGGCGCTGGCCTATGTCGCGGCCTTCGCCGTGTTCCATATCGCCACGGCGCTTGGCGCCTGACGCGTCAAATCAGGGACATGGCTTTCAAGCCGGAGCTTCGAAACTGCCGGGGCTCTTATCGGTGGCGCGGAATTTGGGATCGCGTTCGGGGCCGGCCTTTCCCAGGGCTAGACGGGCGCCTTCGGCATCGAGATCGGCGCCATAGACCGGCGTGCCCGGCTGCTGGCGCCAGGATTGATTGAGCGGTCCGGCATCCAGGGCATCGAACCCCAAGGCCTCGACCAGATCCATGACAAGGGATTTGCCGGCGCCGTCGCCCGCCACCGGGATGGCGATGCGGCCCTTGGCGCCCATGGGCTTGCCGGATTCCATAAGATGCTTCCACCAGATGGTGTTGAAGGCCTTCACCACCGGCCGGCCGATCTCTTTCGCCACCCATTCGCTTTCGGTGAGGCCGGCTTCTATGTCGGCAATCCGGCCGTCGCGTTCACGCGGATAATAGTTGCAGGTATCCACCACCACGACATCGTTGCCCACGCCCGCGAACAGGTCCTTGGGCAGCCTCGCCACCGCGATTTCGGGGATGGTGGCGATCACCACATCGGCGGACCGCGCCGCCTCCTTCACCGTCACCGGCTTCGCTCCGGTTTCGGCGGAAAGCGCGGAAAGGGATTGCGGCCCGCGCGAATTGGCGACGCAGACGTCATGGCCCAACGCCCGAAACCGTCTGGCCAGCGTGCCGCCGATGGAACCCGAACCGATAATGCCGATCTTCATTCCTGCCTCCCTTGGCCTTCAATCCATCTTCGGCACCACCCGGAAGCGGGCCTTGCCGCTCATCATCCGCTCAAAGGCGGCCTGAGCCTGTTCCAGGGGGTAGATCTCGTTCATGGAGGTGATCCGGTTCATCCGGCTGAAATTCAGCGTGTCCTCGGAATCGGCGGCGACGCCGGAATACCAGCCCCTCACCGAGGCCCGCTTGGCCAGAAGCTGGATCGGATTGACGGTCAAGGTCCCGCTGGTGCCGATCACCATCATCACCCCATTCACATCAAGCCCGCCCACGACCGCCTCCATCGCTTCGGCCTGGGTGACGGTGGCGAGAATGGCGCGCGCCCCGCCCATCGCTTTCAACGCAACCGCGGGGTCCTCGGCGGCGCTGTCGATATAGGCGTGTGCGCCCAGCTTCTTGGCCAGTTCCTCCTTGTCGCGGCCGCGATTGATCGCCACGGTCCGGAAGCCCTGGCGTGCCGCGAACTGGATGCCCAAATGGCCCAGCCCGCCGACGCCCTGAATGGCGACCAGATCGCCCGCCCGGGCGCCGCAATTGCGCAGCGCATTGTAGGTGGTGACGCCGGCGCAAAGCAGCGGCGCGGATTCCACCGGATCGAGATCGGCGGGCACATGCGCCACCGCCGAGGCCTGCGCCAGCATATGGCTGGCATAGCCGCCGTCGCGGGTGACCCCGGTGGCGGCGTAGATATTCTCGCAGGCAAAACTGTCGCCCCGCCGGCAATTGCGGCAATAGCCGCAGGCGCCGGCGAACCAGCCCACGCCGACGCGCCCGCCCGGCTCGAAACCCTTCACATGCGGACCGATGGCATCGACGATGCCGATCACTTCATGGCCGGGGATGCGCGGATAGGCGAGGCCAGGCCTCTGGCCGCTCAAGACGGTGAGCGCATCGCTGTGGCAGACACCGCAGGCCTTTACCCGGATGCGGATTTCGTCGGGGCCGGGTTCGGGCAGGTCACGCTCTTCCAGCTTGAGCGGCTCGCCTGGCCGTATCACCACCATTGCCCGCATTCTCGTCATGGTTTTTCCTTGGTCCCGCTTGATTCAGATAGGCTCGCAAACCGGGCGCGACAAGGCGGAGAGATCAATCAGGCAGCGCGAGGGCGATCACCTGGTCGCCGCGCTTGGTTCCGAGCTTGGCGTGGCCGCCGGCGGCGATCACCACATACTGGCGGCCCTTCCATAGATAAGTCATCGGCGTTGCTTGGCCGCCTGCGGGTAGCCGGCCCTTCCATAATTCCTTGCCGGTCCCGGTATCGCCGAACTTCCTTTATGAGTTTTCCAAGGACGCGGTCGGCTATGCGCTTTTCTTCGCCACCTTTGCGCTGTTCGAGGCCCTGATTTCAAGCCGCGAAGGCGGCGAAGACGGCGAAGCGCCGGCCACCTTCGACATCCGCGACGGCGGCCGGGTGGACAGGGGCAAGCTGGACGAGGTGCTGGCGGTGACGGCGGCGGGCAATTACGTGGAGTTCGCGCTCCTGGACGGGCGCTGGCGAGGCTGAGGGGCGCGGAGCCGTGAGCGGGGAGCCAAGCCCTAGCCGTTTTTGGCCGCGGCGAATTTGAGGGCCACAAAATGCGAGCCGCCATCGGCGCCGGCGATCAAGAGCAACACACTCTTGCGGCCGCTCTTTTTGGCTTCCGCCACGCCGCTTTCGACATCGGCCGGGCCGGCCACCTTCTGGCCGCCGATGCGCACCACCACATCGCCCGGCTGGAGCCCGTTTTCGGCGGCGTCGCTGTCGGGATCTACGCTGGTGATCACGGCCCCCTGCGCGTCATCGTTCAGATTATAGGCCTTGCGCGCATTCGGGGTGAGCGCCGCCAACCCCAAGCCCATGGTCTTGGCGGTGGCGCCGGGGGCGGCGGGATTGTCGAAGGCGCGGGCAGCCACTTTCTCGTCGGGGCGAAGCATGATCATCGCGGTGAGCGTCATCGGCTTGCCGTCGCGCAGCACGGAGAAGCTTGCAATCTTGCCCACCGGAAGCAGCGCCACCTTGCGGGTGAGATCGCGATTGTCCTGGATGCTCTTGCCGTTCAATAGTGTGATGATGTCGCCCTGCTTGAAGCCCGCCTTGTCGGCCGGCCCATTTGCCTCGACTTCCGCGATCAGCGCGCCTTTCGCATTCTTCAATCCCAGGGAGGTCGCGATCTCCGGCGTCACGCTTTGGATGCTCACCCCCAGCCAGCCGCGTGAGACATGGCCGTGCGCCTGAAGCGCGGCTACCACGTTATGGATGGTGGAGGCGGGTATGGCGAAGCCGATGCCGACGCTGCCGCCGGACGGCGAGAAGAAATCCGAATTCATCCCGATCACCTGCCCCCGCAGATTGAAGGCGGGGCCACCGGAATTGCCGCGATTGATCGAGGCGTCGATCTGGATGAAATCGTCATATTCGCCCTGGCCGATGTCGCGGCCGATGGAAGAGACGATGCCGGCGGTTACGGTGTTGGAAAGGCCGAAGGGATTTCCCACCGCGACCACCCAGTCGCCCACCCGAAGCTTGCGGTCGTCGGCGAACTCCACGGTGGGGAAAGGCTTATCGGACTTTATCTTCAGCAGCGCGATGTCGGTGGCGGGATCGGTGCCGATCAACCGGGCCTGGAGGTTGCGGCCGTCTGCCAGTTTGACCGTGATCTTCTTGGCCTTGTCGATCACATGATTGTTGGTGACGACCAGGCCCGATTTGTCGATGATGAAGCCGGAGCCGGCGCTGATCACCCGCTGAGGTCCTTGCTGCCTGTTGCGGTAGAACTGGTTGAAGAATTGACGGAACGGCTCGGGCACATTGTCGGGCACATCGCTGTCGTCCCCGTCATCCCGGTCGCCGGCGGTGGTGACACTGTCGGAGGTGATGGAGACGACGGCGGGGCTTACCCGTTCCACCAGATCGGCGAAGCTGAAGGGCTGGGAATTTTCCAGCAGCCGCGGCGCATTGGGGGTCTGATTGGCGGCGAGCCTGATCGGCATCCCGGCACCAAGCCCGGCGAGCAGAAGCGTGGCCAAGCCGGCCGCCGCCATAAGCCGGGCCGGCCGCCGCGCGCGGAAAAGAAGATCAAGGTTCGATGCGCCACTGGGCATCATGCACTCCTTAGCAGGATGAGATGGCCATCCGCCCCGAGATGGCCCTGAGCGTTCAATTTGCGCTTTAATTCTTACGGCTTTCTCGCCTGGACATTAAATGGCCAACATTAAACGCTTTTGCCGCGGCGATTGCCGGAAGGCGGCGGAAGATTGTAGCTTTTTGGGGCGACCGGCTTTCGAGGCTCACATGAACCGGAATGTTGCGGCGGCGGCGGCCCTGTCGGCGGTTCTTTGTTTTGTTTCCCCCGCACAGGCGGCGGAACTGTCAGGCGCGGCGCTCGTCCAGGCTCTGCAGCGAGGCGGTTACGTGATTGTGATGCGGCATGCGAGTTCGCCCGATCAACCGCCTTCGGCCAAGGAGGCCGATCCGGAAAACTCCGCCCGCGAGCGCCAACTGGACGCCGATGGCCGCAACGCCGCCCAGGCTATGGGGGTCGCGATGCGCCAGCTTCACATTCCGGTGGGTGCGATCCTTTCGAGCCCGACCTATCGTGCGCGTGAGACGGTCCGGTTGGCGGGGCTGGCAAAGCCCCGGATCTTCACCGAACTGGGCGATGCCGGTCACAGCATGCAAGCGTCCGCGGTGGCAGGCTGGGCGGGATGGCTTCGCCAGCAGGTGGGCGAGATGCCGAAAAGGGGCACCGACACGCTGATCGTGACCCAGACGCCCAATATCCAACAGGCCTTTGACGGTGACGCCAAGGGGCTCAAGGCGGGGGGCGCACTTGTATATGAGCCGTCATCCGGGCCTCAGGCGAGCGGGCCCCCGAAGCTGGTCGGCCGTATCGCCATATCGGACTGGCCCCATCTCGCCGCACGGATCCGCTGAAGCGGACAGAACTCCACCTGTTCTCTTAATACGACTCCCGGCATGCCGATCCCACGAACGGGACCGGATAGAGAATTTTCCGCGCAACAGACGCGGCGGCGCCGGGCTTAATCCAGATCAAAGCGGCCATGCCGGACCGGGACGAGTTCTTGCCGGGATGTTTTTATGGAGAAGTCTCATGTCCAGAAAATTATTTCTTGCCGGCATCAATTGCCTTTTGTTGGCGGGCATCGCATTCACGCCCATGCCCGCGGCCGCGCAATCCAACACGGAAATGTCGGCCACCAACGAGAAAGTGACCGTGATGGCGCCCTATATCGTGCGCCGCAAGACCGTCACCCCGCCAATGGCACAGAATAGACTGCCGGTCGAAGTCGTGTCGGTGGATTATCCGGTGAGCTATTCCGATCTCGATCTTTCGCGGACCAAGGACGCGGCGATCTTCGAAAAACGGATCGGCGATGCGGCCAAGGAAGCCTGCGGCCAATTGACCAAGAAATATCCGCCGGAGGCCTTCATGCCGACCCCGGCAAATCAGGATTGTGTGGGCACGGCGACCCGTCAGGCCATGATCGTGGCCAGGCAGATCATCGCCGCTTCCGGCAAATAAATCTGATGCAGGTCCGGTCTCCGTGCCGTCCGGCCGGGGCGGCACGGATGCCGCGCCACCCCCGGACTTTCCAAAACGTAACCGAATGAGGGCCTTAAGCGGGCTCCGGCGACATCTCGGCGCTGGATTGGAGGGCCAGAATGGGCTAAGGTTTCACACTGAATAAGGTGCACATTCGGCACAAGCCGGAGAATGATGGACAGAGAACAAACTTCGGCCGGGGAGACGATCACGGCATCCACCGCGGGCGCCTTTCGCGATTTCGAGAAAGGCTTGCGCGCGGCGGCCGATCCGCGCCTGGGCATCGCCAAAGGCGTGATCGGCAAGAATTGCGTGTTCGAGGGGGCGCTGGGCCCGCGCGCCCTGATCTATGCCGATTATGTCGCCTCCGGCCGGGCGCTCAGGCAGGTGGAGGAATTCATCCTCGAACGGGTGCTGCCGGTCTATGCCAACAGCCATTCCGAGGCCTCCTTCTGCGGCGGCGAGATGACCCGGATGCGGGAAGAGGCGCGCAAGGTGATCGGCCGGTTGTGCGGCGCCGAACCCAAGGACTATGCGGTGATCTTCTCCGGCTCGGGCGCCACCTCGGCCTTGAACCAGGTCGTGCATCTTCTGGGCATGCGTCCGGCGGTACTGGCAGGCAAGGACCCGCATGTGCTGGTGGGGCCATACGAGCATCATTCCAACCTTCTGCCCTGGCGCGAAAGCGGCGCCACCGTGATCGAGATCGAGGAAGCGAAAGACGGCGGGCCGGATCTTGATCACCTGGCCCTTATTCTGGCGCAGGTGAAGGACAAAGGCCCGCTGGTGGGTGCCTTCTCGGCCGCCTCCAACGTCACCGGCATTCTAAGCCCGATCGAACCGGTCACCCGGCTGGTGAAACAGGCGGGCGGCCGGGTGGTGTGGGATTTCGCCGGCGGCGGGCCTTATTTGTCGGTGGATATGAAGCTGGGCGGCGGCATCGACGCGGCTTGTCTGTCGCCGCACAAATTCGTCGGCGGGCCAGGCGCATCGGGAGTCCTGATCCTGCACCGCGAGGCGGTGGTGGCGACGGTGCCGAGCCGGCCTGGCGGGGGCACGGTCGCCTTCGTCAATAGCGAGTTGCATGATTATACCCGCCGCATCGAGGAACGCGAGGAAGGCGGCACCCCCAACATCATCGGCGATATCCGCGCCGCGCTGGCTCTGATCGTGAAGGATGTGGTTGGCCAGGACGTCATCACCACCCGCAATGCCGAACTCACCCGGCGCGCTTTCGCCGCCTGGCGGGATCATCCCAATCTCAATCTTCTGGGCGCCGAGCACGCCAATCGCTTGCCGATCTTTTCGCTCGCCCCCCATGACGATTTGGGCCAACCCATCGACTATCTGCTCTTCACCCAGATGCTGAGCGACATTTACGGAATCCAGGCCCGCGGTGGTTGCGCCTGCGCCGGGCCCTACGGGCACAGGCTGATGGCGATCGACGCCGACTGGTCGAACCGGATCCGCGCCAGCATTCTTTCCGGCGACGAAAGCGTGAAGCCGGGTTTCGTGCGCCTGAATCTGAGCTTTCTGATGGATGACGAGACGGTGGACTATATCCTGCGCTCGGTGACGGAGCTGGGGCGGCTGGCGCCGAAACTGGCCGCGAACTATCCCGAAAGCGCCAGACGCCTGGGCCTGGGGCCGAAGCCGGTTCCGGCGCAGGCCGGCCGGGAGGAGATGCGGCGCCAGGCAGGTTGACGGGCCTGCGAGAAATGAACCGCCTGTAAAATATTTGTTTGGAATTGCGCCCATAACATCGCATCCTGGAAACGGCAATCATCGTGGTACCGCATGAAGGGGCTTTGTTCCGGGCTGATATTCGCGCTCGCGCTGGCATTCGTGCCCGGCGCTGCGGCAGCGGAGCCGATCTCTTTCGAAAGGCCGTTGCCTGCGGGGGAACATGCCAATTTCGTGGTGGTCGAAAAACATGCGCACCGGCTGGTCCTGTACGACCGGGGCGAGATGCTGAGGGCCTATCGGATCTCGCTGGGCTATGGCGGGCTTGGGCCCAAGCACCGCGAAGGCGACGGCCGCACGCCGGAGGGCCTTTACCGGATCGACGGCCGCAATCCCGACAGCCTCTATCACATGGCGCTCCATATCAGCTATCCCAGCCCGCGCGATGCGGCCGCGGCGCACGCCCATGGCGAGGATCCCGGCGGCTCGATCATGATCCATGGCGTGCCCAACGATGCTTCGGGCGTCTTGGCCCAGGCCTATAACCGGGTGGACTGGACCGCGGGCTGCATTTCGGTCAGCGACCGCGCCATCGAGGAGATCTGGCGGCTGGTGCCGGACGGCACGCCCATCGACATCCTTCCCTGAGTCCGGGCCGAGACGGATTCGATTTCCAAGAAATTGAATCGAAATGAAGCCGTGATTGCGCTTTCGCCGGTCCGGTCCGGCCGATCAGTGATAAAATTTCAGCATGATTTTCCATCAGACATCGAAACGCGATATGCGCGTCCTTGGCGGGTTGGCGCTGCTGTTGCCGCTTGCGTCACCCGCCTTCGCGCGCGCGGGCGATCCCTTTGCCGGCATTCCGAACATCACGTTTCAATATTATGACGTGTCGGGCCGGGATCCGCGGGCGATCCGGACCGCCATGGACGCCGAACGGCCGACCGATCCCCATGACGGAAAGCCGGACGATGCGATCACCGTCTGGACCTATCACTGGAGTTATCGCGACGGCCCGGAGGGCTGCGAAGCAAAAGTGCGCTTCTCGGCCCGGGTGGTCCTGCCCCGGCTGAGGGGGCGCGTTCCCGCGCCGGTGGCGGCCCGCTGGCAGGTCTATATGGCCCGGCTGCGAATCCATGAGGCGGGGCATGCCCGCATCGCCTATGCCCGGATGGGCGACATCGAGGACGCCTTTCGCGGGCTTTCCTGCGCCGCCGCCGATCGCAGGGCCTCCGCCATCCTGGATGAGGTCCGGCGAGACAATACCGAATATGACCGCAAGACCGATCACGGCATGAAGCAAGGCGCGGCGTTTCCCTGAACTCAGACGCGGATTCGGCCGGTTTATAAGGACCCCGGGGGTCTTGAACGGGGTGGCGGGCAGGTTCACACTCCCACCGCGCGTGACACGGAGGCCCGCCCATGTTGCATGTTCAGCCCAGTCCTGAATCCGCAATCCGCACAAAATTCGCCCAGTCGGACGCCTATGTCGCGGATCTGATCCGCGAGGCCCAGGGCGCGCCGGTGTCGTCTTCCTTCACCATGGGACGGCGGACCTTCCTGAAGCTGGCGGGCGCAGGCGGGGCCGGGCTCATTCTGGGATTCCATCTGCCCGGCGATGCGCAAGCCGCCGAGGCGGATCAGACCATCAACGCCTTTGTCCGCATCGCCCCCGACAATATCGTCACCGTCTATTCCAAGGCGCCGGAAATCGGCCAGGGCATCAAGACCGCCTTCGGCCTGATCATCGCCGAGGAGCTGGACGCCGACTGGCATAAGACCGAGGTGGAGCAGGCTCCGATCGATCCCAAAGTCTATGGCTATCAGGGCGCGGGCGGCTCGACCTCCATCCCGCGCGCCTGGGACCAGCTGCGCCAGGCGGGCGCCGCCGCCAAGGCGATGCTGGTGGCCGCCGCCGCCCGGAAGTGGAAAGTGCCGGCTGCGGAGATCACCGCCCGGGATTCCGTCTTGACCCATCAGGCCAGCGGCAAGACCGCCACCTATGGCGCGCTGGCGGCCGCGGCGGCGAAGATGCCGGTGCCTGACGTGGCATCGCTCAAGCTCAAGACCCGCAGCGAATATAGGCTGCTCGGCCGGCGCCACCATAGCGTGGACGACGACAAGATCGTCACCGGCAAGCCGCTATTCGGCATCGATGTGCAGCTGCCGGATATGGTCTATGCGAATTTCGTCAAATGCCCGGCGGTGGGCGGCAAGGTCAAATCCGCCAATCTGGAAGAGATCAAGCAGCTTCCCGGCGTGATCGACGCCTTTGTGGTGGAAGGCAACGGGCTTCCCACCGAAGTGATGCCGGGCGTGGCGATCATCGCCAAGAACACCTGGGCGGCGTTCCAGGCCAAGGCGAAGCTGAAGGTGGATTGGGACGAAAGCGAAGCCTCCAAGGATTCCAGTTCACCAAAGTTCGGCGCGGGCGCAGCAGATCGCCGAGAGTTTCCCGGACAAGCCCGATGCCGATGTCGGCAATGTCGACCAGGCTTTCGCCAATGCCGCCAAGACGGTGGAGGCCTATTACGATTACAGCTTCGTCTCCCACGCCACGCTGGAGCCGATGAACACCACCGCCCACTGGCATGACGGGATCATGGAATTGTGGTCGCCCACCCAGCAGCCCAATCGCGGCCTTCCCATCGTGGCCAAGCTGGCGGGTGTGCCGGAAGAGAAAGTGGTGATCCACCAGACCCGCGCCGGCGGCGGCTTCGGCCGCAGGCTGATGAACGACTATATGGCGGAGGCGGCCGCGATCGCGCTCAAGGTCAAGGGGCCGGTCAAGCTGCAATGGTCGCGCGAGGACGATTTCGCCCATGACTTCTTCCGCCCGGCGGGTTTCCATCAGTTCAAGGGCGCAATCGACACCAAGGGCCGGCTGGACGCCTGGCAGGAGCATTTCATCACCTTCACCACCGACGGCAAGAAGGAGGCCTCGAGCGCCGGCTATTCCAACAATCTGCGTTATTCGACCATCGCGCCGAATTTGCGCCGCGCCATTTCGATGATGCCGCTTTTGATCCCCACCGGCCCCTGGCGGGCGCCGGAAGACAATGCCCAGGTCTTCGTGCAGCAAAGCTTCATGCACGAATTGGCCCTGGCGTCGGGCCGCGACCATGTCCAGTTCCTGCTGGATGCGGTGAACCGCCCGGTGCCCGAACTGGCGCCGGACAGTCCGAAGATCAATTTCAGTCCCAAGCGGGTCAGCGACGTGATCAAGCTCTGCGCCGAGAAGTCGGGCTGGGGCCGCAAGCTGCCGCAAGGGCGCGGGCTGGGCTTTGCCTGGTGCTATTCCCATGCCGGCCATGTGGCGCAGGCGATCGAGATCAGCGTGGATTCGCGCAAGCAGATCACGGTGCACAAGATCTGGGTGGCCGCCGATGTCGGGCCGGTGGTGAATCTGAGCGGCGCCGAAGCCCAGGCCCAGGGTGCGTCGATCGACGCGCTGTCCACTGCCATGGGGCTGGAAATCACCATCGAGAATGGCCGCATCCAGCAGCCCAATTTCAACGCCTATCCGATCCTGCGGATTCCCTTCGCGCCGACCGTGGTGGAGGCATATTTCGTGCAGCCGGATTTCCCGCCCACCGGCTTCGGCGAACCGGCGCTGCCGGCCTTGGCGCCGGCGCTGGGCAACGCCATCTTCGCGGCGACGGGAGAACGGGTGCGTACCATGCCGTTCCGGAAGCTGGGCTATACGCTGGCGAGCCCGGCGTAAGGCGCGGACGCGGAGCCGGCTTTCGCGTTCGGGCCTGAACCCGCCTCCCTCAGGGGCAGGTGGGCGGTTTCTTCATCACCGCGGCGAGGGGGATCTGCTTCACGGTGACGGTTTTTTTCGAAACCACGTCATAGCTGGTCGTGGTTTTGGCCATGAGCAGCGAATTGTAGATGGCTTCCTCGGTCGCCTCGATGACGGCTTCGAACAGAGGCGAGATATTGTCGTTCGATATCTCCGGATAGGCGGAAACCGCCGCCCGGCGCTGGGCTGTCCGTCGCACGCCCTCCGCGGTGGAAAAGGAAATCACATAGTCGCCGGACCCGTTGGAGAAGCTCGAACCGGTCCGGGCCACGCCGGCCATGGCGCGCTTTGCCAGGCGGGTGAGATTGCGGTCCGACAGCGGCGCATTCGTCGCCACCACCACCATGATCGAGCCGTTGGGCGAGGGGTCGTCGGTTTTCCCTTTCAGATAATATTGCCCCAGCTTTTCGCCTATCCTGGCGCCATCGACGGTGAGGATGCCGCCGAAATTCGTCTGGACCAGCACGCCCACGGTATAGCCGCCCAGGGATGCGGGCAGCTTGCGCGAACTGGTCCCGATGCCGCCCTTCCAGCCGAAGGCGACGGTTCCGGTGCCCGCGCCCACCGCGCCTTCCTCGACCGGGCCGGTCTTGGCGGTTTTGATCGCTTTGAGGATGTCGGCCGGGGTGATGGCGCGGCCGCGGATATCGTTCAGCCTTCCGTCATTGGTTTCCCCCACCACGGCATTGACCGATTTGACGTCTTGGTTTCCCGGTTGCGCCAGGGTCCAGTCGAGGATGGCGTCGATGCCGCGCGCCACCGCCAAGGTATTGGTGAGCACGATCGGGGTCTCGATTTCGCCCAGCTCGGCGACCTGGTTCAGCCCGGCGGCCTTGCCGAATGCGTTCTCGATGAATACGCCCGCCGGCACCTTGTCCTGAAAGATGTTGCCGCCATGCGGCAGGATCGCGGTCGCCCCGGTGCGGATGCTTTTTCCTTCGATCAATGTCACTTGTCCGACCAGGACGCCGGGCACATCGGTGATGGCGTTCAACGGCCCCGGATGGAGGATGCCCGGGGCGATGCCGAGATCCCGGGCCCGGGCGCGATCCGGGACGGCGCAAGCCGGCACCGGGGCGCCGGCCTGCGCCGCCAGGGCCATGCCGGTGGTGCCAATCAGAGGAAGGAGAGAGGCCAAGATGGCGCAGACATGCCGGCCAAATTCCATCTGTCTCCTCTCTTGCTATTCCGCGCGAACGCTCAAGCCAATTGCGTCTTGTACAGCTTGGTCAGATTCTCCCAGGCGCGCTCGGCTTCGCCCCGGTTATAGGCCTGGCTGCCCGGCACGCACCATCCATGATTGGCGTGATAGACCTCCACCGTGGCGGGCCGTTTGGCCGCCGCGAAAGCCGCCTTGAGATCATCCTTCACTTTGGGCTGCTGGGCGTCGTCATTCTGGGCCTGGCAGACCAGGAAAGTGGCACTGGTCTTGGCGATCAGTAGATGCGGGCTGTCGGGCTTGTCGGTGACAAGGCCGTTGCCGCCATGAAAGCTGCCCACCGCCGCGATGCGGTCCGGGATCGCCGCCGCGGTGCGGAACGACAGAGCCCCGCCCATGCAATAGCCCTGCACCCCGGCCTTGCGGCCCTTGTCGGTCTGGGGTTGGGCGTCAAGAAAGCCGAGATGGGCCTTGGCGTCGCCATCGATGCCGTTATCGCTCATGGCGGCACGGTAGCCGAACAGGCGGGTGCGCTGCTCGGGATTGCTGAAGTCGAAATTGTCGCCGATCACCGGCGCCTTGGCCGAGCGGTAGAAGGGATTGGGCACCAGCACGACATAGCCCTGTTCGGCCAGCCGCCGGCCCAGGTCGCGGAAGACGGGGCGCAGGCCCATAATGTCCGGCCACACCAGCACCGCCGGCCATTGGCCTTCGGTTGCCGGGTGGAACAGCACGGCGTCGCAATCGCCGTCGGCGGTCTTCACCATGACGTCCTTTTCCACGACATTGGATTGCGCCAGCGCGCCGCCGCTGGCCATGCCGGCGGTGGCCAGGGTCATCAGTCCGAAGGTGCGGCGCGAAAGCCGCGTATCCGTCACCAGGCCGGGGTGAATGAATTCATCGCACATGCTGGTCCTCCATTGTTGGGGTGCGTGTCATTGGATGGGCGGATTTTGGCGGGTTGAGCGCCGGCTTGGCCCGCGATGTCCGGCCAAGCAGACGGGGGCGGGCCCGGACTGTCAAGAGGGCGCCCGGCGCGATTGATTGGGATCAAGGCGGAGAGCGTCCAGCGCATGGTTGGATGATTGGATTTCCTGGGAGATCCCGATCAACTGGAGCCACGCCATGATTTCCGAAGACGCGATACGCAAGCGCAGCTACCGCATCTGGCAGTTGAAAGGCCGACCGCAGGGCGAGGATCTGCAGAACTGGCTGGAGGCCAGGGCGCAATTGGAGGCGGAATTGCGGGCCGGCGGGCTCAGGCTGGGTGACGGCGGCACCGATCCGGTGGTGCCGCCCAGGCCGCGGATTTCCGGACGGCCGCGGACCCGGGAGGGCTGACCGGACGCGGAAAGGGGCAAAAGCGGCCCGCTGCCGGCGGATCGATCCGACGGTTTGCCGATCGGCTCAAAAAAGTTCAAATGTCGCGCTCGCGGGAGTAGCGTGGAATAAGAGGGCAATCACCGGTCCGATGAATTTTACGGAATTCGAAAGTGGAATTGAATCGCCCGCGCTCAAGGAAGTCGCGGCCCATTGGAACCAGGCGCGGCGGGAGCGGCGGATGCCCGCCTGGTCCGACATCAAGCCCACGCGCATCGCCCCGCATCTCTCCCTGGTGTGGTCGTTCCGCTATGACGCCATCAACCGGGAATTCGCCGGCCGGCTGGTGGGGGAAAGCATCCACCGCCATATCGGCAAGAGCTTCAAGGGGCTTTCGCTGGCCGAGGCCTATCCGCCCGAGGCGCTGCCCTGGGTGGTGAAATTGTTCGAGCGGGTGGTGACGGAGCCCGCGCTCTACAACCATGCCGGGCTTGTCTTCCGCCAGCAGGACCGCGACGGCCTGGGCGAGCGGGTGCTGATGCCCTTGTCGGAGGATGGCGACCGGGCGGACGGGGTGCTGGGCGCGACCCTGCTGCACGCCGCGAACAGCATGCCCATGACCCTGGTGGCGCCGGCGCGTAAGGACGAGCGCTGGTATCCGCTGCTGCCGCTGGGGTGAGGAGCGACGCGCGCAGCGCGTGAGCAGGTCCGGTGGACCTGCGAAAGCGACGAACGCGGCGAGCACAAGCGAGCCGCCGGATGTCGGGCCAAGCTCTGATCAAATGGCCGACAAGAGTCAAAATAATGGTGGGGTATCTTGCAAAGGGCTACGTAAGTTTTTTCAAATCTCTAAAGACAATCTGCATTTCCTGGGTCCCGGAAATCTTATGAATTTCAATTGATACGTCTTGTTCTGCGCGAGTGACAGGAAACTTTACGACTTCCGAAATCGTGGCGCCGGTCTCAACCTCCGCATATTTGAACGTTTGAGGAGCAACCAACGTCTCGCGGATTGATAGTTCACCTTCAAATTGTATTGAGCCAACTTCGATGTTTCCATACTTGGTAACAATGACGTAGCGATCTTCCGCGGAATAGTTGGCTAACAGTCGGACGCTTACAGGCGCACTTGGCTCTGTTAGTTGATCCCATATCCTCAACTGATGGGTAACGCGAAAAAAGACATCCATGAGGCTGGCTTTTCCACCAACTTTGTCGAGAAAAATTCGATCGTCTGCTTTTGATGTCTTTACGATTTCCAAAAGGTCGGCTCGTGCTTGGGAACTGGTATTTTCTTTCACTATGTTTATTCGTCCCATGCGGAGCTCGTGCAATTTCTCACGAAACCGAAGGTGTTCCAATTGGAGCCAAGCAAAATCTTTTTGGTCTATTGAGTTGAGTTCTCTCAGCTCAATTCCTTCTTCCTTCGCGCACAATCTTGCTGAGGGGGAAAACCCCGTCGAAGAAACTGCTGTCACTTTGCTAAAGTTAAAGCGAGCCTTTCGACCGATTAGTTGCTCGATCCAGCTGCCAGGCGCAGCTCCCCCGGCAGGTCTGTCGCGGCATTCAATTAGCCAAGAAATTTCCCCTGTGCCGACTTTACCCCGAACTTCAATGTCAAATTCAGCGAGAGCAATTCCCTCCTCGATCATAAGCCCTACGATTGAGTTTGACCTCGAATCCCTTGGGAACAAGGGTTTGTTCAACTAGGGCGACAAGCTGTTCGAGGTGGTGGCCGTCTGGCATTAGCTAAGGATGGGCGCGTTTCGGAATATTTTGAACAACAAATTGAGTTGTATCCCAAACTGTTCGGCAATTTTGGCATGCGATTAGCAGGACTGGAGCCAACTTTTTCAAGCCATCGCTGGAACTTATCGTCGAGGTGACGGCAGACCGATTCGCCACCCCCTAAACTTTTACGCAATCCCTCCACCCGCTCGAAACCCGCCCCGGTGTCCAATCCGGCCATGAACTCGGCCTTGGCCATATCCGCCGCGGGCATCCAGACCGCGTCCGCCCAATTCGGGACGGCGGCGGCCCAGCTGGTCGCGGCGTATACGCCGCCACAAAGGACCCAGCCCAACGGCGCGCCGGTCAATCCGGGCCGGGCAAGCCTGTCGCTCATCGCCGCAACCTACGCGGATCCGGCCATGCCGATGGTGGGCATGATGCAAGCGCGCGTCAGCTATGGGGCCAACATCGCCGCGTTCAAGCTCGCCGACCGCGCCTATCAGTCGCTGCTGGATATCGTCGCCTAGCCGGCGTCAATAGTCGGCCGAGTGATTGCGGGTGAGATAGGCATAGAGCCCATCCACCTCCGCCGGGGTCAGATAATGGAACTGGCGGCGGATCATGCGCTCCATGGTGGGCGCCTGGTGATGGCTGGAAGCCTGGCCGGTGGCGAAGAAGTGGCGGAAGCTGGCCAGCGAATAATGCCGGATGGCGATCTGGAGGTCGGGCGAGTCATTGGCGGTGTCGCCGGACAGGTCGCGTCCGTGACAGGCGCTGCATTGGGTCCGGGTGATGTAGCGGCCCAGTTCCAGCGGCTGTGACGGTGTCTGAACCGGGCCGCGCCGGGAAAGATCGATCATGCCGGCTTCGGCGGGCAGAAGGCCCATGGCCAGGATGGCGCGGCCGTCGATCCGCCAGCGCGTTTGGCCCGCCGTGTCGGGCTTTTGCGGCAGGCCGCGCAGATAGGCGATCATGGCGGCGATGTCGGCGTCCGAATTGGCGACGAACCGGTCGGACGGCATGTCGATCACGCTGGTGCCGTTAGGCTTGATGCCGAAGCGGATGGCGGCGGCGAGTTGGGCATCGCTGTCCCGGTGCGCCAGCCGGGTGAGGTTGGGCGCCACCAGCCGCGACCCGAACCAGCCGGAAAACTCCACCCCGCCGGTGAGGTTGTCGCCATGGCAATCGGCGCAGCCATTCACGTGGACCAGGCGGGCGCCTTGCTGGGCCATGGCCGGCGACGGCGTCACCGCCAGCGGATGCGCGGGGAGGGGATGCACGGCGGTGAGTATGCGGGCCGAACCGGCTTCGATGCGCCAGACCAGAAGCGCGACCAGCGCCGCCACAACCGATAATGCGAGAAGCCGCTTTTGCCGGGCGGTCATGCCCAAAGTCCCTGGCCAGGATGTTGCCGCGCGATCAGTAGGCGATGCGGAGGGCGGGCATGCGTGAACACTCTGTCATGCGACGTTGTGACACCGGCGCGCCGGATGCGGGCGGGACGAAAGACCGGCGGCGGGGATGCCCCTTGCCGCCCTGCCGGGCCGGGTCCACAGTCGGCTCAAAATGGTGGGGGCCATGATGCGCAAATCCGTCATCGCTGTGTTTATGGGCGCGGGCCTGTTGGCGCTCGCACCATCCGGCTTCGCCCAGGCGCCGCCACCCTTATCCGCCGCCAAGACCCAGCAGATGGACCGCGACCTGATGGAGGCGACGGTGCCCGGGCTGGAGCGGCTTTACGGCGCGCGCAAATATACCGTCGCCCAGGTGGTGGAATGGTATCTGGGCCGCATCCATCGCTATAACGGCATCTATCGCGCGGTCGAGACGGTGATGGACAAACAGGCGCTGGCCGATGCCGCGCGCGAGGACGCCGACAAAAGCGCAAAGCACGGTCCGCTCTGGGGCGTGCCGATCGTGGTCAAGGCGAACACCAGCATTCAGGGCCAGGTGACCACCGACGGCTGGGAAGGTTTTACGCGTCCCGGCCATGAATTGGTGGCGCCGCGCAACGCGCTGGTGGTGGCGAAGTTGAAGGCGGCGGGCGCTATCATCATCGGCCACACCAACATGCCCGACTTCGCCAATTCCGACACCAACCGGTCCAGCTCCTTCGGCCGCACCGGCAACGCCTATGACGTGCGGTTTTCGCCGGGCGGCTCCTCCGGCGGCACGGTCACGGCGGTGACCTCGAACATGGCGATGCTGGGCACCGGCACTGACACCGCCAACTCCATCCGCATGCCCGCCGCCACCAGCGCGGTGGTGGGGGTGCTGCCGACGCGGGGGCTCACCAGCATCGCCGGCATCGCGCCCTTGGACTGGATGCTGGACAATACCGGCCCCATCGCCCGCGATGTCGCCGACGCGGCGATCGGGCTTTCGGTGATGGCGGGGACGGATCCGCTCGATCCCGCCACCCAAACCGTGCCGGCGGATGCGGAGAGGGGCGATTTCACCCGTTATCTGAAGGCCGACGCGCTGAAGGGAAAACGCATCGGGGTGCCGGCTTTCATCCTACGGGGCGACGGCATTCCCTTTCACGGGGTGCCGGCCGCGGTGCCGGAGCTGGCGGCGGAACAGCGGACGGCGGATGCGGCATTGGCGCTCGATCCCCGCACCCGCGCCGTCTTTATGAGCGCGGTGGCGGAACTTAAGGCGGCGGGGGCGACGGTGGTGATGGACGATTCCATCCTGGGCGATGATTTCGTGCGCGCCGCCACCCGCATCGCCACTTATCCTTATGTGCGCGAGGGGATGGAGAAGTTCCTGGGGAATTTCGGCCCGGCGCAATACCATTCGATCGAGGAGTATGAGCGGGTGGTGGGCCAGCCGATCCTGCCCAATCCGATCGGCGAGGGCGCCTCCAACCGCCGGATCGGCGGCGTCACCATCTATCAGCGCCGGATCGAGAGCGATCCTGAGGCCCAGGCGAATTATTTCGGGCCTAAGCGGCGGGCGCTTTCCATTTATCTCGCCACCATGGACCGGCTGCACCTGGACGCTTACGTCTATCCCGCCATCCAGATGCCGCCGCCGGACGAGACCATGCCCCAGGACGGGCGGCTCAGTGGCGGGCCCCATTCCGACACCGGCTGGGTCAATATGCTGGGGGTTCCGGCAGTGGTGGTGACGGGCGGATTTTATCCCGGCGGGCTACCGTTCGGGCTGGAACTATCGGGGCGGCCCTGGAAGGACGGCGATCTGTTGGGTCTTGCTTATTCCTATGAGCAGGCGACGCATCACCGCCATCCGCCGGTTTTGGTGGAGAAGGGGCTGTTGCCGGGGGCGCCGTAGGCGAAGCCTCAGCTTGCCCGGGGTAGCGGAATGGGCCGCCGCCGCATCCGTTCCGCGATGGAGACGGTCGGTCCGGGTTCCACGAGTTCCGCAAAGTGTCCCGCTTCGGTCACGGCATTGGCGATTTCATGGGCGATGGCGAGCGAGATGCCGGGCGCCACGATGGTGCGTGGACCGTTCGGAGTTCTCGAAGCGGAGCAGGAGATTGGTGCGCCCATAAGGCGATGTTCCGCGCTGGAACTCCGCCGTCTCAAGCCCGCACGGAAATTCCCGTTGCGGGATGGAGGGCGGGGTCTTGTTCCGGTTCCGCTCAAATGAACGCACCATGGCGATACAGTCCCGACTTGGCCTTGCGTGAATGGCATTCGCATATTCCGTACCAGCCATGGCGCTCACTTATCCACAGGGCGCGCCACGCGTTGCATCGGACCTGCCGCCGCGACGTTTCGAATCCCGGAACCAGCATAGAAGTCTTGTGAGTCGCGTAACGCTCCGTTTGCCAATTGAGAAGAAGCCGCGCGCGCATGCGGAACGGCCGCGCGCGGCCGGCATTCATTCTTGCGGTAACTGCAAACGGAGATTGATTTGGGACGCGAGGGACGAATTGCCATTGGGCTGGATGAAGAGCCTATTCGGGGAAGAGCAGTCATCGGGCCGGACGGCATGCCGCTCTCGCTGCATGATTTGCCCCCGCCGAATACGCGGCGCTGGGTGATCCGCCGCAAGGCGGAAGTGGTGGCGGCGGTGAAGGGCGGGCTGATCACCCTGTCCCAGGCCTGCGCGATTTATTCGCTGACGGTCGAAGAATATCTGAGTTGGGAAGCCCGGCTCGACCGCTTCGGCCTGGGCGGCTTGCGCACCACCCGCGCCGGCCGCTACCGGCGGAGCGACATGCAGTTGGACCTTCTCAGGCATTGAACCGGACGGGGGAACCCGTCGGAACTTCGGGAACATCTTGAGACGAAGCCAAAGCGAAAGAGCCCGGTCGCGGTGACCGGGCTCTTTCCTTGGGACGCTGCGGGTGGGGAAAGCGCCGCAGCCTGCACCTTGGCTGGCCGCCGCAAAAGACACTCCACCGAATGCGGCGCCACGGCCAGGTGGCTCCCAAAACCGTCAAATTCTGGGCCAAGCCGATTAACATCCGATGACCGCTCAAATCCCCAGAATGCTGTTGAGGCGGCTGATGACCGGCGGCGAAAGCGGCTGGTTGACTGCCAAGGCGAGCCGGGTTTGGGCGGAACTAATTTCCGCCTGGGCCGCGGTGAGCGCGGCCTCGTCGGTGGTGAGTTGGGTCGCCACCTGAACCAGCGCCGCTTGAGCTTTGGCGATCGCCGCCTTCGCGTCCATCACTTGCTGCTCGCTGGCGATGACCGAATCCTGCAGCAGGGCGAGATTGTCCTCGGCGCCGGCGAGATCATCCTGGGCGCCGGTAAGCGCGGCCTGGTCCCGGCTCACCAGATCGGTGTATTGGGCCGCGTCCGCCCGGGCGGCGAGAGTGGCGCTCTTATAAGCGGCGACGGCGCCGAGAATGGCATGGGGCGCGGCCGGGTTCAGATTGCCCAAGAGACCGGCGGCGTTGGCGATGCCGGGATCGGTGGCGTCGTTGAGGTTCAGGTTGATCGAAGTCGCGCCCCGGGGCGAAGAGGCGGAATTGGTCTGCTCTGCGCCTTGCGGGGTTTGCGCGGAACCGCCCGCGGGCAGGTTCATGACGGCCGCGGTGGGCGGGCCGTGAGGAAAAAAGTTGCCGGGCGGAAGCGCCAGGCAAGGTCCGGTCCCGCAAACCACCACAGCAATCGCTGGAATGAGAAAGGCGCGAGGATTCATCTTCCGCTCTCCGGCAGCAAACTCACTCTCCTCGCTATAGATCAGCCTTATTCCGCCGCCGAGACGAGCGCTGGCCTTGGGGAAGCCGAAATTTCCGTAGCCGGGAATCCGCCAATTTCTCGAAAAATTGAATAGAAGATAGGGCGAGACCGTCTATTGCGGGCCGAGGCCGGCGTATCACGCCCGCCGGCCGCTCAATCGGAGATTGATTGCATCCGAAGTTTTGCGGCAAGCCAAACGGTTCTTTTTTTCCTGGACTGCGCAGCGCAGAGACGCTTGGGCGCGCATATGACAAACATGACCGGAAGATTGCGAAAGTTTAGAGTCGCTTCCACATGGAACTTGCGGCATCGCCACGTAAACGTGCGGATTCGCGCCGGAATTGGATGACGTCAAACCAAAGGTTTATTTGACTCACCGGTTCCATAGGCGGACGCTTACCAACGCATTTTCAAATGCAAGCCACAATCTGCGCCCAGCCGCGAGCTCGGTGTGGCGGCAAGTCGGATATTCGTGTCGTCACCCTCTCTGTCTGGCACAGCGAGATGAGAGGAGACCGACCTTTGAAACCCAGAGCCAAATCCGGACAAAACCGCAGATCCTTCCTGAGATCGACCGGCCTCGGCGCCGGCGTGTTTGCGCTCGCGCCGCTGGCGGAAACCATTGCCAGCAGCACCGAAGTCGCCGCAGCACCCGGCGGAAAATACGACTTCGACACACCATACAACCGCATCGGGTTCGATGACGTGAAATGGGACGGCGCCATGCGCCGCCTGCACATGGATCGCCTGGTTGCGGGCATGGGAATCGCGGACATGGATTTCCGCTGCTATCCCGGCATCACCGCGGCGCTGAGGAAACGCATCGCCCATGAGTGCTGGGGCTATATGGATATGGGCTCGCCCGGGCCGATGGCATTTAAGAAGGGGCTGATCGACTGGAACAAGAAGCGCTACGGCATCGATGTGATCAAGCCCGAGCTTCTGGGGATCACCACCGGCGTGCATCCGGGGATCGTCTGCGCGCTCAGGGCCTTCACCAAGCCGGGCGACAAGGTGTTGATGGCGACGCCGATCTATAACGGCTTCTATGGCGATCTGCGCTATACCAAGACCATCCCCGAAGAGAGCCTGATGAAGTGGACGAACGGCCGCTATGAGATCGACTGGGAGGATTTCGAGCGCCGCATGACGCCGGAGGTCAAGGTCTCGATCCTGTGCAATCCGCAGAATCCGGTGGGCCGGGCCTGGAGCCGCGAAGAACTTGCCCGCTATGGCGAGCTTTGCCTCAAGCACAACATCGTCATCATTTCGGACGAAATCCATTGCGACTTCGTCACCAAGGGCAACAAATACACGCCCTTCAGCACCCTGGACAACAAGGCGGTGGTGGACAATAGCTTCACCATGAAGTCGGGCAGCAAGTCCTTCTCGCTGGCGGCGATGAAATGCGCCTGGTTCTATTCCACCAATCCCAAGCTGTTCGACGCGGCGATCGAGATGAACCGCGCCGACCTCACCACGCTCGGCATGATCGCCGAACAGACGGCCTATGCCGGCGGCGAGCGCTGGCTGAACGAATGCGTCGACTATATCGATGGCAACCAGGACTTCGCCCATCAATACATCACCAAGAATATTCCCATGATCAAGGTGGGCCAGAAGCCGCAAGGCACCTATCTGCTGTGGCTCGACACCGGCCAGGTCGCCGACAAGATCGGCGCCAAGGAGCAGGCCGACGAGGCCAATAAGCGGATTGCCAGCGAGCAGGCCAAGATGGGCGAGGACTATTCCGGCCGCCAGGAAATGGTGCGCCGGCAGAAGGTCACCCCCGAGATGATCGTGGAGCAATGGTTCGCCAAGAACGCCTATGTGCAGCTCAATCCAGGCAACACATATGGCTATGGCGGGGCGGGCCATATGCGGCTCAATACCGCCACCGCGCGGCGGACATTGAAGGCGGGCCTGGACAGTATGGCGAATGCGCTGAGAAAGATTTCCGCCTGAATGCGGGCAAGGGGAAGCCCGCATTGCCGGCCCGGAGGAAATCTCCGGGCCGTTTTTTTATTTGCGCAAGCTGAGGATATAGGCGGAGACGTCCGCGATCTCGTCCTGGCTGAGCGCGTAATTGGCCATCTTGGCGTGCGCGGTGGAAAGAAATATCCGCAGCGAGGTCTTGCTGGTTCCAGGCTTCCGGGCCGCGGACACGAAGGAGGGCGGGCCGCCACCCAGTTCCGGGCCGCCAGCCTCGATGGAATGGCAGCCGGCGCACCAGGTGCGGGCGATGCTTTCGCCTTTGGCGATATCCTGCGACGCCGCCGCGCGGGTGGCGGCAATGATGGCAAGGGCGGCGAGCAGCACCGTGAGCATGATGCGGCGAGCGGAGCGGCGCTTGCAATTCATAATTCCATGCCATCCCGGCCCGTGGCGTTCCGCCTTGATCCGGATCAAGGACTTGGGCGCCGGCATGGTTTCTATCGCTCAAGTCCCAAGCAAAGGAGGCCAAGCTGAGGCGCCTTTCGGACATGGTCTGGAACCAGAAGCCGCTGATCCTGCCGCACACGGAATCGGTCAAAAGAGCCTGCGAGCATATGGATGCCCGCAGGGCGGGTTCGGTGCTGGTCACCGATGAGGGCGGAAAGCTGGTCGGCATCTTCACCGGCCGCGACGCGGTCAGGCGGGTGCTGGCCAGGGGTATGCCACCCGAAACAAGGCTGGCCGAGGTCATGACCCGGACGCCCACCACCATGTCGCCCAGGAAGACCGCGATCGACGCGCTGCGCCTGATGTGGGACGGCGGCTTTCGGCATGTGCCTCTGATCGAGCGGGGTCAGATCAAGGGCGTGGTATCGCGCGGCGACTTTCAGAGTGACGAGCAGCTCAGGCTGGATGAGGAACGCCAGCTCTGGGAGCATATGCGCTGACGGCTCGCTAACGCGACAGATCGGCGACCAGCGACAGATAATAATCGATGGCCGGCGGAATGTTGGAGATGGGGGTGCGCTCGTTCAGCCCGTGGCTGAAATTCTCCGACTCCTTGGTGAAGATGGGACTGGCGCCGAAGCTCGCCACATGCTGGTGGCGAAACCACATGCTGTCGCTGGCGCCCGACGCCATGGCGGGAAAGACCGGCACGCCGGGATAGACCTTGTCCATCGCTTTTTTCAGCGCCGCCGCGAAGTCGGGACGGTCGGGCGAAGGATCGGTGGCGACCGAACCCTGGGTCACATCCGCGATTTGGATGGCGGGATCGGCGGCGACCGCCTTCAATTCCGCCATGATCTGGGCCCGGCTATGACCGGGAAAGATGCGGCAATTGATGTTGGCCTCGGCGCTCTGCGGCAAGGCGTTGAGGGCATGGCCGCCGCTGATCATGGTGGCGATACAGGTGGTGCCGATCTTGCCCACCAGGGCGGGATTGGCGGCCAGGGTCTCGATCGCCCTCTTGTCGGCGGGGTTGGCGGCAAAGGCGCGCATGGCCGCCGCCGTCCTGGGCTCGACATAATTCGCCGCATTCAGGAAATAGGCGTGGGTCAGCGCATTTTCTTCCGGTTTGAAGCGGTATTGGCCGATGCGCACCAAGGCCGCCGCCAGCTGATTGATGGCATTTTCCTTGCGCGGCTCAGAGGAATGGCCGCCGGGATTGGTGACGGTGAGGCGGAAATCGGCATAGGTTTTTTCCGCCCCCTGCCAGGTGAAATATTCCGGCTTGCCGGTTTTTTCATTCAGCACGCCGCCGCCGCCATCGATATTGAGCACCAGATCGGCGTTCGCGAGTTTCTCGGCGATGATCGCCCCGGTCTTCATGTCGGTTTCCTCGTCGCCGGAAAATTCGATGACGATGCCGCGCCGGGGCGAAAAGCCCTCGCGCCTCAGTTCGCCAAGGGCAGCGATGGCGATGGTGCCGTCGAGTTTCATGTCGGTGGCGCCGCGGCCGAAGAGATAGCCATTCTCCACGATCGGCGTGAACGGATCGCGTTGCCAGTCCGATGGTTTTGCCTCCACCACGTCCATATGGCCGGAGATCACCAGCGGCTTGAGGCTGGGGTTGGTGCCCGGCCAGCGGGCGATGAGATAGGCGGTGTCGCCGAGCGGCGTAATGGTGATGTCCTTGGGGGCAAAGCCGCCCCGGGTCAGCGCGTCGCGGTAAAGGGCGGCCACTTGCGGCGTCTGGTTTCCCGGTCCCGCCACCGAACGCAGCGCGATGGCCTTCTTGGCCAGATCGAGCGCCTCGGCTTCGGCTTGCGGGTGATGCGCCGGCTGGGCTTGTGCCCAGCCAGTCGCGCCCATCGCCATCGCTGCCAGAACCGGAATTACCGCCTTTTGCATCCGCCCCTCCCCAGAAGGGGACATCTTAGAGGAATTCCGCCGCCGCGGGCACGGCTCTGTCACAATGGGTCCGCAGTAGCCCTGGGGCGATATCCGCGATAGACTGGGGCTTGCCGCCGCCAGTCCGGTCGAATCGCCCGTTCCCGGACGAAGAGGGAGGCTTGAGTGACGCCATGACATTCATTTGGCCGAACGCGTTCTGGCTACTCCTGGCCCTGCCGGTGCTGGTGTTCGCCTACCTGCGCGGCGCGGGCAAGAAAGCGCGGCTGGCGGCCAAGTTCCCGGCCCTGTTCCGGGCCAGCAGGGGTTGGCGGGCAGGGACGCGCCGGCATCTGCCGGCCGGGCTGTTCCTGGTTTCGCTCATTATATTGATCGTGGCGCTGGCCCGGCCCGCGGCCGTGATCACCCTGGCCAGCCAGCGCGGCACCCTGATCCTGGCGATGGATGTGTCGGGCAGCATGCGCGCCGACGACGTCAATCCCACCCGTATCACCGCCGCGCAACGGGCGGCCAAGGAATTCGTCAAGGAACGGCCCCGGCAGGTGAAGATCGGGCTGGTGGCTTTTTCCGGCGGCGCCTTTCTGGTGCAATCGCCCACCGCCGACAATATCGCGCTGGACGAAGCCATCGACAGCCTCAGGCCGGAGCGGATGACCGCCATCGGTTCGGCGGTGCTGACCTCGCTGCAGACCATTTTCCCCGACCAGCATTTCGACGCCATGCTGCCGGGCTTCGGCGGCGACGAATTCTGGAGCGGGGCGCCGCTCAATCCCGCCAAGGTGACGCCGCCCAAGCGGCCGCCGCCGGTCGAGCCGGCCAGTTATCGTTCCGCCGCCATCATCCTGATGACCGACGGCAAGAGCACGCTGGGGCCCGATCCGGTGGACGCGGCGCGGATCGCCGCCGATTACGGCGTACGCGTTTTCACCATCGGCTTCGGCACCCCCAACGGCCAGATCCGGATGTGGGGCGACCGGGTGATGCGGGTCCGGCTGGACGAGGAAACGTTGAAGAAGATGGCCCAGATCACCCATGCGCAATATTTCCACGCCAAGACCGAGACCGAGCTGGCCCAGATCTACAAGCAGCTCAACACCAAGCTCCAGGCGGAGACCCAGCTGGAGGAGATCAGCGTCTTCTTCGTGATGGCGGCAACGGCGTTCGCGGTGCTGTCGGCCTTTCTTTCGCTTCTGTGGCACGGCCGGATTCTGTGATTTGAGACGGCCGGCGCTTCCGACGCGCACCGGACTTGGCTAAGGATCAGCCTGGACGCAAAGCGCGGGGGGAGCGGCGATGGGCAAGGGGCGGCTGGAAGCCTTCAGCGACGGTGTCATCGCCATCATCATCACCATCATGGTGCTGGAGTTGAAGATCCCGGAGGCGGCGGACCTGCGCGGGCTGGCCGAGGATGCGCCGCATCTGGCGATCTATGCGCTCAGCTTCATCTATGTCGGCATCTATTGGAGCAACCATCATCATATGCTGCATGCCGTTGCCCATGGGGTGACCGGCGCGATCCTGTGGGCCAATCTCCATCTCCTGTTCTGGCTGTCGCTGGTGCCCTTCGCCTCGGCCTATATGGGCGCGCATATCGGCGCGCGTCTGCCGGTGGCGCTCTACGGCGCGGTGCTGGTGATGAGCGGGATCGCCTATTGGCTGCTGGCGCAACTGCTGGTCCAGCATGAAGGACCGGACTCGCTGATGGCGCATGCGCTGGGACGGGATTGGAAGACCATCCTCTCGGTCGCGATCTATACGGTGGCCATCATATTGGCTTGGTTCGCGCCGACGGTTTCGTTGGGGCTTTACGCGACGGTGGCGGCGGCCTGGTTGATTCCGGACCGGCGGATCGAGAATGCGATGAAGAGCGGTGGGCCGAGCGGCCCATGAAACGCCTAAGAATTGCCCGCATCCGATGGGTAGCGGTGCGCGAAAATCCACTTGTTCCCATCACAGCTTGGGTCCAAAGATAAGTCGGAGCGCAAGGGGAAAGAGGCGATGGCGAAGGGGATTTTGGGCGCGTTGCTGGGCTGTGCGCTGCTGGGCGTTTCGCCGGCATTGGCGCAAAGCGGACAGCCGCGTATCGCCGCCCAGCAATCGCCCGCGCCCGCCAGCTTTACCCAGGCGGTCGGCCAGGTGACCGGCCGGCCGGTCTATCGCCATGCCTGGTTCGGCCTGGAGGTGTGGTCGCTGGACGAGCACAAGCCGGTATTCGAGATGAATGGCGACAAGCTGTTCATTCCCGGCTCGACCACCAAGCTCTTTACCGAAGGTTCAGCGCTTTATCTGTTGGGACCGGACTATCGCTTCCATACGCCGCTTTACCGCACCGGCCGGATCGACAAGGCGGGGGTGCTGCATGGCGACCTGATCCTGGTGGGAAGCGGTGACCCCAACATCTCCGACCGGCTGCAACCGGATGGAAGCCTGGCTTTCGCCGATGAGGATCACACCTATGGCGGGGCGGATTCCAAGCTGATCGGGTCCGATCCCGTAATCGTGTTCGACCAGTTCGCCAAGCGGGTGCGCGACCGGGGCATCCGCCGCGTCACCGGCCGGGTGCTGGTGGATATAAGCCTGTTCCCGGAGGGCGATCGCGATTTGGGCACGGGCGAGACCATCTCGCCCATCATCGTCAACGACAATGCCATCGACATGACCTACACGCCCGGGGCGCGGCCGGGCGATCCCGCCAAGCTCGCCGTCAACGGGCCCAAAGTGCCCTATATCCGCTTCGTCAACCGGATCGTCACCGTGGCGGGCAGCAAGGGCAAGTTGGAGGATCCGGTCACCACCGAGAATAAGGACGGCACCGAGACCGTGGTCCTCAAGGGCACGGTGGGCGAAACCAGCGGGCCGGTGATCTATGCCTATCCGGTGGCGAGTCCGTCGCGCTTTGCCGGCACCTTGCTCACCGGGGCGCTGAGGCTGGCGGGCGTGCGGGTGGCGCACGGACCCGGCGTCATCACCGATGCCGTCAAGACCAAGCGATTCTATCGCCCGGCGATGCTGGTGGCCGAACATGTCTCGACACCCCTGGCGCAGGACGTGCACCTCACTCTGAAAGTGAGCCAGAATCTGCACGCCTCGACCATGCCGTTCGTGATGGGCGCGGTTTTGGGCAAGGCAACCGAGAAGGTCGACGCCAAGGGTTTTTCGCTGGAGCATGATTTCCTGGCCAAGGCGGGGCTGGATCTTTCCGGCGCCTCCCAGTCCGACGGCGCGGGCGGCGCGGTGGTGGCCTATTTCACGCCGGATTTCGTGGTGCGCTATCTGGATTTCATGGCCCGGGAGCCGCATTTCCAGATGTTTCAGGGCAGCCTGCCGGTTCTGGGCAAGGATGGCACCCTGGTGGATGTTGAGACGAACAGCCCCGCCGCCGGCCATGTCTTCGCCAAGACCGGCACCTATGGCGGGCGCGATCTTTTGAATGACCGGAGCTTTCTCACCGGCAAGGGGCTGGCGGGCTATACCACCACCCCGGACGGGCGGCATCTGGCCTTTGCCTTCTACGTCAATCATGTCGAGCTGGCGCAGGAAGGCGATGTCTCGGCATCGCAGATGGCGGGCCAGGCCCTGGGTGAAATGGCGGCGGCGCTTTATCAGCTGCCCCTGGGGCAATAGCGGCGCCCTAAAAGCCTTTCACGAACGGTCTGTCCGGCGGCTGAGGGTTTTTTGGGGGATTGATCCGCGTCAATGCCGGGCCCGGCGGGACATGCAGAATAAATATGCTCTTCGTTTCTTTCCCCAAACGAATTGAGCGCAACTGTCCCCGCCGGCCCCAATTTCCCCTCTCTGGTCTCGCCGGCGGGGCCCTCTTTCTACCGTGGATCGGCCAGCGCGCCGGGTTCGTCCGGCCGTGGCGCTAGTGGCGGGCCGGCTCCTCGATCACAGGGGTCGGTTTTTGGACATGGCGCGCGGGCAGGAAGGGATAGATCAAATACTGGTAAATCCCGGCGCCGATCACCCCACCGATCAGGGGTCCCATGATCGGCACCCACCAATAATCGTTGGGCGCGGGCAGGGCGGCCGGACCCCAGCCGGCGAAATAGGCGAACAGGCGAGGCCCGAAATCGCGGGCCGGATTGATTGCCCAGGCTTCCAGATAGCCGGCCGAGGCCCCGATCGCCGCCACCAGGAGCCCAATGATCAACGCCCCCGAATTGGCCATCGGCGCCATGGTGTTGAACTCCTCGGTGATCGCGAAAATGCCCAGAAGCAGCAGCGCGGTGAGCACGATCTCGTCGAAAAAGGCGTGCAGCGGGGTGATCGCAAGACCCGGATGGGTGAAGAATACGCCCGCCGCCCCGCCGTCGATCGCGCGGCTTAGGTGGTGCAGCGTGTTGTAGTGATCGATCACCGGCACGAAAAGGAGATAGACGATCCCGGCGCCGAGGAAACCGCCCACTACCTGCGCCGCCGAATAGGGCAGTACCTTGCGGAACGGAAAACCGCGATAGAGCGCCAGCGCCAGCGTCACCGCCGGATTGGCATGGGTGCCGGAGACCGCGCCGGTGACATAGATGGCGATAGTGACCGAGAGCCCCCAGGCGATGCACACGCCCCAATAGGCGTTCTGATAGGGGCTGGGATCGTAAAGCGAATACATCGCCGCCGCCGAGCAGCCCAAGGTGATAATGATGAAGACGGCCAGGCATTCGGAGATCAGCTCCCCGGCATAGGCCTTCCAAGCTGGCATGATTTCCCCCTGATTCTTGTGCCGGGCCGTGCGCAGCGGCCCTTTTTTGAGACAGGGAGTTTCGGGCCTGCGCGGGCCCCGCGCAAGGCGGGACGTGCCGCCGCCCCAACATAATGGCCTCGTAAGCGGTCGTGAGGCGGTCTGATCCTTGTGACTTAAAATCACTTTAGGCCGGCGGGATGGCGGCCGGATGGCGATTGGCTATAGTGCAATCACTCATGCGCGCAAACCGCTCCGTCTTTTCCGAATCCGATGCGACTTTCTGATGACTGACACACCGGTCGCGCTCGAGTTGCTGGGCTATAAACAGGAATTGAAGCGGTCCCTCAGCCTGGCCGACCTGATCATCTACGGCCTGGTCTTCATCGTGCCGGGCGCGCCCATCTCGGTGTTCGGCATCGTCTTCAACGCCAGTCACGGCATGGTGCCGCTGGTCTATCTGGTGGGGCTGGTGGCGATGCTGTTCACTGCTCTGTCCTACATGGCCATGAGCCGGGAATTTCCGCTGGCGGGCTCGGTCTATGCCTATGCCGGGCGCAGCCTGGGGCCTGCCGCCGGATTCCTGGCCGGTTGGGCGATTTTACTGGATTATCTTCTCGTCCCCACGCTCACCTATGTGCTTTGCGCCATCGCCTTGCATGCGGTGCTGCCGGTGGTGCCGCAATGGCTTTCGGTGATGGCGCTGGTGGCGATCGCCACTCTGGTCAATTATCTGGGCATCGAGACCACCACCCGGATGAATATCGGGCTGCTGGTGATCCAGATGATCATTCTCGCCCTCTTTATGGTTCAAGCCGGCCTGGCGCTCTATCATCATGTCGGCGGCGCGCATTTCTCCTTCCTGCCGCTCTACAATCCCGCCCTGGTCACGCCCAAGCTGGTCTTTTCCGCCCTGTCGCTGGCGGTTTTGAGCTTTCTGGGATTCGACGCCATCTCGACCCTTTCCGAGGAAGCCCGGGGCGGGCCCTCTTCTGTGGGGCGGGCCACCATCAGCACCCTGTGCCTGGTCGCGGGCCTGTTTGTGGCCCAGACCTGGCTCGCGGCCCTGTTCGTGCCCGGTCGCACCCATTTTCCGGCCGGCGAAGCGACCAACGGCGCCTTTTATGACATCGCCATGCTGATCGGCGGCTATTCCCTGAAATTCCTGATCGCGGTGCCCTATATTCTCTTGTCCTCGATGGCCTGTGCGCTCTCCGCCCAGGCCGCCACAGCCAGGCTTCTGTTCAGTATGGCGCGGGATGGAAAATTCCCCCGGGCCCTGGCGCATGTCCATCCCGTCCGCAAGGTGCCGGAGCGCGCGATATTGCTGGTGGCGGTGGTGACTTTGGGGCTGGCGACCTGGCTGGTAGGGCAACTCGAACTTCTCACCGCCATGGTGAGTTTCGGCGCGCTGCTGAGTTTTCTGCTGCTGCACGCATCGGTGATCAGTCATTTCATCGTGCGGCGCAAGAGCCGCAACTGGCTGCGCTATCTGGTGGCGCCGGCCATCGGCTTTGCGATCATCGCTTATGTTCTTTGGAACGCGGAAATGCCGGCCAAGATCGCGGGCGGGTTGTGGATGACCGCCGGCCTGGTCGCGCTCGTGATCGTCTGGCGCAAGGGCCGGATACCGGCGGCGATCGACTTGCCGCCCGGCCCGGGCCTTTGAGCCGGCGTCCGGGGCGAGGAGATGCTGGAAACCGCCGCGCCGATGGAGGATGATTTCCGCACCGGCGCGGACGGGAAGCGCAATTTTGGGGGATGGAGCGATGCGGGGACATGGAATTGGAAAATATGGCGCGGGCCTGGCGCTGGCGGGGTTGCTGGCGGTCTCGCCGGCGCAGGCGCAAGAGCTGATATTCGGCAGTGCCGCCGAGCAACAGGCGGCGGTCGTATCCGGCAAGACAAGTTTCGAAGCGATCACGCGATCCTATCTGAAGCGGATCGCCGCCCTCGATCACAAGGGACCCAGGCTCAACACCATTATCGCCTTGAATCCGGCCGCCGCCGCCGAGGCGGCTGCATTCGACAGACAGAAATCGTCTGCCAATCTGCCGCTTCGGGGCCTGACCATATTGGTGAAGGACAATATCGAGACCAAAGAGCTTCCCACCACCGCGGGCTCGCTGGCACTCAAGGACAATGATACCCATCGCGACGCGCCGCTGGTGGCGAAGCTGAGGGCGGCGGGCGGCGTCATCCTGGGCAAGACCAATTTGTCGGAATGGGCGAATTTCCGCTCGACTCATTCGATCAGCGGCTGGAGCGGAATCGGCGGGCTGGTGCGCAATCCTTACGCGCTCGACCGTTCCGCCTGCGGCTCCAGCGCCGGATCGGCGGCGGCGGTGGCCGCGGGCCTTGCCTGGGCCGCGATCGGCACCGAGACCGACGGCTCCGTCACCTGCCCATCCTCCATGAACGGGGTGGTGGGATTGAAGCCCACGGTGGGGCTGATCTCACGCAGCCAGGTGGTGCCGATATCCAGCAGCCAGGATACCGCCGGGCCGATCACCCGCAGCGTCACCGATGCGGCCTTATTATTGACGGTGATGGCGGGACGCGATCCCGCCGATGCCGCCACCGTCGAAGCCGACGCGCGCAAGACCGACTATGTGGCCGCGCTGTCCGGGGCCACGCTCAAGGGCATGCGGATCGGGGTGCTGCGCTATACCCGCTCGCCACAAACCGATGCGCTGTTCGAGCAGGCGCTGAAAACGCTTTCGGCTCACGGCGCCATTCTGGTGGACGTGCCCATCCCGGACGAGGCGCCGCTGGACAAGGTCGAACAGGTGGTGATGCATAGCGAGTTCAGGGCCGGGATCAACGCCTATCTGGCGGACGCCGCGCCGGCGGTGAAGGCGCGGACCCTTTCCAGTCTGATCGCGTTCGATGATTCGAGCCCGCGCGAGATGGCGCTGTTCGGGCAGGAGATATTTCTGGACTCGGCCAAGGCGCCGGACCTCAGCGATCCGGCTTATATCGATGCCCGCGATACCGAACGCCGGCTTGCTGGCGAGGAGGGCATCGATCGGATGCTGAAACAGGCGAACGTGGAGGCTCTGGTCGCCACCACCGACGGCCCCGCCTCGGTGGTCGATCCGGTCAACGGCTCGCGCTGGCTCGGCTCGCCGTCCACCTGGCCGGCGGCGGCGGGCTATCCGCATTTGACGGTGCCGATGGGCCGTGTTTCGGGGCTGCCAGTCGGCCTCTCCTTCATCGGGCCCAAATGGTCGGAGGCCGAGCTGTTGCGGCTGGGTTATGCTTTCGAACAGGCAATCAAGGTATGGATCCCGCCCACATTTCCCGTCTCGGTGTCGGAGCGCCCGGAATTCGCCCGCGCCTTTGCGCCGGAATGAGAATTTTTGCCAAGGGACCTGAATTGCGGCCCAAAACGGTCCGCGGCGTTGCCTTGGCCGGCGAATATTCGCATCATGGTCCTGGACGGGTGTCATAGACGTGTCAGACGATCGTGCCGTTTCCGAGCCGCAGCAAAAGTCCCGATGGCGGGGCGGCATTACCCTGATCCGGCGGCATCCCGGGTGGATGTGGACCGGAGTGACGCTGGTCATCCTGTTTTGCCTCTATCTGCTGGCGGGATTTTACTGGCTGCCCAGCCTGATCCGCAGCCAGGCGACGGCCTGGGTCAAGACCAATCTCGATAAACAGATCGCGCTGGGCGAGATCCGCTTCAATCCCCTGAGCTTCACGCTGGATGTCAGCGACATGGCGATACCGGGCGATGACGGGCCCATGGTGGCGCTGGGCCATCTGCATGTACGTTTCGCGCTGCTGTCGGTGGTGGAATCCGCCTGGCGTTTCCGGGAGGTGCGGCTGGACAAGCCCTTTGTGCGCGCGGTGCTGCGGCCCGACCACAGCCTCAATCTGCTCGAGCTTGAGCCGCGCACCCATTCGGAGGGACCGACGCCAGCCGTGCGGATCGACGATTTCACGGTGGATAGCGGACGCATCGTCTATGCTGATCAGAGCCAACCGGATGCGCCGGAGGCGATCCTGGCCCCCATCACTTTCACGCTCAAGGATTTCCATACCAAGAGCGATGAAGGCGGCGCCTTCACCCTGGAAGCGCAGAGCCAGCGCGGCGAGCATTTCGACTGGAAGGGTGACCTCTCCATCGCCCCGGTCGCTTCCCATGGCGCGGTCACGGTGGCGGGGTTGCAAAGCGCCACTCTTCAGCGATTCTTCGGCGCGCAATTGCCGGTGGTGCTGACCGGCGGCGAAATCGGTTTTCATGTCGATTACGATTTCGCCTATGACAAGGCCGGGATGCGGGTGACGCTCACCATGCCGGACCTGCATCTGGCGAATTTCGCCGTTGAGGGGCGCCCGTCTTTGTTCGATGGCGGCGTCAAGTTCGACAGTCTGAATGCCAGCATCGGGGTGATCGCCTTCAGAGGCGGCAGCGGCGGCGTTTCCCGGCTGACGGGGACGATGCCGCGGGTTGCGGTGGAGGGCCTGCGCATTCTGCCGCCTGATGCGGCGCCGGATCAGGGCATTGCGGTGAAGACCGCGGCCTTGACGGACTCGCGCTTCGACTACGGGTCGCGGCGGATCGATCTGGGCGGCCTCACACTCGATGGCGCCGATCTCTATGTGCGCCGCGACCGGGACAAGACGATCAGCCTGATGCGGATGCTGCCGCAAAAGCCGGCCATGCCTGTGGCCAAGCCCACCGCCCAGCCCATCGCCGCTGCGACATCGTCCGCGCCGCCGGCACCCTGGAAGATCGGGCTGAGAAGCTTTGCACTGAATGGCGCGACGGTGCGGCTGGAAGACCGGGCGGTGACGCCGGATACGCACATCGCCATCGCGCCGCTCACTATCGCCGCCAGCGGCAGCGATCTGACCCAGCCGGTGAGTTTGCATGTGGATGCGACGGTGAACGGCAGGGGGCATTTCAGCGGCGACGGCACGGTGACGCCAATGGAAAGCGCCGGCGACGTGAAATTCCGTTTGACCGCCCTGCAATTGCGGGATTTGCGGGGCTATATGCCGCCCATGCCGGGACTCGATCTGCGCTCGGGCGGGGCCGACGCCTCCGGCGACGTGCATTTCGAAGGCGGCGATCTGGCCAAGCTGCGGTTCAAAGGCGACGCGGCGATCGAACGGTTCGACCTGCAGGAGATGACCACCAATAGTCCGCTCTTTGCCTGGCGGTCTTTTTCACTGCGGGGCATCGATTACGCGAAGAAGCGGGTGACGGTGGGATCGGCGCGCCTGGTCGCGCCGGTGGGCCAGGTGGCGGTTCTGGCCGACCGCCGATTTAACTTCACCGCCCTGATGGCCCCACCTGCGCCCAAGACCGCGGTGCCGATCCAGCGAAAAGCGCCGACCAGCAAGGCGCCTGCCGTGCCCAGCCTTCTCTTCACCGTGCGGCGACTCGACATCCAACGCGGCACGATGGGTTTCGCCGATTATTCCATCGATCCCAATTTCCAGGCCAAGATCGAAGCGCTGGAAGGGCGCATCAGTAACATCACCGACCGGCCGGGCCAGGCGGCGGCGATCGATCTCACCGGCCAGGTGATCGACCGGTTCTCGCCCGTCAGCATCAAGGGGCGGATGGACCTTCTGGGCTATGACCGGCTGACCGACATGCAGCTGTCGTTCCGCAACATCGATCTGCCGGTGTTCAATCCCTATTCCGGCCGCTATGCCGGCTATGCCATCGCCAAGGGCAAACTCACCACCGAGCTTTCCTACAAGATCGATCACCGGGCGCTGAAGGCCGACCAGCATGTGGTGATCGATCAGCTGGAATGGGGCCAGGCGACCGACAGCAAGGATCGGGTGCCCTTGCCCATCCGCCTCGCCACCGCGCTGCTCAAGGACAAGGATGGCGTGATCGATCTCAACCTGCCGGTAACGGGATCGCTGGACGATCCCAGCTTCAGCGTCTGGCCGATCGTCTGGAAGATCGTGGGCAACATCATCGAAAAAGCGGTGGCGGCGCCGTTTCAGTTGATCGGGGCTTTGTTCGCGGGCGCCGACAAGGCGCAGTTCATCGATTTCCAGCCGGGGTCGGCGGCGCTGCCGCAGGGCTCGGCCGAGGCGTTGGGCGCGCTGGCCAAGGCGATGGCGGACCGGCCGGTGCTGAAGCTGGATATTCCGGCGGGTCCGGCCACGCCGCAGGACGCCGTCAACATGGCCGATGCCCGGATCGACGCGGCGCTGATGGAACGGGAAACCAAGCGCGGCCAGAAGGCGGATGTGAGCAGCTTGGATGCGGACGAATTGCACGACCGGCTGGAAGATCTCTACAGCACCAAGCTGGGCAAGGATCCGGAATTCCCGAAATACTCGCCGGACGATCTGAAGAAGGCGCCGGGCGCCAAACCGGACATGAACGAGGATGACCGCCGCACGCTGTTGGAGTCGCGATGGATGCGCGATCAGCTGCGCGCGGCGTTCAAGCCCGGCAACACCGAGCTGACGGCGCTGGGTTCGCAGCGGGCCACGGCGGTGCGCGATGCGCTGCTGACGGACGGCAGCATCGATCCGGCGCGGGTATTTCTTACCACCGGCCTCAACGAAATCGTTCGAAAGCGGCCGCTCCCGCCTGGCGCTGAAGTTTGAATAAGTGAGGAGTGGTTCGCCGGAGGCGAAGGGAATGGTCCGGCTGAGGCGGCCCTAATCTTCCGGGTGCGCTTTCATCGCGCAGGATGGCTTTCGAAGAAGCGCCACAGCATGTCCGTGGCATTGAGCGCGGTGGAGGGCATGTCGAGGCGGAACAGGCGGCGTATGAAGCGGCCTTCGGGCACCGCGCCCGGCCATTGATGACCGGCATCGGCGATGGTGATCAATGAGACTGCGCGTCCATCGGCGCAGGCGGCGTCGCTGCGTGCGACCTCACCATTGCGTTGGGTGGCGGGATTGCGGCAATCGTCGGCGCGGCGGAAAATATCGAGCGTCGTTTCCACCGGCGGCCAGTCGATATGGGTGACGCCCTTTTCGCCGACGCCGCCGGCGAAGGGAATGTTCTGATCCTGCAGGCCGTGAATTTCCATTACCGAGACCGAACGCGGATTGAAACAGCCACCCGGCATGGTGCCGGAAACCGAGCCGATCGCCGCCACCTTCTCCTTGCCGTCGCAGGCATAGCGATAGGCCATGGCCGCGCCGTTGGAGATGCCGGTGACATAAATGCGGCGGTGGTCGACATTTTCCATCGCGGAAACCGTCCGGATCAGGACATCGAGAAAGCCGACATCATCCACATTGTCCTTATAGGCGGGACCACAGCAGGTGCCGCCCGCGTTCCAGCTCCGCCGCACCCCATCGGGATAGGCGACGACAAAACCTTGGGCTGTGGCTTCATCGTCCCAATGATAGGATTTCTCGGCCTGCGAACCGGTGCCGAAACCGCCATGCAGCACCACCACCAGCGGCACCGGCGTGCGGCGGTCGAGAGGCGTGGGCCGGAAGATGGCATAGGTGCGCTCCCGCCCGCCGATGGCAATGGTCTGCTGGCGCGCTTCAGCCGCCATGGCGGTCGCTGTCAGCAGCATGAAGGCGATGACCATGCGTCTGGCGATGTCAGGCATCGGCGTCTCCATTTGCCGCCGGCGGAAATACGATGCGGGCGGCGAATCCGTGCGGATTACGGTTGGCGAAACTGACTTGCGCGCCCTGTCGCGCAGCCAAAGCGCGGACGATGGCGAGGCCCAGGCCGGCGCCGCCGGTCTCGCGGTCGCGCGAGGGATCGAGCCGCTGGAACGGCATGCCCAGGCGCGAGAGCGCCTCGGGCGGCACGCCGGGACCGTCGTCGCGCACTTCGATCGCCGCGCCGTCCGGCAAGATGGCGGCCGTGATCTCCACGCTTTGACCGTGACGCAGGCCATTGTCGATCAGGTTGGCCAGCATGCGCCGGAGCGAGAGCCGGTTGGCGCACACCGGCAAGGGCGATGCCATCCTCTGAAGCGAAACCGACTTGCCCAATTCCTTGCGGGCGGCGACGATGCAGTCGAGCTCGGCGGCAAGATCGATCCGCTCCAGCGGCGGGGCGGCGTTTTCGGTGTTTGCGAACAGAAGCGTGTCGTCCAACAGCGCCGACATCTCGCCCAGATCCGCGGCGGCGCGGGCCTGTTGTTCGGGATCGTTGATGAACTCGATGCGAAGCCTGAGGCGGGTGAGATAGGTACGCATGTCATGCGCCACCGCCGCCAGAATGCGGGTGCGCTCGCCGATCAGCCCGGCGATGCGCTCCTTCATCTCATTATACGCCTCCGCCAGGTCGCGCATCTCGCGCGAACCTTCCACCGGAAGCGCGGGCGCGTCCAGCTTGCCGGCGAAAGTGCGGATGTTGCGCGACAGGTTGAGCAGCGGCTTTGTGGTTTGGCGCACCGCAAGGGCGAGCGCCGCCAGCACCACCAGCCCGCCCAGCGTTCCCAGCAGGGCGCGGCGGTTGAGAAAACCCCGGACCAGGGTGGAAGGCCGGCTGTTCACGATCAGGACGTCGCCGGTCTTGAGCTTCACCGCCAAGGTCAAAGGCGACAGCACCCCACCCGGCCAGGGATTGCGGCGGCGGAACAAGCGGAACAAGGGCGGGCGGCCACTGATGGCGACGGCGCGGCCCGCAAGTTGTCCGCCATAGACCTGCTCCAGCGCCGCGCCGGCTGCGCCTTGGGCCCTGGTCTGCGGAAAGCGGTCGGCCAGCGCCACGGTATAAAGCGAACCATTGAAGGCGGAGAGCAAAGCGGGCCGGTCTGCCGTGGGATTCCGCTCCAGGGCATTCGCCATGGCGGCGACCACGGCAGGCTGCGGCAGGCCGCCAGGGCCGGCATCCGGGCTCGGTCCGGAAAAGGCGGTGAAGGCGAAAACCGTGAACTGCAATATCACGAAACCGGCCAGCAGGATGGCGGTGATGCGCAGCGACAGATTGGTGCTGAGCGTCATCGACCCTTCTCCACCGCCGCCGAGAGAATGTAGCCGCCGCCGCGCACGGTCTTGATCAGCATGGCGCCGGCCGGATGCCGGGCCAGCTTGCGGCGCAGGCGGCCCACCTGGACATCGATGCTGCGGTCGTAAGGGTTGGCGTCGCGGCCGCGAGTCCAATCCAGAAGCTGGTCGCGGTTGAGCACCCGCTGGGAATGACGCAGGAACACCACCAGCAGATCGAATTCGCCGCCGGTGAGCTCGACCAACGTACCGGCCGGATCGGCGAAGGTGCGGGTGCCTTCATCCAGCGCAAAGCCGGCGAAGCGCCAGCATTGGTCGGATTGCGGCGGCACGCGCTGGGCGGCGCGGGTGCGGCGCAGGATTGCCCGCACTCGCGCAATCAACTCGCGGGGATGAAAGGGCTTGGGCAGATAATCGTCGGCGCCGATCTCAAGTCCCACAATGCGGTCGATATCGTCGGCCTTGGCGGTCACCATCAACACCGGTACCTCGCCTTCGGCCCGGAGCCGGCGGCAGATGGACAGCCCGTCCTCGCCCGGCAGCATGATGTCGAGAATGGCGAGGTCGATCCGGCGCTGGGCCCTGAGCCGCTCGAACATTTCGCCGCTGCGGCAGAGCTCCGCCTCGAAGCCTTCCCGGCGCAGGAGATCGGCGACCAGGGTGCCGATCTCCCGGTCGTCCTCCACCACGGCGATGAAATCCTTGGCTGTCATGGCGGGAATGATGCGGTTCTCGAGCGGGCGAGAAAAGGCCTCAAAAGCCGCCGGTTACATTTTGTTACCTTTCGTGCCGGACCGGTCGCACCGGCCTTGCCGGGCCGGTTTAGCCTTCCAAAGCGATGGGGCAGCAGGTTTTGGAAAAGGAGTATCGTATGTCAAAGACGATGATTGTGGCGGTGGGCCTGGTTCTGGCCTCGACCATGGCGCTGACGCCGGCGGCGGAAGCGCGGGTGTTCGGCCGGGCCGTAACGGTGCAGGGCGCGGGCGGCCATGGCTATTTCCGCTCCCGCACCGTCAACCGCGCCCCCGGCAGCACCGCAGTGACGCGCGATTTTCAGAGCAATAGCGGCCGCGGCATGGTGACCAACCGCACCGCCAATTGGGGCAATGGCAGCTATTCGGGTGGCGCCACGCATACGCTGAACAATGGCGATAGTTTTGGGCGTTCCACCACGGCCACCAGCAATGGCGACGGCACGGCGAACTACACCACCACCCATACCGGCATCAACGGTCAGACCACCACGGTGTCGGGCACGGTCAGCCGTCAATAGACGACTTGCCCGCCGCGCCAGCCCTTCCACCCCCGCAACCGGCGCGGCGGGCACCTTATCTGTCGCCAGGATTTTCCCCATGAAAAAGCGGTTGCCGATCGCTCTTGCGCTTATCTCCCTTGCTGCCTTGGCCGGGCTGGCCCAGGCGCGGCTTCTTGGCGGAAGGGCCTCGGTCTTTGACGACGCCGATACCGATCACGACGGCAGGATCAGCCGGGCGGAGTTCGCGGCGGCACGCATGAAAGAGTTCGACCGGCTCGACCGCAATCACGATGGGGCGGTGAGCCGGGACGATTTCGCCCGCCTGCTCAAATTCCGGCCGCGAGCGGGTGCTCGGTTGGACGATTGGATTTCGGCCAGAGACACCAACCATGACGACAAGGTGACGCGGGCGGAATTGCAGGCGGCGCCGATGCCGGTATTCGACCGGGCCGACGCCAATCATGATGGTTTTGTGGATCAGAAAGAACTTTCGGCATTCCGCGATGCGGTCAAGTCGGCTCGCGACAAAGGCGGCTTGTGATGACCGGCGGCTATTCGCGTTCGCCGCTTTGGCTCGGCGTCGTGCTGGTGCTGGTGCTGGTACTGGCCGAGCTGGTCTGGCGGAAGCGGAGCCGGCGCGGTTATGACAGCGGCGGAGCGCTGACCACGCTGGGACTGGCGGTCGGCAATATTCCGGCGGCGCTGTTGCATGCTCTGGTGGTGGGCGGCTTGTTCGCCGCGGCCTGGCAACTGGCATTGTTCCGGTTTCCGCTGGAGAGCGCCTGGACCTGGATTGCGGGCTTCTTTGTGGTGGAGTTCGCCTATTACTGGTTTCGTCGCGCCAGCCATCGCTTGCGCTGGATGTGGGCGAGCCATGCGGTGCATCATTCCGCCGAGCAATTGACCTTGCTCTCCTCGCTGCGGCTGGGCTGGACCAATGTCCTGTCGGCGGGATGGCTGGTCTATCTGCCGGTGATTCTTGTGGGATTCGATCCTCGCCTGGTGGCCGCCCTTCTGGTGTTCGATCTGCATTATCAATTCTTCCTGCATACCGAGATCAAGCTGCCGCTGGGCCGGCTGGAATGGATTCTCAACAGTCCCGCACATCATCGGGTGCATCACGGCGCCAATGACTGGTGCATCGATCGCAACTATGGCGGGGTGCTGATTATTTTCGACCGGATATTCGGCAGTTTTGCCGCCGAAGGTGCGGAGGACGTGATCCGTTATGGGCTGGTCGGCCGGCCGGTGGAAGCCAATCCGGTCAAATTGGCCTGGCGTGAATGGCGCAGTATGTTCGCCGAGATGCGAAAGGCCGGAAGCGTCGGCCGGGCGATCGCCATTGCGCTGGCGCCGCCCTGAGCGGTTTTAGTCCCGTGCGCCGCGGATGACATTGCGCATCCGGACGGCGAGAGCGTGGAGAATTTTCATCCAACCGGAAGGCGTGGGACGCAATCGGACTTCGGCGCGCGGTCGCACATGTGGCCGGATAGCGGGGATATGCCGATCCAGGCCGAAGAATGCGGCGATCTTCAGGCTGGAAGAGACGCCGGCATCGAGAATAAAAGGCGCTCCGGCATCGCCGGCGTCAGCGGCATCCTCTGCGTGAATGGGCGCGCCATGCGCCAGGCCGGTCACGATATTGGTTTCGATCAGCGGCCGGCCGTTCCGGTCCGTCCAGATCCGGCGGCGGACCGGACCGCTGATCTCTTGCCGCGGATCGCCGGCAAGGCCGTGCACGTCACGCCATTGCGCCAGGATCGCTTCCAGATTCGAAACATCCACCGTGCGGTCGGCATCGCCATGCCAGAGCGAAAGGCGCGGCCAGGGACCCTGATGCGACTAGGCTTGGCGCACCCTGTCGCCCAAAGCGGGGGCGGAAAGTGCGGGCGCGGATCTCATCGCCGTCAGCGCGTCTTTCGCGTCCGAGGCGATGCCGTAAGCCAGACCGGCGATAATGGCGCCGCCGGCAAAAACCTCCGGATAGGCCGCCAACATGGCATTCGCCATGGCGCCGCCGGCGGAAAGGCCGGTGATATAGATGCGGTCCGGATCGGCATGGAATTGACGGACCGTGGCGGCGATCATCTGGCGGATCGAGGCCGCCTCTCCACACCCATAGGTGGAATTGTCCGGCGAAAACCAGTTGAAGCAGCGATGGATATTATTGGCGCGGCTCTGCTCCGGCGCCAGGAGAATGAATCCGAGCCGCTCCGCCAGCGCCGACCAGCCGGCGCCGTGATCATAGCCGGGTGCGGTCTGCCGGCAGCCATGCAGCATCACCAGCAGCGGCGCGGTGCCCACGAGTTTTTCGGGGCGATAGACATACATTTTGAGATTGCCGAGATTGGGGCCGAAGGTGGGCTGCCGGCGCAGCCGGCTTTTGGGGAAGGGCTGGTCCAGGCCCGCCAATGTTTCAATGCCCATGGCTTTCACTCCATCCAGGGGTCGAGACTATCTATGTTGCACTGCACAATTTCAAGAAGGCTGCGATTTGCCGGGTTTCCCGGAGACTTCGACCAGAATCTCGGGGCCTGACGGGCCCAGGATTTGATTCTTCAAATCAACTTGGCGAGTCCGGATGGCGGCCATCGGATTTGTGACGAAAGTAGAGAGGAATCGCGCGTTCCGGATTTCAGAATTTTCTCCAGACGGAAAAGAAGCCGCCGGCGCCGGTGCTGCAGTTGCGCCCGCCCAGCTCGTCCGACGCGCCGAGCTCCACCGACCAGTTCGGCGACACCTCCCGCACGACGGAAACGGTCATGCTGTAAAGATCGTAGTCCGTTCCGACGCGATAGGGAGCGCTAGCACCGTTCGTTGCCGGAGCCCGGCATCGGGTCGCCGCTGCCGTCATTCGCATGTTTTTTTTAGCCGGGCGAGGTTGGTTTCCTGTTCCCGGAGCAGTGCGCGCAGCAGCGCCCGTCGCGGTTCATCCTGTGCGCAAGTCAGCTGATTGCGGAAATGTTCAATATTCTGGTGGCAAATCCATTCTGCGCGCGTCATGGACATTTCCCCGGCGCGGCGGCACGGGATCCCGCGGTAGGCGTGAATTTTCTGTGACATGATTCAACGCAAGGCGCGCTGTCGCGACATTCTGTTAATCATTCCTGTCGGGAGAGTTCAGGATGTCGAGTGATCGGGAGACAAGCCTAATGGAAGCGCCTGCCGCCGCGGCCGGCACGCCCGAGGTCAAGCTGGTGGTACAGAATGTCACTTTTCGCTACGGCCGCTCGGTCGCGGTCAAGAATGTGACCATGCCGCTTTATGAGAATAAAGTGACGGCCCTGATGGGGCCCTCGGGCTGCGGCAAGTCCACCCTGCTGCGCGTCTTTAACCGTATGTACGATCTCTATCCTGACCAGCATGCCGAGGGTGAGGTGTTGTTTGACGGAAAGAATATTCTCACCCGCGATGTGGATGTGCAGTTGCTGCGGGCGAAGATCGGCATGGTGTTCCAGAAGCCGACGCCTTTTCCAACTTCCATCTTCAACAATGTCGCGTTCGGCATCGGCCTTTACGAAAAGCTGAAGCAGCGGGAATTGCGTTCGCGGGTGGAGATGGCGTTGCGGCGAGCCGCGCTGTGGGACGAGGCGAAGGATATTCTCTCTGAGAGCGGGCTGGACTTGTCAGGTGGCCAGCAGCAGCGGCTTTGCATCGCCCGCACCATCGCCATCGAGCCCGAGATCATCCTGCTGGACGAGCCTTGTTCGGCGCTGGATCCGATCTCCACCGCGCATATCGAGGAGACGCTGGACGAATTGAAGAAACGCCACACCATCGCCATCGTCACCCACAATCTGCAGCAGGCGGCACGCATCTCAGACTATACGGGGTTCATGTATTTGGGAGAGTTGATCGAGTTCGGCAAGACCGAACGCACCTTCACCGCGCCGCAGAAGGAGCAAACCCAGCGCTATATCACCGGGCGCTTCGGTTGAGCGCCGGGAAGGGCTTTAGGAGGAGGATCCGTCTTTCATCTGCCGGTCGCCGGCAAATCGCCCGACGGCGCCAAGTTCGCGGTCCACCATTTCCTGCAGCATCTGGCGGCGCTTGGGGTCGCGCGTCTCGTTCATCAGCGCACGATATCGCGCCGCCCTGGCTTCGAATGCCCAGCTTTTCTGATATCCATTTTCCGACATCGGCCAGCCCTCCACGCACTATGTACCTGATCTTGCTGGTATTTGCCAGTCCTGCGGCTTGGTGCGGCCGCCATCTTGGCCGGCGGCTTAAGATTCTCGCGGGCGATCCGGCCATGGAGGTAGGTGACGCGGGCCAGTGGTGGTGGAAGCCGGGCTTATCGCCACAATATTTGCATTCTGCGCCCGAACTTTTGGGCGAAAAAATTTACCAAATCACCCGTCGGCTTGGGCGCATTTAAGGCGTCAATCGTCCGCCTGTGCCGGCTGATCCGTATTGTTGCCGATCTGCGTTTCAAGGGCGGCGGCGATATCGGAGGCCAGGTCTTCATATTCCCGATCGATCTCGTCTTTCGGGATGCCCGCATCGGCGGCGGCCTCGTAGCAGGCTGCGGCCAGGGTCATGGATCGGGTCAAGACTTCTTCGCCGCCGGTGGGGAGTTTCAGTTGTTCTTCTTTCCAGCTCTCGACGAAGTCTCTGGCGCGTTCGCTCATGATCAAGATTCCCAGGCGGATTCGGTTTTCATTGCCGATAGGCTAACACCGGCTCAATCACAGCTTTATGTCAGAGCGGCCCCAGGAAGCCGGCCTAACCATCGATCAGGGGATCGGGACCGCTTATGGCGGTGAGCTTGCGGGGGTCGGCGATCAGGATGGTGTTGCCCTTTACCGCAATTCCGTGACTTTGCAGCCCGCTCAGGGTGCGCGAGAAATTTTCCCGCGTCATGCCCAGTTCGGAGGCGATCAGGTTTTTTTCATAGGGCAGAACCACACGGTTCCGATTTTTCTGCGCCCGGGAGAGCGAAAGAATATAGGCGCCGACCCGCTCGGTCGAAGAGCGCAGTTTCAGATTCTTGATCTGGCGGACCATGCGGCGGAATTGGCCAGCCAGGCTTGCGATCATCGCTTGCGCCAATGCGGATTCCTCGCCGACCGCGGCGCGGAAGGAATCGGCCTGGATCAGGAGAAAGCGCGACGGCTCCAGCACCCGGGCCTGCATCAGATAGGGCGAGGCGGTCATCACCGCGGCCGGTATCACCAGATCGCCGGGCCGGACGATCTCAATCAAGACTTCACGTTCCTCGCCGGCGCGAGCGAAGAGATGGACGGATCCCGCCAGAACGATGTGCTGGAAGCTGGGGAGTTCGCCCTGCTGGAACAGCACCGTTCCGGCGGCGACACTGTGGGACACCGCCTTGCGCAACAGGCGGGTGCGGGCGGCTAGTATCATGCCGCGCAGCAAGGGCAGGCTTTCCGGCGGCAATTCGGCGACGTCCTTTGTCATCGATTCTGTTCGTGCGGCGTTCGGAATGACTAGTATGTGATATATATCACATGTGAAATTGATATGAATCAATTATTCTGGGCCCGGCGGACTCTATGAATCCAAAGCCGCTCATCCGATCGGATGTAGGCCAGATGCCGCGGAGCTTCCAATCGGCCGGGAGGAGGGACAGATGACCATGCAGTTTGCGCTTTCAGACGAGGTTCCGGAAGACAAAGTCGGCAATGTCCTCAAATGGATATTGCTGGCGGTGGCGGTCAGCTGCTTTGCCGCCCTGGGTTGGGTGACCGTGTTGACCTATCGGGGCGCGCCGCCTTCTCCGGATCGTTTCGTGACCGGCGCGGGAGCGCCGGTCATGTCGGCGGCCGATATCGTCGCCGGCAAGTCCGGATTCCAGAAGGCCGATTTGATGGATTATGGCAGCCTTTACGGCATGGGCTCCTATTTTGGCGAGGATTACACCGCCGACAATCTGGTGCGCGTCGCCGAATTGACGGAGGCCAATATCGCCCGGGCCCGCTATGGCAGCCCGCTCGCCGATCTGCCCGCCGAACAGCAGGCGGCGGTGAAAGCCGAGATGCAGTCGATGCTGCAAAGCGTGGATCTGACACGGCGGATCGTGATGTTGCCCGATGCGCTGGCAAACGCCATCGCCACCCGGCGCGGGCAACTATCCGACTGGCTGCTGCATCATGATTACGCCCAAGGTTGGACCCAGGCTTACAGCCTCGATGCCACCAGCGCACGGCAGACCGCGGATTTTCTGATCTATTCCGCCCTCACCACGGTCGCGCGCCGCCCCGGTTCGACCGCGTCCTGGACCCAGAACTGGCCCTACGAACCGCTGGTGGGCAACAGCCCCACCACCAGCACCTTTATTTGGACCTGGGCCAGCATCTGCTTCACTTTCTTCGCCTTCGGCGTGGTGCTGTTCATCTATGAGCACTATCTGAATACGACGGACCGGGGACCGATGGACCCCGTGCTTGCCAAGTTCCGCGCGCTGACGCCAAGTCAGAAGCGGGTATGGAAATATTTCCTGGTGGTGGCGGCGGTGCTGCTGGTGCAGATCCTGGTGGGCTCGATCATGGCCCATTACTATACCGATCGCACCAGCTTCTACGGCATTCCCGTCGATCGCTATCTGCCGTTCAACTTCCTGCGCGATGTGCATATCCAGTCGCCGATCGTGTGGATCGGCATTTCCTGGATCGGCGCCGCTCTGTTCCTGGCGCCGGCGATCAGCGGCGGCGAGGCCAAGGGTCAGGGCCTTCTGGTCGATCTCCTGTTCTGGGTGACGCTGTTCGTGGTGGCCGGCGCCCTGATCGGCAACTATCTCGGCATCATGGGCTATATCGGCAAGGGCTGGTTCTGGTTCGGCAATCAGGGCCTTTCCTATATCCAGCTCGGCCGCGCCTGGCAGATCGGGTTCTTCGCCGGACTGGTGATTTGGAGTCTGTTGGTGTTCCGCGCGCTGTGGCCCACCCGCGAAGGACTCTGGACGGCGACACGCCAATTCTGGACCGGTCATATCCGGCTGGAGCATCTGATCTGGGCATCCACCGTGAACATCGCGCTGCTTTATGTCTTCGGCATGATCCCGCTCACCGGAGTGGAGAAATCCTTCACCTTGACCGATTTCTGGCGTTGGTGGGTGGTGCATCTTTGGGTGGAGCAGTCGTTCGAATTCTTCGCCGCCGCGATCAGCGCCTATCTGTTGATGGCAGTGGGGCTGGTGTCGCGGCCGCTGGCCGAGCGCTCGGTTTATCTGGAATTGATCCTGATATTCCTGGGCGGCGTGCTGGGCACCGGCCATCATCTCTATTGGGCGGGCGAGCCCGGCATGTGGGTGCCGCTGGGCACGATGTTCTCCTTCATCGAGGTTCTGCCGTTGGTCCTGCTGGTGATCGAGGCCATGCAGCAGCACCGGCTGATCAAGGCGCACAGCGATTTCAAATACGGTCTCGCCTATCTCTATATCATCGGCGCGGCGTTCTGGAATTTCGTCGGCGCCGGCGTGTTTGGCGGCGGGCTGCTGAACGCACCCCTGGTCAATTATTACGAGCATGCGACTTTCCTCACCCTCAATCACGCGCATACCGCCTTATTCGGCGCCTTCGGGCTGTTGGGGATCGGGCTGATCTATTTCTGCCTGCGCTATATCGCCGGGGATGCCCATGCCTTTGGTGAAAAGGCCGGGCGCTGGGCCTTCTGGCTTTATAATGGCGGGCTGGGGCTGTGGATTCTGCTCAACTTCTTTCCCATCGGCTGGCCGCAGTTGGCCGCGGTCTATGAGCATGGCCTGGCCTTCGCCCGCAGCCAGGCCTTCTACGACACCACCCTGTTCTGGCAATGGATGCGCATGCCGGGTGACATCGTCTTCGCCGCCGGTGCGCTGCTGATGGCATGGGACTTCATCGTGAAGTTGCGGCCGCTGCTGCCGGGCTTTGTGAAATGGGCGATCCCGGCGCCGCGTCCGCATGCCGGGGTTCCGGAGGCCGCCGAATGAGCCTTGCCGCCGAATTTCCCTGGCGAAGGCCCGCTTTGCTGAGCCAGGGATTCCGGCCCTTCTTCCTGGCGGCAGGCATCTGGGCGGCGGCGGCGCTGACGGTCTGGATCGTGATGCTCGAAACCGGCACGGCGCTGCCCAGCCGCTTTGATCCGCTGAGCTGGCACATCCACGAAATGCTGTTCGGCTTTGTGATGGCGGCGGTGGCCGGATTCCTGCTCACCGCCATTCCGAACTGGACCCGACGGATGCCGGTCAGCGGTTGGCCGCTCGCCGGGCTGGCGGGTCTCTGGCTTCTGGGACGGCTTGCTTGTCTGGTGTCGCAGATGCTGCCGGCCTGGCTCGCCATCGCGGCGGACCTGGCTTTTCCAGCGGCGCTGGCAGCGGTGGTTGCCCGGGAGATTATCGCCGCCGGGAGCCGGCGAAACCTGCCGATGATCCTGCCGATCCTGGTGCTGGGCGTGGCCAATCTCCTGATGCATCTCGAGGCTGTCGGCGTCGATGTTCCGGCCGGACTGGGATGGCGGCTGGGGCTTTCCGCGATTGTGGTGCTGGTGTCGGTGATCGGCGGGCGTATTATTCCCAGCTTCACCCATAATTGGCTTGCCGCCCGCAAAGTGGCGGAGCGGCCCGCCGCGCACGGGCTGGCCGACCGCGCTGCGTTGGGAACACTGCATGCGGGCCTGTTCGGCTGGGCGTTCGCGCCCGATTTCGCTCCCATCGGCGGGCTGCTGTTGCTGGGCGCGGCGGTCAATGTCTGGCGGCTTTGGCGCTGGCTCGGTACAAAGACCGCGGCCGAGCCGCTGCTTCTGATCCTCCATATCGGTTATGGCTGGTTATGCCTGGGGGTGGGCCTGGTCGGTGCTTCGATGCTAAGTTCGAAGGTGCCGCAGAGTGCGGGCATTCATGCCATGACAGTCGGCGCCATCGGCACCATGATCCTGGCGGTTATGACGCGGGCCACCCGCGGCCATACCGGCCGCACACTCACCGCCGATGGCCTCACGCAGCTGATCTATGGATGCGTGATCGCGGCGGCGTTTGCCCGCGTCGTCGCCGGATTTTCCGTAAGCTGGTCAACCCCGCTTCTGATCGCTGCGGCGCTTTTCTGGATCGCGGCATTCAGCTTGTTTGCGATTTATTACGGACGCATGTTGCTTGCGCCACGACGCGCCTAATGTTGCGGGGACGCCGGGCTGACAATATCCCGGCACGAGTTTGGATGTCAGCGGGAACCCGCCAGCGCGGCGTCGACGATGGTCTGCGCTTCCGTCAGGATGCTTTCGAGATGGCCTGGGCCGCGGAAGCTCTCCGCGTAAACCTTATAAATGTCTTCGGTGCCGGAGGGACGGGCGGCAAACCAGCCGCCGGTGGCGACCACCTTGAGGCCGCCAATGGCGGCGCCATTGCCGGGCGCCCTGGTGAGGATGGACTGAACTTTCTCGCCGGCGAGTTCGGTGGAGCGGACCTGATCAGGCGAGAGCCGGGCCAGGCTTTCCTTTTGCGCCAGGCTGGCCGGCGCCTCGACCCGGTCAGAAACCGGCGCACCGAATTCGCGGGTCAGTTCGTGGTAGATTTCGCCGGGATCGCGCCCCATGCGTGCGGTGATTTCCGCCGACAGCAGGGCTGGAATGATGCCGTCCTTGTCCGTGGTCCAGACGCGGCCGTCGCGGCGGACGAAGGCGGCGCCGGCGCTTTCCTCGCCGCCGAATGCGAGTGAGCCGTCCAGCAGGCCGTCCACGAACCATTTGAAGCCGACCGGCACCTCGAACAATTTCCGGCCAAGCTTGGCGGTCACCCGGTCGATCATGCTGCTGCTTACGACTGTCTTGCCGACCGAAGCCGCCTTGTTCCAATCCGGCCGATGCTGGAAGAGATAGAAGATCGCGGCGGATAGATAGTGATTGGGCGGCAACAGGCCCGCACTTTTGGTGACGATGCCGTGCCGGTCATGGTCGGTGTCGCAGGCAAAGGCGATGTCGAAGCGATCCTTGAGGCCGATCAGGCTTTGCATGGCATAGGACGAGGAGGGATCCATCCGGATCCGGCCGTCCCAATCGACCGTCATGAAGCGGAAAGTGGGATCGACGGCCTCGTTGACGACGGCGAGGTTCAGTCCGTATCGCTCGGCGATCCGGCCCCAATAATGCACCCCGGCCCCGCCCAAGGGATCGACCCCCATGCGGATTCCGGAGACGCGGATAGCCTCCATATCCAGGACGCTGATCAAATCGTTGATATAGGGCCCGACAAAATCGTAGCCACGCGTGGTCTGGGCGCGGCGGGCCTTATCCAGCAGGACCCGCTTGATGGTTTTGAGGCTTTCCCTCAGATAGGCATTGGCCTTGTCCTCGATCCATCCGGTGATGTCATCGCTGGCCGGCCCGCCATTGGGCGGGTTGTACTTGAACCCGCCATTGTCGGGCGGATTGTGCGAGGGCGTAATGACGATGCCGTCCGCCACCCCGGCCTCGCGGCCGCGATTATAAGTCAGGATCGCGTGGGAAATGACGGGCGTGGGGGTATATTCGCCATCCTCCGCCAAAAGAACTTCCACGCCATTGGCGGCCAAAACCTCCAGCGCGCTGCCCGAAGCTGGCACGGATAGAGCATGGGTATCGATGCCGAGGAAAAGCGGGCCATCTATGCCCTGCTGCTTGCGGTAATCGCAGATGGCCTGGCTGATGGCCAGGATGTGCCACTCGTTGAAACTGGTCTTGAAGGCGGAGCCGCGATGGCCGGAGGTGCCGAACGCGACCCGCTGTTTCTCCACCGAGGGGTCGGGCCTGTTCGTATAATAGGCGGTCACCAGCCTGGGGACATCGACCAGCATGGCCGGCGGTGCCGGCTTGCCGGCCAGCGGGCTGATTTTCGGGCCGTTCATCGTTCGACAGCACTCCGCGTTGGATTGGACAGCCCCAAATAGAAGCCGGTCAGCGTGACAGGCAAATGCTTACTCCGGGCCGGACCGCCGCAGCGGATAAGGGATGGCGGGTTTGAGGCCCATCCAATAGATCTGTTCGATCAGGGGCGCGGGATTGTCGTCTTCCTTATCCCAGTGCATACCCTTGGTGGCGTCGGCCCAATAGGCCGGGCTCTGGGCGAAATGAAAGCCGGGGCGGGGCCCGGCATGCTTTGCGCCGGTGAAGGCGGCGGCGAAGGGGGCGGGCTCTGTCGCCTCAAAATCCCATTGCGCCTGGTTGAGATCGAACACCGCGGTCATCGGCCGCTGGTTGGCGTCATAGATGGAAAGATGGTCGAGGCCCAATATGTCCTCGATGGTGGTGAGCAGATTGATGGTGGAATAGCGCTCGCTCACCACCTGATGCTGCTTCACATAAGGCCCCGCAATGAAGCAGACGCTGCGATGCGCATCCACATGATCGGGCCCGTCCTGGGCGTCGTCCTCGATCACGAAGATTAGCGTGGATTGGGCGTAAGGACTTTTCGCCACCGCCTCGATCAGTTTGCCCACCGCATAATCATTGTCGGCGACCTGGGCCTCGGGTGTATCGAGCCCGTCAACGGATTTATCGAAACCGCCCAGATGGTCGCGCATCAGCCGGACCAGGCTCAGCGCCGGCAGCTTGCCGTTTGCCACATAATCCTTGAATTCGCGCTCCCATTCCGCCTCGCGGAAATAATCCGGAAAGCGCACATCGAAGCCGCGGAAATAGGGATCGGTCACTGGCGCCAATTGCGGATTGGCGGGAAAGGCGACCCGGGTCTTGGCCGCGAAGGGATCCTCGATCTGAGGCGTGGGCTGAAGGAGATCGTCGTAGGGCGCCAGGTCCAGCATGAAACCGTAATTGCGCACGCTGAGGCCGGCGCGCGCGGCTGCGTCCCAAAGATAGCCCCGCTGGCGCTCGTCCTCATCCTGGTCGGGGCCGTCGGGGGCGGCGACATTGGCGGTTCCAGGCAGAAGATCGTCATCGTCGGGATAGCCCGGCTCCGCCGCCTTGCGCCCCGCCCGATCGGCTATGCCGACATTGACATCGCGGTTGGTGCCTTCCCAGTCATAGGAAAGGCCACGGCCGGCATAGTTCACCGGCAAATTCTTGGCGCCGAGGTCGGATTCCATCGCCGACGTGCTCCAGGGCCAGCCATTGCCGCTGACCTCGCCGGTATCGAAGAAATTGTCCAGGGTGACGAACTCCGCCGCCAGGGCATGCGCGTTGGGGGTAATGGCCTTGCCGAATTCGGCCAGATCGGGATCACTGTCGCCGATGCCGAGATCGCCCAGCAACTGGTCATAGGTGCGGTTCTCGCGCACGATATAGATGATGTGCTTGATGCGCCGATGCAGCGCCGCCATCATCCCGCGGTCCTCGGCATCCATGCGGACGCTGAGATGGTCGTTGGCCGCCACCGTGCGGGTGAGTTCGGAAAGATCATGCGCGTCGGGTACCGGCAGGGTAAGGAAACCTGCCTTGGACAGCTGCAGGATATATTGGTTGGCGGCGCGGCAGTTGGCCAGATGGGCGGCGTCATAGCCGCTGGTCTGGCAGTTATCGGGATTGGCGCCGGGAATGCTTTTGCCGTTGACAATATAGAGCATCTTGCCGTCGCGGCCGGCGCTGACCGAGTTGGGCCAATAGCCGGTTGGGATCAGGCCGGTCACCGCCGGCTCCGGCGCATCGAGGTCGATGATGGCAAGCGCATTCTCGCCGCCATTGGTGACATAAAGGCGCTTTTCGTCCGGCGACAACGCCAGGCTGTTGGGGGCGACGCCGTGATAATAAGCGCCGGGCGCCACCAGCGCCGGCGGCGCGATGGTGCGGGCAATGGAAAGCACCCGGTTGGATTCCGTGTCGATGACCGAGACGATGTCAGCATTGTCGCTCGTTACATAGAGCCGCGAACCGGCGCGATTCAGCAGCAAGCGGTTGGGATTGCCCTCAACCGGAATGCGGGCGGTGACGATGGGCATGGCGCCGCCCAGATCCACCACATCGATTTCGCGGTCGCGCATGCTGGAGATGTAAGCGGTGTCGTTGCCTTTGACCGCGATCCAGAAGGGATAGGTGCCGCCGGTTTTTCCGCCGCCCGGCTGCATCGCAATTTCCACCGGCTGGCCTGACGGCGAACCGTTCATAAGCGGCACCACCGACAGCGCGTCATTGTAGAAGTCGGCAATGAGAAGCTTGCCGCCATCGGCGGTCACCGCCAGGCCAGCTGCTTCCGGCTTGACCGCCACGCCCTTTCCCTCGGCGTGACCGAGCGTGATCAGGGCTGCGGCGTCTTCGGACCAGAGCCCGCCATCGACAGAGAAGACATGGACGTCGTCATTCACCCCACCCGAAACGTAGAAGTGTTTGCCGTCGGGGGCGAAGGCGAGGCCCATATAGGCGTTGGGAATCTGAAGTGCCTGGCTCTGCTTCGGCGCGCCGGAAGCGATGTCGTAGACGAAGACATATTCGTTGGAAGCGGCTTTGATCATCTTGCCGTCCGCGTCATAGAGCCGGTTATAGCCGCTGGTCAGAATCAGCAGAGTCTTGCCGTCCGGACTGATTAACGTGGTGACGGCCTGGCCGGCGGTATAATCGGGAAAGTCCGGCAAATGCGGATTGAGCCGGGTGAAATGCGCCCCGGCCGCCGCAAGGGGGGTGATGCGGACGCCCGAAGGCGCGACAGGCGTGGCATGGCGGGCGGCGGCTTTGAGGCTCGTGAGCGGAAGCAGGACCAGGCCCGCCAGCAGCGCCAGAAATCCCAGGCCTAGAGGATGTGCCGGCCTTGTCATGGCTTTATCCTGTTTTTGCCCGGAGGCGTTGGCGTTGCACAGGCCGGTAACGCGTTGATGACGGGGGAACCCGCCCGCACGCCCTATCGCCGGAGGGCGGTTCCCAAATTAGGGCAAATTTGCCTGTTTGCGATAACAAAATCTCAACCGGGGAGCCCGCACTATCCCTGCCGTCGCTCCCGAAGGGTGGGTTATGTCTCGATTTTTCAAAGACGAATCCGGAGTTACGGCGATCGAATATGGCTTGATCGCGACCATCATTTCGGTTGGTGTTATCACCGCCCTGATGAGCATCGGCTCCACCCTGAACGGAACGTTCAATAGTATCGCGAGCGTTCTGCCCTAATTCCGGCAATTCCGGGTCAAGACGTGCTGGGGCCTGTCCCCGGTATGGGCTATGTTGACCGGCAAATTCCCTGCGCGTATGGTTACCAAAAGCTAGATCTAGTCGTCATATTTCGCGCTTTTCGCGCTGTTGTCTCGACGCGAGGTCGCTTGCCATGCCGCAGAAATTCTTTCTTTCAGCCGGCGTCGCGCTGATCGGCGCCGGGTTTTTCCTCAGCCCCGCCGCTTTCGCGCAATCCGATTCGCCCCCTCTTCCCGATGGGCCGGGCAAGGATTTGGTGCAGAATGCCTGCACCGCCTGCCACGCAATCACCATGGTGACGCGCGCGGGCCACAGCCGCAGCGAATGGGAAACAGTGCTGCATATGATGGTCAATGTCGGCGCAGCGGTCCCGGAAAACCAATTTCAAGCGGTGGCCGGATATCTGGCCAAGAATTTTCCGGCCAAGCCGCAGCCCAAGGCGGTGATCGTTCCAGGTCCCGTCAAGGTCGCTATCCGCGAATGGGGCGTGCCGACGCCGGGTTCGCGGCCGCACGATCCGATGTATGCGCCCGACGGCTCGGCCTGGTATTCGGGCCAGATGGCCAATGTGCTGGGCCGGTTCGATCCCAAAACCCAGAAATTCAAGGAGTATCACATCGCGACCGCGGGCTCGGGCCCGCACGGGCTGATCGCGGACAGGCAAGGCAATGTCTGGTTCACCGCCAATTTCATGTCCTATATCGGCAAGCTCGATCCCAGAACCGGCGCGATCAAGGAATATCCCATGCCGCCGCCAGGCGCGCGCGATCCCCACACATTGCTTTTTGCACCCAACGGCAGCATCTATTTCACCGCCCAAGGCGCGAACATGCTGGGACGCCTCGATCCCAGGACGGGTGCGGTCAAGCTGGTGCCGTCGCCGACGCCCAAATCCAATCCTTATGGCATGGTGATCGATTCCCATGGCGTGCCCTTCTATGCGGAATTCGGCAGCAACAAGATCGGGCGCATCGATCCGGACACGCTGCAAATCCGTGAGTTCGTGCTGCCGCATGCGGAGTTGCGGCCGCGGCGGATCGCGATCACGCCGCAGGACATGATCTATTATTCGGATTATTCCAGAGGTTATCTCGGCCGGCTCGATCCCAGGACCGGAGTGGTGAAGGAATGGCCGTCGCCGGGCGGACCGGACTCGCGGCCTTATGGCATCACCGCGGTAGGCGATGTGATCTGGTACAGCGAATCCAATACCGCACCCAACACGCTGGTGCGGTTCGATACCCGGACGGAGACATTCCAGACCTGGGCGATCCCCTCCGGCGGCGGCGTGGTGCGCAACATGGTGCACACGCCCGAAGGCGATCTCTGGCTCGCCTGCAGCGGCGTGAACAAGATCGCCTTCGTGCAGGTGGGTGGACGCTAGCGGAAGACGATTTTTATTCCGCCATCATTTCGCCGGAGCCGCCGAACTCCTTGGGGAAATCCTTGAGCTTGGGCAGGCCGTCGCGTATGCGCAGCACTGTTTCGGCGTAATTGACATGCACGCCCGGCGCGAATGTGAGCGTGGGCAGGGTTGCCGCATAGACGTCGATCATGCCCAGCGGCGGATGATTGGTCATCAGATGGCCGCCGCACTGGGTGCAATATTGCCTTTGGCTGAGCGGGGTCTTTTCGAACATGCCGATATGCTCCGCACCCTTGGTAACGCGGACATTCTCCGGCTTCCACAAAGTGAAGGCGTTGACCGGGCCCGCCGACCAGGAGCGGCAGGACCGGCAATGGCAATAACCCATCGCTTCCGGTTCGCCCTCGGCCTCCAGCCGGACGGCGCCGCAGAAACATTCTCCCTTGTAAGTCATTGAGTTGGCTCCCTTGTTGATGGCCGTTGGGCCCGCCGCCACCCGTGGGCGGGGGCGCAACCTATGTGCTATTCTAACCGGGGCGAATGCTCAGGCGTCGGCTTTCCTTGATGCGGCGTCGTAAATTCCCTCTGCCGCCTGATTCTGCTGGCCGTAACCCATGCCCTTGCTTCCGATGGAGATCCAATGGTCGCCGATGCGCTGTCCGATGTGTTGAAGTCAGTGCGGCTGACCGGCGCAACCTTCTTCGATGTGGTCGCATGCGCGCCCTGGGTGGCGGAGTCCCCGCCCCCCGGTCTAATCCTGTCGCGCATCCTGCCGGGCGCCAGGCATCTGATCGCCTATCACGTGCTGGTCGAGGGGCGCTGCTTTGCCAATATCGTGGGACAGGAACCGATCGAGATGGAGGCGGGGGAAGTGATCGTCTTCACCCGTGGCGATCCGCATGTTCTTTCCAGCAGTCCCGGCATGCGTGCCGATGCCGGTGGGGAAGCCTTGGATTATGGCGACCCCGGCCAGCTTCCCTTCGTCGTCAATTACGGGCCGGACGGAAAGCCCGCCGCCAAATTCGTCTGCGGCTATCTCGCCTGCGATGCGGCCCCGTTCAATCCCCTGCTGGACAATCTGCCGCCGGTGATCAAGGCGGGCGACTCCAGGGGCGGCGATGGACGCTGGCTCAGCGAGTTCATCCGGCTCGCCACCAGCGAAACCGCCGACAAGCGACCGGGAGGCGAGACGGTTCTGGCCAAGCTCAGCGAATTGATGTTCATCGAGGTGCTGCGCCGCTATCTGCAGGGGCTGCCGCCGGGACAGTCGGGCTGGTTGGCCGGGTTGCGCGATCCTTTTGTGGGAAAGGCGCTGTCGCTGATGCACGCCGAGCCCAAGCGCAGCTGGACTATCGAGGAGTTGGGCAAGGCGGTAGGCCTGTCGCGCTCGGTGCTGGCGGAACGGTTCAGCGCGCTTCTGGGCATGCCGCCCATGCTTTATCTGGCGAAGTGGCGGATGCAACTGGCGTCCGGCATGTTGGCCAATGGCGGCGCCAATATCGCCATGGTGGCGGGGGAGACCGGCTATGCCTCGGAGGCCGCCTTCAGCCGCGCCTTCAAGAAGATGATGGGGGTGCCGCCATCGGCGCTGCGCCGGCGGCAGAGCATGACGGACCGGTGACGGAATGACATACTCCCAGCCGTGAGAATCGTCGTGCGACACCTGATCGCGATACTGTGCCTGCTGCCCGCCGGCTCGGCCTTGGCCGACGGCGGCCATATCATCGTGCAGAAAGGGCGGGAATTTCATCCCGCCGAGATCACCGTCAATCGAGGCGAATCGCTCACCTTCACGAATGAAGACGCTTTCATCCATCAAATCTATGTTGATGGCCTGTTCGATTCCGACGAGCGGGCGCCCGGCGAGAATATTACCGAGACCTTTACCAAAAGCGGCACCTTTGTGGTCCGCTGTCATATTCATCCCAAGATGAAGCTCGTTGTTCACGTCCGGTAACGCGCCGGTTCCGGGCTTAAGCCGCCATAAACCCGATCCGGCGCAAAATTTCGCGCCTTCTTGCGGGCTGTTCGGGGATGTTGGCGGCGACTTATTCCATTGGGGCGAGAATTTTTGCCGCCTTCGTCGCGATGAGCCTTCTCATCGGCGCGATCGGCCTTGCCGGCTATCTGGTGCTGTCTGCAGCGGGCGGCATTGCGGTGACCACCTTCGATGGTCCGCTGATGGCGATTTCCTATGCCCGCGCCGCCCACACCGATTTCACCGACATGCAGATCGCGGCGTTGCGGTTTCGCAACGCCGATGCCGGCGAGCGCTCCGCCATGGCGGCCGAAATCGGCGATCTGGCCCAGACTTTCCACGATGATCTCAATGTCGCCCTGCAGCGGTCGGGCGATGCCGACGAGCACAAGCTCATCACCGAAATCCCGCCCATGGTGCAGCAGTGGCGGGCGGCCCGCGCTTCCGGCGACGCGGCCGCCATGCAAAGGCTGGATGGCAAGATCGACGCGAAATTCGACTTGCTGATCGAGCTGATCACCGATCACGGATTCGTCAGCCGACGGCGCGCGGTCGACAGCATCGCCTATTACAAATATGCCAGCATCGGGGTGACGATCCTGGCCTTGCTGCTGGCGGCGGGCATCACCTGGCTATTGCGCAGCCGCATCGTGCGACCGCTGTCGGCGGCGGCCTCGGTCGCCGACCGTATCGCCAAAGGCGAACTGCAGACGCCGATCCCGGCCGGCGGCCGGGACGAAACCGGGGCGTTGCTTAACTCCATGACCGTCATGCAGGCCAGCATCCGGGACATGATGGCGCGCGAGACGGCCATGCGGCGCTCGGCGGAAAGCCGCCTGGCGGACGCGCTGGAAACCAGCCGCGAGGGCGTGATGCTGGTGGCGCCGGACGGCCGCATCGTGCTGGCCAACAGCAGTTTGCGGGTTTTCTTCCCGGTCATCGCGAACGGTCTGATGCCGGACATTCGCTTCGACACGGTGCTGGGATTGATCGGCAGCCAGCTCAAGTCGGGCAGGGTGGAATTCTCGCCGGACAATTCCGTTCCCGGCGAACTGGAGTTGACCGACGGCCGCTGGCTGCGCGTGACAGGCAGCCGAACCGGTGATGGCGACGGCATTCTGCTATTTTCCGATATCACCGCGATCAAGGAGCGCGAGGAAATGCTCCGCCAGGCGACGCGGGCGGCGGAAGCCGCGAATGCGGCGAAGTCCCGGTTTCTGGCCAATATGAGTCACGAATTGCGGACGCCGTTGAACGCCATCATTGGATTTTCCGAAGTGATCTCCAGCCAATTGTTCGGCGCCCTTGGCAATGGGCGTTATCTCGAATATGCGCAGGATATATTGCGCAGCGGTCGTCATCTCCTGGTAGTGATCAATGACGTTTTGGATCTGTCCAAGAGCGAATCCGGCCGGATGACGCTGGAGGTCCGGCCTCAGGATCTGCGCGAAGTACTGGCCGATTGCGTATCGATGGTCCGGGACCAATGCGCCGAGGCCGGGCTCATGTTGAAAATCAGCGGATTGGATCGGCCCTTGCCGGTGTCGGGCGACGGCGCCAAGCTGCGGCAGATTTTCCTGAATCTGCTGTCCAACGCGATCAAGTTCACCGACCAGGGCGGGCAGGTTTCGCTTTACGCCGATCTTGCGGCGGACGAGGCCGTCATCACCGTCGCCGACACCGGCATCGGCATGGATCCCGAAGATTTGAAGATCGCGTTCGAGCCTTTCGGCCAGGTCGATAACAGGCTGGAGCGGCGCTATGAGGGAACTGGTCTGGGGCTGCCATTGACCAAGGCGCTGGTGGACCTGCATGGCGGCGGCATGCGGATCGACAGCGCGCGCGGGCTCGGCACAAGAGTGACGGTGCGGTTCGCCAGATGCCGGGACTTCGCCGCGGCGGTGTGATCGCGGGAACAATATCCTTACCGGATATTAAGCATCCGGCCCCAGACTCGGCTGGTGCGTGCTGGCGTGCTTCTGGCCATCCCGCTTTGCGTCCTGCTCACCGCAAGGCCGGCATGGGCCTTCGATCCGTCCACTGATCTGACGGTCAGCGGCTATGCCGATTTGCGCGCCGTGGCGACGCCGGAGCAGGCCAGCTGGCTGAAAGGCGGTTTGGGAAAATTCCGCTACGGCGATGGCGATAGCCGCCTGCAATTCGGTGAAGGCGTCCTGCAGGTGGATGGCGATCTGAGCGAGAAGCTTGCCGCCATCCTGGTGCTGCGCGCAGAGCCGCGAACGCCGGGGGTGGTGGACGTCCTGGAGAGCTATCTCCGCTACACGCCGGCCGGCGCGAGCGATCTGTCCTGGTCGGTGAGGGCGGGCGCCTTCTTTCCCGCCATCAGTCTCGAAAACGACGATCTGGGCTGGGCCAGCCCCTATACGCTGACGCCGTCAGCGATCAACAGCTGGATCGGCGACGAGTTGCGCACGCTGGGCGGAGAGGCGACGCTGCGTTGGCGCACCGCATTTGGCACCGGAACCCTCATCGGGGCGGCGCTTTGTTGCAACGATGAAGCGGGCATCCTGATGGCCGATCGCGGCTGGTCGATGGACGACAGGCCAACGGGTCTGTTCGAGCGGGTGCGGTTGCCGGCAATCACCCGGAGGCTGTTTTCTAGGCCCGATTATGCCCGGACCGGCATGTTCGACGAAATCGATGGGCGGCTCGGATGGTATGCGGGCATGACTTGGCAGATGCCGGCGCTGGGCAAGATATCCGTGCTGCGTTACGACAATGACGCGGATCCTGCCGCACATACCGGCCGCGATACCGCCTGGGACACGCGCTTCTGGAGTTTCGGCGGGCGCACCCAATTCGGCTCTCTGGTTCTGATCGGTCAGGGAATGATTGGACAGACGGTGATCAGGCCCCGGCCCAATATTGTCGGCGACACCAAATTCCAATCCGCTTTTCTGCTGGCAAGCTACGATCTGGAGGACTGGCGGCTGAGTGCGCGGGAGGACCTGTTCCAAACCCGGCAGGTGGCGGCGTCGCCCAGTCCGCTATCCGAGGATGGCCACGCCTTCACCGCGAGCCTGTCCTGGTCCGGCTTTGACGGATGGCGGCTGACCGCCGAAGCCATTACCATGCAGTCGCGGCGGGGAGAATATCTGCGCGCCGGCTTGCCCGCCGCCGAACGCACCGATACCCAATTTCAGTTCGACATCCGCTTTTTCTTTTGAGGAGAAGGTGCTGGTACCCGGTCCATGGTCATGGCCCGCGGACGGAATTCGAACCCAGCCGGAAAAAGGCGACGGACTCCGCGGCAGGGCGTGACGGATCGGTGACGGGATGACATACTCCCGCCGGGGGAATGCCATGCGACTGACGTTGGCCGGGGCAATTTTTTTGGCTGGACTTGCGGCGGGTCCGGCTTTGGCGGCGGGCACCCGATTTGCCGGCGAATTCGATCCCATGCCGCACGACAACTCCACCCGCGCCAATATGGTGGGGGCAGGTCAAGTGACCGCCACTCTTTCCGGCAATTTGCTTGCAGTCCGCGGAGAGTTCTCCGGCCTGTCCTCGCCGGCGACGGGGGCGCATCTCAATATGGGCCTGGCGATGGGCGTGCCGGGCACAAGCATTGGCGCCTTGGAAGCGACGAAGGATTTGCAGGGCGCGATATCGGGAACGGTCAAGCTCACGACGGAGGCGATCTCCGCCCTGAAAAGAGGTGCGCTCTACATACAGCTCGACAGCGAAAAATCGCCGGAGGGCAATTCCTGGGCCTGGCTGGAAGCGTCGGACGCGGAGGGACGATGACGCCCAGTTTCAGCCCGGCGAAAATCCTGGCCATCGCTTTCGGTGTGTTTGCCTGTGTGGGGGCCGCATCCATCGTGAAGGGACAGGCCGCCATCGTCTTCACCCAGGAACAGGTAACGGTGGGCGCACGCGAATATCTGGAAAACTGCGCCGGCTGCCATGGCAACAGCCTGGCGGGCGGCAACGACTCGCCATCCCTGGCGGGCCAGGGCTTCGTGGACAGTTGGGGAAAGAAACCGGTCAAGGCGCTCTACCAGTTTCTTTCCACCACCATGCCGGTCGGCAATGAAGGCAATCTGAGCAAGGAGACCTATGCCGATATCACAGCCTTTCTGCTCTATGCGAATGGCGCCAAGCCCGGTGCCGCGATCCTCACCGGCGACAGTGATGTAGGGATCGGCACGCTTGTAACCGGCCAAGCGCCGGAAGACGTGGCGAAAGGCCTCACCATGCCGCCCGGGCGCGCCCGCACGCCACCGCCGGCGCGGCACGGGCTGACGGTGCAAGGCGCGGTGAAGGATTATGTGCCGGTGAGCCAGGACATGCTCACTCATCCACCCGATAGCGACTGGTTGATGTACCGGCGCAATTACCAGGGCTGGAGCTACAGCCCGCTGGATCAGATCGATGCCGCCAATGTGAATCGGCTTCAACTCAAATGGACTTGGGCGATGAATGAGGGCGGCGCCAGCGAAGTGACGCCCATCGTCCATTCCGGGATGATCTTTCTGTCCAACACCTCCAATACGGTGCAGGCGCTGGACGCGCGGACCGGCGAACTGATCTGGGAGAACCGCATCGGGCCGGAGGCGACGGTGGCCTATATGGCGACCCGGAGCCTGGCGCTTTATGAAGACAAAGTCTTTGTCGCCACCACCGACGCCAAGCTTTACGCGCTCGATGCGCGCTCGGGCAAGGTGGTGTGGCATGTGGAAATCGCGCCGCCGCCAAAAGGCGAGACCGGCGGCATCATGGTCATTCACGGCAAGGTGCTGGTGGGAATGATGGGCTGCGACAATTATTCGACCGTCAATTGCCATATCAGCGCCTATGACGCGGAGACCGGCAAACCGGACTGGACCTTCTACACCACCGCGCGGCAGGGAACACAAGGCGGCGACAGCTGGAACGGCCTACCCGACGACCAGCGCGCCGGCACCGATACCTGGATCGCAGGCACCTATGATCCCGAACTCAACACGACATATTGGGGCGTGGCGCAGGCCAAGCCCTGGATGCGGGCGAGCCGCCGGACCTATGGCGCCTCGGTGCTCTATTCCAATTCGACGCTTGCGCTCGATCCCGACACCGGCAAGCTCAAATGGTATTTCCAGCATGTGCCAGGCGAGACCCTGGATCTGGACGTGGCTTTTGAGCGGGTCTTGATCGACCATGGCCGCAAAAAAAGCCTGGTGACCATCGGCAAGGACGGGATTTTGTGGAAGCTGGACAGGGAGAGCGGCAAATTTCTGGGCGAGACGGAGACCCTGTTCCAGAATGTCTTCAGCAAGATCGACCCCAAGACCGGCCGGGTCACCTATCGTCCGGACATCGTCAACCAGAAGACCAATCAGTGGATCGCCTCATGCCCCGGACCGGAAGGCGGTCATGACTGGCAGGCCACCAGCTATAATCCGCCTACGGATATTCTCCTCATTCCGCTCAGTCAGAGCTGCATTCTGATGCGCGGCCATGACGTCGACCTAAAGCCCGGCGGCGGCGGCACGGCGGCGTCGGAGCTGTTTTATTTCATGCCCGGAACCCATCGCAATATGGGCAAGCTCGCCGCCTATGACACCAGCACCATGAAACAAGTCTGGTCGTTCCAGCAACGGGCGCCGTTTCTGACCGCGGTGCTGTCCACCGGCGGCGGCATCGCCTTTGTGGGCGATTTCGACCGCATGTTCAAAGCGGTGGATGTGCGGACGGGTAAGATTCTCTGGCAGGTGCGGCTGGGCAATACGGTGCAGGGCTATCCGGTCGCCTTCAGCCTGGACGGCAAGGAATATGTGGCGGTGACGGCGGGTTTGGGGGGCGGCAGCCCGGAGCAGAAACCCTCCACGCTTCTGACTGAGGTACATCGGCCGTCCACCGGTCAGCAACTATATGTGTTCGCGCTGCCGGATGGGAATTGAAACGGCAAGCGGCGCCGGGTGAGGGCGCCGCCGGCCGTGCTATTGCGGATAGGTTCCGGACTCCGCCTACATTTTATGCGAAGACATATTGGCGGCCGTGTTCATCGAGGCCGTTTGCGGGACCATGATATGGGCGTTGGGCGTTCCCGACAGCATCATCCAGGGCGAACCGTTGCCCCGCTCGGTGGGAAGTCCCAGATCCTCGGCCTTGGCGTTAGGCATCAGCACCACCCATAATTCATGCGCGGCGGCTTCGGTCTTGCCGGAGTGCACATAGATGGTGGAGCCCATGGGCGGCGTGGGCAGCTTGCCGGATTTGCGCGCATCTGCAATGGCCGCGCGGACCGCCTTCATGTCCTTGCCTTCGGCCGTCAGCTTGGCTTGCATGTTCATCTGCTGCTCCAGCGCCTTGCCATAGCAAACGACGCGGAAGCCTTTGCCCCCGGCCGGATTGGGATTGCAGATCACGCTATTGCTGCCCTGACGCAGAACCATCGGTTCGCCCTTGGGGCTGTAGCTGACGACGGTGGCGCCGGAGCGCAACGCCTCCGGCAGAGCCGATACGGCCTGGGTAATTCGGGCTTCCTTCGACATGCCCGCGGCATGGGCGATGCCCGCGAACGACATGCCGATCAGCGCGGCGCTCGCAATGGCGATGAAATGTTTCATGGTCCTCTCCTCTGTATTGGCGATTGACTTGCTTTTGATTGAAGGGAATCGGCACCTGAAGTTTCGCCGCATGCACGTGAAAAGTTACGGCGGATCATTACAAGCGATCCACCGGAAGGACATGTTCTGCAACGAGACCGGATTTCTTTGCCGGATTCTGGTTTGTTGCGGCTATGTCATCAGCCGGCTAAAGGCGCGTTTGGAGCAGAGACCAGATATTCGCTGGCCACCAATCCGCTGGCAAATGCGCGGGTGCCGACATGGGTGAGGGGAATATCGCGGGAGAGCAGACCGAATAGGGGAATGCCGCTTCCGATCAGGACCGGGACCCGGGTGATCACCAACCGCTGGATCAGGCCGGCTTCTAGAAAGCCCTGAATCGTCTTTCCGCCGTCGATATAGAGATGCCGGTATCCCCGCTCCGACAGGCGCGCCACGATCTCGCGCGGCGGCCCGGACATCAACTCGCAGACCGCGCCGTCGGGAAGGTTCAGCCCGGACAAAGTCGAGCTCAGCACCACCACCGGTTTCTTGCCGTATGCCCAACCGCCGAAACCGAGCACGGTTTCATAGGTGGCGCGGCCGATCACGATCGCATTCACGCCGGCGATGAATTCGTTATAGCCGTGCGGCTCGCCGCCATCGGCGGGCAGGAAATCCAGCGCCCCGTTCGGACGCGCGATGAAACCGTCGAGGCTGGTGCCGACGAAGATCGAAGCTTTCATGGAAACTCATAGCGGAAAGAGAATCCGCGATAAGGCTATCAGGAATGCCGCAGGCAAAACAGGCTAGCGCCACGCGGCCAAAATTGCCGGGATCATGTTGTGCGTCCGGCGGTAAATCCCGCGAAGATGCTGTTGAGTTTCCGGCTGGGCCCGGCGGTCGCGAGCCCGGCAAAAGAGCCGGATTTAAGCTCTTCGGCGGCGGCCAGCATCGCCGCCCAGGCCACCCGCGCCAGGGCGCCGCCCACGCTGATGCGGCGCACCCCCAAATCGGCCAGTTCCTGCACCGAAAGGCCGGGGGCGAACATCAGCACATTGACGGGCTTGGGCGAGACCGCCCGCACCATAGCGGCGATGTCGTCCTTCTTCTGGATCCCCGGCGCGTAAAGACAATCGGCGCCTGCCTCGGCGAAGGCGACCAGTTTGTCGACAGCAGCTGTCAAAGCGGTGGGATCGGTCAGCAAGCCCTCGGTGCGGGCGACCAGGATAACGTCCTGGCCGGACCGGTCTATGGCGGCACGCGCCGCTTTGATGCGCTCGACGGAGAAGTTGAGATCATAAAGACCCTGGCCGTCCGGTCTCACGTCTTCGATGGAAAGGCCCGCCACGCCGGTCTCGATGGCGCGCGCCACATTGGCCGCAACCCCTTCGGGTTCGGCGGCGAAGCCGGATTCGAAGTCCGCATTGACCGGCAGATCGACCGAGGCGCTGAGTGCTTTCAGATGGGAGAGCATCTCCTCCAGGCTGACTCCGTAATCGGGACGGCCGGTGGTCCAGGCAAAGCCGGAGCTGGTGGAGGCGAGCGCGAGAAAGCCCAGATACTGTAACAGCCGGGCGCTGCCGATGTCCCAGGGATTGGGGATGACGAATGTGCCCGACTGATGCAGCGCTCGGAAGCGCGCGCGTTTTTCCCCAATTCCGGCCATGCCGCTCTCCTTATCTAATGACCATGGGAAGTCTAACACGGAGCTGCGCGGCACCGGTTCTGCGGCAGGCGCGCGCCTGTCATGCACCAGCGATGCGCTGGGTTCGGTTGTGGCGGAATGACGGCCGTGTCTAGGCCTGGCGCCGCGAGAACCAGATCAGACCGGCGCCGATGATGGCGATGATCAGGCCGATATAGGTCCAGGTCGGTTTCAGATACATCATCGGGCTATGCGGATAGGCGAGATAGCCTGTGCCTTCGCTCACCCAATGAAGACCAAGCAGGAATATCAGTATGCCGACAATCAGAAACGCGATTTTCATGACGACCTCCCCAGCAGGTTATGATGAAAAATCGATACCAGGCCTTGACTGGCCCAAAGCGCGCGCGTCAGATTTTGTTTAGCGCCTGAAGTGCCAGCGCTCTTTCGATCGTCTTCCTCTTGTCCAGGGGTATCTCGGCATAAAGCGCTGCCTTGAGAACGACACCGCCCTTCTTGACCATCAGAGTGACAAGATTGCCAACCACCACATAATAGGCGCCGTCGCCGATGCCGCTTGCCGGCACGACGGTGATCGATTTCACGATCGGAATCCGGCCGGCCCCGAAGGCCTGGGGATCCTGGAAGGAGAGGGTGGCGATTTCATGCGGGTTGTCGCCTGAACTGACCCATGTGCAGGTCTTGACGAAGGTGGGCGTGACATGCGTGCCGGCACCCATTACGACGCCGATCGCAGCGGTGACCTGTTGTGTGGTGACAAGTGTGCAGGCATCGCTTGGTGCGGCGCTTGCCGGCGAAATGCTGGCGAGCATCAGGGATGCGGAAAGGAGAATACCAAGCCCGGTGCTGGAGCGCATGGGTGAGCCCTCTCCCAGATAGCGGGCGAAGCCTAGGCGTGGGAAGGCGGCAAGGCAAGCGGGAAACCGGTTCGTCGCGCGCGCGCCCGCGGACTGTTCCTAAGCCTTCAGCGCCGTCGGCCGGGCATCTGTCCCGATCCAATGGGCGCTTAAATCAAAACTGCGCAATGTGGCGGAGCGGTCCGGTCTTCCATGGGAAACCGTCTGTATCGAGGCCGACCTGGGTTTCTTTCCGCTGCCCCGCACCGCTACCGCGTCCATTTATTCCTCGGATGTGCAGCGGATTATCCTTCAGGGCTTCCATGCCATGAATACCCGTTCGGGCGATTTGCTTTCTACGTAAAAACCATGGCGGGCATAGAAAGCCTGGGCGGGACTAACGGCGAGCACGCTTAGGCGGATTGGTTGACCCGCTTTGGCGGCTTGGGCGATGAGATCATCCAGAATTTGGCCGCCCAGCCCGCGACCCTGATAAGCGGGGAGAATATAAAGCTTGTTGAGGCGAAATCCGTCCGGTTCTTCAATCCATTCCAAGCAACCGATATCCGTGCCGCCCAGTTGAACAATGCGGTGGGTGGACGCAGAGAAGGACATCCGGGTGCGCTCTTTATCCCAAACTCCCCAAATCGCCTCGGCGTAAGCGCGCATGGTGACCTTGGCGACGCGGAAGACGAATTCCGCATCAGTGAGCGAGGCGGGGCGAAGAGCAAGGGTCTTCGGCACGGTCATTCTTGTTTCGGCAGCAGTACCGCGCTCTTGCCGCATCGCGGATTCGAGAGGGCTTGGGGCTTGCCGCCGCTGGAGACCGTGATCATCCGGGTGTTCTTGTCGAGTCGGTAGTCGGCGTCCGGCCTGCTTTCATGCCAGAGAAAGGCGGTGTCGGTTTCGGTGAGACCTGCCACCACAAGCCTATTCTGGAACGGATTGCGGTCCTTGACAGTGGCTTTGGCCGTATCGATGACCAGCAGCATGCCGCCATCGTCGCAGGACAGATTGATGATCTCGGCCCGAGCAGGCGAGGCGGTGAAGAGCGCGGCGGTGAAGGCAGGGGTGAGAAAGTGCTTCAATGTCATGGCGTTGCCGCAAAGTCGGGCGGAAAGCTTAGACCAATGGCCAGGACGGACAAGACCCGGCATCGGCGATGTTCACGCTATCGCGGCAGCGCCGGGCGCGCTAAACTTGAAATCGGGGCGGTGAAGGCCGTGCGTTCTCGACGCGCGGGAGCATGAATGATCAGGGGGCGTGATGGGCAAATTGCGCATCGCCAATGCCGTGTTCTGGACCTATGTCTGGTTGAGCCAGATTCATCTTTTATCGGTCACGGCTGGGCCAAATTTCTGGCCCGTTGCGGCGCGTCTGCTCTGGCATTTCGGACCTTTCGACGATTTCGCGCAACTGATCGCCCGCGCCTTTGTGCCGCTGGTTCTGTGGGCGCTGATCGACTGGCGGTTGCGCCGAATCCAGATGCATCATGCAGAGGTCAGGGCAAAGGGTTGAAGCGTCATCGAGCCGTCGCATCGCGACACGGTATTTGACAAGCTCCGCGACATTCTTCCGCTGATCCGCCGCCGGCGACATCCCGGCCCGCGCCTGAAATTGATCTAAACGGTGTGGGCCGCCGGAATAAATCGGGCGTAATGAGAGGCAAATGGGCTCAGCGCGGTTCGCCAGGGCGGGGGCAATGCGGCGCGATTTTCGCCTTCATGGCCTGGCGCAGACCGATTACGGGGGCGGCGATCATCACAATCAGGCCGAGATGCCGGAAGCTGTCATCGCCGGCGAAAAGAAGGAGCAGGAGTCCGGCGCAAAAGCCCGCCCCGCCCAAGGCCGGCCAGAACCATCCGCGTCGGGCCCAGATGGGCTTCATCAAAGTCTCCAATGGATCAGGAACAGGAAATTATAGACGGCGGCAAGGCCGAGAGCGACCGGCGTGATTGTGGCGATAACGAGATTGGCCGACCGCGCGCCCCGCCGGTGCGGATTGCCGAAGCTGCGGGTGCCGCCCGGCGATATGACGAAGGCGAGGAGGCCCCAACGGAAAAAGACCATAATTCCGGCGCCGTTTGTCCGCGGAAATCGTCATACGCCACCCGGTCCGATCAACGACAAAGAAGATAAAATGTCGGCCAGGCTGACGACAGCCGACAGCGGCAACGCCATGCCTGCCCGGTGCCGCCAGGCTGCGACAAGGTGTTTAATTCATGGAATTCGTTGCCGCGGCAGTTCCTCCGCCGGTCGAGCGCTCGCAATGAAAGCTATGGGCATGCCAGCGCGCGAAAACGGGGGTCTAAAAACCCAGTCTGGGCCCGAAAATGGCGGAAAACCGGCCTTTTTTTGGGGGACGCGGCGGGTGCGAGCGTGCCCTGGATGTGCTAATATAATATATGGCTTATATGAACAAACCCGATCCCAGCCGTCCACCCGGGGTGTTCACGGCCTCGGAGCGGCGCGACCGTACCGTCAAGGCGGAAATCGAACGGGCGCGCGCGGCGCTGGACGCCAAAACCGAGCGCTTGAGAGCGCTCAGGCTCGCGCGCGAGGCCGAAGAAGAGGCCAGAACCGCCTCGATGCCCAAGCCCGCCGCCAAGCGGGCGCGGAAGAAATCCTGATCCGTCATCGCCCACACCATTACAACCCTTGACGCGCGATCGCGCGAAGTGCGGCATTGTTGCGGCTAATTCGAAATAACCATTTTTCGGTCTGTGCGATAGCGCCGATCGTGCTAAAAATTCGCGCCTTCGCAAATATCGGTCATGGCCAATCAAACCCGCAAAGACCAAGCAGACACCGAGTCCGATGCGGCGTTCCGTGAGATGCGCGAGCCGCCGGGGCGGCTGGGCGAGATCGTGAGGAGATTGAAGCGCAGGGCGGCGGCGGAGCGGACAGCGGAGATGCTGGCACGGACGCGAGAGAGTTGAGGCGGGCGTTCAACCTGACGGCGTCTCGGCCTCGCGTTTCGGAAACAGGCCGGGCGGGGATTTCGCCTGCAGATGCCAGCCATCGGCGGCGCGGGTGAGACTTCCCGACCAGCGTTTGGATTCGGGATATTCTATGAAGAATTGGAGCACGATGCGCCCGTCGTCCCAGCGCATCACCCGGGTCTGGTAGGGGGCGGGCAAGTCGGTATCTTCGCGCGGCTCATCGGCGAGCGGGTGCGACCATTCCAGGATCCAGTCATTGGCGGTTCGCCGCCAGATCTCCAGATTGTTGCGGCCGGTATCATTCTCATCGTCGAAAGGCGCGACCAGGAATTCGCCGCCGCCGGGCGAGAAGGTGGGCATGCCGTTCAACTGGGTCTGCCCGCCGGTATCCATGTCGATGAGAAAGAAAGTACTTCCCTCATAAAAGAATTTCTGCACCACCAGAGCGCGGGCGCGCGGAAAGACGCCCATCAGCGCGTAACCGTCACAGCTCTGCACGTCACCGGCGTCGCAGGCGGCCTGATGATCGGTGAAGACCATGGCCGGCGCGGATTTGGGATGCAGGATCAAGGCCGCGGCGGTGCGCTGCGCCTGGCCCTGGGAAGCGGTGATAAAAGCGGCTTCGCCGGCGCGCGCAGCGCACATGGCGTTCTGGGCACATTCCTGGCTGAGCTGCGGCCGGTTGGCGCAAGCGGCGAGCGTCAGCAAGGCGGCGAGGGCGAGAAAGGATTGGCGCATAGATGAAGGCTAGCACATTTGAGGGACCGAAGCGCGGCCGGCGAGGACGCCCAGGTCGAAATACCGGTGTCATAGGCTTGACGTGGAACGGTCACGCGGGAGAGGTCGGTGGGGGAGAATGTGCGCCGCATCGTCTCGAGCTTGGTGCGTGATTATTGCTCGCGGAATGACGGGCTGCCAGGTCGGGACGGAGCTTGCCGGGCCGGATCTGCGAGCTGTCCCAGGACGGATCAGCGAAAATCATGGTGCGCCGCGGACTTGGGAAATACACGTAAAACTTGTCTCTAATCTTGTATGAGTTGCACCTCTCCCCACAGTCGTGCCGGGGGGAGGAGGGAGAGCTGCCGGAATCGGCGTCAAGCGGCGGCGATCCCTCGCTTTCGGGTTGGGATTTTCACGGCGAAGATTTCATCCACCGCCGCGATCGCAATCCGGGTCAACGGATGCGCAGCGCCGCAGGCGCGACCAACACCCGTCGTGGCTGCCTCAAAACCGGGACTGGCGCGGTGCTTATTCCGCGGCGACCGGCAAGGCGCCGAAAGTGCGGTGGCGGGCGCGGAAGGCGGAGAGAGCCGCGGCCAGATCTTCTTCGTCGAATTCGGGCCAAGTGCGGGCGGTGAAGTAAAGTTCGGCATAAGCGCATTCCCAAAGCAGAAAGTCCGAAAGGCGCTGTTCGCCGCTGGTGCGAATAAGGAGGTCGACATCCGGTGTGTCGTCGGTCATGCGGGTGGCGAAATCCTGGCGCGAGGCAGCGCCGCGGGCGGCGCGCCAGATGGCGTCGCGGGCGGAATAGTCGATGGCGACGCGCAGGTGAAGGGCGTCGCCGAACTGGGTTGCGGCCTCGCTGCGCTCGATTTCCGCGACAAGGGCGGGCGGCAGCCGGTCGCGCCGGCCCAGTATCGAAAGCCGCACGCCGTCGCGCACCAACTCTTCGGTCTCGGAATCCAGATACTGGGCCAGAAGATGCATCAGCGCATCGGTTTCCCCCGCCGGGCGGCGCCAGTTCGCGGCGGAAAAGGCAAAGACCGTGAGAGTCTCGATCCGGCGCGCCGGCGCGGCCCGAACGATGCGTTTCAGCGCATCCACGCCGGCACGATGACCGGCCAGCCGCGGCAGTCCCTGCCGGGTGGCCCAGCGGCCGTTGCCGTCCATGATGATAGCGACATGGCGGGCCGGCATCTCTCGTTTGCTTTCAAGAGTACTTGGCATTGCAAAGTATCCTTTCAAAAAAAGAGTGGGAGGGAGGAACCGGTCAGCCGGGCAGGATACGCAGGCGGGCGCTGCTGAAATCGTCACCGGCAGTTTTGGCGGCTTCGCGCACCAGTTGTTCGAGCAGCGCCAGATATTCGAGGAAACGGCGGCGGCCACTGCGGGTCAGCATGCAGCGGGTCTGGGGCCGATTATTTTCAAAGACCTTGCTGATTTCGACCAGCCCGGCTTCCTGAAGCACCTGCAAATGGCGGCTGAGATTGCCGTCGGTGAGGCCGCATAGCTGCTTGAGATCGGAAAAGGCCAGCCCCTTGGGATGGGCAACCAGCGAACTGAGCAGACCCAGCCGCGCCTTTTCGTGCATCACGCGGTCTAGCCCTTCGAACGCATAAGGCGCATCGGGTTCAAGTTTCGCCATCACCGTCTCCGCCGGAATAATAGAGAATGACCGCGACCAGCATCTGGCCGCCAAAAAAGGGAAGCCCCATCAGCCAAGGTGAAAGCGCGCGGCTTTGGGCGGCGAGAAGCAGGCAGAGAAATCCGGACAGGAAATACCAGCCGCCCGACCAAGCCACAGCGCGGGGCAACGAGCGCACCGAAGCGAAGATGCCCAGGCTCATGAAAATCTGCCAAAGGCCGGGCATCATCCACAGCGATTGCGGTGAAAAGCGCAGCAGGAAAATGGGCATCGCCAGCGCGGCGGCGGCGGCCGGCAAGAATTGCTCGACCGCCTGGTTGATCATAGCGTCAGCCAGGTCGGAGTGAAGACGGCGCGAGCGGCCCTGCATCTCCGCGCGGACCACGATGGCGGAAAGAAGCGCCGCGGCCAGCCAACCCCAGACGAAGGCGGCGGGCGAAAGCGCGGGATCGGGCAGATAAAGGCTCTGCAGGACGGCAGTGAGAAGCCGATCAGGCCGGTGATGGCGATGGCGAGCGGGCCGTAACCGCGAAAGGCGGTGCCCGCGGCGATCCGGCTGCGGATTTCCAGTATGTCGGACAGGGCCTTGTTGACGTCGCGCATAGCGTCCGAATTTCTACTTTGTAACGCAAAGTAACTGAGGCAAAGCGGCTTGGCAAGCGCCTTGTGGCGCAATTCCTAGAGATTGATCGAGAGGCAGAGGGTGCCGAACTGGTCGAAGCCGGATTGCCGCCTGTATTCCCGGGTGCGGATGACATGCACAAAGGAGAGGCGGAAGCGTTCGAAGGTCAGCGCGCCGCCCATGGCGAGTTCGCCGACGAAATTCTCCTTTTCCACGCTGCGGCTGGACTGGAAGCTGTTGCCGTCGAGAAAGATATTGCGGGCGACGGCGCGGCCCTGAAGCCCGGCGAAGATATAGCCGCCCAATCCCGGCTGGGGAAGGTAGAAGTAAGAGCCGGGGCGGGCGGGCTCGATCTGGGGCGGGCCGTTATCGGCGGGCATGTTGAAGCCCAGCCGGGCGGTGAAGCCGGCATCGGCGTAATCGAAGATATTGCCGATGGCGCCGCCGTAATTGGTCTTGAGGTCGAAGATCTGCCGGCCGCCGGTTGAAAGCGCGGCCAGCTGATCGATGCGCTGATAGGAGAGGACCAGGCCGGGTTCGTCGCGCAACTGGGTATGCCATCCTTTCGGCAAGGCGAAGCCGCGCAGGCGGTGGACGAAATCCTGGGCATCGGCCGCAAGCGAGGCCGGGCCGGTGACGCCCAATTGGAGGCGCAACTGGTCCTCGCGGGTGGCGGTGCGGGCGGAGAGCATGAGGCCGCCATAGAGAAAGCCGGCATAAGGCCGCTCGGTGCGCGGCGGATCGTAGGCGGCGGTGTCTTCCGGCGTGAACATCATCTGGCCCAGGCTGTAGCTGGCCCTGGTGTCGGGGGCGGAGAATTCGGCTGGCGCGAGATCGAGCAGGAAGCCGGGAACGGCATTGCGCGGATCGCCAGCCGGGCTGAAGGCGAATTCGATGCCGTTGGTGTAGTCGCGGTCGGTACGGTAGAAGAGATCATTCTCGAAAATGACCGAATAGGTGTCGCGCGGCTGGGCAGCCCGAGCAGGTGCTGTGGCGAGCAGGACTGCCAGCGCGGCCGGAAGCGTTTGCGGAATCCATCGGTTCATAGCGGCGAATCGGGAACTGGTTCGAATAAAATTCTAGCGGCCCGCCGCAGCTAAAACAATTTTGTCACTGGGACAGAAAATGCCATAAGGAAACCCACTCTCCCAAATTGCGCGGGTTCCGATCCCGATAGCGATGTGCCGATCGTGGACACAGGCGCGCGAAGTCATGACAAAAGAGGACATCATGTGCGGTAACATGAAAAAAATGACGATGCCGAAGGGCGGCAAGGCGAAGGCGATCAAGGCGGTGGCAGCTATCGTGCCGGTGGTGGCGGTGACGGCGAAGATGAAGCGGCTGAAGCCGGAGGATGACGCCTTTCACAAAATGCCCGGCAAGGCGGGGCATTATCGCTACCGGTAAGATGCCCACCGTGACGCCGGGCAAAAAGCGAAAAGCCCGAAAGTCGGTCGACCGGCCGGCGGCGCAAGTGCGCAAGACGGCCCGGCGCTATGGGGTCAAGGCGATCGAGCTGTTGTGGACGATCGCCAGCGGCGCGGGCAGCGAAAGCGCGCGGATCGCCGCGATCAAGGAAATATTGGACAGAGGCTATGGCCGGGAAAGCCGCCTGACCGCCGAAGCGGGGGAGGCGATGATCCGGCGCATCGAGCGCATCATTGTCGATCCTAAAAATTGAAACGCCCAGGGTGTTCAAGCCGCTGCTCAAGCCGTCACGCTACAAGGGGGCGTGGGGCGGGCGCGGCTCGGGCAAATCGCATTTCTTCGCCGAAAAGCTGATCGAGGACTGCCTGGAGGAGAAGAGCCTGTTGGCGGTGTGCATCCGCGAGGTGCAGAAAAGCCTGATGCAGTCGTCGAAGCGGCTGTAGGAAGCACAAGATCAGAAGCCTGGGAGTGGGGCATCACTTTCAGATCTTCGAGCGGGAGATCGTGACGCCGGGGGACGGTCTTATCATCTTCCAAGGGATGCAGGATCACACGGCCGAGAGCATCAAATCGCTGGAGGGATTTAAGCGGGCCTGGGTGGAAGAGGCGCAGGTCTTGTCGCAGCGGTCGCCTGACCTTGCTGCGCCCCACGATCCGGGCCAAGGGCAGCGAATTGTGGGCGAGCTGGAATCCCCGGCGGAAGTCGGACGCGGTGGATGGGTTTTTCCGCGGCGGGGAAACGGTGCCCGGCGCCTCAGTGGTCAAAGCCAATTGGCGGGACAATCCGTGGTTTCCGGCGGAGCTGGAAGCGGAGCGGCAGCTCGATCTGTCACGCTATTTGGAGCGCTACGATCACATATGGGAAGGGGGGTATGTCCGGGCGCTGGAAGGGGCCTATTTCGCGCGCGAACTGCAGGCGGCGAAAGCGGAAGGGCGGATCGGGAAGGTAGGGCGCGATCCGCTGCTGCCAGTCAGGGCGGTGTTCGATCTGGGCGGCAGCGGGGCGACGGCGGACGCGATGGCGATCTGGATCACGCAATGGGTGGGCCGGGAGATACGGGTGCTGGATTACATCGAAGGCGGTGGGTCAGGTGCTCTCTTATTATGTCAGTGAGATGCGGGCGCGGGGCTGGGCGCGGCGTCGCTCTGCATCCTGCCGCATGACGGGGTGAATGAGAATAGCGATCACCGGCAAGCGCTATGAGGACCATCTGCGGGAAGCGGGGTTCGAAGTGACGGTGGTGAAGAACCAGGGGCGGGGGGCGGCGATGATGCGGGTGGAGGCGGCGCGGCGGCTGTTCCCGCAGATCTGGTTCGATCAAGCCGCGACGGAGGCGGGGCGCGACGCGCTGGGCTTTTATCACGAGCGGCGGGACGAGGGCCGAAGGGTAGGGCTGGGGCCGGAGCATGACTGGTCCAGCCATGCGGCGGACGCGTTCGGGTTGCTGTGTGTGGCCTATGAGGCGCCCCGGAAGCCGCAGCTAAGGCTGGAAATACCGGCGTTTGGAGTGGTCTAAGGCCAAGAATCCCATCAGTTTGCATCGATACATAACTCATGGAACAAATTATTAACCTCATAAAACGAAAATGGCCTACAATTTCAGCGTCTTTTTTGCTGGATTCTCGCAAATCCTGCTATTAAAATGTAGTGAGTACATGGAGATGTCCAGATTGCTGCTTCAATTCTCGGCTGAGAACCATCTTTCAGTCTCAACAAAACAATCGCTCTCATTGGTGGCGTCCAAGTTAAAGGATGCCGTGGATGGCTTAATTAGAATTGCTGCAATCCCAGATATGCAAGTTCTTCCTGCTGTCGTTATTTATGGCGCCAATGCGTCTGGGAAAAGTAACCTTCTTTCGGCTCTGAATTTTATGATTGGAATGGTGAGAAACTCGCACGCAGACGGAAAGCCGGGCGAGCCAATTCCAAGAACGCCGTTTGCGTTAGACGAAAAGACACGATCAGCACCATCCGTCTACGAGATTGATTTTATCGTCGATGACGTTCGCTACAATTATGGATTTAAAATAACAGACGAAGAGGTTTTGTCTGAGTGGCTATTTAGCTTTCCAAACAATAGACAGCAAGAATTGTTTGAGAGGAACCGTTCCAAATTTAAGTTTGGGCGAACGCTAAAAGGGCGCAACATAATTATTTCGGACTTGACAAGGAAGAATAGCCTCTTCTTATCAGCTGCTGCGCAGAACAGTCATGAAATGCTATCAAAAATAAGTTTGTTCATGCAGAGCATACACGGTGACCAGCGGATAGCGGTTTCCGCATTTGATTTTAGGAGCGCCACAAGGGACGTTGAAAATCAACGCATCGTTTCTTTTCTTAAAGAAATTGGAACGGGCGTAACCTCGGTCAGGCAAAAGGAGGAAGCATTTACAGAGGAACAGGTCGAATTCCAGAAAGAGTTTGCCACTGCATTCACATCTATAATGCATAAATTTCTGAAGGTGGACATTCCCGCAGACGCCGCAGAGACCATGCCAAACAAAATAACATCGGTGGAATTGGGTCACCAGTCATCTGAAGGCAAAACCGTATACTTTGCGTTGGATCGCGAAAGTGCAGGAACGCGCAGATTACTTTCATTGCTGGTACCGATGTTTCAGGCCTTGGATCAAGGAACGGTTCTAATTGTTGATGAACTAACCGCGAGCTTGCATACGAAGGCCGGAGAGATGGTCCTTGCTATGTTCTGCAATCCTGCGACTAATCCCAACGGCGCGCAGTTAATAGCAACCACTCACGATACCAATCTTTTGAGAACTAAATTTCTGCGTCGCGATCAAATTTGGTTTACAGAGAAAGATGACGAAGGTAGTACGCATGTATATCCATTGACTGATATTCGAACTCGAAAAGAAGACAACATAGAGGTTGGATATCTGCAGGGTCGTTTCGGCGCAATGCCGTTTACAGACGATGCTTTTGATCTTTTAAATTCATAGAGCGATGGGGCGCAGGCGGTTTTCTCTGAAACGTCGGACTGCTCAGCGCGAACCTCGGCGCAAATTTTATCTGTTTTGTGAAGGCAGCAAAACAGAACCCGAGTATTTTAGAGCGATTGGTCGCATGTTTAGGCATGCACTAATTGAAATCGATACCAAAGCGGGAGTTGGAGTTCCAGAAACAATTGCGCGAAGAGCTGCCCACGAAATGTGCCACTTGCGGCAGGAAATGCTGGGAGACTGTGGGCATCACAGCGCGCGCTTCCGGCGGATGGCGGAACGGGTCTGTCGCGTCCATGGCTTTGATATCAAGACATTTTAAACGTGAGTGGGAGGAGCGTGCGCATATACGCGTTTCGGATCGGCCTCCCCAGGTGCTAAGTTGATTGGATCATGCGTGAGATATCGCCATGGTTCGGCTTCTTGCACTGGCTTACGGGTTTTTCGCCTACGGCATTTTCGGCCTGACGTTCCTTTACGCGATCGGTTTCGCGACCGGCATCGCCGTGCCCACCACGATGGACAAGGGCATGGCCGCGCCCGCCGGGCTGGCGGCGCTGATCGACTGCCTCCTGCTTCTGGTGTTTGCGCTTCAGCACAGCGTGATGGCGCGGCAAAGCTTCAAGCGGTGGTGGACGAAATTCGTGCCCAAGCCGGTGGAGCGTAGTACCTATGTGCTGGTTTCCAGCCTGGCGCTCGCCCTGATCTTTTGGCAATGGCGGCCGATTCCGGTGGTGGTCTGGCAGGTCGAAAATCCGGCCTTGGCTTTGGCGCTGACCGCATTTTCGGTTCTGGGTTTTCTGATCGTTGCCGGCAGCAGTTTCCTGATCAGTCATTTTGAACTTCTTGGGCTCACCCAGGTAAGCCAATTTGCCATGGGCGATCGACCGCGCCCGGCCAAGCTCGCGACGCCGTTGCTGTACCGGCTGGTGCGCCATCCGCTCTATCTGGGATTTATCCTGGCCTTCTGGTGCACACCGACCATGACCGCGGGCCATCTTTTGTTTGCCGCTGTCACCACGTTCTACATCCTGGTCGGTATTGCTCTGGAAGAGCGCGATTTGATCGCGCAATTCGGAGAAGACTATCGCAATTACCGGCGCCGTGTGCCGATGCTGATTCCGTGGCGGAAGCCGCTCTAACCTAGGCTGGATGGTGCGAGAAGGTGAGATCCACCACCTTGGCATTCACCGTCTTGAGCTCCTTTTCCAGCGCATAATAGGCCGTGCCGTAGCGATAGAAGGGAATGCGCGGGAAGAGGTGATGCATCAGATGGTAGGAATGGCCCAGAAAGGCGATCTCCATCACTTTGCGCAGCGGCTTGGGAAAGATCAGGATCGAGGTGCCGGTATAGCGCCCGCGATTGTCATGGGGGTGATGCACGGGCCAATCGAACATCAGCGGGCACAACACCACGCCGATATAGGCGGGCAGGACCCACAGCATCATCAACTCGTTGCCGAAACCCAACCAATAGGCCGCCGCGATCACCGGAATGTAGGAGAGGATGAATACAATCTCCCACACAAAGGCGCGCATGATCTTGGGCGTGCGCGCGATCTTCCACAGATGCCAGACATAGATGGGCTGGATCACCATGCAGCGCAAGATCACCATCAGGTAATTGTTGCTCTTCACCCAGTAATCCGGGTCTTCGACCGGGTCATTGGTGTGCTGGTGGTGGTGCAGATGCAACTCACGGAAGCCGATATAGGGCGCCAGCAGCACATAGCCGCTGACATGACCGATCAGGTCATTGAACCAGGACAGCCGGCGATGGCGTCCGGCGATATTGTCGTGGGTGGCTTCATGCAAAGTGGCGAAAATGCCATAGATCAGAAGTGCGCTGATTGGCACAGACGCCCAATAGGACAGATGCCCGTTGAGCGCGAGCCAACTGACCAGTCCCCAGCCCGCCAGCACACCCGAAAACCAAGCCACGCTCCCCCAGGCAAACTGACCGGACAGCGATTGGGCGACGCCGCGGGCATGGCGTTCGAAAGCCCGCGCATTCTCCAGCGAAACCTGCATCTCGCGGGCGAGAAGGGCGCTAGGCGTGCCGTCCGGCAGAACCCCCACAATCTGTTCGTCGAAGGCATAGGCGCTCTCACCCCCCGTTTTGGGGGATAACAGGCCCTCGCGCGCATGCGCCGCATCGGACATGGGGTTCGATCTCCAGCCAACAGCTTGAAAAATAAGGTTAACATTGTCTTAAGGGCCAAACAAGCCGGCGGACGATACGACCGGGAAGGACGAACGGAACGGGCTTTAAGCCGTTGGGTAGGCTCTATTTTCCGTGGGCGGATAAATTCGCTAATGGAGGTGCATGGCTTGTCAAACACACGGGCGGGGATGAAGCTTTGCTCCGCGTTCAAGCCTTTGGGGGCTCCATGCGAAACACGCTTGAGATTCTGGCCTCAATCGGGCTGGCGCTGGGCGCGGTGTTCGGCCTAGCGGGATCGGTGGTGGGCGATGCGATCCTGCGCAGCCTGTTCTGGGGGGTGGATGGCGCCGGACTGGTGATGGCGGCGGCCCTTCTCACCCTCAAATTCCATCGCCAGAAAAGCGATGTGGTGGCTGCCGGTTTTCTGGTCTTCACCGCGGGTGAGGCGGTGGTGCTGTCGGGCGCGGCCATGACATTGGAAACCGCCGCGCCCAGCTTTGCGGCCGGCGCCGCCCTATGGGCCACCGCGCTGTTCCTGATCAGCGTGCCCCGCGCGTTTCCGCCCACCGTGCGTGGTCTGGGCGTCATATCCGGGCTTCTGTTCGCGGCAACGGCGCTGATGATCCTGTCCGGTCAGGCGCTGACACCCTTGTCGCGGCCGCTGCCCTATTTCGCCTATCCCCTCTTTGTGTTGACCATCATAGGATGGATCATCACTATTCTGAGCCGCCGCGAACCCGGCTGAGCCCGCGAGAAGAGGAGAGCGCCATGCCCGCCAATGTGAAACAGATGATGGAAGCCGCCAATGCGGCGGTGCCACGCGTCACTCCGGCCGAGGCAAAGGCAATGATCGCCAAGGGCAACACGGTGGTGATCGATGTGCGCGATGCGCCGGAAGTGGAAAAGGCCGGCAAGATCCAGGGCGCGTTGCACATTTCGCGCGGCATGCTGGAATTCCGCGCTGACGCCGACACGCCCTATCACGACAAGAACCTCACCAAGGACAAGACCGTGGTCCTTTACTGCGCCTCGGGCGGGCGGGCCGCGCTCTCCGGCAAGGTGTTGAAGGACATGGGCTATGCGCAAGTGTTCAACCTCGGCGCCTTCAAGGACTGGGCCGAAAGCGGCGGCGCGGTGGATCATCCGGTCGAGCCGGGGATGTAGCACCGCCGGCTCCGCCCAAGCCGGGTTACAGCGCCGTTACCGGCGCCAGCGTATCCGCCGTAGCGCGGCGGCGGGTATAGAGACCGAACAGGAAAATCGCCAGATAGCAGAGCGCCGGCACGATCAAGGATATTTTGCGGTCGGCCAGGTCGGCGACCTTGCCAACCAGGACCGGCACGATCGCGCCGCCAACAATCGCCATGCAGATGATGCCAGATCCGTCGGCGGTGCGCGGGCCCAGTCCCTCCGAAGCCAGCGCGAAAATGGTTGGGAACATGATGGAATTAAACAGCCCAACCGCCAGCAGAGACCATCCCGACACCAGCCCCACCGTGTTGGCCGAGATCAGCAGCAGCACCATCACCATCCCGGCATTGAAGGCAAGCACCTTTCCCGGCGAAAGGAAGCGCAGCACAAAAGCGCCGATGAAACGGCCCACCAGCGCCCCGCCCCAGTAAAATGACACATGCTTGCCGGCGGTCTCCGCGCCGAGCCCCATCACATCGGACTGCATCAGGTAATTGACGATCATCGAGCCGATCGCCACCTCCGCCCCGACATAGAGAAAGATGCAGGCCGCGCCGAATGCAAAGCGCGTCCGCTTCAACAGGTCGAATGATTTAAGCAGATTGGCGTGCGCCGACAGCGTCTCCTTCAGCCGCTTGCGGCGCGACCAGACCAGCCCCGCCAGCAGGGCCAGCACCACCGCCAGCCCCATATAGGTGACGATTACCATGCGTGTGTCTTCGCGCCGGTAGGCATCCAGCGCCGCGCCCGACAGCGTGGCGGGATCCAGATGGCGGAGCGATCCCAGGATCAGCAGCGAGCCCACATAGGGGAAAACCACCGTACCCAGCGAATTGAAGGCCTGGGCGAAGGTGAGGCGGGCATGCGCCGTATCGGGCGTGCCCAGGATCGAAATCAAGGGATTTGTCACCGCCTGGATAATGGTGATGCCCCCTGCCAGTACGAACAGCGCCAGCAGGAACATCACGAACAGGGCCGAAAGCGAAGCCGGAATGAACAGCAGGCAACCCGCCATCATGGCCAGCAACCCCGCCACCGCGGCGCGCATATAGCCGACGCGCTTGATGATCCCCGCCGCCGGAATCGAAACGATGAGATAGGCGCCGAAAAAAGCGAACTGCACCAGCATGCTCTCGGCATTGGAGAGGGTGAAAAGTTCCTTCAGCTTGGGTATCAGGATATCGTTGAGGCTGGTGATGCCGCCGAAGATGAAGAACAGGGCGAAGACGAACAGGCGCAAGTCGGGGATGTCCTGGCCGGGCTCAGCACCCTGTGATGACAATTCGTTCATGTCCCCTCCCATTCCACATTTATATCGTGCCGCGTTGGCGTGGACCAGCCATGCCTAGAGCGGCGGCAAGCCCATGCGCCTCTTGATCGTGCTCATGGCGAAATTGGTCTCTACCGACTGGATGCATTTCAGCCGCGTCATTTTCTGTTTTAGGAAACGCTCATAGCCCTCGATGCCTTCGGCGAAGATGTGCAACAGGTAATCGCGTGAGCCGGTCATCAGGTAGCATTCCGTCACTTCGCTCCAGCTTGCCACCGCCTTTTCGAATTCGGCGATCTGCTCCTGGCTCTGCTGGGTCAGCCGGATGGAAACGAAGACGTTGAGCGGCATGCCACAGGCTTTTTCGTCCAGGATGGCGGCATAGCCCTTGATGACGCCGTCTTCCTCCAGCCGCTTGGTGCGGCGCAGGCAGGGCGTGGGGGAAAGCCCGATCTTCTCCGACAATTCCAGATTGCTCATTCGGCCGTTCTCCTGCAGCAATGACAGGATGCGGCGGTCCAGGCGGTCCAGCATGGTATGCTCTTATTTCTTGTTCATTTGCATTATTATGCCAAAATCGCCTGCGCCGCCACGCGGATACGCCATTTAATCGCCCGGGTGCAGGAATAGCCTTGTTCCGCCAAATCGCGTGAAAAGGCTTTCCCATGAGCGACAACAATTATCACAAGGATCGCATCGCCAACCGCCGGCTGCATCCCGAAACCTTGATGATGGGCTATGGCTATCGGCCCGCCTGGTCGCAAGGGGCGCTGAAGCCGCCGATCTTCCAGACTTCGACCTATGTGTTCGAGAACGCCCAGCAGGGAAAGGATTTCTTCGACATCACCTCCGGGCGCCGGCAGCTCAAGCCGGGCGAAAGCGCCGGCTTGGTCTATTCCCGCTTCAACCACCCAAACATGGAAATCCTGGAGGACCGGCTGGCGATCTGGGACCAGGCGGAACGTTCTGCGGTTTTCGCCAGCGGCATGGCCGCCATTGCCACCACCTGCTTTTCGCTTTTGCGTCCCGGCGACACGGTGCTGCACAGCCGCCCGCTCTATGGCGGCACCGAAACCCTGCTCAAGAACCAGATGGGCCAGTTCGGCGTCACCGCTTTCGGCTTCACCGACGGACTGGATAAGGTGCGGATGCGCGAAACTGCCCAGTCCGCCGTCCGGAAGGGCCGGGTGGCGATGATATTGGTGGAGACGCCGGCCAATCCCACCAATGGGCTGGTGGATCTGGCCGCCTGCGCCTCCATCGCCGACGAATTGGGCGCCGCGCAAAATCATCGCCCGCCGGTGGTGGTGGACAACACCATGCTGGGGCCGGTGTTCCAGACCCCGCTCAAACTCGGCGCGGATCTCTCGCTTCTCTCCCTCACCAAATATGTCGGCGGCCATTCCGATCTGGTTGGCGGCTCGGTCAGCGGCTCCAAGGCGCTGCTCACCCCGATCAAAGCCTGGCGGGGCGCGCTGGGCACCCAACTCGATCCCAATTCCTGCTGGATGCTGATGCGCTCGCTGGAGACGCTGGATGTGCGGGTCGCCCGCGCCAATGAGAATGGCCGCATCGTGGCGGAATATCTTTCCACCCATCCCAAAGTGGCCCGGGTGCACTATCTGGGCGCGTTGAAAGCCGGCGATCCCCGTAAGCCCGTGTTCGGGCGGCAGTGCAGCGCCCCCGGCTCGACCTTTTCCTTCGACATCAAGGGCGGCGAGACAGAGGCCTTCCGCCTGCTCGATCATCTTCAGATCATCCATCTGGCAGTGAGTTTGGGCGGCACCGAGACCTTGATCTCTCATCCCGCTTCCATGACCCATTCCGGGGTGGCGCGCGAATTGCGCGAAGAAATCGGGCTCACGGATGCCTTGATCCGAATCTCGGTGGGAATCGAGAATGCTGAAGATCTGATCAGCGATCTCGCTCAGGCACTGGATGCAGTCTAGGACTCAACCGAAGACGGGGCTATAGCGGCAGACGCCGCGATGCGGCCAGATGAAAAAGCCCGCTCCCGAAAGGTGTTGAAGCGGCCGAAATCGCGCCCGCCCTTTGTGGGCGTGACGTGCGTGATGCGATAACAGCTCTGGCTGTCGAGATTCTCCACCACATGCCAGCTGCCGGAATTGGCAAGCACCGGCGAGGCCGCCAGTCCGGCGGCGAAGACGATCGCGGCAATCCCAGGCAGTTTCATATCGTAAATGCCATGTCTTTGTTGCCCGTTGCGCCAATCTTGGCCGCAAAACCGGTTAGCGGCCGGGCACGACTGGAATCGGCAGCGCCATCCGTCCTATGGTGACATCTGAGAGACGGGAAATGGCCTTGTTCCAGCAATTGATGAACATTCTGAAATCTCCGGCGCCGGACAGGGAACCGGAAGACCTCAAGATTGCCGTGGCGATGCTGCTGATCGAGGCCGCTCACCGCGACGACACCTTCAGCGCCGACGAGCGCGCGGTGATCGCGCGGCTGCTCAGCGAGAAATTCGTCCTCTCCGACCAGGAATGCGCCGAGCTGCTTTCCGCTTGCGAGGAAATGAGCGCCCGCACGGTGCAGCTTCATCCCTATACCCGCGCCATCTTCGAGCGGATGGACCCGGCCGAACGCGTCCAGCTGATCGAGATGCTGTGGGAGGTGGCCTATGCCGACGGCGTGCTCGACCCGGAAGAAGACGCACTGATCCGCCGGCTGGGCGGGCTGATCTATGTCACCGACCGTGACCGGGTTTTGGCCCGCCACCGGGTGCTGGAACGGCTGAAACGCGCCTCGCAATAGATTGCGCTCCCAACCTGTTATATATGTCCGGGACCGGATTTCGTGCCGGAGGGGAGGACAAGATGGCCAGCACCGCCGAACATGGACGTTTCCTGACCTTGTTCCAGCGCATGGTGGATCACACCGATGCCTGGATCGCAAAGACACCGCCCGACAAGCTCGACTGGGTGCCGATCCAAACCAGCGCCATGCGCTTCGGCGACCGGGTCTCCAAGGTCACCATAAAAGGGCTGATCGCCCATATCGTGGTGGGCGAGAACCATTGGGCGGAATCGCTGTCTGGACTGGCCGACGGAGCGGTGATGCCGATGCCGCAATATTCGGCGCTCCAGGACGAATTGGCCAAAGGCGATTTCCGGGAGACCGCGCACAAGGCCCAGAAGAAGATCATTGCGGACTTCGCCGGGCTTTCCCCCGCCCAGCTCGACAAGCATGTGGTGTGGGTGGGGCGCGACTGGACGGTGATGGGTTTTCTCTGGGCGGCTTATGCCCATCGCGCCTTTCATATCGGCAATATCGACATCTATCTGCGCCAGGCCGACGTGGTGGCGCCGGAATTCTTCGAGTTCAATCCGCCGCAAATGGCTTGAGCCGCTCGCCGCTGAGTCTGAAGACAGGTCCGGCTGGGCGGTGATTTCTGGCGAAAGTACAGGTCATGCCGTGCCGGACTTCCACGCCTTGGCCGGGCTCGAACAGGGATTGCGCCCGGCGGATGGCGGAAAAACCGTTGATGTCGATGGCGCAAAGAATCGATCCCGCCCGGCTGTCCGCTCCCAGGATTCGGAATTCGTAGTGCTGAATTCGGGCTCTCCCTGTTCACCATCGATTGGGGGCGAAATACGACAATTGATCCGGATCAAAGACCGGGCCGTTTTGCCGTGTTCCCAGGCCCTTCGGGAAATTGCGCCAGATCAAGGCTTTCCCGTTTTGTTCCGGCATTATCTCAAAGTTTTTGGAAGGAGCGTCTGCTTGTCGCCTTATCGGATCGCCTTGATGTCGCCGGACGGCTTGGTCCAGGAGGAGCGGATCGCGGACTTCGAGCATGACGATCAGGCGATCGATGTGACGGGGCAAATCAACCATCCCCACCAGATTCAGGTCTATCAGGGCGAGCGGCTGGTGGGGACGTTTCAGCCGGTTGTTGGCTTTCGCCCGAACAGTTAGCTTTTCGAATGAGATGCAGAGCCAACCTTTCCTGTTGCAGCATGCTGGTCAAAAGGGCACGCCGATCCGACGGCATCTCCTGCGTCAGAAGCGCCTCATAGCGCGCGATATTCTCGCGGCAGACCCATTCCGCTAGCGAATCCGAACGCTTCTCTTCCGAGGGGGCGTCCCTGCTTCCCATGATCCTACCTCAGTGACGAAGAGGTCGTTGTGGGTTTCTTCGTTTGAACGCTATACCCCCTGAAACAGCATTTGGTTAACCTAACAGGTTCAAACCAGGAAATCTGCCTGATTCGACCTTTGAATTTCGGAAAACCTGATTGGTCTTATCGGAATTCCAGGTTCACCCGGCACCAAAAAAGCGCAGCTTGTCGGAAAAGTGCGTCCAGGGTCCGTTTTGGCGGATCCGCCCAGCAACCTGGGCCATACGCTCGGCCTGTACAGGGGCCGCAGGGCTCCGTTATCGTCGGACGGGCGTTGGGGGCTTTCGGCCATGAAAAGCGCATTCATCGTCGTCGCACTGGCATTGGCTGTATCAGGGTCTGCTGGCGCCCAGGAGGCCGATCATCCCCTGCTGCACCAACTGGCGGACGCGGTCAGTCCCGATGCGCTGCATGCCACCATCGCCAAGCTGGTCGGTTTCGGCACCCGCCACAGCCTCTCGGGCAACGCCTCGACAACGCGCGGCATCGGCGCCGCCCAGGTCTATGTGAAAGCGCGGTTCGCCGACATTTCCGCAGCTTGCGGCAATTGCCTCGACATCGAGACGCCCTCCGAGACCTTCACCGGCAGCCGGGTGCCGGTTCCGACCGCATTCATGGACGTGCTGGCGATCCAGAAAGGGGAGGGCGATCCCGATCGCGTGGTCATCATCGCCGGCCATCTCGACAGCCGCAACAGCGATGTCATGGATGCGGTGCATGACGCGCCCGGCGCCGACGATGACGGCTCCGGCACCGCGGCGGTGCTGGAAGCGGCGCGCGTGCTTTCCCAACACAAATTCCCCGCCACCTTGGTCTATGCCGTTTTGACCGGCGAGGAACAGGGGCTTTATGGCGGCACCGTGATGGCCCATTACGCCCGCGATCATCACTGGAATGTGGAAGCCGATCTCAATAACGATATTATCGGCAACAGCCTGGGCGGCGACGGCACCGTGGATGCCACCCATGTGCGGATCTTCTCGGAAGGCACCCGCGATCTGGAAACAGCCGCGCAAGCACGTGGCATCCGTTACAATGGTGGGGAGATCGACAGCCCCGCCCGCAATCTGGCCCGCTTTGTTACCGGATTGGGCGAACGCTATCTCGACAATTTCCATGCCCGGATGATCTACCGCACCGACCGCTATGGCCGTGGCGGCGATCAGGTACCGATGCTGGCCGCCGGCCATCCCGCCATCCGCGTCACCGAAGCGGCCGAGAATTACACCCGCGAACATCAGAATGTGCGGGCCGGGAACGGCGTCCAGTATGGCGATCTGTTGCGTGCAGTCGATTTCTCCTATCTCGCCCAGGTGACGCGGCTGAATGTGTTGGCGCTGGCGGCGCTGGCGATGGCGCCCGCCCCGCCCGAGGTCTCGATCAAGGGCGCGGTGAGTTACGATACCACGCTCTCCTGGCAGCCGGTGTCGGGTGCGAGCACCTACCGCGCCTGGTGGCGCGACAGCCTTGATCCCAGTTGGACCCACGGCCAGGATGCGGGCGATGCCGCATCGATCACGCTCAAGCGCGTGAATATCGACGACTGGCTGTTCGGCGTCGCCGCTATTTCGGCTGGCGGTTATGAAAGCCCGGTGTCCTTTCCCGGAACCCAAGGCGTGCGCGGGGCCGATCTCGCGCCAAAATAGTTGCGTGTCACGCCTCCCTAAATCGTTTATCGCGCGATCAGCGCGCCATCCCCCGATGCATTGCGCCTCACGCGCATATCGCCTAAATATCGCCGGGAAATATTGCGCGAGCGAAACGTTTGAAATCCATTCCCGCCCTCGCAAGACTGTCCCGCTTTTTCGACGCCTGGGTTCCCGACTGGGTGCTGGCGATCGCGATCTTTGTCGTCATCATGGCTGTCGGCCTCGCTGCCCAGCGCTGGATCACGCGCGTGCTGAGCCGGCGCCCGGTGGATTGGCATCCTTTCCTGCGGCACGCCTGGGGCAGCATGCGGCTTCTGTTGCGCTTCATCCTGCTGCTCTTCGCCTTGCGGGTGGCTCTGCCGCTGGTGCATCTGCCCCGCGAGGCCGCCGATAATGTCAGCCGTCTCTTCCTGGCCCTGTTCATCGTCGAACTGGGCTGGATGGCGGTCGCCTTCGCCAATATCGCGATGGATCGTTACGTTTTCGGGCTGAAGCTCGACGCCACTGACAATCTCGTCGCCCGCAAGGCGGCGACGCAGCTACGCGTCCTGCGCCACGCCGTGAATGTGCTGATCGGGCTGCTTACTGCCGGTTTTGCGTTAATGAGCTTCGATTCAGTGCGCCAATTCGGCATTTCGCTTTTCGCGTCCGCCGGCGTGGCGGGCATCGTCGCCGGTCTCGCCGCCCGGCCTCTGTTCGAGAATCTGATCGCGGGCCTGCAGCTTGCTTTCACCCAGCCGTTGCGGATGGGCGATGTGGTGGTGATCAACGGCGAATATGGCACGGTGGAGGAGATTAACTCCATTTATATCGTGATCAAGATCTGGGACCTGCGCCGCCAGATCGTGCCGCTGTCCTATATCTTCAACAATCCCTTCGTGAATTGGACCCGTTCTTCCTCTTCCATCCTGGGCGGCGTGGTCGTTTATCTGGACTACACCATGGATATGGCGCTGTTGCGGGCGGAGGCGGAGCGGCTGGTCAAAACCTCGTCGCTCTGGGACGGGCAGGTCATCAGCACCCAGGTGATCGACACCACCGAATATGCGATGCAGGTGCGGGTGCTGATCAGTGCCGCCAACGCGCCCAATGCCTGGGATTTGCGCTGCTTCATGCGCGAGAATCTCATCGGTTTCGTGCGCGATCACCATCCCGCATCGCTGCCCCGCCGCCGCCAGGAGGGTACGGTGCGGACCCCCGATCTCGCTGCGATCGAGGCTCGGGGTTCCCCGCCGCCGCCCAATTAGCCAACCCGTCAGCTGCGTTCGATTTTCTGCGTGGTTTCGTCCAGCAGCGCAGCCAGCTTGTGCGTCAGCTCATCGTCGTCGGAGCGGGAAAGTTTCTCCGCCAGCGCCATGTGCAGATTGCGCATCGCCCGGCGCACCGGCGCCCGGTCGCCCTTCTGCGCCGATTTCAGTTCGGCGATGCGGGCGATCAGCGCCTCCACCTCATCCTTATGCTCGGCCAGATGCGACTTGCCTTCTTCGGTGGCGGCATAGACCTTGCGCGTGCCCGGGGTTCCACTCTCGGCGATCAGCCCCATATCCTGGAGCATGGTCAGGGTGGGATAGACGATGCCGGGGCTGGGCGCATAGGCGCCGCCAGTGCGGGTCTCGATCTCGCGGATCAGGTCATAGCCGTGGCGGGGTTCGGCCGCGATCAGGGACAGAAGCACCAGCTTCAGCTCCTCGGAGTCATAAAGGCCTCGGCGGCGGGAAAAAGGCCCATCGCCGCCCTTCCCCCGGCCAAAGCCGTAGCCGAACGGTCCAGAACCGCCCCAGGATCGGCCGCGCGACCCGCAATGGCGATAGCGCGTTTGATTCATCATGATTTCTTGAATGCCACATCTTTTTGTCTCCCTTGATACAGTACAGTCTAGATATATCTAGATTGTTTTTCAACAAGAGCAATCAGGCAAATTTTCATTTTGCGATCGGCGTCACGAAATTGGGCCGGTCAGAGCCGTTACAAGGAATTTCGCGAGAATTATCAATCATCTGGAAATTTGAGGGATCAAGGTAAGGACGAATTAACCCTGTTCCCCGACAATTTGCTGGACCAGGTTTTGGGGCCCCAATCATGACCACAGTTGCTTTGCCGGATGTGAAGGCGCTTCCCCTCATGGAACAGACCGCGATACCCGAGATCGGGGACGCCGTGGCGGAACGGCAAGAGCCCGCGGGCGCGGGCGTCCACGCCCTGCATGAAAAGCTGGAGAGTGCCTTCACTCCCGGGCAGGCGGAGTTGCCGCCCAGAATTTATCAATCCGGCTTCGATGCCGCGGTCCGCCAGCAGACCGCCGCCTTCCATGATCTCAGTGCCCGGGTCGAAAAGCTGGAGGACAGCGGACAGATTGAGGATCTGCGCAACGCCCTGCGCGAGATGTGCGAAATCCTTTCCGGGCTGACAGCGGAACAGGAGCGCGGTGCCGCCGAGCGCGACGTCAAGCTGAAGGCCATGGCCGAAGCGATGGCGGCCGAGCACGCGGCCGACCGCGAGGAATTCAAGGCGCTGATCGAGACGATGACCGCCGGGCGCGAGACCGATCGCGAGCGGGTGAAGATGCTGACCGAAGTGGTGGCGGCCGAACACGCCGCCGACCATGTCCAGCTGATGGCATTGGAGGAAGGCGCCAAGGCGATGGCGGCCAGCCATGAGAAATCCATGGCGGAAATCCGGTCCGGCCTCACCCTGATCGGCGATCATATCGGGACCATGACGGAGCAGAACGAGGCTTTGTCGCGCGAATTGAGCACGATGAAGAACGAGTTCTTGCGCGAGACCGATGCGGCGCTTGACAAACATTGGAACGCGCTGAGCGAGATGGAAAAGTCGATCGCCATCCTCAAGAATCACGACGGTCACGCCGCCAACCGCATCGCCATCCTGGAATCCAATGACGAAGATCTGGCGCGCCGGATCGAGAGCGCAAACGAGGCGATCGCCGCCACTGCGGAAAAGGACGGCAAATTCGAGGCCCTGCTGGAGGATACCAACAACGCCGTTGCGGGCCTGAGGTCGCGCAATGGGGAATTGGTCGCCCGCGTCGCGGCGATGCGCGATGAGATCGCCGAAAGCACCGCCGAAGCCTATCGCGGCCACCAGGCCCAACTGGGCGCGGCCGAGAAATCCATCGCCGCCCTCCAGACGATCCAGGACGAAATGCTGGCCGCCATGGAAAGTCTGAAGGACGAAATCTCCAACGACGTTGCCACCACCTATCGCGGCCATCAGCGTCAGCTGACCGAGCTGGAGAAGAACGTGGGTACGCTGCAGGAACGCGATCTTCAGACCCAGGAACGGGTCAAGATGCTCAGGGTCTATACCGAGAATCTCACCCGCGACGTCGATGCCGTGCGCAACGAAATGATGGAGTTCAACGAGGCCGCCGCCGTGGTCCAGGCCCACCAGAAGGTGCTGGAACAGGCCGAAGAGGCGATGAGCGAACTTAAGGAACGCCAGGTGCGCACCGCCATGCGGGCGGAATCGCTCGCCGGTCGGCAGGAGGATCTGCAGAACGAGATGCGCCTGTTCAAGGCCGATCTCACCGAGACGGCGGCGGTGTTGCGCGCCGGCCAGAAGGAAAATCTGGAACAGACCGAAAAGGGCATGGCGGAACTCCGCGACCGCCAGACCCAATCCGCTTCGCGGATCGAAGCGTTGGACGGGCGCCAGCGCGAGCTTCAGACCGAAGTCCAGCACGGCAGGACCGATCTCGCCGAGACCGGCGCCCTGGTGCAGCTGCATCAATCCAAATGGGAAGAGACCGAAAAGAGCTTCACCGAAATCCGCGACCGCCAGAACCAGCAGGCCCATCTGGTCCGCGGCCTCGACGGCCGCCAGCAGGAAACCGCCGAGGAACTGCGCCAGGCCCGCACCAGCCTGCGCGAGGCCGCCGCCGCCCTGGACAGCCATCGCGCCAGCCTGGATCAGACCGGCGTCGCCATCCTGGACTTGAAGGACCGCCAGACCCTGTCCGCCCAGCAAATCCGCACCGTCGAGACCCGCCAGGAGGAATTCCGCACCGATCTTTCCACTGTCCGGACCGATCTGAAGGAAAGCGTCACGATGGTCCTGAACCATCAGAATTCGCTGGAGGAGTCCGGCCGGATCGTCGCCGGCCTGTCCGACCGCCTGCTTCTGGCCACCGGCCGCATCGAAGCGCTCGACGGCCGCCAGCAGGATATGGCGGAGGAGCTCAAGCAATCGAAAACCGAGATCGGCGAGCATGCCTCGCTCGCGGCGGCGCATCAGTCCCAACTGGAGCAGGCCGACAAGACGCTGTCCGAACTCAAAGAGCGTCAGTCCCGTGCGGCGCAACAGATCAAGTCACTGGATGCCCGCCAGACCGAGACGGCCGGCGAATTGCGCCAGACAAGGTCGGAACTGAAAGAGACCGCCGGCACCGTGGGCCAGCATGCCGCCAAATTCGAAGAGACCGGCGAGGCTCTGGGCGAGATCAAGGAACGCCAGGGCCAGGCCTTTGCCGGCATCGACGCCATCGATATCCGCCAGCAAGATATGGCGGGTGAATTGCGCCAGGCGCTGGCCGAGTTCAAGGACCGTCAGACCCGCGCCGCCAATCAGATCAAGGCAGGCGAGACCCGCCAGGACGAATTCGCGGGCGAGTCTGCGCCAGACAAAGGCCGACTTTAAGCAGGCCGCGGGCCACGGTGGAGGCTCATTCGGCCAAGCTGGAACAGACCGAGCAAGCCTTGGGCGAGTTCAAGGAACGCCAGGCGCAATCCTTCGCCTGGATCAATTCCATGGACGGGCGCCATGAGGAGCTCTCGGCGGGCCTGCGCCAGGCCAAGTCGGAATTGAAGGACTGGATCAACCAGGTGGACGCGCACCGCGCACTCTTGGACGACAACGCCATGACGCTCTCCGACCTCAAGGAGCGTCAGACCCGCGCCGCCCAGGAGATCAGGGCGGGCGAGGCGCGCCAGGCGCAATCGGCGCAGCGCATCGAAGCGCTGGCCGGCCGCCAGGACGAGGCCGTCAACGAATTGCGCCAGGCCAAGGCCGATATCAAATCCGCCAGTACCATCGCGGAGACGCATGCCGTCCGGTTCAATCAGGTCGACGAGGCGCTGGGCGAAATTCGCGACCGCCAGGGCCGCAGCAGCCAACGGATGGACGCGCTGGAAAGCCGCCAATCGGATCTTTCCGGCGAGCTGCGCATCACCCGCAGCGATCTCAAGGAAACCGCGGGCGCGGTGAACGCGCATCAGGGCGTGCTGGAAGGCTCGGAAAAGGCGGTCACCGAACTCAAGGACCGCGCCAGCCGCGCCACTTCGCGGCTGGAGTCGCTTCAGTCCAATCTCAGCGAGTTGAGCGGGCGGGTCGAAGCCCAGGCCAACGGCGCCCGCGCCCTGGACGACCGGCTGAGCAGCGCCGAGCGGGTGCTGGCGCAGGCCCAGGACCGCGAACGGACCTTGGCCCAGCTTCACGCCCGCGCCGCCGACGCGCTCCGCTCCGGCGAGAACGACTGAGGCTTACGCCGTTTCCAGGTCTGACCCGATCGCCTATCCTGGTTTCCGGGGTGGGGTCGGTGGTGGGTCATGCGGTTATTGGGGATTGTCGCAAGCCTGATCGCGTCGCTCTTTGCCGGCGCTTTGGCCGCCATTCTGCTCGATATGGAAAGGGCGCCCTCTTATAGCATCGCGCAAGCGGGCGATGCCGCCGCGATCTGGCGGCTCGATGATCGCACCGGCCGGGTCTCGGTTTGCGGCGTCTCGCTCAGCGGACGCGAACTCGCCCAGGCGGAGATGCAATTGGACGCGCATATCCGCCAGGCCGGCCATGACGTCAAGGCGCTGGCCGCGCTGGGGCCGGAAATCGACGATCTGGACAATTTGGCCCGGCCGCGCTGCTCGCCTTGGTCGGCGCCGGAGGGCGAGGCCGTGCGGCTCGATTTGCGCTGACGGTCTTGCCGCGCTAATGCGCGAAGATCAGAACCAGCGCGACGGCGATATAGACCAGGGCCGCCGCCATCAGCCACCAGCCCGGCTGGAAGCGCGGCGAACGGCCGATGTCATCGTCCTGCTGCGTGTCCGGCCGCGTCCCGGGCGCCCTTTTGCGGCGTTTCGCCAGTGGCGTCAGAAAAGCCCGGTCATAAAAGGTCAGGGACACTTGCGTTCCTCTCCCCACCCGTTCAAACCCCAATCTCTTAATGCGGTGGCGGCGATTTGGTTCACAAAATAAGCCTCTTAACCTTGAAATTACTGGCAAAACAGCGATTTTCCGGGTCGCACCCGCCTTCGGCGATGGACCCGGCCTGGCCGTCTGGCTAGGAATAGCGGCCTGCAGACGGGCAGGAAAACGGGACCGCCGGAAAGGAGCGAAGATGGCCGGCAAATATTCGGACGAGGAGCTGACCCGCCGCGTGAAATCGCCCGGATGGCAGCTGAAGGGCCGCACGGAAGAGGGGCCGGTCAGCGGCACGCTGGAACATGTACTGAAGGAAAGCCATGCCCGCCGCCAGAGCGGCAAATCGCACGGGCTGATCCAGGAGCTGGAAACCACCATCGAGCTGGATATGATCCAGATCGAAAAGCTCTGGCGTTATCTGGGCTTGCCAGTGTGAACATGGTGGGTGTGACATGCCGGACGTGACGGAAAAGTAATCCCCGGCCGGGCGTAACCGATCCTGCCGTCCGTGCGACTTTAGGCGGGAGTGTCGGAGAGGCCGAACCGTGAGCGCGCCAGAATCCAAAGGCGAGTCTCCCGCAGCATTTCTATCGCCATGCGCTATTCGTGCGCCTGGCGCATTGGATCAATGCCCTGTGCATCCTGTTCCTGCTGGGCAGTGGTCTCAACATCTTCAATGCCCATCCGAGCCTTTACTGGGGCCGTTATGGCGGGGAGGGCGATCCCGCCTTTCTGTCCATCGGTGCCTATGACACGCCGATGGGCCCCAAGGGAATCACCCAGATCGGTCCCTGGCAGTTCGACACCACCGGCGTGCTGGGCTGGTCCAAGATCGGCGGCGAATATAGCGCCCGGGCCTGGCCGCATTGGCTGACCATTCCCAGCTTTCAGGATCTTGCCGATGCGCGGCACTGGCATTTCCTGTTCGCCACCATCCTGGCGGTGAACGGGCTCATTTATCTGGGCCTCAGCCTGTGGCGGCGGCATCTCCAGCGCGATCTATGGCCCGCGGCCACCGATATCCGATCCATTCCCCGCTCCATCCTGGACCATTTGCGGCTGAAGCATCCGACCGGCGAAGCCGCCAAGCGCTACAATGTGCTGCAGCGCCTGGCCTATCTGGGAGTGATCCTGCTTATCACCCTGATGGTGCTCACCGGGCTCACCATGTCGCCGGGCTTCGATGCATTTTTCCCTTGGCTGCTCGATCTTTTCGGCGGCCGGCAATCGGCGCGCAGCATCCATTTCCTTTCCGCCTCCCTGATCGTGACCTTCGTGATCGTGCATCTTCTGGAGGTGGTGCTGGCCGGACCGATCAACGAAGTGCGGTCCATGCTGACCGGCTGGTTCACCTTGCCCAAGGAGCAAAAGTGATGGCCTCGGCCAAGATCATCACCCGCCGGGCTTTTATCTTGGGCGCTTTCGGCGGCGCGGGCGGGCTTATCCTGGGCGCCGACAAGCTGACCCTCAGCCCCAGCTTCGCCCATGTGTTTCACGCGGTGGAGGATTGGACGCGGGTGAGCCAACGCGCGCTTCTGTCGGGCAATCAACTCGCCCGCGAATACAGCCCGGCCGACATCTCCCCCCACTTCAAGGCCAACGGCACCTATGATCCCGGCGGCGCGGATTATGAGCGCCATGTGGCGGAGCATTTCGTCAACTGGCGGCTTCGGATCGGCGGCATGGTGGCAAGGCCGTTGTCGCTGTCGGTGGCCGAACTGCGCCGCCTGCCGTCGCGCACCCAGATCACCCGCCATGATTGCGTCGAAGGCTGGAGCGCCATCGGCATGTGGACGGGAGTGCAGCTGGGCCTTCTGCTGAAGGCGGCGGGCGTATCGCCCAAGGCGCGCTATGCGGTGTTCTACTGCGCCGACAATCTCGACGGCGTGCCGATCAAGGGCGGCGAGCAGAGCCCCGGCCAATATTATGAAAGCATCGGCATGGCGGATGCTTTTCATCCTCAGACCCTCATCGCCTATGACTTCAACGGCAAGACGCTGGACGTGCCGCATGGCGCTCCGCTCCGGCTCAGGGTGGAACGCCAGCTGGGCTACAAGCACGCCAAATATCTCAAGCATATCGAGCTCACCGACAGCTTCGCCCATATCGCCGGCGGCCGCGGCGGCTATTGGGAAGACCGCGGCTATGAATGGTATGCCGGCGTCTGATTCCGCGTAACCGATTTTCAAAAAGCCGCGAATGGTTTCTTGAAACCGGATGCGGGTCGCATCGCGAACGCGATAAATCGACGATCCGATGCCGTGTGCCGGTTTCACATCGCATGAAACGCCATGGCCCGGGCGACGCGGGCTCACCCCAAGGAGAATACCATGCTTCGTCTTATCCCCATTGCCGGCCTTGTTCTGATCCTGGGCGCCCCGGCGGCGCTCGCCCAATCATCGGGCAATATGTCCGGCGGCTCCATGTCCCACAACTCCATGTCCAACAGTTCCATGTCGAACGGGTCCATGTCCGATGGCGCCATGTCGCACGGAGCCATGGCGAGCAAACCCAAGAAACCGCACACCGCCGCACCGCACGGGACCATGTCGCATGGCGCCATGTCGAATGGGTCCATGTCGGATGGATCCATGTCCAGCGGCGCGATGTCGAACAAAGAGCATCATTGAATCCCCGGCGCGGGCCAAGCCGCGTCGAAACTGGCCGGAGCGTCTCACCCCTCCACGCTCCGGCCCCTTCTTCAAACCAGAAACGCGCTTACCAGCGCAGCGCAAACCGACCCAAGCGCCGCGCCCACCATACCGGCGGCGGCGATCCCCAGCGTGTACCAGATCGCCATGAAGGGGGCCGCGCTTTCGTCGCAATGGAAAGCGTAGACCCAGGCGCCTGCCGCTCCCGCCAGCAGTCCCGCACTCAGGCCCGCCAAGACCAGCCTGGTGGGCGCGAGCTGGCGCAGGGCCCAGAACAGTCCCACGATGATCGGCAGCGACAGAACCAGGATGTTGCGGGTGCAGACCTTGGCGGTCTCGCCCATGATCAGAGCATGCCGCGGGGCGTCCGCCGGCAAAAGCTGGATCACCGCCAAGCCCGCCATCGCCAGAAGAGTGAGGCCGGTCAGGAGCAGCGCCAGCCGCGATTTGCCTCCCGCCCGCGCCTGCCGTTCCACCAGCTTGAGGCCGCACAGCGCCAAGACCAAGGTATAGGCGAATTTGATCCAAAACGGCCAGGTCATCATGGCGCTGCCCAGGTCGGGGCGAAGTCCCAGCCAAGGCACCATGATCGCCGCCGACACCGCCATGCCGGAGAAAAGGCCGACCGCCAGCACGCGTGCGACATGGCCGGGCCTGACCGGCTCGAAGATTCTGGGACAGGGCGGCGACGAGATTATCGGTCTTCATCACCCTCTCCCAATTTTCCGCCAAGGCTCTTGAGCGCGCGATGCACGCCCACCTTCACCGCCGATTCCGAAAGCCCGGTGCGGGCCGATATTTCCCTTGTGGAAAGCCCCTCGATCTTGGCGGCGCGCACCAGGGCCGCGCGCGCCGCGGGCAGGCGGCCGAGCAGCTTTTCCACATCGCGCTTGGCGCTGGCCGCTTCCGCCTCGTCATGGGCGAAAAGCTCCGGAGCGTCGTCCAGCGAGACGCTGGCCCGCTTCTTGGCGCGGCGAAATTCGTCGATCAGCTTGTAACGGGCGATGCCATAGACCCAGGCGGTGAAAGGCTGGGCGGTATCATAGGTCGCCCGGCGGGTATGGATCGCGATCAATGTCTCCTGCACCAGATCCTCGGCATCGGCCGGGCCCACCCGCCGCGCGTAATAGGCCCGCAAATGCCGGGCCAAGGCTGAAAGCAGCGCCTGATAGGCGCCGCCGTCGCCCGCAAGCGCCGCGATCATCCAGGCACGGTACCGGCTTTCCTCGGCAATCAAACCCGGCTCCTGTAATTCGGGCGCGGAATCCGGAAAGTTACTTCATGGTCCGCCGCGCCGGCCCGCCACAGAAGGCTCCGTCGGCTCCTTCTGTGGCGGGCGGCCGGTTTTACGCTGTCGCGATGCCGGCCGCAATCACAAGCGGCGCGGCCGTCCCGATCATGGGTCGGACACGAAAATCAAGGGCGCCGCACATCAGATCCTCACAGCGGCAGACCCGCGAATGATCCCTGCATTCGCGTAATGCCCTTGTCCAAGTCTTGCGGCGGAACGTCCAATTATTCAATCTTTTTCCCGCTTTTCCCGCCTGTTATGACAAAGAAAAAATCTTCCGGAGGGATTCATGCGCAAGGCATCGACGATGGCGGGACGGCCGGGTCCGGACATGGCAATGCGTCTTGTCGCCGGTCTCTTTCTGGGTGCAGGGCTTCTGCTCGGTCATGCCGGCAAAGCCCACGCCGCCTGGCCGCCGGTGGGCGGGCGCGGCGAATGCATGGTGACCAAGACCAGCAATGTGCCGGTGAAGATGCGCGACGGCACCATCCTGCGGGCCGATGTCTACCGGCCCAAGACCGGCGAGAAGGTGCCGGTCATCCTGATGCGCACCCAATATGGCAAGGAGGCGGCGCAGATTCAGCCGGCCCGCTTCCGGACCCCGGACTGGTTCGCCTCTCACTGCTATATCGTGGTGATCCAGGACATTCGCGGGCAGGGCGCTTCGGGCGGCACGTTCTACGAATATGCCCGTGACCGCGACGATGGCTACGACACGGTGGAGTGGGCGGCGCATCTGCCGGGCTCCAATGGCAAGGTGGGCATGTATGGCTCCTCCTATGTGGGGGCCACGCAGTGGCTGGCCGCCACCGGGGCGCCGCCGGGCCTGAAGGCGATCGTGCCCTCCAACACGGCCTCGGATTATTATGATGGCTGGACCTATGAGGATGGCGCCTTCCGTCTCGCCTTCATCGAGCCCTGGATGGCGGAGACCATCGCCCGCACCGCCGCCATCGATCGCGGCGACACCGCCACCGCCAATGAGCTGGCGGAGGCCAACAAAGAGATCGCCAAATGGGAGATGTTCAGGCCTTACGACCGGCTTCCCATCTTCAAGCCCGACGATCCCAATGTGGCGCCATACTTCTTCGATGCCATCAAGCACCCCACCGACGACGCCTATTGGCGGGCCTTCTCCATCAAGACCCGCTACAACAAAGTGCAGGTGCCGGTTTTGGCTTTCGACGGCTGGTACGATGCCTTCCTCAACGGCGCGCTGCAGAATTTCAACGGCGTCAAGAAAGACGGCGCCACCGCAACCGCCCGCGACAATTCCCGCATCATCGTCGGCCCCTGGGAGCATCTGGGCTGGGGCCGTCCTGAAAGCCTGGTCAGCCCCCGCCTGCATGCGCTGGGACCGGTGGCCAACAGTCCGGTCAATGAGATGACCATCGCTTGGTTCGATCATTTCCTCAAAGGCAAGGATAACGGCATCACCGCCGGATCGCGGATCACCTATTACGAGATGGGCGAGAACAAATGGCATGTCTCCAAGGATTGGCCGCTGGCATCCACCCATTATCAGAACTGGTATCTGGCCAGCGGCGGTCATGCCGCCTCGGTGATGGGCGACGGCATCCTCAGCCCTACGCCGCCTGCGTCCGGCACCCGCGGCACCGGCGAGGCCCATGCCGCCAATGAATTCGGCAATGCGGTGGCCGGCGCCAAGGCCGGCGCCGCCAGCGACGAATTCGTCTATGATCCGTCAGACCCGGTGCCCAGCGTGGGCGGCCATTCCTGCTGCGCGTGGGTCAGCGGCCCGCAGGGCCAGTTCGACCAATCAGCGATCGAGCAGCGGCCCGATATCCTGATCTATTCCAGCGCGCCCCTGAAACAGGACATGGAAGTGACCGGCCCGATCACGGTCACGCTCTATGCCAAGACCACCGCGCCCGACACCGACTTCACCGCCAAGCTGGTGGACGTATATCCCGACGGCAGCGCCACCAATCTCGCCAACGGCATCCAGCGGGCGAGTTTCCGGGATTCGCTCAGCCATCCCACGCCAGTGGTGCCGGAGCGGGTTTACAAATATACGAATTCACATTTGGCCCACCTCCAATCTGTTCAAGGCCGGCCACCGCATCCGGATCGAGATTTCGTCCAGCGACTTCCCGCAATTCGCCCCCAATCCGAATACGGGCAAGCCGTTCGGGATTTCGACCGACTGGCAGAAGGCGACCCAGACCATCCTGCACGACGCGGATCATCCCTCCGCGGTCATCCTGCCGGTCATCCCGGCAGGCGGCAGCGGCCCGGCGCTGGACCGGGTGCCCAGCGACTGACGGGCAGGGCCCTATCTGTCGAGCCGGGTCAGTGGCGCGTCATTCTGATCCATGACGAAGATCGCCAGCATCCTGGCCGGTTCGGTGGCGCTGGCATTCTCGCTGATCCTGTGGTGGGCGCCGGGATTTTCAGTGAAATATTGGCCGGCATGATAGATGCGGGCCGGACCGTCATCCACCTGGCTGCGCACCGCGCCCGAAATAACATAGGCGGTGATGAAAGCCGATGGCGCGTGACGGTGAGACGGAGTAGCCCCGCCCGGCGGATATTCGACCAGCACCGCCAGGATTTTCTTTCCAGGAATGTTGGGAATGGGATTGTCGAAGGCGGTTACGGATTTGCTGGACGGTTTGGAATCCTGCGCCGGCGCCGCGCCGGATATCAGCACCAATGCGCAAAGACAGGCGAATAGTCTGAGCATGAAAGCCTCCCCTCGGTAATCCGAATATTGAACGCCGGTTCTGTTTAAGCCCGATCGATTATCACGCGTGAAGTCCCAGCATTCCCGCCATGATGGCGGTTGATAGCAACGCACCACTGCCGGCAATTGTCCAGGCCAGGCGATCGGCGATGGCCCGCTCGATCCGATGCTGCAGGAGCACGGTGCGCAGACCCAGGCCCAGATGGGTGATCAGGAACGCGACGCCCATCATATAGTGGGGGATCAGGCTTACGGCTCCGGCCAGCAGACCGGGCGGCGTGGCCGTCGCCCATGACCAGTCCGTATTCACCCCATCTACTCTGGCGATGAAAGTCGAACTCAGATGTGAAAACAGGAACGCTGCGAGATAGCCGCCGGTCAGCGTCTGAAGCGTGCCCAGCCGGTCGGTGGCGGTCCGGGTGCGGGCCCGGGCGAGGATCAGGCCGCTCACGATCATGAACAGGAAGCCGGTTATCAGAATGGGTTGAACCAGGGATGACCGGTACCAGAGCCGCAGCGTGTCCATCATGGCGTGTTGGACGCCCAAGCCGAACAGAGCGCTGGCGTGATTTGCGATATGCCCGACCAGATAGAACAGAAGCAGCAAAGCGGCCGTGCTCCCATGCGCGGTTCGAAGCCAGGAAGGCACGCCGGCGATGGCCGCCTCGACCTGCCTCGGCTTCGGTACGTGCAGCAACAGCATGGCGGCGATTGCCAGCCAGATGACAAACCACAAGACGGTCGTTTCGGGCCTCAGGTCGAAAAGACCCGAATAACTCCCTTCCGCGACGAAGAGTGAGGGCGTGGCAAAGGCCAGATGCGCGACACGCCGGTTGAATAGTGCTTCTTCCGTCAACGGTCTGGTGCTGTTTTTCCGCGCCAGCCAGTAGCCCAACGCGGGAAGCGCGAAGGGGACCGCACCGGCCAGGACAACAGGAATCATTGTGCTCCATTGACTGTGTATCGCCTGTGGGCCGGCCGCCATCTGACCGGCGCGCTGAAACAGCCAGATGGTGGCCGGATAAACGAGGATACCGGCCGCCACCGCCAACACCGTCGCGCGAGGCGGAGAAGCCGGCGACACGTCGCGCGTCAGACTGGTCATGTCATTGCCTGCGATTTTTTGTCCATATTCTTAGATATGGCCCACAATTGTTGCGCCAATTTCAAGCAAAATCATTGCGCGCGAAAGGGTCCTGGGTCGTCGCGCTTTCCTTTTGTGCCATCACCGGATTGCGGAAAATAAAGCCACGGCATCGGCCGGCATGCTGGTGGATGCCAACGGATGGAAAGGAACCGATCACCCTACTCGCCGCAGGGCGAATGACAGCCGATCGTGGCGGTCGGCAACAGCCGGTAAACGGTATCGGGATAGCGGGCTTTTAATTCGCGGTCGGCCTCCTCCGACCGCTGTACACATTGGCGGAACGTCCCGCCTTTTACGGTCCAGCCGTCGCTTGAATCCGCGCCGCGCCGCAAAGGATGGATGCGGTAAGTCTTGGAGGAGGCGAAACAGGCCTCATCCGCCCGGGCCGGCACGGTATGGGTTTGCGACAAAAGGAGAATAAGAAGCAGCCCGAAGATAGCTCTGGTCATCGCCGTATACGGATTGTAACCGGTCCTATTGTCGCCGATAGATGGGTCCGAACGCTAGTTCCTTCGGTTTTCCAGCGACAACATGGCTCAGTTGGATGCGGTCCGGGGCACATGTCCGGTCAGGAGGTATAGGGGAATGGGGCGGCATTTTCGGCATCGTTCAGAAGGGAAAGCCGATCTCGGCCATCTACACCATTTCCAAAGACGAATTCGTCTTTGTCTAAGCGCAGGATGGCGCCGCCAGGCCCACCGATTTCCGCGCCGATGCGGGCCAGGCCATGCGCCGTTTTGTGCGCCGGCCGCAGCGCTTCTCCTGACCGACAGGATTTTCGGCCAACCGCTCACGCCGCCCCGCCGGCCACCAGCTTATGGGCACGGGTCAGCAATTGCGCGTTGATCGCCACGATCACGGTTGAAAGCGACATCAGGGCCGCGCCCACCGCCGGTCCCAGCACGATCCCCCAGGGATACCCCACCCCGGCGGCCAGCGGGATCGCAAAACCGTTATAGCCGGTGGCCCAGAGCAGGTTCTGCGTCATCTTGGCGTAGGTCGCCCGCGACAGCGCCACCACCGCAAAGACGTCACGGGGATCGCTGCGCACCAATACGATATCGGCGGCCTCGATCGCCACTTCCGTGCCGGCGCCGATGGCGATGCCGAGATCGGATTCCACCAGGGCGGGGGCATCGTTGATCCCGTCGCCGATCATCGCCACACTGAGGCCGCGCGCCTTGATCTCGCGGATTTTCTTCGCCTTGTCGGCCGGCAGCACCTCGGCGAAATAATCGTCAAGGCCAAGCTCCTCCGCCACCGATTGCGCCACCGCCCGTTGATCGCCGGTCAGCATCATGCAGGCGATGCCCATCTCCTTCAGGCGGCGGACGGCCTCGAAGGATTCCTTGCGGATAATGTCGGACAGGGCGATGGCGCCGATCACCTGGCCGTCGCGGATGACATGGACGACGGTCTTTCCTTTTTCCACCAGCGGCGCGACAGCTTTTTGGTTTGTGACGAGTCCGTTGGCGGCCAGATAGGCCGGGCTCACCACTTTGATGGCATGACCATCGATCTTCGCCTCGGCGCCCTGGCCGGGAAGATTGCGGAAATCGTCCACCGCCCGATGGGGAAGATTGCGCGCCGCCGCTTCCGCCGCGATGCCGCGGGCGATGGGGTGCTCCGACTGGCTTTCCAGCGCCGCCGCCAGGCCCAATATTTCCGCCTCCTCGACATCGCCCAGTCTGACGATATCGGATACGCCAAACCGGCCCTCGGTGAGGGTGCCGGTTTTGTCGAACACCACCGCCTTCAAATTGCGGGCCCGTTCGAAGGCGGCCCGATCGCGGATCAGAAGACCGTTTTGTGCCGTCAGTTTGGTGCTCACCGCCACCACCAGCGGCACCGCCAGGCCCAGCGCATGCGGGCAGGTGATCACCATCACCGTGACCATGCGCTCCAGCGCGAAGGCGAAGCCGAGGCCGGCGCCCAGCCAGAAGACCAGGGTGACGCCGCCCGCGCTCAGCGCGATATAGGTGAGCCACAGCGCCGCCCGGTTCGCCAGATCCTGGCTGCGCGAGCGGGTCTCCTGGGCATGGCGTACCATGTCTATGACCTGGGCGAGATAAGTCTGGCCGCCCTGCTTGCGCACCTCGAGCGTGACCGCGCCTTCGCCATTGACGGCGCCGCCCACCGCTTCGCCGCCTTCCGCTTTCTCGACCGGACGGGATTCGCCGGTCAGCATGGATTCATCGAAGCTGGAGCGACCGTTCACGATAATCCCGTCGATCGGCACTTTCTCGCCCGGCCTGACCAGCACCTGGTCGCCCGGCTTGAGTGCCGCGACCGCGACATCTTCGGTCGCACCGTCCGCCGTCAACCGATGCGCGACGGCCGGCAGAAGCCGGACCAGCGCCTCCAGCGCCCCGGACGCGCCCATCACCGACTTCATCTCGATCCAGTGGCCCAGCAGCATGACGTCGATCAAGCTCGCCAGCTCCCAGAAGAAGATCTTGCCGGCAAGCCCGAACACCACCGCCGAGGAATAGACAAAGGCCACCAGGATCGCGACCCCGATCAGGGTCATCATTCCCGGCCGTCGGGCGGCGATCTCGCTCTTCATGCCGGCCAGGAACGGCCTGCCGCCATAGACGAAAATCGCCGCCGAAAAGGCGAAAAGCACATAGCCGGAACCGGGAAAAGCGAGCCTGCGCTCCAGGCCGAGCGCGCCCTGGATCATCGGCGACAGGATCAGGACCGGAACCGTCAGCGCCAGCGACACCCAGAAGCGGCGGCGGAAATCCGCCACCATCGCGGAATGGTCATGGCCCATATGGCCGTGGTCGTGATCCATGTGGCTGTGGCCGGACATATGCGCGCCGTCATGGTCCATGGCGTGGTGATGGTCCGCCCGGTTATGCACCCTCAGCCGCCGAGATCCTGCTTTTTCTGCAAAAACTCGTCACGCTCGAGCTCGCCCCTGGCATAGCGCTGTTCCAGGGTTTCCAGCGCCGAGGATTTGCCGCGGATCTGCGGCGCGGGCGCGCGGGGCTGGGAGCGCGCCATCCAGATGATGCCAATCACCACCAGAACGATCAGAAGCCAGAATCCGCCGCCGAACAGCATCATCCCATCCATATAATGCCAGCCGCCATGCATTCCGAAAGGCCCGAAATTCCACATCATCGCGTCTGTCCTCGCCCGCTCTTATAGACCAACCATCGGGCCGAATCTTGATCCTCCGCAATCCATATGGGTGAATTTGCCCGGTTGACGGTGTCCGCGCCGGGCTTTGGCGGCAGTTTTCTTTCAGCCGCCCTGCCGCCATAGTCACAAAAGGGGGGCGGGCTGAAATGTTCCAGGCGCCGATATCGCCGCGATGAGCCTGGCGCTCATTCTGATTCTGGTTTCCGCCGGCGTGCATGCGCTGGTCAATGTGCTGACCAAGGCCGCGCCCGACAAATATGCCATGCGGCTCCTGATCGGGGTCTTTTCCGCCCTGCTGGTGATGCCGGCCCTGTTCTTCGTGCCCTTGCCGGCAGGCGGCTGGTGGTTCCTGGCCGGCACCGCTTTCGTGCATGCCTTCTACGAACTCCTGCTGGTGCGCTCCTATGAGAGCGCGGAATTCTCCGCCGTCTATCCTGTGGCGCGCGGCACCGGCCCGCTTTTCACCGCCCTGGGCGCGATCCTGATCCTGCGCGAGCATCCGCCCCTGACGCAAGGCGCGGGCATTCTTCTGGTCTCGGCCGGTGTCGTGGTGATGGGATTTTCGCACCGGGCGGCTGACGGGGCGATGAAGGGCCTGTCCTTCGCTTTGGCCACCGGCCTCACCATCGGCGCCTATACCTTGATCGACGCCAGCGGCGTTCGCGCTGTCGCCGATCCTTTCTCCTATGTCTTGTGGTTCTTCGTGGCTCATGGTTTCTGCGTGATCACCACCGCGCCGGGAATCCGGGGCAGGGCCGTCATCCGGGCCGCCGGCAAACAATGGCGGCTGGGTGTCTTCGCCGCCATGCTGTCGATCCTCTCCTATGGGGCGGCGATGCTGGCCTTCCGTTTCGGCGCCACCGCCCGGCTGGCCGCCATGCGCGAGACCAGTGTGCTGTTCGGCACCGTGCTGGCGGTGGTCTTCCTGGGCGAAAGGCTGACGGCGCGAAGGCTCCTTGCGGCCCTGGTCATCGCGGGCGGTGCAATCCTGCTCGAGGCCGGATAGAACAGGCGGAAGGGAGCATCGCCATGGGCCGTCCGGGACTATACGTCGCCGTCTTTTTTTTCTTATGCACCGCTATGGAACCGGGGCTTGCCGCGGAAAGCGTGCCGGACGGGTTTTCCTTCGCCGCCGCCGGCGACATGATCGGGCCCTATCACGATTTTCCCGAAACGCTGGATCCCGGCTTTCGTCGGGTCGTGGCGCTCATGCAAGGCGCCGATTTCGGTTTCGCCAATCAGGAAGGCTCCATCTTCGATCTGAAGACCTTCCCCGGCTATCCGGCGGCGGAGAATGGCGGCGGCTATCCGTTGCAGATGCCGTCCTTCGCCCGCCGGATCAAGGCGATGGGGATCACCCTGGTCTCCAAGGCCAACAATCACGCCACCGATTGGGGAATGGAAGGGCTCGCCGCCACCTTGCATGCGCTGGCGGAGGCGGGCGTGGTCGCGGGCGGCGCCGGCATCGGCATGGATCGGGCGCGGGCGCCGATCTATCTCGATACGCCCAAGGGCCAAGTAGCGCTGGTCGACACCACCTCCACTTTTCCGCCCATGGCCGAAGCCGGGGCATCGGTTTCCCGCTTCGATATCACCTCGCGTCCCCGTATCGGCATCAGCACCTTGCATGTGCGCGAGGTGGGCCGGGTGCCGCCGGCGGAACTCGATACGCTCCGCCGCATCGCCGGACCGCTCAATTTCGGCGGCGGGTCGCGCCCCCACGAGGTCCGGCTGGGCGACCAGGTATTTTCCGATCAGCCCGGTCCGCGCTGGGAAATGGATGAGAAGGACGAAGCCGCCATCCTCGCTTCGGTGAAACAAGCCCGGGCCAAGGCGCGTTTCGTGCTCTTCTCCATTCACGCGCATCAGACCGGCGGCGATGTGGACGAGGGCGGCAAGGCCTACGAACCCATGGCGCTGCATTGGGCGAACGAAGCGGCCTCGGCGGAGGATCCCCGACCGGCCGATTTCGAGCCCCGCCTGTTTCACGCCGCCATCGATGCCGGCGCCGACGCGGTGGTACGCACCGGCCCCCATGTCCTGGGCGGCATCGAGATCTACAAGGGTAAGCCCATCTTCTACAGCCTGGGCAGCCTGTTCTTCGATTTCCGCGGCAAGCGCAGCTACACCACCCCAACCGGCCAGACCATGAATTTCCCCGACGGCTATTTCGAGACCGTCATTCCGGTGACCCGCTATAAAGGCGGCAAGGTGTCCGAGATCCGGCTCTATCCCTTCGCCATCGCCGTGGGCGGGCCGATGGGCGGCATGCCGGTGACGCCGTCGCCGGACGGGGCCCGCCGCATCCTGGACAATCTCAAGACCATGTCGGCGGCTTTCGGCACCGATGTCCGGATCGAAAACGGCATCGGCATCGTTACCCCTGGCTAATCGACATAATTGATCGCGATCGCCGGCGTTACCGAGAAGGGCGTGTTGCGTCCCGCCATCAGTACGCGGGTGCCCAGAAGCACGCCCCAGTTTGGCGCCCAGCTATATTCCACCGCCGGCGCCAGGCCGAAGCCGTCGCTGGAGCCCAGATGATAGGCGATCGCTTGTCCGCCTTGGGTCCCATGCACCCGCGTATCGTCGCCATGGTTATAGACCGCTTCCAGAGCCAGCACCCAACTCCGGCTGAGGCTATATTCGAGCGAGACGTCGGCGACAAAGCCGGCGCCGGGATCGGCATGGCCGAGAAAACCTAAGCCTGTGCCATAGACGCTGGTGTCGCGGACCGGAGCGCTGCCGGAAACCGTCTCGTACAGATCGAACCGGGCGCGCAGCAGCCGCCCGTTCGGCAGCCAGAAATAATCCTGGACGAACAGCGCGACACCGGTGCCATAGGCGCCGCCACCGAAGCCCTGGGTGGGCGAAGTCAACCGGTCGTATTTGCCTTTGGGAAAACTCTGGCGCAGCGCCAGCGAAATATCCGGCAACCCATCCGCGCCATCGAATTGGGTCAGCCCATATTGGAGCTGCAAGGTGATGTCGTTCAGGCCGCTGGCCGCGCGCTGGCCCTTCGCCCGGTTGACCCCGCCCACCGGAATAAGGCCCAGGGTGAAGCGGTCGGTAACGCCGTAAAGCAAGTAGTTGAAGGAACGGTAGGCGCTGGATTCGCCCTGCGATGTCGTCAAGCAGGTAGGATTCGATCAATTTGTGGCCTTGGGGCAGGGTGCGGGCGGAATTGGCCAGCATCGGTCCCGTCCACCAGGCATCGTCCAGGGACTGATGCTCGTCTTGCGTCCTGGTGCCGCTGCCGGCCCGCATGTTGCGCAGGCCACAAATCCGCAGCGCCATGCCGTCGCGCCACGTCCTGAAAATTTTCCATCGCACGTGCTCTTCGCTATCGTGCGCCGTCCAATTTCGCCGGCGGCGGCGAGCGTCAGGACACTCCGCCGCTTGCTTTCGAATGACGGTGAAGATGAAGAAATGGAAGGAAAGAATGGGCTCCGCCGCTGTCAGGAATAATTGAGCGGATTGGGTGACCGTAGTCATGGACCGCGAACGGCGGGCAGGACGCTGCGCCGAAAGGGCGCCGATATTTGAAGCCAGTTAAGCCCGGCGGAAGGCGAAAGTGAAATGGCTGTGGCTGGATAGAAAGCGCCGCTCCACGCCCCAAGCGAGTGAGATTGTCTCGTGTACGTAATCAGATCGAGCGCCAGAGCCAGTCTCGAGTCGCGCTGATAGCGCGACGGCGGCATTGATTTCCCGGCTGGGCGGAAAAGCCGGGTGAGATAGACCGGCGAAACCGCCCACCTCCGCCCCGATCCCGGCCAGGGTCCAACGGCGCGCGGGGTCGGATGCCAGGACCAGCTTGACCCGGTCCACCAGTTTCCGGCGCCGCGGCGTGGGCTTCGCCCGCCTGCCAACGTTCGCCCAGCGCCGCCCGCACCAGTCCCAATGCCAGTTCTTCTGCCTCCAAGGGTCCAATCGTTCCCGCTCTCGGGCATGGCGCAACTGAGCCGCCAGCAGCTGTGCCTTGGCGGTCAGGCGTCGGTTCTGGCAGCGGAATGCGACGCGTTCGCCGCGGGCAAGCTGGTCCTTTGGCGCCAGTTCTTCCAGCACATGATCCCTGGGTATCAGCGACAGGCAGGCATCGCCGCCCTCCACCGGATGGCTGACGCAATAATCTTCCGCCGCATTGAAGAACAGGAGCTGGTTGGCATCCGCCACCGCCTCCTGCCGGCCGGCATGGCGCACGAAAAGCCCAGGATAGGGAAAAACCAGATTGGTCGAGGCCGCACATTCCCGTGCGCTCTTGTGGCGGCAGCGGCCCAGGCAGACGACATCGCGAATCGCCAGCGTTTCCGTGTTCAGCAGGATTATTGACCGCCTGTTCCGACATTGGCGGAAAATAACAGATGCCGCCGTCCTGTCGCTCCGCGCGCCTTGCGCATCCAGCCGTGCCTGTGGATCAGAGCACGGCATTTCGCAAGCGTGCGCATCCGCGTCATGGAAGCATCACGAAGCCTATCTATAAGCGCGCCGCTGGCCGTTCTGGCCGGCGATCCCCCTGACTTGGCCGCGCTTCGGCTCCCCCGGCGCGCGGTCCTTTAGGGCGCCGCACCCTCCACCGGCAGGCTGATATAGCTCTCCTCCGGCCCCGAGACGGTCACGCTCTGCGTCGCCTTTTTATAGTCCGACGGCTTGGCGAAGAAGATGTTGGGCACGAAAGTCTGCGGATTGCGGTCGTAAAGCGGGAACCAGCTCGACTGCACCTGCACCATGATGCGGTGGCCGGGCAGGAAGACATGATCCGCCGTCGGCAGCGCGAAGCTGTAGGTGAGCGGCGTATTCGGCGTGATCGGCTTGGCTTCGGCCAGGGATTCGCGATAACGGCCGCGGAAAATATCCATGGCGATGGGAAGTTCATAACCGCCCATGGCGTGATCGCCCGGCACCTGGTCGGGATAGACATCGATCAGCTTGACCACCCAGTCGGCATCGCTGCCGGTGGTGGCGGCGTTGAGATGCACGATCGGCTCGCCGCGCACCGTCACCGGCTTGGTCAGCACGTCGCTGGTGAAGCTGAGCACATCGGTGCGGCTGGCCGCCGTGCGCTGGTCGTCCACCAGCCAGCATTCCCATTGCGCACAGGTGTCATAGCCAGCCGTCGGGATCGGGCGACTGACGCGATAGGGCACCGGCTTGGCCGGATCGGAGACATAATCGGTGGTGGAGGCGGGCCCCGTGGCCGGCTGAAAGCCCAGCCCGTTATCGGGCTTGAGATAGAGCGGGGTTTCCTTCACATCCGCCACCGGCCAGCGGTCGAAATTGCGCCATTGGTTGGTGCCGGTTTCGAACACGGTCACGGTGGACACAGTCAGGGGCGGGGCATCGTCTTTCAGATAATGCGCCAGGACCGGCGCCAGCACATGGCGCTGCCACCAAAGCGAGGTGTCCTGGCCGAATTTGATCGCGCCCAGATGGCTTCCTGCCTCGATCTCCTGGCCGTGATACCAGGGGCCGATGGTCAGCCGCACCATGTCGCCACTGGTGTCCTTGGGCTTGAGCGCCTTCCAAACCGCCATATAGCCGTAAATATCCTCCTGGTCCCACAGGCTTCCCACCAGCAGGACCGGCACCTTCAGCGGCTCCTTCGCCAGCACCTTGTCCATCGCCTGGGCCTGCCAGAAGCTGTCGTAAGCGGGATGGGCGATGATCTTGTTCCAGAAGCCCATCTGGGTCAGGCCATGCTCGCGGCCCAATTCGCCGGCCGAACCGCCGCGCAGATAGAAATCGTAATCGTCCTGCACCGACTCCCACCATTTGGCGGAATTGTCGGCGCGTGCCTTCCTGCTCATAGATGTAAGGCATGTTCTGCTCGCGGAAGGCGCCATTGTGGAACCAGTCGTCGCCGCGCCAGCCATCCACCATCGGGTTCATCGGCACCGCGATCTTCAGCGCCGGATGGGGATGGATCAGCGCCATCAGGGGCAGGAAGCCGTCATAGGAAATGCCCAGAATGCCCACCTTGCCGTTGGATTCGGGGACATGTTTCACCAGCCAGTCGATGGTGTCGTAGGTGTCGGTGGAATCGTCGGTCTTGGTGGGGTTGAGCGGGGTGCTGTGCGAGCGGCGGGTTCATCATATAGATGCCCTTGGAGCCGTATTTGCCCCGCACGTCCTGGATCACCCTTATATAGCCGCCGCCGATAATGGTATCGACCGCATTGTCATAGCCATCCAGGATCATGCCGAGATGGCCGCTCTGGACATAGCCCGACTGCGCCTCGGCGCTATAGGGCGTGCGGGTGAGCAGGATGGGGTCGTGGCTGGCGCCGCGCGGGATCAGGATGATGGTGTGCAGCTTCACCCCGTCGCGCATGGGGATGTCTTCCACCCGGCGGATATAGTCGAAGCTGGTTTCCGGGCGCACCACCGTCTTGGGCATTTCGTTATAGTCGGGCGCCGCCATCACCGAGGCGCTGAGCCCCAGGCACAGGGCCGCTACCGCCGGAATGATGCGCATGATTTCCCCCCTTTTTTCTCCCATTGACTATGGCATGAGTCCGGGCGGGCGGAAATCGGCATGGCTGACCGGACAGATGAAGCTCTCGTCATCCGCCCGCCGGCGGGCTAGCAAGAGTCATGGACGAGACGATGAACTGGACCGTCGAGACGCTTTGCGCCGCCGCCTGGCCGGCGCTGGCGGAAAAGACGGTGGCGGGCTGGCGCCTGACCTATGCCGGAGGCGTCAGCCGCCGGTCCAATTCGGCCAATCCCATGCCCGGCGTATCGCCGGACTTGGATGCGATCGCCGATGCCTGCGAGGCATTTTATCGCGAACGGGATCTGCCGCCCCGCTTCCGGATTTTGTCGTTTCTGCCCGCGGAGCTGGACGATCTTTTGGCGCGCCGCGGCTATGAACGGGAATCGGAAACCCGCACTTTGTGCGCGCCGGACCTGGCCGGGGCCGTGATTGATGCGGAAACGGACATTGTGGCTTTACCGACTAAAGAATGGATCGATGGCGTCGCAGCCGTCCAGCGCCGCAGTCGCGCCGAACGCGAAACTTGCGCCCGCATCCTCGCTCGTCTGTCCATACCTGTTGCCTTCGCCGCTGCCCGCAACGCCCAAGGCGAGGCGGTGTCTTTTGCCTATGCCGGGCTGACAGACGGCCGCATCTGCATCGAATCCGTCGCCACCCGCGCCGATCATCGCGGCCAGGGTTTCGCCCGCAAGACGGTGAGCGCGCTGATGGCCTGGGGCCGGACGCAAGGGGCGGGGACCGCGGTACTGCAGGTGCAGGCCGAAAACCGTGCAGCAATCCGGCTTTATCAAGGCTTGGGATTTTCGCGCGAGCTTTACTGTTATCACTATCGCACTTGGTGGCCCGGCCGCGATTAAGAACAGTTCGCAGAATCTCCGCGCAATCCGGAGCGCCAGGCGCGCATCGGGCCGGCGCAATTCCAGGATTTCCCTCGCCGCTAGGAAGATTACTTAGGTTCGTCACGAATTGAAGCAACCGGTCATCGGCGCGAAATAGGGTGTCTGCAAATTTGCCGGACATGGAGCGGTGCGGTGATGCGTTATTTTTTTCACGTCCAGACCCAGGAGAAAATGCTGCTGGACGATTTCGGAACCGAACTCGCGGATGAGGCGGCCGCCCTGGCCGAAGCCAAGGCGGTGTATCGGGAGTTGCGGCAGCAATTCACCCTGCCCAAGAGCAGGATACGATTTCGAGCGGGTCTGCGTGACCGACGATTGCGGGATGGAACTTTTCCGGGTTCCGGCGGACGCATGATCGTCAAAGCGCCCTAATGGGCGGTGTGATCGGCCCATAACCGGCGGGCCAGGTCCTTGGCTTCGTCCGGATATTCGAACCGGGCCGACAATTCGGCGCCTTCCTCCAGCACATTGTCGAAGCCGCCCGCCTTCAGGCAGACCGGACAGACCACAATGTCGTTATTCTCGGACAGGCCAAGCCGCAACAGCGGCGCCTGGCAATGGCGGCATTGGATGGTGAGAAAAGCGTGGAATGGTTCCATGACGTTGTCCCCCCGGTCGGCGCGATGTCCTCTATTCACTCAGCGATGCGATGCGTTGAATCCTTCCAGTGCTTTTGAACCTGGGCAGAGCTCTTTCTCCGACAGGATGTTGAGCGGCCGGTCCACGGTGTTGAGATGGGCGTGCAGATCGCCTGCCTGCCGGTCCATGTAGATAAGTCCGGTGACCAGCTCGCCCTTGGCGGCGCGGGACTGCAGATAGGCCATCGCCAGGATGCGGTCATGCGGGTCGTAATCGGCGTCGAGCTTGGCGAGCTTGAGGCGGGAGCCGTCATGCAGCGCCACTTCCTCCACCGTGCCCGGGGCATATTCGACCGTGATGGGATCGCGCGGCTCCATGATGTCCAGCCGGTTCACCGCTTCGTTATGGGCGCGGACGAAATCATAGGCCTTGGTCGAGCCGGCATGATTGTTGAAGGCGACACAGGGGCTGACAATGTCGATAAAGGCGGGGCCGGGATGGCGCATCGCTGCCATGATCAGGGGCACCATCTGTTCCTTGTCGCCGGAGAAGCTGCGGCCCACGAAACTTGCCCCCACCATCAGCGCCATGCTCACCAGATCCAGCGCCGTGTCGGAATTGATCGCGCCGCCCTTGCTCTTGGAGCCCTTGTCGGCGGTGGCGGAGAACTGGCCCTTGGTGAGGCCATAGACCCCGTTATTCTCGGTGATATAGACCATGTTGACGCCGCGGCGGATGCAATGGACGAATTGGCCCAGCCCGATCGAGGCGCTGTCGCCGTCGCCCGATACCCCCAGATAGATCAGATCCTTGTTGGCCAGATTGGCGCCGGTCAACACCGAGGGCATCCGGCCATGCACGGAATTGAAGCCATGGCTTTGGCCCAGGAAATAGGCGGGGGTCTTGGAGGAGCAGCCGATCCCCGACAGCTTGGCCACCCGGTGCGGCTCGATGGCCAGCTCGAAACAGGCCTGGATGATGGCGGCGGAAATCGAGTCATGACCGCAGCCGGCGCAAAGGGTGGAAACCGTGCCCTCATAGTCGCGATGGGTAAAACCCAGCCGGTTCACCGGCAGCGCCGGATGGCGCAGCTTGGGCTTGAGGATGTAGGTCATTCGGCGGCCTCCCGCGAAGTGATGGTCATGCGCTCGGCGATCGCCTTGATGATGTAGCGCGCGGTGATCGGGGTTCCGTCATAGTGCAGGACGGAGATGAAGCGGGCCGGATCGATGCCGCATTCATTGACCAGCAGCATGCGCATCTGGGCGTCGCGATTCTGCTCGACCAGGAACACCTGGTCATGGGCATTGATGAATTCACTCACGCTTTCCGGGAAGGGAAAAGCCCGAAGCCGCATGGTGTCGAGATGAAGGCCCTGATCTTCCAGCGCCGCCAGGGCCTCGCGCATGGCCGGCGCCGTCGAGCCGAAGAAGAGGACGCCGAAACGGGTCTTTTCTTTCGCTTCGCGGATGACGGGGGCGGGCACGTAAGTCTTGGCGGTTTCGAATTTGCGCAGCAGCCGCTGCATATTGTCCTGATAGACGTCGCCTTCCTCGCTGTATTTGGCGAAGCGGTCGCGGGAAGTGCCGCGGGTGAAATAGGCGCCCTTGCTGGGATGGATGCCCGGCAGGGTGCGGTAGGGAATGGCGTCGCCGTCCACGTCCAGATAGCGGCCGAACGTCTTTCCGGCGTCGAGATCCTCGGCAGTCATCAGCTTGCCGCGGTCGTAGGTGCGGCTGTCGTCCCAGGTGAAGGGCTCGCACAGCCATTCATTCATGCCGATATCGAGATCTTCCAGCACGAAGATGGGGGTCTGCAGCCGCTCCGCCAGATCGAGCGCCACGGCCGCGAATTCGAACAATTCCTTCGGATCTTCCGGAAACAGCAGCACATGCTTGGTGTCGCCATGGCTGGCATAGGCGCAAAGCAGCAGATCCGCCTGCTGGGTGCGGGTGGGCATGCCGGTGGAAGGCCCGCCCCGCTGCACATCGATGATGACGGCGGGAATTTCGGCGAAATAGGCCAGGCCCAGAAATTCCTGCATCAGCGAGATGCCGGGGCCGGAGGTGGCGGTGAAGGCGCGAGCCCCGTTCCAACCCGCCCCGATCACCGCGCCGATGGCGGAAATCTCGTCTTCCGCCTGGATGATGGCGAAGCGGTTCTTTCCGCTCTCGGGATCGACCCGGTATTTCTTGCAATGTTTGGCGAAGGCCTCGGCGCAGGAGGTGGACGGCGTGATCGGATACCAGGCCGCCACCGTCGCCCCGCCAAAAACGCAGCCCAGCGCGGCGGCGTCATTGCCGTTGACGAAGATCCGGTCTCCCACCGCCTCGGAACGCTCCACCTTCAGCCCGCACAGGCCCGTCAGATGGTCGCGGGCATAGTCATGGCCCAGATGCAGCGCCTGGTGGTTTGGCGCGATCAGCGCCTGTTTCTTCTTGTATTGCTCATCGATCAGCGCCTCCAGCACCTCCGCTTCGATGCCCAGAAGCTGGACCAGGGCGCCGACGTAAATAATGTTCTTGAACAGCTGGCGTTGGCGGGGATCGCTATAGACGGAATTGCAGATCTCCGTCAGCGGCATGCCGATGATGTTGATGTCGTCGCGGAATTTGGATCTGGGGATCGGGCGCGAGGAATCGTAGAACAGATAGCCGCCGGGATCGATCGAGGCGACATCCTTGTCCCAGGTCTGGGGGTTCATCGCCACCATCAGGTCCACGCCGCCGCGCCGTCCCAGCCAGCTCTGGCCGGAGACCCGCACCTCATACCAGGTGGGCAGGCCCTGGATGTTGGAGGGAAAGATGTTGCGGGAGGCGACCGGCACGCCCATCCGCAGCAGCGAGCGGGCGAACATCTCGTTGGCCGAGGCCGAGCCTGAGCCGTTCACATTGGCGAATTTGACGACGAAGTCGTTGACGGCCTTTATGGGCGATGACATGCATACTCCGTCTTGGGCGCCTCCAGCAGGAATTTCTGCATGTCCCAGGCGCCGGTGGGGCAGCGCTCGGCGCAAAGCCCGCAATGCAGGCAGAGATCCTCGTCCTTGGCCATGATCCGGCCGGTCCTGAGCGTCGGCGAGATATAAAGCGATTGCGTCTTGGGATGGAGCGAGGGCGCCGACAGGTGCCGCCGCAGTTCTTCCTCCTCGTCATTCGCCGTGAAGGTGATGCAGTCCATCGGACAGATATCGACGCAAGCGTCGCATTCAATGCATTTGGGCATGTCGAACACGGTCTGGATGTCGCAGTTCAGGCAGCGCTGCGCCTCCAGAAAAGCCTGGTGGATGTCGAAGCCCAACTCCACTTCCAGCCTGACATTCTTCAGCGTCTGTTCGATCGGCGCGTGCGGCACCCGGTAACGCAGATCGTTGGAGATATCGTTGTCATAGCTCCATTCATGGATGCCCATCTTCTGGCTGAAGAGATTGACCTGGGGCGGCGGGCGGTCCGCGACCGCCTTGCCGTGGCAGACTAGGTCGATGGAAATCGCCGCGTCATGGCCGTGCGCCACCGCCCAGATGATGTTCTTGGGGCCGAAGGCGGCGTCGCCGCCGAAAAACACTTTCGGATTGGTGGACTGCATGGTGACGGGATCGACCTTGGGCATGTCCCATTTGTCGAATTCCAGCCCGGTATCGCGTTCGATCCAGGGAAAGGCATTTTCCTGGCCCACCGCCACCAGCACATCGTCGCATTGCATGATGGTGTCCGGTTCGCCGGTGGCCACCAGCTTGCGGCGGCCCTTGTCGTCATATTCCGCCTTGACCTTTTCGAACCGAACCCCGGTCAATTGCCCGTCCTGGTGCAGGAATTCCTTTGGCACCAGGAAATTGTGGATGGGGATGCCTTCATGCATGGCGTCGTCCTTCTCCCAGGGCGACGCCTTCATCTCCTCGAAGCCGGACCGCACCACCACCTGCACCTCCTCGCCGCCCAGCCGGCGCGAAGTGCGGCAGCAATCCATGGCGGTGTTGCCGCCGCCCAGCACGATCACCCGCCGGCCGATCTTGGTGGTGTGGCCGAAGGAGACCGAGGACAGCCAGTCGATGCCAATATGGATATTGGCGCCGGCCTCCTTGCGGCCGGGAATGTCGAGCTCGCGGCCGCGCGGCGCGCCGCAGCCCACGAAGATGGCGTCATAATCTTCCGCCAACAGGTTCTTGAGCGAGGTGATCTTCTCGCCCAGCCTGAGCTCCGGCTCCAGATCCAGAATGTAATCCACTTCCTCGTCCAGCACGGTCTCGGGCAGGCGGAATTTGGGGATCTGGGTGCGCATCATGCCGCCGGCGGTGGCATCGCCGTCATAAAGCACGCAAGTATAACCCAAGGGCAGAAGATCGCGGGCCACGGTGAGCGAGGCGGGACCGGCGCCTATCAGGGCGATGCGTTTGCCGTTCTTTTCAATCGCCGGATGCGGCATGCGCGTCTTTACTTCGCCCTTGTTATCGGCGGCGACGCGTTTCAAGCGGCAGATGGCGACCGGCTCGGGCTTGCCGGTGATCTCCTCCACCCGGCCCCGGCGGCAAGCCGGCTCGCAGGGCCGGTCGCAAGTGCGGCCCAGAATGCCGGGAAAGACATTGGAGTGCCAGTTGACCATATAGGCGTCGGAATAACGCCCGGCCGCGATCATCCGGATATATTCGGGCACCGGGGTGTGCGCCGGACAGGCCCATTGGCAGTCCACCACTTTGTGAAAGTAATCGGGGTTTCCGATGTCGGTGGGCTTTATGCCCTGCCGCGGCGACATCGCGCCACGCACGCCCGGTCTTTGCCGGAACGGTTCATTCACCGTTGGACTACTCATATCGCTGACCGTTTCCCCAATGACTCGCCTCTGATGAGACCAACGTCTGATGGTTGATGCAGCTGAAGAAAAACGTCCGTTGGTCCTTTACTCTTATTCCTGCTACCGCAGCATGCCCGGGAAACAGTCCGGATCGTCTCTGATGTTTCCTACAATATTAACGGGAAGGACGGCTCAGCAAAAGAGCGGCACTACGCGTTTCAGTCGCCGGCGGCAGGCAGTGTCCACTATGAAAAATTGACGCAAAATCAACTGGTTATCTATATTTTCCGGACTCGCGCCTTTGCATATTTGGGTCTCTATCGCGGAATTTAACTGGCGTGGTTGTGGGAATGCGGCGCAGGTTTTGCGCATGATCGCGGCAAGGTTCCTGACAAGCGCGGTGCTGGCCCTAGGCCTGACGATACCGGCATACGCCGCGGCGGCCCAGCCGCTGCCAACCGAGACGCCGATCGAGAATTGGGGTGCGCCGGAGGTGGTGGAGGTGCAGGCCGCGCCGGGCCCGGCGGTCTGGCATCTCACCCGCGGCGAGTCCGAGGTCTGGATCCTGGGCACGGTCGGCGCCATGCCGGACGATCTCAAATGGAACAAGGATTATCTGGACGGCTTGATCCAAGGCGCCCGCGCCATCCTGATGCCGCCCCGGCCCTCCATCGGAATGCTGGAAGGCGCCTGGTTCCTGATTGTGCATGGCGGCGAATTGAGTCTGCCGCGTGGCCAGAAGCTGGAGCCGTCACTGCCCAGACCTTTGCGCGACCGCTTTGTCGCCACCCGCGAGAGCCTGGACGAGAAGGCCGGCCATTACGACACCGACACGCCGCTGCGCGCGGCGTTCCGGCTGTTCGGCGATCTCAGCGACAAGCTCGATCTTTCCCGCGACGAACCCCGCGACACCATCCGCCGGCTGGCGCGCGCCCATCATGTGACGATGGCGCCGATCGCCCGTTATGAAGTGCTGGACGCGGCGGCCGATGTCTTGAAACTCAATTTCGACCAGCAGCGCGTCTGCCTGGCCCAGGCGGTGGACGATGTGAACCGGCAGTCCGAACACGCGGTGGCGGCGGCGGACGCCTGGGCGATCGGCGACATCAAGACCGTGAAGGCAAATTACGGCCAGTCGCGCCTGTTCGATTGCGTCACCGCGGCGGTCCATTCCGTCGCCGATATCAGCGAGCGCGATGTGGCGGATTATACCGATGCCATCGACAAGGCGCTGAACCAGCCCGGCAAGACCATTGCCGTGATCGATATCGGCCCGCTGCTCAGACGGAACGGGGTGCTGGAACGGCTGGAGGCGATGGGCGTCACCATCGAAGGTCCGGCGGAATAGGCGGGAACCCGCGGCTAACCTTATCGGCTGTCCCGTCAACCCCGCATTCACCATACCTTTGGCCGCGGACCGGGATTTTGCCGGATCCCGGGCATGAACCGCTTCCAGCCGGCCTATCGGGTTTGGTGACGGATTGAGAAGAAATTTAAGCAAAGTGCGGCGTTTGCCATAACGAGGTTTCACCAATGCCCATGCCATCCTGGCATTCAGGGCGCGAGTTGGTGTTGCGCCCGCAACAGGCGCACAAATGAAGCAGGGCGCAAGCAGACTGCGCAAAGTTCCCGAAGGGCCGGCGGACAATCTTGCCGAATTGCCCACGCGTACCAATTTCGATTCCTCGGTAGCGTCGCGCGCCATTCCCATCGATCTCAGGCCGGTGATTCAGGCCTATCGCAAGCGCGGCCGCTTCATGCTCCGGGTCGAGAAATTGCCGCAGCAGGCGCGTTTTTCCGCCGGCCAGAATAACGGCGACGGCAGCTGGTCGCTTCAACTCGACGAGTTGGAGGAGTTGGTCTATTTCGCGCCCAAGACGGCCCGCGGCGAGCATGCGCTTTCGATCCGGCTGGTCGCCAAGGACGAAACCGAAGCCTTTACCATCGCGCTGGTCGAATACCCCATCGCCGCCGACCGCGATGCCGCGCCGGCTCCGGGGCCGCAACCGGTGGAAAATGCGCGCGAAGAGCGGCATCCGGAAATCGCGGAACTCAAGATGGCGCTCGCCGCCCGCGAGGCGGAACTCGATCAGCTGCGCGCTTCGGCCGAACGGATGGGCGTTCTCCTGCAGCAGAAGGTCGATCTGGCGGTCGAAGAAGCAGAAACCAAATGGAAGCGCGAGCAGGCCAAGCGCCTGGAGGAGGAGCGCGTCCAGTTGGAGGAGCAGTTCGAGCGCCGGCTGGCGGAACGGGAAGTGCGCGCCCAGGCCATCGCCGATATCGGCCGCGAGCAGCAGGCTCAATCCCTCAGGCGTCTGGCGCAGGAATTCGGCACCGCCAAGGAGTTCCTGGCCTCGCGCGACGGCGAACTGGCCGCGTCACGGGCCGAAGTGGAGCGGCTGAGAAAGGACCGCGATTCCGATATCGCGGCCGCCAAGGCGGCTGCGACGGCGCAGATGGCGGAAGCCTTGAAGACCGCTCAGATCGAATGGCAGGCGCGCGCCGACACCGCCCTCGCCCAAATGACGCAGCGCAGCGGGATGGCGGAAAAGGCCCTGGCCGACATGAAGGCTGACGCCCAGGCCGAGGCCAAGAATTTGCGCGCCGCATTGGAAGCCGAGCGCAAACGGGCCGTGGAACAGGCCGCCTCGACAAGGGCCGCGGCCGAGGCGGAGGCCGCCAAGACGCTGAAAGAGGCCGAAGCGGAGTGGCAGAAGCGCGCCGACATCGCGCTCGCCCAAATCACGGCGCGCTGCGAGACGGCGGAAAGGGCGCTGGCCGCCGCCGGCGGCGTTCAAGGTGATCGCGATGGCGAATTGCGCGCGCTGCAGGCGGCGATGGAGGACGAACGGAAGCGGTCGGAGGAACAACTCGCCTCGGTGAAAATGGCGGCCGAGGCGGAGGCGGCAAAGAAACTGACAGAGGCCGAAGCCGCGTGGCAAGCCCGGGCCGAAACCGAACGCGCGGACCTGGCGGCGCGTTGCGAGACCGCGGAAACGGCGCTGGCCGCGACCGGCGCCGTTCAAGGCAATCGCGACGGGGAGCTGAGCGCGCTGCGCGCGGCCATGGAAGCCGAGCGCAATCGGTCGGAAGAACAGATCGCGGCGGCCAAAGCGGCGGCCGAGGCCGAAGCGGCCAAGAAATTGAAGGAGGCCCAAGCCGAGTGGCAGAAGCGCGCCGACACCGCGCTCGCCCAAATGGCGGCGCGTTGCGAGACGGCGGAGAAGGCTCTGGGAGCGATCAGCACCGTCCAGGGTGACCGCGAGGGCGAATTGGGCGCGCTGCGTGCGGCGCTGGAAACCGAGCGCAAGCAATCCCAGATCGACATTGCCGCGGCCAAGGCGGCGGCGGATTTGGCGGCGAAGACGCTGAAGGAGGCGCAGGCTCAATGGCAGGCGCAAGCGGACATGGGTCAAGGCGACCGCGAAGCCGAGTTGATGGAGTTGCGAACCGAGCTGGAGCGCGAGCGGGAAAGGGTAGAAGCCGAGATCGCGGCCGCCAAAGTGATGGCGGAGGACCGCGCCGGCTTGCGCCTCCTGGCCGCCCAGGCGCGCTGGGAAAAGGAAGCCGCCGCGGCGATCGCCACCCTGACCGCGCGCTGCGAGATGGGCGAACGGGCGCTCGCCGCCGCCGGCTCCAGCACGGCGCGCGAGGCGGAGATGGAGGCATTGCGGGCTGAAATGGAGAAGCTGCGCCAGAAAGCGGAATCCGATGTCGTTGCCGTCAAGGCGTCGTCGGATCAAGCCATCACCGAAAAACTCAATGCCGCCCAGGCTTTGTGGGCAAAGGAAACCCAGGCCGCCGTGACCGATGCCCAGGAGCGGTGCGAGCGCGCCGAAGCGGCATTGGCCTCGGCCAGGCGCGCGGCCACGCCCTCGGCGGAATATGACGCCTATGTCCAGTCGCTGGAACGCGAGATCAAGACCTTGCGGGCGACCCTGGTCGATCGCGAGGCGGCCATCGTCCAAGCCCAGGCGCTGCAGGATCATCTCCGGCTGGGAACGGTGCGCGATCCGCCGGGCACGCGCTGGCACCCCCTGCCGAATTATTCCGCCGAGGCGCCGGCCGAACGTCCCCGCGGGGAGCGGTCCAGTCCCCGGCTGGTCCGCGATGTGATGTTCGTGGTGATCGCGGCGGCGGTGGCGGTTTTCTTCTTCCCCCGCCTGGAAGCCATGCTGCCCGATACAATACGCTGGCAGATCGAGACGCTGGGTGGGCTGGTGGTGCCGGCCGACACGGAGACGCCGCCGGCACGGCCCGCGCAGGCCAGCGCCGCGGTAACGCCGCGGGGGACGCAGCAGACCCTGTATGCCCAGCATGACGTGAATGTGAGGGCCGAACCATCCACCAGCTCGGCCATTGCCGGCGGACTCAAGCGCGGCGATCAGGCCGCCCTTCAGGAAGAGCGCGCCAATTGGGATCGGGTCCGCGTCACCGGCACCGATGGCAAGTCGCTGGAGGGCTGGGTCTACAATACCTATCTTGGCGCGGCTTCGCCTTTGGCCGCGCCGGATGCGCCCGCAGCCGTGAAATCCGATGCCGCCTCCACTCCCGCCGCCGCGGCACCACTACCGCCGGCCCAGTCCGTTGCCACGCCGGCGCAGACCACGCCCGTCGCAACCCCCGCGCCGACACGGATTTCGGCCTCTCCGAACCCGGTTTCCGCGCCGGCGGCAACCATCGTCGCTGAAAAGCCTGTTCCTGCCACCCTTCCGGAAAAACCTGTGCCCGCGCCTGCGGCCGCTACTGCGCCCGAAGGAGCCGCGGCAACGGTTTCATCCGAGCCGCTTGAAAAGGCACAAACACCGCCCGCCGAACCGCAGGCGTCCGCGGAACCGGCTCCGGAACCTTCGCCATAAACACCCGGGAAACTCTTTGCTGATAGGAGAGTCCTCCGGGACGCGGACCGTGCGAAACCCCGCCGGGGGAGGACTTCGAAAGGTGGCGGACATCAAAGACAGGATCGGTCGCTACGAGATCGAAGGCATGATCGGCGAAGGCGCCGCGGCGGTGGTCTATCGCGCCCATGATCCCAAGATCGATCGTACCGTCGCCATCAAGGTGCTGAAGCAGGACAAGGGTCTCGACGCCGAATATCTCGCCCGTTTCCAGCGCGAGGCCAAATCGGCGGGGGCGATCTCCCATCCCAACATCGTCACCATCTACGATCTGGGGCATGTGGGGGCCCAGCCCTATATCGCCATGGAATATGTCAAGGCCCGGCCGCTGGATACGATCCTGGCGGCCAGGGGCGGTTTCAGCCTCAAACAGACCATCCGCATCGGCATCCAGCTGGCCGAGGCGCTGGATTATGCCCACCGCCGGGGCGTGGTCCATCGCGATATCAAGCCGGCCAATATTCTGGTTCTGGAGGATGGCGAAACCGTCAAGCTCACCGATTTCGGCGTCGCCCATCTTCCCGGCAGCGACGAATTGCAGGCAACCCGCACCGGCAGCATGCTGGGCACGCCGCGCTACATGTCGCCCGAGCAGGTGGCGGGCCGCGAGATTGACGGGCGCAGCGATCTGTTTTCGCTGGGCGCCATACTTTATGAACTCCTGGCGCGGCGACGGGCTTTCGACAGCGACAATCTCGGTCTTCTGATGGTGCAGATCCTGCAGCAGGACCCGCCCCTTATCGCCAATTTCACCAATACCGTTCCCGACGGCGTCGCCCGGGCGGTAACCCGGCTTTTGCGCAAGCGGCCGGAGCAGCGCTTCTCCACCGGCGCCGAACTGGCCGGGCTTCTCAAGCGCGAGCTGAAGGCGTTGGAAGATGCCGAGGAAGACAAACGCCGCGACCGCATATTGCCGCTGCGGTTGAAACTGGCGGGCCTGGCGGGTCTGACATTGGCCGTCCTGTTCGCCCTCTCCATGAGCGTCATCTACGACGTGGAGGCGAAAGCGGTGGAGAACCGGGTGCTGGAATCCGGCGCGTCGCTGGCCAAATTCGTGGCGGTCGAAACTGCGGTGCCGGTGCTGGGCCAGAATTGGCTGCCGCTCAAGCTGTTCGTGGCCGACGCCAAGGAACGCGGCAGCTTCGACTATCTGGCCGTGACCGATCACAAGGGCATCGTTCAGGCCTCGACCAATTCCACGATAGTGGGAAAGACACTGGCGCCGCCCGCCGATACCAGGCCGCTGTTGCGGGCGCCGGACCTGATCGCCACGGCGGCGAAACGCGACGGCCGCGACATGTTTCTGTTCCAGACGCCGATCCTGTTTCATAGGACCGAGATCGGTCATCTCTATCTGGGAATCGCCCGGGCCGGCACCGACCAAGTGCTCAAGGCGACCTTGTGGCTGCTGGCGGGGTTGGGGCTGTTCTCGGTGCTGGCGGTGGCGGGACTTTCCTATGTCCTGGGGGCGATGATCGGCCGGCGGCTGCGGCTGCTGAGGGAAGCGTTGCTTGCCTTGGCCGCGGGCGACTGCGAACGCCGGGTTCCGCAAAACCGGGGCGACGAAATCGGCCAGCTCTTCTCGGCTTTCAACCAGATGGCCGACCGGCTGCAACAGAGCGGCGACAAGAATATCGGCCGGCAACAGGGTCTTGACGCGCCGGCACCGCCCACGGTTGCCGATACGGATTGCGCGAATGATGCGACGGTGATGCTGAAACGGGCGGGATCGTGATTATCCGCCCATTTTCTTCAGATTGGCCTTGAGCCTGAGCGCTTCGGCCCGGTTGAGGGCCGCATTCTTGTAGCCGGGATCGATCGCCAGCACCTTGTTCCAGGCGGCGATGGCGCCGTCCAGATCCTGATGCTGAAAGGCGATCAGCCCGTCCTTGTAATAGCGGTCGGCCAGGCCTTTCGCCGCCCGGGGCTCCGGCCTGTCCGGCCGCGGCTGGGGTGCCTGCTTTGCTGTTTTCGGCGCCATGGCGCGCTTGCGCAACCTGGCACGGACCGCCAACGCGGCCTCGGTGCCGGGAATGCGGATCATCCGCCCCACTTTAACATCGGCCGGAACCGGGATGGCGTTCAATCGGGCCAATCCATAAAAGGCCAACGGATTTCCCAGATAGGTTTGCGCCAGCTCCGACAGGCTCTCTTCAGGCTCCAGTTTCACCGCAAAGCTTTTTTGGGGATAAAGCGCCACAAGCGGGATATCGATCTGCCGCATCAGAAAGGCGGCCTGTTGATTGTCCGGCGCCTCCGCCAAGAGCTTCTTCAGTTCGGTCTTCGCCAGTTCGCTATCGCCTTTCTCCAACAGCGTCACCGCCAGATCCAGCCGGTCGGCGGGCGAGGGGGTGGGTTTAGACTCCGGCTGCACCGCTGATGGTTCGGGCAGGGTTTGCGCCGCGCTTGCCGGCTCGGCCGCCGGCGTCGATGCAAGCCTTGCCGAAGTCGAGTGTGGTGCAACCCGCCACGAACAGCGCGGCCAGCAGGATCGCGCTCCGCCCCGGCAAGGACTTCATCCGGATTCTCCATCGGTGCCGGTGGCTGCGAGACGGGAGCGCGGTCTTTCCGCCGCATGCCGGGGCCGCTCCAGGATGATGGCGGCATCGGCCAACCGCAGCCTTGCCCCCGCCGGGACCGGCACCGGCGCCTCGAAGCCGACATCGTTGATGGTGAGGCCGGCGCCGGCGCGCGGCGCAATCCAGAAACCATTCTGGAACCGGATATCGGCGGCGACGGACAGATGGCTGCCGGGAAGGGTCAGTCCGCATCCTGGGGCGGCGCCCAGGCTCAAGCCTTCGCGGAAAATCAGCCAGGTCTGTTTCAGATCCTGTTCGCGCGAAGGCCATTCCACCGCGTCCTGCGCCGCCGTTTCGCGCGGCGCCGATAGCGTCACGGCCACCGCATTGGGCGCGGTGGGCGAGAGATCCAGATGCACCGTTACCGGCGCGCGTCCGTCCGGCGCCCGGCCGATATCGATCCGGGTTTCGCCGAAGCCGAGCTTGAACGGCTGGCCGGGAATGAGCCGCTGGTCGCCGATCGCGCTGCCATTGGTGCTGCCCAGATCCTCGATCGACCATTTCTCGCCGTCGGAGAAAAGATAGAGGCTGCGCTCGCCACGCGAAAACCAGCGGCAATCGATGGCGACTTCCACATCGCGGGCGCGCGAAGGCCGGCCGATCAGGCCGGCGCGGCTGGGCAACAGCCGGATGCGGCGGCTGTCCGTCACCAGCTCCACCGGTTCGCGGGAGAGAAGCTCCTCTTCCAGAAGGCGCCGCAATTCCACGAGCTGCTTGCGCAGCCGCGATTGCTCGGGGGATGTCGACAGATGCGCGATGGCCTTGTGGCACTGGGAGAGCGCGGCCAAAGAGGCGCCTTCCAAAGCCAAGGCGGGAATCCGGCGGATCAGCGACGCCACATCCTCGCCGCTGGACCCCTTTTTCCGGGTGGCGGACAGCACCAGCGTGGCGTCGGGGGTGTTGCGCGCCATCGCTTCCTGCAGCAGGGATTGGACGATGGCGATCTTGGGCGCGGCGCGTGAACGCTCCCAATCCGAAGACCAGGCGGCGAAAAAGCCGGGCACATCGTCGGCGGCGATGGATTTGCTGATCAGAAAACCTTGCGCGTCGTCGCAGCCCATCAGCTTCAGTTCGGAGAAAGTGGCGTCATTCTCGACGCCTTCGACCGTGACCCGAATGCCCAGCCGCCGCGCCAGGCCGACGGTGGATTCGACCAGGGCCCGGGCGGCGGCATCGTTGCGGAAATCGGCGGTGAAACTCTTGTCGATCTTCAATTCTCCGAAGGGCAGCTTGTAGAGATTGCTGAGCGAGGAAAAGCCGGTACCGAAATCATCGATGGACAGCATGTGACCTTTCAGCGTCAGCCGCTGCAGCACATCCAGCGCCTGCAAGCTGGAGGCGCCGGGAAGCGTCTCGGTAATCTCCAGCACGATATATTCCGGATCGATGCCATATTCCGTCCGCCGGGCCAGGAACTGTTCCGCCCAGACTGCCGTCGACCAGGAGACTGGGCGAGATGTTGAGCGCCAGTTTCAGACTCAAGCCGTGATCGAACCATTTGCGCCAATCGAAAAAGGCCTGGGTCATCATCCGGTCGGTCAGCTGCGCCATCAGCCCGGTCTCTTCCGCCAAGCCGATGAAACGGTTCGGCGTCACCAGGCCCAATTCGGGATGCTGAATCCGGCACAGCGCCTCGACGCCGAAGACGGCATTCTCGGAGGGCTGAAAAGGCACCTTGGGCTGGTACTCGACCCGGACATAGAATTTATCCAGCGACTCCTTGAGATGCGCCAGCGTGAAGGGTTCCACGGCGGCGGCCCGAGTCGCACTGCCAAGCGGAGAAGACGTGGTTTCTTTCTGATCCATGACGCCGATCGCGGAAGCGGCCGGCCAGAATCCGGAAATTCCGCCGCCGCCAGATGCCAGCCGCAAAAATGGCAGCCAAGAGTTGAAGCGAAATTAACCCGTGTTCCCGAACATCGTCGGATCGTGGATGGCGCGGCTTGTGCTTAACCTGCGATAACCATGGCTTTGGCGCGATCGCGCCAATTCGGTGACGCACGGGATGGAAACTCTTTTCGGGGCAGCCGCCGGCGGATGGATGGGAATGTGAAAGTTTCGCATGCGACCCATGCCGGCGCGGTGCGCAGGCAGAACCAGGACCGCCTGCTGGTGCGGCCGGATCTGGGTCTATGGGCGGTTGCCGATGGCGCCGGCGGCCATGCCGGCGGCGAAGTGGCAGCTGAGCGCATTGTCGAGGATCTGGGCCGTATCGACCAGGCGGCGCTCCTGACGGCGGACGAGGTGGCGCGCCTGGTCGGCGCGACCCATTGGTCGCTTCGCGATCAAGCCAAGGACCAAGAGATGATGATCTCAACCGTCGCCATTCTTCTCTATGACGGCGCCGAGGCCACATGTTTGTGGGCGGGGGATTCGCGCATCTATCGCCGCCGGGGCGGAGAACTCAGGCAATTGACCCGGGATCATTCGCTGGTGGAGGCGCTGGTGGAGCAGGGCCGGATCACCCCGGAAGAGGCGCTGCATCATCCCCGCCGCCATGTCATTACCCGGGCGGTTGGTGCGCCGGGCGAGTTCACGCTCGACCGGGCCCGGGCAGCGGCCGAACCGGGCGACATTTATCTTCTCTGCAGCGACGGGCTTTGCCGGGCGCTGGACGATGGCGCGATCGCGGCACTTTTGGCCAAGCGCGACCTGCATGCGGATGAATTGGTGGAAGCGGCGCTGGCAAAGGGCGCCGAAGACAATGTCACCGCGATTCTAGTCGCGATCTAATAGGCCCTGATCGGCGCTCTGAGCCTTCAGTTCGAGAACAGAACCGTGACAAGCCCGATAAAGGCGAAAACACCGAACCAGAAGCAGCAGAACTGGGTAGTGCTGCCTTCCGGCTGGCGATGATCCGCGCCGACAATGGTGTGGTCGTGATCCAAGACTGCCATGGGCGACTCCCGATCTTTCCACTAGAAATATTATGGGTATTGTCATCATCCCGAAATAGAAAACTGATCCCGCATTGCAGCAAAAATCGTGTGTTGCAGCGCGCCAATCGGGAGCATCGTTAACCGGCGCCCGGCGGCAGCACGGCATAGATCAGGCTTTGCACCTGGGCTTTGGCGGGTGGTGCCAGGAGCAGCCGGCCGCGGATCCTGCCGCGCTGGCAAGACCATTCGAAGGTCCCTGTCTGCCGCCCCAAGGCCTTGATCGGGGCCGAGGTTTGGCAATCGCCGACCTCATTCTTGAGCCGGGCCAGCTCCCGCTTCCAATTCTCCGCCGTGCGGTCGAGGAAGAAATTGACCGCCGCCATGGGCGCGACCGGCGTGATCACCCCACTGGTCCAGGCCCGGCCGGCGGCGGCATAGGCCTTGGCCAGGTCGGGGCTGACCGGAAGGCTGCGCGGGCTCAAGAGCCCGGCGGATTTCAAGATCAGCGCCGTGGCCCACATGGTGGGACTGGGGCTGGCATAGGTGCGGTTGGCGAAGACGAACAGCCCGACCCCGGCATCGGGAAACAGCAGCATCGAGGAGCCATAGCCGGGATAGCCGCCATTATGGGTGATCGCCCAAGGCAGGTCGCAATCATTCACCACATAAAGCGCCATGCCATAGGTCTCGGCCTGGCGGCAGGGATTGGGGCCTTTGTCGCCGGGCCGGGTGACGGCCAGGGGAAAGTCGGAACCCTTGGCCAGTTCGCGCATGGTCTGGCGCGGAACCGGGCCATGGTCGGCGCCGTCGCGCGGCGGCCAGGCGGACAGCAGATAGGCCACCCATTTGGCATAATCGTTGGCGCTGGTCTGGAGCCCGCCGATCGAGGTGAAGGCGCCTTCGCCCAGATCCGGCTCGCGCGCCCAGGCGTTATTTTCCCAGCGATAGCCGATGGCCCGCTTCTCGATCGGCGATTTGGCGATGTTGAAACCGCTGGCGGTCATGCCCAGGGGCTTGAGCAAAAGATCGCCCGCCACCTGGCTGTAGGGCTTGCCGGTGACATTCTCGATGATGCGGCCGACCAGCGCGAAACCCAGATTGGAATAGGCGAACTGGGTTTCCGGCGCGTGATCGAAAGCGATGCCGTCCTGCATCATCCGGGTGAATTGCGTTTCGGGAATGGGCGTCTGCCGGTCGCCCCAGGGATCGTCGGTGACGAAGCCGCCGGTATGGCCCAAAAGATCGATCACCCGCACCTTGGGCGAATCGGCTGGTGGGGTAATGCCAGCCGCGCATTTCCGGCACGTAATTTTCCGCATTCGCCTCCAGCGCCACTTTGCCTTCGTCGCGCAAATGCAGCAGCGTCAGCGCGGTGAAGGCCTTGGTCATGGAGGCGATGCGGAACAGGCTGTCGGCGGTGACCGGCCGCTTTTGCTCCAGGTCCTGCACCCCGAACGGCTTGACATAGACCAGCTTTCCGTCCGCCACCACGCCATAGACCAGACCCGGCACATGATTGTCGGCCATGAAGCGGGTGAAGATCTGATCCATCCCAGGCGTGACACGCGCCATTGCGGCCGGCATGGGCGCCCGCGCCCGGGCGGGAAGCGCGGCCAGAGACAAAGTTGCGGTCAGCAGGAAAACCCGTCGGAAATCACAAATCATCGGCCACCCCCTTGCGGAGCCCAAGGATTACAGGCCCATTGCCCGCTGTGAAGCCCAAGAGCCGATCGGGAGTTGATAAGGGCGGGGGACGTGCGGCAGCTTCTCATCATCAATGGATCGGCGCTCGCGGAACTGGTGCCACTGTCGGATGCCATCGCGATCGTGGACCAGGCGATGCGGGCGCTGTCCGGCGGACAAATGGTGGCGCCCGAACGCACCATCATGACGGTCAATCCCATGACCCGGCTGGGCCTGATGCCGGGTGCCATGCCGGGGCTCGGCCGGTTCGGTTTGAAGGCGGTGAGCCTTTCGACCGAGGCGCCGCGTCACGGATTTTCCAGCCATCAAGGCATGATGCTGTTGTTCGACGATCAAACCGGCCGGCCATTGGCGGTTCTTGATTGCCACGCCCTGACCCGGCTGCGCACCGCCGCGGCGACAGCGGTGGCGACCCGCGCGCTGGCCCGGCCGGATTCCGGGACATTGGCGATCATCGGCACCGGCGATCTCGCCTTGCCGCATATCGAAGCGATGGCGCTGGTGCGGCCGATCACGCGCGTCGTCATTTGGGGCCGGTCTCCGGACAAAGCCCGTACTGTCGCCGAAAAATGCCCGCGCCTGGCGGTGACGGTGGCGAATTCGATAGAGGAGGCGGTGGCGGAGGCCGACATCGTCTGCACCCTGACCGCGTCCAACACCCCGATCCTGGAGGGGCGGTGGCTTAAGCCCGGCCAGCATGTGAATCTGGTGGGTGCCAGCATCCGCGCTGCCCGCGAAGCCGATGACGAAGCGGTGGCGCGGAGTTGGTTCATCGCCGACTCCCGCGCGCATGCGCTGTCGCAGGCGGGCGAGTTGCGCCATGCCATCGAACAAGGCCGGGTGGGCCAGGATCATCTCAAAGGCGAGATCGGCGAGGTGCTCCTGGGGCGGGTGCCGGGCCGCATCTCGGCCGGTCAGATCACGGTCTATAAATCCCTGGGCCATGTGGCGCAGGATATCGCGGTGGCAGATGCCGCACTCGGCCGGGCCGGAAATTCTGATAAGGTCGCGGCTATCGACTGGTGAAGGGGAGGAAAGCCATGAATATGTCCCGCCGGGCGCTATTGGGCGCGACCGCCGCCATGCCGCTGGCCGCCAAGGCGATGCCGATGATGCAGCCGGTCCTGCCGGACAAGGCCAGCTATGATTTTCACGGTACCTTTCTCAATGCCGCCTATGCCCATCCCTTGAACCGGCTGGTGCGGCAGGCGGGCAATGATTTCCTGCTGTCGCGCGCCGACCGCGACGTGACCCGGGCCTGGCCCCGGGACAATCCGCGCAACGAGGCGGTCAAGCGGTTCGCGCGCCTGATAAACGCCGATCCCACCGACATAGCGGTGGTGCCCTCCACCATGGAAGGCGAGAACCATATCGTGGCGGCACTGGGCCTGAACAAGAAGGCCGGCGTGGTCACCGACGCCTATCATTACGATGCCTCGCTGGTCCTGTATGGCGAGTTGGGCAAGCGCGGCGTGCCGGTGACATGCCTGGCGCCCAAGGACAACCGCATCCCGCTCGAAGATGTGGAGCGTGCGATCACTCCCAGAACCAAACTGGTCGCGGTCTCCCATGTCGGCAGCGATACCGGCTATCAACACGACCTGAAGGCACTGAGCGACATCGCCCACCGGAAGGGCGCCTTCGTCTATGCCGACATCATCCAGTCGGCGGGCGCCATTCCGCTGGACGTGAAGGACAGCGGTGTCGATTTCTGCTGCGCCGGCGCCTACAAATGGCTGTTGGGCGATTTCGGCACCGCCTTTCTCTATGTCCGCCCCGATCGCTTGAAGGATCTGAAGCGCACCGCGGTGGGTTGGCGCCAGATGACCAGCGGCCAGAGCCACGCCTATCCCTTCGACCCGCCAGGACCCGCCATCGGCAGTTGGACTCTGGCGGATACCACCGCCGGCACATTCGAGGTCAGCACGCCCGCCTGGAGCAGCCTCGCCATGCTGATCGCCTCCATCGACTATGTCACCCAGTTGGGGGTGGCGCGGATCGCGGCCCACCGCAAGCCGCTGATCGCCCGGCTTCGGGAGGAATTGCCCAAGCGCGGTTTTACGCCGATGACGCCGGAGGAGACCCAAGGTCCCATCGTCACCTTCGCCTATCGCGACGCGCAAAGGAAACTCGAGCCCGTGCTCAAAGCCGCCAATATCAAGGTGACCTTGGGCGCCAACCGGATGCGCGTCTCGCCCTCGGTCTATAACGATATGGGCGATATCGAGCATCTGCTGAGCGTATTGACCAAGGCATGACCGCACACGCCGCCGGGCAACATTTCAGGCTTGGCGCGGAGGACGAAGCGGTGCGCGGCGCGCTCACCCGCGCCATCGCCCGTCTCGGCCATGCGCCAAGCGTGGCGGATTTGTCTCACGAACTTTCGCGCCCACCGGCGGAGATCGAAATTTCGCTTCGGCGTCTCGCCGACGCCCATGCCCTGTTGCTGCATCCGGGCACGATCCGGCCTTGGGTGGTGCATCCCTTCGCGCTGTCGCCGGGATCCTGCTGGGTGGAAACCGCCAAGGGCGGCTATTGGGCGAATTGCCTTTATTGCGCTTGCGGCATCGCGGCGGCATTGAAATGCGATGCCCATATCCACACACGCCATGGCGGCGAGGCGCCCGCGGTCATGTTTGAAGTGGCGAAAGGCGGGTTACGCGATACCGGCGATATATTCCATCTATCCACGCCTGCCGCCCGCTGGTGGGACAATGTGATTTTCGCCTGCGCCTCGTTCCAGCCTTTCCGGTCCGAGCGCGATGTGGATGACTGGTGCCGCCGCCACGACTTGCCCAAAGGCGCGATCCTCACCTTGCCCAAGCTGTGGGAATTCGCCAGCGACTGGTATGGCGATTACCTGAAAGCGCCCTGGAAAAAGCGCTCGCTCGAGAAATCAGAAGCGCTTTTCCGCCGTCACGGCCTGACCGGCCCTTTCTGGGCGCTGCGATAGCCACCAGCCCGGCTCCGCCGGTGGTTGCACGCGCCCCAGGCATTGCGGCTGTTCAATGTGCTGATGGCGCTTCTGCTGGTGGCATCGGTGGTTCCGATTCTGGAGGAGATCTGCTCCGCCCTGGAGCGGGCGTGAAGGCTCCCCGGCGGCAACGGTTCCGTGCGGAACCGAACACGCGTGCGGCCGATATCCGCCGATCGCGGAGCAGCCAGATCAGGGCGCGGCTGCGTCCGCACTTTCGGTGATCTGCACTTGTGCGGGGTGATTTAGGTTCGCGTCCGGATAATGCACCGGATCGTCGCCCTGTCCATCTTTCGCCGACACCGCGGTTATGGCGATCCGCGCGCCGTCTCTGCTCTTGGCCTTGCAGGCGAAGCTGACGCTCTCAAGCCGGCTGCCGCGGTCGGGAAATATGGTTTCCTCCTGATTCTTGAGCAGCACTCCGGAGAACATGTTGTAGGAGGCGCCGTCGCGGTAGGTGATAACGATATGATCGCAATCCACCGCGTCATTATCGGGCACGAAGCTTAGCCGCGCCACCGGATCGTCGAAACGCGTCCAACGCACATGGGTGTAATGTTCCGCCGAAACATTGACCGTGCCCAGCGCGCGCGCCGCCGCCGGCAAGCTGGCGGCACAGAGACTTAATCCGGCGAGAAATAGTATCGAAGTCTTGCGCATGGAAATTCTCCCGCATCGAACATCGCTGTCGTACCTCCCGCCCTTGGGCGTGGGGCTGCGATGGTTTGGTCCCGGTAGGAAACGGTTGGACGCCGCAAAGCGTTCCTGTCGCGGCGAAGCGCGGTTCCCGCGCGTTGGACGCCGACGGCCGGTCTGCTCCGCGCCGTGTCATCTTGTCGGTATTCACATCGCGATTGTGCCGGGTCTGCGCCTCGCCAGGGCCTTGTCCCGGACATCCCCGCATGCCCAGCTATCGGGTCGGCACGCCGCTTCGCTTATATTGGAGAGATCCGCATGCGTTTTGCGTTCATCGCCCCCATCCTGCTTCTTTGCTGTTCGAATGTCTTCATGACCTTCGCCTGGTACGGCCAGCTCAAATATCCCAATGCGGCGCTGTGGGTCGTGATCCCGGTCAGCTGGATGATCGCATTTTTCGAATATTGCTTCGCGGTTCCCGCCAACCGGATCGGCCATCAGGTCTATTCGGTGGCGCAACTCAAGACCATGCAGGAAGTGATCACTTTGAGCGTATTCGCGATCTTCTCGGTGACCTATCTGGGCGAGCCGCTGAAATGGAATCACATGGTGGCTTTCGCGCTCATCTGCGGCGCGGCCTATTTCGCCTTCCATAAATGGTAGGCGCCGGCCTTGCCCTCAGCCGGACTGGGGAACGGTGATGTTGGAGCTGAAGGTGATGTCGAAACGCGGCAGTATCGGCAGGACAAAACTGCGCTGATAGCTGGCCGCGATATAGGCCGTCCGCGTCCCGCCCGAGATCGAGGAGGAATAGACCACCATGGCGTCGGGCAGCCCGGCGGAAGCGAGATAGCGGTTCACCGCCCGGCTGATGTCTGTCTGGGTGACGGCGTTGTTGATTTTCGCCAGCCGCGAGGCCTTGGTCAGGGCCCATTCCAAACTCATATTGTTGAACATCATGACGGCGACATAGCAGGCGCCGATCACCAATGTGAGAAAGGCGGCGGAGACCAGGGCGAATTCTGCCGGCGTGGCACCCCTTTGGTCTGATGGAGACCCGACAAGCCCGCCATGCGGGCAGGAATAGCTCACCGGCGACTGCATGTCTGTTTCCATCGTCCTTACCCTGGCCGTTCGACCTCAGCGCGCCGCGGTTCGGATCGGGCGCGGGTCCGAGCGTCTTCGATCATGCCGGAAAAGCCTTGCCGGCCGGTTTTGTCTGCCACCGCGCTTCGACTAAAATTCGAACCGCTTTGCGGAGATCGCCTTCCGGCGCTCGGGGATGCGGCTAGGTCTCAAAGGCGGGCTTCTTCTTTTGTCCCGCATTTGCTTGTATATGTTCCCGAATAAAGCGGCGTCGCCCGGTTGCCGGACGAAAGCCGCCAAATCAGGGGAGGGGAACATGGTGCGGTTTGCGGCGCTTCTGATTCTGACCATGGGGCTGGTCTCGTCTTCCAGTGCCCAGGAATTTTCCTGGCAGCCGGACCTCACCCGGCAGCAGACCTATATTCCCCATCGCGCCTCCAGCAGCGATCCCACCGGCGCCAACGCCGATTCCCGTGCCATCGCACCCGGCGCCACCCTGACGGTGCTGGACGCGGACGGGCCCGGCACCATCTCCCATATCTGGTTCACCATCGCCGCCCGCGAGTCTTATCATCTCAAGCGCATCGTCATGCGCATCTATTGGGACAATGAACCGACCCCCAGCGTGGAAACCCCGGTGGGCGACTTTTTCGGGCTGGGTCTGGGCGAATATCACAGCTGGCATTCCGAGCTCCTGTCGGTGGGAAGCGACAAGGCGCTCAACAGCTATTTCCCGATGCCGTTCGCCCGCCATGCCCGCATCACCATCACCAATGACGGCGAAGCAGCCGGTGGGCGACTTTTATTACAATATCGATTACCGGACTTACGACCATCCCCTGCCGCCGGGCACGCTTTACTTCCATGCCCAGTACCGGCAGGCCCAGCCCAATCATGGCTGGACCAACGATTGGAAGCGCAACCAGGATCCGCTGGTGGACAAGAAGCCCAACCTGACCGGCGACGACAATTATGTCTGGCTGGACGCCAAGGGCCATGGCCAGTTCGTGGGCGTCACCATGTCGGTGCTGCAGAACCAGGACAATTGGTGGGGCGAAGGCGACGACATGTTCTTCATCGACGGCGCCAAGGCGCCCTCGATCGCCGGCACCGGCTCCGAGGATTATTTTCTGGGCGCCTGGGACTTCGGGGGCAAGCCCTTCTCCTATGCGTTGTACGGCGCGCCGGTGGTGGGCGAGGAGTTGGCCGGGAGCCGATCCAGCGTCTATCGCTTTCATTTGGATTCGCCGATCCCGTTCACGAAATCCATCAAGGCCACCATCGAGCATGGCCATGCCAATCATCGCTCCGACAATTTCTATTCCGTGGCTTATTGGTATCAGGCCGAACCGCACGCGCCCTTCCCGCCCTTGCCGCCGGTGAGCGAGCGGCTGCCGGCGCTTCAGCCGGTGGGCGGCCCGGGCAATGCGGGGGGCACGGCGGCTCCGCCGGGAGTCGGGCGCTAGACATTTCGGTTGCGGCCATTTAACCGGACCGCGCGTTTAGGATCTGGATGGCTCGCTCATGGATGATCCGCGCATCGCCGATCTCGGCCGGGACGACGGCCTCTCGCCGGCGCTGCTGGCGCTCAATAACGCGTCCGCCGCCGAGCTTTCTTATCTCGACCCGTACAAAGCCCGGCGTCTGGTGGGGCAAGCCTTCATGGCCTGCCGGGCGGGCGAAGCCGATGCGCTGCTTCTGGCTTTCGACCAGGACGCGGCCTACGACAATCCCAATTTCCAATGGTTCCGCGAGCGCTTCGACCGGTTCGTCTATATCGACCGGGTGGTGGTGTCCGAAGCGATGCGGGGACGCGGACTGGCGCGGACGCTCTATCTGGCGCTGTTCGACCGCGCCCGGAAAAGCGGCCACGGCCGGGTGGTCTGCGAAATCAACTGGGACCCGCCCAATCCAGCGTCCGACGCTTTCCATGCCTCTCTGGGCTTCGAACAGGTGGGACTGGCAACCTTGCCGGCGGCGGGAAAGACGGTGCGCTATTTCGCGCATTCCCTGTCCGAGGATTGAATTTCTAGGGCGCTGTCATGCCCAGATATCCCACGATGGCGACCACTGTTACGCCCAGCGCAATCTCCACGACTACATTATATCCCATCTGGCGCGAGGCCCTCGCTTCGCCATTGTGCAGGCCTGGAAGCAGGAGCGACCGATTGACCGCCGCCAGGCCGATCATCGCAAGTGCGACCGCAATTTTCGCCGTGAGCAAGTCGGCATAGAGATTGTGCAAGGTGATGGCGCGAGCGGGCAGAATCGAAACCACATTGACAAGGCCCGTCACCACCAAAATCGCCACGGCATAGGTTCCCCAAAGCGAAAACAGGCGAAAGGGCGCATACAATTTGATCGGTTCCCGTCGATGACGCCGCGCCAGCATCGCCAGAACGAAAAGCGCGCCAATCCAAAATCCCGCGGTCAGAAGATGCACCGCATCATTGGCGGCCCGAACAAGCCCGAGCCCGCCACTCCCCGCGGCCGCGTGGCTTGTGAGACCCAGTGAAGCCAGCAGCAGACCGGCCAGAATAGGCCATGCCGGATGCCGCGCGGGACTCCAAATGAATGAGCCCAATCCCAACAGGACCAGCCCTCCAATTCGGCCAGTCCAGATATGGCCGAAATGCGTGCCGCTCGCCACGAGCATGACCGTCCCAGGGTTGGTTGCATTACCCCAGTCGCCGCTCATCTGGCCTGCCACCAGAAACAGCCACAGGACTGCGCTGACGAGCGCCAGCAAGGATGCTGCCCTCAACCCCGGTTGCACCGGAATTTCGATTCCCAGTTCCCGGCGAAGGAGCATCAGATAAGCGCTCGCGCCGAACGCGATCATCAGGCTCGCCAGATGGATCGCGCGAACTGCCGCAAAGGCCGCGATCACGGATTAACCGAAAAACTGTAGCTCCCTTCAGTCCGGTGCGAGTCGGTGGAGACCGCATGCCAAGCAACATGATAGCTGCCGGCCTTGAGTGGCGTGAGTGCCACGGTGATGGTGGCGCCATTGACGACTGGCGCCGCCTGCTCGACGTTGTGGCCATCTTTGTCGCTCACCGTCACGCCGCTAAATGTCGGCTCCAGATTTTCGGTAAAGTCGAGGGTGAGCGTTTTGGGCGCGGTGGCGTCGGTTGCGCCGGCGCCTGGGCTGGCATGCTCCAGAAAAGCATGGGCCCAGGCCGGACCGGCCAGGGCTGCCAATGCGGCGGATACGATCAGTGTGCGGGTTTTCATCTGCTGCCTCCAAAGATGGGCGTTCCCAGGGAATGCGGGAACAAATCGTCGATATAGAAATGAAGCTGGGCGATGACGCCGATGCCGCCGCCGCTTGCCCGGTTGATCGGGATCACGGCTTCCACCGCCAGTTGTTCAGACTGTCCCGACCAGATCAGGCCGGGATTGATGGTGCCGGTGGTGCCGCCGCCGCCCGCCTCGGTAGGCGAGGAAAAGGCATATTCGACCACGGGTGTCAGGCTGGTGACGAAATTGGAAAATCCCTGATCGCGGACATTGTTCTGGAGATAGCGAAGGCTGTATTCCACCGCGCCGGCCCACTCGACGGATTTGGAGTTGGCACTGGTGCCGGGGATGGCGTAGCCGACCGTGCCGGTGACGGCGAGCGGTCTCAGCAGCGCCATCGAATCTGGCAGGTCGCCAAAGCCTTTTCCGTATTTCAAGCTTGGCGTGTAGGTGGAGGATGTGTCGGCGATGGCGCGGCTGCCACTGCCGCCGATCTCCCAGTCCAACCCCGCCGAAAGGATGAATTCGCTCTCGATATCGCGGGTCAGCTCCAGGGTGGGGGAGATATCCAGATTGTCGAAGCCGCTGGCGTGCGGATCGCCGGGCGGGCGGGCATCGACATACCCCATGCCGATGCCGATGGCGAAGCCGGGAAAGATCGATTTGGAATAGTCGAAATCGTAATCGGTCTCGTGATTGAAGCTGGTGATGGTGGGCAGCGCCAACTCATCCGCCGCGAAAGGGTCATCCGAGGTGATGGTGGCGGGAAAGAAGCGCTGGCCCAGAATGCCGTGCGCCTCTGCGGCGGCGGGCGCAAGGGCGGCGCCGAGAAGCAAGGCTGCGCCAAAGCGCAATGGGAATTTGAGCATGGGATCGACTCGCGAGAAATGGTTGGTCGGAGAGCACGCCCCGATCAGGCGCGCCCGCGATGGCACGATTTCAGGCGAGAGCCGGCGGCGCCCGCGGCGATTGCGGCGAATGGCGTGTGCCCGCCGCGATAAAGGAGCGAGAGACTTGATCTTGGGTGTCGGTGAAAGCCAGCGAAGGCGCGGCCAGCGCCGTCAGGCTGGCCGCCGGGGCATAATGCGGCGCCGCCGCAAAGGGACATTCGTCATTGTGATGATTGCCGCCCGGCGCGGATTTGTGGTCCATGCCGGGCATGCCCGCCATGGTCTGGCCGGGATCGTCCCCGCTGCAGATCACCAGCGCCATGCCGCCTTGTGGGGTGGTGCCCGGCATCCAGCCCACCGGCAGCAAGGCACGCAGCAGCATCACCGCCAGCGCAAATTGCGCGCAGGCGCGCTTCATGCCGGTTGCCGGAAGTCGGCGGGCGCGGCTTTTTCTTCGAGAGGCAGGCAGGCGCATCAGGGCAAATGTAGCATATGCTCGTGACTTGTCGGCGATTTTGTTTGGTCACGCCGCGGTCAATGGGCGCCGCATCCGGTCCGGGTTCCGATTGGATGCAAACGCCCGAAAGCAGACACGGCGCCCACCGGGAGCGCCGTGTCCGCAATCGATCGGCAATCTTTTACATCGCCTTGGAATCGCCGGTCCCGGCTTTGTCCATGTCGCCGGCCTGCGGGACCATGATATGGGCCTGGGGCGTGCCCGAGCGCATCATCCAGGGCGTGCCGTTCCCCTTCTCTGTGGGCAGGCCCAGATCTTCCGCTTTTGCATTCGGCATCAGCACCACCCACAGATTATGCGCATCCGCTTCGGTCTTGCCGCTGCGGATATAGATGGCGGTGCCCATATTCGGCGAGGGCAGTTTGCGGGCCTTGCGCGCCGCCGCCACATCGGCGGAGATGGTCTTGGCATCCTTGCCCGCCGCCTTTTCCTTGGCTTCGAAGTCGCGCTGGGCCTTGATCACGGGTCCGAAGCAGCTGGCCGAGAAATTCTCCGCGCCCGCCTGCGGCGGCGTGCAATAGATGATGTTCTGGCCCCAGCGCAGAATTTGCGGATCGCCTTTGGCGTCATAGGTGACGACGGTGGCCTGGCCGCGCAGTTCCGCGGGCAGGGGCGAAAGGGCCTGCTTGACCAAATCGTCGCTCGACTGCGCCATGGCGGCGCCGGCTGCCAAAGCGAGTACGGCGCTGGCAATCCATAGTGTCCTCATAGGGTGATTCCTCCTCGGTGGGTGTCTTGGTGCGGTAACGGCAGGGCCCTGCCTATCCGGAAAGGCCGGACCCTACGTCTCCGGGAAACGCCAGGCAATTCGGTATGGCCGGTGCCGGCGACATATTTTCTCCGCGGCCGCCGGGGAAGCGCACCTCGGTGACGGAATTTCGGGGCGACAGGCTTGTGAGGATGACGCTCACGTCAACAGAAACTTTACGGTGTCGTTGCCCCCGGCCTATACCTCAATCCCGGGAAGATGTGGGGGACAGCCGGAATGAAGCGATTCCACGGGGCGGCTCTGATCGCGGCCTCCATCCTGATCCTGGTCCCCGCTAGGACCTTGGCGGCGGCGCCGGCCGACACCGACGCCTATGTCGCCCGCGCCATGAAGAGTTTCGGGGTGCCCGGCCTGTCGCTCGCCATTGTCGAGGATGGAAAGACCCAATTGGCCAAGGGGTACGGCGTCAAGCGGATCGGCACCTCCGATATCGTGGACGCCGATACCGCCTTTCCCATCGGTTCGGAATCCAAGGCCTTCACCACCGCGGCGCTGGCCATTCTGGTGGACCGCAAGAAGCTCAAATGGAGCGATCTGGTCAGGAACCGGCTGCCGGGCTTTCAGATGTACGATCCCTATGTCACCGACCATATGACGGTGCGCGACCTTCTCACCCATCGCAGCGGGCTGGGCCTGGGCGAGGGGGACTTGATGCTGTTTCCCAATACCGACCGCAGCCGGGCCGAACTGGTGCACGCGCTGCGCTATCTGAAGCCGGCGACGGGTTTCCGCGAATCCTACGCCTATGACAATATTCTCTATATCGTGGCCGGCGCTCTGATCGAGGCGGTGTCGGGCGAGCGCTGGGAGGATTTCGTCACCAAAAATATCCTTCTGCCCGTGGGCATGGCCGACACGCATACCAATTACGACGCCGCCGCACCCAATGAAGTATCGCTGCACGAGCGCAATGGCGGACCTATCCAGGGTGTGGGACCGCAGAAGATCCTCACCCGCGGCGAGGCGCATGTGCTGGCGCCGGCCGGCGGCATCAATGCCAGCGCCACCGATCTTGCCCGCTGGATGAACGTGCAATTGGCGCGAGGCAAGCTGGCCAACGGCCAGCCGCTCTTCAGCCCGGAACAGGCCAAGCAGATGTGGACGCCGGTGGTGGTGGTGCCGCCTGAAGGACCGCACCGCCTCGCCGCGCTGAAACCCGACATGCAGGATTACGCGCTGGGCTGGTTCGTGGAGGAGTATCACGGCCACAGGATCATCCGGCATACCGGCGCGGTGGCGGGCGCCCTGGCGGCGCTCTATCTCATACCCGACCGGCATGTGGGCATCGCGGTCTCGATCAATTCCGAGGACGGCATGGCGATGACGTCGGTGCTTTATCATCTGATCGACCATTATCTGGATTTGCCTGCCACCGACTGGACCGCGCTGCTGGCCAAGGTTCAGGCTGAGACCGTCGCCAGGGCCGAGACGGCGATGAAGGCGCGGCATGAGCCGGACGCCGGCAGGGGCGCAAAGCCGTCGCTGGCGCTGCCGGCCTATGCCGGCACCTACCAGGACCCCTGGTATGGAAACGTGACCGTCCACCAGCGGGGCGTGGGCAAATTATGGATCACCTTCGACCGCACCCCGGGCATGGAAGGGGCGCTGGAGCCGGTTTCCGGCGACAAATTCCGCACCCGCTGGACCGACAAAAGCATCGAGGACGCCTATGTGAATTTTACGGTCAAGGACGGCCGCGTTGCCGGCGCCACCATGGCCGCGATCTCGCCCTTGGCGGACTTCAGTTTCGACTATCAGGATCTGCATTTCGTGCGGTCGAGGGCAAATTGACGCCGGGCGCGGCTCACGCCGGGGACAGGCGCTGCCTGAGGTCTCTTTCCAGTGACGCATAGTTGGCATGTCCTGTTCGTGACGCGACGGTTCTATTCCAGATTTCATCCATCGCGGCGCCGATCCCGTCGGGCAGCACATGCCGGTGCCCGCCGACCCCGCCCTGGCGCACCTTGGCCGAGTCGCTGCCAGGCGGCAGGCCGCACAGGCTTTCCGACAGGTTCCGAATCATCCGGTCGTCGAACCGGTCCTTGTGTCGGAGCATGAAGGAAAGCGAGGTATGTTCCAAGGTCAGGGCCAGCAAGGCGTCATTCAGTGCGATGCCGCAGAATTCGGCCACTCGTTTCACATGCGCCGCCGGATCGGCGATCATGCCCTCATAGGACAGGAGCAGGACATTGGGATTGTCGCGCTCTTCCCACCAGCTGACGAGATGATCCCAGTAATTGCTGCCCTCGGCGCTGCCCTGGGCCCAGTTGTGGAAGAATTCACCGATCGGCACCGCGCCCGGCTCGAGAAACCAGCCCTCCATGAACCGGTGCATCGAGACCAACGCATCCTTGGGTTCGCGCAATGACACCACATAGCGGGCGCCCCTGGGCATATGATGGAAGGCCAAATGACTCTTGAAACCGCGCGGCTGTGCCCGCTGCGGTGCCTCCAGATCCAGGCCCAGGATGTAGGCTGTCTCGATCCAGGGCACCACCCGCGAAATGTCGTCGAAGTCCATATCGCCGCCGGTGCGCAGAGTATGAAACATCTGCTGCAGCAAGGTCGTTCCGCATTTTCCGTAAGGTGAGATCACAATGTCCGTCGGCCGGGGCCGAAACGACCCGACGGCGTCGGCGATTTTGCCGGCCGCGAAAGCCCGGCCAATCCGCTCGCGAAATTCCGCGATACTGCGCGCGCGATACGGCATCTCTTGCTTCGACAAGTCCCCGATCTCCCCGATATTCAATATTGAGCCATAGATGGAAAGTGGGGACAATAGCAGAACCAGGCGCAGCTATTTCGCGCCGCGTCTTGCCTTTCAATTTCCACTCGAATGGTCAATGAATTAGATTGCAGTCGCAAATCGGAGGACAGCCGGGATGAAGACATTCGGCTTCGCAATCGCGCTCGCGCTTCTCGTCGCGCCCGCCCAGGCTGCCGACCGGATCCCGCCGCCGCCCGGCCCGGCGATGATGCGGCTGATCGGGGAATATGGGCCGTCACCGGATTTGCTCGAAGTCTATGAGTCCAAGGGGAGCCTCTATGCGGACGGGCAGGGACTGCACCAGCAGCCGCTTGCCGCGCATGGGCCCGACCGGTTCGATGCGTCCGTCGCCGGCCAGAAGAAAGAATTGTCCTTTGCGCCCGCCGGCGAAAGCGCCGACTGGGTGACGCTCGACGGGCAAAGGTTCCAGCGCCGCGACATCGGGGCCGAAGTGATCGCGCAGATCCGCGCCGGCGAGCGCACGGACCCGGTCACCCTGCGCGCCGAGGCGCTCAAGGCTTCGCCACCCGCCGAGCCGCCCTCCAGAAGGAAAATGGATCTGGTGGCCATCACCAGCATCGACCCCAGCATCAAGCTCGATATCCGCTATGCCACCTCCAACAATTTCATGGGATTTCCGCTTTATCGGCGCGCGAGCGCCTATCTGCAGCGCCCGGCCGCGGAGGCCTTGGGCCGGGTGGCGAAGGCGCTGAAGGCCAAAGGCTATGGCCTTTTGATCCATGACGCCTATCGGCCCTGGTTCGTCACCAAGATGTTCTGGGACGCGACGCCGGTCGCCAGCCGGATGTTCGTGGCCGATCCCGCCTCCGGGTCGCGGCACAATCGGGGCTCAGCGGTTGATCTGACGCTCTACGACCTCGCGACCGGCAAGCCGGTTCAAATGACCGGCCATTATGACGAAATGTCCAAGCGTTCCTATGCCGATTATATCGGCGGAACCGGCCGGGAGCGCTGGCTGAGGGAACTGCTGCGGACCGCGATGGAGCGCGAGGGATTCACGGTCCTGCACGAGGAATGGTGGCATTTCGACTACAAAGATTGGAGCGATTATCCGATCGGCAATATTCCCTTCGCCAAGCTTAAGAGTTGAGCCAAAGCGTCATAGCTGCCGGAGGCACCCAGCCGCCTTTTGATTTATTGACGAGATTTCAGTGGAGGCGGGACATGGAGATCGATCAGGATGCCATTTGCGTTCAAGGGTGAAGGCGGGTTCGTCGCGCGAATTTCGGAGGTGGGGCTTCCCATGACCCGGGTGCCCGCGTCATATTCCGAGTGTCGTATGCGGACCGTCGGTTCAGGGGGGAGACGAGAATGATTGCCAAGATCGGGTTGAGCCTTGCCGCTTTGTTGGCTTCTGTTGCGCCGGCGCTGGCCGACGCAAATACTTGCGGACTTGCGCCCTTCGCGCCGGCGCTTCCCAGTGCGAACGATATGGCGCGCCAGGCGCCGGCCGATGCGGCGGCGTCAAAGCACCGGGCTTTCGAGGACGTAACCAGCTGGCAAAGAGATCTCAAGGGTTACCGCGCCTGCCTCGATGCGGTGGTCAGCAGCGACAATGTCAAGATCGCCAGCGATCAAGGAAGCACCGAAGAGGACGCCAAAAGCGAGATCAAGAGCCTGCAGGCGGATGTGGCCAAGGTCAATTCCATGTATGACCAAACGGTCGATACCGAGAAAAGCATCGTGAGCGGTTATGTCTCGCTGTCGAACACCTATTGCAGCCGCAAGGATGTCGATTTGTCGGTCTGCCAGAAGAGTCAGTAGCAGGGTGTTCGTGCCGTCGCATGCATCATACCTCGCAAATTATGTGAAGCAGTCATGATTTTTGGCGGCATTGCAGTTCAACTCCAGACAGTGAGGCGAGAGTGGCGCCCTGCAGCCCTGGACCAAGGGGTTGGAATCTGGGTGGGTCAATTCTGACGCCTATACGAGACACGATGCGGTATCTCAATCGACTTTAAATCAGGCGCCGCAATGCTCGCCTGCTGCCAGGCGCGGTCAATCGCAGTCTCGAGCTGATAAGAATCAACATGTACACGCCGCTGGCGTAGAGATGGTAAAGCAAATGAAGAATGATGCCCGCAACGGCTGTCAGGACGCCTCCTTGACGCAGCAAAAGAGCGAACAGACCGCGGTTGAGACCGATGTACCAGAGCAGAAATATAACAAAGGCAATCCCCAGCCACTTCGAAAAGAAACACCCGATCAAAGTCATCAAACAGGCATATGCGAACATCGCCGACCAGCGCTCGCGTGTCGCGACATTTAGGAAACCATGGTCGGCTTTGCCGCTAACCAGATACGTGGCCCAGGGTATGGCTCGAAGATGGATGTCCGTCCACCAAAGCAAGCTCAAGCTCCAGTTTTTGCAATGCGTACCCAATGCCTCCGGTACCAACCTGATCCTGCCGCCGGCACGTCGCAGACGCAGACCAAGATCGATATCCTCCATTTCGATACCATTGTCATCGAATCCGCCAACCGACCAAAACGCATCTGTGCGTACGGCTCCCAGGCCAGTCCAGAATGTGCCAGCTTCGCGTTCACCGTTCTGGTGAACCCAGTGATGCCGCAAATTTGCGTAGAGAGCGGCGCGACGCTTGACTCGAGGGAATTCGTCATAGGAGCCAAATGCGGCCCAAATTTTTGAATCACCGTCAAGTTCATCCAGGAGGATCTCGAACGCATCCTTTGCGACGAGAACGTCGGCGTCTACGAAGATCAGGAACTCGGAGCCGGCGCGTCTGGAAGCCTCGTTTCGTCCTTTTGCCGGCCCGACCGGAGCGCCGGGATTGGTGATAACTTTGACCGTTGGCTGCTGTTTGATTTCCTCGATATTGTCAGTGCGGCCATCGTCGAACACGATGATTTCATTCGGTTTTCGGCGCGAGGCGAGGATGGCCTGAATGCAGTCGGACAGCGTGTCCGTGGCGTTATAGGCCGGAACGATGACGGCGAAACCTTCCCTCCTGCTCCGGCCCAGCTTCTCCACTAGGGCGCGTGCCCGAAAAGCGTGGATGATGCGTCGAACCTGACACCGTCATGGAACGATCGCGTAGCGCCAATATTCGTCATTTCGGCAGGTCCTTCATGGTGCTGCTGAATGATCAAATCGCGCGGTCCCGGGATCGGCCGCAATTGAATTCCGCTCAGGATTGTCGGCGATTTGAAGATTGTAGTGACGCGAGCCGGTTATGGTCCAGACAACACCGCCGATTCCGGCGACCACGAGCCGCAAAATCCCGAACGTGACGGAGATGCTAAGCGCTGCCGCGGCGGATATGCTCACCCACGACAGAAAGAAGACGACGCTGAGCTCGCGCACGCCCCAACTTCCAATGGTGATCGGGACCATGGCGACGAGGAGGGCGATTGGAATGAGCGCGTAGAATGCCCAGAAGCCCACCCAGGAATGAAATGCCAACGCCAGTGAGGCAAATATCGAGATCCGCAATATATGTGTTGCGGTGGCGTACAACAAACTGAAGGGCGTGTAACGAGAGCTGGTCAAGGCCCTTTGCAGATCGCGCGAAATACTCGCCAACTTTTCAAAGATCGCGGAATTCCGCAGACTTGGAATCAGATTACGCAGTCGGTCAAGAGACAAGATTGCGGTGAGCAAAATTACGCCGGCCGCGATTGTCGAGACTACTAGAATTCGATTGTGAAGCGCCAGATTGTAACTCAATATAATCGGCAATCCCGTGACGATGACCATGAGGAGCGAAACGAAAGCCACCAGTCTGGCCGAGACGACGGCGCGGACGGCGGTTTCGGTGGAAATTCCCAACCGGCGCATCTGGGCGGCGCGAAAGACGTCGACTCCCATCGACGATGGCGCAAACATGCCGAAGAAGGAACCGGAAAAACTATAGAGCAGGGCGGCGGCCGGCGACATACGATGGTTGAGTGAAAGAAGTACGCTTCGCCATTGCGCGGCATCGGTGACAGCCATTGCAAATGACAGAAGCAGCGCCAGAGTCAAAGGACCGACATCCGCCCGGGCGAGCGTCTGTCTCACGGCTCCAATGTCAACTTGCCTTAAAACGACTGCAAAAAGCGCGATCGAGATTGCAAGTTTCAGCCCCGTCTTCAGCCTAATCGACATTGCCCTCGATCGCACTAACGTTAACCGCATCGATCTCTCACCGGCAATCCTAGCCTGCGGCTATGTTGGGAACCAGGGAACCTCCCCTCGCTTGCACTACCAAAGATGTGTCATGGTAAATGCCGAGGGGAGCAGAATTTGCCGGTTATGGGGGTCCAAGCTGTTGAAAAAGCAGGGATTGGTCGCACCAGACGAGAGACCCAGAGTGTTGATGCTCGGCATCGACGCTATGAGTTTGCCATTCGTCCTTGCCCATCTTGATCAGCTCCCAACCCTGAAAGCATTGCTGCGGAGGGGGGCTATTGGTCGAGCCAGCTTCGACGGGAGACGAATTTCCCGCAAGCACCTGGCCCAGCTTCTTTTCGGGAAGGAGTGTCGGCGAACTCGGCCAATACTTTCCATTCCAATGGGACGCCGCGCACCTCAAGCAAAGGCGACTTGGAGATGCCATGTGGCGCGATGAGTTTTTCGTCGAACCATTCTGGCACGAATTCGCCCGCGCCGGGATCAGCTCGACAGTTTTGGATGTGAGCTTCGTGCTTAACGACCGATTGGCGCCCTGCCGCCAAATCTCGAACTGGTCTTGCCAGGATACTTCAAACGCGGATGCTTCCGACCCAGCGCTATTGGCCGAAATTCGACGCCGTTTCGGTCATCACCCGATTCGATCCGAGGTTCCCGTACCTAAGAAGAGAGGCTTGTGCATCGAGATTCGCGATCAACTGATCGAATCGATCCAGAAAAAAGCCGAGGCGATTCTCTGGCTAATGCGGCGGGACGAGTGGCGATTTTTTCTGGCCGTTTTTCATGAAGCGCATCGGGGGGGACACAATCTTTGGCCGGATACCGCGGCCTTCGGTTCGCAGGCAAACTCAGAGTCCTTGTTGGATGTCTACAAGGCATTGGATCGGCAGATGCAGCGGATCTTTGATTGCGCCGAGGATGAGCGCACAACTCTGATGGTGTTTGCCCTGCACGGAATGGGTCCCAACAAAGTTCAGGACCATTTTTTGCTAAAAATCATGTCCCGGCTCAACGCACGTTATCTCGCCGAACGAGGCGTCGCGGCTCGACCGGCGATGCAAGAAAGCCTTATGTCGCTTCTCCGAAAGACCGTTCCTTACAATGTGCAATATTTTCTTGCCAAGCTTCTCGGAGAAGGTGTGCAGGACTTTGTCGTCAACCGCGCCGTCCTCGGCGCTATCGATTGGGCGCGAACGCCGGCCTTCCGGCTATCTTCCGGCGGAGAAGGTTTTTTGCGCCTCAACATAAAGGGGCGCGAAGCTCAGGGCTTTTTCGAGCCCGATAGCGACGAAATAGAACACTATGTCGATTGGCTCAAGGGCGCCCTCCTGGAAATTCGCGTCGGCAATACGGACGAGCCATTGGTCAAAAGTGTCCGGCGCACGCGAGACATTTTCATGGGGCCAAAAGCGCATCTTCTGCCAGACATTCTAATAGACTGGGCCCCCGATGCTCCAGTCGAACACATTCGCTCGGCAAAAATCGGAAACATCTATGAGCGGCTGCGAACGGGCAGAGGCGGCAATCATGCCGGACAAGCCTTTGTCGTGATCGCGGGACCCGGAGCGGCGAACAATGCCGCCCACAAAATTGCGCATATCAAAGACATTGGCGGGTTTGTCCGCACCTGCTTCGAGCCTGTCGTAAAAGGCGGCGCGAAAATCGCTTCGAGAGTCACCAGCTGAGAAATTTGGGACGAGCCGGTCATGAACCGTGAACAGGCATCCGCCGAGGATTTCAACCTTCTCGTTGAAGGTATCTGAGGGCGTGGAATCGGACAGCGAAATGTCTCAAGAGGCCGCACGGCAATCCGGTCAGCCACCTGGCGCCAGTCGCAAACTCAGCCTCTTTGTGATTGGGGCCGGAACGGCTGGCTTGACGGCAGCGGTTGAGGCTGGACGCCTCGGCCACCGGGCGATCGTGGTGGAAAAGAATTCAATCGTAGGCGGGCTTGCCCGGACCGAAAATTACAAGGGCTTTCTGTTCGATCTGGGAGGCCACCGGTTCTTTACAAAAGTCAAATGGGTCGACGACTGGTGGCGCGATATGTTGGGAGAAGCTTTCCTGCGTCGACCACGGCTTTCGCGTATCTTCTATGCCGGCACTTTTTTTTCCTATCCACCAAACTTTTTCAACGCCGTTTCCGGACTTGGTCCATTCGAGGGATTGCGCATCGCGCTCAGTTATCTGAGCGCACAAATATTCCCAAAGCACCCTGTCGCCACATTCGAGGATTGGGTTTCAAATAACTTCGGGAAAAGACTGTTTTCGATCTTTTTCGAGTCATACACTGAAAAAGTGTGGGGCATTTCGTGTCGCGAACTTCGCGCCGAATGGGCAGCCCAGCGTATCAAAAACATGTCGTTGCGCACGATCTTGCGGAGCATGCTGTTCAAAACCCGGCGGAAAGTGACTTCGTTGATCGAAGAGTTCGACTATCCCCGTCAAGGTCCGGGAATGATGTGGCGCGCGGCAGCCGAACATGTTGAAGCACAAGGCGGACAGATTCTGTTGCAGACGGAATTGATACGGCTGGTGCATGCGGGCCGATACGTCCAGCATGCGGATATTCGCAGCGGCAATCGCGTATGCAATATCGCGGCTACTGCGTTCATATCGACATTGCCCTTACCTGAATTGATCGCCAAACTCGATCCCCCGCCGCCCCCGCGCGTTCGGGATGCTGCGGGACAATTGCGATTTCGCGACTTTCTCACGGTCTGCTTGATCGTCGACGCCCCTTCGGTGTTTCCCGACAACTGGATCTACGTTCATGAACCAAAAGTGAAGGTTGCGCGCATTCAGAATTTTAAAAACTGGAGCCCGTTCATGGTTCCGGACTCTAGCAAGACCAGTCTCGGTTTGGAGTATTTCTGCAATCGCAACGACGAGTTGTGGGCCATGTCCGACGCGGACTTGATCAAACTGGCAGCCAATGAAGTCGCCGCCATTGGTCTCATCGCGAACGCCGCGTCGGTCATGGACGGCTGCGTATTCCGCGTTCCCCATGCCTATCCGATCTACGATGAAGTCTATGCCGGAGCGGTCGACATAATTCGGGAATATCTTGACGGGTTTGCGAATTTGCGCACCGCCGGACGGAACGGCCTGCACCGCTACAACAATCAGGATCATTCCATGCTGGCCGGCAAACTCGCGGCTAGGGAGCTGCTTCTCTCCGAACCGACGGATTTGTGGAATATCAATGCGGAAGAGGAGTACCTCGAACAAAAGATCGGCTTTGAAGTGGAAGGCCGGAGCGAGCGTCACGCCGGTATCGCGAGTGCCGGCATCGACGCCATTTCCAATCCCTAGATTGCGTCGACAATGCATCATCTGCGCGGCAACCTGCTAGGAGTTTCTGATCGGCGCGCGGGCCCGCAACTCTGGTTTCGGCGAGACGCGCGTGTCTCGATTTGAGTCCGGTCTCGTTCGATCAATTGGCCCGCTGGGCGTTTGTCTCGGCTTGTTCTCTTTCGGGCTGTATGAGCTCTACAATCTGCCGGAATTTGGGGAACATTCGAGGGGCTGGTTGCTCACCGGCTTGTTCGCGATAGCGGCGATTATATTGTGGTTGGCCAGGCCGCGCGCTGTCGAACTTGTCGAATTGCTCGTTGCGCCGGTGCGAAGATATGGCATCCGCGCCTTGATCGTCCTTGCGCTGGTCGCAACGATCGGCTTCATCGCCGTTGCCAAATATGCGCTGGATGCTTTTCCCAATTCGGGAGACGAACTCGCATTCGTCATGCAGGCCCACACCTATGCGCACGGCAAACTCTGGGCCAAGCCGCCGGCGCCGATCGAAGCCTTTTGGCAATATCGCTTTCTTGCTGTTGGCGGCAAATGGGTGAGCCAATATCCTCCCGGCTGGGCGCTCGTCCTGACACCGGCCGCTGCACTTGGGCTGCCGTTATGGATCATGAATCCTTTGATCGGAGGGGCCACTCTATTGGCGTTCTTCGCGTTGGCGCGCCGCCATGTGAGCCGTGAAAGCGCCTGGATCGGCGTCCTGTTGTTGGGCGCCTCGGCGTTCTTCGCCTTCAACTCCGGTTCTTATTTTTCTCACAGTCCGACGGCGCTTTATGGGATCGCGTTTGCCCTTTTTGGGCTGCGATACATCGCGAGCGGTGAAATTTGGTGCGCCGTTGCCGCGGGGCTCTGCATTGGATTGATTGGTCTCACGCGCACGCAGAATGCCGCGATCTTCGCGGTCCCATTCGCGATCGCGCTTTCGATAAAACCAGGCCGGCGGGCAGGTCTTATCTGGTTTGGGCTGGGAGGTGCGCCATTCCTTGTGGCACTGCTGGCATACAACGGCATGATAACCGGTCACCCGCTGGTCCCGGTCGCGGCCCTGAGCGGGAAAGAGCCGCTCGGCTTTCCGAGCGGAACCTCAATTTGGCAGATGGCGTCGCACTTGGCGAGGCTCACCATTTGGACGTCGCCATTGCTGCTCATCGGATATGGCGCCGGGTTCGTCACGATACTTTGGCGCCGCCGCGCCCGCTTCACCGATTGGATCTTTCCGGCGACGGTAATTATTTTCCTTTTCTATTCCAGCGTCGGAGACAATCAGTATGGACCACGATATTATTTTGAAGCCTGGCCGTTCGCGATCTTAACAATTCTAACGGTGATCGATCCGATTTTGTTTTGCTCGGAACAAACGGCCGTTGCCGCTTGGATTTCGTCGGCGCTCGTCACCAGCCTTTTGTTCGAGATCGGCTACTTGCCCGCGCATATCGAGCGCGAACATCGCGTCGTCATGGAACGCCAGGACGTGTATGCGCGGGCGGAAGCCGCCGGGCTCAGCAATGCAATCGTGGTCATTGCCACAAAAGTCGGGGCAATTCGGCCGATGATGCCAGGCGATCTCGTGCGCGACCGACTTGACCCTGCCGGGGACAAAATCATCTATGCCCACGATCTCGGCGCGCGGAACTATCGGCTATTTGGGCAATTTCCCGGACGACGTCTGTATATCTATTCCAACGGACGACTTGCGGCCTTAAATTAGTCGGTCGGAGGCTCCACCTGCCGGGCATGACGATGGCAGGATGGCAGGATGGCAGGATAAAAATGTTAGCCCGGTTGCTCAACCCGCGCCGAAAGACGTATCGGCGGCCGGAGTTCCAAACGCCACCGGATCGAGAGCCAGGGCTGGTCGATCTTGTAAGACTGACGCGCGCTGGCTGACAACACGGTGAGGAATGGACCTGCTGGCTTATGGGGTGGCGTGCAGCACCGCAAAATGTGGCGTGTGGGCGATCACATCGACATTTTGAGGAAAGGGTTGCAGCAGGCGCTGGGTGCCGCACGCCAGAAGATAGTCAAACCCCGCCGCCGCAGCCGCTTTGATATAGGGATTATAGTCTGTGGTGCGTTCGTCAGGCTGCTGCATTAGGCGCAGCAGTCGGTCCTGCGCACGGCCCAATGCGCCAACCAAAATGAGCGGATGCTGACTCGGATCGGCAAACAGGGGCACGAATTCCCGATAGAGCGGCACCAGCAGGGTACCGTACATCTCGCATCGCGGAATTCCGAATTCATGATGACCGGAACCTATCATCACAGGGATGGTCAGGGATCCGGGCGGAATATGGGCCGCGACTGCTTGGAATTCCCGGTAGTCTTGGTTGTAGACCCACCAATTCCCCGCAACGGCCGCTATACGCATGAGGGCGATCACAACCAACATCGCGCAGGCGGCGCGAATTTCGCCCGTCCACGGGAGCAAAGAAAAGGAAAACGCGCCCAGTATGCAGAGCGCCGCGAAAAGCGGCATACGATCGCTCACATAGAAGGCATCGAATACCTGAGATGGGACCGCCGCGACCAACAGGGTGGCGATGGCGATCAATGGCCACGCCGCGCGCGCCAGCGTCAGTCGCCCGCGCCACAGCAGGAAGCAGACAATCGCCCCCTGAAGCACAAAGGTCGTGATGTCGAACCAATAGGCCGGCCCCTCTTCCACGCGTAGGATCGTGCTGAGCCGGTGAAAGCCATTATGGACCAAAGGCGGCACCGAAACCACGGCTGGGCTGGCGGCGGCGCCAAAGACCGCGGCTTGCCCTATTTCCCAAAAAAGGAAAAGCGCAAATGGAATGATCGCCTGCACCGCCACGCGCGACAATGCCTGCGCCAAACTCGAAAGCTTGCGGCTCGGCCCGGCCAGAAACAGCCCGATTTCCAGCGACACCAGCAGGATGCTGTAGAGCGCAAAGCCGACGCCATGGGCGAGGTAGATCAGGACCGCCCACAGGCACGAAACTGGCACTGCCAGCGATGGCCGCTGGCGGTAGTTGAGCCACCAGCCCGCGGCCCAGAAGGCGAGCCCCAAAGCGAGCAGGAAATTCACGAAGCCCCAATTGAGAACATAGCTGTATAGCAAGGGCAACAGCATCGCCGCGACCAGAAGCGATCTTTGCCCCGTCAGGGCACGGTGAAAATACAACAGTCCGCTGAACTGGATCGCCATCAATCCAAGAATGATGAGCTTGGCTGCGAGGAGCGGCGGTACGAAAGCAAGAATCGGCGTCGCCAGGACATCCATGCCGATATCGGGCAGAAGCGCCCAATGTGCCTGATAAGCGTTACTTAACTGCGGATCGCTTCCCAGATGCGACAACACATAGAAGCGCGCCAGGTGATTGTAGAAGTCAATCAGGGGAAGGACCGGGGCCACAAACAGCGGAATGAGCGCAAATGCGAACAGGCCCGCCGCGGTCCAGCGCCGCGCCCGCGCGCCGCGGCCGGGTTGCGGACTATCGCTGCTTGGTGCCACCGTCATCGCGGCGCACCCCGAATGCGGATGATCAACCAGCCAATGCCGTCGAACGCAAGAAAAATCAGAATCGTTGAGACCAGATAACGGTAGCGCAAGGTGGGTTGCACCAGGCAATAAGCCAAACCACATGTCAGCACCGCGACCAGGATATAGGCATAAGCGCGCCGCTCAAATGCCATCGCGATCGCGGTGCCGAGCCCGGCGATCGCGCAGATCCATATTAGAGACTGGCGCAATCCGGCGAGATTGACCGGGGTTCCATAGGGGGACCAGAACCATTTCGGCGGCAGAAAAAATTCTCGCAACCGCCGCGCGCATAGAGCCAGGAAATCCCAAGGATGGGCGACGATCCAGTCCCGCGCCTGTCGTCCCAAATTTCGATAATAGGCGATCTCGCCTCCGGCGGCCCGCATCGCCTGAGGACCGCTCGCATGCTGGATTGGATGAATTGCCTTCATCCGCTCGACATAGGCATGAGATTCGTCGCCGGGATGCACGGCGCCTGGGTAATTGGCGATGGCGAGTTCTAGGCCGAGATTGTCGCGCAAGGCGACGGGTTCACCCAGCGCGCGCAGATTCCGCTCCGCCCAGAAACCGGCCAGCGCTCCGGCGACCAGAACAAAGCAGACGGGTGCGATCCACAATTGCGCCGGGCTGAGACGGAATGCGTGAAACAGTGCGACGGCCAATATCGCTGCCAGTCCAGCGGGTGGACTGAGGATGAAGAGCAAGCCCGTCAGCGCACCGGTGACCGCAAGGTCGGACTTTGTAGCTCCCATCGCATCGGCGTTGACCAGACGGAACAGGATCCAGATAAGAAGCACCGTCGCCAAATTCACTTCCCAGTTCCGTCCCTCGCGTATCTCCAGGTTGAATTGCAGGGGTACAAGCGCGACGAAGGCGGCCGCCGAAATCCGCGCGGCGCGATTCACATCCAGAAGGCAAGCGAGCCGCCAGCAAAGCCAAATCGCGAGAGAAACCAGAAGAGCGGCCCAACAGGACAGAATAAACTCCGCCAACGGGCGGTCCGCGCCGATCACCCGATAGACGAGCGCCGAAAGCAGCGGCGTAAGCAGGCCCACATGCGCGGTGGCGCCGCTGGCATAGCCAAAGGGATCGGCGAAGCGGCCGGTCCTGGCCAGCGACATCGCCACATAATGGCTTTCGCTCAAATAAGGTTTTGTGATGCGGGTAACATTGCCCAAAAAGAGCCGCGTCAGTATCCCGCCCGTCACGATCGCGCTGATCGCGAGCCTTTCACGAATTTCGGACCTGGGTGGATTGGCGGGCGCGAACCTGCCCCGTTCTGTCGCTGATGCCGGGCCTGCAAACATGGTAAATACCCAATTGGCGCGATCAAATTTAAAGCCCCAGGAAAGGGCCGTGTCAAAAAGTTGGCGGTTGCAAATAAACAGACAGTCGAACCCGCCCGAATTGGATGTCTACGGAATCAGTCCGAAGACCCACGCCATTCCCACTAAGAGTGGCATCATCAAGATCATGCGGCCGACGATCGGGATGCGGGGAAGATGGAGCAGACCCCCCGGAATATTCTTTGAGAAGATAATAGGAGCATCACACGTCCGTAACGATGGGGATCCCAATTTGCGGGTCTGCGCTACTGATAATTCAGCATCTCGTCCCTAATCTCGGCCGCGCTACCGCGCGGTACTCAGAAACGGTGCAGGTCGCTTCCCCGACGCTTCCCTCATCTCCAAAGAGCTGAGGGCGAAAAGCATTCAGGCAAAATAATCATGCTATTTCATGGGTTAATGGTGGGCGCGACAGGGATTGAACCTGTGACCCCTCCCGTGTGAAGGGAGTGCTCTCCCGCTGAGCTACGCGCCCCATTCCCAATGGGGAGCATCGCCATAAGGAGCCGCCCCGCCCCTGTCAAGCCAGGGAAATTTCCGGCAGGAGGCAATCCCGAACGAGGGCCGCCAGGCGGCAAGAAGCCCGGCCCGCCGCCACTCGGGCTTGTGGGAAAGGCGCGGTTTCTGCCTCCGGTGGAACCACGCCCCGGCCCCAGGCTCCATCCGGCCATTACCGGCCGGCGGCTTTGGGCGTATGATATTTGCAGTCGGAATGATTGCCGGGCACCGCGATGCCGGGCGCCTTCGATCCCGCGCCCTTTCGCGCCAACCGTCCGGCGATCTTTCCACCCGATGGAAACGCTGACGTTGAAGGAGAATTTCTCCAAACCGAGATAGGGAGCCTCACGATGAAATATCTTGCCTGGGTTTCCGCCTTGTTCGCCACTGCCATGGTTGCGACCGCAGCCGATGCCCTGCCAATGCCCGGCGCGGTGCCCGACTATCCCCGCGACAGTCTGGAAATCCTTTACATCTTCCACACCGACCCGGCCCAGCAATGCTACCACGCCGCCCAGGACGGCACGGCGCTCAAAGCCGGGTTGGAATATTGCGATCTGGCGCTGCGCGACCCGATGATGGCGTATCGCGCCCAGAACATGGTCAATCGCGGCATCGTGCGCTACGATTTGGGCGACGCCGGCGGTGCGCTCAAGGATTTCCACAACGCGCTGAATTTCAATCCCGCTTTGGGCGACGCCTATCTCAACCAGGCGCTGGTGCTGGTGGCGCAAAAGCAGCCCGGCGAGGCGATGGAGGCGATCAGCAAGGGCATCGCGCTCGGCGCCACCAATCTGCAGCTCGCCTATTACACACGGGGCGAGATCGAGGATGATGCCGGCCGCTATGCCGAAGCCTATCGCGACTATAACCAGGCCCTGATGATCAAGCCGGGCTTCGAACCGGCGATCCGCCAGCTGGCCCGCTTCCGCCTGGCGCCCAAACCGGCCGCGACGCAGTGAAGGGACACCGAGGCGACACCGCGCGTCTCCTCATCAGCAGTCAAGGTTCACTGACGGCTGGAGATGCGCGCTCCGCAGCAAGATCCTGCCCGGATACAGGCGGGCCCTGCTGAACTTTGGCGAGATGCGAACGGCCCCATTGCCGGACGGTCTCCAGCAACGGCAGCAGGGAATAGCCATATTCGGTTAGCGAATATATGACAGGTGAGGGAACCTCGCCCGTCTGTTTTCGCGCCACGATCCCGTCGGCAATCAGTTCGCGCAATTGCTGTGTCAGCACTTTTTGCGAGATGCTCCGCATCTTGCGCCGCAACCCCGCAAAATGCTGCGGCGACTCGACCAGCCAGTAAACGATGATGAGCTTCCATTTGCCGCCGACCGCTGCCAGCGCGGCGGTGAGCGGACAATTGGTGACGGGATTAGGCTTGACGGCGTAATTCATAGTTACCTCGAGGTGCGTTCTGGCGGGTCCCGCAATCGGCCATTAGCTTAGCGGATGCTGCTTCAAGCTCACAAGGCCCCCGCAGATCTCTCCGAACCGCGAATTTCATTTCCCTGGAATTGGTTTTTGCGCGCAGACAAAGGAACAGCGGAATGGATATGTATATCTTCGCGCGATTTCATGCGCGTCCGAACTGCGAATCCGAAGTCGAGTTGGCCATCCGCGCAGTGATCGCGCCCACCCGGGATGAGCCAGGTTGTCTTGATATTCATGCCTTCCGTTCAATTCGGGATAGTCGGCTTTTCTACATCCATTCACGCTGGCGCGACGAGGCGGCGTTCGAATCGCACGGAAGGCTGCCGCATACCCGGCACTTTCTCGGATTGGTTGAAACGTCGATCGATCACGAACACGACGTCGCCCGCACCGCCCAGATCGCATGATGGCGCTGGAAAGGTTCTGCCGCGTGGCTCAGATGGATCGCGCGAAGGGCCCGAACGCGATTTGGGCGGCGCTGTGTGTGCTTTTATTGAGCGCCGGCATCGCGAAAGGGGCCGCTGATCCAGTGGCTGTGGCACGGCAATCGCTGGACGATGCCTGGTGGACCGGCCCGCTGCTGGCCGCCAATGCCGGCACGCTTCCCGCCGGCCATCTTCTGTTCGAACCTTATTTCTACAACTCCATTCCTTATGCGGCCATCGATCCCCGGGGTGTTTCCCACCCCGTCGCACACGAGAATGACTTCGGAAGTCTCTCCTACATACTTTTGGGGGTGACCGATAATTTCACCGCCGGCTTCATTCCCCGTTTCGGCTATCGCAATGCCGGTGGCGGCCGGGGCGGCGCCGGCATCGGCCTGGGCGATCTTACCTTGCAGACGCAATATCAGCTGCATCAGTTCCAGGAAGGGGATTGGCTGCCAACCCTGTCGCTGAATGTGGGCGAGACGCTTCCCATCGCCCGTTATGACCGGTTGGCGCGGCCGGGTGACGGTCTGGGTGTCGGCGCCTACGCCACCATCCTGTCGCTTTATTCCCAATCCTATTTCTGGATGCCCACCGGTCGCATTCTGCGTGCCCGGCTCAACCTGTCCTATTCGCTGTCGAGCCGGGTGAAGCTGGAGGATCGCAGCGTTTATGGGACGGCGCCGGGCTTTCGCGGCCATGCCAGCCCCGGCGCTTCCATCATCGGCGATTTGGCCTTCGAATACAGCATTTCCCGCCATTGGGTGGCGGCGACGGATTTCTGGCTGGAACAGGACAATGAGACCCGCCTGACCGGAGGCTATTCGTCGGGTGCGGCCATGGTGACGGTTGACGACAGGCTGGCATTGAGCCGTGTCTTCTATGTGGCGCCGGCGCTGGAGTATAATTTCAGCAACCGCGTGGGCGTGATCGCCGGCGCCCGCATTTTCGTCACTGGTTCAAATCTGACCGCCAGTATCACGCCGGTGATGGCGATCAATATGGTGCATTGAGCGGGTTCGGGCAAAAACACGGCCAATGCAGGGCCAGCCGCGTCAGGCCGCCAATGGCAGGTCGATCCAGAAACGGGTCTGGCGGCCGGGTACGCTTTCGAAATCGATCCGCCCGCCTTGCCGTTCCGCCAGCAATTTTGCCAGCGACAGGCCCAGGCCCGCGCCGGGCACCTGCCGGCCGCCGGATTCGTTTCCGAAGGTTTCGAAAAGCGACTGGCGTCGGCCGGGCGCGATGCCGGGCCCGGGGTTGAGGATCTCGATCCGCCCGAAGCCGTCGCCTTGCCGCGAGGCGCGCACCCGGATGGGCGAATGATTGTCGCCATATTTGTAGGAATTGGCGATCAGGTGGTTGATGATCTGGGCCAGTCTTTGCGGATCGGCCCGCACGCACAGGCTTTCCTCGACCTCGCCCAGCAGCACCGGCTTGCCGCCCAGGGCCGCGTCCAGCCGGATGGCGTCGACGCAACTCCTGAGCGTTTCGCCCACCGCCACGGATTCCGGCTGTATCGAAAGCGCCCCGGTCTGCGCCTGGGCCAAATCGGCGAGATCCTCGTAAAGACGCTGCAGCAATTCGCCGTTATGCGCCACGATATGGGCGAATTCCTGGGCGCGGTCCGGTGCCACCTTGCCCGATTCCAGCATCGCGGAAATTCCCAGGATCGCGGACAATGGCCCGCGCGCCTCCTGGCCGACATGGGCGAGAAGCTGGCTCTTGAAACGCGAGGCGTTGACCGCGCGCCGCTTGCGTCCCTCGATGATCGCGATATGCAGGTCGCGCTCATTGAGCAGCATCGCCGCCCGTATGCAAACGATACTGGTGACCGCCAGGAAGATCTGCATCATGTCGATGTGCATGACCAGATCGTTGGGCGTGTAGCTGCCGCTGCCCGAGGTGAGCACGATCGCCAACACCAGGAACATGGCCGCCCCGGCGCCCAGCAGCCGGAATCGTACCGTCGCCACCAACGCCGCCGGCAGGATGATGGACGGAATGGGGTGGGGCGCCCAGATCAGCGCATAGAGGCTGACCAGGGTGAGACCCAGAAATACCAAACCCGCCTCCCGCCAGCGCCGCCCAAGATGGAGTTTGACCAGACGGCGCCAGGAAACCGTCAACCCGAAGGGCAGGATGATGCAGAAGCCCAGAAAGTTGGCCGAGAACCAGTGAAGCGCGTCCGCCGCCCAGTTGCGGTCTGCCGCCAGGATCATCACGCCCGCCGCCAACAGCGCGCCCAAAATACTGGGCACCACCGCCGCCACCAGGGCCAAGGTCAGCGCCGCCTTGAGGTCGCGGAAGGGCCGCTGTGCGAAGCGGCGCAGTCCGGCCAATCCAACCAGCACTTCCGTCGCCGCGATCGCCGCGAAGCTCAGCCCCAGCATCGGGCTTCCGCCGGTGACGGCGGTGAGCGCGAATTGAGCCAGGAAGATCGCGCCCAGCGCCGCAAGATCGTCCAGCCGCGAACGCGACAGCCGCGCCAGCATGGAGAGTGCGAAAGCCGATCCCGGCCAGATCAGCGCAACCATGCGCTCGTGCCCCGACAGCAGGACGCTGCCGTAACCCAAAACAAAGAATCCGGCGCCCGTCAAAGGCGCAAGCCAAAACGCGCGGACCGGCCTGACGCCGTCAGCCTGTCTCATCCGACCTCCCCCGAGATCTGTTTATCGATTCGGAACTTTAGGCTGATTTGGCCGCAACGTCAGCCGCGGCCGCCCAACTGGCAGCTCGGCCTAGTACATGGTCGGCGGCGGTTCCTGGAACAGCAGGTCCGGCTCCGGCTTGACCGCGCGCGGCTTTTTGGGCCGGGATACCGCTTTCTTCGTCTGTTTGGCCGGCTTGGCCGCTTTCTTCTTTCCGGTCCTGGCGGCAGCCTGTACCGGCTTCTTGGCTTTGACTTTTTTGGCGGTTTTGCGACGGGATTTTTTCGATTTGGCCTTTCTCGCCCCGCCACCTCCCAGCAACTTTGCCACCGCGTCCTCAAGCGCGCGGATGCGCTCAGCCAATTTGCTCAATTTCTTCGCCATGCCTTGGTCTCCCACCACGGAAAGGAAAAGCTTAACGCAATTCCGGCGGCACAGGGAGATTTCTATGCGGCCTGCCGGCGATCGTCTCGGGCACCCGGCCTCAAACAGCGCAGCGGTAGGCCATCAATCGGGCCTCAAACAGCGCAGCGATAGGCCATCAATAACCCAGTTGCCGGATGGTGTCCGGCAACTGATGGAAGTGATCCAGCACCGCGTCCGCGCCCAGCGAGACAGCCGGCACCGGGGTATAGCCATATGACATTAATATGCAGGGCGCGCCGGCCGCCCGGGCGGTGTTCAGATCGGTGACGGAATCCCCGATCATCACCGGCCGCTGTGGCCCGGCATGCGCCAGGTCCGCCGCCACGTCTTCGAAGATGCGCGGGTCCGGCTTCTGATAGGGTTTGAACCCCGCGCCATAGATCGTGGCGAAGAATTCCGCCAGGCCCAGTTGCTCGAGCAACGGCCCCGCCATCGCATGCGGCTTGTTGGTGAGAACGCCCAGCCGCGCGCCTTCCCGCCTCAGCCGCTCCAGCGTCTCCACCACGCCGGGAAAGGGCTGGCTGAAATCCGCCAGATGGGCGCGGTAATGGTCCAGGAAAATCGCCTCCAGCGCCGGCATCTCCTCGGGGCCGGCTTCGTGGCCGGTCAGCGCGAAAGCCTGGGCGATCAAGGAGCGGGCGCCGAACCCGATCATGTGATGCAGGGCATCGGGATCGATGGGTTCCCGGTCCCGGGCCGCCAGGACGGCGTTGGTGGCGGCCAAAAGGTCGGGGGCGGTATCCACCAGGGTGCCGTCCAGGTCGAAGATCAGGGTCGGGGTCATCGGGTCCTGCCAATATCGCAGACGGTAATAAGGTGTAAATTCGGCGCAATATAGTGTCGCAAATCGTCACTTCCTCTTTTTCTGGTCGGGACTTACCGGGAATCATGAACAGAGCTGCCATTATCCTCGCCGCGGGCGCCGGCACGCGGATGAAGTCGCAGACCCCCAAGGTCCTGCATAAGGTCGCGGGGCTGCCCATGCTGGGCCATGTGATCGCAGGACTGAAAGCGGCCAGAGTCTCCCGCATCGTGGTGGTCACCGCACCGGACGCCGAAACGGTCCGCGCCTATGCCGCCCATGCCGGCTGCGAGACCGCGGTGCAGGACCGGCAATTGGGCACCGGCCATGCCGCAGTCGCCGCCGCCCGGTCGCTCAAGGATTTCACCGGCGAGCTGGTGGTGGCCTATGGCGACATGCCGCTGATGACTGCCGCGACCTTCGAGGCGTCTTTCGCGGCGCGCGGCATGGGGCTTGCCGTGGTGGCGTTTCATGCCGCCGATCCCGGGGCCTATGGCCGGGTGGTCCTGGACGAAAAAGGCCGGCTCGGCCGCATCGTCGAATTCAAGGATGCCAGCGAGGCCCAGCGTAAAATCGATCTCTGCAATGCCGGGGTGCTGGCGGCGGATGCGCGGAAATTCTTCGCCTGGGCGGGCAAGCTCGACAACAAGAACGCCCAGGGCGAATTCTATCTCACCGATGTGCCGGCGCTGGCCAAGATTGACGGCGTGGTCTGCGCCATCGCCACCGTGCCGGAGGCCGAGGCGCTTGGCGTCAACAGCCGCGCCGAATTGGCCGAAGCCGAAAGACTGATGCAGCAGCGGCTCAGGACCAAGGCGACGGCGGCCGGGGTAAGCATGACCGCGCCGGAAACGGTTTTTCTGAATTATGACACGGAACTGGAAGCCGATGTCGAGATCGAACCCTTTGTGGTGTTCGGACCGAATGTGAAGGTGATGGCGGGCGCTCGCATCCGCAGTCACAGCCATCTGGAAGGCGCCGAAGTGGGCGTGGGCGCCATCATCGGCCCCTTCGCCCGGCTCAGGCCCGGGGCGGTGATCGGGGCGAACGCCCATATCGGCAATTTCGTGGAAGTGAAGAATACGGTGATCGGCCGGGGCGCCAAGGCCAATCATCTCACCTATCTGGGCGACGCCGAGGTCGGCATGGGCGCCAATATCGGCGCCGGCACCATCACCTGCAATTATGACGGCTTCACCAAGTCCAAGACCGAGATCGGGGCGGGCGCCTTTATCGGCTCCGACACCGCCCTGGTGGCGCCGGTGAAGGTTGGGGCGGGCGCCATCACCGCGGCAGGCTCGGTGATCACCAAGGATGTGGCCGCCGACGCGCTGGCCATCGCCCGCGGCCAGCAGAGCGAAAAGCCCGGCTGGGCGAAGCAATTCCGCGACCGCCAGCAGAGAGAGAAGAAATAATGTGCGGCATCGTCGGCATCGCGGGCACCAAGGACGCCGCGCCCGTCATTCTGGAGGCGCTGAAGCGGCTGGAATATCGCGGCTATGATTCCGCCGGCATCGCCACTTTGGTGGACGGCCATATCGAGCGCCGCCGCGCGCCCGGCAAATTGTCGAAGCTGGAAGGGGTGCTGCGCCAGACCCCGCTTGCGGGCCGTACCGGCATCGGCCATACCCGCTGGGCCACCCATGGCGCGCCCACCGAATTCAACGCCCATCCCCACGCCACGCCCCGGGTGGCCATCGTCCATAACGGCATCATCGAGAATTTCCGCGAGCTGCGCGAAGAGCTGATCGGCCGCGGCCATAAATTCGAATCCCAGACCGACAGCGAAGTGGCCGCCCATCTCATCACCGACAATCTGGACAAGGGGATGACCCCGGACGACGCCGCCAAGAAGGCGGTGGCCAGGCTCACCGGCGCCTATTCCATCGCCATGATCTTCCGCGACCATGAGGGCCTTCTGATCGGCGCCCGCAAGGGCGCGCCGATGGCGGTGGGCTATGGAGCGGGCGAATCCTATCTGGGTTCCGATGCGTTCGCGCTGGCGCCTTTCACCAACCGGGTCGCCTATCTGGAGGATGGCGATGTGGCGGTGATCCGCGGGCCCGAAGTCGCCATCTTCGACGCCGCCGGCCGCCCCGCCAATCGCGAGATCAAGATCACCTCCGCCTCCGCCGCGCTGGTGGACAAGGCCGGCCACGACCATTTCATGGCCAAGGAGATTCACGAGCAGCCGGAAGTGGTGGGCCATACCCTGGCCCATTATCTCGATCCGGCCGGCCCCCTGGTGCGCCATCGCGGCGTCGGCCTGCGGGCGGCGCTGGCAAGGGCTTCGCGGCTGACCATCTCCGCCTGCGGCACCGCCTATTATGCCGGCCTGGTGGGCAAATACTGGTTCGAAAAACTGGCGGGGCTGGCGGTGGAATCCGATGTCGCCTCCGAACTGCGCTATCGCGATCCGGTCTATCCCAAGAACGGCGCGGCGCTGTTCGTGTCCCAGTCCGGCGAGACCGCCGACACCTTGGCGGCCTTGCGCGACGCCAAGGCCAAGGGCCAGACCACCATCGCGGTGGTGAATGTGGCCGAAAGCTCGATCGCCCGCGAGGCCGATATCGTGCTGCCCACCTATGCCGGGCCGGAGATCGGGGTGGCGTCCACCAAGGCTTTCACCTGTCAATTGGCGGCGCTGGCCGCCTTCGCCATCGCCGCCGGCCAGGCCCGCGGCAGGCTCGACGCAGGCCGAGGAAAAGCGGCTCTGCGCCGCGCTGCTGGAAGCGCCGCGCCACATCGCCGAATTCCTCAAGCAGGAAGCCCAGGTGGCCGCACTCGGCCACGAGATCGCCAAGGCGCGCGACGTGCTTTACATGGGCCGGGGCCAGAGCTTTCCCCTGGCGCTGGAAGGGGCGCTGAAGCTCAAGGAGATTTCCTACATCCATGCCGAGGGCTATGCCGCCGGCGAGATGAAGCACGGCCCCATCGCCCTGATCGACGAGGCCGTTCCCATCATCGTGATCGCGCCGCATGACGCGCTGTACGAAAAGACCATCTCCAACATGCAGGAAGTGATGGCGCGCGGCGGCAAGGTGCTCCTGATTTCCGATGCCCGGGGCGTCGCCGAAGCCGGCCCGGTCTGGGCCAGCATCACGGTGCCGGATGCCGATCCGTTCCTGGCGCCGCTGATCTATGCGGTGCCGGTGCAGCTGCTCGCCTATTATGCGGCCGTCGCCAAGGGGACCGACGTGGACCAGCCGCGCAATCTGGCGAAATCGGTGACGGTGGAGTGAGCCGCGTCTTGTGAGCAGGTCCAGTGGACCTGCGAAAGCGGCGAACGCCGCGCGCGCAAGCGAGCGGCCGGCATCGCGCTTCATAGCCAAAATTCCTCGCGGTCCGCCCTTGGCCGTGCCATGGGCTGCCGGTATGGTCCGGCCCATGACCGACCTCACCTCATTGAAGCGCGCCGCCGCCGCCAAGGCCCTGGACTATGTCAAAGACGGCATGAAGCTGGGGCTGGGTTCCGGCTCGACCGCCGAACTCTTTGTCGATCTGCTGGCGCCGCGGGTCCGGGGCGGGCTGAAGCTGCTCTGCGTTCCGACCTCCGAGCGCACGGCGGAAAGAGCCCGCAAGCTGGGGATCACCATGTCCGGTCTGGACGATCTGGCGCCGCTCGACCTCACCATCGACGGCGCCGACGAGGCCGACCGCAATCTCGACCTGATCAAGGGCGGCGGCGGCATGCTGCTGCAGGGAAAAGATCGTGGCGGCTTCCTCCAGAAAGATGCTGGTGATCGCGGACGAGACCAAGCTGGTGCCGCGGCTGGGCAGATATCCCCTGCCGGTGGAAGTGGTGGGGTTCGGCCACAAGGCGACGGCGGCCAGGCTCGGCGATGCCCTGGCCCGGCTGGGCTACAAGGATGTGGTGCCGGCTTTGCGTCAGACCGATGGCGAGCCGTTCAAGAGCGACAGCGGCAATCTGATCTATGACTGCCGCGCTGGGCGCGATCCAGAACGCCGCCAAATTGGGCGCGGCGATCCGCGACGTGCCGGGCGTGGTCGAGCACGGGCTGTTCGTGGGCATCGCCGCGACGCTGATCATCGCCGGTCCCGGCGAGGTGGAAGTGATTGAACGATAGTTATGGCGCATCTTGGTCGTGACTATTCTCCCCTATTGCGCGAAGCGCATGATGGGGGAGGTGCCCGTAGCAGCGCTTATTGCGCGGCGGCGCGAGCCGGTGCGCAAAAGCAAGCTGCGAAGGGCGGAGGGGAATTTAATGACATTTGATTACGACCTCTTCGTCATCGGCGGCGGCTCCGGCGGCGTGCGCGCCGCGCGCATGGCGGCGCTGGCCGGGGCCCGGGTGGCGCTGGCCGAGGAATATCGCATGGGCGGCACCTGCGTGATCCGCGGCTGCATCCCCAAGAAGCTGATGGTCTATGCCAGCCAGTTCTCCGGACAATTTCATGGACGCGCCGGGCTATGGCTGGACCATCCCGGGAACGCCGCGTCTTCGACTGGACCACCTTCATCGCCAACAAGGATCGCGAGATCGCCCGGCTCGGAGGGCCTTTACACCCAAGAATGTCGAAGACCGCCGGCGTCACCATCTTCTCCGATCGCGCCGTGTTCGAGGATCCGCATACGCTTCTGCTTCTCAATGACGAGCGCAAGGTGACGGCGGAAAAGCATCCTGATCGCCACCGGCAACCGGCCGACCCGGGAGATGGGCACCACCCATGTCATTCCCGGCGGCGATCTCTGCATCACCTCCAACGAAGCGTTCCATCTCGAGAAGATGCCCAGGCGGCATCCTGGTGGCGGGCGGCGGCTATATCGCGCTGGAATTCGCCCATATCTTCCACGGGCTCGGGGACGCATGTGTAGCTGGTCTATCGCGGCGAGAAGCCCCTGCGCGGCTTCGACAACGATATGCGCGACGCGGTGCTCGAATCGATGCGCGCGCGGGGGCTGGAGGTGCTGCTGGGCTGCGAATTCACCCGGCGTGGAGAAACGCGGCGACCATCTCCATGCCGAGACCAATCACGGGCGCGGTGATCGAATGCGACGCAGATCCTGCTCGCCATCGGCCGCCAGCCCAACACCGAGGCCCTGCATGTCGAGAAGGCCGGGGTCGAGCTGGGCAGGCGCGGCGAGGTGGTGGTGGACGATTATTCGCCGCACCAGCGCCGCGCACATCTATGCGGTGGGCGACGTCACCGACCGGGTCCAGCTGACGCCGGTGGCGATCCACGAGGCCATGTGCTTTGTCGAGACCGCCTTCAAGAACAATCCGACCGCGCCCGACTATGAACATGTGCCCAGCGCCGTCTTCACCACCCCGGAACGGCGGCGGTGGGCATGTCAGCGAGGATGAAGGCGCTGGGCATGGGCCACAGCGATCGACATCTACAAGTCGAGCTTCCGTCCCCTGCTGCACACGCTTGGCGGGCCGCGCCGATCCGCACCTCCATGAAGCTGGTGGTCGATGCCAAGACCGATCAGGTGCTGGGGCTGCATATCTTCGGCGATCATGCCGCCGAGATCGTCCAGGCGGCGGCGGTGGCCCTGCGCATGGGCGCCACCAAAAAGGATTTCGACCGCACCATCGCGCTCCACCCCACCGCGGCGGAGGAACTGGTGACCATGCGGACCAAGGCCTATTCGAAGGCCCCGGCCGGCTAGAAAAGCCCGGCCGAACCGCCTGAAATCTTCAGTTCACCAAGGGCTTAGCCATTGCTGGTAAAGCCCGGCCCAATCTCCTATATCCGACAGGCCGAATTGGAAGGGAGATCCCGCGTGGCCCAACCCTGGACCCCGCAAAGCTGGCAGGAAAAGCCCATCCGTCAGGTGCCGGACTATCCGGACCAGGCGGCGCTGGACCGCGCCCTGGCGCAGCTGCGGACCCACCCGCCGCTGGTCTTCGCCGGCGAGGCGCGCAATCTGACGGCGGCGCTTGGCCAGGTGGCGGAAGGCAAGGCTTTCCTGCTGCAGGGCGGCGACTGCGCCGAGAGCTTCGCCGAATTCCATCCCGACAATATCCGCGACACCTTCCGCGTGCTGCTGCAGATGGCGGTGGTGCTGACCTTCGCCGCCGGGCGTGCCGGTGGTGAAGGTCGGCCGCATCGCCGGCCAGTTCGCCAAGCCGCGCTCCGACGATTTCGAAACCCAGGACGGCGTGACGCTGCCCTCCTATCGCGGCGACAATATCAATGGCGGCGAATTCACCGCCGAGGCGCGCATCCCCGATCCGCAGCGCCTGATCCAGGCCTATGCCCAGTCGGCGGCGACGCTCAACCTGCTGCGCGCCTTCGCCTCAGGGCGGCTATGCCGATCTGCACAATGTCCATCGTTGGATGCTGGGCTTCATCGCGGACTCGCCGGCCAGCGAACAATATCGAAGGTCTCGCCCAACGCATCACCGAAACGCTGGATTTCATGGCGGCCTGCGGCATCACCTCGGAATCGGTGCCGCAATTGCGCACCACCGATTTCTACACCAGCCATGAGGCGCTGCTGCTCGCCTACGAGCAGGCGATGACGCGCGTCGATTCCACCAGCGGCGACTGGTACGACACCTCCGCCCATATGCTGTGGATCGGCGACCGCACCCGCCAGCTCGACGGCGCCCATGTCGAATTCTGCCGCGGCATCAAGAATCCGATCGGCCTCAAATGCGGTCCGAGCGCTGGACGCGGACGATCTGCTGCGCCTGATCGCCATCCTCAATCCCGCAGAACATGCCCGGCCGCCTGACCCTGATCGCGCGCTTCGGCGCCGACAAGGTGGCGCGAGAAGCTGCCGCCGACTGGTGCGCGCGGTGAAGCGCGAAGGCGCGACCGTGGTGTGGTCCTGCGATCCCATGCACGGCAACACCATCAAGCTGCAATCCGGCTACAAGACCCGGCCGGTGGACCGCATCCTGGAAGAGGTGCGCAGCTTCTTCGCCGTCCACCGCGCCGAGGGCACCCATGCCGGCGGCGTGCATTTCGAGATGACGGGCCAGGACGTCACCGAATGCCTGGGCGGGGCCCAGGCGATCAAGGAGCTCGATCTCAAGCTCGCGCTACCAGACCGCCTGCGATCCGCGCCTCAATGCCAGCCAGGCGCTGGAGCTGGCCTTCCTGATCGCCCAGGGCATCCGCGACGAACGCATGAAGGACGCCGGCGCTGCGCGGCCTCCGCGTAAGCCGCGCCGGGCATGGTAATGGGATCGCGCGGCTGCTGGCGAAAGGCTGGGTCGTGTTCTGCCTTTTCGCGGGCGCCCATGCGCTTCGCATCGCGCTGGATCAGCGGCTGCCGCTCAGCGCCTCGCTGCCCGCCATCGGCATCTGCGTGATCCTGTTCATCGCCATGGGGCTGTTGTTCGCGGGCGGCTTTGGCGTGTCCGGCGGTCATGCCGGGGCTTCGCTCAAGCGCGAAGCTCGGGCACCGTCATCTCCTGCCCGGCTTCAACGAAAGCGTGTTCCTGCTGTTCGTCTGCGTTTCCTTCGTCAACCAGGTCTGGTTCGCGCCCGGCCATCTGCACGGCACCGCCGTGAGCGCGCTGGAGCAGGCGATCTATTTCGCGGTGCCGGGCCAGCGCGCGCTGGTGGCGGCGCTGGATCGCCTGCAGCCTGGATGGCGGGCGCATATTCGCCGTCCGGCTTCGCCTGGCTGCTGGCGATCATCTATCTGGCCTCGGCCTCCTCGCGGCTCAAGCTGCAGGCGGGCCTTATCCGGCTGGAGCAGCGATAAGCGGCCGGAGGGCTGGGCCCCACCTTGCGCGCCTTCTGCCTGGGTCTGGTGGCGGTGGTGGGCATCCAGTTCCTGTTCGTGGGCTCGGCCTATCCCCTGGCTCGGCTGCAGCGCCTTTGCCGACATCACCGGCGCGCTGCTGGTCGGGCTGGCGCCCCTGATGCTGGCCTATCTGCTCGTCGCGGCGCTGGCCTCTCTGCTGGCCAGCTCGCCGGATTCCTGATTTTACCCCCTCCGCCTTCGCTGACCCGAGGGCCAGCTACGGCACCTCCCCCTCCATGCGCTTCGCGCGGCGGGTTCCGGGCAAGACGCGCTGGCAGGAAGATGCCGATTTGGGCGGGGAAAGGGTGAGCGCCGGTTAAGGTAAAAATTGTTCCGGTCACGGTGCAATTCATAACATATTGTTTATATTGATTTTTTCCGGCTCGGTCACAATCGGAAACATCTTATGAGTTGCGCTTGCGACAGGCGCTCACGCTTAAATACAGGCCGGGTTTAGAGACCAGGGCATCTCACATGTTCCTCCGCCGCCACGTCCCGGAAAAGGGACCGTTCAAAGCCGCCGTCATCGGCGCAGGCGCGTTCGGCCGCCATCACTGCCGCCAAATACGCAGTCCATCGACGGGCGTCGAGCTGTTCGCCATCGCCGATCCCGATGCCGAGGTCCGCGCCCGGGCCGCCGAGCAATATGGCGTGCCGGCCGTCGCCGACTGGCGCGAACTTCTGGGCCAGGTGGATCTGGTCAGCGTCTGCTCGCCCGCCGTCACCCATGCCGCCGATCGTGCGCGCCTTCCTCAATGCCGGCGCCCATGTGCTGGTGGAAAAGCCCATCGCCACCAGCCTGGAGGAAGCCGATCGAGCTGGTGGCGCTGGCGCGCCGACCGCGGCCGGGTCCTCACCGTCGGCCATCAGGAACGTTTCGTCTTCGCTCGCACCGGCCTGCTGGATCAATCGTCGCACGCCGCTGGAAATGCAATGCTGGCGGCAGGGGCCCCTGGACCGGCCGCGGCGACGATGTCAGCGCCGTGCTGGATCTGATGATCCACGACCTGGATCTGGTGCATACGCTGGTCACGGCCGCGGTCGGCCGAAGTCGACGGCGCGCGGCTTCACCCAATATGGCCCCCATGCCGACGAAGTCGCCGCCGAGCTCCGGCTTCGAAAACGGCACGGTGGCGCGGCTGGACACCAGCCGCATCGCCGAGGACCGCAGGCGCGGCTTGCGCGCCGTCTATGCCGACGGCGTGGTGGAAATCGATTTTCTCTCCCGCGAGATCATCAACACCACCCCGCGCCCGCTGGCGGCGCTGGAGATGGGCGATCCGCTTGGGCGAGTCGGTCGCCGGCTTCATCGCCGCCGCGCGCGACGGCAACGCCGCCCATGGTCGCGGCCGAGCAGGCGCGCCCAGGCGCTTTCGACCGCGCTTCTGATCGAGGAAGCCGCCGACGCCTCGCTGCCCGCCGCCGCGCGGGCGCGATTCGGCCGGCTGGCGGTTGCCGGCTGAAGGGCTTTTTCTCTTCCCCCCAGCAGTCTAAACAGCAGCGATGACGACCGGTTCCGCATCGCGCTGGCCCAGCTCAATCCCGTGATGGGCGACATTGCGGGCAATCTCGAGCGCGCCCGCGATGCCCGCGCCCTGGCGACCGGACGCCGACGTCATTCTTTTCTCCGAACTCTTCATCACCGGCTATCCGCCGGAGGATCTGGTGCTGAAGCCGGCGCTGCAGGCCGATGCCCGCGCGGCGGTCGAGGCTTTGGCCAAGGACACGGCTCCGGCCCCGCCATCCTGGTCGGCGCGCCCTGGCTGGAGGACGGGCAGGCTTTACAATGCCGTGCTGCTGCTGGACGGGGGCAGGGTCGCGGGCCAGAGCTTCAAGCACGATCTGCCCAATTACGGCGTGTTCGACGAAAAGCGGGTCTTCGCGCCGGGCCCGCATGCCGGGGCCGTTGAGCGTGCGCGGCGTGCGGCATCGGCGTGCCGGTCTGCGAGGACATCTGGACCCAGCGATGTCTGCGAATGCCTGAGCCGAGACCGGGGCGGAAATCCTGGCGGTGCCCAACGGCTCGCCTTTCGAGGCGGGCAAGGAGGATGTGCGCCTGGGGCTGGCGGCCGGCGCGCGTGGCGAAACCGGCCTGCCGCTGATCTATCTCAACCAGGTCGGCGGCCAGGACGAACTGGTGTTCGACGGCGCCTCCTTTGTGCTCAATGCCGACCGTTCCGCTGGCCTTGGCGCTGCCGCGCTTGGCGGGAGCAGGTCACGGTCAGCGAATGGACCCGCGGAGCGAACGGCAAATGGCTCTGCGCTGCCGGGCGAACGGGCGCCGGGCGAGAGCCGGCAAAGCGCCAGTCTATCACGCCATGATGCTGGGCCTGCGCGACTATGTGAACAAGAACCGCTTTCCCGGCGTGGTGCTGGGGCTTTCCGGCGGCATCGATTCCGCGCTCTCGGCGGCGGTCGCGGTCGATGCGCTGGGGGCCGGCCGGGTGCGCTGCGTGATGCTGCCGTCGCGCTATACCAGCGGCGAAAGCCTGGCGGATGCCGACGAATGCGCCCGCCGGCTGGGCGTGCCGTACGAGACCATCGAGATCGAGCAGGCGGTGGCGGCCATCGGCGAGACGCTGGCGCCGGTCTTCGCCGGCACGCGAGCCCGACACCACCGAGGAGAATATCCAGTCGCGCATCCGCGGGCTGATCCTGATGGCGATCTCCAACAAGTTCGGCCCCATGCTGCTCACCACCGGCAACAAGAGCGAGATGAGCGTGGGCTATGCCACGCTCTATGGCGACATGTGCGGCGGCTATCAATGTGCTGAAGGATGTCTACAAGACCGAGGTGTTCCGGCTGGCGCGCTGGCGCAACCAGGACACGCCCGCCGATGCGCTGGGGCCGGACGGGGCGGTGATCCCGGAAACGCATCATCGAAAAGCCGCCCACCGCCGAACTCAAAGCCGACCAGACCGACCAGGATTCGCTGCCGCCCTATGACATCCTGGACGGCATCCTGGAATGCCTGGTCGAACGGGAAATGAGTTTCGAGGACACGGTGGCCAGGGGCTTCGAACCGGCGACGGTCAAGCGGGTGGAGCAGCTGCTTTATGTCTCCGAATATAAGCGCCGCCAGGCGCCGCCGGGGGTGAAGATCACCGCGCGCAATTTCGGCCGCGACCGCCGCTATCCCATCACCAATGCGTTCCGGGACGCCCATTCATGACGACCATCGTCCGTGTCGCGCCGTCGCCCACCGGGCTTCTGCATGTCGGCAATGCCCGCGCCGCGCTGCTCAATTATCTGTTCGCGCTGCGCCGAAGGCGGCAAATTCCTGCTGCGCATCGACGACACCGACGACACGCGGTCCAAGCCGGAATTCGAGGCCGCGATCCTGGAAGACCTGGCCTGGCTGGGCCTCCACCACGACATTTTCGCCCGCCAGTCCGACCGCGCCGCCCGCTACCGCGACGCCGCCGAGAAACTCAAGGCCTCGGGCCGGCTCTATCCCTGCTATGAGACCGCCGCCGAGCTGGAGCGCCGCCGCAAGCGCCAGATGGCGGCGGGCAAGCCGCCCATCTATGACCGCGCCGCGCTCAAGCTCAGCGAGTCCGAGCGCGCCGAATTCGGAGCACCAGGGCCGCAAAGCCCATTGGCGCTTCAAGCTCAGCCACGAAAGAGTCGCTTGGGACGATCTGATCCGCGGCCCGGTCGAGATCGACACCGCCACTCTGTCCGATCCGGTGCTGATCCGCGAGGATGGGCGTTTTCTCTATACGCTGCCCTCGGTGGTGGACGATGCCGATTTCGCCGTCAGCCACATTCTTCGCGGCGAGGATCATGTCACCAACACCGCCGCCCAGATCGAGATCTTCCAGGCGCTGGGCGCGACCGTGCCGCGCTTTGCCCATTTCGCGCTGTTCGTGGCGGCGGGCGGCGAGGTGCTCTCCAAGCGCGAAGGCGCGCTGTCGCTGAGAAGCCTGCGCGAGGACGGCATCGAGCCGCTGGCGCTCGCCGCCTATCTCGCCCACATCGGCACATCGGACGCGATCGAGCCGGCCCTGTCGCTGCGTGAACTGGCGGACGGTTTCGGGTTTGAGAAGATGGGCCGGGCGCTCGGCGCATTTCGACATGCACGAGCTCTTGGCCCTGAACGCCAAGACCCTGCACGCCATGCCCTATGACGCGGTGGCGCCCCGGCTTGAAGCACTGGGCGTGTCCCGGCCGGTATGGGAGGCGGTGAAGCCCAATGTCACCCGGCTCACCGACGCGGTGGGGCTGCTGGGTCTGGTAACCGGGCCGGTGACGCCCCTGATCGAGGATGCGGATTTCATCGCCCGGGCCCGGACGCTTCTGCCGCCCGAGCCCTGGGATGACGCCACCTGGAGCGGCTGGACCAGGGCGGTTTCGGCCGAGACCGGGGCCAAGGGCCGGGCCCTTTTCCATCCCTTGCGGCTGGCCCTGACCGGGCAGGAGCATGGACCCGAACTCAAAAAACTGTTACCCCTGATCGGGCGAGCCAAGGCCCTGGCCCGCCTGGAAGGACGGATCGCGTGACGTTTCGCATCCTCATCAGCCGGATTTCGATTTGCAGCTGACGCTGCAAAAACCCTTCTGCTCGCCCCCACAATTTGCCAAGTTCAACGCCCTTCCGACGGGGTTCCATGACTCTGCATCTGTTCAATACCCTGACCAAGACCAAGGACGGTTTCGTTCCGCTGGATCCGAAGAATGTCCGCCTCTATGTCTGCGGGCCCACGGTTTACGACTTTGCCCATATCGGCAATGCCCGGCCGGCCATCGTGTTCGATGTCTTGTTCCGGCTGCTCCGCCATGAATATGGCGACGCCCATGTCACCTATGTCCGCAACGTCACCGATGTGGACGACAAGATAAACGCCCGCGCCGCCGAGCGCGGCATCTCCATTCGCGATCTGACGGACGAGACCGCGCGCATCTATGAAGAGGATGTGGCGGCGCTGGGCTGCCTGCCGCCGACCGCGGCACCGCGGGCGACCGAACATATCGCCGAGATGATTGCGATGATCGGGCAGTTGATCGCCTCCGGCCATGCCTATGCAGCGGACGGCCATGTGCTATTCGATGTCTCCTCCAAGCCCGATTACGGCAAACTGTCCCGCCGCTCGCTGGACGAGATGATCGCCGGCGCCCGGGTGGAGGTGGCGCCTTACAAAAAGGGTGCGATGGATTTCGTGCTGTGGAAGCCGTCTGAACCCTGGCTGCCGGGCTGGGACTCGCCTTGGGGACGCGGGCGTCCGGGCTGGCATATCGAATGCTCGGCCATGGCCGGGAAATATCTGGGCGAGAGTTTCGACATTCATGGCGGCGGCATCGATCTGCTGTTTCCCCATCACGAGAACGAGATCGCCCAGAGCGAAAGCGCCCATCACGGCCATGCCCTGGCGAAGGTCTGGATGCATAACGGCTTTCTCCAGGTCGAGGGCGAGAAGATGGCCAAGTCGGCGGGCAATTTCTTCACCATCCGCGAGCTCCTGGCCGATTGGCCGGGCGAGGTGCTGCGCTTCGCCATGCTGAAGCACCCATTACCGCCAGCCCATCGACTTTACCTTCGACGGCTTGCGGGAAAGCTGGAAGACCCTGGAGCGCTGGTATGCGGTGACCGAGCCGTTGGCCAACCCCCGGCCGGACGCGGAATTCATGGCGGCGCTCAAGGACGATCTCAACACGCCCCAAGCCATCGCCAGCCTGCACCGGGCCGGGCCTTCGGCGCTGGCGGGCGGCCTGGGCTTTCTCGGCTTCTCCAATGTGGCGATGCGGATCACGCTCAAGCCCAAGATGGATGAGGTCGCCATCGCCGACGCCATCGCCGCCCGGGCCGCGGCCCGCAAGGCGAAGAATTTCGCCGAAAGCGACCGCATCCGCGACGAGCTCCTGGCCAATGGCATTCTGCTCAAGGACGGGCCTGAGGGCACGACCTGGGAGGTCCGCAAGTGACCCGCGAAAGACTCTACATCTTCGATACGACGCTGAGGGACGGCGCACAGACCCAGGGGGTGGATTTCTCGGTCGAGGACAAGCGCCAGATCGCGCTCGCCCTGGACGGGCTGGGCGTGGATTATATCGAGGGGGGCTGGCCCGGCGCCAATCCCACCGACACCGCCTTTTTCGCCGAGCGCCCGCCGATGAAAAAGGCGCGCTTCACCGCCTTCGGGATGACCAAGCGATCGGGGCGCAGCGCCGCCAACGATCCCGCTTTGGCGCAGGTGCTGGATGCCGCGGTCGACGCGGTCTGCCTGGTGGGCAAGAGCTGGGATTACCAGGTGGATGTGGCGCTGGAGATTCCGCGGCCCGAGAATATCGACAATATCGCCCGCTCCATCGAAGCGGTGGTGGCGAAAAAGCGCGAAGCGATGCTGGATGCCGAGCATTTCTTCGACGGCTACAAGGCCAATCCCGGCTATGCGTTCGACTGCATTCGCGCCGCCCATGACGCGGGCGCGCGCTGGATCGTGTTGTGCGACACCAATGGCGGCACCTTGCCCGAGGATGTCTATGCCGTCATTTCGGACGTGAAGGGCAAACTGCCCGGCGCCAATCTGGGCATTCATGCCCATGAGGATACCGGTCAGGGGGTGGCGGTGAGCCTGGCGGCGCTGCGCGCGGGGGTGCGCCAGATTCAAGGCACCTTGAACGGGCTGGGCGAGCGCTGCGGCAACGCCAATCTCTGCACCCTTCTGCCCAACCTGATGCTGAAGGAGCCTTATGCCTCGCAATTCGAGACCGGCGTCAGCCGGGAGCAGCTCACCCATCTCACCCAGGTCTCGCGGCTGCTGGACGAAATTCTCAACCGCGCGCCGGGCCGGCATGCGCCCTATGTCGGGCTTTCGGCCTTTGCCCATAAGGGCGGGCTTCATACCTCCGCCGTGCTCAAGGACCCGCGCACCTATGAGCATGTGCCGCCGGAAACGGTGGGGAACAAGCGCATCCTGCCGGTGTCGGACCAGTCCGGCCGCTCCACCGTGCTGGCGCGGCTGGCGGAGGTGGGGATCGATCTCGACGCCAAGGATGCGCGGGTCTCGCGCCTGCTCGACGAGGTCAAGCAGCGCGAATATCTGGGCTATGCCTATGACGGCGCCGATGCCTCCTTCGAGCTTCTGGCCCGCCGCGCGCTGGGCCAGGTGCCGGATTATTTCACGGTGGAGAATTTCCGCGTCAGCGTGGAGCGGCGGCGCAACGCGCGCGGCGATTTTGTCAGCGTTTCCGAGGCGGTGGTCAAGTTGGAGGTGGCGGGCGAGGAAATCCACAACGTCGCCACGGGAAATGGCCCGGTCAACGCGCTGGACGCGGCGTTGCGCAAGGATCTCGGCCGCTATTCCGCCGCCATCAGCGATCTCAGGCTGGCCGACTATAAAGTGCGCATCCTCACCTCCGGCACCGAGGCGGTGACAAGAGTGATGATCGAAAGCATCGACTCCAGGGGCGAGCGCTGGTCCACGGTGGGCGTCTCCGCCAATATCGTGGACGCCTCCTTCGAAGCGCTGACGGATTCGGTTACATACAAACTCTATAAAGCCGGCATTCTGCCCTGAAAATTTTCGCCCTTTACAATATCTTTACACAGGCGGCGGGGTCCGATTTTTCGCCGTGAACACCGCCGGCGCGGTTCCGGTTGCGGCCGGCCGCGCCGAATTTGGGATTTATCGTCGGGGAATTCGTCCCGCGCCGCGAAATGCGGGCAGCCTCCCGCTTCCGGCCGCGTGAAAAAGCCGATATGGTGTGGCAATCCAGGGTTAATCTGGGATGTCCTTTAAGGGAGAGAAGCAACATGAAGCGTTTGATGACATTTGCGGCCGCCGCGGCTCTGACGGCGTCGTTCGCTGGTCTCGCTCAAGCTCAGAGCATGTCAAAGGATGAGCAGATCAAGACCGCCACTTCCGCGTTGCCGGCGGCGATGCGTGATGGCGCCACCGTTATCGCTTATGACAGCAAGGGCCTGCCGGAGGTTCTGCGCCAGGGCAACAACAATATCTTCTGCGCCAATCTTTCCACGCCTGACCGGTTCAGCGTGTCCTGCCGCGGCGACGCGCTGCGCGCCGCCAGCGATTTCAACGCCAGGGAAAAGGCGGAAGGCAAGGATGCCAAGGCGATTCAGGCCGATACGGAAGCGGCCTATAACTCCGGCAAGCTGAAACGGGCCCCCGTCGGCACCATGATCTATGGCCGCAGCGGCAAGACCGAAGCGGAAGCCGGTTCCATGTGGGTGGTGCTGATGCCGAATGTGAAAGGCGAGGATATGGGTCTGCCGACCAAGCGGATGAATGCGTCCTCGCCCTGGATGATGCGGTCCGGCACGCCCGGCGCCCACATCATGATGCCGCAATCGGCTTCCATGGACGAGATGCCGCCGCCGCCGCGGAAAATGTAAGCTCGAATTCCGGTTTTCCGTTGGACATGGCGCCCCGCACAGGGCGCCATGTTCGTTTTTGGGGAGTTTTTGTCAGCGCGCCCGAAAGCCTAGAACATCCGTCCGCCATTGGGCACCGGCAGCGACGGATGGAGCAGCACCACTTCGCCATCCGCATCCGGCACGCCCAGGGTCAGGACCTGGGACATGAAGGGCCCGATCTGGCGCGGGGGAAAATTCACCACCGCCACCACCTGCCTGCCCACCAGCATATCCGGCCGGTAGTGGCGGGTGAGCTGGGCGGAGGAGCGGCGGGTGCCGATTTCGGGCCCGAAATCGATGGTGAGCTTGAGGGCGGGCTTGCGGGCTTGCGGAAACGCCTCCGCCGCCAGGATGGTGCCGGCCCGGATATCCACCTTCAGGAAATCGTCGAATGCGATCATGTCAGCCATGAAAATGGTCCTCGAGAATTTTCAGCGCGATGTCGGGCCCGTCGGCCAGATGATAAAGACTGAGGGCGGTCGGCTGGGTGAACTGGGCCTCCACGATGGTTTTGAGCAAGGCGTCGAGGGGGTCGTAATAGCCCGCCACATTGACCACCACGATGGGTTTTCGGTGTACGCCGAGATGCGCCTCGATCATGACCTCGAAGAATTCGTCGAAGGTGCCCAGTCCGCCGGGCAGGACCAGGAATGCGTCCGACATCTGCAGCATCAGGTTTTTGCGCTCTTGCATATGCTGGGTGACGATCAGCTTTTCGGCTTCGGTCTCCGGCGCCTCCAGCGACTTCAGGAATCCGGGAATGATCCCCTGCACTCGGGCGCCGCCTTCTTGGGCGGATCGCGAGACTTCGCCCATCAGCCCGACGCCGCCGCCGCCGAACACTAGCGACCAGCCGGCGCGGGCGATGCCCGCTCCCAGGGCGCGGGCGGCATCGCGGAAGCGGGGATCGTAGCCGAGCGAGGAGCCGCAGAATACGCAGATCGCGGGGCTCTTCTTTTTGTCCATGATGCGCTGAGGGTTGCACGGAAAGCGGCATCTACCTAAACAGGTTCGGCGTTTATTCCAAGAGCGCGGCGCCCGGCCGAGGGCGATATGGCGAGCATGCCGGCGGGAGCCGGTGTTGGACGGAGAGTTTCGTGCGGCGTTGGCTTTGGGTTCTGGTGGTGGTGGCGCTGATTGCACTCGCGGCCGGCTATATCACCTTCGGCGGCGCCAATATGGGACGATAGGACGAGATGGCCCGCTCCGCGGTCGAGGAAGGTGACGGCGCGCCAAGCTTTCGGCCGCTTTGGACCCTGATGCCCTATCTCTGGCCCCAGAACCGGCCGGATCTCAGGGCGCGGGTGCTGATTTCGGTCGTCTTTCTGGTGCTGGCCACCGGCTTCACCAGCATCTCGCCTCTGATCTTCGGCTGGGCGGTGGACCGGCTGCGCCCCACGCCCGCCAATATCGCCATCGGCGCGGTGATGTCCCTGATCACGGCCTATGTGATCTCGCGGGTGATGATGCAGGCTTTCGCCCAATTGCGCGACGGCATCTTCGCCAAGGTCCAGTACCATGCCATGCGGGAAGTGGCGGTGGAGACCTTCGCCCATGTCCATACCCTGTCCTTGCGCTTTCATCTGGAGCGCAAGACCGGGGGGCTGAGCCGGGTGATCGAGCGCGGCACCAAGGGCATCGACACGCTTCTGTCCTTTGCGCTGTTCAGCATCTTTCCCACCATCCTGCTGCTCACCTTCTACAGCGCCATCCTCCTCATCAACCTCAATCTCTGGGTGGCGCTCTCGACCTTGGCGATGGTGGTGGCCTATGTCTGGTTCACCTTCTGGATCACCCGCTGGCGCATCCAGTTCCGCCGCGAGATGAACCAGTCGGACACCGACGCCAACACCAAGGCGGTGGACAGTCTGCTCAATTTCGAGACCGTCAAATATTTCAACAACGAAACGCACGAGACCCGCCGCTTCGACGCCTCGATGGAGAAATATGCCGGCGCCTCGATCCAGTCCCAGATTTCGCTGTCCTACCTCAATACCGGACAGGCCGCGATCATGTCGGCGGGGCTGGGCGCGGTGATGGCGCTGACCGCGCTGGGCGTCGCCCATGGGGAATTTTCCATCGGCCTGTTCGTGGCCGGCAACGCCATCCTGATCCAGCTCTACCAGCCGCTCAATCTTCTGGGCACGGTGTATCGCGAGATCACCCAGGGGCTGGTGGACATGGAGGCGATGTTCCGGCTTTTGAACCAGCCCCAGGAAGTGAGGGACAAGCCCGGCGCCAGGCCCTTGATCATCACCGGCGGCGAGATCCGCTTCGACAATGTGGTGTTCAATTACGATCCCGAGCGCACCGTGCTCAAGGGGGTGAGCTTCACCGTGCCGGCCGGCAAGACGGTGGCGGTGGTGGGGCCGTCGGGCGCCGGCAAATCCACCATCAGCCGGATTCTCTACCGCTTTTACGACATCCGCGAAGGCCAGGTGACCATCGACGGCCAGGACATCCGCGACGTGACCCAGGCGTCCTTGCGCGCGGCCATCGGCATCGTGCCGCAGGATACGGTGCTGTTCAACGATACGGTGCGCTACAATATCGCCTATGGCCGGATCGGCGCCAGCGAGGCGGAGATCCGCGAGGCCGCCCGGCTGGCCCAGATCGACAAATTCATCACCGAGCTGCCGCAGGGCTATGACGCCATGGTGGGCGAGCGCGGGTTGAAATTGTCGGGCGGCGAGAAACAGCGCGTCGCCATCGCCCGCACCATTCTCAAGAACCCGCCCATCCTGATGCTGGACGAGGCCACCAGCGCGCTCGACACCGGCACCGAGCGGGAAATCCAGGGCGCGCTCAGCGACGTCTCACGCGGCCGCACCACGCTGGTGATCGCCCACCGGCTGTCCACCGTGATCGACGCCGACGAGATTTTGGTGCTCGATCACGGCCAGATCATCGAGCGGGGCCGGCATTCGCAATTGCTGGCCCTGGGCGGCCATTATGCTTCGATGTGGAACAAGCAGCGCGAAGCCGCCGCGGCGCGGGAAAAGCTCAAGGAAGTGGAGAACGACCCGGACGTGGCGCCGGGCATCGCCAAGGCCGCGCCGGTTTGAACGCCATTTGGCGAATGCCGCGAAACCTTAAGCCGCGCCCTTGCTTAGATGAGCTCGACCCGGTCGACTTCCACGCCCTTGATGCCCTGGCGGGTGGAATAGCGGATGCGCTGGTCCGGTTCGACCGCCTGCACGCCCGACCGCCGGAGCGCGCTGGCATGCAGATAGATGTCGCCCGCAGCCTGAATCCGGCATCACAAAACCGAAGCCCTTCTGATCGTTGAAGAACTTGATCTTGCCTTCCACCATGGGACCGGAGGGGCCGTTGTCCCGGAAGCCGCCACGGCCGCCGCCAAAGTCGCGGCGCGGCCCTCTGCGGCGCCGCCGCCTCTGCGGTGGACAAATCCACGCTATGGATATTGACCACCTGCAAGCCGCGCGGCGAATCCGCCAGATCGCAGACGATGGTGGTGCCCTGCGGCACTTCGCTATGCCCGAGCGCCTGCAGCGCCGATGCGTGACAGAAGGCATCGCTGCCACCGTCCAGCGTGACGAACCCATACCCCTTGGTTCCGTTAAACCATTTCACCTTGCCCGTCGCGGATGTCCGCGCGAGGGGCCGTGACCCTTCGTGATCATATTGTGTCATTTGAACCGACGCCACACCCAAGCCGGTTGATAACAAGACGCCCCCCACGTCCGGCTGCGAGCAGGGCGTATTGCCATAAGATGACTACAGAAACACGTTTCCCGCAAGCTAGGTTAACCGGAGGTTGCAATTGCGAAGATTCGGCAAACTTTCGCTGCATTGCAAAATTTGCTTGACTTCAAGGGGCTTAGTCCCGATATAGGGTTCAACCCGTTGCGACCGCACAAAGGCCACAGGCTCTCATCGCCGGGATATTTCGAACCCTCCGTTCCCTCCAGTGTGCGTGGAAGACGGCAACAGCCGTTCCCGTGCGCTGATCCGGCGTGCGTTCTACCGGTTTTAAGGACTATTGTGACTGACGTGACTTTCGCCGCGCTTGGCGTTGCCGAGCCGGTTCTCCGCGCGCTTGCGGCGGAGAATTATATCCACCCCACCCCCATCCAGGCCCGCGCCATTCCTCCGCTGCTGGCCGGCCGCGACCTTCTGGGGATCGCCCAAACCGGCACCGGCAAGACCGCCGCTTTCGGCCTGCCGCTGCTGCAGAAGCTTTCCCAGGGCCATGTACCGCCCAAGCCGCGCGAGGTGCGTGCCCTGATCCTGGCGCCGACCCGCGAACTGGCGCTGCAGATCGAGGAGAGCCTTCGCACCTATGGCCGATTCCTCAATCTCCGCCGCGCGGTGATCCTGGGCGGGGTCAGCCAGAATCCGCAGATCGCCGCTCTCAAGCATGGGGTGGATATTCTGGTGGCGACGCCGGGCCGGCTGCTTGATCTGGTGCAGCAGAAGCATGTCCGGCTGGACACCGTGTCGGTGCTGGTGGTGGACGAGGCCGACCGCATGCTGGACATGGGCTTCATCCGCGACGTGCGCAAGATCGTGTCGCATCTGCCGGCCCAGCGCCAATCGATGCTGTTTTCCGCCACCATGCCCGGCGACATCGTCAGCCTGGCGGGCGAAATGATGCGGGATCCGGTGCGCATCGAGGTCGCGCCGCAGGGCAAGACCGCCGACCGCATCGAACAGAAACTCTATCACGTGCCCATGGCCCAGAAGCGCCAGTTGCTGGTCCGGCTGCTCAAGGACGAAACCATGAGCCGGGTGATCGTCTTCACCCGCACCAAGCATGGCGCCAACCGCGTCGCCGAGCATCTGGCCAAGAACGGGACCGCGGCCGAGGCCATTCATGGCAACAAGTCCCAGAATGCGCGCCAGCGCGCGCTGGAGGCGTTCCGCGCCGGCAAGGCGCGGGTCCTGGTGGCGACCGATATCGCCGCCCGCGGCATCGATATCGACGACATTTCCCATGTGGTGAATTTCGAATTGCCCAACGAGCCGGAAGGCTATGTTCACCGCATCGGCCGCACCGCGCGGGCGGGCGGGTCGGGGATCGCCATCTCCTTCTGCGATCCCACCGAGCGGGACTATCTGCGCGATATCGAAAGGCTTATCCGCAACCAGATCGCGGTATTGGCCCACGACCTGCCGCTCTTGCCGGAGAGCCAGTCGCAGCCGGCGCATCGTCCCGGCCAGAAGCCGCAGGCTCCAAGGCCGAAAAAGAAGAACGGGGCGCGCCCGCATTGGCACCGGAACAAAGACAAGAACCGGAATGCGGCCTGACAGGCGAATTCGAATGGAGCATCGGCCAGAAAAAGTGCGGCGGGCCCGAAGGGCCGGCGGCGGTTTTTCGTCCGGCCGTGCGACCATAGAGAGCATCGGCCAGAAAAAGTGCGGCGGGCTCGAAGGGCCGGCGGCGTTTTTGTCCGGCCGTGCGACCATAGAGAGCATCGGCCAGGAAAAGTGCGGCGGGTCCGAAGGGCCGGCGGTGGTTTTTCGTCCGGCCGTGCGACCATAGAGAGCATCGGCCAGAAAAAGTGCGGCGGGCCCGAAGGGCCGGCGGCGGTTTTTCGTCCGGCCGTGCGACCATGGAGAGCATCGGCCGGGATAAAGTGCGGCCCCTCGCGCGTTATTCGTGCTAAATGAGGGGGCCGAACTTTTCCGTCCGGCCGTGCGACCAAAATGAGCGAAATCGCTGAAGTTCCGTTGAGACTGAACGGCCGGGTGGAAAATCGCTTCGCGCGGCTGCCGGAGGATTTCTACACCCGGATGCCGGCGGAGAAGGTGGGGGGCGTCCCCGCCTGATCCATGTCAATGAAAAGGCCGCGCCCTTGATCGGGCTCGATCCGGCTTTTTTCCGCGAACCGGGTTTTGTGGAGATATTTTCCGGCCGACGGCCATTTCCCGGCGGCGAGACCCTGGCGATGGCCTATTCCGGCCATCAGTTCGGCGCCTGGGCCGGCCGGCTGGGCGATGGACGGGCGCTCCTGATCGCCCAGATCCGAAACCCGAAAGGCGATTTGTGGGATATCCAGCTCAAGGGCTCCGGGCTCACGCCCTATTCCCGCTTCGGTGACGGCCGCGCGGTGATGCGCTCCACCATCCGCGAATATCTGGCCAGCGAGGCGGTGGCGGGCCTCGGCATTCCCACCAGCCGGGCGCTTTCCATCATCGCCACCGGCGAGACGGTGAGCCGCGAAAGGCTGGAGCCGGGCGCCATCCTCACCCGGTTGGCGCAAAGCCATATCCGCTTCGGCCATTTCGAGCATTTCCATCATGCCGGCAAGTTCGAGCGGGTGCGGCTCCTGGCCGATCATGTGATCGGCGAGTATTTCCCCGAATTCGTGGGCGACCATGCCGGCTGGTTCGGCGAAGTGGTGAAGCGCACCGCCGAATTGATGGCCGAATGGCAGGCCGCCGGTTTCGCCCATGGGGTGATGAACACCGACAATATGTCCATCCTGGGGATCACATTGGACTATGGGCCCTACGGATTCCTAGACGCCTATGACCCGGACTTTATCTGCAACCATTCCGACGAGACCGGCCGTTACGCCTTTTCCAATCAGCCCGGCATCGGCCTGTGGAATTTGCGCGCCCTGGCGCTGGCGCTTTCCAGCCTGATCGAAAGCGACAGGCTGGTGGAAAAACTCGAGACCTACGAATCCCATTTCGTCACCCGCTTCCGCGCCCTGATGCGGGCCAAGCTGGGCCTGGTGCGCGAGGAGAAGGACGACAACGACCTGATCCGGTCGCTTTTGGTGCTGATGGCCCATGCCAGGGCCGATTACACGCCTGACATTCCGCAATCTGCCTATGGGCAGCGACACCTGGCTCGATCTATTCGGCGCGGCGCGCGACCGCGCCTCGGAATGGCTTAAGCGTTACCGGGCCCGCATGGCGGGGGAGGGCGGCCGCGGTCCGGCCATGAACGCGGTCAATCCCAAATATGTGTTGCGCAACTGGGTGGCCGAAACCGCCATCCGGGCGGTTGAGGACCAAGGCGATACCGGGCCGCTGGGCCGCATCCTGAATTTGGTGCAGAGCCCCTATGACGAACATGCGGGCGAAGACGCCCTGGCCCTGCCGCCCGCCCCGGAATATCTGGGCCTTCGGTCTCCTGCTCGTCCTGAAAAGGCGGAATTTGCCGCGCCGCAGAGGGTGGCGGGAGGCGGGCGGATTCATTATGGTCCCGGCGCCATGGAACCATTTCACAGAGCTCGACGGCATCGCCGCCCCCCTCAACATGATCAATGTCGACACCGACATGATCATCCCCAAGCAATTCCTCAAGACCATCCGCCGCACCGGGCTGGGCAAGGCCCTGTTCGACGAGATGCGCTACCGTCCCGACGGCAGCGAGAATCCGGATTTCGTGCTCAACAAGCCCGCCTACCGCAAGGCCCAGATTCTGGTGGCGGGGGAGAATTTCGGTTGCGGCTCGAGCCGCGAGCACGCGCCCTGGGCGCTGCTCGATTTCGGCATCCGCTGCGTCATCGCTCCCAGCTTCGCCGACATTTTCTACAACAACTGCTTCAAGAACGGCATCCTGCCGATCAAGCTGCCGCAGCCGGAGGTGGACAAGCTGATGGACGATGCCGAGCGCGGCGCCAATGCCCGCGTCACCGTCGATCTGGAGAAACTGGAAATCCGCGGTCCCGACGGCGGCATGATCAAATTCGAGGTCGACGAATTCCGCCGCCAGTGCCTGCTCAATGGCTGGGACGATATCGGCCTCACCTTGCGCGACGAGGACAAGATCGCGACCTACGAGAAGCGGCACAAACACCAAGCGCCCTGGCTGTAAGAGAAAGACATGCACAACATTCTGATAACGCCGGGCGACGGCATCGGCCCCGAAGTGATGGACGCGACCAAGCGGGTTCTGGCCTGGTATGGCAGGAACCGCAATTTCGGCTACACGCTGGAGGAAGGGCTGATCGGCGGCGGCGCCTTCGAGAAAATGGGCCGCCCCGATCCCGAGGAGACCATCGAAAAGGCCAAAAAGGCCGATGCGGTGCTGTTCGGCGCGGTAGGCGGACCGCAATGGGACAGTCTGCCCTTCGCCCAGAAGCCGGAGCGGGGCCTGTTGCGCCTGCGCAAGGATCTGGCGCTGTTCGCCAATCTCCGGCCCGCGCTCTGTTTCGACGCGCTGAAGGATGCCTCCAGCCTCAAGCCCGAGATCGTGTCGGGTCTCGACATCCTGATCGTGCGCGAATTGACCGGCGGGGTCTATTTCGGCGAGCCCAAGGAGACCACCACCTTGCCCGACGGCCAGAAGCGCGCCGTCGACACCCAGGTCTATACCACGTCCGAAATCGCCCGCATCGCCCGGGTGGCGTTCGAACTGGCGCGCTTGAGGGACAAGCGTGTCGCCTCGGCGGAGAAATCCAATGTGATGGTCACCGGCGTGCTGTGGCGCGAAGTGGTCACCACGGTGCACAAGCAAGAATTTCCCGACATCGCGCTCAGCCATGTGCTGGCCGACAATTGCGCCATGCAGCTGGTGCGCAATCCCAAGCAATATGACGTGATCGTCACCGACAATCTGTTCGGCGATGTGCTGTCGGATGAAGCCGCGCAGCTGACCGGCTCGATCGGCATGCTGCCATCCGCCTCGCTGGGCGCGAAAGTGAACGGCAAACAGGCCGCGCTCTATGAGCCGATTCATGGCAGCGCGCCGGATATCGCCGGCCAAGGGTCTGGCCAATCCCATCGCCTCCATCCTCTCCTTCGCCATGTGCCTGCGCTATTCCTTCGCCCGGGTGGAGGACGCCAAGCTTCTGGAAAAGGCGGTGGAGACGGTACTGGCCGAGGGCTATCGCACCGGCGACATCATGCAGCCGGGCATGACCCAACTCGGCACCGAAGCGATGACGGATCGGATCCTGAAGGCGCTGGCGAAGCTCGCTGCCTGAAATCCTGGCTTAGCTTCTGGACCACATGCGGGTGAGATTCTGCATCACCGCTTCCAGCCGGGTGCGGCTGACCCAATCCATTTTCAGGCCCTCCAGCCCAAGCACGTCCTTGATTTCGAACACCAGGTTGCGCTCGCGCTCGTCCGGAATCAGGCTTTCGATGAAAGTGATGGAAACCAGCCGGACCCCGGACCTGATCGGCCGGACTTCGTGCAGGGTGGTGGAGGGATAGACAAAAGCCTCCCCGGGCCGGCCCTTGATCACGACGGGCAGGGTTCCGATGTGCAGCACCAGTTCGCCGCCCTCATAGCTGTCGGGATCGCAGAGAAACACGGTCGAAGACAGATCCGAACGCAACTGATAGGCGCCGGATTGCCCATTGATGCTCATGAAGGCGGCATCGGCATGGGCGCCATATTTCATCCCGGGCTCATAACGGCTCAACAGCGGCGGGGCGATGCGCTTGGGAGCGGCGAAATCGCGAAAGGGACGGCAGCGCTGAAACGCGTCGATCACGATCTTGGCGGCTTCAGGATAGCGCGGATCGGTCTGGTCGGTTTGCAGATTGACCTTGGAGGTGTTGGCGGGATTGGACAACCGTCCTTCCACGAATCGGAGTTCCCGGGAAAGCTCGGTGAGGCGTGTGACCTCTGCCGGAGTCAAGAAATCACGTATTTCCTGGAACATCTTTGTCTCATTTCGTTTATGGAAACGCCATCGGTTGGGTCAGGGTCTGCCGCATTCTTGTGCACGGGCGCAAGCGAGGCCGCAAACATGTGCAAACCGTAATTCTCTTGCCCAACTGTAAGTGTCATCCGGGACAATTGTGAGCAATTCTCAGTCTATAAAATTGTGCGCCGCAAAGGAACATTCCCCACCGCGGCCGGTTATCGCCCCAGGGTGAGGACGCATTCCCCGGCGGTGGTCTGCGGGGTTCCGGCCCGGCGCGGCTATTCATGCGTCCATGACAGGGCCCCTGCAAGATGTCGGTCAGCGAATTTCGTCCATCCTTGGCGCGCACGGCGGAGGCGGGACGTTTTTCCCGCCGGCGCCGGCTTCTGATCGGCGCCGGCCTGGTTCTGCTGGCGGCGCTGGTCTGGTTCGGCTGGGGGTTTCTGTTTCCGCCAAAGCCGCATGTCGCTCCGCCGGTGCCGGTGATTACCGCCCGCGCCGAAAAGAAGGACGTGACGGTGGTCGAGAAAACCATCGCCACGGTGATCTCGCCCGCCACCGTCCAGGTTACCGCCCAGGTTCAGGGCCGTCTGCTCAAGGCTTATTTCCAGGAGGGTCAACTGGTTCACAAGGGCGATCCCCTGTTCCTGATCGATCCCGAACCGTTTGAGAATGCGCTGGCCCAGGCCAAGGCGCAGCTCGCCAAGGACATGGCCAATGCCGAAAGCGCCCGCAACGATCAAAAGCGCTACACCGCGCTGTTCGCCCAGAATGCGATCTCCGAACAGGCGCGGGACCAGGCGGTGGCCGCCGCCAAGGCCGACGACGCCACGGTGGAGGCCGACAGGGCGGCGGTGAATATCGCCCAGGAGAATCTGGGCTATACCCGCATCCTGTCGCCGATCGACGGCAAGACCGGACCGATCCAGATTCAGCCCGGCAATCTCATCACCGTGGCGGGATCGACGCCCCTGGTCAGCATCACCCAGATCCAGCCGATCAAGCTTTCCTTTTTCCTGCCGCAGAACCAACTCACCCGGATTCAGAATCAGATGGCGGCGGGAAAGCTCTACGCCACCGTGCCGATGCCCGGCGCGGCCGGCGGGCAGGAGAAAGCGAAGGTGGATTTCATCTCCAATTCGGTCAGTGCCGATACTGGCACCATCGAGCTGCGCGCCACCTTCGCCAATGACGACCAGCGGCTGGTGCCCGGCCAGAGCCTCAATGTCGGCGTCACCCTGAATCAGATTCCGGGCGCCACAACCGTGCCGCGCGATGCCGTCAATGTCGGCCCGGATTCCAATTATGTCTATGTGGTGGGAGAAGACGATTTGGTCGTCTCCAGGCCGGTCACGGTGCTGAATGACGATGGCGGCACCGACGCCATCAAGGGCGATGTGCGGCCGGGGGACCTGGTGGTGGTCCGGGGCCAGTTGCGCATCACGCCCGGCACCAAGGTTCAAATCCGCGACGATGCGATGATGTCGAATTCCGATTCCATCACCGCGCCGTCATGAACCTTTCCCGGATTTTCATCGAAAGGCCGGTGCTGACCACCTTGATGATGGCGGCGCTGGTGATTTTCGGCCTGTTCGGCTATTTCAGCCTGCCGGTCAGCGAATTGCCGGCGGTGGATTTTCCCACCATCTCGGTATTCGCCAGCCTGCCGGGCGCCGATCCGGAAACGGTGGCCTCTGCGGTGGCGACGCCGCTGGAAGGCGAATTTTCCACCATTCCCGGCGTCAGCTCGATGACGTCCACCAGTTCTTCGGGCCGCACCCAGATCACCATCCAGTTCGATCTCGACCGCGATATCGACGGCGCGGCGGAAGACGTGCTGGCCGCGATCCAGCAGGCGGCGCATCAATTGCCGGTCAACATGCCGTCGCCGCCCTCCCTGCATAAGGTCAATCCGGCGGACTCGCCCATCCTGTATCTGGCGATGCAGTCGGATTCCATGCCGCTTTACGAGTTGGACAAATATGCGGAGAATTTGCTTGCCCGCCAGCTCTCCACCTTGAACGGCGTCGCCCAGGTCAATGTCTTCGGCGCCGCCGCCTATGCGGTCCGGCTGCAGATGGATCCCACCGCGCTGGCCGCGCGCGATATCGGCATCGACCAGGTGGCGGCGGCGGTCAAGGCCGCCAATGTCAATATCTCCACCGGCCAGATCAACGGTCCCAGCCAGGCGACCCAGATCCATGTCAATGGCCAACTGACCGACGCGGCGCAGTGGAACAAGCAGATCATCGCCTGGCGCAACGGCGCGCCGGTGCGCTTCCAGGATGTCGGCCGCGCCATCGACAGCTATCAGAACAATCTGGCCGCCAGCTGGTTCGACGGCAAGCGCTCAATCGTGCTGGCGGTGCAGCGCCAGCCCGGCTCCAACACCATCCAGATCGTCAATTCGATCATGCAGGTGATCCCCCGCTTCATTAAGACCATGCCGAAATCGGCGCATCTGTCGGTGCTCTATGACCGCAGCCAGACCATCCGGGCCTCGGTGGCGGATGTGCAGACCACGCTCCTGATCGCGGCGGTGCTGGTGGTGGGGGTGATCTTCGTCTTCCTGCGCACGCTTTCGGCCACCCTGATCCCGTCCCTGGCGCTGCCCATCGCGGTGATCGGCGCCTTCGCGGCCATGGCGCTTCTGGGCTACAGTTTGGACAATCTTTCCCTGATGGCGCTGACGCTCTCGGTGGGCTTCATCGTCGACGACGCCATCGTCATGCTGGAGAATATCGTCCGCCATGTGGAGGGGGGCCAGACCCCGCGCCAGGCGGCGCTGACCGGCTCCGGCGAGATCTCCTTCACCATCCTGTCCATGACCGTGTCGCTGGCGGCGGTGTTCATTCCGGTGGTGTTCATGGGCGGCGTGGTGGGGCGGCTGCTGCACGAATTCGCGGTCACCATCATCATGGCGATCCTGTTTTCGGGCCTGATTTCGGTGACGCTGACGCCGATGCTCTGCTCGCGCTTCATCCAGCCAGGCAAGGGCTCCGAACATGGCCATTTCTATCGATGGAGCGAGCAGGTCTTCGACCGGACCAAGGCGGGCTATGAGCGCTCCCTGCTCTGGGGGATGAATCACCGCCGCTTCATCATGGCGCTGTTCGGCTTGAGCCTGGCGGCGACGGTGGCGCTGTTCATGTTCATTCCGATGGACTTTATCCCTTCCGAGGATTCCGGCCAGATCTTCGTCAATACCGAATCGGCGGACCGCACCTCTTTCGATCAGATGGTGAAATATCAGAAGCAGCTTGCCGACATCGCTGCCCATGACCCCAATGTCCAGGATGTGATGTCCAGCGTGGGCGCCGGCGGTCCGCGCAGCGGCACCAATACCGGCTCGATGCTGCTCAAGCTCAAGCCGTATAGCCAGCGCAGTCTCAGCGCCGATCAAGTGATCGAAGAACTCAGGCCCAAGCTCGACAAGGTTTTGGGTGTCAACGCCTATATGCAGAATCCGCCAGCCATCCGCATCGGCGCCCATCAATCCAAATCGACCTATCAATATACTCTGCAGTCCACCGGCCAGGACGAACTGCAAAAAAGCGCCAATCAGCTGGTATCGGCGCTCACCAAGGTGCCGGGCTTCGCCGATGTCACCAGCGACATGAATTTCGCCAGCCCCGCCATCAATGTGATGATCGACCGCGACCAGGCCGCCAGCCATGGGGTCTCGATTTCCGCCATCGAAACCGCATTGGGCGCCAGCTTCGGCGGCGAACAGATCTCGACCATCTACGCCAGCGACGCGGAATATTGGGTGATGCTGGAACTGCTGCCCAAGTACCAGAACAACGTCAACGACATCAATCAGCTCTATGTGTCATCCAGCAATGGCCCGAATGGCACCACCACGCTGGTGCCGCTGAGCGCGGTGGTCAAACTGGTGCCTGGCACCATGCCGCTTGCGGTCAATCATCTGGGCCAGCTGCCGGCGGTGACGATCTCCTTCAATCTGACCTCCGGCTATTCGCTGTCCTACGCGGTCACCGCCATTCAGCAGACCCGCGACCGGATCGGCATTCCGTCGGCCGTGTTGGGGCAATTCCAGGGACAGGCCCAGGCCTTCCAGAGTTCGATGGGCAATATGGGGCTTCTGCTCGGTATCGCCATCATCACCGTCTATATCGTGCTGGGCATTCTTTATGAGAGCTTCATCCACCCGCTCACCATTCTCTCCGGCCTGCCGTCCGCGGCGGTGGGGGCGCTGATCACGCTGTGGCTGTTCGGCATGCCGCTCAGCCTCTATGCCTTTGTCGGCATGATCATGCTGATCGGCATCGTCAAGAAGAACGCGATTTTGATGATCGACTTTGCGCTCACCCGCCAGCGGCGGCAGCATGTCCCGGCCCCTCAGGCGATCTTCGAAGCGGCCGTGGTGCGCTTTCGGCCGATCATGATGACCACCATGGCGGCCTTGATGGGGATCCTGCCGGTGGCGGTGGGGCTGGGCGCGGGCTCGAATTCGCGCCGGCCCCTGGGCCTGGCGGTGGTGGGCGGGCTGCTCCTCTCCCAGGCGCTGACGCTCTACATCACGCCGGTGATCTATGTGTATCTCGACATGCTGGAGAAGCGGCTGGGCGAATGGCGTATTTTCGGCGGCCGTTCCAAGCCCGCCCCAGGGGGCGCTCACGCCTCACCCGCGCCGGCGGAATAATCCTCCAAAATCGGCCAAAAATTCTCCCGCCAGAGCAGGTTGCGTTGGTTACGCGCTTGCAACATAAAGCTCCGTTCTTTTCGCGGGTTCAAATATGTCTGTGCCGTTCCGTCGCCTTCTGGTGGCAAACCGTTCCGAGATCGCCATCCGCGTGTTCCGCGCCGCGACGGAACTGGGCATTTCCACCATCGCGGTCTATGCCGAGGAGGACAAGCTGTCGCTCCACCGCTTCAAGGCGGACGAGGCCTATCTGATCGGCAAGGGCAAGGGACCGGTCGAGGCCTATCTCTCCATCGACGAGATTCTGCGGGTGGCCAGGGAAGCCAAGGCCGACGCCATCCATCCCGGCTATGGTCTGCTGTCGGAAAGCCCGGAATTCGCCGAAGCCTGCGCCAAGGCCGGCATCGTCTTCATCGGTCCGTCTCCCGAAAGTCTGCGCAAGCTGGGCAACAAGGTGGACGCCCGCAATCTGGCGGTCTCGGTGGGCGTGCCGGTGATGCCGGCGACCCCGCCCTTGCCCGAGGATTCCGAAGAGATAAGGCGATTGGCCCGCGCGGTCGGCTATCCGGTGATGCTGAAGGCGTCCTGGGGCGGCGGCGGCCGGGGCATGCGGCCGATCGACAGAGAAGACGGGCTGACCGACGCCGTCTTCACCGCCCGCCGCGAGGCCAAGGCCGCCTTCGGCAAGGACGAGGTCTATCTGGAAAAGCTGGTCCGCCGCGCCCGCCATGTCGAGGTCCAGATTCTGGGCGATGCCCATGGCAATCTGGTGCATCTGTTCGAGCGCGACTGCTCCATCCAGCGCCGCAACCAGAAAGTGATCGAGCGGGCGCCGGCGCCCTATCTCGACGTCAATACCCGCGAGGCCCTGTGCGAGGCCGCCCTCAAGATCGCCGGCGGCACCCACTATGTCGGCGCCGGCACGGTCGAATTCCTGATAGATGTCGACACCGGCAAATTCTATTTCATCGAGGTCAATCCCCGCATCCAGGTCGAGCACACCGTCACCGAGATGGTGTGCGAGCTTGACATCGTGAAGGCGCAAATCCGCATCGCCGAAGGCAAGCGGATCGGCGCGGTGGGCCCGGATGGGGCCTACGAGACCGGCATTCCCCGGCAAAGCGACATCACCACCCGTGGCCATGCCATGCAGTGCCGCATCACCACCGAGAATCCGGAGAATAATTTCATTCCCGATTACGGCCGCATTATCGCCTATCGCGGCGCCACCGGCTTCGGCATCCGGATCGATGGCGGCACCGCCTATTCCGGGGCGGTGGTGACGCGCTGGTACGATCCGCTGCTGGAAAAAGTCACCGCCTGGGCGCCCACCCCGCAGGAAACCATCGCCCGCATGAGCCGCGCCTTGCGCGAATACCGCATCCGCGGCGTCGCCACCAATCTGCCCTTCCTGGAATCGGTCCTGGCCCATCCCAAATTCCGCAGCCACGACTACACCACCCGCTTCATCGACGAGACGCCCGAGTTGTTCCATTTCGCGCCCCGCCGCGACCGCGCCACCAAGCTTCTCATCTATATTGCGGATGTGACGGTGAACGGACATCCCGAGACCCGCGGCCGGGCGCTCCCGCCCGCCGACGCCCGCAAGCCCGAAGCGCCTGATGTTCGGCCGGGCGGCTTTGCCGGGCGCCAAGCAGCGCCTGGAGGAATTGGGCCCGGAGAAATTCGCCCGATGGATGAAGGACCAGAAGCAGATCCTGATCACCGACACCACCATGCGCGACGCGCATCAATCGCTGATCGCCACCCGCATGCGCACCTATGACATTGCCGGCATCGCCTCGGCCTATGCGAGCGGCCTGCCGGGGCTTTTGTCGCTGGAATGCTGGGGCGGCGCCACGTTCGATGTGGCGATGCGGTTTCTCAGCGAAGATCCCTGGGAGCGGCTGGCCAAGGTGCGCGAACAGGTGCCCAATCTTCTCATCCAGATGCTGCTGCGCGGCGCCAACGGGGTGGGCTACACCAACTATCCCGACAATGTGGTGAAGGAATTCGTCGGCCCGCGCCGCGGATGCCGGCATGGACCTGTTCCGCATCTTCGACTGCCTCAACTGGGTGGAGAATATGCGCGGTCGCCATCGACGCGGTGCGGGAAGCCGGCAAGCTGGCCGAAGGCGCGCATCTGCTATACCGGCGACATCTTCGATCCGTCGCGGGCCAAATATGATCTCGCCTATTACATCCGCATGGCCAAGGAGCTGGAGAAGGCGGGCTGCCATATTCTGGCGATCAAGGACATGGCGGGACTGCTCAAGCCGGCCGCAGGCCCGCGTTCTGATCTCGGCGCTGAAGAACGAGATCGGGCTTCCCATCCATCTGCACACCCACGACACCTCCGGCATCGCCGGCGCCACCATCCTGGCGGCGGTGGATGCGGGCGTCGATGCGGTGGACGGCGCCATGGACGCGATGTCGGGCACCACCTCCCAGCCCTGCCTCGGCTCGATCGTGGAGGCGCTGCGGCATACGCCGCGCGATCCCGGGCTCGATCCCGAAGCCATCCGCCAGATCAGCTTTTACTGGGAGGCGGTGCGCACCCAATATGCCGCCTTCGAAAGCGATCTGAAGGCGGGCGCTTCGGAAGTCTATCTGCATGAAATGCCGGGCGGCCAGTTCACCAATCTCAAGGAGCAGGCCCGCTCGCTGGGGCTGGAGACGCGCTGGCACGAAGTCGCCAAGGCCTATCGCGCCGCCAACGATCTGTTCGGCGACATCATCAAGGTGACGCCATCCTCCAAGGTGGTGGGCGACATGGCGCTGATGATGGTGGCGCAGGACCTGACCAGCGACGACGTGCTCGATCCGAAGCAGCGACATCGCCTTTCCCGCCTCGGTGGTGGAGATGCTGCGCGGCGATCTCGGCCAGCCTCTGGGCGGCTGGCCCAAAGCCCTGCAGGCCAAGGTGCTGAAGGACATCAAGCCGATCACGGACCGGCCGGGCGCGCGGCTGCCGGCCATCGATCTCGACAAGGCCGCGCAAAGAGGCGGAGGCCAAGATCGGCCGGCCGCTGGAGGGCGACGAACTGCTTTCCTATCTGATGTATCCCAAGGTCTTTGCCGAATATGCCGGGATGCAGGGCAAATATGGGCCGGTCTCGGTTCTGCCCACGCCGGTCTTTTTCTACGGCATGAAACCGGGCGAAGAGATCGCGGTCGAACTGGAACGCGGCAAGTCGCTGGTGCTGCAGGCTCCAGACCATCGGGGAGACCGATGAGGAAGGAAAGGTGCGGGTCTTCTTCGAGCTCAATGGCCAGCCCCGCAACGTCAAGGTCCCCAACCGCTCCGCCAAGGCGGTGGTGGAGGCCCGGCGCAAGGCGGAGGAGGGCAATGAAACCCATGTCGCCGCGCCCATGCCCGGTGCCATCGCCACCATCGCGGTCCGCAAGGGCGAGATCGTCAAGCAGGGCGATGTACTTCTCACCATCGAGGCGATGAAGATGGAAACCGCGCTGCATGCGCCGCGCGACGGCACGGTCAGCCGAACTCCTGGTCACCCCCGGCGCCCAGATCGACGCCAAGGATCTGCTGGCGGTGCTGGATTAGTTCGTGAAACCCGTCAGAAGGCAGAGTTGCCGAAGCCTATGAGGGTGACCCGGACCGAAAGCGATGTGGCCGCCTGGCTGCGGGAAAGATTGCCGCTGTCCAGACTGAAAGTTTCAATTCCACGAAAATTTTCTGATGCTTCGGCATTGATCATGCCGGGCTTTGTGTCTGCGGCGGGCGCCCGGATTGCGATCACGATGGCGGTGCCGGCAGTATCAGCCGCCAATTCCCGATCGGGCAGGGGATTGGGAAAGGCTTCGCCCGCCGATGCGGCGCAGGGCAGGCTGAAAATCCCCGCCAGGGAAAGAATCAGAACTCGTGTTCGATCGCGCATAGCTGCATGTCGTAACCGTTACGGTTTAAGAAAATATCGGCGTCGGTGACGGTTTGGGTGACGATTCCAAGAAGAGTTTTGGAATTTCTCCACAGGCATGATTGCGATGCGGAGCCGGGCGCCGCGAGCAAGGGTCTTGCGATTGCGCGACGTTCGCCGCAGGAGAAAATCGCTTCGCAATCGCACATTTGCAATTGCGAATCTCATTATCAATTTCAGTCGCGCGAATAAGGACAACGGATTCAGATGCTTGAGATTTATTGCGTCAGCGCCGCCAATCGACTCGCCTGCTCGACATTGTTCTCAAGCAAAAATCTATCCGTTAACTATGAATTTTTTTGCCGTGGCAATCGTTAAAAATTCACTAACGGTCCGGGTTAATCGGGTGCAAACTGAAATAGCACTTCGAAGTCGAGCGGGTGCGCTTTCATCATCTCAAACCGGTTTCTAACTCCAAGGAGAATGAGCATGACACGCTTGAAGATACTGGCGTCCGTTTCGACGCTTGCGATTGGGCTGGCTCTGTCGGGGGGTGCGTTCGCACTCGATGCCAATGTAGGTCTCGGTCAAGGCAACACCAATGCCAATGACGGCAGCACCGCCAACACCACGACCTCGAACACCAAGTCTGTTTCGGCGGACAATGGCAACACCTCTTCGTCTTCGGCCGGCACCAACACCGGCGCGGGCGATGCCTCGAACGGCGGCAAGAATATTGCCAGCAACAACACGGTGAGCGCCGATAACGGGAACACCAAGACCATATCGGTGAGCAAGACCGATTCCGCCGGCACCAACAACGGCAACGGAAATGCTTCGAATGGCGGCAACGTTACTGACAGCAATAATACGCTGGCGGTGAACAAGACCAATTCCGCCGGCACCAATAACGGCACCGGCAATGCCTCGAACGGCGGCAAGAACATTGCCAGCAACAACACGGTCAGTGCCGACAATGGCAACACCAAGACAATCGACAGCAACAACACCAAGAATGTCGCGGTAAACAAGACCATCGACAGCTACAACACCACCACCGTCACCCTCACCAAGACGGTCTCGGCCGAAGATCTGAAGGGTGTCGTGGCCGATAACAAGTTCATCCTCGCAAACGGTGAGCATAATGGCGGCAACAGCGTCACCACCGGCAATGTCAGCATGAGCAATGCCGGCAGCTGGGCGGGCGTACAGACTGCCAACCTCAACACCGGCGTGGGTTCCGTCACCCAGGCGGCGACCTCCATCGCGGCCAACGCGAACGTGACCTTCGGTACGCAGAACTCCTTGAACCCGGCGCTGGCGGGCGGCTCGATCCGCCCGCCAGCCCATTTCTGGAGGCTAACATGAACCGGACACTTGTTTCGGTGGCGGCTGCTGTCTTGGTCCTGGCAAGTCACGCCTTGGCGGCCCCTGCGCAAACAACGCCTTCCTTGCCTCAGCCTCTTTCGTCTTCCGATCTGGCGAATTTGAGCGGCGGCAGCAGCATCGCGCTCACCAACCAGAATCTGGACGCGGTCAATTCCGGGAATCAGGTGAATGCCGACACCATCACCACCGGCGACATCAACGTGCCGAAGGGGGCTTTCGATGGCTTCAGCGGGGTGGGCAATTTCGTATTCAACACCGGCAACAACAACAATCTTCAGGGCACGCTCAGCGTTACGATTTTGACGCCGACCAACTGACTTGGGCGAACCGGCATGAACCGCTCACGTCCCACCGCAAAGACCGTCCCGCTCCCGCGCTGGGGAGGCGCAACGGTCTTGTCTTTCGGCATTCTTCTCCTCGCGGCGTTCTGTTCGTCCGCCAGGGCCGGCGAAGTCACGCTCGGCAATGCCGATCTGGGGAAGTACAATCTCCACATCACCAGCTATGCGGAAATTCCGTTCCGCACCGTGATCCGCCAGCAATTCGATTATAGCTGCGGCTCCGCGGCCCTGGCGACATTGCTCCGCTATCAATATGGCTTGAAGACCGACGAAGGCCAGGTGTTCAAGGCCATGTATGCGGTGGGCGACCAGGCCAATATCCAGAAGCTGGGCTTTTCGCTTCTGGACATGAAGACCTATCTGGCGTCGATCGGCTACAAGGCGGACGGTTACAGAGTCAGTCTGGCGCAGTTGCAGCAGATCGCCATTCCGGCCATCGCCCTGATCCAGATCGGTTCCTACAAGCATTTTGTGGTCATCAAGGGCGTGGTCGGCGATCATGTCCTGGTCGGCGACCCGGCGCTGGGCCTGCGCGAATTCTCGGCGGATGACTTCCAGAAAGTCTGGAACGGCATCGCCTTTCTGGTCCGCCAGCCGCCCAGCGGGGCACGCGCACCCGCCTTCAACAGCGCCGCGGAATGGAGACGGTGGGCGGACGCGCATCCGCTGGCCGCAGCCAGCGTCATTCAGCCCCTGACGCCGCTGATGCGCGATATTCACGTCCTCTATCAGATCGAACCCAATCAGATCCTGCCCAGCCCCTAGGGGAGGTCAAATCGCCATGACCGGAAAACGCAGATGTGCAGAGCTATTCGGGATCGGCCTGGCCGGGTCTCTGATCCCTTGCCTGGCGATGGCCGTCAACATGCCGGCCGGACCGTTCCTTGAAAAAATCAATACGGCGGATTTGGGGACGGGCCTGCTTGGCGCCCCGGCCGCGGCTCAGCCGGGCTGGACCATTCAAGTCGGGGCGTTCAGCGAGCGGGCCGCGGCCGAGGCGCAGATCGCCCACATTGCATCACTTTCTTCCGGCGAATTGGCCCATGCCGCATCGGCCATCGCGCCCATGCCGTGGCATGACCAGAAGAAGCTCTACCGCGCCCGCTTTGTCGGGCTGGTTGAAAACCAGGCCCACGCTTCGTGCGACAAGCTCCTCGAATTGAACATCCCCTGTATCGTCATGGCGGATCAGCCGGGCGGTCAAGCCGGCAGCGGAGCCGGAACAACGTCTGCGCCGACGGCCGATAAAGATCAACCTGCAGCACTCAGTGCGGCTGATGCGATTGCGACCGAGCTAACGGCCATTTCTCCAACACTGCGCGGCGTTGAAGACCAGGGCAGCCCAAAAGCCGCACCGGATGCAACCAGCTTGAATGCGCCCAACGGCACGCTTTTGGCCACCGCGGACCCGGTCAGCAATCGTGCCCTGGCAAAGATGCGCGGCGGATTCTTTACCGCCGCGGGGGCGCAGTTCGATTTCGGCGCCAGCGTGAAGACCATGGTCGATGGCCAGCTCGCGCTTATGTCCACCCTCAACTGGACGCCCGCCGGGCCCCAGGTGCAGCAATTGGCGGGTCTGGGCCAATCGATCCAGGCATTGGTCGCCAATGATCTGGCCAAGGCCGGTATCAGCACGCCGGGCGCCAGCAGCACCAGCAAGGCGAATAATAATCCGGAGATCAACAATGCGCTCCTGGCCGGCGGCGCATCTCAGACCGTTGGCGCGCCCCAGGGCAGTTCCCTGCCGCAAGTCGGCAGCGCTGTCCCGTCGGTCAGCCCACCCCAGGTCAACAATACGGTCCAAACCGGCAATACCACGCCTCTCACCACCTTTGTCTCCAATGTGGTGCCGACCGTTCTCAAGAATTCACCTGCTGCTTCCGATCCGCCGGGCCCCAATAGCGGCAGCGGCCCGGTCTCCAACGCGGCGCCGCAAGTCCTGAATGGCGTACAGATCCTGAACCCGGCGGGCGGCACCACCCAGGTGCTCGCCAACCTCAATGCCGGGCAGATCCAGAACATCGTGCTCAACACCGCCAGCAATCAGACCATTACCCAAAGCACCAACGTCACACTGACGATCTACAATTTCCAGGATTGGCAGAAGCAGTTGTCACAAAATCTTCTTACGAACCAGCTCATCAATGAAATGCTGGCGGCATCTGGCCTTGGCGGGGGCCATTAAGAATTAGGGAACTGGAACCGGAGGGCCGCCGCAGCCGGATATCGGCCGGTGGCAATCTGTTGTTAACCAAGTTCTATGTTAAAGTCGGGGCAGAAGATCACTCGGGGGCGCCTGATGGCTTTCGATAGGCCTGTTTTCCGTTCGCAAAATTGGCAGCGAACCATCTTCGTCGGCGTTTGTTTGGCGTTTTTCAGTCTTGCCTCGGCCTTGCCGGTCCGTGCCGACGACACCGCGTTGGAAAAGCAGATCAAGGCGATTGACGCCCAATTGAAGGCCCAGCAGGCCCGCCTGGCGGCACAAGAGCACGCGCTCAAGGCGCAACAGGAGGCGATCGGCAAGCAGACCGCCATCATCGAAGGCCAGCGCAAGGAACTTGCCCGGCTCAATTCGCACGCCGCCACCCTGCAGTCCGCGGCCCTGCCCATGGATGCGCCGACCATGCCTCTCTACCAGGCGGCGCCGGGCAGTTCCGGCGTGACGCATCGCACCGTGATCGCGCAAGCCTCTGCCGCGCCGGCCCCCGCAACCGGCGCACCGGCGCCCGCGATGTCCGCGCCAACGCCCGCATCTTCCGCGCCGACTTCGCCGGTTGGCGAAGCACCCACGCAAGAGGGGCCACCGCAGGTGGTGCAAAGCCTGCCGCAAGGATTGGCGGTGCTCACCCCGGCCGAGCATTTCATCCTCACCCCCTCGGTGGAATATACCCAGACCACCAATGACCGGCTGGTCTATGAAGGCGTGGTCATCGTCCCCGGAATCAATCTGGGTCAGGTCAGCGCCTCGACCGATGACCGGAGCATCGTCTCCAGCGTGCTGGATTTGCGCTATGGCATCACCGACCGGCTGGAAGCGGAGGTCCGGGTGCCCTTCACCTTCTCCGACGACCGCGCCACGGTCCTGGTCCAGAATCCGAATGGCAGCGCCACCCAAAGCATCTATGCCTCGAGTTCGGGCCTGGGCGATGTGGAATTCGGCGCCCGCTATCAGATCAACCAGGGTCTGGACGATTGGCCGATCTTTGTCGCCAATGCGCGCGCCAAAAGCGACACCGGGCTCGGCCCCTTCGATGTCGCGCGCGATGCCGCCGGCATCGCCCAGCAAGTGGCGCTGGGTTCTGGATTCTGGAGCGCGGAAGGCGGTTTCAGCTTGCTGAAAGTCTCCGATCCCGCGGTGCTGTTCGCCAGCGCGAATTACATCTATTCGGTACCCAAGGACATCAACAAGACCATCGGCACCGTTTTTGTCGGCCATGTCGATCCCAGCAGTTCCGTCAATGTCAATCTCGGTTTCGGGTTCGCGGTCAATCCGGATTTCTCCTTCTCGCTCGGATATGAACACAGCTATGTGATGCCGCAAACCACCATGCTGGGATCGACCCGGCAGCAGACCACCGCGCTCGAGGTCGGCGCGATGACCCTGGGCATGGCCTATCGGCTGGGTCCGAATGTGTCGTTGAACGGCAATTTCGAGTTCGGCGTCACCGCCGCCGCACCGGACATGCGCGCCGTATTCAGCGTGCCGTTGACATTCTGATTTTGCCGTGATGCCTGCTCCGGCAATGGGACGGGCATGATCAACGCGGCGGTTCAGGCGGTCTGCGACACCGGCTATGCCGCCGTACCGGCGAGCACGGCACCGGCCCGGCCGGGCTGGGTTCTGGCCGCCACCATCCTGGCCTCCAGCCTCGCTTTCATCGACGGGTCGGTGGTCAATGTCGGATTGGCCGCGATCGGGACAAGCCTCAAGGCGGATGCGAGCGCGTTGCAATGGGTGATCAACGCGTATCTCCTGCCGCTGGGCGCGCTCCTGCTTCTGGGCGGCGCGGCCGGGGACCGTTTCGGCCGGGCCCGGCTGATGATCCTGGGAACCGTGTTATTCGGGCTGGCCTCCGGAGCCTGCGCCCTGGCGCCCAACCTGGCTTGGCTTTTGGCCAGCCGCTTCATCCAGGGGATCGGCGCCGCCTTTCTGATGCCCAACAGCCTGGCCGTGTTGGGTGCGGATTTTACCGGCAAGGCGCGGGGGCGCGCGGTCGGCATCTGGGCGGCGGCGGGCTCGGTTCTGGGGGCCGCGGGGCCGGTCATGGGTGGCTGGCTGATCGACCACAGCGGGTGGCGCGCCATTTTCCTGATCAATCTGCCGCTGGCAGCGGCCGCCATCCTGCTGGCCTGGCGGTTTCTCGAGGACGCGCCCGCCTCCCGCAATCCGGCTCCGCTGGACATCTCCGGCGGGTTCGCGGTCACGGCCGGACTTTTCGCCATCACCTGGGGTCTCACTGTCGGGACGGGACCCTCGGGTTGGACGGTCCCGGCCATGGCCCTGACGGCTGCGGGCATTCTTCTGACACTGGGCTTTCTCTGGATCGAGAAGGCGAAGGGCGAGAATGCAATGATGCCGCTCGCGCTTTTCGCTTCCACCAGCTTCGTCGGGCTCTCCCTGCTGACCTGGTTTCTCTATGGCGCGCTGGGAGCGCTGATGATTTTGGTGCCCTATGCGCTGATCCGGGCCGCGGATTATTCCGCCGCCGGCGCGGGCGCCGCTCTGGTGCCCTTCGCGGTGATCCTGGCCATCGCCTCGCCGCCGATGGGCGGGCTGGCGGGCAAATGGGGGGCGCGGCTGCCGCTTTCCATCGGCTCGCTGGTGGCCGGGTTGGGATTTCTGATCCTGCGCCACTGGCAGGGTGAAGCCGATTACTGGCGGGTGATCTTTCCGGCTATTGTGGTGATCTCCATCGGCATGTCGGGGGCGGTGGCGCCCTTGACCACGGCCGTCCTGTCGTCGGTGGATCAAGCGCATACCGGCTCCGCCTCCGGCCTCAACAGCGCGTTGGCGCGGATCGCCGGGATGGTGGCGACGGCCCTTCTGGGCGGCGTGTTGAGCGCAAAGGGGGAGGTCCTGATCGCGGGATTTGACGCCGCCGCCCTGGTCTGTGCCCTGGCGGCGCTGGCCGCTTCGGCCAGCGCCTTCTTTCTCATCAGACTCGACGGCGCCCGAAATTAGTGCCCAGATTGCGCCTGCGGACGGGTTTGGGAACCTCTGCCCCGCGGAGGCATTGCCAATCAATGGTTGAGAGCCGTGTCATGGCCGGGCGGACGGCTTCCCCGACTTATGGGGCCTTTCTGCGCGGGCTGATCGCAAATCCCAAGGGCGTATCGGCGCCCACGCCCTCGAGCCCCGCCCTGGCCGAAGCCATTGCCGCGGAGCTTGATCCCAGCCGTCCGGGGCTGGTGATCGAGTTGGGCGCGGGTACCGGCGCGGTGACCGCGGCCCTGATCCGGCGGGTGGGCGCCGGGCGCGTCATCGCCATCGAGCGGGATGCCCACTTCGCCCGGCTGCTCCGGCGGAATTATCTCCGGCCTGGATGTCCGCCAGGGCGATGCAGTTTCCTTTGAAGAATTCCTGCCGCCGGACGCCGAGATCGCCGCTTTGGTGTCGGGTTTGCCCCTGCTGCATTTCCCCAAGCCGGCGCGCGCTTCGCTGCTGGAGCGGGCCTTGGCGCGCCAGGGCCATGGCGGGCTCTTCATCCAGTTATCTTATAGCTGGCTGCCGCCGGTGGCCCAGCCGCCCCGTGTCGCGCTTACCAAGCGGGCGGTGTGGCGGAATATTCCGCCGGCCCATGTCTGGACCTATCGCTCCGGACCTACCGCGCCGCCAGAAATCCCTTCGGTCTAGGGCTGGAAGGGCGTGCCGTTTTCCACCGCCGCCCAGGCCTTTGCGGTGCGCTCGGTGGGCAGCCACGAGGTGACTTCCATGTCCGGTAGTTTCTCGCCCGGCACCACCGGCGCCACCGTCTTCTTGTCCTGATCGCCCAGCCAACCCTTGTCGGGGTCGAGCGCGCCCAGCTTGCCGTCTTTCATGGCGCCGATCCGCATCGGTAGCACCTCGTCGAAGAAAATGCGCGATAGGTCGGCCGAGCGGGCCACCGCATGCGGTACCCCCGGCTCCTGGACCAGCGCCCACAGCGCGCCGGGCCGGCGGTTCATGGCGAAGATGCCGGTCACCGCGTCGATGCGATAGGGAAGATCGGCGGTGCCCACGAATAGAAGCGCGGGCACCGCCTGCGCCGCCTTGGAGGCGGTGGCGGTATAATAGAAGTTACCCTTGTTGACGACAAAGGCGGCCACCCGCTCCGGTTTCCAGGCGGCGAATTCGTAATTATATTCGCCGCCCGCCGACATGCCCCAGAACACCAGCGGCGCCTTGGCGAGCTCGCGATGGTGGGAGCGGCGGGCGAAGGAATTGATCGCGTTTAAAAGTGCCTGGCCGCTGCCCTTGCTGACATCGGCATAAGCCTCCACGATCGAAGGCACCTTGTCGGTGAAATAGGTGGCGACGATCGCAAGCTTGTGCGCCTCGGCCCATTGCCGCCAGGTGGGATCGGCGGCCTGATCCCGCCCGTCGCCATTGGAGCCCGGCACCAGGACCAGAAGCCCATCCAGCTTCGCGATCCCCGGCGGCGCCCAGAAGCGGAATTCCGCCTTGTCGTAATTGGCCCCGGGCGGCGCGGCCGCATCCAGCATGTCGGAGGCCGGCGCGGATTGCGCCCGCACCGGCTGTGCCGGGCTGGCGAGCAGAAACAGCGCGATGGCCGCGCCGCATAGCCTTGCGATCTGTGACATGGCGTTCCCCTTGTGGATGCAGTGTCGTGCGAACTTGGGCTCAGGGCACTTTTCTCCATAACAGGGCGAAATACAGGGGAAAAATCGGAAAAAGACACTTTTGACAACAGCCAAGTGCAGGAACCCCAGCATTTCCAGGCTCTTGGCCCGTTTCTCAAAAATCGAATAACAGGGGCCGCAATTGGAAATAGCAGGGAACAGGCACAAAATAGCAGGGGATAACAGGGCCGGTTTGATGCTGTTCTGCCCTCGGAGCTACGTGCGATGTCAGGCTTGAAAATCATCTACAAAGATCCTGCGGAACTCAATCCGCGCTCACGCAATCCCCGCACCCACAGCGCCAAACAGATAAAGCAGATTGCCGCGAGCATTGAGCAGTTCGGCTTCGTAAGTCCTGTTCTGGTGGACCAGAATAACGGGATCATCGCCGGTCACGGCCGTGTCAGTGCCGCCAGAATGCTGGGCATGGATGACATCCCCACGGTTCGTGTTGATCATCTGACCCCAGCGCAGATTTGCGCCTATGTCATCGCGGATAACAAACTAGCCGAGAATGCCGGTTGGGACCGCGAATTGTTGGCCCTGGAACTACAAGATCTATCAGTCGAGTTGAACTTCGACGTCACCATCACCGGCTTCGAGGTGGCAGAGGTCGACCTGCTGATCGGAGAATTGAACGAGAGCGAGCCGGACCAGGGCGACATCGTACCTGAAGTCGATCGATCTCATCTAGCTGTTTCGGTGCCAGGTGATCAATGGCGGATCGGAAATCATTATTTGCTGTGCGGAAGCGCCTTGGAGAAGGCGAACTACATTGCTCTGATGCAGGCAAAGAAGGCCCAGATGGTATTCACGGATCCGCCATACAATGTGCCCATCGTCGGGCATGTATCCGGCAGGGGCAAGGTCCGGCACCGCGAATTTGCCATGGCGTCAAGGAATAGGTCCGGGGCCGAGTTCACCGGGTTTCTAAGGACAACGTTTGAACACCTCACGGCCTTCAGCACCAACGGGTCGATCCATTTCGTGTGCATGGACTGGCGACACATGCGTGAGACCCTTGATGCTGCTGCGCCGTACAGCGAACTCGAGAATCTCTGTGTTTGGGCCAAGACCAACGCCGGGATGGGCGGCCTTTACCGGTCCCAGCACGAGCTGGTGTTTGTCTTCAAGAACGGCGCGGCACCGCATATCAACAATCCAGGACTTGGGCGGTTTGGGCGCAGCCGCTCGAATATCTGGAATTATCCTGATGTGAATTCGGTTGGCAAGGATCGCAAAGCCGAGCTAGCCATGCACCGGACCGTCAAGCCCGTGGCGTTGGTGGCGGACGCCATACTGGATTGCTCTAAGCGCGGCGGCATTGTTCTAGACGCATTCGCCGGCGCCGGTACTACACTTATCGCGGCCGAGAAAACAGGCCGCCTAGGTTACGGGATCGAACTGGATCCTTATTATGTTGATAGAATCATCCGAAGATTCGCTGAAGTTTATGGTCTGAGCGCCATCCATTCGGAAACAGGTAAGACATTCGAGGAAATTAGCTCAGGCCGATCCGCGAATTGGAGCAGGCACAATGCTAAAAAGGCGCAATTCAAGAACGGCACAGCCGGCGCGGCCAAGGGCCCAAAAAGTCGCGCCCGGATCGAATCCAAAGAGTAAGGGATGAACTCTCGAAAACAGACGCCTTGGTGCTGATGAATTTGTGAAGCAGGTCATTATTCTAAAGAATTGACTGATTTAGGGTGACTTTTGGCATGAAGAGATTTGCGAATGGCTGTCTCCCACACTGGGAAATTCGCAAATGGTTTGATGATGCATTGAACGACAAGGATCCGCGGCCTTCGGATGCCACGCTTGATATCTTAGCCAGAAACCTTCAAATCGCCTTGAACCGGGCAAACAACGCAGAGCTTGAGCGTGCCGGATCAGTACCGCTTTCGAAATTGAAGGATGTTTCGCCAGCCGAGTATTGTGACAGAAAGATTTAGAAGGTTATTCGAATGGCTGTGCAATTGCGGGCCGCGGCAACCGAGCTGGAAGACTATGACGGTAACTACACATGGCCGAGCCCAGCCGGGGACGTGTCATTGCAGAACCTCTTTGAGATATTGAATACGATTGTCCCCTTTGCGGTTCCGGAGCCGCCCGGCGCAGGCCAAGGACGCCCACGCGTGCCTTGGCGGGATGCCGGCCGCGAATTTGCCAGGTCCGTAAAGCTTGCATTGACCGAAGTCGGCTATGACGGGCGACTGGAGGTCACGGACTCCGAAAGCGTGACGACCATGATCGCAGCGGCGGCAATCAGCTGGGCCTACGAGCAGAAGCTTTCCCCTGCAGGGTTTGTCAGCGCAATGCGTAACCGGGATAGAAAGAAAACAGTAAAGTCAAGGGTCCAAAAAGCGAGGAATTAGGCAGCATGAAATAAGCAAGGCGCGTTCCTATAGCCTGACTGCCATGCACTCCGAGACCGGGGGGGTAGAAATGCCTCGGGGGAGTTTTTTAAACGGAACGTGCGCCATGCCACAAAAACGGCCCCCGGGTGGGCGAAAAAAAGATAGGAAGGCAGAGCCTCCGAAGAAATACCGGTTTCCCAAAGGTGTATCCGGCAATCCCTTAGGCCGGCCGAAAGGCTCAAAAAACCTCAGCACGATCCTTATGGAAGCGGCGAAAGCGCCGGTGACGGCGACAATCGATGGAAGGCCGCGCAAGATAACGAAGCTCGTCGCCACCGCGATGCAGCTGGCCACCCAGGCTGCCAGTGGCGAGCACCACGCGATGGCAAAATTTCTGGACTGGGTCGACGAAATCGAGGCGCGGGCTGCTGCCAGCCGGCCAGCGCAGTTTCCATTTGAGCCGGCAGACCTCGAGGTGCTACGGGAAATTTATGAAAGAATGAAACATTGCGAGCCAGCGGAGGACCCAGAGTGACATGGCAACCTCTCCATCAGGAATGTATCCAGAAATCTTGCGGCGCGATTTTTGTGCCTTTGTTCACCGTTCTTTCATTGAGCTGCACGGCCCGGGTCGGTTCTGTCCCAACTGGCACATCGAGGCACTGGTCGCCAAGCTGGAAGAGGTGCGCCATGGTAGGTGCCGGCGCCTAATCGTAAATATTCCGCCGCGACACTTGAAGTCTTTGATTACCACGGTCGCCTTTCCGGCTTGGTTGCTAGGGCACGATCCGTCCAAGCAGATACTTTGTGTATGCTATGCCCAGGATGTATCGGACAAGTTCGCGCGGGATTCCCGCACATTGATGTCGAGTTCCTTTTATCAAGCACTGTTCGACACCCGCCTATCTGCTGAGCGTCAGGCGGTCGGGGAATTTGAGACCACCAAGGGTGGCTCCAGGTTTTCGACTTCGGTTGGCGGCGTGGTAACCTCACGTGGCGCCGATATTATTATCATCGATGATCCAATGAAGGCCGATGAGGCGATTTCAGATGTGCGGAGAGATTTCTGAATGAATGGTATGACAACACGCTCCGTAGCCGGTTGAACTACCAAGAGGAGGGCGCGATCGTCATTGTGATGCAACGACTGCACGCTGATGATCTCGTTGCCCACGTCCAACGAACCGGCCAATGGGATGTTGTTTCACTTCCCGCTATCGCTGAAGAAGACACCGACTACGACATTCAGACACCTTACGGACGCAGACTGTTCCATCGAAGGGAAGGGGACATTCTTCATCCAGCCCTTATGTCACGTGCCACTCTGGACGATCTGCGCCATTCCATGACCGAGTACAATTTTGCCGCGCAGTATCAACAGAATCCGACGCCACCCGGCGGCAATATCGTGAAAACCGAGTGGCTCAGATACTACACGCCTGGCACGGAACCGAAATTCACCCACTACTTTCAAAGTTGGGATACGGCCAACAAGGCGAATGAGATGAGCGCTTATTCGGTTTGCACGACATGGGGCGTGACAGGCACGAAATATTATCTGCTCGATGTACTGCGCAAGAAGCTGCTTTATCCCGACTTGAAAAAGGCCGTCATTGCGCAACACCAGTTTTATCCGAGATCCACCGTTATTATCGAAGATCAGGCGTCGGGCACTCAATTGATCCAGGAACTCAAGCTTGAGAAAATGCGGATCAAACAATATAGACCGCCCCCCAATACGGACAAAGATGTAAGGCTTCACATACAAACCATCAATTTCGAAAGCGGTCGGGTGCTCCTGCCAATCGTTGCGCCGTGGCTTCAAGTTTATATTGACGAGCTGACGGGTTGCCCTAATGTAAAGTATTATGATCAGGTGGATTTAACGACACAGTTTCTCGATTTTATAAATCAGCCCGGCGCAAAGCCCATTGTGATCAGCGAGGAGGCATTGAGGCGAGCGGCACAGCCAGGTCCGTATTCGCCGTACCGGCCGTCCAGATTCTTTTAGCGACGATAGCCTCAGCGGGTTCAATTGATAGTACCACCCCGCGGGATGGCCTGACGGATTTATGGCATGGCCCGCCCCTCTTCGAGCGATCGGTTAGGATCGCTCGATTTGGAAAAGGAGAGGAGCGGTCCATGGCTATCGTGATCATTGGCATCGATTTGGGCAAGAACGTGTGCAGCATAGCAGGACTGGATGCGAGAGGCGAAGTTGTCGTGCGCCGGCGTTTGAGGCGGCAAAGTGTTTTGACTTTCACGGCGGGATTGCCGCCATGTGTGGTGGCTATGGATGCCTGCTGTGCTGCGCATCAAATGGGGCATGACCTAGTCGCGCAAGGACACGAGGTGCGGCTGATTTCGCCAGCCCATGTGCGGCCCTATGTGAAGTCGCAAAAAAACGATAAACGGGAAGCCGAGGCGATCGCCGAAGTGGCGACACGGCCGACTATGCGGTTCGTCGAGCTGAAGGGCAAAGAACGGCTTGACATGCAGACACTGCATCGCGCTCGTGAACGGCTCGTGGGTGCGAGGACCGCGCTGATTAACCAGCTGCGCGCGGTGTTGTTGGAACGAGGCATTGCTGTGGCTCAGGGATGGCGCAAACTGGATTATTATCTCGCGGGCCTGTTGAATGATGGTCAGGACGCGGCACTTATCCTCACCATCTCCCAGATAGGAACGGCTGTCCATCGCTGCGGATGAAATCGCGGACCGCAAAATCCATCTCTCCCAATTTCAATGGACAGCCTGGGCCGCGACATCGTTGAATGAGGAGGTGGGTGCGATTGGGAGTTCTCCTTTGAAAGCCAGCACAGCCGGTTCAGGACCGAACAAGACCAGGTGGCCACCGGCGCCGCCGATCGGCCATCTGCGCGCTGCACGGCGATGAGGGCGCGCGCCGTTCTTCTGGGCGACCGGCTGGTCCCGGACCGCACCTCGCAAACCCGGCTGATCTCCACCCAGCCTTTCTGCTTCGCCAAGGGCGATGGCTATGTGGTGGCCTTCCGCTACGGGGTGGCGGTGCTTGATCGGTCTGACGCCGGCGGAAGAGGAAGAAAGCCTGGCTCAGCTGGCCGGACCGGCGATCGGGCCGACTCCCGCATGGAGAAGAACGCATCGATCTGGTGGTGAGTCCCGGCGGAGATGAGGGATTGACCGCGTCCGGAACTCTGCAGCTCAGGGAATTGACCCCGGCGCACGCTCTGGTGCTGGCCGATGTGCTGGGAAAAAGCGTGGCCCTGGCGCGCTATGAAAGGGAGATCGCGCTGGTGTTCGACACCATCGAACCGGCCGCGGCGCGGCTGGCCGCAAACGGCAAGATCCCCAGCGGACGCAAGGCGTTGCTCAAGCTGGTGGGCTCCGCGCTGCTCGCCCAGCACCGGGTGTCCGGCCGCATCGCCTTCGCGGAAAAGCCCGACATATTGTGGGAGCATCCGGAGCTGGAACGCCTCTATGCCCGGCTGGAAGACGAATATGAGATCGTCGAGCGCGGCACGCTGCTGAACGGCAAGATGCGGGTGATCGCCAGCGCGGCCGAGACCTTCACCGACATGATGGATACCGCGCGTTCGGCGCGGATTGAACTTCTGATCGTGATTCTGATCCTGGCGGAACTGGTGGTGGCGCTGGTGGCGCTGCACCATCCCTGACGGACGCTATTGCGCGGTCCAGCCGCCATCGATGGGGATGAGCGCGCCGGTGATCGAGCGGGCGCTGTCGGAGGCCAGAAACACCGCCAGATCCGCCACTTCCTCCACCGTGACGAATTGCTTGGTGGGCTGGGCGGAAAGCAGCACATCCCGGATCACCTGGTCGCGGGTCAGGCCGCGCGCCGCCATGGTGTCGGGAATCTGCTTTTCCACCAGCGGCGTCCAGACATAGCCGGGGCAGATGGCGTTGACGGTGATGCCGAAGGTCGCGGTCTCCAGCGCCACCGTCTTGGTCAGGCCGGCGATGCCGTGCTTGGCCGAGACATAGGCCGCCTTGAAAGGCGAGGCGACCAGGGCATGGGCGGAGGCGGTCTGGATGATGCGGCCCCATTTCTTCTTCTTCATGCCCGGCACCACGGCGCGAATGGCGTGGAAGGCGGACGACAGGTTGATGGCGATGATCCGGTCCCATGTCTCGGGCGGGAAATCCTCGACCGGCGAGACGAACTGGATGCCGGCATTGTTGACCAGGATGTCCACCCCGCCCAGCCTGGCCTCCGCCTCGGCCACCATGGCGGCGATTTCCGCCGGCTTGGTCATGTCGGCGCCGGAATAAAGCGCCGCTGACCCCGAATTCCTTTTCGATGCCGGCGCGGGTCTTTTCGATCTCCGCCGCCTCGCCGAAACCGTTCAGGACGATGTCGGCGCCTTTTCGGGCAAGGCCCCGCGCGATGGCGAGGCCGATGCCGCTGGTCGAGCCGGTGATGAGGGCGACCTTGCCTTCGAACATGGAGAAATCCTTGGAACGGCCAGGACGGCGATCCGCTATCCTTTCAGCGTCAGCACATTATTGGCCCGGTTCTTGTCAGGAATGACATGGTCGGGATCCACCGTCACCGTGACCACGGGCTTGGTGCTGTCCAACCGGATCCTGGTCTCGCCATGCTGGATCCAGGCTTCGGCCGGCATCCGGATGCGCTGGTGGGTGCCGTCGGCAAAGCCGACATCCACCATCGCCGGCATCACCATCCGGTCGAGATTGGCGATGGTCACCACCGCCCCCTTGCTCCAGCCGCCATCGGCCGGCACCGCGCTTTTGGCGGCCAGGTCCAAGGTCCAATTGTGGAAATACCATTCCCGCCAGAACCAGGAGAGATCCTCGCCCGCCGCGCTGTCCATGGCCCGGAAGAAATCCGACGGGGTGGGATGCTTGAAGGACCAGTCGGCGATGAATTTGCGGAAGGCCCAGTCGAAGCGGTCCTTCCCCAATATCTGCTCGCGCAGCAAGCACCAGGCCCAGCGCGGATTTGAAATAGGTGAGGGGATGGCGGTATTTCTCGCTCACCTGGTCGGCGCGGGTCATCATCACCGGCGCTTTGGGGTCTTCCAGCAGGGGCAGGATCTCCTCCACCGGATTGCCGCCATGCGGGGCATATTCGCCGTCGCGCTTGGGACCATATTCCTTGAAATCCTTGGACTCATAGACGTCGATGAAGGTGTTGAAGCCTTCATCCATCCATTGATGGCGCCGCTCGTTGAAGCCCACCACCATCGGAAACCAGGTATGGCCGATCTCGTGCGCGGTGATCCAGAACAGACTCCCGCCCTTGTCCTTGTAGCTGTCGAAGGCGACGGAGGGATATTCCATGCCGTTGATCGGCCCGCCCAGGCTGGAGGCCACCGGATAGGGATAGACCGACCAGCGGCGCGAGAAATTCTCCACCGCATGCTTGAGATATTCGGTGGAGCGGCTCCAGCCTTGCGGGCCGGCCCCTTCCACCGGATAGACCGATTGCGCCAGCGCGGTCTTGCCGCCCGGCAAGTTCGATGCGCGCCGCGTCCCAGATGAAGGCGCCGCGACGCGCTGAAAGCCACGTCGCGGGTGTCCGACATATGGAAGCGCCAGGTGAGCGTGCCGGATTGCTTGGGCCGGCTCTTGGGATCGTTGATCTCGGCGGCGGTGCGGATCATCACCGTCTTGTCGCTCTTGCGCGCTTCGGCCAGGCGGGCGCGCTCGGTCGCGGTCAGGACTTCGTCCGGGTTGGTGAGTTCGCCGGAACCCGCCACCAGCATGTCCCAGGGCACGGTCACCGCGTAATCAATGTCGCCATATTCCAGATAGAATTCCGAGCCCAGATAGGGAAGCGTGTCCCAGCCCCTGAGATCGTCATAGACCGCCATGCGCGGATACCATTGGGCGAGGTCGAAGATCTCGCCATTCTTAGTTGGCGCGTGGCCGGTGCGCCCGGAACTGCCCGCCGGCACGGTATAGTGGTAGCGGATATGGATGCGGATCTGGCCGCCCTTGGATTTGAGCGGCTGGGCCAGCCGGATCTGCATCCTGGTGTCGCTGACGATGTAATCGGCTTTCTGGGCGAAGCCGCCGGTCTCGGTTTCGACCGTGTCCAGCACAAAGCCGTCGGTGGCCTGGGGCACGAACCGCCTGGTGCCGCCGGTGGCGAAGCGCGAGCGCGCATTCTTGCGGTAGCTATTCTCGTCCAGCTGCAGCCACAGCGCCTTCAGCGTGGTGGGGCTGTTGTTGGTGTAGGTGATGGTTTCGTCGCCGGTCAGGGTGGCGGTCTTGGGATCGAGATCGGCGGCGATTTTATAGTCGGCGCGGTTCTGCCAATAATCCGGGCCCGGGGTGCCGTCGCCGGCGCGATAGACGTTGACCGGTGTGGGAAGCGTCAGAGGCGCGAAAGTCTGCCGCGAATCATAGCGCGAGGGCGTCCGGGCGGCCTGTTTCTCAGCCGGTGGCTGGTTGCAGCTGGCCAGCGCCAGCAGGGACAGAACCAAAACGCCAGCCTGAAATCCGCGCCATCTCGCCATCGTACCCCGCCCCTTCGCTTCTTTTGCGCCATGATGGGTCATTTTTCCTCCGATAGGAAGGGTTGGCGGCTCGCCGCAGGACGGTGCGGCCCGATGAAAAGCTTGTCAGATTCGGCCTGCACGAATCGCTGCGGCCGGACGCCGCCTGCGGCGGTGTGTGGCTTGACTTGATAGGTTGAGATCAACATAACTCATTCATGACGGAAATTTCCCTCGAAACCACCCATCATGTCCGCGATACCTGTCTGTGCATGGCGGCCCAGCGGGCAGCCCGGGCCCTGGCGCGCCGCTTCGACGACGCCTTCCGGCCGCTCAATCTCACCAATGGCCAATTCTCGCTGATGATGGCGCTCAACCGGCCGCAGCCCCCGGTATCGCGCCCCTGGCGGAATTCATGGCCATGGACCGCACCACGCTCACGGCTGCGCTCAAGCCCCTGGAGCGGCGGGGCCTGATCAGCGTGTCGGTGGATCCCAGGGACCGGCGCGGCCGCCGGCTCAAACTGACCGCCAAAGGCCGCGGTCTATTGGCGAAGGCGCTTCCGGTCTGGAAAGGGGCCCATCGCCGGCTGGAGCAGGAGACCGGCGCAGGGAACGGCCTGCGCGCGGATCTGGACAGGCTTACCCGAAGCGCCGGATAGCTGGCGCGGCGGAACCGGGGCTTTAGCCGTTGGGGGTATGGGGCTTGGGCGCCGGCTGGTTCAGCTTCAGTGCCGCCACCAGGATATTGGCGCTGTCGTCATAGCCCAGCGCCGACGCATCGACCATCAGGATCCGGCCGTCGGTCAGCCGGATTTCCACTTTGAGAGGTTTTCCCCTGGGGTCGGTCTCGATCCTCAGGACCGAGCCGATCGGCTTTCCTTCCGGGTCCATCACTTTGGCGGCGATGATCTTGGCCGGAACCCGGCTCAGGCTGTTCAGCGCCATGGGCGCCAGATTTTCACCCGCCGCGGCGAGGGGGGCGATCAGAACCAAACTCGCAGCCAGAACAAAACGCATAGAATGTGTGGACAGGCTTTTCATCGGCGGCGCAAAGAGCGGCTCACAGCCTCAAAACGGGACAGCGGATCAATCCGTTCCCTCCCGCTCCGGCTACCGGACACGCGGCCCGCAGTCAACCCAATAGCCCCGGCTCAATTCGACCATCATCCGCCGGCACTATTCGCACAGGCGCCCCGGAGCGCGGGCGTGGGTTCGTTTCACCGACTACCCCGCGGAAGGCTATGGGTGGCCTGGGGCGCCGGATTCAGCAGTCCCGAACTCAAGGACAAAAAGTCCAATGCCGCCCACCAGAAGGGCGATAACCACCATTGCCAAGATCATCGCCGTTTTGTTTGGCGTTTCTTCGGTATGATGAGACTCGTTTAAACTTGCCATACCGACCTCTTGGATTTTCCGCGATTGACAATCTCTGTCGTGCTGTTTCTCCGCATTCTGTTACGCAACCTTTGGCCTCGTATGTCTACGAGACCAATTCAAAGGCAACTATATCATCGAATGGTCTTTTGCCGAACAAAGGTTCGACAATTTTTTTGAAATCGCGACCGGGCGGTGAGCCCAATGTGGCGCGCGCGAAATGCCCCGAAAAACGCGAATTTCAGCCATCCGCGGGACGGAACCGGCCTGGATCCATTTTGAATTGCGGCCCGCTTCGTGCTCAGATGCCGTCTGGCGGGGCGGATATTGGAGAATTGGCCATGAAGGTCTGGCACCGTTTATCTGCGTCTGTGACTGTCCTTGGAATTTTGGTCGCGCCGGCGATGGCGCAGCCCGCTCCCAAACCCAATCAGTGTTTCATGGTCAACCAGTTTCAGAACTGGCGGGCTGCGGACGCCGAGACCATCTATATCAATGTCCGCGGCAATCATATTTACCGGCTAGGTCTGGCGGGCCGGTGCACGACGCTGTTATCCCCGGGTGCCCGGCTGATCACGGTTTTTCGCGGGACGAGTACTGTCTGTTCGGCGCTGGATTGGGATCTTAGGGTCAGCTCGGGCATTAACGGCATCGCTGAGCCCTGCCTGGTCAAGACCATGACGGAATTGACGCCGGCCGAGATCAAGGCGATCCCCAAAAAGGCGATGCCTTAGGCGCGAAGGATTCGCCTTATTCGGCTTTGGCAGATAGGGGCGCTTTGGCGGATGCGGGCATCGGCGATCCTCCCACCGCCAGATAAAGTTCGGCCGTGTCCATCAGCCGCTCAGCGGTGGCGCGCTTGAGACCCAATTCCGCCTGGGCGTTGCGGCGCTCCGCGTCGATCACGTCCAGGATGCCGGAATTGCCCGCCTCATAGCTTTGCCGCGCCAGATCCAGCGCTTCCGCCGCGGTGTCGGCGGCGGCGGCCTGGGCCTTGACCCGGTCGGCGTCGTTCGACAGGGCGGAAAGCCGGTCGGCGATGTCGCCAAAGGCGGCCAGGATGGTCTGGCGATAGACCGCCAGTGCCGCCTGGTAATTGTCGATCGCCGCGCGGCGTTCTGCGCTCAGCCGGCCGCCATTGAATAGCGGCTGGGTAAGGCTGGCGGCCATCGCCCAGGCATTGGCGACGCTGTTGAACAACCCGCCCGGGGTCAGGGCCTGCTGGGTGGTGGTGGCGGTGAGATTGATGCCGGGATAGAGATTGGCGGTGGCCACCCCGATGGCGGCGCTGGCGGCATGGAGCTGGGCTTCGGCGGCCAGAATGTCGGGCCGGCGATGCACCAGGTCCGAGGGCAGGCTCACCGGCAACTCGTCCGGCAAGGTGAAATCGGTCAGGGTAAAATCGGGCGGGCTCCATTCCGCCGGCGCTTTGCCCACCAGAATCGCCAGCGCATGGCGCGCCGCCGCTTCCCGTTGAATGAGGTCGGGCAATTGCGCCCGATCTTGCGCCAATTGGCTCTGGGCGCTCACCAGTTGAACCCGGGTCCCCGATCCGGCGGTGATCGCCGACTGGACCAGGCCGACATTGCGCTCGTCATCGGCGATGATCCCGGTCAGCGCGTCGCGTTCGGCCCTGGCCGAAGCCAGCGCCAGCGCCTCGGCGGCGACATGGGCGGTGAGCGACTGATAGGCCGCGTCCAGTTCGAAGCCCTGATATTGGGACAGCGCCTCTTTTTCCTCCACGCCCCGCCGCTCGCCGCCAAACAGATCCAGCGGAAAACTCACCGTCGGGCCCAGCGTGTAATAGGCAAAGGGCGGGATCGAGAAATTGAGCGGCCCGAACAGCGAGCGTCCATATTTCTGATAGCCGGCGTTGGCGCCGAGCGAGACTTGCGGCAACAGCGCGCCTTCCGCGGCATTCACGTCTTCTTCGGCCTGGGCGACCCGGTTGCGGGCGGCTTCGAGATCCTGATTGCCGGAAAGCGCGTCCTTGATCACGCCATCCAGGGCCGGCGACCGGAAGGCCGTCCACCAATCGGCTTCGATCCGCTTACCCAGCGCCACGAGCTGATCGGCGGGCGGGGCGGTATCGCCCTTGGCGGCATAGGCGGACACCGCGGGCGACGCCGGCGCCTGGAAATCCGGGCCGACCGTGCAGGCCGACACCAGCAAGGCCGGCAAAAAGACGAGAGCCCCGCGCATCAGTCTATCACCGCATGGCTGCCGCCGGATGGCCGCACTTTCTTGATCAGGAACAGGAAAGGAATGGTCGCCAAGGTCAGCACCATCATCAGTTGGAAATCGTCGATATAGGCGATCATCGCGGCCTGATTGAACATGGTTCCATCCAATCCGGCCAGCCCCTGCATGGTTAGGAGATTAAAATGCAAGGCCGCCGGATTGTTGAGAATATCGTAGGGCGTCACGTTGCTGCCCATCGCGGCATGGATGCGCTGGGTGTTCTGGGTAAGCAGGAAAAACACCACCGAAATCCCGATCGAGCTGCCGATATTGCGCAGGAGGTTGAAGAAAGCCGTGCCTTCATTGCGCAGATTGGCGGGCAGGGTGGTGAAGGCGACGGTGGAAAGCGGCACCCAGACCAGGCCAACTCCGAAGCCCTGCAATACGCCTGAGATGATGACCGGCCAACTATCCATCAGGAGCGAAAATTGCGTCATCTGCCACAGCGAAAAAGCCGTCAGCGCGAGGCCGACGGCGATGATCAACCGGGCATCGAAATACGACAACAGCCGGCCCACTATGAACATGGCGACCATGGTGCCCATGCCGCGCGGCGCCGTCACCAGTCCGGTCAGGACCACCGGGTATTGCATGTTGTTCTGCAGCAGCGGTGGGACGAGCGCCAGGGTGGCGAACAGCACTACCCCCACCACGAAGATAAAGATGTTGGAGGCGACGAAATTGCGGTCCTGGAACAGGTGCGGATTGAGGAAGGGCTTGGAATAGGAAAATGTGTGGACCAGGAACAAATAGAAGGCGAGGCCCGCCACCGATGCCTCGATATGATCTCGGGCGACGAAAACCAGTCCTTGATTTGGCCCCGGTCCAGCATCAGCTGCAGCGCGGTAATGGCGATGCTCAAGGTGATGAAGCCGAAAAAGTCGAAACGCGAGGATTTCGCGTTGCGGTTTTCCGGCATGGTGAAATAGAGCCCGGCGAAGGCCATGATCCCAACCGGCAGATTGATGTAAAAGACCCAGCGCCAGCTGTAATTTTCCGTCAGCCAGCCGCCCAGCGCCGGTCCCAGGATCGGCCCCACCATCACGCCGATGCCCCAGATCGCCATGGCGCGGCCGAATTCCTTGGGCGGATTGATGTCGAACAGCACCGCCTGGGAAAGCGGCACCAGGGCGGCGCCGCCCACGCCCTGCAGGAAGCGGAAAAGCACGATCTGCGGTAGCGACACTGCCAGTCCGCACAGGGCGGACGAGACCGTGAACAGGAAGATCGAGATCAGAAACACCCTGCGCCGGCCGAACTCGCCGGCCAGCCAGCCGGTCAGCGGGATGGTGATGGCGGCGGCAACAATATAGGAGGTGAGCACCCAGCCCATTTCGTCCTGGGTGGCCGACAGCGTGCCCTGCATATGGGGCAGGGCGACATTGGCGATGGTGGTGTCCAGCGCCTGCATGATGGTGGCCAGCATCACCGAAATGGTGATCAGGCCGTGGTAGCGGACGCGGTGATGTTCGGCCGGCACCGCCATGCCGGCGGCGCCCAGGCCGGACACTTCCGCCGTCTGCTCAAATCCATCTTCCGCCGTGATGTCGGCCATGCGATTCAGTTCCAGAAGGCCAGCGAGCGATGATGTTCCGTATCCACCTCAGCAGTGACGCTCATGCCCGCCGCCAGCGGCAAATTCTCGGGGTTGTCGATGGAAAGCCGCACCGGCAGGCGCTGTACCACTTTCACCCAATTGCCGGAGGCGTTTTCTGGCGGTAGCAGCGAAAAGCTCGAACCGGTTCCGGGGCTGGTCGACAGCACCTTGCCAGTAAACGTCTGGCCCGGAAAAGCGTCCACCGAAAGCGTCGCTTTTTGTCCCTGCCTCATATAGGTGAGATCGGTTTCCTTGAAATTGGCCTCCACCCAGATGTCGTGATCGCTGACCAGGGCGAAGAGGGGCGTGGCCATATTGACGTGGTCGCCCACCTGGATCCGGTCCACCTTGGCGACCACGCCGTCCATCGGCGCCTTCACCACTGTATAGGAGAAGTCCAATAAGGCCCGGTCGAGCGCGGCCTGGGCTTGGCGCACGAGCGGCAGGCTTGCCGGCTTCGCATCGGCATCGCCACCCAGATCGGCCAACGCGCTTTGGGTCTGCTGCTCGGCAGCCGCCAATTGCTGCTGGGCGGACTGATAGCCGTTCCTGGCCTGGTCAAGCTGGGCGCCGGAGGAGATGCCCCGGGCCTGAAGTTCGGTCTGCCGCTTCATCTCACGCTCCTGGTATTCCAGCGTGTTCTTGGCCGCCGCCTGATCCGCCAGGCGCTGGCGATAGGCCGCCTGCAGCGCGGGCACTTTGATCATGGCCGCCGCCAGTTGCGCGCGGGCATCGGCGACAGCGATGCGAAACCGGGGCGTATCGAGACGGAACAGCACCTCGCCCTTGCGGACATGCTGATTGTCGCGCACATCGACCTCGGCGATGCGGCCAGACACTTCCGTGCTAATCCCGACCTGCGCTGCTTGGATATAGGCGTCGTCGGTGGAAACATAGCGTCCACCCATGAGGTAGAACACGACACCTGCGACCAGAACCACAACCGGTCCGCCGATCAGAAGCGCGCGTCGGTTGCGCGCGATCCAGCTTTGGGGTTGGAGGTTGGAATTGGAATTCGCCATGGGGGGTCCGAGTGCGGTAGCGTGCCAGCCCTATAGCGGTTTGCCCGGCAATGAGCCAGTCCGCCCCATGCATTGGGGGCGTGTTCCCGGAAGGGGGCCCCGGGGATCCGTGGCAACATGGCTCCGGTATTGTTGCCAACGCCAACACGGTGACGGTCAGAGATAGGGCATCAGCAGTCTGGCCGCAGCATCCCTGAGTTGGACAAAAACGGGCGCAGCTCTTACGTCGCGATAGGTGACCTGGCGCGCGCGGGCGATTTTGGCATCGATGATGGCATCGAGCCGCCCGGTCAGCTCGGTGTCGTGGCAGCCCAAGTCATATTCGAAATTGAGCCGGAAGCTGCGGGCGTCCCAGTTAGAGCTGCCGATCAGGGACCATTCCCCATCCATGGTCGCCAGCTGGAATGATCGAAAGGCAGCGGGCTGAAATAGATGTTGATGGGGATATTGCTCAGGAAACGCAGATGCGCGCGCATTGCCCAGTCCATGTAAAGGTGGTCGCCATGGCAAGGAATGACCAGGTCGACCTGGACGCCGCGCCAAGCCGCCTGGGCGATGGCGAACTGCAGGCGCTGATCGGGAAGAAAATAGGGCGTGACGACGCGAATGCGCTTTCTGGCTAGTGTGAGGGCGGCGCCCCAAAGCATCTCGATCTTGTAGAGATCAGCATCGGGTCCGGAGCTGAGGCCGCGAGCCCGGACCGAGCCCTGCTCGGGAAGTTCCGGCCACCAGATATCCGCATCCAGCGTCTCGCCGGTGGTGAAGCACCAGTCCTGGGCAAAGGCATCCATCAGCGCGCGGGCCGACGGACCTTCAATTCCCGAAATGAACGTCTTCCACGAAATTGTTGC
>CAVZBS010000004.1:0-512750 GCA_963773575.1 uncultured Alphaproteobacteria bacterium
CCCTAAATACCCGCGGCCTTCACCGGACGCTTACAGTTTAAATCTGAGTGTCCCAACAACACGATCCGAAAATCGCGGTATTTTGCCCGCAGCACCATTCGGAACGCTGTGAATATTACAACCAACTGACCGCAAAAAAATAGAATTCCATACGCAATCCCAGCAATTTCAACGAAACGCCCACTCGTTCGAGAAATCTGGCCTGCACCCGGTTTGAGTGACACGCGGTTAAGCTAATCCTGCCTTCGTCTCAAAGTCCATTGGGCTCATATATCCGATCGTCGAGTGCCGTCGTTTTGGGTTGTAGAAGCGTTCGATGTAGTCGAACACATCGGCCTTGGCATCATTCCGCGTCCGATAGGTCTTACGCGCCGTACGCTCGGTCTTAAGCGAGGAGAAGAAGCTCTCCATCGCAGCGTTGTCCCAGCAATTGCCAGAGCGGCTCATCGAACAGGTGACGCCATGATCGGCCATCAGCCGCTGGAACTGCTCGCTGGTGTACTGGCTGCCGCGATCTGAATGATGGAGCAATGCCCGGGGTTTTTCCCGCCGCCAGATCGCCATCACCAGGGCATCGGTGACGAGCTGGGCCGTCATGCTCGCGCTCATCGACCATCCGACCACGCGCCGGGAGAAAGATCCATCACCGCCGCCACATAGAGCCAGCCTTCTGCCGTCCAGATGTAGGTGAAGTCCGCGATCCATTTGCGGTTCGGGGCCGGGGCATCGAAGCTGCGGTCCAGCATGTTGGAGGCGATGGCGCCCGCTTGCCGCTCTCCCAGGTTGGCGGTAGCCGCCGCCGTCTGGGGCGCGCTTTTAGGCCCTGCTGGCGCATCAGGCGCTCGATCCGGTGCAGCCCACAGGAAATCCCTTCCGAGATCAGGTCGTGCCACACACGCCGGGCACCGTAGGTCCGGTCGCTGGCAAGGAAGCTGGCGCGGACCTTCGCACCCAGTTCCTCGTCGCTGCGACTGCGCTCGCTGCGGGGCCGCGTCAGCCAGGCATAGAAGCCGCCGCGCGAGACACCGAGCGCCCCGCACATCCATCTCGCCGGCCATATCCCCCGGTGCTTCGCGATGAAGGAGAACTTCACGTGCTCTCCTTCGCGAAGTAGGCCGCGGCTTTTTTTAGGATATCGCGTTCGGCTTTGAGCTTGGTCACTTCGCGCTTCAGCCGCGTGATCTCGGCCTGCTCCGGACCCTGCCGACCATGGCCGGGAAATGCCTGCTGCACGTCCCCAGCCGCATCCTTGATCCAGCGCCGCAGCACCGTTCCATGGACGCCCAGATCGCGCCCGGCTTGCGCCACAGATACACCGCGCTCGGTGACAAGCTTCACCGCCTCAAGCTTGAACTCTCGTGTGAACTTCCGTCTCTCCATGACCCACCTCCCGGTTCCATAAAAACACCAAACTCGGTGTCTTCAAAACCGGGTGCAGGCCAATCCCCTCAAAACAAACAAAGGTATGGTGATAATTACGTTCCCTAGTATTTCTCGCCATATCAGCGCCCAACAAAGACTAATCGTGCGCTCTCGTGTAAGTTCCAATTCCTGCATAGTTGCTACCCCATCGCCCAAGTTATGCGATGTTAACTCCATGCCTAAGGGACCCAAAGGCAAGAAGCGCAAGACTGACGTGATCGGCAATGCAATCTTGGCACGAAGATCGCTTCATATGCTGGCGGTCGCGTGATCCTGCGCTGACAGTGCGCTCCGCGCTTGTAGCGCGCGGCAGGCCATTGTGCCCCGTCGGCGGGTAAAACTTGGCCGTGCACGGCGGACCAGGCTTGTGTGAGCTTCCTAGGCCCTGTGGTGGCCTGCCAATCTGTGACCCCGAGCGTGACCCCGAAGATTTGGCCGCAAGATTTTTGGCTCTATTCGCAGGCTTTTTATGGCCCTTTCACCTGATAGGACATCGGCCCTCTCAGAGATAGGGCGGCTTGTGCCAGCCTTTGGGCGAGAGGGTGAAGATCTCGACGCCGGTCTGCGTCACCCCCACCGAATGCTCGAACTGCGCCGACAGCGACCGGTCGCGGGTCACCGCGGTCCAGCCGTCATTCAACACCTTGACCCCGTAATTGCCCAGATTGATCATCGGCTCGATGGTGAAGAACATGCCGGGCTTGAGCGCCAATCCGTGCCCCGATTTGCCGTAATGCACGATGTTGGGCAGGCCGTGGAAAATCCGCCCCAACCCATGGCCGCAGAAATCGCGCACCACCGCGCAGCGTTCCTCGCCTTCGGCATAGGATTGAATGGCGTGGCCGATATCGCCGGTGGTGGCGCTGGGCTTCACCGCCGCGATGCCGCGCATCATCGATTCATAGGTGATTTCGATCAGCCGCATCGGCTTCAGCTTGACGTCTCCCACCGGATACATCCGGCTGGTGTCGCCATGCCAGCCGTCCAGGATCACGGTGACGTCGATATTGACGATGTCGCCGTCGCGCAGCGGCTTGTCGTTGGGGATGCCGTGGCACACCACGTGATTGATCGAGGTGCAGACGGTGTGGCGATAGCCGCGATAGCCCAGACAGGCGGGGATCGCGCCATGGCTGACGGTATAGTCATAGGCCGCCTTGTCCAGGGCCGCGGTGGTGACGCCGGGCTTCACCAGCGGCACCAGCAGATCCAGCACCTCGGCCGCCAGCCGGCCGGCCCGGCGCATGCCTTCGAAATCCGCCGGATTGTGCAAAGCCACGGCGAAATGGGCCTTGCGGGCGGCGTCGAAGGCGTCGGTTTGCGGGTGCATGGTCATCGGGTTGAATATAGGCGAAAAGCAGGGCTTTTCTAGAGCCAATCCGGACATGGAAACCTCCGAAATGCCTGTTTTAACCGCCGCCATGCTGGTGATCGGCGATGAAATCCTGTCGGGCCGCACCCAGGACACCAACAGCCATTATGTCGCCCGCCAGCTTGCGGCGCTCGGCATCGATCTGAAGGAGATCCGGGTGGTCGGCGATGTCGAGGCCGAGATCGTGGCGGCGCTGAATGCGCTGCGCACGCGCTACGATTTCGTCTTCACCACCGGCGGCATCGGCCCCACCCATGACGACATCACCGCCGATGCGGTGGCCAAGGCGTTCGGGGTCGGCATCTTCTATCATCCGGAAGCCTATGCGCTGCTGGAAGCCCGCTACGAGAAAGGCCAGTTCAACGAGATGCGCAAGCGCATGGCCCGGATGCCCGACGGCGCCAGCCTGATCAAGAATGCTGCTTCGGTGGCGCCGGGATTTCAGATCGGCAATGTGTTTGTGATGGCGGGTGTGCCGATGGTGATGCGGGCGATGATGGAAGCCTTGGTGACGCGCCTGCCGCATGGCGTGCCGGTCCAGTCGGTGACGATCTCGGCGGAGATCGCCGAGGGCATGGTGGCGCCGGGGCTGGCGGACATCCAGAAGGCCCATCCGGACATCGCCATCGGATCCTATCCCTGGTACGGCAGTTCCGGTTTTGGCGTGCAGCTGGTGGCGCGCGGGCGCGATGCGGGAAAAGTCGAGAGGGTGGCGGTAGCCATTGAAGCCCTGCTGAAAACGCTGGGCGCCACGCCCGAGCGGGTCAATCCAGCTTGAGGTCCTTGGCCTCGGCATCCAGCGCGGCCAGCACGCTTTTGTCCTTGGTGAAGGTCTTGCGGGCGGTGGCGAGCGCACCCTGGGCCTGGGCCCGTTCGCCCAGCACCGTGTAGGCGCGGATCAGCCGCTGCCATCCCGCCGCGTCATTGGGATTGTCCTTCAACCGCGCCGCCAGGCCCGCCACCATCGCCTTGGGATCGGGCGCGCCCGTGCCGCTCGCCGCCGTCAGCATGGCGATCCGGTCCACCAGGGTCTGATGCAAGGGCGAACTGGCCGGCGTTTCGGCCAGAAGGCCATTCCACAAGGACAGCGCGCCGGCCTTGTCGCCTTTCGCCGCCAGCGCCTGGCCCAGGAAAAATCGGGAGGCCTGCTCCTTGGGATCGAGCTTCAGCGCGGCACGGAAGGCGGCTTCGGCCTGGTCGGTCATAGCCCCATTGGCGTCCGCCACCAGGGCTTCGCCATAGAGCGAATCCAGCGCGGCATCGGGATGGCCGCCGCGATTGGCGATGGCGACCGCCTGGGCAAAGGCCTTGGCCGCTTCGCCGGCATCGCCCGCGGCCATATAACCGCGCCCCAGATAGGTCCAGGCTTGCTGGTCGTTGGGCGCCGCGCGCACCCGCTTGATCAAAAGCCCCACCAGCCCGTTGATGTCGCGGGTGTTGACGCCTTCGGTGGCGCGCCAGGCGAGATAGGGCCGGCCCAGCATCCAATACGTGCCGCCGCCGATCCCCAAAAGAAACAGCGCGATGGCGCCGGCCAGAAGCCCGCGGCCTTTGACATCCTTGGCGCGCCACAAGGGCAGGACGGCGAAACCCAGCGCCGCCAGCACCACCGCCAACACGCCCAAAATCAAAAGCGCGCTCAATCCGCCTTGCCCCTGTATTTGTTGCGCACCAGGGCCACGATCATGCCGCGGATGGTGCGCACTTCCTGGTCGCTCAGATGCGCGCGCAGGATCATGGCGCGCATGTTGCGCACCATCGTCTCTTTCTTCTCCGGCGGATAGAGGAATTGGGCTGCGTCCAATTCGCGCTCCAGATGCGCGAACAGCCCGGTGAGTTCGGCGCGGGTGGCGGGCAGGCCGGAGGTCTTGCGAGCGCGGCTGGGCGGCGTGGCGTCGGCGGATTTGAGCCATTCATAGCCGATCAGAAGCACCGCCTGGCCCAGATTGAGCGAGGGAAATTCGGCGGTAGGGATGGTGATGGCGGCATCGGCCAGCGACATCTCGTCATTGTCCAGACCCGCCCGCTCGCCCCCGAACAGGATGGCGGTTTTCAGGCCTTCGCTCGCCGCCGTCCGCAGCCGCCGGGCTGCCGCCTCCGGGGTGAGGATTTCGCGGAGCACGTCGCGGTCCCGGGCGGTGGTGGCGAAGACCAGCCGGATGTCGGACAGCGCCTCGGCCGCGGTCTGGAATACCCGCGCCTGTTCGAGGATGTCGGTGGCGCCCGCCGCCAGCGCGCTCGCCCGCTCATTGGGCCAGCGGCACAAAGGCGCGATCAGGCGCAGATCCGACAGCCCGAAATTCTTCATCGCCCGGGCGGCGGCGCCGACATTTTCCCCCATCTGGGGGTGGCTGAGGATCACGGCGGGGGCGGTCATCTGCGCCTTTGACGGGTGCCATTCCACGGGTTATTTGAGGCCCCCGCTATAGCCACTCCCGCCTCATCTTTCGAGACCCTTCAGAGGAACCCGTTCATGGACAAGATCAAGGTCGCCAACCCGGTCGTCGAGCTCGATGGCGACGAGATGACCCGCATCATCTGGGATCTCATCAAGAAAAAGCTGATCCTGCCCTATCTCGACATCGACCTGCGCTATTACGACCTGTCGATCGAGCATCGCGACGCCACCGACGACCAGGTCACCATCGACAGCGCCGAGGCGATCAGGAAGTTCGGGGTGGGGGTGAAATGCGCCACCATCACCCCGGACGAGGCCCGGGTGGAGGAATTCAAGCTCAAGAAGATGTGGAAGTCGCCCAACGGCACCATCCGCAACATTCTGGGCGGGGTGATCTTCCGCGAGCCCATCATCTGCCGGAATGTGCCGCGGCTGGTGCCGAGCTGGACCCAGCCCATCGTGATCGGCCGCCATGCCTTTGGCGACCAGTATCGCGCCACCGATTTCCGCTTCCCCGGCAAGGGCGTGCTCACTATCAAATTCGTGGGCGAGGACGGCAAGGTGATCGAGCATGAGGTGTTCAAGTCGCCGGGCTCCGGCGTCGCCATGGCGATGTACAATCTCGACGACAGCATCCGCGATTTCGCCCGCGCCTCGATGAATTACGGCCTGACGCGCAAATATCCGGTCTATCTCTCCACCAAGAACACCATCCTCAAGGCCTATGACGGCCGCTTCAAGGATCTGTTCCAGGAGGTTTTCGACAAGGAATTCGCCGCCAAGTTCAAGGCGGCCGGCATCACCTACGAGCACCGGCTGATCGACGACATGGTGGCCAGCGCGCTGAAATGGAGCGGCGGCTATGTCTGGGCCTGCAAGAATTACGACGGCGACGTCCAGTCCGACACGGTGGCACAAGGCTTCGGCTCGCTGGGGCTGATGACCTCGGTTCTGATGTCGCCGGACGGCAAGACGGTGGAAGCCGAAGCCGCGCACGGCACGGTGACCCGGCATTATCGCGAGCACCAGAAGGGCAAGGCCACCTCCACCAATTCCATCGCCTCGATCTTCGCCTGGACCCGGGGCCTGGCCCACCGCGCCAAGCTGGACGACAACGCCAGGCTGGCGAAGTTCGCCGACACGCTGGAGAAGGTTTGCGTCGCCACCGTCGAAAGCGGTTCCATGACCAAGGATCTGGCGCTGCTGGTCGGGCCGGAGCAGAAGTGGCTGACGACCGAGGGGTTTCTCGACAAGGTGGACGAGAATCTTCGGACGGCGATGCGTTAATCCGCGGCGCGCTTGATTTGTCGGACGGAAAAGCCGGGCCGAAAGGTCCGGCCTTTTCTATTCTTCCTTGTTCGCCCGCTTCTGCGCGTACATGGCCTCGTCGGCGCGGGCCAGCGCCGTATCGGCATTGTCGCCCGGGTTCAGTTCGAAGGCGCCATAGGCGAAGCTGACCGGAATGGTATGGCCGTTCCATTGCGCCGGAGAGGATTTGACCGCGTCGGCCAGGGCATCGGCCTTCTTCATCGCCTGGTCCTGGGTCGCATGCGACAGAAGAATGCCGAATTCATCGCCGCCCAGCCGGCCGACGCAATCCGATTCGCGCACATGGGCGAGCAGCACGCTGGAGAATTGGGTCAAGACCGCATCGCCGGCGGCATGGCCCAGCCGATCGTTGGTGGCCTTCAGCTTGTTAAGATCGAAATAGATCAGCGAGGAAGGCGTGTTGTAGCGGCCGGTGAAGGCGATATAGCGGGTCAGTTCGCGCACAAAGGCCCGCCGGTTCAACAGCGGCAGCATGTGATCCTGGTCGGCGGCCTTTTCGGCTTCGTCCAGCCGGGCGTGGGTATGGGCCAGTTCGCGGCGCAGATCGTCCACTTCCTGCATCAGCCCCATGATGGCGTCGCGCACTTTGGGGGTGAATTCGGATTCCGGAATGCCTAGCACGCTGGCCGGCAGCGCCGTGTCGGCCGGTTCGCCGCGCGCCGCCGCTTCGACCCGCCTGGCATAGGCCGCCGTGGCGGCGCGCGCTGGCCTGGCGGCGGAAGAACGTTCGATCTTCATGCTTCGCGGTCCCAGCCTCGCGATTGAGGCCTTAATACTATGGTGAGGAGTGTAGCCGAATGGTTAACGAAGGTTAAACGCCCCTTTCCTTGGGTTTTTTGCCCCCTATACTGGGCCGCTTCCCGAAACCGCCCGGAACAAGGCGATTCGAAGCATGGCAGCACAACCTCTGATCGGCATCATCATGGGCAGTCAGTCGGACTGGCCCACCCTCAAAGCGGCAGCCGATATGCTGGACGCGTTGGGCGTCCGTTATGAAACGCGCATCGTTTCCGCCCACCGCACCCCGGACCGGATGGCCGATTACGCCAAGACCGCCGCCGGCCGCGGGTTGAAGGCGATCATCGCCGGCGCCGGCGGAGCGGCGCATCTGCCAGGGATGGTGGCCAGCATGACCACCTTGCCGGTGCTGGGCGTGCCGGTACAAAGCCGCACCCTGAAGGGTCTGGATTTGCTGCTCTCCATCGCCCAGATGCCGGGCGGAGTGCCGGTGGCGACTTTCGCCATCGGCGAAGCCGGTGCCAAGAACGCGGCTCTCCATGCCGCCGCGATCCTGGCGCTGGGTGACCCCAAGCTGGACAAGCGCCTCAAGAGTTGGCGCGCCCGGCAAACCAAATCCGTGGCCAAGAGGCCCAGATGAGCGAGATCAAGCGGCTGGCCAAGCCCGTCCCCCCGGGCAGTGTCGTCGGCATCATCGGCGGCGGCCAGTTGGGCCGCATGCTGGCCCTGGCGGCCGCCCGGCTGGGCCTGAAAGCGGCGATCTATAATGACGACAATCACGCGCCCGCCTTCCAGGTGACGCCGCTCGAGGTCGCCGCCCGCTATGACGACGACAATATGCTGAGCGGCTTTGCCGAGATCTGCGATGTCATCACCTTCGAGTTCGAAAATCTGCCCGCCGACGCCATCGCCCATCTGGCCAGCCTGAAACCGGTCAATCCGGGCCCCAAGGCGCTGGAAATCACCCAGGACCGGCTCAGCGAGAAAAATTTCGTGCAGTCGCTGGGCCTGAAGACCGCGCCTTTCGCCGCGGTTTCTTCGATGAGCGAAGCGGCCAAGGGGTTTGCCCGGATCGGCGGACCGGCGATCCTGAAAACCCGCCGGTTGGGCTATGACGGCAAGGGCCAGGCCCGGGCGGCAAGCGCCGATGAGGCGGCAAAGGCTTTCGCGCGGTTCAAGAGCATACCGTCCATTCTGGAAGGCTTTGTCGATTTCGCCTTCGAAGCCTCGGTGGTGGCGGCGCGCGCCACCGACGGCAGTTTCGCCGCTTATGATCCGCCCGAGAATGTTCACGAAAACCACATCCTGCGCCGCTCCATCGTGCCGGGGCGGCTGACCAGGGCGCAAAGCGAGGAAGCCAAAACCATCGCCCGGACCATCGCCGAGGCCCTGGATTATGTCGGCGTGCTGGCGGTGGAATTGTTTGTCGGCCAGGACGGTTCGCTCTCGGTGAACGAGATCGCGCCCCGGGTGCATAACAGCGGCCATTGGACCATCGAGGCCTGCGCCTGCTCGCAGTTCGAGCAGCATATCCGGGCGGTGGCGGGCTGGCCTCTGGGCGATCCCACCCGCCATGCCGACGCGGTGATGGAAAATGTGATCGGAGCCGAAGCCAATGCCTGGGAAAGCCTGGCCCGATCCGGAGCGCTGCATCTTTACGGCAAGCGCGAGGCCAGGCCCGGCCGCAAGATGGGCCACGTGACGCGGCTAAAGCCGCTCAGCAAATAACAGGCTTAACGCGGCCCGCGGCCGTTGACGGACCGGCGGCGCATCCCTAGGTTCCCGGCCGATGACGACGCGCAAAACCGCCACCACCAAGACGACCAAGCCTTTTGGGGCTGGGCCGGGCGCGCGCGACTGACATTCAAGCGAAAGCCGAAGACCCAAGCCCCGCGCCGACCGGCCGGGGTTTTTTGTTGTTTGAAGGAGAAAGAAGGTGCGTAACAAGAATATCGCCATCGTCGGTGCGACAGGGGCGGCCCCGCGGCGGCGAGCGAACGATCCTGGAAAGTCGATCAATTCACGCAGTAGCGGCGTGAGCGAGCGCCGCAATCAAATTGAAATGGGGAGAGACTGTGAAAAATAAGAACATTGCCATTGGCGGTGCGACAGGCGCGGTCGGCCGGGAATTCATCGGCTGCATCGAAAGCCGTGGGCTTCAGATCAGGTCCCTCAAGCTTCTGGCCTCGGCCCGTTCGGCGGGAAAGCGTTATCCCTTTCGCGGCGAAGAATTGACGGTCGAGGAGTTGAAGCCGGATTCCTTCGCCGGCGTCGATATCGCGCTGTTTTCCGCCGGCAGCGGTATCTCCAAGCAGTTCGCGCCCCTGGCGGTGCAGGCGGGCGCGGTGGTGGTGGACAACAGCTCCGCCTTCCGCACCGACCCGGAGGTGCCGCTAGTGATTCCGGAGATCAATGCCAGGCGCATCCGGGATCATAAGGGCGTCATCGCCAATCCCAATTGCGCCGCGATCACCACCCTGGTGCCGCTCTGGCCGGTGCATCAGGTCAATCCGGTGAAGCGGCTGATCGTCTCCACCTATCAGGCGGCGTCGGGCGGCGGCGCCGCGCTGATGGAGGAATTGGAGCAATCCACCCGCGCCCATCTGGAAGGCCGGGCCTATCCGCCCAAGGTGGTGAAATATCCTTACGCCTTCAACCTCTTCAGCCACAACACCGCCATCGATAGGACCACCGGCTATAATGACGAAGAAACCAAAGTCATCCGCGAAACCAGGAAGATCTTCGAGGATGAGGGGATCGCGGTCGGCGCCACCTGCATCCGGGTGCCGGTGCTGCGTGCCCACTCCGTCTCCATGACCTTCGAATGCACCCGGCCGATCGCGCCGCAAGAAGTGCGCACGCTTCTGGAAAAAGCACCGGGGGTGAAGCTGGTGGACGATTGGGCCGGCAATTATTTTCCCATGCCGATCGACGCCTCCGGCCAGGGCGATGTGCTGGCGGGCCGCATCCGCCGGGACCTGTCCGATCCCTCCGGCAAGTCGATTTCGATGTTCGTGGCGGCGGATCAACTGTTGAAGGGCGCGGCGCTGAACGCAATTCAAATCGCGGAACTGGTTTAACTAATGCAGTGGAACACGGAATTTCCTCCCCCGCGCGGCGAAGCCGCTGGCGGGGGAGGATGTCTTTGAGCGCTTGCGCGAAAGAGACAGGTGGGGGCTACTTTGACTTCCAGGCAGAAAAAGCCGGGAATTGCGATAGGGCTTCCCGGGTCTTGGCCTTGAATTTCTCGAACTGCATCACATTCTCGATGCGGGCATCGAGAAAGGTCTTGGTTTCGCTTTCATCCGCGCAGGTGTCGTTGAACCAGCGCACCAGCACCGATCCATAGACGCCGGCCAGGATGCCGCGCTTGGTATAGAAGTTGAAATCGGTGGAGGTGTCGCCGGCCGCCCGCCACATGGCGTCCACGGTGCGATACATCAATTTCGCGGCAAGGCCGGCATGCATGGGTAGGCTCAGCATCGCCGCCACCCGCCGGGCGGCTTCCTTGTTGGGGGCAAGCAGTTCGAGCCGGGTCAGGATCGCGGTCTTGATCCGGTCGCGGATTTTGCGCTTGGGGAGGTCCAGTTCGGCCAGTTTCTCTTCCATCGCCCGGTCCAGCGTGGCGGAATAGAATTCGATCAGCGACAAGGGCCCGTCCGGAAACAGCCGCGACATCGCCGCCTTGTCCAGGCCTTCGGTCTTGCCGGCCTTGGCCAGCACGCTGTCGGTGAAGCCGTCGAAGGCGGCATCCTTCAGCACCGCCTGCAACACCGCCTGTTTCAGCGTGTCGTCGGACTTCCCGCTCCGGCTTTTGGCGCCGGTCTTTGTCTTCTTGGCGGCGGGCTTATCGGTCATCTCAGCCTACCGGGGCAAAATGGCGGATCTCGGATTCGAAGATCAGCTTGGAGAGATCGTCCATGCGGCCGGGATAAAGCCGGCCGTCGAGATGGTCGACCTCATGCTGCACCACCCGGGCGTGAAAGCCCCGGGCTGTGCGTTCGATCGGCTGGCCGTCGGCGCCCAGCCCGCGATAGCGGATATGGGCCGGCCGCGCGACCCAGCCGCGCAGGCCCGGCACCGACAGGCAGCCTTCCCAGCCGCCTTCGGTTTCCTCATCCAGCACCGTGATCTCGGGATTGATCAGCACCGTCAGCGGCGCGGTATGGTCGAAGCGCTCCTCCTCCGACAGGCCGGGATCGGCGCGCTCGCCCGGTGCCTGGAAAATCACCAGCCTGAGCGGCACATGCACCTGGGGGGCGGCCAGGCCGGCGCCATTGGCGTCCATCATGGTCTCGAGCATGTCATTGATCAGGCGCTGGATTTCCGGCGCCCGGGGGTCGGGAACCGGGGCGGCGATCTGGGCCAGGACCGGATGGCCCATACGGGCGATTTTCAGGATCATGCCCGGAAATATGAGGCCGGGGCCGGGATCGGTCAAAGGCCTGAAAGCGTTAATTTCCGTGGGTGGACAGGGCTTGGGCCTTCTGTTATCTACCCCGCCTTCCAAATTGGAGCGCTTTGCTTTGCAGATTATCGTCCGCGACAACAATATCGACCAGGCGCTGAAGGCGCTGAAAAAGAAGATGCAGCGTGAGGGCATCTTCCGGGAGATGAAGCTGCGCGGCGCCTATGAGAAGCCCAGCGAAAAGCGTGCCCGCGAGCGGGCGGAGGCGGTGCGCCGCTACCGCAAGCTGCAGCGCAAGCGCATGCAGCGCGAAGGGCTTCTGCCGCGTTAAATTCCCCCTCCGGTCTTCGCTGGCCCGAGGGCCAGCTACGACCACCTCCCCCGCCAGCGCGCTTCGCGCGCGCAGGGGAGGCGAGCCGGGACCAAGCTCAGAAATTTAAGCCGCTTTAGGGCGGCTTTTTCATTTCAGGTGCCTCCCTCGCGCTTCGCGCTCGACGAGGCGTCAGCTTTTGTAAGCTCGCTATCGCTCGCCAACAAAAGCTAGACGCAGTCGGCGCAGACCGCCACTTCCACCGTCACATGCGACAGGTCGGGGTAATGCCGGCGCAGGGCCGCCTTGATCTCCTCGGCATTGGTGGGATCGGGCGAGACCAGCGACACGATCAGGCCCTGATGGCCCGGCCCCAGCCGCCACAAATGCAGGTCCGACACCCGCCCCCCCAAATCCGTTTCGATGGTGGCTTTGATCGCCCGCGACAAGTCCGGATCGGCATCGGCGTCCAACAGCACCATGGCGCTGTCCCTGATCAGGCCATAGGCCCAGGAGGCGATGACGGCGGCGCCCACCAGGGCGGCCACGGGATCGAGAAATGCCAGGCCGAAAAAATAGCCCGAGGCCAGCGCCAGGATGGCGAGCAGGCTGGTGGCGGCGTCGGCCAGCACATGCACATAGGCCGCCCGCAGATTGTGGTCATGACCGTGATCATGGGCATGATCGTCCTTGAGGATGAAGGCGCTCACCAGATTGACGCCAAGTCCGATCACCGCGATCAGGAGCGCGTCGCCATAGGCGACCTGGGCGGGGTTGATCAGGCGGGAGACGGATTCCCCCGCCACCGCGAAAGCGGTGAGACCCAGCACGATGGCGCTGGCGAAGGCGGCGAGGTCGCCGAACTTGCCGGAGCCGAAGCTGAAACGGGCATTGGCGGCATGGCGCTTGGCCAGCCAATAGGCGCCGGCCGCCAGGCCCAGCGCTCCCACATGGGTCGCCATATGTACGCCGTCGGCCAGAAGCGCCATGGAATGATAGAGAAAGCCGGCGCCGACCTCGACCACCATGAACAGGGCGGTGACCAGCGCCGCCAGCTTGGCCCGGGCCTCCGCCCGGTCATGGGCATGGCCCAGAAAGACATGGCCATGCGTCCATACCCCGTGACTATGCGGGCCATGCTCGGCGGGATGAACATGTTGGTGCGCCATCGGACAATTCTACGCGATCAGAGCAAGCAGGTGTTACCCCAATTTCACACAATTTCGATCTGTTAACCGGCGGCGGGGTATGGATCGGCCATGGAAAATCCGGAACTGGTATTGCTCCTGTCCTGCCCCGACCGGCGCGGCATTGTCGCCGATGTCAGCCATTTTCTGTTCGAGAAGAACTGCAATATCCTGGACAGCCAGCAATTCGGCGACCGCGGCCAGAAACAGTTCTTTCTGAGAGTGCATTTCGTTTCCGAGGCCGGAACCCCCAAATCGCAGTTGGAGCAGGACTTCGCGCCGCTCGCGGAAAAGTTCGCCATGCGGCGCGACATTCTTCGACACGCGGGCGAAGACCCCCGCCGTCATCCTGGTGTCGAAATTCGGTCACGCCCTGGTCGATCTGCTTTATCGCTGCCGCATCGGCGCCCTGCCGATGAGTGTGCCGCTGATCGTCTCCAATCATCACGACTTCGAAGACGTGGCCGCGGCCCATGGCGTGCCGTTCGTCCATTTGCCGATGTCGAAGGATGACAAGCCGGCCGCGGAAGAAAGGCTGGTGGCGCTGCTGGAGGAATATGGAATCGAGCTGATCATCCTGGCGCGTTATATGCGGATCCTGTCGGACGCATTCTGCCGCTCCAGGCTGGGACGGATCATCAATATCCATCACAGTTTCCTGCCCAGCTTCAAGGGCGCCAATCCCTATACCCAGGCGCATGCCCGCGGCGTCAAGCTGATCGGCGCCACCGCGCACTATGTTACCGGTGACTTGGACGAGGGACCGATCATCGAACAGGCGGTGGAGCGGGTCAGCCATGCGCTCGATCCCCAGGACTATGTCGGCGTCGGCCGCGATATCGAGAACACGGTTCTGGCGCGCGCGGTCAAATGGCATTGCGAGCACCGGATTCTGCTCAACGGCCGGCGCACGGTGATATTTCCTTGAATTACTCCCACCGTCGGGCGAGGCTTGGCGGGGTCTTCGGGGAAGGACGCGATGCGGCTTCGGCATGCGGTCTGGCTACTGCCATTTCTGTTGAGTGCGCCGGTGAGCGCACCCGCCCTGGCCAAGCCCGGTGACATCTTCGCCAAGCCAAGCAAGCTTCCGTTCCATGCCCCGGATTTCCGCAAGATCAAGGATGGCGATTTCGAGCCCGCGATCGAGGAAGGCATGCGGCGCCAGCGCGCCGAAGTGGCGAAAATCGCCAACAATCCCGCCCCGCCCAGTTTCGAGAACACCATCGTGGCGATGGAGCGGTCCGGCCAGATGCTGGACCGGGTCTCGGATGTCTTTTTCGATCTCACCCAGGCCAATACCGACGACACGCTGGAAAAGGTGGAGACCAGGGAAACCCCGCGCCTGGCCGCCCATCACGACGCCATTTATATGAACCCCAAACTGTTCCAGCGGGTGAAGGCGATCTATGACCGCCGCGACCAGTTGCATCTGGGCGGCGAGGCGCTGCAGCTGGTCAAAGTCTATTACCAGCAATTCATCCATTCCGGGGCCGAGCTTTCCGATGTCGACAAGGCCCGGTTGCGGGCCATCAATGCCCGCGAATCGACGTTGGAGACCCGTTTCGAACAAAGACTTCTTGCCGCCACCAAGGCGGGCGCGCTGGTGGTCGATACTGTGAAGGCGCTGGATGGGCTCAGCCCCGCCGACATCGCCGCCGCCGCTCAAGATGCCAAGAACCGCAAGCTTTCCGGCAAATGGGTGATCCCGCTGCAGAACACCACCCAGCAGCCGGATCTGTTGCCGCTGAACGATCGCGCCACTCGCGAGAAACTGTTCCATCAGCGCTGGACCGCGACGGAAAAGGGCGGCGCCAACGACACCCGCGCCACCATCGCCGAGATCGCCCAACTGAGGGCGGAGAAGGCGAAGCTGTTGGGCTATCCCAACTACGCCGCTTATGCGCTTTACGACCAGATGGCCAAGACCCCGAAAGCGGTGGATGGCTTCCTCAAGCGGCTGGTGCCGGCCACCGCGGCGGAGGAGCGGCGCGAGGCCAAGGACATCCAGGCGGAGATCGACAAGTCGGGCGCTCATTTCCGGCTGAAGCCCTGGGACTGGGATCATTATGCCGAAAAGATCCGCAAGGCCCGCTATGATCTGGATCAGGCGGAACTCAAGCCTTATTTCGAATTGAACATGGTCCTGAAGAACGGCGTCTTTTACGCCGCCAACCGGCTTTACGGCCTCACCTTCAAGGCGCGCAAGGATATTCCGGTCTGGCAACCCGATGTGCTGGTGTTCGAGGTCTTCGACGCCAACCGCAAGCCGCTGGGCTTGATGTATTTCGACTATTTCAAGCGCGACAATAAATCCGGCGGCGCCTGGATGAGCAATCTGGTGGAACAGTCGCACCTGCTGGGCACGCTGCCGGTGATCTATAACGTGGGCAATTTCACCAAGCCGGCGCCCGGCCAGCCCGCGCTTTTGACCTTCGACGACGTCACCACCATGTTCCACGAATTCGGCCACGCCCTGCATGGCTTCTTCGCGGACCAGGAATATCCCACCCTGTCGGGTACGGCGGTGGCGCGCGACTTCGTGGAGTTCCCGTCCCAGTTCAACGAACATTGGGCGCTGGATCCTGAGGTCCTGGCCCATTACGCCATCCACTACCGCACCCATAAGCCCATGCCCAAACCGCTGGCCGACCGGATCCGCAAAGCGCAGACCTTCAACCAGGGTTACGCGCTGGGCGAATTGCTGGCGGCGGCGGAACTCGACATGCGCTGGCACGAACTTTCCGTGTCCGACCCGCGCCAGGATGTGGATGTCTTCGAAGCCAAGGCGCTGGCCTCGACCGGGCTGGATACCGCCGATGTGCCGCCGCGCTACCGGTCCAGCTATTTCCTGCATATCTGGAGCAACGGCTATGCCGCCGGTTATTACGCCTATCTCTGGACCGAGATGCTGGACGATGACGCCTTTGACTGGTTCACCAAGCATGGCGGACTGACCCGCGCCAACGGCCAGCGCTTCCGCGACCTGATCCTGTCGCGCGGCCATACTCTGGATTATGGGCCGATGTTCCGGGCCTTTTACGGCAAGGACCCGGATATCGGCCCGATGCTTAAGGAGCGGGGTCTGCCCGATTAGCGGCGGCTACTCGTTCCATGTCGAGGCGACATGGGTGGGGTCGCGCTGGGAATCGCGTTCCGACACCAGGAAATCGTAATAGCCGCAGGACTTGCCGCCCGGATAGGACCGGCAGATCTCCGGCCTGGCCTCATAGATGGTGCAGCGGCGCTTGTCGGTATCGAAAAAGCGGCAGACGCCGCCGAAATGCTCGTCCCTCTTGCGCCGCATGGCATAGGGCTCGTCCCCGTCCACCTTGGTAAATTTCTTCCGTGCCGCCTCGAAGCTCAGTCCGAAATGCCGGGCCAGGCGCTTCACGTCCCGGCTGTTCAGGGGGATGACGGGATAAGAACAGCAATAGCCAGGGCATTTCGAACAATTATAGGCCACGAGGTGCTCGCATTTGGGATGAAGGCAAGCGATAGCATGAACCTTCCGGCAAGCAAATTGGCTCCCCGGCGGCCGCATTTGGCTTCAAGGTCCGCCGGAATTTCGCCACAGGGTCATGTTGGTGTGGCTATGGTCTTTTCTGGGCAGAGGTTCCTCCCATATTTGCCGAACCTCAAACCCAGCTTCGGGCGTGAAATCGTCATATGATCCATAAAAAACCGGTTTTCTTCGACGCCTCCGGCAGGCGGGCGGCCAGGCTGTCGACCCTTGGCTGGGCGGTGGCGCTGGTCCTGGTCGTGGTCGGTGTCGGCTTCATGGCCAGCCTGATGGTGGCCAAGCCGGTGGCGACGGTGGACCTGCCGGGCCGCGCCTATGCCGCCAACCCGCGGGGGCTGGCCAAAAAGGCGGTGGCGCCGGGATTGCTCCGCCAGGCCGTCCGGCTCGCCACCGAAGCCCGCAACCGCCGGCTGGAACTGCGTCGCCAGCGCTCTCTGCGCGCCAGCATGCCGTCCAAGGTGCTGCCGGCGATCCTGGCGCCGCAAAAGGGCCGCTCGCTGGCCATCGGCTTTTATGTCAACTGGGGCGAGGAGGGGGATGCCAGTTTCGCCTCCCTCAAACTTGCCTTGCCGAGGCTGGACTGGGTGGTGCCCAGCTGGCTGTCGCTGACCGGCCCCGATCTCGCCTTCAAGGCCAATCTGGACAAAAGGTCGCTCAACTATATGCGCGCCCACAAGCCGGGGGTGGCGATCCTGCCCATGATCCAGAACGCCAGCGCCGGCCAATGGGACGGGCAAGGCTTGGCCCGGCTGTTGGCCGACCCGGTCCGCGCCGACAGGCTGGCGAACCACATCGTGGCATTTCTCGCCGCCAACAAACTCCAGGGCGTCACCATCGATTTCGAGAATGTGCCCCGATCGGCGCATGGCAATCTGGAAGGCTTTCTCAGCCGGCTTTCCCAGCTTTTCGCCCCGCATAATTGGATCATCGTGCAGGCGGCGCCCTTCGACGATTCCGATTGGCCCTACAAGGCCTATGCCGGAATCGTCGATTACACCATGCTGATGGCCTATGACGAAGCCGACGATTCCGGCCCGCCCGGCGCCATTGCCGGCGAAGGCTGGTTCGAGCGGACGCTGGACAAGCGGATGCGCGAACTGCCGGCGGATTCCACCATCGTCGCCATCGGCTCCTATGGCTATGACTGGATCAATGGCCGCCAGGCCAACACGCTGGGCTTCTCCGACGCCATGGTGGCGGCGCGGGATTCCGGGGCCAAGATCCAGTTCGACGACTCGACCGACAATCCCCGCTTTTCCTTCCGGGAAGCCGATGGCGCCCGGCACGATATCTGGTTCCTGGATGGCGTCACCGCCTATAACGAAATTCACGACGCCGATGCCTATCGGCCGGCCGGCTATGCGCTGTGGCGGCTGGGGGCGGAGGATCCCAGCATGCTGCCGCTGCTGGGCCGTCCCTATGACGCGCCGGCGCCAACCGGCCTGCGCACCATTCCCATCACCGACGATGTGGATTTCGACGGCGATGGCGAGGTGCTGCGGGTCGAGGCCAATCCCACCCGCGGCCGGCGCAGCTTTGAAGTGGAAAAAAAGACCGGCGCGATCGTGGACGAATCCTATCTCGATCTGCCCACCAATTATGTGATCCGCCGCGTCGGGCTCACGCCCAAACAGATCGCGCTGACTTTCGACGACGGCCCCGATCCGGAATGGACGCCGCAGATTCTCGATATCCTGAAGGCCAAGCATGTGCCGGCGACCTTCTTCGTCATCGGCTCGAACATGGAGGCGCATCCGGGGCTGGTGCAGCAGATCCTGGCCGACGGTCACGAGGTGGGCAATCACACCTATACCCATCCCAACCTGGCCGACACGCCGCTCACGGCGGTGAAACTGGAGCTTAACGCCACCCAGCGGCTGTTCGAAGCGCTGACCGGCCGGTCCATGCGGCTGTTGCGTCCGCCCTATCTGGGCGACGCCGAACCCAGCGACGCGGACGAGATCACCCCGCTGGTCGAGGCCCAGAAGCTGGGCTACATCACCGTGGGCACCCATGTCGACACGCTCGACTGGCAGGCGCTGCCGGTCGACCGGATGATGAAGATGGTCGAGAAGGAAATTCACGACCCCAATCCGCAGATGCGCGGCGACATCATCCTGATGCATGATTCCGGCGGCGACCGGACCCAGACCATCAAGCTGCTGCCGGTCCTGATCGACCGGTTGCGGGCCGAAGGCTACAGCTTCGTGCCGGTGTCGCAATTGGGCGGTTTCACCCGCGACCAGGTGATGCCAAAATTGCCGCTGACGGTGATGCTCTATGCCGACCGGCTGGTTTTCCTCACCCTCTCCTTCATCGGCCAGTTCCTTTACTACTGCTTCATCGGCGCGATCATTCTGGGTGTCGGGCGGCTTTTGGTGCTCTGCGGGTTGGCGATCCTGAACCGTATTCGCGGCCAGGCCGCGCCGCCGGTGGTCCATTCCGGCGAAAAGGTCTCGGTTCTGATCCCGGCTTACAACGAGGAAAAAGTGATCGCGGCCACGGTCGAGCGCATCCTGGCCAGCGATTATCAAAATCTGGAAGTGCTGGTGATCGATGACGGCTCGATCGACCGCACCGCGGAAGTGATCCGCCATCGGTTCGCGGACGAAGCCCGGGTGGCGGTGATCTCCATTCCCAATGGCGGCAAGGCCCATGCCTTGAATACGGGCTTAAGCCGGGCGGAAGGCGAAGTGGTGGTGGCGCTGGACGCCGATACCCAATTCAATACCGACACCATCTCGCGGCTGGTGCGCTGGTTCGCCGATTCCGAAGTGGGGGCGGTCGCCGGCAACGCCAAGGTGGGCAACCGGATCAATATGATCACCCGCTGGCAGGCGCTGGAATATGTGGTGGCGCAGAATCTGGAGCGTCGCGCATTGTCGGCGCTGGATACGTTGACGGTGGTGCCGGGCGCGGTGGGCGCCTGGCGGCGCGAGGCGTTGCTGGAATTGGGCGGGTTCCCGGCCGACACGCTGGCGGAGGATCAGGACCTCACCATCGCGGTCCAGACCGCCGGCTACCGGGTCTTGTTCGATACCACGGCCATCGCCTGGACCGAGGCGCCCGCCACCTTCCGCGGGCTGAGCCGGCAGCGCTTCCGCTGGTCGTTCGGCACCCTGCAATGTTTATGGAAATACCGCCGCATCACTTTCAATCCGCGCTTCGGCGAGCTTGGGATGGTGGCGCTGCCGCAGGTCTGGCTGTTCCAGATCATTCTCACCACATTGGCGCCGGTCGCCGATCTGCTGCTGGTGTGGCAGCTGGCCGGGCAGTGGATCGCCTTCAAGCAGCATGGCTCGGAATTCACCGACAGCGATCTCAAGCTGATCGGCATCTATTATGTCATCTTCATCGTCGTCGATCTCCTGGCGGCGGTGGTGGGCTTTGTGATGGAACGGCGCGAGGATTGGCGGCTGTTGTTGTGGCTGCCGCTGCAGCGCTTCGGCTACCGCCAGCTGATGTATTATGTGGTGCTGCGGTCCATCGCCACCGCGCTGCGGGGACCGTTCGTGGGCTGGGGCAAGCTGGAGCGCCACGGCACGGTAAAGACCGGCCCGGCGCTGCGCACCAACGCCTGACCGGTGCCCGATCAGTGAAAGTCGCGCGAGGGCGGCAGAAGCCGCACATTGCGGGGATGGCGATGGGTGGTCGCGGCGGGTGGCAGGGCGTCGTCCGACAGGCGCTGCAAATCCCGGCTGCGGTCGATCAGCCGTTCCGCCATCAGATGCACCACGCCCTCGGGGCTTTTCTGCACTTTGCCTTCGGCCAGAAGCAGTCGGGCGCCCATGACCTCTTTGCGGTATTGCCGGAACAGCCGGTCCCAGATCACCACATTGCAGATGCCGGTCTCGTCGGACAGGGTGATGAAGATGGCGGTGCCTTCGCCGGGACGCTGGCGCACCAGCACGATGCCGGCGCAGCGGACCGGAGCGCCGTCGCCGAGATCGCCCACCCGGTTGCAGGGCACGATCCCCTCCGCCTCGAAACCCGATCTGAGGAACTCTGTGGGATAGGCTTTGAGGGAAAGCCGGATGGTTTGATAATCGGTGAGCACCTGTTCCGACAGCGGCATCGCCGGCAAGGGCGCGATCGTCTCCGCCCCCTGGTCGGGCACGCGCGCGAATAGCGGCAGGGGCTTGTCGTCGGGCAGGCGGCGCACCGCCCACAGCCCCTCGCGCCGGTCCAGACCGAAACCGCGCAAGGCGTCGGCCTCGGCCAGGACAATCAGCGCGCGTTTGCCCAAGCCGGTGCGGCGGGCGCAGTCGGCGAAGTCGCGATAGCCATAGCCGCGATTGTCCATGATGGCGGCGGCATCGGCCGCGCTGATGCCGTCGATCTGGCGCAGTCCCAGGCGCAGGCAGATTGCGCCTTTGCCGTCGCGTTCCAGGGTTGCATCCCAATCGCTATAGGCGGCGTCGGGAGCCAAGACCGTCACGTCATGCTCGCGCGCGTCGCGCACGATCTCGGCGGGAGCATAAAAGCCCATCGGCTGGGAATTGAGCAGGGCGGCGGCGAAGGCGGCCGGATGGAATTTCTTGATCCAGGCCGAGATATAGACCAGGAGCGCGAAGCTGGCGGCATGGCTTTCCGGAAAACCGTAGGAGCCGAAACCCTTGATCTGCTCGAAACAGGATTCGACGAAGCTCCTCTCATAGCCGCGGGCGATCATCCGGCTGACGAATTTCTCCCGGAAAGTGCCGATGGTGCCGACATGGCGGAAGGTGGCCATGGCGCGGCGCAGGCCGTTGGCTTCGTCGGGGGTGAATTTGGCCGCAATGATGGCGAGCCGCATCGCCTGTTCCTGGAACAGCGGCACGCCCTTGGTCTTTTTGAGCAACTCATAGAGTTCGTCGGGCTTGCCGCAATCGGGATGCGGGGCGGGAAATTTGATCAGGGCGGGATTGGCGCGGCGCTTGAGATAAGGATGGACCATGCCGCCCTGGATCGGTCCGGGCCGCACGATCGCCACCTCCACCACCAGATCATAGAATTCTTCGGGCTTGAGCCGCGGCAGCATGTTCATCTGGGCCCGGCTTTCCACCTGGAAGACGCCGATGGCGTCGGCCTTGCACAGCATGTCGTATACGAGGGAGTCTTCCTTCGGCACATTGGCCAGGGTCAGCGGCTCGGCGCCGGCATAGCTGTAGGAGTCGATCAGCCGGAAGGCCTTGCGGACGCAAGTGAGCATGCCCAGCGCCAGCACATCCACCTTCATGATGCCCAGCGTATCGAGATCATCCTTGTCCCATTCGATGAAATAGCGGTCGTCCATCGCGGCGGGCCCGATCGGAACCGTCCAGTCCAGCTTGTCGCGGGTGAGCACGAAACCGCCCACATGCTGGGACAGGTGGCGGGGAAACTCGATCAGCCGGTTGGCGAAATCCACCGCCCGCCGCACCACCGGATTGAAGGGGTCCTGGTCGCCCTGGCGCACCTGATGCTCTTCCAGCTCGCCGCCATAATGGCCCCACACCGTGTCCGCCAACCTGCCGGTCACATCCTCGCTGAGGCCGAACACCTTGCCCACTTCGCGGATGGCGCTGCGGGGGCGGTAATGGATGACGGTGGCGGTGAGCGCGGCGCGGCGCCGGCCATAGCGGCGATAGACATATTGGATCACTTCCTCGCGCCGCTCATGCTCGAAATCCACATCGATGTCGGGCGGCTCGCGGCGCTCGCTGCTGAGAAAACGCTCGAACAGGACATCGATCTTGGTGGGATCGACGGCGGTGACGTCCAAGGCATAACAGACCACCGAATTGGCGGCCGAGCCGCGGCCCTGGCAGAGAATGCCCTGGCCGCGGGCATAGGCGACGATGTCATGCACGGTAAGGAAATAATGCGCGATCTTCCGGCTTTGGATGAAGCGCAGCTCCTTCAGCACGATCGCTACGACATTGCGCGGCGTGCCTTTGGGGAAATGCCGTTTGAGGCCGGCCCGGGTCAGTTCGCGCAGATAGCCGTCTGGCGTCTTGCCCTTGGGCACCGGCTCGCGCGGATAACGTTGGCCGAGTTCGTCCAGGGAAAAGCCGATCCGCCCGGCAAAGCGCAAGGTCTCGGCGATGGCCTCCGGGCAATCGCGGAACAGCCGCGCCATTTCCACTGGCGATTTCAGATGGCGCTCGGCATTGGCCTGAAGCCGGGTGCCGGCCGCCTCCAATGTCGCATGCTCCCGGATGCAGGTGACCACATCCTGCAGGTCGCGCTGGTCCGGATGGTGATAGAGCGCGTCATTGACGGCGATCAGCGGCACACGTGCCGCGCGGGCCAGTTGCCGCAAATGGTCCAGGCGGCGGCGATCCTCGCCGGTATAGAGCATGGACGCCGCCAGCCATGTGTCATGGCCAAGTGCGGCAAGGATATTGGCAAGCTCGGACTTCTCCCCCCGCAGGCGAAGCCTTGGCGGGGGGAGATGTCCACTAGCGGGCTTGCCCGCGTGGTGGACAGAGGGGGGCAAGAATCTGGCATTACAATCAAAAGAAGGCCGCGGCGATATTCCAGCAGATCCTTGAAATCCAGGAAGCATTCGCCCTTGGGCGCGCGCAGCTTGCCGACGGAAAGAAGCCGGCTGAGCCGGGCATAGGCCTTGCGGTCCTGGGGATAGGCGAGAATGTCCGGCGTGGCGTCGCGGAACACCAGCCTGGCGCCCACCAGCAATCTGGGCGGGGTGCCGGGGTTCAGTCTCTTCCAGGCGTCATGGGCCCGAACCACGCCCGCCAAGGTGTTGCGGTCGGCGATGCCGATAGCGGCATAGGCGAGGTCTTCGGCGCGGGCGACGAATTCGCCGGGGTGCGAAGCCCCGCGCAGGAAGGAGAAATTGGTGGTGACCGCCAACTCCGCGTAAGCCGGGACCGTCATGCGAAGATCCCCTGCAGATACCAGCGGGTGGCCAGGCTCAGTTCGCGAAACAGCCCGTCGCGGTAAAGCCAGAAGCGCTGGCCGTCCTGCGTCTCCACCCGGAAATAGTCGCGGGTGGGTTTTTCATGCCGCCACCATTCCATGGCGATGCGTTCGGGGCCTTCGGCGCGGACGACCTCGAACTGCGCCCGCCGCCAGGAAAAGCGGGCCGGTGGGCCATCCGGCACCGAGGCCATCACCGAATGAATTTCCTCCGGCTTTTCCAGCAGGCGCAACGGCCTGAGCGGGGGATCATGGTCCTGGCGCCGGCGCCGCCAGGTGCCTTCGATATCGCGATCCTGCGCCGGCACCGCCACGCTTTGGGCCTCGGGGATATGGGTGTCCTGGGGCACGAAACGCTGCACGCGGACTTCGCCGAACCGGGCCGAAAGCCGGTCGAGCAGGAAGCCAACCTGCCAGCGGGCATTCTCATCCGCATCGAAACTGGCTTCGGCGGCCTGGGTCTTTTCGGCGAAGGAAGCTTCCAGCCGGATCAGGTCGAAACCGAAGCCGGGGTCCAGCGGATCGGCCAGCGCGTCCAGCCGCTGGTTGAGAAGCCTGAGCATCACTGCCGGATCACGCAATGGCGCGCCGGTCCGGATCCCGATCCGCGCCAGCTTGCCGTCGGCGCGGAAGAAGACCGCTTCCAGGATGCGCAGGCCCTTGCCTTCGCGCTCCAGGATTTCGCTCAGCGACACCGCCAGCGTGTGCAGGCTCTGGGCGATGACCGCCTCGCTCGTCACCGGTTCGGCAAAACGATGCTCGGCGCTGAGATCGGGCAGCGGCCGGCGCGGGCTCATGGGTTTTTCTTCCGCCCCCAGCAGGATGGCGAGGCGGGTGAGAAAATTGGCGCCCAGCCGGGCGGTGAGTTCGTCCCGGCCTCGGGCCGCCACCTGGGCGATGGTCTTGAGGCCGGCGCGCTTCAACGCCCGCAATTTTTCCTCGCCGCAATCCAGGGCGGTGATGGGAAGCGGCGCCAGGGCGGTTTTTTCGCCGCCGGACGGCACGATCGTGTCTTTGGCGTGGCGCGCCAGCGCCCGGGCCGCCAGCGTGGTGCCGGCGATGGCGGCCTGAACGGCAAAGCCCTGGGCGGCGATCCGGTCGCGCACCTGTGTCAGCATCGGCTTCTCGCCGCCGAAAAGATGCGCCACCCCGGTGATGTCCAGCAGCAATCCGTCGGGCGGATCGTTGGCCACCAAAGGCGTAAAGCGGTCGCACCAGTCGGCGATGTTTTCCAGCAGGGCCTGGTCCGCCTTTTCGTCGGCGGGCAGGATCGTCAGCTGCTCGATCATGGCGCGGGCATTGGCAAGCGGCTGGCCGCGATAAAGACCTTGCCGCGCCGCGGCCCGGTTCAGGGCATGAACATAAAGCGCGTTATTGGCGCGCCCGGCGACGACCAGCGGCGTTTCTCGGGCGGTTGTTTTAGGCGCAGCTTTGACGTGACGGTTCAGCCGGTCGGTCGAAAGTCGCGGCAACCACAGCGCCAGGATGCGCCGCGACGTTGCGGAAGAGTCCATTTTCGCTGTCCCATTCCAGGGTGAAGTCGCTCAGGGCCCCCAGGCGATGGCGGGTCAGCCGGGCCAGGAACCGGGGCGCCCCCCAATCCTCATCCCGCGGGTCGGATTTGAGGCTTGCCACCTGCCAGCGGGTGGCGGCGGCGCTGGGCTGGGGCTGGGCGCCCAGGCGCAGCAGAAACAGGGTGACACCGCTTTCTTCCGCCAGAAGCGCCAGCCGGCGGCTGGCCGTCAGGTCCAGACAGCGGGCGCCGCCGGAAATCTCCAGCACCACAGCCCCCACATGCGGGCAAGCCAGAATATCGGCGGCGGCTGAGAGCGCGGCCTCGGCGTCCGGCGCCCGGAGCAGGAACAGGTTTTGGGGATCGCCGCCCAGTTCCAGCAAGCCGGTGGCCGACAGGGCGCCATATTCCAGCGCCTCGTAATCCGGCCGGATCCAGAACAGGGGCTTTTTCCCCGCGGCCCGGATAGCCAGGCAGGCGGCGAACCCGCCCGCGCCCCAGCCGGACGCGAACACTTCGTGCAGGGCGCCCCGCCTTAAGCCATCGCCCAGTAGGGCATCCGCAGCGGGAACCCCCAGCGGAATCGCCGGCCGGTCCAGGGGAAGGCTGTAATGCGCAAGAAAATGGCGCAAATCCGTTAATTTTTCTATTTTGTTCATATTATGTTCTAGACTATTCTCACCGCCCTAAGAGTCAAGTGCGGCAATTGCGGCGCGACCGTCATGCCGCGATGCACCTAGCCCCCACTCGATATGTGTGTAAAAAGCGCAATCAAGCCCGCTTTTCCCCTTGTCTTGAATGGGATGGGCGGGGTTGGGTGCACTGAAATCGGGAATTTCTGGGAATTGGCGATGAGTTTACCGCCAAAACAAGGTCTCTACGATCCGCGGCATGAGCATGACTCCTGCGGCGTGGGTTTCGTCGCCAACATCAAGGGCGCGAAATCCCACGACATCATCAGCCAGGGACTCCAGATCCTCATCAATCTGGACCATCGCGGCGCGGTGGGCGCCGATCCCCTGGTGGGCGACGGCGCCGGCATCCTGATCCAGATTCCCGACGCGCTGCTCGCGCAATGGGCTTCGACCACCGGCGTCAATCTGCCGGAGCCGGGCAAATATGCGGTGGCGATGTGCTTTCTGCCGCGCGAGGCCAAGGCGCGCGAAATCGTCGTCAAGCAGTTCGAGCATTTCATCAAGGTGGAAGGCCAGATCCTGCTCGGCTGGCGCGACGTGCCGACCGATCCGGCCGGGCTGGGCAAGACCGTGCTCGACCAGATGCCGCTCATCCGCCAGGCCATCGTGGCGGCCGGACCCCACACCAAGAGCCAGGACGCTTTCGAGCGCAAGCTGCTCGCCATCCGCAAGCAGACCCAGAACCCGCTGGCGGAGACTGGCGAAGAAGCACAAGCAGCCCGCCATCACCCAGCTCTACATGCCGAGCTTCTCCACCCGCACGGTGGTCTATAAGGGGCTGCTGCTGGCGCATGACGTGGGCCGCTTCTATCGCGACCTGCACCAATCCGCTTGACCGTATCGGCGATCGCGCTGGTGCATCAGCGCTTTTCGACCAACACCTTCCCGTCAGCTGGAAGCTGGCGCATCCCTATCGCTTCATCGCCCATAATGGCGAGATCAACACGGTGCGCGGCAACGTCAACTGGATGAATGCGCGCCGCCGCACCATGGAATCCGAACTGCTCGGGCCCGATCTCGACAAGATGTGGCCGCTGATCCCGCACGGCCAGTCCGACACCGCCTGCCTGGACAATGCGCTCGAGCTGCTGGTCGCCGGCGGCTATCCGCTGGCCCATGCGGTGATGATGCTGATCCCGGAGGCCTGGGCCGGCAACAAGCCCAGATGGACGCCAAGCGCCGCGCCTTCTACGAATATCACGCCGCCCTGATGGAGCCCTGGGACGGCCCGGCGGCCATCGCCTTCACCGACGGCCGCCAGATCGGCGCCACGCTCGACCGCAACGGCCTGCGCCCCGCGCGCTATATCGTCACCGAGGACGATCTGGTCATCCTGGCCTCGGAATCCGGCGTGCTGCCGGTGCCGGAGGAGAAGATCATGCGCAAATGGCGGCTGCAGCCCGGCAAGATGCTGCTGATCGACCTCGAAGAGGGCCGCATCGTCGAGGACGAGGAGATCAAGGCCAAGCTCGCCGATGCCGAGCCTTATGAGGAATGGCTGAACGCAGGCCCAGTACAAGCTGGAAGAGCTGCCCGATGCTGCCCGAAGAAGTGCAGGCCAAGTCGAACGATCCCTCGCATCTGCTCGATAAGCCAGCAGGCCTTCGGCTACACCGCAGGAGGACATCAAATTCTTCCTGGAGCCGATGGCGGCCGGGGGCGAGGATCCGGTCGGCTCGATGGGCACCGATACGCCGCTGGCCGTGCTCTCCAGCAAGCCCAAGCTGCTCTACAATTATTTCAAGCAGAATTTCGCCCAGGTGACCAATCCGCCGATCGATCCGATCCGCGAGGAACTGGTGATGAGCCTGGTGTCGATGATCGGGCCGCGGCCCAATCTGCTGGGCCACGACGCGGGCGCGCACAAGCGGCTGGAAGTGATCCAGCCGGTGCTGACCAACGCCGATGTGGAAAAGATCCGCGCCATCTCCGAACTGGTGGACGGCGCCTTCCGCACCGCCACCATCGACTGCACCTGGCCGGCGGAAGAGGGCGCGGACGGGCTTTCGAACGCCATCACCCGCATCTGCTACAACGCCACCGATGCGGTGCTGGCCGACAACAATATCCTGATCCTGTCGGACCGGGCGGTTTCGGCCGACCGCATTCCGGTGCCGTCGGCGCTGGCCACCGCGGCGGTGCATCATCACCTGATCCGCCAGGGGCTTCGGATGCAGACCGGCCTGGTGGTGGAGACCGGCGAAGCCCGCGAAGTGCATCATTTCTGCGTGCTGGCGGGCTATGGCGCCGAAGCCATCAATCCCTATCTCGCCTTCGAGACGCTGGAGCAGATCCGGGCGCGCGCCAGCCTGACGCTCAAGCCCTATGAAGCCCAGAAGAACTATATCAAGGCGGTGGGCAAGGGCATTTTGAAGGTGATGTCCAAGATGGGCATCTCCACCTATCAGTCCTATTGCGGCGCCCAGATCTTCGACGCGGTGGGGCTGGCCAGCGATTTCATCGAAAAATATTTCACCGGCACCGCTACCACCATCGAAGGCGTCGGCCTCAAGCAGATCGCCGAGGAATGCGTGCGCCGGCACCACAATGCCTATGGCGACAATCCGATCTATCGCGGGGCGCTGGATGTGGGCGGCGATTATGCCTTCCGGCTGCGCGGCGAAGACCATGCCTGGACCCCGGAAAGCGTGTCGCGGCTGCAGCATGCGGTGCGCGGCAACAATCCGGCCGAATATCGGCTCTTTGCCGAGCAGATCAACCAGCAGAGCCAGCGGCTTTCTCACCTTGCGCGGCCTGATGGCGTTCAAGGGCGACGGCGGCGGCATTCCGCTCGACCAGGTCGAGCCGGCCAACGAAATCGTCAAGCGGTTTTCGACCGGGGCGATGAGCTTCGGCTCCATCTCGCGCGAGGCGCACACCACGCTTGCCATCGCCATGAACCGGATCGGCGGCCGCTCCAATACCGGCGAAGGCGGCGAGGAGCCGGACCGGTTCGTGCCGCTGCCCAACGGCGATTCCATGCGCTCGCGCATCAAGCAGGTGGCATCCGGCCGCTTCGGCGTCACCACCGAATATCTGGTCAATGCCGACGACATCCAGATCAAGATGGCGCAAGGCGCCAAGCCCGGCGAAGGCGGCCAGCTGCCCGGCCACAAGGTGGACAAGGCGATCGCGAAAGTGCGCCATTCCACCCCCGGCGTGGGGCTGATCTCGCCGCCGCCGCATCACGACATCTATTCCATCGAGGATCTGGCGCAGCTGATCCGCGATCTGAAGAGCGTCAACGCCAAGGCACGGATTTCGGTCAAGCTGGTGGCGGAAGTGGGCGTGGGCACGGTGGCGGCCGGTGTCGCCAAATGCCGCGCCGACCATGTCACCATCTCCGGATATGACGGCGGCACCGGCGCATCGCCACTGACCTCGCTCACCCATGCCGGCTCGCCCTGGGAAATCGGCCTGGCCGAAACCCAGCAGACCTTGGTGATGAACGGCTTGCGCGGCCGCATCGCGGTGCAGGTCGATGGCGGCTTGCGCACCGGCCGCGATGTGGCGGTGGCGGCCCTTCTGGGCGCCGATGAGTTCGGCTTCGCCACCGCGCCGCTGATCGCCGCGGGCTGCATCATGATGCGCAAATGCCATCTCAATACCTGCCCGGTGGGGGTGGCGACGCAGGACCCGGTCCTGCGCAAACGCTTCACCGGCCAGCCTGAGCATGTGATCAACTATTTCTTCTTCGTGGCCGAAGAACTGCGCGAGATCATGGCCGACCTGGGCTTCCGCACCATGTCGGAGATGGTGGGCCGGGTGGACAGGCTGGACATGAAGATGGCGCTCGCCCATTGGAAGGCCAAGGGCGTGGATTTAAGCCGCATCCTGCATCAGCCCCAGCCAAAGCCCGGCATCGCCATCCATAATTGCGAGGCGCAGAATCACGGGCTGGAATCGGCGCTGGATCACGATCTGATCGCGGCCTCGCTGCCCTCCATCGAGCATGGCCAGCCGGTCCGGCTGGAGCGCGGCATCCGCAATGTCGACCGCACGGTGGGCGCCATGCTGTCGGGCGAGGTGGCCAAGCGCCACGGCCATGCCGGCCTGCCGGAAGACACGATTTCCGTCCGCTTCACCGGCACCGCCGGCCAGTCCTTCGGCGCCTTCCTGGCGCGGGGCGTCAGCCTGGAACTGACCGGCGACGGCAACGACTATGTCGGCAAGGGCCTGTCGGGCGGGCGCATCGTGGTGCGCCAGCCCCGGGGGGTGCGGCGCGATCCCGCCAGCAACATCGTGGTCGGCAACACCGTGCTTTACGGCGCTATCGCCGGCGAGGCCTATTTCCAGGGCGTGGCGGGCGAGCGTTTCGCGGTGCGCAATTCCGGCGCGGTCGCGGTGGTCGAGGGCACCGGCGATCATGGCTGCGAATATATGACCGGCGGCGTGGTGGCGGTGCTGGGCCAGACCGGGCGGAATTTCGCCGCCGGCATGTCGGGCGGCGTGGCTTATGTCTATGACCCGGACGGCCAGTTCGCGGAGTTGTGCAATCCGGCGATGGTGAAGCTGGAGAAGCTTGGGCCACCCAGCGGCGCGGAGGATCCCGAAATGCCCCGCCAGCGTTCCGTCAGCGTGTCCGATTCCGGCATGGGCGATCTTCTGCGCTTCGACGCCGAGCGGCTGAAGATCCTGGTCGAGCGCCATCTGCTCTACACCGGCAGCGCCCGGGCCAAGCAGTTGCTCGACAATTGGAATGAAACGCTGGGGCATTTCGTCAAGGTGATGCCGACCGATTACGCCAAGGCGTTGGCTGAATTGAAGAAGGACCGCGCCAGCGCGGTCGCGGCTGAGTGAGAGCCGCGACCGCAAAGCGGGCTAAACGGTCCAGTGGACCGTTTAGAGCGGCGAGCGCCGCGAGCTTGGGCGAGCGGCCGGCAACGAATTAGGGCACTAAGTAATGGGAAAAATCACAGGTTTTCTGGAAATCGAGCGGCATGATCGCGGCTATGAAAAGTCCGCACGCCCGCATCCACAATTATCGGGAGTTCGTGCAGCCGCTTGCCTTATGCCGAGGTCGGCAATCAGGCGGCGCGCTGCATGGATTGCGGCATCCCCTTTTGTCACCAGGGCTGTCCGGTCAACAATCTGATCCCCGACTGGAACAATCTGGTCTATCGCGACCAGTGGCGCGCGGCGCTGGACACGCTGCATTCGACCAACAATTTCCCGGAATTCACCGGCCGGGTCTGTCCGGCGCCGTGCGAGGCCTCCTGCACCCTCAACATCCAGGACAATCCGGTCACCATCAAGACCATCGAATGCCAGATCGTGGATCGCGGCTGGGAAGAAGGCTGGATCCATCCTCAGATCGCAGCCAAAAAGACCGGCAAGACCGTGGCGGTGGTGGGCTCGGGTCCGGCGGGCCTGGCCTGCGGCCCAACAGCTGGCCCGCGCCGGCCATTCCGTGACCCTGTTCGAAAAATCCGACCGGATCGGCGGGCTGCTGCGCTACGGCATCCCGGATTTCAAGATGGAAAAGCATCTGATCGACCGCCGCATCCGCCAGATGGAAGCCGAAGGCGTGGCCTTCCGCACCGGGGTCGAAGTCGGGCGTGAGTGTCTCGACCGCGATGCTGCTCTCCGATTATGACGCGGTGGTGCTGGCGGGCGGGGCGGAAGCGCCGCGCGACCTGCCGATCCCCGGCCGGGAGGTGGACGGCATCCATTTCGCCATGGATTTCCTCACCCAGCAGAACAAGCGGGTGGCGGGCGACAAAGAGGAAAAGGCCGCGCCGAAGGGCACGCATCACCGCCAAGGGCAAGCATGTGGTGGTGATCGGCGGCGGCGATACCGGTTCGGACTGCATCGGCACCTCCAACCGGCAGGGCGCCCTGTCGGTGACCCAGCTGGAAATCCTGGCCAAGCCGCCGGTCACGGAAAACAAGTCCCTGGTATGGCCGGACTGGCCGCTCAAGCTGCGCACCTCTTCCTCGCAAGAGGAAGGTGCCGCCCGCGACTGGTCGGTGCAGACCAGGCGCGCTATTGTCGATGACGGCAGGCTCGCCGGCCTGGAATGCGTGCGGGTGGAGTGGAAGCTGGGCGATGGGGGCAAGATGAATCTGGTCGAGGTCCCCGGCAGCGAATTTGTCCTCAAGGCCGATCTGGTGCTGCTGGCGATGGGTTTTGTCGGGCCGCGCCGGCAAGGCCTGATCGAGCAGGCGGGTGTGGGGCTGGACGCGCGCGGAAACGTCAAGGCGGATACGCTGAGCTACAAGACCAGCGCACGCCAAGATTTTCTCCTGCGGCGACATGCGGCGCGGCCAATCTCTGGTGGTATGGGCGATCCGCGAGGGCCGGCAATGCGCGCGCGGTGTGGACGAGTTTTTGATGGGCAGTTCGGAACTGCCTCGGTAGTTTTTTTGACCCCCTCCGTCTCTTTCGCGCAAGCGCTCAGAGACACCTCCCCCTCCAGCGCTACGCGCGAGGGGGAGGCGGGCTTGAGACTGTATCTCTAATTTTTTTCTTATCTTGTGACGATCAGGCCCAGCGGCGCCACCTTGGCGGCGTTGAGGATCTCCACCGACTTGGCCAGGATCGGCGCCGTCAGCATGCCCCGGCGCGACACCAGCAAGGTCGCATCCGACAGCCGCGCCAGCAGCCAGGTTTCCGGCGTGGCGGCGCGGGCGCAATCCATCACCACCAGGTCGCAATTGTCGCGCAACAGCCGGACCAGCTTCTTCATCTGACTGGACCCGAACATGGTGGTCATGTTGGGCGGCTGCCGGGTCATGGCCAGCACAAAGGCGTCGCTGCGGGGATCGCGGACCAGCACCCGGTTGAGCGGGATGGCGCCGGTCAGTACGTCATAGAGTCCGCCGGTGTCGGAAATATGCATGGCCCGCTTGGCGGTCTGGGCGGGATCGCAATCCATCAGCACCACCTTCTTGCCCATTTGGGCGGCGGCGCGCGCCAGCGAAACCCCGATGGCGCTGCGGCCCTCGTCGCAAGCCACCGACGTCATCGCCACCACGGCGGCGCCGTCGCGCGAGTCCAGCTGGCGGACCAGAGCCGCCATGCGATAGGCGTAATGGCTCTTGGGCTGATCCAACACAAGATCGCCGGTCTTCAGCGACACTGGCTCGGGAATGTCGGCCAGGATGGGCGGGCCTTTCCAGGGCGGCGGCAGCGGCGCCGGGCGGAGCCGCTGTGGCGCCGGTTTGGCATGGGCCGGACGCGGCGGGATCTGCAGCAGGGGCGGCGCCGGCAAGCTGCCCGGAGGGGCGCGAAATGCGAAGCGCTCTTTCAGAAGCGCGACCATCAGCCCGATCAGCAGGCCCAGCGGAACCGATGCCAGCACGATCAGGCTGCGCTTGGGTGAAGCCGGCCTGAGCGGCACCGCTGCGGTGGAAATCACCCGGCTGTCCGGCGTGAGCGTCGCATCCTGGTCCTGGGTCTGGCGCAAGCGGCCGACAAAGGCTTCGTACTGGGTGCGGGTCGAGGTGGCATTGGCCTCCAAACCGTCCAACGCTACCCGCGCCTGATTGTCCGACGCCTGTTGGCGCACCGCCCCGGCAAGGCTGCTCTCCAAAGAACCCAGATGGGCGCGGGCCACCCGCACATCGTTGGCAATCGATCCCGTCAGCCGGTTCACCTCCTGGGCGATTTTCTGCTCGAGATCGGCCTTCTCCGCTTCCAGCGCCTTCATCTTGGGATAGAGCGGTCCGTATTTGCTGGAAAGGTCGCCTTCCTGGCGGATCAGGTCCGCCTCCTGGGTCCGCAGTTGCACGATCAATTGCGAGGACATCACCTGGGCGATGTCGGCGCCGTCGCCGGACCGGATCAGTGTCTGGACCCGGTCATTCTCGGCCTCTTTTTCGGCCAGGTCCGAACGGGCCTGCACGATCTGACTGTTGATGGCGGCCATCTGCTGGTCCACCAAGGACGAGCCGGGCGCGGAATCGTTCAGATTATGCTTGGCCTTATAGTCGGCAACGGCGGCTTCCTGCTGCTGCAATTGCCGGCCCAGATCGCGGATACGCTGATTGAGCCAGACCGTGGCGCTGTCGCTGGCCTGGCGCCGGATCGCGACCTGGTCGGCGATGTAGGTATCCACCAGCGTGTTGGCGATCCGCGCCGCCTTGGCGGCATCGCGCGAGGTCGCCATCACCGTGATGGCGCTGGACAGTCCGTTGACGCCGGCGCTGACATGCTTTTGGAAATTGTCCAGGATGCGGTCCTGCAAGCGCTGGCCGCTGTCTCCGTCTGGCTGAAACCAGTTTCTGGGATTGAGCGCCTCTCTCAAATCGCTCATCAACTGCCCCAATCCCGGCCGCGCCAGGGCCGGGTTGAATTCCGGATCCTGGTCCAGCTTGAGTTTGGTCACGACGTCAGCCGCCAGATTGCGCGAGGTGAGAATCTGGATCTGGTTCTGCAGCGAAGCGGAATCGCCCGGAAGCTGCGCCAGAACCTGGGATGGATCGGTGACATTGTTCTTGCGCGGGTCCAGCATCACCACCGCCGAGCCGGCATAGACGGTGGGCAGCATCAGCGCCACCAGCACCGCGCCCGCCACCACCAAAGCCGCGATGCGCAGGATCAGCTCCCGCCGGGCCTGCACCAGACGGACAAAGTCCTCGATCTGGAAGGCCGGCGGCGCCGGAACGGAGCCAGCCATGGGCCGGTAAGAAATCATGAACCTTAAGAGCCTTCCGCGCGCGAATCGTGCGGGCCGGGCGCCAAGCCCCCCGCAAATCAAGAAGAAATTTACGATTTGCTGACTGATGAATGGTTAACGGCTGCTTGCCGGGCGCTGCCGGGCGGCCCGGAAGGCCTGGGCCAAGGCGGTTCGAAGCGGTTTGGGCCGCAATTCCGAGTCATAAGGCACCCGCCGGTCGCGCCAACCGGACAGTCTCAGCCGCCAGGACTCCGGCGGGTCGAGATAGCGGTCCGACAGGCTCCAGGTCAGAACCGCCCTGGTGGCCGGATTGTCGAGGGCCACGTCCAGGAAACGGCGGGCCTCATCGGCGACGGCCCGGTCGCGGGTGGCCACGTCGCCAGGCCCGCCTTCGTCGTCCACATCCAGTTCCGTGATCAGGATCAGCAGTCCGCGCGCCTCCACCTCCGCCAGAAAGGCGCGTAATTTCCTTTGATCCACTTTCGGGCCGAAGGCGGAAAGATGACCCTGCAGGCCCAGCGCCTGGACCGGCACATTCCGCTTCAAAAGCCCGTCCAGGAGTTCCAGCGTATGCGCCCGGAACCGGTCATTGGCGGGCGCGCCGTCCTCGCAGCCGAAATCATTATAGGCCAGCAGCGCATTCGGATCGGCTTCCTGCGCGGCATGAAAGGCCAGATCCAGATAGGAGGGCCCGAAGGCCTCCAGCCAGAAACAGGGCCGCCAGCCGCTGGCCCCCTGGTCGGGCGGCACCAGCGCCTCATTGACCACATCATAGGACTGCATGCGGCCCCGGTAGCGGCCGACCAGCCGGGACACATAATCGGTTATCAGCCTGGGATCGCGCCTGGTCCGCACCGCCGCCTCCAGCCAGGCGGGATTGGCCCAATGCCAGACCAGCGGATGGCCGCGCATCCGCATGCCATGGGCCTGCGCGAAATCCATCAGGGCGTCGCAAGCCGAGACGTCATAGACGCCGGGCCGTGGCTCGACCAGGTCGCGCTTCATCTCATATTCGGGGACCATGATTGCCGCCTCGCGCGGCAGCAGGGCCGCGAAGTCCGCATCTTTCAATTCATACGTGGCGGCGGCGCTGCCGAACAGGATGCCCTTGGCCGCGGCCAGGGTGCGCAACGGCACAAATTCTTCTTCCGCCGCCGCCCGCGCGGGCGCGATCAGGGCGGCCGCGCCCAGAGCCAGCGCGCCGCGGCGGGTGATCACGCCGCCTCGACGGATTTTGCCGATGCTTTGCCCGGCTCGGGCTCGCGCAGACCCATATGGAGCCAGCGAATGCCGGCATCGGCCAGGGCGCGATATTTGCGGGCGTCCAGAAAGATCTGCAGAAACACCACCAGCGCCAGGCGCGGGCGATAGCAGCGATGCCGGAGCGCGGTCAGATAAAGCGCCAGCGCCGCAGATTTTCGGCCGTCGCGCGCCAGCATCTTGGCATAGGCCCAGCCACGGGCGCCGTGCCAGGCCCGTGGCGTCAGGCGCGGTCGCATGGCGTTCAGCCAGGCGGCGAAGCTTTCCGCCCGGTGGTGCGCGGAAGAACGGTTGGGATCGTGCAGATCCGTCCACACCGCACCGGGCTCCGGCACCATCCGGAAGCGCAGGCCTTCCCATGCCAGGCGGATGGCGAAATCGGTATCTTCGGCGGCGCGCAGGTCCGGATGATAGCGAACCCGCCGGGCGGTTTCGCGATCCACCGCCAAAGTGATGGTGGGCACGAAGCCGCGATCGCAGAGAAGATATTCGGCCATGTCCTCGCCCTCCCGGATGGCGCGGGGCGGCTTGAGGAACATGCGCCCCTGGCCGCGATCGACCAGGATGCGGGCATAGCCGGCCGAGCCGGGATCGGCCTCAAGCAGCGCCTTCATGCGCTCCAGATGATGGGGCAGAAACACGTCGTCGGAATCCAGCGGCGCGATGAAACGGCCTTGCGCCGCGTCGATGGCGGTGTTGCGCGCCGCCCCGCCGCCCCGGTTCTCCTGCCGGATGAGCCGGATGCGCGGATCGCCGATCGCCTCCACCACCGTGCCGGGATCATCGGCGGAGCCGTCATCCACCACGATGATTTCGAAATCCTGGCAGGTCTGAGCGCGCACCGAGTTGAGCGCCGCACCGAGCTGGCTTGCGCGGTTGAACGCCGGCACGATGACGGAAAAGAAAGGCGCGGCCATGGCCCGCCATCCTAGGATCGCAGGGTTAAGGAATTATCCCGGCTCCTCAGGCTGGCCAGCATCACCAGGAAGGCGAACCACAGGCTGTTGTCGCTTTCCAGGAAATCCGTCTCCATGAAATTATGCAGCAGCACGAAGACGAACAGCGCGAACAACAACGCCTTGAGGCCCAAGCGTTCGGGATCGAGCGGCCAAAAGCGCGCCAGGGGATCCACCACCAGGCTCCACAAGGCCAGCAAAAGCCCGATGCCGCCGGTGGCGACCAGAATCTGCAGATAACCGTTATGGCTGTCGGCGATCGCCTCCACCCAATTGTCGCGGGTATAATTGTGCAAGGGCGACAGGGCGCCGGTATGCGCCACGGTTCCAAAGCCCGCGCCCAAAAAAGCATGATCGCGCATATAGGCCCAGATGGTCTGCCAGATTTCGGCGCGGCCGGTGAACCCTGCGGGGTTGCTGAACAGCCGCATGATGGTGCCCCAGTCCAGCAGAGCCGCCGACGCCGCCAACACCAGGATCAGAGTCGCGCCGCAAAGAAAGATGGCGCGGCCAATCCCGTCGCGCCAGCACACCCGATAGCAGAGGCCCGCCAGAAGCGCGATCGGGTAAAGGCTGAGCGATGTCTTGGAGCGGGTCATGATCAGAAAGCCGGTCGCCGCGGCCGCCACCAGCCAGCCGATCCAGTTATGGCGGCCGTTGCGGCTGAACAGGAAAAGAACCGCCGTCATCGCACAGACCGCGCCGGCGCTGTTCTTCTGGGCGTAAAGGCCGCGCCAATCGCCGACCAGGCTGGGATCGACCTCGCCGGGCAGATGCACGGCGGTGTGAATCAAGGGGATGGAAAGCCAGTTCACCGCCAGGATGACGGCAAGAACGGTGCGCCAGAGATAGAAGGCGCGGGACGGACCGATCATCTCCACGCTCAGCATGGTCGAAATCACCACGATGGCGGCCAGCGCCGCGCGCCGAAAGGTCACGTCGGGAACATCGGACCAGAATAGGGACAGAAAACACCAGGCGAGCATCGCCAGCAGAGGGACCGGAACGGCGCGCAGCGCGTTCCAGCCCAGCTGCAAAGCCGCCGCAAACAGGACGGGAAAGAAGATCGAGAGAAAGAGAATCTGCCGGAGCGCGTCTCCCGGTGCCGGCGCCGAGGCGGCGACCGAGGTCGGGGGCGGCGAAAAAGGCGCCAGCCCCACGAACATCACCAGCAGAAGCGCGACAAACCCGATCTCGGCGATCACGCCCGGCAAGGCGCGGCGGGCGGGCGCATAATTTAGCGCAAGACTCTCATTCGCCATGGACTACGGCATACTCATTGTAGCGCGCGCCCACCATCGCCGTCAGCTTCCCCGCCGCCCGGCAGAATTTGATGCAACGGCGCGCGCCGGTGATTCGGGCTGAAAGCCAGAGTGAGTGCCATGGGCAGGGACAACAAGAGCGCGCCCGCGATTTTTGCGCCCTCGCGCACGATCAGCGAAAAGCCCGGTCCATGCTTGATCAGCACCCGCATGTCCGAATTGCCGTTGGAATAGGCGCGCCGGAGCACCCAGCCCAGATCCTGGCGGATTTCGGCCACTTCGCCAAAGGCGCGGGCTTCGTCGGCCCAGGCGAAACGGTAGCCCCTGAATTTCAGGCGCATGAAGAAATCGCGGTCCTCGCCGCCGGTGAGCGCGAAATCCGGATCGAACCAGGGCGCCTTCGTCTCTTCCAGCACCCGGCGGCGAATCAGAAGATTGCCGGCGCCTTCCAGCATGCCGATCGGGCCGGTGGGGTGACGAATGTCGGGAACCGGCTTGGGCCCGGCCGCATTCGAGACGAACAGGATCGAACCTTGCAGCACATCCGCCTCGGTCGCGCGCTGGGCCTTGAGAAAGGCGTCGATCCATTGCGGCGCCGGCCATTCGTCGTCATCGATCATGGCGATGAATTGCGCATCGCCGACCAGTGCTTCCGCCGCCAGCCGGTTGCGCGCCTGGGCGATGCCGCGGCTGTTCTCGATCACCGCCCGCAACGGCCAGCGATAGGCGGGCGCCAATTGGCTGCAAAGGTCAAATCCTTGATGCGCTTGCGCGTCATTGTCGGCGACCAGGACCGAGATTTCCGCATCGCCCTGAAGCCCGGCGATCGCCTCCAGCAGCCGGGCCAGGCATTTGGGCCGCTTATAGGTGGGGATGGCGATGACGACGCGCTCAGCCACGGCACGCCTTCCAATCCGCCACCATCCGGTTCAATCGGATGAGGATGACGATTTCTCCCGCGAGAATGCCGCACAGGGACGCGACCGGCCCAAATGCCAGCAGGAGGATCAGAGTCAGAACAATCGAAATCACGCTGGTATAGGTGCCGATGCCGGCGAGCGCTTTGAATTCGCCCGCCGCCTGCATGAAGGTGGCCGGCGGGGTGCGGAAGCTTCTGACCAGCATGATGGCGGCGGTGATCAATGTCACCAGGATCACATCGTGCAGCGCGTAGCCTTTCCGCAGCAGCAATTGCGGCGCCCAGGTGAGGATCGCCGCCGCCAGCCCCGCCGTGGCCAGCCATACCGCCAAAAGCGCGAAACGGAATTCGCGCAGCATGCGCACCAGCCGGGATTTGTCCTTGGCCGCGATGGCGCGGGTCATGCCGGGCCGCTCCAGATCCGGCAGGGCGCTTTGCACCAGCGAGGCCGGGCGCATCAGAAGCTGGCCCAGCGCCAGAAGCGCGAAGGGGCCGGGACCGGAAATGAAGGTCACCAGATAGGCATGGGCGTTGACGGTCATCTCGGTGAGGATGACGCCAAGCAGCGACCAGCGGGTGAGATCGCGGAAAATAGCGCGGTAATCGCTCATGCGGCCTTGGGCGATCGCCCGGATCTGATCGCGGAAGAAATCAAGTCCGAACGGCAGAAGGCCCACCAGCGCCGCCAGCGGCAACAAGCCTGCGGCCGGCAGGAATTCGACATGGCGGCTGAGGATCAACCCACCCAGCCCCGCCAGGAGCGCGCCCGCATAGGCGAGATCGGAACCGATGGCGGCCCGGGCGCGGCCTTTGACGAAGGCAAAGCTGCGCGCGAACCAGCGATAGGTCAGGCCTGCGCCGAACAGGGCCAGAAGCAGAGCGGGCATTTGCGGCGCACGCGCCGCGATCAGGAGCGCATACACGACCATCCCCGCCAGCGCGGTCAGGATCAGATTCATCTTCAGGCAGGTCGCTTCGATCCGCTGGCGCACCGGTTCCGACTCGCCCAGCGCGTTGTTGACCGGCAAGACCAGCAGCGCGGCGATGAGGCTCATCGAGAAGGGCACGATCACCAGCACGAAGGAGAAAAGCCCGAACTCCGAAGCCGGCAGATTGCGGACCAGAAGCAGGGCGGTGAGAAAATGCGCGCCCGAAGTCGCCACCGGCCCGGCGGTGGAAAAGCCATAGCGCCAGAGCGTGGCCAGCCGGCCCGGCAGCCGGCTCTGCGGCGAGGCCTGAAGCGCCGGGATCATGGTCCGGGCCATGGGCGATCCTTCAGGCCGCGCTGCGGACCGCCGCCGTCAGGCGCGGCGCGGGCGTTGCCGGGGAAAACGCGCTCGTGCGCGTCAAGAGCAGAAAAAGCGCAAGCGGATTGGTGACGGCATAGCGCCAGAACAACCTCTTGGGGTTCGCGCCACAGCCGGTGCAGCCATTCCAGGCCGGCCGTCTGCATCCAGCGCGGCGCGCGCGCATAGTCGCCGGTAACGTAATTGAAACAGCCGCCGCAGGTCACCAGCCAGCCGGCCTTCAGCCGGTCCCGGTTGCGCACCGCGAATTCATATTCCAGCGGCACCGACAAGCCCGACCCAGATCACATCCGGCTGGGTGAGATTGATCTCGTCGCAGATCTCCTCTTCCTCCAGCGGTCGAGAAATAGCCGTGGCGGCGGCCCACGATCCCAAGGCCGGGATAGGTCTCGGCCAGGATGCGGGCGGCCTTTTGCATTGGCCTCTTCGGTGGCGCCGAGCAGGAAGAAGCGCAGGCCATGCTCGGCGGCGGCGCGGGCCGCGTCGTGAATGAAATCGGTGGTGGCGCTGCGTTCCGGGATCGGGGTGCTGGTCAAGAGCTGAGAGGCGAAGACGGCGGCCTGGCCATCGGCATGGATAATGTCGGCCCGCGTCGAAGCTGCGCGGAAACCCTCATCCTTGGCGGCGAGCGCGATGGCATGGCCGTTGGCGGCGAAGACCAGCTTGGGCGCGCGCATTGTCGGCCGCCCGCGCCGCAAGGCAATCAGCCAGCATCTTGCGGGTCAGGCCATCGCGCGACAGGCATGCGGTCTTGATGCCGCCCACCATCACTTCGCCATAGGCGTCATTGGCATGGGTTGGCGCCGGCGCCGGACGGCGTTCAAAGGCACGGGGAATGAAGCGGGCCGCCCGCATCAGACCGCATTCCGGCGGCGCAAGACCTCCAGCGGCGTCCGCGCCAGGATGCGCAGGTCCAGCCACAGGCTTTCCCGCGCGATACAAGCAGATCCAGATCGATCCGCGCCTGCATGTCGGAAATGTCCGGGGTGGCGCCGCGCGCGCCATTGACCTGGGCCCAGCCGGTGATCCCCGGCTTGACCAGCTGGCGCAGGCGGTAATTCCGCGACGCAGCCGGCATAGAATTCGTCATGGGCGACGGCATGCGGGCGCGGACCCGACCAGCGACATGTCGCCGGCCAGCACGTTGAAGAGCTGCGGCAGCTCATCCAGGCTGGCAGCCCGCAGAAAGCGTCCCGACCGGGTGATGCGCCGGTCGTCCGCCCGCGCTTGCCTGCACCGCGGCGCCGTCTTCCAGCACATGCATGGTGCGGAATTTGAAGATGCTGAAGACCTTGCCCTGCCGGCCGGTGCGGCGCTGGCGGAAGAAAACCGGGCCCCGGGAATCCAGCGCCACCGCCAGGGCGATCAATGCGAACAGCGGAGACAGGATGGCGATCGCGGCCAGGGACAGCGCCACGTCCGTCATCCGCTTGACGCAAACGCCTTGCCCGGCGGCGGGGGTCAGGCTGATGCCCTCCGAAGCCGGGAAAGCCGCGTTCAGCGGGGGAAAGGGGTGGTCCTGAATACTCAACCTGCAGCCTCAGCCAGGGCGTCAGCTTGCGGTTTGCAGGACCAAGGCCAAAAAAGCGGCAGAGCTCTGTGCCGTTCCGGCACAGACGAGCCGGTTTTCGCCCGATCGGGCGCGGCTATCTCATTTCGGGATTAACAGTCCGCAATCTTGCTGCAATGGAGCGGCAGGACCGGGGCTTGCCCTAGCCCATGAAATGGCGGACGGCCGCGCCCACCGGGGACAGCAAGGCGAACGCCCAGAGCACGGCCGAGGCGGTATTGGCGATCTGAAACGGCCAGAATTCCAACTCGCTCATCCCCGCCACCAGCGGGACGGTGGCGCGGAAAGGTCCCAGAAACCGGCCCAGGAAGATCGCCCAGGTGCCGAAGCGGTGAAAGAAATGCAGCCCCTTCTCCGATCTGCTCCTCGTAACGCCCGAACGGCCAGATATGCAGGATCTGATGGTGATAGTGAAATCCGATCCAATAGGAGATCCAGTCGCCCAGAACCGAACCGATCACCGCGCCGGCCCACGGCGGGAATCACGCTGATATCGCTGGCGCCGATCACCGCGCCCAGCGTGATCAAAAGAAAGGTGCCGGGGACGATGAAGGAGACGCCGACGAAAGATTCCGAAAAGGCCACCACAAAGCCGATCGGAAAGCACCAGATGGGATGAGCTTGCGCCACGCCGGTGACCCAGGGGGTCAGGACATGGAAAAACCAGTGGAACATCTGGTGGATCACGCGATCTTGCCTTTTATTCGCAACAAAGCCGAATTCGCCGCCGGGTCAGGTGGACGAGGCGCGTTCATACAGCGCAGCGCCGCCTGAGGCCAGCGCCCTCACTATCAGCGACATTTTCGACAAATTTACGTTTCAGACCGCTGCTAATGGACAACATGGGGCGTAAAGTAACCCCTAAGCCTGGGAGCGGGCCTCATAGCGGCGGAGCGGATGCCTTGTCCGAACAGGGCGCAATCCGCCGCCAAGAAGTGGAATGTGAACCGGATGAGCATTGAAGGCGCCGAAAAGGACCTCACCCGCAACCGCACCCCCTATGCGCCCCCCGGCACCCGGGCCGGCGATATTTCGGTCTGGGACCGGATCAAGCGCTGGAGCGGCGACAATCCGCGCTTGTCGCGGGTGGTATGGATCGCGCTGGGATTGGCGCTGCTGGCGCTGCTGATCTGGGCTTTTTATCCCAAGGTCCAAGTCGGCGGCCGGCGCTTCAGCCAGGGACCGCAGCCGGTGGGGGTGGCCACCGCCGCCGATGCGCCCATCAATGTCACGCTCAACGCGCTGGGTACGGTGACGCCGCTGGCGACCGCCACCGTCAGGCCGCAGGTGGGCGGACTTCTCACCAAGCTCTATTTCACCGAAGGACAGATGGTGAAGGCGGGCGACCCGCTGGCGCAGATCGATCCGCGTCCCTATCAGGCGGCGCTGGATCAGGCACGGGGACAGCTTGCCCGCGACCAGGCCAATCTCGCCAATGCCAGACTCGATCTCACCCGCTATCAGTCGCTGGCCAAGCAGAACGCGATTTCCAATCAGCAATTGGCGACCCAGGAGGCGCTGGCGCGTGCCGATTCGGGCGTGGTGGAGGCCGACAAGGCGGCGGTGGAAACGGCCGAGATCAATCTCGGCTATACCCGCATCGTCTCGCCCGTGACCGGGCGGGTCGGCCTGCATCTGGTGGATGTCGGCAATATCGTGCAGGCGGGCCAGACCACCGGCATTGTGGTGGTGACCGAATTGTCGCCCATGTCGGTGATCTTCACCGTGCCGGAAGACAATGTTTCGCAGATCATGGGACGGGTTTCCAAGGACGCGGTGCTGGAAGCCGACGCCTGGGACCGCAGCCAGACCACCAAGATCGCCAGCGGCAAGCTGGCCACCGTGGACAATGTGGTCGATCCCAGCACCGGCACGGTGAAGCTCAGGGCGATGTTCGACAATCAGGACGGCAAGCTCTTTCCCAACCAGTTCGTCAATGTCCGGCTTTTGGTCAACACGCTGCAAAACCAGACCGTGGTGCCGGTGGCGGCGATCCAGCGGGGCGCCGACGGCACCTTTGTCTTCATCGTCAATCCCGATAAGACGGTGAACCAGCGCACCGTGAAAGTGGGCGTGCAGGATGGCGACAAGATCGCCGTTCTGGCGGGTCTCAAGCCCGGTGACACGGTGGTGGTGGACGGCGCCGACCGTCTGCGCGACGGATCGGAGATCACCATTCCCAATCCGGCCCAGCAGAAGATCGCCCAGCCTTCGTCCGCGGCCGGCGATGCCGCCCGCAATGCCCAGCGTGCCAAGACCCAGGCCCTGATCGCCAAGTCCTGCGCCGCGGACATCTCCAAACTGTGCAGCGGTCAGACCGGCCGCGCCGAAATGCGCTGCCTGTTCCAGAACCGCGATTCACTTTCCGGCGAATGCAAGACCGCGATGGCATCCGCGCGGCGGGGCGCGGGACGGCCGGGCGGCGGTGCCGCCGGCGCGCCCTGACCAAGCCCGCGATCCGCTCATGAACCCCTCTGCACCCTTTATCCTGCGGCCGGTGGCGACGTCGCTGTTGATGATCGCCATCATGCTGGTGGGCATCGCCGGCTACCGCTATCTGCCGCTGTCGGCGCTGCCGGAGGTCGATTATCCCACCATCCAGGTCCAGACCTTCTTATCCCGGCGCCAGCCCCGATGTGATGACCACGTCGGTGACCGCCATCGCTGGAGCGGCAATTCGGACAGATGCCCGGGCCTGAAACAGATGTCGTCGATCTCCTCGGCGGGGGCCTCGGTCGTCACCCTGCAATTCGACCTCAATCTCGGCCTGGACGTCGCCGAGCAGGAAGTGCAGGCGGCGATCAATGCCGGCGGCAGCCTGCTGCCGCAGCTTCCCGCCCCGCCGGTCTATGCCAAGGTCAACCCCGCCGACGCGCCGGTGATCACGCTGGCGATCACCTCCACCAGCCTTCCCATCACCCGGTGGAGGATATCGCCGACACCCGCATCGCCCAGAAGATCTCCCAGCTTTCCGGCGTGGGTCTGGTGAGCATTTCCGGCGGCCCAGCGTCCCGCCGTGCGGGTGCAGGCCAACCTGCAGCAGCTGGCGGCCTATGGGCTCAACATCGACGATCTCGGACCACCATCAACAACGCCAACACCAACGCGCCCAAGGGCAATTTCGACGGCGCCTCCCAGTCCTACACCATCAACGCCAACGACCAGCTGCGCAGCGCCGCCGATTACGCCAACATCGTCGTCGCCTACAAAAACGGCGCGCCGGTGCATCTGTCCGACGTGGCGACGGTGATCGAGGGCGCCGAGAACGACAAATTGTCCAGCTGGGCCAACACGACGCCGGCCATGCTGCTCAATGTCCAGCGCCAGCCCGGCGCCAACGTCATCAGGTGGTGGATTCGCGTCAAGCGGATCCTGCCGCAGATCGAGGCGGGACTGCCGGCATCGGTCCAGGTGAGCGTGCTCACCGACCGCACCAACACCATCCGCGCCTCGGTCGCGGATGTGGAGTTCGAGCTCGATCCTGGCCGTCATGCTGGTGGTGCTGGTGATCTTCGTCTTCCTGCGCAACCTGCCGGCGACCTTCATTCCCAGCCTGTCGGTGCCGCTTTCCATCGTCGGCACCTTCGCGGCGATGTATCTGCTGGGCTACTCGCTCAACAATCTGTCGCTGATGGCGCTGACCATCTCCGCCGGCTTCGTGGTCGACGACGCCATCGTGATGATCGAGAACATCACGCGCTATCTCGAGGAGGGCGAATCGCCCCTCGACGCCGCCATGAAGGGCGCCGGCGAGATCGGCTTCACCATCGTGTCGCTGACCGTCTCGCTGATCGCGGTCCTGATCCCGCTGCTTTTCATGCAGGAGGTGGTGGGCCGGCTGTTCCGCGAATTCGCGGTGACGCTGGCGATCACCATCCTGATCTCGGCGGTGGTCTCGCTCACCCTGGTGCCGATGCTGTGCGCCAAGCTGCTGCGCAGCCATGCTCGGAGGAGCGCGCAGCAGAGCCGCCTTCGCAGCGCCGCACCGAGGAATATTACGAGCGGTTCATCGCCGAATATGACCGGCTGCTGCGCTGGGTGCTGGACGCATCAGCCGCTCACGCATGATGGTGGCGGTCGGCACCCTGGTGCTCACCGTCATCCTCTATATCCTCATCCCCAAGGGCTTCTTCCCGCTGCAGGACACCGGCTTCATCCAGGCCATCACCACGGCCGGGCCCACCGTGTCGTTCGAGGAGATGGCGCCGCCGCCAGCAGCCTGCTGGCCCAGAAGATCCTGCAGGACCCGGATGTCGCGAGCCTGTCCTCCTTCATCGGCGTGGACGGCACCAACAACACGCTCAACAGCGGCCGCTTCCTGATCAATCTGAAGCCCAAGAGCGAGCGCGACGGCGTCAGCGAGATCATGCGACCGGCTGGAGGCCGATGCGCACGGTGCCGGGCATCACCTTCTATCTGCAGCCGGTGCAGGACCTGACCATCGATTCGACGGTCAGCCGGGCGCAGTACCAGTTCGTGCTGCAATCGGCCACCACCGGCGCGCTGAACGATTTCGTGCCCAAGCTGCTGACCCAGCTGCAGAAGGAATCCGCGCTGCGCAACGTCTCCACCGACTTTCTCGACAAGGGTCTTTCCGCCTATCTGGTGGTGGACCGCGACACCGCCGCCCGCTTCGGCATTATCGGCGGCGACCATCGACAATGCGCTCTATGACAGCTTTCGGCCAGCGCATCATCTCGACCATCTTCACCGAATCCAACCAGTACCGGGTCATCCTGGAGGCCGATCCCAAGTTGCAGAACACGGTCGCCTCGCTCAACGACATCTATCTTCCGTCCTCGCAAGGCGGACAGGTGCCGCTTGTCGGCCATCGCCCGTGTCGAGCAGCGCACGGTGCCGCTGCAGATCGACCATCTTGAGCCAGTTTCCGGCCGCCAATATTTCCTTCGACGTGGCGCCGGGCTATTCGCTGGGCGCGGCCGTGGAGGCGGTCAAGGATGCCGAAGATGTCGCGGGCCTGCCGCCCGGCATCACCACCCAGTTCCAGGGTTCGGCGCTCGCCTTCCAGTCGCACGCTCGGCAACGAGGTGCTGCTGATCCTCGCCGCCATCATCACCGTCTATATCGTGCTGGGCGTGCTGTATGAGAGCTTCATCCATCCGGTGACGATCCTGTCCACCCTGCCGTCGGCGGGCGTCGGCGCGCTGCTGGCGCTGATCATCACCGGCCATGACCTCAACATCGTCTCGATCATCGGCATCATCCTCTTGATCGGCATCGTCAAGAAGAACGCGATCATGATGATCGACTTCGCGCTCGAGGCCGAGCGCAATGAAGGCAAGATCGCCCACGCGAGGCGATCTACCAGGCGGCGCTGCTGCGCTTTCGCCCGATCCTGATGACCACGGTGGCGGCCCTGTTCGGCGCCTTGCCGCTGATGCTGGGCACCGGCATGGGATCGGAATTGCGCCATCCGCTGGGCATTTCCATCGTCGGCGGGCTTCTGGTGAGCCAGCTGCTCACCCTCTTCACCACGCCGGTGATCTATATCTATTTCGACCGCTGGGGCCGGGAGTTGCGCGAATGGCGGGCCCGCCGGCGCGGCGGCCCGGCCACCGCGTCTCCCTGACCAGGCCGGCCCATGAACATCTCGCCCTCTTCATCCACCGCCCCATCGCCACCACCCTGCTGGCGATCGGGGCTGGCGCTGGCCGGCATCGGCGCCTTGTTCCTGCTGCCGGTGGCGCCGCTGCCCAATATCGACCTGCCCGCCATCGTGGTCAGCGCCAGCATGCCCGGCGCCAGCCCGGAAGCCATGTCGACCACGCGTGGCGACGCCGCTGGAGCGCCATCTGGGCGCCATCGCCGATGTCAGCCGAGATGACCTCGCGCAGCTCGGTGCGGCACCACCCAGATCGTGCTGCAGTTCGACATCAACCGCGACATTGACGGGGCCGCGCGCGACGTGCAGGCCGCGATCAGCGCGGCGCGGGCCGATCTGCCGGCTTCGCTGCGCTCCAATCCGGTCTATCGCAAGTTCAATCCTGCCAGACTTGCCGATCATGATTCTGGCGCATGACCTCCAAGACCCTGACGCCGGGACAGATCTACGACCAGGCCTCCAACATCCTGCAGCAGAAGCTGTCCCAGATCGACGGGCGTGGGCGATGTCTCCCTGGCCGGGGCGTCGCTGCCTGCCGTCCGGATCGAGCTCAATCCGCGCGCCCTGTTCAAATACGGCATCGGGCTGGAGGATGTGCGCGCCGCCGTCTCCGCCGCCAATGCCGGCCCAACAGCCCCAAGGGCGTGATCGAGCAGGGCAGCAGGCGCTTCCAGGTCTATGTCCAACGACAATGCCTCGGCGGCGGCCGAATACCGCTCGCTGATCGTCGCCTATCGCAACAATGCGCCGGTGCGGCTGGCCGACGTCGCCACCGTCGAAGACGGGCTGGAAAATATCCGCAATCATGGGCATGGCCAACGGCAAGCCCGCCGTGCTGGTGACCATCACCCAGCAGCCGGGCGCCAATGTGATCCAGGTGGTCGACGCGCATCAATCGCATGATCCTGCCGAACTGCAAGACGGCGTCTGCCGCCCGCCATCGACCTGACGGTGGTGCAGGACACCACCACCTCGATCCGCAACTCCGTGCAATGACGTGGAAATCACCCTGGTGCTGTCCACCATACTGGTGGTGCTGGTGGTGTTCCTGTTCCTGCGCAATCTCCGCGCCACGCTGGTGCCCGCCGTCTCGGTGCCGCTGGCGCTGCTCGGCACCTTCGGCCTGATGTATCTGCATGGGCTTCAGCGCTCGACAATTTCTCGCTGATGGCGCTGATCATCTCGACCGGCTTCGTGGTCGACAACACCATCGTGGTGCTGGAGAACGTCACCCGGCACATGGAGAATGGGCGAGACGCGGCTCGAGGCCGCGCTGCATGGCGCCCAGCGAAGTGGCTTTCACCGTGCTCTCGATGAGCGTGTCGCTGGTCGCCGTGTTTCTGCCCGATTCTGTTGATGGGCGGAATTGTCGGCCGGCTGTTTCACGAATTCGCCATGACGCTCACCATCCGCGATCTTCATCTCGCTGGTCGTTTCGCTCACCGTCACGCCGATGATGTGCGCCTATCTGGATTTTTCCACCGCCGAGGACCAGAACTGGCTGATGCGCGCCTCGCGCCGGACTTTCGAACGCAGCCTGGATTTTTACCGCCGATCGCTGGCCTGGTCGCTGGACAATCCCAAGACCATCATGTTCATCCTGCTGGTGGCGGTGGTGATGAATGTCTATCTGCTGATCATCATTCCCAAGGGCTTCTTCCCGGAAGTCGATGAGGGCCGGATCTTCGGGGCGGCATCCGCGGCGACCAGAGCATTTCCTTCCAGGCGATGGAAAAGAAGTTCATCCAGTTCGGCGACATCATCCGCGCCGACCCGGCAGTCGCCCAGGTGGCGGGATCGATCGGCGCCGGCGCCGGCGGGCGGGGCGGCGGCGCCACCAACAGCGGTCAGCTCTTCATCACCCTCAAGCCGCCGTCGCAGCGCGGCCATATCGGTTCCGACGACGTGATCGAGCGGCTCAGGGTCAAGTTCGACACCATCGCCGGCGCCCGCATGTTCCTGGTGCCGATGAGTTCGACCGGCGTGCGATCCGGCGGCCGGCAGGGGAACGGATCGCTGCAATATACCGTGCAGGCCGACACGCTGGACGAATTGAATGAGTGGGTGCCCAAGATCACCCAGGCGCTGCAGACTGTGCCCGAGCTGGAAGATGTCAATTCCGACCGGCAGGAGAAGGGTCTGGAAGTCGATCTCAAGATCGACCGGGCCACGGCCTCGCGGCTGGGGCTCACCGCCTCGCAGATCGACAATACGCTGTATGACGCCTTCGGCCAGCGCCAGGTTTCGACCATCTACAAGGACACGAACCAGTATCATGTGGTGATGGAGGTGGCGCCGGAATTCTGGCAGAGCCCGGAGACACTGCGCGACATCTATGTTTCCACCGCCGGCAACATCAACGGCACCCAGGCCAGCGCCGGCGCCGGCGGCGCCTTCAGCAGCGGCACCACCACGACCACGTCGAGCACCACCCAGACCGCCGACCAGGCCGCCGCCGAAGCGGTGCGCAACCAGCAGCTCAATGCGCTCACCAGTACCGGACGGGCCGGCGGGTCGGCCGGCTCCTCGGTCTCGACCCGGGTGGAGACGATGGTGCCCCTGTCGGCCTTTGCCAGCTACGGCCCCGGCACCACGCCGCTTTCGGTCAACCATCAGGGCCCGTTCGTCGCCACCACCTTCTCCTTCAATCTGGCGCCCGGCGTGACCGAACCGGAGGCCCTGGCCGCGATCAACCGCACCATGGCCGCCATCCATGTGCCGATCTCGGTCCATGGCGAAGTCGGCCGGCACCGCTGCAGCTGGCCCGCAATTCGATCGCCAACCTGCCCTTCCTGTTCGTGCTGGCGATCCTGACCATCTATATCGTTCTGGGCATTCTTTATGAGAGCTATGTCCATCCGCTGACCATTCTTTCCACCATTCCCTCGGCGGGTGTCGGTGCGATGCTGGCGCTGCTGCTTTTCAGGACCGATTTCAGCCTGATCGCCTTTATCGGCTGATGCTGCTGATCGGCATGGTGAAGAAAAACGCGATCATCATGATCGACTTCGCCATCGAGGCGCAGCGCCGGGGCAATCTGGATCCGCACGAGGCCATCTATCGCGCCTGCCTGCTGCGGTTCCGGCCGATCATGATGACGACGCTGGGCGCCATCCTGGGCGCCTTGCCGCTGGCCATCGGGCTGGGCGAGGGGTCGGAAATGCGCCAGCCTCTGGGCATCTCGATCGTGGGCGGGTTGCTGCTCAGCCAGGCGCTGACGCTTTATACGACGCCGGTGGTCTATCTCTATCTCGACCGCTGGCGGATATGGTGGAAGCGGACCTGGAACCGCTGGTATTACGGCCGGCCCGGTCCGGCCCAGGGCGGCCAACCGGTGCCGGCTGAATAGCGCAAAACATTGCGCCTCGCCTTAGCTCGGCGCGCGCGGCATTTGATTTGATCCGGTGGATCAAATCATCCGCGAGCGAACGCTCGCGGACCATGTCTCTCGCTCAAAAATTCGGCAGATTATCGTCCGGCGCCTTGCCCCCGTTGATCTGGGCGGCGCGATTCTGACGATAAAGGCTGCGGGTGGAGGCGTAGAAATCGATCGAGGAGCGTTCGATCTGCTCCACCGTATCGATATTGGCGGCCCGGTTATCGAGCACACCCAGCCCGCCGCGAATGATCATATAAAGCGTGGAATTGTTCCAGCTCATATAGGTGAGGGGATCGAAGGCGATATCGACGCCCGTGCCCACCAGGTCGCGCGGCGGCTTGGGGCCGATAAAAGGCAGCACCAGATAGGATCCTTCGCCGGCGCCGGCCTTGCCCAAGGTGATGCCGAAATCATTGTCGTGGCCGGGAATGCCCATCCGCGAGGCGACATCCACCAACCCCGCCACGCCCACGGTGGAATTGATCATGAAGCGGCCGAAAGTGTCGGTCGCCTTCTCGCTCTCTCCCTGCAGCACGTCGTTGGTGAAGACCACCGGCGAATTCAAATTGGTGAGCGCATTGTGGACGCCTTCGCGGGCGGCTTCCGGCACGGCGCTGCGATAGAATTTGGCGACCGGCGTGGCGACGGCGTGATCGACCTGCACATCGAAATCGAAGACGGCGCGGTTGGTCGGCTCCCAGGGATCGTTCTGCGCGATCGCTTCGGGGTCCTTGGTGGCGCAGGCGCTCACCACAAGGCTCGCGCAAAGTGCAGCCAAGAGAGAGGGAGTGACCTTCATGCCCCACCGAATTATATGATTCGAAATAAGAAACGGTTACGGGGGAATCCGTATCACCCGTAACGCCTAATATCGGGTTTGGTGCCGGGCCCGGCAAGGGGGGCAAGGTAGAACTCCCGACAATGTTGGGATGCAGAAACCGGAGGGGTTCCGGTTCGCCATTTCTCGCCTCCGGGCATGCCGCTGGGGAAACAAATCCTCCATAAATACAAGGCGGTGACCTGGCTTCCGGCCGGCGACGGCCCGCCGGCCCGCCGTGGCAGCGACAACATTTCAGAATGCCCATCGAATCAGGCGGACCCGGTCCCGGATGGCAAGCCGGAATTGTGTGGAGAGCCTTGCCTTCCCCTGGAGATTGCACCGCCCCAGGATAGCTGCAACGCCCCGGTCATCGCCGCCAAATCCAGAAAGTAGAGATAGCGATAGTCGCAGGCGATGGAGATGACGAAAAAGCTGGCGGTGAAGACAAGCGCGGCCGCCTGCAGCCCCGCCGCCGCAAGGTCGGCCGGTGATCCCCGCCAGGCGAGCAGTATCAAAAAGACCAAGGCCAGGGCGCCATACAGCAAGTGGGACAGGACAGGCGTGTGGAAGAATTGGGCGACATAGAAATACAGGACGCGGTCCTGGGGCCGGATCCGCGGTTTCAGAACTCAACTGCCTGAGGAGGTCCGGCGGGCCGTCGACGCCCACCACATCGGGGTGGCAAAGCAGAGGATCGGGCGGCGCCACCAGCCAGCCGAATACCGGCAAACGCTGGCGCAGATAGAGAACGGGATGCTGCAGGATCAGATCGCGCCATTGCGCGAAGATCACGTCCGGCGGCGCGTCATGGATCGCGCCCGTCAATGTCGATGAATTCTCCAGCGTGTCCACCAGATGCGGCGAATAGAGCGCGACGCCATCCTTGCGGATGGCGGCGTTCAGCCGGGGCGCTTGCCGTTCCAGCAATTTGAACCGGACGGCGGGGTCGTAATGCGCCGCCCCCACCAGGTCATAGACCTGGGCAAGGCGAATCTGTTCCGCCGCCCCTTCGCCTTTGTCGCTCCTGATGCTCAAACCAAGATTGCCCATCCCCGCCAGCACCAGGCCTGCCGCCAGCAGCCCCAGGCCATAGCGCCAGCCCGCGCTGCGCGACTCTGCTCCGGCGGCGACCAGGCCCAGGCAAAGCGCGGCGACCGGCAGGAGCAGAAAACCGTTCTGCCGGGCCAGCCCCGCCAAGCTCAAAAGCATGGCGGCAAGGATCACGCAGGTCAGACGCGCAGCCGGATTCTGCCAGCGGGAAGCGGAAGCGGCCAGGCAGGCAAAACCGGCGATGCCGGCATCGGCGAACAGCACATCTTTCCAGACGGTGCCCTGATACAATATCAGCTGGGGCGTGGCGAAGATCAGAAGCAGGAGGAGCGCGGTGCCCAGGCCGGGCCGGCCCTGCCGCATCATCACCAACCAACCGCCCAAGAGCAGCAAGCTGGTGAAGACGAGATAGAGGCCGGTGCCGGGAAGGAGGCTGTCGAACAGCCCCAAAAGCCAGGCCATCACCGGCGGATGCCAGCTGTCATATTGGCCGCTCCGCCCCTCGGCCAACTGCACCACGAAATCATAGGACATCTGCCCGGGCCAATTCAGCGCCAGCAGAACGGCGAATCCGGTGAACAGAATTCCGTACGAGCCGAAGACCGGGAATTTTTCCCGACAATTATCCATAAGTACGCCGCGCATTGGAGAATTTGCTCTGCGAATTAATGCGGTTGTCGCGGTGCCGCACTTCTTTTTGCCGGCCGCTTCCAGTACAGCTTCGGCCCACAAAAATCATCCTGGAAAGGGTCGGGGAATGCGGTACGGGCGGTTTTGCACAGGCGCGGCGGTTTCGGCGCTGATGCTGGGCGCGGGTTTCACGCCGGCAAAGGCACAAGGAGAGAGCCAGGCGGTTTCGGCCGCGGGCCTGGAGACCGTCATCGTCACCGCCCGCAAACGGCCCGAGATGGCGCAGACCGTCCCCATCGCCATCACCGCCTTCGACCAGAACCAGCTCGACCGGCTCGACATCAGGACCATCGACGACCTGAAATTCGCGGCGCCGTCGGTCTATGTCGCGCCCACCACCTTCCGCCAGGATACGCTCAACGTCACCATCCGCGGCCAGCGCGATTTTGAACTCGAGTTCCGGCCAGGCGGTGATGTCGTTCGATCCGGCCGCCGCGATCTATATGGACGGCGTCTATATGGCCCGGCCGGTGGGCCTGGGCGGCCTCTTTGTTCGATATCGACAATCTGGAAATCCTGAAGGGTCCGCAAGGCACCCTGGTCGGGCGCAATTCCACTGGCGGCGCCATTCTTTACCGAATCGCGCCAGCCGACCGATTTGTTCGGCGGTTATCTGGAAACCACCGGCGGCGATCACGGTCGCGGCGAGGTGCAGGGCGCGGTCAATATTCCGCTCACCGACACGCTGTTGTTCCGCGCCGCCTTCCAGGTCAACGACCAGAAGGGCTATATCCAGAATTATTATTTCGATCCGGCCACCGGCTATCGCAACAACCAGCCCTCGATGGGCTCCAACAAGATCGCCGGAAAATTCTCGTTGAAATGGCAGCCCGACGAAAGCTTCAACGTCATCCTGCGCGCCGACATCTCCGCCGAGCATGACACCGGCATCACCTATCACGATCTCGGCTATTTCCCGGGCAGCGGAACTCTTACGGCAAGCCGGCGATCTGTAACATTCCGGGCACCTGCACCGGCTTCACCGATTTGCTCGGCCATGTCATCGCGCCCTATTATGCCGACTATCAGACCGGCACCGCGCTCAACACCAATCCGGCTTCCTACAATGCGCTGCTCAATTCGGTCGCGCGCGAGCAGAAATACGGCTTCTGGAGCACCGAGCAGACGGTCAGCAACGCCGATATCGGCCATTACCAGACCGTCTCCGGCACGGTGAACAAGGATTTCGGCGATGTCAGCGTCAAATGGCTTACCGCCTATCGCTGGTGGGACAATCACGGCACCTCGATCGGCCGCGGCCTGCCTTACGATACCGCCGATTACGAATATATGGATGCCGGACTATAAAGCGGTGTCAGTCGGAACTGACCGTCAACGGCAATGCGCTGGACAACCGGCTCAAATGGACCGCGGGTCTGTTCTTCTTCCAGGAGGACAGCCCCAATGACGGCGGGCTGTTCTATCTGTTCATCCCCAGCGCGGTCACGCCGCAGCCCATCAGCGGCAAGCAGATCACGCTGCAGGACGGCACCCGCAACAGCCAGCGCAACACCAGCTATGCCGCCTATGCCCAGGCGACCTATGCGGTCACGACCCGACACCCGGCTGACCGCCGGCGTCCGCTACACCTATGACGAGCGGCATGCGCTATCTGGGCACCTCGGACGATATTTTCCCGGCCACTGCGGCGACCACCGCCGGGGTCGCCAATGGCGTGTTCGATCCGGCCAGCGTCACCTTCTAACGGCATCACCTATGCCGGCCAGACCCATGCCTGCGCCCTGACCGACCGCAGCGGCACGCTTGCTGCCGCCGCTCGGCCTGCGACATCAATATCAATGCGAGCTTCCACAAGCCGACCTGGACCCTGGCGATCGACCACGATCTGTGGGACGGCACCATGGTCTATGTCACCACCCGCTCGCGGCTATCGCTCGGGCGCGATCAATTCCACCGCCATCAATCCGGCGGTGACGGTGGCCAAGCCGGAAAATGTCCTGGACTATGAAGCCGGCATCAAGTCCGACTGGTCGCTTGTTCGGCATGCCGATCCGCACCAATCTCGACGGCTATTACACCGACTATCACGACATCCAGATCCTGGTGAGCCTGCCCAATGTCACCATCGCCACCGCGACCGGCGGCGGGACCTGCGACCCAGGCGGCCTACAACGCCAATCGACTGCGTCGAGCGTCACCAACGACAATGTGACCCTCAACGCCAAGACGGCGCATATCTATGGCGCCGAATGGGACATCACGCGCTGATCCCGCTCCCGGGCCTGACGCTGAATGCCGCGGGCAGCTATCTGGATGCCCGCTATACCGACTACACCTTCACCCCGCCGCCGGGCTATCTGCTGCCCACCGGCACCACCAATCTTTCGGGCACGCCGTTCCCGCTGCCGCGCTGGCAGACCAACGAGACCGTCGACCTATGCCACCGGGACTGCACGACATCGCCGGCATTGCGATCGACGATCTCACCTTCACCGCGCATTATTACTGGCAGAGCCGTTATCTCGCCGACCTGACCGGCTTCGATCCCAGCCAGCGCACGGGCGCCTATGGCCTGCTCAATCTGCGCGCTGGACATGCTCAACATCGCCGGCAAGCATTTCGACGTCGCCATCTTCATGGACAATGTCGCTCAACACGCCGGTCTGCCTGCCCGAATATAACGGCGTGCTGAATTCGGCGCCCAACGCGCTCATTCGGCATCGCCAACACGGCGGGCGTGCTGCAATGCGTGCCGCTGGCGCCCCGGATGGCGGCAGTGTCGCTGAAATACAGCTTTTAGGGTGAGCGGGCCGGCGATGACCTTCAACAGAGTCAGGTCGAAGACCAGGGTCTGGTTTGGCGGGATGTCGTTGCCTGCGCCTTGGGGGCCGTAGCCGAGATCGGAGGGTACCACCAGTTCCCAGCTGTCGCCTTCTTTCATCATGGACAGTGCCTCGACCCAGCCGGGGATGAGGCCACCGGCGGGAAAGGATGCGGTCTTACCCTTTGGGGTCTGGTCGAAAACCTTGCCGTTGATCAGCCAGCCCTTGTAGGTGACCGTCACCCGGTCATCGACATATTGCGGCGCTTTGCCCTTGCCGGCTTTCAGGATGCGGTATTGCAATCCGTCTGCGGTCTTGAACACGCCCTTCCGGGCGGCATTGTCGGCCAGGAATTTCTGATTGGAGGCCTGGGACAGATCGTATTTGGCCGTTGGCGGCTTTGGGGCAGCGGCCAGCGCCGGCATGCTCAGCAGAACGACACTCATCAGCGCCAGGAAACGAGACATGCCATCCTCCGATTTCTCACTTTGCCGCCAATCGCCCGATAGTGCCGGGCCATGCGCGGTGTGCCAAGTGAATCGAACGCCCGATTACACGATCTGCCGGCAAAAGTCCCGGCCGGACTGGTGCTTATGCCAACGAATTTTGCCGCGCGGCACGCGGGGAACCGGCACCGACAATGTTCCGGGCCACGGCCTCGGCAAGCCTGATTCCGTCAACCGCCGCCGAAAGAATGCCGCCGGCAAAGCCGGCTCCCTCGCCGCCGGGATACAGCCCCGGGGTGTTGATGCTTTGCAAGTCCGCGCCCCGCGGCAGGCGCACAGGGGAGGAGGTGCGGGTTTCCACGCCGGTCAGCACCGCGTCGTCCATGTCAAAGCCCGGGATCTGGCGGCCGAAGGCGGCAAGCGCCTCGCGGATGGCGGCGATGGCGTAATCGGGCAGGCAGCGGGAAAGATCGGTCGGCGTCACGCCGGGGCGGTAGGAGGGCACCACGCCGCCCAATCGGGTGGAGGGGCGCGCCGCCAGGAAATCGCCCACCAGCTGGGCCGGCGCCCTGTAGTCTCCGCCGCCTGCGGCAAAGGCTTTGGACTCCCAATGCCGTTGGAGCGCGATCCCGGCCAGCGGGTCCTGGCCATGGGCGCATAATCCTCCGGCGTGATGCCGACCACGATGCCGGCATTGGCGTTGCGCTCATTGCGCGAATATTGGCTCATGCCGTTGGTGACCACCCGGTTTTCTTCCGAGGTTGCCGCCACCACCGTGCCGCCGGGACACATGCAGAAGCTGTAGACCGAGCGGCCATTGTCGGCATGATGCACCAGCCGGTATTCCGCCGCGCCCAGCGCCTTGATGCTGGTGCCGTATTTCGCCTGGTCGATCAGGCTCTGCGGATGCTCGATGCGAAAGCCGATGGAAAAGGGCTTGGCCTCGATGGCGACGCCGCGGTCGTAAAGCATCTCGAACGTGTCGCGGGCGCTGTGGCCCACCGCCAGCACGACATGGTCGGTGCGAATCTCTTCGCCATCCTGGAGCCGCACGCCGCGCACGCGTTCGTCCGTCCAACAGCAGATCCGCGAGTTTGCTCTGAAAGCGGTATTCCCCGCCCAGGTTTTCGATGGTCGTTCTCAGGCTTTCCACCATGGTCACCAGCCGGAAGGTGCCGATATGGGGATGGGCGTGCGTGAGGATTTCTTCCGGCGCGCCGGCGGCCACGAATTCGGTCAGCACCTTGCGGCCGAGATGGCGCGGGTCCTTGATCTGGCTGTAGAGCTTGCCGTCGGAGAAAGTGCCGGCGCCGCCTTCGCCGAACTGCACATTGGATTCGGGAGTGAGAATGCCTTTGCGCCACAGCGCCCAGGTATCCTTGGTGCGTTCCCGCACCAGCTTGCCGCGCTCCAGGATGATGCGGCTCGAAAGCCCATCTGCGCCAGCACCAGCGCCGCGAAAAGACCGCAAGGCCCGGCCCCGATCACCACCGGCCGGGCGAATTTCTCCGGCGCCCGGGCGACGAATTTATACGACATGTCGGGTGCGGCCGTGACATGCCGGTCCTTCAGCCGCGCCAGAATCCGGTTTTCGCCTTCGACCTCGGCATCCACGGTATAGACGTAAAATATCTTGGGCTTTTTGCGCGCGTCATGCCCGCGCTTGACCACCCGGAAATCCTTGAGCGCCGCCGGCGCGATCCGGAGCTTTTTGAGGATCGCGGCCCTGAGATCCTGGGGCGAATGGGCAAGCGGCAAGCGCAGTTCGGCAATACGCAGCATGGATCAATCTAAAGCGTGGGAAGCGGGATGGCGGTGGTCTGTTTCAACTCTTCCATGGCGAAGGCGCCCGACACATCGGCAAGCGGCGCGGTCTGGATCAACTGCTTATAGACCCGGTCATAGCCGGCAATATCCGCCACCTTGATCTTGAGCAGATAATCCACTTCGCCGCTCATGCGGTAGAATTCCACGATTTCGGGAATTTTGCGCGCCGCGGCGGCAAAGCGGTCCAGCCATTCCTGGCTATGCTCGGCCGCCCGCACCATCACGAACACGGTCATGCCCGCGCCCAGCTTGCCGGCATCCAATAGCGCCACCCGCTTTCGGATATATCCTTCTTCCTCCAGCCGGCGGATGCGCCGCCAGCAGGCGTTGTGGGAAAGATGGATCGCCTCGGCGATTTGGGCGATGGGGCGGTCGGTATTCTCCTGCAACAGGGACAGGATCTTTAAATCTGTCCCATCAATACCAAGCTGCATCGACTATTTTCCCAATAATCACCGATAACGTGATCATATATGGGAACATTTTCCAATGAAAGCGCCATAGATTGCCCGGACATCAAACAGGAGTCCGGTCATGTTTGCGCGTCTGTTTCTCAGCCATCCCCAATCCATCGGCGAGGGTTATTTCGAGCATCAGCGGGTGGCTATTTCCTTCGCCGGAACCCTGCTGTTGGCCGGCTGCGCTTGCCTGGTCCATGCCTTGGTTCCGGGCCTTTGCGAACGCACCGCCAGCAACCGGATCGCAAAGCTGCACGACTGCATGGTGGCCAATCGCCGCCGGAGCTGACCGTCATCGTTCGTTGCCTGGCGCAATAGCGTTGATCCGCGCCGGGAACTTCCAAGCCATTTTCTGAAAATTTTACCGGATCAGTGGCGGCGATGGAAATTGCGCCGAAGCTGGAAAGAGTTTCTTTCCCTTCGTCCGGGATTGGTTTGGCGCATTGAAGCCCGCTGAAGAATGCTTGATCAGGGCCGCGACGGCCCGGGAAACATTACGGGGGATTTCGCATGCGCCGCCTGAAGACCGCCACGGCCGTTCTTCTTTCCTTGAGTCTTTCCGGCGCCGCCGCCCAGGCGGCGAGCCTGTGCACCACGCCCAAGGAAATGGCGGCGTTGCGCGCCGCGGCGATCCAGCAGCAATTGATGGTCGCCGGCCTCACCTGTCAGGCGGGCGAGGACTATAATCGCTTTGTGCTGGCCTATCGGCCGGAGCTTCAAAGATCCGATGCCGATCTCAAGAATTATTTCGTCCGCCGCCAAGGTCGCCGGGCCGGCGAGGCGGCCTATGACAGCTTCAAGACCAAACTGGCCAACCTGTCCTCGTTCAGCGAGGTGACCAATGTCGGGAGCTATTGCGCCAGTACCCGCGCCGCCTTCGCCAGCGGCGGGCCGGGAAAGCCTGGACCGGTTTGTGGCCGATCAGCCGCTCTTGATCGCTTTGCCCGAGCAGACGCTCTGCAAGGCCGGCCCCAACAAGCTGGCGGAAAAATAAAAAGGCCGGCGGCCTTCATACCGCCCGCGAAATCGCCTGCTTGATCTTGCGGATCGCGGTCTCGTCGCGGCGATAGAAAATCCATTGCCTGATGCGGCGCGGTTTCAGGAAGCCGGCCAGCACCAGAATGCGCAAATGCTCGCTGGCGGTGGGCTGGCTGACGCCCAGCTTCTCGGCGATGTTGAGGCCGCAGACCCCGTCCTTCACCAGGTCGCCGTCCCGCTGCGGGGGGAAATGCGCCCGCGGCGCCTTCAGCCATTCCAGGATCTGAAGCCGGCGGTCATTGGCCAGCGCCCGCAGGCTCTGTTCAATAGGCATATTGCTAATTAGCCAAAAGACTAATTATAGTCAAGGGCGATGGTGGACAGGAACGCGATTGCCGAAACCTATGATTTGATCCGCCCGTTCATCCGGCAAACCCCGGTGCTGGATTGGGCGGCGGACGGATTTGCGCCCGGCGCCCTGACTTTGAAGCTGGAACTGATGCAACATGCCGGGTCCTTCAAGGCGCGCGGGGCCTTCGCCAATCTTCTGACCCGGGCGATTCCGGCGGTGGGCGTGTGCGCCGCGTCCGGCGGCAATCACGGCGCGGCGGTGGCTTATGCCGCGATGACGCGGGGCATCAAGGCGCATATCTTCGTGCCGGTGATCTCCTCGCCGGCCAAGATCGCGCGCATCCGCGCATTCGGGGCGGAGTTGGTCGTCACCGGCGACAGCTATGCCGAGGCGCTCGCCGCCAGCCAGGAATGGCAGCAAAGGACGGGCGCCTTGGCGGTGCATGCCTTCGACCAGAGGGAGACCATGCTGGGGCAGGGCACCTTGGCGCTGGAATTCGAGGCGCAGGCGCCGGGTCTGGATACGATCCTGGTGGCGGTGGGCGGCGGGGGATTGATTGCCGGCATCGCCGCCTGGTGCGCCGGGCGTATCCGGGTGATCGGGGTGGAACCGGAGGCCTCGCCCACCCTGGCGCACGCTCTGGCGGCCGGCCGGCCGGTGGATGCGCCGGTGGGCGGGTTGGCGGCCGATTCACTGGCGCCGCGGCGAGTGGGCGGGTTGGTCTTTCCCATCGCTCAGGCCCATGTCGAGCGGGTGGTGCTGGTTTCCGATCAGGAGATTGCAGCGGCGCAAAAGGCGCTCTGGGCCGGCGGACGGATCGCCGCCGAGCCGGGCGGCGCCACCGCCTTTGCGGGTCTTTTGGGCGGCCATTATGCGCCAAAACCCGGCGAACGGGTGGGCGTGGTGGTCAGCGGCGGCAACACCGCAGCGGTGGATTTCGGCTAGCTTGAGCCGGCCCCCTTTCTGGTGCAAAAGGGGCGCAATTCCGGGAACCCGGCAGGCTTGAAGGGTCCTTGAGGCCGCCTGCCGGCGGCGGCGGGCAAAGAGAGAATTGCCTTCAGCCCTCGGGCTGAGGTCTGGATTGGAGCTTACGGCCGAGAGGCTGCCCCGCCCGCGGCTTGCGGGCAAAGAGAGAAATGCCTTCAGCCCTCGGGCTGAAGTCTGGAATGGAGCTTACGGCCGAGAGGCTGCCCCGCCCGCGGCTTGCGGGCAAAGAGAGAAATGCCTTCAGCCCTCGGGCTGAAGTCTGGAATGGAGCTTACGGCCGAGAGGCTGCCGCGCCCGCACCGCGGGCAAAGAGGAATGCCCAGCCGGGCTGAAGAGGAAGAGCAGGGCCGGAGGCGCCCCGCCCGCCCAGCGGGGGATGCCTTCAGCCCTCGGGCTGAAGTCTGGAATGGAGCTGTGGCCGAGAGGCTGAAGGCGGCGGTTTGCTAAACCGTTATACGGTTGAAAAGCCGTATCGAGGGTTCGAATCCCTCCGGCTCCGCCAATTCCCTTCAATCGCTCACCATTCGCGCGGCTCGCACTGACCATGAAAGCCGCAAATTAGGCCATTTAACTCGCACGTATCGTGCTGGACACGGCCGTCAACCATTCGCCATAATCCGAAACTGTCATTGTGGACTGGATCGCGGACTAATCGGGGAAAATTTGGCACGGACGAGTTGCCAGATTGACGGCCCTGAAGGTCGAAAAAGCGAAAGTCCCGGGCATGCATCCGGACGGCGATGGTCTGTACCTCCGTGTGACCGAGCGAGGCACGAAGAACTGGGTGCTGCGCTATATGCTGGCTGGCAAGGCGCATTGGATGGGCTTGGGACCGCAATCTTTGTTCAGCCTGCAAGAGGCCCGGGCCAAGGCAATCGACGCTCGGCGGCTTCGCCACGAGGGCGTGGACCCGATTAAGGCGCGTCGGGCGGCTAGGCAAAGGGCCTGGCTGGAGGCCGCCAAGGCGATCACTTTCAAGGACTGCGCCGCCCGCTATATCGCGGCGCACCAAGCAGGCTGGCGCAACCCAAGCACGCGGCGCAGTGGAATCGACCCTTGAGACCTATGCCGACCCATCATCGGTTCCCTGCCTGTCCAACCGTCGATACGGCGCTGGTGACGAGGGTGATCGAGCCAATCTGGGCGACCAAGCCGGAGACGGCGGGCCGGTTGCGCGGTCGGATCGAACTCATCCTGGATTGGGCAAAGGTGCATGGGTATCGGGAAGGGGAAAATCCCGGCCCGCTGGCGTGGCCATCTGGACAATCTCCTGCCTGCGCGCGCAGCAAGGTCGCGCAACATCAAACATCATGCGGCGCTGCCTTATGCCGATACTGGAGCTTTCATTCTGCGCTGAAGGAGCAGGAAGGCACGGCCGCCCGCGCCCTGGAATTTGCAGTATTGACCGCAGCAAGAACAGGAGAAGTGATCGGCGCGACCTGGGACGAAATCGATCTGGCCAAGCGAAAGTATGGACGATCCCCGCAGGCCGCATGAAGGCCGGAAAAGACCATCGCGTGCCACTCGAGCACCGCGCGGCCTCTAAATGGCCCATGAGGAATTCTGCAGCAACGATCCCCGCGCAAGGGTCCTACGTGTTCCCGGCGGCAAACCGGGCAAGCCGCTGTCCAACATGGCATTTCTGATGTTGCTCGGCGCATGGGCCGTAACCGACCTCACGGCGCACGGCTTCCGCTCGACTTTCCGCGATTGGTCCGCCGAGTGCACCAATTTTCCCGGCGAAGTCGCGGAAATGGCGCTGTCCCATGCCGTGGAAGACAAGGTCGAGGCAGCCTATCGGCGCGGAGATATGTTCGAAAAGCGCCGCCGCCTGATGGATGAATGGGCGAAGTTCTGCGGCGCCCATCAGCCCGCTAATCAAAACAATATCGCCCAGTTAAGGGCGAAGGGATAAGATTACACAGCGGCGGCTAGGGCGACGGCCCGAAGGCGCGGTACCGCACCGCGTTGCCGCTGCATCCACTTTGCGGTGCACGGCGGAAGTGCAGCATGCCTAGGGCCAAACCCTTTACGCGCGCCGAAGTGGATTCACGTGTCAAATTTCGAGACGCTCCCGCGCAACTCTCAATGGGAAAATTTGAGTCAATTGCCGAGCGGGAAGGGATTGCTAAATGCGACTGGGAACCGTGCGTGGCTTCCATCAATGACGCTCACCGTAGGTACCTCTTGTGCCTTGAAAGCTTCAAACAGGAAACTCCTGCACGAATAACCGTCGCCATTCGCCTTTGCTAGCAAGTATTCGGCGGCCATGACTTGTTTCAGCGCAAAAATGGAATAGGGCGGTCTACTAGGGAATTTTACGTAGCGCTGAATTTGCCGGTCGCCGCATGAATGGGATGAAGACGGCCTTGTCCCATTGTGAGTGAAGCGTCTCACCACACGAACGGTATCAGCCTTTTGGTCCGCGCCTGGTAGGCCGGGTAGTCGTTCGGGAAGAGCGCGAGCATGATCGCCTCTTCCTTGCTGATGCGGCGGAGAAACATGATCGAGATGAGGATCAAAATTCCGATGGCGAACAGGCTGCCCGTCACCGCCGCGCCAAGCACGGCGAGGAGGGCGCCGGTGTAGATGGGGTGGCGGACAAAGCGGTAGGGGCCGCTGGTTACAAGTTCGTGCTTTTCCTTCACCGCCGGGGCAGCGCTCCAATTGCGCCCGAGATGGATACGCGCCCAGATCGCGAAGAGAACGCCGAGCAGGGTGAGCGCCGCGGCGACCCAGCCGAGCGCGGGCGGCGGCACGAACAGGCTGTGACGGAAAATTGCCGGGCCGGCCCTTGAAGTGTGGGCAGGTCCGGTCAAGACGCGCAGCACGACAAGAACAGGGATCGCCACCACCGCAAGCCGCAGCAGGAAATGGCGGACCCACAGGCTGGCGAAGCCGCCGCCCCTGATGTCGCGCTTGACGTTGAAGGCGCCAACGCCCCACACCAGAATGAACGCGGCCCAGCTGATGAGAATGACGGTTCCGTAGGTGACCATGCAATTTCTGATCTGGGCGTGGTGCCGTGGATCGACAGGCCTGTTCCGTTCCCCAGTCGCGAACTAGCCCGGCATTTTTGCGAAGCGCTGCCGGTCTCCGCCGAGATGCACCCAGGACTGGGCGCTATCGCAGTAGATCTCCGACAAGGGCTTGACCCAGCTTCGGTCATCGAGGGTACCGGCATTCAGCATGGCGACGCCGGGCAGAGCGTCCGCCTCGTCCATGATGCCGGAGCCGCATTCGGGGCAGAAGCGGCGGTGAATCGGCTTGCCGCTGTCGCCGGGTTTGGTGAAGGTCTTCAGCGATCCGGTTATCTTCAGCGCCGCCGCCGGCACAGCGACCACGGTGGCAAAGGCCGAGCCGGTGAATCTCTGGCAGTCGTTGCAATGGCAGACCCCGACAAAGGCCGGATCCGTATCCGCGCCGTAACGCACCCGGCCGCACAGGCAGCCGCCTTCGATATGTGCCATGCCGTTCCTCCGTTGGCGTTTAGCAAAGGCCGTTGACCTGACGAAGCTCCCGGCCGGCGCCATCGAGCCTAGCGCGGGAACGCCAATCCATCCAAATCCGTCGATGTCAGGCAGCGATCCAGCGCCGAGCCTCGTGGTCCTGCGCGACGCCGAAAAACTTGACCGGGCAGGGCATGAGAAAGGCAAAGGCCTTGATCGCAAGCCGTATCCACTCGACGTCGGTCACGATCGCCATCTTTTCCCAGCGGGAAAGATGCGCGAGGCCGACCTTTGTGTCCTCCAGGACGGCGCCGGGATCGATGCCTTTGAATTCCGGTCCTGCCCGATAAAACAATCTGAGCTTGTCGTGGCCGGCGAGCTTCTTTTCCAGCGCGGGCACCAAGGTCCGTTGGTAATCATCGGCATGAATCTGCCCCCGACAGTCCACCGCCAGGACATTGTCGGGCAGTCCTTTGACGAATTCGATCATCAATCTCTCCTCGTGATTTCGCTCAAGACTTTCTTGCAATCGAACCGCATCGCAATTGATTCGCATCAAGAAAACGGTCCTTCTATCGAACCAATTCTCGATCTGATGCGGTTCCAATTGGTCCATAAGACGCTGGATTTCCGCGGATTTGCATCCGCCAAACCGGTTCGGGTTGCGATTTCACGCTTGCAACCGGTCCGGGTGAGGCGCAGCATTCCGGCAAGACCGGGAAACCGGCCGGCTTTGCGTTTGGCGCGGGCTGCGCCAATCGTCTCACCCATGGGAAGAGGAGCGCTTCGTCATGCAGGTCAGGCATATTCTTCAGGAAAAGGGCCGCACCATCATCGCCATCACCCAAGCCGCCACGGTGGGGGATGCGGCGCAACTCCTGGCCGAAAAGCGGATCGGCGCGGTGCTGGTGACGGATGCCCAAGACAGGCTTGCCGGCATTCTTTCGGAACGCGATGTGGTGCGCGCGGTGGCCGCCGACGGGTCCTCGGCGCTCGGGCGCACGGTTTCCAACTATATGACCAAGAGCGTCGCCACCTGCTGTGAAGCCGACACGGTGGAGGAATTGATGGAGATGATGACCCGGGGCCGTTTCCGTCACGTGCCGGTCCTGGATGAGCGGGGGCTTTGCGGTCTTATTTCGATCGGGGATGTGGTCAAGACCCGTATCGCCGAAACGCTGCACGAGGCCAATTCGCTGAGGGATTATATTTCCGCCGCAGTCTGATCCGGCACTGCCTATTTTAGGATCGCGGGCGCGCTCCCGGGACATGCGGATATCGTGGATTCACGGGGTTTCCATGGAAGAAATGCCATGAAAATGCAGGGTTTGCAGCGCGCCGGCGGGCTCATTCTGTGTCTTGGTGTGGCAGCCATGCCCGCCTTGGCGCAGAGCGGCACCCGCGATGCCAATCCCATGCCCAGGGATCGTTCCACGCCCGCGGAACAGGCCGAGACGGCGAAACTCAACCAGCAGATCGACGAGACCAATCGCGAATCCCAGGCCAAGTATGACCGTGCCCAAGCGGACTATCAGGCCAAGCAGCGCCAATATCAGGAAGCGCTGCAGAAATCCGAAGCCGCTCAGAAGCGCTATCAAGATGAGAAGGCCGCCTTTGACAAAAGCACCGCGGACTATGAGGCCCAGCGCGCGCAATACCGGGCCAAGCGCGGTACTTATCGCCATTATGACTGGCCAAGCCGCTATGCCGATGGCCCGCTGAACGACGATGCCGGGGTGATGAATGCCGGCGTGAAACTGATCAATGGCGATCGCATCGGCAGGATTGTGGGCTTGGCACATGCCCGCGACGACAAGATCGAAGCCCTGAAAATTCAACTCGACAACGGCCAGCCGGTCTGGATCGACGTCGCGGATGCGCGTTTCGATCATGCCGACGGCATGGTCGTTACCGATCTCTATGCCGACGATCTGCGGCAGATGGCCGGCGGCAACGCGAATTAGGCGGCTGCCGGCCGGATTCCTTGGGCCGGACGCCGCGGCCGGGGCCGGGAAAGCCTATTTTTGCGCCGCAAACGGCCTTGTCGCACGGCAAAATCAAGGGAGCGGGGTGAAATCCACCCGGTGCCCCCACATATAGAGTAAACCGACTTTCCGGCCGGACGCTGGAAATAGGCGGAAAATACCCTCCACAGGGCGCGAAAAAAATCCGCTTTTCCCGTGATTTTTGCGTTTGACTTGGGGGAGGGCCGCTCCTATAACCCGCGCCCACGCCGCTTCGCGCAGCGCTTGTTGCGCGAACGGTACTTCGTTGAAATATGGCGCAAAAACGTCGTTTTGACGGGCTGTTTGACATTGTGATTTTAGGAAGGGGAACGTGGGCGGCGGCTCGGTTAGCCAACGCGTCGCGAAGCTTCGGCTTCGGGCGTTAATCAATCGAGCAGCGACGTAATGAATGCTCGCGTTCTTCTGCAAAGACGAAAGACTCTAAAGTCGATCGTTATCGGGCCTGTGACGGGACCGATGACGGCCAACCCTTGTCAAAAGTTTTTGCGAACTAACGCAATCAAGAGAGCATTCAGCGTCGTTTGCGTTAGGATCAAAACATGAGAGTTTGATCCTGGCTCAGAACGAACGCTGGCGGCAGGCCTCAAACATGCAAGTCTAGGGGGCGTAGCAATACATCACCGGCGGACGGGTGCGTAACACGTGGGAATGTACCTATTGGTTCGGAACAACTGCAGGGAAACTTGCAGCTAATACCGAATGTGCCCTTACGGGGAAAGATTTATCGCCAATGGATCAGCCCGCGTTCGATTAGCTAGTTGGTGGGGTAACGGCCTACCAAGGCAACGATCGATAGCTGTTCTGAGAGGAAGATCAGCCACACTGGGACTGAGACACGGCCCAGACTCCTACGGGAGGCAGCAGTTGGGAATCTTGGACAATGGGGGAAACCCTGATCCAGCCATGCCGCGTGAGTGATGAAGGCCTTCGGGTTGTAAAACTCTTTCGCGCGGGACGATAATGACGGTACCGCGAGAAGAAGCTCCGGCTAACTTCGTGCCAGCAGCCGCGGTAATACGAAGGGGGCTAGCGTTGTTCGGAATTACTGGGCGTAAAGCGCGCGCAGGCGGCTATCCAAGTCAGTGGTGAAAGCCCGGAGCTCAACTCCGGAACTGCCATTGAAACTGTTTAGCTGGAGTACGAGAGAGGTGAGTGGAATTCCCAGTGTAGAGGTGAAATTCGTAGATATTGGGAAGAACACCGGTGGCGAAGGCGGCTCACTGGCTCGTTACTGACGCTCAGGCGCGACAGCGTGGGGATCAAACAGGATTAGATACCCTGGTAGTCCACGCCGTAAACGATGAATGCTAGCCGTTGGGCAGCTTGCTGTTCAGTGGCGCAGCTAACGCATTAAGCATTCCGCCTGGGGAGTACGGCCGCAAGGTTGAAACTCAAAGGAATTGACGGGGGCCCGCACAAGCGGTGGAGCATGTGGTTTAATTCGACGCAACGCGCAGAACCTTACCAGGGTTTGACATCCTGCGACCGCCCTCTAATAGGGGTTTTCCCGCAAGGGACGCAGAGACAGGTGCTGCATGGCTGTCGTCAGCTCGTGTCGTGAGATGTTGGGTTAAGTCCCGCAACGAGCGCAACCCTCGCCTTTAGTTGCCATCATTCAGTTGGGCACTCTAGAGGGACCGCCGGCGACAAGCCGGAGGAAGGTGGGGATGACGTCAAGTCCTCATGGCCCTTACACCCTGGGCTACACACGTGCTACAATGGCGGTGACAGTGGGCAGCTACTTCGCGAGAAGCGGCTAATCCCAAAAAACCGTCCCAGTTCAGATTGTACTCTGCAACTCGAGTACATGAAGGTGGAATCGCTAGTAATCGCAGAACAGCAGGCTGCGGTGAATACGTTCCCGGGCCTTGTACACACCGCCCGTCACGGCATGGGAGTTGGTTTTACCCGAAGACGGTGCGCTAACCGCAAGGAGGCAGCCGGCCACGGTAGGATCAGCGACTGGGCCGAAGTCGTAACAAGGTAGCCGTAGGGGAACCTGCGGCTGGATCACCTCCTTTCTAAGGATCGATGTTTCGGATCTCTCACGAGCCATCCCAAACATCGGCTTTAAGAACAATCGGCTGTCCGTGCCGCCGCCTTCGTTTCCCTTCCATTTCCGTCAGACGTCCGCGCGGCCGCTCGGGGCGCGCGATGTCTGCTGTGCGAAGCCTCATCGGGCTTGTAGCTCAGTTGGTTAGAGCGCGCGCTTGATAAGCGTGAGGTCGGAAGTTCAAGTCTTCCCAGGCCCACCATTCTTCGCGCCTACGCGCGAATGCAATGCCGAGCGCGCCGCGCGACAGCGACTTGAGGCGCGCGAGGCCACGGCAGGAACCGATGACATCTCAACAGAACAACGGGGCCATAGCTCAGTTGGGAGAGCGCGTGCTTTGCAAGCATGAGGTCATCGGTTCGATCCCGATTGGCTCCACCACTTCTAGCTTCTGCTGCGCGAGCGAATGCCAAGCGCCACAGAAGCGTAGCGCCCTGCGAGCGCAGCGAGCAGGTGCTGAGCCAGCTCGAGGCAGGAATGCGAGACTGCGATCAGACGGAAATCATCAAACAGCTTCGGCGCGCGCGAGCGCGCCGCGGATTTGACATTGTGAAGGCGGGTTAGCCGGTTCGCACAACCGGTTGATCTACAATACGACACTCAAGACTGATCGCATGAATTCCATTCCGAGGCGTAAGTCCGGTGTACGGGGACGTCCCTGCGCTGGCTTTGTTTCTGGGCATGGAACGAATGCTGAGCGATCAAGCGTTAAAGCAAGGGCATCTGGGGGATGCCTTGGCACACACAGGCGATGAAGGACGTAGCACGCTGCGATAAGCTGCGGTGAGGGGCGAGCACCCTTTGACCCGCGGATCTCCGAATGGGGAAACCCAATCCGCAAGGATTATCTGTCACTGAATTCATAGGTGAGAGAAGCAAACGCGGGGAACTGAAACATCTCAGTACCCGTAGGAAAGGACATCAATTGAGACTCCGTTAGTAGTGGCGAGCGAACGCGGACCAGGCCAGTGGCCTTCGATTAAGAACCGGAATGTTCTGGAAAGGACAGCCATAGCGGGTGATAGCCCCGTACGGGTAGAAAGTTCGAAGGTCCTCGAGTAAGGCGGGACACGTGAAATCCTGTCTGAACATGGGGGGACCACCCTCCAAGCCTAAGTACTCGTGTGTGACCGATAGCGAACTAGTACCGTGAGGGAAAGGTGAAAAGCACCCCGGCGAGGGGAGTGAAAGAGACCTGAAACCGGATGCCTACAAACAGATGGAGCAGGCTCACCAAAGGTGAGTTGCTTTGTCGACCTTGCTTTAAAACGCAGATGTGTCGTCAACGCGATGGAAGCGGGAACTCGTTTCGATCGCGCGATGATGCATGTGCATTTTATGTGAGGCGATGAAGGGCTCGTTTTTGGCGAGCCTGTGACATCGTACCTTTTGTATAATGGGTCAGCGAGTTCGTCTGTCTAGCAAGCTTAAGCCGCAAGGCGGAGGCGCAGCGAAAGCGAGTCTGAATAGGGCGACTGAGTTAGACGGATGAGACCCGAAAGCAAGTGATCTAGCCATGACCAGGTTGAAGGTGCGGTAACACGCACTGGAGGACCGAACCCACGCCTGTTGAAAAAGTCGGGGATGAGTTGTGGCTAGGGGTGAAAGGCCAATCAAACTTGCAGATAGCTGGTTCTCTGCGAAAGCTATTTAGGTAGCGCGTCATGTATCACCATCGGGGGTAGAGCACTGGATGGGCTAGGGGGCTTCACCGCTTACCAAACCTAACCAAACTCCGAATACCGATGAGTGCTGAGCATGGCAGACACACGGCGGGTGCTAACGTCCGTCGTGAAGAGGGATAAAAACCCTGACCTACAGCTAAGGCCCCCAATTCGTGGCTAAGTGGGAAAGGATGTGAGGTTCCCAAAACAATCAGGATGTTGGCTTAGAAGCAGCCATCATTTAAAGAAAGCGTAACAGCTCACTGGTCTAAACAAGGAACCTTGCGCCGAAGATGTAACGGGGCTCAAGCCACGAGCCGAAGCTTAGGATTCACCGCAAGGTGAATGGTAGCAGAGTGTTCCGTATGCCTGCGAAGGGGAAGCGTGAGCGAGCCTGGAGGTATCGGAAGTAAGAATGCTGACATGAGTAGCGATAAAGAGGGTGAGAGACCCTCTCGCCGGAAGTCCAAGGGTTCCTGCGTCAAGTTAATCTGCGCAGGGTTAGCCGGCCCCTAAGGCCAGGCCGAAAGGCGTAGCCGATGGGAATGCGGTAAATATTCCGCAGCCTGTGGGAAGTGACGGATCACGTAAGTTGTTCGACCTTATTGGATTGGTCGGGCCGCGAAGTGGTCCCAGGAAATAGCTCCCACGTATAGCCCGTACCCCAAACCGACACAGGTGGACTGGCAGAGTATGCTAAGGCGCTTGAGAGAACGATGTTGAAGGAACTAGGCAAATTGCCCTCGTAACTTCGGAAGAAGAGGGCCCGGTTTTCACGCAAGTGTCAGCCGGGGGCACATAGCAGGGGGTGGCGACTGTTTACTAAAAACACAGGGCGCTGCGAAATCCAAAGATGACGTATAGCGTCTGACGCCTGCCCGGTGCCGGAAGGTTAAGAGGAGATGTGAAAGCGTTGAATCGAAGCCCCGGTAAACGGCGGCCGTAACTATAACGGTCCTAAGGTAGCGAAATTCCTTGTCGGGTAAGTTCCGACCTGCACGAAAGGCGTAACGACTTCCCCACTGTCTCCAACACGGCTCAGCGAAATTGAATTCCCCGTGAAGATGCGGGGTTCCCGCGGTCAGACGGAAAGACCCCGTGCACCTTTACTGCAACTTTACACTGGCATTAGGAATGTGATGTGTAGGATAGGTGGTAGGCTTTGAAGCGGAGGCGCTAGCCTTCGTGGAGCCGTCCTTGAAATACCACCCTTCGTGTTCCTGATGTCTAACCGCGGCCCCGAAACGGGGTCCGAGACAGTGTATGGTAGGCAGTTTGACTGGGGCGGTCGCCTCCCAAAGAGTAACGGAGGCGCGCGATGGTAGGCTCAATCCGGTCGGAAATCGGATGTTGAGTGCAATGGCAAAAGCCTGCCTGACTGCAAGGCCGACGGGCCAAGCAGAGACGAAAGTCGGTCATAGTGATCCGGTGATCCCGCGTGGAAGGGTCATCGCTCAACGGATAAAAGGTACGCCGGGGATAACAGGCTGATCGCACCCAAGCGTCCATAGCGACGGTGCGGTTTGGCACCTCGATGTCGGCTCATCACATCCTGGGGCTGTAGCCGGTCCCAAGGGTATGGCTGTTCGCCATTTAAAGTGGTACGTGAGCTGGGTTTAGAACGTCGTGAGACAGTTCGGTCCCTATCTGCCGTGGGTGTTCGAAACTTGAGAGGACTTTTTCCTAGTACGAGAGGACCGGAAGGAACGTATCTCTGGTGGATCGGTTGTCGCGCCAGCGGCATAGCCGAGTAGCTAAGTACGGACGAGATAACCGCTGAAAGCATCTAAGCGGGAAACTCACCTCAAAACCAGGTTTCGCTTGAGAGCCGGGGAAGACGACCCCGTCGATAGGCCAGGTGTGTAAGCGCAGCAATGCGTTGAGCTTACTGGTCCTAATCGCTCGATTGGCTTGATCGCAAGCAGCACCGTTCCATGTCTGGAAACAAGGCCAGGCATGAACACACCAAATAAATTCGGTCGCAAGTGTCGTATTGTGGTTCGTGGGGTTACCCCCGCGGACATTTCTTTCTGCCCTTCGCCGACCTGGTGGTCATAGCGAAGGAATTCTACCCGATCCCATTCCGAACTCGGCCGTTAAAGCCTTCTGCGTCCATGGTACTGCGGCTCAAGCCGCGGGAGAGTAGAACGCTGCCAGGTCTGCCAAGGGCAGGAAGAGAAATCAACTATCTGATTGCGCGCCTCCGGCGCGGCCCGCCAACACAATTCAAAAAGCCCCGCCGGGAAACCGGCGGGGCTTTTGTTTTGCCGTGACGGTCCCGGCCTCGCATCGCGCTTGATCGCACGTTGCTGCGGCGTTCGACCGGGCAAACGGTCCACTGGACCCTTTGCTGATCCGGCCTCACCCCGCCAACACAATTCAAAAAGCCCCGCGAGAGAAATCTCGCGGGGCTTTTGTTTTGTCTCTGCAGCGGAATTCAGTCGTTTGATGCCTGCGCGATGGCGGCTTTGGCGATGAAGCCGGAAACCGCATAGACATGGGCGCCGAAGCTGCCCGCGCGGATGTTCCAGACCCGGACCCTGCTCCAGTCATTCTTGGCGCTCACATCCCGGACCGGGATGGAAGATCGATCTCGCCGTGATTTTGCCAATTGGCCTGATCGACCCGGATCTCGCGGCTGGACACGATCTGGGTGACCACCGCGACATGGCCTTTTTTCAGGCGCCTGGAGCCGGAAAACACCATCACCGCATTCTCCGCCGGCATGGCCATGCGGGCGTAAAGCGCTCTGGCCCGCGACCACCAATATTTGGCGTCGCCGAATATCTTGAGCCCGGACCGCATCCGGGCATATTCGACGCAGAACAGTTTGCGCAGCGGAATCTCGACCGATGGCGCCGGCAACGGCACCGGCAGCGCCGGCAGTGTCAAACTGGCAAGCGCGACCGGCTTGGTGAGCTGGCCGGACGCGGCAATCGGAAACGACCCGCGAATGCTGATCTCGGCGCTGATCATCTGGGCCGGTCTCGGAAATTTCGGGCCGTGATGGCCAATGCTGGCCTGGGCCGGGATCGAGCGCGACGGCCGCCAACCCGACAAGAAGCGGCGCGAGCAGTCGCTTGGATCTGAGCACGAACGGGATCCCCGGCTTTGTGTTATGCCGATGCTGGCTTGGGCTTTATCGGCGCGCGTCATTGCCGCCGCCTTCGGCCCGGCCGGACTAAAGCAAGAGTTCCGGCCCGGACAAAGACGTTTCTCGGCCACGCAACGTGGCCGGAAAGTCACACTAATAGCTTGATTTCACTGGATGATTTTGAAATATGACCGGAATGCATCAGGTGCCTGAAACGGCTCCGGCGCGGGATCTGGCGCCGAGGCCGAACAGGCGACGATGATTATTTTTCGGCCATCTTCTCGACGATCGCCAGCGACTTGTCGACATGCTGGTCGGGCGTGAGCTTGTCGGCCTTGGACGACATCACGGCGATGATCTTGTGATCCTTGCCGACCACGAAGGTGATGCGCTCGATGAAGCCGTGGCCGATCTCCACGCCGCGCACATCCTTGGCGCCCGCTTTGCCCGGCGTGGTCTGAAGATCATACGACTTGGCGATCTTCAGGTTTTCGTCCGAGGCGATGGGGAATTTGCCGGCGCAGAAATTGGGATCGGCCGCGAACTGGTTGAGGCGTGGCAGATTGTCGGCCGACACGCCGATGATGCTGGCGCCGGCGGCATCGAATTTCTCGGCGTTCTCGGCGAAGGTATGGGCTTCCAGATCGCAGCCCTGGGTGTAGGCGGATGGATAGAAGTAGACCACCACCGGGCCTTTCTTCAGGGCCTGATCGAGATGGAAAGTGAAATCCTTGCCGCCCAGGCTGGCCGTGGCGGTGAAATCGGGCGCGGTGTCGCCCACCTTGAGAGCGGCGAAAGCGGGTACGGAAAAGGCCGCCGTCATGGCAAGGCCCAGAAGCAGCTTCCTCATATGATCTCTCCTCGAGTGCGAATTGAGAAAACCTATCACAATTGGCAGGCGCGCGGCAGCGGCGACCGACGTCAAAGTCAGGAATCTTCGGGTCCGCGCCTTTTGATGTCGGTATAAGGCCTACCGTCTTTGTGGGTATAGAGCGCAGGCTTGCCCTCCGGCGGCGTCTCCAGATCGATATCGGAATAGAAGCCGGTATCGTCTTTGGTGCGCGAGCCGATCTCCAGCACCAGGGCTTCGGCGGCACCACGGTTCATCAGATGGTGGCCATTGTCCTCGCCGGCCCGGAAGCCGGCGCAGTCGCCGGCGCTCAGCACTTCTTCGCCATCACTGGTCGCCAGCACCACCTGGCCGGCCAGCACATAGACGAACTCGTCCTGGGTGGCGTGCCAATGGCGCTGGCTGGACCAGGCACCGGGCGGCAGGCGCAGGAGGTTGACGCCGAACTGGGTCAGGCCCGCCGCGTCGCCCAGCCGCTTGCGGCCACGGGCGCGGCAGGGCCGGTCATAGGGCGGCGGATAAAGCGTACCGATCGTTTCCGGAAGAAGCTCGGGATCGATGCGCTTCGTCATCTTGTTCTCCTGGGCCAAGGGCGTTCGCCATTTGCCGACCGTGGCTCACTCCTTCGCCCGCTCCACATAGGAGCCGTCTTCGGTCATGACCACGATCCGGGTGCCGGTGGTGATGTGGGTGGGCACCATGGTGCGCACGCCGTTGGACAGCACCGCCGGCTTGAAGGAGCCGGACGCGGTCTGGCCTTTCATCACCGGCTCGGTCTCCACCACCTCGAAGGTGGCGCGCTGGGGAATTTCGATGGAGATGGGCCGGCCCTCGAAGCTCTGCAGCTGCACTTCCATATTCTCGGTGAGATAGGGGGCGCGGTCGCCGATCACATCCGGGCCCACCGAAACCTGGTCGAAAGTCTCCGGCTGCATGAAGACGTAATGGTCGCCGTCCTGATAGAGATAGTTATAGGTCTGCTGCTCGATGAAGGCCTTTTCCACGCTGTCGGTGGTGCGCAGCCGCTCCACCGTCTTCACCCCGTCGGAGATGCGGCGCATTTCCAGATGGGTGACGGGGGTGCCCTTGCCGGGATGGATATTCTCCGCCGTCAGCACCAGATAGAGTTTGCCGTCCTTCTCCAGGACATTGCCTTTGCGCACGGAGCTGGCGATAACCGAAACCACTGCAAGACCTTTCGAGGAACTCGATTTGGCGGGGTCTTTAGCAGGCGGGGGGCGAAAGGCCAAGCCGGGTTCGAAGGATGCGCGAATGCCCTGGTGGGATACCGAGACCCATGCCGACCGCAGGCCCCTCCTGGCCCTCAGGAACCGGGTCAAATCGGGCTTGCGGGTCTGGTTCGAGGGGCGAGGGGTTTACCGAGGTCGAATGCGGAGCCCTGGCCGCCATCGCCCGGCAACGAGGCGCATCTGCATGCCTTTGCCACCAGCCGCATCCGGGCCGACGGGACGGCCGAGATCCTCTATCTGCATACCTCTCCGGAATTCGCCGCCAAGAAATTGCTGGCGGCGGGCGAGAGCCGGATTTTCGAATTCGCCCGCGTCTTCCGCAATCGCGAGCGCACCCGCCTGCACGCGCCCGAATTCACCATGCTGGAATGGTATCGGGCCCGCGAAACAGTGGATCGGGTGATGGCAGATACGCTGGCCCTGGTGCGGCGCGCCGCCGAAATCGCGGCGGTGCCTATCTTGCGGTATCGGGACCGAAACTGCGATCCCTTTGCCGAGGTCCAGTATCTCAGCGTCGCCGACGCCTTTCGCATTCACGCCGGCATCGCGCTTCTGGACACGTTGGATCGAACCGGCTCAGGCGACCGGGACATGCTGGCGACCCGCGCCAAGCGGGCCGGTTTCCAGGTTTCCGACCATGACGGCTGGTCGGATATTTTTTCCAAGGTGCTGGCGGCCGCCATCGAACCCCAGTTGGGCCAGGCGAGGCTCACCTTTCTCACCGACTACCCGCGGCAGGAGGCGGCGCTGGCCCGGCCCAGCCCCGCGAATTCCCGCCTCTCGGAACGGTTCGAGCTTTATGCCTGCGGCGTGGAACTCGCCAACGGTTTCGGCGAGTTAACCGATCCGGCCGAGCAGCGCGCCCGGTTCGAGGCCGAGATGGACGAAAAGGAACGCATCCATGGCGAACGCTATCCCCTGGACGAGGATTTCCTGGCCGCCCTGGCCCGAATGCCGCCCGCTTCCGGGGTGGCGTTGGGGTTCGACCGGCTGGTGATGCTGCTGGCGGGCGCCCCGCGAATTGACGATGTGCTCTGGACCCCCTTGCCCCCCGATCCCTGAGGGGCGGGCCTGCGCTTTAAAGGGCTGGCGAAATTCCCCGTCCCAAGGCACTTTCCCGCCGCCATGACCGACACCGCCGCCGCCCGCCAGGTCGCGCACAACACCACTTTCGCGGTCCTGTTCGCGATCAGCTTCTGCCATCTGCTCAATGACATGATGCAGGCGCTGTTGCCGGCCATCTATCCGTCGTTGAAGGCGGATTTCCATCTGAGCTTCACCCAGATCGGCATGATCACCCTGGTCTATCAGATCACCGCCTCGCTGCTGCAGCCGGCGGTGGGCTATGTTTCAGCGATCTGAGGCCGCGTGCCCTATTCGCTGGCGGCGGGCATGGTTTCGACCCTGATCGGCCTGGTCTTTCTCAGCATCGCGGGCAGCTATGGCGTCATTCTGCTCTGCGCCATGCTGATCGGCGTCGGCTCGGCGGTGTTTCATCCCGAATCCAGCCGGGTGGCGCGCATGGCCTCGGGCGGCCGGCACGGATTGGCGCAGTCGCTGTTCCAGGTCGGCGGCAATACCGGTTCGGCGCTGGGCCCGCTGCTGGCGGCGGCCTTGGTGGCAAGCTAGGGCCAGCACAGCATCGCCTGGGCGGCGGTGATGGCGTTGCTGGGCATCGTGATCCTTTACAATGTCGGCACCTGGTACAAGCATCACGGCCTGGCGCGGATGAAGAGCCAGCGCGCGCATGAGGATCATCACCTTCCGCGGCAGAACCGTGCTGACCTCGATGATCATTCTGCTGATGCTGATCTTCTCCAAATATTTCTATCTCGCCAGCATCACCAGCTATTACACCTTCTATCTGATCCACGCCTTCCATGTTTCGGTGGCGAGCGCGCAGGTGCATCTGTTCCTGTTCCTGGCGGCGGTGGCGGCGGGCACCATGGCGGGCGGTCCTTTGGGCGACCGGTTCGGGCGCAAATATGTGATCTGGTTCTCGATCCTGGGGGCGCTGCCTTTCACCCTGGTGTTGCCCTACGTCAATCTGTTCTGGACCAGCATCCTGTCGGTGTTCATCGGCATGATCCTGGCGTCGGCCTTCCCGGCGATCGTGGTCTATGCCCAGGAATTGCTGCCGGGCAAGGTCGGCATGATCTCGGGCATGTTCTTCGGATTCGCCTTCGGCATGGGCGGCATCGGGGCCGCGGTTCTGGGCTGGCTGGCCGATCAGACCAGCATCACCTTCGTCTATAAGGTCTGCGCCTTCCTGCCGGCGATCGGGCTTTTGACCATGTTCCTGCCCGATATCGGCGGCCACAAGCATATTCCCCAACCGGCCCTGGATCCGGACACGTGACCGTTCAAGAGGTGGCGCGGAAATACGCGGTCGCGGTTTCGCCCGCGATGCGGGCGCTGATCGATGCCTCCGACCCCGCCGATCCCATCGCGCGGCAGTTTCTGCCCGACATCGCGGAATTGACGGTGACGCCGGAAGAACTGACGCGACCCCATCGCGGATGCGGCGCATACGCCGGTCAAGGGCATCGTCCACCGCCATCCCGACCGGGTGCTGCTGAAAGCGGTCGCCAGCTGTCCGGTCTATTGCCGCTTCTGCTTTCGCCGCGAGATGGTGGGGCCCGGCAAGGCCGACGCGCTCTGACCGCCGCCGAGCTGGCGGCGGCGCTGGTCTATATCCGGGCGCATCCCGAAATCTGGGAAGTGATCCTGACCGGCGGGGATCCTTTTATCCTCAATCCCCGCCGCATGGCGCAGATCACCCTGGCCCTGGCCGAAATCCCGCATGTGAAAATCGTGCGCTGGCATACCAGGGTGCCGGTGGTGATGCCCGAACGGGTGACGGATGAATTGGTTGCGTCTCTGATCGCGCCCGGGATCACGAGCTGGGTCGCGATCCATGCCAACCATCCCCGCGAATTGACGCCGGCTGCCCGCGCGGCGGCGGCAAGACTGCGGCAGGCTGGTGTGCCGCTGGTGAGTCAGAGCGTGCTGCTCAAGGGCGTGAACGACGATCTGGAAACCTTGGCGGTGCTGATGCGCGGTTTTGTCGAGGCTGGAATCAAGCCCTATTATCTGCATCATCCCGATCTGGCGCGGGGAACCTCGCATTTCCGGATCGGCATCGAAGAGGGGCTGAGACTGGTGCGTGACCTGCGCGCGCGTCTATCCGGCTTGGCGCAGCCAACCTATGTGCTGGACCTGCCCGGCGGTTACGGCAAGGTGGTGCTGGATTCCACCAATGTGGAAAAGACGGATCGCGGCCACCGCATTCGCGATTTTCAGGGCAGTTGGCACGTTTATCCCCCCCTTTGTCCGCCACGCGGGCAGGCCCGCTAGCGGACATCTCCCCCCGCCAATGGCTTCGCCATGTGGGGGAAGAAATTCCGGGTGGACTCGCATCACATCCGCGTAGAGCTGGGGCCTTTGCCGCGTAAGCGCTTGAAAAAGGCGCTGATCTTGTGGCGGGTCTGTTCGCGCCGGACCACGCCTTTGTCCGTGACCCAGTTGAGCTGGATCACCCGGCGCGGTCCCTCGAAGGGATAAAAGCCGTGCCAGGCATTGGTCTCATTCTTGAAGATCAAGAGCGTGCCTTCGTCCGGCGGCACTTCCGCGATCATGTCGTCGAGATTGTCGGGGCCGCGCAACAGCCTGAGCCGGCCGGTCTTCGCTTCCCAGGCATTGTTCATATAGATCAGCACGGTGATCAGCTTGGTGCGGCTGTCGGTATGGATCTGGCCGTCCCGCGCCGCCGAGACCCCGCGCGCCGTCACCATGGTGGGCCGGCCCTTGAGGCTGACGCCGAGCTTGCGCTCCACCGCCTGGGTGAATTCCGGCCCCTGGATCGCCGCGATCAGCTTCGCGAAAGCCGGGCCGTATTTGAGCGTCGGCAGCGGAAAGGAGCCGGGATGGGTGACTTGAGGATAGTCGGCGTTGATGGTCGGCATGGCGTCGGGCCGGATAAAGGCGGGCACCATGGCGAAGGGGAACGGCTCGCGCGTCAGCGGCGCGGCCTCGAAGGCGTCCAAGTCGATGGGCAGAGCGGACATGGCCCTGGAAATACTATTTGCGCATACAAAACGCAAAAGGGGGCAGTGCGCCTTGGTCAAGACTTTCTTCCCCCGCAAGGCGGAGCCTTTGGCGGGGGAGGTGCCCGTAGCTGGCCCTCGGGCCAGCGAAGGGTGGAGGGGTTAAAACCAATGCTGGAGATGCGAACCTTGGTCGAGACCTGCCTCCCCCGCGCATGCAAAGCATGCTGGCGGGGGAGGTGCCCGTAGCTGGCTCTCGAGCCAGCGAAGGGCGGAGTGGTTGAAACCAATGCTGGAGATGCGAACCTTGGTCGAGACCTGCCTCCCCCGCGCATGCAAAGCATGCTGGCGGGGGAGGTGCCCGTAGCTGGCTCTCGAGCCAGCGAAGGGCGGAGGGGTAAGAAAAAAGGGAGGGTTTTTACACCCTCCCTTCCCGGCATTCCCATTGCCCCGGGGGATACCGGCTTTGGACCCCACCCCAACCGTTAATTCGCGGAGTAATGAATGATTTGGGCGCTATTGCCGATGGCGTGAGAGGTGAGGCTGGTCGAGCCGCCGATATTGGAGACATTGGCGTGCACGGTCGAAGCCGACATCGAATTATTATACTGCTGGGAAACGATCGGCATGTTCGGCGCGTTGGAATCCGCTTCCAGGCTGTTGCCCAAGGCCGAATTCTGGATCACGGCGTCGCCGGCGATATTGCTGACATTGGTGTTCATCGCCGCCGCCGGATCGGAAGCATCGCACTTCTGATAGGAATTGACGGCCGTGAGCGTGGGGTCGGTCGAGACGCCGGCGCCGTTGCACAGCGCCTGGTTGGAGATGCCGACGCTGCCCCAGACATTGGAGACATTGGTGTTGACGTTCGAGTCGATGGCGGCATTGGGCCCCACGATCTGGCTGTTCTGCACCCTGGTGTTGTTCATGGTGGTGATGTCGATCAGGTTGCCGGCGGCCGCGCCCTGCACCACCGCGTCGCCCCCGACCGTGTCGATATTGCCCGACAGGTTGGAAAACTGCGATTGCAGGTTGATCTGGCCGTTCAGGATGGTGCTGCCGGAGGGCTCAGTAGGCCCCGCGGAGGCGGACATCGCCGACAGGGTCGTCAGAGCTGTAGCCGCGATAAGGATTTTGACGCGAAGTGCCATTGCTGTTCTCCATGGAATAGAGGGCGGGCCGGTCCGCCATGCGGGGTTGCGGGTAGGACTGATAAGGACTGGGCGCATCGCCCAGCGGGTCGGCGGCGGTGTGAAGCGGCGCGGTGCAGGTGCCGTCCGGGATGCGGTAGATGCGGGTCACCATTTCCAGCACCGCGCGCTCGATCACCGAGCGCACCGCCAGCTGGATCGGTTCCAGCGCGCTTTCGCCGGCGCCGACATCGAAGAAATTGGTGCCCAGGAAATCGAACACGCCGGCCGAAATCTGGCGGCCGATGATCTGCTTCTGATAGGAGATGACGTCGACGACCTCCAGCGTGTCGGTGTTGACCAGGCGCAGATCCAGGCCGACATTCATCACATAGACGCTGCCGCCCGAGCGTGCCGGTGGTGGCGTTGGTGGCGGTGCCGCCGCCGGTGCCGCTGGCATTCTCGGAGCGGATGTTGAAGTTGAGCTCGGTGATGCCGCCGACGATGTAATAATCGGAGCCGGGGATCGAACCGGCCATGATCTTGCGATAGTCGCCGGCTTTGGGATCCTTGTCGTCGCCGATCAGCTTGTTGTTGGCGTATTTCAGTTCCATCTCGGCGACCGAGGTGTCGAAGCGCTCGACCAGATGCACGCCCGGCCTTGGACAGCGCGGTCATCGCCATCAGGGCGGCGCCGGCCGTCACCTTGCGGCCCGAACCGTCGGCTTCCATCTTGCCGGTATAGTCGGCGATCTGGCCCACCGCGATGCGGATGGGATGCCGGCCGACGACACCGGACATGCAGCGCAGCGCCGCCGAATAGGGGGTCTCGTTGGAGATCACCGGCGAGCCGCCGATCGGCGCGGTATAGCGGCCGACGGAGTCGGCGGAAGGGCTGATGCAGCCTTCCAGCGCCAGCGCGGCCAGGATCAGGACCAGCGGTTTGAGGAGATGTTTGCGTCCGCGCGGGGTCATGGGAGGGGCGTCCCTTTTTCCATTCTGGTCAGTGGCTGTTGATCTGGGCGGTCGCGGTCTGATTGCCGTTGTTGATCTGGGTCGTGTCCACAACCGTGGTGTTATGGCTGCCGACCACCACGACATTGAGCGAATTGCCGATTGCGGTGGCCTGGCTGGTTATGGGACCGGCACCCGCCATGCCGACGCCGCCGGCGAACGCGCCGGCCGACTGGGCGCCGGAGCTGGCGCTATAGGTCGAGCCCACGAACTGGCCGTTCACCAGGGTCAGATTGCCATTGGCGTCGCGCAGCGAGAAATTGGAGGGCGTATTCTGGCTGGCCGCGCCGCTGCCATTATAGCTGGCGGAATTGGTCCAATCCCCGGCCTTAGCGGCCGCCGGCAGGCTCAGCGCCGCGAAAGCGGCAAGAAAAAGGGCTTTGGAATGGGTCATAGGCGCTGTTCCGGATCAGGCTGCTCCCCTCAGAGCAACCGCCGTGCCAGGCCTTAATTGTCGTTAACGATGTTGCGCGCCGGAACGGCACAAAGCCGGATTTGCCGGGGTTGGACGGGTTTGCGAACAGCCTGTCGGGGCATCGTGCGCCAGTTCGATACGGCGGCAAGTTGAAATCGGCGCCACCGGCCGTGCCGATCTGGCACGTCTGTCAGGCCGCGGCGGTCCGAAGGTGAAAATGGCGGCGCAGGAAGGCCGCGACCCGCAGCACGATCGCCGCCAGGGTTAACATCGCGAAGGGAACATATTCGACGGCATAAGACCGGCCATGATTTGCGATATTGAGCGCGCCCTCCACGAAATCGCGGCCAAAGGCGATCAGGATATAGCTGGTGGCGGCCAACAGCAGCGGCCGCCATAGCGCGCCCAGAATGCGCGGTCCGGCCCCGAAGGAGAAAACGACCAGCAGATAAGTGAGGAAAAGCGCGATCAGGAAGAAATATAGGATCCGGCCGGAAAGCGGCACTTGGCCGATCAAAATGCCCAGCCAGACCACCAGGATGATATGGACCATGTGCGCCGAGGCGAAGGCCAGACCCAATTGCCGCCTCTGCCGGGCCAGGCCGGCGAAAGCGGGGCCGAACAGGACCGCCAGGGAACCGCCGACATAGGACAGCCAGAAGAAGAGAAACGACCAGCGGGCGGTTACCCGGAGCGCCAGCCGGATGTTTTCTTCGCCGGTGCCGAACAAGCCAAGCGTCACGGTCGCGATCACCGAAGCGGACACGAAGGCCCACCCCATCCACGTCCAGGCCGGATCGGCACGTCGCAACATCGAAAGCCTCCTCAACTCCGCCAGAATGCCACAGACATGCGACATCGCAAATAAGGCGAATGGCCGCGATTGGCCTTGGCCCGCGGAATGCTTAAGCTGAGATATGGCCTTTCTTCAGCCCCAGCCGTCTGACCCCTGGATCCGGCAACCCATTTTCCGGGTTCCGGGCGTGGTGGTGGGATTGATCGCGGTCCTGGCGGCAGCTCATGGCGCGCGCATATTGGCGCCGCCGAAACTTGCCGAACAGCTGATCCAGCAATATGCGTTCATTCCCGCCCGCTACGACGCCCTGCTGTCGCAGCACGCGATCGGTGATTGGCTGGCGGGCGCGCTTGGCTTCATCAGCTATATGGGAATTCACAACGATTTCACCCATCTGGCGATCAACAGCCTGTGGCTGCTGGCATTCGGCCCGATCGTGGCGCGCCGTTTCGGCAACCTGCTTTTTCTGGGCTTTTTCCTGATCTGCGGCATCGCCGGCGCGCTCGCCCATCTGGCTTTCAACTGGGGCTCAGCCATGCCGGTGATCGGGGCCTCGGCGGCGATCTCCGGCCTGATGGCGGCGGGGCTGAGGCTGCTGCCCTCACAAGCGCCCTGGGCGCATCCGGGCGAGGAAAAGCTGGCGCCGATTCTTTCCCGCCAGATCATGATCTTCACCGTGATCTGGGTGGCCATCAATCTTCTGGTCGGGCTGACCGGATTGGGTTTTGGCGGCGAGTCCGGGATGATCGCCTGGCAGGCCCATCTGGGCGGCTATTTTACCGGCCTGCTGCTGGCCGGTCCGTTCGACCGCCTGAGGCCGCGGACGGGCTTTATCTGAAGGATCTTGGAGCCGATACGCTTCGCGTGCGCTACTCGGCGGGCACAGGCGCGGGCGGCGCCTTCCTGGCGCCGAAGATGGAGAAGCGCGCGCCCAGCCGGTCGAGATAAGTATAGATCACCGGCGTGATGTACAGCGTCAGCATCTGCGACAGAAGCAGGCCGCCCGCCACGCACAGGCCCAAGGGCCGGCGGGATTCCGCGCCCGCGCCCAGGCCCAGCGCGATGGGAAGCGTTCCCATCATCGCCGCCATGGTGGTCATCATGATCGGGCGGAAACGCACCAGCGCCGCCTCATAGATCGCCTGTTCCGGCGGAATCCCCGAGGCACGCTGCCGCTGCAGCGCGAAGTCGATCATCATGATGGCGTTTTTCTTGACGATACCGATCAGCATGATCATGCCGACGAAAGCATAAAGCGTCAGCGGCACGCCCACGATGAACAAGGTCAACAGAGCGCCCATCGCGGCCGAGGGCAGGCCCGAAAGGATGGTGAGCGGATGGATGAAGCTCTCATACAGGATGCCCAGAATGATGTAGACCACGATCATGGCGATGGCGAGCAGCACGCCCATATTCTGGGTGGAGCTTTCGAAGGCCGCCGCGGTGCCCTGGAAAGAGGCCTGAACCGAATCCGGAACCCCGACGGCGAGGTTGGCATCCTGGATCGCGGTCACCGCGTCCGACAGGGTCTTGCCCTGCGCCATGTCGAAGGAAATCGTCACCGCCGGCACTTCGCCGGAATGGTTGACGCTGAGCGGCTGGGTGCCGTTGGTCAGCGTGGTCACCGCGGTCAGCGGCACCAGCTGTCCGCCGGAAGATGTCACATAAAGCCGCCGCAGCGATTGCGGGTCGCTCTGGAATTTGGGCAGCAACTCCATGATCACTTGATACTGGTTGGCGGAGGTATTGATCTGGGAGATCTGGGTGCCGCCGAACGCCTCGCCCAAGGCGGTTTCGATCTGCTGCGCCGACACACCCAGGGCGGCGGCGCGGTCTCGGTCGATCTTGACCTGGACGGCGGGCATGGCGGCGTCGAGGTCGGAATTGACGTCCACGAACACCGGCATTTTCTTCATCTGTTCCATCAGCCGGTTTGAGACATCCTGCAGCTCCTGCTGATCCAGGTCCTGCATCGTGTACTGGTACTGGGAGCGCGAACCGCGGCCGCCGATGCGGATCGAGGGCGGATTGACCAGGAATACATTGATGCCGGGGAAGCGGTTGAGCTTGCCACGCAGCTCGCGGATGATCTGGTCCGCGTCGAGCTTGCGCTCGCTCTGGGGCTTCAGCACGATGATGTTCATATAGCCGGAATTGGCTCCGGCGGTGCCGTTGCCGCCTGGCAACTGGGCGAACACGCCCTCGACATTGGGATCGGCGTTGACCACGCGCGACACCTCTTCCAGATATTTGCGCATCTGGTCGGGCGAGGTGCTGTTCTGCGCCTGAATCTGGCCGCCGATCCGGCCGGTATCGTCGGTGGGCAGGAAATCCTGCTGCATGGTGGCGAAGAGCCCGGCGCTGATCAGGATGGAAAGCACGAAGATGCCCAGAATGACCCGCCGGTGATTGAGGCTCCAAACCAGCGAGCGGTTATAGGTATCATGGATGCGGTTGAAGGTGTTTTCGCTGAAGCGGTAGAAGGCATTATGCTGCTGGCCGTGCTCGTCCTTGAGGATCCGGGCGCAGAGCATGGGGGTCAAGGTCACCGAAATGATGCCGGAACACAGGATCGCCAGGATGATGGTGACGGCGAATTCGTGCAGCAGCCGGCCGACAATGCCGCCCATGAACACGATCGGAATGAACACCGCCGCCAGCGATATCGTCATGGACAAAATTGTGAATCCGATTTCGCCCGACGCCTTCAACGCCGCTTCGTAGGGCTTCTCGCCATGCTCGATATGCCGGACGATATTCTCCAGCATGACGATGGCGTCATCCACCACAAATCCGACCGACAGGGTGAGCGCCATCAGCGACAGATTGTCGAGGCTGTAGCCGAATGCGCTCATGCCGGCGAAGGTCGCGATCACCGCGATCGGCAGGGCCAGCGAGGGAATGATTGTGGCGGACACCCGGCGCAGGAAGACGAAAATCACCCCCACCACCAATATGCCGGCGATCAGCAGGGTCATCTGCACATCGGCGATGGAATTGCGGATCTCGATGCTGCGATCGAAGATCACATGCAGCTTGACCGAAGGCGGCAGGCCATCCTGGAAATGCGGCAATACCGCCCGAATCGCGTTGATCACGCCGATCGTGTTGGAACCGGGCTGGCGGTTGATCGCCAGCGCGATGACCTGGTGATTCTTGTACCAGCTGCCGCCATAGGGATTTTCCAGGCCGTCAAGCACCCGGGCGACGTCCTTCAAGCGCACCGGCGCGCCATTGCGATAGGCGATGACCTGGTTGCCGAACTCGGCGGCGTTGTTCAGCTGCCCGCTGGTGTGGATGGTGGCCGATTGCAATGGGCCGTTCAGGGCGCCGGTGGCCTGGTTGACATTGGCGGACGCCACCGCGTTCGACAGCGTGTCGATTCCGATCTGGCGTGTCGCCAGCGCGTCGGGATCGGCCTGGATCCGCACGGCATATTTCGAGCTGCCGAACACATTCACTTCGGCGACGCCGGGAAGGGTGGAAAGCTGGCGGGCCAGCAGGGTTTCCGCATATTCGTCCAGAGTGGTGCGATTGATGGTGTCCGATTCCAGCGCCAGGAACATGATCGGGAAGTCGGCCGGGTTCACTTTCCGGAATGTCGGCGGCTGCGGCATGGAGCGGGGCAGCTGGCGCTGAGCCGCGGAAATGGCGGCCTGCACATCCTGGGCGGCGGCATCGATGTTGCGATCCAGCGTGAACTGGATGGTGATGAAGGTCCGGCCTTGCGTGGAATGCGAGGACATCGAATCGATGCCCGCGATGGTGGAGAATTGATTTTCCAGAGGCGCCGCCACACCGGACGCCATGGTGTCGGGATCGGCGCCGGGCAGGCCGGCGCCGACCTGGATGGTGGGGAAATCCACGTTGGGCAGGTCGCTGACCGGCAGGCTGAAATAGCCGAACACGCCAAAAATCACCAAAGCGGCCATGACCAGCGTGGTCAGCACCGGACGTTCGATGAAGATGCGGGAAATATTCATGGCCCGTCAGCCGCCCTTGCGATCGCCGCTACTCCGCCCGGCCGCGGGCGCCATTGCCGGCTCCACCGGCTTCTGCCCCGGAGGACGCCTGCGGGCGGGTGCGGGCGATATTGACCTTGCCGCCGGGGAGCGCGCGCAACGCGCCGTCGGTGATGACCATCTGACCCGGTTTGAGATCGCCTTCGACCGCCATGTCGGTGCCGTTATCGAACAGCACTTTCACCGGATGTTGTTCGACCACATGCTCCGGCGTCACCACATAGACATACTGGTTGTCGGGGCCGATATTGACCGCCACCCGCGGCACCACCGTTGCCTTCTTGATGTCGGCGAGCGCCACGGTGACATCCACCAGCTGGCCGGGCACCAGCGCGCCGTCGGTGTTGGGGAAGGTGGCGCGCAGCTCGATCGTGCCGGCGCTGTTGCTGACCGCGTTGCTGATGAAGTCCACCGGGGTGGTCAATGTCTCGCCGCCGGCATCATGCAAGTCCACCGTGGCGACAAGACCGCCATGCTTGGCCTGTGCCTGGATCCGGGGCAGGTCGGACTGGGGAAGGTTGAAAGACACTTTGATGGGCTGGATCTGGGTGATGGTCACCAGCGGCGCGGTGATGCCGTTGACCGATACCAGATTGCCCGGCTGCAGCAGGATCGGACCGGTCTTGCCGTCCACCGGCGAGCGGATATGGGTATAATCCAGATTGAGCCTGGCCATGTCGAGATTGGCCTTGGCCTGCAGATAGGCGGCCTGGGCGTCGTCGCTCGATTGGGGCGCGATGGCGTTCTGGCCGACAAGCCTTTCATACCGGTCCGCCTTGGCCTTGGTGGTGGCCAGGTTGGCCACGGCGCTGTCATAGGCGGCCTGATAGGGCGCCGGATCGATCTGGAAGAGCAGATCGCCCTTCTTCACCATCTGGCCTTCCTTGAAATAGGCCTGGGTCAATTGACCCTGCACCCGGGCCGTCACCGAAACCGTGGAATAGGCGACGACCGTGCCGATGGTGTGCTCGACCACCGGCATATCGCGCTGGGAGACCGGGGCCACCCGAACCGGCGCGGCGATGGGGCCGCGGCGCGCAGTTTCGGTTCCGGAATGCGACCAATAATAATATCCGCCCAGCACCAGAATCAGGGCCAGGCCGCCAACCAGAAACCGGCGTGCCGGATATCCGCCAGCCGCGCCTTCACGGGCCCGCAACTCGCGGTCACTGGTCGGCGGCGATACCTGCATGTTCATACAATCTTTCCTGGTCCGGATGGCGGGAGCGCGCCGGTACTCCGACAATCCCTGTCATGTCCATGCGACAAGCTCATACCCAATACCAATTCCTCTACACCGTCTTGACACCGCCGATGGGTTTGGCTGTCAAAAAAGCAAGATTACGTTTGACGACCCGCCTTCCCCGCGCCAGCAGCGAGGAATTTTCCAAGCCAAACACGGCCTTAGCGGGTTGGTGGGGCCTTTTGCATCTCACTCTATAGGGCAAAAATCTCTCACAAATGTCCCAGAATTGCGGGACGGATGTCCCGAGATTATGCCCGGAATTTGTTAACATATTGAAATTACTTATATTATTTTAAACTTGGACGGCATCAAAAGCGCGCATTGCGGTGCAGCGTCGCCCATGACTATAAGCCCGCGCCTTTTGAGCCCCGAGCACCCGATTCATGGATATCCGCAACATCGCCATTATCGCCCATGTCGATCATGGCAAGACCACGCTGGTGGACCAGCTTCTCAAGCAGTCCGGCTCGGTGCGCGAGAACCAGCATATGGCGGAGCGCGCCCTGGATTCCAACGACCAGGAGCGCGAGCGGGGGATCACCATCCTGGCCAAATGCACCTCGGTGGAATGGCGGGGCACCCGTCTCAACATCGTGGACACGCCCGGTCATGCCGATTTCGGCGGCGAGGTGGAGCGCATCCTGTCCATGGTGGATGGGGTGGTGCTGCTGGTGGATGCGGCGGAATCGGTGATGCCGCAGACCAAATTCGTTCTCTCCAAGGCCCTCAAGCTGGGGCTCAAGCCCATTGTGGTGGTCAACAAGATCGACCGCTCCGATGCCCAGCCCAAGGAGACGCTGGAATCCATCTTCGATTTGTTCCTGGCGCTTGGAGGCCAGCGATTATCAGCTGGATTTCCACCATCTTTTCGCCTCCGGCCGCTCGGGATGGGCGTTGGATGAGCTGGAGGATGAGCGCAAGGATCTCACCCCGCTTTTCCGCCGTATCGTCGAGGATGTGCCGGCGCCCAGGCCCGGGCCTTTGCCGGCGAGGACCATCCCTTCAAAATGCTGGTCACCACGCTGGAGGCCGACAATTATCTCGGCCGGGTGCTGACCGGCCGGATCGAATCCGGGGTCATCACCACCAACCGCCAGATCAAGGTTCTCAATCGCCAGGGCGAGGTGGTCGAGAAGGCCCGGGTCACCAAATTGCTGGCGTTCCGGGGCCTTGCCCGCGTGCCGGTCGACCGCGCCGAGGCCGGCGACATCGTCGCCATTGCCGGGCTTCAAACCGCCACCGTGGCCGACACGCTGTGCGACCCGTCGGTGGAGGAGCCCATCCCCGCCAATCCCATCGATCCGCCCACCCTCGCCATGACCATTTCGGTCAATGACAGTCCCGTTGGCCGGACGCGAGGGCGACAAGGTGCAGAGCCGGGTCATCCGCGACCGGCTGCTGCGGGAGGCGGAAGGCAATGTCGCCTTGAAGGTCACGGAAACCGGCGAGGGCGCCTTCGAGGTGGCGGGCCGCGGCGAGTTGCAGCTGGGCGTCCTGATCGAATCCATGCGCCGCGAGGGTTTCGAGCTTTCCATCAGCCGCGCCCCGGGTCCTGTTCAAGACCGAGAGACGGCGAGCGGCTGGAGCCGATCGAGGAAGTCACGGTGGATGTGGACGACGCCTATACCGGCGTGGTGATCGAGAAGATCTCGAACCGCAAAGGCGAAATGGTGGACATGCGCCCCACCGGCGCGGGCAAGACCCGGATCGTCTTCCATGCCCCGGCGCGCGGACTGATCGGCTATCACGGCGAATTTCTCACCGATACCCGCGGCACCGGGGTGATGAACCGGATGTTCCTGGACTATGCGCCGCATAAGGGGCCGGTGGGCGGGCGCATCAACGGCGTCCTGATCTCGACCGAGGATGGCGAGGCGGTGGCCTATGGCCTGTGGTATCTGGAAGAGCGCGGCAAGCTGTTCGTCACGCCGGGCACCAAGGTCTATCAGGGCATGATCATCGGCCAGAACGCCAAGGACAATGATCTGGACGTCAATCCCACCAAGGCCAAGCAGCTCACCAATATCCGCACCACCTCCAAGGACGAGGCGGTCCGGCTGACGCCGATCGTGCCGATGACCCTGGAACAGGCCATGGCCTATATCCAGGACGACGAGCTGGTCGAGGTCACGCCCCAGAATATCCGGCTGCGCAAGCGCGAACTGCTGCCGCATCTGCGCAAGCGCGCCAAGCAGGCGGCCAATGCCTGAGGGCGCGGTTCTTTTGCGCGCGGAGTGTGTCGCGCGTGCGCACATGCTATACGCAAGCTGCACGCGACGATCTTCTGCGCCGCAAAACTCCTCGCGCCCTGATCGAGCCAAGAAGAGTTGAGTCCATGGTGGTCGAACCGGATCTGATCGCGTTTGCGCATCGCCTGGCGGACACGTCCGGCGCGGTGATCCGGCCCCTGTTCCGCCAGCGCATCCCGGTGGGGCACAAGCAGGGCCGCCACGAATTCGATCCGGTGACGGAGGCCGACCAGGGTGCCGAGCGGGCCATCCGCGACCTGATCGCCCGCGAACGGCCCGACGACGGCGTGCTGGGCGAGGAATTCGGCGAGCAGAAGGGCCGCTCCGGCTATCGCTGGGTGCTCGATCCGGTCGACGGCACCCGCGCCTTCATCACCGGGCGGCATGAATGGGGCTCGCTGATCGCGCTGGAGCATGACGGCAAGCCGGTTCTGGGCATCCTGGATCAGCCGGTGCTGGGGGAGCGGTTTGTCGGCGTCAACGGCGCGGCGCATCTGATCCAGGCGGGCATGGCGTCGGCGCTTCGGGTTCGCGCCTGCGCCGCGCTGTCGGAGGCGGTGCTTTGCGCCACCGACCCCGGCGCCTATTTCTCGCCCGAACAGCTTTCCGCCTTCGCGCGGGTGGAGCGGGTGGCCAAGATGACCCGCTATGGCGGCGACTGCTATCTGTTTGCGGCCCTGGCGCTGGGCTTTGTCGATATCGTGATCGAAGCCAATTTCCATGCCTGGGACGTCGCGGCGCTTATTCCCCTGGTGGAAGGCGCAGGCGGCATCATCACCAACTGGCAGGGCGGTTCCGCCCAGGACGGCAGGACCATTCTTGCCTGCGGCGATCCCCGCATTCATGCCGAAGCGATGACGCTGCTCGCCGGTTAGCATTACAAATATTTGAGTTTGAACCAGTGGACCGCGCTATTTCCAGGCGCAGTTGGCGGATCCGTCCTGGATCCGGGACATGTTCTGAAACCCGCCCACCCCTCGACACGTTTTCCAATCGGAAGACGAAATTGAGTTTGAACGGGATTGATCATGAACACGATGCACAAATCATTCGACCATGGCGCGTTAATTGCGTCCGAGGCCGCGCATGGGGATACCGCCGGCGGCTTCTCGGAGGCCTCACAATTCCGATGACAAAACCCGCACCAACTTTGTCGGCCCTGTCATCGCAGGACTGGTCGTGGCGATCATGGTGGGCGCCGCAGGGTTTTACATTTATACGCACTACGCACCACCGCCCAGCCAAGTGGTGGCCGGCAAGAATTTGCCGGCACCACCCCGCCCATGAACGTGGCTCCGGCTGCGCCGCCCCCGGTAACAGCCACGGCACCGGCAACGCCGGATACCGGTCCCAATTCGGCATTGGCCCGCTCGCCCTATTCCACCATGCCGGTGTCCAAACCGGGCACAACCGCAAAGGGCAAATAGGTCACATGCCGGCATCGCCGAGAAAGGCGTCGAAATCCTGCCAGAGCGGAATGCGGAACTTGTCGCGCTCCATCAGGATTTCATGTTCCGCGCCCGGTAACTCCACGAATTCGCGCATCCGGCATGCGGGCGGCGAATTCGCGGATGGCGGGCGTATCGCAGATCCGGTCATGGCCGGCGCCAAACAGCAGCGCTGGGGTTCGGATCGCTTCGGCATAGCCCGGCCGGTTGAGCAGCGCGATGGAGCGCAGCGCCGCGGCCAGCCAGCCCCAGGTGGGCCCGTTGATACGCAATTCCGGATTGGCCTTGAGCACGGCCTGGGTGCGGGCATAGCGGTCAGGATCGGAGGTGACGATCTGTGCCGCGAAGGAAAGCGTCAGCTGATCGCGGTCGGCCGCGCCCCAGACAAATTCCGTCGAGGGCATCTTGCGGTTGAGATGGATGGCGATCCGTTCCACCAGCCACCAGGGATAGCCCTGCGGATTGATCTTGATCATGGGGGCGCAAAGAATAACGCAACGAAATTCATCCGGTACGTCATGCAGCCGCCTGAGGAGAAGGTGTCCGCCCATCGAATGGGCCATGGCGATGACGGGAAGCGCGGTTTCCATCGCCAGCGGCCGCACCATCTCCCGCATCACCGTGTCGAGGTCCTGGTCATAGTCGGCGAAATCCGGGATATGCGCCTTGCGCGGGTTGGGCAGCAGGCGCTGCGATCCGCCCTGGCCGCGCCAGTCGAAGGTCACGACCGAAAACCCACGGCCGCGCAACTCGTCGATCACCTCGAAATATTTCTCGATATATTCGCTCTGGCCGTTCAGCAGCAGGCAGATTCCCCGCGGATGAGGGGCATCGAACCGGCTTGCCCGGATCCGGACGGCGCCAGCCGTGAGAAAAACGGGATGAAGGCTTTCGGCGGCGGGGCTCATGCGGGCCGGCAGTTTGCTTGGGCGCCCGCTTGCATTCAAGCTCGGGTCATGACGGGCAAATCCCATCGCGACGGTTTGGCGTGGACCTGCTTTCTGGTTCATCTCGCCGTCCTGGTCATGGTGATCTCGGGCTGGATGTTTCCCGGCCGATGGTGGCTCGCCTTCTATCTTGTCTTCCTGCCGTTGATGGTCCTGCACTGGAAGCTCAACCGCGATGCCTGTGTCCTCAACAATCTGGAGAACTGGCTGCGCCATCGCCGCTGGCGCGCGCCCCAGACCAATCGCGAAGAGGGCGCCTGGCTGCGCACGCTGTTGGCGGATGCGACTGGATTGGCGCTCTCCCGCACCCGGATGGACGACGTCATCTACGGCGCCGTCGCGCTTTTTTGGCTCCTGGGTGCGGCGCATGGCTTGGGGAAATTTTGAATAATCCGTCCCGCTCCAGGGCCTTGAAGGCCGGGGTTCCATTGCCCATCTAGATTAGGTTCCGGGGGCGCTAGGCACCGGAATTTATGCAACGCTTTCAGGAGGTTGTACTATGCGTTTGGATTATACGCCTTTCTTCCGTTCCACCGTCGGCTTCGACCGTCTGCTCGACCTTTTGGAGAGCGGCGACACCGCCCAGGGCTATCCGCCCTACAATATCGAACGCAGCGACGAGAATAATTACCGCGTCACCATCGCGGCCGCCGGGTTTGGCGAAAAGGACCTCGGCGTCGAAGTCGCCGACGGTGTCCTGACCGTCACCGGCAAGCGCGAGGACGCCGGCAAGCCGGTCTATCTTCACCAGGGCATCGCCGGCCGCGCCTTTGAGCGCAAATTCCAACTGGCCGAGCATGTCGAGGTAAAGGGTGCCAGGCTTGAAAACGGACTGCTTCATATCGATCTGGAGCGGGTCGTGCCCGAGGCCAAGAAGCCCCGGCAAATTCCCATCAACGCGCCGGACTTGAAGACCATTGAAGGCAGGAAGGCGGCCTAATCGATTACCCCCTCTGCCCTTCGCCGGCTGAGAGCCGCTACGGAGCACCTCCCCCTCCTATGGCTTCGCAATGCGGGGGAGGCGGGTCTCGACCAGGCCGATCGCCATTATTGAAGCTTGGTCGGGACCCGCCTCCCCTGCGCGTGCGTGAGCACGCTGGCGGGGAGGTGGCCGTAGCAGCGCTTCGATGCGAAGGCCGGAGGGGGTTTCCAATCATGCAGATTCCGCGAACTGCAACGGCAGCTTGGCGCCGGCCAAATCGGCATCGGTCAAGTCGGCGTCGCGCAGATCGGCGTCGGTGAGATTGGCATAGGGAAGATCGCTGCCGGCAAGCCGCGCGCGGCGCAGGTCCGCGCCGCGGAAATCGGCATAGCGCGCCTCGGCATTGTCAAGCCGGGCCGGCAACAGACGTTCGCCCGCGATCAACAGCGGCCCCAGCTTGGCGTCGCGCAAATCGGCATGATTCAGTTTGGCGCCGGACAGATTGACGCCGCGCAGATCCGCGCCGCCCAAATTCGCCGAGCGCAGATCGCAGCCGGAGAGGTTGCTGCCCTGCAGCGACGCGCCCTCGAAATCGACGCCATAAAGCACCGCGCCCGGCGCGATCAGCGCCGTGAGCGTGCGCGGGCGAGATTTTTGACCCAGCGCAGGTCCCGGCCGGAGAGATCGGCGGGCCTGCCCTCGCGGCCGTCGCTTTCCGCCCAGCGCGCATGGGCGTCGAGCATTTCTTCGATCGGCGGAATTCGGGAGCGTCGGCCTCATTCTTGTCGGTGAGGATCTGGGAGAGATCGGCGCCATGGGTATTGGCGAGATCGAGTTTCGCGCCGATCAGGATCGCGCCCGGCCAGATCGGCGCCGGTGAGATCGCAGCCGGACAGATCGGCATTTTCCAGATTGGCGCCGGTCAGCCGGGCCTGGCGCAGATTGGCGCGGGTGAGCCGGCAGGATTTCATCATCGCATCGGTGAAATCGGCCTGCATCGCGATGGCGCCGGTGATCTTGGCGCGCTCCAGATTGGCGGAATTGAGCATGGCGGAGGGCAGCTCGGACGGGCCCAGATCGTGCTGCAGCACGTTGAGATTGCCGTAGCTGTCCTTTTCCGCGATGGTGCCTTCGCGCAAATCGGCTTCATAGAGGTCGGCGCCGATCAGATTGGCGCCGCGCAAGGTGGCGCCGCGCAGATCGGCCCGGCGCATGCTGGCGCCCGCCAGATTGGCGCGGCGCAGATCGGCGCCGAAGAAGCTGGCGCGTCCAGCCTGGCGCCGGCGAAATTGGTTTCCTCCAGCACCGCGCCGGTGAAATCGGCATCGGCCAGATTGCGGCCCGAAAGGTCCAGCCCGGACAGATCGCAGAAGGCGAAGACGGCGCGCGCCCCGCCCAGCCGCCCGGAATAAAGCATCTCGTGGCGGGCGACGGCGGCGCACACCTCCTTCTGGGTGAGCTTGGCGAAGCGATATGGCGGGCCCGGTTCATGGTGGAACTGTGCTGGGGTTAAGCATTTTTCACGCCGAAGACTGCCGCGGCGGGCTAACACCTGATTAAGACGTGAAAAATTGCTGTTGAACGGCCGCGTGGGGCAGTACAAAGGCGGGCCCGGACGGACGAGAGTGGAGAGCGGCGGGTGGCCGCGGGAAAGGCCGGGGCCGATTGAAGGGCTTACGCGGCCGCCGCGAGCATCCTTGGCCAACAAAAATGAGGTTTGGATTTTGACGAAGCACCGCCTGATGCTTTCCGCCGCCACGGCCGCGTTGCTGATCGCGGTTTCCGCGGCCCATGCCGACACCAATGTCACCGGCACCCGGAAAAGCTCCCTCGACAGCAAGACGGATGGCAACATCACTATCGCGGCGGGCGGCGGCGTCCAGATCAAGGCCATCGGCAACGCCGTCACCATCGATTCCAACAATTATCTGAGCAATCAGGGCTTTATTTCGAATACGGATACTGCCGGCGCCATCGGCATCGGAGTCGACACCAGCGGCGGCGACATCGTCAACAGCAGCGGCATTCTCAATCTCGGCTCGGTCGACTTGACCGGCAAGGGGACCGGAAAATCCGCGCTCTATATCAGCGGCGGCAACACTTTCTACGGACCGGTCACGTTTGCGACCGTCACCACCACGGCCGGGGGCACCACCACCAGCGTGTCCGGTTCGTCGGTCGCAGTGACCGGCGACTCAGCAACATCGTGACCCTGGTGCAGGGCACCACCATCGACGGCGATGTCAACCTGGGCGGCAGCATGACGCTCAGGCCCAGCGACAAGTCCACCGGCGCGGGCAATACCGCCATCGATCTGGAAGGCAATCTGAACGGCAATTTCGTGATCGGTCAGCTTGCCAGCCTGGCCTCGGTGGGCAACCAGGCCCGCGCCATCACGATTCTGGCCCAATCGCACCTTGCGCCGACAATTCCGGCCTTGGCTATACCTGCGCCAATTCCGGCACCGCCAACGCCTCGACCGGCGCCTTCGCCAATTTCGGCACGATCTCGGTGGTGGGCACCACGCTTCCCAACCGCAACGGCGGCAATCTGGAGAGCGGCAGCGCCATCGTGATCGCCAATTCGATCGCGGGCGGCTTCTTCAACGCCGGGCCGTCCACTTCCAACGGCTCGACCGCCGCCGCCGCCATCAGTGGCAATGGCGACATCGCCGCCACCAGCACCGGCACCGTCTATTCGCCCGTCATCCTGATCGATCCCTCCCAGTCGGTGACCACCACGCAGACCACGGTGCGCGGCCCTGCGCTGATCGGTCCGGTCGGCACGGCCGTCAATTCGGTGGATGGCGGCAAGGGTTATGCCTTCATCAACCATGGCAATATCGCGGCCCAGCCCACCGACTCGGACATCATTTCGCTGGCGATCGCGATCCAGGGCTCGTCCGCCGTCAACTATACCTGTCTCAGCGGCTCCTCCAGCAGCTGCACCGGCGTGCCCTCGACCCCCGGCACGCTGGCGACGACCGGCGGCCTTCTGAACACCGGCACCATTCGCGCCCAGGCGATCACCAAGGAAGACACCACCTCCAATATTTCCGCCAGCGCGCTCTACATCGGGGCCTTCGCCACCGTGCCCCGGCTGGACGTGGCAGGCGAGTTCATCAGCGGCAGTTCCTACACTGCCGGCACCATCACCGCGGTGGTTGGCGGCCCGGGCGGCGGCGTCGCCACCGCGGTACAGATCGGCAATCAGGCCAATGTCACCAGATCGACGTGCTGCAGCATGGCAGCATTTCGTCCAACATCCAGACCACGACGCTGTCGCCCAATTCGATCAACGCGACATCGGCTTCGCCCTTCAGCCAGATTTCCACCGCCATTCTCGACCAGTCGGGCAGCGTCAGGCTGATCAACAATGCCGGTTCAATCATCGCGGCGACCACCACCCAGACGCCTGGCGCCAATGCGGTGGTGGTCAATAGCACCCAGGCGATCAACCTTCTCGCCGGCACCGCGGGGCAGACCACCATCAACAATAGCGGCGTGATCGAAGGCGATGTGCTGTTCAATTCCGGCGGCGGCGGCAATGTCCTCAATGTCGGCAATGTCGGCGATGTCACCAATCCCAATGATGCAACCGGCAACGCCAACAGCGAGATTGCCGTCATTCAGGGTACGTCGGTGGCCAATACGCCCTTCGCCTATGCCAGCGTCACCGGCCATGTCAACAGCAGCGTGTCCGGAGCTCCGCCGGTCACCGAAACCAATCTGATCAATTTCGGGTCCGGCATCGGCAACCTGCTTCATGTCGGCGGCTTCGGCTATGTCAACAGCGTCATCGTTTCGGCGCCGGGCGGCCTGGACGTCCATATCCTCAATAACGGCCAGCTCTACATGGCCGCGCCCATCGGGAGCTCCGTCAACGTTCATGATCTGATCGTCGCCAATGGCGGCACGCTGGGCCTGACCATCACCCAGATCAATACCTCTTCAGCGACACCTGTCATTCAGGCCGCCACCAACGGCACCACCGATCCGGCAGTGTCGCTCTCCAACGCCAATTTCGGCCTGCGGCTGGGCGGATTTATCTCCTCCGGCACGACCGCGGCCTCGACCAGCAACCCCACCCGCCAGGTGGTCACCCTGATCAGTTCGCCGACCGTGATCGACGACACCACTGTGGCACAGCAGAACGCCACCCTGGCGCAGAACGATTCCCTTCCTGTTCGAATCCCAGACCGACACGGTCGGCAACAGCGCCGGGGTTCCCGATCCGCTTTCCTTTAACGCGAGCCATACCCAATTGCTGCTCACGCTGCTGCCGCGGTCCACCGGCGCAACCAATGCCGACGGCACGCCCGGTCTCGATCTGAGCGGCGATTCCAAGGCGGTATTCCCTTACGCCGCTGCGGCGCTCGCCAATGATCCACAGCTGGGTGCGGCAATCGGGTCCAGCGTGACGGTCTACAAGACCAATGGCGTGCCCGCGAGCGGCATCAATGTGGCGGCCAGCCAGCAGCGGAGCGGAGGTCTTCTGCAGATGACCCAACGTGTCGGGCGGCTCCCGCCAGGTCGCCATCCTCATCACCGACCAGGAAACCGGGCCGGTCGCCGCGCGCCAAAGGCTGTTGCGTTCCTATGCCAATCAGCCCGGCGAACTCACGCTGTGGGGCGAGGAATTTGTGGGCAACATCAACAACAAGGGCCGGGTCGATGCCGGCGGCACCCTGACCAACTACAAGGATCACGGCTTCGGCTTTTCATTCGGCTTGGATAGGGACGGCGCAGGGCGGCCGGTATGGCGGCGCGATCAGCTTTTATTCCGGCGATCGGGAGCGAGACCCTGCCGCGCGCCAAACAGCCTGACCCATGAGAAATGGTATATGCTGACGGCCTATAGTGATTGGCGCGGCAAGCATATCTTCCTGGATAGCACCGGGCAGCGTGGGGTATGGCAGCTTCAACGGCAACCGGGTCGCTGAATGTGGGCAGCCAGATCCGCGACGCGGTGGGCAAGCGCAGCGCGCCTTGTTGGGTTCGCTGGGTGCCACCGGCGGCGTTTTCCTGAAGTACGGTTTTGTCGATATTTTGCCCCATATACGCAGTGGAACGGCCTGGCGACCCGCGAGGAAGGCTATACCAAATCGGGCGGCGGCGACGGCCTGAACCTGCAAGTCGCGCCCGATTACACCAACTCGCTACGCTTTTCGCTGGGCAGTGATTTCAAGACCCATTTCAAACTGTTCGGCGCCACCATCACGCCGGAGGCACGGCTGGGCTATCGCTACGACATGATCAATACGCCGGTGAAGCTCAAGGCCGGCTTCGTCTCCACCGGCGGCTTGAATGCGCCGGGCAATGTCATGACCTTTGTCGGTCCGGATCCCCCGATTCGGGCAATGCGGTCGCCGGGCTCAGCTTTGGGCGCGGGCACCGATACCTGGTCTTTCTGGGGGTCAATTACGATTGGATCCGCGGCAATAACGGTTCGACCAGCCAGGTCGGCATACTTACTTTGTTGGGCCGGATCTAGCGTTTCGCCAGGTCGATCAACTTCGCCACTTCCGCGTCGGGCGTGGCGAAAGCGGTGGCCAGCCGCAGCGGTTCTTTGCCGTCTTTTGGCGGCAGCCAGTCATGAAATTCCGCGCCCGCGGCCCTCAGCCGTGCCGCCATGTCTTCGGGCATGCGCGCGAAGACCATGTTGGTCTCTACCGGCGCCGGCGATCTAGATATCCGGAACATGCATCAGTCCCTCGGCCAGACGCTGCGCCAGCCGGTTGGCAGCTCGGCGCTCTTCAGCCACAGATCGCTTTCCAGCATCGCGGCGAGCTGGGCGGAGACATAGCGCATCTTGGAGGCAAGATGGCCGCCGCGTTTGCGGCGATATTCGAATTCGCCCGCGAGTTCGGATCGAAGAACACCACCGCTTCCGCGCCCAGGGCGCCGGCCTTGGTGGCGCCAAAGGACAGCACGTCCACACCGCATTTCCAGGTGGCTTGCGCGGGCGGACAGCCAAGATGCGACATGGCATTGGCGAAGCGGGCGCCGTCCATATGCAATTTGAGGCCATGGTCATGGGCCAGGGCGGCGATCGCCGCGATTTCGCCGGGCGTATAGACCGTGCCCAATTCGCTGGCCTGGCTCAGGCTGACGGCACAGGGCTTGACGCTATGAACGCTGCCGTCCAGCCCCGCCAGCGCCTCGGCGATCGCCTCCGGGGTGAATTTGCCGTCCGCCGCCACCCCGATCAGCTTGGCGCCGGAAAAGAATTCCGGGGCGCCGCATTCCGAGGCCATGATGTGGCTGTCCTGATGGCACAGGACGGCTCCAAAAGGCGGTGTCAGACAGGCCAGCGCAAGCGCATTGGCGGCCGTGCCGGTGAAGACCGGAAAGACGGCAACATCGCGTTCGAACAGCCGGGAAAAGCGGGAAGGCAGGCTCTGGTGATGGGATCATGGCCATAGGCCAGGGTGGGCCCGCAATCGGCCTCTTTGAGCGCCGCCCAGATCTCAGGCAGCGCGCCATAGGCATTGTCGGAGGCGAAATTCATGCCCCTACCAGCTTCCTGTATTGGCCATCGAGGCCCAAGGCTCGGCGGCAGCGCGTCGCCTTGCTGAAGTAATTCGATGGAAATGCCGTCAGGCGAACGCACAAACGCCATATGGCCGTCGCGCGGCGGGCGGTTGATCGTCACCCCCGCTGCCATCAGCTTTTCGCAGAGCGCGTAAATATCCTTCACGGCGTAGGCCAGGTGGCCGAAATTGCGGCCGCCACCATAGCCTTTCTCGTCCCAATTCCAGGTCAGCTCCACCATCGGGCTGGCCTTCCCCGCCTCGGCTGCGTCCTCGGGCGTGGCCAGAAACACCAAGGTATAGCGGCCTTTTTCATTGTCCATCCGCCTGACTTCCTTGAGGCCGAGCTTGGCGCAATAGAAATCCAGCGACGAATCCAGGTCCGAGACGCGCACCATGGTGTGAAGATATCGCATGGGAAAATGCCTTCGAGGTGAGCGGGACAGTCTCCGCGAAAGGGTAGAAATGTGCAATTCCGCCCGCCGGGCATTGTGGCAAATCCGCTTGGCCGGATTTCGCACTGGGTTTTTTCGCCGCATGTTGTGGAACCGAAAGCGGGCAAGGAACCTGCGCAGACTGCCGTTATCACGGCGTCAATTTTTCGCTGCTTTCAAAATATCGAGTTTGAAACTGCACTTGAGAAATTGTCTGCTGTGTTACTCGGGAGTTAGGCCTTTTCGGGCGTCGGCCATTAATATTGCATGCAGCGAAGTACAGATGGGGCGATGTCCTCTTTTCCGTCCCCTGCCCGCGCGCACGTAAAGTCCATGCTCGAGGAAGTCTGCAAATGAGGCGTATGTTTCCTCTTGCAAAGCGCGATTACGATTGCTTTAAGAAAGACCAGCGAGCGCTGGATTAACGGCGCCAGGTTGGGAAGCATTCGGTCTCGATCCTAATTTCCAGTAGCCCGGCGTGGCAGCGCCGGGTTTAAGTTTGTCTAGTGAGCGAGAGCGCATGGAACGTCCAAATCATTTGCAGACTGCTCAAACGCACCAAGACGAGCCAAGCTGACGGGCTTTGTCATCGTCGTCCGATTGCTATTCAAATCGCGGTCGATTGCGGCGCTGATTGCGGCGCTTGGCGTCCGGCAAGATCATGAAAGATCTGCGACATCAAGGCGACGGTCGAAGACGAAAAGATGCTGCCCAAGGCGCCGCCGCCGCCGCCGCCGGATCTGGTAAGCCGCCGCCGCCGGTTGCCATCGTTGCCGGAGTTCGCGTCAGCAAGAGGCGCCGCCGCCGATCACCACCGTGAAGCGCCGCCGCCGGCGCCGCCCGCCCCGGCCAGGGCCGCGCCGACCGAGCTCAAGCCGATCGAGCGGACCCATTCTTTGCCGCCCTATCCCACCATTTCCCAGCGTCTGGGTGAGCAGGGCACGACCCAAATCCAGGTTGCGATCACGCACTGAGGGCCGGGTCACTGACTGCAAGGTCATCAAATCATCCGGCTCCGAACGGCTTGACAATGCTGCTTGCAACTATGTGCAGGGGCACTGGAGATGGGAGCCGCCGACCCGCGAAGGCAAGCCGGTCGATGCCAAGACGAATGTGTCCGTCGTCTGGAATCTCAAGAACGCTCAGTAACAACCAATTTATCTGCTTAATTCACGGAGTGAGAAAATGAACTTTAAGATCCTGACGATAGCAGCCGCCATCGTCCTTATGCCGGGCTTTGGCCTCGGTCAGGCTTCCGCTCAGGACAATGCGCCGAATCCGGCGCGCCCGCAGCTGTCCACCACCGCGCCGCACGCCGGACGCCAGCGCAACCCCTGCAACGCCGGACGCGAACGCGGCTCCGGCTGGGCCGAACGTCGAAGTTCCCTCGGCCGCGGCGAAGCCCGGCACCGCCGCCGCCAAGGTTGCGGCCGCCGAACAATCCACGCCCTATGGTATCGCGCATCTCTGGGAAATCGGCTCCTGGATCGACAAGTTCATCATGATCGTGCTTGCGATCATGTCGGCCGGCACCTGGTACATTTTCTTCACCAAATTTATCGATCAAGCGCGTATCCTTGGCGACGCCAAGACCGTCGATAAGAAGTTCTGGACCGCAGCTTCGCTCAATGAAGGCATCGACAAGCTGCCGCAAGAACTCGCTGTTCCGCGCCATCGCTGAAAGCCGGCGTCAGGGCGACGACCGGCGGCCAACCTCGCTGGTCGGCATGAATGACTGGATCGGCATGTCGCTGACCCGTCAGCTTGAGGACGCCAATGCTCGTCTGCAAGGCGGCGTCACGTTCCTGGCCTCGGTCGGTTCGGTTGCGCCGTTCGTCGGTCTGGCCGGCACGGTGTTGGGCATTCTGCAAGCGCTTGATCGCGATCGGCGTTGCCGGTCAGGCCTCGATCGACAAGGTCGCCGGTCCGGTCGGTGAAGCGCTGATCATGACCTTCCTCGGTCTGGCGGCTGCGGTGCCGGCGGTGCTGCTCTACAACTATCTCGTCCGCCGCAACAAGGTGATCACCGAAAAGTTGCGCGCCTTTGCGGGCGACCTGCAGAGCCTATCTCGTCAGCAAGAGCAAAGTAAGCGCGTCTTTGTTGGCTTGAAAGTCGGAGATTAGGACAATGTCCATCGACTCCATGCACGCCATTCCGGACGACGAGGCGCAGCTGAACATCGCCATCAACACCACTCCGTTGGTGGACGTGATGCTGGTGATGCTGATCATCTTCCTCGTCACCATCCCGGTGGTCGTGGAGACGGTCAAGGTCGACCTTCCGACCTATCGCAATATCGTCACGGTGACGAAGCCGGAAAATATCATGATTTCGGTGGACAAGAACGAGAAGGCCTATTGGAATAACGAGCAGGCACCGATCGACATGCTCACATTGCGGTACCGCCTGGTGAACTCATTGTATGCCGCGCAATCCGCACACAAGCCGTATCCGGAAGTCCATATCAAGGGCGACAAAGGTGTGCGGTTCGAAGCGGTTGGCCGGGTAATTCTGGCCTGCCAGCAAGCGGGCATAATGAAGGTCGGCTTCCTCACTGAGCCCCAGGGCTTCGAGAATACCAACGCCAAGAATGTCGAGTCGATCTTGTAAACTGGTCTCGACCGGTCAAAAGAAGGTGAAAATGCCATGTCTATGAATGTAGGCAGCGCGTCTGGCGAAGACGAGGTGATGGTGGAAATGAACACCACGCCTCTGATCGACGTGATGCTGGTCATGCTTACCCTGCTTATTCTCACGCTGCCCCCGCAAACCAATGCGGTGAAGCTCGATATGCCGCACACAAAATACGCCGCCGCCGCTTGTCATTCCGGAAACGGTGGAACTTGGCGTGGATTTTGACGGTACTGTCACCTGGAACGGCGCGGCAGTGGATCGCGGCGACGCTGGATTCCTATCTGGAGAACGCGGCGCAGCAAAATCCGCAGCCGGAAATTCACCTGAATCCCAATCGGCTCGCCAAATATGACGCGGTCGCCGATGGTGCTGGCCGATGCGCAGCGTCTGGGCGTCACCCATATTGGTTTTACCGGGATTGACCAGTATAATTGAATTGTGAGGGGTATGCCGCAGTTGTAAAGCGTGCGGAACCCCCGCACGCTTTACAATTTGGATGACTGAAGAGAGGTCTTGTAATGACTGCGAGTAGATTGCGTGCCGTTGCTACGGCGTTCCTTCTTGGTACCGCCACAGTGTGTGGTGGCGCCATGATCCTCTCCGCCCCAGCGTCTGCCGCCGTGCGCGCCATAGTCGGCAAGCCGCTGCAGGAAGCACAGTCTCTCGCCGCCCAAGGCAACTACAAGGCCGCGATGGCCAAGGTGAATGAAGCTGCTGCCGCCACCGGCAAAACGGCCGAAGAAGATAAGATCATCGGGCAGATGAAGGAATATATCGCCATCAAGTCCGGCGACACTTCGACGGCAGCTGGCGCCAAGGCCAAGTTCGCCAATGACTATAATGCCAGGAACTACAAGGCGGTGATCGAGGACAGTGAGGCACTGAAGAAGACCGGCGCGTCTGGACGCCGCTTCGAGGCAGATCGTGGCCCAGGCTTACTATCTTTCCGGCGACAAGCAGGGATGCCTCCGATATATCAAGGGCAATTTTGGCGCGAATCCTGGGGACGACACGCTGGCGCTACAATTGCGCTGCGGCGTACGACGCGGGTGATACCGTCACCCAGCGCAAGGCTTTGGAAGCCCTGGTTGCCCATACCGGCAAAGCGGAATATTGGAACGACCTGCTGAAGCTCAGTGAACAGGGCGAGGGCATGAGCGATCATGACACGCTCGATATTTATCGCCTCAAGTTGCTCACCGGGACGATCAGTGGCAAGGACGAGTACACCACGCTGGCACAGATCGCGATGCAGCTGGGGTTCCCCACCGAAGCCGAAACCGTGATTGAGAAGGCGCAGGCCGCCAAGATTCTCAACGACGACCGCACCAAACGTCTGTTGGCGCTTGCCAAGAAGCAGGCCGAGGCCGATGGCGGCAATTTGGCCAAGAATCTTGCCGCCGCCAAGGCGCAGGCAAAGGGCGATGCGCTGATCAAGATCGGCGAGGACCTGTGGGGTCAGAGCAAATACAAAGACGCCATCGCCGCTATTCAGGCCGGCTTGGACAAGCCCCTGACGGACAAGAACAGCGGCGAAATCCGCCTCGGCATGGCCTATCTGGGCGCCGGTCAGAAGGCCGACGCGATGAAGGCGTTTGACCGGGTCAAGGGTCCCGCCACCGACAAGTCGGTGATGATCGCCCATCTCTGGGCGCTCTACGCGCGCCACTGATCCGGCCACATCCAAAAACCGGAACGGCCGCCCTTCGGGGCGGCCGTTTTGCATTTGGGCCGGGGCCCTGCGCTGATGCTCCCGCTCGGGCTATAACCCGCTTCGGGAGACGGTCATGACATTCCTGACAGCTGATGAGGTCCAGGCCCTGTTGCTGAGCCTGAAGGTTTCTTCGGTCGCGGTCGCCTTGGCGCTGCCTTTCGCGGCGGCCACGGCGCTCCTCCTGTCGCGCAGCTTCCGCGGCAAGATCGTGCTGGATGGTATCGTCCAACTGCCTCTGGTGCTGCCGCCGGTCGCCCTGGGCTTTGTTCTGCTGCTGATTTTCGGCACCCGGGGCGGGGCGGGAGCCTTTCTGAAGGATTATTTCGGCTTGGTGCTGGTTTTCCGCTGGACCGGTGCGGTTCTGGCCAGCGCCATCTTTACCTTCCCTTTCCAGGTCCGTGCCATCCGGTTGGCGCTGGAAGCCCGGGACCTGGGGCTGGACGAGGCGGCGCGCACCCTGGGCGCCGGCTTTTTCGACCGGCTGCTCAACGTCACCTTGCCCTTGGCCCTGCCGGGCCTGGCGGCGGGCGCGATTACCGCTTTTGCCGCCTCCCTGGGCGAGTTCGGGGCCATCATCACCTTCGTGTCCAATATCCCCGGCGAAACCAGAACCCTTCCCCTGGCCATCTATACCGCCTTGCAGACACCAGGCGGGGAAGCGGAGGCGGCCCGGCTCTCGGCCCTTTCGGTGCTGCTGGCCTTTCTGTTTCTGCTGGCAGCCCAGGCCATCATGCGCCGCGCCACGGCCGGCCACGAGCCATGAGCGCCGAAGTCGCCATTCGCCACCGCCAGGGCGCCTTTACCCTTGACGTGGCCTTCCAGGCCGCCGCCGGCGGTGTCACCGCCCTGTTCGGGCCGTCCGGAGCGGGCAAGACCAGCATCGTGCGGGTGCTGGCGGGCCTGACCCGTCCGGCCCATGGCCGCGTGGTGCTGGAGGGCCGCACCGTTCTCGATACCGAAAGGGGCATCTTCGTGCCGCCGGAAAGGCGGCGCGTCGGCCTGATGTTTCAGGATGCGCGGCTGTTTCCGCATATGAGCGTGAAAAAGAATCTGCTGTTCGGATGGCGGCGCAGCCCCGCTCGCGCGGATCAGACCGAGATCGCGCGCACCATCGCCTTGCTGGGGCTGGAACCGCTGCTGGCGCGGGTGCCCAAATTTCTTTCCGGCGGCGAGCAAAGCCGGGTGGCGCTGGGCCGCGCCCTTTTGGCCTCGCCCGATATTCTGCTGCTGGACGAACCGCTGGCGAGTTTGGATACGGCGCGGCGGGCCGAGATCCTGCCCTGGCTGGAGCGGCTGCGCGACATCGCCCGCATCCCGATCTTCTATGTCAGCCATTCCCTGGACGAAGTGGCGCGGCTGGCGGACCGGGTGGTGCTGTTGGAGGCGGGACGGGTCAAGGCGGAAGGCTCCGTCTTTGATCTTTTGGCCGGACTGGGTGTGGAAAAGCCGCTTGGCGCGGTCCTCGACGCGACTGTGATCGGCGAGCAGGACGGGCTCAGCATCCTGGCTTTCGATGGCGGCCGGCTCCTGGTGCCGCCAACCGGCGCGTCCGGCAAGCGCTTGCGCGCGCGCGTCGGGGCCGATGAAATCCTCATCGCCCGCGAGATGCCGCGCGCCATCAGCGCCAACAATATCCTTCCGGTGGTCATTGCCGAGGTGAAGATGGAGGGCCCGCGCGCGGAAGTGGTGATGCGCTGCGGCGCCGCCCGGCTGGTGGCCCGCGTCACGCTCGCGTCGGTGCGGCGCCTCGGATTGGAGCCGGGTGCGAACGCCTATGCGGTCATCAAATCCGTGACCGTCGAAGGCGGCTAGATCGGTCCCTTGAACACCAGGGTCTTGGACAGGGTGAAGTTGAAGATCAGGCCCGCCAAAACGCCAAGGACAAGCGCGACATAGAGATTGTTGGCGGGCGGCGGCGCAAAGCGCACCAAAGTCGAGTAGAGACCCACATTCACCAATCCGCCCACGGCATTGGCGGCCAGAAAGCGCAGCCATTCGCCCAGCGCGGGGATCAGGCCCTTGGCTCTGCGGGCCCCGAACGTGAAATAGCGATTGCCGATCCAGGTGAAGGTCGCCGCGCTGAGCCAGGAGACGACCCGCCCGGAATAGGGATCCAAGCCCGCCCGGTGGGTCATCAGCCACAACACCCCCGCATCCACCGGCATGCCCAGCGCGCCGATCATCGCAAAGCGCAGAATTGAAAGCCGCGCCAGGGCCCGCGCCAGGCTCACAGCAGGTCGGAACGCTGGAGTGGGCTTGTCAGATCGAACTCCAGCGGACCGGGAATGGCCAGATAGGCCATGCGCTTCACTTCCCAGCGTCCCCGGGTCACGGTATCGAGAATCAGTCCGCAGGTGAGCGACAGGAACGCCAGCAGCATCAGTCCCGTGGCCAGCACCGCGGTGGGCAGGCGGGGCACCTGGCCGGTCTTGAGATATTCCGTCACCACCGGCGTGCCGATGACCAGGGACAAACCCGCCAGCAGGACGAAGAAAAAGGAGAAGAACACCAAGCGGCCGCTCCTCCCGCACCAGATAGCCGATGGTGGACAGGATGCGGAACCCGTCGCGCCAGGTGTTCAGCTTGGAGACCGAGCCCAGCGGCCGCTCCTTGTAGCGCGTGTCCATTTCGACCATCGGCATCATCAGCCGCACGGCATGGATGGTGAGTTCGGTCTCGATGCCGAATCCTTGCGCGGTGAGCGGAAAGGATTTGACGAAGCGGCGCGAAAACACCCGATAGCCGGACAGCATGTCGCCGAGCTTGACATTGAACAGGGTCGCGGCCAGTCCGGTGAGCAGCCGGTTGCCGAAGACATGGCCGGGGCGATAGGCGCTTGCCTCGGTATGGATCCGCCGGGCGGTGAGAATGTCGGCACCGGCCGCGATCAGGCTCGCCACCATTCGCGGCGCCGCGCCGGCGTCATAGGTATCGTCGCCGTCCACCAAGAGATAAAGATCGGCCTCGATATCGGCGAACATGCGGCGCACGACATTGCCCTTGCCCTGGCGCTGTTCGCTGCGGACGATGGCGCCCGCTTCGCGGGCCCGCGCCATGGTCTGGTCGCGCGAATTATTGTCATAGACATAGACCGCCGCCTCCGGCAGCGCCTGGCGGAAATCCCGCACGACCTTGCCGATCGCGGCCTCTTCATTATAGCAGGGCACCAGAATGGCGACGCGCGGACTCATGATTTTCTCGTGATCGGGCACCATTCATAGGTGCCCGCGATGTTGGTGTCGAATTGCTGGCATTCCGTCCAGCGTATGGCAAGGCCATAGTCCGCCAAGCGCATCCCGCGCCCGGCCCATCTCATTGGCATCGGACATGAGATAAAGCAGCGCCCCCATTATGCAGATGGCCCGCGACCCGGGCCCGCATGGTCCTGGTGATTCCGGTGCCGTCCTTGGGCTGCACCATCCAACCGTCGATGCGCAGGACCGGGAATCTGATGCGGCAGGGACGGCACGATGAAACCCATCGGCGCATCGCCGGTCATCAGCACCATGGTCCGGTCGGGATGCGGAATGGGCGGCAGGGCCACCTTGATATAAGGATCCTCGACCGGCGCCCGTTCCAGAAAATCGCTGCGGCCGGTGACCAGGATGGCGAATGCCAGTCCCGCCAAAGCGAGATACCGCGTCCGGCGCGGCCAGGGAAAGAGCCCGACCGCCGCCACGATCAGGATCGGCGCCAGCATCTCCAACAGAATGATATAGCGGTAGATGGCGAAGAAACGCAGCCAGACGATATAGCTGACGGCAGCGAAGGCGAACAGGATCAGCGCCACCCGCTTGTCCATCAACGCGTCCCTGCTTTCGCGGCGCCAAGCCCAGATCAGGATCGCCGGGATCACGGTGAGATAGGCGACAAGCACGCGGATGTCCTGGAAGCCCAGATCGTCGGCGACATGCCAATCCACCGAGAACAGCAGGGGAAACAGCAGCGCGCGCCAGAAATGGGTGGGAATGAATCGCATGTCGCGATAGGGCGACGGCAAGCGCCAGCGGCGAGCGCCAGTAATCGTTGAAATAGGGAAAGATCGGATTGCCGGTCAGCGCCTTGATGTGCAGCATCCACCAGGCGCTGAACAGGGCGAAACCCAGCACGCCCGCCGCCCCGCCCGCCAGCATGCCGCACGCCCTGCTGCCGGACGCCGCCGCCCAGCGCCGCCAGCGCCGCGGCGAAGCCGATGCAGAAGGGCATCTCCGGCAGCTTGAGCCCGAAGGCGCAGCCGGTGATGAAGCCCGCCGCCGCCGCCAGCGCCGCGGCCTGTCCCGGAGGGCCGGCGCGCAATCTTTCGCGGTTGACGATCAGGATGGCGAGCCCCGACAGCACGAACAGGCTCATCACATTGTCGTAATAGGTGGTGCCGAACATGGAGAGGGTGAGCGCCCCGGTCTGGCCCAAAAGCGCCAGCGCGCCGGCGGCGAGCTTCGACATCGGGAATGCGCAGCCCTTCGCGGGCGATCAGATAAAGCGGCACCACATTGGCGCCCTGAACCGCGCCCAGAACCCCCAGCGCGATCCAGGCATGGGTGTGGGTGGCCAGCAAATAAAACGGGATGTCGAGGAAGGGATTGTAATAGCTCGCCTGATGGGCGACGGCGACGTCCAGCGCCTCGCGATGATTGAGAAAGGCGTAAGGCGCATACCAGTGGTAGTTGCGGAAATCCCAGCTGGTGTCCTTGCCCAGAACGATGACGAAACCGGCCCAGAACAGGATGGTCAGGATCAGAAAGGCCAGTTCCCGGGCTGAAAGAAAGCCATGGCCGGAGGAAGCGCCGGACGCGGAAACCTGGGGGGAGACGGCGCGATGCGGCAACGTCATGAACGGGCTTCTGGCCTGACCTTGGTTTTTTAAGGTTCTAGCTTGTGGGACGGGTCCGCGAAAGGTCCAACACTGTCCTGCAACTGGGGACCGGCAAGCGCCGCCGGGGCGCCCCTTTCCAGACAGTTGCGTTCGGCCCGGAATTAACCTTCGCCAGTACTTCCAAATCAATTTTCATCAGGTTCGACGATGATATTGCGCAGGAACTGGAGCGTGCAGGCCCGCCAGGAATGCGCTTCCGCGAATTGCCTGGGGGTGACCGGGCCGGGGTGACGGGCGATCTCAAGCGCCGCCAGGCAGGCCTTTGCGAGGTCTTCATCCAGGGCCGCAACCGGCGCCCCGCCCACCACGTCCAGCGGCCCCTGGACCGGATAGGCGGCGACCGGCAGACCGCAGGCCAGCGCCTCCAGCAGCACCAGGCCGAACGTGTCGGTGCGGCTGGGAAACACAAAGACCGTGCTGCCGGCATAGATCCGGACCAAGGCTTCGCCCGACAGGGCGCCCAGGAACCTGGCTTCGGGATATTGCGCCTCAAGCCGGGCCCGCGCGGGTCCGTCGCCCACCACGAGCTTGGTCCCCGGCAGATCCAGCGCCAGAAACGCCTCGATATTCTTTTCCACCGCCACCCGGCCGACATAGAGCCAGATCGGATCCGGATAGGGCAGATGCAGCGCCGGGCATGGGATGGAAATGATCGGTGTCGACGCCGCGCGACCAGAGCCTGAGATTGGTGAAGCCATGGGCCGCCATCTCGCGCCTCAGGCTTTCGGTCGCCACCATCATGGCGGTGGCGGGGCCGTGAAACCAGCGCAGCCAGCGATAGACCAGCGATTCCGGAATCAGGGGAAAACGCGCCCGCACATATTCCGGAAAGCGGGTATGGAAGGAGGTGGAAAAGGCGATGCCGTGCTTCAGGCAGATGGCGCGCGCGCTCATCCCCAGCGTGCCTTCGGTGGCGATATGCACCGCATCGGGCGCGAAGTCGCGGATTTCCTGTTCCAGCCGGACGCGCGGAAACAGGGCCAGGCGGATCTCGGGATAGGTGGGAAGCCCGACGGTGAAACGGCCCTCCGGCGTGGCATAGCGCACGGTATGGCCCAGCGCGGCCAGATCCGCGCCCAGAACCTCCAAAGTCCGCACCACGCCATTGACCTGGGGCTTCCAGGCATCGGTGACGATGAGGATCTTCAGATGGGCGGCGATGCCGGGGATCGGACCCGGCATCAAGCGCTTGGTCCTACGCGGGTATAAGCGCGGGCGCAGCCGCCTCGGCCGAGGCCTGGGACGGGTTTCTTTGAGAAGGGGTGGCCCAGCGAAGAATCTCCAGATTTCCGCGGGCATCTTCGACAAGGGCGCTGCAGCTTTCAACCCAGTCTCCGTCGTTGAGATAAAGCACCTCGCCGATCCGCCGGATTTCGGCGTGATGGATATGGCCGCAGACCACGCCATCCACGCCGCGCCTGGCCGCTTCCGCGCGCCACGGCTTCCTCGAAACGCGAGATATATTCGACCGCGTTCTTGACCTTGTGCTTCAGCCATGCCGACAGCGACCAATAGGGCAGGCCGAGCTGCTTGCGCGCAAAGAACAGAAGATCGTTCCAGTGGAGCGCCACGCCATAGGCCCAGTCGCCCAGATGCGCCAGCCATTTGGCGCAGGCGATGACGCCGTCGAAGCGGTCGCCATGCAGCACCAGCAGGCGCCGGCCATCGGCGGTTTCGTGCACGATCTCGCCGGCCACCTCGATGCCGGCAAACAGGCGGCCGGCATAGGCGCGGGCGAATTCATCGTGATTGCCGGGCACGAAGATCACCCGTGTGCCGTTGTCCGCCTTGGCGAGGATTTCCGCCACCACCCGGCTTTGGGCGTGGTTCCAGTACCAGCGGCGCTTGAGCTGCCAGCCATCGACAATGTCGCCCACCAGAAACAGCGTGTCGCATTCATTGTGGATCAGGAAATCGGCCAGGGCCTCGGCCTTGCAGCCGCGGGTGCCCAGATGGGTGTCGGAGATGAAGATGGTGCGGTGGCTGCGGCGGGACCGGATCGGCACCGTGCGGTGCATCCGCGTCTGGCGACGAAGCTGGTCGCGGCGCTCTCGAACCAGGCGGTATTTGCCATTTCGGGTCTCCCGCTAATCGTCCGCATGCGTCGGATTCGGTCTCCGACGGGCGCCAAGTAGCCGACCCGCGCGAATCTTTTGTTGCGGCGGCGAGACGATCCTATGAATCCGCTATGGGAACCCGGTAACCAAATTTGCCGTTTATTGCGTCGCACAATTGCCTGGATTGAGGCATGATGCCGGAAAATGCGCCACAGACCCTGTAAAATATCCAGGAATCACTGGGAAATTAGCGCGATGAAAGGTTGATTTTAACGCTTGCGCCCGAAGGGCCGATCCAGCATATTGTTGCAGCGCGGTATCGCGGATCCGTCCGCGAAGCCGCCGCCCTTCCTGGGCGTTTCCTCCCTGAACTTGGCCGCTTCGGCAACCCCGAAGCGGCCGTTTTTATTTAGCGCGGTCTTTTGATCCCCGGCGGCGGCGCTCGTCGCTCATGGACGTCTAAGTCCACATCGCTCCTCGCGCCTGGCCGGATGATCAAAAATCCTCGCGCTAAATCGCGTTCTATTCCGCGGCCAGGGGAAGCGCGCGGCCGCCCAGAAGCGACGGATCGATCGCGGTCAGCCGCATCAGAACATCGGTCAGGCGCTTCTTCAGCGCCGGAAAGCCGGCTTTGCGCTGCGACCCGGTCTTCGTCCAGATAAAGTCCGCGATTGATTTCGATCTGAAGCGCCGAACAGCCCGCACTGGCCGCGGCCATAGCGCATGGTGGTATAGCCGCCGGCATAGGGCGCGTTGCGGGCGACGGAAAAGCGGGCGCCGACGAAAGCGTTCTCGACCCAGCCGGTCAGAAGCGGCGGGGCGGAGGCGCCATAGCGGTCGCCCAGCACGATATCCGGCACCGAAAGCGCCGACGGCATGGAATGGCAATCGACCACAATGGCGATGCCGAAACGGTCGCTGGTTTCCTGCGACCAATTGCGCCAGGGCCGCGTGATAGGGCCGGTAGAGCCGCGACAGCCGCAAATCGGCTTCGCAGCGGCGAAAGCTTGCCGGCATAGATTTCCGCGCCGTCGCGCACGATGCGGGGAATGACCCCCAGCCCGGCCGCGACCCGCGGGCTGGGCGTGTCGATATTCAGTTCCAGCGCCGCATCGAACATGCCGGCGTCCAGCTCGCCGATGCCGCGATTGACGTCGCAATAGGCGCGGGGAAAGAGGGCGGCGATCATCGGCGCGCCCAGCCCGACGACGCCGGCAAACAATTCGTCCACAAAGGCGTCTTCGGAACGGCGCAGGGTCAAAGGGTCCAGCCGGCTGCGGGCGATCAGGCTGTGCGGGATAGCGGCGGCCGGAATGGCCCGAGGCGAAAACAAAGGGCAGGGTCTGGACCTCGGGCCTTAAGATCTGGAACGGCTCGGCCAGCAGCGATTCCAGGGTCGAATCACCGTTCGAATCGCTTTGGCCCGCAAATCGCGGGTTCCCGTCGGGGCCGTCGGCCAGGCGCGCCATGGCTGCTCGCGTCAAAGGTTAAGAAATAAGGGAGCCTAAGCGGCTTTGTCTTGCAAGCCTAGAACGCTTGTTTACCGATTCCCGGATATGGTTTTTACTGGGAACCGGCAAGGGCTCGGGCAGGCATGGCGCATATCCTTCTGGCGGAAGACGACGAATCCCTGCGCAAGTTCCTGGCCGCGGCCCTGGTCCGGGCCGGTCATGCGGTCACCGATTTCGGCGATGGCGGCGAGGCCTATGACTGCCTCAAGGGCTTCCAGTTCGATCTGCTGCTGACCGATATCGTGATGCCCGGCATGGACGGGATCGAACTCGCCAAGCGGGCGGTCGAACTGAACGCCGCGCTCAAGATCATGTTCATCACCGGCTTTGCCGCGGTGGCGCTGCATCCGGCTTCGGACGCGCCCAAACAGGCCAAGGTCCTGTCCAAGCCCTTTCATCTGCGCGAGATCGTGGCGGAAGTGGACCGGATGCTGGCGGCGGCCTAAAGCGCGATCCGGAAAAGTGGAGGCCGGTTTTCCGCAGATCGCGCGGCAAATCGACTAAAGCGCGATCCGGAAAAGTGGAGGCCGGTTTTCCGCAGATCGCGCGGCAAATCGATAAGCGCCGGATCGGGCGCTTTTCTTTGGGGGCCGGGGCGGCTATAGAGGCCCCCCACCGGGGCTGTTGACCCCCGGAACGGATTGGGCGGTTAGCTCAGCGGGAGAGCACTACCTTGACATGGTAGGGGCCATAGGTTCGATCCCTATACCGCCCACCATTTTCTCCTGAAAAAACAATCAGTTATAAAGACCACAAAGCTTGAGTGGCCTTACTCCGCCACAATCGGAAGCACATCGGAAGCAAACGGCAGGATTTCGCGCCGCCATTTTGGCCGAAAAACCGCTGGCCAGACTGGGCATGGATTTGCCTTCAAGCGCTGGGAGCACCCGGCGCAAAATCTTTGGACTGTCTCCCTAAGCTGTGGCGTGGATCTGCAACTCGGCCCCAACTCTTATCCTGGAGCCCAGGCGAGACCTCGCATTGTCCAATCCCAAGTCACCCCAAGAATGGCCGCTTTCCAGGGTCATCGAAGAACTCACGCCCGACGACCTGGTCAAGCAGCTCCGGATCGCCGGAAGCCAACTCGCCGTGGCTGAAGCAATTGGGGCAAAGTCCTCGCTGGGTAACTGGATATTGGGTTCCTCGGCGGTTCGTTATGAACAGGCTGACGATCAGGGCCGCGTAGCGGGCCGTCGCGAACATCGCGACCAAATCCTGGCAAGAATATTGGCGCCATCCCGCCCTCAATGCCTACCTTTTGGCCGCTGAGGAGTCCTCAACTGCGATTCGGGAACGGCTCTCCACCAGGGAGGGCGCCGTGGGCGATCTGCGGAACAAAATCGCGAAGGAAATCGAGAGCGTGCGGATCGCGGCGATGCAGGCCCGGCTGATGGGGCCGCCCAAGCCGCCCTTCGTCCCCAAGTGCGACCTGTGCGGCCTGGAGGGGCTATACAACCAACGACCGGACGGCACGGTCATCGGGTTCTTCCACATTCAGGACGGTCATTGGCACGCCGAATTCAGGTGCGAGGGCTGCCTGGACGGTGGACGGGCCGGCCTGGAGAGCAACGTCGAGCCCTTCACCCCGGCCGCGGCCGCGCGCCGGCTGGTAGCCGCTCACGGGGCGCAAGCTTGGGCGGTCGCCGCATTGCGGGCCGGGAATGCTGCGGAGGCGAACCGACCGGAGATCGCCCGCGTCTGGCTTGGCGCGATGGCCATAATTGAGGCGGCCCAGATCTCACCTGACCCGCTATCATCTGACCATCAAAGTTCGGTCTAAATTGGGTCACCGCGTTAGATATGCGGGATTTCGCAAAATCAGACTAACGTTAGCTGCTTTCGACGCCTTGTCCAGTTCAGCGTATTGATCGGGCGTCAAATCGTTTTCGTGATAAATTACAATCCTGCCTGTAAAGCGTGCGCACGCCACGTCTTCTTGATGGCCTGCACCCGGTTTTGAAGACACCGAGTTTGGTGTTTTTATGGAACCGGGAGGTGGGTCATGGAGAGACGGAAGTTCACACGAGAGTTCAAGCTTGAGGCGGTGAAGCTTGTCACCGAGCGCGGTGTATCTGTGGCGCAAGCCGGGCGCGATCTGGGCGTCCATGGAACGGTGCTGCGGCGCTGGATCAAGGATGCGGCTGGGGACGTGCAGCAGGCATTTCCCGGCCATGGTCGGCAGGGTCCGGAGCAGGCCGAGATCACGCGGCTGAAGCGCGAAGTGACCAAGCTCAAAGCCGAACGCGATATCCTAAAAAAAGCCGCGGCCTACTTCGCGAAGGAGAGCACGTGAAGTTCTCCTTCATCGCGAAGCACCGGGGGATATGGCCGGCGAGATGGATGTGCGGGGCGCTCGGTGTCTCGCGCGGCGGCTTCTATGCCTGGCTGACGCGGCCCCGCAGCGAGCGCAGTCGCAGCGACGAGGAACTGGGTGCGAAGGTCCGCGCCAGCTTCCTTGCCAGCGACCGGACCTACGGTGCCCGGCGTGTGTGGCACGACCTGATCTCGGAAGGGATTTCCTGTGGGCTGCACCGGATCGAGCGCCTGATGCGCCAGCAGGGCCTAAAAGCGCGCCCCAGACGGCGGCGGCTACCGCCAGACCTGGGAGAGCGGCAAGCGGGCGCCATCGCCTCCAACATGCTGGACCGCAGCTTCGATGCCCCGGCCCCGAACCGCAAATGGATCGCGGACTTCACCTACATCTGGACGGCAGAAGGCTGGCTCTATGTGGCGGCGGTCGTGGATCTGTTCTCCCGGCGCGTGGTCGGATGGTCGATGAGCGCGAGCATGACGGCCCAGCTCGTCACCGATGCCCTGGTGATGGCGATCTGGCGGCGGGGAAAACCCCGGGCATTGCTCCATCATTCAGATCGCGGCAGCCAGTACACCAGCGAGCAGTTCCAGCGGCTGATGGCCGATCATGGCGTCACCTGTTCGATGAGCCGCTCTGGCAATTGCTGGGACAACGCTGCGATGGAGAGCTTCTTCTCCTCGCTTAAGACCGAGCGTACGGCGCGTAAGACCTATCGGACGCGGAATGATGCCAAGGCCGATGTGTTCGACTACATCGAACGCTTCTACAACCCAAAACGACGGCACTCGACGATCGGATATATGAGCCCAATGGACTTTGAGACGAAGGCAGGATTAGCTTAACCGCGTGTCACTCAAACCGGGTGCAGGCCACGTGGACGCTATTGAGGTGCTGCAAAATTCGGAGACTCGTCGCGCACTGAATTAGGGAGAATGACTATGAAAGCGTTGACCCTAGTTGCGTTTCTTCTGTCCTCCAGTCCCGCTCTAGCGGCGGCTATCACGCCCCAGGAGGCGGCTTCCCATATCGGCCAGACCGTCACCGTGGAAGGGGTCGCGCATGTCCACGTCGCGCGCACCGCGGCATTTCTCGACATGGGCGGCGCCTACCCGAACGAAGACTTCCAGGCGGTCGTCTTCCCAGATCACGCCGGCGCCTTTGGTGACCTCAACCGCTACGATGGAAAGACGGTCGACGTGACGGGAAAGATACGCGAATACAGGGGCACGCCGGAGATTGTCCTAGATAACCCCAGCCAGTTGAGAGTCAGATAAGGCCGGGGCACGCACGGCTGTCCGTTAGCCAATTCGCAAAGATCCGCCGCCATTAACTATGACTCGATCTCATTCGGTGTAATATTGCCACCAGCTGACCGAGGATGGGGCAATGAATCGAGCAATTCTTTTCGTTGCGGCTGCGTTGAGTATCTCCGCGCTTTCTACTGAAGCGTCTGCCACCTGCAGGTGGACGTTTGTGAATGGTCGCCAAACACAGCTGTGCGACAACGCAAATGATCTGCCAGCGATCAGACCTCCGGCCATCGCACCGATCGAACCGCCGTCGATCAGGCCGATAGATCGACCGACCATCGCGCCGGTCGGGACGCGCTCATGCCGGCAGGAGCACGTCTGGAACGGCTCTTCATACCAGTGGCAGACGGTCTGCCACTAAGGTTTGAAACGCGATCGGGGGCGGCGGCGACACGCTCCCAAGATACACCGCCATCACTCAAGGTCATCCGATTAAGTAATCAATGCCCAAGCGGGCTGATAGGGCTGGTGGCGCCCGGCGCCCTGCCCCGTTCATCTTTTGGTAACCAGGAATTTCGATCATGCCTCGGCTAGGAGAGGCGCATGACAATCGAAAATCAAATTTATGGCTGGTTCGATGATCCAGACCAGGAGCGCCCATCGTACGAGCCGCCGAGGAACGCGCCTTGCCTGTTCTGCGGCGTGCCCATTCACTCAGGCGACGTCCGGACGCACTCGCTGATGTATCAGGGGCAGTATGCAGCGCGCAGCTATTTTTACAGAACCCACCGGACGTGTGCGGAAAGCGACGCGACAAACACATCTATGGATGATGTAGTTTTTGCGATGATCGCTAGGAACGGCGACTGACAGAAAGGCCGGAGATTGCGTCTCCGGCCCCCCATTATTCCCAATACCCTGTTACGGGCATTCCGGCAGCGACAGCAAGTTATCCGGCTGTTCGCCATCGGCGATCGTCTTCAGGTATTTGTGGCCGAAGCGGCTGGTCGCCACGATAACCGCGACACTATTTCCGCCGCGAGAGACGTAGAAAGACCAGGTGCCGTTTTCGATACCGGCAATGGCCTGATCTTCCGACATCTTCCAGCGGCTGTTGTCGGCGTTGACCCCGCCAACGTTCTGGATGCGCTCATAGTGATTCGCGCGGTCGGTCTTATTAATGCATTGGATACGAACAAGCTGAGCCATGGGGCCCTCCATGTTACCACAATATCTTGTGGCTGCGGTCACGGAGCCGCTTGACCTGGGGGCTGTAGCAGGCTTTGGATAACCCTGCTGGGTGAATCACAGCCCGTTTCCCGCGGCTCCGCCGAGGGGGAAACGTGAAAGATCGGGCCGTTGGGCGAGCCGGCTCAGCGGCCCATTTCTTTTACGCGGTCGAATGACCAATTGGGATCCGCCCGAGACAAACGTCAAGGGTGTAAATTCTACTAAAACAAGCCATTGAAATTACTGCTTCATCAGAAGGCATAAGCGTGCATGTGTACACGTTGCGCGCGTTGAAGCGCCAAGTTTGTACAAATTGGTATCACGAATCGCGACTCAATCGCCCGAGAATGGGCGTCCGAGTCGGGTAGAGTTTTGAGGACTCAAAATTTTTAAAAATCAGAGTCGGCGAAGATTTTGCCAACTCATGCCTTCGGCTCAGTGCTCCCCTGCATTGACATCGCCTTTAGTAGCTTGATGCGCTTGATAACCTCACTGGCGGGCCAGAAGATTCGCAACCGTTCCAGCGTACCACCGTCCGCCCCGAGCGGTCCTGATCTTGCGGGCGTTCAGCTCCGCCGCGATCGCGCGCACGGACATTGCGCCCGCCGCTCGGATGTCGGCGACGATCGGGGCGATGTCCCGGGCGCGGGCGTCGGCACTCGCCTTCAGCGCCGCGACCGCCGCCGATTGGCCGCCGGCGCCGCCAAAGGCCCTGGCGCCGTTCGGGTTGCCCAGCCTGACGCCCCTCGCCTTCGCCGCCGCCAGGGCCTCCTTGGTGCGCCGGCTGATCGCCTCGCGCTCGTGCTGGGCAACCGACGCCATGATGCCGATCGTCAGCGTGTTGGCGTCCGGCAGGTCTGCGGCGACGAACTCCGCGCCGCTGTCTCGAAGCGTCATCAGGAAGGCGGCGTTGCGGCTCAAGCGATCCAGCTTGGCGACGACCAGGGTCGCGCACGTCACCTTGGCGCGGTGGAGCGCCCGCTGAAGTTCCGGCCACGCGTTCTCCTTGCCGCTCTCCACTTCCACAAATTCGGCCAGGAGATTCCCGCGGCCGCCGCTGAGGTAGTCCGTCACGGCCTTGCGTTGGGCCTCTAGCCCGAGGCCGCTGCGACCCTGCCGCACCGTGGACACGCGCAGGTAGCTCACGAAATCGTCGGCCATCGCTCTACATTCTCCGGTTGTATAAATACACCTAACGTCCATTTGGAAGCTGTTTACGACTATCGCCGTGCGCGATTGCCTTAAAGCACCTTGCCAAAACTCTTCAATGCTCTACGAGCAATGCGGCACACACTCTGCGCCTGCTTCAGGCGCAGAGGTGGATTTTGAGGAGAAATGCGCGATTGTGACGAAGCAAGCGCGAAGCGTGCTTGAAGGAATGTCCGCTTCTGGCGCGAAGCGGGCGTCGTGCGCTGGTGGGGTGTTGACAAACGCTGTTCCTGCCAGCTGTGTTTGAGCCGAGTGGTTCTGAAGCGTTTTATGCGCTGCGGACGCGGAACCCATTACGCTGGATGGATCGAGTCAAGTTCGGGCAATAGGATGACGCTTTCCTGATCATTGGGATCGGTGCGTGCGATCACCGCGATGGCGGGTTCGGTGGGGCTGAGATTATAAGGCAAATGCGGCACGTTTGGCGGCATATAAAGAAAGTCGCCGGCACGGGCGATGACATGATGCTCCAACTTTTCCCCATAATATGTGCCGGCCTCACCGGAAAGAACATAGATCGCGGTCTCGTGAGTCTCGTGCTTATGGGTCTTGCCGCGGGCGCCGGGCGGCATGGTGATGATCTGCATGTGCAGTGCCTTTGAGCCGACGGTTTCAGCGGAGATGGCAGGGGCATAGTTGAAGCCCTGCTTGCCGAGATAGGGTGCGTTCGCCTGAAGCACTGTGCAGGCCGGTTCCCGCAATTTTTCCGACATGATTTTCCCCTTTTGCCACCACAGCCGGACGAGCCCGCCCCGACACTATATTATAGCGGGGATGGCAGCCGGCCGCAGCCCATCAGTGCTTGGGGCAGGTGGTAATGCGGGCGTTGGCGGTTTCGCGGGTGGTGCAGTGCTCGTCATTGCGGGCGGTGCGGCTGGCGTGATGACGGCTGCTATAGGAGGCGTGGTGATTCCATACCGGCTCGCCCAGATTGACGGTGTCGGGGCTGGTAAGCGCGCCCAGGGCGAGGCCGCCCAGCCCGCCGAATAGGGCGCCGTCGGCGGCCGACCCTGCGATCGAACCGATTAGCGCGCCGGTGCCCGCGCCCAACATGCCACCGGAGAGGGCCCGGTCGCCCGGAGTGGTGCCGCAGCCAGCCAGGCCGAGAGCCAAGACGGCGGCGAGAATTGCCGAAGTTGTCTTGCCCTGCATGTGCGTTCCTCCCTTCGCTGGTTGCGACGATGGGAGGAAACGCATGATAGCGGGGCGCGGTTCCGGGTCCGGCGGGGATGGATGCGGGAACTCAGAACCAGCGGCGGACCCTGGCTTTATAATCCAGATATTCGCCGCCGAATTTCCGCTCGAGATAGGTCTCCTCGCGAGCGATCACGCCATAGCGAAAGACAAAATAGATTGCCACCAGCATGACGAAGAACCAGAGGCTGTCGAAGCCGACGGCGAAAGCGACCAGGCCCAGAAGCGCCGCGAGATAGATGGGATTGCGGCCATAGTGATAGGGGCCGGTGGTGACGATGGCGGAACTGGGCTTGTTGATAAGGACGGCGGTCTTGGCGTTGCGCAAGGTGGTGATGGACCAGCGGATCAGAAGCAGCGCGATCAGGAGAAGGACAAGGCCGATCTCCACCCGGGGCGCCCCGGCGGGCATGAAAGGCAGCGGAATCAACCAGTTCATCGCAAAAGCGGCCATCAGGCCCAAGATCAGGGCAATGGGCGGCTGGATGAGGACATCGGGTGCGTCGGGCTTTGGCGTGGTTTCGCTCATGGTTCCCCCTTGCCGGCATGGGAAGCCGGACAATTCATATTAGCAAATCTGGGGGATTGCGCGAAGTCGATGGAGAGTTCGTCAGATCGCCGGGGTCGCGTTCAGGAGCTTTAAGATGCCATGCTCGACGAAGGAAACGGGGCGGCCGATCATCCAGCTGAAAACGTCGATGCCCAGTAGCGGGGCGAGGAAGAAGATTCCCAGAAGGAATAGCATGCCGTAGCGCGATGCGCGCCAGAGCGGCAGGGCCAGCGGCGGCGGCAATAGCCCCACCGCGATCTTGCTGCCGTCAAGAGGCGGAATTGGCCAGAGATTAAGCACCGCCAGGACCAAGTTGATCTCGATCGAACTCCAGAAGAAGGCGGGCAGCCAGCGAGGCGCGGCCGTGCCCGCCTGCAGCGTGAAAGATAGCAGCACCACCGACGTGGCGGCCAACAGGATGTTCATTGCAGGCCCGGCGGCGGCGACCCAGATCATGTCGCGTTTGGGGTGGCGCAGGGCGGAAAAATTGACCGGCACCGGTTTGGCCCAGCCGAACAGAAAACCCGCCTTGGTCAAAAGCAGGAAGGCGGGCAGCAAGATGGTGCCGAACAGATCAATGTGCTTGAGCGGATTGAGGGTGACGCGGCCAGCATTGGCTGCGGTGTCGTCGCCGAAATGGCGGGCGACGAAGCCGTGAGCGGCTTCGTGCAAAGTGATAGCAATGATCACCGGCACGGCATAGATCGCGATCAGGGTCACCAGATTCATCGGCCGGTCATTCTCATAGGGTTAGCCAGATATCGGCGCTTTGAGCGAGGATTTCAACCGGCTTGCCGATAGAGGTAGTCGGCAGGAAGGCCCAATCGCAGGCAGGATTGGGCGGGCGGCAGGGATGGAAGCGGCAAAACATCGGCCAAAGCGCCAGTGAACTGAACCAGGCGGGTTTCCCAGGAGCGGAGACCGCGGCTTGGCCCAAGGCCGGCCCTGGCACGATAGGTCGGCGGCACGATTTCGATTGCCGCGCGAACCAGCATGCGTTGAACAACCATCAGGGGCGCAGGCAGCAGCGGGACCCTTTCGATGATTGCCAGAAATTCCTCAATGACCGGAGACGGCGAAAGCCTTGCCTCCGATTGTTGAAGGGCTCGCTGCAAGTCTGCGACTGTCGTAGGCGCATCGATGACGCCATAGGCGCGCGCGGATGCAACGCTCTCTGCGCAAAGGTGATCCAGCTCGCTTGTGCTCAAGGGATGGACGTAACGGCTGTAGGCCCCTGAAAATCCGAAAACTGCGGTGGCGTGAACGAATAGCAACAGATTCGGATCGCTGGCGCGGTAAGCGATACCTTCCGGGGATATGTCTTCGACCTGATCGTGCAAATGCGAGATTCGCCTGATCATGGCAAGTGCGGCGCTGCGGGGACCATAGACGGTCATCATTGCGGCCAGGCCAGTTCGCTGAAGCCTGGCAAGCGGGTTGCTGCGGAAGTTGGAATGTTGCCATACACCCGCGCGGACTCGGGGTTCGGCAAGCTCCATAATTACAGCGGCAACGCCTCCAATAAAAAGGCTCAGCGGATTCTTGAATATTCGCCAGGACACCGAATTGGGTGGAACCAGGGCTTCTTCGCCGGACGGCAGCGAGAAATCGAACGGCGCTACGCTGTCCGGGAACAATAGCTGCCTGGCAAATCGATCAAGGCCGCGCTGCAAATAGGTTGCGCCAGATCGACCGGAACGAGCATTTATCGGCAGCATGTTCGGCTTTGCGTTCGGCAATCGCGTTGTTCCATCCCTCACGGTGACTAAATGAGATGCGTGACGCAAGCGAGCAGAGGGAACTTGGAGATCCGAAGTGGCGGAATGGCTTGATTCATAGGGTTGAAGGTAAAATTTGGGAATCTGGTTCGGATCAGTGCTAAAATTCACAGGGGCGTTTCATTGGCGGGGCAATTCTAAATTGGAGTTTAAAATGGCCGACGACAAGAAGACAGAGAAACAATCCCCCAAAAATGATCTGCGCAAGGGCGCCCGTGGCTCTCTGACCCAGCCCACGCCACCTTTGGCGGGAGGCGGGCCAATTTACGGATTGGACGAACCTTCGATCGCTAGTCCGGACAATGCGATTCCAGCGGGACAGACCACGCACGAATAATCCGCGGGTTGATCCTTGAAGCGGTGATCGCACTCTACCGTTTTGGGAGAGGCGGCTGCGGTTGCTTGCACTTATCGGAAATCGAATATCCGAATGCGCCGTGCGCAGTCGAATCAACCGTGGGGCGCTTGGCTTGCGTCAGTCCTTCTCGCCGCGAAACACGGCCACGCTCAGCATGACCAGCAATACCGTCCATAAAATCGCGGCCGGGATCCACTGGTAGAGTGACGGCAGGGATTGGCCCAAACCAATCAATGCGTCCCCGAAGGGCTTGAAAACCAAAATGCACGTCACAGCAGTGAGCGCCAGCAATAGCAAAACGACGCCAGGGGCGCGGCGCTTACGGCGAAAAAAAATAGGCTTGTGACGTGTCGCCATCTGATTGGTTCCCTCCCGACCGGACGAGTTCCATAGCAGCACCAATTTATTAACCATAGGATAATCGCCCAGGCCAAATGCAATGAGAGCCACCTCTTTCAACTGAATTGAGCATTTGGCGCCAAGCCGGCAACTCACAGACTTATCAGCAGCTTAAAGGCGGGCGTCGAGAATCGATCTGCCCTGGATCGCGTTCTACATATAAATTTGCAACGGGCTGACAGGCGGCCCGAGCAGCGGAGATCCTGAACAAAGTGTAGGAGACCGCGTGACAGTTTTTACGATCTATCCGCCGGGTCGTGGGAAACGCACATTTGTCAACGTACCAGCAGCGACAGGATCAGCATCACACCAAAGATGCATGCGGCAAGGTTGATATTGACGCGCAGACTGATCGACACCACTCGCATGCTGATTTTCTGCTCCAGATTTGCGGCTCCGAATGTGAGCGGTCACCCTGGCGGTGTCGAACCGTTTTAGTGCGGGTGATACGCCAGCAGCGCTAAAACATTCAGCCGGGTCGGAGTAAAGCTCCAAGTGGCGCCGGCTCCGGAGTCCGGTTGCTACTCCGCGGCCGCGCCCACGCCGTTCAACTGTGCGCGCGGGAGGGGCACGACTTCGGCGGTTGATCCAGTCATCACCGCGGAAATCCGCCGGGCCGTCCGGTCGGCTGCTGCCACCAGGGCTTCGTCGGGCCTGCGGATATAGTGCCTCGCGGTGATGTTGCGCTGCGAATGGCCGAGGAGGGCGGCGATGGTGGCATCCGAGTAGCCCTCGTCGGCCGCCGCGCTGGCAAAGGTCCGTCTCAGGTCATGGGAGCGGGCATCTTGCTGGCCGGCCAGGTTGAACAGGGTGGCGATCAACTTCTTGAGATCCGCGCTGGCTGTGTCGGTTTCGTTGGGGAAGACCCAGGTGGCGGAACGGCGGGGTAGGGACTGCAAGAGGCCCAGGGCGGGGGTGCCCAGTGGGCGGACCGACTTGCCGGTCTTGGTGGCTGCCAGCCGCAGGCAATGGCCGGCATCGTCGATCTCGCTCCATTGCAGGCTGCAGGCTTCTTCGCGCCGAAGACCGGTCAGGGCGATCAGTTTCAGGGCGGCTGTGGCACCGGGCTGGGCCTCTGATTGCTCCGCGAGGACTTTACCCAAGGCCCGCAATTCGGCACTGCTGCAGACCCGGTCGCGGGGCTGGTAGCGGGCGGTTTCCACCCCCCGGACCGGGTTGAGGCCGGTTACATATCCGCGCTTCTCGGCCCAGGAATAAATACCGCCCAGCAGGGAGGCGACCCTCGCAGCCGTTCCGCCGCCACCTTTGACCACCGCCTTGCCGTAGCGCCTGGTCTTGTGGATTCCCTCGGTCCGGCCCTGAGTGACTTGATCGACCAGCCGCTGGACATCGGCCCGGGTGAGGTCCTTGGCCGGGGTGGTGCCGATCAGAGGCTTGATATGGCGAGAGACCCGGCCTTCGTCGATCGCCACGGTGGTGGAGCGCTTGGGGACACGGAAGCGGGTCAAGACCAGCCCGGCGCGGGCCGCCTCCATATAGCGGTCGCAGAGCTCGGCCACCGTCACCGCCTCGCGGGCCTGTTGCCGTTGGCGCTGCGGATCGTTTCCCAGCGCCGCAGAGCGGATGATTTCTTGGGCAGCGGTGCGGGCCTGATCGACGGTGAAGGGACCGTAGACCCCGACCCGGAGCCGTCTGGTCCGTCGTCCCACGCGCACTTGGGCGACGAAGACTTTCTTGCCGGATGGATAGACCCGCACGCCGAAGCCGGGTGTGCTGCTGCACCAGACAAAAAATTCCTTCTCGGTTGGATGAGCCGCATCGACGATGCGTTTGGTGAGATTGGGCATCAGAGCTCCTTCGATGGCCGAATTTCCGGAAGCATATCGGAAGCAAACGGAGGGAATTCAGCGGAATCTCAAGCTACGACGAAAATTGACACGCGTGCAAGAAACCCTTATGGAATGGGCACTAGATGAACGTCCCGGCACGTTGATCCATCTTGCGGAAACACCCAAAATTCAAGTTGACATGGTAGGGGCCATAGGTTCGATCCCTATACCGCCCACCATTTTTCAAGCCGCGCAGTTCGAAAATCCTGTTTGGTCAAAAAGAAAACGGGCCGCTTTGCTTCGCGGCCCGCTTCCATTGAACCTGAAGAGGATTGCGACGGCTTACATCGCGCCCGCACTGTGCTGTGGGATATGGATATGGGCGGCCGGGGTTCCGGCCCGCATCAGCCAGGGCGTGCCCTCGGCGGTGGGCTGGGTCGGAAGGCCGGTTTCCGCCGCGGTCATGCCCGGCATCAGCACCACCCACATGCCCTTGGCCATCGCCTGGGTCCGGCCGGAGAGCGAATACATGGTGGTGCCCAGGGGCACTTTGGGAAGCTTGCCGGTCTGGATGGCGGCCTCAATATCGGCCTGGATGGCCTTGGGGTCCTTGCCTTCGGCCTTCTCCTTGGCCTGCATGTCCCGCTGACCTCTCAGGACTTGCCCATAACAGCTGACCGAAAAAATCCCGCCCGGCTGGTCGGGCGTGCAGACGATGCCGTTATTGCCCTGGCGCAGCACCATCGCATTGCCCTTGGCGTCATAATTCACCACCGTGGCGCCCGCGCGCAGCGATTCCGGCGCCGCCAACACGGCCTGGGCGATCTGGGCATCCTTGGACATGCTTTGCGCCATGGCGGCATGGGCGAAGGGCGCGGTGAGCATCGCCGCAGCCGCGAGTGTCATGAGACGCTTCATTTCTTTTCCTCCTTTGATGACGGAATTTGCAGGATTGATTTTCTGGCGGTCGACCCGAAAGGATTTCGATCTCCGGCCCGACATTTATGCCGGCGGATAGGTGCGGGGCGCACGCTATCACGGCATCTGGGCGATGGATAGACGCGGATTCCGTGACCGGAGCCGAATCTTGGACGGCTCGCAAACAGCGGACACATTCAGCGCCTCGGCTCCGCAACAGCTAATCGTAGCTTTTCACCGGATAGGGCCGATTGTCCCGGAAGAAGCCGTTCCGGTTGGGCATCTCGACCTTGGGAAGGGACTTCGCATCCATCACCGTTTTTTTATCGACGATGCGACCCTCGCCCAGGATGAAGGCCACCAGCGAATAGACCTCGTCCGGCTTGAGCGAGCTGGGCGCGGTATAGGGCATCGCCCGCTCGATATAATCATAGAGGGTGCTGGCATAGGGCCAGTAGCTTTCCACCGTGGTCACAGGATGCGGCGTGTTGAGCGTGCCGCGCCCGCCGATCAGGGCGGGCCCGCCGCCTTGGGGCAGGTTGCGGTTTCTGATCCCCTGAAGCTTGTCGCCATGACAGACGGCGCATTGATCGGCATAGACCTGCTGACCTTTGGCATAGGTGCCGCTGCCGGGCGGCAAGCCTTCGCCGTCGGGCCGCACATCCTTGTCCCAGGCTTCGATGTCGGCCTTGGTCGCCGGCGTGCCGAAGGGATAATCGGAGCCGCCGGCATAGCCGGGCTGCTGTCCAAAGACATGAAGCGGGATCGCGGCAAGCCCGAAGGCCAACGCCGCGCCGCCCAGCCAGATCCATCTGCTACGCGTTGAGGACATTGGTCACGCTCCCGTCCGCTGCGATCTTCCAGCTTTGAATGCCGTTATAGTGATAGGTGTGGCCCACCCCTTCGGTGCGGGTGAGGAAGGCTTTGGTGGGCTGGATATAGCCGGTCCGGTCCGTCGCCCGGCTTTCGATGATGGCCTCGCCGCCGTCCCAGACCCAGGGGAAGCGGAAGCGCACATGGGCTTTGGACAGGACCGGTTCCTGCAGCGCGGCCAGCGCCCAGCTCCTGCCGCCATCGGTCGAAATCTCCACCCGCTCGATTGGCGCGCGCCCCGACCAGGCGATTCCGGCGATCTCGTAAAAGCCCTTGCCCGGCAACCGCATGTCGCCGGATGGAAAGGTGATGAGCGACTTGGCTTCCATCACGAAGGAGAATTGCCGCGCCTTGCCGGTCAGCGTGATCAGATCGGAATATTTCGAGGTCTCTTCGCGGGTCATGAAAGGCTTGTCGCCGATCTTGAGCCGCCTCAGCCATTTGATGTTGGTGTTGCCTTCCCAGCCCGGCAGGATCAGCCGCATGGGATAGCCATTCTCCGGCCTGACCGCCTCGCCGTTCTGGGCATAGGCGATGAAGGCGTCGTCCATCATCTTGTCGATGGGAATACTGCGCGACAGCAGCGCGCCGTCCGAGCCCTCCGCCAGCACCCAGGCGGCGCCGTCCTTGACCCCCACTTGCGCCAGCAGGGTGGTGAGCTTGACCCCCGTCCATTCCGAGGTGCTGGTCAGGCCGTGGGTCTCCTGCGCGGTCTTGAGCGAGGCGCTGAGCGCCGCGCCACCGGAATTGCCGGAGCATTCGATGAAGAGCGTCCGCGAGATGGAGGGAAATTTCTTCAGATCCGCCACCGAATATTTCATCGGCCGCTCGACCATGCCGTGAATGATCAGCCGGTGGCGGCTGGGATCGATGGTGGGGATGCCGGCATGATGGCGCTCGAAATGCAGGCCCGAGGGGGTGATGATGCCGGTGAGCGCCTGATGCGGGGTGAGGCTGTCGGTGCCCGCTGGTGTGGAGAGCCGGGTGATGGTCTCGAATTGCGAGCGCAATCCATAGCCGCCATCCGCGCCGGCGGGCCGGCCCGGCGCGCTCCAGGGCGGCTCGATCACCGGCCATTCGGCGGCGCCCGGCGGGGCCTTGGCGTCCGCCGCCCGGGCCGGCAGGATCGCCGCGGCGGCGGCGGCGGTCATCAGGCCGCTCGCCTTCAAGAGCTGGCGCCGGTTCGCACGCGGAAACATGCCCTCCTTGCACGGGCAGTTTTCCTGAGCGGGGGGATCGAGATCCGAATCCGTCAGCAGTTCGCCGATATCGCTCTGGGTTGGGATAGGATCCATTTCACTCCCCTGCTTTTGCCGGCCACTATTTGCCGGTCATTCTTGATTGCGAACCAAGACTCCTTGGCGTGGCGATGCCGGCCGTTTTTCTCCGGCCACACTTTTAACCTGTTTGGTCGATGCGTTGGCAAGGGCGGTTAGCGCCAGCCGGCGCAAGGCTCCGGGGCGCGAAAGGCGGTGCGGTTGGGCCTTGATCCAGCTGTCCAGGGCGGCCAGTTCGCCGGGCGGCATGCGGACATTGACCGGGGTGGCGCCGACCGGCGGCCGGCCCCGCTTTTTTCCGCCCCTGGATGTTTCGTGCCCCATTTTCTGGCGCCGGAAATAGCAGGCCGGCCCAGGGCGTGCAAGCTGTGGCTTGGTCATTTGCGGCGGATTATGTTCGCTTTAATGGAACGGAAAACCTCCCGGGCAAGGATCGGCTCCGGACAAGGATCGATAGGCGGATGACGGAATTGCTGGACAGCCTGGCCGGCTTCGGGAAAGCGCGGATCCTGGTAGTGGGCGATGTGATGCTCGACCGCTTCATCTATGGCCGGGTGTCCCGCATTTCGCCGGAGGCGCCGGTGCCGGTTCTGTCGGTCGGCCGCGAAATGGAAACGCTGGGCGGGGCCGGCAATGTCGCCCGCAATATCGTCTCCTTGGGCGGGCGGGCGACCTTGATCGGCGGCAAGGGCGACGATCCCGCGGGCGCCGGGCTCGAAAGGCTGCTTTCGCGCGAACCGGATATCGCAAACGCGCTCTTCACCATGAAGGGCGCCCGGACCACCGAAAAAATCCGCTACATCGCCGATCAGCAGCAGGTGATGCGGGCCGATCTGGAAGCGCCCTGGCCGGACGGAGAGAGCGAAAAGGTGCTGACGGCCGCGCGCGACGCGATTGGGGACCATGACGTGCTGGTGATCTCGGACTATGCCAAGGGGTTTCTGTCGCCGGCCCTGCTCGCCGGACTGATCCGGCTGGCCCGCGAGCGGGGAAAGCCCGTCATCGCCGATCCCAAGGGCCGGGATCTGACCCGATATGACGGCGCCACCCTCATCACGCCCAACAAGCGGGAAGCCGCCGCCGGCATGGCCGTGGAAAGCGACGCGGCGGCGGCGATGGCCGCGGAACGGCTGCTCGAGGGTTTGCCAAAGACCGATGCGATCCTGATCACCCGCGGATCATCCGGACTTTCGCTGACCGGGCGCGGGCGAGCCACGCTGCATATCGCCGCGCGTCCGCGGGAAGTGTTCGACGTGTCCGGCGCCGGCGATACCGTGGTCGCGGCCCTGGCCCTGGCGCTGGCCAGCGGCGCCAGTCTGGAGAACGCGGCACGACTGGCCAATATCGCCGCCGGCATCGCCGTGACCATGGTGGGAACCGCGGCGGTGACCGCCGACGCGCTTGCCGATGAACTGCATGCCAGGCAACTGGAATCGGCGGAGCAGAAGATCGTCTCCGCCGAGCGCGCCCTGGAATGGCTGACCCGCTGGCGGGCCAAGCAATGCCGGATCGGATTCACCAATGGCTGCTTCGATCTCATTCATCCCGGCCATGTCTCGCTTCTGCGCCAGGCCCGGGCCAAGTGCGACCGGCTGGTGGTGGGATTGAATTCGGATGTCTCGGTGAAACGGCTGAAGGGTCCCGGCCGGCCGGTGCAGGATGAAATGGCGCGCGCCATCGTGCTGGCGTCGCTGGCGATGGTGGATCTGGTGGTCATGTTCGGCGAGGACACGCCGGAGCGGCTGATCCGCCAGCTTCGTCCGGATGTGCTGGTCAAGGGCGCCGACTATAAGCGCGAGGAGATCGTCGGCGCCGATTTTGTCGCCTCCTATGGCGGCGAAGTGGCGCTGGCTGATCTGGTGCCCGATCACAGCACCTCCGATCTTGTCGCCCGCGCCCGCCAATGACCGCATTGAAACCCGCGGCCTTCTTCGACCGGGATGGCGTCATCAACCGGGATCATGGCTATGTCTGCCATCCCGACAAGTTCGAACTGGTGGAAGGCGCCGCCCGCGCCCTCGCCTTGTGCCGTGAAGCGGGGTATTTGATCTTCGTGGTCACCAATCAGGCGGGCGTGGCGTATGGCTATTACGAGGAAGAGGCGATTGCGGCGCTACACCGGCACATGACCGCGCTTCTCAAGGACCAGGGCGCCACGATCGACGATATCCGCTATTGCCCGCATCATCCGGACGCGCGGCGCGACGCCTATCGCAAACACTGCTCCTGGCGAAAGCCCGGTTCCGGCATGATCCTGGATCTGGCGGCGCATTGGCCGGTGGATCTCAAGCGTTCCTTTCTGATCGGCGACAAGCAAAGCGACATGGAAGCGGCGATGGCGGCGGGGATCCGCGGCTTTCTTTTCCGTCAGGATAGCGGGGAGCCGCTCGATCAATTCGTAACCGGGGTTATTTCCCAAATGCGCCTAGAGGCCATGCCATGATGGATAAAAAGCCGTCTTCCTCCGATCTCCGCGCCGAAGCGGTGCGCGCCCTGTTGCGCCGCTCTATCGCGGTAAAGGAAAAGCTGATGGCGGATCATGCCGAGCGTGTGGTGCGGCTGGCCGATCTGTGCATCGACGCCATCGCCGGCGGCGGCAAGCTGATGTTCTGCGGCAATGGCGGTTCGGCGGCGGACGCCCAGCATCTGGCGGCGGAGCTGCTGGTCCGGTTGAGGCCGCACGTCAATCGCGACGGCCTGCCGGCGATCACCCTGGCGATGGATTCCTCGGCGATGACGGCCTGCGGCAATGATTATTCCTTCGAAGTGTTCTACGAACGCATGGTGCAGGCCTTGGGCCGGGAAGGCGATATCCTGATCGGCATCACCACCTCGGGCCGCTCGCCCAATGTGATAAAGGCGCTGAAGGTGGCGCGCGCCATGGGTGTCAAGACCATCGGCTTTCTCGGCGGCGATGGCGGCGCGGCGCTGGCGGAATGCGATGACGCGCTGGTGGTACCCGACCGCGAAACCGGCCGCATCCAGGAAGCCCATATCACGCTGGGTCACGCGCTGATGGAATTGATCGAAGACGGGCTGATCGCCAAAGGCTATCTCAAATCCGAACATTAACATTCGCCCTGCTGCTTGCGCGGGTGCGGGGGCTGTGTAACCTTTGATTTTGCGCGGGAATTCGGGGGAATCAGCGATGCCGACACCGGACTTGAACAGGCGCCGCCTGCTGCAGACCTCATTGGCCCTGGGCGGGCTGGGCCTTGCCGGCTGCACCACCCGGCCCGGTACCCGGGCGCTGAACGTCGCCGGTCTTGCGGTGGAGGATATCCCGCCGCGTCTGGCGCCGGTGCGCGCCCATGCCGACCGGCTGTTCGACATTACCGTGTGCCTGCGTCCGTTCCGTGCCCAGGGCCCGCGCATCGAAGCCGAACAGATCGGCGACACGCTGGTGGTGCACAATTACGGCCATGGCGGCAGCGGCTGGTCGCTCTCCTGGGGCTCGGCCAACATGGCGATTCAGAAAGCGCTGATAAACAGCCCTGCCCAGGTGGCGGTGGTGGGTTGCGGCGTGATCGGCCTTACCTCGGCGATCCTGGCGCAGCGTGCGGGCACCGAGGTGACGATCTATGCCCGCGATCTCCTGCCCCAGACCCGCTCGTCTCGGGCCACGGGCAGCTGGACGCCGGATTCCCGCATCGCGCTGAAGGATGCGGCCGGTCCGAAATTCGGCGAAGTCTGGGAACGGATGGCGCGGTTCTCCTTCAAGACCTACCGGCAATATCTGGGCCTGCCCGGCACGCCGGTGGAATGGACCGACCGCTACTCGCTGTCGGACGAGCCGTTCGACGTGGAGCGGGAGCGGATGGAAAAGCTCGATACGCTGGGCTTCGGTTCCTATAACGACCGCATCGCCGATCTGGTGCCCAAATCGCAGATGCTGCCGGAGGGCGCGACCCCGTTTCCGGTCAAATATGTGCGGCGATCGGAGTCGATGCAGTTCAATGTCGCCGATTACGGCCACACCCTGATGACGGATTTCTTCACCGCCGGCGGCAAATTCGTGCGCAAGGAATTCCATGCTCCCAACGATCTCACCCAGCTCAAGGAAAAGGTGGTGATCAATTGCCCGGGCTATGCCGCGCGCGAATGGTGGAAGGATGAGTCGATCACACCGGTGCGCGGCCAGATCGCCTGGCTGATCCCGCAGCCGGAAGTGCATTACGGGTTCGCCTATAAGGGCATCAATATCCTGTCGCGCCGCGACGGCATCGTGGTGCAGGACAATTCCGGCGGCGAGATGCAAGGCTATGGCAACAGCCGCGAGCTGGCCGACCGGGCCGAGGCCGATCACGCAGTGGGGGTGATCGAGGAACTCTATTCCCGCTTCCGGGCCTGATGCGCCGGCGGAGCGGCGCGCGCGTCAGTCTTTGAGCGGCCTGGGCGGGGCCCAGGGGACAAAGGCCAGCACCCAAAGCCCCGCCAAAGCGGCCAGGGGCACGAAACAAAGCAGCGACCACCAGATGGAATGGCCGGTGCGCCTCAGCACCAGGCCGGCAGGGATCGCGAACAGGGCCTCCACCACCATCAGGATGATCATGCTGTGGGTGCTGAGCGGCAGAGGCGCCATGACGGTCCCTTCCAGAACTTGCCGCCCGAACTTATCTGCATTTCGGATCTGCGGGCCGCACAAATCTGTTGGGTTCGCTGCTTGCTGGGCTTAAAGCATCGCCCATGGCGGCCAAATTTTCCCTGCTGCGGCGTCACCGGCTGATCTGGCTTTCCGGCCGGCGCTGGCGGATGCGCCTGATTCTCTGGGGCGGGGCGATCGGGGTGGGCGTGGTCAGCGTGGCTTTCGCCTGGGCGGCCAACCGGGCGCAGGATCTGTTCCATTTGCTGCTGGTCAGCCCCTGGATTGCCCTGGGCTTGACCCCGGCGGCGTTCATCTTCTGTGCCTGGCTGGCGCGCACGATATTCGAGGGATCGCAAGGCAGCGGCATTCCCCAGGCGATCGCGGCACGCCGGCTGAGCGACGAGGCCGAGCGGACCAAGCTCCTGTCGCTGAAGCTGACGGCGGGAAAAGTTCTTCTCACCCTGGTCGGGCTTGCCGCCGGCGCGTCAATCGGCCGCGAGGGCCCGACCGTGCAGATCGGCGCGGCGATGATGCTGCTGGCGGCGCGGCTGGGCGGCATGGGACGCGAAAAAGGCTTGATCCTGGCGGGCTCGGCCGCCGGCGTGGCCGCCGCCTTCAACACGCCGCTCGCCGGGATCGTCTTCGCCATCGAGGAGATGAGCCGGGCTTTCGAAAGCCGCACCAGCGGTCTGGTTTTGATGGCGGTGATCCTGGCCGGTCTCGCCTCGCTGGGCCTGGTGGGCAATTACAGCTATTTCGGTCATTCGCCCTCCATGCTGCTGGTGACCATCGACTGGATCGCGGTTCTGGTCTGCGGCCTGGCGGGCGGGCTTCTGGGCGCGGCCTTCTCGGCTCTGGTGGTCAAGAGCGCGGTCTGGCTCAAACACTGGGTCGCGCCTCGGCCGATGCGCCGCTCGCTGCTTTGGGCGGGCGGTTGTGGGCTGACGGTGGCGGTGTGCGGCATCCTCAGCCATGGCGCCACCTATGGCACCGGCTATGAAGCGGCCAGGGGCGCGATCGAGGGCCATGGCCTGGCGTTGGGGTTCGCGCCGTTGAAATTCCTGGCCACGGTCGCCTCCAGCGTGTCTGGAATTCCCGGCGGGTTGTTCGCGCCGTCCTTGTCGGTGGGTGCGGGGATCGGCGAGGTGGTGGCAAAATTGCTGGGCGTTCATGCGGTGGGCGCCATCGTGCTTCTGGGCATGAGCGCCTATTTCGCCGGCGTGGTGCAGGCGCCGATCACCGCCTTCGTGATCATCGAGGAGATGTCGGAGGCCAACGGCATGGTGATCCCGCTGATGCTGGCGGCCTTCATCGGTTACGGGGTGTCGCGCTTTTTCCAGCGCGAGTCGCTCTATCACGCCCTGGCGCGGAATTTCCTGCCGGAAGGCGGGCATTAAGCGGCGCGCTTGCCAGAATGCACGCATCTCACCATTGTGCGCGGCGATCATGGCCGCAAAGACAGCCCCATCCCCTGCGAGCCAAGCCAGGCTGGACGATTGGTCGCCCGGACTTCTGAAATCGCGCCTCTATGACCGGATTCTGCTGGACATCATCATCGGCCGGTTGGCGCCGGGCGAAAGGCTGGATGAGCGGGTGCTGGCCCGGCGCTATGGCGGCGGCTTGGCGGGCATTCGCGAAGCCTTGGCGCGCTTGGCTTTGGAAGGGCTGGTGCTCAGGCGCGCCCGGGTCGGCACCATGGTGGCGCCGCTGGATCTGATGGCGGCGCGCGAAGCCTTTGCCGCCCGCGCCCTGGTCGAAATCGAGTGCGCGGGACTGGCGGCGCGTTATGCCGGCGATGCCGAAATCGAAGCCATCCGCATGACGCTGGATCAAGGCGAAGCCGCCATCGCCTCCAACGACGCGGATGCGCTGGCAACCATGGACGAGGCTTTTCATCTCGCTGTCGCCGCCGCCAGCCATAACCGGATGCTGGCGCGGATGGTGATGACCTTGCATCATCAGACGGCGCGCTTCTGGCTGGTCACCATGCGCGAGCCGTCGGCGGAAGAAAATCGCCGGGCGCTGGACCAGCATCGGGCTTTGGCCAACGCCATCGCCGGCCACGACGTTGCCGGCGCCCGCGAGGCGATGCGGGCGGCGCTGGGCGATTTTCCCGCCGACATCAAGCGCGCCTGGGACGGCGCATGACCGGGCGCGCCTGGATCACGCTGGCCGCCATGAGCGTGGTCTTCTTCCTGATCACCGCCACCACCTTCAGTTCCTTGGGCGTGGCCCTGCCGGCGATGATCAAGGAACTCAATTGGAATTGGGGTGGGGCCGGCAGCGGCTTTTCGCTTTTGGGCGTGGCGGCCGGCATTACCGCGGGCATACCGGCCGCGCTGATCCGCCGCTACGGGGTGCGCGCCACTCTGGTGGTTGGAAGCCTGGTGATGGTGGCAGCCTTTGCCTGCATGGCGCTCACCAAGGCGCTGACGCTTTATTTTCTCGGATGCCTGCTGATGGGGCTGGGCTTCACTCTGCTCGCCACCGTGCCGGGCACATTTCTTTTGAGGCGGCTGTTCGCGCGCCCGTCCTTTGCCTTTGGGCTTTATTTCACGGTGGGCGGCCTGGGCGGCGTGGCCGGCCCGATCCTGTATTTGTGGGTGGATTCGCTTACCCAAAATTGGCGGGTCTATTGGTTGGGTTCGCTTGTCGTGGTGGCGGCGGCCGGACTGTTGAGCGCGGTTTTGGTGGATGTCAGAACCGATGTGCATGGCAGCGTGGAAAGCGATCCGGGGATTACCGGGGAAGACTGGCCGGCCAGGACAGCCTTACGGACACGCCAATTCGCCATTCTCGCCGCCGCCTACAGCATTTTTCTGTTCGTGGGCATCACCGTCAATGCCGTCTCGGTGGCGCATTTGATGAGCCGCGGCGTCACCGCCAAACTGGCCGGCGACATGTTGAGCACCGAAGCGTTGATCAATGCCGGGGCCCGGCTGATGGGCGGGGTGGTCGTCCGCTGGATCGACGCGAAATTGCTTCTGATTCTGTCGCTGGTGGCGTTGATCGCGGGCCTGGTGGCGCTCAGCGCCGCGCACGGCCTGCCCTTGATGCTGGTTTATGCGGCGGGGATCGGCGTGGGGTACGGCCTGACCTTTTTCGCTTCCACCATACTGCTGCTGGATTATTTCGGCCGCGCCCCCAATCTGGAATTGTTCGCCGCCATCAACCTGATCTCCACCATCGGCGCCGGGGGCCCCGCCTTCGCCGGCTATGTCGCGGATCATACCGGGAGTTTCGTGCCGGCTTTCACCATCCTGGAAATCCTGGTCTTGATCGTGCTGATCGCGGTGGTGCTGATGCGCCGCCCGCACCGGAGGCCGGCATGAGCGTAAAGGCCGAATCCGGGGTCTTTCTGCCGGTGGCGGCGCGAAGCACGCGTGAGCGTGTTCGCCAAAAAAAAGAGCGCGCCACATGGCTGTAAAAGCAGATTTCGGTGTTTTCTTACCAGTGGCGCGCGGCGGCTGGATTGTTTCGCGCACCACGCCACCGCTTACTGGCGGCTGGAGTGAAAATCGCGACGCCGCCCTGATCGCCGAGGCGGAAGGGCTGGACTTCGTCATGTCCATGGCCAAATGGCGCGGCTTTGGCGGCACCACCGATCATTGGGGCGCCTCGCTGGAATCGGTGACCATGATGGCGGCTATCGCCGCCCTCACCAAGCGGGTGAAGGTGTGGGCCACTTTGCATGCCATCCTGCACAATCCGGTGGTGGCGGCGAAGATGATCGCCACCCTGGACCATATTTCCGGCGGCCGGGCCGGACTCAATATCGTGGCGGGCGCCTATCGCGGCGAATTCGAGCAGATGAACGCCTGGGACGAACATCTCGATCACGATGCCCGCTATGATCTCACCGAGGAATGGACCCACATCCTCAAGCGGCTATGGACGGAAGACCGGGTGGATTTTTCCGGCCGCTATTTCACCATCAAGGATTGCGTGTCCGAGCCCAAGCCGCTCAACCGCCCCGATCTCATCTGCGCCGGCATGTCCAAGCGCGGCTTCGATTTTTCGGTGCGGGAAACCGATATCTGCTTCATCGGCGGGCGCGACGAGGCGGAAACCCGCGACGCCTCACTCAGGGCCAAGGATCTGGCGGCGAAGCTGGGCAAGTCCATCAAGACCTATGCCATGTGCACGGTGATCTATGGCGGCAGCGATGCCGCGGCCGAAGCCACGGCCGAGGCATATCGGAAGGGATTGGACGAGGGCGCGGTGCTGGGCATGCTGGAAAGCTATGGCGTGCGTTTGAAAGGCGGCGACAACGCCATGGTGGCCCGGGCCAGGGGCGCCTTCATGACCCATACCGTGATCGGGGCGCCAAAAAGCTGCGCCCAGCAGATCGCGGCATTTCTCGATGAATGTGCCCTGGACGGCCTGATGCTGGTCTTCGCCGATTATGCCGAGGGCCTGAAAGTGATGGGACGCGAAATCCTGCCCGTTCTGAAGACTGCGCCATGATCGAAAAGGATTGGGTCACGCCGGCCCGCACCGCGCTTCTGTTGGTGGACTGCCAGATCGATTTCGCCTCGCCGGACGGCGCCATGGCCAGGAGCGGCCATGATCTGTCGATGGTGCCGGCGGCCCTGCGCCATGCGGCGATGCTGGCCGATGCGGCGCGGGCGGCTCAGGTGCCCTGCCTGTTCGCGCGCCTGATCACCCGGGCGGGCGAGGAAAGCCGGGCCTTCCGGGAATGGCAAGCCCGGCGCGGGGTCGAGAAGGAGCCGCCGCTCTGCCGGGCGGGTTCGCTGGGGGCGGAATTTGCCGGTCCCCAGCCGCTTGCCGGCGAGGCGGTTTTCGACAAGAGCCGCTACAGCGCCTTTGCCGGTACCGGGCTGGAGGCGCATTTGCGGGAGATCCGGCGCGACACCTTGGTGATCGTGGGCCTCACCACCGAATGCTGCGTCGACTCCACCGCCCGCGATGCTTTCGAGCGCGACTATCATGTGATCATCGCTTCGGATGCGGTGGCGGCCTATGACCCCCGCCTGCATCAGGCCAGCCTCAAGGCCCTGGAACTGAATTGCGCGCTTCTCGCCTCCAGCGCCGAGATCGCCGCGGCTTGGAAAATATCAAAGCAATAACAGTCGGTTAGTGTGCGGCTGTGCGCCGCGCTTGGCATTTCCATGTGAAATGTTAGAAGAAATTTGACACTCAATCGCGATTTGCCCCCCGATGCCGCCCATCTTCCGCCTGCTCGTCGCCGGTTTCATCCTGGCGGCGCTTCCGGCTTATGCCGACGACACCATCGAAACCGTCATCGTCACCGGCGACCGGGCGCACCTGATCGAGACCCAACCGGACGACACCGCGCTCGGGCTTTCCATGCCCTTGATCGACACCCCGCGGGCGGTGACGGCGGTGAGCGACACCACCATCGGCCGCTATGGCATCACCGGCGTAGACACGCTGACCGCGATCACGCCGTCGGCCTACACCGCCAGCTTTTACGGGGTAGAGGGCGCGGTCAATCTGCGCGGCACTTTGGCCGAATCCTATTTCCGCGGCTTCAAGCGGGCGGACAATCGCGGCACCTACACCACGCCCTTGGGCGACGCCGCCGAGATCCAGATCCTGCGCGGCCCACCATCGGTGGTCTTTGGCGCCGGCAAGGTGGGCGGTCTGGTCAATTTCGTGCCCAAGAGCGTGACCGCCTCCCAGGACGCCATCGTCTCCGGCGAGGCGACCGCCAGCTATGGCAGCTATTCCAAGCGCAATCTCACCGGCCAGATCGGCGTCCCGCTCGATCTGGGCGTGATACAGGGCGGCGTCCATGCCTATGGCGAGATCGATGATTCCTACAGCTTCTATCGCGGCATCCATCCCAGCCATCAGCTGCTGGAATTGTCCGGCGATTTCGTGGCCGGGGCCTGGTCGCTGTCGTCGGACTATATGTATTACCATTCCAATGGCGATGTGCAGACGCCGGGCTGGAACCGCCTCACCCAATCCCTGATCGACAACGGCACCTATATCACCGGCCGCAATAGCGCGCTGACGGATGCGGACGGAAACGGCCGGCTGACCCTGAATGAGCTGGGCGGCAATCCCTATTATTACGATCCCAATTTCAAGCCGCTCTATATCGCCGTGCCCGGCTGCGGCGCCTGCAGCGATGCCACCCACATGCTGGACACCGGTGTCGGCACCACCCATTTGAGCCCGCGCACGGTCTATATCGCCCGCGGCGTGGATTTCTCCAACACCGTCACCCATACCGGTTTTGTCGAACTGGCGCGGGCTTTCGGCACTGGCGACACGATGCGGCTGCAAGGCTTTGTGGACACGCTGTCGAACGACCGTTTCGTCTCTTACGGCTTTCCCGGTTCCTATCGCACCCTGATCGGCGAGATGCGGGCGCGCTATGATTTCCGCCGCGCGCTGGGACCGTTCGCCACCCAGAATATCCTGGGCGCCTCGTATCGCTATGTGCATGCCATCGGCAAGGAAAGCTATAACAGCGGCGTCATCGCGCTCGACCGGCGCGACATCAGCCAGGGCGCCGCCCCCAACGACATCATCGATTCCCCCTTCAATGTCGATCCGCCGGGTGCGGTGGGGCTGGGCTGGGAGAATAACGTCGAAAGCAACACTGCCGATGCCGGCCTGTTCGCGACTTCGGACATTGCCTGGAAAAGTCTGGATCTGATCCTGGGCGGCCGCTACGACGCCTATAATGTCCGCTCGGTGGACAAGGGCGTGCTCGCCTACGAACCGGCGAACGGCGAGGGCGGCAAGGGCGCGCTGACCTATTCCGCCAGCCTCAGCTACAAGTCCGATTGGGGGCTGGTTCCTTACCTCACCAATGCCAAATCCTCGGCCATCGAGATCGGCCAGGCCAGCCAGGTGGTGACCTCGCTTCTGGCCAATGACGACTGGCGGTCCAATTCCTTCCTCAATGAAGCGGGGGTGAAGTTCGCGTTTCTGGACCGACATCTGGTGGGATCGCTGGCCTGGTACCGGCAGGAACGCACCCAGCTTCAGCAGGGCGGCGGCATCACCACGGTGATGGGAACCCGCTCCAAAGGCGCGGAAGCGGAAATCCGCTATGTGATGAACGGGAATATCAGCGCCACCCTGGCCGGGAGCCTGCAGCACACCATCGTCAAGGGGCCCGATCACAGCTTCGCCTATATTCCGGCCCGCGACGCCGGGGTGGCCCCGCAGAACGGCTTTGGCGGAAGCTATGTGACCTTCGATTTTTCCAGCCTGCCGGGCAAGGCCGGGAATTACGAATACAGCCTGATCCCGCATGCGGTGATCAGTCCCTATCTGACCTATACCAGCGACGATCAGGATTGGGGCCTGACTTTTGGCGGCACCTATGTTTCGCACACCGCCCAGACCGCGCCAGACCCGATCGTCTTTCCCGCCTATGTCACCTTGAACGCCTCGGGCTATCTGCGGCGGGGACTATGGGAATTGGATGTGAACATCAACAATCTGGGCGATGCGCGCTATTTCACGCCGGACGCCGACACCTATGCCAATCTCGCGGCTTTGCCGGGGGTGGGCCGCATCTGGCGCATCACCCTCAAGCGGGAATTTTAACCCGGTAGGCGTTGCCCAGGACCCGGCCCATCTCGGCCATCAGGGTTTCGAAGCCCATGCGGCTGTGCAGCTTGCCCGCCAGATGCAGCACCACCGCGCCGTGCAGGCTGGCCCAAAGGACATGGCCGATCAGGTCCGGATCGCCCTGGAAATGTCCGGCTTCGATCATCATCCGGACATGATCGGTCAATGTGGCGCGGGCGCGGGCCTCGGCCTCGGCGAGCTCGGGAACCGGATCGCCCTTGATCTCGGTGAAATCAAAGATCAGCCGGTAGCAGGTCGGTTCCTCCAGCGCGAAGCGGACATAGGCGCGGCCCACCGCCGCGCTTCTTTCCGGCAGCGTGCCGGGGCCTTTGAGCGCGCCTTCCAGCTGATCCGCAAAGCGGCTCAGCGCCCGCGCCCGGATTGCGGACAGGATCTCGTTCTTGTCCTTGAAATAGCGGTAGGGCGTCATGGCGCTGACACCCAGTTCGGCGGCCAGAAGCCGCATGTTGAAATTGTCCGGTCCGCGCTCGACATAGAGACGCGTCGCCACTTCGCACAGACGCTCGCGAAAGCCGGCAATGTCGGTTTCGCTCAAAACCCGCGGCACGGCTAATTCCCCCCAAGGTCGTGATGTTTTTCTTTGGCGATGTTTTCGCAGAGCTTTTTCATTTACGCTATCTTTATACAGCGTAAGACGTATCAAATCCGCCGCCGCTGGAGCATTGTGCGGCTTTCAGCACAGGCAAGCGGATATGCGCAGGTTCCTCACTGCGGCAGCCCTGATGACGGCGGCGCTGCCGGCCAGGGCCGAAACCCAGGCATGGGTTCAGGCAGTTGTCTCCGGCGGTTATGAGGTCCGCCTGATCACCAGCAATCCAACCTGTCCGGTGCTGGAAAGCGACAAGGGCGAGGTGGCGATGACCGTGCGGGCGCCAGAAAATGGTGCCTTTCCGCTCATCTGCGCGGCGCCGGTCCCAAATGGCGTGGCGTCGCTTTCCGCCGGCGGTGTCGCCCTGCCGCTTCCGATCGTCGTTCCCAACCGGATTTTGGTGTTGGGCGATACCGGCTGCCGCATTGCGGGCGGTGCGCTTCAGGCCTGCAACGATCTCGCCGCCTGGCCCTTTCCCGTGCTGGCGGCCGCGGCGGCCAAGCTCAAGCCCGATCTGGTCATCCATGTCGGCGATTATCTCTATCGGGAGAGCCCCTGCCCGCCCGGCAACACCGGCTGCGCCGGCTCGCCCTCCGGCGACAATTGGCCGAGCTGGCAGGCGGATTTCTTTGCGCCCGCAGCCCCGCTTCTGGCGGCCGCGCCCTGGGTGCTGGTACGCGGCAATCACGAGGAATGCAGCCGCTCCGGTCTCGGTTTTTTGCGTTTGATCGGGCCTGAGAGTTTCGATCCCAACGCGCCCTGCGATCCGCATCTGGCGCCGTTCACCGTCTCGCTGGGCGGGCCCAGCCTGACGGTGATCGACGACGCCAATGCCCCCGACACCGATGTGGATGAGGCGATGGTGCCGGTCTATGCGGCGGAATTCGCGAAACTCGCTGAAATTCCCGGCCCGGTCTGGTTCGCGGCCCATCGGCCGATCTGGGCGGCGATTTCCGGGCCGATGAATCTGCCGATCGGCGGCAACGCCACCCTGATCGCCGCCGCCGGCAAAAACCTGCTGCCGTCCAACGTCGGTTTGATGCTGTCGGGTCACATCCATTCCTTCGAGGCCATCAACTATGACGGCAAGCTGGCGCCGCAGATCGTGGCGGGAAATGGCGGCGACAATCTCGATGTCACTCCGGTCGATCTCAAAGGCGCCATCTTCCAGGGTCATTCCGGGGTCCGGGTCAAGGACGGGCTTTCGGTGGGCGGATTCGGATTCCTGATGCTGACGCGGGGCGAGAAGGATTGGACGATCGATCTCTATGACGCCCTGGGCAATCGCAAGGGCGAATGCCTGTTCACGCCCGGCGCCGAGGATGCACCGGGACGGGTGGATTGTCCGGGTCTCGAACCCTAATTCAATCAGAGCGTATTTAATCCGTGGCGGATTGCGTCGTAGCGTTGCCGGCATCGGCATCCAGCAAGGTCAGCATGGTCTCATTGGGATAAGCGTCCGCGGGCAGGCCATGCGACAATTGATATTCGCGCAAGGCGATGCGGGTCTTGCGGCCCAGAAGGCCGTCCGGCGGACCGGTATCGTAACCCAATGCGGCGAGATCGGCCTGAAAGCGCATGCGCTCGGCACGCGATAGGGGCCGCTCATCGCGCGGCCAGGGCGTCCGAAGGCCCGGACGGTCCATCATCCGGTCCGCCAACAAACTCACCGCCAGGGCATAACTGGCGGCGTTGTTGTATTTCATGATCTGGCGGAAATTGTTCAGGGTCAGCAAGGCCGGGCCCCGCGCCCCCGCCGGCAGATAGAGCGCGGCCATGTCGTCGTCAGCCGGCAGATCGGCGCCCGACACCAGCTTCACGCCCATCGACGTCCATTCCGACAGCGGCCGCAAACTTCCAGGGCCGGCGTCCTGATAGGCGAAACTCTTCGGCAGGGCGACTTCATAGCCCCAGGGCTTTCCGGCCTGCCAGCCCTCGCGCTGGAAAAGCAGCGCGGCGGAAGCCAGCGCGTCGGCCGGCGAGGCCCAGAGATCGATCTTGCCGTCGCCGTCGCCGTCGGTGGCGTATTTGAAGAAGGTGGAAGGCAGGAACTGAGTCTGGCCGAATGCGCCGGCCCAGGACGACACCATCTCGGACGGCTGATAATCCTGCTGCTGCATCATCAGCAAGGCCGCGATCATCTCGCGCTGCCCGAAAGCCTGGCGCGGCCCGTCATAGGCTTCGGTGGCCAGCGCCGCGAAAAGATTATAGCTGCCTTGCTCGCGGCCATAATTGGTCTCCATACCCCAGATCGCGACCAGGATTTCCTTCGGAACCCCGAAGCGGCTTTGGATCGCATCCAGCATGGGCGCATTCTGGGCCAGCAGCAGCTTGGCGTCGGCGATGCGCCGGTCCGAAACCGCGCGATCGAGATAGCTCCAGACCGGCCGCACGAATTCCGGCTGCTCGGCGATGATGGTGCTGATGTTGGTGATGGGGGCGATGCCGGCGACCGCCTGGTCGTAGGTTTCCGCGGTCACGCCCCGGGCCAGCGCGGTGGCTTTGAAATCCCGAATGAAGCCTTGGAACTTTTCATCGATGGCAACCGCCGGTGCGGGCGGCGGCGGAACCTCTGCCGCCGGGGTTGGCGGAGGCGCGGCGGATTGCGGCGCGGGCTTGGTGGCACAACCCACCAAAGCCAGGAGGCCGATGGCCGCGAAAAGGCTCCAGAATCCGCGCATAAGGTCTTTTACCATGGATTCAACCGATTTTTGGCGGGATTCCCGGGTTTTTGGGCGGTTGACAGGCTTTCCCCGCCCGAATAGCTTCCGCGCCTTCTCGCGGGCGGCCTTAAGCCACCTGATCGTCGGCAAAAGGCAGTGTCATGAAGGTTCGCAATTCCCTCCGCTCGCTTAAAACGCGTGACAAGAACTGCCGGGTCATCCGCCGCAAGGGCCGGGTCTATGTCATCAACAAGAAAAACCCGCGTTTCAAGGCCCGCCAAGGCTAAAGCCTGATCGTGACAGCGCCGCCATCGGGGGATTAATCTTCCCTGATGCGAAAATTCGTCTTGATTGCGGCGCTGATGCTGGTGCCGTCATTTGCCTCGGCCGCCGGTTCCAAGCCCAGCCAGGAGGACCAGCTGTTCGCGGAGCTCAGAAAGGCGGATTCCCCGGATACCGCCAAGCCGATCGAAGACAAGCTCGGCGAAGTTTTTCGCGACTCGGGCAGCGCCAGCGTCGATCTGCTGATGACCCGGGTGGGAACAGCGCTCGGTCATGCCGACAACGCCACCGCCCGCACCCTGATCGAGGCGATCATCCATGTCGCGCCGCATTATGCCGAAGGCTGGCGGATGCGCGCTCATATGCAGCAGGCCTCCGGCGACGATGCCGGGGCCATGATCTCGCTGCAGAAAGCGGTGCTGCTCAATCCCCGTGAGTTCAAGGCCATGGCCGAATTGGCGGAAATGCTGGAGGATTACGGCGACAAGCCGGCCGCCTTGAAACTCTATCGCCGGGTTCTGACATTGGACCCGCAGATGAGGGTCGCCGCCGAACGGTCCCGGGCGTTGACCCGCGAAATCGAAGGGCAAGGTATCTAATTTCCCCCTCCGGCCTACGCAACCTCGAGAGGTTGCTACGGCCACCTCCCCCGCCAGCGCGCTTCGCGCGCGCAGGGGGAGGAGGGTTCCGACCCAGCTTCAAACTCAAAACTTTAGAGACTTGGTCGTGCCCCGCCTCCCCTTCGGCGCGAAGCGCCCCGGAAGGGGAGGTGGCCGTAGCACCGATCAGGTGCGAAGGCCGGAGGGGTTCGGTTCCAAAATAGCCACGCGTAGCATGTTGGTGGTGCCGGTGACGCCGAGCGGCACGCCGCCGGTGACCACCACCCGTTCGCCGGGCCTGGCGAAGCCCTCCTGTTCCGCAAAGGCTGTCGCCTGATCGACCATATCGTCGAGATCGTGCGCCTGCTCCACGGCCAGACAGTGCAGGCCCCAGACCAGCGAAAGCCGCCGCGCGGTTTCGGCCGACGGCGTCAGCGCCAGGATCGGCGCCTGGGCGCGCTCACGCGCCGCCCGCAAAGCGGTGGATCCGGAGTGAGTCCAGCAGATGATCGCGCTGGCATTGATGGTTTCGGTCACCGCATGCACCGCCGCCATGATCGCATCCTGGATGGTGGATTCCGGAGGGCTGCGCTGGGAATCGATCAGGCTTTGGTACAGCGTATCGGATTCCACTTTGCTGGCGATGTGATCCATCATGGTCACGGCTTCGACCGGATGGGCGCCGGCGGCGGATTCCGCCGACAGCATCACCGCATCGGCGCCGTCATAGACGGCGGTGGCGACATCGGAGACTTCGGCCCGGGTGGGGGTGGCGGACTGGATCATGGATTCCAGCATCTGGGTCGCCACCACCACCGGTTTTCCGGCCTTGCGGGCGGCGCGGGTGATCTGCTTCTGGATGCCGGGCACCGCTTCCAGCGGCAATTCCACCCCCAAATCGCCGCGGGCCACCATCAGGGCGTCGCAGAACTCCAGAATCCGGTTGAGCGCGGTCACCGCCTTGGGCTTCTCGATCTTGGCCATGACCCCGGCGCGGCCGCCCACGATTTCTTTTACCTCCGCGATGTCTTCCGGCCGCTGCACGAAGGAAAGCGCCACCCAATCCACGCCCAGCGCCAGCGCCGCGTCCAGATCGACGCGGTCCTTGGGCGTGACCGCCGCCAGCGGCAGCAAAGTGTCGGGCATGTTGACGCCCTTGTGGTCGCTGATTTCCCCGCCCACCACCACCACAGCGTCGGCATAGGTATCGGCCCGCTTGAGCAGCCTGAGCCGCACCTTGCCGTCATCGATCAGAAGCGCATGTTTCTGCTTGATCGCCTGGAAGATTTCCGGATGCGGGATGGGCACTTCGTCCGGCTTGTCGCTGGTCTCGCCCAGGACCAGCCTGATCTTGTCGCCCTCCCGCAGCTGACGCACCCCGCCTTTGAGAATGCCGAGCCGGATCTTGGGACCTTGCAGGTCGACCAGGATGCCGATCGGGCGGCCCTTCGCCTTTTCCAGGGCGCGCAAATCGCCATGCATGCGCTTCAACAAATCGTGCGGCGTATGACTCATATTGATGCGGAAGACATCGGCGCCGGCCTCGAACAGGGCGGCCATCATCTGGGGCGTGTTGGACGCCGGGCCCAATGTCGCCACGATCTTGGTCTTGCGCTGGCGTCTCATCGAGACCTGTTCAAGCAATGTTCAGTTGGAAAGACTTTGAGTCCATTCCGGAGACTTGCCGGTATCCACTTCGAAGAATCCGCGCCGGTCGTAGCCGCGGCGGGCGCAATCCGCGCGCCCTTGCGCCAGGAATTTTGCACCCGGCGCGGTGCAGAAATGCGTCTTGCCTTCCCAGCTGCCGCCGGCGCCATCGGTGGCATACAGATAATAGTAGCGCGCCAGCAAGGGTCCGTTGATCAGACGGACGCAGGTTTTGGGCGTCAGCGTCCACCAGCCCTGGCTGGCCCATTGCTTGCCGTCGAAGCGGCCCAGCGCCACCCGGGTGGGCAAATTGGACTTGTTGCAGACCGTGAAGGCGGCCTTGGCCGGCGGCGCAGCCATGAGCGCGGCCAGCGCCGTCAGGATTGCCAGGAAGGGCGCGCGACGCATAAAGCGAAATTTGGGTTGGCAAGGTGGTCCGCGTCAAGGGTGCTTGCGGAATGGGGCCGCCGCACGTACAAGCCCGGCGCGATGGATGCGCCTTTCACGCTGATTCCACCCAGCCGGGCGAGCCCGCTGCTTTTCCTCTGCGACCATGCGTCCAATCATCTACCGGCGGAATATGACGGTCTTGGCCTCGCCGCATCCCTGTTCGGGACCCATATCGCCTATGACATCGGCGCCGCATCGGTGACCGGGGCGCTTGCCGAAGCTTATGGAGCCGCGGCCCTGCTGGGCGGCGTTTCCCGGCTTCTGATCGATCTCAACCGCGGCGCGGACGATCCCACCCTGGTGATGCGATTGTCGGACGGCAGCATCATTCCCGGCAATCGCGGCGCCGATTCGGACGAGGTGGCCAGGCGCCTCATCCGCTATCACGCGCCCTATCACGCCGCCATAGCCCGGCAGATGGCGCGCATCGGCAAGGACGCGATCCTGATTTCCATCCATAGCTTTACCCCGGCCTGGAAAGGGGTGAAACGGGCTTGGGAAATCGGGGTGCTCTATGGCCGCGACGCGCGGCTGGCGCGGCCCTTGATGAAACAATTCGCGGCCGCGGGTTTTGTGGTGGGCGACAATGAGCCTTATACCGGGGCGCTGGAAGGCGACACGCTGGATATCCATGGCACAAAAACCGGCCATGCCAATGCGCTGATCGAGATCCGCCAGGATTTTCTGGATCACCCGGTCAAGGCGGAAAATTTTGCCATCCGGCTCAAGCCCGTGATCGATCTGGCACTGGCCGAGTTGGAGAGATAGATGGATGATAAAACCCGTACCGAATTGGAAGCCGCCGTGTTCCGCCGGCTGGTCCGGCATTTCCGGGAACGGACCGATGTCCAGAATATCGATCTGATGATCCTGGCCGGGTTCTGCCGCAATTGCTTGGGCGACTGGTACCGGGAGGCGGCGGCCGAAAAGGGCATTGCGCTGGAAAAAGACCAGGCGCGCGGCCTGGTCTATGGCATGCCGCCGGCGGATTGGAAAAAGAAATACCAGAAAGACGCGACCCAGGAGCAGATCGCGGCCTTCGAAAAGTCCCAGAAGACCCACAGCTAGCTGTTCGGGCTTCGTTGCCTCCGGGGGCGGGCGCGGCTAGGGTCCGCCGCTTCCAAAAACCCGTTCCAAAATCCCGGCGCACTCTCCCGAAGGTCACGGCCCATGGCAAAATCCGGCTTCGCCAAAGAACATCTGAAATCCTTCATCGACCGCATCGAAAGGCTGGAGGAGGAGCGCAGCGCGCTCACCGCCGATATCCGCGAGGTTTATTCGGAGGCCAAGGGCACCGGCTTCGACACCAAGATCATGCGCCAGGTGATCCGGATGCGGAAACTCGACAAGGCCGATTTCCAGGAACAGGAAGCGATCCTGGATCTCTATCTCAGCGCGCTGGGGATGCGCTGACCGTCCGGTCCGGCCGCGGGCAGATTGCCTGGACCGTCGCTTGCGGCTGCGGGCGTTCGTCGCTGTCGCGGGTCCACTGGACCTGCTCGTGCGCTTCGCGCACCGCTCCTCACACCGCTTTGCGGATCGCCTGTTCGAGATCGGAGTCCGCGGGCGGACTGTCGGTCTGCTCCAGGCCGAATTCCTTGAGCTTGCGGTAAAGCGTGGAACGGCCGATGCCCAGCCGCCGGGCCACTTCCGACATATGGCCGTCATAGCGGCTGATCGCCATCCGGATGATTTCCGATTCCAGCTCCTCGAATTTGCGGATCTGGCCGCTCGAATCGGTCACCGACAGGGCATAGGGCGAACCGGCCGGAAGGGAGGGCGCCACGGCCGCCGAAGCGGGCATGGGGACATCCGTGGCGGAACGCGCTCCGGCCTCGATGCCCATGGCGGCGGCGATCTGGGGAAAGTCGCAGACGTCCAGCATCGAGCCGTCGCACAGAACCACGCCGCGGAAGATGGTGTTTTCCAGCTGGCGCACATTGCCGGGCCAGGAGAAGCGCTCGATCATCTGCGCCGCCTCCCGCGTCAGTCCGGCCACCGGCTTGTTCTCCTCCGCCGCGAAACGGGCGATGAAATGGCGGGCCAAGGGCGCGATATCGGCGGACCTGTCGCGCAAGGCCGGCACCAGGATGGGAAAGACATTGAGGCGGTAATAAAGGTCTTCGCGGAAGCTGCCTTCTTGCGCCATCTGGCCCAGGTCGCGATTGGTGGCGGAGATGATGCGGACATCCACTTTCACCGGCCGCTTGGATCCCACCGGGTCCACTTCGCCTTCCTGCAGCGCGCGCAGCAGCTTCACCTGCATGTCCAGACGCAATTCGCCGATCTCATCCAGGAAAAGGGTGCCGCCATCGGCCTCCTGGAACTTGCCCAGATGCTTGTCGGAGGCGCCGGTGAAGGAGCCCTTCTCATGCCCGAACAAAATGGATTCGATCAGATTTTCCGGGATGGCGCCGCAATTGACGGTGACGAAGGGCCTGCCGCACCGCGACGAGGTGCCCTGGATGGCGCGGGCGACCAATTCCTTGCCGGCGCCGCTTTCGCCTTCGATCAGGATCGGGATATCGGATTGCGCCGCCCGGGAGCCCAGCCGGAACACCTGCTTCATTTCCGGCGACTCGGCGATCAGATCCTCGAAAGTGAGCCGGTTGTCCGTCTTCTTCTTGAGTTGCCGGACTTCGCCGGACAGGGTGCCGATCTTGAGCTGATTGCGGATCGAGACCGCGATCCGCTCCGGGCTGGCGGGCTTGACCAGAAAATCGTTGGCGCCGGCGCGCATCGCCTCCACCGCGGAATCGATGCCGCCCCTGGCGGTCAAGACGATCACCGGCAGATCGGAATTGGTGGACCGGAGCTTGGCCAGGACATCCAGCCCGCCCATGTCCGGCATCACCAGGTCCAGCAGCATCAGCGAAATCTGATCGCCGCGCGGACCATTGATGAGATCCAGCGCCGGTTGACCGCCCGGTGCGGTCACCACCGTCATGCCGCTGCGCGTGATCGCGGCTTCCAGCAGGCGTCGCTGAACCGGATCGTCGTCCACGACAAGAATCGTCTGCGCCATCTCTCTTTCCCGAATTGGAACGGGCGCATTGTGAAGAGATCAAGTAAATGGGGGGTTTAAGCCTGTCCATTCGCGGTACAGTTGACGCGATGCTTAAGAAAGGCTGAATCCCGCGAAACAGCCGGAATTGCCCGATGTCCGATACGCCGTTCGTGCCTCCCGTTCCCGGGCTTCCGCCCGAAACCGAAAGACAATTGCTTGATGTTAACGCCAATCCGGGCCAGCTCGCCGCCCTGGCGGGCTCGCCGCCGCCCGCGCCCCGCTGGTTAACGGAAGCTATAGGGTTCCAGCCGGAAAGCCGGTTCGTATCCGTCAAGGGCGCCCGCATCCATTATCTGCGCTGGGGCGACCCATCCAAGCCGGGGCTGCTGCTGGTGCATGGCAATGCCGCGCATGCCTATTGGTGGAGTTTCATCGCACCCTTCCTGGCCCGCGACTATCACGTCGCGGCGATGGATCTGTCGGGGATGGGCGACAGCGAATGGCGTGTGCCGCAAGGTGATGCCAGCGCCTATTCGATGGATCTGTTCGCGGCGGAGGAACTGGCGGTTCTGGAAGACGCCGGCCTGTTCGCGCATCCCAAGCCGCCGGTGATCGCGGCGCATTCCTTTGGCGGTTTCGTCACCATGAAGGCGGCGGCGACTTTCGGGTCGCGGCTTTCCGGCGTCGTCATCATCGATTCCCCGGTCAATCCGCCCACCCGGGCCGGCGATCCGGCCGCGCACAAGCCGCACCCCCACAAGATCTATCCCAGCCTGGCGGCGGCGTTGGCCCGGTTTCGTTTGATGCCGCCGCAGATCTGCGAAAATCTGTATCTGCTGGATTGGGTGGCGCGGCATTCGCTGAAAGAAGTCACCGGCCCCGATGGCGAATCCGGTTTCACCTGGAAATTCGATCCGGCGATCTGGCGGCAATTCACCATTGGCGACACCGCCGCGCTGCTCAAATCCACCCGCTGCCGGGTGGCGGTGTTCCGGGGAGAACATTCGGTACTGATGCCGCCCCGGGTGGGCGACTATATTTTCGATCTTCTGGACCGCGCCGTCCCGGTGGTCGAGATCCCGGAAGCGCAGCATCACATCATGTTGGACCAGCCCCTGGCGCTGGTTTCATCCTTGCGGACATTGCTGGCGGATTGGGAACATTCTGTCGCAATCGGGCGTCCGGGCGCTCGGGCATAAACGATTGCCGGAACGGTTTCCTTTGCTATATTGCGGGCCTTTCCGAAAGCGAATCCCATGGCCACGACTGAAGAACATTACACGCCCGGCTCGATGGACATCAGCCAGCATCAACGCGGATATGCGGGATTCCTGACCTTCCTGAAATACTCGATCAGCGGCATTCTGCTGGTCATGATCTTCCTGGCCATTTTCCGGACCCACGGCTGAGGGATCGGGGGCTGGGGATGAAAATTGCGATCCCCAGAGAAACAAGGTCGGGCGAAACCAGGGTTGCCGCGACACCGGAATCCATCAAGAAATTCAAAGGATTAGGTCTGGATCTGGTGGTGGAGAGCGGCGCCGGCGCCGCCGCCCGGATCGCCGATTCCGACTATGCCGCCGCTGGCGCCACCATCGCGCCGGATGCAAAAGCAGCCCTTGCTGACGCCGACATCATCTTGAAAGTGCGCGGCCCTTCCGCCGCCGAAACCGGACTTCTCAAGAAAGGCGCGGTGGTCGCGGCGCTGCTGGCCCCCCATACCGAAAAAGCCGCCATCGCCACCCTGGCGGGGCAGGGCGTCACCGCTTTCGCCATGGAATTCCTGCCGCGCATCTCCCGGGCCCAGTCCATGGACGTGCTGTCGTCCCAGGCCAATCTCGCCGGCTATAAGGCGGTGATCGATGCGGCGGCCACCTTCGGCCGGGCCATGCCGATGATGATGACGGCGGCCGGCACCATCGCGCCGGCCCGGGTGCTGGTGATGGGGGTAGGCGTGGCGGGGCTTCAAGCCATCGCCACCGCCAAGCGGCTGGGCGCCATCGTCAGCGCCACCGACGTCCGCCCCGCAACCAAGGAGCAAGTGGAAAGCCTGGGCGGCAACTTCGTGGCGGTGATGGACGAGGAATTCAAGAACGCCCAGACCGCCGGCGGCTATGCCAAGGAAATGTCGCCGGAATATCAGGCCAAGCAGGCCGCCTTGATCGCGGAGACCATCAAGAAGCAGGACATCATCATCACCACCGCGCTGATCCCCGGCCGCAAGGCGCCGGTCCTGGTGTCGGAAGAGATGATCCAGACCATGAGGCCGGGCTCGGTGATCGTGGATTTGGCGGCGGAAGCCGGCGGCAACACCCCGCTCACCAAGGCGAACGACGTGATCGAGATGCATGGCGTCACCATCATGGGCTACACCAATTTGCCCGGGCGGCTGGCGGTGGACGCGTCGTCTCTCTATGCCCGCAATCTGTTCAACTTCATCTCGCTGCTGGTGGACAAGAAGACCGGCGCGCTCGCCATCGACTGGAATGACGAGATCGTCAAGGGCGCGCTAGTGGCAAAAGACGGTGAAGTGGTAAATCCGGCTTTGAAATCATGACCCCCTCTGCCCTTCGCATCTTGCTTTGGCGCTCCGGCTCTCGCCTGCGCGCTGCAAGCGCTGCTACGGGCATCTCCCCCGCCAGCGCTCCGCGCGCGGGGGCGGCGGGCCCGAGTTAGGCGAGGAAAACAATGGAAATGATCGATCCTTTTGTATTCCGGCTTTCGATATTCGTGCTGGCGATCTTTGTCGGCTATTTCGTGGTCTGGGGCGTGACGCCGGCGCTGCACACGCCCCTGATGAGCGTCACCAACGCCATCTCCTCGGTCATCATTGTCGGCGCGCTGATCGCGGTGGCGGTGCCGGCGCTCTCCAGCGCTTCCTGGACGTCGAAGGGCCTGGGCTTCTTCGCGTTGATCCTGGCGTCGGTCAATATTTTCGGCGGCTTTCTGGTCACCAGCCGCATGCTGGCCATGTACAAGAAGAAAGAAAAGAAATGAGCGGAAAAGCGGATATCGCCGCACTGCTCTATCTGGTCGCCGGCGTCCTGTTCATTCTGGCGCTGAAAGGCCTGTCGTCACCGGAATCCTCACGCACCGGCAACCGCAACGGCATGATCGGCATGCTGATCGCGGTTTTGACCACGCTTTGGGTGGCGGACGTTTCCGACGCGATGACCTGGGGGCTGATCGTGGTCGGTATCGCCATCGGCGGCACCATCGGCGCGGTGACGGCGCGGCGGATTGCCATGACCGCCATGCCGCAATTGGTGGCGGCGTTCCACTCGCTGGTGGGTCTGGCCGCGGTCCTGACCGCGGCGGCGGCGCTTTATTCGCCGCAAGCCTTCGGCATCGGCCTGGAAAACGCCATCCGTGCCCAGAGCCTGGTCGAGATGTCGCTGGGGGTGGCGATCGGCGCCGTCACTTTCGCCGGCTCGATCATCGCCTTCGCCAAGCTCAACGGCAATATGAGTGGGGCGCCGATCATCCTGCCGGCCCGGCATCTGCTCAATCTGCTGATCGGGTTGGTGATCGTCGGGCTGATTGTTTACTTCACCATGGACCAGCCGCATTGGGCCTTCTGGGCGATCGCGGGCCTGAGCTTTGTCTTCGGCATCACCCTGATCGTTCCCATCGGCGGCGCCGACATGCCGGTGGTGGTGTCGATGCTGAATTCCTATTCCGGCTGGGCGGCGGCGGGCATCGGCTTCACCTTGGAGAACACCGCCCTGATCATCACCGGGGCGCTGGTGGGCTCATCCGGCGCCATCCTCAGCTACATCATGTGCAAGGGCATGAACCGCAGCTTCATTTCGGTGATCGCGGGCGGGTTCGGCGGCGAGACCGCGGCGGCCGGCGGCCCAAGGGAATCCCGGCCGGTCAAGCAGGGCTCGGCCGACGACGCCGCCTTCATCATGAAGAACGCCGCCAGCGTGATCATCGTGCCCGGTTACGGCATGGCGGTGGCCCAGGCCCAACATGCGGTGCGCGAAATGGCCGACAAGCTCAAGGCCGAGGGGGTGAAGGTCTCCTATGCCATTCATCCGGTGGCGGGACGCATGCCCGGTCATATGAATGTGCTGCTGGCGGAAGCCAATGTGCCTTACGACGAAGTGTTCGAACTGGAGGACATCAATTCCCAGTTCGCCCAGACCGATGTCGCCTATGTGATCGGCGCCAATGACGTGACCAATCCGGCGGCCAAGACCGACCCCACATCGCCGATCTTCGGCATGCCGATCCTGGAAGTGGAAAAGGCCAAGACCGTGCTGTTCGTCAAGCGCGGCATGGGCTCCGGCTATGCCGGAGTCGAGAACGAGCTTTTCTTCCGCGACAACACCATGATGCTGTTCGGCGACGCCAAGAAGATGACGGAAGGGATCGTCAAGGCGCTGGATTAGGGTGCGTCGCCGCGTCCATCAACGCGGCGGCACCAGGTTTCGATCATGAAGCTCGTCAAGCTTCAGCGCGCCTGGGCATGGCCAGAACCGCCAGCCCCATTTCCGACAATACCCGCACGATCAGAAGCGCGATGAATCCCTTCACCAGCGCGCCGATCATGACCAGGACCCCGAACAGGGCCGGCGAGCGGCCGGCCATGCCGCGGCCCATCATGCCGAAACGGCGATGACGATAGCGGTCCCGATAGAATCCGCGCGGCCCCGGACGGGCATTCTGCATCGCCCGGTTCTGCGGCGGCTGTGGTGTCGCGGTGGCGCCGGATTGCGGATTGGTGGTGGCGGTCACCGCGGGGCGGTTCATCGGCGTATGAGTCATGATCCTGATGCCGCGCCCCAGCCCCATCAACACGCCAAGCGCGATCAGGATGAGGGCGATGGCATAGAGCAGGCGGATCGCCCGTGCTCCCATCGAGGATCTCAGATTGAGGATATCGCTAGCTGCCATGTGCTGCTCCTTTCGATGCGCATGCGCGCACCTTCTTCAGGGAGCATAGCACCGCGCCGGTGCCAAACTTGTCAGTTGTTTGTCAGACCGCCCATGGCGCAGACGATCTTCCATTCCTCGGGGGTAACCGGCTGAACCGACAGGCGAAAACTGGTAACCAGGCTCATTTTGGCCAGTTTGGGATTGGCTTTGCAGTCCGCCAGCGACACAGATTTGGGGAAATCTTTCACCGCCTTTACATCGACCAGGCCGAAGATGGCCTTCTCGTCGGTGGGATCGGGCCGGTATTCGCCGATCACTTCCACGATCCCCACCACCGCCTTTTCGGCCCCGGAATGATAGAAGAAGCCGAGATCGCCTTTTTTCATCGCCATCATGTTCAGCTTGGCGGTGTGATTGCGCACTCCGCTCCAGGGCTCGCCCTTGGCGCCTTTCTTTTTCTGCATCTCCCAGGACCAGGTCTCGGGCTCGCTCTTGAACAGCCAGTATTTCATTCGGTTTTCAGCCTTCTTGTCATCAGCCGCACCATGGCTTCGCCCGCCGGCAAGGCGCCGCTCAAAAGATCGGCCATCGCCTCGGCGATGGGAAGCTCGACCTGCCCGGCCCGGGCGCGCTTGACCAGCGCCGGTGCGGTCGCCACGCCCTCCGCCAGGGGATGGCCCGGCGCTTCCAGTTCGGCCAACGGACGTGCCTTTGCCCAATGCGACGCCCAGAGAAAAATTGCGCGAGGTTTTGCTGGTGGCGGTCAGAACCAGATCGCCGAACCCGGAAAGCCCCATCAAGGTTTCGCGCCTGGCGCCCAGCGCTTCGCTCAGCCGCGCCAGTTCGGCGAAGCTGCGCGCCAGCAGCGCGGCGCGGGCATTCTCGCCCAGACCCAGGCCCTCAACCACCCCGCAGGCGATGGCATAGACATTCTTGGCCGCGCCGCCCAAGGCCACGCCGGTCACGTCCTGGCTGGTGTAGGGCCGGAAGGAAAGCGAGCCCAGACTGGCCTGCAGGCGCTCCGCCACGCCGGCCTCGGCTGCGATGGTCACGGCGGTGGGAAGCCCGCGCGCCACCTCGCCGGCAAAGGAGGGGCCGGAAAGGATGGCGATCCTCGATCCTGGCATGGCATCGGCCAGCACTTCATGCACCAGCGCGCCGCTGTTCTTTTCGATTCCCTTGGAGCAGATCACCAGCGGCACATCCTGCGCCACCATTGGCGCGATGCGCCGCGCGAAATCCCGCAGCACTTGCGCCGGCACCACCAGAAGCAAGGCGCCGGCCCGGCAGGCTTCTTCCAAGCCGCCGGTCACCTGCAAACTCTTTGGCAAATTCACCCCGGGCAGGAATTGCCTGTTCTCGCCGCTTTCCCTTATGTCGCGCACGACATCGTCTTCGCGCGCCCAAAGAATCGTGTCGCGGCCGGCGGCGATGGCCGCGGCTGCAAGTGCCGTGCCCCAGGCGCCGCCGCCCAGAACGGCAATGCGGGAATAAGGCGGAAACATGGTCATTCGGTTGTGGGAGGAGCGGTTGCGTGGGTGAAAACGAAATGGTTTGGTGGATCGGCCATCAGGACCTTAACCCGATCATGCGCCGCCTCGCCATCCTTGCCGTTCTTGCCGCCGCCACGCTCACCGGCGCGGCAGGCCCCGGTACGCATTATCCCGGTACCTACACGGAGAAGGAAGCGGCCGATCTCGACAAGATCAGCGCCTATCTCAATTCCATCCGCACGCTGAAAAGCAACTTCGTTCAGCTGGGACCAGAGGGCGATCTCGCCCAGGGCGAATTCGATCTCGCCAAGCCGGGCCGATTGCGCTTTTCCTATAATCCGCCCAGCCCGATCCTGATCGTGGCCACCGGCGGCGACATTTACGTCAAGAATTCCCGCCTCAACACGGTGGACCGGACATCGCTGTCCGACACGCCGTTGGGCCTGCTTTTGAACAGCGATGTGGACTTGCGGCACAATCCGGCGGTGCGTGGCGTGGAGGAGCAGAAGGGGGCGCTGATCGTGCATGCCCGCGCCAATACCACCCGGGCGCAAAGCAACATCACCCTGGTTTTTTCCTATCCCGACATCGAACTCCGGCGATGGATGGTGAAGGACAATCAGGGCGGGGTCACGACGGTGGCCCTGAGCGGAATCCAGACGGGGATGCCCCTGCCGGACCCGCTCTTTGCCATGCCCGTCAAGAATCCGCCGGTTAAAGCCGACCGCTGATGGTTGATTATTGGTAAGTAGTAACTTACGGTAAGTTATGACTTACGAAAATGTCTTGAATGCTCTGGGCGATCCCACCCGCAGGCAAGTGTTCGACCGGCTGCGTGCCGGGCCCCGGTCGGTGGCGGCGCTGGCCCGGGAGCTGCCGGTCAGCCGTCCCGCCGTGTCTCAGCATCTCAAGGTCCTGAAAGAGGCCGGGCTGGTGCGGGACGAGGCGGCCGGAACACGCCGGATCTATCATCTGGACCGGGATGGGCTGGCCAGCCTCAGAACTTGGCTGGATGGCTTCCGGGATCAGGCGCTGGACGCCTATCAGGCCGAAATTCGCCGTCAAATCGATGAAAGGAAAAGCACATAAGGCGGGTTGCGCCAGCGATGGAAAGCCAGCCAGGACTATGACATTTTCGCAACTGTCACGCTGAAAAATTTGTAAAGCGCGATTCTTCCGAAGAAAGTTGAAAATTGTGGTATTTACGCCTAAGTTAGGCATCGAGAGACAGTGTGGTCCGGCAGGCTCTGCCCCCCCGCTTGCACGCCAGGCCCTGTTTTTCGCGGATGCCGGTTATCCCCTCCGGGCATCCACGCGCGTAACGGCGCATTTTGCGCCCGGTCGAAAGACCGGGCGCTTTTTTTTGGTCGCGCGGCCTACGCGCTGTCGCGCTGGCCGACGCTCCGCCGGTCGAAAGACCCGGCGCTTTTTTTGGTCGCACGGCCTACGCGCTGTCGCGCTGGCCGTCGCTCCGCCGGCCCCATGGGCCGGGCTTTTTTTGCGAATTGCCCAGGCCTATTCCGTGACCCGCCGCAGGGTGAGGTTGATCCGGCCGCCGCCCGGAATAAGCGAGGAGCCGCCGGGGCGGATACGGTCGATGCCGTGATAGGCGAGCCGGGCCGGCCCGCCGAACAGCACCACGTCGCCGGAGGAGAGCGGCAGGCTTTGGCTGGGGCCCTTTCGCATGGTCCCGCCGATGCGGAAAAGCGCGTCATCGCCCAGCGACACCGACACCACCGGGGCTGAAAGCGCCTGTTCGTCCCGGTCCTGATGCAGGCCCATGCGGGCATCGCCGCGATAAAGGTTGACCAGGCAGCATTCGGGATCCGGTGCCTGCGCAATTTCGCGCCATAACGCGATCAGCGCTGCGGGAATTTCCGGCCAGGTTTTGGCGGTGATGGGATGGGCAGCTTGGTAGCGATAGCCGAACTTATCCGAAACCCAGCCCAGGGGACCGAAATTGGTCTGTTCGACCGAGAAGGGCTTGCCGGATACCGGCATGGCCGGCCGGTAGAAGGGCGCCGTCTCAACCCGCGCCAACACCTCGCCCAGCAACAGTTCCTGTTCCGGGCGGGAGAATTTTCCGCGCCAAAGCAGAATGCCGGGCACGACCTGAACCGCGGTCACCACTGGAACGGGCTGCGGGTGGGCATCAGAAAGATGCCGGCGTGACCGTCGCCCAACCCGCGCGCCTGAAGCCAGTCTTTCAGACGCTCCGGCGTATAATGTTCGGAAATCCAAGTCGCCAGGGGCATCCCATGCGCGTCCTCGGCGGCGAAATCCAGGAACGGCTTCAGCCAGCGCTGATGTTTCTTGGGAAAATGCAGATAGGGAAAGCGGGCAAACTGGGCGTCCGCCTCGGGCCTGGCCGCCCAACCGTCGCGATGAATGATATAGAGCGCGGCCGCGAAGCTGGTGCGGTCCTGTCCGCCGGAGCATTTGAGCAGAAAAGGCCGGGGGGCGGTATCGAACGCCTCGATCAGCCGCATCAGCATGGCGCGGGTGGGAAGCTTTCTGGAATCCAGCATGGCGTCGAGATGGGCGATGCCGCGCGCGGCCGCGGCGCCGGTCTCCTTTTTCCACCAGGACAGGTCGTCGTTGCGCCCGCGCAGGTTTATCAGCGCCTTGATGCCGCGCTTCTCCAGAAAGGGCCCCACCCCGCCGGCCCAGGCCTGGGCGGCACGGGCGCAATCGCCCGGAATCACCCAATGGAAATTGTAGAGAATATCGCCGATGGATCGCATAATGCGGCGCTTATAACAGAGCGGGAGGTTGGATTGCGCATTTCCAAGTCTGCGCTGGATCGCGGCTGGGCCTGGTCCACCGGGCTGGGGCTGGTCGTGTTCGCGATTCTGGCGGCGATGGATCTGTGGCTGAAATCCCTGACCGGGGTCTCGACCGCGGACCTGCAAGGCCTTTCCAGCGCCGCCCAGTTCCGGCTGGCCTTTCACGCCTGGGCGCCTGAGCCCTATGCGGTCCGGGCTGGGTTCGATCTGGGTTTCGACTATCTTCTGATGCCGCTTTATGCCGCCAGCTTCTTCTGTTCCGGGGTGCTGGTGGCCGAGCGCTTCACCCCCGGCGGCAGCCCATTGCGCCGCTGGGTGCTGACGGCGGCGATGGTGGCGCCGGTGGCGGCTTTGCTCGACGCGGCCGAAAATGCGCTCGAGCTCACCATGTTCCTCACCGGCCCGACGGATGGATGGGCGCGCCTGGCCTCCGGCATTTCCAGCGCCAAATCCGTGGCGATCACGGTGGGGGCGGTGCTTTTGGTCGGGGCGGTGCTGGCCAAGCTGGGGGTGGGGAAAACCAGAGCCCGGCCGAAAATCGAACCCTGAGCCGGGGCGGGAAAGCCTTTGCGTTCAAGGCTTGACCACAAAGCGCCTTTCCGTATAGTGCGCGGCTCTTCGGGAACCCCGCGTTTCCGGAAAATCTTTTCGTTTCAAGGAAATAGACCATGTACGCGGTCGTCCGCACCGGCGGAAAACAGTATCGGGTGGCCAAGGATTCCGTCCTGAAGGTGGAAAGCCTGGAGGGCGATGTCGGCGCCAAATTGACCCTGGGCGAAGTCCTGATGCTGGGCGGCGACGCGCCCAAGCTGGGGACGCCGCTGGTCAAAGGCGCTTCGGTCGCCTGCGAGATCCTCGAGCACGGCCAGGGCGAGAAGGTTGTCGCCTTCAAGAAGAAGCGCCGCAAGAACACCCATCGCAAGCGCGGCCATCGCCAGCATTTCACCAAGGTGAAGGTGCTCGCGATCGAAGCCGGCAAGGAATAAGTCATGGCGCACAAGAAAGCAGGCGGATCATCGCGCAACGGCCGGGACTCGGCCGCTCAGCGTCTGGGCGTGAAGCTGTTCGGCGGCCAGAAGATCGCCGGCGGCAATGTGATCGTGCGCCAGCGCGGCACCAAATTCTGGCCGGGCGAGAATGTCGGCATGGGCAAGGACCATACGCTCTTTGCCCTTTGCGACGGCAATGTCGCCTTCAAGACCGGTTTCAAGCGCCGCACCTTCGTATCCGTGATCGCGGCGGCGCAAAACCCGGCCACGAAGATGGCGGCGGAATAGGCGGCTGAAGACATAGGCCGCCACAAGATGGCGGCCCAGGCATGCGAGGGAGATGGTCCGCCATCTCCCTTTTTATTTCCCTCGCGAGAACGGAGCGGGGAAACGTGTCATGTCTATCTTGGAGAGCGAAAGGCTGATATTGCGGCCGCCCAGACCCGCCGACATTCCGGCGATGACGGTGTGGCTGGGCGATTTTTCGGTGTCGCGCAATCTGGCGCGGGTGCCTTATCCCTACACCGAGGGGGATGCTGAGGATTTCGTGGCCACCCGCGGCCGGCACGGCGAGGGCCATTTCAACTTCGCCATCATCCGCAAGGAAGACGGCCTGTTCCTGGGTTGCATCGGATTGCATCGGGAAGAGGCGGGCCATGAGTTCGGTTATTGGCTGGGCAAGCCGTTTTGGGGCCGGGGCTATGCCACCGAGGCGGCGCGCAGCGTGGCGCTGTTCGCGTTCGAGAAATTGAAGGCGCCGTTCGTCTGGGCGGGATGGTTTCACGACAATCCGGCGTCCGGCCATGTCCTGGGCAAGCTGGGGGCACGTCATAATGGCAGCCGGATGCGCCAAAGCGTCGCCCGCGGGGCGAAGGTGCTGTGCCATGAGATGCTGTTGACGCGGGAAGCATTCCTCCCGAAAAAGGTGGCATAAGGAGCGTCGGCCCCGCGAAGTTGGAGACTTCGGGTCAGGCCGCGCGACCATGAACGGAGAGTGCGTCGGCCCCGCGAAGTTGGAGACTTCGGGTCAGGCCGCGCGACCATGAACGGAGAGTGCGTCGGCCCCGCGAAGTTGGAGACTTCGGGTCAGGCCGCGCGACCATGAACGGAGAGTGCGTCGGCCCCGCGAAGTTGGAGACTTCGGGTCAGGCCGCGCGACCATGAACGGAGAGTGCGTCGGCCCCGCGAAGTTGGAGACTTCGGGTCAGGCCGCGCGACCATGAACGGAGAGTGCGTCGGCCCCGCGAAGTTGGAGACTTCGGGTCAGGCCGCGCGACCATCAAACAACGACGTGGGAGCGTCGACGAAAGATGAAGTTTCTCGACATTGCGAAGGTTTATGCCGCCAGCGGCAAGGGCGGCAATGGCTGCGTCGCGTTCCGGCGCGAGAAGTTCATCGAATATGGCGGCCCCTATGGCGGCGATGGCGGCAGGGGCGGCGATGTCTGGGCGGAGGCGGTGGAGAATCTCAACACCCTGATCGACTACCGCTTCCAGCAGCATGTGAAGGCCAAAAATGGCGAGCCCGGCAAGGGCAAGGTGATGACCGGCGCCAATGGCGCCGACGCGGTGATGAAGGTGCCGGTGGGCACCGAAATCTACGAAGAGGATGGCGAGACCCTGATCGCCGATCTGACTCGAACCGGGCAGCGGTTGATGCTGCTCAAGGGCGGCAATGGCGGCTTCGGCAACGCGCATTTCAAGAGCGCCACCAACCGGGCGCCGCGGCACGCCAATCCCGGCCAGCCGGGCGAGGAGAAGATCTTCATCCTCAAGCTGAAGCTGATCGCCGATGCCGGCCTGGTCGGCATGCCCAATGCCGGCAAGAGCACCTTTCTGTCGCGGGTCTCGGCGGCCAGGCCCAAGATCGCCGACTATCCTTTCACCACGCTCGAGCCGCAATTGGGGGTGGTGAAGATCGACACCACCGATTTCGTGCTGGCGGACCTGCCCGGCCTGATCGAAGGCGCGCATCAGGGCGTCGGTCTGGGCGACCGGTTCCTGGGGCATGCCGAACGCTGCGGCGTCATTCTGCATCTGGTGGACGGTACCGGCGACGCGGTGGCCAAGACCTATAAGGCCATCCGCAAGGAATTGAAGGCGTATGGTCACCGCCTGGCCGACAAGCCTGAGATCGTGGCTCTGAACAAGATCGACGCTGTCCCGAAAGCCGCGCTGGCGAAAAAGCGCGCGGCGCTGGAAAAGGCCTGCGGCCATGAAGCGTATCTTCTGTCCGGCGTCACCGGCACGGGTGTGCAGGCGGTGCTGCGGGCGCTGGCCCGGGAAATCCACAAGGGCCGCAAGTCTTCGGTACGGCCTCTGGACACGACAAATGCGGGATGGTCGCCGTGAGCGGACTGTTCTCGAACGCCAAGCTGATCGTGGTGAAGGTGGGCTCGTCGCTGTTGGTGGACGGCGCCAGCGGCACGCTTCGGCGCGACTGGCTGGTCTCGCTCTGCGCCGATGTGGCGGCGCTGAGGCGGCAGGGCGCTCGCGTGATCCTGGTGTCGTCAGGATCGATCGCGCTGGGGCGCAATTTGTTGAATTTGCCCTCCGGGCAATTGCGGTTGGAGGAAAGCCAGGCGGCGGCGGCGGCGGGACAGGTGCGGCTGGCGCAGGCCTATTCCGATTTGCTGGCCGGCGAAGGCCTGGTCGCGGCGCAAATTCTCCTCACCCTGGGCGATACCGAGGAGCGCAACCGCTATCTCAATGCCCGCGCCACACTGAATACCTTGCTGGAGCTGGGCGCGGTGCCGGTGATCAACGAAAACGACACGGTGGCGACGGCGGAGATCCGCTATGGCGACAATGACCGGCTGGGCGCGCGCGTCGCCTCGATGATGAGCGCCGACAAGCTCATTCTGCTGTCTGATGTGGATGGGCTCTATACCGCCAATCCCGCGCGCGATCGGTCCGCGACGCATATACCGGAGGTGGCCGCCATCACCCACGAGATCGAGGCGATGGCCGGCGAAAGCGTCTCAGGCATCGGCCGGGGCGGCATGACCTCCAAGCTGATCGCCGCCAAGATCGCGACCGGTGCGGGCTCAGACGTCATCATCGCCAAGGGCCAGGACCTTCACCCCGTCGCCGCCATCGCCAAGGGTGCGCGGCACACGCTGTTCCGCGCCAGCCTGTCGCCCGCCCTGGCGCGCAAACGCTGGATCGCGGGCGGGCTGAAGCCGGAGGGCGTGCTGGTGATCGACGACGGCGCGGTCAAAGCGCTTTACGACGGCAAAAGCCTGTTGCCGGCCGGCATACGCCAGGTGGACGGCCGGTTCGAGCGCGGCGACACGGTCTTGGTGAAGGACCGCCAGGGCCGCGAAATCGCCCGCGGGCTGGCCGCTTACAATGCCTCGGACGCAGAGCGGATCGCCGGCAAACGCACGGTCGAAATCCAAGCCATTCTGGGCTATCGTGGCCGGGACGAGATGATCCATCGCGACGATCTGGCGCTGACGGGCCCATGACGGAATAGACCATGACCTTGCACGACAAGAACGATGCCTTGATGGCGGAAATGATGGCGGTGGGCGCCGCGGCCCGCGAGGCGGCGCGCGCGGTGCGCCAGGCCGATGATGCGACCAAGACCAAGGCGCTCAGGGAAGCCGCCCGCGCCATCCGCGCCGCCAAGAGTGAAATCCTGGCCGCCAATGCCCGCGACCTGGACGCCGCCAAGGCGAACAATATGCCCGCCCCGATGCAGGACCGGCTGGCGCTGAACGACGCCCGGGTCGAGGCCATGGCCAAGGGCGTGGAAGATGTGGCGGCCCAGGCCGATCCCAATGGGCGCGAGCTCAAGCGCTGGATGCGGCCCAACGGGCTCGATATCGCCCGGGTCTCCACCCCGATCGGGGTCATCGGCATCATCTATGAATCCCGGCCCAATGTGACCGCGGATGCCGGCGCCATCGCGCTCAAGGCGGGCAATGTCGCCATTCTGCGCGGCGGCTCGGACTCGGTTCATTCCGCCACCGCGATCCATGCCGCGTTGGTGACGGGTCTGAAAGCGGCGGGCCTGCCGGAGACGGCCATCCAATATGTCCGCAACACCGATCGCGCCGCCGTCGGCCTGATGCTGGAAGGGTTGAACGGCACCATCGACCTCATCATTCCGCGCGGCGGCAAGGGGCTGACCGGCCGGGTGATGCGCGAGGCGCGGGTGCCGGTGCTGGCGCATCTGGAAGGGCTTTGCCATGTCTATGTGCATGAGAAGGCCGATCCGGAGATGGCGCGCAAGGTGGTGGTCAATGCCAAGATGCGGCGGACCTCGATCTGCGGCGCGGCCGAAACCTTGTTGTTGGATCGCGCCATCCTGAAAAGCCATGGGGTGCCGATCCTCGAGGATCTCGCCAAGGCCGGCTGTGAAATCCGCGGCGACGAAGCGGTGCGCGCCGTCTTTGCCGCCGCCAAGCCCGCCACCGAGGAGGATTGGCGCACCGAATATCTCGACGCCATCATCGCGGTCAGGGTGGTGGACGGGCTGGAAGCGGCCATCCGGCATATCGAGCATTACGGCTCGCATCACACCGATTCCATCCTGACCGACGACGAACAGGCGGCGGAGACGTTTCTCAATGCCCTGGACAGCGCCATTGTGCTGTGGAACGCCTCCACCCAATTCGCCGACGGCGGCGAGTTCGGGATGGGGGCGGAGATCGGCATCGGCACCGGCAAGCTGCATGCGCGCGGCCCGGTGGGGGTGGAGCAGCTTACCACCTTCAAATATGTGGTGCGCGGCACGGGTCAGGTCCGCCCGTGACAAGGCGCCTTTGACGGTCCGCGCTTGAATTGGATTGTTCCACCCGGCCCGGCGGCGGACGGCCTCGGCATCGGCCTGTTGGGCGGCTCGTTCAACCCCGCCCATGCCGGGCATCTTTATGTCAGCGAGACGGCGATCAAGCGCCTGAAGCTCGATTCCGTCTGGTGGCTGGTCAGCCCCGGCAATCCGCTGAAGGACAAGGACAGCATGGCGCCTTTCGCCGCCCGGCTGGAAAGCGCGCGGCGGATCGCGATGCATCATCCCCGCATCCATGTCACCGGGCTGGAACAGGGGCTTCACACCATCTACACCATCGACACCGTCACGGGTTTGCAGCGGCGCTTTCCCCACATCCACTTCATCTGGCTGATGGGCAGCGACAATCTGGAGCAATTCAGCCATTGGCGGCGCTGGCGGGATCTGGCCCGGCGCATTCCGGTCGCGGTGGTGCAGCGGCCGGGCAGCGTTCTGGCCGCGCTCAATGCGCCCCTGGTGCGGCGCTTCGGCATGACCCGGAATGCGCGTCGTCCGATGCGGCCGCCGGTGGTGACGGTGCTGGACGGCGCGCGCAATTTTGAAAGCGCCACCCGGCTCAGGGGGCTGATGGCCCACCCTTGGGCCGGCGCGGCGCCCATGCTAGATTCGAAGCGTTAGTTGGAGACCTGCCCCTGACCAAGAAAACCGCAGCCGCGAAAAAGACGCCCGCGAAGAAAACCAAGAAATCCGTCAAGGCCCCGCCCAAGAAAGCCGCAAAAACAAATGCCAAAAAGACCGGCCCGACCCGGCCGCGAAAGGCTGCGCCGCAGAGCGATCTGTTGAAGCGGATCGTAAGGTCCCTGGAAGACGACAAGGCGGAGGCCATCGTCACCATCGATCTGGAAGGCCGGTCCTCGCTCTGCGATGCCGCGGTGATCGCCAGCGGCCGCTCGTCGCGCCATGTCATGGCCATCGCCGATCATCTGGCCCGCCGCCTGAAGGAAGAGGGTTATGGCACCCGCCCCGTCACCGGCGCCACCCAGGGTGATTGGGCGCTGGTCGATGCCGGTGATGTGATCGTGCATGTGTTCCGCCCCGAAGTGCGGGATTATTACGACCTCGAAGGCATGTGGAACGTCGCATCGCCCAATCGGGCCTGAATTCGGTGCGGCTCACTATCCTGGCCATCGGCAGCGCAAGAGGCAGCTCCGAAGGAGCGCTGTGTGACGAATTTCTGGGCCGCGCCGTCAAGCTCGGCCGCAATCTGGGATTTTCCGCCGTCAGGATCGAGGAATTGCCGCCCGGCAAGGCGCGCGACACCAAGAGCCGCAAGGCGGACGAGGCCGCGCGGCTGGCGGCGCGTTTGCCGGACGGCGCGCATATCATTCTTCTGGACGCGCGCGGCAAAGGCATGACCTCCGAGGACTTCGCCGAAATGCTGGCCAGCCTGCGCGATGTGGGAACCCGGGATCTGGCCTTCGTGGTCGGCGGGCCGGACGGGCTGGCGCCGCTGCCCGGTAAGAAGCCCGGCCGCAGCCTGGCCTTCGGGCCCCAGACCTGGCCCCATCTTCTGGCGCGGGTGCTGCTTTTGGAGCAGATCTATCGCGCCACCACCATCCTGGCGGGCCACCCCTATCATCGCGCCTAAAGCGCGATCCGGAAAAGTGGAAGCCGGTTTTCCGAAAGATCGTGCCAGATCAATATGCCGGAGCATGATCGCGATTCAAGGAAACGCGATCATGCTCCGGGCGGCCTAAGCATTTCTTAACCATAATGGCTGATGCTGGCCGGGCTATTCTCTGTTGGCCGCATATTTCGTGGAGTAGTTGGCGCCTCCCACAGACACGCGAACTAAATCCTTCCGGGATTTCACGCCATGGAAATCAAGAGTACCAGCCGGATTGAAACCGGCTCCATCCGGCGCAAATCCGCCAGCATGAGTACCGGCGGCAGTTTCTCCGTATCCGATACGCCCGAAAACCATGCCCAGATCGTGGCCGGTCCCGGGCCGATCGCGGCGCTGGATTCCATCCTGGCGCTGCAGGATATGGGCGACGCTCCCGACGGCCGCTCCAAGGGGCTCGCCCATGGCGAGCAGCTGCTCGACATTCTGGATTCGGTGCGCGATGGCCTGCTGGCCGGCGGCATTCCGCGCGCGACCCTGAATCGGCTGGCGGTGGCAGTGACCCGCCGCCATGACGCCTTCGCTGATCCCAAGCTGCAGGACGTGCTGGACCAGATCGAGCTTCGGGCCCATGTCGAACTGGCCAAGCTGGAACAACTCGATAAGAGAGTGGCTTAGCCGGCGGCGCGCGGGCTTTCGCTAATTCCCCAATCCAAGGAACGGCGTGAACCCGCCAAAGATCATGCGCTTGCCGTCGAAGGGCATGGCCTTCTCGAACTGCTTCACGCGCGGATCCTCGATCGAGTTCTTGTTGGCGGCGTCGCGCGCTTGCTTTGACGCGTAGACGATCCAGGCAAACACCACGACTTCGTCATCCTTGGCCAGGACCGCCCGGGGGAAGGATGTGAGCTTGCCATACGGCGTGTCTTCGCCCACGCATTCCACATAATCCAGCGCGCCATGATCCTTCCAGATCGGGGCCAGGATGCGCGCCATTTCCTTGTAATCCTCCAACCTGTCCTTCGGCACCGCGATCACAAAACCGTCGACATAGGCCATACTGTACTCCCTGGAATTGCTGGCAGCGGATCCCGAGCTTAGCACCGGACGAACAAAAAAGGCGGCAAAGCCGCCTCTCTCGTCTTGGTCAGGTCCGCCTCCGCCTCATGCGAAGCATTGGAGGGGGAGGGTGAGTAGCGCCAGCGTACGAACGGAGCTGGCTCTCGAGCCAGCGAAGGGCGGAGGGGATCAGACGTCCAAAAGCAGGCGCTCCGGGTCTTCCAGATTTTCCTTCACCCGCACCAGGAAGGTGACCGCCTCGCGGCCGTCCACCAGCCGATGGTCGTAGCTCAGCGCCAGATACATCATCGGGCGGATCTCGACCTTGCCGTCGACCGCCATCGGCCGGGGCTGGATCTTGTGCATGCCCAGAATGCCGGACTGGGGCGAATTCAGGATCGGCGTGGACATCAGGGAGCCGAACACCCCGCCATTGGTGATGGAGAAAGTGCCGCCCTGAAGCTCTTCCAGCTTGAGCCGGTTGTCGCGGGCGCGGGTGCCGAAATCCAACACCACCTTTTCGATAGCCGCCAGCGACAGAAGGTCGGCGTCGCGCACCACCGGCACCACCAACCCGCGCTCGGTCGAAACCGCGACGCCGATATCGTAGTAATTCTTGTAGATGATGCTGTCGCCCTCGATCTCGGCATTGACGTTGGGAATTTCCTTCAGCGCCGCGATGCAGGCCTTGGCGAAGAAACCCATGAAACCCAGCCTGACGCCATGCTTCTTCTCGAAACTGTCTTTGTACTGGCCTCTCAGCGCCATGATGCGGGTCATGTCCACCTCGTTGAAGGTGGTGAGTTGGGCCGCGGTATTCTGGGATTCCTTGAGGCGCAGCGCGATGGTCTTGCGCAGCCGCGACATCGCCACCTTTTCTTCGCGGCCGGCATGGGTGCGCGGGCCCGACGGCGCCGGCGCCGCGGCCGGCTTGGCGGCGCGGGATTCCAAGGCAGCAAGCATGTCGCCCTTGGTGACCCGGCCGTCGCGGCCGGTGCCGGCAACCGTGGAAATGGGCAGGCCGGTTTCCTCGGCGATGCGGCGGGCGGCCGGCATGGCCGGGGCCTCGGATTTCACCGCCGGGGCGGGCGCCGGTTTGGGGGCTTCGGCTTTCGGCGTCTCTGTCTTGGGTTGCGGGGCCGGCGCGGCGGCTTTCCCGCCCTTGCCTTCGGCGATGGAGCCCAAGACCGCGCCCACCTGAACCGTGGCGCCGGCCTGAACCGCAATGGATTCGATCGCGCCGGCGGCCGGCGCGGGCACTTCCACCGTCACCTTGTCGGTCTCCAGTTCCAGGATCGGCTCGTCGCGCTTGACGCTTTCGCCTTCCTTCTTGAACCAGCGCGCGACAGTGGCTTCGGTCACGGATTCGCCCATCGCGGGCACTTTGATTTCGATACTCATTCAGTCCTCTTCGCAGGCGGTTGCCGCCGGATCACACGGTCAAGGCGTCGTTCAGGAATTGGGCCAGTTCCGCCAGATGCTGCTTCATCAGGCCGGCCGCGGTGGAGGCATATTCCGGCCGCCCGGCATAACGGGGCCGCTTGGCGCCGCCCATAAGCGCTTCCAGCCGCGGCGCCACGAATGTCCAGGCGCCCTGATTCTGGGGTTCTTCCTGGCACCAGACCAGTTCGGCCTTGGGGAACCGCTTCAGCTCTTCCGCCAGCACATTGTCGGGGAAGGGATAAAGCTGTTCCAGGCGCAGGATCTGGATGCGGGATTCGCCGCGCTTCTCTCTTTCGTCCATCAGGTCGAAATAGACCTTGCCGGAGCAGAGGATCACCCGCTTGATGTCGGCGTCCTTGGCCAGCTTGACGGTGGTGGCGCCGGGCACGACTTCCGCCTGGTCGCGCAGCACGCGATGGAAGGAATTGCTGGATTCCATATCGGCGAGGAACGACACGGCGCGTTTGTGGCGCAAGAGCGACTTGGGCGTCATCACGATCAGGGGCTTGCGGAAGGGCCGGTGCATCTGCCGCCTGAGCATGTGGAAATAATTGGCCGGGGTGGTAGGCACGCAGACCTGCAAATTGTCCTGGGCGCAAAGCTGCAGATAGCGCTCAAGCCGGGCCGAGGAATGTTCCGGCCCCTGGCCCTCATAGCCGTGCGGCAGAAGCAGCACCAGGCCGGACATGCGCAGCCATTTCATCTCGCCCGACGAGATGAACTGATCCACCACGACTTGCGCGCCATTGGCGAAATCGCCGAATTGCGCTTCCCACAAGACCAGCGATTTGGGATCGGCGGTGGTGTAGCCATATTCGAAGCCCAAGACCGCCTCTTCCGACAGAAGCGTGTCCACCACCTCGAATTCACCCTGGCCTTCGCGGACATGGTTGAGCGGCAGATAGCGTTCCTCGCTCTCCTGGTCGACCAGGGCGGAATGGCGCTGCGAGAAAGTGCCGCGCGAGGCGTCCTGGCCCGACAGCCGCACATGCATGCCTTCGGCCAGGAGCGTGCCGAAGGCCAGGGCCTCGGCGGTGGCCCAGTCGAAGCCCTGGCCGGTTTCGAACATCTGCGCCTTGGCTTCCAGCTGGCGGGCGATGGTCTTGTGGAGATGGAATCCCTCCGGAACCGAGGTGAGCGCCTTGCCGACTTTTTTCAGCAGCTCCTCCGGCACTCCGGTTTCGCCGCGCCGGTCGCTGTTCTTGGGCGCGGCGGCAAGGCCGGCCCAGCGTCCGTCCAGCCAGTCGGCCCGGTTGGGCAGATGCGATTTGGAGGCGTCGAATTCCTCGTCCAGCTTTTGGTTGAAGGCGGCATGCATGTCGGCGATGTCGGCCTCGGTGACCATGCCTTCACCGGTCAGTTTCCTGCCATAGATCTGCAAGGTGGTGGGATGGTCCTTGATCACCCGGTACATGTGCGGCTGGGTGAAGGCCGGCTCGTCCGCCTCATTGTGACCGAATCTGCGGTAGCAGATCATGTCGATCACCACATCCTTGTGGAAGAGCTGGCGGAATTCGGTGGCGATGCGGGCGGCATGCACCACCGCTTCCGGATCGTCGCCATTCACATGGAAAATCGGCGCCTGCACCATCAGGGCCACGTCGGTGGCATAGGGCGAGGAGCGCGAATAGATCGGCGCTGTGGTGAAGCCGATCTGGTTGTTGATGACGAAATGGATGGTGCCGCCGGTGCGGAAGCCCTTGGTGCCGGAGGCGGCGAAACATTCCGCCACCACGCCCTGGCCGGAAAAGGCGGCGTCGCCATGGATCAGCAGCGGCAGCACCGAGGCGCGGCTTTGCATGTCGCCCAGTTGGCGCTGCTTGGCGCGGGCCTTGCCCAGAACCACCGGATTGACGATTTCCAGATGCGAGGGATTGGGGGTGAGCGACAGATGCACCTGGCGGCCGTCGAACTCGCGGTCCGAGGAGGCGCCCAGATGATATTTCACGTCACCCGAGCCTTCGACCTCCGCCGGGTTGGCGGCGCCGCCCTGAAATTCATGGAACAGCTGGCGGAAAGGCTTGCTCATCACATTGACCAGCACATTGAGCCGGCCGCGATGGGCCATGCCCAGCACGATCTCCTTCACCCCCAGCTGGCCGCCGCGCTTGATGATCTGCTCCAGGGCCGGGATGGTGGATTCCGCGCCGTCCAGGCCGAAACGCTTGGTGCCGACGAAACGGGCGGCGGCGAATTTCTCGAAACCCTCGGATTCGATCAGCTTGTTGAGGATCGCCTTCTTGCCTTCCGGGGTGAAGGAAATGTCCTTGTCCGGTCCCTCGATGCGGCGCTGCAGCCAGTCCTTCTGCTCGGCATCGGTGATATGCATGAATTCATAGCCGATATGGTCGCAATAGGTGCGCTTCAGAATGTCGATGATCTGGCGCGGGCTGGCGCTCTCCATGCCCATCACCCCGTCCATGAAGATGGGCTTGTCCATCTCCGCGTCATGGAAGCCGTAGAAGCCGGGATCGAGCTGGGGGTGGGGATTGCGCGGCGCGATGCCGAGCGGATCGGTATCGGCTTCGAGATGGCCCAGGATGCGGTAGGCCCGCACCAGTTGGATGGCGCGGATGGATTCCTGCGCCACTGCCCGCGCATTCCGGCTGTCGAGGGCGGGCTTGGCCGGGGCCGCCTCGCCGCTGAGCGCCCGGGTCAGTTCATCGGTGACGGCAGGCGCCTTGCCATTGCGATGCCAGGCCGGGCCTTGACCCAGTTGGGTAGGCGAGAGGCCCTGTTCCCCCAGGCTGGCGAAATAGACGCGCCAGCCGGGATCCACCGCGCCGGGATTGGCAAGATATTGGGCGTAGAGGGCTTCAAGGAAGCCGGCGTTGGTGCCGGAAAGGAAGCTGGTGGCGTCGAAGATCTCGTTGGAGGCGCGGGCGATGCGATCTGCGGGAGATTGTTCTGTCATTTCAGTGAGTTAGAGGTCAGCTTGTTGGGCTTGAACCTGTCCGGGGCCGCTGGGCGTGTGGCGGGCTTTTTAAGTGGGTGGGGTGGTATCGCCTTTGAAGCGCCGATTCAACGGCGATTGCAGTTAATATGGCCTCAAAGCGGCGCAATTACGACGCTAAAACCCGCATGAATGGGCTCATGCGGGGGCAGGTCTGCAAAAATTGCGGCTGCCGTCTATTTGCCGGAAAGAAGCTCGACCAGGGCGGTGCCAAGCGCCGCCGGGTTCAGGGAAACCCGGATGCCGGCCGCCTTCATGGCTTCGATCTTGCTCTCGGCGCCGCCCTTGCCGCCGGAAATGATGGCGCCGGCATGGCCCATCCGCCGGCCCGGCGGCGCGGTGACCCCGGCGATGAAGCCCACCATCGGCTTTTTGACTTTTGAATGCTTGATGAAATCGGCCGCATCCTCCTCGGCGCTGCCGCCGATCTCGCCGATCATGATGATGCTTTTTGTCTCCGGATCGGCCAGCAGCATTTCCAGCACATCGATATGCTCGGTGCCCTTGACCGGATCGCCGCCGATACCGACGCAAGTGGTCTGGCCCAGCCCCACAGCGGTGGTCTGCCACACCGCCTCGTAAGTAAGGGTGCCGGAACGCGAAACGATGCCCACCGAACCCCGACGATGGATATGGCCGGGCATGATGCCGATCTTGCATTCGCCGGGCGTGATCACGCCCGGGCAGTTGGGGCCGATTAGCCGCGATTTGGAGCCGCACAGCGCCCGCTTCACTTTCACCATGTCGAGCACCGGGATGCCCTCGGTGATGCAGACGATCAGGGGGATGTCCGCGTCGATCGCTTCCAGGATGGCGTCGGCGGCGAAGGCCGGCGGCACATAGATGACGCTGGCATCGGCGCCCACCTTGTCCTTTGCCTCGCGCACCGTGTCGAACACCGGCAGGCCGAGATGGGTCTGGCCGCCTTTGCCCGGGGTGGTGCCGCCCACCATCTTGGTGCCATAGGCGATGGCCTGCTCGGAATGGAAGGTGCCTTGGGCGCCGGTGAAGCCCTGGCAGATCACCTTGGTATTCTTGTCGACCAGAATGGACATTATTTGGAACCCTTTACCGCCTTCACGACCTTTTCGGCCGCGTCGGCGAGATTGTCGGCCGAGGTGATGGCGAGGCCTGATTTGGCCAGGATTTCCTTGCCCTTCTCGACATTGGTGCCTTCCAGCCGCACCACCAGCGGCACTTTCAAGGAGACTTCCTTGGCCGCGGCGATGATGCCTTCGGCGATGATGTCGCATTTCATGATGCCGCCGAAGATGTTGACCAGGATGCCTTTCACATTCGGATCGCTGACGATGATCTTGAAGGCGGCGGTGACTTTTTCCTTGGACGCGCCGCCGCCCACATCCAGGAAGTTGGCGGGCTCGCTGCCGTAAAGCTTGATGATGTCCATGGTCGCCATCGCCAGGCCGGCGCCGTTGACCATACAACCGATTTCGCCGTCCAGCTTGACGTAGGAGAGGTCGTATTTCGACGCCTCAACCTCCATCGGGTCTTCCTCGTCCAAGTCGCGCAGCGCCTGGATGTCCTTGTGGCGGAAAAGCGAATTGTCGTCGAAATTGATCTTGGCGTCGAGGCAGATGATCTTGCCATCCTTGGTCACGACCAGGGGATTGATCTCCAAGAGGCTCATATCCTTGGCGGTGAAGGCCTCATACAGGCTCTTCACCACCTGGCCGATCTGCTTGGCCTGATCGCCTTTGAGATTCAGGGCCGCCGCGATTTCATTGCCGACATGGGAGGAATAGCCGACCGCCGGTTCGATCTGGAAAGTCTTGATCTTGTCCGGCGTCTTGTGCGCCACCTCTTCGATGTCCATGCCGCCTTCGGTGGAGACGATGAAGGCGATGCGGCTGGTGGCGCGGTCGACCAGCGCGGAGAGATAAAGCTCACGATCGATCGCCGATCCGTCCTCGATATAAAGGCGCTTCACCAGCCGCCCGTGCGGACCGGTCTGATGGGTGACCAAGGTCATGCCCAGCATCCGCTCGGCTTCCTTCTTCACATCGGCGATGGATTTGACCACCTTGACCCCGCCGCCCTTGCCGCGGCCGCCGGCGTGGATCTGGGCCTTCACCACCCAGACCGGACCGGGCAGGCTTTCGGCCGCCTTGACCGCGTCCTCGACGCTGAAGGCAGGTTTGCCGTTGGGGACGGGCGTGCCGAAGCCGCGCAGGACTTCCTTGGCCTGATATTCGTGAATGTTCATCGGGATTGGACCTTGGACTGGCAGGGCGAAACGAAGCCGACATGGCCCGACCCGGCCTTTAATTGCAAGGGCCATATCGCAGTCCGACGCGGCAAACTTATTCTTTATAAGGGCGGGTGATATTCCGGAAATGAATGGCGTTCTGCATTCGTCCCGCCGGACCGTCCCGAACGCCAAATCGCTGCTTCCGCCGGCGATACCGGCCGTGATCGGCGTGGCGGATCGACTATGGGCCGAATGAGCGGGATTTTTTCATAGCCGACCTCGCCCTGACCAGGATATGCGGCGGGAGAATTGGCGTGTAGAAATGCCGGCCAGCTGTCCATCCCAAAGTGACGCGCTGATTATGATTAGTGCCACGACCGTGACCGCCGCCGCCGCAAAGCTTTTCCGGCGGCCGCCCGCGGCCAGGGCGAAGGGAAGAAGCAGACCCAGTTGCGGTTTGAGAGCCAGAAAGCCGAAGCACAGGCCGGCAAGAGGCGGCACCTCTGTCAGCAACGCCAGACCCAATGTCAGCAACCGCCGGTCAGAACTCCTTCTCTCCATTGGTCAGATTGACGAAGACGGCGGAAAGGCGGTCGCCAGCAGCATTATAGGTTTGCCGGCCCCCGGGCCACTGCAAATGCGGCGGCACAGTATCGCCATGGCCGCCAGATAGAGGGCAAATGTCGTGCCTGCCACCGATCAAGGCCGCTGGATAAGGCAGCAAGGCCAGCGGCGCGATCAAGAGAAGAAAGATCGGCGGGTAGGAGAAGACGTAATAGGGTGTGCGTTCCGACCGTGCTCGCCCGGCAAGATAAAGGCAAGCTGGAAGGATTGCCGCGACAGCGCAATTCCGACGGAATAAGCTGGAAAAATCATGCTCTGGTGGCCCGTTTGCATTCGGCCGTGGGCCGCGCTCACAACGACAATCGCGACGGCAAGCGCCGACACCAGGATGGATAGATCTTCGCAGGGCTACCCGTCGCGCTATCGGCGGTCCTGGGGGCGGGCCAGACGAAGCCCATCGCCGAAGCTTTGAGATATTACCGTTTCATTTCGGTTGACGGCTTTACCGCGGCGGCCTCGCGCGCCAGGGGCGGCTGCGGGTTGCCCCATTCGGGCAGTCAAAGATAATTGACCATATAGGTATCTGAAAATTATCTGCATTTATTGTTCCAGTGGATCGGCTCAGCATGGCCCGGATCCGCCTTGGCATGCCTTCTGCTGGGATTCGTCCGCGAAGACGATGCCTGCGTTCCGTTCCGGACCAGGCGCCAGGGTCATGTGGGGCCATGAAGCATAAAAATTCGCACCTGCTGGTGGGGTATTGGAGCCGTTTGCGGGCCGGACGCGATGCGCCCGATCAGACCGACATCAATCCGCGCGCCATCAAGCGCCTTTTGTCCTACGCCTTCATCCTGGATTGCGAGAATCCGGCGCGTCCGGTCTATCGGCTGGCGGGAACCGCGCTATGCGAGCGTTTCGGCTTCGAACTCAAGGGCACCGGCTTTCTGGCGCATTGGGAATCGCAATCGAGCCTGTCGCTGGCCGGGTTGCTCGGCAATCGCTGGCCTTGCGGCAGCCTGTCTGTCTTTCCTCCGTCGCGGCGACCGCCGACCACCGGATGGTCGAACTGGAAACGGTGCTGGCTCCCATTCGCTTCAAGGGCACCGAGCCCGAACGGTTCTTCGGAATGGTGCAGATGCTCTCCGACCCGACGCCGCTTCTGGGCCGCGCCATCGCCTATGAACGGTTGATCGGTTCGCAATTGATCCGGGAAGACGAGCGTTTGCCCGATCATGACCAGACCAATCTTCCGCCGCCGGGGATGCTCTCGAAACCCCATGCCAAGGCGCCTTATCTCAGATTGGTGATCAGCCGCGATCATCCGCATCTGTCGGCTTTCGGGGCCGGCGATCTGTTGCAGAAAATATCGGACTGGATGGGACGTCGCGAGCCCGCCAACAGCGACGACCGGCCCCGCTTCGGCTTCTGAATCTTTCTTCGAAAATCCCCGCGCGGCCCGCTTTACGGCAATGGCGTGGGCGGCTGCCGGTCGGGATCCTGGGTCTGGGCCTGGGGGTTCTGCGTCATCGGATTGTCCACCTGGTCATTGTGGAGGATGTCGCGATTGATCGCCAGATCGTCCCGCCGTTCCTTGAGATAGGGGATTTCGTAGCGTTCGATCTTGGCCCGATAGGCCTCGAAAACCTTTTCGTCTTCGGGCAGGCGCTTGTCGCAGCGGTCGGCCGGCAGATGCGCCTGTTCCTGGCACCAGAGATCGAAATTCATCGTCTTGACGTGGTAATTCCAGCCCTCCTGACCGGCGGCGGCGGATGAGAACAGCGCCACCGCCAGGACGGCAAAAAGCAATGCGCGGGCCGACGTCGTTGGGTTCATGCGCCAAAGCCTACGCCCTTTGGGACCGGCTTTGATAGCCCCCTCCATCGGCACCGAAGCCGGCTATTGTTCCCGCCAGGCTGATTTGGGCGCGGCGGATCGACCCCGATTCGCGAAGCTCAGGGCTGAAGCGTGACCACCGCCCGCCGGTTCTTGGCTTCCTTGACGCCGTCGCCGGTCTGGACCGCAAGATCGGTCTCGCCCACGCCCGACGCCTGGATGGCGGCGCGCCGCGCTCCCAAGTCCACCAGCGCTTCCACAACCACATTGGCGCGCCTGACCGACAGGCGCTGATTATAGCCGGCGGATCCCGATGTATCGGTATGGCCGACCACGATGATGCGCGATTGGCCGCCGGCACGGGCGGTGTTGATCACATTGGTGATGACGGCAAGGTCTTCCGCGGTCAGGGTCCAGGAATCGAAATCGAAATAGACCGTATAATCGGAAGGCATTGTTTGCGCTGCCGATTGCGGCGCGGGCGCCGGCGCGGCTCGAACCGGCGGCGGTGGCGGCGCCGGGCGTGCCGCATTTTCCAGGGCCAGAAGCGAATTGTTCAAAGCGCTGCGGCAGGCTTGCGCCTGGGCGGAAAGATTGACCGCGCCGCTGTCCAGAATCCAGCAATCGTAATCGGCCTGGGCGCGGGCGGCCTGCTCGGGAAAACGGTCCTTGCCTTGTGCCAGCGCGCGCATCAGCCGGGCGCGCAGTCCCTGTGCGGTCACATCGGCCGGCGCGATTTCCGGCTCCGGCTCGCCGCCGGACGCCGCCCGATCCGCCTTGGCCTGGAACGCATCGGCCACCGCTTCGGCGGGATTGTCCGGGCCGCTCTCGAACACGCTCAACAAATCGTCAAAGAAACCGGTATCATTGTTCGCGGATTGCGGTGCGGGGACGCCGCCGGCCTGGGTGGCGAGATCGGTGTAATCCTTGAAAAGCGCCTGGCTGAACGGGGAACCGGTGGCTGTCACATTCTCGTCATCGGCGCAGCCTGCCAGCGCCAGGCCGGCACAAATCAAGGACAAGCAAGCCACACGGCGCGAACCGCGGAATTGGCTGAGAAAGCGCATCGGATACCCCCAAAGGCCGGCATGATCGGACAGGCCGGAAATGTCAGGCCGAAAATGTCAGAATGGGACATATAGCGCGGCCTTTCCGCCGCGTTAAGTCAAAGCCGCCGAAAATGGACCAAATGATTGCCGAGGTGGACATTTGGTAACCATCTATTGACCTCAAGGCCTTAAAACAAGCGGACCAATATGAGGACCAGCCGTGGCCAATGAGGTGCTGGCAGTGAACGAAGGCGACTCCGTCATCGCCAAAGCGCGCGCCGAGCGCAGGCGATTCCGGCGCGTGCGCGTCGATCTGCCCGGTCGGCTGTTTACGCCGGCCGACGGCAAGGAAGCCCGTTGCCAGATTTGCGATCTTTCGCCCGGCGGCGCCGCCATCGCCTGCGATTTGATGCCGCCCGAAGAAACCCAAGTGGTGCTCTATGTGGACGGCTTTGGCCGCTTCGAGGGCCAGGTGATGCGGCTGGATGAAACGAATTTCGGGGTGCATTTCTCCTGCACCGCCTTGAAGCGCGAGCGCACCGCCGAGCAGCTGACGGTGTTCCTCAACAAGTCGCTGGTGGACGAATCGGTGTTGCGCCGGCATGAGCGCACCAGTCATAAGGGCTTCGCCAAATTCACCCGCGCCGACGGCCAGATCGTGCATGGCGAAGTGATGGACATTTCCGCCGGCGGGGTTTCGCTCAAGACCGATGTGCGCCCGACGATCGGGGAATTCGTGCTGATCGCGCAGATGGCGGGCCGGGTGGCGCGCCATCATGAGCATGGCATCGGCATCGAATTCGTCGGCCAGGATAAATCCGCGCATGCCGAACCGGCGGCGCGGTTGAATCTCGGTTAGGTAGCCCCCTCCGGCCTTCGCAACCTCGAGAGGTTGCTACGGCCACCTCCCCCATCATGCGCTTCGCGCAACGGGGGAGGCGGGTCCCGACCAAGACGCACCAATGCCGGGACCAAGACGATCCAATATTGTCGAAGCTTGGTCGTGCCCTTTCGCCCCCGCGCATGCGAAGCATGCTGGCGGGGGAGATGCCGTAGCACGCTCTCGAGCGTGCGAAGGCAGAGGGGGTAAGAAATAGCGAGCGGGTTAAATATCAGCCAGTTTATGAACCTGGCTGTTCGCCAGCGTGAGCTTGGCGATGGACAATTCGCCGGTGGTTTCCAGGGTCGCCAGGAAGTTTCGGGTCCGCGCCAAAGCTTCGGCCTGCGAAACGGCCCACTCCTGAAGCGCGGTCATCGCCTGATCGGCGGTGGCAGTGGCGGGCAAGTGCGCCAGCAGCGTTTGCGACAGAGCCCGCTGGGCGGCGAAAAGATCATCGACCAGGCGGCGAATGGCCAGCCGGTCCCAATGTTCGCCGGCCATAATGCGTGCCGCCAAAAGCCGCAGCCTATCCAATCCCAGGGCCGCGCCGACACCGAAATACATCGCCGCCACCGGCGCGATGCCGTGACCGGTGGTGCGGGCGAGTTGCGCGATCTCCGGCGCTACTCCCATCAGGGGCAAGAGCCCAATGTCGCGCGCCAAGTCATCGGGCACCCCCGGCTGGGCGAAGCGGGACATGCGCGCCTCGGCTTCCTGGGCCTGTTCCGGCGAAATGAAGTTTTTATAGCTCGACCGCAATGTCTCCACGCCCGCCCGGTAGAGCGCGATCGTTTCCGCCAGATCGTCCCGGGCGGAGATATGGGTGAGGAACCACAGGCCCAGGCGGCGCAATATTTCGGCGATCTCGGTATAGAGCGCGGTTTGAATCTGCGCATCGACCTCGCCGTCCAGGGCATCGATCCGTCCCTTGAGGGTTTTGAGATCAAAGGCGCCTTCCGCCACCGTGAAGGCGCGGGCGACATCGGCGCCGCTGGCGCCGGACATTTCCTTCATCCGGGCGACAAAGACCGGCCCGGCCAGATTGACGATCCGGTTTGACAGGATGGTGGAGACGATTTCGCGTTTCAGCCGGTGCTGCGGCAGTTCGGCGGCAAAACGCTCCGCCGCCTGTCTGGGGAAATAGGCCGCCAGGGTGGGGGCGAAGGCGCCGTCATCGGGCAGGGCGCTGTCCAGGATTTCCGAATCCAGATCGAGCTTGGCATAGGCCATCAGCACCGCCAGTTCCGGCCGGGCGAAGCCCTTTTTGTCATTCGCCAGTTTCTGGATATCGGCGTCGCCGGGGAGAAACTCCACCGCCCGGTCGAGTTTGCCCTTGGCTTCCAGCGCCCGGATGAAGCGCGCCCCGGCGTCAAGGTCGCGTATTCCGGCCGCCTCGGCCACCGATAGAGCCAGCGTCTGATCGTAATTGTCCGCCAGTACCAGGGCGGCGACTTCGTCGGTCATGCCCATCAGCAAAGCATCGCGCGTCTGGGAATCGATTTCGCCCCGGCGATAGGGGCCGCTGAACAGGATTTTGAGATTCACTTCATGGTCGGAGGTATCGACACCGGCGGAATTGTCCACCGCGTCGGTATCGATGCGTCCGCCGGCGCGGGCATATTCGATGCGGCCGAGCTGGGTGACGCCGAGATTGGCGCCTTCGCCGATCACCTTGGCGCCGGCTTCGCTGCCATTGATGCGCACGGGGTCATTGGCGCGGTCGCCGGCATCGAGATTGGACTGGCTCGCGGATTTGACGAAGGTGCCGATGCCGCCGAACCACAGCAGGTCGGTTTTCGCCTTCAGCAGCGCCTTGATCAATTCCGGGGGCGAGAGTTTCGGGTCGGCGGTTCCGATCAGCGCCTGGATCTCGGGCGAAAGCGGAATCTGTTTCAGCGAGCGGGCGAAGATGCCGCCGCCGGGGCCCAATACATCCCGGTTGTAATCGTCCCAACTGGAGCGCGGCAGATCGAACAGGCGCTTGCGCTCGGCATAGCTCTTGGCGGTATCGCCCACCGGGTCCAGGAAGATGTGGCGATGATCGAAAGCGGCCACCAGCCGGATATGGCGGGACAGCAGCATGCCGTTGCCGAACACGTCGCCCGACATGTCGCCCACGCCGATGACGGTGAAATCCTCCGTCTGGATGTCGCGGCCCATCTCGCGGAAATGGCGCTTGACCGCCTCCCAGGCGCCGCGGGCGGTGATGCCCATCTTCTTATGGTCATAGCCGTGGCTGCCGCCCGAGGCGAAGGCGTCGCCCAGCCAGAAGCCGCGGGCTTCGGCGATTCCATTGGCGATATCGGAAAAGGTGGCGGTGCCCTTGTCGGCGGCGACGACCAGATAGGGGTCATCCTCGTCATGGCGGGTCACATCGGGAGGCGGCACCATTTCACCGTCGGGCCTCAGATTGTCGGTGACATCCAACAGGGCGTTGATCAGCATCTTGTAGGCGGCGACGCCTATTTCCATGAACTGATCGCGGCTGGGATTGGCCGGCATGGTCTTGGGATAGAAGCCGCCCTTGGCGCCCACCGGCACGATCACCGCATTCTTGACCTGCTGCGCCTTGACCAGCCCCAGGATTTCGGTGCGGAAATCCTCGCGCCGGTCGGACCAGCGGATGCCGCCGCGCGCCACCTTGCCGAAACGCAGATGCACGCCCTCCATCACAGGCGAATAGACGAAGATCTCCCGCCAGGGCCTGGGCGCCGGCAATTCGTCGAGCTTGCCCGAGTCCAGCTTGACGGCGATGGCGCCCGCTTCGGCCTGGTAATAGTTGGTCCGCAATATATGGGCGATCACATTGCGGAACCGGCGGATGATGCGGTCATCGTCCAGGCTGGGCACATCGGCGAGCGCGGTCTCGATTGCCGCTTCCAGCCGCGCCGCCTCGGCATCGGAATGCGCCTTCGGATCAAGCCGGGCATGGAACAGCTGGGCGAGCAGGGCGGCAATGTCCGGGTTCCGGGCCAGCGCCTGCTCCATATAGTCCTGGCTGAAGGAAAAGGCCGCCTGGCGCAGGAATTTCGCCACCAGCCTGAGGATCACCACATTGCGCCAATCGAGCCCGGCGCCGATCACCAGCCGGTTGAAGCCGTCGCTTTCCGCCTTTCCGCCCAGAACGGCATGGAACACGTCCTGCAGCGGAATGCGGATGTCACCCAGGCCTGCCGCCTCGCCATCGGCGCGCTCCATCAGAAAGTCCAGTATGGCGCCTTCCTCGGTCCAGCCATCGTCGCGCTTGAAGCGAACCGGAAAGGCGTCCTCCGCGATCACCTTCAAACCCAGATTCTCGAACACCGGCAGCGACACCGACAGCGGCAGGACCTCGCCCAGCACGTAAAGTTTGAGACGCAGCGCGCTGTGCGCGTCGTCGGGTTTGCGATAGGCGCGCGCTTCCACCTTTGGACCATCCCGGCGCGCCGCCAGCGCTTCCAATATGTCGAGGTCCTCCGCCGCCTCATGGGCGGAGAAAATGGCGCGATAGCCGGGGGTGAATTGCGCGGCGCGCGCGGTCATGCGCCGCACGCCCTCGACGCGGCCATGGCGGACGGACAGCGCCTCCAGGAAGGAATCGTCCCAGGTCTTGATTGCGTCCGCGATCTGGCGCTCCAAAGCGCGGACGTCCACCTTGGGCCTTTGGCCCTGATTGCGGCCGATGATGTAGTGGATGCGAACCAGGGCGCCTTCGTCGAACTCGGCATCGGCGGCCGACATGCGGCCGTCCAGGGCGCGGGCCAGGATGGCGTGAATCGTCTCGCGCAATTCGCCGGTGACATGGTCGCGCGGCGCCAGCAGCAGGGCGGAGACGAAGCGGTCGAACCGGTCGAATCGCAGGAAGAGCTTGACCTTGGGCCGTCCGCCCAATTTCAGGATTCCCATCGCGATTTCGAACAATTCGTCCTCGGAGATCTGAAACAGCTCGTCGCGGGGGAACATATCCAGGATATGAGCCAGGGCCTTGCCGTCATGGCTGGCGGGAGCGAGGCCGGCGCGCGCCATCACCGCGGCGCATTTGCGGCGCAACAGCGGCGTCTCGAGTGACGACAGGCTATAGGCGCTGGAGGTGAACAGGCCGACGAAACGATGTTCGCCGTTGAATCGCCCCTTCTGGTCGAAAGTCTTGACGCCGACATAATCCATATGGCCGCGGCGATGCACCAGGCTGCGCGTATTCGATTTGGTGATGATCAAGGGCTCGGGCTGATCGAGATAGGCGCGCACCTCCCGGGTCAGCGCCGGCCGTTCCGCGCTTTGGCGGATGACGCGCGCCTCCTCATCGGACAGCGCGCCCAGCCCGCTGTCCGGCACCGGCTCCAACCGGCCATGGTCGCCATCGGGATCGAGCGCATAATCGCGCGCACCCAAAAAGGTGAAATGATTGTCGCCCAGCCAGTCGAGAAAGGCCAAATCCTCTTTGATATCGGCATCCTTGGGCGGCTGCGCGGCAAGGCCGTCGCGCGTCTGTTTGAGCCGGGCCAGCATCGCCCTCCAGTCGCGCACGGAATCGCGAACCTGAACCAGACTGTCATTGACGCTTTCGCGCAGCGCCATCTGCGCCGCCTGGTCCAGGACGGCATCCAGCACCAGGACGATGACGCTGGTGGGTTTCCCGCCGATTTCGAGGATGGGGTGGAAGGCGGCGCGGATGCGCGCGCCCGCCGCGATCGCGGCCGCCAGGGTGGAATCGAACAGAAATGGTCGGTCGTCATTGACCGCGACCATGATGGTTTCAGGGTCGTGGACGTCGCTGTTTTGCGTGAGCGCGATCTGGATATCGCCGGACTTGTGCGCCCGGGCCTCCGCCCAGGTCGTGCGGGCGAGCGCCGCCAATTCGTCCGGACGGCTGCGGCAGACATCCTCGTCGGCGGCGGCGGCGAACAAGGCGTCGAAAAAGCGCCGCTCGTCATTCGTTGTCAGAAGCGCGCGTCCCTCCTTCAACAAGATTTGTGCCGCATTGTCGTCGGAGCTGGTCAGGTTGTTCATGGATTTCTCGCGTCTGGGACCGGCTATTCGGTCCCGATTATGCATCTGCGGCAATGCCGGGGTCGTGTGAATTCAGTGCAAGGCGAAACCCGCGGGAAACGACGTGCGCCGGCGCAGGACAATGCCAAGGAATAAAGCCCATTGCAGCCCCAAAATCAGCAATGCATCACTTATCGGGTGAGGCCAGCCATGCAAAAATGCGCAAGCAACGGTCAACAGCCCGGCGGGCACCAGGAATGCCGCCACCGCCGGGCCATCACGCAACAAAAGCGCCAGCAGCACGGTGGGTACCATCGCGAACAGGATCGCGGCAATGCTGGACGGCATGACCGGGAGCGCCAGAAAGGCGCCCGCACCCCAGGCAAAACCCATATACAGAAAAATCAGGCGCAAATTTCGCGCCGACACCGAAATCGGCGCCCGGTCGAAGACGGCGGCATTGGTGCGGATATAGGAATGAAGCAGAGCCGCGACACCCATGAGCATCAGAACCGCCCAGGCGAAATTGTGCGCCAGCGTCGCGCCGCCACCCAGAAACAGCACGCAGGTGCCCATCAGCATGAAAACGGAGGCGGCGTTGAGCGCGGCGCGCAAAAACATCACCAGCCGGCCGGCTTCGCTGGTCTCGATATGCAGCCGCGCAAGCCGATCAAAGGCGTCTGCCGGCAGAACCGGCAAAGGCTCGGAGCGAGTGATTTTGTCGTTATTGGGTATTGCCACGCTTCCCCACAAGCGCTCAAAGAATCCGCTACAGGCTCGACGGAGCTGGTTAACAGGGCCTTAACGCGGCAAATACCCGATTTGTCCCATCGGTTCCATGACAGCGCTCCAACCGATTGTTTTTGATCTGAAATTCCCCGTCTGGGACGGCTCGCCGGCGCTGCGTTGGCTGGGTCCCGGCAAAAATACTCAGCCATGCTCCTGCAGCGACAGGATTTTGCTCAGTGCCAGCACGATGGCGCGCGAGGAGGCCCGGCCCGCCGCGCCCGCGGAAGGAGAAAAGCTCACCAGCAGGGTGCGGCCGGAAATCGCGATCGAAGGCTTGTCGCCTTCGACAATGCGCACCGCGCCGAAGCGCTTGACGAAGGCGGCGCGGCCGGCGGGGGCGGCGATCAGCCGTTCGATCCCCAGCTCGCTGTTGACCAGCGCATCGAAGGCATAAGCGCGCGCATCGTCGCTGTCGGACAGGATCGAGGCGTCGGCGGAAAAATGCAGCTTGAGCTGCTGGACATAGTCGAGATGGCTTTCCTCATCCGCCAGGGCGGCGGTGAGATTGGCGGCTGAAACCAGAAGCCGGGGGGCAATGGTGGGATCGCCGATCCGGGTGGCGGGCACCCCGCCGGGCGCGTCCTGGGTGTAAAGCGTGACGCCGCCCCACACCGAGATTTTGAGCGCCAGCACGCCGGTATCATATTTCAATTCCCGGCCGCCCAACGCCACCCGATCGCTGGTGAGGACGAAATTCTCCGGGCTGTCCTCGAATCGGAGCAGATATTTGTCGCCATAGGGCAGAATCGTGAAATTGATGTCATCGGCGGCGCTGTAATCGCCGGCGGCAACATCGCTGACCCGTTCGGCCGACAGCCGCGCCGCCATGGGATCGGCAGGCTCCTGCGCCAAGGCGGGGCTTACGCCCAGAAGCGCAAGGCAAAGCAGAATCGGAATTCCACGCGCAGCCATGACTTTTTCTGTCGCCCCGCGTACGGGCCGTTCCGCACGCATCCCTTTTGCCCATCAGGCCACGCGAATTGGGCGATTTTAAGCCTCAATTGTCGCCAGCTGTGCCAAAGGCGCTATCTTTTGGCGGCGATTTTGACTAAATCCGGCGCAGCCGAAACAAGTGAAAAGGCGCCCCCAGTGAGCAATCAGCTGACCAGCCATCCCGACAGTTTCAAATGCCGCCGCACCCTGAAAGTGGGGAACAAGACTTACGCCTATTTCAGCCTGCCGCAGGCGGAAAAGAACGGCCTCAAGGGCATCGCCAAGCTCCCCTTCTCGATGAAGGTGCTTCTGGAGAATCTCCTGCGCCACGAGGACGGCCATACCGTCACCAAACAGGATATTCAGGCGGTGGCGGGCTGGCTCAAGACCCGCACCTCCGATCGCGAGATCGCCTTTCGGCCGGCGCGGGTGCTGATGCAGGATCTCACGGGCGTGCCGGCGGTGGTGGATCTGGCCGCGATGCGCGACGCGATGAAGAAATTGGGCGGCGATCCGGAAAAGATCAACCCGCTGGCCGAAGTCGATCTGGTCATCGACCATAGCGTGATGGTGGACAATTTCGGGCATAAGGATTCCTTTCGCAAGAACGTCACCATCGAGTATGAGCGCAACCGGGAACGCTATGCCTTTCTGCGCTGGGGCCAGCAGGCTTTCGCCAATTTCCGGGTGGTGCCGCCGGGCACCGGCATCTGCCACCAGGTCAATCTCGAATATCTCGCCCAGACGGTGTGGACCCGTAAGAGCAAGGACAAAAACAAGACCGTCGAGACGGCCTTTCCCGACACGGTGGTGGGCACCGACAGCCATACCACCATGGTCAACGGGTTGGCGGTGCTGGGCTGGGGCGTGGGCGGCATCGAGGCGGAAGCGGCGATGCTGGGCCAGCCCATCTCGATGCTGATTCCGGAGATTGTGGGCTTCCGGTTGACCGGCAAGCTGCGCGAAGGCGTCACCGCCACCGATCTGGTTCTGACCGTCACCCAGATGCTGCGCAAGAAGGGGGTGGTCGGCCGGTTCGTGGAATTCTACGGCCCCGGCCTGGATGAGTTGTCGCTGGAGGACCGCGCCACCATCGCCAATATGGCGCCGGAATATGGCGCCACCTGCGGTTTCTTTCCGGTGGATGCGGAGACCCTGCACTATCTCAAGAACACGGCGCGCGCCAGCGCGCGGCTTGCGCTGGTGGAGAAATACGCCAAGGCGCAAGGGCTCTACCGCACCCGCAAGAGCCCCGATCCGGTCTTCACCGACACGCTGTCGCTGGACATGGATACGGTGGAACCCTCCATGGCCGGACCGATGCGGCCGCAGGACCGGGTACCCCTCTCCGAAGCGGCGTCCAATTTCGCCGGCCATCTGGTCGACACCTACAAGAAGGAAAGCGACGCCAACCGCCGCGCCCTGCTGGAGGGCTCGCAGACCTCCATCGGCCATGGCGATGTGGTGATCGCCGCCATCACCTCCTGCACCAACACCTCCAATCCCAATGTGATGATCGGCGCCGGCCTGGTGGCGCAAAAGGCGGTCAAGCGCGGGCTGAAGGTGAGGCCCTGGGTCAAGACCTCGCTGGCGCCGGGCTCGCAGGTGGTCACCGACTATCTGAAGAAAGCGGGGCTGGACAAGGCGCTGAACAGACTGGGCTTCACCTTGGCCGGCTATGGCTGCACCACCTGCATCGGCAATTCGGGACCCTTGCCGGATCCGGTCACCAAGGCGATCGGCGAGGCCGATCTGGTCACCGCCGCGGTGATTTCCGGCAACCGCAATTTCGAAGGCCGGGTACATCCCCTGGTGCGGGCCAATTATCTCGCCTCGCCTATGCTGGTGGTAGCCTATGCGCTGGCAGGATCGATCAATATGGACCTCACCCGCGAGCCGGTGGGCTATGACAGGAATGATGAGCCGGTCTATCTGAAGGATATCTGGCCCAGCCCGAAGGAAATCGCCGCCACCATCCGCAAGGCGGTGAAGGCTTCCAATTTCAAGACCCGCTACAGCAATGTCTTTACCGGCGACTCCCACTGGAAAAAGATCAAGCTGGTCAAGGGCCAGACCTATCAATGGGACATCGGCTCGACCTATGTGCAGAACCCGCCCTATTTCGAGGGCATGAAGATCGAGCCGGCGCCGGTGAAGGACATCGCCGGCGCGCGGGTGCTGGCGCTGTTCGGCGATTCCATCACCACCGATCACATCTCGCCCGCCGGCAACATCAAACCGACATCGCCCGCCGGCATCTATCTGCAGGAACGCCAGGTGGCGCAGAAGGATTTCAATTCCTATGGCTCGCGCCGCGGCAATCACGAAGTGATGGAACGCGGCACCTTCGCCAATATCCGGATCAGGAATGAGATGATGGGCGGCAAGGAAGGCGGCAACACCATCTATTATCGCGACGTCAATGGCGAGGGCCAGCAGATGGCGATCTTCGACGCCGCCCAGGCCTACAAGAAAGACGGCCTGGAAATGGTGGTGATCGGCGGCAAGGAATACGGCACCGGCTCCTCGCGCGACTGGGCGGCAAAAGGCCCCAAGCTTCTGGGCGTGCGCGCCGTCATCGCCGAAAGCTTCGAGCGCATTCACCGCTCCAACCTGATCGGCATGGGAGTCGCGCCCTTCTGCTTCGAGCCCGGCAAGGGCCGCCGCGATTACGGCCTCACCGGCCGCGAGCTGGTGGACATTCCGGGCCTGTCCGGCGAGATCAAGCCGCGGATGCGGGTGGAGGCGACCATCCGCCGTCCCGACGGATCGACGGAAAAGCTGCCGCTGATCCTGATGATCCTGACCGCCGACGAGGTCGCCTATTTCAAGAATGGCGGCATCCTGCCCTACGTCCTCAGGAACCTGGTCGCCGCCTAAACCGATTCAAAAGAAGCCATGCGGAGGGCATACTGGCGATCGGCATGGCTTTATCCTTTGATTCGCTGTCCGCCGGATTTCTGTTTGTCGCCACGCTGGCAAGCTGGCGGATGATGCGGCATGGGCACCCGGGGGCCTGCGCCTTTTTGCGCTTCGCATCCATGCTGATGGCGGCCTTGGCGGTTTCGCTGCTTGTCCCGGTGCCCGGGCTTGCGCTGGCGGTGGCGGTTCTGGTCTCGAGCCTCACCAGCGTCCTTTACCTGCTCGCCGTCTGCTTTCCGCAAAAGGCGCCGGACTGGCTGTCCGCGCTATTGTTGTTGCTTGCCGCGGCGATGGGACTGGTCGCGATTTTGGTGCCGGCCCCGGTTGTCGCGACCGCGGGCCAGGCAGCGGCCGCCGTCATCATCCTGGCTGTGGCGTTTTCGCGTCTCAGCGAAGATCCGCGCCCGGCTCTCTTGGCGGGTGCCGCCGCCGCCGCGATGTTCTTCGGCGCCTTGGCTTTGATGAATGATACGCCGCGCGGATCGGTCCTGTTCTTTGCCGCATCCCTGCTTCTGTTCGCCCGCGGCTCACAGCCGGCGGTCGCAGAGTGGCCGGCGCGCTGGCGTTTCGCCATAGGCGGCGAGCAGGTCTGATCCCGGCCGCTCCTTGCCGGGCATCAACTGGCTCAGCAGCTGCGCCACAAAGGCGGCGTTAAGCCGCGGCGCATCTTGGCTGTACCGGAATGGGACGGATTGAGCAGCCAGAGATCGCTCGGGCCCGCAAGCGGATTCCCGATCGTCGCGGCGCGTCCGCGCCCCGTCCCGCCGGTCCATTTCCATGGGTAAGCGATTGGATGGACTTGATTTTCTGACCGCGCAAGCCAGGGCCCTGGCAATGCCATGGGCGGGAAAACCGGTATGGCCGATCGGGCGCATACCTGGCCCAGACGCAAGCTTCGGGCCGGGCTCATCTATCCACAGGTTACCCCTTTTTTAAGCCGCGTCCCCGATACTCGCCCCGGGTTGGACCGGAAAATCCGGCCGGGATGGTGGTTTTGTTGCAGCATTCGCCTCAAAAAGGGACCGAGATCCGGGCCGCGATCGGTACCGCCCACGACAATGCGCGCATGCGCCTGGCCTCGCAGGCGGCGCGGCTGGTGGTGCTGGACTGGATGATCGCCGAGGAACGCATCCACTGGGACGGCGCCAGCGAGATCCTTCCCTTCCCGCTCAGCGGCGGCCATCCCCAGGCGTTTCTCGATGCTGTGACGCGCGCCGGTCGCGACGCGCTGGCGGCCCTGCTTGAAAGCAAGTCAGCCTATTCCTCGCCCTTCGAATTGAATTTGGAAATGGCGTCGGCGTTGGGCGCGGTCGGCTTTACTTTTGCCGGCACCCGGGTGCCCGACAATGACGGGCGCACCGAGCGTCTGGTCGGCATTTTGCGCGAAAACACCGAAAAGCAGCGCGAGATGCAGCGGCTGACTTATCTGGCGACCCGGGACGAGCTCACCGGCCATTTGAACCGCAATGCGCTTCGGACCGAATTGCAGCTCGCCATAACCCGCGCCAAGGACGAATGCCGTCACTGCGCCTTCCTGGTGGCCTCGATCGACCGCCTGGCGATGATCAATGACGGCTATGGCTTCGACGCGGGCGAGGAAGTGATCGTGGGCGTGGGCGAGCGCCTCGCCAAATCGCTTCGCGCCAGCGACATTATCGGCCGCACCGCCGGCAACAAATTCGGCGTCATCCTCAAAAACTGCAAGGAGAGTGAAATTTCCGTGGTCGCCGGCCGCCTCAAGCGGGCGGTGCGCGAGCACCCGATCGAGACTCCGCGTCGGAAAAGTCGCCGCCACCACCTCTGTGGGCGCGGTCTGGCTGCCGCTGGCCGCCGCCAACAGCCAGGAGGCGATGCTGCGCGCCGAGCAGGCGCTGGAACGTGCCCGCGTCAATGGCCGCGACGGATTCGCCGTCTATGCGGACACGCCGCAGCGCGAGACGGCGCGCCTGCGCCAGATGGGGATTGCCGATGAAGTGACGCAGGCGATGAAGGAAAACCGGTTGCGGCTGGCTTATCAGCCGATCATCGACGCCACGACCCGCAAGCCGGTTCATTACGAATGTCTGCTGCGCATCCTGCGGACGGATGGCGCGGAGTTGACCGCCGGCTATTTCGTGCCCGCCGCCGAGCAGATGGGCATCGTGAATCTGGTGGACCGCTTCGCCCTTGAAACCGCGGTGCAGCAGCTCGCCCAGCATGAAGATTTGGTCCTGGGGGTCAATGTCTCGGGCACCGCGGCGTCGGATCCCGCCTGGCTGCAGGCTTTTGTCGATTATGTCGCCGACAATCGCGACGTGGCCGACCGGCTGGTGGTGGAGCTCACCGAAACCGCCTCCCTGCACCAGTTCGAGGAGAATGCCCGCTTCGTGTCGCAGTTGCGCGAGCTGGGCGCCAAAGTGGCGATCGACGATTTCGGCGCCGGCTATACCTCCTTCCGCAATCTGCAGATGATGCATGTCGATGTGGTCAAGATCGACGGTTGTTATGTCAAGAACCTGTCGTCCAGTCCGGAGAACCAGATCTTCGTGCGTACGCTCACCAGGCTTGCCAAGAATTTCAATATGCGGGTGGTCGCCGAGTGGGTGGGTTCCGACGAAGACGCCGCCCTGCTGGAAAGTTTCGGCGTGGATTATTTCCAGGGCTTTCATTTCGGCGAACCGAAACTCGAGCCCGCCTGGATGAAGCGGTAAGGTTCATTTTGGGCCCCCTCCGGCTTTCGCACGCTCGAGAGCGTGCTACGTTCGCACGCTGACGCTACTCACCCTCCCCCATCATGCGCTTCGCGCAATGGGGGTAGGTGGGTTCCGACCCAGATTTAACAATGGTCTAATTTCTTATTGCGCTCTTGGCATCAGGAGAGTGGCGCGAAAGCCTTTGCCTGGCTCGCTTTCGAGCTCGAGCGATCCGCCATGGAGTTCCGCAAAGGCGTTGACCAGGGTGAGGCCGAGGCCGGCGCCACTGGCATGATCCTGGGCGCGGCCGGCATGCTCGAACGGCTCCAGAATGCGCTTCAGATCCTCTTCCGCGACCCCCGGACCGTCATCCGCCACGGTCACGGCCGCCATATCGCCGCGCTGCTTTGCCGACAGCGTTACGCGCCCGCCCCGCTGGGTGAACGTCACCGCATTGTCGACCAGCGCGTTGACCATGCCGAAGAATACGGTCTCGTCCGACTCCACCAGAATGCCGGCGGGGCAATCCTCGGCCTCGATGGTGATGGCCTTGGCCTCGGCGCGGGCGCGGAAACTGTCCCGCGCCATGCACAGGACGCTCCCCGCATCCACCGGCATCTTGCGCAGCTCATAGCGCCCGGCGGAGATCTTGGTGAGGTCCATGATCTGATTGACCATCTTGAACAGATTGAGTCCGCCCTGATGGATCAGGCCGGCATATTCGCGGACCTGCGCCGGCGAGAGCGTATCCGACAGGGCATTCATGAGGTCCGAAAAGCCGAGAATGGCGTTCAGCGGCGTTTTGAGCTCGTGGCTCATGGTACGCAATAGCATGGTCTTGGCGTTGTCGGCCTGCTGGGTGGCGTAATCCAGCTGCTTGGTCAGGTCGGCAAGGTAGCCGGTTTGCTGCCGCGCTTCGTTGCGGCTGGTTTCCAGCGCCGATTGGGCCTGGGCCAGGGCGGATTCGGCCCTGGTCTTTTCAGTGATGTCGGTGAAGACCACCACGCGGCCGCCGTCGGGCGTGATCTGATCGCGCACCAGATAGGCGGTGCCGCTAATTGTCTGGATTGTGTCGGCGGAGGTTGCGGCCCGGTGGGCGCGCAGCCGGCGCTGGATCCATTCCTCCGGCGCCACGTCCAGCGCGATCCGCCCGCTATAGGCGGCTTCGGTGACGATGTTTTCGAAGGAATGGCCCCTGAGCGCTTCGGGCATCTGTCCGTTCAATTGCGCATATTGGGCATTGCCGGTGAGGAACCGGTCCTGGGCGTCGAAAAAGGCAAAGGCATCGGCCGACAATTTGATCGCTTCGCTCATCCGGGAGACCTGGTGGCGGGCGGCGGTGACGTCGGACCAGAGCAGAATGGCGTTGCCGCTGGGCACCTGCCGCGCCTTGATCTCGATGATGCGGCCATCGGCAAGCGGAATATCGCGGGGTTCCCAGGCCCGGGGGCCCAGCTGGCCGAGACGGGTGGCGATGAAGGCATCGGCGCCGCCGGCCAAGGCTTGGGGCGCGATCTCCGGCAGTTCCAGCGCGATCAGCTGGTCGTAGAATTTTCCGATCAGTTTTTCCCGGGGCGGCAGTTTCCGGAAGATGTGATTGAGGTGGGCCGAGGCGAAAATCAGCCTGGTGTCGGCATCGAAGATGGTGATCGCGACGCGCAGGCAATGGAGGGTCTCGAGCAGGGCTTCCGGGCCCTGTTCCACCACCACATCCCCCCAGTCCTCCGCCGCCACGTTTTGCACGCGTCCCCCTGCCCGGGAGATATTGCGGGCCGGCGGTTGCGGATTGGTTATGGGTTGCGGCGAAAGGGGACAGAAGGGCCCGAATCGCGCCATCATGCTTAAGGCCGGTTAAACCGATCGCCCTCGAAGGTTTCCGATCTGCCGGCGCGCGAGCGGTTCCTTCAGGCTTCGTTAAAGATTGCGCGGCGACACTGGCCGGAAATTATGGTGAACAGGCCGTAAAGCGTGATCGGTTCCTTCAACCTTTTGACTGCCGATGGCGAGCCGCGCCGGTTGTTCGCCATGGTGCAGGCCGGCAAGGCCCTGGTCGGCGCGCTGCTGGGGCTGGGCTTTGTCCTTTTCATCGGCCGCCCCGATCTATTCGAGAGCCTGGCCATAGGCGGTCTGGTGGCTCCCATCCTGCTGGCCTTGGCCGCATGGACGCCGATCAGCTTGGCGGTACTGGAATTGGCCGGCCTGGCCTGGTTCGCGCTTCTGATCGGTTATCTCGCGGCGCTGACCGGAGGCATGCAGTCGCCCTTGCTGGTATGGCTGGTGCTGGTGCCGGCGGAAGCGGCGCTGGCTGGCGGACGCCGGGCCGTAGGCTGGGCTGCCGTCACCGCGGCCATTGTGCTTCTGCTGGTCTATGCGCTGGCGACGCTGAACAACCTGCCGCCCAGCCGGATAATTCCGGCGGCCGGCGCGTTGATGGCTCCGGCGATCCTGGCGGCGCTGGCGCAGGGGGCGTTGATCGCCGCGGCGGCCCGGGACTTGAAGCGGGCTGCCGACCGGGCGGCCGAGCATGGCGCGGCCATGTACCAGCTTCTGGCCGACAACGCGGTGGACCTGATCACCCGGCATGGGCCCGATGGACGCATCCGTTTTGCCAGCCCGGCCTCGGCGGCGCTGTTGGGCCGGGCGCCGGCGGAGCTGGATGGAAAAATGCCGGCTGCGATCGTCCATCCCGACGATCTGTCTGCCGTGCAGGCCGCCTTCCTGGAGTCCGCCTATTTCGGCCGCGAAGGCAAGGCGGAAGTGCGGCTCCGCCGAGCCGGCAATGAATATGTGTGGACCGAGATGCGTTGCCGCCCGGCCGGACCCAGGCCTAAGGGCGCCGCAGCCGAGATCGTGGCGGTGACCCGCGACATTACCGAGCGCAAGGCCCAGGAGCGCGCCTTGATCGAGGCCCGCGACGAGGCGATGAGCGCGTCCCGGGCCAAATCCGCCTTTCTTGCCAATATGAGCCATGAATTGCGCACCCCGCTGAACGCGATCATCGGCTTCTCGGAATTGATGACCCGGGAAATTTTCGGGCCGTTGGGCAATGCCCGCTATCAGGAATATGCCCGGCTGATCCATGACTCCGGCGGCCATCTTCTGGACCTGATCAATGGCGTGCTCGACATGTCCAAGATCGAGGCCGGCAAGTTCGAGCTCTATGAAGAGGTGTTCGATCTTGCGGATGTGGCCGCGTCGGCGCTGCGCTTCGTCAAATTGGCGGCGGAGCGGAACGGCGTGGCCCTGTTGAGCGATGTGGCGCCGTCCGCCGGCCAGATTTTCGCCGACCGCCGGGCGGTGAAACAGATCCTGGTCAATCTCCTGAGCAATGGGGTCAAATTCACCCCGGGCGGCGGCGAGGTGCGTTTGAGCGCCCGGCTGATCGATAGGGGCGTGGAGATCATGGTGCGCGACACCGGCACCGGCATCTCCAAATCCGATCTGGAAAAGCTGGGCAAGCCTTTTGAACAGGCCGAAGGCGCCGCCGCCCGGAGCAAGGAAGGCACCGGCCTGGGCCTGGCGCTGATCAAATCGCTGACGGCCTTGCATGGCGGCGAGACCGTGCTGGAATCGGCGCTGGGGATCGGCACCACCGTCCGGGTCCGGCTCCCCAATGCGGCGGTGGGCGCCAATGGCGCGCGCATGGACGCCGGAGCCAGAATCCTGCCGTTCCGCGGCGCCGCCTGATAGAACACCGCATGACCGCGGTTCCCAGACTGAAAGCCGGGATATTCGTGCGCGCCCTGATCCGCCGGGCGGAGACGGCCGGCGCGTCGGCCTTCATCGTGCGCAAGGGCCAGGAGGAGGCGGGGGCGGTGATCCTCACCCTCTCGCGGCTGGACGGCACTTCCCTGGTGTTGAACCAGGCCCGTGGCGGCAAGGGCGAACTGGTTTGGGCGCGGCCCTTGGGCGACTGGGGCGCGGAAACCAAGGTGCGGGCCTGGCTGGACAAGCAGGTCAAATTCGATCCCGACCTCTGGATCGTGGAAATCGAGGACCGGCAGGGCCGCGCTTTCGTGGACGAACCGATTGTGTAAGCTTGCGGCATGCACCACCAGGACCAGGCCCTCACTTACCTCATTGCCCTCGCCATCGCCTTGCCGCTTCTCTACCGGCGGCTGCGCCGGGCCATGCGGCCGCAGGAACTGAAGCTCAAGCGGCTCTGGATTCGCCCGGCGATTTATCTGGCCCTGGCGGCGCTGGCCATTTTGGCGCCCACGCCCGGCGCGCCGCAGATCGCGCCGCAAATGCTGGTCTGGCTGGTTCCGGCCGGTGCCCTTGGCGCAGCCTTGGGCTGGCAATGGGGCCGCAGCACCGCGCTGCATCTGCATCCGGAGACCGGCACCTTGATGCAGACCGGCAGCATGGCCGGCATGGTGGTGCTGATCGTCCTTATTGTTCTCAAGATGGGGTTGCGTCTGGGGTTGGAGGCCGGCGCGCCCGGGTTGCACATCAACGCCGTCCTGATCACCGACATCTCGATCTCATTCTCGGCCATGCTGTTCGCGGTCCGGGGGCTGGAGATATTCCTGCGGGCGCAGCGGATCATGGCGGAAGGCGCTGGGGCCGCTTGATTGCAACCAATTGGAAGGGTTCCATAACTGCGCTCGTTAGGGGCAATCGTCGCGAAAATTTGCGTCAACATTCTTTACGCGGCGACTGTTGGTGGTATCCCAATGGGTGACCCAACCTCTCAGACACGGAAAAACCTGCTGCGAGAAAATCGCGAGATTGCGATCCTCATTAATTTCAAAGCTCATATTCTTTAACTTGTTCACCAGTCTTCGTTCGTCAATTCCGGATTGAAACCAGGAGCGTACGCGCTCTTTAAAAGCAAGGTTGGCAGCTGCCACAGATCTCTCTGGCAGAACAACTCGAGCCAGCATGGGCAATTCAGAGTCGGGCGGCTGGGGTCGCGTTTCCCAGTCCAGCCAGGCGATGCCGATACCAAGGACGGCTGCAAGGACGCCGGCGGCAATTAGGAAGCGTCTAAGCCACTTTTTCATCTGTCCATCTCAATCAAGCGCAGCTTAACGCTTGCAGGAAGAAATTTCGCCTGCTACCTCGCGCCACCATGAGCCCAACCCCCGCCAGCCAAGCCGCCCGACGCAGAAGTTTCGCCATCATCTCCCATCCCGATGCGGGCAAGACCACCCTGACCGAGCATCTGCTTTTGTTGGGCGGCGCGATCCATGCCGCCGGCCGGGTCAAGGCGCGGGGCGAGGCGCGCCGGGCCAAATCCGACTGGATGAAGATCGAGCAGGAGCGCGGCATCTCGGTCACCAGCGCGGTGATGACCTTCGAGTACCGGGACGCGGTGTTCAACCTGCTGGACACGCCGGGCCATGAGGATTTTTCAGAAGACACCTACCGCACGCTCACCGCCGCCGACTCGGCGGTGATGGTGATCGACGCGGCCAAGGGCATCGAAGCCCAGACCCGCAAATTGTTCGAAGTCTGCCGGCTGCGCGACATCCCGATCATGACCTTCATCAACAAGATGGACCGGGAAGCCCGCGATCCCTTCGAGCTTCTGGACGAGATCTCCGACCAACTGCAGATCGAGACCGCGCCCATGGTCTGGCCGCTGGGCATGGGACTGAATTTCAAGGGCCTGCTGGACCTGGGCAGCGATGAATTCCTGCCCTTTGGCGGCGAGGGGCGGATCGGCCGCAACGCCGTTGCCGCGCTTATCGATCCCGAACTCAAGCGCAAGCTGGACGAAGAGGTGATGCTGGTCCGCGAAGGCCTGCCGGCTTTCGATCTGGCGACGTATCGCGAGGGTCATCTATCGCCGGTCTATTTCGGTTCGGCGCTGAAGAATTTCGGGGTGGCGGCGCTTCTGGACGCGCTGGCGGCCTATGCGCCCGCGCCCCGCGACCAGGCGGCGCTCGGGCGTGCCGTGCATCCATCCGACGAAGAGGTCACCGGCTTTGTATTCAAGGTCCAGGCCAATATGGATCCCAACCACCGCGACCGGGTGGCCTTTCTGCGGTTGGCTTCGGGGCGGTTCCGCCGCGGCATGAAATTGAAACAGTCCGGCACCGGCAAGACCATCAGCGTCCATAACCCGATTTTGTTTTTCGCTTCCGAGCGGGAAACGGTGGACGAAGCCTGGCCCGGCGACATTATCGGCATTCCCAATCACGGCGTGCTCAGGGTGGGCGACACCTTGTCGGAATCCGGCCAGGTGGTGTTCACCGGCATTCCCAATTTCGCCCCGGAAATCCTGCGCCGGGTGCGGCTCGCCGATCCGATGAAGCAAAAGCATCTGGCCCGCGCCCTGGAAAGCCTGGCCGAGGAGGGCGTGACCCAATTGTTCAAGCCGCAGATCGGCGCCCAATGGATCGTGGGGGTGGTGGGCATGCTGCAGCTGGATGTGCTCAAGTCCCGGCTGGTGGCGGAATATGGCCTGGACGCCGACCTGGAAGCCGCGCCGTTCGAGTCCGCGCGCTGGCTGTCGGGCAGTGCGGCTGATATCGAGAAACTCGCCGCCGCCAACCGGGGCGGCATGGCGTCCGACCGCGACGGCGCGCCGGTGTTCCTGGCCAAGAGTGCCTGGGAGTTGGGATATGTCGCCGAGAAATTTCCGGATGTGAAATTTCTCAAGACCCGTGAGCGTCACGAGGTCCACGCCGAAAACTGATCAAGCGGCGTGCTGTGCCTTGTCTTGTGCGCACCAGTCCGCGAGACGGTTGGCCGCCTCCGACGCGTCGACCGAGTCGAAGACATCCAGCCGCGCATAATATTGCGCGACCTGGCCCTCGACGCCCCGCAGAAGGGTCAAGGTGGAAAAGGCGGAGCGGGAAATTTTGAGGCCCCTGCAGGCGATCGCCAGGGCGTGGCCGCTGGAATCGGAAAGAATCTCCATGGCGCGGTCGCGGGAAAGTTTGAGCGCCTCGGCCAGTCCGGCTGCGATATCGCCGCCCACCCGCGCGGTCTCGATCAGATTGCGATCGGCCTTTGCCGTCCGCGGCAGAACGCGCGCGGCCAGCGCCGGATCGGCATTGAGGCGAAGCCGCAGGCGGGCATGGGTTTGTTCGTCCACTTCGCGGGCCGCATTGGCAAGCAGCGCTTCGCAGGCCCCGCGCATTTCCTGCGGGCAGTCGCCGGGCCAGTCGATCAGCAATTCGGCCACTTCCTCGGCCAGAGCGGCGCGCAAAGCCGGACCCTTGTCGGCGAGTTCGAGCAGATGCGCGAGGCGCGAAGTGGCGTGCATGGAACCATGCTGCGCCTGGGGTGCTTAAGGATTGGTTGGCGGGATAACCGGGATTTCGTAGTTAACATGTTGTTAAAACTTGGGATTTGCAGATAGTTTCTGCTACCTTGCTTTACACAGTACCATGTCTTATAAGACTCCTCATGTCCGAGTCCCTGCAAGTCCAACTGAAGAAAGGCGTGCTGGAAATGTGCGTGCTGGCGCTACTCTCCAGAGGTGACAATTACGCCTATGAGATCGCCGCCCGCATGGCGGACGCGGTGGGCATGGGCGAGGGCACCATCTATCCCCTGATGCGGCGGATGCAGAATGACGATCTGGTCACCACCTATCTGCGGGAATCCGCCAGCGGCCCGCCCCGCAAATATTACAAACTGACCAAGGCCGGCACGGCCGCGCTGGCGGCGCAGCGCGCCGAATGGGATGCGTTCGAAGCCGCGGTCGCCAAGATTCTGGGAGACGTGGCATGAACCGCTCCATGTTCCTGTCCGAATTGCGCATGGGCCTGTCCGGGCTGCCGCAAAACGAGATCGAAGAGACGATGGCCGATTATGAGGCCCATTTCAGCGAGGGGCTGGCGGCGGGCCGCAGCGAAGCGGCGATCGCCAGCGCCTTGGGCGATCCCGCCCGGCTGGCGCGCGAACTCAGGGCCGAAGCCGGCTTCCGCCGCTGGGAAAGCGAACGCAGCCCGGGCAACCTTTTGAGTGCGGTGGTGGCCTTGTTGGGTCTTGCAACCCTGGATCTGATCTTCCTGGTGCCTTTTGTCTGCGCGGTGGCGGCGATCCTGATCGCCATGTTCGGAACCGCCATCGGACTGTTCTTCGCCGGCGGCGCGATCTGGCTCCTGGCGCTGTTCCCCGGCCTGATGGCTTTCGGTTCCACCGGCATCCTGGCCAGCGCGGCGGCGCTGTGGCTGGCCGGGCTGGGTCTGATCGCGGCCGCAGTCGGGCTGACCGCCCTGACCTGGCTGCTCATGGATGTGGTTGTCCGCGGCCTGGTCAATTACGCGCGGCTGCATTTCCGCCTGCTTGATTCCACCCAAACAAGGAGAGACTGATGCGCACCCAACTTGCGATCATCGCCGTGTCTGCCTTTGCCGTTTCCGCGGTTTGCCTGGGAGGGGCCTTTGCGTTGGGCGGTGAAGCCATCGGCAATGCGGCGTTCGATTTCGGCGGATTCGGCTTGCCTCGATGCGATGTCACGGGCGCACCGGCTTCCACCGCCACCACCCGCAGCCTGCCCTGGGAGGGCGATGGCGACCAGGCGGTCATAGCCTTTCCGGCCGACACGCATTACCAGGCCGGTGTCGGCGACGAATTGGTGGTCAAAGGCGATCCCGCGATCATTTCGCATATCCGGATTCGCAACGGAGTGGTGGGGCTGGATTGTCGCTATGAGTTCTTCTTCGGCCATATGGACCGGATCGACGTGACCCTTCCGGGAAAGCGGACGTTCCGGAGCTTTGAAGTCTCCGGAACCGGAGCCATGCGGCTTTCCGGCCTGTCGCAACCGGAGTTGGCGCTGAAAGTGTCCGGCGCCGGATCGATCATCGCCGACGCCCGGACCAAGAAAACCGATCTGGATGTGAGTGGCGATGGCACGGTGGAGGCCAGAGGGCAAACCGATCAGCTCCATGTCGACGTCAGCGGCGCCGGCAAAATCAAGGCCGGCGAACTCGCCACCCGGGACGCCGATTTGGACGTATCCGGGCTCGGACATATTGAAGTCGCGCCGGAAGGCGATCTGAGCGTGGACCTGTCCGGCGCGGGCACGATCTATCTGAAGAAAGAGCCCAAAAGCATCCAGTCCGACATCAGCGGCGCCGGACGGATCGTCCATCCCGACGGACAAATTCAGGGCCGTCCCCATCACAGCCGCCGCGCCCGCGCCGGCGGGCCCGGCCTGAGTGCAATCATAGAGGAAGCGGCGACGACCGGACGCCAGCCCGACCAGGATGAGATTGACGCCGCCACCGCAAAGCTCAAAGCGCGCATTCGTGCACGCGTCGCGGCGGAGATCGCCAATGCGTCCTTGGACGATGACGGCCGCTGATTCGTCATGTCCGGGCTTGTCCATTATCCGCGGCTGTATGTCCGCCTGATCGATTTCACTTAGAACAAGGAGAGACTGATGCGCACCCAACTCGCGATCATCGCCGTGTCCGCCTTTGCCGTTTCTGCGGTTAGCCTGGGAGGGGCCTTTGCGCTTGGCGGCAATGCCATCGGCAATGCCGTGTTCGATTTCGGCGGGTTCGACCTGCCCAGATGCGATGCCATGGGCACGCCGACATCCACCGCCACCACCCGCGCTCTGCCGTGGGACGGCGATAGCGACAGGGCGGCGGTGGCGCTTCCCGCCAACACCCATTACCAGGCCGGTGTCGGCGACCAGTTGGTGGTCAAGGGCGATCCGGAGATCATCGCCCATGTCCGGGTCCGCAACGGCGTGGTGGAGTTGGATTGCCGTGGCGGCTTCTTTCATTTCGGCCGGACCGACCGCGTCGACGTGACCTTGCCGGGCAAGCGGAGCTTCCGCAGGTTCGAGCTGCTTGGATCAGGCGACATGCAGCTGGCCGGCCTGTCCCAACCGGAGGCGAGACTGCTGCTCGCCGGTTCCGGCACCATTGAAGCCGAAGGCACGGTCGACAAGCTGAATGTGGACCTGAGAGGCTCCGGCACCGTCGCGGCCAAGGGCAAGACCGACGATCTCAATGTCGATGTGAAAGGCTCGGGCAAGATCAATCTGGGCGACCTTGCCGCCCGCAACGTCGATATCGACATTGCCGGCAGCGGCAAGGTGGACGTGGCGCCTCAGGATGCGCTCAATGTCGACGTCGCGGGTTCGGGCACCGTCTATCTGCGCAGCGAACCGAAAAGCATCGACACCCATTTCGCGGGCAGCGGCCGCATCGTTCATACCGACGGCTCCGTGGAAGGCCGTCACCATGAACGGCATGCCCGCGCCGACGATACTGCCATCCGCGACGCCGCGCTCCGGGTGCTGGAAAACAGCGATAATCCGGACAGCGATGCCTTGACGCGGGCCAAGGCCGATTTGAGGGCCCGCATCCGCGCCAGAGTGGTGGAAGAAATCGCCAACGCGCCGTTGGGCGACGGCGACCGCTGATCAGTCGTCCAGGATCGCCCAACTGTCGGGATAGTAACCGTTGAAGGGCGAGCGCGACGACACGGTATAGGCGCCCATGGAGTCGAACAGCACGAAATCGCCGGTGGCGATGGAATCGGGCAGCATCTGCGGGCGCGGCAGCACATCGGCGGAATCGCAGGTGGGGCCGTAGGCGCGGAAGGGCCGGTTGTCGCCGGTGAGTTTCTTCACCCCCGCCTTCGCGTCCAGAGTGAAGGCGGTGGGCGGGTAATTCTCGTCAAAGCTGGCAAAGCGCTGCTCGTCGAAGCTGCCATAGATGCCGTCATTCAGATAAAGCCGGTCGCCGCGGCGCAACACCACCTGGGTGACCAGCGCGATGCTTTGCGCCACCAGAGCGCGGCCCGGCTCGCACATCACATTCAGGTTTGGGCGGCCCAGATTCGCCAGGGCCTCTCTGATCATGTCGAAATACCAATGAAAGGGCGGCGGCTCCTCCCCCGCATAAGGCGCCGGAAAGCCGCCCCCCATATCCAAGGCCGCGATCTCCACGCCCGCCAGATTGATGGTGCGCTGGGCGATCTCGATCGCCTGGGCATAGGAAAAGGGCGACAGGCATTGCGACCCGACATGGAAGGTCAGGCAGGGCTGGGCGCCCGATGCCTTGATCCGCTTCAGCAGCTTGGCGGCCTCCTCCGGCCGGCAGCCGAACTTGCTGGACATTTCCAGCAGCGCCCCGCCCAACTGCGCCACCAGGCGCACAAAGACGCGCAGCTTCTTGGGGTTGCCGGTCTCCGCCAGGAGCTTGTCGAACTCGGACTGGCTGTCGATGACATAATCGGTCACGCCGTGCGTGGCGAAGGCGGCCTTGGCCTGACCCGCGAGCCGGACCGGAGCCATGAAATGGCATATCGCCTCAGGCAAAAGATTCTTGACGAGCTCGATCTCGCCCAGGGAGGCGGTGTCGAAATGACGAATGCCGGCCTTCCACAATTGCTCCAGAATGATCGGGTGGGGATTGGCCTTGACCGCGTAAAGAACATCGCCGGGAAATCCGTCCAGGAATTGCCGGGCGGCGGCGGCGATCCTCTTCGGGCGAACCAGATAAACCGGTACGGTCGGCTTCAGCCCGGCGATCGCCTTCTCGATGGTGGCGAAATGCGGCAGCGTGTCGATACGGAAGGGAGCGTTCATCGCCGGTCATCCAGAACGAATCCGGCAACTTTTTGAGCCAAGCGGACTGTCATAGCAAGGGAAATTCGGGCGGTGGGGAATTTGCGCTTTATGTCGTCCCTGTGACACTCACGGCGGCGGCGGCGGGCCGCCCATATTCATCGGCCCCGGACCCATCATTCCACCGCCCATCATGCCGCCACCCATCATGCCGCGCCCCATCATGCCGCGCGGTCCAGGCGACAGATCCTGGCGCTGTTCCGGTGTGAGCGCGTTGTAAAGCGCGGTGAGGGCGGGACGCTCTGCGTCGATGTCGGCGACGCGTTTCTTCAGCCGGTCTTCCTCCCGGGTCATCCGGTCAACCGGGCTGGTCATGGTCCCCGGCGGGGATGCGCCCATCTGGCGGCAATCGGCGCCGCGGCGTTTGGCGATGCCGAGCTTTGCTTCTTTCCAGCGCGCGAACAGGGCTTGCTGGGACTGGGTGAGGTTGAGACGGGTTTCGAGATAGGCCATCCGGCCTACCTCGCGAGCATAACCATCTTCGCACATTTGTTTCATGCGCGCGGCCATGTCCGCGGCGGTGGGCATCCGCATGGCGTCGCGGTCGCCTGGTGGCAGATTCTGCGCCAGTTTTCCGGGGGCGACCAGCGCCACCATCACCGGCTTTCTGGGATTGGCTTGCGCGCGCGCGTTGGAGGCGACCAGCGCCATGGTGGCGGCGCCGCAGAGCGCCAATGAGGCAAGCATGGGAATGAGAGCCTTGCGCATGCGATGTTCATCCTGAGATGCGGCGGCAATCTAAGAGGCAAGCCGCCCCGGCAGTGCTGAATAAGCGGTAATTTGGGCGAAATTCTGAAATATCCCGTGGCGGCGGGGCGAAAATGGACGGTTTGCGACAGGATTTCACGAAGATGAACGGTCGCGCCGCAAATCCCGGATGGTCGGTCGGCCGTCGGCCGAAGGCTGACAGACTTGGCTGATTTCGCCCAGGGCGCGGGAAAAGTCTGAAAATTCGATGCGATCCGGCACTTCCCAGGCATCGAAGCCGACCCGGCGCTGAAAGGCGATCTGGTCCAGCAGAAAATCGCCCACCGCCCGGATTTCGCCCTGGAAAGCCAGGCGGGTCCGCAACAGCCGGGCCCAGGAAAAAGGCCGCCCGTCGCGGAATTTGGGAAATTCCAGCGCCACCACCGAGAGGCGCTGCACATCATCGCCCAACAATTCGGGCGATTGGTCGGATTTGAGCCGGATGCCCAAAGGCGCGTTGCGGGAGAGCAGCGTTTCGCGTTGGTTGTGAAATCGCGCCAGCGAGACGATGGCGCCGCCGGCTCCGGGCAGCTTCGCGTCATCGGCCAGATTGGTGAACATGTCCGGCACCATGCCGTCAGCCGTTATAAGCGGCATGCATCTCTTCCCGATAGGCGATGTTCTTGAACGGCTCCATGCCCAGCCGGCGATAGGTGTCGAGGAAGCGTTCGCCGGGCGCGCGTTCCTTGAGATAGAAATCCACCACGCGTTCCACCGCCTCGGCGATCTCATGGGCGGCGAAGCCGGGCCCCAGGATCTGGCCGATGCTCGCGTCTTCGGCGCCGGATCCGCCCAGCACCAGCTGGTAGAATTCCACGCCTTTCTTGTCCACGCCCAGAATGCCGATATGGCCGGCATGATGATGGCCGCAGGCATTGATGCAGCCGGAAATCTTGATCTTCAGTTCGCCGATCTGCCGCTGGCGGTCGAGATCGGCAAAGCGTTTGGCGATCGCCTGGGCGACGGGAATCGAACGCGCATTGGCGAGATCGCAATAATCCAGCCCCGGACAGGCGATGATGTCGCTGATTAATCCGGCATTGGGCGTGGCCAGATCCAGCGCGTTCAGCCGGGCATGGATCGCCGGCAGGTCTTTCTGGCGCACATGCGGCAGCACCAGATTCTGTTCGTGGCTGACCCGGATCTCGGCCAGACCGAATTCCGCCATCAGGTCGGCCAGGCCTTCCATCTGCGCGGCCGAGGCGTCGCCGGGAATCTGTCCGATGGCTTTGAGCGGAATGGTGGCGATGGCATAGCCCGGCACTTTGTGGCGATGGATGTTGGCTTTTTTCCAATTCTCGAATTCCGCATCGCCTGTGGGGTCCTCATCGGGCAGGGTCTCGAAGGCGGGCGGCGCGAAATAGGCGGCGATGCGGGCCAATTCGTCGGCGGGCAATTGCAGCGTCCCCAGGCGCTTGATTTCCTCGAATTCGCGGGCGACGCGGGCACGCATGTCCGCGATGCCGATGGCATTGACCAGGATCTTGATCCGCTGCTTGTGGAGATTGTCGCGGCGGCTGTCCTGGTTATAGACCCGCATCACCGCTTCCAGATAAGCCAGGATATCCCGGCGGGCGACGAACGCGTTCAACAGCTGCGCGAGGTAGGGCGTGCGGCCCATGCCGCCGCCGACCAGAATCCGGTATCCGATCTCGCCTTCGTCATTGCGCGCGATCTCGATCGCGAGATCGTGAAACTGCAGCGCGGCGCGGTCATGGATGCTGGCACCCACCGCGATCTTGAATTTGCGGGCGAGAAAGGAGAATTCCGGGTGCAGGCTGGACCATTGCCGGATGATCTCGGCAAGGGGCCTGGGATCCTCGATCTCGTCGGCCGCCGCGCCGGCGAAAGGATCGCTGGTGATGTTGCGGATGCAATTGCCGGACGTCTGGATGCAATGCATCTCCACTTCCGCCAGTTCGGCCAGAATATCAGGCACCTCCGCCAGCCTGATCCAGTTGAACTGGATATTGGTGCGGGTGGTGAAATGGCCGAAACCCTTGTCGTAGCGCCGGGCGATATCGGCGAGCTTGCGGAGCTGGCGGCTTGCCAAGCGTGCCGTAGGGAATGGCCACACGCAGCATATAGGCGTGCAGCTGCAGATAGAGGCCGTTCATCAGCCTGAGCGGCTTGAACTGATCCTCGCTGAGTTCGCCGGTGAGCCGGCGCGCGACCTGATGGCGGAACTGCTCCGCCCGCTCGGCCACAAAGCAGGCATCGAATTCGTCATAGCGGTACATGCCGGGCCTGCTTGCCGGTGTCGGGCCGCACGCTGGGGCCTAGGCTGCGGATGATCTCGCGTTCCTTCGCCGGCTTGAGACCATCCGTCGTCCCGGCGGACTTCGAACAGATAGGGCGAGATCACGTCATTGGCCGCAACGAAGGCCTGCGCTTCGGCCAGGGCGGTCTCGGCCGCGGCGTCGTCGGAAAAGATTTCCGCTTCCGCCAATTGGTCCACCCAGCTGTGGTTTTTCCAATAAAGCACTTCGCCGGTCCGAAGCCGGTTGGCGGTGAGGATTTTCAGGGCGGGTGCGGCCATGGCCGCTAAATCACACGACAATGTCGCAAAATCAATATATTAACGTATATATTCAGTATATTATTTTATAATACAATTATTTATTATGTTATATTTGGGGCTGCATGGCGCTTTCATGCCAGCGATGCAGAAGCGCCCATTCCAGGACGGAAAAAGCCGCGAACAAGCCGATACCTAGGAGCGCCAGCAGCAGCAGGGCCGCGAACATGGTGGCGATCTCCAGCCGGTTGCCGGCCTCGACGATCCGCCAGGCGAGCCCGGTGGCGGTGCCCGAGCCCGCCACGAATTCCGCCACCACCGCGCCGATCAGGGATAGTCCGCCGGCGATCTTCATCGCCCCCAGCAGATAGGGCAGGGCGGAGGGAAGCCGGAGCCGCCACAAGATCTGCCAGCGGCTGGCGCCGTAAAGCCGCATCAGATCCACCAGATTGAAGTCCGCCGATTTCAGCCCCAGGGTGGTGTTGGAGAGGATGGGGAAGAAGGCGACCAGCGCCGCGATCAGGGCCAGCGCCAGATCGATCCGGTCGAAGCCGACCCAGATCAGGATCAGGGGCGCGATCGCCACCACCGGCGTCACCTGCAGCACCACCGCATAAGGATAAAGCGCGCGCTCCACCGTCCGGCTCTGGCTGAAGGCGATGGCAAGGCCCACGCCCGCGATCATGGCCGCAACGAAGCCTTCCAGGGTGACGATCAAGGTGGAAAGCGCGGACATCATCAGCGAGGTGAAATTGTCCGCCAGCGCCCGGGCGATGGCGCTGGGCGCGGGCAGCACATAGACCGGGATGTGGCGCGCCGCCACGATCCATTCCCAGAAGCCCAGCAACGCCAGGCCCAACAGCAGCGGCACGCGCGATATTGAAGGCGCGGGTCATGCCGCCTCCAGCAAGGCCTTCGCCACCTGCGCCTGTGCGGCGGCGAACTCGGGACTCGACCGCAGCCCCGGGCCGCGACGCGGCAGGTGCAAGCCGATTTCGGCCTTGATGCGGCCCGGACGCGGCGTCATCACCAGCACCCGGTCGGAGAGATAGCTCGCCTCCGTCACGCTATGGGTGACGAAGATCACGGTGATGCGGTCCTCGCGCGAAAGCCGCTTGAGATCGTCGTTCAAGGCCTGGCGGGTGGGTTCGTCCAGGGCCGCGAAAGGCTCGTCCATCAACAGAAGCCGTGGTTCGCCGGCCAGCGCGCGGGCGATGGAGACCCGCATCTTCATGCCCCCCGACAATTCGCGCGGGAAAGCGCCGCGCGAAATCCGCCAGCCCCATTCGCGCCAGCGCCCGCCGTGGCGCGGTCATTGGCTTTCCGGCGCGGCAATGCGTTTCAGATCCAGCGGCAGCCGTGCATTGGCGAGCGCATCGGCCCAGGGCATCAGCGTCGGTTCCTGGAAAACAAAGCCCATTTCCGGGCTTGGACCGTTCCAGCCGATATCGCCGCTGTCCGGCGCGATCAAGCCCGGCGATCAGGCGCAGCGCGGTGGATTTGCCGCAGCCGCTGGGCCCCAGAAGCGAGACGAATTCCCCCTCCGCGATCTCGAAATTCAGGCCGGACAGGGCCTCGGTGCCATTGGCAAAACGCTTGGCGATACTCCGCAGGACCAGAAGGCTCATCGGAAATTCTGCAGCGTGCGCCGCATGAAGCGCAGATCATAGGCCTTGGTGTAATCCAGACCCTTGGGATAAAGGCCCACGCTCTGCATGGTCTGGTAGAAAATCGCGCCAGCGCTTGTCGGTCATGCTGCCGATGCCGAAAGCGGGCGCGTCGCCGCCCATCACCAGCTTGTATGATTTCATCTTGTCGATCGCCTGGGCGATGATGGCGTCGGTCATGTCGGGATTGTCGCGCTTGATCAGCGCATTGGCGGGCCGTGGATCGCCGAACAGATAATCATGCCAGCCGTCGCGGCTGGCGTCATAGAAGGCCTGCACCGCCTTGGGATTGGTATCGATCCATTTCTGCGGCACCAGCACCATGTTGGCATAGCCGGGATAGCCGTAATCGGCGAGCAGAAACACTTTGGGCTTGAAATGGGCCTGGCTGCTGGATGGTGAAGGGCTCGCTGGTGAAATAGCCTTCCTGGATGGCGTTGGGATCGACCAGGAAGGGCGCCAGGTTGAAGGTGTATTTGCGGATCTGGCCGTCCTGGAAATGCCAGCGCGCCTTCAGCCAGGGCCAGAAGCTGGTCATCGCCGCGTCGGAAATCATGATCGGCGTGCCGCGCATCTCGGCCAGCGAGTCCAGGTCGCGCCGCGGATGGCTGATCAGGACTTGCGGGTCTTTCTGGAAAATCGCCATCACCGCCCTGAGCGGCACCTTCTGCTTCACCAGATTGAGCATGATGAAGCTGTTGGAGGCGATGCCGAAATCGGCGGCGCCGCCCGCCAGAAGCTGCGGCACATTCACCTGGGGCCCGCCCTCGCGGATGGTGACGTCAAGGCCGCGCTTGGCGTAATAGCCCTCGGCCAGCGCCTCATAGAAGCCGCCATGCTCGGCCTGGGCCTTCCAGTCGGTGACGAAGGTGATGTGGGTGTGGGCCGGCGCCGCCGCGGCGGCCAGAGCGGACTGACAGGCCGACAAACTGGCCGACAGACAGAAAAGAGCGGCGATCAGAAAGCGCATCACTCGGCTTATAGCATGGGCGCAGCCGGCGCGAAGTTCAGCGGGGCGGGGGCGCTGCCGCGTCCCTGTTGTCTTTCTGGTCATCGTCGCCGAACAGCCAGCCGAACAGGCGGTCGAGCGCGCCGGCGCGATGCCGCGGCGCCTCTTCCGGCGCCGGCTGCGCCTGCGCCATGGCGGTGGATTCGTCATCGCTGGCAGGAGGCGGGTTGGAGCCGAAGGCCAACACATCTTCCTCCGGCGGGGGCGGCGGCAATGATCGGTCGAGCGGCCGCAAGCGCAGGCCCCGCTCGGCCGTCAGCATCGCCGACCGCCAGATCTCGGCCGGCAGGGTTCCGCCGGTGACGCCGCGGGTGGGAGGAATTGTCGTCATTTCCCACCCACACGCCGGTCACATAATCGGTGGTGAAACCCACGAACCAGGCGTCCTGCGAATTCTGGGTGGTGCCGGTCTTGCCGGCGGCTTCGCGCGCGCCCAGCGCGGCCCGGCCTCCGGTTCCGGCCACCACCACATTCCACAGCATGGCCACCAGGTCGCGATCGACGGAATGATCGATGACCCGCTCGCGGCCTTGGCGGAGCGCGGCGGTAAAGCACCCTGCCGCTGGAATCGTCCACCTCGGTGACGAAATAGGGATAAACGCGAAAGCCGCCATTGGCGAAGGCGGCATAGGCGTCGGTCAATTCCAGCGGCGACACTTCGTTGGTGCCCAAGCGCCAGCGACGGGACCGGTTCCAGCGGCGAGGTGATCCCCACCCGCCGGGCGGTGGCGATCACATTGGGCATGCCCACCTCCTGCGCCAGATTGACGGTGATGGTATTGACCGAATGGGCCAGCGCGTCCGCGAGCGTGAGCGTGCCGTAATACTCGTCGCCGAAATTCTGCGGCTGATAGCCGTTGATATCCACCGCTTCGTCGTCCCGCTCGTCCCAGGGCGAGATGCCGGATTCCAGGGCGGTGAGATAAACGAAGGGCTTGAAGGCCGAGCCGGGCTGGCGATGCGCCTGCACTGCGCGGTTAAGACCGAGTTTTGATAGTCGACCCCGCCCAGAAGGGCCGCCACCGCGCCATCCGGCTTCATCATCACCACCGCGGCTTCATGGGCGCGGTCGCGCTTGCCGTACCGGCCGATGACGCGGGTTACCGCCAGCCGCGCGCCCTCCTGCAGCTTCGGCTCCAGGGTGGTGTGGACGATCAGGTCGGAATTGGGGCTGGCGCCGGCCTGCGCCACCAGCGCCTTGGCTTCGTCCGCCGCGGTATCGAGGAAATAATTGCGGGCATCGAGCTGGGCGCGGTCGATCACCACCGCCGGATGCGCCCTGGCGTCATCGGCGGCAGCCTGGCTGACGGCGCCGGTTGCCACCATCGCATCCAGCACCAGGCTGGCGCGCTGCTGGGCGGCGAGCAAATCGCGGCGGGGCGAAAACACCGAAGGCGCGCGGGTGAGTGTTGCCAGCATCGCCGCCTGGGCGAGGGTGAGGTCGCGCGCCGAAACGCCGAAATAGACATGGGCGGCGCCGTCCACGCCATAGGCGCCCGAGCCCAGATAGATCCGGTTCAGATAGAGTTCGAGAATCTGCTTTTTGCTGAGCGATTTCTCCAGCCCCACCGCGTCCATCAATTCGGTCAGTTTGCGCGACAGGGTCCGCTGCTGTTCGGTATAGACGATCTTGGCGGTCTGCTGGGTGATGGTGGAGCCGCCCGCCACCCAATGCCCGGCGCGGATGTCGAGATAAAGCGCCCGCAGCAGCCCAAGGGGATCGATGCCGTTATGGGAATAGAAACGCCGGTCTTCCATGGCGATGAAGGCCGCCGGCAGATAGTTGGGCATGTCTTCCAGTTTCAGCCGCTCGCCCACCACCGCGCCGCGATGACCCGCGATTTGGCCGTCGGCGTCCAGGAAGGTCAAGGCGGAGGGCCGGTTCACCGCATAAAGATCGATGGACGGATCCAGCGGCGCGGCGAACAGGCCGAGAAAGGAAGGCAGCAGATAGAACAGCGCTCCGGGCACGGCGATCGCCGCGATGATGACGGTAAAGGCCGGCACCAGCCGATGCGCGACCCGAAATATCGCGCTGAGCCCGTGCTTGAGTTGCGACAGCGCGTCTTTGCCCGGCATGGAAGGGATAGAGCACCAATCTTTGCGGCAGTTTCAAGGCCCGAGAGGCTGCGGTCACAAATGAAAAGCCCGCGCCTCGGGAGAAACGCGGGCTTTTCCTTGACAGCCGGAAATCCTATGGGGAGGGGCTTACCACGAATTCCCGGCCCAAGCTCAGATCGCAATTTTCGTCAAATCCGGAACTCGCCGATGAACGCGCCGGTATAGGGGTTCACTTCCACGAACACGATCCGGCCGAAGTGATTGACGCTGCGCACCACATAATGACCGCGGACGAAATAAGGATCGCCGGCCAACCGATAGTGCCGTGACCGGAGCGTGTCGACGACGCGCACGCGCTCCACCACATGACGATGGACTTCGTGACGGACCACCGGATGACGGTCGAAGCGATGGTCCCAAGCCGCCGCATTGGCCGGAGCCGCCAGGCTCGTTGCCGCCAGCGCCGCCGCCGCCAGGAGAATTTTTCCGTTGAACATCTTCGCCTCCATTCACATCCGGACGGGTCCCGTCCATGGCCCGCACCATAGGAGGGCCTGGCTGAACGCTTTCTGGCCTCGCCGTTCATTTGAGGTTCATTTGAAAAAGGCTAAAAAGCGGCGATGCGCCCGGGCGTACTTATTCTGGCAGCCTTTCTGGCCACCGGGCTTTTTCGGCCGGCGCTGGCCGAGGGCGAACGCGCGCCCGGCGTGCAACCCCTGGACCGCATTCTGCCGGAGGTGCGCCGCACCCATCCCGGCCAATTCTTTGACGCCGACGGTCCCACTCCCGGACCGGGTGGTTCCGAACATTATCACCTGAAATGGATGACGCCGGACGGGCGCATCGAATGGCTGGACACCGATGCGCGCACCGGCCGGGTGCTGGGCTCCTCGCCGGGGCGCGACACCTTCGACGCGCCCGGGCAGCGGCGCAATTTCGCCCCCGCGCCCTCTGTTCCGGCGCCGCAAGCCCATGAGCGAGAGCCGCGCGGCGGCGGTTTCGGGAACCGCGGCGGCTATGAAGGGCGCGGGCCGGGCGGCTATGGTAACTCCGGCAATTTTGGCGACCGCGGCGGATATGGCAGCCGCGGCGGTTTCGAAAACCGGGGCGGCGGCCGCGGCCGGCACGGCCGTTAGGGGGAAGATGCGTATTCTCTTGGTGGAAGACGACAAGGATCTGCAGCGGCTTCTGAAGAAGTCGCTGAGCGAGGCGGGTTATGCCGTCGATGCCGCCGCCGATGGCGAGGAGGGGCATTTTCTGGGCGACACCGAACCCTATGACGCGGTGGTGCTGGATCTGGGCCTTCCCAAGCTCGACGGCGTGCGGGTGCTGGAGAAATGGCGCAAGGCGGGCAAGACCATGCCGGTGCTGATCCTGACCGCGCGCGACCGCTGGAGCGACAAGGTGGCGGGCTTCGATGCCGGCGCCGACGATTATCTCGCCAAGCCCTTTTACACCGAGGAATTGCTGGCCCGGCTGAGGGCGCTGTTGCGCCGGGCCGCCGGTTTCGCCACCGCCGATATCGATATCGGCCCGCTGCACATCGACACCCGCGCCAGCCGGGTCACCCTGGACGGCAATCCGGTCAAACTCACCAGCCTGGAATACCGGTTGCTCGCCTATCTCGCCCATCATCGCGGCAAGGTGGTGTCGCGCACCGAACTGGTGGAGCATCTTTACGATCAGGACTTCGACCGCGATTCCAACACCATCGAGGTGTTCGTCGGCCGGCTGCGCAAGAAGCTGGACGCCAATCTGATCCAGACCGTGCGCGGCCTGGGCTATAGTCTGGAAGATCCCGCTCTTGGGACCGGCAATCCTCAGGCTTAATTCGCTCGCCGCCCGCCTGATCGCGGCGGCGGCGATCTGGACCATGCTGGGGCTGGCGGTGGGCGGCTTCGTGCTTTCCACCGCCTTCCGCAATGCCGCCCAGGACAATTTCGACACCCGGCTTGCCACCGACATGGACGGACTGATCGCCGCCGCCGAGCCCGATGCCAATGGCGGGGTGATGCTGCAGGACCGCTTCCTCAACCACCAGTTCGACCGGGTCTATTCCGGCCTCTACTACCAGATAAAGCCGGTGGAAGGCGGAAGCGGCGGCCAGATCTCGCGTTCCCTGTTCGACCGGGTGCTGAATGTGACCGGCAATGTCCGGCGCGGGCCTCTCAGCTATGGATTCGCCCAAGGGCCGGAAAATCAGCATCTGCGCGTGCTGTCGCGGCGGGTGGAGTTTCCCATCAGCGCCACGCCCGAGCCCAATGACAGCCGCGCCTATATCTTCATGGTGGCCGGCGATCTGGCGCAGGTGGATGCGGAAAGCGCCGCCTTCAACGGCACTTTGTTCTGGTCATTCACGCTTCTGGGGCTGGGACTGGTCGTCGCCGTCTTTCTGCAGGTGCGGGTGGGTCTGCTGCCGCTTCGCAGATTGAAGGACGCCTTGGCGCGCATCCGCGACGGCAGCGCCCAGCGCCTGGAAGGCGCGTTTCCCGCCGAGATCGCGCCGCTCGCCGCCGAACTCAACTCCCTGCTCGAACACAGCAGCGAAGTGGTGGGCCGCGCCCGCACCCATGTTTCCAACCTGGCCCATTTTCTCAAGACCCCGCTCAGCGTGCTGTCGAGCGAAGCGGAGGCCGAGCCCGGTCCCCTGTCGGATCAGGTCCGCCGGCAGGTCAATACGATGCGCCGGCAGGTGGATCACTATCTCGCCCGGGCCCGCGCCGCCGGCAGCGTCAATGTGCTGGGCAACCGCACCCGGGTGGCGCCGGTGCTGTCCGATCTCGCCCGGGTGCTGGGCCGCATTCATGCCGAGCGCGCCATCGCCATCGACTGGGATTGCCCCGCCGATCTTTATTTCCGCGGCGAGCGCCAGGACCTGGAGGAAATGGCGGGCAATCTGATGGACAATGCCTGCAAATGGGCCGCCGCCCAGGTCAAGGTCACGGTGCAAAGGCAAGGGGCGCGCTTTACCCTGACCGTGGGGGATGACGGCCCCGGCCTTTCGCCCGAGGACCGCGCCCGGGTGGGGATGCGGGGCGAACGCCTGGACGAAAGCGTACCGGGGTCGGGCCTGGGGCTGGCCATCGTGCGCGATATTTCCAAGCTTTATGCCGGCTTTTTGGAGCTGGACGCCTCGCCCCTGGGCGGGCTGGCGGCGCGGCTCACCCTGCCGGCCCTGCAGTAATCGGCAAGGCTGCGTTAACGATAGCGCCCCTAATCTGGGCGGCCGAAATTTTATTCCCCGTTGCGTATGGCGCTCGCCCAAGACAAGTCCGGCCTTTTGAACAATTTCCTGGGGACCCTGCCGGAGCAGGCGGCCGCGCAAGCTCGCCCAGGCGGTGGAAGTGGACCGGCTGATGGACGGTCACGCGCTGCCCCACGACATGATCCTGGCCGGCTTGCGTCCATCCTTGCGCGACGCCCGCCGCACCCAGACCCCGCTCAGACTGTTCTGCCAGCCTTTCGAAGATCTGCTTGTTTCCGGTCCGCGCGAGGTGAAGCAAAAGGCCGTGATCGCGCGCGCCAGCGTGGTGCCGGTCTGGAACTGGCTGAGCACGGACCTGTTGCCGGATGAGGCACAAGCCTTTTTCCGCGCCGCCAAGGCACATATCCTGTCCGGAGATCTGGAAGCGGGGCAGATCGCCGCCCGGCGCTTCGGATGCGCGGCCGGCAAGGCCATGCGCGCGGCGCTGGCCACCGAATCCGGATCGGCGCCGGCCGGGAAAAAGCTCAAGCCGGACGAAATCGCCGACGCCCACGAGATGGCCCTGCTTCTGACCGAAGGCGAGGAGATGGCGAAGGTGCAGGACCAGGCTGCCCAGGCCGCTGCCGCATCTGACCGAAGACATTCTCTGGCAGTTGCGCGAGAGCTATGACGCGCTCATCGCGCGCAATCCCGATGCCGCGCCCTTCGTGGCGGTGGTGGCGATGAACCGGCTCAAACGGCCCTGCGAGGCCTTGCGCCTGCCTTTGATGGTCTGCCGCCAGACCGGGGACGCGCTGATTTCCAAGACCGATATGGGTCTGGTGGGCGAGATCCTGTTCGCGCGGATGGACGCGCTGAAGAGCCGGATCCTGGCCGCGCGCCATCCCGCTTTCGACGCGGAAACCTTGCTGGCCGAGGTGCAGAATTTCGCCGAGCTTTCCAGCGCGGTGGTGAAGGAAATCGAAGTGCGCCGCAATGGCGAATGGGGCCAACGACTGCTGAAGGATCGCGCCGCGATCGGCGAGGTGATGGACGGGTTCATGGAACGCGCGGTCAAGGAATTCGCCGCCGCCCTGCCGATGCAAAAGGGATCCGCCGACTTCAGCCGGCCGACGCTGGCGGAGAGACGCGCCAACGCGCTCAACTATGCCCGGCTGGTGGCCGGAACGCGCAACTTCGCCGCCGCCGCCTCCTTCGCCGCCAAGCAGAGGACGGCGGCCGAGGAGATGTCCAATCATTTGCGCCGCTATATCGAGGATGCGGTGCGGGAAATCCGGCTGTGCAATGGCGACAAGCGGGCCGCGATCGAATTGCAGCTGCAATATTGTGCCGATTTGGCCGCCATCCTGTTCAGCGCCGAGGAAGCGGAACTCATTCGCCGCCGGGCCCGCGCGGCACAGGCCGCGGCTGCTTAACTTTGCTTCCCTTCGCCGCGCTGCGCACGGAGGGGGCGGGCCGGTAATCGGATCAGAAACACCTGCACCTGAACGGTGGATGAACAAAAGGACCGACGGTTCAAAACTTTTAAAATTTCATTCTTGCGGCCGCCGCTTGAAGCGCCGCACACTTGGTTTATCTGGAAGGGGCTATTCGGTTTAAGAGGCGAAGCCATGATCCGTACCACCAGTTTGGCCGCGCTGACCTTGGCGCTGATGAGTGCCACCGCGCTTGCCCAGCCCGCCGACGCGCCCAACGCGCCTCCGGCGCCATTGTCCAACCCCAGCAACCCCAATGCCGGCTCCGGGCAATACCAGGGCCCCGGTCCGGAGGACCGCGGTGTCAGTCCGGAGGACCGCAGTGTCAGTCCGCAGGACCGGCGCGCCAGCGCCCAGGACCAGCGTTCACGCGACCTGTTCTGCCGCCGCGATGCCGCAGCCCGCACCGGTTATGTCACCCCGGGCGAGGCCGCCAGCCATGAGCAGACCAAGGGCACGGTCGGCGGCACGCTGGGCGGTGCGGCACTGGGCGCCATCATCGGCGGCGCATCCGGCAATGCCGGGGCGGGTGCCGCCATCGGGGCCGGCGCCGGCCTGCTGGCCGGCAGCGCCGTCGGCGCCGACAATGCCCGCCAGGCGGCCAGCGATGTCCAACGCCGATATGCCGAGGCCTATTATGCCTGCATGAACGAGGCCAGCGACGAGCAGGGCGGGCCTGATTACGCCTATGGCCCGCCGCCGCCGCCGGCTTATCCGCCCCCGCCGCCCTATCCCTATTATTATGGATATGGGCCCTATCCCTATGCCTATCCTTACGCTTATCCCTATTATGGACCCAGCGTAACCTTCGGCTTCGGGTTTGGCGGCGGCTGGCATCACGGTTACGGGCACCGGCACCGCTAGGACGATCTGACTGCTTTATTTTGGGGGCGGCCGGGCGGTATGGTCCGGCCGTCTTCTTTTCTTGGGGTTCCAGGGTTCCGATGCCGCCGAAATACAATCCCGCCAAGCTCAATCCGCTGCAGCTGCGCACCTTGACCCTGTTGCAGGCGATCGCACGCATCCCCGGCGCCGCCAGCCCGCTGCCCAATGGCGATGTCGCCATCACCCAGTTTCCCCACGCCCATGGCGATCATTTCCATCTGGGTGACGCCACCGTGGCCAGCAGCGACGCCACCGGCCTGGAGAACCAGGCGGTGTGGAACGCGCTTACCCGCAAAGGCATGGTCCGGGCGGAATGGCCGCATCAGATCGCGCTGACCCAAGAGGGCCTGACCTATGACACCGGTCTTGCCAACCAAATTCTGCACCAGAGCAGCCACTGAAAGATCATGAACGCCAAGAAACGCCGCCGTCTTTATTTTGCCGCCGCCCTGGTCGCGGCGGGCGGCGCGCTGGCGACCGCGATCGTCTATGAGTTGGGCAACAATGTCCTTTATTTCTACAGCCCCAGCGACATCGCCGCCAACCATGTCGAGCCGGGCGTGGCGTTCCGCATCGGCGGACTGGTGGAAAAGAACAGCGTGCATCACGGCAGCGGCGCGGATGTGCGCTTTGTGGTGACCGACGGCGCCCGCCAGGTGCCGGTGGATTATGACGGCGTGCTGCCGGCCTTGTTCCGCGAAGGCCAGGGCGTGGTGGCGACCGGCATGCTGAATGCCGGCGGCACCTTCAACGCCAGCCAGGTGCTGGCCAAGCATGACGAGAAATACATGCCGCCGGAAGTGGTGGCGGCGCTGAAACGGACCGGCCGCTGGAAGGAAGGCGAATAGATGCTGGGTGAGCTGGGACAGCTCGCGCTCTGCTTCGCGCTGGCACTGTCATTGGTGATGGCGATCGCGGGTCTGGTGGGCGCGCAGGCCGGATGCGCCCGGCGCGGACCTGGCGCGCGCGCATCGCCTCGGCTTCCACCATGGGGCTGCTGGTCTTCGTGGTGCTGGCGTTCGGCACCCTGGTGACGGCCTTCGTCGCGTCGGATTTTTCCATCGCCGACGTCGCCAACAATTCCAACACCTTGAAGCCGCTGCTCTACAAGATCACCGGCGTGTGGGGAAATCACGAAGGCTCGATGCTGCTCTGGGTGCTGGTGCTGTCGCTTTATGCCGGCGCGGTGGCGGCTTTGCAGCGCGGCGGCGCCCGGCTCACCAGCGCGGCGCTGGGCGTGCAGGGGCTTCTGGCGGCGGCGTTCCTGCTGTTTATTCTTTTCACCTCCAATCCGTTCCTGCGGATCGATCCGGCGCCGTTCGAGGGCGCGGGCCTCAATCCGCTGCTGCAGGATCCCGGGCTCGCCATTCATCCGCCCATGCTTTATGCGGGCTATGTCGGGCTTTCGGCGTCCTTCTCCTATGCCGCCGCCGCCCTGATCGTGGGCGAGGAGGGATGGGCGCGCGCGGCCAGGCCCTTCATGCTGATCGCCTGGATCGCGCTGACCTGCGGCATCGCCCTGGGCAGCTGGTGGGCCTATTACGAACTGGGCTGGGGCGGCTTCTGGTTCTGGGATCCGGTGGAGAATGCCTCGCTGATGCCCTGGCTGGTGGCGACCGCGCTGCTGCATTCGGCGCTGGCGACGGAGAGGAGCGGCGCCTTCCGCACCTGGACCCTGCTCCTGGCGATCGGCGGATTTTCCCTGAGCCTGATCGGCACCTTCCTGGTGCGGTCGGGGGTGCTGTCGTCGGTGCATGCCTTCGCCTCCGATCCCACCCGCGGCTTTTTCATCATGGTCCTGATCCTGTGCGCCATCGGCGGCGCGCTCGGTCTGTTCGCCTGGCGCGCGCCGACGCTGAAGGGCGGCGCCAGTTTCGAGACGGTGAGCCGGGAAAGCGCGCTTCTGCTCAACAATGTCTTTCTGGTGGGGGGCTGCGCCGCCGTATTCGTCGGCACGCTTTATCCCCTGGCTCTGGACGCGCTCACGGGCGAGAAGATTTCGGTGGGGCCGCCTTATTACGCGCTCACCTTTGCGCCGATCTTCTTTGCGCTGCTGCTGCTGGTGCCGTTCGGTCCGCAACTGGGCTGGCGGCGCGGCAATCTCAAATCCGCCTTGCGGGCGCTGGCGCCGGCGATGGGTCTGGCCGGGGTGGCGGCGGTGGCGGTTCTTGCCGTCGCCAGCCCGCGCACCTTGACCGGCACGCTGGCTTTCGCGATCGCGGGCTGGCTGATCGGCGCCAGCATTCTGGATATCCGCAAGCGCAGGGGCGCGCGGGCCAGCGCCTTCGCCGCGGCCTTGGCGCATGCCGGCCTTGGCGTCACCTTGATGGGCGTGGCCGGCACCAGCCTGTGGCGCAGCGAAGCCCTGGATGTGCTCGGCCCGGGCGATACCATGACGGTCGGGCCTTACACCTTGCGGTTCGACGGCGTCGAACGGGTACAGGGACCGAATTTTGAAGCGTCGCAGGCGCGAAATCGCCCTGATGGACGGCAGGCGGGTGGTGACGGTTCTGAGACCGCAAAAGCGCCTCTATCCCGCCGAAGGCCAGGAAGTGGCCGATACCGCCATCCGCACCACCGGCTTGCGCGATCTTTATCTGGCGCTGGGCGATGATCGCGGCCATGGCCGCTGGACGGTCCGCGCCTATGTCAGCCCGCTTGCGCCCTTCATCTGGCTGGGCGCGCTGGTGATGGCGCTGGGCGGGCTCTTGAGTTTGTGGGGACGATTGCGCGTCCGGGTCGGCGCGCCGTCGCCCCTGGTGCAGCCGGCCGAATGACGCGCGTTCTGTTCCTGGCTCTGCTTTTTGCCGGCGCCATTGCGGCCTCGCCGATTGTGCTGATGCCGCGGCCGGCTCTGGCCGCGCCGGTTGCCGGCTCCTTCGCCGATCCCGCCATGGAAGCGCGTGCCCGCGCCTTGCAGCGGCAATTGCGGTGCCTGGTCTGCCAAGGCGAGAGCATCGACGAATCCAATGCCAGCCCTGGCCGCCGATCTGCGCGCAGCTGGTGCGCCAGCAGATGGCGGAAGGCAAAAGCGACGCCCAGATCAAGGAGTATCTGGTCGCCCGCTATGGCGATTTCATTCTGATGAAGCCGCCGCTTCAGCCCGACACTTATGTTCTGTGGCTGGCGCCTTTTGTGGTGCTTTTGGGCGCCGGCGGCGTTGCCTTCTGGGTCATCCGCCGGGCCAGGCCCGCGGACGGCCTCCCACAATGACATTACATTTTGTTAATACACCAGTTAGAAACTCGCAAGAATACGAGCGTATACCCATAATGAGGTTTTACGGGGATATGTCTCTCTTGAGCCTTTGAGGAGCGCATGATGCTGACCGACAAACCCAATCCGCAGCCGCCGTCCGGTTCTGTGCTTCGCCGCAGCCGCGCCCGCCTTCTGGCGATGGGCAGCGCTGCCGCCATTCTGGTGGTCGGCTTGGGCGCCTTTGCGCTGTTGCCGCCGGCCCATCCGGCGCGGACCGCCGCGGCGCTGCCGATGCAGCTGGCCGCCAATGACACCCACTCCACGCCGCGGATGCTGGAGAATTCCTCGCCCTTCAGCTTCGCGGATCTGGTCGAGCGCGTCAGCCCGGCGGTGGTCACCATCACCTCGGAAACCATGACCACCGAGAGCGGTCTCGACGATCAGGAGAATATGCCCGAGCCGTTCCGCGATCTGTTCAACCAGTTCAACAAGCAGCACCCGCAGCGGCCGCACAAGGCGATCAGCGCCGGCTCCGGCTTCATCATCGACAAGTCGGGCCTGATCGTCACCAACAATCATGTGGTCGACAATGGCAAGAAGATCACCGTCAAGCTGCCCGACGGGCGCAGCTTCGATCGCCAAGCTGGTGGGCACCGACCCCGCCACCGACATCGCGCTGCTCAAGATCAAGTCGCGACAAGCCGCTTCCGACCGTGGAATTCGGCGACGACCGCAAGCTGCGCGTGGGCGATTGGGTGATCGCGGTGGGCAATCCCTTCGGTCTTTCCAACTCGGTGACCGCCGGCATCGTCTCCTCGCATCGGCCGCGATATCGGCGCCGGCAACTATAACGACTTCATCCAGATCGACGCGCCGATCAATCGCGGCAATTCGGGCGGACCCACCTTCGACCTGCGCGGCCAGGTGATCGGCATGAATTCGATGATCTTCTCGCCGTCCGGCGGCAGCGTCGGCATCGGCTTCGCCATTCCCGCCTCCACCATCCATGACGTGGTGGCGCAGCTGAAGGCGCATGGCCATGTCTCGCGCGGCTGGCTCGGCGTCCAGATCCAGAGCGTGACGCCGGAAATCGCCGCCTCTCTGGGCATCAAGGACGCCAAGGGCGCGCTGGTCGCCGATGTGGTGCCCGACAGCCCGGCCGCCAAGGCCGGCTTCACGCAGGGCGACATCATCACCGCCATCAACGGCCAGGGCGTCGAGGACAACCGGGATCTGACCCGCAAAGTGGCGCTGGTGGCCTCCGGCCAGACCGCGAGCTTCACGGTCGCTGCGCCAGGGCCAGGCCAAGACGATCAAGGTCGCGATCGGCACGCGCCCGGACGAGAAGGTGGCCGCCAACGCGCCTAACGCGCCGGCCACGCCCGCCGCCACCGGCAACGCGATGGGCTTGGGCTTGGCAGCGCTGACCCCGGATGCGCCGCAAGGTCTATAATCTGGCCGACGACATCAACCGGCGTGGTGATCACCAAGGTCGATCCCAACAGCGACGCCGCCGAAAAGGGGCTGCAGCCCGGCGATGTGGTGCAAAGGGTCGGCAGCCGTGAGGTGCATACGCCGGCCGATGTGCAGACCGGCGTCGCCGAGGCGAAGAAGGGCGGCCGCAAGAGCGTGCTGCTGCTGGTCGCCAGCGCCCAGGGCGGCTCGCGGTTTGTCGCCGTGGACATCGGTGCCACATGAGTTGACGTGCTTAACGGATGGCGGGGCGAGAAGCCTCCCTATCCGGTCCCCCGCGCCGGTGGCGGACGGTCCCCCCACCCACGTCGCCGGCGCGGACCCTCTTGTGCCAAGGAGACCTGCCATATGCGAATTCTCGTCGTCGAGGACGATCTCGAAGCCCAACGCTATCTGGTTCAGGGTCTAAAGGAATCCGGGCATGTGGTGGACGACGCCGCCGACGGCGATGTCGGACTGACGCTGGCGCTTTCGCGGCCCTATGACGTGGCGATCATCGACCGCATGCTGCCCAAGATGGACGGGCTGGGCGTGGTGGCCGAGATGCGCGAGCATGGCAATTCCACGCCCGGTGCTGTTTCTTTCGCGCCCTGTCGGAAGTGGATGACCGGGTCAAGGGCCTGAAGGCGGGCGGCGACGATTATCTCACCAAGCCCTATGCCTTTGTCGAGCTTCTGGCGCGCATCGACGCGCTGATGCGCCGCCGCTCGCCGGTGGCGGTGAAGACCCGGCTGACGGTGGGCGATCTTGATCTGGATCTGCTCACCCGCGCGGCCAAGCGCGGCGACCAGGCCATCGATCTGCAGCCGCGCGAATTCCGCCTGCTGGAATATCTGATGCGCCATGCCGGCCAGGTGGTGACGCGCACCATGCTGCTGGAAAGCGTGTGGGAATATCATTTCGATCCCCAGACCAACGTGATCGACGTGCATATCTCCCGGCTGCGCGCCAAGATCGACAAGGGCTTCGATGCGCCGCTGCTGCACACCATCCGCGGCGCGGGCTATATGATCCGGGCGTAACAGGCGCCGACGGAGGAGGGCCATGCGCGCGGTTTCGCCTTCTTCAGACTCAGGCATTCCGCATCGTTCTGGTCTATGTGCTGCTGTTCGCCGTTTCGGTGAGCGGCGCTGCTGGTCTTCACCTATTGGAACACCCGCCGCACGCTCGACGCCCAGACCGACCAGATCATCGAGGCCGAAATCACCGGCCTGTCCGAGCAATATCAGCGGCTGGGCCTGCGCGGGCTGGCGGAAACCGTGATGAGCCGCTCGCTGCATGGAACGGCCAGCAGCTCTATCTGCTCACCGACAGCGCACCATCGGCCGATCGCCGGCAATCTCGACGCCTGGCCCGCGATCACTGCCGATACCGGCAATTTCGTCGAGTTCGACTATGAGCGCCGGGTCAATGGCGTGCCCGAGACCCGGCGCGCCCGCGGACGCCTGTTCGCGCTGACCGGCGAATTTCTATCTGCTGGTCGCGCAGGATGTGCATGACCGCGATCTCACCCAGCGCATGTTCACCACCACCCTGCCCTGGACGGTGGCGCTGATCCTGGTTTTCGGTCTTCTCGGCGGCGCGCTGATGAGCCGCAACATGCTGGCGCGGCTGGATACGATCAACCGCGCCTCGGGCGAGATCATCGCCGGCGATCTCACCATGCCGGGTGCCGGTGACGGGCGCCGCATGACGAGTTCGACATGCTGGCGGAAAATCTCAACCGCATGCTGGACCGCATCGAGCGGCTGATGAAGGGCTTGCGCGAGGTGACCGACTAGCGTGGCGCATGATCTGCGCACGCCGCTCAACCGCCTGCGCAACCGGCTGGAAGAATCGCCAGGTCCGGCTGGCGGCGGCCGGCTCGGACACCAGCGAGATCGAGCGCGCCATCGCCGAGACCGACCAGCTGATCGGCACCTTCAACGCGCTTCTGCTGATCGCCGAGACCGATGCGGGCGCGGCGCGCGGCGCCATGTCGCCGCTGGATCTGACCTCGGTGGCCGAACGATGTCATCGAGCTGTACGAGCCGCTGGCGGAGGAGAGGAATGTGTCGCTCACCCTGTCGCCCGCCAGCGTGCCCGTGATCGAGGGCAATCGCAGCCTGGTCGCCCAGGCGCTGGCCAATCTGGTGGACAATGCGATCAAATACACCCCGCCGGGCGGCCGGGTCGCGGTCTCGATCTCGCAAAGTTTCGCCGGCGTCGAGCTCTCGGTCGCCGACAGCGGTCCGGGCATTCCGGCATCGGACCGCGCCCGGGTGGTGGAGCGGTTCGTGCGGCTGGAGGCCAGCCGCAATTCGCCCGGCACCGGGCTCGGCCTGTCGCTGGTCGCGGCGGTGGCGCATTTCCACAATGCCCAATTGCTGCTGGAGGACAATGAGCCGGGGCTGAAGGCCATCTTGCGCTTCCCCCGCCCCGTCTTGCGGCTTACCCCCGCCGGCGCCAAGCCGGCGCAAATCCCGTCTCGCACCGCAGCGGAGTGACGGCCAGAAAAAGCGGGAGCGGCGTGAGCCGTGAACCGGTTTTTCGTCCGGCCGCACGACCAATAAAGCGGAGTGACGGCCAGGAAAAGTGGGAACGCCGCGAACCGGTTTTTCCGTCCGGCCGCACGACCAATAGAGCGGAGAGACGGCCAGGAAAAGTGGGAGCCGCCGCGAACCGGTTTTTCCGTCCGGCCGCACGACCGATAACAGATGCAAAGCAGACTGCTCATCCGGTAAGTTGAGCAGATGCCCGATTTGCGCGCGCCGCCGCTGCCCTTCGATTCCGCGCGTGTCCGGCGCACCTTGGAGTCCCTGGCCGAACGCGGCTTGGTGCCCGCTCTCCAGGACCGGCCGCTTCTGGACGGCGCCTTCGGCAATAGCGGCTTTCTCTGCCGCCTTGCCTTGCGCGAGCCGGATCTGCTGGCGCGATATTTGGCGGCCGGGCCGGAAGCCCTGCTGCAGGATGCGATCAGGCAGGCGCAATCGGTGGAATCCGTCGCGGAAGAGGCGGCGGCCATGGCGGAGTTGCGGGCCGCCAAGCGTGCCGCGGCGCTTGCCATCGCGCTGGCCGATATCGCCGGGCTGTGGCCGCTGGAGCAGGTGACGGCTTCGCTGACCCGATTTGCCGATGCCTCAGTCGGCGGCGCCTTGCGCTTTCTGCTGCGTCAGGCGGCCTTGCGATACGGCATGGGCGATGCGGCCGGCGCCCGGCTGGAAGCCACCACCGGTCTCACCATTCTGGCGATGGGCAAGTACGGCGCCCGTGAGCTCAACTATTCCAGCGATATCGATCTGGTGGCGTTTTACGACGCGGCCCGCTTTCCCTTCGCCAAGCAGGGCGATGCCCGCGGCGCGGCGGTGGACATTGTGCGCGGGCTGGTCAAGCTGTTGGCCGAGATCACCGCCGATGGTTATGTCTTTCGCACCGATCTCAGGCTCCGGCCGGATGCGGGCGCCACCCAGGTGGCGATCTCGCTGGAGGCGGCGGAGGCTTATTACGAAAGCCTGGGCCAGAATTGGGAGCGCGCCGCCATGATCAAGGCGCGGCCCTGTGCCGGCGATGCCGAGACCGGGGCCGCGTTCCAGGCCGCGATCGCGCCCTTCATCTGGCGGCGGCACCTGGATTTCGCCGCCATCGAGGACATCCATTCCATCAAGCGGCAGATTCACGCTCATGCCGGCCATGGCGAGATCGCGGTGGCGGGCCACAATATCAAGCTGGGGCGCGGCGGCATCCGCGAGATCGAATTCTTTGTCCAGACCCAGCAGCTGATCCTGGGCGGGCGCCATCCCGCCTTGCGCGTGCCCGCCACCTTGGATGCGCTGACGGCGCTGGCGGCGCACGGCACCATCGCGCCGGAGACGGCGGCGGACCTTGCCCGCTGCTACCGCTATCTGCGCCTGCTGGAGCACCGGCTGCAGATGATCGAGGACGAGCAGACCCACAGCGTGCCCAAAAGCGAAGAGGGCGTGGCGCATATCGCCTGTTTCATGGGCCATGCCGACGCCGATGGCTTCCGCGCCGCGCTGACCGAAACCTTGGAGACGGTGCAAGGCCATTATGCAAGGCTGTTCCAGCGCGAGGCCGATCTCACCGACATCCATGGCAGCCTGGTCTTTACCGGGGTCGAGGACGATCCCGAGACGCTTGAAACTCTGCGCGCCATGGGTTTCGGGGCGCCCTCGCAGGTGGCCGGCGCGATCCGGGGCTGGCATCACGGCCGTATCCGGGCCATGCGTTCGGCCCGGGCGCGCGAACTCCTGACCAAGCTTACGCCCCAGATCCTCAAGGCGCTGGCCGCCACCGCCGATCCCGACGCCGCCTTTGTGCAATTCGACCGCTTTCTTTCCAACCTGCCGTCCGGGGTGCAGCTTTTCTCGCTGTTTCTGGCGCGGCCGGAATTCCTCAATCTGCTGGCCAAGATCGTGGGCACCGCGCCGCGGCTGGCCACCCATCTGGCGCACAATCCGGCCACCCTGGATGCCTTGTTGGACGCGGATTTTCTCGGCCGCCTGCCGGATCGGGCCCAGCTCGATGCCCATCTGCAGCGCGAGCTTCAAGGCGGTTACGAAGACCGGCTGGACGGCGCCCGGCGGTTCGCGCGGGAGGAGATTTTCCGCGTCGGCGTGCAATTGATCGAGGGCCGGGCAAAGGCCGATCAGGCGGGACCGGCCTTCGCCCATATCGCGGAGACGGTGATCGCAGGCCTGTTGCCGGTGGTCCAGGACGAGCTCGCGCTTGGCGCCGGCATCATCCCCGGCGCGGAATTCGTGGTGATCGCCATGGGCAAGCTGGGCGGGCGCGAGATGACGGCCGCCTCGGACCTCGATCTGGTGTTCGTTTATGACCTGCCCGATGGCGTCGAAACTTCGTTGGGTCCCAAGCCGCTTTCGCCCACGCTGTATTTCGCCCGGCTGGCGCAGCGGTTGATCGCGGCGCTCACTACGCCCACCGCCGCCGGCACGCTTTACGAGGTGGATATGCGGCTCAGGCCCAGCGGCAACAAGGGACCGGCGGCGGTCAGCTTCAAATCCTTCAGCGATTATCACGCCCGCGAAAGCTGGACCTGGGAGCATCTGGCGCTTACCCGCGCCCGGCTGGTGGCGGGGCCGGCGGCATTGCGCCAGCGGGTGCAAACCGAGATCGCCGCCCGGCTGGCGGAGCCGCGTGACGCTTCGCGCATTCTGGCGGAGGCGCGCGAGATGCGGCGGAAAATCGCCGCGCAATATCCCGGCCATAACCGCTGGGACCTGAAATATGCGCCGGGCGGATTGATCGATATCGAGTTTCTGACCCAGACATGGCAACTGATCCATGGCCACGCCCAGCCGGTCATTCTGGACACCAACACCATCGCCGCCCTGGAGAAGAGTGCCGCGGCGGGGCTGTTCGATCCTATGGACGCAGAGACGCTGATCGGGGCGGCGCGGCTGGAGCAGGCGCTGACCCAGATCCTGCGCATCGCGTTGGAGGAGGGGTTCGATGCCGCCGCCGCCACGGCCGGGCTGAAGGCTTTACTGGCCAAGGCGGGCGGCGCGGCGGATTTCGCCGGCCTGGAGGCGGATCTGTTCCGGCGCCAAGATGCGGTCCGGGCCGTTTTCACCCGCTTGATGAATCCTGTAAACATTCCCGCGGGATCGGCTTGAAACGGGCCGGGCGATAGGCCATAACCCCCACCCTCGAACTTGGAATGCGGGCGTAGCTCAGGGGTAGAGCATAACCTTGCCAAGGTTAGGGTCGGGCGTTCGATTCGCCTCGCCCGCTCCAGTTCGGACCCCATGATCGATTTCTACAAGTAAGCGGATTCCATTTTCCGCAACAGCCCAAGGTCCCCCGCGTTTCGGCGCGGTTGCCGAAGACGAGCTTGATCTCGGTCTCCGGTTGGATGCGTGCGAAGGCCGCGAGCATGCGCAGTATGAAATACTTCGCCGCCCGCACCGCGCCCATGACTACATGTCCGCTCTTGAGTGATTTGAGCGCGGCAGGCACCGCATCAAGATCGGCGAGCGTAGGCTCGGCCCGCGGTGCAGGTTCTTTGAGGAGCCGGAGGGGCTGTCCGGTTGCGGGAACTCGCGGCTTTCGGGCTTGCGGGCGAGTCCAGGATATGGACAATATCGGCCAGGGAGCGGGGGCTCAGACATGGATTCGATTTGCTAGAGTGATGAACGCCCCACCCGCTCGCCCGCTATTGAGACCTGCCCGCGAGAATGGCGCGGGGGACCCGGAAACCTCCCATCTGGCGAAATCCCTGACGGTCCGCGGCGCTCTCGACTGCGACGGGGAAGTGCGGATCGACGGCAATGTCCTGGGCCAGATCTGCGCCGATCGGCTGGTCTTGGGCGCGACCGGCTATCTGGAGGGCGACGTCATCGCCCGGGACGTGCGGATCGAGGGCCGGTTCGCGGGCCGGGTGTTCGCCCTCAATGTCACGCTGGACAGCGCCGCCGAAGTGAGCGGCCGGATCTTTCACAGCACCATCACCGTCGCCAAGGGAGCGCGGGTCGATGCCCGCATGCCCTGGCGGCCGCCCAGCTATTTCGAAACCCTTGAACACTTTCCGGAGGCCAGACAATGAGCATGTTCAATCGCAGCGAAAAAGAAACCGAAGCCGGCGCGGCGGCGACCGAGAAAAACAAGGAGACCACGCCGGCACCGGTCAACCCGGCGGGAAAGCCGGCGGTGGCGCCGGCACAGCCCCTGGCCGCATCCGCCCCCGCGCGGACCGGATCCGGAACCTCGGTGATCAGCAAGACCCTCAAGATCACCGGCCAGTTGGAAAGCAGCGAGGATATCCGCATCGAAGGCGAAGTGGATGGCGACATTCACGGCGTGGCGGTCACGGTCGGGTCCGGCGCCAAAGTCAAGGGCTCGGTCTATGGCCAGACGGTGGAACTGGCCGGGACAATCGAAGGCAAGATCGAAGCCAAGAAAGTGGTTCTCACCAGCACCGCCCATATGTCGGGCGACGTCATCCATCAGGACATCAAGATCGAATCCGGCGCCTATATCGACGGCCGTTGTTGCCCGGGAACGAACAAGCCGGAGGCCAAAGGTCCGGGCGCCGCGAAACCGCTTTGACGGATAAGGGCGCGCGGCGGCAGGCAGGGTCGCCTGCCCCGCGACCGGATCGGGCTGGGCGCATTGTCTGCATTCTGGGGTAACGTTCGCCCGCCAAGGCGGGCTGGAGCACACCGACTGCTCCGGTCTGCTTTGGGGAAATAGTTCCGCAGATGGGTCAAAAAGCAGCCGAGCTGGCCGCACGACTGGACCGGCTGCCGCTGACCCGCAGCCTGTGGCGACTGGTGCTGCTGATCTCGCTGGGCGGCGCGTTCGAGTTTTACGACCTGTTCATGACCGCCTATATCGCGCCCGGTCTGGTGGCGGGCGGTCTGTTCAAGGCCCATGGGGCGGATTTTTTCGCGCCCGACGGCATCGGCTTTTTCGTGTTCTGCACCTTTGCCGGCATGTGGCTGGGCAGTGTCGGCTTCGGCTTCATCGCCGACCGGATGGGCCGGCGCTCCATCTTCACATTTTCCCTGCTCTGGTACTCGCTGGCCACGGCGGCGATGGCGTTTCAGGCAAACGCCGTCACCATCGATATCTGGCGGTTCATCGCCGCCATCGGCGTGGGGCTGGAGCAGGTGACCATCGACACGCTTCTGCCTGAGCTGGTGCCGCCGCCCGGTCGCGGTCGGGCCTTTGCCGTCAATCAGGGGATCGAATTCGCGGTGGTGCCTCTGGTGGCGCTTCTGGGCTGGCTGCTGGTGCCGCTCTATCCCCTGGGCTTTGCCGGCTGGCGTTGGGTGGCGTTGATTGGGGCGTCGGGGGCGCTGATCGCCTGGTGGCTGCGCCTCAGTGTTCCGGAAAGCCCGCGCTGGCTGGCGCTGCATGGGCACGGCGAAGCGGCGGAAAACATCGTGCGCCGGCTCGAGGCCCGCGCGGCGCAGGATCTGGGCGGGCCCCTGCCGGCGCCGGGAGAGCCGACCGAATCTTCGCAAGAAAAAGGCCGCTTCCGCGAATTGTTCCAGCCGCCCTATCTCGGGCGGACATTGGTGATGTCGGTGTTCAACGCCATGCAGACCGTGGCTTTTTACGGTTTCGGGTCCTGGGTGCCCACCTTGCTGATCGCCAAGGGCATCCATGTCACCACCAGCCTGGAATATGCCTTCATCATCGCGCTGGCCAATCCGCTGGGACCGTTTCTGGCGTTCCTGATCGCCGACCATATCGAGCGCAAATGGCAAATCGTGGCCGCAGGGGTGGTGATCGGCCTTGGCATCTTCCTCTTTGCCCGCCAGGAAAATGCGGCGTTGGTGATCCTGTTCGGGGTGGCCGTCACCCTCGCCAACAATTGGATGTCCTTCACCTTTCACGGCTATCAGGCCGAGCAGTTTCCCACCCGCATCCGGGCCCGGGCCGTGGGCTTCGTCTATTCCTGGAGCCGGGTGTCGGCGGCGCTGGCGGGGCTGCTGATCGGCTTTTTCCTGCAGCAAGGCGGCACCATGGCGGTGGCCTTGTTCATCGCCGCGGCGATGGTGGTTATGGTATCGGTGATCGGCCTGTGGGGTCCCAAGACCTTGAACCGGCGGCTGGAAGAGATTTCGCGGTAAGGAGACGCAGATGAAGCTGATGCGTTGGGGCGTCGCCGGGGCGGAAAAGCCGGGATTGGTGGATGCGGGAGGGGTGATGCGCGATCTGTCGGGCCGGGTCGCGGAGATCGCGCCCGCGCTGCTGGCGCCGGAGGAATTGCAGCGCCTGGCGGCGATCGATGCGGCCTCGCTGCCGAAAGTGCCGGACGGCGTCAGGCTGGGCGTTCCCTTGGCCGGCATTTCCAAGATCGTCTGCGTCGGCCTCAATTACGCCGATCATGCCGCCGAGACCGGGGCGCGGGTTCCCAAGGAGCCGATCCTGTTCCTGAAGGCGGTGAGTTCGCTCAACGGTCCCAATGACGACATCGTCATCCCCCGCGGTTCGGTGAAGACCGACTGGGAGGTCGAATTGGGCATCGTGATCGGCAGCCGCACCTCCTATGTCAACGAAACGGAGGCGATGGCGCATGTCGCCGGCTATTGCGTGGTCAACGACGTGTCCGAGCGCGAATATCAGAGCGAGCGGGGCGGGCAATGGGACAAGGGCAAGGGCTGCGACAGCTTCGCGCCGGTCGGCCCCTGGCTGGTGACGCGCGACGAGATCGCCGACCCGCAGGATTTGAAACTATGGACCGACGTGAACGGGGAGCGCCGCCAGAATGGCAGCACCCGGACCATGATCTTCGGGGTGGCGACCCTGGTGAGCTATATCAGCCATTTCATGACCTTGATGCCCGGCGACATCATCGCCAGCGGCACCCCGCCCGGCGTGGCGCTGGGCATGAAGCCGCCGCAATATCTGAAAGCCGGCGACCGGCTGCGCCTGTCGGTGGAAGGGTTGGGCGAGCAGAATAACCGCCTGGTGGCCTGGTCGCGCTGAATCTATTTGCGGTTGGCGGCGCCGTAAGCGTCGACGAAGCCGTCGCGGTTGGGCATCTTGATCTTGGGCAGATTCTTCGCGTCCAGCACGGCGTTCTTTTTCACGATGCCGTCGATCGACAGGATATAGGCCGCCAAGGCATAGGTCTCGTGATCGGTCAGCGAGCGCGGGCTGGTGAGCGGCATGGTCCGGCGGATGTAATCGAACAGGGTGGTGGCGTAAGGCCAATAGCTCGCCACCGTCTTCACCGGGTGGGCCGACGCCAGGGTACCGATGCCGCCGGTCAGCTGGTCGGCGGGTTTGCCGGCGCCGTTGACGCCGTGGCACATCACGCATTTCTGCGTGTAGATCTGGGCGCCTTCGGCGACCGAGCCGTGACCAGCGGGCAAACCGGTGCCGTCCGGGGCGATCGAGATATTCCATGCCTTGATCAGGGCGGGATCGGCGGGATGACCGAAATGCGGCGTGGCCGCGGCAAGCAGAAACAGGAGCGACTTAAGCATAGCTATTCTTCACCGTGTTATCGGCGCCCACCTGCCAGCTCTGGATGGCATTGTATTGATAGAATTGCGCCGAGGAGAAGGGCGCCTTCCATGCCGCGCGGGTGGGCTGGACATTGCCGGCTTCGTCGGTGGAGCGGCTTTGCAGCAAGGCGGGCTTTCCGTCCCATTCCCAGGGCAGCCGGAACCGCATCAGGCATTTGGGCAGCACCGGGCCCGGCATTTCGGCGTCGGTCCAGCTGGCGCCGCCATCCAAGGAAACTTCCACGCGCGTGATCTTGCCGTGGCCGGACCAGGCGATTCCGGAAATCTCATAATAGCCGGGACCATTCATGGTCATGTTGCCGGAGGGGCGGGTGATCACCGATTTCACCGGCATGATGAAATTGAACTGGCGGGACCGGCCATCTTTTTGCAGCTGGGTATATTTGGAGGTCTCGTCCTTGGTCATCATCGGGCCGTGCGCCACTTGGATCCGGTGCAACCATTTGATGTTGAGATTGCCTTCCCAGCCCGGCATCAGCAGCCGCACGGGGTAACCCTGTTCGGGACGCAAGCGTTCGCCATTCTGGTAAAGCGCCAGAATGCCCTGTTCCCGGGCTTCCTTGAGCGGGATGGAGCGCGACAGGCCGGCCGCATCGCCGCTTTCCGCCAGGATCCAGGTCGCATCCGGGTCCAGCCCGGCTTCGTCCAACAGCGGGCCCAACTCGATTCCGGTCCATTCGCTACAGGAAACCAGTCCATGGATGGTGCCTGCCGTAACCGGGACCGGTTCCGGCGCGGCGGCATTGGTGCCGCTGTTGCCGCCGCATTCCACGAAATGCATCCGGCTGATGCGGGGATAGCGCAGCAGATCGTCCACGGAGAATTCCAGCGGCGTCTTCACCAGGCCGTCGATCAGAAGCCGGTGCGTCTTGGGATCGATGTCGGGCACGCCGTTATGGCAGCGGTCGAAATGAAGCCCGCTGGGGGTGATGATGCCTTCCAGGCTCTCGATCGGCGTCAGCGAGGCGCCGGTGCCAGGCGCTATTCCCGGCGGCCGCAGGATGCGTTTGACCCCGTCCTCATATTTGGCCGGCATGCCATAGGCCGTAAAAGGCCTGCCCGGGGTGGTCATCGCCTTGGTGATATAGTCGTCGGCCTTGACCGGGGTGGCGGCCACGGCGCCGGCGCCGGCCAATGCGGCCTGCAGGATCTTGCGCCGGGAAAGATCGGTTTTTTCTGTCATGGTGGGCGGACTTTGAGTTCGGTTTGCCCAATTTTCAAGCGCGCAAAAGTTACAGCCCGGCCTAAAAAATTTTCGCCAATCGCTGCAAGGAAATCCGCCCAGCTCATGATATTCGATCGAATATAACGCTTGCCTGGCTCTTTTGGCTTGATCGGGGAATCAAAGCGTAAGACAAGCCCGGCATGGCCCCGCTGCTTTTCCTCAAAGACATCCATATCCGCTTCGGCAACACCCAGCTTTTGGATGGCGCGGAGTTGAGCGTTGGCGAGGGCGAGCGGTTGTGCCTGGTGGGGCGCAATGGATCGGGCAAATCCACCCTGTTGAAAATCGCCGCCGGCATGATCGAGGCCGATGAAGGCGAGCGCTTCGCCCAGCCCGGCGCCACCATCCGCTATCTGCCGCAGGAGCCCAATCTCACCGGTTACGCCACCACCCGCGCCTATGTCGAGGCGGGCCTGCTGCCGGGCGATGATCCCAATCGCGCCTTTTATCTTCTGGGCCATCTGGGCCTGACCGGATTGGAGACGCCGGAGAATCTGTCGGGCGGCGAGGCGCGGCGCGCGGCGCTGGCGCGGGTTCTGGCGCCCAGGCCGGACATACTTTTGTTGGACGAGCCCACCAATCATCTGGATCTGCCCGCCATCGAATGGCTGGAAAGCGAGCTCAAATCCATGCCCGGGGCGCTGGTCCTGATCAGCCATGACCGGCGGTTCCTGGAGAACCTGTCCCGGGCGGTGGTGTGGCTGGACCGCGGTCGGACCAGCCGGCTGGATCAGGGCTTTGCCGCATTCGAGGCTTGGCGCGACCGCCTGCTGGAAGACGAGGAACGCGAGCGCCACAAGCGCGACCGCAAGATCGCCAACGAACTGGACTGGCTTACCCATGGTCGCAGCGCCCGCCGGAAACGCAATCAGGGCCGGCTCGCCCGGCTCGATGCCTTGCGCAAGGACCGGCGCGAGGAATTGAAGGGCCTGGGCTCGGTGAAGATGGAGGCGCTGGAAGGGGGCAGCGCCGGCATCAAGGTGATCGACGCCAAGGCCGTGTCCAAAAGCTTTGGCGACAAGCCGGTGATCCGGGATTTCACCTTGCGCATCCATCGCGGCGACCGGGTCGGTATTGTCGGGCCCAATGGCGCCGGCAAGACCACGCTGCTGAAACTTTTGACCGGCGAACTCAAGCCCGATGCCGGCAATATCAAGCTGGGCACTGGGCTCACGCTGGCGAAGCTGGACCAGAATCGCGCCGCGCTGCATCCGGAGGACAGTTTGGCCAACGCGCTCACCGGCGGCGGCGATACCGTGCATGTCGGCGGCAAGCCGCGCCATGTGGTGAGCTATATGCAGGATTTCCTGTTCACGCCCGCCCAGGCGCGCACGCCGGTCAAGGTGCTGTCGGGCGGGGAGCGGGCGCGGCTGCTGTTGGCCAAGCTGTTCGCGCTGCCCTCCAATCTTCTGGTGCTGGACGAGCCCACCAACGATCTGGATCTGGAAACGCTGGATCTGCTGGAGGAAGTGGTGGCCGATTATCCGGGCACCGTGCTGGTGGTCAGTCACGACCGCGATTTCCTGGACCGGGTGGCGACCATGACGGCGATGACGGACGGCGACGGCCGGTTCACGGCCTATGCCGGGGGCTATTCCGACATGGCGGCGCAGCGTGGCCAGGGTGTGAGCAAACCCGTGCCGAAACCGGCAGAGAAGAAGGTCGCCGCGGTCAAAGCCCGCCCCGCGTCCGCCGCCAAATTGTCCTTCACCGACCGGCATGCGCTGGAGACCCTGCCGAGCCGGATCGAGACGCTGAACCGGGAGATTGCGGCGCTGCAGAGGGAATTGTCCGATCCCGCGCTCTATGCCGGCGATCCGGCCAAATTCGCGTCGCTTTCGGCCCGGTTGAACCAAAGAACCGCGGCGCGCGACGCCGATGAAGAACTCTGGCTGGCGCTGGAGATGAAGCGGGAAGCGCTGGAAGGCTGATCCGCACCCGCTTGCGAGGGGACGGACAAACAAAAAGGCCGCGGGAATTATCCCGCGGCCTTTTCGCTCAGTTGGTTGGCCTTTTAGTTGGCCGCGAGTTTCGACGGATTCGGATCGGTCCAGTGCGCCAGATAATCGGCCAGGTCCTGGGGCGTCTGGTGGCCGGCGGTCCGCAAAGCGTAGACGTTATCCTGGTTGATTATCTTGTTGGTCTGCGGATCGATGACCAGGAGGGCGGGCACGCCCTCGAGACGCTTGGTAAGGCCGAAATGGGCGGTCAGGTCCTGATTGCGGTCGTACTTGCCGACATCCACCAGCGCCACTTCATAATGGGCATCGACGAATTTCTCCATCGCCGGCACCAGCATCAGATTGTGCAGCACAATGCAATCCGGGCACCAGTTGCCGCCAAAATCGATCAGCAGCAGCTTGTGATTCTTCTTCGCCCGCGCCATCGCCGCGTCCACCACTTGGTCGGCATTGGCCTTTTCGTCATAAACCGTCATGGTGACGATGGGCAGGTCGGCCATGGTCTTGTATGGCATTTTCGGGGCTGGCGCGGCCAGGGCCGACCCGGCCAATCCGGCCGCGGCAAGACCGGCGGCGGCGGTGAAAATCAAGGCTGGCAATTTGCGCATCAGTCGCTCTCCAATCCCCGGCCTTTCAGCAGGGCTTCGATTTCCGGATCACGGCCGCGAAAGCCGCGATAGGCTTCCGCAAAATCCCGCGTCCCTCCGCTGGAGTAGATATGGTCGTGAAGCCTCTTTGCAACAGCGGGGGCGAAAGGGTCTTTCGCCTCCCGAAAGGCGCCAAAACCGTCTGCATCCAGTACCTCGGACCATAAATAAGAATAATAGCCGGCGCTATAGCCCTCCCCGGCGAAGATATGTCCAAAGTGCGCTGCAGCATGGCGGGGGACGATCTCGTCCGGCATGCGGATATCGGCCAGGGACGCCGCTTGCAGGGCTTCGGGATCGGAATTTTCCAGGCTGCGGCTGTGAAAATCCATGTCCAGGAAGGCCGAGGCCAGATATTCCACCGTCTCGAAGCCCTGGTTGAAGTGCCGGGCGGCCAGCAGCTTTTCCATCAAAGCGGCCGGCATCGGCTCGCCGGTCTGGTAGTGGCGGGCGAAGCGCGCCAGCACCTGCGGCTCCTCCAGCCAATGCTCGAAGAGCTGGGAAGGGAGCTCGACGAAATCGCGCGCCACATTGGTGCCGGAGAGGCGTGGGAAGCGCACCTGTGACAGCAGCCCATGCAGCGCATGGCCGAATTCGTGGAACACGGTGCGGGCGTCGTCGAAGGACAGAAGCGACGGCTCGGCCTTGATGAAATTGCAGTTGTTGAGGATGAGCGGCAGCACCGGGCCGTCCAATGACTCCTGGTCGCGCATGGACGACATCCAGGCCCCGCCCTGCTTGCCGGGCCGGGCGAAATAATCGCCATAGAACAGACCGATGGTCTCGCCGCCACGGATCACTTCCCACACAAGCACATCGGGGTGATAGACGGGGATGTCGTGGCGGGGACGGAAGGAGAGCCCGAACAGCTTGGCGGCGGTGTCGAAAACCGCGGCGACGATATTGTCGAGGCTGAGATAGGGCTTCAGCGCCGCCTCGTCGAAATCATAGCGGCGCTGGCGCAGCTTCTCGGCGTAATAGCGCCAGTCCCAAGGCGCCAGCTTGAAATTGCCGCCTTCCTCGCTGATCAGCGCCTGCAGAGCGTCGCGTTCCTCCAGCGCCCGCCTGCGCGCCGGCGCCCAGACCTGGTCGAGCAAGGCGCGGGCGCGGGCTGGCGTCGCCGCCATGCTGTCGGCCAGCTTATAGGCGGCATAATTCTCGTAGCCCAGAAGGGTGGCTTTCTCCGCCCGCAAAGACAAGGTTTCGGCGATGATGGCGCTGTTGTTGCGCGCGCCTTCATTGCCGCCGCGATGGGTCCAGGCCTTGAACAGTTTTTCCCGCAAGCCGCGATCCGAGGCGGTCTGAAGAAACGGTTCGATGCTGGACCGCGACAGGGTGACGGCAAAGGGGGCGGACAGTCCGCGCTCGCGGGCGGTGGCGGCCAATGCCTGGCGCAAAGAGTCCGGCACGCCCGCAACCTGGCTCTCGCTCAAAGGCTCGACATAGTCCTCCTCCTCCGCCAGCACATTCTGGGAGAATTGGGTGGACAACCGGGCCAGACGCTGATTGATCGCGTCCATCCGCTTGCGCGCCTCGGGCGAAAGCCGGGCTCCGGCCCGCACGAAATCCAGATGGATGCGGTTGAGGACGGTGAGCGACTCCGCATCCAGGCCGAGATCGGCGCGGCGTTGCCATACCGCATCGAGGCGCGCGAACAATTTCGGGTTGAAGTAGATAGCGTCGGCATGGGCCGAGAGGCGCGGCGCCATTTCAAGCTCGATTTCCTGCAGCCGGTCATTGGTGGCGGAGCCGGCAAGCGTGGAAAAGACCGCATCCACCCGCGCCAGCAACCGGCCGCCGCGCTCCAAGGCAGCGATAGTATTGTTGAAATCCGGCGGTGACGGATTATCCGCGATCCGGGCAATCTCGGTGTCATGGTCCGCCAGGGCGCGATCATAGGCGGGCGGAAAATGTTCGGGATTGACGCGGTCCAGGGGCGGGGCGCCAAACGGCCCCGTCCAGTCTTCCAGAAGCGGGTTCACTGAATCTCCCATACAATCGTCACATCGGCGCCGACGCTTTCCTCGCCCAATGCCACCGGCACGGCTTTGGCGCGCATCATCATCGGGGCTGCGGCCAGCATCGGCCGCGGCGCCTCGCCGCCTGTCTCGCTGATCCCCAGGATCGGTCCCAGGCTGACCCCGGCGGCCTGGGCAAAGGTTTCGGCTTTTGTCCGTGCGTCCGCCACCGCCTCGGCCCGAGCCTTTGCCAGGAGATCGGCGTCGTCGCGGATCAGGAAGCTGACGCCGTTCAGCTGATTGGCGCCAGCCGCCACCAGCGCATCCAGCGCCGCACCCAGTTTGCGGACATCCTCCAGCCGCACTTGGACCTGGTTCACCGCCCGATAACCGGTGATGCGCGGCGCCTCGTTATTGGTGTTGGCATATTGCGGGGAGACCGAGAGATTGGCGGTTTGAATGTCTTTCTCCGGGATGCCCTGCTTCTTGAGGCTCGCCAGCACGGCCTGCATGCGGGCGCTGTTGGCGGAAAGCGCGGCGGCGGCCGTGGCCGCTTCGGTGCTGACGCCGGCCGACAGCATGGCGGTATCGGGCGCGGCCCGAACCTCGCCATGGCCGCTCATGATGATGGTGCGGGGCTGGGGCCCGGATTGGGCCGCCGCCAGCTGGGGCAGGGCTGAGAGGGCCAGCACCAGGAGAATCCAAGACCAAATTCGCATGACAAATCCTCTTATTTATATGTGTTCGCCCATGTCGAGCCGGCGCCCAGCCTGGGGGCCTGAAACGGCCAAACTTAGGCATCAAACTGGGGCATCAAGTTGGGGCACCGAACCGGGGCAATTGATGAATTTTCCCCACCTGTTATATCCCAGTTGGGGGCCTGTAGCTCAGTTGGTTAGAGCTGACCGCTCATAACGGTTAGGTCGCAGGTTCGAGTCCTGCCGGGCCCACCAATCCTCTAGTTCGAGCCGCGTGTTTCGCGGAATTTCGGGGGACACTATACTGAATTGAACGTTTTAGATTGGCGAGGGAGTGCCGCACATGGCGCGGATAGCTCGAGTGGCGGCGGCTAGTGTGCCGCATCATGTAATGCAGCGGGGCAACGGGCCTGCACCCGGTTTGAGTGACACGCGGTTAAGCTAATCCTGCCTTCGTCTCAAAGTCCATTGGGCTCATATATCCGATCGTCGAGTGCCGTCGTTTTGGGTTGTAGAAGCGTTCGATGTAGTCGAACACATCGGCCTTGGCATCATTCCGCGTCCGATAGGTCTTACGCGCCGTACGCTCGGTCTTAAGCGAGGAGAAGAAGCTCTCCATCGCAGCGTTGTCCCAGCAATTGCCAGAGCGGCTCATCGAACAGGTGACGCCATGATCGGCCATCAGCCGCTGGAACTGCTCGCTGGTGTACTGGCTGCCGCGATCTGAATGATGGAGCAATGCCCGGGGTTTTCCCCGCCGCCAGATCGCCATCACCAGGGCATCGGTGACGAGCTGGGCCGTCATGCTCGCGCTCATCGACCATCCGACCACGCGCCGGGAGAACAGATCCACGACCGCCGCCACATAGAGCCAGCCTTCTGCCGTCCAGATGTAGGTGAAGTCCGCGATCCATTTGCGGTTCGGGGCCGGGGCATCGAAGCTGCGGTCCAGCATGTTGGAGGCGATGGCGCCCGCTTGCCGCTCTCCCAGGTCTGGCGGTAGCCGCCGCCGTCTGGGGCGCGCTTTTAGGCCCTGCTGGCGCATCAGGCGCTCGATCCGGTGCAGCCCACAGGAAATCCCTTCCGAGATCAGGTCGTGCCACACACGCCGGGCACCGTAGGTCCGGTCGCTGGCAAGGAAGCTGGCGCGGACCTTCGCACCCAGTTCCTCGTCGCTGCGACTGCGCTCGCTGCGGGGCCGCGTCAGCCAGGCATAGAAGCCGCCGCGCGAGACACCGAGCGCCCCGCACATCCATCTCGCCGGCCATATCCCCCGGTGCTTCGCGATGAAGGAGAACTTCACGTGCTCTCCTTCGCGAAGTAGGCCGCGGCTTTTTTTAGGATATCGCGTTCGGCTTTGAGCTTGGTCACTTCGCGCTTCAGCCGCGTGATCTCGGCCTGCTCCGGACCCTGCCGACCATGGCCGGGAAATGCCTGCTGCACGTCCCCAGCCGCATCCTTGATCCAGCGCCGCAGCACCGTTCCATGGACGCCCAGATCGCGCCCGGCTTGCGCCACAGATACACCGCGCTCGGTGACAAGCTTCACCGCCTCAAGCTTGAACTCTCGTGTGAACTTCCGTCTCTCCATGACCCACCTCCCGGTTCCATAAAAACACCAAACTCGGTGTCTTCAAAACCGGGTGCAGGCCACCTCTCTATTGGCAGTGGAAGGGTAATCCAGCTCTCGTAGCCAAGACAAAAAGGCAGATGCAGCTAGTGTCGCGCATTCGATCGCAATGCAAATGACGAAGTTTCCTGGAAGATAAACTATCGCTCATATGCGTCTCTGTCAGTTGAATTCTGGGGACACTTTGCTGAATTGCCATTTGAGGCAAGAGAACGACCGTCACATATGGCGCGGATAGCGCGCGTGGCGTCGCTGGCGTGCCACACGATGTGACACAGCGGGGTGAGACGCCATTTCAAAATCCACCAAGGGCCGCGCCTCAGGCCAGGATCGGTGCAATGAATTTTCTCCATTTTATGCCCGGCCTTTGTGTTGATTGCCCGATGGATGATCGACGTAAGAGTTGAATTTTCGGGGGAGGTATAAAATGCAATTCCATTATGCTTGGAATTTCATCCGCGTGGCGGCGTTCGGTGCGGTGGGGACATCAGGTTGTGAAGAATTGGGGTCAGAGTAGATTTCTTTTGGCATCTTGGGCATGATTGCCCCTTGGCGGGGGCGGGCATGGCACGGTTGGGGCGGTATTTTGTGGCGGACCAGCCTCTACACGTGATCCAGCGGGGCAACAACCGTCAGCCGATTTTCTTTGAGGATGATCATTACGCCCTTTACCGGCACTGGCTGGCTGAGAGCGCGGCCCGTTATGGCTGCGCAATTCATGCCTATGTGCTGATGACTAACCATGTTCATCTGCTCCTAACCCCGAAGGAAAAGGACAGCCTGCCCCGGATGATGCAGTCGTTGGGCCGACGCTATGTTCGCGCGATCAATGATGCCTGGAACCGTAGCGGCACGCTGTGGGAGGGCCGCTATCGGGCGGCACCCGTGGATGGCGACAATTACTTCTTCCGGTGCTGCCAATATATTGAGCTCAATCCGGTGCGGGCGGGGATGGTGAAGCACCCGCGCGACTATCCCTGGTCGAGCTATTGTGCCCACGCCCTGGGCCGCGACGACGAGGTGGTGAGCGGGGCGGCGGTCTTCCGGCGGCTGGGTCGCAGCGCCAAGGAACGGCAGGCGAATTATCGCGGATTGTTTCGCCGCGCGCTTGATCCGAAATTCGTCGAAGAGCTCCGCGCCGCCACCAATGGCGGCTGGGCGCTGGGCGATCAGCGGTTCAAGGACGCCATCGCGAAAGCCGCCAGGCGCCGCGCCGAGCAGCGACCTAAAGGCCGTCCGAGCAGCGCCGGCAACGATAAACGGCAATTAAATCTACTCTGACCCCATTTCTTCATTGTTTATCGAAGCTTACCGGTTCGATAAATCGCTCCTCACCCACATCATGTGACGCAGGGTGCCAGAGGTCATTTCGAAATCCGTCAGGCGCGTCGCCGATGATGATCGGTGCGATAAGTTTCTCTATCTTACGCGTGGCTTCGTGTTGACCGGCGGGTGGATGATCGGCGTAAGATTGGAATTTTCGGGGGAAGGACAAAATGCATTTTCATCATGCCTGGAATTTCGTCCGCGTAGCGGCGTTCTGTGCGGCGGGGACATTGCTTGCAGGTTGCGCATCGGGGCCGACCTTCGCGGAGCTGCATGCGAGCGAGCCGGCTGTGGCCGCGGATTTGGCGCGTATCTATTTTTACCGCGAAGCGTCCATGGTAGGGTCGGCGGTCCAGCCGTCCGTCTATGTGAACGGTGTCGCGGTCGGTTCGGCCGTGCCTGGGGGCTATTTCTATATCGATCGGCCGGCTGGGGAATATGACATCAGCACAACGACCGAGAAGACCGAAAGTATCAAGGCAACCGTCCAACCCGGCGATGTCCGCTATATAAGGCTTGATATCGGCATGGGCGTGGTTGCCGGCCATATTTCGCCCACACCGGTCTTGCCGGAGCAAGCCGCCGGCGAAATAGCCAAGTGCCATTTCCTGACCGGCGAGCCGAAAAAATCCGGAAGCAAGAACAAGAAGAAGGCCGCCTGATTTCGGCCCGGCAGAGCCTGGCGCACCCCGGTATTGGGCGAGTCTTCCCATTCTGTTCCAGCGCGTGGGACGGAATGATCAAAGGCATTGGGCCGGACCGACTATGTGTATCGGCATAGTTGCCTGCGCAACGATTATTGGAAGGCGGCGGTTGGCGACCGGCTGCTGCGTTATTGCGGTTTTCGCGGGACAGAAGATTGGGCGAGAAATGCCCGAAATTGCGCGTTCATTCGGTCAATGAGGCGAATTTTTCCAGCGAAATCCCGAAATGTTCCCCGTTATTGCCTGGAATTGGCGGCGAGACCAGTTCGTCCAAGACTGCCTGCACCACCATCAGCGCGAAGCCAGAAAAAGCAGAGACTGGTTTGCGGTTGATCTCCGGTCTTCCTGGAAGGACACGAGATCGGCTCGATAGGAGTGCCTTGGCTTCAAGGCCTCAGACCATGATTTGCTTAGGCTTTTTTTGCGCGGTTTCGCTGAACACCGGCATGGAGAATTCCGCACCGGATTTGATGCCGGAAGGTCAGTGGGCGGTGACGGTCTTGGTCCGGGTCCGGAACCTGATGGAGTCGGGCCGATGCCAGTTGCGTTCGCCGAAGACGGAGCGGCTCGCACCAGGTTTTCGGCAATGATCTCCTCCACCGGCACGCCACTCATTCGCCATGCGGCGTTCTCGCTCGCGATCGCGTTTTCATGGCTGGCATACGGCTCAAGTTGAAGATAGTCGAATAGAGCGGCGGGACCAGGCGCGTCACTTTCTGAATTGCCCTGCAAGCCATCAGGATGGCTTGGACGCCACAAAAGTAACGCTTTACTCCACGATGCATGGATACGAAAGGCCCCGCACGATTGTTAAACCGGCGGGGCCAGTAGGGCATCTGGTAATCGGGAGTCAATTGGCCGAATGCACGGGATCTTGTCTAATTCCGATCGCGCACCGTCACGGCGAGCCAAGCACCCGATGAGGCTCTGGAGAAGGCGGCCGTCATGGTTCGGATTTGGGAAGGGCGAAGCTGTAGACCATATTGCCGGCGGCGATGGCGATGAATTGCTGGCCATCCACGGCATAGCTCATGGGCGAAGCGATGATCGGCGTTCCGGTGCGGAAGTGCCAAAGCGGCTTGCCGGATTTGGCGTCGAGCGCGATGAACTGCCCCTCGCTGCTGGCCGCGAACACCAGACCGCCCCGTGTGCCGAGCACGCCCGCGGATAGAGAGGGGCGGGTCAACGAGAATTTCCACACCTGCTCACCGGTGCGCGAGTCGATCGCCTTGATGCCCTGGTCGGATGTCGATGTCTGAGGCGGGCGGCCCACGCCGCGGCCGAGATATTGCTTGCCGCGTTCATAGGTTGCCGGGGCGCTGATCGCGAAGCCCTGCGAATCGCCAAAGGTCAGATAAAACATGCCGTTGGATTTGTCGTAGGACGGCGCCTGGAAATTGGTTCCTCCCACGGCTGGAAACAGGGCCTGGCCGGCGGGCGTGGCCAGCGATTTGGGATTTATGATCGGCCGGCCATTCTTGTCGAAGCCCATGTTCCAGGTCTGGCGGACAAAGGGCTTGGCCCACAGCAATTTGCCGTTGGTGCGGTCCAGCACATAGAACATCCCGTTCCGATCGGCATGCAGCAGGAGTTTGCGCGGCGTGCCGTCGATGGTCTGATCGGCAAGCACCATATCTTCTTCGGCGTCCCAATCATGCGGATCGTTGGGGGTGAATTGGTAATGCCATTTGAGCTTGCCGGTATCGGCATCCAGCGCGATCACGCTGTCGCTGTAGAGATTGTCGCCCTTGCGGGACGAGGCATTGTAGTCGGGTGCCGGATTGCCCGTGCCCCAGATCAGCGTATTGGTTTCCGCGTCATAGCTTCCGGTCAGCCAGGTGGCGGCGGATCCGTATTTCCAGCTGTCGCCTTCCCAGCTCTTGGCCGCCGGATCCGGCGGCGCGGGCACCGTATAAAACCGCCAAAGCCGCTTTCCGGTCGCCGGGTCATAGGCATCCAGATACCCGCGCACCCCCATTTCCCCACCGGACATTCCGACGATGATCTTGTCTTTCAGGGCGAGCGGCGCGCCGGTGATCGTGTAGCCGCCCATGGTGTCGTTGATGCGCTTTTCCCACAATTCGCGTCCATTATGGGCGTCCAAGGCGATCAGATTGTTGTCCAGCGTGCCGAAGAACACGCGGCCGTCCAGCACCGCCACGCCGCGATTATAAGGATTTATCTGATAGGGATTCTTGACGTCCTGCTTGCGGTGAAAACTCCACAGCTCGAGCCCGCTTCTGGCGTCGAAGGCTGCCACATCCCCGGGCGAGCCGGCGACATACATCACGCCATCGACAACCAGCGGCGTCGATTCCAGGGGCGACGCGCCGAACATCGGCGCCGCCCAGCGCGCTTGCAGCGTGGCGACGTTCGACACATTCACCTGATTCAATTCGCTGAAGTGGTGGCCCCTGAAATCACCCCAGTAGGTCAGCCAGTTCTGGGGCTCGGCCGCGGCATGGAGGAGGCTTTCGTATGGCAGAACCGGAGCCGGGGATACCTTCATCGTCTGGCTGAAATCGCGTTCTTTATGTTGCGCCAGAAAGGCCACGACATCGTCGATTTCGGCCGCCGACAATTTCGTTCCAATGTCGGTCGGGGCCGCCGGGCCCTGATCGGCGATGGAGGAAATATCGGCGCGGTCCAGCAGATGCAAGGTTCCGTCGCGCGCTTCCAGGTCCAGACTGAAGCTGTCCTCTTCCTTGATCAGGCCATTGATGTTTTTGCCGTTTTTCAGCGTCACGGTGACGAAGCGGGCAGGGGGACGACGAAACGAACGCGGTAATTTTTGATGCAGCACGCCATCGTGGATCGCGCCGGCCGGCTTCGCGCCTTCGGCGGACAAATCGGCGGCCAGGTCCATGCCCTTGCCATTCACTTCGTGGCAGCCCGAACATCCGCCGCGGCCGAAGAATAAAGTCTCCCCCGTCGCCGGATCGCCCGTAACCGTCTCGCTTCCGGTATGCGCCGACAAACTCTTGATGTAGGTGACCAGCTTCCAGATGTCGTCGGCGGGAAAACTTGAAAAGGACGGCATTTCCGTTCCGGGCACGCCGGCGCGGATGATCTGAAACAGGTCATAATCGGAACTGCCATGGCTGAAATCGCCGGTGTTCAGGGCCGGGCCCCGTCCACCGGTGGCGCCGGTGCCGTGACAGGCCGAGCAGGTGCCGTCGAAGATTTTCTGGCCGGTGGCGATCGCCTGCGGATCGCCGGAGAAAGGATTGGTCGGCGTATCCGACTTGATTTGCGCCAGCGCGCTCACGGCGGTCACGGTCACCAGAACACAAGCGCCGGCGAGCAGCAGATAGGGCCCCTTCTTCACGAAATTCCTCCCAAGCCTATTGGATTCCGACATCTTTGGATGAAGTCGGTTTGTAAGAGCCGGTCGTGATATGACAGATAAACAGCATATTGTATACTGTTTAAGTCGGTTTGGCGCTTGAGAATAGCGCCGGATGGCGATCCGGTTATGCGTCGGTTTTCGCGCCCGATAACCTGCTTGCAGTGCTCGCCGGTCCGGCATTTGCCGATCCCCGTTCGGATGCGCTGTCGGCGGCGCGACGATGCAATATGATCGCGGGTTACCGGACCGGGCCGGACTACCATGATGGCGCGGTCTGGCCGATGCGGTCGCCGTTGGGGCATTCGCCGGCGTTCCAGGTCGGCCTTGTTCCGCCGGTCTCGTAACGCTTCCAAAAAGACGGATGTTTTATCGCCCAACTGGCGGACGGCTCCATCTGGGAGCAAGCGCCGGGCGACAGGTATTTCCGCGAAATGGCGCGATCGGCATAAGCTATGTCGCAAACGTCGTACCGGCCATGTTTGGTTCGCATATGATGCGCATCTCGGGTGGCCATTCCTACCGGGTTTCCCAAGCCAGACAATAACTTCGGCACCTTGGAGGCGCGCGGGATCGTAGAGATTGTTTGCAGCTGCACACGGATCGGGTGCTCGGGCTTAAATTACCTTTAATGTGCCATTCGCCCGTCGGCGGACGATGTTCGACTCCGAATCCCGGATGAATGCGTGAAACGTGATCGTGCCATGTGGCTGCGATGACCGATTCCGTTGCGCCGACGGCGAATTTTCAACGCCACGCCATTTGTGCCGATGACGCAGTGCACATGCCGGCGATCACGTGCCCCGGGGCGCGCGCTTGACAGGCCTTTTCCTTGGATGCATATTGTATACAGATAAGTACAGTATACAGATGCAAGCCGACCCCATGAACATGCAAGGGGCGGTTGCCGGGATGAAACGCGGATCTTTACTCGAAATCGCTTCAACGCGGTGTTTCGCGTTTTGCCGATCTAAGGATTCAGGAGAGGGGAATTCTAAATGACATATCGTGTATCAGGTTCATTGCCGGCGATGGCCTTGTTCGCTTTTGCGGGCCTGGGCCTTGCAAGTGCGACCAGCCTTTGCCCAGACAGCGGCGCCCTCGGGCCAGGACGGTTCGGCTTCCAATACGGAAACCGTGGTGGTGACGGGTTCGCGCGTCATCACAGACGTCGCCAATTCGCCGACGCCGCTGACCGTGGTGTCGACGGAACAGTTGCTGACCAATACGCCCAGCGACATCGCGGCCGGCTTGAACAAGATGCCGGTCTTCCAGAACAGCGGCTCGTCGCGTAACCTCAGCAGCGGCAGCGGCAACAGCAGCGGCGACTTCCTTAATCTGCGCAATTTCGGGCAGCAGCGCACCCTGGTGCTGCTGGACGGCATGCGTTTGCCGGCCTCCAACCAGAATGGCAGCATCGACGTGAGCACTCTGCCGCAGACGCTGATGTCCCGCGTGGACGTCGTCACCGGCGGCGGGTCGGCGGTGTACGGTTCCGACGCCATCACCGGCGTGGTCAATTTCATCCTCGACAAGAATTTCACCGGCCTGAAATACGATGCCAATGCCGGTATTTCGCAGTATGGGGATGGCATGAAATACAGGGGGGATGTGGCGTTTGGCACCAGCCTGTTCGGCGGCAAGGGCCACTTCGAAGGTTCTCTCGGATACCGGCATGCCGACGGCGTGCTGCAGCCTGCCCGGTCCATATTTGCACACCATTGGGGTCCTATAACACGGGCAAGGACGCGGCCCACCCGGTGACCAATACGCTGAATGCCGGCCAGACGTCCGGGACGTTCAACGGCCTTATTGGTTAACTGTAACTGCTCGGTTAACGGCTACGAGTTTGCCGTTCCCGGCATGCCTACCCCCGCCAATTTCGGCGTTATCCCCGCGGGCCAGAATGCTATCGCAATCGGCGGCAATGGATCCGCCGTGAAATATGAATCGATCTTCCAAGACAACAGCCAAGCCACGGCGTTCGGCCGCTTCAGCTATAATGTCAATGACGACACCCAGGTCTTTGCCCAGGTCTCGGCTCGCGCAAGCCAATGTATTCGACTATTTCTTCCCGTCGCAGCAAGAGCCCAGCCGTCAGACCATCTGGTATTACAAGAACAATGCCTTTCTCCCGCTGGCCACTCAGGCCTTGCTGGGCGATGACAGCGCCACGGACCCCAACTGGGCGACCGACGGCACCAATACATTTCACGGTCTCGGAATGGTATGCCGACCCGAACCGCATGCGCCAAACCAGGACCGTCACGCGCACTCTCGTCGCCACTGCCGGCGTGAACGGCGTGGTGTTCGGGGATTATGCCTGGGAAGCGCATTACACCCATGGCGAAACCCGTGCTTCGACCACCGGCATCCGCAACGGCAACAATCAGTATCATGACGCGGCGCAGGACGCGGTCATCGACCCGACCACCGGCGCTGTGACGTGCTATAACGATACCGCGGCGGCGATCGCCTTGTATGGCGACCTCTATCCGGGTTGCGTCCCGATCAACACGTTCGGCAACAATGTGACCACGGACGCGCAATATTATTACTGGTCGAGAAATACGCAATTCGCTGAAACCAACAGCATCGACGACATCGCCGCCGATATTTCGGGCAGTCCCTTCGAGCTGCCGGCCGGTCCGGTCAAGGTGGCGTTGGCGGGCGAAATGCGCTGGCTCGACTATGTCATCAATTCCCAGTATGATCCGACCGCAGTGGTGAATTGCACCGGCCTTCGCCTTTGCGGCAACGCGGCTGGAACCGGCCCGGTCAATCAGGCCACCGTTACCCAGACCTTGTGGGACAACAACACCGTACCGGCCGTCACAGCCAACGAGAATGTCTGGGAGTTCTCGGGCGAAGTGGGCGTCCCGATCGTCAAGGATCTTCCGTTAATCCAGAGCTTCAACGCCGACCTCGCGGGCCGCTACACCGATTACAGCATCTCCGGCTCGGTGGAGACCTGGAAGATCGGCCTGGACTGGCATGTGAACGACGATGTCCGCTTCCGCGGCACGACATCCGTCGACATTCGCGCCCCAACACTGAACGATCTATTTTCGCCCAAGGTCTCCAACAGCGGCCCCTTCCTGGATCCCCTGACCAACTATAATCCGGGTGGCATCCAGACCATTTCCGGGGGCAATCCCGACCTCAAGCCGGAAGTGTCGCGCACCTATACGGCGGGTGTCGTCCTGACACCGACCTTCATTCCGGGCCTGACCGCATCGGTGGACTATTATCAAATCAAGCTCAAGAACGCGATCACCACCGTCAGGGGCAGCGATGCGGCGATTGCAAATCTTTGCGTCTCCTCCGGCGGTACTTCGCCTTTCTGCCAGCTCTATGTCCGGCCATACCCTTACACCAACACCACGCAGGCCAACTATCCCACGCTCCTCAAAAGCGAGAGCCTCAACGCGGCGTATAATGTGACCGAAGGCGAGGATTTCGAGATCGACTATGCCTTCGACACGGCGGACATCGACTCCGACCTGGCGGGCCTGGTCAATCTGCGCGCGTTTTTGAACGTGGCCCCGGTGAACACCACCAGCAGTTTCTTGGGCGCACCCGTCAACCACACCACCCAGCCCAAGGGCCATGCCACGATCATGGGCGATTACACGCTTGGCAACTGGACTGTGGACGCCCATGTGGCATTATTTCAGTGGCGGAAACAACAACGCCGTTTACGGGCCCGGGCAAACTTACTATGCCCAGAACACGTATGGCAGCTTTGACACCATGGACTTCACTCTCACCAGGAAGATCACCTTGGCCAATGACAGTGCTATGTCCGTGTATTTCAACGTGCAGAACGCCTTCGACTCCATCCCCCCATATACCGTCGGATCGTCCGGAAACCCAGGGTCCATCTTTGGCGGAATCCCCCAAGGCGAAGACGTGATGGGCCGCTATTTCACCATCGGTATCCGCGGCAATATGTGACGACAGGGCCAGGGCCCTTCCCCGGGGCTCTTGGGTCTTCCTCCTCAAGGCCGCAGCGGTTTGCTGCGGCCTTATTTTTTGGGCGATGCACCGCAACGACCGCGGCTCGATAGGATCCCTTGCTTCCGCGATGTCCTGCGAGGCCACGGAACATTGGGTTGTGTGGGGGATACCGCGATCGATCTCTGCTGCCGGATTCATCCTCATGGCGCTGGTCCGTCGTTGCGAGGAGCAATGAATTGCGCGCTTTGCGCGCGCCCCATGCGCGTGCGCGGGGTTTGGAGCGGCGCAAACATACAACCGTGACCTGCCAGGCGTCGCGGTGGCGGAGGAGAGCAACAGGGCAGCGGAGCGCCGGCCACCCATGTGTCGCGCATGGCGGCCACCCGGCCAGCAGAGCCGATGCTCCGATCAGAGGTGTTTGCCACAAGGCAAGCGCGGCCAAATCCGCAAGCGGAACTGCCGTGGTCCGTTGGGTCGAGGCGCACCGGCCTCGGTCACAACCGCGAGGGACGGTCCCGTCAATATCCGCTGGGCGTGATCCAGAAACTTCCTTCCCAATGCCCGCCCGGCGGAATGCTCTGTAAGTCCTTGTAGAGGCCCCGGTACGCCAGGTTCATGCTGTCTGTAATCCCGGCATAGGGTTCGAAGGCGACAAAGCCGCGGTCGGGCGGAGTTGGGCCAGTGTCAGTCGCGCTAAGCGGCACGTCAGGACCAACGCTGACCGGTGGCGTCGCCGGCGGCGGGCGGCGATTGCCGCTCGCCGGCGCTGGCACCGTGGAATAGACAAGCAAGGCGCGGAAATTCGGTCCGAGCGTCACGGAGATGGTCTGTTTGGCGCCATGGACGCTGACGGTGGCGCGACCTTTGTTGTCGCGTTCCAGATCGGTGAAGACATCATCGATATCCTTGTGCGCGAACCGGCTTAGCGGCACCTTATGGGGATCGCCGCCGAAGAAATTCTCAGCCGGTTCGGTCAGGCCCGTCGGAATTTTGGTCTTGTCGAGCAGCCAATGCGTCTTGGCGGGCACGTCCAAGGTCCAGTCATCACGAACCGAGTTCGGTCAGCGCAAAATAGGGATGAAATCCGATCGCGACCGGCATCGGCTCAGCGGCAAGGTTGTCCAGCCGGGTGTGAACTTCAAGCGACCCGTCCGCCAACTTGTAAGTCATTGTAATGGTATGCGCGAAGGGGAATTGCTTCATGTAGTCGGGGTATTTATAGAAATCGAGTTCGCTGGTGATCCAGCAGCCGGTGTCATCGGCCTTTACCTCAATCACTTTCCAGTGATCGGTGCCGGTGAGGTAGCCATGGATCGGGATCGCGCCGCGGACATTCCCCAGCTGCATGTCGAAATCGTACTTCTTGCCGTTGGCGAAAAACGCATCCTGGTCCAGGCGGTTGGCAAAAGGGGCGAGGAATGGAATTCCGTTCAGGCCCGGACGGGCGCGCAATTCGTCAACCGACTTGATGTTCATGCGAATGGTGTTGCGCCCCTTGACCACCATTTCATAGGCATTGTTGACCAGGGTCAGGACCGAGACGACAGTATCGGTCTTGTTGTCTCGCAGTTGCACAATATCCCCCATGGTCCTGACCGTGTACCGGGCCTGTGCCTTGGCAAGGCTCGCCGGCATCGCCAAGGCGAGTGTCAGAAGGAACGTGGGCATCCATCGCTGCATAAAAAATCCTCCCGCGTTCCGAATGTGATTGAAGTCTTTTGCAAGACGAATATTGTATACAAGATACATGCCGTGGCAACGGCCCAGGCCGGCGATATTGTCGGGTTCGGCAGCCTCCATGACGCTCCGGTGTGGTTTGGAATTGGAATGTAATCCAGGAAACGCAATGCGTGTCCTCTCCCGACTCGCAAACTGAACTTGGCGGCCTTTGGTCGCCCGGTTTTTTACAGTCGCGGCAGGCGGGACCAATAGGCCCGTCCGGGCGCAATTTGCGACGGGAGATCCCCTGCCGTGTGACACCGATCAAGAACTGTGTGGTATTTTGCCATCGGCCGCGCAAAGGGGTGCTTCATTGTTCATTTCGGCGCTCAAGGTGGCGAGTGCAAATTCCGGAGGTGAGCGTGTTACCGCAGCGCGGCAGAGTTGTCCCTGGGCCGTTGCATCCGCGCCATCGGGTTCGGGCGGGCGATCGGAATGGGCGACGACGGGACGGGACAATCGCGCAACCTTGACAAGTTTGAACCTATATTGTGTATAGTATACAGATACAGGGGTCCGGCGCTGCTGGAGCCCGCAAGGGTTGGACGCCAACGGATAACGCGGTTATGAAATGACTTCAGCGCTCCGCAATTTCTGCCTTGCGGCCGGCTTGGTGCTGGCCGCCACAGCGGCCAATGGGCAATCGGCCAAACCTGCGGCTCCACCAGCCAAAGCAGGGCTTAATCCGTCCGATCAAAGAGCCTCCCGTACCCAAGAATTTCTGGGGCTGGGACCGCCTCCCGACAAGGCCGCCGCTGAGCGCGGGGCGCCCCTCTATCAGAAGAATTGCTCCTTTTGTCATGGGCCGCAGGCGAGAGGCGCCGAGGGACCCAATCTCATCACCTCGGATGTCGTGCTGGGCGACGATCACGGCGAGCATCTGGTGCCGTTCCTCAAGAAAGGACGGCCGAGCCTGGGGATGCCGTCTTTTGCCAGCGTGTCGGACAAGGATCTCGCCGACATCGCCGCCTTCCTGCACCAGCAGGTCTATGACGTGGCCAATCGCGGCACTTATCATGTGCTGAACATCCTGGTCGGCGATCCCGCCAAGGGGCAGGCCTATGTCTCTGCTCATTGCATGTCCTGCCACACCGCCGACAGCTTCGCGCATATCGCATCCAAATTCCGCACACCCGACCAGCTCCAGCGGGGATGGGTCTGGCCGTCGCGTCCCGAGGATCATTCGCGTGACATCACCGCCACCGTGAAGATGCCGGACGGCTCCAGCGTCAGCGGCCGGGTGACGCAGATCGACGATTTTCGCGTCACCCTGGTGGGCAGTGGCGATGAATCGCATGTCATCGACCGGACCGCCGGCGTGGATGTGGCGCTGAAGGATCCATTGGCAGCTCACCAAGCCATGATCATGACCCTCAAAAATAACGATATGCACGACGTCACAGCCTATCTGGAGACGCTGAAATGAGCCGGCTTCAGTTTGCGTGCGCCACTGCCCTGACACTTCTGTTCGCGGCTGCCGCCCAGGCGGACGCGGTATCGCTCAATCCCGGCGATATCGGCAAGCCGCCGGTCGACAATTATACCAGCTATTATGGCGACTATAATGGCCAGCGATATTCGACCTTGAATGACATCACGCCGGACAATGTCGGATCCCTCGCCCAGCAATGGGCGTTCAAGATCACCAGCGTCGGCGCGATGCGCGGCGCGCCTGAGCCGGTGATCAAATGCGCGCCGCTGCTTGTCAATGGTGTCCTGTACATCACCATTCCCGATCATCTGTGGGCGCTCGACGCCCATACCGGAAAAGAGCTGTGGCATTACGATTGGGTCGACCATGGCGGTCATCTGGTCGGCCAGCGCGGCGTGGGCATCTGGAAAAGCACGGTATTCTTTCTCACCCCCGACAATTGGCTGATCGCGCTCGACGCCAATTCGGGAAAGGAGCTCTGGCGCAAGAATTACGCGGATGCCCGCAAGCAATATTTTTCGACCTCGGCTCCGCTGGTCGTCAAGAACCACGTGATTGTCGGTGTCGGCGGCGACGCCATGGACATGCCGGGATTCCTGGATTCCTTCGATCCGGAAACCGGGAAACTGCAATGGACCTGGTGGTCCACGCCGCGCAAGGGCGATCCGGCACTCAAGACCTGGCCCAACGCGCAAGCATCCGAGCATGGCGGCGGCATGACCTGGATGCCGGGGACCTACGATCCCGAACAGAATTTGCTGATTTGGCCGACCGGAAACACCAACCCCGTTTTTGCCGGACAGGGAAGGCCGGGCGCCAATCTCTGGACCGAGTCCATCGTCGCGCTCGATGCGGACACCGGAAAGCTGAAATGGTATTTCCAGGTGTCGCCGCACGACACCCATGATTTCGACAACACCACCACACCCATACTCTTCGACGCCATGGTGGATGGGAAGCCGCGCAAGCTGGTGGCGCAGGCGGCCCGCAACGGGTTTTTCGTGACGCTGGATCGCACCAACGGCAAGTATCTGGTGGTCAAACCCTATGTGCCGTTGGACTATTATTCCGGATTGTCGCCCAACGGCGAACCCATTCCCATCCCGGACAAGGACCCGACGGTCGGCGGCTCGATTAACATCGAAAATGCCACCAATTGGCAAGCGCCCGCCTATAACCGCGATACAGGTCTGTTCTACGTCAACTCGGTCGAAGGCAAGTCGATCTATTATCTGGTCGACGACAGCGCCAATCCGTCGGGTTACGGCGGAACCGGCGCCAGAATCGGGCATGCGGAAAGGGTGCTGCAGGCGATCGATCCGCTGACCGGAAATACCGTGTGGAGCCACACCTATCCGAATTTGAGGGATGCGCCCGGCACGGTTGGACCTGGAATACTGACAACGGCAACCAATTTGCTTGTGACCGGCGACGACCAGAAAAATCTGATCATCTACAGCGCCGACAAGGGACAGATCCTGTGGCACCATCAAGTGACCGCCAACGAGTCCAACGCGCCGATCACCTATATGCTGGACGGCCGGCAATGGGTTCTTTATGGAGCAGGGGACAGTCTCCACGCCTTCGCGCTCCCGAAATAGCCGCCAGCCAGCATTGCGGGTCATGGCGTCACGCTGGTGATCGGCGGAGGATGCCGTTTCAGCATTTCTGTTTTCATAAAGGGAATCGCGTATGAAGCTTTTGCGGTATGGATCCAAGGGACAGGAATGCCCGGGTCTCTTCGACAAGGAAGGACGGATTCGGAGTCTTGCCGGGATTGTGAACGATATTGACGGCGACAAAACCACTCTGGCGACCATCCGCGACGTGGCGATCAATTCGCTTCCGATTGTGGAGCCTGGCGTTCGTCTGGCCGAGCCTGTGGCCAAGGTCGGAAAATTCGTCTGCATCGGCCTGAACTATTCCGACCATGCGGCCGAGTCGGGCATGGCTGTTCCGGCGGAGCCGATCATCTTCATGAAAGCGACTTCGGCGATCATCGGCCCCTATGACGATGTCTATCTGCCGCCGCAGTCCAAAAAATCGGATTGGGAGGTCGAGCTCGGCGTCGTAATTGGAAAAGAAGCGCGCTATGTCAAAAAGGAAAATGCGCTCGACCACGTCGCGGGCCTATGCGTCGTCAACGATCTCAGTGAGCGCGAGTATCAGCTCGAGCGGCTGGGCCAGTGGGATAAAGGAAAAGGCTGCGACACATTCGGCCCCTTCGGGCCCTATCTGGTCACGCTTGACGAGATCGAAGACCTCAACAATTTGGGCCTCTGGCTCGATGTCAACGGCCAGAGAATGCAGACCGGCTCCACGGCGAAACTGATTTTCGACGTGCCCACCTTAGTCAGCTATGTCAGTCAATTTATGAGCCTGCAGCCCGGCGACCTGATATCGACCGGCACGCCGCCTGGTGTCGGCATGGGCAAGAAACCGCCGGTGTTCCTCAAGGAAGGCGATGTGATCACGCTTGGCATCGACGGCTTAGGCGCGCAGCGGCAAAGCGTCAAACAGACCCGGCTGTAACGGGTTCGGTCAGCGCCTCGGGAATACCCTGTCCTAGTGATTGTCGCGCGGAATGCCGCGGCGCTTGTCGACTTGCTGATATTTGACGGCGGGCTCCAGGACCATGCCGGTGCCCATCTGGCCAGTCAGCCCGCGCTGAATTTCCTGCCAGGGCGTCTGGGATTCGGGATAGGCGAAGCCGCCCTTGGCCTCAAGGTCCGCGCGCCGACGGTTCAACTCATCCTCGCTTACCAGCATGTTGGCCGTGCAGGCGCGCAGATCGACCCGGATCCGGTCCCCCGTCCGCAAGATGGAGAGGCCGCCGCCCGCCGCCGCCTCGGGAGAGGCATTCAGAATGGAAGGCGAGCCCGACGTCCCCGACTGGCGTCCATCGCCGATGCAGGGCAGGGCATTGATCCCGCGCTTGAGCAGCGCCGCAGGCGGCTGCATGTTCACCACTTCCGCCGCGCCGGGATAGCCGATCGGTCCGGCGCCGCGGATCACCAGGATGGTGTTCTCATCAATCCCCAATGCGGGGTCTTCAATGCGCGCGTGATAATCTTCCGGTCCGTCGAACACGACCGCGGGGCCTTCGAATGCGTCCGGGTCGCGGGAGGCGGAGAGATAGCGGTCGTGAAATTCCTTGCTGATCACGCTGGTCTTCATGATCGCGGACTCGAACAGATTGCCGCTCAGCACCAGAAATCCGGCATCCTTCCGCATCGGGTTGTCGAAGGGCCGGATGACCTCCGGAAGCTGGATTTCGCGGCCGCGGTAATTGTCGCCGATGCTTCTGCCATTCGCGGTCATGGCGCTTTCGCGGATCAAGCCATGCTTCATCAGCTCGCTGCACACGGCGGCGACGCCGCCGGCATGAAAAAAGTCCTCGCCGAGATATTCTCCGGCGGGCTGCAAATTCACCATCAGCGGCACTTTGTGACCATAGGTCTGCCAGTCCTTGAGCGAGAGGTCGACGCCCATGTGGCGGGCTATCGCGGCCATATGAATGGGCGCGTTGGTGGAGCCGCCAATGGCCGAATTGACCACAATGGCATTCAGAAACGCGTCGCGGGTCATGATCTTCGACGGCCGCAGATCCTCCGCCACCATTTCGACGATCCGCTTGCCGGTTTCATAGGCGATCTGCGCGCGCTCGCGATACGGCGCCGGAATCGCAGCGGAACCCGGCAGCTGCATCCCCAACGCTTCGGCAAGCGAGTTCATCGTGGTGGCGGTGCCCATGGTATTGCAATATCCCACGGACGGCGCGGAGGAGGAGACCAAATCCATGAATCCGCGATAATCGATCTCACCGCGCGCCATCATCTCCCGGGCTTTCCAGATGATGGTGCCCGATCCGGTGCGCTCTCCTTTGTACCAGCCATTCAGCATCGGTCCCACCGAAAGAGCGATGGCCGGGATATCGACCGTGGCGGCTCCCATCAGGGCGGCCGGCGTGGTCTTATCGCAACCGATGGTCAGGACCACACCGTCGATCGGATAGCCGTAAAGCAGTTCGACCAGGCCGAGATAGGACAGATTGCGGTCCAGTCCCGCGGTCGGGCGCTTCCCGGTCTCCTGAATGGGATGCATCGGAAATTCCATCGCGATTCCGCCCGCCTCGCGAATGCCTTCCCGCACCCGCTCGGCGAGCACCAGATGATGGCGATTGCAGGGGGAAAGATCGCTGCCGGTCTGGGCGATTCCGATGATCGGTTTGCCCGATTGCAACTCCTCGCGCGTCAATCCGTAATTCAGGTAGCGCTCGATATAGAGCGCCGTCATGCCCGGATTCTGCGGATCGTCGAACCAGGCACGGGAGCGAAGAGTTCTGGTCTTGGACTTGTCAGACGTCACATCAAACCCCACTAACCCAAAGACGCCACACTTTGCTGCAATCTATTCCGGATGGATGCGGGCGCTGAAAGGGCGCGCCCGGCCAGAATACATTATAGGCTCATGCCGCCATCGATCACGATGTTTGACCCGGTCATGTAGCGGGCCTCATCCGACGCCAGCAAGACCGCGACTTCCGCGATCTCCTCGGCGGTGCCAAGCCGGCCCATTGGCTGGCGGGCGATGAAGGCGGCGCGGGCCGCCTCATAATCGCCGCCGGCCTTCATTCGCTCCTGCAGCGACGGGCTTTCGAACGTGCCGGGACTGATGGCGTTGCAACGCACGCCCCGGGTGATGAAATCCCGCGCCACCGACATGGTAAGCCCGATCACGGCCGCCTTGGTCACGCCATAAGCAAAACGATTTGGCACCGCCATCACCGAAGATACCACCGAGGCGATGTTGATGATCGAGCCGTCTTTCCTCTCGAGCATATTGGGCAGAAAAGCGCGAATCACGTGGGCCATGGAGGCGACATTCACCTGAAAGCTCCGATCCAGATCCTCCGGCCCGCTGTCCAGAATGCTGCCATTGGCGACCCAGCCGGCGCAATTCACCAGCACATCGACATCCTTGTGTTCGGTTGCCAGTGCGGCAGCCGCATCGGCGTCGGTGACGTTCAGCCTGGCTTTGCGCACACCGCTTGGAAATTCCGCATTCAGCTTTTCCAGTTGCAGATCGGTCGCAACCACGGTCGCGCCTTCCCGGAGAAAGGCCAGGGCGATCGCCTTGCCGGCACCCTGCGCGGCCCCGGTGACCAGGCAAATCTTATTGGAAAGTCTATTGCTCATGGGCGGTCTTTCGAAGGCTTCCGGTAATGAGATGCATCCCGTCTAGGCTGTGTAAAGGGTCAGGCCGCCGTCGATCTGCAGCACCTGACCACTGATAAAGCTTGCCTGGCTTGATACCAGAAACGCCACCGCCTGGGCGATTTCGAAGGGGCTCGCATAGCGCTCCAAACTCGGGCCGTCTTGGGCGAGGAGGGGGTCGGTGGGGCGGGTGGCCAGAAAGCGGGCCGTCTTGGTCGGACCGGGGCTGACCGCGTTCACCCGGACGCCGTTGGGACGCATTTCCAAGGCCAGGCAGCGCGTATAATGAACGATCGCGGCTTTCGCACAGCCATAGATCACTTCGGGCGAGATCGCCTGGTGACCGTTGACCGACCCGAGATTGACGACCGAGCCGCGTTTGCGCGCCGCCATTCCCGGCACCACGGCGCGGCACATCAGCATGGTCCCCATGAAGTTGCGCTGAAATACCGCCTCGGCGTCCGCCAATTTGATATCGAGGGCGCCATTCGGGCTGGGTTTGTTGCCGTCCGCCCCGATGTCGCCGCCCGCACAATTGACCAGGATCTCTATCGGACCCAGGCCGCGTTCCACCTTGTCGACCAGCCTCGCGACTGCGTCTTCCCGCGTCACGTCGCCGGTGACCGCCAAGGTGCGCGGACCGATCTGGGACAGTGCTTTTGCGAGTTCGGTCAGACTGGGACATTCGCCATATTGGGCCGGCGCCTCCTCGTCAATGTCATGCAAGGCGACATCGGCGCCCCGCGCCAGTAAGGTCTCGGCAATCACACGCCCGAGCCCCCGACCGGAGCCGGATATCAGGGCCACGGACCCTCTCAACTCATGTTGAATGTCGGCAGCTGTCGCGAATTTCATCTTTTCCTTGCCGGGCGAGGCTGCATTGCCGGGACGATCTAATCCCAAGAAAATCAAGGACAGCCATGCCTATGCAGCCGCTGATGCCTTCTATCGAGCCTCAGCAGCCCCCTCCCCAGATATGATAGATTGACAGAACATAATCTGTACTTAGTATACACTTTCAGGGGTGCTGTGAAGACCCCTTTTTGGGTTATGGAATAACGGCGAAGCGTCCGTCTGCGGTTCGGATTAATGATAAAAGGCGCAGTCCGCCCGCCGGGCGCGCCCAGGGATTGGGAACTGCCGATGTCGTCAAAGTCGTCGGCCTTTTTGGCGTCAGAGCAAAAGGCCGCCAGTGATGCGTTGAAGCCGACCCGTGCACGGCATTGGGTGGTCGTTTTTGCGCTCGCCCTGGCGATGATCATGTACATCCAGCGGGTGGCGATATCGCAGGCCGCCGGCCCGATCTCGTCCGAGTTGCATCTGGACAAATCGCAGATGGGGCTGGTGTTCGGCGCATTCGGCCTTTCCTATGCCCTGTTCGAATTGCCGATGGGCCTGCTGGGTGACCGGCTCGGGGTCCGCCGGATCCTCACCCAGGTGGTTCTGGCTTGGTCGCTGTTCACGGCTTTGACCGGCGCGGCCTGGAATCTGGTGTCACTGTGGGCGATCCGATTCCTGTTCGGGGCGGGCGAGGCCGGCTGTTTTCCCAATCTCACCCGCATGCTGTCCGCCTGGCTGCCCCTGGGCGAGCGGATAAGAGCCCAAGCGCTGATGTGGGCATTCGGCCGCTGGGGCGGAGCCGCCGCGCCACCGCTGGCCTATTTCGTCATCAAGCTCGTCGGATGGCGGCTGGGGTTTGTGGCGCTGGCCATGCTGGGCCTGGTGTGGTGTGCCTTCTTCCTGGCCTGGTTCAAGAATGATCCGGCGGAGCATAAGGCGGTCAATCGAGCCGAACTGGACATGCTGGAGAATTCCCGCGACCTGGTGTTGCGGGATCACGGCGTGGCCTGGTACCGGCTTCTGCTTCAGCGTGACGTGTTTTTCCTCAGCCTTCAATATTTCTGCTTTTCCTACACTTGGTATTTTTATGTCACTTGGCTCCCGACCTGGCTCCAGCAGGCCCGCGGACTAAGTCCCAGCGTCGCGGCCGGTTATGCCGTGCTGCCGCTGCTGTTCGGGGGCGTGGGATCCATCGTCAGCGGCATGCTGCCGCTGGCGATTTCAAGGCGCTGGGTCGCATTTGCCGGATTCTCCCTGACCGGCATCCTGCTGGGAATCATCCCGCATGTATCCAGTACAGGCATCGCGATGGGTCTGATGGCCGCCGCCAGCTTCTGCAGCGACCTGACCATGCCGATTTCCTGGAACGCCTGTGTCGATATCGGGAAACAATATACCGCGACCGTGGCCGCCACCATGAACATGCTGGGCAATTTTGCCGGCTTCGTCGCGCCCGTGCTGGGCGGCATTATTCTGGATCGAACCGGCAATGATTGGAACCTGGTGCTCTACATGATGGTCGCGTCCGCCTTTGTTTCCGCATCCTGCTGGCTGTTCCTGGATCCAAGTCAGGCGGGAAAGGCAAAAGCCGCGCCTTCGACGGCGGACCAGGCCCCCAATTCAGCCAAGGATGATGTCAGATGAAGATCGATTTGAGCGGCAAGACCGCGATAATAGTGGGCGCAAGCGGCGGCTTGGGCGAGGCGATGGCGTCCGCACTTTCAGGCGCCGGCGCGGCGATCGTCGCGGTCGGCCGCAGCCAGGCCAAGCTCGACACGCTTGCCGCCACGCTCAAGTCCCAAGGCGGAACGGTCTCGACCTTTGCGGCCGACGTCACCCGCGAACCGGATGTCGCCCGTCTGGCCGAGGCGGTGAAGAGCCAATGCGGCAATCCCCAGATTTTGATCAACAGCGCCGGCATCAATATCCGCAAAGCCTTGGTTGACTTTACCCTGGCGGAATTCCAGTCCGTGGTGGATTCCAGCCTGATCAGCACTTTTCTGGCGTGCAAAGCCTTCGTGCCCGGCATGAAGGGGCAGGGCTATGGCCGCATCATAAATCTGGCTTCGATGCTCTCTCATGTCTCGCTTCCCAACCGCACGGCCTATTCCGCCGGCAAGTCCGGACTTTTGGGTTTCACCCGTTCGCTGGCGCTGGAATTGGCGGGCGAGGGGATCACGGTCAACGCCATCAGTCCGGGTCCGTTCGCCACCGAAATGAACCTGCCGGTGATCAACGATCCGGAGGCCAACAAGGCCTTTCTCGCCAGCTTGCCGGTTGGCCGCTGGGGAAAGGTCGAAGAGATCGGCGCGCTCGCCTGTTATCTCTGTTCCGAACTGTCCGGCTTCATCACCGGCACCGATATCGTGATCGACGGGGGATGGACCGCCCGCTGATCCAAGGCAGGCATGGAATTGCCGGGAGACTCGCGATGACGACAAGACGCGATGTTTTGATTGGGGCAACGACATTGGCAGCCAGCATGGCGATGCCCGCTGCCGCCGCGGTGGAGAGGTCGAAATCGCCGCCCAAATCGCCCATGGGCGTCGCCCAGACCGCGATCGGGCATTATTTGCGGCATCTGCGGGGCGGGGTTCGCACCAATCCGATCGATCCGGTGGCGGTCGTCAATTATGTGCGCGCGATGGGCGGCGGCGGAATCCAGCTGGTGGTGCCGCTGGACGCGGACCTCAAGCGCCTGCGTGGCACCCTTGAGCGGAACGAGATGTTTTTCGAGGGCGACATCCGCATGATCGAAAAACCGGATGATGATACCGCAGCCTTTGAGCGGGGACTGCGCAATTACAAGGAACTGGGGGCGTCGTGCGTGCGCACGGTCAGCTTCGAAGGCCGGCGCTATGTCACTTTCAAGACGCTCGATGCCTATAAGGACTGGCTGGCCAGTTCCAACGCGATCCTGGAAAAATGCGTGCCGATTGCCGAGCGTGTGGGCATACCGCTCGCCATCGAAAATCACAAGGATCGCGTCGTCGACCAGGAAGTGGAAGTGCTGAAGCGATTTTCCAGCGAATATCTCGGCGCCCTGGTCGATTTCGGCAACAATATCGCGATGTGCGACGACCCGACCGACGTCATCGAGAAGCTGGCGCCCTATGTCAAGAGTTGCCATATGAAGAATATGGGCGTGGCGCCTTATCGGGACGGCTTCCTGCTTTCGGAAGTGCTTTTCGAAGACGGATTCATGGATATCCCGTCGCTGTTCGCGATGCTCAGGAAATCCAATCCCAAGCTCAACCCGATGCACGAACTCATCACCCGCGATCCTTTGCCGGTGCCGGTGCTGACCGATCAATATTGGGTGACCTGGCCGGACCGGGGCGGAGAATATCTGGCCCGCACGCTGCGGCTGGTGACCGCCAATGCGAGCCAGAAACCCTTGCCGATCGTGAGCAACCTCGATCCGGCGGCGCAGCTGGCGGTGGAGGAGAGCAACAATATCGATTGCTTCAATTGGGCCCGCAAGTCTCTCGGCTCGGCTTAGGTGGTTGTGATGGATCGGACCCTGTTCGCATTGGCATCTGCCATAGGCATTCTGTTTTTGAATTCGTCAGCGCAAGCGGCGGACTGGATCACGGTCAAGAATTCGGTCGAAGTGAACGCGTCGGTGGACGTGGTTTGGCGCCGCGTCGGCGGTTATTGCGCGATCGCGGAATGGATGAAGGTCAGCTGCAGCTATATCAGCGGCCAAGGAGAGCTCGGAACGGTGCGGGCCTTGATGAATGGGACGACGACCGAAGTCATGGTGGCCCAGACCCGCCATTCCTATACCTATTGGCAGAACAAGGGGAACATGGCCCCGGCGATGTTCCATGGGACCCTGTTCGCCGAGCCCGGCGGCGCATCCAAGACCATCCTGTCCTACACCCTGGTCTATGATCAGGACGGCCTGCCCGCCGACCGGCGCGATCATGAGCACAAGCGGCTTCAGGGACGTTTTCAAGAGCTACTCGGTGTCATGAAGAAGTTGGCGGAGGCCAAATGACTTTGACTTCCGATGCCCAAGCCGCACTGCAATGTGATTCCCGAGCGCGAGAAACCGAGCCTGCGTAAAATAGCGGACGTTTGTGCATCGGCGCTGATCGCAACCGGCGTTGCCATGCCAGCCATCGCCCGTCAATCCGCCCCAACAGACGAACAGATTACCGTCTATGGCGAGTTGCCGAGTTCGGACGTCGAATTGTCAGCAGATAAAATCCCGACTGTGATTCAAAGCGTTAATGGCGCGCAGGTGAATGCGGATCACGGCGCTACGGTACTGGATGTTCTATCCACCCAAATTGGCGGCGTTTCGCTCACCGACACCCAGGGCAACGGCATGTCGGAGGATTTGCGCTTTCATGGGTTTACGGCCTCGCCGTTGCAGGGCACGCCGCAAGGCATTGCGGTCTATCAAAATGGGGTCCGACTCAATGAAGCCTTTGGGGACACGCTCAACTGGGATGCGATTCCTTCGACCGCGATTGCCCGATTGGATGTCTGGAGCAGCAATCCGGTATTTGGCCGCAACGCGATCGGCGGCGCGATCAATCTGGTCATGAAAAACGGCTTTACCTGGCAAGGGGAAGAGGCGAGCGCGCAAGCGGGATCTTATGGCCACGGGATGACCACGTTTGAATTGGGGCGCGCGGGGGCGAATATCGGGTTCTATGCAGCCGTCGAGGGCGTCACCGACGGCGGTTGGCGGCTGCATTCCGCTTCCAATATCGGTCGGTTCTATGCCGATCTGGCCTGGCGGACCGGTCAAAGCGAAGCGCATCTGGTCGCATCGGGGGCGCAATCCAAATTGGGAGCCGTCGGTCCGACACCAATTCAGCTGATAAAGAGAAACTCGGCCTCGGTCTACACGAATCCACAGACCACAAACAATATGATTGGCGGATTGAGTTTGCACGGAAAGAGCAGGATCGGCGCCGCTTGGGAAGTGCAAGGCCTGGCATATGTGCGGGCGCTGCGCCAGCGGCATAGGGATGGCAATATCAGCGACTTCGGACAATGCGATGAAGCTGGGGCCTTTGACGGATTTCTCTGTTTGCGGGAGGACGAGTCCGGAGCCTCGGATGGGGCAGCGGCGGACGATTTCGTTCTCGTGAATCAGTCCGGCGCGCCTATCCCCTTTGATCCAGCCGCAATTTACGGAACCATGGATCGGACCGCCACCGATACCACAACCCTGGGCGCCACGCTGCAATTGACGTCAAATCAGTCGCTGTGGGGGTTGAACAACTATTTGAGCCTGGGCGGGAGCGTCGATCACAGCGCCATCGCATTTCGATCCCGCAGCATTCTTGGAAGCGTCTCGCCCTCCCTGGTAGTGCGCATGGACAGCGGAGTTTTGGGATCCGGCGATACGATCCATACGCTGGGCGGTATCGGTTATGTCCCGGTCAATCTGGCGGCTTCGGCCGACAATTATGGCCTGTATGTCTTGGATGCGCTCGATCTGACCGGTGCGATGACTTTAACCGGCGGGTTGCGGCTCAATGTGGCATCGATGATTTCCAGGGATCGCACCGGTGGGAATAACGATCTGAATGGAGCGCATGGCTATTCGCGCCTGAACCCGATGGGAGGCATCTCTTACAGATTCCCGCATGATGTCACCGCCTTTGCCGGCTATTCCCAGGCCAATCGCACGCCGACTCCGGTGGAACTGAATTGCTCCAGCCCCTTGCAACCTTGCATTCTCGAGAATTCGTTGGTGGCCGACCCGGCGCTGAAGCAGGTGGTGGCGCGCACATGGGAGTCTGGCCTTCGCGGCAAGGTGGCCGTGCTGGAAGGCATTGTGTACTGGACCGGCAGTCTTTTTCGCACCATGAGTGACGACGACATCGTCTCGCTGGCAAGCCCGCTCCAGGGCCGCAGCTATTTCGCGAATGTGCCTTCCACCCGCCGGCAGGGCGCGGACATAAGCGCACGAATTGAGGAAGATGGCTGGTCCGCTTATCTGAAATATTCCTATCTCGACGCGACCTACCAGTTTTCCGGCACCCTTGCCTCGCCGAACAACCCGGGCACGGACGGAAATGGAAATGTGGTTGTTACCCCCGGCCGGCACATTCCCTTGAATTCCGCCAACAGCGTGCGAGCCGGAGGCGATGTCAAGCTGTCGGGTGATTTGGCCCTGGGCTGGGAACTGGTTTTCGATGGCAGCCGGTATTTTGACGGCGATCAGGCGAACCAGAATCCGAAATTGCCCTCGCGGCTGGTGGTCAATCTTCACGGCAGCTACCGGCTCGAAAATGGATGGAAGATTTTCGGCGTGATCCGAAACCTGTTTGACCGCCACGACCCCACTTACGGAACCTATTTTTCCACTGCGGATACGGAGGGTCTTTTGACACCCGCGCTGAGCGATCCGCGATCGCTTACGCTGGAGCAGCCCCTCTCGGTGCAACTTGGGGTCTCGGTGTCGTTTTAGAGAATTGTCCGGCCCGGATTTGCCATGGCTTGCGGTCGCGGGCCGCCTGTGGCCCAGTCGAGGAGCTCCACCGTGTGGACCACGGGCGTGGGTGATTTGCCCGCGATCTGGACCATGCAGCCGATATTGCCGGAGGCGATGACGTCCGGGCGGATGGCTTCCAGATGCGCGATCTTTCGATCCCGAAGGCGGTCGGCGATCGCCGGCTGCAGCAGATTGTATGTGCCGGCCGATCCGCAGCAGATATGCGCCTCGGATGGCTCGGCGACCTCGAAGCCGCAGGCTTTCAGAAGCGCGACCGGCTGGGTGCGGACATTCTGTCCATGTTGCAAAGAGCAGGCGGACTGATAGGCGACCTTGACCGTCCGCCGTGCTTCGCCCGGCCATGAAAAATTCAGGCTGGACAGATATTCCGATATGTCCCGGGTGATGGCCGAAATTCGGCCGGCGCGCTCGGCCCAGGCCGGTTCGTCCCGGAAAAGATACCCATAGTCCTTGACGCTTGTGCCGCAGCCGGAGGCTGTCGTGATGATGGCATCTAAGCCCGCGTCTTCCAGTTCCCGAGTCCAGGCGTCGATATTGGCTTTGGCCAAGGCATGCGAATGCCGGACCTTCCCCAAATGGTGAGGAAGGGCGCCGCAACAGCCGGCTCCACGGGCGGTCACCACCTCGACTCCCAATCGGTTGAGCAGGCGGATCGCGGCCGCGTTGATGCGGGGATCGAGCACCGACTGCGCGCAACCGGCCAGCAACGCCACCCGGGCCCGTCTCGGTCCCACCGCCGGAAAAATCGCGGGCCGTTCGGCCGCACCCGGCGGCGGGAGGCTTGCCGGCGCCATGGCCATCATGGATTTCAGGCGCGCTGGCAGCATCGGCCGCATCAGCCGGCCGATCGCGGCAAGCCGGAGCAGCGAACGAAACAGAAGCGGTCTTGTCAAAACGGACGCCAGAAAAGATCGCAGCGCCTTCTCGAGGCCCGGCCTGTCGTACTTCTCCTCGATATGGGAGCGGGCGTGGTCGACCAGGTGCATGTAATGCACGCCGGACGGACATGTGGTCATGCAGGACAGGCAGCTCAAGCAGCGGTCTATGTGCTTGACGGTTTCGGCCGACGGCGCCGCATCGGATTCCAACATTTCCTTGATCAACTGAATCCGCCCACGCGGACTGTCGCGCTCGTCGCCGAGCAAAAGGAATGTGGGGCAGGTGGCGGTGCAATAGCCGCAATGAACACAGGTTCGGATTATCTTGGCCGACGCGGCTGTTTCCGGGAAGCGGAGTTGTTCGGCTGTGAACTGTGTTTGCATCTTAAAGACCAGAATGGAGCCGTCCGGGGTTGAAAATGCCGCGCGGGTCGAACTGCCGTTTCATGCGCTCGGTCAGCGCGCGCAATGGCGGGGGCAGGGGCTGAAATGGCGGTACGGCCGATCGGACGGCTGTGGGCGCACGCATCAAAGTGGCGTGGCCGTCCTCGCCCACCGCATCCCTGAGATGCGCGCGGATCCGCCTCTCATGGCCATCGTCCGCTGTGGGAAGTTCAAGCCAGATCGAACCGCCGCCCCAGTCATAGAATCGCCGTCCTCCAAGTTCGGCAGCGATGTTCCCGATTTCCGCCGCGACAGCGGGCGGCGCGGACAGCCGCCAGATGACTCGATCCTGGTGCCGCGCGAAATAGGAAACATCGCCAGTCTCCTTCCAGAAGATGCTCGACTTGGCGCGGTCCAGTTCGATCATGGGGGCCTTTCCGGCAAATTCCGCGGACAAATGCGCGGCGCGCGCCCGGACCCCTTGCGGCACGCCCTCCAAGCGCAGAAAAGTGGCGGATGTTCCGGCATCGGCGATTGCGGGAACCGCGCTGTCGGCCGCCACCTCGGCCGGCAGATGCGCCGCCGCGGTGACGGCATGGGGACTGCTGAGCGCAAGCGACATCGCCCGCACCGCCCCATCGTCGCTCAGCCCCAACAGCACTAGCGTCACCGTCTCCGGCGGAGCCGGCAAGACCTTGAATGTCAGCTCCGTGACCACGCCAAGCGTGCCGAAGCTTCCCATCAGCAGCTTTGTCAGATCGAAACCGGTGACGTTTTTCATCACCCGCCCGCCGGCCGCAACCGCCTGTCCGAAACCGTTTACGCTTTTGATGCCCAGGCAATGATCGCGCGGCGCCCCGGCCGTCAGCCGGCGCGGCCCGCCATACCCGGTCATGGCGCAGCCCCCAAGGGTTCCCCGAGCGGCGGGACCGCCCCAAAGGGGTCCAAAATCCGGCGGCTCGAATGCCAATTGCTGACCGCGATCGGACAGCAACGCCGCGACCTCGGCCAGAGGGGTCCCGGCCATGGCCGTGAGGACCAGCTCGGTGGGTTGGTACAAGACGACGCCGCTCAACGATGAAAGATCGAGAATGGTGTCGGCCTCAACCGGCCTGCCAAGACCTCGTCGGCTGCCATTGCCGACGATTTCCAGACGGGTATCGTCCGCGATCGCATCGCAAACGGCTTCACGAACCTCATCTGCATTTTGAGGGCGCCAAAGTTTGTCCATTTCAGAAACGGTCTAATTCCGGAAAGCGCGTGCGCTCGCCATGAACGTGCATCCGGCCCAGTTCGGCGCAGCGCGAAAGGTGCGGGAATACTTTTCCCGGGTTCAGCAGGCCGTCCGGGTCGAAGGCGCATTTTATGCGTTGCTGCTGATCCAGGTCTTCCGGACCGAATTGTACTTCCATCAGGTCGCGCTTCTCGACGCCGACCCCATGCTCTCCGGTCAGAACCCCGCCGACCTCGACACAAAGCCGCAATATGTCGGCGCCCAGCGCTTCGGCCGATTTGAGCTGGCCCTCGATGCCGGCGTCATAGAGAACCATGGGATGCAAATTGCCGTCGCCGGCATGAAAGACATTGACCACCCTCAAGCCATAATCGCTTGAAATCTCGCGAATGCGCTTCAAGACAATCGGCAGCGCGTCGCGCGGGATGGTGCCGTCCACACAATAATAATCCGGCGAAATCCGGCCCACCGCCGGGAACGCGGCCTTGCGTCCGGCCCAGAACCGTTTGCGCTCCTCTTCGCTTGCCGAGATTTTGAAGGACGTCGCGCCGCAATCCCTCGCAATTCCGGCCGTGAGGTCCATCAGAGGAGCGACTTCCTGTGCCGCGCCGTCCAGTTCCACGATCAGCAGCGCCTCGACGTCGAGAGGATAGCCCGCATTCACAAAGGCTTCGGCGGCGTGAATCGCCGGCCGGTCCATCATCTCCATCGCGGCCGGGATTATGCCCTTGGCGATGATCGTGGCGACGCACTCTCCGGCGGCCTCCACCGTATCGAAACCGGCCAGCAAGGCCTGCTGCGTTTCCGGCGAGGGCAGTATGCGCACCGTCACTTCGGTGACGACGGCCAGCAACCCTTCCGATCCGCAAACCACGCCCAGCAGGTCCAGGGCCGGAGGATCCAGATGCTTGCCGCCCAACCGCAGCACGGTGCCGTCGATCAGGACCATCTCCACGCCCAGGAGATTATTGGTCGTCGTCCCATATTTGAGGCAATGCACGCCGCCGGAATTCTCGGCTACGTTCCCGCCGATCGAACAGGCGATCTGGCTGGACGGGTCTGGCGCGTAATAAAAGCCCCGATGGGCGACGGCCTGGGTGATCGCCAGATTGGTGACGCAAGACTGCGCGACCACGCAACGATTGGCGAAATCGATCTCCAAAATCCGGTTCAGTTTGCCGAGGCCCAGCAATACGCCGTCCGCCAGCGGCAGCGCCCCGCCCGAAAGCGAGGTGCCGGCGCCGCGGGGCACCACCTTGATCCCTTGGCTGTGGCAATGGGCCAGAATCCGGGAGACTTGATCCACCGTCTCGGGCAGCACCACGACAAGCGGATGCTGCCGATAGGCCGTGAACCCGTCGCTCTCATAGGCGCCCAGGGACGCCGCGTCCGCAATCACGCCTTCACCGGGCACGATGGCGCGCAACGCGGCGATCAGTTTCGACCGGTCGATGGGCGGCGATTTATCGGGCGGCGATTTTTCCAAGGCGGGCATTTGCGCCGCTCCCCTCGCGTGCCGGACGGCGTCTCAAACTGAATACATAATACAAATCGAGTCAACCATCGCCCATGCATCCCTGCCGGCGCGGCAAGTCGTTGAAATTGCCGGCTCGAATGCTCAACGGCGCGTCTTGGCTTTTTTCTTCGGCAGCGGAGCCGGCAGTTTCTTCGCCGCCACTCGATCGGCGTAACTGGAGAACCGCACCGGATCGTCATAATAGACACTTAGATGGTTGATCACGGCCTGTTCCGGAGAGACATCCGAGCGGCCCAACGCGACTTCCAGCAATTCCCGATGATGGTTCAAGCGCCAGGGTTGGCTCTCCCTGGCGGTGCTGCGCAGGGCGGTATGGGCAAACAGAACGGTGGAAAGAGAATCCAAGGTCTTGGCCAAGTAGGGATTGTCCGCGGTCTGCCAGATGGTGCGGTGAAACTCCAGATCCAGGGAGGCGGAGTCGATCTCCGTCGAGGTGCTGCCGCGCTCCATCCGGTGGACCAGCGATGTCAGCTTTTCGGCGATCTTGGGGGTCATGCGGGGCTGGCAAAGCTTCAGCGCTTCCGATTCCAGCACGACCCGAAGGCTGTTGATGCGCTGAACATCCTCATCCGTCAGCTCGGTCACGAAGGTGCCGCGCCTTTCGTAACTCATGACCAGGCCGTTTTCCCGCAATTGGGTCAGGGCCTCCCGAATGGGAATGCGGCTGATATTGAATTCGCGCGCCAGCTTGCTTTCGTTCAGCCGCATGCCGGGCCGGAACTTGCCGCTGACGATGGCCGCCCTCAGCAGATCGTAGACATGCGCCTTCAACGTGGTCGGCGTCGTCACCTGTGGGAAGCCCTGTGATCTCGTTCCGACTGTGGCACTCATTTTACCAAACTCATTGCCTATCGTTCACGACCGATTTGAGATTGTTTCGCAGAAAAAAAGACCCTTTTATTATATACAGAATTCAAGCCCAGTCGATTATCCGGTTCCGGCCCGGGGAGGGCGGCTCCCCGTCCCAGGGCCGGGCCGGTCGGCGCGTCCGGTTGCCGGGTCAGCCCGGCCGGCGGCGCATGGGCTTCGGCGGGGGCTTATAGCCGGCGAGTTCATTGACCGGATGCTGGCCCGCCCATGCGATGCCGCGCAGAAGCATGGTTTCGACCGTCGGGTTGGCGAAATTGGCGTAGATATGGCCCTGCATCCACACAAAGGCGCGCGCCGGCTTGCCGCCCGGCACCGTGTGCTCATAGGTCCATAGTTGCGGCACCACCTGGCCGACGCCGCCGCCCTTGACCGAACTGGGGGTCTCGGGAATTTTGATGGTGGCCAGAACATGGATTTTGGGGCTCTGGGCCCAGGTCATCTTGTAGAAGGCCTCGTCATTCAATTTAAAGCCGTTGAAATGCAGGCCCGCAAGAATGGGGCTGGAGGCGTCCGTGACGTTATATTCCAGCGGTGCTTCAAGGGTGAAATTGACCTGACCGTGGCGCTTGCCGCCGCCGAGCATCGCCGCCATGTCGGCCGGGTCGGGGCCGCACAGCGAGTCATGGAGATTGACCAGCCCGCCGCCGCGCTTGACATAGGCCTCAAGGTCGGCGTGCTCGGTCGGCGTCATGAAGCCGGCGTCGCCCTTATAGATCACCACCACATCCGCAAAGGCCAGTTCGTCCTTGGTCGGCGGATGGAAGCCGCCTTCGACCACCGCGCCATGATCGGTGAGAATCTTGCTCCAATCGGCCAGAAACTGCGGGTAGTCGTGCTGGCCCTTGAAATGGCTCTTCAGGCCGCTCCAGAGATAGACATGCATGCCTTTGACATTCTGGTCCGGGACCGGCGGGGGCTTGTAGATGCAGCAATTGGCCGGGGCGGTCACGCTGTAGGGCGTGGTCGTATCGGCGACCGACTCGCCTTGTGCAAATGCGGCCGGCGCAAAAGCCAGGGACGCCAGACCGGCGACAGCGATCGCCGTGGCCGTAAACGACAGGGTCTTCCGTGAATTCATAAAGCCTTCCTCCTCAGGAGCCACGCGAATCTCTCCAGGCGCCAATGGCGCTGGCGCCAGTTATAATCTGTAGACAGTATACCGAATAGGGTTGCATGCAAGTGACAAGTCGCGCGGGACGAAGGACTAGGCCGATTGTGCAGCGCACACACGAAGGTGGGGCCCGGGCTTTGACAAAAGGGCTGTATCTTCGGCGAACAAAGCGGCGAAGAGCGGACAGAGAGCAACATAATTTCAATGTGGGATTTGATTTTCGCAGTGGATGGATTTTGAATATTGTATACGCTTTAAAGGCGCGAGAAATTTCGCGCGACGGCAAATGACGCGGCAAGGCGCTGACCAAAAGGGATACCAGCCGGAATGCACAAATTTTTGACGGGCAAAATGTCGAGGGGCCAAATGTTGATGGGCCGAACGCTGGTAGGTCTGGGAGCCATTCTTCTGGGGCTGACCGTCTCCGCCAGCGCGGCGCCAGATCAGGATCTCAAGATCGCCTCCGTTGATGTCGAAGGCGGCGCCGCGGTTCTGTTTCGAACCCCGGAAGGAAAGTCGGTGCTGGTCGATACGGGCTGGAAGCCGGGGCTATGCAACGCCGCCCCGGTGGCGCCGGGCGCCGCGAAGCTTCCATGCCCGGTCAGCGCGGATCAGATCGCCAAGGCGGCCCAAGGACTGGGGATCACCAAATTGGATTATCTGATCATGACCCATTATCACGCCGATCATGTCGGCGGCCTGGATGCCCTGCTGGCGAAGCTGCCGGTTGATACATTCGTCGATCACGGGCCCAATCGGGAATTCCTCCCCGCCGATGCGCCGGCGCGCGCGCGCGCCAATTCCACGGAAGTGGGTTATGCCGATTGGACCGCCGCCTATAAGGGCCATCATCACATCACCGCCCATGTCGGCCAGAGGCTTCATATCGGCTCGATGCAGATCCAATTCGTGGCGGCCGATGGCCAGGTGCCGGACAAGCCGCTGCCGGGGGCGGGGCAACCCAATCCGCTCTGCGCCGGCGTGCCGGGACATGACAAGACCGGCGGCGAAGAGAATGTCCGGTCCCTGGGAATGCTCATCACGTTCGGCAAGACCAGGATTCTCTATCTCGGCGACCTCACCTGGAACATGGAATTGAAGCTGCTGTGCCCGGTCAACAAGATCGGCAAGACGGACGTTTATTTTGTCACCGGTCACGGCATGAATCTTTCGAGCAGTCCTCCCACTGCGGCGTTCGATCCCATTGTCGCGGTGATGCAGAACGGCCCGACAAAGGGCGGTGACGAGGCGGTCATCAAAACGGTCGAGAGCTATCCGGATCTGAAGGGATTTTGGCGGACCCATTATTCGGTGCGCTATCCCGACCTCAATGGTGATCCGAATTACATCGCCAATCTGAATGCGGTGCCGGACGCCAGCTATCCGATCGATCTGGACATCTCCCCGGATGGACAAATCACGGTCACAAATCGCCGCAATGGATTCAGCAAGACCTATCAGGCGAGAGACTTGAAATAGAACGGCTTCGTTACCGATCGGAGTTGCGCGGCGAAAGATAGCTCATGGGCGAAATTGATGCTCGGGATGAGCGTCAATCGACGGAATTTGCTGAAAAAAGATTGTTGCGAAGCTTTGGTTCCAAGATGTGGAAATCGAGAGTGTTGCGCCCCTGGTTGGTCGGAATAAATTTTGGTGGCAGGTGAATTTCGATCGTTGGCCCTGACCTGCTCAAGCTAAGGAGCCGGCAACGGGTAACAGGATCGCCACTCCTCTCCCCAGCGCTTTTGTTTTCCGCTTACCCGGCGGTGTTCCGGCCAGGGCAAGCGGTGTTGGTTTGCGGCAGCCCGTCGGCAGACGCTTGTTATAGGCGGCAAAGACGGTGCAAACGCAAAGCCAAACCCCGCGCTGCTGCGGGGCATCGCAGTCTGCCGCGTGGCGCTGTGTGACGCGCTGCTCGCATGGAGTGCGAAACCCGCCTGCGAGGACCGGCCGGTGATCATCACATTGAAATCAAACAATCTTTTTTGGCGGCGACAAGTTGGCTCCGGCATGCAAACTTTCCGGATCTGATACCGTTTAGGTCCGGCCTCCCGTTCCAGCGCGGGCGCTTGCGAACTGAACAAATCCGGGGGTGCGATGCAGAATCTTACCGAGATGGACGTCAAACGGCTCAGGATCGTGCAACCGGTACCTTATCGCCAAATCGCCGCCTCGATTCTTCTTTTCGTCTTGTTAGCCTTCATCGGCCACGCCTTCTGGGTGGGTCAAATCGAGTGGCATTATGTTTCGGACTATTTGTTCTCGGCGCTCATTCTGAAAGGCGTGCGTGGGACAATCGTCATGACCTTCTGTGCCATGGTGGTGGGTATTGTCTTGGGAACCTCGATCGCCATCATGCGCATGTCCTCCAATCCCGCTTTGCGCGGGGCGGCGACCGGATACATATGGCTCTTTCGTGGCACGCCGGCGTTGCTGCAGCTCCTATTGTGGTTCAATCTGGCGCTGATCTTCCCCACCATCAGCCTGTTCGGCTTATTTCCCGTCGACACCGTCAATGTGATGACGCCCTTTGTCGCTGCGCTGCTGGGACTTGGCATCCAGCAGGGTGCCTACACCGCCGAAGTGGTTCGCGGCGGCATCCTCTCCGTCGACCGCGGCCAGATGGAGGCGGCGCAGTCTATCGGCATGACCAAGCTGCGGGCCATGCTGACAATCGTACTGCCGCAAGCGATGCGGGTGATCGTGCCGCCCATCGGCAACGAGACCATCGGCATGGTCAAGCTGACCTCGCTCGCCAGCGTTATCCAGTATTCCGAAGTCCTGCGCACAGTGGGCGACGTTTATTACGCCAATTCGCGGGTGATCGAGCTTTTGATCGTGGCGGGCATCTGGTACATGGTGATCGTCACCGTGCTGAGCATCGGCCAGAGCTATATCGAGAAATATTTCTCGAAAGGCTGGGGACGGACTGCCCAAGTGGCGAAGCCCCTTAAGGATAATCCCGCCGCCATGGGAATGGCCTGATGTCCGCGATCCTGGAGACCATTCACCTTCAGAAATATTATGGCGGCTTTCACGCCTTGAATGATGTCGGCTTATCCGTCGCTCGTGGTGAAGTGGTCTGCATAATCGGACCGTCGGGCTCGGGAAAAAGCACGCTCCTGCGGTGCTGCTCGCAGTTGGAAAACGTCGATGGGGGCGTAATCACCGTGGATGGCGAGATCGCGGGATACCGTCGGAACGGCAGTACGCTTATACCGCTTAGCGACAGCCAAGTCGCCCGACAGCGCCAGAATGTCGGCATGGTGTTCCAGCGGTTCAATCTCTTCCCGCACCGCTCGGTGCTGGAAAACCTGCTGGAAGGCCCGGTACGGGTCCAGAAGCGCGCCGCGAAGGAATGCCGGAAGGAGGCGATGGCGCTCCTGGACCGCGTCGGGCTGGCGGAAAAAGCGTCCGCCTATCCCAACGAATTGTCGGGCGGGCAGCAGCAGCGCGTGGCGATTGCCCGGTCGCTAGCCATGCATCCCAAGATCATCCTGTTCGACGAGCCGACATCGGCGCTGGATCCGGAACTGGTGGGAGAGGTGCTGAGCGTGATGAAGGAACTGGCGGGGTCGGGAATGACCATGGTCGTGGTCACGCACGAGATCGCCTTCTGCCGCGAGGTGGCCGACCGCGTTGTCTTCATGGATGGCGGCGCCATCATTGCGGCCGGTTCGCCCGAGGATATGATCGTGCGGCCGCAGAATTCGCGCGTGGCCAGCTTCGTGTCGGCCGTCCTATAATAAGCATGTGGTTGCCCAGGGGTATCCGGGAATGAGAAAATCGATTTGGTATATGGTGTCCGCGCTGTTGGTGTCGGCGGCGCCCGCGACGGCGCAGGGGGTCTTCAATCTGGTGACCCCAGGCGAGATCCGCTTCCTCACCAATCCGATCTATCCGCCGATGGAATTCGTGGATCCCAAGACGGGCTCGCTTAGCGGCTTCGACATCGATCTTGGAAAAGCCATTGCCGCCAAGATGGGACTGAAACTGAGCTGGTCGCAGGCCGCTTTCGCACAATTGCAAAGCAGTCTTCAGACCAGACGCGGCGACGCTATCTTGTCGGGCATGAGCGACAATGTAAAACGTCGAGCCAGCATGGATTTCATCGATTACATCGCCACCGGCCCGGTCCTGTTCACCCTCACCAGCAAGTCGAAGCAATTCAAGGTCAACACTGATTTCTGCGGCAAGAAAGTCGCCGGCAGCCGCAGTACCAGCTTTTCCGGCGACGTGGCAAAATGGAGCAAAGCGAATTGCGTGGCAAAGGGCCGGCCCGCGATCACATATGAAGGTACCGAAGATTCCAATGCCGCCCGCCTGGGCATGAAACAAGGCCGCTATGACGGGGTGGTTCAGGGAATCGAGACCATCGCCTATCAGATGCGGATCGAACCCAACACCTACACCATGGTCGGCGAGCCGCTTTTTCAGAATGACGTTTTCGGAATCGGCGTCAGTAAGAGAAACCCACGACTGCGCGCCGCCCTGGTCAAGACTTTGAACGACCTCGTCAAGAGCGGTGAATATGCCAGGCTGCTGGCAAAGTGGGGCCTGACCAAGAATGCGATCCGGGCGATTTCCGTCAATGACGCCAAATAGCGAACGCGAATGGCAAGGGGCGCGTAACGGGGAGAGGAAATTGTCCTTCCACCGCACTGGCAAACCGGCTTGGCCCGATGGCAAGCAATGCGCTGTCGCGCTTGCCTTTGATCTCGATGGTCCCACGGGGGACGCCATGCTGGACGGCAGCCTCAGCAAAAATCTCAGATATTTCACTGAGGGCGCTTACGGGCCATGGCGGGCGCTGCCCCGGCTGCTGGATCTTCTGAAAGATCATGCGCTGAAAGCGACCTTCTACATTCCCACTTGGGTAGTTCTGCATTGGACCAGCCGCTGCGAACGGGTTTTGAAAGAGGGGCACGAAGTCGCTTATCACGGCCACCGGCACGAAGTGTTCAGGGACTGTTCCTTGGACAGGCAACGCGAAATCATGGGGAAGTCGCGCGAAATTTTCGCCACCCGGCTGGGCGTTGCGCCGCTGGGCTTTCGCACGCCCTCCGGCGACTGGAGCGATGAGACGGCGTCCATGCTGATGGAATTCGGTGTCATCTATTCGAGTTCCATGCGCGGCGACAACCGTCCTTATTTTCACCGGCGCGGAGATGGCACCAGAGGCCTGGTCGAGATTCCGGCCCGCTGGGACATGGATGACTATACGGCGCTCGCCTATTTCGAGGATCCGGATTTTCCTGTCGGCCTCGACCGCATATCGGATTATCGGCTGGTCGAACAGAATTGGCGCCAGGAATTCCGGGGCTATTACCGGGACGGTTTGTGCTGGACCACCATCTTTCATCCCAAGGTGGTCGCCAAGCCGGGTCGCTTGCGCATTCTGGAAGGCCTGTTTGGGGACATTAACAACCATCAGAATGTGTGGGTCGCGCATGGCGCGGAGATCGCCCGCTGGTGGATTGCTGAGAATGAGGAGGTGTTTTGAGTAGCGCTTCTTCGGACAGCGGCATCGCATGGCCCCAGGGAAAGCGCGCCGCCGCCATCATCGCGGTGATCTTCGATGACGGCATGGATGCGGTCGCCAAAGCGCCGGATCTGGCGCGGCGGGCAAAAAGCCGTTCCGTCTGGCTCTATGGCGCCCGGCGCGGCGTCGAGCGGCTATGCCAGGCATTTGAAGAGGCCCGCATCCGCACGAGTTGGTTTGTTCCGGGCCAGGTCGCAGAGACCCATGCGGCCTTGGTTCGGGCGGTTTCCGCCGCCGGGCATGAGCTGGAATGTCATGGCTGGGCATTCGAGCGGCACGACGCCTTGCCGCGCGCTGACTCCCTTGCGCTCCTTGGCCGGTCGCGCCAGATGCTGGAAGCCGTGAGCGGTAGGGCGGCCACTGGGTTCCGGCTGCCCCTCGGCGGATGGCCGGACCAATTCGATGCCGTGCTGCGCGACGCAGGCTTTCTCTGGTCGGCCTCCCTCAACGGTGACGACGTGCCTTATCTGCATCCGTCCTCATTGCTGGAAATTCCAGTTCATCTCGAGCTGGAGGACCGGCCTTATTTCCAGTTCAACTTCACGCCGGCCTTTCCCAAGGGACAGAGCCGGATCGCGTCCTATGACGGCGTCCTGGCGAACTGGATCGCCGAGTTTGAGGCCTACCGGAGATTCGGCGCCTGCTTCGTGCTGCAATTGCGCCCCGAAATGACTGGAACGCCAGGACGGATCGGACTGGTGGAGGCAGTTATCAGTCACGTCCAATCCTGCAGCGATGTCTGGATTGCCACGGCGGCGGAGCTCGCCGCTTGGCACATGACCAACAACGCGCATCCGCCCGAACCGGATCATCCGCTCAACGTCTTTGCGGCTTATCAGCGAGAAATCCGTGGCGAGTGATAAGACAGGCGAACTGGCGCACAAGCTATGCCAGGTTTACTTCTCTGATTTTCCCGCTTCCACCGTCCGGAAGGCGAAACTGCATCTGCTCGACACGCTGGGCGCGGGATTGGCGGGTTCGAAATCGGCAGAAACGCAGCGCGTCTGGCATGGCCTTGGCCTTCGGACCGATGCCGGCCGGTCGGCCGTGTGGGGCATGCCGCAAGATATTGGCCCGCGCTCGGCCAGCTTCATCAACGGTGTTTCGGCGCATGCCCTGGAGCTTGACGATTCCGGCGGCTGCGATCATTCGGGCGCCGTGGTTGTTCCAGCGGCGATGGCGATCCTGCCGCAATTGAGAGAACCATGCCCGGGTTCGAATCTCCTGACCGCCATCCTGATGGGATATGAAGTCGGCCGCCGGGTGCTTGAAGCGGTAGGCGGCTATGAAACCCACAACGGTCTTGGCTGGCATTCGACCGGCACCTGCGGCGTGTTCGGGGCGGCAGCCGCCACGGGATCGCTGCTCGGCCTGGATGCGTCCCATTTGGGACAGGCGTTCGGCATTTCCTGCTCTTTCGCCGCCGGCACCTGGGCATTCAATCATGATGGAAGCCAGACCAAGAAGCTTCATCCCGGTCGCGCAGCCGAGGGCGGTCTGACCGCCACTCTGTTGGCGGCAAGCGAGTTCTCCGGTCCCACGAGGGTTTTCGATGCCCAGGCATGGGGAAGCTTCTTTAAGACCTTCGCGCGTGGCCAGTCCGATCCCGATCTCCTGACGGAAGGGTTCGGGCACAAATGGCGGCTCGACCGTTGCTCGATCAAGCCTTACGCCACATGCCGGGGAACGCATTCGGCAATCGACGCCGTTCGTCAATTGCGGTCGATGCATCACATTGAAGCTGACCGGATTGCCACCATCGAAGTCGAGATGAGTCGCTTCCAGTTCGGGATGTGTGGCGGCAAGGCCATTGCCTCACCGGCGCAGGCGCAGATGAGTTTGCCTTATGCGGTCGCCGCGGAGCTTCAATTCGGCAAGGTGGGACCGGCGGAACTGGAACTGGTGGCCTGGTCCTCTCCAGCGATTCAGGGGTGGCTTGACCGTGTTTCAGTGCGGATCGACCAAAGCATGGATGATGCGGATGAGCCCCTGGTCACGCTCGTCGCGAAGGATGGTCAACGCTACAAAGCTACCGTGGCATTTCCCTATGGCAGCCCGGAAAATCCTTTACCTGATGACCTGGTGATCGCAAAATTCCGCGACCTTGCGGGTACGGTCTTACCCAGGACTCAGATCGACAGGATCGAGAATGTGATTTTAAGTCTCGATACGGTCTCGGATAGCCGCGATCTTCCAAGTTTCCTGAGGTCGATCGAATGAGAATGGAGGCGCCAGCGCGCCACGCGAGAGGTGAGGGAAACTGCGAGATCAATGGCAATCCCCGCCGGGGATTCCAAACGTGGATGCCGCAACGGGAGGTGCAGTTCGCGCATTTTGCTCGATGTTCGGGAAGGACTCGAGATCGGTTCGACAGGACTTCCATGCCTTCCAGGAGGGACGCGAATTCGCTTCATCGCCCGAATGGATCCCACCTTATTCTTTTGCCTGGGCCAGCGCTGAAGCCAGGGTCTGGCGAAAGCCGATGCTGGTCATGGTGGCAGAAGATACCAAATCGACCTGGGCGCTTTGCGCCTTGATGGCTTCGCTTTTGAGCAGCGGCTCGGCCAGGTCGGTGATCTCCACCGATCGGGCGCGATCGAAGGGCATCTGCAGGAATTGCACATCGGCGATCTTGCCGCTTTGGATCACGGCCTTGACTTGGACAATGCCCCAGAGGATCTCGACCGGATCGCCGGTGAATGCGCCATCCTTGTAATGGGCGGATTGGGCCTCCGCCCGCGCGGCGGCCAAAAACAGCGCAAGCGGCGCGGAAATCAATATCCGGCGGGTCTGGGTGCGATTTGCCATGGCTTTCTCAGGGTCGCGAATTTTATCGAATCGCGCGGCCCTGTCCAGAAAAGTTGAATGCAATGGCGACATGGCGTTCATTCCGGCGACCGGGATCAAGGCCAAACTGGCGGCAGCTCGATTTCGCCATCGCTTCCCGGAGATCTGGGTGCATGGTGCCGTCCCGTCGCGGGCGCGCCGTCCGCCGGCCGCGGGGTCAATAATCCCGCACCGCCAGAAACGGAATGGCGGCGTTTCACGAAAGCGGGCCGGCGCAGCGCATGGGAATTGAGGCTCGCCAGCCTCAACAGCACCCGCGCTGATCGAGACCCGGGCTTACCGGAAATGGCTGCAACGCGTCGCCCGGGGCCGTGGCGCGGCCGAGACGCGGCTTCGGCATGTCGGCATAGAAGCGCGTGTAGGAGGGGGTGAATTGGGCGGCCAAGGCCGAAGACAAAGTCGCGTCCCTTGCGCGGGCTTTTTTGTGGCGTTAGCTTAAAACAGCTGCGCCGGACCTTGGAAACCAGCGGCAGAGGAGCCGTTCGGCATGTCGAGATTTTTGCTGGTTCTGGCGGCCCTGGCCGTGGCCGTCGCGCCCGCGCTGGCACAGGACAGTGCCGCCCGCCTCTACGGAGTTCTCATCACCACCAATATCTGGGCCGGCGTCTATACCGACGAGCAGGCGGCGCAGGGCCGGACCATCTATACCGCCGCTTGTTCGGGATGCCATGGTGATCGGCTGGAGGGCGATCCGGGCGATGGCTTCCCGGCGCTGGCCAACCTCGGCTTTATGGTGGCATGGGACGGCCAGACCATGGCCGATCTGGTGCACCATATCCATACCGCTCCCAACGACAGTCCCAGCGACATGGACTCCGCCACCGCTGTGGAACTGGCTGCCTTCATCCTAAATCAGAACGGTTTACCTTCCGGCAGGACTCCGCTTTCCACCGACGAGAAGGAGCAGGCCAAGATCCTGTTCACGGATCACAAGCCCCAGTAGAGGACGACCAAGCTGGGCGTCATCGCGCTGAGCCGATACCAAATTGTTGGATAGCTAGGCGAAGGCCCCGACCCAGCGGCGAATGCGCCGCCTGTTCGAGAAGAAGTTAAAAAGATTGCCGCCGAGAATGGCGAATTCGGGCGTGAAATAGTAAGTGCCGATATGGGTGAAGGGGGAAAACAACACGCCGACCAGGCTGCCATAAACGATCTGCCGCCAGCGACCCAGTGGTGCGGTGCGAGGCTCCGTAAGCATCACAAAACCAAAGAAGCAGAACATGGAGTGGACGCCCATCATCGACAAAGACCGACCCACATCCGCCATGCTGGAAATATTGCCGTGGGTCAGCGAGAGCCCCAGGACAACCAGGGCGAAGGACGCCACCATCTCGGAATAGCGCAGCCTGGTGAGCATCAACGCCCCGCCCAGGATGATTACCGGCAACAGAACTGTATTATCGCCCACCCACCAACTCACGGTCCGGTGCAAGCCAAGCCCCACCAGAGCAGCGCCGAATGCAGCGGGATTGAACACATGGCGCTTGCCAATCGCCACCATGTATTTCGAGGCCATCGCCCACGCCGATACCAGCACCAGGAAAGCCGTACCGGCAAGATCGTCCGGCGCGATCGGCGTGATGATCAGAATGATGATGAAGGCGCTGATCGAAACCGATTCCCAGTTCGTCCTTGCACCAAATGTTCGCGCAAATGCCCAGTTGACAACCAGGCACGAAAGCAGCGCCACCATCGCGGAAAAGGCCAAATTTACCGGCGATTGGCGCACGATCCCTACCAAGGACAGGGCCAAAGCAACCGATATAATCGTCGCCAGATAATAGAACGCCAGCCGATAAGTAAGGACGCGCCGGAACAACATCATCCCCGGGCCGCCTTCATGATCGCGTTGGCGACAGCGTCCTGGAAGGCGTAGCTGGTATCGGTGGCGGAGGAGACGGCGTCCACCTGAGACTGCTGGGCCTTGATCACTTCGCTCTCGAGGAGCGGGCCCGCCATTTGGCTGAGGTAGAGCGACTGAGAACGGTGATCGGGATACTGGACGATCTGGACGCCGGTGATCTGTCCGCCATGGATTGAGATTTTCACCCGAAGATCGCCCCACTCAAATTGGCGCTTGTCGCTGAGATAATCGCCATCTTTCAAATGGGTGCCAGCGGGGATTGGCGGGCTTGCGCCAGCCGGGGGCGTGCCGGTGACGAGCCGAAGCGGCGGTGACGCTTCTTCGGTAGGCAGATCCATTTCCAGCGCCGCTTGACTCGTGAGCGGCGGTGATGGCGTCGCTGCAGGAGGGGCATCGTTTTGCTTTGACCGTGCGACAGGACCGTTGGTGGCAACCACCGAGGGCTGTTTCTGCGGCTCCGCCATCGCGATATTCGCGGATATTGGAGCGTGCGGCGAAATGGAAGCCGGAACGGATGCGGAATGTCCCTTCCGGGCAGCGGCAGCACGCGGAGTTGCGGGTGTCACGGGCGCGGTTTGGACCGCGGGTCCCGCCGGTTCCAGATTCTGCGGCGCCGGGGCGGATTTTTTTGGTGCGGGCGGAACAGGAACCAGGCTAACCGCCACGTTTGGACCGGTCGTTGCATGTCTTTGCCACCAACCATAGCCCAGCGACACCACCACGAGCGCGGAAGACAAGAGCAGTTTGCCGGCGAGGCTTTGGTGCTTCCCTCCGGGACTCAACATGGCAGGAATTTTCCAAGTCCGCTGGTCATGCGGGCTGTGCCACCGGTGTCGATCTCGTACCCTTCAAGGTCCGGCATGCGCTCGATGAAGCGGATGCCCTCCCGTCCCATGGCAAAGGCGGCGGTGGCGTACCGATCTGCCTCGAGCACGTTTGGGCCGATTACGGTGAGGCTCACGACGTTCTCCGAGCCATACTTGCCGGTGTGCGGATTATAAATGTGGTTCCCGCGAATGTAATTGCCGGAAGTCGCCACGCCGTGGTCTTTCGGTATCAGCACCTTGACAATCTCATCGGGCATGAAGGGATTGCGGATGCCTATCCTCCATGCTCCTCCTTCATCATTGACGCCATGGCACTGGATATCCCCGCCAGCCGCGACACAAAAGTTCGGAAGGCCCATAGTTGAAAGCTGCCGTCCGGCATTGTTGATCGCCCAACCCTTGACCATACCGCAGGGATCAATCGTTCCGTCGGGACGGGCGATGTCAAAATAGCCCGCGGTTTCCTGCTTGGTTTTTTCGCACAGTGCGAAGATCTCCTGGACGCGCGGACTCAATTCCTTTTCAGGGATTTCCCCGCGATTGAAGCGCGATATCTCGCTGTCGTGCCTAAAGGGACTGAACTGTGCATCGGCGGCCGTGAATTCTCCGAACACCAGGTCCAGATCCTGCCGGCGAACGTCTTCGCCCGGCACGACCAAAGTGATGGGCATGCCCATGATGAAACGCGTTTCACGCATTGACTGAAACGTTTCCCGAGCCGTTGGCCCGACCGAAGCCTTTGCCGCTCCGGGCGGCCGACCCCTGGCGAAATAGCAAATAAACGAAGAGCCTGCCAGGGCTCTTGGGGCGCGCTTGATGGTTTGACCCGGCATTGGCGCCAATGGGAGACTGACCCCCGTCCAAGCCTTAGCCTATGCGCGACCTCCACAGTATGACCAAAGGCCAGCAGGCGATCCGCGAACGGACGCAAGCGATGGGCACCAGCCATCGCAATTCCACGCCGCCGGCCTGAAAACGAACGGCTTGGTCGATGGCCTGAGTCGGTCCCCTCTGGCTCGCCGCCGCGTAGAGCCAAGACGGACGGATGAGGGGGATATATCGCGGCATCCTCGAATTAAGTCAAGGCGAGGCGGCGGGCGGCATCACGGGACCCTGCCGTTCGGTCGGCGTTTACTGCACGCAGGGTTTCGATGAATCGTTGATCCAGGCCGCACAATTGGCCAAGCTCAAATAACCCTGCGGCGTGCCCGGAGCGTTCGGGTCGGTCGTTGCGGGCGTTTGCAGATCGGTCAGAGGGAGCTTGTTCACCTCATCGATGATCTTTGCATAGGCTCGCGTTACCGCCTCAAGCCCGGTCCAAGGCACGTTATCGGGCGTGTCTGCGGCGGTGTGCATATTCATGAAGTCGTTGGATTGCGCCACCACGCCGGGCAGAAACCAATAGAATCGTCCCAGATCGCCCCCCGGCGGTCTTTCGCTCGGTTAAGTCCATATGGGCACGCCAAATTCATGAAAGGCATCGCTGGCAATCTTTGCCAACCGTGGCCGCGCCGCGCCGCCCGCATACCACTCAAGAGGAATCGTGGTGTCCGTCCATCCGGTCGCGCCGCCATGCGTGAGCACCTCGGAAGGGTGCTCATCATTGATCATCAAGGCCGTTTTTGAGAAAAGCTTGGCCCGATTGGCGACGAGCCACTCACGGCCGAAACCGCCGGGTTTGACATTATGGTGTCCATCCATGCCAATGAAAACCATCGTTCGCCGGCGCTGTGTCCGGGGAAGCTTCGCGAAGTATTCCGCCAGTCCAAGCATCGAAGCAATGCCGCTGGCATTGTCGCCCGCCGCCTCAAACCAACCATCGCGGTGCGCCATCACATAGACCGTCTCATCGGTCACTCCCGGCAGCGTTCCCCATACCAGATAGGATTTCTCGTTGGGCAGCCAACTGGCATCCAAGCGGATCCTGATATGTGCCGGGGAGCCAGCCGGCGCATTGCCGATCAGGTCGCGAATGGTTTCGCCGTCCTTGGTTCCCAAATTGAAGGTTGGAACGTTCGTGTATGCGCGATAGGACTGCGCAATATGGTTTCCGCCGCGCAGATCCATGGAAAGAATGGCGGCCGCTCCGTGTTCCTCGGCGCGCTTCAGAATATCCGCCGGCCCGATTTGATAGCTCGGCTGGGCTTTGACGAGCAGTACCGCTTTCCCGCGAACGTCGCGCCCCGCGAAATCCGCTTGGCTTCCCAACCCCACATAGACGACTTCGAGATTCAGATCTTTCCCATCGGTGGCTTGGCTGCCATAGGACGGCTCCGCGGAAGTAAGCGGCACGGTCTTATCTCCGGCGGTTACCGTGACGCCCCAGGATTGGGCTGACCATTGGGGATTGAAGTAGCCGATCGTCTGAATGCGCGTATTTGTCAGTCCAATCTTGCGATATTTGCTCAAAAGCCATTGTGCATCCGCGACATCGCCGGATGTGCCGGCTATGCGGCCCCAAAATTGCGGGTGACCATCATCCCGGTAGCGGTCCGAAATTTTCGCCTGTTCCGCCACATACTGCCAGATGTGTTTGCCGGTGATCGCCGCGTATTTTTTGTCTCCCGCGGGAATTGGCCAGTGAAGATATTCAGGACCGGACGATGAACCGACGGACCGTTGCGCATTTGCCGGATCCGCGGCTGTCGCCTGCCCGGAAAAGACACCTAGCGTCAATGACGCGAGCAAGCCCATCCAGATCGATACTGCAATCTTCCGCGTTCCCATCGGTGGCCTCTCTCTCGCAAAGCAGTTCGCTTACGTCATAAACCCGAATACGGTCTCTCAATTCTGGTCCGCCCGCTTGACCGCTCCTTGGTCCGCCAGCCCCGGCATACCGTAGACGAAGACGGCCCGGCCGCGAACATCCTTGCCCGCGAAGTCTGCTTCCGTGCCCAGACCCGCATAGGCGGCATCCAACGCCCTCTCAGCCCTTCGCCTTCCCCGGAAGTGCCAGTGGGGGGCCATATGCGCCTGAATCTATTGCCAAATCTTGGGGCCGTCCAATTTATCCGTTGTAAAATTCTTCCGGGCCGTTGCACACTATTTCCGCTGCACCGTTCAATAGGGGTTTGATTTGATGCATATTGCGCTTGGCAATTCGCCATAGCTGTAAGGACGTTGCATGACGAGCCCCCTCAGCCGCGACGAATTGCTCAATTTTCTGAATGAAATGCTTGAGGCTGAGCGCGCCGGAGCAAAGACCCTGCTCCAGATCGCCAGAGATTCAAAGCGATCCGGCGTAGCCTCTTTGGCGCAAGCGGTTCACCACGACGAAGCGCGCTGGTGTGCAATGCTTACGCGGGCCATTCGAGATCTAAATGGCGATCCCAGTCTCAAGACAGGGCAATTTTACGAAAAGGTGATGGCTTTATCCGGTGAAACAGAACGCCTCGCGCTCATCAATCGCGGACAGGGTTGGGTTGTAAAGAAGTTGCGCGAAGCATTGCCGAAAATTGCCGATGCAGGCTTGGCCGGCAGGCTGTCAGCGATGCTGGTTTCGCATGAGCGGAATATTGCCGCCGTCGATCGTTCAGGCCTGATCGACTAGTTCGAATTGCTGATTGGATGGAACAAATCCGCGAGGGCAGGATGGAAACGCAGGAGCTTCGCAAGGGACCCCTTGAAGGGATCACGGTGTTGGATTTCTCGCGGGTGCTGGCGGGCCCCTATTGCACCATGATATTGGCCGATCTGGGCGCCCGGGTGATCAAGGTCGAAAAATTCGGCACCGGGGACGACACCCGTGCCTTCGGGCCGTTTGTCGACGGGGAATCCGCCTATTTCATGTGCTTCAACCGCGGCAAGGAAAGCATCGTCCTCGACATCAAGTCGCCGCGCGACCGGGAATTGTTGGAACGTCTGCTGAACGAAGCCGATGTGGTGGTGGAAAATTTCCGGCCCGGCGTGATGGACCGGCTTGGCTATGGCGCCGAGCGGCTGGCCAAAACCCACCCGCATATTGTCTACGCGTCGGTATCGGGATTTGGCCACACCGGACCCTTCAGCGACCTTCCCGGCTACGACATGGTGGTGCAGGCGATGGGCGGGATCATGAGCTTGACAGGATGGCCGGATGGCCCTCCATCGCGGGTCGGCACGAGCTTTGGCGATCTTGGCGCGGCCCTGTTTGCCACGATCGGCATTGTTTCGGCGCTCTACAAACGCACCCAGAATGCGCAAGGCTGCCGGGTCGATATCGGCATGCTCGACTGTCAGGCCGCGCTGTTGGAAACCGCGCTGGCCCGTTACGACACCGAAGGCAAGGTCCCGAACCGGACAGGCGACAGCCACCCATCGCTCGCGCCGTTCGAAAGTTTCGCTGCCAAGGATGCGCGCATCGTCATCGCGGCCGGCAATGATACCCTGTTCATCCTGATGGCGGACGCTTTGGGCGCTCCGGAATTGGCGCTGGATCCGCTGTTCGCGACCAATGATCTGCGCTGTCGAAATCGGCCCCAGATGATTGACGCGATCGAAAAATTCACCAAGACGCGGAATGTTCAGCATTGGATCGAAAAGCTGAATGAGGCGGGCGTGCCATGTTCGCCCATCAACACCATCGACAAGCTGTTCACGCACCCCCAGTTGCTGGCGCGCGACATGTTCATCAAAGTCAAAAGCGGCGCGGCTGGGCGGCCGGTCCGCACGGCGGGAAACCCCCTCCGGATGAGCGGTTATCTCGGCAACAATGTGGTCGATGCAATCGCTGCGCCCACGCTTAATCAGAACCGTGAGGCAATCCTGCACGAATTCATGGCGTCGCGAGAGTCCTACATTCCGTCGCACCGTGACATGCAAGAGGGCGGGAATTCGTCGCCCGAACAAGTATTTGACGGCAAAGTCACGAGACTGAAGACGGGCTGAAGCCGATGTGCATCGTGAGGAGGATAGGATGAAGGACAACCCGGCGTCGAACGAACAGGCTACCGCCTCCGACCAGGAAGCGAAGCCGGCAAAGTTCGAAACGATTCTGGTCGAGCGGCGCGAACGGGTAGGCCTGATTACGCTCAACCGGCCCAAAACCCTGAACGCCCTTAATCGCCAACTGGCCGTCGAAACGCTGCACGCGTTGCAGGACTTCGATGCGGATCACCGGGTCGGCGCCATCGTGATCGCCGGCAGTCCGCGGGCATTCGCCGCCGGAGCCGATATCGCGGAAATGGCCGAGAAATCCTTCACCGATTTCTACACGGACGACTTCCTGGCGCCTTGGGATCGAGTCCGCACGATCAGCAAGCCGATCATAGCCGCGGTCAGCGGCTATGCTCTTGGCGGCGGATGCGAACTCGCGCTTCTGTGCGATTTCATCGTCGCGTCGGAAGACGCCCAATTCGGCCAACCGGAAATCAAATTGGGCATCTTGCCCGGGATAGGGGGGTCGCAGCGGCTGACGCGGGCAGTGGGAAAATCCCTGGCGATGGACATGATCCTGACCGGCCGTTCCATCACTGCCGCCGAGGCGAAGGCGGCCGGCCTGGTCGCCCGCGTGGTTGCGCCGGCGGATCTGTTGCAGACGGCCCTGGAAGCGGCGCACACAATCGCCGCCTACAATGCACCCGCGGTCAGGATGGCCAAGGAGGCCGTCAATCGCGCCTTCGAAAGTTCACTGACCGAAGGGCTCCGTCATGAAAGGCTGCTGTTTCAAGCCGCGTTCGCGACCGAGGGGCAGAAGGAAGGCATGAACGCGTTCGTGGCCAAGCGGGCGCCGGTATTCAGACACCGGTAAAGGTCGGGACATTCGGCCATGGGTGATGTTGAGCTGCTTGACAGCGAATATGACTATATCGTTGCCGGTGCGGGCTCGGCCGGCTGCGTGGTGGCGAACCGCCTTTCGGCGGATCCGACCAAACGCGTTCTGCTGCTGGAAGCCGGCGGCAAGGACAATTGGATCTGGTTTCATATTCCGGTCGGCTATCTGTTTGCGATCGGAAACCCCCGCAGCGATTGGCTGTTCAAAACCGACGCCGAACCGGGATTGAATGGGCGCTCCCTGAATTATCCGCGCGGGAAGGTGATCGGCGGGTCCTCGGCGATCAACGCCATGATCTCCATGCGGGGCCAACGGCAGGACTATGACCATTGGCGGCAATTGGGGCTGACCGGCTGGAGCGCCGAAGAGGTCTTTTCGGTCTTCAAGCGTTTGGACGACCATTTTCTGGGGGAGAATGAACATCACGGTAAGGGCGGCGAATGGCGTGTGGAACAGCAAAGGTTGCATTGGGAGGTGCTGGACGCCGTGCGCGAGGCCGCGCTGGAGATGGGTATTCCGCCCAAGCCGGATTTCAACACCGGGGACAATGAAGGCGTCGGCTATTTTCATGTCAATCAAAAGAGGGGCATGCGCTGGTCGGCGGCGCGAGGATTTCTCAAGCCGGCCCTGGAGCGGCCGAACCTGCGGCTTCTGACCCATGCCAATATCGACAAGCTGATCTTCGACGGCAAACGCGCCAAGGGTATCCGCTTTGCCCGCGGCGGAAAGCTGTTTGAAGCCCGCGCCGGGCGGGAAGTCATATTGTGCGCCGGGTCCATCGGATCCATCGAGATTCTTCAAAGGTCCGGCCTGGGTCCTGCGGAACTGCTCCGATCCCTCGGGATTCCCGTTGTGTTGGACCGGCCCGGGGTGGGCCAAAACCTTCAGGATCATTTGCAGCAGCGCATGATCTACAAGGTTTCCCACGTCAAGACCTTGAATGAGACGTATTACTCGTTGGTCGGCCGGGCGATGATGGGGCTGGAATATGCCGTGCTGCGGACCGGGCCGCTGACCATGGCGCCGTCGCAATTGGGCATCTTCACCCGCTCGGACGCGGTGCAGGACCGAGCCAATATCCAATTTCATGTCCAACCGCTGTCGTTGGATAAATTTGGAGATCCCCTGCACCGGTTTTCGGCGATCACCGTCAGCGCCTGCAACTTAAGGCCCACCGCGCGGGGCAGCGTGAACATCCGATCCGTGGATTTCCGGGACAAGCCGTCGATCCGGCCCAACTATCTTTCGACCGGGGAAGATCGTCGGGTGGCGGCCGACGCCATCCGGGTGACGCGCCGGCTGATGCGCCAATCGGCGCTGGCGAAATATCAGCCCCGGGAATTTGTGCCGGGGCCAGGCATATCCGACGACACCGCCGATCTTGCCAAAGCGGCCGGCGACATCGGCACCACCATCTTCCATCCGGTGGGGACCGCGAAAATGGGCATTGCCAGCGATCCGCAGGCCGTGGTGGATGAAAGGCTGCGGGTTTATGGAATCCAGGGATTGCGGGTGGTGGATGCCTCGGTGATGCCGACCATCACCTCCGGCAATACCAACACCCCGACCATTATGATTGCCGAGAAAGGCAGCGGGTGTATCATCGAGGATGGTGGCAACGTCACCTGATATTTGGCGATTTGCAATCCACCCCTGATATCAATGCCGAGACTTATTTAATTCGGGCAGCAGCAAATTTCTGCACAACAGAAGCGCAGTTTTTTCATTGTGTGAGGCAGTTGGGAGAGACAACCATACGGAATGAACTGGAAGGCAATCGCGAGGCGGCCGCTCTGAACGCGGCCCGAACGCAAGCGCAGGGAGGGCGGCGTGACAGGAATGAGAATCTCATCGCTCGCGGCGGCCGGTCTGGTCGCAGCGTTCGTGACAGCGCAAGGATTGCATCAAGGCCGTGCTGCGGGGCAGTCGACCGGGATGTCCCCGCGCGTCGGCGAACTGGAGTGGCCCCTTCCGGTCAAAGACCAGAAGTATGGAGTGATCGGCGGCCACCATATCTGGCAGTATGTGAAGGAGCAGGCGCAGATCGCGGAACACTATCGCGACAGCGGTCACCCACAATTCTGGGGCCGCGTCATTGGCACGTCGGGCGACGCCGAAGATGCGCAGTGGCTGCTCAGCAAATTCAAACAGATTGGACTGTCTGACGCGCACGTCCAGCAGTTCGATCTTCAGCCGCAATGGTTTCCCCAGTCCTGGACTGTGGCGATGATGTCTGCCGGAAAAGCGGTGACGCTGGAATTGGCGCAACCGGTTTATCGCTCACCGGGGACTGAGGGGCCGGGCCTGGATCTGGAGGCGGTGTGGGTGGGCCTGGGTACGCCAGCAGACTTTCTGGGCCGCGATGTCCGCGGCAAGGCCGTTTTCATCTCCAGCGTGAACCCGCCAGGCTTCTGTCCCCAATGCTCGGTTGCGGAAAGCCAAGATGGTCCGTTGAAATTGGCCGCGCAAAAAGGGGCCGCGGCTCTCTTCTATGTATACATGGCCTTGCCCGGGAACGTGAAATATCAGTCTTACCCCACAGGGACCAACGTTCCGACCTTTAGCCTAGGCAGAAAGGATGGCCAGGCGGTCGAAGAGATGATCGCTCAGGCGGCGGCGGGGCAGCCCCTTCATGTCAAAATCCGCATGAATGTCCAAATGGTGCCGAACCTCAAGACCGCGTTGGTGTGGGGAACGCTACCCGGCGCGACCGATGAGACGATCTATGTGACCGCGCACCGCGACGGCTGGTTTGACGCGGCCACGGACAACGCCAGCGGGGTGGCTTCGATGCTTGGTCTGGCGGAGTATTTCGCCAAGGTTCCGAAGAATCAGCGCCGTCGGACAATGGTGTTTGTTGGAATCGACGGTCACCACAATAGCGGTCCGGGTTGTTGTGTGGGCGAGGATTGGTTGGCCGCTCACCGGCAGGAGTTCTTTACCAAAACGGCCCTGATGATCAATGATGAACATGTTTCGTCTGTGATCTATTCCCAGTTCCACGGAAATATCGAATCCACGGATATGTATATCCCGCTGCCTTGGTACGCGGGGGGTGCATCGCGACCGCAGCTGGGACGGATCGTGGCCAGCGCCTTTGACGAATTTGGCGTGGCTGCCGACTCGCTGCCGCGCGAGACACCACCGGCGGGTGACCTGGGCAGATTCTATAAATTCCTGCCCGGCCTTGAGTTTCAGACCAACGACTTTATCTACTTCCATACGGACAAAAATACGCCGGAGACGGTTTCGTGGGCGGGACTCCAGGCGATCACGCGTGCCGACGCGAAGATCATCGACGAGGTCAACAAGCTTGACCTGAAAGATTTGCAGCGGCCAGCGAGTTCCCCCTGAGCATTGAGGCGCGCATGGCTGAAAGGTGCCGCGAAACGGACACGAAGACCTTGGTCGGTTCGGTTTAAGGGGTTGGATCCCTTGACAGAATCGTTGAATTTAATTTTGGGGATTGCCGCAAGGTCCGTTCCCTGAAGGACTGGCGATCAAGCCGTTTCATTCGCTGGCCGCTTACCGTGCGCAAGTTCCAGATGAATCCCGAACCCAGGCCCGGCAATTGGCCAAATTCAGATCACCGCGGGGCGACCCTGGGGGATTTGGATCGTCGGCTGTCGGCCTTTGCAGATCCTGCAGCGAGAGTTCGTTTACCTCGTCAATGATCTTCGCATAGGCGCGGGTTACCGCCTGGAGTCCGGTCCAGGGCACATTGTCCGGCGTGTCTTGCGTGGTGTGCATGTCGATGAAATCGTTGGACTGCGCCACCAGTCCAGGCAGAAACCAGTAGAATCGTCCCAAATCCCCTGCCGGCGGAGTTTGGCTCGGCTTGGCCCATAGAGCCACGCCAAATTCCCGAAAGGCATCAGCCGCAATTTTTTCCAGCTTGGGTCTGGAGGCGCCTCCGGCATACCATTCGAGCGGGATCATGCTGTTCGTCCATCCAGCAGCGCCCCCGTGGGTGAGTACCTCCGAAGGGTGCTCATCATTGATCATCAGCGCCGTCTTCGAGAAGAATTTGGTCCGGTTGGCGACCAGCCATTCATTGCCGAACTCGCCGGGCCTGATGTTGTGGTGGCCATCCGTTCCGATGAATATCATCGTTCGGCGACGTTGATTTTTTGGAATCTTGGCAAAATATTCCGCCAACCCGATCATCGAGGCGACGCCGCTTGCGTTGTCGCCCGCGGCGTCGAACCAGCCGTCGCGGTGCGCGATCACATAGATGGTCTCATCGCTCGCTCCCGGCAAGGTTCCCCAGACCAGATATGATTTTTGATTGGGCGCCCAATCGGCGTTCAGGCGGATCGCGACATGCGGCGGATGGCCGGCCGGCGCATGACCGACCAGCTCGCGAATCGTCTCGCCATCCTTGGTTCCCAGAAGGAATGCCGGGACATGGGTGTAGGCCCGGTATGCTTGCGCGGTATAATTCCCGCCACGCAAGTCGGTGGAAAAGATCGCGGCCGCGCCATGTTCTTCGGCGCGTTTCAGGACATCTGCCGGTCCGATTTGACGGCTGAGCGCTTCCTTGACCAGGAGTATGGCCTTGCCGCGGACATCCCGCCCCGCGAAGTCCGCTTCGCTGCCAGATCCCACATATACGATTTCGAGATTGAGCTCTTTCCCGCCGGTTGCGGGGCTGCCATAGGAGGGTTGCGCCGAAACGAGCTGCACCGACTTTTCTCCATCCGTCACCGCCACGCGCCATGACCGGGCTGCCCATTGCGGAGCCAAATAGTTGACGGTCTGGATTCGCGTATCCGACAGCCCGGCCTGACGAAATCTATTCACAAGCCATTGCGCATCCTCGGCGTCGCCGGATGTGCCGGCGATGCGGCCCCAGAATTGGGGATGGCCATTGTCCCGGTAACGCTCGGCGATTTTCGCCTGCTCCGCCACATACCGCCAGATATGCCGTCCGTCGATCGTTCCGAATTTTGCGTCACCGGCGGGAAGCGGCCAGCGAAGATATTCGACCGGCTGCGCTGCGCCCGCTCCGTCTGCGGCGGCCCCGGTCCAGCTGCCGCAAAGCAGGGCGGCCAAGGCACCCAAGAGTGATGCTGCGGATTTGAGCTTCCCCATCCTTGTCTCCCATTCACGAGGCGATCACATTCGATCCTATCACAGACAGCCCCTCCTCAATTCCTTTGTTTGTCGTCGCGGGTTCGAAGTTCGCCGCGCCTTTCTCGCGGTGGGAAGCAAGTCACCGTTTCGCCACCCCACTCGCGCGTCGAGCTCCGCGATCGCGATCTTGGGGGCGCGGCAGGCAGGCTTTGGCCGCAAACCTCCCGAAATCACGCAAGAGGATTGGCCCCGGCATCCTTGATATCCGCACATCGGAGTAATAGCCTGGGCTTGGGGGAAAAGCCCGCCTCGGTGCGCCAAATGATTCGCCCATCCGAGTGTCATTTCGCCTTGCGTTGAAACCGGAACAATCTTTCAGGGAGTATACCGAATGGCACGTTCAATCCGTGAAGAGGTGAAGGACGATCTGCTCAGCCGGGGTTTTTCCCGCCGCCAGATGATGCGCGCCGCGGCCATGTTCGGTGGTGCAGCGGCGGCCGGGCTCAGCCTGAACACCGAACTGGCCTTCGCCCAGGACGAGGCGGCGGCGGCGAAGAATCTGGTCCGCATCGGCTCCAACGAATGCTGGACGGGCCCGATGGCGCCGGGACTGAAGGCGGGCATGGCGGCGTTCGTCAATTCCAACCGTTACTCTCCCAACGGCGAGGGGGCGGCGCTGGTCAAGGCCATCGCCAAGATGGAAAATCTGCCGGAGGACCATATCGTCACTTATGCCGGCTCCGGTGAGATCCTGGCGCGCACCGTGGTGGCCTTCTGCTCACCCGCCAAGAGTTTCGTGCAGGCCGATCCCAGCTATGATTCGCCGCAACGCGTGGCCAAGGCCATCGGCGTGCCGGTTACTTATGTTCCGCTCACGTCCGATTATCGCCACGACGTCAAGGCGATGCTGGCGGCCAATCCCAATGCCGGTGTTTATTATGTGGTCAATCCCAACAACCCGACCGGCACCATGACGCCGATGGCGGAAATCGAATGGCTGGTGGACAACAAGCCCGCCGGCGCGATCGTGTTGATCGACGAGGCCTATATTCATTGGAGCAAGGACTATCCCAACAACACTTGCACCCATCTCGTGCGGGCGGGCAAGGAAGTCGTGCTGACGCGCACCTTCTCCAAGGTGTTCGGCATGGCCGGAGCGCGGGTGGGATTCCTGATGGCGAGCCCGGAGATTGCCAAGAAGATCGGGCTCTATGACCGCGGCGAGCGGCCCTCGATCCCGACCACGGCTTGCGCCACCGCCAGCTTGACGGCGGCGGCCCTGGTCGAAGCCCGGCGCAAGGAAATGTGGAACGCCCGCGCCATGGCGGTGGAGTATCTCACCAAGCGCGGATTGAAAGTGATCGGCCCCAGCGAAGGCAACATGATCATGGTGGACTGGAAGACCAAATCGGCCAAGGACATGGGCGCCATCTATAAGGCCCATGGCGTCCAGATCGCCTCGCCGCGCTGGCCAAGCTGGCCCAATGTCGGCCGCATCTCCATCGGCAGCAGAGCCGACATGGAAGCCTTCATGAACGCCACGGGCAAGATCCTGGCCTGAGGCTTTTGTCGCGGCCTGGCTTTAGCCTAATTGCCCGTGCGGCGCGCGGCTGTTGGCTTCACGGCGATGCCCATCACCTCGAAATGCGCCCCGCCCAATAGACTGCCTGCGCCAATGAAGGCGCGGGCAGGCAAGGGGCCCTTGAAGTAGGTGCGGTACACGGCGTTGAAGTCGCCATAGTACTTCAAATCCGACGTGAATATTTGCACCCACACCAGGTCGTCCATGGTGTAGCCGGCCGCCTCCACCGTCTTCTTGACGTTATTCAGCACCACCTTCGCCCCGGTGGCGGCGTCCACAGGAAGCTTGCCGGTGTCCGGGTCGGTCCCGTCGGTCGTGCCCGACACATAGAGCGTATCGCCGACCTTCACAGCGGCGGAGAATGCCGGCGAAACGCCGCCCGGCGCATTGCTCCGCGCCGGAAAGTGCTGGACCGGGGCGGCGAGGGCCAGCCCGGGCAGGGCGCAAACCACGATGGCGGCGGCGAGGAGGAATTTCATGCGGGTTCACCAAAATAGTGGGAGCCAGAGGCGGTGAGCGCGTCCGGATCGCAAGAAGCGCTCATGCGATAATTACTTGACATGCGGTTTGTTGCCAAGCGGTGCGCGAAATGCCTGCAAGTCACTTTGCCGTTTTTCCGTGTGATAGCTGGAAAGCGCGTTGTGGTTGAGAGCGTTGGCATGGCTGTCGATACCGACCCCTATGGACGGATATTACGCAATAAGAGCATGATGTTAGGCATTATTTGGCCATTCCCGGATCTGCCCAAGGTCAAGCGACGGATGGCATGCCGTCCGTCCAAGCCGCCCGCGGCCGTTCATTCCGCATCCACCACGCAACGGAATCCCACCGTGCCGGAGCGGTCCTTGCTGGGCGCCATCAAGAGATGTTTTCCGTGCTGATCGTTGCGATAGGCCTGCGGAAAATACCATAGCGAGCCTTGCGCCTGGTAATAGCTGCCGCCGCGCAGGATCGCCGATCTGGTGTGATCGTCGGCATATTCGTCGGTCCATTGCCAGACATTGCCCACCATATCCATCACCCCGAACGGACTGGTGCCGGCGGGATGAGCCATTGTGTCGTCCGGTCCGCGCAGATCGCGGTCCTTGTCCGGGACCGGCACCGCGTCGTCCTTCCAGGCATTTCCCCAGGGATAGGCGCGACCGTCCGATCCCTGCGCCGCATATTGCCATTCCCATTCATGCGGCAGGCGCTTGCCCGCCCAGGCGGCATAGGCGCGTGCATCCTCCAGCGACACCCAGGTCACCGGCTTGTCGGCCCAACCTTGCGGATAGGCGCCGTTCTTCCAGTCCTTGAGAAAATTCGCGCCGTCCTTGGGCCGGTAATGCGTCGCATCCAGAAAGCGCTTGAATTCGGCGTTGGTGACATTGTGCCGGTCGATGAAAAAGGAATGGATGGCTATCGCGTGGCGGTGAAATCGCCTTGGCGAATTCTCCCAGGGATAGGCGATGTCCACACCCTCGGCATCGCCGCCTTCGACTTCGATCCCCTGCACCTTGAAGTCGAATTCCCCGCCGGGAATCGCAACCATGCCCTCAGGCGCCGTCTTCGCCGGCTTGGTGGGCGCGATCGATGTCTGGTGCTGAGGCAAGGGCTGCCAGGCTTGCGAGTAATCCGCCAACGGCTTGGCCGAAAGGATCTTCATCTTAACCATCAGGCCGGTCATGGCCGCATCCGGCGCACCCGATGTGGCCAGGATGGCGCCGAAGCCGTGTGCTTCCATCGGAAAGGACAGGATCAGATTGTCGCCGTCGCGTTCGCCTTGAATTTCCGTTCCCCGGTAAAGATCGAAATAGCGTTCGCCGGCATGGAACGGGACCGTCATCTGCCGGCCCTCGACCGCAAATTCATTGCGGTTCACCACCGTCCACACCGTCCGGTCTCCCAGCGGCCAGCGGCTGGAAAAGATCCCGAAATTGCGCATGGGATAAAAAGGCTCCCAACCCTCGCCGACCAGGAACGGCGCCACGCCGCGTTCGAGAGTGGCGACCCGCCGCAAGGTTTCGGCGTCGCGCGCGGTCAACCCGTTCCAGAAGCCGAAAATATTCTCCCAGCTTTCCAGACCGATGCCGTTGAAGAAGGCGACCTGGAAAATGCCGGTCTTGTCCCGGCTCCAGCGCTGGGCGATGACCGGAATATGGCGCGGCTCGATCCATTTGTAGCGGTCGATCGGCGGCGCGAATTGCTCATAGACCGCGGGCGCCTCCTGCCACCAGGAGGACAGATTCCACGCCACATCCTCGTCGCTGGGCCAAAGCTCGGTCTGGAACGCCATCGGATGGCCCGCCCGTTCCGCGGCGACCGGAAAGGCCAGCGGCACGCCGTCCTGGGTGTCGCCGAAGACGCCGTCCGCGTCCACCGCCGCCATCAGCTCGGCCACGGCTTGCGGCCAGGGCTTGCCCGGATCGCGGGTCCCTTCGTCCCACATATTGATGGGGAAATAGACCTTGACGCCGCGGCGGTGAAAGTCCGCCACCATCTGCTTCACGCCGCCCAGGCCACCCGGCATGGCCAGGATCATGTCCAGCTGGTTGCGGTTGTCGATCCCGAGATTGGGATAGGTGGGCCAGACCACCACATTGTCGATGCCGCCATAGCGCTTTTCGAGATCGTCGAGATAGCGATTCACCGTATATTTGCCGGTCGCCCGGTCGTAGAAATAGCGGTCCTCCACCATCATGGTGGGCTGGATGAAGCTCGATTGGGTCCAATGCTGACCCGGCGCGTCGTAGCGCGCGCCGTCATAGCCGATGTAAATCCGCCGCTCCATCCGCCAATGCTTGAGAGAGGCAATGAAATCCCGATGGCTGTTCGGCGCGCACACCGAAAACCCCACCAGCTCCCGCATCGAAAGGCATTTCGGCCCGACGATCATGCGCGAGTCGGTGTTGAGCCGGGGCACGTAGTTGTAATCGCGTTCATCGGCCGCGATGGGCAGGGCTTGCAGGAAAACCAGCAGCCCGCTCAAGATCCCGAATCCCCGGCGTTTCATCTTCGCCCCCTGATGGTTTTGTAATTGGTATGCGGCACATGTTAGCGCGGAGGCGAAAGCCATGATAGCGGCTATTGCCGGTTACACCGCCGTTATCGTAGCGTCGGCCCATGACAGCCTTTTTTTCCGTCGAAGACGCGCACAAGCATTTTGGCGGCATCGCGGCTCTGACCGCAGCGCGCTTCGAACTTCGTGCCGGCGAAGTGCATGCGCTGATGGGTGAGAATGGCGCCGGCAAAAGCACCTTGGCCCGCATCTGCGCCGGTTCGGTCACGCCCGACAAGGCGCGGTTTGCCCTGGACGGGCATCCGGTCCTGATCCGGACTCCGCGCGACGCCCAGCGCCTTGGCATCGGCATCATCTATCAGGAGCTGGACCTTTTTCCCCATCTCAGCGTCGGCGAAAATCTGGTGATCGGCAATCTGCATTTCCAGGAAGGTCTGCTGGCCAATCCGCGCGCGATCGCCGAATTCAGCCGTCCCTTTCTGGACCAGGTGGGATTGCGGGTCGATTCCGCGACCTGGGCCGTCGCGCTTCCGATTGCGCAGCAGCAGCTTCTGGCCATCGCCCGGGCGCTGAGCATGAATTGCCGCATCCTGTTCATGGACGAACCGACCAGCGCCCTGTCCGAGGGCGCCGCCGAGCGCCTGTTCCAGGTCATCGGGCAATTGAAGGCGAAGGGCGTCTCGATCGTCTATGTCTCGCATAAGATGGACGAGATCTTCCGCCTTTGCGACCGGGTCACGGTGCTGCGCGACGGCGAAACCATCGGAACCCGCGACATCGCGGCCACCGACCGGACCGAGTTGATCCGGATGATGGTTGGACGGGCGCTGGAAGCGTCCCCGCGGCAATCCCGCTCGGCGTCGGAAACGCCCGCCCTGTCGGTGGCGCATTTGACGACCGGAAAACTGAAAGATGTTTCCTTTGCGCTTCATCGCGGTGAAGTCCTGGGTATTGCCGGGCTGGTGGGGGCGGGTCGGAGCGAATTGGGCGCCGCCCTGTTCGGCTTGGATTCCATTCGCCAGGGCAACCTGCTGCTCAATGGCAAGGACTATTCACCCAGGCGGCCCGCCCATGCGCAGTCTGAAGGCCTCGACCTGGTGCCGGAGGACCGCAAGCTGCAGGGCCTGATGCCGCAGATGAGCGTCAAGGAGAACAGCACCTTGTCGGTGCTGCCGCGCTTGAGCAAATGGGGATTTCTCAGTGCCTCGGCGGAAGACCGGCTGCTGGCCCCGGTGGCCGCCCGGCTGAGGCTCAAATGCGCCTCGCCGGATGTGGCCGTGGGGACGCTCAGCGGCGGCAATCAGCAAAAGGCCTTGCTGGCGCGCGCGATCTTTGCCGATCCGAAGGTGCTGTTCCTCGACGATCCGGCCCGCGGCATCGATGTCGCGGCCAAAGAGGATATCTACCGGCTGATCGACGAACTGGCCGCCGCCGGCAAAAGCATTCTTCTGGCCAGTTCCGAGCTTTCCGAGCTGATGCGCTGTTCGGATCGTATTCTGGTGCTCAGGGACGGGCGCATGGCCGGCATCTTTCCCGCGAAAGGCGTGACCCAGGAAACCATCATGGCGGCGGCCACCCATGCGCCCCTTGCCGCGACGGGATGAGGCGATGCGGGCGCGCCGGCGCCCCGCCGAACGCCACTGGCGGATGGACAAGGCGTCCCGCGGCAGGACGACCGGCTGCAATTGACAAGGCGGGCAGGCCGGCGTTGCTATACCGAAAAATTCGGGGGAAACATGTCCGCCTGGGGACTGGGTGTCGAGCGCGCAAGCCGGTTGCGGCTATTCCAGGTTCCCAGCCTGATCGCGCTTCTGGTGCTGGTGGTCCTGGCGGCAATTGTGAGCCCCACCGCCTCGGACGGCTCGCAAATCTTCTTCGAACTGGGCAATCTCACCGACATTCTGCGCCAGGTCTCGGTGATCGGGATCATATCGCTGGGCATGACCCTGGTGATCCTGACCGGCGGTATCGATCTCAGCGTGGGAAGCGTGCTGGCGCTCTCAACCGGGCTGGTGGCGACCGTCCTCACCGCGCCCTGGCTTGCCGGCTCGCCCGTCCTGCACATGGCGGTGGCGATCGCGGTGGCGATCCTGGGCTGCGGGGCGGTGGGCGCGCTGAACGGCGTCGTGATCGCGCGCCTGAAGGTGCAGCCCTTTATCGTCACCCTGGCGGCCATGATCGGCATCCGGGGTTTTGCCAAATGGTTCACCGGCAATGCGAATATCGATATCGGGTTTGGCCAGGACGTGGCGGCGCAATTCGCCGCCGTCTTTCGCGGCAAGGAGGTGGTGATCGGCAGTTATGCCGCCTTGGCTCTTCTGTTCTGGCTGCTTCTCTCGAAGACGGTTTTCGGCCGCCATGTCCGGGCCGTCGGCGATAATCCCATCGCCTCCCTCTATGCCGGGCTTCCCATCTTCAGGACCCAGTTGTGGGTTTATACCTTGACCGGTCTTTTGGCCGGTTTCGCCGGCGTGCTCTATGCCGCCGAAAACCACCAGGGCAATCCCAATTCCGGCGTCGCCTATGAGCTCGACGCCATCGCCGCGGTGGTGATCGGCGGCACCCGGCTTTCCGGCGGCCAGGGCACCATCACCGGCACGGTGATCGGGACCCTGATCATGGGCGTGCTCACCAATATGCTCAGGCTGAACGACATCGACAGCAATGTGGAGATGATGATCAAGGCCGTGATCATCGTGCTGGCGGTGGCGGTGCAAGGAACCAGGAAACGATGAAAGCAAATATTTTCAAAATTCTTTTCGTGGCATTGACGCTGGTGCTGTCCGGATGCGGCCAGCAGGGTTCACGGCAGAAGCTGGTGGCATTTTCCCAGGCCAACATCGCCGAGCCTTATCGGGCGGCGCAAAAAGCCCTGATGGAAAAGCTGTTCGCCCAGACCCCGGACGTCAAGCTGGTGGTTTCGGACGCCCAGCAGGACAATAGCAAGCAGATCGCCCAGATCGAGACCTTCATCCGCCAGAAACCCGCCGTGCTGATCGTGGCGCCCAACGAACGCGCCGCTCTGACGGCGGTGATGGGCCGGGCGATGCAGGCGGGTATTCCGGTGATCTGCCTGGAGCGCGACATACTGGAGCCCAACTACACCACCTATGTCCGGATGGATAACCGGGCCATCGGCCGCATGGTGGGCCAGTTCATCGTCGATCAGCTGACCAGGAAATATGGCGCGCCCAAGGGCAGTGTGGTGTTCATCCGCGGCCTGCTCGGCGTGGAGGCGGAGATCAACCGCGATGCCGGCGCAAGGGAAATCCTGGATCACTACCCGGATATCCATATCGTCGCCGACCCGGTGGCCAACTGGATTCAGGCTGAGGCCAAGGACCGCATGACCGAGGTGCTTCGGGTCCAACCCAAAATCGATGTGGTCTATGGCCATAACGATCCCATGGCGGTCGGCGCTTATCTCGCCGCCAAGGAACTCAACCGCGACCAGGAAATGATTTTCATCGGGGTGGACGGGCTGGGCGGGCCCGCCGGCGGCATCAAGAAAGTGATGGACGGCGTGCTCGCCGCCACCTTCGTTTATCCGTTGGGCGTCAAGGAAGCGGTGGACGTCGCGCAGAAAATCCTGCGCGATCCCAATTACCGGCCGCCCAAGGAAGTCACGCTGGATTCCACCATGGTGACACCAGCCAATGCCGCGGAGCTCTACAAGAAACTCACCGTAACGAGCGAGTAAGGGAGGATGTCATGAGCCAAACCATTTACCTGGTCGCCAATGGCGATTTGCGGCTTTCCGCCAATCAGAAATGCTGGCCGGTGCAGGCCGAGGTCGAGGCCGCCGTGACCAAGGCGATCGAGGCCCAGGGTTTCAAGGTCCGCCGCGGCCACGACTATGACGCCGCCAAGCAGCACGGTTTCATCGACAGCCAGAAGCGGGGCATCGAAGTTTTCCGCACCATTCCCGCCGACGCGCCGCTGGTGGTGGTGGAGGCGGTCTGGCAATATAGCCAGCATCTGCTGCCGGGGCTTTTGCACCACAAGGGCCCGATCCTCACCATCGCCAACTGGAGCGGCCAATGGCCGGGACTGGTTGGGCTGCTCAATCTCAACGCGTCCTTGCGCAAGGCCGGCAAGCCATTCGACACGCTGTGGAGCGTGGATTTCACCGACCGCTTTTTTCTGGACGGCCTCAAGACCTGGCTGAAGGGCGAACCGATCCGCCACGACCGGTCCCATGTGCGGCCGATCGCACCATCATCGCTGCCGTCTGAAAGCCGCAAGCTGGGCACGGATCTGGCGCAGCGGCTGAGGCAGGACAAGGCCATATTGGGCGTGTTCGATGAAGGCTGCATGGGCATGTACAACGCCATCATTCCCGACGAATTGCTGGCGCCGATGGGCGTATTCAAGGAACGCCTCAGCCAATCCGCTCTTTATGCGGAAATGCAGCAGACCACCGAGCGGGAAGCCCGCGCCGTCTATGACTGGCTGACCGCCAAGGGCATGACCTTCCGGTATGGGCAGAATCCGGAGACCGATCTCACCGAGGATCAGGTCATCGAACAGTGCAAGATGTATATCGCCACCTTGCGCATCGCCGACGCCTTCGGCTGCGATGCGGTGGGGATCCAGTACCAGCAGGGCTTGAAGGACCTGACCCCGGCCTCCGACCTGGCGGAAGGCCTGCTCAACAATGTGGACCGCCCGCCGGTGACGGACCGGGACGGCAAGCTCCTTTATGCCGGCGCGGCCCTGCCGCATTTCAACGAGGTGGATGAAGGCGTGGCGCTGGACGCACTGGTCACCAACCGGGTCTGGACCGCGCTGGGCCTGCCGCCGGAAACCACCTTGCACGATGTCCGCTATGGCGAGGATTACGACGACCGCTTCGTCTGGACATTGGAGATCTCCGGCTCGGTGCCGCCGGCGCATTTCGCCAAGGGCTATGCCGAGGCGGTGAGCGAGCGGCAGCCGCCGATGTATTTCCGGCTGGGCGGCGGCACCATCAAGGGCATCAGCAAACCGGGTTCGGTGGTGTGGAGCCGCGTCTATGTCGAAGCGGGTCAGTTGAAGGCGGATTTGGGCCTGGCCGAATCCGTGGCCCTGCCGCAGGAGGAGACCGAGCGCCGCTGGGCCATCACCACCCCGCAATGGCCGATGATGCATACGGTGTTTCCCGGCATCAGCCGCGACCAGTTCATGGTGCAGCATTGCTCCAACCATATCCAGGTGGCCTATGCGCCGGACAAGGCCGGCGCGTCCAAGGCGCTTGCCACCAAGGCGGCGATGTTCGCCGAGATGGGGCTCAAGCTCAATTTCTGCGGCCAAGTCGAAATGTGAAACCGCGATCGGACAAGTGAGGGACACTATGAGCGACGCAAAATTGAGCCGCAGGCGTTTCTTCCATCGCGCGGGCCTGGCCGGCGCGGCTTTGGCCATGCCGGCCGAGGCGCAAGCCCAGTCCCAGGCTAAAAGTGAGACCAAAACCCCCGGCCTGACCACCGACATGCTCAAACAGGCGCGCCCGCCCTTCCGGGTGGGCTTTCAGCACGTCTTCGATCCGTCGGTTGGCGAAAAGGAGCCCTGGTATATCAACGATCACTGCTTCATCCGGGCCGGCGACGGCACCTGGCATCTGTTCGGCATTACCCATAAGGAGCCCGCCGATCCCGACCATGAAAGCTTTTTCCTGCATGCCACCGCGCCGGACGTGAAAGGGCCATGGACCAAGCTGGCGCCGGTGATGCATGCCGATCCCGCATTCGGCGAATCGGTGGTGTGGGCGCCGCATGTGGTGGCGCATGACGGCCGCTACTGGATGTTCTATTGCGCCGGCGGCAAGCGGCACGAGCAATTCCATATCCATATGGCGACCTCGACCGACCTGGCCAACTGGACGCGGCATCCGGCCAACCCCATGGTGGTGGACGGCTATGACGCCCGCGATCCCATGGTGCTGCGGGTGGGCGAACAATGGATTCTCTATTATTGCGCCACCGAGACGCCGCAAGGCGGTCACCATGTGGTGAAGGCGATGACCAGCCGCGATCTCATCCATTGGTCCGACCGCCGCATCGTGTTCCGCTCGCCGGAAATAGGCACCTTCGGCGGGCCGACCGAATCGCCCTTCGTGGTGGCGCGGAAAGGGAAATATTATCTCTTCGTCTGCACCAACGCGCCCTACAACACCAGCGCCGCCTATGAGAGCGACAGCCCGTTCGCCTTCGACATCGCCAACACCGTGATGACCTTTCCCGCCCATGGGGCGGAAGTGATCCGGGTCGGCGATGACCGTTGGTATGTTTCCAGCTGCGGCTGGGAACAGGGCGGCCTCTATATCGCCGATCTCAATTGGGACGATCATGTCTGATCGTCCCAGCTCTTAAGTCCGGACCGGGGAGCCGTTTCATGGCCGTGGTGGCCGGCGTCGATTTCGGAACCGAAAGCGTGCGGGTCTCCATCCTCGACAGCGAACGGGGACGGCTGGGCTTCGGCACCGGCGCCTATCCGGTGCTGCGCCGGCCGGACGATGCCGATTTCGCCGCCCAGCGTCATGGCGATCATTGCCGGGCGCTGGAGACGGCCTTCGCCGCCGCGCTCGTCTCGGCGGACATCGGCGGCGATCAGATCCAGGCCCTGGCGGTGGATACCACTGGCTCGACGGTGGTGCCGGTGGACGAGCAATTGCAGCCGCTGGACGATTATTATCTGTGGTGCGACCACCGCGCCTGGCGCGAAGCCGCGGAGATCACCGCCAAGGCCCGCGAGCAGAAGCTGGCCGCCTTGGACTGGTCCGGCGGGGCCTATTCCTCGGAATGGGGCTTCGCCAAATTGCTGCACTGGCTGCGGGCCAATCCGGACAAGCGCGGCCAATTCCATACCGCGCTGGAGCATTGCGACCTGATGGCGGCCACGCTCACAGGCGCCAAGAACCTCGCCGATCTTCCCCGCTCGATCTGCGCCATGGGCCACAAATGGATGTGGAATGCGGAGTTGGGCGGGCTGCCGTCCGACGATTTCCTCTCCTCCATTGATCCCTTGCTGCACGGCATGCGCGACAAGCTGCAAGGCCGTTACCGGACCTCGCGCGCAATCGCCGGCGGCTTGTCAGGCGAATGGGCCAGGCGGCTGGGTCTCAAGCCCGGCATTCCAATTCCGGTGGGGGCGCTGGACGCGCATTGGGACGCGATCGGCGCCGGCTGCCGTCTGGGCGATGTGGTGAATGTGATCGGCACCTCGACCTGCATCATGGCGCTGTCGGAAGAGCCCCGGCTGATCCCGGGCGTGTCCGGCATCGTCCAGGGCTCCATCCATCCGGACAGGTTGGGCATCGAGGCGGGGCTGGCGGCGGTGGGTAGCCTGTTCGATGCCATCGCCCGGCGGGCCAACCGCCCGATCGCCGAACTTGCCAGGGAAATCGCGGATTACGGCGCCGGACAGACTGGCCTGATCCGGTTCGCCTGGGACAATGGCGACCGCTCGGTGCTGGCCGATCCCAGGCTTCGCGGCATCACCCTGGGATGGCGGCTCAATCACAGCGCCGCCGACGAACTGTTTGCCGCCATCGAGGGCACCGCCTTTCACACTCGCATCATCCTGGACCGGCTTGAGGAGCATGGCGTCCCGATCACGCGGGTGATCCATGGCGGCGGCATTCCCCAGCGCAACGACGTGCTCAATCAGGTCTATGCCGATGTGCTGAACAAGCCCATCCTGGTTCCGGCCAGGGATACCACCAGTCTGGGCTCGGCCATCTTCGCCTTTCTCGCCGCCGGAATTTTCAAAACCGTCGAGGAAGCGCAGACCGCACTTTCGCCAGACTACCGGGTCATCGAGCCCCGACCTGAAAATGTGCGCAATTACGCCGCGCTCTACGCCAAATTTCGCGAGCTATATTTCACTTTCGCGGATATGCAATCTCTGCACTAACTCCCTCCAAGCCAATTGCCGAACGCTTGGACGCTATACTGCCCCTTGAAATGCGGGGCGTTGGCCGATTTGCGTTGGCCGATTTGCGGAGCCAAATCGTTTTCCGGTTCTTCAAGCGCGCGCGTCCCCGGCGCCTTTTCCGATTGCTTCCCAAATCCGCAACGGCCGGCCGTGTGATGCAAGTGGGAGTTCGTCCCGGAAGAGACGGATATTCGCGCCGGATTCATTGAAGGCATCGTCACGCGCAAACTCTTTCTGGGTTTTTCCGCCGGCGTTCCCAAGCGCTCATCCTGGCCGTCCAGGGCCTTGCGCCGGGTCTGCGCAGGAGACCATTTTTCTACCTTGACACATCAATTTATTGGTATAAAACATCAATAGAGACGGTTGAAATTAAGATGCTCAGTTCCTCGCAGCTGCGCGCCGCCCGTGCGCTGGCAGGCCTCGACCAGCGTCAGCTGGCCGAGAAGTCGGGTCTTTCGGTCCCCACCATTCAGCGCATGGAAGCCAGCGACGGGGTCATTCGCGGCAATGTGGATTCGCTGATGAAAGTGGTGGCCGCGCTGGACGAGTCCGGAGTCGAACTGATCGGCGAGGAGGCGGTCAGTCCCGGCGGCGGCCGCGGCGTCCGGCTCAAGGCGCTTCCGGGCGCGAACGCGCTTTCCAAATGACGGGCCAAATGTCAGGCGGCATGCATCCGGCGGTCTTCCTTTTCGGTGCCGCGGTCTTGCTCGGCCTGTCCCTGGTCGCGGTGGCGATTGGGCGGCTGCGGGCGGCGACGCCCACCGTCTATGCCGCCAGCTTTGCGGTGACCTTGGCGCTGCTTGCTTTCGCCTTGTCCGCGCTGCTGAAGGGAGGCGCGGCCCAGGCCGTGACCTTGCCGCTCGGTTTGCCATGGATCGGCGCCCATTTCCGGGTTGACGCGCTGGCATCGTTTTTCCTGGTCATCGTCAATCTGGGCGCGGCGGCGGCCAGTCTCTACGGCCTGGGCTATGGACGGCATGAAGACGCGCCGGAGCGGGTGCTGCCTTTCTTTCCCGCTTTCCTGGCCGGGATGAATCTGGTGGTGCTGGCGGACGACGCCTTCACTTTCCTGCTGTCCTGGGAATTCATGTCGCTGGCGTCCTGGGCCTTGGTGTTGGCGCACCATCGCAGCGCCGACAATGCCCGCGCTGCTTACGTCTATATCCTGATGGCGAGCTTCGGCACCTTCGCGCTGCTGTTGGCTTTCGGCCTGCTGGCGGGACCCGACGGCCATTACGCCTTCGAAGCGATCCGCGCCCAACCTGTCGGTTCCGGATTCGCCGCTTTGGTCTTGCTGCTGGTGCTGTTGGGGGCGGGTTCGAAAGCCGGTCTGCTGCCGCTGCATGTCTGGCTGCCGCTCGCCCATCCGGCGGCGCCCAGCCATGTCTCCGCCCTGATGAGCGGGGTGATGACCAAGGTTGCGATCTATGCCTTCATCCGGATCATTTTCGATTTGGCCGGCCCGCCGGACTGGTGGTGGGGACTGCTGGTGATCCTGCTGGGCGGTGCCACCGCGCTGATGGGCGTGCTTTATGCCCTGTTCCAGACCGACCTCAAGCGGGTCCTGGCCTACAGCACGATCGAGAATATCGGCGTCATCTTCATCGGGCTTGGTTTGGCGCTGGCCTTTCATGACGATCATTTCGACACCGCCGCCATTCTGGCCCTGGCGGCGGCGCTGTTTCATGCCTTCAACCATTCCCTGTTCAAGAGCCTGATGTTCTTCGGGTCAGGCGCGGTGCTGACCGCAACCGGCGAACGCGACATGGAAAAGCTGGGCGGGCTGATCCACCGCATGCCGGTCACCGCGGTGGCGATGCTGGCCGGCGCGGTGGCGATTTCGGCCCTGCCGCCTTTCAACGGCTTTGTCTCCGAATGGCTGACCTTCCAGGCGATCCTGCTGTCGCCGGAATTGCCGCAATGGGGCCTGAAGCTGTTCGTGCCGGCGGTGGGGGCGCTGTTGGCGCTGGCGGTGGCGCTGGCCGCCGCCTGCTTCGTGCGGCTTTACGGCATCGTGTTTCTGGGGCGCGCCCGCAGTCCGGCCGCGGCTGAGGCACGGGAGACCGACCGCGTCTCGCTGGGGGTGATGCTCGCGCTGGCGGTCATCTGCCTGATCGCCGGCATCCTGCCCGGTTATGTGATCGACGCCATGTCGCCGGTGACCCAGAGCCTTCTGGGCGGGCACATGCCGCAGCAATCTTCCATGGCCTGGCTGTCGCTGGTACCGATCGCCAAGGCGCGCAGCTCCTATAACGGCCTGTTGGTGTTCCTGTTCATCGCCCTATCGGCCTCCTTCGCGGCGCTGATGATCCACCGGCTGGCGTCCAGGCAGACGCGGCGGGCGCCGATCTGGGATTGCGGCTTCCCCGATCCCAACCCGGCTTTGCAATATACCGCGGGAAGCTTCTCCCAGCCAATCCGGCGGGTGTTCGGCACCTTGCTGTTCCGGGCCAGCGAGGGGGTGGAGATGCCGCCGCCGGGCGATCTCAACCCCGCCCGGTTCCGGGTCAAGCTCGAAGATATAGTCTGGGACTGGCTCTATTTGCCGGTGGCCGAAGGCGTGCGGCTGACCGCCGACCGGCTCAACGTGATGCAATTCCTCACCATCCGGCGCTATCTGAGCCTGGTTTTCGCCGCCTTGATCATTCTGTTGCTGGTGATCGCGATATGGCGCTGATCCGCGATCTCACCGTTCAAGGCCTGCAGATGCTGCTGGTGCTGTTGCTGGCGCCGCTGGCGACCGGCCTGGTGCGCAAGATCAAGGCGCGTCTCACCAGGCGCCGCGGCCCGTCTGTGCTGCAGCCTTATCGCGACCTTTTGCGGCTAGTGCGCAAGGAAACCGTGCTGGCCGAGAATGCCTCCTGGCTGTTCCGCACCGCGCCCTATCTGATTTTCGCCGCGACCTGGGTGGCCGCGGCCCTGGTGCCCACCTTCGCCACCGGGCTTTTGTTCAACTGGACCGCCGATCTCATCGCCATCGTGGCGCTTCTGGGCAGCGCGCGCTTCTTCCTGGCTCTGGCCGGCATGGATGTCGGCACCAGCTTTGGCGGCATTGGATCCAGCCGGGAGGTGATGATCGCCTCGCTGGCCGAGCCGGCGATGATCATGATCGTGTTCTCGCTGGCGCTGCTGGTGGGATCGACCCAGCTTTCGACCATCGCCGCCTTCATGGTCTCTCCGCAGGTCGGCCTTCGGGTGACGCTGGGCCTGGCGATGATCTCGCTGATCATGGTGGGCATCGCCGAGAATGGCCGCATCCCGGTGGACAATCCGGCGACCCATCTGGAGCTCACCATGGTGCATGAAGCGATGGTGCTGGAATATTCCGGCCGCCATCTGGCGGTGATCGAATTGTCGGGCATCGCTCAAGCTGCTGCTCTATTTGTCACTGATCGCCTGCCTGTTCCTGCCCTGGGGGATGGTGCCGATGCGGCCGGCTTTGTCGGTGGACACGCTTCGTCGCCTATGCGATCGGCGGCGGCGCCTATGCCGCCAAGCTGGGTTTCGGCTGCGTCATGCTGGCTTTGTTCGAGACCGCCATCGCCAAGATGCGGGTGTTCCGGGTTTCGACCTTTCTGGGCGCGGCGCTGATGCTGGGCCTGCTGGGCGCGCTGCTTCTGTTCGTGTCGCGGGGGCTCTAGATGCACGGGCTGAATTTCGACGTCGCGCATCTGCTGGCCGGGAGCCTGGTGCTGGTGAGCTTCATGCTGCTCTATCAGGACCGGCTTTATGCCCTGCTCAATATTTTCGCGCTCCATGCCCTGGTGCTGTCTCTGTCGGTGGCCTGGCAGGCCCATATCCAAGGCGCCCCGCATTTGTACATCACCGCCGCCATCGCCCTGCTGTTCAAGGCGATCGTCATCCCGGTGGCACTGCACCGGATGATCGTGCAGCTGGGCATCCATCGCGAGATCGAGACGGTGGCGGGGATCGGCCCGGTGATGCTGGCCGGCATCGGGCTGGTCGGCCTGGCGCTGGCGGTGATGCTGCATATCACCACCGAAGCCAATCTGATCGCGCGGGAGGATCTGGCCTTCGCGTTGTCGGTGCTTCTGCTCGGCCTGTTGATGATGGTGACCCGGCGCAACGCGGTGAGCCAGGTGGTGGGCTTCATGTCGCTGGAAAACGGCCTGGTGCTGGCGGCCACCGGCGCCAAGGGGATGCCGCTGGTGGTGGAGATCAGCGTCGCCTTTTCCATCCTGATCGCCTTCATCGTGATCGGCATTTTCCTGTTCCGGATTCGCGAGCGCTTCGACACGGTGGATATTCGGGTGCTGGACCGGTTCAGAGGAGGCGGCGATGAGCGGCCTGTCTGACAGCTTGGCGTTTGACGGTGTCACCTGGGTGCTGGCCCTTCCGGCGCTGGCCGCGGCGCTTTTGATCGTGCTGCCGGGTTACCGGCTCTCCGCCCGGGTCAATATGCTGGCGAGTTTCCTGACCTTGCTGGCGGCGCTGTCGCTGTTCGAAAGTCGCGGCGCGCCCGGTCCCTATTTCCTGGTAGACGATCTCAATATCGTCTTCATCGTGCTCAACACCCTGGTGGGATTCACCACCAGCATGTTCAGCGCCAGCTATATCGGCCATGAGCTGGAGACCGGCCGGCTGACGCCCGGCTATCTGCGATTTTATCACGCCATGTATCAGGTGATGATGTTCGGCATGAACCTGGCCCTGGTCGCCAACAATATCGGGCTGATGTGGGTGGCGATCGAGTTGGCGACCCTGGCCACGGTGGTGATGGTGGGCATCTACCGCACCCATGAGGCGCTGGAGGCGGCCTGGAAATATTTCATTCTGGCCAGCGTCGGCATCGCCTTCGCCCTGTTCGGCACCATCCTGGTCTATATGGCGGCGCTGCCGGTGGTGGGCGAAGGCCTGCAGGGCATGACCTGGACGGTGCTGATCACCCGGGTCTCCGCCTTCGATCCCGGCCTGCTCAACGCCGCCTTCGTGTTCCTGTTCCTCGGCTACGGCACCAAGGTCGGGCTGGCGCCGCTGCATGCCTGGCTGCCGGACGCCCATGCCGAAGGTCCGACCCCGATCTCGGCGGTGCTGTCGGGCCTGTTGCTCAATGTCGCGCTCTATGCCGTGCTGCGGTTCAAGATGCTGATGGCGCTCAATCGCGGCGTGATCGCCACCGGGCCGCTCTTGGTCACCGCCGGACTGGTCTCCGTCCTGTTCGCCGCCTTCATGCTCTACCGGCGGCGGGACATCAAAAGGTTGTTCGCCTATTCCTCCATCGAGCATATGGGCATCATCGTCTTCGCCTTCGGCATGGGCGGCGCGCTGGCCAATTTCGCCGGCTTGCTGCAGATGACCATGCACAGCCTGACCAAATCGGCGATCTTCTTCACCGTCGGCCATGTCGCCCAGGCCAAGGGCACCCAGCGGATCGGCGAGATAAGGGGCCTGACCGAAAGCCATCCCATGCTGGGTTGGTCGCTGGTGCTGGGCGTGGTCGCCATCGCGGGCATGCCGCCTTTGGGCATCTTCACCAGCGAGTTCCTGATCGTGACCTCCACCTTCGCCCGCCATCCCTGGCTGGCGGTGGCGCTGGTGACGGGACTGCTGGTTGCGTTCGGGGCGCTTCTGTTGCGGCTCCAGGGCGTCGCTTTCGGCGAACCGTCGGAAGGGCGCGCGCCGGTGCACGCATCCTATGTGCCGATATTCGCCCATCTGGTGCCGGTTCTGATCGCGGGCGATTTATCTTCCGCCGGTGCTGGTCAGCTGGTTCCAACATGTGGCGCGGATGCTGGGATGACGATGACCACGACATGGGCCGATCTGATCGCGGGCAGGACGCAAGGTGGAACGCCACCATCCCTGGCCGCGCCTGCTGGTCGCGCGAGGAAGGCTGGCGCGTGGCCATCGCGGGCCTCGCCGCCTGCGCGATGGACATTGTCCGGCCTGTGGGGCGATGACGGGATGGTGCATATGGCGCTGTCGCATGGCTGCGGGATGGCGGTTTTCAGCCTCGAATGCCCGGATGGCCGCTTCCCGTCCGTCGGCCGGCATCATCCGCCGGCGATCCGTTTGGAGCGTGCGATCTGCGATCTGTACGGGTTTGCGGCGGACGGCGCGGCGGATACGCGGCCCTGGCTCGATCACGGGCAATGGGGCCTGGCGCATCCGCTGGGCGCGCAGCGGAAAAATCCGAGCCGCCGGACCTTACCCATTCCTGACCGCCGAGGGCGAAAGCCTGCATCAGATAGCAGTCGGCCCGGTCCATGCCGGGATCATCGAGCCGGGACATTTCCGCTTCCATGCCAATGGCGAGACCGTGGTCCGGCTGGAAGCGCGGCTCGGCTACGCCCACAAGGGCATCGAATCGCTGATGCGCGGTGCAAGCCTGGAATGCGCCGCGCAAATCGCCGGCCGGGTCTCGGGCGACAGCACGGTAGCCTATGCCCTGGCCTTTTCCCGCGCCGCCGAAGCCGCGCTCGGCATCGAGGTGCCACCGCGGGCGCATTTCCTCAGAGCGCTGATGGCGGAACTGGAGCGGCTGGCCAATCATCTGGGCGATATCGGCGCCATCTGCAACGACGCCGCCTTTTCGCTGATGCTGGCCCATTGCGGCGTGTTGCGCGAATGCGTGCTTCGGGCCGCCGATGCCTGCTTCGGCCATCGCCTGATGCGCGACTGCATCGTGCCGGGCGGTGTGGCGATGGATCTGGATGTGGCGCGGATACCGGTGCTGCGGTCGCTTCTGGCGCGCATCCGGAAACAGTTTCCGCGGCTGGTGGAGCTTTACGATAACACCGCCTCGCTGCAGGACCGCACGGTGGCGACCGGCATTCTTATGCCGTCGCTGGCGGCCCAATTCGGCGCCGGCGGCTATGTCGGCCGCGCCTCCGGCCGCGGCTTCGATGTCCGGCGCGATTTGCCCTACGCGCCCTATGACCGGTTGCGGTTCGAAGTGCCGGTGCTGGAAAAGGGCGATGTCAATGCGCGGGTGTGGATCCGGATCAAGGAAGTCGAGCAAAGCCTTTCGCTGATCGACCAGATTCTCGCCGGCCTGCCGGATGGGCCGGTCTTCACCCGAACCGGCCGGCAAAGCGGGGGAGGGGCTGGCCGTGGTGGAAGGATTCCGTGGCGATGTCCTGGCCTGGTTGCGGCTTGCGGAGGATGGCCGCGTCGCGCGCTGTCACCTGCGCGATCCGTCCTGGTTCCAATGGCCGCTGCTGGAGGCGGCGATCGAGGGCAATATCGTGGCCGATTTTCCGCTCTGCAATAAGTCGTTCAACTGTTCCTATTCCGGCTGCGATCTGTAGAAGGTCCGATCCCGATGCGCCGATTGCTGTTCCAGAGCCTGACGTCTTCGCCGCTGACCGAGCCGGTTGCCTGCGCCGGATGACGCGGCGCTGGCCGCGCTTGCGGCCCGGCTCGACCAGGCAGCCCGGCGCCGGCTCGGGCGCAGCCTCGCAATCCGGGAGGTGGACGCCGGCTCCTGCAATGGCTGCGAGCTGGAGATCAACGCCCTCAACAACGCCTTCTACGACCTAGAGCGTTTCGGACTGCGGTTCGTCGCCTCGCCGCGACACGCCGATGTGCTGTTCGTCACCGGGCCGGTGACCAAAAACATGCGCCAGGCGCTGGAGCGGACCTATCGGGCCACGCCCGCGCCCAAATGGGTGGTGGCGGTGGGAGACTGCGCCATCGACGGCGGGCTGTTTTCCGGAAGCTATGCGGTTTCGGGCGGGGTATCGGCCGTCATTCCGGTCGACCTTCACATCCGGGGCTGTCCGCCGCGTCCCTGGGATCTGCTGAACGGTCTTTTGGCCCTGATGCGGGCGCCCCAGGACAGTCGCCCGCCGCCGGCCTAAAGCGTGTCGCCGCAAAAGCGGGCTCAGAACAGGAATGTGTGCCCGATCCGGATCTCGGCCTGGGTCTGCTGGGGATGATAATAGGGCGCGGTCAACAGGCCTTCGATCAGGGACGACTCGCCCAGCGAGGCGAAAATCTCCTGCCCGGGCGAATATTGCCAGTGATAGCGCGCCAGTACCTGGAAGTGATCGGTGATATTGTCATACTGGATCTGGGTGGAAACCTGCATGTCGGGCGTGAAATTGATATCCGCCGTGACCTGTCCGATCTGGATATTGGTCTTGCCCGTGGGCATGTTGATCAGATTCATCGTGTGCTCGAACGCCAATGTGAATGTTCTGCTCAAGCGCCAGTTGATGGTCGAGTCCGCCATCAGATAGCTGCCATTGTAGTAACTGCAGCAATCCAGCTCCATGTCCAATCCCAGAAGCCGGGAATTGCCGGACTGGAATCTGGGATGGATGTGATTCCAGGAATAGCGGCCGGCGGGAACCAGCAGATTGCCTGGCAAGGTGAAGGCCACCGGCACATTCTCGAAACTGTTGGTTCCCTCAATGGTGAGCTCATCGCCCGTGATATTCGAAGCGTTGACCCAAAGTGTGTTCTCCCGCGACTGGGCCGTGCCGTCCAAACCGGTGATCAGGGTGTCGTGGGTTCCGGTTTCCATCCAACGGAAATAGGAATTCTGAATCCGCTTCCGGTAGCGGAGATTGCCGCGATAGCTGTCGATGCCGACGCGGTTGGCGAAACCCAAAGCGGGGGCGAAGTTCTCGCCCAGATGCTTGAAATAGAAGGAGCCGCCCAGGGGCTCGTTCGGGTAGCGAAGGGCTGCTCCCGCCTCGCTGTCGCTGCCGAATTGGCTGGAAAAGCTTTGCAGGAAGAAGAAATCGGCACCCAACCGTTTTCCGGGAAAGACATTGGCGTTGAAATACTGGAAATCGCCGCCGGTCACGCTGTTGGCGGTCATTCCGGTGGGGTCGCCATTGGTCACGATCAGGCCGAGCTTGGATTCCGAAAGAACCGGCACGCTCAGTCGCGCGACCGAAAGGAGTTGACCTTTTGTGGTTCCGGTCGGCAGGGTCCTGACACTCAGTCCACCGACATCGACCGGCCCAATCGAACCCGATAGTTTGCCGCCGGCCAGAATTCCGGCGAGATCCCCCTCCACCAGCCCGATATTGCGCGAGAAGAACGGCTTGCCATTGTCGAGGGCGCTGCCGAAGATGTTTCTGTCGCTGAAGCTTGAGCCGCCGAATTCGAAAGCCGCCGCGTCCTGCAGGAAGAATTGGCGCGTCTCGGGCGTGAACAGGGAAAAGCGGGTGGTATTGACCTGGCGCTTGTCCAAGGGGGTTTCCGAGAAATCGGTGTTGATCGTGACCGTTCCGGTGAGCGAAGGCGTGATGTTGTAGTAGATATTGCCGCCCTGATGGCTGGTGATGCCGCCCCGGCGCGTGGTCCAGTTCTTGGTATAACGCCCCCAGCCATAGACCTCGACCTTCAGGCCCATCCCCTGGCTCATGCCCTCGAGCCCGGCGAGGCTGGATTCCGTGCGCATGTCGTTCGGCATCACATTGACGGCCGTCAGTTCCAGCCGGTCCCGTTCATTGTTGCGCTGAATGACGCGGGTAAAGCTGATCCCCCAGACCGTATCATCCGGATCGTAGGAGACGCTGCGGAAGGGGATCGCCATTTCCGCCGTCCAGCCATCGGATGTCAGCTTGGCGGCATGGCGCCAGATGGGATTCCACGCCATCAGGAAGTCCCGGTTGTTCTGGATCAGCCCGTCGACATAGCCGCCCAGCGGGTTGATCTGAAAGTCATAGGCGTCCCGGTGGGTGCGGTTTGGATCAAGCGCGATGCGGACATGGTCGTCATGGAAGATCTGGGCGTCGCGCGCCATATAGCTGGCCACGATCCGGGACGGCTCGCTGTCATAAGCGTGGATCCCGAAATAGAGATTCCCCTTGTCATAGGCGATATAGAGAATGGTGCGCTGGGTAGGGGCCGCGCCATTGTCCGGCTCGATTTGAAAGAAGCGGTCGATCGGCGTCGCCTTCGCCCATACCGGATCGGACAGATCGCCGTCTATGGCCGGCGCTTCGCTCGCCGGAATCCGCAGCGCGTGCAGCGCGGCGCCGTCCGCGGCATCGGGTGCGGGTTGCGCCCGCACCCCGCTGCCCGGAAGACCGCAAACCAGGAGGACCACCGCCGCCACGCGGGCGGGCCGAAATCCGGATTTGATCCGCATCATAAGTTTTTTGCGCCAAGTTGCTGCGATTTTGGTCAACTGTCTAGAAACGATGGTGAATGGAATGCGGGGGCCGAATTTCAACCAAAGCTGAGCCTGTCTTCCGGACAGCGGTCCCGGAAGTGCCCCGGGGCGTTCGGGAAATTTCAGTGCGCGGGACTTGCGCCCTGGACCCGGGCGATGAATTCCGCCCGCGAATTTTCCGACGGGAAGGGCGCTTCCGGAACCGGAACAGTCAGGAACCGGCATAGCGGTTCCCAGCCCTGCCCCACCTGATAGATCAAGATGCGTTCCGGGGGGATGGTCCGCTTCACCTCTTCGGTGTGACGGCGAAAATAATCGGTCATGAAGGCGCGGTCATTCAGATGATCTTTGATTCCGCCCATGAAGCTGGCGAAGAAATCCGCCATATGCGGCATGCGGTCGATGGGCCCACCGGCCGCGAAGATCGTGGCCTGGGTGGACTCGAACCAGGCATCGGGATCGCGGATGGTATGCAGCACCTTGGCGTCGGGATAATGCGCCGCGAGCTGACGCCAATAATGCGCGCCGGGATAATCGACCATGGATTGATAGCCGGCGAAAATCGCATCCCAATCGGGCCGGCCGGCGCCGGCCTCGATCCAAAGGCGCATGCTCTCGGGATGGGCGAACACCTCCACCATGTGATGGCAGGGCCCGAATCCCAGCATATTGAGGGCCGTGTGCAGCGACTTTGTTCCGGTGCGGCCGAGCCCAGAGCCGACAATTTTCAGCGCCAATTCTTTCCCCCCAATGCGATTTATGTTTGCTGGCATTTTAGCAGACGGATCGGCCAAGCAAATCCCGAATCTTCCGATTGTTGTGGAATGTTCGCAAATGCGCCGGGAATTCAGGGCGTAATCCAACCGCTCAAGGGGACGAAGCGGCGTTCGCGCAATTCGCAGATGAAGCCCGCCTCCTGGGCATGATGGTTGGTCCGCGAGAAACTGACCGGGGGCAGGATGCCGCCGGAATCCCAGTTCTTGATGGTCTCCATCGCGTCGATGAAGGATTCGCGGGTGGGATTGGCGCCGGCCCGCCTCAACCCCTCCATCACCAGTTCGCCGAAGGCATAGCCGTAAAGCGAATAGCGGTTGAGCTTTTCGCGAGGGAAATATTTGGCCATCAGCTTGCGATAGGCGACCACGCCGGGCGCGTCGGACCGGTTGGGATCGGGGTAGTAGCAGAGGCCCAGCGTGCCTTCGGCATAGCCGCCCGGCACATTGAGATATTCCTCGTCGGTCAACGGTCCGCTCGAGACCATGCGCACGGCTCTTCCAATCGAGCCGCGCCTTGGCCTCCATCGCCCGCTTGGCCTGGGGCGGATAGAGCGCCATCACCACCGCGTCCGGCCGTTCATCGCGCAGCCGCCGCATCTGGGCCGTCAGGTCCTTGGGCAGGGTTTCGGTCACCGCCTCCTCGCCCACCACGGTGTATCCGTCGGCCGCCGCCAGCGCCCGCAGCCGGTCGCGGAAGTAACGGCCATAGGCGTTCGGATCATAGAGTATGGCGAGGCGCTTCATGCCGCGGTCGCGGGCCAGATAGCGGTACATCATGCGGGTCTCGCCGTCATAATGCGGATAGGAGGTGAAGACATAGCGGCCGTCATCCATGGCCACCATCCCGGTATGGGGAAACATGTAGGGCACGTGATGCGCCATGGCGAAGTCCGCGATCTTCATGGAAACGGTGCCGCCATGATTCCAGATCAGCAGCACATGATCCTGGTCGGCGAGCCGCGCCAGATTGGCGAGTTCCTCGGCTTCGCCGGCGGCGACCGGGCGGGGTGCGGCCGTCCTCGCGGATGACCAGCCGGTGGCCATGGATGCCGCCCGCGTCATTCACCGCCCGGATCACCAGACGCATGCCGAGATTCTCCGCCGCACCGGAAGGCGAAAGCGCCGACGGCGCCTGAATCCCGATCAGGATGTCGCCGGGCGCGGCCGCAGCCGGGACGGCCGCCAATCCTATCAGTGCCGCAAAGATCGCGAATCGCAACGGCCCCTCCATTGGCGGGAAGATAGAGCCAGTCGTACGACATCGAAACAGCGAATGCTGCAGGCCGCCGCATCAGTCTTTGGCACGGTATGAAACGGCCGGATTCCCTGCTAAGCACCGGAGCGCTTCATCATGGCACCGGACTTGCCCATGGCCGCCAGCAGGGATCTTCGTGTCGGATTGATCGGTTTCGGGCTGGGCGGCGCTTATTTTCACGCCCCTCTGATCGCCGCCGCCAAGGGCCTGAAGCTGGCCACGGTGGTGACCGCCAATCCCGAGCGCCGGGCCCAGGCCTTGCGCGATTATCCCGATGTACACGTCGCAAGCGATGTGGACTGGATCTGGCAGCACGCCGCCGATCACGATCTGGTGGTGATCTCCACCCCCAACCGCACCCATGTGACCTTGGCGCTTGCGGCATTGGAAGCCGGCCTGGCGGTGGTGATCGACAAGCCTTTCGCGCCCGGCGCGGCGGAAGCGCGGCCGGTGATCGCGGCGGCTCGGGCGAAGGGGCTGCCGCTTGCCGCCTATCATATCCGGCGCTGGGATAGCGAATGCCGCACTTTGCAAAGGCTGCTCAGGGAGGAACGGCTGGGCCGGGTGCTGCGGTTCGAATCCCGGTTGGACCGCTGGCGGCCCCAGCCCAAGGGCAGCTGGAAGGAACGCGGCGTGGCAGAAGAGGGCGGCGGCCTGCTCAATGACATCGGCAGTCATCTGATCGACCAGGCGCTCTATCTGTTCGGCCCGGCCGAGCAGGTTTATGCGGAACTGGACATCCGGCGCAAAGGCGTGGAGTCGGACGATGATGTCTTTGTCGCGCTCCACCATCAAAGCGGCGTGCGCTCCCATCTGTGGGCCAGCGTGTTGGCCGCCGAGCCAGGTTTCCGGCTGCGGGTGACGGGAGATCGCGGCGCCTATGTGAAACAATTCGGCGACGGCCAGGAAGCGCAGCTGCGCGCGGGCGCCCGCCCGGGTCAAAGTGGCTGGGGCGAGGAGCCGGCGGAGCGCTGGGGCCTGTTCAGCAACGGTGTTGAGCGGCAACCGGTCAAAAGCGAGCCCGGCGCCTATCAGGATTTCTATGCCCAAATGGTGGCGGCGATCCGCGACGGCGCGCCGGTGCCGGTGGATCCGGAAGATGCGGTCAAAGGCCTTGAGATCATCGAAGCGGCGCGGCGCGCGGCCGTGGAAGGCCGCGTGGTCCGGCTGGTTGATTGACTGTCGCGCGGTCTTTCGGAAAACCGGCTTCCACTTTTCCGGACCGCGCTCAGCCGCCGGCGCTGACGCCGTCGATCCAGGTCTCGCGCACATTGAGATCGTCATCCGCCAGCACCAAATTGGCACGGCGGTCCCTGGCGATCTCGCCAACATCGTGGCCGAGGCCCAGGAACGCGGCCGGCACCGAACTGGCCATGGCCACCGCTTCCGGCAAAGGCAGGCCAAGCAGATCCCTGGCATTGCGGACGGCGCGGCTCATATCCATGGCCGATCCCGCCAGGGTGCCGTTTTCGTCGACACAGACCCCGTCGCGGATGGTGATGGTGGCGCCCTGCAGCTGGAAAGACTGGATATCGGTGCCGGTATTCGCCAGCGCGTCGGTCACCAGCATGAAGCGGTCATGGCGCTTCACCCGCAACGCCAGCTTGAGAGTCGCGGGATGCACATGCCGGCCGTCGGCGATGATGCCGCAATAGCTGTCCGGGTCCGACAGTGCCGCGCCCACCACCCCCGGCTCGCGGCCGGTCAAGGGCGACATGGCATTGAACAGATGGGTGAAGCCGGTCACCCCGCTCTGAAGCGCCGCCTGCATCACCTCATAGCTGGCATTGGTGTGACCCGCGGCCACGATCACGCCGGCCGCCGTCAGCTCAGCGATGGTCTCCGGCCTGGTCATTTCCGGGGCCAGGGTCACCAGGGTCTTCGCCCCCTTGAGCGAGGTCAGGAGCGCGACCGCCCGGGCATCCAGGGTGCGGAATTTCTCCGGATTGTGCACCCCCTTGCGGTCGGGGCTGAGAAACGGCCCTTCCAGATGAATGCCCAACAGGCCGGGCACATTTTCACGAAGCGCGGTGCTGACCGCGCCGATCGCGCGTTCGATCACCTCCAGATCGTCGCTGATCAGGGTGGGCAGGAAGCCGGTGGTGCCGAACCGGCGATGCGCCGCCGCGATCCGCCGGATGGTCTCGGGCGTGGGATCGTCGTTGAACAGGACCCCGCCGCCGCCATTGACCTGGGTATCGATGAAACCCGGCAGCAGCAGGAGCCCCTCCAGGTCGCGGCGCGGCGTTTCGCGCAGGCGCGGGTCGTCCGCCGGCACGATTTCGGCAATCCGGTCACCTTCGATCAGCACCGCGTGGTGGTCGAGGATCCGGCCGTTCGCGAGGATGCGCCCATTCACCAATGCCCGGCGCATCAATAGGTCTCCGTCACTTTTTTCAGATGCGGGGGATTGTCCGGGTCGTATCCCCGCGCCACCGCCAGCGCCGTGGCGGCGCGGTAGAAGCTTTGCGCGAACAGAAGCGGCGCCACTACCGCCGGGGCGGAGAGGGCGGGCAAAGTCCGAACGCCGTGAACGGCACACCCGGCCAAGAGCACGGGAACCCCATGCGCGGCCAGCTCCCGCGCCAATTCTTCCTGGCCGTCGCGGGTCTCGTCATCCTGCACGAACATCAGCACCGGCATCTTCTTTTCCATCAAGGCCATGGGGCCGTGGCGGACTTCGGCGCTGCTGAAGGCTTCGGCATGAAGCCCGCTGGTCTCCTTGAATTTCAGCGCTGCCTCCTGGGCCAGGCCCAGGCCCAGGCCGCGGCCCAGAACGAAGAGATTGTCCGCTGGTGTCAACGCCTCCACCATCGCCAGCCAGTCGAGCTCCCAGGCCGCCTCGAGTTGACCGGGCAATTCGCCGAGCGCGCGGATCAGGGCATCGCTTCTGGTCCAATGCGCCGTCAGATGCAGCACTGCCGACAGGGCGCAGATGAAGGATTTGGTGGCGGCGACGCTGCGCTCGGCCCCGGCCCGAAGCGGAATCACATGGTCGGCCAGCGCGGCCAGCGGTGAATCTGCGACATTGACCAGCGCCAGCACCAGCGCGCCGGAGGCCTTGGCCGCTTCCGCCGCCGCCAGCAGGTCCGGGCTTTGGCCGGATTGCGAAATCGCCAGAAAGACGCAGCGCGACAGGTCCTGGCGCACCCCATAGACGGAGCTCACCGAAGGGGAAGCCGAAGACGTCACCAGCCCCAGATTGGTTTCGATCAGATAGCGGGCATAGGTGGCGGCGTGATCGGAACTGCCGCGGGCGCAGGTGATCAGGGCGCGGGGATGAAATTGCCGCAAGGCGCCGGCAATCCGGGAGACCAGGGCGCCGTCCTGATGGAGCTGGGCCCGGACCCGCTCCGGCGTCTCCCGCGCCTCCTGGAACATGCGCGTGTCTTCGGCACGCGGGGGCTGTATGGTCATGGAGTCTTTATTCATAAAATCGTTGAGGGGAGCGCCGGCATCAGCCGCATAGATATAGGCGTGAAGGCGCAATTGCATCCTTGCCGCTGTCCGTCCCGAAAAGTCGAGGGATATCAGGGCCCTGGCGGAATTATGGGTCCGGTTGCTTCGCCTATCCGCGGGCCCCAGAATGCAATCCGCATGGGAGGAAGGCGGTGTTGAAATCGGATCGTCGCGGGCGCGCGCATGCCGCGCGCGAGGCGGAGGAGTTGGTGCTTCTGGCGCCGCTGGATGGCTGGGCCGCGCCGTTGGCCGAAGTGCCCGACCCGGTTTTCTCAGACCGGATGATGGGCGACGGCGTGGCTATCGATCCCACTGGCGCGGTGCTGTGCGCGCCTTGCGACGGCGAGATCATGCTGCTGCATCAAAGCCTGCATGCGGTCACCTTGCGCGCGGCGAACGGCGCCGAAATCCTGATGCATGTGGGGCTGGATACGGTGGCGCTGGGCGGCCGCTTCTTCACCGCGCATGTCGCGATTGGCCAGACCGTCAAGGCCGGCGACCGGCTGCTCTCCTTTGATCTCGACCGGTTGGGCGAAGAGGCCCGCGGCCTGATCACGCCGATCCTCGTTACCAATGGCGAGGATTTCCTGGTCACAAGCCGGGTCGAGAATAAATCGATTGCCTGCGGCCAGGAATTGATGCGGGTCCGTCCGCTGTCGCAGCGCGTAGCGGCGGTCGAGACGGATGGGCGTGAATTTCGCCGCGGACTGGTGATTGTGTCGGCGCACGGCATTCATGCCCGGCCGGCGGCGAAACTGGCGGACCTGGCGAAAACCTTCACCGCCGAAATCGTCATCATCTTCGGCGACAAACGCGCCAACGCCAAGAGCCCGGTGGCGTTGATGGGTTTGGGCCTCTCCAAGGGCGCCGAAGTGATCGCCATCGCCAAGGGTACAGACGCCGAACAGGCGCTCGCCAGCCTGGCCGCGCTGATCGAAAACGAGTTGGGCGAGGAGGAATCGGCGCCCGCAGGGACGATGATTGCGTTTTCGCCGGCCGAAGCGGGCGCGATCGTGGGCGTGCGGGCCGCGCCGGGCATCGGCCTGGGCGTTGCCGTGCGGCTGCGGCAGCCGGAGATCCTGGTCGAAGAGCGGGGGCAGGGTCCCGATCTGGAATCCAAACTCTTGCGGGGGGCGCTGGCGGCGGTGCGGGCAAAGACCCAGGCCGCGATCGCCAGAGGCGGTGCCGAAGCGCCCATTCTCGCCGCCCATCTGGGCTTTCTGGACGATCCCGAACTGGCGGACTCTGCCGCCCGCGCCATCGCGGCCGGCCAGAGCGCGGGTCAGGCCTGGCGCACGGCCATCCGCGAGCAGATCGCGATCCTGCAAGGGCTCGACGATCCGCGCTTGCGGGAGCGGGTGTCGGACCTGATCGATATCGAGCGCCAGGTGCTCACCCAATTGGGCGGCAGCCCAACCGCGCCGGCCGCCGAATTGCCCGGACAGGCCATTCTGCTGGCCGAGGATCTGTTGCCGTCCGAACTGGCTGGCCTGGAGACGGCGCGGATTTGCGGAATCGTGATGGCCGCCGGCGGACCCACCTCCCATGCCGCGATCCTGGCGGCCGGGATGGATATTCCCGCTTTGGTGGCCTGCGGGCCCTCTGTGCTGGAGATTGCGGAGGGTACCATCGTTCTGCTGGATGCCGATACCGGCCGGTTGAAGATCGCCCCATCCGAAACCGAACAGGAAGATGCGCGCCGGCGATTGGCGGCACGGCTGGAACGCAAGACTGCGGCGCGGGCCGGCATGCATGCGCCGTGTCACACCAGAGACGGGGTGCGGATCGAGATCGACGCCAATCTGGGTTCGATCTCGGATGCGAAGGCGGCGGTGGCGGCGGGCGCCGAAGGCTGCGGCCTGCTTCGAACGGAGTTTCTGTTTTTGAACCGCCAGATCCCACCGGCCGAGACGGAGCAGATCGGGGTCTATCGCGCCATCGCGCAGGCCTTGGGTGAAAAGCCGCTGACCATCCGCACCCTCGACATAGGCGGCGACAAGCCCGCTTCTTATCTTCCCTTTCCGGCCGAGGAGAATCCGGCTTTGGGCCTCCGAGGCGTGCGGGTCAGCCTGTGGCGGCCGGAGCTTTTGAAGACCCAATTGCGTGCCATTCTGCAGGCTATTCCAGCCGCGCAGTGCCGGATCATGGTGCCGATGATCGCCTCGCTTACGGAATTGCGCCGGGTGCGCGCGATTCTAGACGAGGTGCGCGCCGAACTCGACATGCCGGAGCCGGTGCAATTGGGCATCATGGTCGAGACCCCGGCGGCGGCGATGACCGCCGATATCCTGGCCGCCGAGGCCGATTTCTTTTCCATCGGCACCAATGACCTCACCCAATATGGCCTGGCGATGGATCGCGGCAATCCGAATCTGGCGGCCGCGTTCGACGCCTTGCATCCGGCAGTACTGCGACTGATCGCGACGACCATTGAAGATGCCAACTGCCACGGCCGCCTGGTGGGGGTCTGCGGCGGTCTGGCTTCGGATGTGGAGGCGGCGCCGCTGCTGGTCGGGCTGGGCGTGCGAAGCCTCTCGGCCGCCACCAGCCAGATCGCCGATCTGAAGGCCGCGATCGGCAAAGTGACGATCGAACAATGCCGGCAATTGGCGCGGAAGGCGCTGGCGGCGGCCTCGGCCGAAGAGGTGCGCGGTCTCATTCGCAGCATGGGAGAAGACTGATGCGATCCATATTGGAATGGCTGCAGCCGCTCGGCCGCGCCCTGATGCTGCCCATTGCCGCCCTGCCGATCGCGGGCTTGTTGCTCAGGCTGGGTCAGCCCGATCTGCTCGACATTCCGTTCATCGCCGCCGCCGGCGACGCCATCTTCTCCAATCTGGGGCTTCTGTTCGCCATCGGCGTGGCGGTGGGGCTGGCCAAGGACAATAACGGCGCCGCGGGACTGGCCGGCGCGCTCTGCTTTCTGGTGGGAAGCAAAGGCGCGATGGCGCTGCTCGTGCCGCCCGCCGATCTGTTGAAAGACGTGCCGGCGGCGTTTCAGGCCCTGACGATCGCGAATTTCAAAAGCGACGCCATCGCCCGCAGTGGCGTGCCGATGGGGCTGCTGTCAGGGGTTCTCGCCGGTTATGCCTATAACCGCTTCCATGCTCTGAAACTGCCAGAATATCTGGCCTTTTTCGGCGGCCGGCGTTCGGTACCGATCATTTCCGGCTTTGGCGGCCTGTTCCTGGCGGTGCTGTTCGGATTCTTCTGGCAGGGCCTCAATCAGGGTATCGACGAAGCGAGCCGGGCGGTGTTGGCCCACAGTCTGTTGGGGCCATTCCTGTTCGGCCTCCTCAACCGGCTGCTGATCATCGTCGGTCTGCATCACATCCTGAACAATTTCGTCTATTTCATCATGGGCAGTTATCACGGCGTGTTCGGCGACCTGAACCGCTTCTTCGCCGGCGATCCCAGCGCCGGCACCTATATGAGCGGCTTCTTCCTGGTGATGATGTTCGGCCTGCCCGCCGCCTGCCTGGCCATGTATCACGCCGCCCGCAAGGACCGCCGGGCCGCGGTGGCCGGCATGTTCCTGTCCATGGCGCTGACCGTCTTCATCACCGGGGTGACCGAGCCGATCGAGTTTTCCTTCATCTTCCAGGCCCCGATCCTCTATGCGATCCACGCGCTGTTGAGCGGGCTGGCGGAAGTCATCATGAGTCTGTTGGGCGTTCATCTGGGCTACACATTCTCGGCCGGGTTGATCGACTATGTGATCAATTTCAAGCTGGCGACGCGGCCTTTGTGGCTGCTGCCTTTGGGCGCGGGCTATTTTCTGCTCTATTACGTCATCTTCCGTTTCGTCATTCAGTGGTTCGATTTGAAGACGCCGGGGCGCGAGCCTTTGGAGGCGCAGGCCGCCATAGCCGCCGCCGCGCCCACCGGCAGCCGTGAGGAAGGCTTCGTGATCGCGCTGGGCGGCGCTGGCAATCTGGTGGCGATCGATGCCTGCACCACCCGGCTCCGGCTGATCGTCGCCGATCAGAGCCGGATCGACGAAACCGCGCTGAAGGCGCTGGGCGCGCGCGGCGTCATCCGGCCGTCCGACAAGGCGGTGCAGGTGGTGCTGGGACCGATCGCGGATCAGGTGGCCAGCGACATGCGCGCGGTGGTGGCGCGTGGCGAGACGGCGGCGGCGGAAAAGCCGAAGGGCGAAGATCTGCTCGCCAGCCTGGGCGGCCGGGCCAATCTGGCGAAGCTGATTGGGCGCGGAAGCCGGCTGTTGGTCGAAGTGAAAGATCCCGCCAAGGTCGCCGAAGCGGCCTTGCGCGCTTGCGCCCCGCGCGGCGCGGTCAAGACCGCGGCCGCGCGCTGGCAGATCCTGGTCGGGCCGGACGCCGAGGCCCTGGCCGGCGAACTTGGCGCTTGACCGGCCGGCGGCGCGAAGGGATGAAGGCGGCGCAGAAAACGCAATCGCATGGGAGTTCGCATGCCGGCCATTTTGCTTGAGGTTTGTGTCGACAGTCCCCGGGGACTGACGGCGGCGATCGCCGGCGGCGCCGACCGGATCGAACTCTGTTCCTCGCTGCCGGTGGGCGGATTGACGCCCAGCTCCGGCTTCATGGCGCTGGCCGCCAAGGGTCCGCGCCCCAGCCGCGCCATGATCCGGCCGCGGGTGGGCGACTATGTCTATTCCGAGGAGGAGATCGACATCATGCGCCGGGATATCGACGCGGCGCGCACCGCCGGGCTTGCCGGCGTGGTGATCGGCGCCAGCCTGGCGTCCGGCGCGTTGGATGAAAAGACCATCGCCCGCCTGGCCGATCACGCCAGCGGACTGGAACTCACCTTGAATCGTACCGTCGATCTGTCGCCGGAGCCGTTGGCGGCGGTGGAGATGGCGATCGGGCTTGGCTTTCGCACCATTCTCACCTCCGGCGGCGCGCTCAAGGCGCCGGACGGCGCGGATACCATCGCCGCCATGGTGGCATGCGCCGGCGACCGGCTGGAGATTCTGGCCGGCAGCGGCCTCAATCCCGACAATGTGCGCCCGCTGGTGGAAAGGACCAAGGTCCGCGCCGTGCACGGGTCTTTCAGCGCGCCCTTGCCCGGCATAGAGGAAAAGCTGGTGCGCTTCGGCTATATCGCGGCGGATGCGCGGGATACCAGCGAAGAACTGGTCCGGCGGGCCAAGTCGGCCCTGGCGCAGATCCGCTGACGGCGCGCGACGTCTATCCAGTCAGTGATCGCGATCCTCTCCGCCGCGCCCGAAGCCCGGCAAGGCCGAAGCGCTCATAGGCTTCGACCCAGGCGCAAAATTCCTCGTCGGAGATTTTGTAGCGTGTACAGGCATCCGGCAGGCTGAGAAGACCGCCCCCAACCGCCGCAATGATTTCGGCCTTGCGCTGCGGCACCCAACGGGCGGTGTTTTCGGGAGGCAGGTCGGCCAGGGTCAGCACCCCACCGGTGGGGCCGATCACCTGGTCCGCATGTTTGATGGAGTTCGTCATCGGGCGGGCTCCTTGACCGCCCCCAACCCTCTTTAGGCTAGGCCTGTGCTGTTAAAAGAATGTCAATGTGAGTTCCGTCGCGGAACCCGGAACCCCGAGTCAATTTTTGCCGGCAAGAAGCGCGGCCAGTTCGGACCGGATGTCGGCGAAAGCGCCGGCCCAATCGCCCTGGCGCGGCTGGCGGAACAGGCGCATGCCGGGGTACCAGGGCGAATCCCGGCGGTCGAGCAGCCAGCGCCAGTCGGTGGCATAACGCAAGGCGACCCAGGTCGGCCGGCCCAGCGCGCCGGCCAGATGCGCCACCGAGGTGTCGCAACTGATGATAAGATCGAGCCCCATCATGGCCGCGGCGGTGTCGTCAAAGTCCTTGGGAAAATCTTCGCCCAATTGTTCCACACGCATGCCGGGCGGCAGCGTATCCAACTGTTCGGTGCCTTCGCCTTTCTGCAGGCTGATCAGCCGCACCCCGGGCAGGCGGGCCAGCGGCTCGAAGCACATCAGGGGAAGGGACCGGACGGCGGAGATATAAGATCCCTGCCAGCAAATGCCGATCTTGAATCCCGTCTCTCCGATCCTGTCCCGCAAGGCGGCTGTCCGCGCCGGATCGGCGCTGAGATAGGGGATCTTCGCCGGAATGGTGGCGACCTCCGTGCCGAAGGCCAGCGGCAGGCTGAGCAGCGCGATGTGGTAATCGAATTCCGGCGGTATGGTCCCGCTGGGCAGGATGGTGATGCGGGGATCCAGGCTCTTGAGCAGGCCGATCAGGCCCTCCTGCGCGGTCAGGATCACGTTCGCGCCGAGGTCCGCCACCATGGGCACATAGCGGCAGAAGTGAATCGTGTCGCCCAGCCCCTGCTCGGCTTCGACGAATAGGGTCTTGCCTTTCAGATCTTCCTTTCCCGACCAGGTCGGCCGGCCAAGGGCGTGAAAGGCGTCTTCATACTCCCGCCGCTTGCGCCATTCATATTCCGGCCAGCCTTCCGCGAAACGGCCCTGGACCAGCAGGGCCAGGCTCTTGCCGAAATGGGCTTGGTCCCATTCCGGATTGATCGCGATGGCGCGGTCATGGCTTTCCAGGGCTTCGTCGAACCGCTTCAGTTCGTAAAGGAAATTTCCGCGGTTGGAATAGGCCTGGGTGAAGGGCATCAGGGTGAGCGCATGGTCCACGCTTTCCAGCGCTTCTTCGTACCGGCCCAGATCGGCCAACGCGCCGCCGCGATTGCTGTGGGCGGTGGCGGAGTTGGGGTCCAGCGCCAGCGCTTTTTCATGGCATTTGAGCGCCTCGGCCGACCGCTTCAGCGCCGCCAGCGCGGTGCCGCGATTATTGTGGGCGGAGGCCATGTTGGGCTCCAGCGCGATGGCCCGCTCATGACTTTCCAGCGCCTCTTGCGGCCGTGTCAGCATGGCCAGCGCGGTGCCCCGGTCGTTATGGGCGGAAGCCCGGGCGGGATCGAGCGCAATGGCGTTGTCGAAGCTTTCCAGCGCGTCCTGGGGCCGCCGCATCCGCATCAGCACATCGCCGCGCATTTCGTGGGAATCGGCTTCGCCCGGAGCAAGGGCGATGGCGCGGTCGTGATCCCTGAGCGCCTCTTCGAACCGGCCCAGATTGGCCAGCACCCCGCCCCGGTTGTTGAGAGCCTTGACGTAACCCGGGATCAGCGAAATGGCCCGGCTGAAATCCTCCACCGCCTCGCCATAGCGCTTCTGGTCGGTGAGCACGGTGCCGCGATTGTTATAGGCCTGGGCATAGTCCGGTTTCAGCGCCACGGCGCGGCCATAACTTGCCAGCGCCTCGTCCGGCCGCTTCAGGGCGGCCAGCGCCGCGCCGCGATTATTGTACACATCGGCCTGATCGGATTTCAGGGCCAGCGACTTGTCGTAGCAGGCCAGGGCTTCGGCGAACTGACTCGATTGCTGCAGGGCGTTGCCCAAATCGCGCTGGGCCAAGGGCTGGCGCGGCTCCAATTTCAGCGACTGGCGCAGCAATTCCATGCCGCGCTCGGTTTGGCCGCGCTGGAGCATCAGCACGCCGAAAAGATGCAGAGCCTGGAAATTGCCCGGCTGAAGACGCAGCAAGTCCGTATAGGCCCGTTCGGCCTCCGCGAATTGTCCCTTGCTGTGCAATGCAAATGCTTGCTGGAGCATCAAACGGTTTTTCTACGCTCAATCACGCATAATAGAGAGGTCGCTGGCGCGGCCGGAGGCGTGATAACATAGCGCGCGGCCATCGGGTCACCCGGCCCAGGCGGCGGCCCTGGTCAGGCGGCGTCGGCGGCCGGATCGCGCAATGATTTGGCTGCGGGCTGGGCCAGCGGCAATTCGCAATGGACGGTGGTGCCCACGCCTTCGCGGCTTTCTATGCGCAATTGGCCGCCATGCTGGCGCACCAGGGCGCGCACCAGGGAAAGCCCCAGTCCGGTGCCTTCGCGGGCATGAGCGGGATCGTTGACGGCCTGCTCAAAGGGGCGGCCGATGCGGGCCAGAAGCGCCTCCGACATGCCGATGCCGTGATCCTTGACCGTGAGCATCAACCGGTCGCCGGCGCGCGCGCTCACTTCCACCTCGTCGCCCGGACGGGAGAATTTGATCGCATTGGTGAGCAGGTTGATGAGAATTTGGCGGAAGGCGCGCTGATCGGCGGCGAAAGCGAGGCCTTGGGCCGGCAGGGTGGTGACCAGCTTGATGCCCTGGTCATCCGCGCGTTTTTTGACCAGGCGCAGGCAATAGGCCACGCTTTCGGTGAGATCGACATCCTGATAATCCAGGACGAACTTGCCTGCCTCGATCTTGGCGATGTCCAATATGTCGGAGACCAGGTTCAGCAGATGATTGCCGGACTCGTGAATGATGGTGGCATAGTCGTGATACTGCTTCTGCAAGGGTCCGAACATCTGATTCTGCAGAAGATCGGAAAAGCCGATAATGGCGTTGAGCGGCGTGCGCAATTCGTGACTCATATTGGCCAGGAATTGCGACTTGACCCGGCTTGAGGCCTCGGCGGTTTCCTTGGCGACCTGATTGTCGCGCAGGGCTTCGGCCAGCTTGCGATTCTCGAAACTATTGTCGCGGAACAGCCTCAGCGCGCGGGCGAACTGCCCGATTTCGTCACGGCGGTCCTGAAACGGAATCGCATGGTTGAGATCGTTTTCTCCCACCGCGCGCAGGGCATCAGTGATGACCTGCAAGGGGTGGATAACGCGCAGGATGACATACAGCAGGGTGAAGGACGCCAGGCTGATGGACAGCGCCATCAGCATCAGGGCGATGTCGAATTCGCGGTTGGCCCGGTCGAGCTTACCCGCCACATCGGCGCGGCTGAGCCGGAAAGCGGTGCGTGAGATATCGGTAATCGCCTGCATGGCCCGGCCGGACTCGCCCAACCAGGTCCCGAATATCGACCGGCGAAGGCCGGCCTGCCGCCAAGGCCGACAGGATCTGGCGGCGGAGCCCGCGTACATTCTGGAAATAGGCCCGAGTGGCGGCATCGATTTTTTGCTTCATCTCCGCTGGAAAGGTGGGCAGGTCCGTCTTGTCGCTTTCGGAGCACGCCCCAGGGGGTATTGATGTTGCCGTCTCGTTCGGCGAATTGCTCCAACTCTCGCGGCGTGAGTTTCTTTCTGCTGATAAGGGCTTCCGACAGCAGGCGCCGGTCACGCCCCACCGTGTCGCGCGCCAGCCAGACAATGTTGACCACCTTCATCAGTTCATTGTTCATGGCGCTGGAATCGGCGATGAACATGGACCGCTCGCGGGTACGCAAATTGATGGCGCCGACCATCCCGTTCACCGCGTCCAGCCAGTCCCGATGGAGGCTTTCGGGCCGGCCCGCCAGCGGACGGGAAAGATTGGCCAAAGCCTGGGCATAGCGGCCTTCGTATAACGCCAGCGCCTTCTTGATCTGGACCGAATTGTGGATCGGTCCGCCGGATTCCGCAGCCGCCGCTTTATGCGTGGCATGGATGGCCGCATCGGTTTTCCGGTGCAGGCTTTCGATGCGGGCCGTGTGTGGCGGCGTCGGCCGGCCCGGGCTGGGACAAGGCGGTGTCGATCGCACCCTGCAGCAGCCTCAGCCATTCCTGGGCCGCATAGTCCGCGCTGAGAACATCCACGGTTTTGAGCAGTTTGGCCGCGGCTTCGCGGCGGTCATAGGCCTGCTTGGCGGAATAGGCGAAGACGGAAACCAGCAGTACAACCAGCATGCCGGTGATCGCCGACAATAACACGCCGATCGACTGGAATTTCTTCATTCCCGGCACGCGCCCCGAATAAAATGCGAGCCTATTTCGAAAGAATGGAAGATGACTTAATGCCCGGTTTTATGGGCTTTCGCGCTGGTGATTGCATCCGGTTAACCGTGATTTCCCGGCTTTTCGCGATGAAATCTAGTTCGCGGATGCGCGTCGCGACACGGTTCCGGCGCGGACATTGCGCCATTCGTTCAGAACCAAGGCCAAGGTGAAGAAATCCAACAGGGCAAAGCTCAACAGCCAGCCCGACCAGCGGATGGAAAGCCGCCAACTCATATAGGCGACAAAGCCGGCCAGGATGAGAGCGGCGGCCGGAAACACCCAGCGGCCTCCGCCCTTGAGCAAGGCGATCACCACCCCCAATTTCAGAAATCCGTGCACCAGAAGATAGAAGATGACGAATTCATGCGAGCCTTGCGCCAGTCTCTCGGCGCCGTTGCGGATGGCGTGGATCGCGGGGTGGTTGCCGGTCAGTTCCGGCGCGGTGATGCGGATCAGCCAATGATAAAATCGCTGCGGACCGGTGAGCGAGAGAATAAGCCCGGCCACCGCCTCCAGGCCGCCGTCCAATCCCTTGATCAGGATCGCCCCCAGATAGACATAGTGCAGAAGGGGCGGACGCTTGGCCAAACTCTGTTCCATCCGGCAGGGCTCTGCCTTATAGCTGGCCGCGGCGGCTTTGCAAAATCAGACTTATATTTCAATGGCTTAGCGGATAGCCGGGCAGGATTTCCGCATCCTGGGCGGTGGCGGCGGTTTGCCCTCGCCACCGAAACCGCGGCTGGTTAGGGTCGCGCCATAATCGAGTTTGGGAGAATCGGGATGCGATACCGGATGGTCTTTTGTGGCGTGGTCGGCGCGGCCCTGCTGGCGGCGATGCCGGTCCTGGCCCAGACCCTGGACCGGCCCGACGCTGATCCCAACGCCTATCCCGATCCCTATACCCAGGTGAACAACTTCCTGAAATTGCCGCCGGGCCGGGTGATGGGCGCCACCAGCGCGGTGGCGGTGGACCATGAAGGCGATATCTGGGTGGTCGATCGTTGCGGCGGCAATGACTGCGACGGATCCAAGCTGGATCCGATCATGGCGTTCGACCCGAACGGCAATTTCATCAAATCCTTCGGCGCCGGAAAATTCCTTTTCCCCCACGGCATGTTCATCGACAAGGATGATCATATCTGGGTGGTTGACGGCCATGTCGGCCACGGCATCGGCGACGATGTGCTGGAATTCGACCGCGGCGGCCATCTGCTCCACACCTTGGGCACGCCCGGCGTGGCCGGCGACGGGCCGGCGCATTTCAATGAACCCAACGCGGTCCTGGTCTCGCCGCAAGGCGACATATTCGTCGCCGACGGCCAGACGCCGGAGACCGGCAATATGCGGGTGGTGCATTTCGACAGCAACGGCAAATTCGTGAACTGGTTCGGCGGCCTGGGTATCGGGCTGGGGCGCTTCGACGTCCCCAATTCGCTGGCGATCGACAAAGCGGGCCGCATCTTCATCGCCGACCGCTACAACAACCGCATCCAGATCTTCAGCCGGGACGGCCAGCTGATCGACATCTGGACCCAGTTCGGCCGACCCAGCGCCATCTATATCGATGAGAACGACATTCTTTATTGCAGCGATTCGGAATCGCGCACTCCGGTGGAGTATGGCTTTCATCCCGGCTGGGAGCGGGGCATCCGCATCGGCAGTGTCAAGGACGGCATCGTCCACGCCCTGATCCCGGATATCGATCCCGAGGCCGACCGGCACAGCACCAGCGGCGGCGAAGGCATCTGGGTGCATGACGGTGTCATCTATAGCGCCCAGGTGCGTCAAAGAGCCGTCGTCAAATATATTCCCAAGAAATAACGCAGATTGCACGTCTCGCCTTCGCGCGGCGACTGCCGGTCGCCGCGTGCCGCGCGTGATTCCCGAGCGGATCTCGAAACTTTCGAGAGTCTTGAGCGTTCTCACGAAGCGCGGACCGTGCATAATAAGCGGATATTGCCGAGCCTTATTAAAGCCGACGCTGTCGTGGCGGCGAGGTGAAGGAGATTTCATGCAAATCGGAATTGTCGGGCTTGGGCGGATGGGTGCCAACATTGGCCGCCGCCTGATGGAGAGAGGGCATAAGGTCGTGGCGTTCGACCGCGAACCCAAGGCGGTCAAGGCGCTTTCCGGCGCCGCTCCGGCGGGCTCGCTGAAAGAGTTGGTGGAAAAGCTTGAGCCGCCGCGTGCGGTCTGGGTGATGCTGCCCGCGGGCCTGTCACCGATGAAACGGTCTTGGCGTTGGGGGGCCTGCTTGAGGCCGGCGATATGGTGATCGACGGCGGCAACACTTTCTACAAGGACGATATCCGCCGCGCCAAGGAATTGCGGAAAAAGAACATCGCCTATGTCGATTGTCGGCACCTCCGGCGGCGTCTGGGGGCTGGAGCGCGGCTATTGCATGATGATCGGCGGCGACAAGGACGTGGTGGCGCATCTGGATCCGATCTTCCAGGCGCTGGCGCCCGGCGCCGGCACGATCGACAAGACGCCGGGGCGCGAGGGCCGCGATCCCAGGGTCGCCAATGGCTATATGCATTGCGGGCCGGTGGGCGCCGGCCATTTCGTCAAGATGGTTCATAACGGCATCGAATATGGCCTGATGCAGGCCTATGCCGAGGGGTTCGATATTCTGCGCGGCCGCGCCGGCGACGAGCTGCCCGAAGATGAGCGCTTCACGCTGGACATGGCCGATGTCGCCGAAGTCTGGCGGCGCGGCAGCGTGATCGCCTCCTGGCTGCTCGATCTCACCGCCATCGCCCTGGCCCACTCGCCCGAGCTGACGGAATTCAAGGGCGATGTCGATGACAGCGGCGAGGGCCGCTGGACGGTCGAGGCCGCGGTGGAGGAGGCGGTGGCGGCGCCGGTTATCACCTCGGCGCTTTACGCCCGCTTCCGCTCCCGCATCGAACACAGTTTCGGCGAGAAACTGCTATCCGCCATGCGCAACGAATTCGGCGGCCATGTCGAAGGCCGGGCTACCGCACCGGGGAACAAGGGATCATGAGCGGCACGCATAAGGCGCCGCCGCCCAATTGCGCCATCGTGATTTTCGGCGCCAATGGCGACCTCACCAGGCGGCTGATCATTCCGGCGCTCTATAATCTGGCGCGCGCCGGCAAGCTGCCGGAACAGCTGGCGCTGATCGGCGTCGATCATAACGACAAGACCTCCGAGCAATGGCGGCGAGATCTGCACGATTTCCTGGGCCAGGCGCTTGCCCGGGCCGGCGATGGAGGCACGGTCGACGACGAATCTATGGCAGCCCATCGCCCAGGACATGTCATTTCTGAACGGCGATTTCGAGCAGGACGAAACCTATCAGCGGCTGGCCGCGCGCCTGGCCGAGATCGACAAGAAAAGAAATCTCGGCGGCAATGTGCTCTTCTATATGGCGGTGGCCGACCGGTTCTTCGGCACCATCGCCGGCAAGCTGGGCGAAGCGGGCCTGGTCGCCAAACAGGACGGTCGCTTCCGCCGCCTGATCGTGGAAAAGCCATTCGGCCATGACGAGGATTCCGCCAAGGCGCTCAATGCCTGCCTGCTCAAATATCTCAAGGAAGACCAGATCTACCGCATCGATCATTTCCTGGGAAAGGAAACGGTGCAGAACATCATGGCGCTGCGTTTCGCCAACGGACTGTTCGAGCCGATCTGGAATCGCGACCGCATCGATCATGTCCAGATCACGGTGGCCGAAAGCATCGGCATCGAAGGTCGCGGAAATTTCTACGAAAAGACCGGAGCGCTGCGCGACATGGTGCCCAATCACCTGTTCCAGCTGGTCGCCATGACGGCGATGGAGCCGCCGGTCTCCTTCGACGCCGAGGACATCCGCGCCAAGAAGGCGGAGATGTTCAAGGCGGTGCATCCTTTGTCTTTGGGCGATGTGGTCCGCGGCCAGTATGACACAGGCACGGTCGGCGAGCGAGGCGGTGCCGGCCTATCGCCAGGAGCCCAGGGTGGCGGCGGATTCCAATATCGAAACCTTTGTGGCGATGCGGCTTCTGATCGACAATTGGCGCTGGGCAGGCGTGCCCTTTTATCTGCGCACCGGCAAAAGGCTGGCCGCCCGCTCCACCGAAATCGCCATCCGCTTCAAGCGCGCGCCTTATGCGCTGTTCCGCGAGACCCCGGTGGAGGAACTGGATGCCGACTGGCTGATCCTCAGGGTCCAGCCGGACGAGAGCATCCGCCTCAGATTCAACGCCAAGCGGCCGGGCCTGGCCATGGCGCTGGAAAGCGTGGCGATGGATTTCAAATATCACGGACTGGTTCCAACAGGCTCCGGCGGTGGGTTATGAGACGCTGATCTATGATTGCCTGATCGGCGACGCCACCCTGTTTCAGCGCGCCGATCAGGTGGAAGCGGCCTGGGGCGTGGTCGAGCCGGTTCTGGAGGGATGGCAAGATACCCCGCCGCGGCATTTTCCCAACTATAGCGCCGGCAGCGAGGGGCCCAGCGCCGCCAACGATCTTCTGGCGCGGGACGGACGGGCCTGGCGGGCGATAAAGTGAACGCTGCATGACCATCGCCGGACGGATCGAGATCGTGAAGGACGAGGAGGCGATATCCGCCCGGGCGGCGGAATTGATCGCCGACCGCATCCGCGGCTGCACCGCGCCATTCCGGCTGGCGCTGTCGGGCGGCAATACCCCGCGCGGCTGCTATCACCGGCTGGCGCATCTGCATCAGCTGCCCTGGGATTGGGTGGAAATCTATATGGGCGATGAGCGCTTCGTGCCGCCCGATCATCCCGACAGCAATTACCGCATGATCCATGACACGCTGCTGGCGGCCGGCACCGTGTCCCCGCGCGCTCTGTTCGCCATTCCCACCGACGGCGAGCCGCAGGCCGCCGCCCGCGCCTATGAGGAAATCCTGCGCCAGCAATATGGCGCCAGTTATCTGCAGCCCGGCCTGCCCTTGTTCGATTTGCAGCTTCTGGGCCTGGGGGCGGACGGCCATACCGCTTCGCTCCTTCCCGGCCAGCCGGTTTTGGAAGAGCGGGCGCGCTGGGTCGCCGCCGTGCCCGAAGGGCGCGAGGAGCCCCGCATCACCTTGACCTATCCCGCCCTGGAATCCAGCCGGCTGATCATGTTCCTGGTCAGCGGCGCGGCCAAGAAGGAGGCGCTGGCCCGCGTCCGTGCCGGCGATGGCGTCCTTCCGGCGGGGCGGCTCAAGCCGGAAGGCGAGGTGGTCTGGCTTGCCGACCGCGCCGCGGCGGGAGGCTGAGATGCGGATCGAGGATTACGCCATGATCGGCGATTGCCACACCGCGGCCCTGGTCGGGCGTGACGGCTCGATCGACTGGCTGTGCATGCCGCGATTCGATTCGGCTGCCTGTTTCGCGGCGCTGTTGGGCAAGCCCGAACATGGCCGCTGGCTGATCGCGCCCGACCGCAAGGTGCGGGCCTATAAGAGCCATGCCGCGCCGCGCGTGACCCGGCACTATCGCGGCGACAGCATGGTTCTGGAAACCCATTTCACCACCGCCACCGGGACGGTGCGGGTGATCGATTTCATGCCGGCCAACGGTCCGGACCGTTCGATCGTCCGCATTGTCGAGGGCCTTTCCGGCCGGGTGGCGATGGAGACCGAACTGGTGATCCGCTTCGACTATGGGATCGCCATTCCCTGGGTCAATCGAATCGATTCCAAGACGGTCACGGCGGTGGCGGGTCCGCATCTGCTCTGCCTGCGCACGCCGATCCAGTTGCATGGCGAGAATATGCATTCCGTCGCCCGGTTCACGGTCAAGAAGGGCGAGCGGGTGCCGTTTGTCCTCAGCTATCGGGAATCGCATTACGAACCGCCGCAGGTGATCGACGCCGATATCGCGCTGGAACAGACCGAGAAATACTGGGCGGATTGGGCCGGCCAGTGCCAGCTCAAGGGAAAATGGCGCAAGGACGTGATGCGCTCGCTTCTGACCCTGAAGAGCCTCAGCTACAAGCCCACCGGCGGCATCGTGGCGGCGCTCACCACTTCGCTGCCGGAGCAGATCGGCGGCACCCGCAATTGGGACTATCGCTATTGCTGGCTGCGGGACGCCACCTTCACCCTGCTGGCCTTTCTCAATGCCGGCTATACGGAAGAAGCCAATATCTGGCAGCATTGGCTGGTCCGGGCGATCGCCGGCTCCCCCGACCAGCTCCAGACCATGTACACGGTGATGGGCGAAAGGCGGCTGGAGGAGTTCGAACTCGACCATCTGCCCGGCTATGAGCATTCCCGGCCCGTCCGGGTCGGAAACGCCGCCGCCAAGCAGCTCCAGCTGGATATCTACGGAGAACTCTCCGATGTCTTCGACCAGGCGCGCAAGGGCGGTCTGCCGCCGGCGCCGCGCCGCGCCGAGATCCGCGACATCTATCTCCAGCATCTGGAGAATATCTGGCAAGAGCCCGACGAAGGCATTTGGGAGATCCGGGCCGCGCCGCAGCATTTCGTCTATTCCAAGGTGATGACCTGGGTGGCGTTCGACCGCGCCTCGCGCGCCAAGCGGGTGGACCGGAGCGGCTCCGCGCATTTTCGCAAAGTGGCGGACGCGATCCATCGCGATATCTGCGCCAAAGGCATCGATCCCCAGCGCGGCTGCTTCGTGCAGGCCTATGGCTCGACCCGGATGGATGCCAGCCTGCTGCTGCTGCCGCTGGTGGGATTTTTGCCCGCCCATGACACCCGCATCCGGCGCACCGTGGCGGAGATCGAAAAAAAGCTCCTGCATAAGGGCCTGGTGCTGCGCTATGAGACCGAGACCGGCATCGACGGCCTGCCGCCGGGCGAGGGCGCCTTTCTGGCCTGCAGTTTCTGGCTGGCCGACAATTATCTGCTGCAGGGACGCAGGGCCGACGCCAAAAAACTGTTCAACCGGCTGAAGCGATATGCCAATGATGTGGGACTTTACGCGGAGGAATATGATCCCGCGGCCAAGCGCATGCTGGGCAATTTCCCGCAGGCCTTTTCGCCATATCGCATTGATCAATACCGCGCTCAACTTCATGCAGGATGACAATCGGAAAAATGCGAAAAGCCAACCGCGCAAGGAAGCCGTCAGCTACTAGAATTCTGGCGATCGATATCGGCGGCACCGGGCTCAAAGCCGCCATCGTGGACGCCAAGGGCCGGTTCCTGACCGAGCGGATCCGGGCGAAGACGCCGTCCGATCCCACGCCCAAAGCCGTCCTGGCGGCGCTGGCCAAGCTGGTGGCGCCGCTCAAGGGCTATGATCACATCTCGGTCGGCTTTCCCGGCTATGTGCGCGACGGCAAGGTCTTCACCGCGCCCAACCTGGCGCCCGGGCCTGGAAGGGATTTCCGCTTGCCCGCGCCGTCGAGAAGAAGCTGAAAAAGCCCACACGCCTCAACAATGATGCCGATGTTCAGGGTCTGGCGGTGATTTCCGGCCGGGGGCTGGAACTGGTCTGCACGCTGGGAACCGGATTCGGCACCGCCTGGTTCCACAATGGCGAGCTCTTGCCGCATCTGGAGCTGGCGCATATGCCGATCCGTCGCAAGGCCGATTTCGACGGTTATATCGGCGAGCATGAGCGCAAGAAGATCGGCGACAAGGAATGGAATAAGCGGGTCAAGGACCTGATCCCGGTGCTTGCCACGGTGATGAATTACGACCGGCTCTATCTGGGCGGCGGCAATGCGCAGCGCATCCGCTTCCGGCTGCCCGCCAATGTCTCCATCGTCTCCAACGATGCCGGCATGGAAGGCAGCGCCTTTGTCTGGCACCCAAAAGGACCGCGCAGAAATCCCGGATAGGCAGGGAACTTTCCGCGGCATGCGTTCGTTATCAAATAAGCCGGAGGCCTATCCGGCATATTATCACACTTTTTCCGAGACGGGATGAACCGACATTGCATGGAATATTGGACAGGCCATGACACCGCCTGTGAGAAGGAATTCGGCGCTTTTTCTTGATATTGACGGCACCCTGCTCGACATAGCCAGCACACCGGACGCGGTGGTGGTGCCTCCCGATCTGCGACAGGCGCTGACACGGCTGCATGAAGCTCTGGGCGGCGCGCTCGCCTTTGTCAGCGGCCGCTCGCTCCCGGCAATCGATCGGCTCTTCGCGCCGATGTTGACCGCGGCGGTGGGTTGTCACGGGGCGGAGATTCGCGGCGCCGGCGGCAAGGTGACCGCCTTGGCCGATCCCGTCTCCGATTCCGTGCGCGGTTTTTTCCAGGACCTGGCCGATGCCCATCCCGGCGCGATGCTGGAAGACAAACTCTATGCGCTCACCCTGCATTACCGGCTGGCGCCAGGGGCCCGGCCCGCGCTGGATGCGGCAATCAGACAGCGGCAGGCGCTGTTTGCGGCCGAGAAGGTCGTGGTCCGGCCCGGCAAGGCGGTGATCGACGTCAAGCCGCTGGGCATCGACAAGGGCACGGGCGTGCGCGCCCTGATGCGCGAGCCGCCCTTTTTGGGCCGGGTCCCGGTGTTTGGCGGCGACGACGTCACCGATGCGGATGTGTTTCGCATCCTGCCGGAATTGGGCGGCCACGGCTTTTCCGTGGGAACGGCCTTTCAGGGCGCGGCGTATGAATTCCCTTCGCCCCGCGAGGTGCGGCAATGGCTGGCCAATCTGGCCCAAGGCGGGGTGGCCGCATGACCGCGCCTCAATTGCTGGACCTGGCCGTGATCGGCAATGGGCGGACCGCGGCGCTGATCGACCGTAACGGGCGGATCGTGTGGTGGTGCTTTCCCCGCTTCGACAGCGATCCCCTGTTCTGCCGCCTGATCGCCGGCGACGAGGAAAAGGGCTTTTTCGACACAAGGCTGGAAGGCTTCTCCCACAGCCAGTCGCATTATGAGCGCAACACCGCTACGGTGGTGACGCTGCTCACCGCCAAGGACGGATCGGCGGTCAGGATCACCGATTTCGCGCCGCGCTTCCGCAATTTCGACCGCATCATGCGCCCGCCCCAGCTGATGCGCCGGGTCGATCCGGTGGCGGGAATGCCGCGCATCACCATCCGGCTCAGGCCGACCCAGAATTACGGCGAGCCGATGCAGCGCCGGGTGGCCGGCTCCAACCACATTACGTATGGCGAGCCGGCGCTGATCCGCCTCACCACCGATGCGCCGCTCTCCTATATCGAGGAGGAGGCGCCTTTCGCGCTCACCCGTTCCGTCAATCTGGTGCTGGGGCCGGATGAGCCCTTTGCCACCGATCCCGCCACCACGGCGCGGGAATTCCTGGATCGCACCAACGAGTATTGGCGCGAATGGGCGCGCCGGCTTTCCATTCCCTATGAATGGCAGGACGCCACCATCCGAGCCGCCATCACGCTCAAACTCTCCAATTTCGAAGAGACGGGCGGGATCGTGGCGGCGCTCACCACCTCGATACCGGAAGCGCCCGATTCCGGCCGCACCTGGGACTATCGCTATTGCTGGCTGAGAGACGCCTATTTCGTGGTCAAGGCGCTCAACCGCATCGGCGCCACCAGGACGATGGAGGATTTCATTGCGTTTCTGTTCTCCATCGTCGGCGAAGAGGACACGCTGAAACCGGTCTATGGCATCGTCCCCTCCCGCGACTTGACGGAATGGACTGCGCCGCATTTGCAGGGCTTTCAGGGCCATGGACCGGTGCGTATCGGCAATGCCGCGGTCAATCAGGTCCAGCATGACGCTTACGGCAGCGTTATCCTGTCGGCGGTGCCCATGTTCTTCGACAAGCGCCTGCCGCGGCCCGGCGGCGAACCCTTGTTTCGCCTGGTGGAGAAGATGGCCCGCCAATGCGCGGCTTTGGCGCTGGAACCCGATGCCGGCATCTGGGAATATCGCGGCCGCAAGCGCATCCATACCCATTCGGCGGCGATGTGCTGGGCCGGCCTGTCGCGGGCCGGCGCCATCGCGTCCTCTCTGGGCTTCTCGGACCGTGCCCGGCACTGGAACGGCGTCGCCGATCAGGTGGGGACGGTGATCCAGGAACGCTGCTGGAATGCCAAGCGCGGAGCCTTCACCGCCGCCATCGACAGCGAGGATATGGACGCCAGCGTGCTGCTGCTCCCCGAATTGGGGCTGATTGACTCGGCCGATCCGCGCTTTGCCTCGACGGTCGGGGCCGTCGAGCAGGAATTGGTGCGCGGCCGCCATATGTTGCGCTATGCTGCCGCCGACGATTTCGGCCTGCCGGAATCGGAATTTCTGGTTTGCCGCTTCTGGCTGATTGACGCATTGTGTTTGCTGGACCGCGGCGCGGAGGCGCGTGACCGCTTCAAGGATGCCCTGGCGATGCGCAATCATTACGGACTGTTTGCCGAAGACATCAATCCCGGAACTGGCGCGATGTGGGGCAATTTCCCCCAGACCTATTCCATGGCGGGTCTGATTCTGAGCGCGATGCGTCTCAGCAAGAGTTGGGAGGAACGCTATTGGCACGCGTCTTCATAATCTCCAACCGCGTCGCCACCCCCAAGGCCGGCGTCCATGCCGGCGGGTTGGAGGTGGTGCTGAAGGCGACCTTGAAGAATCATCCCTGCGTCTGGATGGGCTGGTCGGGCGAGACCAGGGCGCAGCCCCGGATCCGGACCCTTCATAAAGGGCGCCTCACCTATATCGTCAGCGACCTCACCAAGGCGGATTTCGACGAATATTATAACGGCTTCGCCAACCGGGTGCTGTGGCCGATCCTGCATTACCGCCTGGATCTGGCGGAATTCTCCCGCCGCGACCTGTCGGGATATCTGCGCGTCAACGAGCATTTCGCCGACGAGATGGCCAAGGTCCTGAAGCCGGACGATGTGGTCTGGGTGCATGATTATCATTTGATCCCGCTGGCCAAGGCGATGCGGGAGCGCAATCTGAAGAACCGGGTCGGATTCTTTTTGCACACGCCTTTGCCGCCGCCCGAGATCATCACCGCCATGCCCAATCACGAGCATCTGATCCCGGCGCTCACCCATTATGACCTGGTGGGGTTCCAGACCGACAATGACGCGGCCAATTTCGCCCGTTATCTCGCCAACGAGCTGGGCATGCCGTCGCACATTTCCCGGCGGTTCGACGGCGCCGAGCGCACCATGCGCATCGGCACGTTTCCGGTGGGGATCGAGACCCGCGCCTTCGCCCGCCTGGCGCGGCGGGCGGTGCGGACCGGTTTGGTGCGCAAGGTGATAAAGAGCATCCCCGGCGCGCTGATGATCGGGGTCGACCGGCTGGATTATTCCAAGGGCCTGGTGCTCAAGCTGGAAGCCTATGAACGGTTCCTGGCCGCCAATCCCGCCTGGCACGGCAAGATCACCTATCTGCAGATCACGCCCAAGAGCCGTTCCCAGATCAAGGAATATGCCGAGATGGAGGCGGCGGTGAACACCACCGCCGGCCGCATCAACGGCACCTATTCCGATGCCTCCTGGTCTCCCATGCGCTACGTCAACCGGCCCTATAGCCGCACCGCTCTGTCGGGACTTTACCGCAGCGCCCGGGTGGGGCTGGTGACGCCGCTGCGTGACGGCATGAATTTGGTGGCCAAGGAATATGTCGCATCCCAGGACACCGCCGATCCCGGCGTGCTGATCCTGTCGCGCTTCGCCGGCGCCGCCGCGGAGTTCAAGGAAGGCGCGCTGCTGGTCAATCCCTACGATCCCGATGCGGTGGCGGCGGCGATCGCGCGCGCCATCGCCATGCCGCTGGCGGAACGCAAGGCCCGCCACAGCCCGCTTTATGCCGCGCTTCTACGCAACGATATTTCGGAATGGGGCGAAAAATTCCTCTCCACCCTGACGGGCAAGAAGGAATTCAACCTGAAGGACGCGACGGACCTGTCCCGGAGCGGGTTGGAAGCCATTTCTCCACGGCACTGAACGGCATTGTCAGGGCCGGACGGTGAAATGAATCCGCCCGCTGCGCAGCTTGCCGTCATAACCGACGGCATTCCAACTGATCGTATAGCGGCCGGGCGCCAGGCGGTTGGGCGCAAGGCGCATCACCCGTCCATCGATCCGGACCGGCTCGCCGCTCTGATTGCGGCCGTCCTGATCCAGCAATATGGCCCCGGAAAAGGCCGGCTCCAGCGCCTCGCTGAAAGTGAGCACGATATGGCGCGGCGATTTGATCCGCGCGCCATTGGCGGGCTGGGCCCTGATCAGATGCGCCGCCGCCAGCGCCGGCCCGGCGACCAGGCAGAAGACCGCGGCGCATGACAGGATTTTCATTTCGGAAATCCGGAACGACACCGTTTTTTAGACCCGGCTTTGGTCCGCCGCCAGTCCGCGCTTCGCTTCTGCCGGAAAATTCAGGCCGCGTCGTGAAAAATAATGCCCAGCGTGTGGCGCGTGCCCCGGCCGAGCGCGCTGACGCCATGACGGTGATTGACGGTATGGACCCCGCGTTGGCCCTTGACCGGGCGGCGATGCACGGCGAACACCACCGCGTCGCCGAAATCGAGCGGCACCACGCTGACCCGTGACTGGGCGCGGGGGCGCTGCTCGGTCATCACGAATTCGCCGCCGGTGAAATCTTCGCCGGGCCGGGACAGCAGCACCGCCACCTGCAGCGGAAACACATGCGCGCCGTAAAGGTCCTGGTGCAGGCAATTGTAATCGCCGGCGCCGTATTTCAGCAGCAAGGGCGTGGGCCGGGTCTGGCCCGCCTGGTGGCAGCGCTTGAGATAGTCCGCATGGCCTTCGGGATATTGCGCCTCCTCGCCGCGCATCTGAGCCCAGCGATTGGCGATGGGCGCCAGGCGCGCATAAAGCTTGGGCCGCAAATCCGCCAGCGGCTCAGGCAGGGGATAGGAGAAATACTTGTATTCTCCCCGTCCGAAGCCGTGGCGGGCCATGATCACATGGCTGCGGAAGATCGGCTTTTCATAAAGGCCGCGCAGCCGGGCCGCCGCCGATGCATCCAGCAATTTCGGCAGCAGCGCCCAGCCTTGCGCGTCCAGGGCGATAGCGGCGCCGTCCCAGTCCCGCTTGTCCGGTGTCATGCGGCTTCTTCGCGGGCCAGCAATTCCTGCTTGCGCGCCACCCCCCAGCGATAGCCGGAGAGGCCGCCATCGGTCTTCACCACCCGGTGGCAGGGAATGGCGATCGCCAATTTATTGGTGGCGCAGGCCTGTGCCACCGCCCGCACCGCCTTGGGCTTGCCGATCTTGCGGGCGATCTCGGCATAGCTCCTGGTTTCGCCGGCCGGGATCGCGGTCAGGGCCTTCCACACACGCTGCTGAAAGGCGGTACCGCGAATATCGAGCGGCAGGTCGAGGCCGCGATCGGGATGTTCCACCAGCCCTACCACTTTGGCCACCAGCTTCTCGAATTTGGCGTCCCCGCCCACCAACCGGGCCCTGGCGAATTGATCCTGCAAGTCGCGCAGCAGTTTTTCCGGATCCTCGCCCAGCAGAATGGCGCAGATGCCCTTGTCGCTGGCCGCCACCAGCAGCGCGCCGAGCGAAGTCTGGGCGATGGCGAAGCGGATTTCCTCGTCGGCGCCTCCGGCACGATAACGGCTGGGGGTCATGCCCAAAAGCGCCTTGGATTTTTCGTAGAAGCGGCTGCCGGAATTATAGCCCGCGTCATAGATCGCCTGGGTGACGCTTCCGCTTTGGCGCAGACCCGCGCGAACCTTGCTGCCGCGATGGGCGGCGGCATAGTCCTTGGGGGTGAGGCCGGTGACGGTCTTGAACACCCGGTGGAAATGAAACGGGCTGAGGCCCGCCTTCTTCGCCAGGCTGGTCAGCGACGGCATCTCCTCGCCCATGGCGATGCGGCGGGCGGCTTCCGCCACCTTGGCGGCATGCGGCGCCGCCGCGCCCAGATCGGGCTTGCAGCGCTTGCAGGCCCGAAAGCCGGCGGCCCGCGCCGCCGCCGGCGTGTCGTGGAAGCGGACATTGGCGGGATTGGCCAGCCGGGCGGCGCAGGAGGGCCGGCAATAGACCCCGGTGGTCGCCACGGAATAAACGAATTTTCCGTCGCCGGCGGGGTCGCGGGCCACCACTTTGGCCCAACGGGGGTCGGCTTCGGTCGCGGCCTTGGCCACCGCGCGGGCTTTGGAATTTTTCATTTCAGTGACTCCAGTTCATCCGCCGCCAATCTGGCAGGGCACCGAGCCGCCCACACTCCGGCGCTTGCGGTCAAATCGGGCCCTGGAAGGCGCGCCAGGCCAGCAGCGCCCAGCCGGCGATAAAGCAGAGCCCGCCGATGGGGGTGATCATGCCCATGGCGGCGATGCCGGTCAGCGCCAGCAGATAGAGCGAGCCGGAAAACAGAATAATGCCGGCCAGGAACGCGATCGCCGCGCCGCGCGCCGACAGAAGCGCCGCCGCCGCCATCGCCAGGGCATGATACATGTGATAGCGGGCGCCGGTCTCGAACACCGACAGCGCGTCGGCGCTGTAATGGGCCTTCAACCCATGCGCCGCGAAGGCCCCCGCCATCACCGCCAATCCGCCATTGATCGCGGCAATTCCGAGCCAGTTCCGGTTCATGCCGCCATCATAGACAGGCCGTGGCCGGCTGCGATAGGGGTTGGCGCATGACGGAATTCACGACCGCCACCGACGGGATCAGGCTGGCTTATGAACGCGTGGGCGAGGGGCCGCCGGTGATGCTGGTGCATGGCTTCGGTTCCAGCCGGGTGCAGAATTGGAAATCGACCGGCTGGTACGGCTCGCTCGCCGGGGCCGGATTTTCCGTGCTGGCGATGGATTGCCGCGGCCATGGCGAGAGCGACAGGCCGCATGATCCTTTGCTTTATCATCACGACCGCATGGCCGAGGATGTCGCCACCGTGATGGAGGCGGCCAGGGTGAGGGCCGCACCCTATGTCGGCTATTCCATGGGCGGGTTGATCGGGCTTCGGTTCCTGACCCTGTTCGCCGACCGATGCCCGCGGCTGGCATTGGGCGGGGTGGGCGAAACCTATCTCAAGGGCCCGCGGGTATCCGATCCGGAGCGCCGCGACCTCATCGCCGACGCCTTGCTGACCGAGGACAAGGCCTCCATCACCGACGTGCGGGCGCGGATGTTTCGCGATTTTGCCGACCAGCAAGGCAAGGACCGGCTGGCGCTGGCCGCCTGCATGCGGGCCATGTCGCCGCCCCTGCCGCTGGCGGTGCTGAAAAACCTCAGCAGGCCGATCCTGGTGGTCTGTGGCGACCAGGATATCATCGCCGGGGCTCCCGAACCGCTCGCCGCCATCTTTCCGCATGGCGCGGCGGTCAGCGTGCCCGGCCGCGACCATATGTCGGCGGTGGGCGCGCGCCCCACCCGCGAAGCGGTGGTGGATTTTCTAAAAGCGCAATCGAGATAGAATTTTCTCGCCTTGATGACGGGCGGCATGGGACAAACCGGCCATGCTTCCGCCCCGCTTTCAGGATTGGTTCGCCGCCAAGGGTTGGACCGTGCGCCCGCATCAGTCGGCGCTGGTGGAGATGGCGGGCCGGGGGGCCAGCGTGCTGCTGGTGGCGCCCACCGGCGGCGGCAAGACCCTGGCCGGCTTTCTGCCCAGTTTGATCGCCCTGGCCGAAACGCCCAAACGGGCCCGGGCCCGCAAATTGCACACGCTCTATATCTCGCCCTTGAAGGCGCTGGCGGTGGACGTGGCCCGCAATCTGGAGACGCCCATTGCCGAAATGGGATTGGCGGTGACGGTGGAGACCCGCACCGGCGACACCCCCGCTGCACGCCGCCAGCGCCAGCGCCATGCCCCGCCCGATATTCTGCTCACCACCCCGGAGCAATTGGCGCTGCTTGATCGCCCATCCCCGCAGCGCCCAATTGTTCGAGGGCCTCAAGACGGTGGTGCTGGACGAATTGCACGCGCTTTACAATTCCAAGCGCGCCGATTTGCTGGCGCTGGGTTTGGCCCGGCTGTCGCAACTGGCGCCCGGGCATCGGCGGGTGGGCCTGTCGGCGACGGTGGCCGATCCCAAGCCGTTGCAACGCTTTCTGATGCCGCAGCCCATGGTTGGGGAGAGCCTGGCGGAGTTGATCGTCGCCAAAGGCGGCGCCACGCCCCGCATCACCATCAGCGCGTCGGATTCCTATGTGCCCTGGGCGGGACATCTGGCGCGCCACGCCATGCAGGATGTGATGGCGGCGATCGGGGAATCGAAAACCGCCCTGATCTTCGTCAACACCCGCAGCCAGGCCGAGCGCACCTTCCAGGAATTGTGGCGGCTCAACGAGCAGAACTGGCCGATCGCGCTGCATCATGGCTCGCTGGCGCCGGAACAGCGGCGCAAGGTGGAAGCGGCGATGGCCAGAGGCGGGCTGAGGGCGGTGGTCTGCACCTCCACCCTGGATCTCGGCATCGACTGGGGCGCGGTGGACAAGGTGATCTGCATCGGCGCGCCCAAGGGCGCAGCCCGGCTGGTCCAGCGCATCGGCCGCGCCAATCACCGGCTGGACGAGCCCAGCGCCGCGCTGCTGGTGCCGGCCAACCGGTTCGAAGTGCTGGAATGCAATGCCGCCCGCGACGCGGTGCTGGCCGGCGAGCTGGACGGCGAGCGGTTGAAGCAGGGCAGCCTGGACGTGCTCTGCCAGCATATCTGGGGCATGGCGGTGGCGGGTCCGTTTCATGCCGACCGGCTCTATGAGGAGGTGCGCTCGGCGGCGCCGTTCGCGCAACTGAGCCGCGCCGATTTCGACGCCGCCCTGAATTTCGTCGCCACCGGCGGCTATGCGCTCAAGAGTTACGACCGTTTCGCGCGCCTCAGGCAAATGCCGGATGGTCCCTCTTCCAAGAATATGTGGCGCCTGGCCCATCCGCAGGCTGGCGCAGGCCTATCGGCTGAATGTGGGGGTGATCGTCGAAGACCCGATGATCGATATCCGGCTTCAATCCCGCGGCAAGCCGGCGGGTGCGGGCGGCCGCCGGCTGGGTCGGCTGGAGGAATATTTCATCGAGCAATTGTCGGTGGGCGATACCTTTGTCTTCGCCGGCGACGTGCTCCGGTTCGAGGGTCTGCGCGAGGATGCGGCCTATGTCACCCGCACCAACGATCCGGAAGCCGAGATCCCCAGTTACAATGGCGGCAAATTTCCGCTTTCCACCTTTCTTGCCCAGCGGGTGCGCGAGATGGTGTCGGAGCCCGGCCGCTGGCATGTGCTGCCCGAACCGGTGCAGGAATGGCTGAAGATCCAGGAATGGCGCAGTTTGATTCCCAAGCCGGGCCAGCTTCTGGTCGAGACTTTTCCGCGCGCCAGCCGCCATTATCTGGTCTGCTATCCCTTCGAGGGACGGCTGGCGCATCAGACCCTGGGCATGCTTTTGACCAGGCGGCTGGAGCGCGAACGGATGCGGCCTTTGGGCTTCATCGCCAATGAATATGCGCTGGCGGTGTGGGCGGCGCGCGACATGGGCGGCCTGGATATGGGCCGGCTGTTCGACGCCGACATGCTGGGCGACGATCTCGACGCCTGGCTGGCCGAAAGCAATCTCTACAAGCGCACCTTCCGCAACTGCGCCATCATCGCCGGCCTGATCGAGCGCAAATATCCGGGCAAGGAAAAGAGCGGCCGGCAGGTGACTTTTTCCTCCGACCTGATCTATGACGTGCTGCGCCAGCACGAGCCGGACCATATCCTGTTGCGTGCGACCTATGCCGATGCCGGCAGCGGGCTGCTCGACATTGCCCGGCTCTCCGATATGCTGGCGCGGGTGAAATCCCGAATCGTGTCGCGCCGGCTGGAGCGGGTGTCGCCGCTGGCGGTTCCCGCGCTGCTGGAGATATCGCGCGAGATGGTGGCGCGCGGCGAAGTGGAGGAAGATATTTTGCGCGAAAATGAAGACGCACTGATAGCGGATGCGATGCGTGTGGACTGATCTTTGCGTCACCGTGAATGGCGAGACGCTGCTGTTGGACAGGTCCGGCGCGGCTTTCTGGGCGCGCGCCCGCACCCTGATTTTCGCCGACCTGCATTTCGAGAAAGGCAGTTCCTATGCCCGGGGCGGCCAATTCCTGCCGCCCTATGACACCAGCGCCACCCTGCTGCGCATGGCCGAGGCGGTTGCCCGGCGAAACCCGGCCCGGGTCGTCGCTTTGGGCGATTCCTTCCACGATCCCTTCGCGGCCGAACGGATGGGCCGGGAGGAACGGACCATGCTGGAAACGCTGACGGCGGCGGCGCATTTCATCTGGATCGCCGGCAATCATGATCCGCAGCCGCCGGCCTGGCTTTCCGGGGCCGTCATGGCGGAATGGCGGGAAGGCGGCCTTACCTTCCGCCACGAACCGCGCCCGGATGCGGCGCCGGGCGAGGTCGCGGGCCATCTGCATCCCTGCGCCAGGGTGGCGAAGTTCGGCCGCAGCATAAGGCGGCGCTGTTTCGCCGGTGACGGGCTCAGGCTGCTGCTGCCGTCCTTCGGCGCCTATACCGGCGGCCTGGATGTGGGCGATCCTGCCATCGCGGGACTGTTCGGCGCACCGCTTCCACGCCTTTCTGTTGGGTCAGGACCGCGTCTATGCCATCGCCAGAAATCAGGCCGCGCGGCGGAACAGCAGGGACGAAACCCAGCCCATGATCACCGCCATCAGCACCACCACCAGCCCGTAATTGAACGGCCGGTTATGGGCGAAGGTGAAGAGCCGCCGCTCCAGGCCGGTCTGGTCGATGAACAGCGGCGTGGATTGGGCGCTCACCACCTCGCCATTGCGGAACAGATAGACCTGGACATTGTATTGGCCCCGGGCCACGCCCGCCGGTATCGGGACATGGGTGCGAAACAGGGTGCTGCTTAAAAACTCCACGCCGCCGGACGTCTCGGTATAGAGCTTGTCCCGGATCATGTGGCGCAACGCCGCCTGGCGGAAGGGCTCGTAATCATGATGGCTGTGCACCGCGTCCGGCTCCAGATTCTCCAGGCCGATGCCCAGCCTGGTAAGGGTTTGCGGCGCGGTGATGGCTTTGAGCGGCCGGGTACTGGCCAGATAATAATAGGCCGGCATGCCGGACAGATTGGCGGCGTCATGGTTGATCCACACCCCCGCCACCCGGTCGCGGCGCCTCACCGTGATGTCCGTGTCGGGGCCGCGCACCACCACCACCACGTCTTTCTTTTCCTGCGCCTCGGTGCCCTCCACCGCGCCGAACACCACAATGTCGCTGCCGGTATAGTTGGAGGTGATCTGGATCAGGTCCTGGCTGATACCGGAAACCAATTGCTGCGCCTGAGCGGGCGGCGCCAGGAAGAGCAGGACCAGAAAGACCGCTTTCCGCATCACAGTCTCGCGATGCTGTAATTGTCCCCGGGCGGAACGATCAGGTCCCAGAGAAGCCTGAGGCCCACCCCCAGCACCAGCAGCGCCAGCAGCAGCCGGAGCTGTTCGCCGCGAAGCCGCTCGCCGGCCCGCACCCCGAACTGCGCCCCGATCACCCCGCCCGCCACCAGGATCAGCGCCAGCACCACATCGACGGCGTAGTTGCTGGTCGCCTGCAGCAGCGTGGTGATGGCCGACACGCCGATGATCTGCGCCAGCGAGGTGCCGATCACCATATTGGTCGGCATGCGCAGAAGATAGATCATCGCCGGCACGATGATGAAGCCGCCGCCGATGCCCATGACCGCGCTCATCGTCCCCACCAGGAAACCGATCGCCACTGGAGGAATGACGCTGATATAGAGGCGCGACTGGCGGAAGCGCGCCTTGAGCGGCAATCCGTGAATCCAGACATGATGGACCAGATGAATGCGGGCGGGCGCGTTGCCGCCTTTGCGCGACTTGAGCGTCTGAAGGCTTTCCACCAGCATGATGCCGCCGACAATGCCCAGCAGGGGCACATAGGTGAGCGAGACCACCAGATCCATCTGGCCGGCGCGCCGCATGATGGCGAACAGCCACACGCCCACCAAGGTGCCGGCCACGCCGCCCAGGAGCATCACGCCGGCCATCTTGAAGTCGATGGCCTGTTTCTTCCATTGCGTCACCGCGCCGGAAATGGAGGAGGCCGTGATATGGCTCAGCGTGGTGGCGACCGCGACGCCGGAGGGAATGCCGTAAAACACCAGCAGGGGCGTCAGCAGGAACCCGCCGCCGACCCCGAACAGGCCGGAGAGAAAGCCCACGCCCAGGCCCATGGCCAGAATGACGGTCCACTGGACCGACATTTCCGCAATAGGCAGATAGATTTCCATTGGTGCGCCCGGAACGAGACGAGTCGCGAACCCCTCCGCGAAAACGAAATGTGCGCGCGCGCGGGGAACGGGTCAACCGCGGGAGGCGGAAATGTCCCTTTAGATCACTTGGTCACGAGATCCTGCGGCTCGGGCGCCACATTGGCGGCACGATTGAGTGGCGCAGGATGGAACGCCTCGGCCGCGCGGCTGGCCGCGGCGCGATCGGCGGCGGACAATTGGGTGGCGAGCACGGTCATCCGGGACCGGGATTCCGCATCGCCTTGGGCGGCGGCGATGGCATACCATTTATAGGCGTCGATCAGGCTTTGCGGCACGCCGTCGCCGCGCTCATACAGGACGGCGAGATTGAACTGGGAATCCGAAAGTCCCAAATCCGCGGCTTTGGCGAACCAGCGCGCGGACTCGGCCATGTCCTTCTTGCCGTTGATGCCTTCGGCATAGGTGACGGCGAGATTGTGCATCGCCTTGCGATTGCCCTGGTTGGCGGCGGCCAGATACCATTTGGCGGCGGTGGCAGGGTTGGCGGCCACGCCCTGGCCGCGCTCATACATGGTCCCCAGACGGTATTGAGCCACGGCCTGGCCGGCATTGGCCGCCTTTTGCAGCCATTTCAGGGCCTGGGCCGGATCGGCGGCGATGCCCTGGCCGTCGAGATAACGCAGACCGATGATGGTTTCGGCGGTGGGATTGCCGGCCTCGGCGGCGGCAGCGATCCTGTCCACCGATGGCGGCCGGATATTGACGGTTTGGTGCGGGGCTTGAGGCTTGGCACCGGCCGCGGGAACTATAGCCGGCTTCACGGCTTTCGGCTGAGCCGCCGAGGATGGCGCCGATGCCTTGGCCTCAGGCGCAGGAGCCGGTTCGGCCGTCGCGGATTTGGCAGGCACGATTTTGGGCGGTGCCGATTTTCCTTGCCGCGCCACGGTCCGGGGTGTGACGGCCCGGCTTATTGCTTGGGGCTCGCTGCTTGCCCGGCGGTGGCTCCACACCATCCCTACCGCGATCGCCAGCAAGGCGACAAAGGCGACCACCAGGATGGCCAGATAGCGGGGGCTGGATTTCTCGCCGTCCCCGGTTCCGGGATGGTTCCAGCTGAATCCCCGGGGGCCGCGATGAGATTCGGCCTCGGCGGCAGCCCGGGCCGAGCGGCGGGCGGCGGAGAGGAAATTCTCGCCGGCAGGCGCCGGCTCGGCCGGTGCGCCGGCGAAGGCCGTGGGCATGTCGAAATTGCCGCCTTGTTCGAAATGGTCCGCTGTGTCGGAACGGGATTCGGCATGTTCTTGCTGAATCTCTTCGTGAGGCTGCGCTTCTGCTTCCGGGAAGGTTTCCGACGCCGGCTCCAGCGGCTCCTCGGCGTCCTCAAGGTCGGATTCTTCCTGGAAGGGCAGTTCTTCGGAACTGAAGGGCGGCGCTTCGGAATCGGATGCTTCGAATTCTGGCGCTTCGAATTCCGAACTCTTTGAATTCTGGCTCTTTGAATTCCGGCTCTTCGATTTTTGGCTCTTCGATTTCTGGTTCTTCGATTTCTGGCTCTTCGAACCCTGATGCTTCAAATTCTGGCGCTTCGAATGGCGGCTCTTCAAAGAGTGGCGCGTCCGGGATGGCAGGCTCGAAGGCGGGTGGCGGCGCGAAAGGCGGGGTTTCGGGCGCGGGCTCGAAGCCGGGCACTGCGCCCGCGGTGGTCACCTCCGGCGCTTGTCCCAGGCTGCCATGCAGCTCGGCCAGCATTTCGCGGTGCTTCTTTTCCACCGCGTCCAGCCGCAGATTGACTTGGCGCAAGGTCTCGGCCAGGGCGGCCGCGGGATCGGATTGTTCCAGCCGCGAAACCATTCTCCCCAGTGCGCGCTCGACAGTGTCCAACCGGTGCTCGATCGCCGGATCGGCTCCCCTGGTTTCCAACTGGACGACGCGTTCCTCGATCTGCTCCAGTGACTCCAGTTGATTGGCTTCCCATTTCTGGCGTTCGGCCAGATCGCCGGCCCGGCCGTTGGCCTGGCCATCGATCCGTTCCTGCGCCAGATCGAATTTTTGCTGCGCCCCGGCCAGCGCATCGCTGTTGCGCTGTGCGGCGCTTTCGACGGCTGCGACCCGCTCTTCCAGGGCCCTGGTGGCGTTTTCGGCGTCGCTACGCGCCTGACCCAGGCGGGCGGCGAGCTGTTCCAGATTGCCGGCGAGGGCCGATATCTGGGTGGCGGACTGGCTGGTGGTCTGCCCGATCTGGTCGGCGAGACGCGACAGGCCCTGATGCAGGCCTTTGACCGCGTCCTTGAGGCCGTCCTGGCTGGCGTGACGTTCCAGCCGCTCCAACCGTTCGGACAATCCCAGCACATGGCTGCCCAGCTGGTCGAAGGCCTGGGCCTGTTCACGGCTGGCGACATTGATCTCGCTGGTCGCCTTGCCGATCGCCCGGTTGCTTTCGGACTGGCTGCGCTCGGTATTGTCGAGCCGGCGGGCGACATTGCGCAGCTGATCTTCGATGCGGCGATAGGATTCGGAAGCTTCGGCTTCCGAGCGGCTTACCCGGGCCAGCATGTCTTCGGTCTCGCGGCGGCTGGCGGCGGAGTCGCGGCAGGCCCCAGGAATCCAGTTGCGGGCGCTCAATGGTGGATTGTTCGAACGCCATGGGTTCACCCAATTCGGAAAAGCTGCGGAGAATGCGGCGGGTGAGCCATTCGCCTACCGACAGACCTTCCCGGCGGGCAGCGGCACGCGCGGCTTCCCGCGCTTCGGGCGGTATGCCGGCCACGTTCCAGGGAAGCTCTGCACGCATATCGAATCACTCGCCCCAGCGGGCCCCTATAGAGGGTAAAGGCGACAAGATATAGTGTAAAGCAACGATGATCCCACGAGACGCTGTAAGAAGGGTGGGGGTGCTCAGTCATGCACAGATTGTTCGCCCAGCAGCCTTAACAGGCGGTTTATCAATCGGGCTTTTCTGAATTCGGCCCGATCGCAACGCGGAATAATGCGGGGGGTCGGCAGACGAATTGAACCGCAAGACCGGCGCTTTTAACGCCGGCGCGCCTCGGGAGCATTCGGTCTCAAATCCTCGGCGCCGCGCAAACGCACGGGCTGGCCGTCGGCGGCGTTCTGGGCCGCGGCGGCGCTGGGATATGCGGTGACCACGGAATTGCCGCTGTTTCCGGCCTCGGGCTTGAGATCGCTGGCGAAAAGCTGCGCCACAAACACCGTATCGCCATTGACCGCCGCGCCCACGCCGGTGCGGTCATAGGCCGGATAGGCGAGATTGTCGCGATGAGGCGCGCTTTTCACCCACTCCTCCAAAAAGCGCTGCGCGAAGGCGTCCACATCCACGCCGCTTTCCTTGCGGTAATGCTGGGCGGCGAGATTTTCGCCAAGAAGCCCCTGCCATTTTGCATCCTCGGCCATCAGCAGCGAGGCGGACGTCTGGCCATCGGGGCCGGTATGGGCGAGATAATTCTTTGTCGCCATGTCGCGGGCGCGCGCCTCGGCGATTTTGGTCAATTCGGGATCGATGGCGAGCGCCTTGGCCTTGGGATCGATCATCAGCCGCTGTTCTTCCACCAATCTCGCGATCTTGGCCGCCAGCGCCGTCATCTGCATCTTGGGATCGGGCTGCGGCGTGGCGGTCTGATCCAGCACCGCGCAGCCGGTCAAGGCGAACAGGACGGCAGCGGCGAGAAGGACGCGCCTCATGCGGTCAGGCGAGAATCTCGAACAGGCCGGCGGCCCCCATGCCGCCGCCGATGCACATGGTGACCACGCCATATTTGGCCTTGCGGCGGCGGCCCTCGATCAGAAGATGGCCGGTCATCCGCGCCCCGGACATGCCGTAAGGATGGCCGATGGAGATGGCGCCGCCATTGACATTGAGCTTGTCGCGGGGGATGCCGATCCGGTCCATGCAATAGAGCACCTGACAGGCGAAAGCCTCGTTCAATTCCCAAAGATCGATATCCTGGGGATTGAGATTGTGGCGCTTGAGCAGCCGCGGCACCGCCAGCGCCGGGCCGATCCCCATCTCGTCCGGCTCCACCCCCGCCACCGCGAAGCCTTTGAAGATGCCCAGCGGCTTGAGATTTTTCTTCGCCGCCATCTCCTCGCTCATGACGATTGAGGCTGAGGCGCCATCGGCGAATTGCGAGGCATTGCCGGCGGTGACGTATTTGCCCTGGGCGATCTGCTGGCCGCCCATATGCACCGGCTTCAGCGCCGCGAGCCCCTCCGATGTCGTGTCGGGGCGGTTGCATTCGTCGCGGGCGACCGTCACCTCGACCATGCTTTCGCCGCCGCTTGCCTTGTCGATCTTCTTCATCTTGACGGTCAAGGGCGCGATCTCGTCGTCGAACTTGCCCGCCGCCTGGCCGGCCGCGGTGCGCTTCTGGCTTTCCAGCGCATATTCATCGGCCCGCTCCCGGCTGACGCCGTAGCGTTCGGCCACGATCTCGGCGGTCTCGATCATCGACATCCAGATCGCCGGCTTCACCTGAAGCAGATGCTCCTCGGTAAAGTGATTGAGGTTGATGCCGCCCATCTGCACCAGCGAGATGGATTCCACGCCCGAGCCCACCGCCACATCGGTGCCCTCGGTCATGATCTGCTGCGCGGCCATGGCGATGGCCTGCAGGCCGGAGGAGCAATAGCGGTTGATGGTGACGCCCGCCGTGCTCACCGGGCAGCCGGCCCAGATCAGGGATTCGCGGGCGATGTTGTTGCCGGTGGCGCCCTCCGGCATGCCGCAGCCCATGAAGACATCTTCCACTTCCCCCGGCTCGATCCCGGCCTTGGCGATGGCATGCTTGACGGCATGGCCGCCCAGGACCGCGCCATGGGTCTGGTTGAAGCCGCCGCGCACCGATTTGGCGAGGCCGGTCCGGGCGGTGGAGACGATGACGGCCTGTTTCATGAAAAGTCCTCGCGGGCGGCCGGGCGAGGTTAGCGCGGCAATCGCCTGGCCGCCAGCACGGGATAGCGCAAGGTGAAGCTGATGCAGAAGGAAAGCGCGACGATGTTCATCGCGATTCCGACATAGAAGGGCAAGGCCGCAAGGGCCACCGCGCCGTCCGCCAAGCCCATGGCGGCGAAGCCGATACCCCAGGTGAGCGAAGTCAGCCGGTTGACGCGGAGAAAGGCGGCCATCGGCCAATGCGGCTCTTTGGATTCGCGGCTGGCATATTGCAGCGAGAAGGGCTGGCCGCGGAACAGCGAATAAAAGATCATCAGGCAAAGGCCGGCTTCCACGATGGTGCGGACGGCGGCGAGCGAAAGGCCCGGCATCAGGAAGCCGCGGCCCAGCGCCAACAGCCCGAACAAAGCGAGACAGGCGCCGTCCAGAAGCCTAAGGCTGGGGCTTTCGACAAAATCGCGGATGGTGACGATGAAGGAGGAGGCGAAAGCCAGCCACAGAGCCAGATCGGCGGACAGCCGCGACAAGATCACGAACAGAAGAAAGGGCGCGAATCCGAAAAGCAGGTTCATCGTGCCTCAATCAGGCAGTTCAGCGAGTCAAGAATAGGGCGGGATGTGGGACCCACATCCCGCCTGTTTCAATAAGCCTTACTTCGCCGGAGCCGCGGAGGCGGTGTCAGGAACCGGTGGGTTCTTCTTGATATTGGCATAGTCCACCCACAGCCGGGTGATGCGCGCGGTGGCCGGCCCGCCGCCCTGGATCTGGTTGAAGGCGGCAATGGCGTCGTCATATTTGTCTTCGGCCATCAGCGCCTGACCCAACACCATCGGCGCTTCGGTCGAATCCTTGGCGCCGCCCTTTTCCATGGCGCGCTTGGCCGCGGCTTCCGCTTCCGGATACATGCCATAGCTGTAAAGCGCTTCGGCCAGCTTGGCGTTGTATTGACCATTCTGCTTTTCGCCGGCCGCGATCTGGGCCTGGATGGTCTTCTTGTCGGCCGCGGCCCGGGCGGTGGGATCGGGGAAGCCGGAGCCGCCATGCTGCTGGGCCACTTCGGCATCGCCGAAGAAGGTGAGACGGCTGGCGGTCGAACCCACCAGCGAAGCGTCATCCGGCGAGGCGGTGGCGCCGGTCAGGAACAACAGACGGCCCAGCCAGATCACTTCGACATCGCGCAGGCCCTTGCTGCTCATGGCCACGTCGATCATCTGGGTCCAGTCCTTGGGATCGTTGAACTGAGCCACCAGCTGTTCCAGGGTCTTTTCGGCGCCGGATTCGTCCTTCTGCGCCACCTCGATATCCAGCATGATCTGCAAGGTCTCGCGGTTGGGTTTCTTGCCGGCGGCTTCCAGGGCGGCGATGCGCTTCTGGGTATAGTTCAGGGCGTTCGGATAATCCTTGCCCAGATAATAGGCCTGGGTGATCGCGGTTTGCGCCACCGGATCGGTGGTATTCATCGCCTCCAGTTGCTTGGCGTAGCCGATGGCCTTGTCGAAATGCTTCTGGTTGTTGGCCAGGATCAGCGCGGTGCGCAGCGCGTTGGGCTTTTGATCCTCGGGAAGGGCGGGCGATTCCACCGCCGCTTCGGCCGCGGCATCGGCCGCGGCCATGTCGTTCATCTTCACCGCGACGGCGAGGGCTACTTCATTGATCATGTAATTGTCGTAATCGGTGCGATCATCGACGCCGCGCGCCTTGTCGACAGCCGCCTTGGCGGTGGCGAGGTCGCCGCCATTCGCCGCTTTCTGGGCTTCGGCCAGGGCATTGTTGACCGATCTGGTAAGGTGCGGCGTATCCGCTGCGAGGGCCGGGGAGGCCAGCAGCGCCACGGACGCGGTGGTGGCGAATAGGATGGCCGCCAAAGGGGCGCGAAACCGTCTGCTCGTCATGAAATGAATTCCCTTTAATTGGGCGGCATGCGTCGGCCGCGCGAAAAAACCCCTGCGTTTTATTGGAGTATGGGATTATTTCAACCTTAATGTGGCGAAGCTCTGTTTCCAATGGGGCGGGGCGCCGCGCCCTGGGCTGCGAATGGTGGAATTGCTGCGCCGCAGCGTAAATGGCTTTTTTACCATGCCGGTGCGACCCTTGAGGTCTGGTATGGGCTCGCGGTGATGGAAGTTCCTCCGCTATTCCGGCTGGATGGCCGCACCGCCTTTGTCTCGGGCGCGCGCGGGCATCTGGGCCGGGTGATGACGCGGGCGTTGGCTCAGGCCGGCGCGCATGTAATCGTCAATGGCCGCGACGATGCCCAGCTCCGCCTGTTCGAGGAGGAGTTGCGCGCACAAGGCCATTCCGTCGCCCGCGCCGCCTTCGACATGGCCGAGACGGCGCAACTGCGCGCCTTTTTCGCGGGCCTGGAGCGGCTGGATATCCTGGTCAACAACGCCGTCTCCATGCAGGTGAAGGCATTTTCGGTGCTTCAGCCTTCCGACTTCGCAGAGACCTATGCCAGCGCCGTCACCGCCGCCTTCGAGGCGGCGCGCGCCGCCCTCCCGGCCCTGAAACGGGCGGCAGCCGTGGCGGGCGAGGCCGCGATCGTCAATCTCTCCTCGATGTACGGCCTGGTGGCGCCCGATGCGCGCCTTTACGCCTCGCCAGACGGTCAAAGCCCGTTCCATTATGGTCCCGCCAAGGCGGCGCTGTCGCAACTGACCCGTCATCTTGCCGCCGAATTCGGCCCCTACCGGATCCGGGTCAATGCGCTGGCGCCGGGTCCGTTCCCGGCCCGGGCCGAAGCCGAATTCGCGCAGAGGCTGGCCGGCCGCACCATGCTGGGCCGGCTGGGCGCGGCCGAAGAGATCGGCGGGCCGCTCCTGTTCCTGGCCTCGCCGGCTTCCAGCTACATGACCGGCGCCACCCTCAACATTGATGGTGGTTGGACGGCATGGTGATAAAAGCATGACCATGCCGTTTCTCTCCTCCTTCCGCATCGGGCAGCAGACGCTTTATCCCGAGGAATTGCGCGAGAGGCTCCAGGGTTTCGCCATTCTGGAGAATGTGGGGGACGGGGCGCTCAAGAATCTGTTGGCGGAGTCCAATTGGTTCGGATTGCCGGGCGGGGTGGTGCTCGACCGCGCCGGCGAGAATGACGCCGCCCTGTTCCTGGTGGTGACCGGCGCGCTGGGCGTTTTCGTGACCGACGGCCAGGGCCAGCGCCGGCTGGTGGCGCATGTGTCGGCCGGCGAGACGGTGGGGGAAATGTCGCTGATCGCCCGCGACCACCACCACAGCGCCGAGATCGTCGCCCTGCGCGACAGCGAGTTGCTGCGCGTCAGCCCGGAGGGGTTCGAGGCCTTGATCGCGCGCCATCCCAAAGTGATGATGAATCTGATGCGGCTGCTGGTGAAGCGGCTGGCCGCCACCACCCGCAACGCCGGAGACGGATCGCGGCCCAAGACGTTCGCCATCGTCCCCTTGCAGGAGAATCTCGAGGCCGCGCCCGTCGCCCATCGCATCGCCAACGCGCTCTCCGAGATGGGAAGCCGGGCCGCGGTGCTGGACATCCAGTCCTGCGATCAAAGCGCGGAATGGTTCAACGCCTTTGAAGCGGCGCATGACGTGGTGTTCTACCGCGGCGACGCGCCCGACAGCCCCTGGACGCATCAATGTTTGAGGCAGGCCGACCGCATCTTCCTGCTGGCGCGCGCCGATCAGCCCTTGCCCTTGCGGCCCCTGGATCTGCCCGCCTTCAAGGAACGGGCCAGCGGGTTGCCCGAGCTGCTGCTGCTGCATCCCTCCGGCGCCCGCGCCGGACTGCCCGAGCATTTCTCGCTGCGTTCCGGGCTGTTCGAATCCCATCATCACATCCGCGCCGGCCTTACCGCCGATGTGCACCGGCTGGCGCGGTTCATTTCCGGGCGGGCGGTGGGGCTGGTGCTGGCTGGCGGCGGCGCCCGCGGCTTCGCTCATATCGGCATCATCAAGGCGCTGATGGAGGCCAAGGTGCCGTTCGATCACCTGGGCGGCACCTCCATGGGCGCCATCATCGCCGCCGGACTGGCGCATGAATGGGGGGTGGAAGAACTGACGGAGCGGATGCGCGATGTGTTCGTCACCCATAATCCGCTCAACGATTTCACCCTGCCCTTGATCGCGCTGGTCAGGGGCCGCAAGGCGTCGAACATGCTGAGGACCAATTTCGGCGATATCCGGATCGAGGAATTGGCCAAGCCGTTCTTCTGCGTCTCGTCGGACCTGACCACCGGCCGGATCCATGAGCATCGCGACGGCGCGCTGTGGCGGGCCTTGCGCGCCAGCGTGGCGCTGCCGGGAATCCTGCCGCCGGTCATCTTGCGCGGGCACCTCCTGGTGGATGGCGGGGTGATGAACAATCTGCCGGTGGATGTGATGCGCGAACATTCCTCCGGCGCAGGCCCCATCATCGCCTGCGACATCACCGGCGAAATCGATCTCGAGGCCCGCGACGAGCGTTACGGCGAACGGCCCTGGTGGTGGCTGGTCGGCCAGCGCATGCAGGGCACCCCGTCTATCGTCTCCATCCTGATGCGCTCGGGTACGGTGGGTTCGGAGGCCCAGCGCCGCGTGGTGCGTGAGCAGGCCGATTATCTGATCGAGCCGCCCATGCCGCAGATCGGCCTGCGCGACTGGAAGAAGTTCGATCAGGCGATCCAGGAAGGTTATGAGACGGCCCAGGCCTATATCGAGAAGAATGGCATGCCGCTGACCGATGTGTGGAGCGATGGTCCGGCCTTGGCGGTGCCGGAACGCGCGATATCCTAACCCCCAACTGTCTGCCACGGCCGCAAGCAGCCTAGCAGACATCTTCCCCCGCCAAAGGCTCCGCCTTGCGGGGGAAGAAAGTCAGCGCCTGATCGAGAATTATATATATTCCGTGCCGCCGGAACCCGGCGTCAAAATGACATTGTGCAACAGGTCGTATCGCCCGCCATGGGGTCCGGTGAGGATCATGGATCGGATGGTGATATGGCCATGGCGGGTCTCGGCTTCGACCGCGAGCCGGCCTTGCGCCCGGCTGCCGGCCAGGGTGACGGCGTAACCTCTGCGCGTTCCCAGCCCCGGCATGAAGGAATAGGCGTTGGCTTCAATGCCGGTGATCCGGATGTCCGCGCCCAGCACCTGATGTGCCAACCCGTCCCGGTTCACCATTTGGGTGACCGTGCGCATCACCGGATCGCGGTGAAAGCCCTGCCACAGATACCAGGCGCCATAGCCGCCCGCCAGCATCACCGGCAGGAAGATGAAAGCCAGGATCGCCAGGCAGCCCCACAGGCAGCCATTGGATCGCCGCGGCGCTTGTTGGGTGTCCGTCATGCCGGAATGAGACCACAGGCTCTGGCTTCGTGCAAAGCGCCAAGGCACAATGACGAAAAGGAAAGACGGATATGCCGATCGATTATGACGATATGATGCAATCGGGCGCCACCGGGCTGCAGGCGGGTTATGACGAAAAGGATGTGATGCTCTACGCCCTGGGGGTGGGCTTCATGCGCGATCCCCTGGATGAAAAGGAGTTGCCCTTCGCCTATGAGAATAACGGCCTGAAAGTGGTGCCCACCTTCGCCAGCGTGATCAATCGCGGCGAGGCGCCGCCCGAGCGCCAGCGCATGCCGCGAAAATCCTCGATCAATTTCATGATGGTGGTGGATGGCGAGCGGCGCATCAGCTTCCACAAGCCGCTGGCGCCCCAGGCCGAGGTGACGGCCGACGAACGCATGCTGGCCGTGCTCGACAAGGGCGAGGGCAAAGGCGCGGTGTTGGTGCAGGAGCGGGTGGTGCGCGACAAGGCCAGCGGGGAGAAGCTGTTCACCATTGTCTCCTCCATCTTCGCGCGCGGCGATGGCGGCTTTGGCGGTCCCAAGGAGGGCGGGCCTGAGCCGCATCCCATTCCCGAACGGGCGCCGGACCTGGTCAGGGACTGCGACACCAGGCCCGATCAGGCCTTTCTGTACGCGCTGTCGGGCGACCGCAATCCGCTGCACCGCGATCCAGCCTTCGCCCGGGCAGTGGGCTTTCCCCGCCCCATCCTGCACGGCCTCTGTTCTTACGGCACCGTCTGCCGCGCCATCCTGTCCACGGTGGCGGACTATCGGCCCGAGCGCATCCGCCAATTCGATGTGCGTTTCTCCAAACCGGTCTTTCCGGGCGAGACCATCGCCACCGAAATTTGGGTGGATGGCTCTACCGTTTCGTTTCGCGCCACGGTAAAGGAGCGCCCCGGCACGGTGGTCCTGAACAATGGGCTTTGCATTCTTGGGGAGTGATCCCATCGCCGAGGCCGAGGCGCTGATCGCGTCCGGCCGGGCAGGGGAGGCGGTTTCGGATTTGCGGGCGCGGCTGGCGGCCGGGCGCGGCGGGCTTCTGGCGCGGCTGACCTTGGTTAAGGCGCTGATCGCATCCGGCGACGGCCAAGGCGCGCTTGAGGAAGCGCGCGAGACAGCCGGGCTCAATCCCGGCGTGGCGGTGGCGGCGATGGCGCTGGGCGAAGCCTTGCTGCACATCGGCGCGCTGCCCGCGGCGATCGCCGAACTCAAATGGGCCCTGCGTCTGGATCCCCGGCTTGAGCAGGCGGAGCTTCTGATCGCGGAGGCTTGGCTTCAGGCCGGCGAGGCCGAGAAGGCGCTGGAGATATTGGGCGGGTTTGAGCCCGAGCCTGAAATCGAAGCCCGGACCGCGCGGGCCCGCGCCATTCAGGCCGTGCCACGCTCGGATTCCGGCTATGTCCGTCACCTCTTCGATCAATTCTCCGCCGAGTATGACCAGCGCATGATCGGGCAGCTGGGCTATGCCGGCCCGGGCATTCTCGCCGAACTGGCCGGTCTGGTGATGCCCGGCCGGGTGAATCTGGCCGTACTCGATCTGGGCTGCGGTACCGGGCTGGCGGGGCTTGCCTTCCGGCCGCGCGCCGGCCGCCTCGACGGCATCGATCTTTCGCCGGCCATGATCGAAAAGGCGCGGGCGCGGGAGATTTATGATTCCCTTGTGGTGGGCGATATCGAAACCGCGATTGCCGGCCATTATGATCTGATCCTGGCCGCCGACACGCTGGTCTATCTGGGAGATCTGACGCGCCTGTTTTCCGAGATCGTGGCGCACTTGTCCCCCCAAGGCTATTTTCTCTTCACCGCCGAAGCGAAAGAGGGCCTGGGGTTCGAATTGGGCCCGAAACGGCGCTGGCGGCACAGCGAAGCCTATATCCGCGAGCGGGCCGAAGCCGCCGGTTTGTCCGTGGCCGGACTTGTCGATGCCTCGCCGCGCACCGAAGCCGGCCAACCGGTCGCGGGCCTGGCGGTGGCGCTGACGCATTGACCGCCGGCGGCACCGGCAGCGCATTCGATGGCAATTGAATAGCAATTCATCTTTCGCGGAAGGCTTTGCGGCAAAATTATGGGCACGCGGCGGCGTCCCGATGAATTCCGGAACGCGCAGCGCGCGCGGCCGATGCAGTCCGGCATGGCACTGGCTCACCTCAGAAAACTATGCTTCACTCCTTGGCGTCGCTGGGTGCACGGAATCCAAGGGGAGTACCGGAGAATATGCGTGTCGAAATCGGTGTGGTGCTTGCCCTTCTGACTGTCGCAGGCGCTGCGCCTGCTTTTGCCCAATCCAACTGCACGCCTCCGATCGCGCCCGTGGCGCCGGACGGGCGCACCGCCAGCCAGCAACAGATGGTGGCGGCGGTGGGCGACGCCAAGAATTTCATCGCCCAGTCCGACGTCTATCAGCAATGCCTGCTGGACTATATCCAGGCGCAGAAAGACCTGGCGACAAAGAACAAGACCGCCTTCGACGATTCGATCGCGGCCGACGCCAACAAGAAGATCAGCCAGAATCAGGCGGAGAAACAGCGTACGGGGAATGACATCAACGCCGCCGTCAATCTCTACAAGACCACGCATCCCAAATAGTAGATCTGGCCAAATAGACCGGGCCGAATTGGGCGGATACGCCTTTTTCCTTCCGTCGCCGAATCGCATATCATCTTTGCCCATGAGCGATGCAGCGCTGGCGCCGGGTGGAACAAGAGTGAGCCGGAATGAAAGAAAGGCCCGGCTGGCGCATATGTCCAAGGCCGCGTCGCGTTCCGCCATTCTGGCGGCGGCGCGCCGGGTCGCCGCCCGCGATGGGGCGCGGGATCTTTCGCTCAGAGCCGTGGCGGCGGAAGCCGGCTTCGCCCCGGCGGGCCTGTACGGTTATTTCCGCAACAAGGATGAATTGCTGCTGGCGCTGGCCGCCGACGATCTCACCCAATTGGCCCGCGCCATGCGCGAGGCGGGCAATATTAGAGGCGCAAGCGCGGTGGCCTTGTCGCTTCTGGGCGGCACCGAAACCATCGCGGCGGCGTCCCTGGCGCTGCCGCGCACGGGAGGGCATGGCGAAGCCGAACGGTTGTTCAACGGCCGCATGATCGCGGCTCTGCGGGCGCTGTCGGAGGCCAGTGGTCTGCCTTCTGACAATCGCGAGAGCCAGTGCGATGTGGTGCTGGTGGCCGCGGCGCTTGCGGGCCTGGCCTTGTTCGAGCGTTCGGGACGGCTGGGGGCCTTGGGCTTTCAGGCCGACGAAATTCTCGCTCGTCTGGCCAGCCGTTTCGCCAAAGGCTGAGCCGCCCAATACCGCCTTGGGGCGCGCCGCGTCAGGACGTCTTGGCGCTGAGATCCTTGGCCAGTTGCTCCGGCGTCAGCACCTCATTGTAGAAGGTCACCAATTTGCCCTTCGGCCCCATCAGATAGATCACGCTGGAATGGTTCACGGCATAGGTCCCGCCTTTCAGCGGTTCCTTCTGGGCATAGACCTTGTATTCCTTCTCAACCTTGGACAATTCGCTCTGGCTGCCGGTCAATCCGATGAAGCGCGGATCGAACGCGGCCAGATATTTCTTGAGCGCTTGCGGCGTGTCGCGGCCGGGATCGACGGTGATGAAAATGGGCGCGATGCGCTGGGCATCGGGGCCCATCTTCTCCAACGCCGCCGCGATCAGGGCCAAGGTGGTGGGACAGACATCCGGACAAAAAGTGTAGCCAAAATAGATCAACTGATAGCGGCCCTGGAAATCGCGATCGCTGACCGGCTTTCCGTCCTGGTTGATGAGGTGATAGGGACCGCCGATCGCCGCCTGGCCGGTAGCGACGACGCGACCGGCGCCACTTTCCTGCCAAAGGATCGCCGCGGCGGCCAGAAGCAGCAGCAACAGAACCGACAGAAGCGCGATCAGGGATTGGCGGGTCTTGAACACGGTTTATCCTCTAGAGCGTTTGTCCCCCATCTGCCTGGTTCCTATTTTCCGGCCGCGTCGCGAACCGGAAATTGCGAGGTCAATCGGGTACCGTCCTTGAATATCAAACTCACCGCCACGCTGCCCCCCGGCTTGATTGAAGGTCTAGCCTGCATGCACATCAGGTGATAGCCGCCCGGCGCGAAGGCGATGGACCCGCCGGCGGGCACCGAAACTTCCGAGACCATTTTCATCTCGGTCCTGCCGCCCACATTTTCGGACCGATGCAGCATCAGCATGCCGCAGGCCGGACTGTCGGCGCCGGTCAGGACCATGTCCTTGCCGGTGCCGTTGCTAAGGGTGAAATAGCCGCCGGAGGGGACGCTGAGCGGCATGCCCCGGATCCAGGCGTCGGTGACGGATAGATGCCCGGCGGACTTTGGATTTGTGTCACTAGGTTTGGCTTGCACAGCCTGTTGGGAGGCGACGAGACAGAAAATGGCGGTGGCGGCGCTGCCGGCGCGAATGGACGATCTTATGAACATGGAACTTCTCCGAATGCGTGAGCGAAATCGCGCCGGAACAGGCGCACGAATCAAAAGGCTCAGGCGTTCGCGGGCGGGGCGCGGGGCGATTGCGGGCCGTGATGCGCGCGGGCGATGACGGGTCCAGCCCGTGCCGGGACGGCCGCGGGGCCGTCTGCAATCGCGGGCAATGCCAGGCTTGCCAGTTGCGCCGGCGGGGCCAGATGGGCCGCGGCGGCGAATGGGCAGGCTTGATGGCCGCGCGGATCATGCCGGATCGGCTTTCCCTTGCCGTCCAACGCCTGGAGCGGCCCATCCATGGTGCAGATGATGAGGGGAGAACCGTTCGCGGGGCCCGGATTGGGCATCCAGCCCGCCGGCAACAGCGCGCGCAGCATCAGCGCGATCAGCGCAAGATGAACGGCGGCGCGGCGGAAATTGGTCATGTGGCTGGGAACCTTGGCCTTTCGGCCCGGCAGGTCAACATCCCTGATGTCGCGTCTGCCGCAAATGCGAACCCCGCCATCTCGGGCGGGGCTCTATCCGGCATCAAACCGGACTCTGTATGCGGGATTTCTCCCGTGTTTCACGGATTCGATTTTCAGCTGCGGTTCTTTTTCAAGGAACCGTTGGCCCCTTCCATGAGGGGCCGAAATCTCTCGCCCGGTGGCGTGTCTTCCATGCGGAACCCTCCTCGCGAAAGTTGATGCCAAGCGGAAGCCTGAAGATTCGCGCCTGTCGCGGGTTCTCAAGGGGCGCCCATGAACGGTCCGTTCCAACAGACCTGACGATGGCGATCCGGGAGGGGATCGCGCCATCCGCTGCGCCCGAGAAACACATCGCGACCAGGCGGCACATCCACCTATCCGCATGAAAATTAAACGCCCGCATTGCCTTCGCGTCAATGCGAAACTCGTTCCTTTCGGTCGAGGCCCGGCAAAAGCTGCGCGCTCCGCGCCGGCCTCAGACCATGATTTGCTTAGGCTTTTTTCGGCGCGGTTTCGCTGAACACCGGCATGGAGAATTCGGCGCCGGACTTGATGCCGGAGGGCCATCTGGCGGTGACGGTCTTGGTGCGGGTCCAGAACCGGATGGAGTCGGGCCCATGCTGGTTGAGGTCGCCAAAGGCCGACCGCTTCCAGCCGCCAAAGCCGTAATAGGCAAGCGGGGTGGGGATGGGCACATTCACTCCCACCATCCCGATCTGGCAGCGGGTGGCGAAATCCCGCGCCGCATCGCCGTCGCGGGTGAAGATGGCAACCCCATTGCCGTATTCATGCTCGTTGACCAGCTTTAGCGCATTCTCATAAGTGGGCGAGCGCACGATGGATAGCACCGGTCCGAAGATCTCGGTCTTGTAGATGTCCATGGCGGGGGTAACCCGGTCGAACAGACAGGGGCCCAGATAGAAGCCCTTCTCATAGCCCTGCATTTTGAAGCCGCGGCCATCCACCACCAACTCGGCGCCTTCCTGGATGCCCCGGTCCACCAGCGAGGAGATGCGTTCCATCGCCGCCCCGGTCACCACCGGCCCGAAATCGCTGTCGCTGGCGGTATAGGGACCCACCTTCAGCCTCTCCACTTTGGGCTTCAGGGCCGCCACCAGCTTCTCGGCGGTGGCCTCTCCCACCGGCACCGCCACCGCGATCGCCATGCAGCGTTCCCCCGCCGAGCCATAGCCCGCCCCGATCAGGGCGTCCGCCGCCATCTCCATATCGGCATCCGGCATCACCACCGCATGGTTCTTGGCCCCGCCAAAGGCCTGCACCCGCTTTCCATGGGCGGCGGCGGTGGCATAGACATGGGCGGCGATCGGGGTGGAGCCGACAAAGGTCACCGCCTGGATGCCGGGATGCCTCAGGATCGCATCCACCACCTCCTTGTCGCCATTCACCACATTGAAGACGCCCTTGGGCAGGCCCGCCTCGAGCAAAAGCTCGGCCAGGCGCATGGGCACCGAAGGATCCCGTTCCGAGGGCTTCAGGATAAAGGCGTTGCCGCAGGCGATCGCCGGCATGCCCATCCATAAGGGGATCATGGCCGGGAAGTTGAAAGGTGTAATCCCCGCTCCCACTCCCACCGGCTGGTGCAGGGAATACATGTCGATGCCGGGCCCGGCGCCAGGCGTGAACTCGCCCTTGGTCAGATGCGCCGCCCCGATGCAGAACTCCGCCACTTCCAGCCCGCGGGTGACGTCACCCACCGAATCGGCGACGGTCTTGCCATGCTCGCGCGACATCAGCTCGGCCAAAGGCTGCATGTTCCGGTTGAGCAGCTCGACGAACTTCATCAGCACCCGGGCCCGGCGCTGGGGATTGACCGCCGCCCAGCCGGGCTGGGCCGCCCGGGCGCTGGCCACCGCCTGGTCCAGTTCGGCAGCCGAGGCAAACGAAACCCGCGCCTCTACCTCGCCGGTCGCCGGATTGAACACATCCCCAAACCGGCCGCCCGAACCCTCAACCAAACCGCCGTCAATAAAATGACCAATCCCGCGCATGTCACCGTCCCCGAAAGCATGGGAGCCTATAGCCCGCCGCGCCGAAAGCCTAAAGCCTGAGTGCCTCGGCCACCGCCGGGCAGGTGATCTTTCCGGCCTGGACATTCAGTCCCTTGGCGAAACCGGGATCGGCGGCCAGCGCCTTTTCCGCTCCCAAATTGGCCAGGGCATAGACATAAGGCGCGGTCGCCGCATTCAGCGCATAGGTCGAGGTCAAAGGCGCGGCGCCCGGCATGTTGGCGACGCAATAATGAATGATGCCGTCCACCTCAAAAGTCGGTTCGGCATGGGTGGTGGGATGGCTGGTCTCGAAGCAGCCGCCCTGGTCGATCGCCACATCTACCAGCACCGAGCCCTTGCGCATGCGCTTCAGGTCCTCACGCTTGACCAGCTTGGGCGCCGCCGCCCCCGGCAGCAGCACGCAGCCGATCACCAGATCCGCATCCGCCACCGCTTGCGCGACGGCATGATGGGTGGAGAACACGGTTTTCAATTCGCCATCGAACTGCACATCCAATTCCTCCAGCCGAGCCGGAGAGACATCGAACAGGGTGACATCGGCGCGCATGCCCACCGCCATCTCCGCGGCATGGGTGCCGGATACGCCGCCGCCCAGGATCACCACTTTGGCCGGCGGCACGCCCGGCACGCCGCCGATCAGCATGCCGCGGCCGCCCGACGGCTTGAGCAGCAGATTGGCGCCCACCTGGGTCGCCATCCGGCCCGCCACCTGGCTCATCGGCGCCAGCAGCGGCAACCGGCCCTTGGCGTCGGTGATGGTTTCATAGGCGATGGCTGTGGCGCCCGACTTCATCAGCCCTTTGGTCTGCTCGGGATCGGGCGCCAGATGCAGATAGGTGAAGAGAATGTGGCGCGGCTTCAGACGCGCGATCTCGACCGGCTGCGGCTCCTTGACCTTGATGATCATCTCGGCGGTATCGAACACCGCATCCGCGTTGGGCAGGATCTCCGCGCCGGCTTTCTTGTAATCCGCATCCGACTGGCCGATCCCGGCGCCGGCACCGCTCTCGACAAAAACCTGATGGCCATAGACCGACAATTGATGCACCACTTCGGGCACCAGGCCGACCCGGAATTCCAGTGTCTTGATTTCTTTCGGAACGCCGATCTTCATTGTTTTGGCCTCGCCCTTAAAATTCGGCGAGAAATAAGCCTATTCCCGCCCGCGAGACTAGTGCGAAAAAGCGTGTTAGAGGGGCTATGTCAGCCGCGCGGGGCCCGATGAGTGGCGGTTTGAGGGCAAATGCCCTTTCGTTTTTCGAATCGCTGGTCATGGGTGTCGCAGGCAGCGCCCCCGGCTACACCATCGCGGTCACCACCGGGGTGCTGTTGGCCACGGCCGGGACATTGGCGCCCAGCGCCCTGGTCATCTTCGCTGTCCCCATGCTGGGCATCGCCATCGCCTATCGCGCCCTCAACCGCCAGCGGGTGAGCGCCGGCGCCGCCTATCAATGGACCAGCTCGGTTTTTGGCCGGTTTTTGGGCTTTTTCTCCGGCTGGGCGCTTCTGATCGCGGCCCTGGTGTTCATGGTGACGGGCAGCATTCCCGCCGCCACCGCCAGCCTCAATTTCATCGATCCGGGCCTTGCCGGCGACGTGATTCTGACCGCCTCGGTCTCCAGCCTCTGGTTCGTGGCGGTGGCGCTGGTTCTGATCATGGGGATCGAGATCACCAGCAAGGTACAGCTGGTGATGACCGGGATCGAGCTGATCATTCTCACTTTCGTGCTGATCGCCGCCTTCGTGCATGTGATCGAGGCGGGGTCGGTAAACGTCTTTTCCTGGTCCTGGTTCGGCCTGGGCTATAGCGGGAAAAGTTTCGCCACCAGCGCCCTGGTGGTGGTGTTCTTCTATTGGGGCTGGGACATCACCGCCAATCTGGGCGAGGAAACCGCGAATGCCGAGCACACCGCCGGCAATGGCGGATTTGCCAGCGTGGTGGTCACCATCATCTATTATCTGGGATTTACCCTGGCGGCGTTGTTTCTGTTCTCGCTCAAGGACGCCAAGAGCCTCACCGACAATATCGTCTATAACCTGGCGGTGGCGTCGGGATTGGGGCGGACGGGAGGGCTGGCGGCGTCGCTGGCGGTGATCCTGTCCTCGATCGCCACCCTGGAAACCACCATGCTGCAATTCTCGCGCACCCTGTTTGCGATGGGCCGCGACCGCGCCATGCCGCATTTGTTCGGCCAGGTCTCCGCCAAGACCCAGAGTCCAATCCGGGCCATGTATCTTTTGATCGGGGTGGGCCTGGTGCTGCTGTGGGCGTCCAGCCTGATGCCCAGCGTCAATGCCATCATCACCGCTTCCGTCAACGCGGTGGCGATCCAGGTCGCTTATTATTACGGCCTGGCGGGGTTGGTGGCGGCCTGGAGCTTCCGCGGCGCAAAGGGCCTCGAATGGCTGGTGCTTTGCGTCTATCCCGGCATCAGCGGGGTGACGCTGATCACGCTGGGCATTTACGCCATCACCACCTTCGATCTCATTACCCAGATCGTGGGGGTGGGCGGTTTCGCGCTGGGCATCCTGTTCTACCGGCCGGGTGGCCATCCCGCATCCGCCGAAGCCATAACGGGCTGAAGCGCCGTCAGGCGGGCGTCAAAATCACCAGCTTGTGATCCGGGCGGTCCGATGGGCTGAAGGTATGCTGGATGAATTGCAGCAATCCGTCCTTGCGATGGTGGAAGCTGCGCAGGCCGCCCTCGCGCTCGCGCACGTCTTGCGCGTCCCAGGACTCGCGAAACAGAACGCTGTCGCGCCGCAAGCGCTCCACCAGTTCGCGCGCCCGGGGATCGGCGAAACTATGGCCGTAATCGCTGCGGAATTCGGCCAGCAGGCGCCGGGCCCGGTCCGTCCAATCGGGAATGAGATCGCGCGCCTTGGTGTCGAGAAAGACGAAGGCGAGAAGATTGCGCTCGGCACCGCCGCTCAGCCAGCCTTCGAACAGGCGCGCCGCCGGATCGTTCCAGGCGCAGGCATTCCACAGCCGGTCCAGGCCATAGGCGGGATGGCGCATGGCCTGGACGGCGGCCGCAATCGAAGCGGGCGCATCGCCGACCGGATCGGACGCCGGGCTTTCGGGATCGCGCACTTCGGCCAGCTCGAACAGATAGGCCCGCTCCGCCCGCGACAGCGCCATGGCATGGGCCAGCCGGGCCAGGGCCTGGGGCGAGGCCTTTACGCCCCGGCCCTGTTCGATCCAGCTCAGCCAGGTGGTGCTGATGCCGGCCCTGGCCGCCAGTTCCTCCCGCCTCAGGCCCGGGGTGCGCCGGCGGTTCGTGGAGACATCCGGGCTGAGCCGCTCGCGATGGGCGCGGATGAAATCTCCCAGTAGCCGGTTCTGGTCGCTGGCGGTCATAGCGGGATTTATACCAGGATAAATATAGATCTTGTACCATGCTAAATAATAGACAAGATCCGCGCACTTCCGGAGGACGACGATGAGCAAAGCCCATGATGCCCTGGTGACCGGCCAGTTCGGCCCCCGCGCCAGCGCCTATGTCGAAAGCGCGGTGCATGCCGAGGGCGCGGATCTCGCCGCCCTGGAAGCGGTGGCGGAGGCGGTCCGCCCCGCCCGGGCGCTCGATCTGGGATCGGGCGGCGGCCATGCCGCCTATCGCCTGGCGCGTCATGCCGGCACGGTGGCGGCGGTGGATCTGTCGGCCGACATGCTGAAGGCGGTGGCCGACACCGCCCGTCGCAAGGGCCTCGCCAATATCGAGACCCATCGCGCCTCGGTGGACCGCCTGCCTTTCGCCGATGCCGGTTTCGACATGGTGGTCAGCCGCTATTCGGCGCATCACTGGCTGGAATTCGAAGCCGGATTGCGCGAGGCCCGCCGGGTGGCGAAGCCGGGCGCGCCGGCACTCTTCCTGGATGTGTTCACCCCCGGCGTGGCCTTGCTCGATACCCATCTGCAGTCGGTGGAGCTGATGCGCGACACCTCCCATGTGCGCAATTACACGCTGGCGGAATGGTCCGGCGCGCTGGCCCGGGCGGGATTTGCGCTCAAGGCGGTGCGGACCTGGCGGCTGCGGTTGGACTTCGCCAGCTGGATTGCCCGGATGAATACGCCGGAGGTTTTCGTCCAGGCGATCCGGGCATTGCAGGCGGCCGCGCCGGAGGAAGTCCGCAGGCATTTCGCCATCGAGGCCGACGGCTCTTTCACCATCGACACCATGATGATGGAAGCGTCCGCTGCCTGAACGCGCGGCTAATCTACGCCTTCGATGATTCGCAAGTCGCGCTCGGCGCCGCCGGCCAGCGCCGCCAGAGCCTCCTGATAGGCCGGGCTGTCATGGGTGGCGGTGGCGGCCTGGACGCTGGGGAATTCGATCACCACGGTGCGCGCCTTCACCCCGGCCTCATAGGCAACCGCGGCTTCGCCCCGGATCAGAAATTTGCCGCCGCCGGCGACGATGGCGGGACCGGCCAGGGCGGCATATTTTGCGAGCTTCGCCGGATCGGTCACGGCGCGATAGGCGGTCACCCAATATCCCTTGGCCATATGCGGACTCCTTTCGCGCAAAATTGGTCGGAGAGAGAGGATTCGAACCTCCGGCCCCTACGTCCCGAACGTAGTGCTCTACCAGGCTGAGCTACTCTCCGATAAACCGGGCGGGCCCGATGGGTCCGCCGCGCGGGAGCGCCCTTATAGCGATGCCCCCGGGGCCCCGCAACCAAGCGGAATGGACTGGGATTTTCGGTATTTTGGCGCGTTGAAAGCGGCAAGCCTGCTCTATATGGTCCCGGCCCGGACGCGAGGATTGGGGCGTCGCCAAGTGGTAAGGCACTGGATTTTGATTCCAGCATTCGAAGGTTCGATCCCTTCCGCCCCAGCCAGCCGCCAGCCTGTCCACGGCCCCCGGTGAGGCCGGCAGGGCGCTAATACATCTCGTTCGAGCCGTTGGCCTAGCTTTTCTTGGCGAACGCAGCTGAGCCTAGAAAAGCTGGCCCCTCTTCGAGCGAAGCGAGGGAGGCGCCGCTCTCGCAGGTCCACTGGACCTCTCCATCCTGGGGCGGTAGAGCAAAAGCCAGCTTTTTCCAAAGGCCGATGCGGGATCCGAAATTCCACTCAATGCCAAAGGGCGCGCGCATCATCCTAGTGCGCCATGGCCAGCCGGCCCTGCCGCTCAGTCCGCGCACCAGCCATCACGGCTTCCGCGATTACATCGACGCCTACGAAGCCGCCGGCCTGGACCCGGCCAGCCTGCCGCCGCAGGAACTCACCGATCTGGTGAAGGAACTGGATCACATATTCGCCTCCGACCGGCCGCGGGCGCATGAAAGCGCCCGCGCGCTGGCGCCGCACGCGGAACTGGTGGCCGATCCCCTGTTCGCGGAGGCGCCCCTGGCCAGCCCGCGCATCCCGCTCTTGAAGATGCGGGTGCCGAAATGGGCGGTGATGGCCAGGGTGCTCTGGCATGCGGGCTATCATCCCGAGATCGAGAATTACCGCAAAGCCAAGCATCGCGCCGCCCGGGCCGCCGACATCCTGATGGACAAGGTGCGGGAGGGCGGCAGCGCGGTGCTGGTGGCGCATGGCTATTTCAATGCCATGATCGGCCGGCAGCTGCGCCGGCGCGGCTTCACCCGCACCGGATCGCATCGGGTGCGTTATTGGAATGCCGTCATTTACGAATGGGAGAAGGAATGATCGAAAGAAAGCTGGAAATCGCCGCCGCGGACGGCAAGACCGACGCGGTTCTTTATGCGCCGGACCGGGGCCGCCATCCCGGCCTGCTGTTCTATACCGACATATTCGGCGTGCGTCCCGAAAATCAGGGCATGGCCAGGCGGATCGCGGAACAGGGCTATGTCGTGATGATGCCCGATGTCTTCTACCGCTATGGCAAGCCGCCTTTCATCGACGCCAATTTCCAGTGGGGCGAGCCGGAATCGATGAAGATCATCCAGGGGCTGTTCAATTCTCTCACCGGTTCCTTGATGGAAAAGGACGCGCCGCATTATGTGGCGGCGCTGCTCGACCAGCCGGAAGTGGCGGGCGACAGGATCGCGGTGGTGGGCTATTGCTTCAGCGGGGCCATGGCGCTGCGGACCGCCGCGGTCTGCGCCAAGCAGATCGCCGCCGCCGCCTCCTTCCATGGCGGCCAGTTGGTCACCGAGGCGCCCGACAGTCCCCATACGCGCATATCCAAAGTCGAAGCCGAGCTTTATTTCGGCCATGCGGTGGAAGACCCGATCATGCCGCCGGAGGCGATCGAAACGCTGAATCAGACGCTGACGGCCTGGGGCGGCCGCTATCAGAGCGAAATCTATGACGGCGCCAGGCATGGCTGGACGGTGCCGGGCCGCGATATCTACAACGAAAAGCAGGCTGAACGGCATTATGAAAAACTGTTCGACCTGTTGAATCGCAATTTCTGAGGCCATGCGCAGGATTTTTTTGCTGCTGGGAGCTCTTTTGTTGTCCCCGGCGGCGCGGGCCGATGATGCCGCAAAGTTTCAGCCGCATTGGGCGAGCCAGCGCGTCACCCGCGCCGCGCTCAGGCAGGGGCCGGGTTATCAATACCGGATTTTGTGGATCTACCGGCACCAGGACTATCCCTTCAAGGAAAGCGCCAGCTTCGATATCTGGCGGCGGGTGACGGCGGCGGACGGCACGGTGGGCTGGATGAGCGGCCAGATGCTGTCCGACACCCGCACCGTGCTGGTCACCGGCAAGGCGCGGGCGGAGATCCGAAAGCGCGCCGATCCCGGCTCGAAAGTGGCGGGTTTTGCCGACGCCGGCGCCGTATTGCGGGTGAAGGCGTGCCAGGCCGATGCCTGCCGGGTTCAGGCGCAGGGCGTCGAAGGCTGGATCGACCGCGCCCGCCTCTGGGGCATCGACCCCGGTGAAGTGTTCAAATAATCGCGCGATTGAGCGCGGAATAGTCGCGCTAGTGCCGGAAATGCCGCATACCGGTGAAGACCATCGCAAGTCCCGCCTCGTCGGCGGCGTCGATCACCTTCTGGTCGTTGAGCGAACCGCCGGGTTGGATCACCGCCGTGGCCCCGGCCTCGGCCACCGCCAAAAGCCCGTCGGGGAAGGGAAAGAAGGCTTCCGAGGCGGCGGACGAGCCGATGGTGCGCGGCTCGGACCAGCCGGCGATCCTGGCCGCGTCCTTGGCCTTCATGGCGGCGATGCGGGCCGAATCCACCCGGCTCATCTGGCCGGCGCCGATGCCGGCGGTTGAGCCGTCCTTGGCATAGATGATGGCGTTGGACTTCACATGCTTGCCCACGGTGAAGGCGAACAGCATGTCGGCGATCTCCTGCGGGCTGGGCTGGCGCTTGGTCACCACTTTCAGCTGGTCGCGGGTGACCCGGCCATTGTCGCGGGTCTGGACCAAAAATCCGCCCGCCACCGAACGGTAGGTGATGGTGGGCGCCAGCGGATCGGGCAACCCGCCCGCGATCAGCAGACGCAGATTCTTCTTGGACGCCAGAATCCGCTTGGCCGCTTCGTCGGCATCCGGGGCGATGATCACTTCGGTGAAGATCTTGGAGATTTCTTCCGCGGTGGCGCCGTCCAATATGGTGTTGAAGGCGATGACGCCGCCGAATGCGCTCTGGCTGTCGCAGGCCAGCGCCGCCAGATAGGCCTCGCGCAGGGTATTGCCCACCGCCACGCCGCAGGGATTGGCGTGCTTGATGATGGCGCAGGCCGGCCCGTCCTTGGGACTGAACTCCGCCACCAGCTCATAGGCGGCGTCGGTATCGTTGATGTTGTTGTAGGAGAGCTCCTTGCCCTGAAGCTGGCGGGCCGAGGCGACGCCGGGCCGGGTGCCGCCATCGACATAGAAAGCCGCCTGCTGGTGCGGATTTTCGCCATAGCGCAAGGATTGGCGCAGATGGCCGGCCAAGGCGCGCCGCCGGGGCGGGGCGGTGTCGCCGTCTTTGGCCAGCTCGCCGGCGAACCAGTTGGACACCGCCGCGTCATAGGCGGCGGTGCGGGCGAAGGCGCGCTGGGCCAGGGTGCGGCGCAGCTTCGCCGTGGTGGCGCCGTTATGCGACGCCATCTCGTTCAGCACCGCCCGGTAATCCTCCACATCCACCACCACCGTCACCCAGTCATGGTTCTTGGCGGCGGAGCGGGTCATCGCCGGTCCGCCGATATCGATATTCTCGATGGTGGTTTCGAAATCGGCGCCGCGCGCCACCGTGGCCTCGAAGGGATAGAGATTGCAGACCAGAAGATCGATGCCCTGGATGCCATGGGCGGTCATGGCCGCTTCATGGTCGGGCTTGTCGCGCAGCGCCAACAGCCCGCCATGCACATTGGGGTGCAGGGTCTTCACCCGCCCATCCATCAGTTCGGGGAAATGGGTGATGTCGGACACATCCTGGACCGCGAGGCCCGCCTCGCGCAGCGCCTTGGCGGTACCGCCGGTGGAGACCAGGGCCACGCCATGGCCGGCCAGGCCGGTGGCGAATTCGATCAGCCCGGTCTTGTCGGAAACGGACAGAAGGGCGCGGGAGATTTTGCGGTCGGTCATGAGGCGGGCTCTCGCGGATGACGAGGTGACCGCCGCTATTATCGCTTCAGAAGCCGATATAAAAGGGCCAAGCCCAAGCTTGCACACAGCGAATAGGCCACGGGAATGAAGATATGGGTCTGGGCGATGTTGAAATTGATGTCCCCGGGCATGGGATCCGGCTCGAAAGCCGCCACCACCGGGCTGAGAATCAGGGCCCCCAAAAACAGTATTCCCGCACTGACAAAGAGTCGTTTCATGCCTCCAACCCCTGGATGCGGGGTCAGAATAGATCCGCGGGGGTTAAGGCCTTGTTAGAATTTTGGCCGTTTCTGGCGGCAACAACCGGCCTTATTCGGCCGGCAGCGGCGCCTGTCCCTCCGCCATGCCGTTTCCGGTCGGCGTCATTTGCGTCAGGTCTTCCGCAACTGTCTCACCGTCTTCCTCGGCGTCGTGATGCGGCGCGCCGGCTCCGAACTGGAATTTGAGATGTTGCGCCAGGCGATGGAACATCTCCGCGTAGCGCAGGCTGAGCGCCACATATTCCTGCATCATCTGCTTCATCCATTCCTGCTGGGCGTCGAGCAGGCCGGTCATATCCCGGCTGTCGCGCAACCGCATAAAGGCGTGATCGGCTTGGTCCAGCTGCACATGCGCCAGGCGCAGGGACTCTTCCTTGGCGAAATGCGCCATTTCCTCCAGAAGCATGCGGTTCTGATCCATTGTGCGCTCCATGGATTGGCTCAACTGCGCCATTCCTTCGCCTGCGCCGTATCCGCTTGCGGGGTTCTGCATGGAAATCTCCTTTGCTGTCGGGCCCGGCGTCAGTTTCGCGGATGCCGGAAAAGTTTTTGTGACGGCCAGAGCGCGATTGCGCGATTTTACCGATGAGCCCGTCGGGTTCCCCTCATGGGGTGAACGGCGCGAAAACCGGACAGAGCCAGGGTTCCGGCGGCAAAACGGGGTTGAAGACGGCGCGGTCATGGGCGCAAATCGGTCACAGTTTAACGACAGGTAGATCGATCAGATGAGTTGGCGGCGCATCATCGGAGTGATTGTGGGCGGGATCGCGGTTCTGCTGCTGATCCTTTGGGTGGCGCGCGCCCGCCTGGCCGCGGAACTGGCGCGGCAATATTTCTCGAGCCACGGTATCGCCGCTTCGGTCGCAATCGACAGGCTGGGCCTTTCCGGTGTTTCGGGCCGCTTTGCCTTGGGCCCGGCCGCCGCGCCCACCGTCTCCGCCGAGAAAATCGAGCTGAGATTCGATCCGCTGCAGCTGATGCCGCGGGTGGTGGAAGTCCGGCTGGTGCATCCCGAGATCCGGGCGCAAATTGCGGCGGACGGCACGGTTTTTCTGCCGGGGCTGCAAAGCTGGATCAATTCGCTTCAGAAAAATCAGGGCCAATCGCAATTTGTCAGTCCGGATTTGGCTGTCTCGCTGAGCGGATTGCGAGTCTTTCTTCAATCACCCTATGGCCGGTTGGAATTGGACGGCGACTTGAAGCTCAGGCGCAACCTGCCGGTGTCTGCGACCTTCACCGTCAAGCCCGCCGCGATTTCCTATCGCGATATGCGGGTGACGGTCCGGGAAGGCCGGCTGTTGTTCGACAATGAAGCCGGCCGGCTGGTCCTGCATTTGGCCGGCGATCTGGATAATCCGAACATGAACGCACGGGATTTCGGCGCCGATCTGACCGCAACGGGATTTGGCTGGGAATTCGCGAAGGGGCAAATCGCCCTCAAGGCATCGTCGCTGCATCTGCATGTGGTGTCCGGCACCGCCCGGATGGGCGTCGCAATGCAAAATCCGGCGCTGGATGTGGTGGCGCAAAATCTGACCCTGTCCGGGGTTTCGGGTAACTGGCAAGGCCAGGCCGATTTCAGCCTTGCGGGCGGGGCGGATCTCGGGCCGGACGCGATCAAGCTTCCCTCCTTGGGTGATGCCGCTTTGACCAGGGCGGTTACCGCCAATGCGAAGCATCTGGATCTGTCGATCAAGGGGCATGTGGCGGATCGCGGCGGACAGATCGCGCTATCCTTGTCGGAGCCGGCCCTATTGCGAGGCGCCGCCGGCGGCCTGTTGCAGGTGTCACAACTGGCGGTTCAAGGCGAGCAGAGCGGATGGGCGGGATCCGCCGCTGCCAAGCTGGCGGGAAAAGGCCTGCCGGATATCGCGCTGGGCCTGCCGGAATTTTCCTGGTCGAAAGGCGCGTTCAACGGCCGCGCCGCGCTCAACGCGCGCTTCGGCTATGCCATGCTGCGCCGGGCCGCGGTGTCGGTGACCGGAGACCTGAAATCCAAGGGCGGCAACTGGACATTCGATCCTGCCTCTTGCGCCACGCTGAGCCTGGCGGCATTTCATGCCGGCGCCTCCGATATGGCGAAAGACGTGAAAGCAAAGGCCTGCCCGGCCACCGGCAAGCCGCTTTTCACATTCGGCCCCGGCGGATGGCGAATGACGGCCCGGGCGCGAAGCGTTTCGGCCGATTTGCCGCTTGCCAATGTGCATCTGGCCGATGCGGATGCGGCGCTCGATTTTGCCGCCAAGTCCGGCGCCTCAGCCTCCGGCACGGTCATTCTGGCGGCGGCGAGGGTCAGCGACCGGGCGGCCGCTCCGCGATTCAATCCGGTTTTGGGGACCGGCCGCATCCAATTTGCCCGCAACGTCTGGCGGGGCACGCTTTCGGTCAGCGATCCCAAGAATCAGCATCTGGGCGAGGTGACCTTCACCCATCGCATGGCAAACGGCGCCGGTTCGGCCCAAATCGCGGCGCCGCATTTGAATTTCGCGGTGGGAAAGCTGCAGCCGGAGACATTGTCGCCACTTCTGGCCGCGTTCCGCCGCGCGGACGGCACCGCCGATTTTGAAGGCACCGTGACCTGGACAGGTAGCCGGATCGAAAGCGGCGGCCGGCTGCACATCGCCGGCCTCAATTTTCTCACCCCCTTGGGCCAGGCGCATGACGTCCGGGCCGATCTGGAATTTACTTCGCTGTTGCCGCCCACCACCAAATCCGGACAGGCGCTTTCCATCTCCCGGATCGACTGGACCCTGCCCTTCACCGGCGTGAATCTGCATTTCGGTTTCAGCCCTTCGGCCATTCGGGTGGACGGCATCGAAAGCGCCTTCGCGGATGGGCGTGTGACAATGGGGCCGTTCGCCATCAATCCGGTCGATCCCGGCCGCATCAGCGGGACGGTGGATGTCTCCGCCATTTCGTTGGCCGCCTTGGTCACGGCCTCCAACCTGGGCAGCAAGATCAAGCTGGAGGGCAAGGTGTCCGGCCATGTGCCATTTTCGGCCGGGCCCGGCGGGGTGCGGATTCTGAACGGCCATGTCGAAGCCAATGGCGCGGGACAATTGTCGATCGACCGTTCGCTGTGGACCCAAGGCGGCGCCGCCAGCACCAATGCGGTGCAGGACTTCGCCTATCAGGCGCTGGAATATCTCGCCTATGACCAACTCGATGCCAGTCTCAACAGCATCGCCGGCGGCCGGCTGCAGGTGATTTTCCATATCAAGGGCAGGAGCGCGCCGCCCAAGCCGCAACAGGCTGAAGTGGGACTGATGGCGCTGCTGAACGGCACGGCGCTCCAGAAGCCGATTCCCTTGCCTAGCGGCACCCCCATCGACCTGACATTGGACACTTCCCTTAATTTTGACGAACTCTTAAAATCCTATACTGCTGCATGGGCGAAGACATTGAGCCCGGGCACGGCGAATTAGGAGCGATTCGATGAGCCATCCGATACGAACCGCAATTGTGACGGCGGCGACCGCAGCCGCGCTATACGCCTGTACCCCCACCATCCGGGTCGAAGTGGCGCCGATCAATATCTACGCCAAGCTGGACGCCGACGTCCGGGTGCGCCTGGACAAGGAAGTGCAGACCGCCATCCAGCAGAATCCCAATATCTTCTGATGCAATATTTTGCCGTGAAGGAAGCCCGAAGATGATCACAAGACGTGAATTGGCCGCCGCCCTGGCTCTCTTGCTGACTTTGGTCCAGCCGGCCTTCGCGGATCTGGCCAGCGACAAAGCCGCGGTCGACGCCGCCAAGGCGGCCGGCACGGTCGGCGAGCAGGCCGACGGCTATCTGGGTTTTGTCAAAGGTTCGGCCGACACCGCCACCACCGCGGCGGTCACCGCCATCAACGCCGCCCGCGGCGAGGTCTATGCCCAGACAGCGGCGAAATCCGGCGTCAGCAAGGATGCGGCCGGCCAGGCTACCGGCGTCCAGCTCATCGCCAAGCTGCCGGCGGGCCAATATTACAAGCCCCTTAACGGCAACTGGACCAAGAAATAGCGTCCGGTCTGGACGGGATCGGCGGCTTGTGGCAATCAGTCCGGCCGATGGCGCGCGGCGATCGCGCGTGCCTGTGCGGGCGTGGTGGAACTGGTAGACGCGCCAGACTCAAAATCTGGTACCGAAAGGTGTGTCGGTTCGATTCCGACCGCCCGCACCATTCAAAATCGCACCATTGGTGCGATTTTGAATGCCAAGCTTTAATCTAAAAACTCCATTCACGGGCGGTCGGGTTATTTGATTGTCTGGCTCGCTATGCTCACCAGACGGGGCCGCCCGCACCATTCATTCGCACCCCATTGGGGTGCGAATGAATGCCAAGTGGCGCGCGAGGCGCCCGGCAATAGCGATGGAGGCGGGCATGATCGAGGTCAAGCGAACCGGCGATGGCGACCCACTCGCGTTCGAGGTGACGGTACGCGACGCAAAAAGCGAGAGCCGGTATCGCGTGACGATGAGCAAGAAGACTTGCGAAAAATTGATGCTGGCCGGCATGCGCCCGAGCGCTGCCTGGAAGCCGCATTCCGATTCCTGCTCGACCGGGAGCCCGAGGAGATCGATTCTTCGGGCAGTTCGATGTCGATGTGATCGCGCGATATTTTCCGGAGTTTGAGCGGGAGTTGCCGCGCTACCTCGCGCAATCCTCGCTTGCGCGGCAGCCGCACCTGTCCCGCCGCTCCGCGTCCCGCGGATTGCCGGCGATGAGTCCGTGTGATTGGCTTTCGCTTTGGAGGACACGCCATGCTGGAATTGCGCCCCAACTGCGAATGCTGCGACCGCGACCTGCCGCCCGACAGCCAGGAGGCGCGCATCTGCACCTACGAATGCACCTTTTGCGCCGCCTGCGCCGAGGAAAAGCTCAAGGGCATCTGCCCCAATTGCGGCGGCAATCTGGTGCGGCGCCCGGTCCGCCCGGCCGCCAAGCTGTTGAAGGACCCGGCTTCGACCCGCCGGGTGCTGAAACCGGAAGGCTGCGATGCCTGAAAGTTCAAGCGAGTCAAAGGGTTGTGCTGCGCTTCAATAAAATCAATTTTTCTTGCTTGAAAAATTGATTTTTCCAATTATTTTCTGCCACGGGATTGAGATTTCGCCATGGCAGACATCAAAGACTGGCAGGAACTGACACGGTTGACCGAAGGCTCGCCCCTGGTGGTGGAGCGGGTCAGGTTGGCCGACCGGGGCATCGCGCTGGAGGGGCAATTCGCCCTGCCGCAGTTGGCGCGGCTGTCGTCGGAGGATCAGGTCTTCGTCGCCGCCTTTGTGCGCAGCCATGGCTCGATCAAGGAGATGGAGCAGGTGTTCGGCGTCTCCTACCCCACGGTCAAGGCGCGGCTGAACCGCATCGCCGCCCAGCTCGAATTCGTCGAGACCGATCCCAAGCCATCCCGCAACGAGATACTGGACCGACTGGCGCAGGGCGAGATCAGCGCCGCCGACGCCATCCGCCAATTGGAGGGACGATGAGAGGCGAAATCCTGCCGCCGCTTTCGGCGAGTGTCCATGTCAAGCCCGCGGGCTGGCGCGTTGGCATCTGGCTGTGGCTGCCTCTCATTCTGCTTTGGCTGCTGCTGTTGGTGCTGGTGATTCTCGCCCTGCCGTTTCTGCTGATCGCCTCGCTCATCTTCCGCTTCAACCTGTGGCGGTCGCTCAAGGCCGGCAACGCGGTGATCAGTGGATTGCGCGGCACCCAAGTCGATGTCGCCAGCCGCGACAGCAACGTTTCAGTTCGGATTCATTGAAAGGACCCGCCATGAACGAGGATCGCCGCCAGATTCTGGACATGCTGGCAAAGGGAAAGATCACCGCCGAGGAGGCCGAGAAGCTCATCGCCGCCATCGAACGCGGGAACGCGCCCGCCGCCCGGGACGGCAATGAATGCAAATATCTCAGGGTGGTGGTGGACGCCGATGACGAATATTCCGGCCCCACCAAGGTGAATGTACGGGTGCCGATGCAGCTCCTGCGCGCCGGCGTCAAGCTCACCGGCGTGATTCCGGCCCATGCCCGCGAACAGGTCAACAATGCCTTGCGCAAGGAAGGCATCGCCTTCGACATCAACAAGCTGACCCCGGAAAATCTGGAGGAGATGATCGAGCAGCTGCGCGATCTCACCGTGGATGTCGACAACGAACACGCGAAGGTTAAAGTCTTTTGTGAGTGACCCCCTCCGGCCTTCGCTGGGTTCGGCCGGCAAAAGGTCCACTGGACCTTTTACTGCTCGGCCTCACGAGCCAGCTACGGCCACCTCCACCGCCAGCATGCTGGCGCATGCGCAGGGGAGGCGGGTTCCGACCAAGCCTCAAGAACGCTTATGAACTACAGGCACAGCTATCATGCCGGCAATTTCGCCGATGTGGTCAAGCATCTGGCCCTGGTGGCGGTCCTCGGCCATCTGGCGAAAAAAGAAGCGCCCTTTGCGGTGATCGACAGCCATGCCGGGCGCGGGCGCTATGACCTTGCCGCGGCGGAGGCGCAAATGACCGGCGAAGCCAGGGCCGGCGTCGAAAAGTTGCGGGGAATGAAGGGCCCGCCGCTGCTGGAGCGCTACCTCGCCCTGGTCGCAGCCGAAGGCGCGAACCGCTATCCCGGCTCGCCCCTGATCGCGGCCCGGATGCTGAGGCCGCAAGACCGGCTGGCGGCGATCGAAAAGCATCCCGAAGAGGCGGCGGCGTTGAAACAATTGCTGGCGCCTTGGCGCAAGGCCCGGGTGGAGGAGGGTGACGGCTATGCCAGGCTTGCCGCGCTGTTGCCGCCGCCGGAACGGCGGGGGCTGGTCCTGATCGATCCGCCATTCGAGGCGGAGGATGAATTCGCGCAGGCCGCGCGCCTGCTCAAGGAGAGTTTCCGCAAATTCGCCACCGGCATCTATCTGGTTTGGTTTCCGATCAAATCCGAGGCCGCCGCCAATGCCTTCACCGGCGAAGTGCTGGCGGCGGGGGTGGCCAAGGCGCTCAAGATCGAGATCGCGGTTGCGGCGCCTGAGGACAGGCTCGGCCGCGCCGGGCTCCTGCTCGTCAATCCGCCCTTCCGGTTCGATACCGAGATGGAAGCCGCCCTGGCGGCGATCGCGCCCAGGCTGGGCGCCAAGGCCCAGCTGAAATGGCTGGCGGGAAGAGACTGAGGCGGGCCGAAGCTATTCCGCCGGCGAGCGGGGCGCTTCTTCCGCCGCGGCCTGTTCCCAACGCCGTGTCGCCAGCGATACCAGCCAGACCGCGGCGGCGACCGCCACCAGCACGGTCAGCCAGTGCAAGGTGCTGATGATCCCGGCGGTGGTGATGGTCGGCCAGGGGAATTTGCGCAGGGCGTCGAAGCGGTCCTCCATCCAATGCCAGGCCTGGTGGGCGGCCAGCGCCGACAGGATGATGGTGCCCAGCCTGGGTTCTCTGGCCACGATATGGCGGAAGAAGAAATTCAGCGCCGGCACATACAGGGCCAGCATGAACAATTGCCCCAGCTCCACTCCGACATTGAAGGACAGAAGCGAGGTCAGCACATGGGTGCCCGCGAACTGCATCGTGTCGCGCAGGATGAAGGAAAAGCCGAAACCGTGGACTAGGCCGAAGAAAAAAGTGATGACCCAGCGCCGCTTGGGATGGGCGACGATGATGTTCTCCAGCGCCATATAGACGATGGAGACCGCGATCAGCATCTCGATCAGGGGCGGAAACCAGAGCGCGTCGGGCGCATAGCCATAGGCCGAGGCGATCAGGGTGATGGAATGGGCCACGGTGAAGGCGGTGACCACCGGGACCAGGGGGCGGATGCGCCGGAAGGGAATGACCAGGCAGAACAGGAACAGGAGATGGTCGATGCCGCTCAGAATGTGATTGAAGCCTAAGACCACGAAACGCCCGGCGGCGTAGAACCAGCCCGGCTCCAGCGGCACCAGCCCGGCATCGCCGTTCAGCTCGAAGGCGCGCGAAACCCCGTTGGGCGCCAGGAATTGCAGGGCGGTGACTTCATGCAGGGCCAGCCGGTCGAAGGCGGCGTGGATGGAGAATTTGGACTGGTCCGACCGGATCGGATATTCGACCAGGGTGTCGAGCTTGGCCTCCTGCCAATAGATGCTGGTGCTGGCGGGCAGGGGCGGCCCGGTGACGTGCGCCAAGGCCTGGCTATAGGTGGTGAAGGAGCGGTTTGAATCCAGCGACATCCGGGTCGCCACGATCTTGGGCGTGGGCAACAGCCGGCCGTCCTCGAAGATCTTCAGCTGCTCCAGCAGGGCGACGGTGGTGGCCGACCTCAGCGCGAAATTCACCTGGGCCAGATCGACGGTGCCGTCGCCACGGCGCGGATAATCCTCGTCCATGTCGGACTTGAGCGGCATGCGGATCAGCACTTTGAGGGTATGGCCCTCGGGCTTCGCATACATCTGCACCAACGCGTCCACCGGGACTTCGTGGGCGCGGGCCGGGCAAGAAAAAGGGCCAGCGCTGCCAGCAGCAAAGCAAACCGGCAGCGCATGACCCTCAGAAGCATGTGACTCTACGTGGCTGGCCCGTCAGGACTTGGGCCAGGGCACGCCCTGATCGAATTTGGTGACCGGCGCCATCCCCTTATAGAGGAATTTCTGGATCCGGCGCCCTTCATAGGTTTCGGTGGTGAAGAGGTTGCCTTCATTGTCGATGGCGATCGAATGCACGCCATGGAACTCGCCGGCATAATTGCCGCCGTCACCGAAGGTGGTGACCGGCGTCAGGGTCTTGCGGTCGATGATGACCACATTCTCGTTCACCCCGTCGGCCATGAAGATCCACTTCTGCTCCGGATCCTTGGAGAAGGCGATGTCCCACACCGAGCCGTCCGTCAAGGTATTGGTCTTGTAGTACATCTCCTTGATGAACTTGCCCTCGGGGGTGAAGACCTGCATGCGGTCATTGACCCGGTCGCAGACATAGATCAGCCGGTCTTCCGACATGTCGGCGCAATGCACCGGATTGCGGAATTGCTGGGCATGCGGCGCCGCCGGAATATAGGGTCCGAGCGGGGTGTCGTCCGGCTTGTTGCCATAGGCGCCCCACCAGCGCTTCATCTTGCCGGTATCGGCATCGATCACCGCCACGCGGTGGTTCAGATAGCCGTCGGAGATATAGGCCTCGTTGGCCGTGGGATCGACCCAAATCTTGGCCACACGGCCGAAGCTGACAGGGTCGTTGCTGTTGGCCTGATACCCGGCCGCCGCGGCTTCAACCCCCGCTTCCGCCGCCGCGCCTGCTTTCCGGCGGGCGCCCGACTTGCCGAACTGGGCGATGAACTTGCCGTCCTGGGTGAATTTCAGGACCTGGGAGTCGTCGGGGCCGTTGCCGCCGATCCAGACATTGCCCTTATAGTCCACGAAAATGCCGTGGTTGGATTCCGGCCAGTCATAGCCGGGACCGGGGCCGCCCCAGGCGTGGAGGAGATTGCCCGCCTCGTCGAATTCCAGAACCGGCGGCGCCGCGGCGCAGCATCCGCCCTGGCCATGCTGCAGCTGGCTTATGGTGCGGTCGATGGTCTGGTCGCGATGGACCATCCAGATGTGATCGTTGTTATCGACATAGACGCCGATCGCCATGCCCATGACCCAGTGGTTGGGCAGCGGCTTGGGCCAGTACGGGTCCACTTCGAATTTGGGCGCCATCATGCCCGCTTGCGCCTGGGCCGAGGCCGAGTTCTGGAATACGAACTGGCTGACGGCAAGGCCGGCGAGAACGACGGCAAATCCCGCACCAATCAGAAAGTTTCGGGAGCGGATTAGACTTCTCATATTTTTCCTCCAGCGGGCGGAGGGGTGCTATGCGTTTTTATACCCCCCGGGATCACGCGAAGGTTGCACGCGGCGCCTTCTGGCGCAAGCATTTACACGGACTTCCTACGATTGTGCGCTGCCAAAAAACCTCATCAAGCACGCAAAACTTTGTCAAAATATGTTCGTGGCGTTGCACAAATTCATCAGCCCGGGTGGGCGGCAGGCATCCGCGCGCCGGGCGCGCGTCGGCAGTCGCCATAATCCGCATTGCTGGACCGCATCCGCCGTTCAAGTCCGTGCCGGGCCAGCCAGGAGCGCATGCTCAATCCTGGGCCGTCGGGCAAGACCAAAGCGGCACCAACATCGGCGCGCTGGAACCACCGGCGACGTTCGACCGGCATAGGCGCGAGGCCGCCTCACATGGCCGGCCAGGGTAGAAGCATATTCTCGCTTTTGCCCGCTCCCGAGAGATTGTTTCCCATGTCCGCAAGGTTGGGGAGGTCGCAGCCGAATTCCATAGCCGCGCGCCAAGGACAGGTGACCGAAAAGGATTGCCCCATTCCGAAACTCCGCGGACGCAACCACGATGCACCGTCGACACGACGGATTTTGAATTGCCGCGGTGGCATGCGGAAGCGCAACCGCGCGGGAATGGCGGCGATCCACCCCGCCGTCCGGAGGTCCAAAGACGCCAGTGTTTGTGGGGGATTTGCCTTGCCATTCCAGGGCCGCTCAAGTATCTCCGCCGCCGGACAGGTGGTCGAGTGGTTGAAGGCACCGCACTCGAAATGCGGCATACCTGCAAGGGTATCGTGGGTTCGAATCCCACCCTGTCCGCCAGCAAAAGGCCCGGCCCTGCGCCGGGCTTTTTGCTGGCTCACAGGGAGCGGTGGACGGACCATTGTTCGACGCCTAGCTTTTGTTAGCGAGGTCCCTAGCGTGAGCGCAGGGACGCGAGCTTACAAAAGCTGGCGCTTTGCGAGCGCAGCGAGCGATGATCCCACCCTGTCCGCCAGGCGCCTGCATGTGGCCGCCGGTCCTTTCTCTGAAGAGCGCGGTGCCGGAACCGGCTTGTGCTGCGTTGGCGAAATCCCTGGAGCGGCCGCGCGGGAAACAAGGTCCGGCCCGAGCATTTCGCGCCGGCCTTTCCCACAAACCCTGCAAAAATAAACCCTTGTGTGCAGGAACGAGAATTTCCACTATCCTCGCATGGTTCGCGGGACGTTATTTGGGCAGCGGCGAAAGCGCCGAAGAGGGTATCCGGCATGAGCAGCAACCATCTTCTGGCGGCCATGGACGAAGTGCTCGAACAGGGGGAAGCATTCCTATCCGGCCTCAGCGACGCGCAATATCGCGACCCGGTCGCAGATCTCTGCAACGCCTCGATCGGGTCGCACTACCGGCACAGTCTGGACCATTTCAAGATCCTGCTGGAAGCCGTCAATGACGGCCTGATCGATTACGACCGCCGCGACCGCGACCCCCGGCTGGAGAGCGAACGGTTGCGGGCGCTGCAAGTGACGCGGGATTTCCGCCACGCGGCCCGCTTTCTCTCCGCCACCTTGCTCGACAAGAGGGTAGAGACGCGTTCCAAGGTTTCCTATGCCGGCGCCGGCGCCTCGGCGGCGGTGTCCAGCTTCGGCCGGGAAGTGATGTTCGCAGTTTCCCATGCCATCCATCACCATGCCTTGATCGCCATGATATGCGGCCTGCGCAAGATCCCGCTGCCGCAGAATTTCGGCATGGCGCCGTCCACCATCGAATATCTGAAATCTTCCACAACCGCCCGCAGGTCCGCATGAGCATCGCGAGCTTGACATGGGCCAAGGCCGCCTCGCTCTTCTTCCTTACTTTCTTTTCCGAAGATGCGGCCACCTTGGGCGGGGCCACCATGACCGCGGCGGGGATGATGGCCACGCCGCTGGCGCTGGCCGCCTGTTTCCTGGGAATCTGGCTGGGAGATCTGGGCCTTTATGCGCTGGCCCGTTATTTCGGCCGGCCTTTCCTGAAACGCGACTGGGTCAAGCGGCGGGTGAATGAAGAGCGGCTGGCGCGCAGCGAGGCCTGGTGGCAGAGGCGCGGGCTTTTGGTTCTGCTGGTGGCGCGCTTTGTTCCGGGCTTGCGGCTTCCCACCTATCTGGTGGCGGGAACGCTGGCGGTTCCCTTCCTTTCCTTTGCGGCGGTGACGGCACTGATGGGGCTGATCTGGGTGCCGCTGGTTTTCATCCTGGTTCGGCTGGCGGGCATGCAGGCGGTCGGCTGGTACGAGCCGGCAAGGGGCTGGCTGATCGGGTTGTCGCTGCTATTGCTCGCCGCCCTGATCCTCCATCGTCATTGGGCGCGGATCGGGGCCGTGATGCGGTCGCCGGCGCTGCAGCGCTGGCTCAAATGGGAATTCTGGCCGGCGCGGCTTTTCTATCTGCCGGTGGGACTGAACTATATCCGCCTGGGTCTCAAATACCGCAGCCTCAATCTTCCCACCATCGCCAATCCCGGCATGCTGACCGGCGGCATCGTGGGGGAATCGAAACACGCCACCCTGCAGGATCTGGTCCGGACCTCTCCCGGCTACACCGCCAAGACCGCCCTGATCGGGCGGGAAGGATCCAAGGAAAGGATGGAACAGTTCGAACGCCTCTGCCTGGAGCAGGGGCTGTCGCTGCCGGTGGTGCTCAAGCCCAATATCGCCCATCGCGGCAGCGGCTTTAGGCTGGTGCGCGCGCCCGAAGACGCGCGCGACTATCTCTCCCGGGTACGGGGCGAGGTGGTCTTGCAGGAATATGCCCCCGGGCCCCGCGAAGTGGGCATCTTCTATTACCGTTTCCCCGGGGAAGAGCGGGGCCGGATTTTCGCCATCACCGAAAAGATATTTCCCGCCGTCACCGGCAATGGCGAAAGCACGGTGGAGCAACTGATCCTGGCCGACAGCCGCGCCGCCATCATGGCCAAGACCTATCTCACGCGCCATCACGCCATCCGGGACAAGGTGCTGGCCATCGGCGAGCGGCTGAAGCTGGTGGAAGCCGGCAATCATTGCCAGGGCTGCATCTTCCGCGACGGGATGCCGCTTTGGAGCGCGGCGCTGGAAGCGCGGATCGACGAAATCTCCCGCAAGCTGCCCGGATTCTTCATCGGCCGCTATGATGTGCGCTACGCCCGGGAAGAGGACCTCGAACGCGGCGAGAATTTCCGGATCCTGGAATTGAACGGCGCCTCGTCCGAAGCGACCAGCATCTACGACGCCCGCAATTCGCTGATTCAGGCCTATGCCGTGCTGTTCCGGCAATGGGACCTGGTGTTCGCCATCGGCGCCGCCAACCGCAAACTGGGCCATCGCCCGGCCGCCATCGGCCTCATCCGCGAGGAATGGAAGAAGTATCAGGCGCTGAGCGCCTGCTATCCCCTCGCTGATTAATTGATGTCCGACTAGCCAATGTGCACAGTTTCGTTTTTGCCCTCGCGCCGGGGCTTTGTCCTGGCGATGAACCGCGATGAACGCAAAAGCCGCGTGCAAGGTTTGCCGCCCAGGCTGAGGCTGGCGGGATCGCGCCGCTGTCTTTATCCCGCCGAGCCGGACGGCGGCAGTTGGGTCGGCATTAATGACCGGGGCCTCACGCTCGCCTTGATCAATTGGTACGAGAAGCCGCAGCGCGACCGGGCGCTCTCGATCAGCCGCGGGATGGTGATCCCGCGATTGCTGGGGGCGGACGATATCGAAATCGCGGGCGCGCTCCTCAAGGAATTGCCGCTGGCGCGGATCAATCCGTTCCGGCTGATCGCGATCTCGCTTCCGCAAGCCGCGATCCGGGAATGGCGCTGGGACGGCAAGGCGCTCAAGGCGCTGCGGCCGGCCTGGCGGCGGCGGCACTGGTTTTCCTCCGGCCTCGACGAAGCCCTGGCCAACCGCAAACGGAGAAGCCTGGTGCGGGCCAAAGCCAGGGCTGCTTCAGCCGGAACCCCGGACTGGCTCAGAAGATTGCATCGCTCGCATGCGCCCGCCCGCAGCGCCTACTCCATCTGCATGCATCGCGACGAGGCCGAAACCGTCAGCTATACTGAAATCGCGGCCACAAGCCGGCTGGCCAAAATGACCTATGCGCCGGGCGCGCCTTGCGCCGGCAAACCGAAGCGGCGGACGCGCCTGCGGCTTCACGCTTCGCCGATTCAGCCGCGATAGAAGACCCGCCAGACTTTTCCGCCTTCGCTGTCGGTGATGTAGAGCGAACCATCCGGCGCCACCGCCACTCCGTCGGGGCGGGCCACATAATCGGCTTGCGACTTGACAGGGTCGGGATTGCCAAAGCCGCCGGCGAAGATCTCGAATGCGCCCGACGGCTTGCCGTTGGCGAAGGGCTGGAACACCACCGCGCCGGGGCGCTCCGGACTGCGGTTCCAGGAGCCGTGGAAGGCGATAAAGGCGCCGCCCCGATATTGCGCCGGGAACTGCGATCCTTCGTAGAATTTCACGTCGACCGGGGCCCAATGCGCCGGAAACGCCACCGCCGGCAGATTGAATTGACTGCAGCGGCCCACAATCTTGCCGTCGCCGCCATATTCGGGATTGAGCAGCAATTTCTTGGTCCGATAGTCGTAATAGCAATAAGGCCAGCCGAAATTCGATCCTGGATCGGCGCGGTACATCACTTCGGCCGGGACCGTCGTTATTGTCTTCGGCGGTGTAATGCTCCGGATAGAGGGTGTCGATCGAATCGCGATTGTTCATCACCGTATAGATCGCGCCATGGGCCCAGGCGACGTCGGGCTCCTGCCTGAGGCCGGTGACGATCTTGGTGCCGTCGTCCTGGGTCTGGTTCAGCTTGGCGGCGTCGAATTTCCAGATGCCGCTATGCTCTTTCAGGATCGGGCAGGGGTCCTGGCCCGGCGAGCCCTTCATCCGGTCGCGTACCTGGCAGGCGTTGGAGGGGCTTCCGACATTGACATAGAGAAAGCCCTTGTCGTCGAAGGCCAGGCCCTTGTCGCTATGCTCGCGCGCCGAATCGAAGCCGGAGACCACGGTCTCGGGCTGCCCCGTCGGCACCAATTGGCCCGGCGCCATCTTGTAGCGGATCACTTGGGTCGGCTGGGCCACATAGAGATAGCCGTCATGGAATCCGATGCCGGTGCTGCTGCCGCTGCCGAATTTTTTGGTGACATCGAAGCGGCCGTCGCCGGTGGAATCATGCAGCGCCACCACGCCGCCGGGATTGCCGCGCAGCGCCACATAGAGATCGCCATTCGCCGCCACCGCGGCATGCCGGGCGCTGCCGATGCCGGTCGCCGCCAGAAGCGCGCAAAAGCCGTTGGGCAGGGTGATGCCGCCATTGCCGGCATCGCATTTGGGCGCGGCGGCCGCTGTTCCGGCCGTCATGGTGGTGAACGCCAGCGCCAGGGCCGGCAGCCAGAATTTCGTCATCTCCGTCCTCCTTTGGACCTGGGGCCGGCAGCGTCGTCCGCCGCCGCAGGACAGGTTACCGCGAAACAAAATTTTTCCCGAAGCCCGGGCGATATTTGCACGAAACGGATGCGGCTGCGAAGATGGCATTGTCGATGATGGGGGACCAAATGCGGGCGCCGCGATGACCCTGATCCTGTTGGCCTATCTGGGCGGCGTGCTTACCATTGTCAGCCCCTGCATCCTGCCGGTGCTGCCGTTCGTGTTCGCGCGCGGCGGCCGGCCTTTTCTGACCGGAACCCTGCCGCTTCTGGCCGGCATGGCGGTGATGTTCGCCGCGGTGGCCAGCCTGGCGGCGGTGGGCGGCGGCTGGGCGGTGAGCGCCAACCAATATGGCCGTATCGCCGCCATGATCCTGCTCGGCCTGTTCGCGCTGACCTTGTTGTCGCGGCGGCTGGCCGATGCGCTCACCCGTCCGCTGGTGGCGCTGGGCAACCGGCTTTCCAGCAATGCCGGGGCGCGATCGGGTGCGGGTGCTTCGTTTCTTCTGGGCATCGCCACCGGACTGTTATGGGCGCCTTGCGCCGGACCGATCCTGGGACTGGTGCTGACCGGCGCCGCGATCGGCGGCGCCAGCGCGGGAACCACGCTTTTGCTTCTCGCCTATGCCTTGGGCGCGGCCAGCTCGCTGGCGGTGGCGATTCTGGTCGGCGGACGGATTTTCGCGGCGATGAAAAAATCGCTGGGCGCGGGCGAATGGCTGCGCCGGGCGCTGGGTGTCGCGGTGCTGGCGGGGGTGATGGCGATCGCCTTCGGTCTCGATACCGGATTCCTGGCCAGGCTGTCGCTGGCCAACACCACAAGCATGGAGCAGGCGCTGATCGATAGGCTGCATCCGGGCAAGGCCCGCACCCAAGTCGCGGTGGCCGGCAGCGCGCTTCCGGTCGAAGGCACCATGCCATCGCTCAAAGGCGCGGTGGCGTGGCTGAATTCGCCGCCGCTCAGCCGCGAAGCCTTGCGCGGCAAGGTGGTGCTGGTCGATTTCTGGACCTATTCCTGCATCAACTGCCTGCGGGCCTTGCCTTACATCCGCGCCTGGGCGGCCAAGTACAAGGATCATGGGCTGGTGGTGATCGGGGTGCATTCGCCGGAATTCGCTTTCGAGAAGGATCCCGGCAATGTGAAGAAGGCGGTGGCGCGGCTGGGCGTCACCTATCCGGTGGCGGTGGATTCCAATCTCGCCATCTGGCAGGCCTTCAACAATGAATATTGGCCGGCGCATTATTTCATCGACGCCCAAGGCCGCATCCGCGCCCATCATTTCGGCGAGGGCGAATATGACCAGTCCGAGTGCATCATCCAGACGCTTTTAAAGGAGGCCGGCTATACCGGCGTGCCGGGCGGCATCGTCAATCCCGATGCCAGGGGAACCTTCGCCGCGCCCGACGAAAGCGACATGCAGTCGCCGGAAACCTATCTGGGCTATGGAAGGGGAAGCAATTTCGCCTCCGGCACGCCGCAATTGGACAAGCCCGCTGATTATGAAACGCCTTATCCGCTCGCCCCCAATCAGTGGGGCTTGAGCGGCCGCTGGACCATCGGCCAGGAGAAGGATGTGCTGGATGCCCCCGGCGGCAAGATCACCTTTTATTTTCACGCCCGCGATTTGCATCTGGTGCTGGGACCGGGTGAGAGCGGCAAGCCCGTGCGCTTCAAGGTCACGCTGGACGGCCGGCCGCCGGGCGACGCCCATGGAGTCGATAGCGATGCGTCCGGGAATGGAACGGTCACCGGCCAGCGGCTTTACCAACTGGTTCGCCAGCGGGGAACCGTCATCGATCAAACTTTCAGCATCGAGTTCCTGGATCCCGGGGTGGAGGCCTATTCCTTTACATTCGGATGACGGCATATTCGGATGACCGGCGCGGCTTTTGATTAATCCGGACAGGTGGCGTAGGCTTGAAACGCGTCTTATCGGCGGACACCGGTATGCAGCGAAAGCCTCTTTACAGCCGCACCACCAGGCGACGCTCCGGTTCGCCGCTAAAGGATGATGGCCCGTCCGCGGCCTGGGACTTCGAATCCCTTGACCAGGAACCCAGCCTGGCCGCCCTGGCCTGGCGCAAGATCAAGGCGTTCGCCGGGCGACATGACCGCAGCCTGCCGGCGGCGGCGGCGATACTGGTGAGTTTGGCCCTGATCGGAGGCTGGCGCTATTTCCATCCCGGCCCGCGCCAATACACCCAATGGGACATCGACAACGCGGTCAAATACACGCTGGACAACACCCCGCCAGGCCCGGCCAAGACCACGGTCGCCGCCGCCATCATCGCGCCGTCGGTGGTCAGGGTGGACGGCTATCTCTCCCCCGAACATGAGGCGGAGATGGAAAAGGCCGCGAAGAAGGCGCGGAAGAAAGAGCCCGTGAAGGAACAGCCGGCGCCGCCCAAGACCGCGGACGCCAAGGACACCAATCCCGATTCCACCGGTTCGGGCGTGGTGATCGACGACAAGGGCGACATCCTCACCAATCTGCATGTGATCCGCTCCACCGACCGCTGGGTGATCACTTTCTATGACGGCAGCACCTCCGATGCCGAGGTGGTCAACATCCAGCCGGAAAACGATTTGGCGGTGATCCGGGCCAAGACCGAGCCCGACGATCTGAAGCCGGCCACCTTGGCCTCCACCGCCGGGCTCAATCCCGGCGACACGGTGGTGGCGGTGGGCTTTCCCTTCGGCATCGGGCCGTCAGTGTCCTCCGGGGTGGTGGCGGGGCTGAAGCGGGAGTTCGACGATCCCGACGATCACGACAAGCCCACCCTCACCAATCTGATCCAGTTCACCGCGCCGGTGAATCCGGGCAATTCCGGCGGGCCCCTGGTCAATCGCGACGGCGAAGTGGTGGGCATCGTCACCGCCATCTATAATCCCACCGGCCAGCGCGTGTTTGCCGGCATGGCATTTGCCGTGCCGATCGAGAATGCGGCCAAGGCGGTCGGCCAAAATCCATTGTGACGGGATCCATTGTGACGGGAAAGGGCGTAGGCGGGATGAGTGGCGCGCATGAAGGGTTGGAGCATCTTCTCTACGAAGTGAAGAAGATCGTGGTCGGCCAGGATCATTTCCTGGAACGGGTGCTGGTGGCGCTGTTGGCGAACGGCCATCTGCTGGTGGAGGGCGTGCCGGGTCTGGCCAAGACGCTGACGGTCTCCACCCTGGCCCGGGCCATGCGGGGCAGCTTCAAGCGCATCCAGTTCACCCCCGACCTGGTGCCCGCCGACTTGATCGGCACCCGCGTCTACAATCAAAAGAGCGGGGAATTCGGCACCGTGCTGGGTCCGGTCTTCGCCAATCTGGTGCTGGCCGACGAAATCAACCGCGCCCCCGCCAAGGTGCAGAGCGCGCTGCTGGAAGTGATGCAGGAACGCCAGGTCACCATCGCCGGCGAAACCCATCCGGTGCCCAAGCCTTTTGTGGTGATGGCGACCCAGAATCCGATCGAGACCGAGGGCACCTATGCCCTGCCGGAAGCGCAGGTGGACCGCTTCATGATGAAGGTGCTGGTCAGCTATCCCTCCGAGGACGAGGAGTTCGTCATCGTCCAGCGGGTCACTGGCGATAACGCCGCCATCGGCGCGGTCACCACCACCGAGGAATTGCTGGCCATGCAGGCCGAGGCGCGGCGGGTCTATGTCGATCCGGCGCTGGTCACTTATGCGGTGCGGCTGGTGTCGGCGACGCGGGCGCCGGGCCGGGCGGGCCTTCCCGGCCATTCCCGGTTCATTCTCTATGGCGCCAGCCCACGCGCCACTATCGGCATGATCGAGGCGGGCCGGGCGCTCGCTTATCTGCGCGGCCGCGATTACGCGCTGCCCGCCGATGTGGTGGATGTCGCCGCCGATGTGCTCCGCCACCGGGTGGTGCCGTCCTATGAGGCGCTGGCCGAAGGGGTCAGCGCGGACGACCTGGTGCGCGACATCATGCGCGCCGTCCCCGCGCCGGAGAAGGTTCTGGAGCGTCATGACCGCGCCGCCACCGCCTGAGGCCATCCTCCATCGTCTGGACCTGAAGATCGCCCGCAGGCTGGAAGGCCTGTTGCAGGGCGATCACCGCAGTCCCTTCCGTGGCCAGGGTTTGGATCTGGCCGATCTGCGCGAGTACCAGTATCACGACGATGTCCGCCACATGGACTGGAATGTCACCGCGCGGCTGCAGATCCCCCATGTCCGCGAATATCTGGAGGACCGGGAGATCACCGCCTGGTTCCTGCTGGACATGAGTCCGTCCATCGATTTCCAATCGGTGAGCGTTTCCAAGCGCGCGGTGCTGGCGGAATTCACCGCCCTGGTGTGCCGCTTCCTGGCGGGCAAGGGCAACCGCGCCGGGGCGCTGCTGTTCTCGGGCGGGGTGGAGCATATGATCCCGGCCCGGGGCGGCCGGCGCCAGTTCCTGGTGCTGCTGGACGCGCTCACCCGCTACCGCAATCCCGGCAAGCGCCGGGCCACGGACTTGAAGCGGGTCCTGGGCGATGCCGGCCGGATGATCCGCCGGCGTTCGCTGGTGTTCATCGTTTCGGATTTCATCAGCGCGCCGGGCTGGGAGAAACCGCTGGCGCAACTGGCCAGCCGGCATGACGTGATCGCGGTGCGCCTGGTCGATCCGCTGGAGATGCGGTTGCCGGATCTGGGGCTTCTCACCTTCCAGGACGCGGAAAATGGCGAGCAGATCTTTGTCGATACCCATGACAAGGGGTTCCGTGCCCGCTTCGCCGCCGCCGCCGAGGCGCGGGAGGCAGAATTGCACACGGCCTTCCAGGCCGCGGGCGTGGATGCGCTGGAACTGTCGACCGAGGACGATGTCGCCGACGCGGTCCTGCGCTTTGCCGATATGCGCAAGCTTCGCTTCGCCAAGAGCGCCCCATGAGCGCGCGGCTGGCCAAGTTCTGGGCCCTCATTCCCCATATCGGGTTTCTGTGGCCCGACTTTCTGTGGCTGCTGCTGGCGGTGCCGCTGGCGGTCGCCCTCTATGTGCTTTTGCTCCGCCGCCGCAAGAAGATCGCCCTGCCTTACGCCAATCTGGCGCTGGTGCGCAACGCCATGGGCGTCACTGGCTGGCGGCGGCATGTGCCGCCGGCGCTGCTTCTTGTGGCGCTGACCCTGCTTCTGCTGGCCATCGCGCGTCCCACCGCCCTGCTCAGCCTGCCTTCCAACCACGCCACCGTGATCCTGGCGATGGATGTGTCGGGCAGCATGCGCGCCACCGACGTCAAGCCGTCGCGCATCGAGGCCGCCCAGACCGCGGCCAAGCAGTTCATCAAGGACCAGCCCAAGGATGTCGAGATCGGCATCGTCGCCTTCGCCGGCACCGCCCTTCTGGTGCAGAGCCCGACCACCGATCGCGTCAACCTCGACAAGGCCATCGACCGGTTCGAACTGCAGCGCGCCACCGCGGTGGGAAGCGGGATCCTGGTCTCGCTCTCGACCCTGTTCCCCAAGGAACAATTTCCCATCAACAATTTCGGATCCGGATTCCGGCGCGGGTTCGGCGACAATGATTTCTCCCGCCGCTTCGGCGGGCGGGCGCTGGGCGATCGCGCCCCGGCCGGGGCCAAGGCTCCCAAAAAACATGTGCCGGTCGAACCCGGCTCCTACAAGAATGCGGTGATCGTGCTTCTCACCGACGGCCAGACCAATTCCGGTTACGATCCCGTCGAGGCGGCGAAGATCGCCGCCGATTACGGCGTGCGGGTCTATACGGTGGGTTTCGGCACCAAGCGGGGCAATATCGTGGGTTTTGGCGGCTTCTCCATGCGCTCCCAGCTGGACGAGGACGCGCTGAAGAAGATCGCCGACACCACCCGCGGCCGCTATTTCCATGCCGGCAGCGCCGAGGATCTGAAGGATGTCTATGGCGTGCTGTCCAAGCAACTGGTGATGGAGACCAAGGAGATGGAGATTACCTCCTTCTTCGCCGCCGCCGCGGCCCTGCTGCTCATGAGCGCCGCCGGACTGTCGCTGGCCTGGTACGGGCGCATTCTCTGATTTGAGCGGTTGCAAAGCCCGCCATCCTCGCCCCTAATCGCCGCCGGGTGGGGAGAAAGCCATGCGTGATTCCGATACCGTGCTGAATGCCGAGCCCGCGCGCGGCCATCTGCTGCGTATCTTCGGCTTGGGCTTCGGCCTGGCGGTGGTGATCGGGGGCGTGATCGGCTCCGGAATCATGCGCAATCCCTCGGTGGTGGCGGCGGGGTTCCTCAATCCCAGCCTGATCCTGCTGGCCTGGCTGGGCGGGGGCCTGTTCGTGGCCATCGACGCCATGCCGACGGTGGAACTGGGTGCGGCCATTCCCCAATCCGGCGGTCCCTATCCCCTGGCGGCGCGGGCGATCGGGCCCTTCACTGGATTCTTCGTCGGTTGGGCGGACTGGCTGCAGCTGGTCTTCTCCACCGGCTTCATCGCGGTGGCGTTCGGCGAATATGTGCAGCGGCTGGGCTTTTTCCCCGGGCTCACCACCGGGGAGATCGCCATTCTGCTGGTGATCGGCTGCGGCGCGATCAACTGGATCGGCGCCCGCGTCGGCGGCGCCTCGCAGAATATCGGCAGCGCGTTGAAGGCGCTGGGCCTGATCATATTGGTCGCCACTCTGTTCCTGGCCCATGGCAAGCCGGTGCCGGTATCGGCGCCGCCACCGCCCTTCTTCTCCTGGGTGGCGATGGCGGTGGCGTTGCGCGCCATCTACGGCGCCTATGGCGGCTGGGAGGCGGTGGTCTATTTCTCCGAAGAAGTGCACGAGCCCGAGCGCAATGTGTCCCGCGCCACCTTCGGCGGCATCGCCCTGGTGACCGCGATCTATACCCTGATCAACGCAGCGGTGCTGCATGTCCTGCCGATGGGCATCCTCACCCGCTCCACCCTGGCGGTGTCCGACGCGATGTCCATGGTGCTGGGGCCCGGCAGCGGGGTGATCGTCACCGCGCTGGCGATCGTCTGTGTCGCCACCATCGCCAATCTCCAGGTGATGGAGCATGTACGCACCACCTTCGCCATGGCGCGCAAGGGCATGCTGCCACCCGCCCTGTCCACCGTTTCGGCGAGCGGCACGCCGCGCCGGGCTTTGGTGGTAGTGGTGGTGGCGACCTCGCTGGTGATCCTGAGCGCCGACCTGATCAAGGGCGAATTATACGAAGTGCTGCTCAACCTATATGCGCCCAATATCATGCTGATCTTTCTGATCCTGAGCTATGGCGCGATCCGGCTGCGCCGGACCGAACCCGATCTCAAGCGGCCCTACAAGATGCCTTTCTATCCCTGGCCCGCCATCCTCTCCATCGCCGCCAACGCGCTTCTGGTGGTGCTGTTCGTGGTTTCGGACTGGAAGACCGGCATTTATTCGATGCTGGCCTTGAGCGCCGCCGTGCCGCTTTATTATCTGGGCCGCGGCCGCTGGCGGCCGGCGTGAGGCAAAGGGCGTTTGCCAATAAAGTTGTCGCCCCAGTCATTCGATGCGCGACCGGAAACATATCCTGCCCGAACGGTTGAAGCCGGGACTGAGGCTGGTCTTTTGCGGTACCGCCGCCGGCCGTCAGTCGGCGCTGCAAAAGGCCTATTATGCCCACAGCCAGAACAAATTCTGGCGCACATTGCATGCGGTGGGCCTGACCCCGCATCTCTTCCTGCCCAAGGATTATCCCGATCTGTGGAAATTGGGCATCGGCCTCACCGACATCGCCAAATTCGCCTATGGCATGGACCATCAACTGCCCAAGGACAGTCTGGGGCGGAACGCGGCGGTGGCCCTGCGCGCCCGCATCGTGAAAATCGCGCCGCGGCATCTGGCCTTCACCAGCCTGACCGCCGGCCGCGCGGTGATGGGCAAGACGGCCCAGGCCGGGCGGCAGCCGGAAAAGATCGGCGACACGGCGGTCTGGATCCTGCCCTCACCATCGCCGCTTGCCGACAATCATTGGGACATCGCGCCTTGGCGGGCGCTGGCCCGCGCGGTCCGGCGCACAGAATAATTACCGGTGCAAATGTCAGCCGCCAAATCTTCGCGCGGTGGCCAGACCGGCGATCAGCAGCGCCAGGAAGATAAACAGGAAGACGAAGAACAGGATCTTGGCAATGGCGAAGGACGCGCCGGCTATGCCGCCAAAGCCCAGAACACCTGCTATCAGGCCGATAATCAGGAAAATCAGTGCCCAACGTAGCATCCGTTTCATCCTTGAACGTTGCATTATGGAAATGCCGGACGGCGCGATTCGGTTTCCACCAAATCCGCTCAATCCTTCCCCGCCAGCCAATCGCGGAAACTTGTCATCGCCGGGGTGGCGGCGCGGCTCATCAGGCGGGTCAGCCAATAGCTTCCCAGATCGACTTCGATCTTGAAAGGCTGGATCAGCGTTCCGTCCTGCAGTTCGCGCTGAAACATCGCCACCGGCACCAGCGCCGCGCCGTCGCCGCGCTTGACGGCCTCCACCATCACCCAGGAGGAATCGAACAGCGGCCCGCGCGCGGTGATGTGCGGGACGCGGGCTCTCGCCAGCCAGGCCGGCCAATCCTGGGCGCGGTAGGAGCGGTAAAGCGGAATGGCGGCGAGATCGGATGGCATACGCAACCGCTCCGCGGATCTCGGCGCTGAGACCACCGAGAATGGCGCGGCCAGAATCCTTTCGGAATGAACCCCGTGCCAGGCGCCGTCGCCGAAGCGGATCGCATAGTCCAGGCTTTCGCCGGCCAGATCCACCTTGTTGTTGTTGGTGAGAAGACGCAGATCGACGGCCGGATGGCGGGCCCGGAAATCCGGCAGCCTTTGCATCAGCCAGCCCACCGCGAAGGTCCCCACCACGCCGACGGTGAGCACCTCCTTCAGTCGCCCGTCTTCGAACTGGCCCAGGGCCTGCGAAAGCCGGGTGAAACTTTCGCCCACCGGCACCATCAGGGCCCGGCCTTCATCGGTGAGCACCAGCCCGCGGGCGGTGCGCCGGAACAAGGGCAGGCCCAGCCGGTCTTCCAGCGCCTTCACCTGATGGCTGATCGCCGCCTGGGTCACCGATAATTCCAGCCCCGCCTTGGTGAAGGAGAGATGCCGGGCCGCCGCCTCGAACGCCCGCAAGGCGCTGAGCGAGACGGAGGAGATGTCGAATGGCCCATTAGAAAAACTATTGGTTGCCACGAGGGAATGTCCTTTGCCCAGCTGATTTTGCCCAGGCCATAGTGGGAATCAATCGCTGCAAAGGAACTCCTCATGAATAAATTTAATCGCAGGACCTGCATCCTGGCCGGTTTGGGCCTGCTGGCGGAGGGCGGCTTGTTTCCGGCCTTGGCGGCGCCGGATGCGCAATCGGCCCTGCGCCAGCTCGAGGCCCGGCTGGGCGGCCGCATCGGTTTGGCGGCGCTGGATACCGGCAGCGGCAAGTCCCTCTCCTTTAGGACGGACGAGCGCTTCGCCATGTGTTCATCTTTCAAATGGGTGCTGGCGGCGGCGATCCTGGCGCGGGTGGAGCAGGGTCAATTGTCGCTGGACCGGTTCATCGCCTATGACGCCCATGCGTTGTTGCCGCATTCGCCCGTCACCGGCGCCCATTTGAAGCAAGGCGGGATGACGATCGGCGATCTTTGCGCCGGCATGATCGCCACCAGTGACAATGGCGCCGCCAATCTGCTGCTCAAGCAAGTGGACGGACCGGCCGGCTATACCCGCTATCTGCGGAAGCTGGGCGATAAGGTCACGCGGTTGGACCGTACCGAACCCGCGCTCAATTCCAATCTGCCCGGCGATCCGCGCGACACCACCACCCCCAATGCCATGGTCGGCACCATGCGGCGCATCCTGACCGGAGACGCCCTGCAACCCGCCTCACGCGAGAGATTGCTGGACTGGATGCGCCATTGCGAAACCGGCGGCCAGCGCCTGCGCGCGGGCCTGCCGCCTGACTGGACCGAAGGCGACAAGACCGGCACAGGTACGCGCGGCGCGGCGGTGGACAATGCCATCGTCTGGCCGCCCGGTCGCAAGCCCATCCTGATCGCGGCCTATCTCAGCGGATCGGACAAGCCGATGGCGGCGCTGGAGGCCGCCCAGGCCGAGATGGGCCGCCTGGTGGCATCGTCATTCACTTGACGCCGCTGGCACGGGCGGCGGCAAAGCCAGCGCCCATTGGGTGATCTGCCCGACCGCCTTTCCCAGCGCCCGGTCGAAGGCCTCGACGACCGCATTGACGCTGTTCACCGAGGCGGGCTCGGTCAGCTTCACCGTCAGGTTGGCGACGATCCCGCGGGTGCGGGTGTCGGCCATGTGGCAGACCAGGGTGACGGCCACGGTGGGAATGCCGTCCGGCACCGCATAGCGGGCCTCGAAATCGCGGATGTCGGTGGAGAGTTCGTAATCGGCGTGCAGCGCGTCTTCCTCCCGGAAAACGGAGTCGATCCGGCCCGATGCTTGGAAGCCGGCCAGGATCGCGGTCCCGACCAGATCGGGCAGACGGTCCGGCCAGCTGGCATCGGCATAGTAGTCAAGCTCGGTCTGGGTCTTGGCCAGGGCGATGCGGGAGCTGTCGAGATTGTCCGAGGCATAGGGTTTGGCGATCTCCAGCGCCCAGCCCACCTTGCTGCCGGACTGGGGCGCCGGCGCGGCCGGATTGAGGGCATACATCTGTGGCGCCGGCGGCGGCCCGATCAGGTCGCTGCAGGCGGCCACAGCCAGGGATGAGGCCCCGATCAGGAACAGCCGGCGGTGCAATAGAGGTTTCTGTGCCGTGCGCGATCGGGTCATTTCGGCTGGTATCCCTTGCGGCGGTCGCCGAACAGAAGCTTGCTGGGATCGCGGTCGAGTTCATCGGAGAAACGGGTGAGGCTGGCCACCAGCCGGCGCATCTCGCCGACCAGATCGGTCAGTTGGGTCATGCCTTCGCCCTTGATGAAGGCGTCGGCATCGTCGGCGGTCTTGCCGAATTTCCGGATCGTCTGGTTGGTTTCCTCCAGGGTGGGTTTGAGGTCGGCCGAGGCCTGGCGCAGATTGGCCGTGGCCTGATCGGTGTTGTGGATGGTCTCCTCGATATCCTTGGAGTGCTTGGCGATGCTCGAGGTGGCGTCGGCCAGATTGGTCAGCACATCGGACAGCGCCTGGCGGTTCTTGTCGTTCAACAGATCGTTGAGGCGGGTCACCGCGATATTGAGCTTGGCCACCACTTCCGGCGCCGACTGCTCCAATTGCTGCAAGGTGGATTGCTTGGCGCGGATGACGGGATATTTCTGGCCCGGTTTCGCCACCAGGATGGGCGAGCGGGCGGTGCCGCCGCTGATCTCGACATAGGTGCCGCCGGTCAGTCCCTGGCTTTCGATCGAGGCGACGCTGTCCTCGCGGATGTTGAGGTTGGGCTGGACCTGCAAGGTGACGATCACGCTTTGCGGATCGCTGGGATCGAATTGCAGATCGGTGACCCGGCCGACATCGATGCCGTTGTAACGGGTGACCGTGCCCTTGCCCAAGCCCGTCACCGGGCCTTTGAAGAAAGTCTGATAATAGGAATATTCCTGACTGTATTCGGCGCCAGTCAGCCACAGAATGGTGATCACCAGGCCGACCACGCAGGCCAGGACGAAGGCGCCCACGGCGACATAATTGGCGTTGGTCTCCAAACCGGCCTCCTAACCCAACCCCGCCAGCGCGGCATGACCGCGGGGCCCGCAGAAATATTCGTGGATCCAGGGCGTGGTGTCCCGGCGCAGTTCGGCGATGGTGCCGGTTTTGATCTTCTTGTCCACCAGGACGGCGATGCGGTCGGTGACGGTGCTGAGACTGTCCAGGTCGTGCGTCACCATGAAGACGGTAAGCCCCAGGCTTTGCTGCAGTTCCAGGATCAATTGGTCGAACTGGTTGGCGGAAATGGGGTCGAGCCCTGAAGTGGGCTCGTCCAGGAACAGCAGCTCGGGGTCCAGCGCCAGGGCGCGGGCGAGGCCGGCGCGCTTCTTCATGCCGCCGGAGAGTTCGGACGGGAATTTCGCGCCGGCGTCCGGGGGCAGGCCCACCATGGCGATCTTCATCGCCGCGATCTCGTCCATCAACCGCTCGGACATGGAAGTATATTCGCGCAACGGTACCTGGATATTCTCGGCCACGGTCTGGGACGAGAACAAGGCGCCTTCCTGGAACAGCACGCCCCAGCGCACCTCCAGCGCCCGCATCCGGCTGCCCTCGGCATAGCCGGTGCGCTTGCCGAAGACTTCGATGGTGCCGGCGCGCGGCTTGTTGAGGCCGATGATGGTGCGCAGGAGCACGGATTTGCCGGCGCCCGAGCCGCCCACCACCCCCAACACCTCGCCGCGATAGACTTCCAGATCGAGACGGTCATGGATGATCTTGTCGCCGAAGCCGGTGGTGAGGCCGCGGATGCGGATGATCACGTCTGTCTTTTCCGCGCCGGCCTCCATCACACCCCCAGAACCGAAAACATCACCGAGAAAGCCGCGTCCAGCACGATCACCAGAAACACCGATTCCACCACCGAGCGGGTGGTGAGCAGGCCCACGCTGGCGGCGTTGCGTTCCACCTGGAAGCCTTCATAGCAGCCCACCAGCGCGATCACGAAGGCAAAGACCGGCGCCTTGATCAGTCCCACCATCAGGGTGTTGACGCCGATGGCGCCATTGAGTTGGCGCAGGAAGACCGGAATGGTGATGCCCAGATCGAAATAGCACATCACCGCCCCGCCGATCAGGGCCATGATATTTGCGTAGAAAGTCAGAAGCGGCAGCGCGATCACCAGGCCGATGATGCGGGGAAGCACCAGCGTATCGACGGTGTTCAAGCCCATGGTTTGCATGGCGTCGATTTCCTGATTGACCCGCATCGAGCCCAGATGGGCGGTGAAGGCCGATCCCGAGCGGCCCGCCACGATGATGGCGGTGATCAGCCCGCCGATCTCGCGCAGCACGCCCACCCCCAGAAGATTGATGGTGAAGATCTGGGCGCCGAACCGCTTCAGCTGGTCCGCGCCCTGATAGGCCAGCACGATGCCGATCAGAAAGGCCAGCAGGCCCACGATCGGAAGGGCGCTGATGCCGGTCTCCTCCACCTGATGCATCATGGCGGCGAAGCGCAAATTCCGCCTGGGCGCGACGATCATCTCGCCGGTTTCCACCGTCACCCGGCCCAGATATCCCAGCATGCGCCAGGCTTGGCGGCCGAACTCCACGCTGGTCTTGCCGATCCGGTAGAGCCGGTGAAGCCAGGCGCTCATATGCGGCGGATGGCTGGGGCCGGGCTCTTCCCGGTTCTCCCGGTCGAGATTGTCCATCAGGACGCGATAGCGCTCGGGCACCTGAAGCCCGCTGACATGCCGGCCGGCCCGCTCCAGCGTCCGGCGGGTGCGCAACAGAAGCCAGGCGCCGGCCGAATCCAGCTTTTCGATGCCGCTTGCATCCATGGCGATGGCCCGGCCCGGGCCCGCATCCAGTTTTTGCAACGCCTCATCCAGGCGCGCGCTTTCGGCCACGGTCCAGGTGCCGCCGGCCGTGAATACATCCCGCTCGACCCTGAACCAGGCGTCCCGTCCGGCGGCGGTTTCGATGCTGCTCATGGGAAAGCGCGACCCCCTGGCGGCAACGTACAAAAATGCCGAAGGTCTGGCAAAAGTTCCGGGATTTGCATCTGAGGTCCCCCCTCTGCCCGCCACGCGGGCAAGCCCGCTAGCGGACATCCCCCCGCCAACGGCTTCGCCGCGCGGGGGAAGAAAGTCACGACCAAGATTTGACGAAATGTTCATCGCGCTCCATGCGCGTGATGCAGAGGGGAGATGGTGTTGAACCGCGTATCCGCGGCGGCCGGGCCGGGTTAAACAGGCGTCGGGTTCGGAAAATGGATGGATGGAAATGGATCATGTGCGGCTGGGTGCGACCGGCCTGAAGGTCTCCCGAATCTGTCTGGGTTGCATGACGTATGGCGCGTCGAGCTGGCGCGACTGGGTGCTGGACGAAGCGGCCAGCCGGCCTTTCATCAAGCGGGCGCTGGAAGCGGGGATCAATTTGTTCGATACCGCCGACATGTATTCGCTGGGCGCCAGCGAGGAAGTTCTGGGCCGCGCCATCCGGGATTTCGCGCCGGGCCGCGAATCCGTGGTGCTGGCGACCAAGGTCTATTTTCCGCTGACGAAAGGCCCCAACCAGGGCGGGCTGTCGCGCAAGCATATCCTTTCGGCGATCGACGCCTCGCTGAAGCGGCTGGGCACGGATTATGTCGATCTCTACCAGATCCATCGTTTCGATCCCGATACGCCCCTCGAGGAAACGGTGGCGGCGCTGGACGCGGTGGTGCGGTCCGGCAAGGCCCGCTATATCGGGGCCTCATCCATGTATGCCTGGCAATTCGCCAAATATCTCTCCCTGCAACGGGAAATGAACGCGGCGCGCTTCGTCTCGATGCAGAATTTCTACAATCTGGTCTATCGCGAGGAAGAGCGCGAGATGCTGCCGCTTTGCCGCGAGGCGGGGATCGGCGTGATCCCCTGGTCCCCCTTGGCGCGCGGCTTTCTCGGCCGCGGCGCCGCCCAGGCCCTTGCCGGCGCAAGCACCCGCGCCAAGAGCGATCAAGTGCTGGACATGGAATTCGACGACAACGATCTCGCCACCCTCAAGGCGGTGGAGACAATCGCCCAGGCGCGCGGGGTTTCGAATGCGCAAGTAGCGATCGGCTGGCTTCTGGCCCGGCCCGGCGTCACCGCGCCGATCGTGGGCGCCTCCAAGCCGAAGCATCTGGAAGACGCCATCGCGGCTGCATCGCTCAAACTCAGCGACGAAGAAATGAAAGCGCTGGAAGCGCATTACAAGCCGAAACCCGTCGCCGGCAATCTCAGCTAAACGCTGAAGCTTTCTATCAGCGCGTCGTGGTCCGCCTCCCCCGCGCGCGCGTCAGCACACACGGACTTTCTTCCCCCGTGGCCGAACGCCTGACGGGGGAAGATGTCTGCTAGGCCGCTTGCGGCCGTGGCAGACAGATGGGGGCTGAAAACTAAAGCGGCCACCAGTCGAGCTGGTATTTGTAATCCTTGTCCGACTGCTGCTGATTCCAGCCGCCGCCCAACGCGATATAGAGGCTGACATCGGCTTCCAGCCGCGCCAGCTTGGTCTGCACCAGCGTGTCCTCGGCGGTGAAGAGCGACTGCTGCGCCTGCAGCAGCGACAGGATGTCGATGGTGCCTTCGCGATATTGCAGTTCGGAGATGCGGAAGGCTTCGGTGGCGGCGCGCACTTCCTCGGTCAGCGCCACCAGCTGGTCGCTGTTGGATGTGACCTGGCCCAGCGCGGTTTCGACATTGGAGAAGGCGGTGAACACCATCTTGCGGTAAGTGGCGATCTGCTCCTGCTGCTGGGCCAGGGCGAGATCGTCCTGCGCCTTGAGCTTGCCGCCGTCGAAGATGGTCTGCAACAGCGAGGCGCCGATGCTCCAGGCGATGGAGGAGGGGCTGAACAGCTTGTCGGCGAAACTGCTGGCATAGCTGCGGCTGCCGGTGAGGTTCACCTGGGGAAAGAAGGCGGCGCGGGCGGCATCCACATTGGCATGGGCGGCATAGAGATTGGCCTCGGCCTGCGCCACATCGGGCCGGCGCAGCAGCACCTCGGAGGGAAGGCCCGGGCGCACCATGGGCGAGGTGATGCCGTTCAGATTCTGCGCCGCGACGTCGAAGCCTTCCGGCGCCCGGCCCAAGAGGATGGCCAGCGCATACCGCGCCTCGCGCTCCTGTTCCATCAGCGCCGGCAGGCGCGCCTCCTGGGCGGCGACCACCGACTGTTCCTGGGCGAGATCGAGGTTGGACGACACCCCGTTGGTCACCTTGGCCTGCACCACGGTCAGGATGCGCTTGGCGGCGTCGATATTCTGCCGCGCGATGACGATGCGCTCGCGGGCGGCCAGCACGGTGAAATATTGCTGCGCCACGCTGGAGGCGACGGTGAGGCCCACCACCGTCTCCGCATAGCGGGCGGCGCGCAGGCTTTCGCGCGCCTGATAGAGCCGGTCGCGATACAGGCCCCAGAAATCGGCCTGATAGCTGGCCGCCAATCCGGCGTTGAAACTGTTGAAGGTGCGGCTCACCCCGCCCAACCCGTTGGTGCTGGTCGAACCCGCGCTGGTCCGGGACCGGTTCGAACTGCCCTGCAGATTGACCACCGGCAGGAGATTGGAGAAGGCGACCCCGTCCTGCGCCTCGGCTTCGATCACCCGGGCGGCGGCGGCGGCCAGGTCGAGATTTTCCTTCTGCGCCGTTTCCATCAGGGCCGGCAATTCATCGGACTTGAAGTTCACCCACCAATCGGCCTCGGGCCAGATCGGGGCCTGCTTGTCGGCGACCGGCGCGGTGAAGGCCTGGGGAACATCGCCCGGGCGATTGAGAGGCGTGGGGTTGGGCGTGGTGCAGCCGGCCGCCGCCAGGGCAAACACGCTGACCGACAGACCGCGGAAGATGGCTTTCATTGTACACTCTTCGGACAAAATGAAGCCGGACGGCCCCGTTGGCGCCCCCTCATGCCCGGCGCATGGCATCTTTGGCAAATATGGCCAGAAGCCTCATTTGTACAAGGGTCTGGACTGTAAAGCTTTGTCGCGGATCAAGCCCTTGGCCGGGAATGTTGGCACCGCTTTCCGTGAGGGGAAGGATTCGGGCGCCCGCATCGCCGGGCGCAAAAAATGGACGGCCGGACTGATGGCTTTACGTGGGGGGGCACCAAAGCCGGCCCGACCGTCCCGTGGCTGTATCCCTTGGTGGAGCGCCGAACGGACACGAAGCCGGGAGAAAGATTGGTCCGCTGATGCGGGCGGGGAAAGGTCTGGTGGGGATTAAAATTGTAATGGAGTGTCGCCAATCGGCCTCACGAACAGAGGCGGCAAATTTTTTTGATGCATTGGCGATGACCGCGCGTGGATGAGGGATTTGTGAAGCGCGGCAACATTTGTGTGATGGTTTGGTTTCGTGGTGCCGATGTTTTTGCGGTGATGGGAACTGTGCGAGTTGAAGTGAAAACTGTGTCGCGTGAAAGTGACGAGAATTTTGCAAATCTAAGTATCGCGCAGTACTCACCATCCGGCCCGTCGCTTGTGCTCCGGGCGTGCGCCACTCGAAACGGTCCACCGGACCGTTTCGTTTGCCTTCGGCAAATCGTGGCTTACCCAGCTGGCCAGGGATTGTCGTGGAAGGAGGCCACCGGCCTGAGCGGCACCGGCAATGCCGGATTGGCGCCGATGTAAAGCTCCAGCGTCATCTGGTTCGAGGATTTGTCCCACACCATCTGCGGCGCGATCCCGCCCGGCTTGCGGAAGGTATCGCCGTCGAAATCGAACGGCCGGGGCGCGACATCGTCCCAGCCCGCGGCGAGTTCGGCGGCCAGCCGCTCGCGCATCTGCTGCAACTGATCCGGCTTTGCCGCCTCAAGATTGGTGATGTCGGGGGCGCTGAGCCTGACCTGGCCGTCGGCGCCGACCTCCACCCGCGCCACCACCAGGGTGCCGTTGCCGTCATAGCCGCCTTCCCAGCGGCCCTGCGGCGGCTGGGGCTTGGAACACGCCGTCAACACCAGAAAAGCCAGAGCGGCCGCAGCCTTGCGCATCGGGGCTCGACTCAGATGAGGCGGGCGAAGCATAAGCCTTCTCGCGGAAAATGTGGACATAACCGGCATACCCCGGCCGGGCCTTGTTTCGGGGCCCCGCGATTGTTAGGGGAAGGCGCAATTCTGACCGGGTCCCGCCCATGCCGCTGCCGAAGGATTTCCTCAGCGCCGCGCTGAACCGCATCCAGCCTTCACCCACCATCGCCGTGACCCAGAAGGCGCGCGACCTGAAGGCGGCGGGGCGCGACGTGATCGGGCTGGGCGCCGGCGAGCCGGATTTCGACACCCCCGACAACATCAAGGACGCCGCCATCGCCGCCATCCGCCGGGGCGAGACCAAATATACCGCGGTCGAGGGCATCCCCGAATTGCGCGCCGCCATCGCGGCCAAGTTCAAGCGCGAGAACGGCCTCGACTATAAGCCGTCCCAGACCTTCGTCTCTCCGGGCGGCAAGGCGATCATCTATAACGCGCTGATGGCGACCCTCAATCCGGGCGACGAGGTGATCGTGCCGGCGCCCTATTGGGTCTCCTATCCCGATATCGTGCTTTTGGGCGGCGGCAAGCCGGTGATCGTGGAGACCCGGATCGAGGATGGATTCCGGCTCACCCCCGCGGCGCTGGAACATGCGATCACGCCCAGGACCAAATGGCTGATCTTCAACCAGCCTTCCAATCCCACCGGCGCCTGCTACAGCGAAGCGCAATTGCGCGCCCTGACCGACGTGCTGATGAAGCATCCGCAGGTGTGGATCCTCACCGACGACATGTATGAGCATCTGGTCTATGAGGGCTTTCAGTTCCGCACCGTCGCCCAGGTCGAACCCAGCCTTTACGACCGCACCCTCACCATGAACGGCGTGTCCAAGGCCTATGCCATGACCGGCTGGCGGATCGGCTATTGCGCCGGGCCGGAGCCGCTGATCAAGGCGATGGCCAAGCTGCAATCGCAATCGGCCACCAATGCGGCCTCGATCTCGCAATGGGCGGCGGTGGAGGCCTTGAACGGCACCCAGGATTTCATTCCCGGCTTCCAGAAATTGTTCGAAGGCCGCCGCGATCTGGTGGTGTCGATGCTGAACCAGGCCAAGGGGCTGGAATGCCCCAAGCCGGAAGGCGCTTTCTACGTCTATCCCTCGATCCGCAAGCTGATCGGCAGGAAGACCGGGGCGGGCAAGGCAATCGAAAGCGACGCCGATTTCGCCGGCGAGCTTCTGGAGGCGGAGGGCGTGGCGGTGGTGCATGGCGCCGCGTTCGGGCTTTCGCCTTTCTTCCGCATTTCCTACGCGACCTCGAATGCGGTTCTGGAAGAGGCCTGCCGCCGCATCCAGAAGTTCTGCAACAGCCTTTCTTAGAAGATTACCCCCATCTGTCTGCCACGCGGGCAGTGAGGCCGGCAACAAAGGCTCCGGTGGAGCCTTTGTCGGCCGAACGCTAGCAGACGTTCGGTACGCTGCCGCTACCTCACTCCCCCGCCAGCGGCTCCGCCGCGCGGGGGAAGAAAGTCACGGCCAAGACGACAGAATTTTGTTGTTCTGAGGCAAGCTAGGGGTTCCACCAGCCATTGCGATTGTATGAACAGTTTCATACAATCCGGACATGTTGGAAGGGCTGGTGGTCCAGAACAACGGCGTGCCGATCTATGTGCAGCTGCGCAACCAGATCGCCGCCGCCATCGGGCGGGGGGAACTCAAGCCGGGCGACCGGCTGCCCACCATGCGCGAGGTCGCGGTGGCGCTGGCCATCGATCTTAACACCGTCCAACGCGCCTATACCGTGCTCGAGGATGAGGGTCTTCTCACCCTGATTCAGGGACGCGGCACTTTTGTCGCCAGCGCGCCCAAGTCCGGGCGCAACCGGCAGGGCGAGACCGATGCCTTCGCCGCCATGGTCGCCGCCCAGGCCCGGGCGCAGGGCGTCGATCTGGAGGAATTGCGGGAAGCGCTGCGAAGCCTGTCGAGGCGCGCCTCATGAGCCGCCCCATTCTTTTTCTGGTCATCGTGCTGGTGATCATCATCTGGGGACGGTTGTTCGCCGTCCTGAGCGGTGGCAAGACCAGACGCGCGTCTGGCATTCGGGCAATGCCGCTTCAACGGTCCCAGGCGCCGCCCGGCCGCGCGCCGCCGTCACAGCTTCCTTCGGTTTCATCCAATCTCATTTCACGGCCACCACAGGAGACGCATATGAATCCCATCAGTGCCCTGATCTTCATCATCTTTGTGGGCGGGGCGGTGCTGTCCTTCGTCGCCCGCATGCCCCTTATCGTCACCATCGTGCTTGCCCTGGTCGGCATCTTCCTCGGCTATTCCGTCAAGATGGCCCAGCAATGGGAGAAGGCGGTGATCCTCAGGCTGGGTAAGCTCTTTGCCGTCAAGGGGCCCGGCCTTTTCATCCTGGTGCCGATCATCGACCAGGTGACGATGTGGATCGACCAGCGCATCCGCACCTCGGAATTCAGCGCCGAGCAGGCGCTCACCCGCGACACGGTGCCGGTGAATGTGGATGCCATCGTGTTCTGGATGGTGCATGACGCCGAGCGGGCCGCGCTGGAGATCGTCGATTACAACAGCGCCATCCAGCGCGTGGCCCAGACTTCGCTGCGCGAAATGATCGGTTCCTCGGTTCTCTCCGAGCTTCTGTCCGAGCGCAAGGAAGCCGATGCCACTTTGAAAGAAGTGATCGGCGCCAAGACGGCGGAATGGGGCGTCACCGTCAATTCGGTGGAGATCCGCGATGTCGCCATCCCCGCCAATCTTCAGGATGCGATGAGCCGCCAGGCCCAGGCCGAACGTGAGCGGCAGGCCCGGGTCATACTCGGCCAGGCGGAAGAGGATGTGGCGCAGAAATTCCTCAATGCGGCGAAGATCTACGCGGAAAATCCGGAAGCGCTGCAATTGCGTGCCATGAACATCATCTATGAAACCACCAAGGAGCGCGGCGCCACCATTCTGATGCCGACGTCGATGGTGGATGCGATGAATCCGGGCGCCGCCGCCTTTGCTCTCAACATGGCCAAGATCGATGCGGGACAAAATCCCGGACGGCCGCCATCATCGGGGCCGTCCGTTCCCCCGGCGGGCAAAACCAGCAGTTGAGAATTGTCCGCGGTCTTGTCGCGGCAAACCCAAAGCTTGGTAAACCGGCCTTGAAATCGGCCCGCGGAGCGCGAAAGGAGAAAAGCAACCGATATTTTGCAGAGCCGCATCACGGCAAGACCCTTGACCCCATATCCGTATCGGCGCGAGCATCCTTTACCTGGAAGGGCGCGTAAGCGGCCGGAGAGATCGCAAAGGACGCCCATGCCAGACTTGAAACAGTTTGGTCCGAGGAGGCGTGCATGCCCAATCCCAGAAGCAAAGCCGGTCCGCGTTGTGTCGCCCTGGTCGGGCCCTATGGCAGCGGCAAGACATTGCTTCTGGAAAGCATCGCGGCGGTGACGGGGGCGGTCAATCGCAAGGGTTCGGTCAGCGGCGGCACCAGTCTGGGCGATTTCTCCGCCGAAGCCCGGACCCGGCAGATGAGCGTGGAGCTGAATGTGCTCTCCGGCCAATATCTGGGCGAGGAGTTCACCTTCCTGGATTGCCCCGGCTCGATCGAGTTTCTGGCCGATACGCTGAACGTGCTGCCGGCGATCGACGCGGCGGTTGTGGTGTGCGAGCCGGAGCCGGCCAAGGTGCAGATGCTGCAGCCCTATTTGAAGGCGCTGTCGGACGCCAGGATCCCCCATTATCTTTTCGTCAACAAGATCGATCACGCCTCCGGCTCCTTGCGCGAACTGTTGGCCATGCTGCAGGAGGCCAGCGAAAAGCCGCTTCTGCTGCGCCAGATTCCGATCTGGGAAAACGGCGTCGCCACCGGCTTTGTCGACCTGGCGCTGGAGCGCGCCTTTGTCTATCGCAGCCACGCGCCCTCGGAAGTGATCGATATCGCCGATCTGATCCGTGAAAAGGAGGCCCGCTTCCAGATGCTGGAGCGGCTGGCCGATTATGACGAGCATCTGATGGAGGAATTGCTGGACGATATCGAACCCGAGCGCGACGAAGTGATGGGCGATCTGAAGCGGGAACTGGCGGAAGGGCTGGTGGTGCCGGTCCTGATCGGTTCGGCGGACGGCGATCATGGCGTGCGCCGGCTTTTGAAGGCGCTGCGCCACGAAGTGCCGGAGGTGGCGGCGGCGATCGCGCGCGCCGGCATAAAACCGGCGCGAGCCGGCGGCGCGGTGGTGGTGCAGGTGATCAAGACCTTTCATGGCGGGCATGGCCGGCTCAGTCTGGGCCGGGTGCTGTCGGGCACGTTGAAGGATGGCGCGGTGCTGCACGGTCCCCATGGCGATTCCCGGGTGGGCGGGATTCTCGCGCTGCAGGGCGAAAAGCAGATCAAGAAAAGCGAAGCGGAGACCGGCGACACGGTGGCGCTGGCGCGGATGGACAATGTTCATACCGGCGACCGGCTCTCTTCCGACAAGGCGCTGGCAAAACGCGCCGCGCCCAAATTGCATGCGCCGGTCTATCGGCTGGCGATCGAGGCGGTGGACCGCAAGGACGAGGTCAAGGTCACCGCCGCCCTCGCCAAGCTGATCGAGGAGGATCCGTCCCTGGTGTTCGAGCAGAATGCCGACACCCAGGAAATGGTGCTGGCGGGCCAGGGCGAGATTCACTTGAAGGTGGCGATCGAGCGGCTGGCCAGCCGGTACGGGCTCAAGCTCACCACCAGGCCGATCCGGGTGGCCTATCGGGAAACCATCCGCAAATCCACCACCGTGCGCGGCCGGCACAAACGCCAGACCGGCGGCCATGGCCAGTATGGCGATGTGGTGCTGGAGATCGCGCCCCTGCCGCGCGGCACCGGCTTTGCCTTCCATGACCGGATCAAGGGCGGGGTGGTGCCCAAACAATGGATCGGCTCGGTGGAAAAGGGGGTGCATGATTTTATGAAGGCGGGTCCTCTGGGTTTTCCAGTGGTGGATGTCGCGGTGGCGCTGACCGACGGGTCCTATCACTCGGTGGATTCCTCGGACGCGGCCTTCCAGACCGCGGGCCGGCTGGCGATGAGCGAAGGCCTGCCGGACTGCGTGCCGGTGCTGCTGGAGCCGGTGATGAAGGTCGCCATCCATGTGCCCAACGATGCCACCGCCAAGGTGAATGGATTGATCGGCACCAGGCGCGGGGCGCCGCTGGGCTTCGATGGCCGCGACGGCTGGCGCGGTTGGGATACGGTCCGGGCGGAAATGCCGATGTCGGAGATCACCGACCTGATCGTGGACCTGCGTTCGCTCACCCAGGGCGTGGGCACCTTCGAAATGGAATTCGACCGGTATGCGGAATTGAACGGCAAGCTGGCCGATCAGGTGGTGGCGACCCAGCGGGCAGCCTGAGCGGTTTTCGCGGGGGCTTGATGCACCCGCCCGCCGGCTGGCAGAACCGGGTTCGGCCGTCCGCGGGTTCATGCCGGGCGGAAAACGCGACCGCCCGAAAGCGGATCAAGCGATAACGCAATCGAGCGCGGCCACATCCGCCGCGCGGCAAAGGATTTCGTCATGCCGCCCGATGCGCCCGCCCAGGAGCTCGAATCCCTGATCGCGCTCCATCGTCAAGGCCGGCTGGCGGAGGTGGCGGAGCAGGGCGAGCGCCTCGCCGCCCGCCATCCGGATTCGGTCTTGCTCTTGTCACTGTTGGGATCCGCCCAGGCCGGGCTGGGGCGGTTCGACGCCGCCATCGCCTGTCTCACCAAACTGACCGCGATCGATCCCGCCAATGCCGGTGCCCGCAACAATCTGGGCATGATCCATGGCCGGATGGGCCGGCTGGAGGAGGCCATCGCCTGCTTCGCCCGGGCGGCCGAAATCGATCCCGGCCATGCCGATGCCCGCAACAATCTGGGGGTGGGTTTGAGCCGGCTTGGGCGTCACGACGAAGCCGTCGCGAACTTTCGGCAGGCACTGGCGCTCAAGCCCGATTCTGCTGAGGCCTATTTCAATCTCGGCAACAGCCAGCGCGCGATGGGCCGCGCGGATGAGGCGATCGAAAGCTTCCGGCAGGCGATCGTCCTTCGGCCCAATTACGCCTTCGCTCACAACAATCTCGGCAATCTGCTTGCCGCCGCCGGCCGCCAGGACGAAGCGCTGGCCGCCTTTGCCCGCGCCATCGCGCTCAAGCCCGACCTGGCCGACGCGCACAACAATCTAGGCATGATCCTGGCCAATCTCGGCCGCTCCGATCAGGCCATCGCCTCCCTGGTCCAGGCGGTCAGGCTCAATCCCGGCTATGCCGAGGCGCGTTACAATCTGGGCAACATGCTGGGCAATGCCGGGGCCCATGACCAGGCGATCGCCTGTTTCGAGGCGGCGCTCCAGCTTAGGCCCGGCTATGCCCGGGCCTGGGCGCAAAAGGCCTATCACCTGGCCTCGATCTGCGACTGGGATGGGCTTGCCGCCGAGGCCGATGCGATCGCAGACCTCGGGGTCACCGGCGAGATCGTGCCGCCTTTCACCATGCTGGCGCTTCAGGACGATCCGGAGCGGCATTTCATCCGCGCCCGGCGTTTCGCGGGGGAGCATTTCCCGGCCGTGCAACCGGCGCCAATCCCGCCTCCCGCCGCCAGGCCCGCGCGCCTCAAGATCGGTTATTTCTCGGCGGATTTCCACGACCACGCCACCATGCATCTGATGGCGCGGCTGTTCGAGCTCCACGACCGCGGCCGATTCGAGATTCACGGCTTTTCCTATGGCCCCGACACGGGGGATGCCATGCGCGCGAGAGTGATATCCGCGCTGGATGCCTTTCACGATGTGCGGACCTTGAGTCCGCAGGAGATCGCGGAACGGGCCCGGGCGGAAAAGATCGACATCGCGGTAGATCTGAAGGGCGGCACCCGGGATTCGCGGTCGGAATTGTTCGCCTGGCGGCCGGCGCCCATCCAGATCGGCTATCTGGGCTATCCCGGCACCATGGGCGCGGATTTCATGGACTATATCCTGGCGGACGAGACCGTGATTCCGCACGACCGGCAGCGCTATTATTCCGAGAAGGTCATTTATCTCCCCCACAGCTATCAGGTGAACGACAATCGGCGCGTGATCGCGGCGGAGGCCCCCGCCCGTGGCGCGATGGGGCTGCCGGAAACCGGATTCGTGTTTTGCTGCTTCAACAACAGCTTCAAGATTTCGCCGGCCGAATTCGACATCTGGATGCGGCTGCTTGAGGCGGTGGATGGCAGCGTGTTGTGGCTGTTGAGGGCAAACCGCTGGGCCGAGCAAAATCTCAGGCGCGCGGCCGAGAAGCGGGGCGTCGATCCCGCCCGGCTGGTGTTCGCCGCCCGGCTGCCGGCGGCCCAGCATCTCGCCCGCCACTGGCTGGCGGATTTGTTCCTCGATACCTTCGCCTATAACGCCCACACCACCGCCAGCGACGCGCTATGGGCCGGCCTGCCGCTGGTGACCAAAGCCGGCAAGGGATTTGCCGCCCGGGTGGGCGCCAGCCTGCTCAAGGCGGTGGGCCTTGCCGAACTCGTCACCGAAAGTGCCGCGGACTATGAGCGCCTGGCGCTGGCGCTGGCGAAAGAGCCGGACAGGCTGGCGGACATTCGCGGCCGGCTTCAGGCGAACCGGACCACCGAACCTCTGTTCGACAGCGAAGTCATGACCCGGCATATCGAACACGCCTTCGAGGAAATTTTCGGGCGCTATCTCCAGGGCGCGGATCCCGCCGCGATTGACGTTGCGGCAGTGGGCGGAAACTGAGGCGGGTTCGGGGCAAAAAAACAAAGAGCGGAACCGCCGAAAATGGCGGTTCCGCTCCAAATTCGCGCTCAGGGGGGACAGAGCGCGTAGGTCGCGCCCGGGGGGAGAAAGCGCGACAACAAAAGAAATGGTGATCGGCCAGGCCGGTTTCAAGCCGCCCGGAAAGCGGCGGAAACTCAGTACTGCCAGTCCCGGGCGCCCTTCACCAGAAAATCCCGGAACGCCGCCACCCGCTTGGACTGGCGCAGCGCGTCGGCATAGACCAGATGCACGTCGAAGCCCGGGGCCGGCACGTCCGGCAGCACCCGCACCAGGTCCTGGTGCTGCGCCGCCACGAAGTCCGGCACCACGCCGATGCCCAGACCCGCCTCCACCGCCTGCAGGATGCCGGTGATGTTGTTGATGCGGATGACGCTGCCGCTGCAGCCGGGCCGGAAATTCTTTTGGAAGATCTCCAACAGCCAGTTGATGTCGCGGATTTCCGGCGCCGCCGTCTCGCCATAGACGATGATGGTGTGGTTGCACACTTCCTCCAGCGTGGTGGGCGCCGGATGCTGGGCGAGATAGGCCTGCGAGGCGTAGATATGATAATGCACGGTGAACAGCTTGCGCTGGATCAGGTCGGCCTGCACCGGCGCCCGCATCCGGATGGCAAGGTCGGCGGCGCGCTGCGACAAATCCAGTTCGCGGTCGTCCATCACCAGATGGATCTCGACCTCCGGATATTCCTTGAGGAATTCTCTCAGCCGGGGCAGCAGCCAATAGGCGCCGATGCCGTGGCTGGCGGTGACCTTGAGGGTGCCGCGGGGGCTTTCATGGATATTCTTCAGCGCCTCTTCCGCCGCCGCCAGCCGCGAAAGCACGTCGCTGACCGCGCTGTAGAGCAGCTCGCCTTCGTCGGTGAGGGTAAGGCCGCGGGCATGGCGCTGGAACAGAGGGGTGGAAATCTCCTCTTCCAGCGCGCTGATCTGCCGGCTCACCGCCGATTGGCTTAGGGTGAGCATCTGCCCGGCATGGGTGAAGCTTCCCGCCGAGGCGACGGCATGAAAGATGCGCAGCTTGTCCCAGTCCATTGTCTTTTCCCCACACCGCTAGGCTGACAGCGGCAAATCTCCCCCATGGCTGGCGGCCAGGAAACGTTCGGCTTCCAAGCGCCGCCATGCAGCCCATGCCCGCGGCGGTCACCGCCTGGCGGAATATCTTATCCTTGACGTCGCCGGCCGCGAAGACGCCGGCCACGCTGGTATGGGTGGAGTCGGCGGCGGTCTGAATATAGCCGTTCTCGTCCATGTCGAGCTGGCCCTTGAACAATTCCGTGGCGGGCGAATGGCCGATGGCGACGAACAGCCCGTCCACTCCGATCTGGTGGAGCGAGCCGGTGACGGTGTTGCGGAGCTTGAGGCCGGTGACGCCTTTGGGCTCGGCGGTGCCCAGCACTTCGGCCACTTCGGTGTCGTAGAGAATCTCGATCTTCCGGTTGGCGGCAAGCCGGGCCTGGTTGGTCTTGTCGGCGCGCAGACTGTCGCGGCGATGGATCAGGGTCACTTTTTCGGCGAAATTGGTGAGGAACAGCGCCTCTTCCGCCGCGGTATTGCCGCCGCCCACCACCGCCACCTGCTTGCCCCGGAAGAAGAAACCGTCGCAGGTGGCGCAGGCGGAGACGCCGAAACCCTGGAACCGGCTCTCGCTCTCCAGCCCCAGCCAGTTGGCGCTGGCGCCGGTGGCGATGATCAGCGAATCGGCGGTGTAGCTCGTCCCGGAATCGCCCTTGAGGGTGAAGGGCCGGCGCGACAGATCGACCGATGCGATGGTGTCGGCGACGAATTTGGTTCCCAGCTGCTCGGCCTGTTTCTGCATCTGGTCCATCAGCCAGGGACCCTGGATGGCGTCGGAAAAGCCGGGATAATTCTCCACCTCGGTGGTGATGGTGAGCTGGCCGCCGGGTTGGATGCCCGCAATCAGGGTGGGCTCCAGCATGGCGCGCGCCGCATAGATGGCGGCGGTGCAGCCGGCCGGCCCGCTGCCCAGAATGACGACCTTGGAATGATGGCGCATGACCGCTTTCGGGAGGGATTTCGAAGGGGTCCTGATATCAGGGCGGGGGGCAAAAAGATCAAGCCGGACGCAAACACGAAATGGTGCATGACGTTAGCGGGAATTCGGGGGTTTTGTGCGACCCTGTCAAAAATGCCGGCATTTCAGAAATATTATTGCGTCCAAGCGCGGCTGCGCGTAAAAGCGCGGGTTCTTCATGCCGGACACGCCGTTGGAAAACCGCAAACTCGACGCCATCGACCTCCGCATCCTGGCCGAATTGCAGGCGGACGGCCGCATCACCAATGTGGAATTGTCCCGCCGGGCCAAGATCACCGCGCCGCCCTGTCTGCGCCGGATGCGGGCCTTGGAGAAGGCGGGCTACATCCAGGGCTATCACGCGGTTCTCAACGGCAAGTCGCTGGGCTATTCTGTCACCGGCTTTGTCTTTGTCGGCCTGGCCAGCCAGAAGGATGCCGACCTCAAGCATTTCGAGGCCCGGGTGCGCAATTGGCCGGAAGTGCGCGAATGCTTCATGCTGTCGGGCGAAGTGGATTTCATCCTGAAATGCGTGGCGGCGGATCTGTCCGCCTTCCAGAGTTTCGTCACCGAGACGGTGACGGCGGAGCCCAATGTCGCCAGCGTCAAAAGTTCGCTGGTGATCCATGCCTCCAAGATCGAACCTGGGGTACCCATAGAAGTGCCGGCTTAAGGCGCCGTCCCGGCCTCAATTCCCTTTCGCAAGGTGTTCGCCCCAGGCCTGGACCATCGTGTCGAGGTTTATGTCTTCGCGTAGCAGGAAGTCTTTCGCCACGCCGCGCACGAAATTCTTGTCCGCGTCGGCAGTGACGTATTCGACCGGGGATTTGCCGTCGATCCGCGCCAGCAGCAGCGCCGAAAGAATATGGGCGCTGCGTTTTTCAAGTCCGGCCCGGTCTTCCCAATCGACGCCATCCAGATACGCCGTTTTCAGGGCGCCGAAGCTTTCAAGATAAGCGGGCGCGAATTCCGGATGCCAGACGCATTTGAGCAGCAGATGATTGAGGCAGAAGCCGGCATCGAAGGCGGGATCGCCATAGGACGCGGTTTCCGCATCCAGAAACACCGGCCCATAAGGCCCGATCAGGATATTCTTGGGGCTGACATCGCCCTGCATCAGGGCGATGCGGGCGGATTCGATTCCTTGGGCGATCGCCCGGATGCGAGGCGCGACATCGGGATGACGCCCGGCGGTGAACAGCAGATAAGGCTCGATCCGGAGCGCATGGAACTGGTCGCCATGATCGAAGTGGCGGGCGACATCGTCCTGCCCGGCGGTGGCGGCATGGATTTTGGCGAGGTCGGTGCCAACCCGGGCGGCGAAATCCACCGCCACCCGGCCCGCCGCCAATTCCGCCTTCCACAGACAATGCCGGGACGGCTCCAGATATTCCATGGCGAAACTGTCATGGGCCAAATCTTGGCCGATCACCCGCGGCGCGGCATGGGGCAGGATCTCCCCCACCAGCTTGAACCAGTCCACTTCGGCGGCGGCGCGGGCGGGCGGCGCGCGCCAATCGGCAGCCACCCGCAGTTGCGCCAGGGCCCGTTTCATCACCAAGGCCGGCGCGCCTTTGCGCTCCACCTTCCAGACATCGCAGGAAACCCCGCCCGAAAGCCGGGTGAGCGCGATGTCTTCAGTTGAGAGGCCCATGCGCGCGAGCGACTGCGCCACCGCTGCACGCTCTTCATCTGTCGGCAATGTCATCAAGGGCTTTGATTCTCCGGCAATCGGATTCTCCAGCTATCGGGCGGGGCCCGGCCACAGGATCGCCGCCGGACCTTTTGCGATTCTGCCTCTAGCCTGTACTGTCCGGGGGATAAATCTCAACCGGTGCACCATAAGCCTGATGCGGACATTATTGGGTCTTTCGGCGTTTCTGGCCGCGGCGTTTCTGGCCGGGACGGCGCAGGCACAGGATATTCCCCGTATCAAGGCGCGTATCCTCGATTTTGACGGCAAGATGATGCAGGTGACGTCCGGCACCCCGGGCCAAAGCCTTTCCATCGGCCTGATGCCCGCGACCCGGGTGATGTCCGAGGAGAAGAGGGACCCCGCCGCGATCAAGCCGGGCGATTATCTGGGCGCTACCCTGGCTAAGTTGGCAAAGAAGGACGGCAAATGGCAGGCGGTGGAAATCCATCTCCTGCCGGCGGAATTGAAAGGCGCGGGTGAAGGGCTTTATCCCCTGCCAGCCGCGCCCGACCGGAACATCGTCACCGGCACGCTGACGAAGAACGAGGCGGGCGTCTTGACGGTGGATTTTCGCGGCAGCGTGGGCCAGGACGGCCCGACCTGCACCGGCCGGGCGCCGCGCCAGGGCGGCTGCAAGGGCGAAGTGCAGTTCACCCGCGCGCCCGATGGGCCGGTGATGGCGCTGGTGCCGGGCAACAAGTCCATGCTGAAAGCGGGCAAGGTGGTGGCGGTTTCGGTGGTGGCCGGACCGGACGGCCATCTGGTGACACCCGGCCTGACCATAGAAGATGATACCGGCGAAACCGGCGGCACGGCGAGCGACGCGCCGCCGCCCAAGCCGGCGAAATGATTTTTTCTCGATCCTTCCGGAGCTGACCATGCGATTGCTGCCCGCCCTTATCGCCTTGACCCTTCTGGTGCTGCCCGCCGCCGCCGCCGATACCAATTCCGGCAAGCCCAAATTCGGCGGGTTCGGCGTCGATCTCTCCGCCATGGATAAGAACGTCAAGCCGGGTGACAATTTCTTCCTCTATGTCAATGGCGACTGGCTGAAGAAAGCGGTGATCCCGCCCGACCGGTCCCAGACCGGCTCCTTCCAGGATCTGCAGATCCTGAGCGAACAGCGCATGCATGCCATCGTGGATGAGCTGGAGAAGAAGCCTTACGACCAACTCACCGAAGACGAGAAAAAGCTGCGCGATCTCTATGACGCTTTCGAGGACACCGCCGCGATCGAGGCCAACGGGCTCAAGCCGGTGCAGAAGGACCTGGATTATCTGGGCGGCCTCAAGACCCTGGCCGATGTCGCCCGCGCCATGGGCTCGGTGAAGCTGGGCACCGCCAGCATCTATGATGTCGGCATCGGGGTGGACGACAAGCATCCCGACAATTACTCGCTCAATCTCAACCAGTCAGGACTGGGGCTGCCCGACCGCGATTATTATCTCAAGGACGACAAGGCGCTGGTCGAGACCCGCGCCGCCTATCGCAAATATCTGGCCGATATGATGTCGCTGGCCGGCATGAATGACGCCGAGGCCCGCGCCGACAAGGTGATGGCGCTGGAGACCGAGATCGCCAAGGTGCAATGGAGCCGCGCCGAACGCCGCGACGAGGACAAGGTCTATAACCCCATGCAGATCTCGGCGCTGAAAGCGATGGCGCCGGAATTTCCCTGGGATGCCTTCCTGGACGAGACCCGTGTGCCGCTCAAGCTGGCCGACGGCAATGAGCGCTATGTCATCGTGGCGGAGAAATCCGCCTTCGAGCCGCTGGCCAAGATCTTCGCCGCGACTCCGGTCTCGACCTGGCGCGATTATCTGATCGTGCATTACCTGCACCGCTATGCCGCCTATCTGCCCAAGCGGTTCGACCAGCGCAATTTCGCTTTCTACGGCACGGTCCTGACCGGAAACCCGCAGCAGCTCGACCGGGCCACCCGCGGCGTGCATCTGCTCGACGGGCTTCTGGGCGAGGCGCTGGGCAAGCTCTATGTCGCCCGCTATTTCCCGCCCGAGGCCAAGGCCAAGGCGGACGAACTGGTCTCCAATCTGCTCAAGGCCTATGCCGCCGATGTCAAGACTCTGTCCTGGATGAGCCCGGCCACCCGCGAAAAGGCGCTGGAGAAGATCAAGGAATTCACCCCCAAGATCGGCTATCCCAGCCATTGGCGCGACTATTCCGCCTATATGGTCAAGCGCGACGATCTGGTCGGCGACATCCAGCGCGGCACGGAGTTCGAATGGAACCGCGAGGCCAACCGCATCAACAAGCCGGTGGACAAGAGCGAATGGGGCATGACGCCGCCCACCATCAACGCCTATTACAACCCCTCCTTCAACGAGATCGTGTTTCCGGCCGCCATCCTGCAGCCGCCCTTTTTCGATCCCAATGCCGACGACGCGGTGAATTACGGCGGCATCGGCGCGGTGATCGGGCATGAGATCAGCCACGGTTTCGACGATCAGGGCAGCAAATATAACGGCAAGGGCGTGCTGGAGAATTGGTGGACCAAGCAGGACCGCGAGAATTTCGACGCCAAGACCAAGGCCCTGGTGAAGCAATACGACGCCTTCGAGCCTTTGCCGGGCCTGCATGTGATCGGCGCCAATACGCTAGGCGAGAATATCGCCGACAATGCCGGCATCGCCATCGCGCTCAAGGCCTATCATTTGTCGCTCAACGGCAAGCCGGCGCCGGTGATCGATGGGCTTACCGGCGATCAGCGCTTTTATCTGTCCTTCGGCCAGATCTGGCGCACCAAGCAGCGCGACTCCGCCTTGCGCACCCAGACGCTTTCCAACGAGCACAGCCCGGCGGAATTCCGGGTCATCGGCCCCACCCGCAACCAGGACGAATGGTACCAGGCCTTCGATGTGAAGCCGGGCGATAAATATTATTTACCGCCGGATGAGCGGGTCCATATTTGGTAGCGAAAGCGTCGCATCTTAAAGCCCGGCGAGGAGCTCATAGGATCTGAGCCGGGCGGCGTGGTCGTAGATCTGGCCCGCCACCATCACTTCGTCGGGCCGGTGCCGGGCGATGAAGGCCTCGAGCCCCGCCCGCACGGTTTCGGGCGCACCCACCTGCGCCACCGCCAGGACGCCATCCAACATCGCCTTGACCCGCGGGTCGGCCAGATAGGGCGCGATGTCGTCCACCGGCGGCGGCAGCGGACCGGGCCTGCCGGTCCGCAAGTTGATGAACGCCTGCTGCAGCGAGGTGGCCAGCCGCCGGGCTTCGCCATCGCCGTCGGCCAGGATCGCATTCACCCCCAGCATCACATGCGGCTTGTCCAACCATCGGGAGGGGCGGAACCGGTCGCGATACATCGCCAGGGCTTCGGTGAGTTGCTGGGGCGCGAAATGCGAGGCGAAGGCGTAAGGCAGGCCCAGCGCCGCGGCGAGCTGGGCACCGTAAAGGCTTGAGCCCAGTATCCAGACCGGCACCTTGGAGCCCTGGCCTGGAACCGCGCGCACCGCCTGGCCGGGCTGGGGATCGTCCAGATAGGCAATGAGTTCCAGCACGTCCTGCGGGAAATTGTCGATATTGCCGTTCAGGGTGCGCCGCAGCGCCATCGCGGTGCGGGGATCGGTGCCCGGCGCCCGCCCGATGCCGAGATCGATCCGGCCGGGATAAAGCGCGGCCAGGGTGCCGAACTGCTCGGCGACCACCAACGGCGCGTGATTGGGCAGCATGATGCCGCCCGCTCCCACCCGGATGGTTTCGGTGCCGCCCGCGATATGGCCGATCACCACGCTGGTGGCGGCACTGGCGATGCCGGGCATGTTGTGATGCTCCGCCACCCAATAGCGGCGATAGCCCCATCGCTCCGCGTGTCGCGCCAGATCCAGGCTGTTCTTCAGCGCCAAGCCGGCGTCGCCGCCTTCGATAATGGGGGAAAGGTCGAGAATTGAAAGGGGAACGGAGATCACGAGACGCCGGCTGTTGCGAATTGCACCCGCATGATGCGCGAGAGGGCAGCTTCCCGTCCAGCCGAGCCGGCCGTGCGTCTCAGGCCGGGACGGCTCGGGCACGATTACGGCGCCGGCCGATCGTCTTCATGGCGCCATATTGGATGAAGAAGAGCGCGATCTTGCTTGCGATACCCCAGGCGGTCATCGCACTTCCCCATGCCATCACTCTGAGATTCAGGGCCAGCACCAGATTGAGCAGGGCGGAAACGAACATCAATCCGGCCCAGACATAGCCGAACGTGATGGCCAGGTCCGGCACTTTCTCGATGGCGATGGACGGCAAATAGCGGATCATCCATCCGTGTCTGAGCATCGCCGCGCCCACCAGCAGATAGATCAGGCTGGGCTTCAGCATCACGAATTGGGGGTTGTTGGTAAGGAGCGTGGCGCTGCCGGACGCCAGCACCACCACCAGGCTGACCCATTGCAGCGCGTCGACAGGCCTGCGTCGCCAGAATTGCCAGCCGATCTGAGCGAGTGCGAGTGCGACGCCCAGCGCCACTGCCAGAGGGATGCTGTTGCCCAAGGCATAGACGCAGAAAAACAGAATGGTGGAGGCCAGATCCAGCAGAAGCGGGCGGGCGGCCGAGAGCAGGTTTTTCACGCCAGCACCTGAAGATAGGTCTCGGGCTGGGCGATGCCGAAGCGGCGGCGCGAGGCTTCCACAGACTCCGCCAGGAGCGCCTCCCAATCCATCGCTGGAAACCAACAGCGCGCTTTGCGGCCGTTGTGCCAGGCTTCGATCACCGCGCGCCGCACCCGCCAGGATTTGATCTTGAGAAAACCCATCAGCACGATCAGGGCCATGCCGGGATTGCCGGAATGGGGATAGGTGAAGGCCAAAAGGCACAATTCGCCCAGAGGATCGCGGCCATAGCCGGTGAGCACATGGGTGAGGTCGTGCATGTCGCGCATACGCTCGCGGAAGCGCCGGACATCGTCGGAGACCGGCTCGGCCTCCCAGATCCCGGAGGCGGCCACTAGGCCGTCCGCCGACAGATTTTCCCCTTTCATGAAATGGTTGTATCGCCAGCCCAGGCTGCCCGGAGAAAGTGCGGCCAATGCCGCGTCATCGCTTAGTGCCCGTCGCAGATCGCGTTTTTCGGCCAGAATACGCTGTCCATTGCCGCTCGCCAGAAAGCGGCTGAACAGGCGCGTGACGGAACGGCCGCGCAGGGCCTGCAGAATCACGAACACTTCATGGGTTGCGTCCGGGTTCGCCAATAGCCGGCGCACGGCCCGGAATGCCAGAATTGGGCGAAATCGGGTATCGAAAGTGGATTGTGCGGTCATGGGCCTGGTCCTTGTGCCAGCCCGAGCATTCTGCCAGTTATATACAAAATTGTCAATAGTAGAAAGAAACCAGTTGCCGGCCAAACCCAAACGAATCCGCCGTACTCCGGAGGAAGCCCGCCGCCTAATCCTTGAGGCGGCAGAGGCCCAGATGGGAATGAGCGGACCCGCCGGCCTCAGGCTCCAGGAAGTGGCGCGTGCGGCGGGCGTGTCGCACCCCACGGTCCTGCACCATTTCGGCAACCGCAAAGGCCTGATCCGGGCCCTCAATCTGCGCGCCGTCGAGAAGCTGCGAACGGTGTTGCTGCCGATTCTGACGGCGGCTCCAAAAGGCAGCCAGGACGCGATCGGCCTGATCTTCGCCGCCTATCGCAACGGCTTGGCCGAGCGTTTTGTCTGGCTGCTGCAGGAGAAGGGGCCGGTGGGCGCCGTCGGCCTGCCGGTCTATGACGAGATGGTCGAGGCGCTCCATGCCATGCGTCTGCGCCTGGCTCAGCCTGGCGCCAAAATCGACCCGGCCGACACCCGCGCAATCGTGCATCTCACCACCATCGCTGCCTTTGGCGATGCCACGCTGGGCGAGCGGCTGCGCCGCGCCAAAAGCCCGGCCGAGGAAGAGGCGATGCGCCAGCGATTCGAAGCCTGGTTCAGCCTGCTCCTTAATCGTCACATGGCCAGTCTGGGCTAGAGCGCATCCGGAACCGGGCCAGACGCGCAAAACTGAGCAATTTGGCGACAAATTGAGAGGGTTGCCCCGCCGCTGCAATCTTGAACCCGGGATCGGGCCCCTATACCCTCCCTGACAATGATGTCCGCTCGGGGGAGCAGGGCATTTGCTGACTGGTGCCGCTTCCCACAGTCGTCGCGCACACGCTCACACAACATATTTCCCAGGGAGATCCAGGAATGACTCAAAGCATCCGTGAAGAAGCCAAAGACGATCTGCTCAACCGCGGTTATTCGCGCCGGCAGATGATGCGGGCCGCCATGCTGTTCGGCGGCGCAGCCACCGCCTTCAGCCTCAGCCCCGAACTGGCCTTCGCAGCCGAGGACGAGGCGATGAACAAGAACCTGATCCGGATCGGCTCCAATGAATGCTGGACCGGCCCGATGGCGCCCGGCGCCAAGGCGGCGGCGGCGATCATTTCGCAGTCGAACCGCTATTCGCCCAACAATGAGCACGGCCAATTGGTCAAGGCGATCTCGCAAATCGAGGCTATTCCCGAAGACCATATTTCGACCTGGCCGGGCTCCAATATCGCCCTGTCGCGTTCGGTCTTGGCCTATTGCTCGCCGGCCAAGGGCCTGGTCACCGCCGATCCCACTTATGAAACGATCGGCCGTGCCGCCAAGATCCTGGGCATACCGATCAAGACGGTGCCGCTGAAGGCCGACTACACGCACGATGTTAAAGCCATGCTGGCGGCCAATCCCAATGCGGGCGTCTATTATGTCTGCAATCCCAACAATCCCAGCGGCACCATGACGCCGATGGCCGACATCGAATGGCTGGTGAACAACAAGCCGGCCGGCGCGATGGTGGTGATCGACGAGGCCTATATCCACTGGACCCGGGATTATCCCAACAATACCGCCACCCATCTGGCGCGGGCGAACAAGGATGTGCTGCTCATGCGCACCTTCTCCAAGGTGTTCGGCATGGCCGGCATGCGGGTGGGTTATTTCATGGGCCGGCCCGACGCGGTCGAAAAGATGAAGCTGTTCGACAACGGTGCCTTGAGCTACCAGCTGCCGGTACCGTCGGCAGCCTGCGCCACCGCCAGCATCACCGCCCATGACCTGATCGAACAGCGCCGCAAGGAGATGATGGCCAACCGCGCCATGACCGAGGATTTCCTCAAGAAGCGCGGTTTCAAGGTGATCGGTCCCAGCGAGGCCAACATGATCATGGTGGACTGGAAGACCAAGACGGCCAAAGAGATGAAGAACGCCTTCATGGCCCAGGGGGTGCAGATCGCCCGTGTCTTTCCGGCCTGGCCGACCGTGTCGCGGGTCTCCATCGGCTCCAAGGCCGATATGGAAGGCTTCATTTCCGCCTTCAACAAGGTGGTGTCGGCGTAAGAACCACCCTACGGAATGGAATAAGCCCTCCCGGCAAGGGAGGGCTTATTTTTTGTGCCCAGGGCTTTTTACCGGGCGGCCGTCTCGTAGAACTGGACGAAGTCGCCCACCGTCACCGGGAATTGGATTTCCTCCTCCGTATCGAAGGGGGAAAGCCCCAGAGAGTCCTCCAGCCGCGCCACGATGATCGCGACGCACAGGGAATCCAGACCCGATTCCAGCAGCGGCAGATCGTCCGACAAAGGCGCAAGGTTTTTTTCCTGCTCGCGGCCCACGGTCTCGAAGGTGGTCAGAATGGTCGATCGTATGGTCATGATGTCCTTCAGGGTGATGGATCAGTTTCCGGCTTTTTCGGTCGCCGGGCCCGCCTGTGATTCGCCAAGACTTTGTTCCGGCTGGCGGAATTCCGCAAGCCGGGCGCGGAGATGGTTCGCCACGGCATCGACGCGGGGTTCCTTCATAAGTGTGAGATGGTTGCCATCGATATAGACGATCTCGCTTTGGGGGGCGATCGTTTTCCAGGTCGTGTCCACTTGCAGCAGATGCAGCAGCGGTTGCGCCCGGGACGCGAAAACCAGAACATCCCCGTCATAGGATTTTGGCTCGTAGATCTCCACAGCCCGGCCCAAAGCCCTGGCGAAATCCGCCTGTTCGGGTGGGAGCGCCGAGGTATCCATGAACGCATCAACATTCGAGCCCGGCCCTTTTTTTCGCCGGCCCAGCAAAGATTCGAAGTTGAGTTTCAATTCCCGGTTGATACGTTTTAGGACGCCGCGGACTCCCCAGCCCTGGAAGATATTGTCGGCGATCCAAACCGGCAGATTTAGCAGCAATTTCCATTGGTAGCGGGGATGCCAGGCGCTGACTTCTCCTCCGGTATTAAATAACAAGCCGTCCAGGTTGACTACCAGGAGAACTTTCCGGCCGGTCGCCCTCAGCATTTGCGCCATCTCAAGCGCAATGGGTCCTCCAGACGACCATCCTCCCAGGAGCAAGGGACCCTGTGGCTGATACTGCGTCAGGTTTTCAACATAATAGGCAGCAAGACCTTGGATGGTCTCAGCGAAGGCGCCGCTCATTTTTTCCTTAGGTGCTTGAATCCCATAAACTTTGCAGTCGGTTCCGATCTTTTTCGCCAGGGGATAATACCAGGTGACTTCGCCAACAATGGAGTGAACCAGGTAGAGCGGCAGGCCGGTTCCCTCGACGGCGAGTGGCACGATTGGCGGCGATTTCTTGGCCACCAGCCTCCACAAAGGCGATTGGGAATCCTGGGTCATCACGGTCTTTTTCTGTGTGTCGTTTCGCGCCGCCGCTGGCGCTTGGGAAAGAAACAGATATCGAATGCGCAATTGATAGAGGGAATTTCGGCCGTCATCCGGGATACTTCTCAACACGGTTAGCGGTGCGATTTTCGCGGCGCTATTCCGAACTTCCTATGGTTAATTGGCCGCGTCTTTGTGTCGATGAAATGACGATCGTCACAGCATCTTGTTGGTCCGCGAATTTACTCACCCCCGCTTATCCTTTACATAATCATAACTGGCTGGGCTGGATTTTATGAAATGTCTGCACCGTCGAAGGGGCAGGTCGGTCCTTCCAAAATTTGTTGGGTAGTTGGCTAACTCGGGCAAGTGAGGACACATGACCTCGACACATCAGGACAGTTTCACCGCAAATCCGCAGCCTGTGATGCCGGCTGCGACCGGCACGGACCGGCACATGGCCGAACCGGCGGCCGCGCTGCGGCCGCATGAGGGCTTTGCCTTCGAGAAAGTCATCGACCAGATCGACAATCTGCCCTGGGAGCGCCTCAGCGAGGACGAAATCCTGCGCGTGGCCATGGCCTATTATTATTTTTCCGTGCAATTCCGGGAGAATCTGGAAGTCGCCTGCCGCCTCCATCCGGACGATGGGAAGCTGAAAGAGCTTTATCGCGGCGAGTGCAACACCGACAATCTCTCGCCCTGGAAAAATGTCGCCGAGAAGGGCGAAGTGATGAATCACGACGAGTTCATGCGCCGGTTGCTGGCCTTGCAGCCGATCGCCGACGCCGAGGCGCTGGAGCGCGCCGGCTCCCTCTATCTGTCGCGGGCCCGTGCGATGGATGATGTCGTCAAGGCCATGAGCATCGCCAGCTATGAAGATGGCGGCCTGGAGCGGGTCTTCTCCGCCATGCTGCGGGCGCCCTCCTGGAACGGCGCCGGCCAGTTGGCTTTCCGCCATTTCCTGGAAAAGCATATCGAGTTCGATTCGGACGATGAGGCCGGACATGGCGCATTGAGCCGGCATATCCCGGTGGACGATTCGATCCTGACGCTGTGGTCCGCCTTTGAGGAAATTCTCAGATGCGCGGTTCCGGCCTTTGCGCGGGACGGACGTCAATCCGCGAGGCAGGCCGAACTCGCGCCCTAGATCTGCAAGGCATTCACGTGCGGAATGAGACGATTGCCCTGCATGGTGGTTACGAGCCCGATCCCGTCACGCGGTCCGTCGCGGTCCCGATTTATCAGACCGTCGCCTATGAGTTCGACAGCGCCGAGCATGGCGCCGCGCTGTTCAATCTAGAGACGCCGGGCTACCGCTATACCCGGATCGGCAATCCCACCACCAATGTGCTGGAACGGCGGGTGACCGCACTGGAAGGCGGGCTGGATGCGGTTTGCGTCGCCTCCGGTCAGGCGGCGGTGCATTATACCCTCCAGAACATCGCCGGCCATGGCACCAACATCATCTCCGCGCCGCAGCTTTATGGCGCCACCCATACGCTGTTCGCGCATATCCTGCCCGGCATGGGGGTCGAGGCCCGCTTTGCCGCCAGCGACAGCGCCCAAGACGCCGAAAAGCTGATCGATGAGAATAGCCGCGCCATTTTCTGCGAAAGCGTGGGCAATCCGGCCGGCAATATCTGCGATATCGAGGCCTTGGCGAAAATCGCCCACGCCCATGGCATACCGCTGATCGTGGACAATACGGTGGCGACGCCGATCCTGCTGCGCCCGATCGATTATGGCGCCGATATCGTGGTGCATTCGCTTACAAAATTCATGGGCGGGCACGGCACCACGATGGGCGGTGCGATCGTGGACAGCGGAAAATTTCCTTGGGCCCGCCACGCCGACCGGTTCCCGATGTTCAGCACCCCGGACCAGTCTTATCACGGCATGGTCTACAACGATCATTTCGGCCCGGGCGCCTATATCGCGCGGTGCCGTTCGGTCCTGCTGCGAACCACCGGCGCGGTGCTGGCGCCTTTGAGCGCCTTTCTTCTGCTGCAGGGAATCGAGACGGTGGCGCTCAGGGTCGAGCGGCATGTGGAGAATGGCCGCCGGGTAGCCGAATTCCTGCGCGGGGACGATCGGGTGGAATGGGTCAATTATGCCGGCTTCCCGGACAGTCCCTATCGCGATCTGGCGGCGAAGTATCTGGGGGGGCGGGCCTGCTCGCTGATGACCTTCGGGGTGCGCGGCGGCTATGAGGGCGGGGTCCGCTTCTATGACGCCTTGAAGCTGGTCAAGCGGCTGGTCAATCTGGGCGACGCCAAATCACTGGCCTGCCATCCCGCTTCCACCACCCACCGGCAAATGTCGCCGGAAGAACAGCGCATGGCCGGGGTCACGCCCGAGACCATCCGCATCAGCGTCGGCATCGAGCATGCCGACGATATTATCGCCGATCTCGATCAGGCGCTGGCCGCAACGGGATGCTCGGCATGACGGAATTGCCGCCCGCCGCCATTTTGGGGTCGTCGCGTCCGATCAGGCCGTCTGCGCCCGGCCAAGGCGAAGAGATCGTCGTCGGGCTGGTCAACAACATGTCCGGGGCCGCCTTCCAGATGGCGGAGCGGCAATTCTCGGATCTGGTAACGGCGGCGGCGCAAGGCGCGCCATTCCGGCTGAAGACATTCTCCCTGATCGAACCGCCGCGCGCGGCGAATGGGGAAAATGGCCGGTTCGGTAGCTGCGTCCCGGTATCGGAATTATGGGCCAGCAGGCTGGATGGGCTGATCGTGACCGGCGCGGAACCGAAGGCGTCCAGCCTTCCCGAGGAACCGTTCTGGCCGTTTCTTTCCCGGCTGGCCGATTGGGCGGAAGAAAACACCACCTCCACCATCTGGTCGTGCCTGGCGGCGCATGCCGCGGTCTATCATCTGGATGGCGTCGCGCGCCGCGGCCGGCCGGAGAAGCTTTTCGGCCTGTTCGAGTGCATCAATCTCGCTTCAGACCCGATTTTCGATGGATTGCCGCCGAACTGGGCCGTGCCGCATTCCCGCTTCAACGATCTGCCGGAAGCATCTTTGGCGGCGCGGGGCTATCGCATCCTGTCGCGGTCCGATGCCGCCGGCGCCGATGCCTTCGTGAAGCAGGGCCATAGCCTGCATGTCTTTTTGCAGGGGCATCCGGAATATGACGCCGAGGCGCTGCTCAGGGAATATCGTCGCGACATCAGGCGGTATCTCGCCGCGGAATCGGAGCGGTATCCGGAACCGCCGGCCGGCTGTTTTTCCGCCGATATGCTGGAAACGCTTTCCGCCTTTCGCTTGAGGGCGCTTGAAGACCGCCGGCCGGGCCTGTTCACGGAGCTGCCGCCGGCGGCCTTGATATGGGGCGGCCAGGCCCTATGGCGTCCGGTCGCGCAACGCTTCTATCGCAACTGGTTCGATCTTCTGGCCCAAAAGGCGCGCACACAAACCCAGGCGCCCGATTTTGACGGGGACACGCCGGACTATGGCCGGGAAGGCCTTGCCGAACAAGGCTAGCTGGCGAAGGCGCCGGAGCCGCAAACAATGCGCCGGACGGCCCTGGCCGAAGCGGAATCCAAGGCCCATATCCCTGCCTAATGATTGCGGCCAAAATCCCATGGAGGCCTGATGGCAACCGCCAAGCCGGTGAAAAGTCCCGGTCCCGACCATCCCATCAGCATTGCGCCGGCCGAAGGACGCGTGGTCGTGCGCCTGAAGGGACAGGTAATCGCCGATACCCGGCAGGCCCTGACCCTGCGGGAGGCGTCTTATCCGCCGGTCTTCTATGTCCCCCGCCAGGATGCCGACATGGCCCTGCTCGCGCGCAGCGATCACGCCAGCTATTGCCCCTATAAGGGCGACTGCAGCTATTTCAACATTCCCTCGGGCGGATCACAGAATGCGGTGTGGAGCTATGAAGCGCCTTTTCCGGCGGTGGCCGCGATCAAGGACCATCTGGCCTTCTATCCCGATCGCGTCGATGCGATTGAGACACATTCCTTTTAAAGCGGCGTCCCGAAACCGGACAGCGACCGGGCCGAAGCCCATGGCATGCTTCGTGAAACTTTCCCGGCGAGAGTTCGCGCCCGTTCGGGCGCAAGGAGCATGCAATGCCGAACAGGACCGCGCATTTCCTGACCTCCGCGCTGGTGAGCGCGGCAATAGTGGCCGCGCCCTTAGCCGCCCAGGCCGGCGGCTTGTCCCATAAGGGGACAATCGGCGGGATGTCGCGCGTACCCCAGCCAACCATTTGCGGGCCGGTGAGCCGTCCGACCCGGCCCACGGTCGAAAACAATATCCATGTCTACAAACCCACCACCATCACCAACAACCTGAACGTCTATAAGCGCACCAGCATCGACAACAGCATCAATGTCTATAAGCCGGTGACGGTGAACAAGAGCGTCGAGGTGACCAACAATATCGATAATTCGAAAAGCATCACCATCAACAAGCCGGTCTCGATCACCAACAATATCGATAATTCCAAGAGTATCGATATCACCAAGAATATCGACAGTTCCAAGAACATCGATAATTCCAAGAATATCAGCATCAACAAGAGCGTCGTGATCAACAAGGGCGGCGACAATATTTCGGTGACCGCCTCCGCCGAAGCCAGCGCCAATGCCGCCGCCATTGCGGGTGCGGGCGCCGGCGCCATCGTGATCGGCGGCGGCGGTTGGGCGCCGGAAGCGCCCCAGCCCTATATGGGCGGCGATATCGGCACTATCTCGGTGGAGGCGGCGCCGATGCGCGCGCAATGCACAATTCAAGAGGCCACCGTGGTCAAGGCTATCCATGCGGTTTGCATCGCCTCAGGCGGCCGTGAGTTTCCGGCCTCCCATATGCTGGCCGACACCTGGGTCAGCGCCAGTTATGAAGGCGAAGTGGCGCGCTGTATTCCCGGCGCCCATCTGAAGATCGTCATCAGCAAGGTGGTTCAGTCCAGCGAAGGCCTGGCGGCGGGTCATCGGGGCGAGGTCCTGGAATGCGGGCCGCATGAGGCGCTTAGGCATTACAAGAACGGCATGCTCAAATGCGCCCCGGCGGTGCCGGTGCCGGACTGCACCGAACGTACCAATCTGCGCAAATATGGCAGCGCCGACATGTTCTTCTCCTACCGCGCGAAAGTGTGCCTGGAAACGGATGTGGAATATTCGGGCGATCCTTCCTCCGACATGCGGGCGGAAGACCAAGATCCCCCGCGCTGAGGCGCCCGGGGGCGTCCGCCCCTGCCGGCCGGATCCTGGAATCGGTGCAGTGCACCTGCGGTGTCACTGAATGGAAACATTTCACTGGGCGGCGAAGGCGGCATTGGCGGTCTTGACCGGCGTGGGCCGGCTCTTCGGGCACATTGCCTGTGGATCAATCCAGATATCGAGCGCCCCCAATCCGCAGAATCACAATTATGGTTAACGCCTGTAAGCGAGTGGTTCGCATCCCTGCAACTGTCTGATTTTGCGCCGTTCTGAACCGAAGGAACTTGGGAAACGTCCCGCAAGGGCACGGAGATTATTGAATTTGAATATGCCTGGTGCGTGTGACGACAGCGCCAGCATGTCACGGTTTTGCTAACTATATTGGTCAAGAGCTACGACAAGTTTTAGAAAATAATATAGGGTTTAGCTGGTAAATCCGGGTGGGTCCGGACGGGGCGTTTCGCGGGGTGTCTGCTAACCGGAAAAGTCGGGTAAACCGTCTTGGCGGCGGCTGTCGCAACAGAGACGATTAACTTTGACCGTGTCGGGACTTGGTACGGCCTTTGCTTTGGGTATTGGGAATTCGACTGGAACGAAGGGGGCGTCATGATGAACGGCTTCAAACTCTCGCGGATCGTTGGTCTGTTTCTGCTTCTGATGCCGGTCGCGGCCCAGGCGCAGACCGCAGCCCCGAGCCAACCCGCAACCACGATGGCAGTGGACGCCAATTACCAGATCGGACCCGGCGACGAGCTGCAGATTTTTGTCTGGAAAAATCCGGACTTGTCGGTGACGGTGCCGGTGCGTCCGGATGGTAAGATTTCCACCCCCCTGGTCGCCGACATGCAGGCCCAGGGCAAGACGCCGACCCAGCTGGCCGGCGATCTCAAATCGGCGCTCTCCAAATATGTTCAGGATCCGATGGTGACGGTGCTGGTGAAGAGCTTTGCGGCTCCGGGAAGCTCCGCCTCGATCCGGGTCATCGGCGCGGCGGCCACGCCCAAGTCCGTGCCATATCGGGCCGGCCTTACGGTTCTGGATGTGATGATCGATGTCGGCGGATTGAGCACCTATGCCGATGGCAATGAAGCCAAGCTGATCCGCAACGAGAACGGCGCCAACCGCACCATTCCCCTGCATCTGGCCGATCTGGTCAAGTCGGGCGACATGAAAGCGAATATGAAGCTGATGCCCGGCGACATCATCGACATTCCGCAACGCTGGTTCTGATGGGAGCAATGTCCGGCCTTGGCGGGTCTGCGCCGGGGCCGTTGGAAGAAATTCACGACGGCATCAAGCCCAGCCGCTGGATGGGCGAACTCAACTGAACGAACAGGAACATGGTCGGTACCGTACTCAGTCTGCTGTATGACGAACTGGTCCGCATCTGGTGCTATCGCTGGACGGCCATTGCAACCGGGGCTGTTCTGCTGCTCGCGGGGGCGGCCTATGCCCTCAGCCTGCCCGATGTCTATGATTCCTGGGCGCAGATCTACATCAACAAACAGACGCCCTTGGCCGCGGCGGCGCAGAATGTGTCGTTGGGCGAGAACAACAGTACCGCCTATGTCGTCGAGAAGACCATCCTGAACGACAAGAGCCTGCGCAAGGTGGAGCGGCAGATCAATCCGGCCTTTGCCGGCTTACCCCCGGCAGCCCAGCAGGGGACCATGATATCCCTGCGCAACCGGATCGTGATCGACCCGGACCAGGGCGATGGATTCACTGAATTCCACTACCGGGATGTCGATCCGGTCCGCGCCTATAATATCGTCAGCCTGCTCTTGAAGGAATTCGTGGCCGGCACCGAGACCCGCACCCAAAAGGATCTCGGTCAGGCCGACCTGTTCCTGGACTCGCAGATCGCCGTTTACAAAAAGAGATTTACGGATTCCCAGCAGAAGCTGGCCGAGTTCCGTCGCCGCCACGGTCTTTTCACCCCGACGACCGACACGCAGGATCTGGCCAGCGCCATGGCCGATGTCGATACCGCCCGCGCCGGCTATACCGCCGCCCTGACGCGCGAAGGCGGCGCCGCGCCCCGCCAGGCCCAGATTGCGGCCCTGCAGGACAAGATTGCCGCGATGAAGCTGCAATATACCGATCAGTATCCGGATCTGGTGGCCGCCCGCCAACAACTGGCGCAACTGGAACAGGCGGCGCCACAGACCCAATCCGGCGATAGCCCCGCCGTCATCGCCGCCCGGGCTCAACTCACGGCTGCCGAGGCCAGGCTGCGCCGGTTGCGGGTCGGAAACCAGGTGCCGCCCGACATCGCCGCCCAGGAATCGGAACTGGAACGCACCAACGAGGTTCTGCGCACCTCCTATCAGGAATTGCTGACCCGCCGCGAGGCCACCAAAATGTCCCTGGCCGTCTATGACGCCAACAGCGCGGCCAAATACCAGATCACCAATGAGCCGACGGTGCCGACGGTTCCGATCGGCCCCAACCGGCCGCTCTATCTGATGCTCGTCATCCTGGCGGCCGTTGCCGGCGGCTTGGGTGCGGCCTATCTGCGCGCCGCCATCACCGGCGTGTTCGTGGCGCCCCGGGAATTGGAGGATGCCTTCCAATTGCCGGTCATCGGAACGATTTCCTGGGAGAAGACCTGGCACACCGGCGCTGCCGCGGAGAATCCCCGCCACGCCACAATCTTCGTCGCTTTCGGCATGGTGCTGCTGGCGGCGGCGGCCTTGATCGCCTTTTCGACGTCCCCCCGGATTCAGACGCTGTATCGCAGTTATTCAGCATCCATGCTGCATGAATTTGTGCGATAAAGGATGGTGAATAACGATGAGTGAGATGAAAAGAGTTCCCTTTTCCGGTCGCGCTTTTTCCGCCGACATATCCACATCGGATGCCAAGATTCTGGCGCCCGCCAACCAGCTTTCCAGCGTGGAGGAAATTCACGGGCGCACGGGGGTGGTCAAGCGTATCGGGTCGGTTGCCACTCCGCATTTCGACGAATCCCGCACCCGCGAGGACTTCCGTGTCGTCAAACGGCACATATTGTCCCGCATCGACAATATCCCGTCCGAAAAAGGCAAGGATCCCAGGACGATCCTGGTCACCAGCGCCGGTCCCCAGGAGGGCAAGACCACCGTGGTGCTGGGTCTGGCCATGAGCTTTATCTTCGAGCGCGACTATAGCGTGATCCTGATCGACGCCGATATGCGGGTGCCGGAACTGTCCCGCCGCATGGGTCTGTCCGGGGAGTTGGGCCTGTTGGATTTCCTCGAAAATGAGGAGATCGGGATGGAGGACATCGTCTATCCCACCAGTGTCAAAGGCGTTTATGCGGTGCCGTCCGGGCTGCCCAGGATCACGGCGCCCGAACTGATCACCAGCGAACGGATGACGCGGTTGCTCAAAACCCTGCATGACGGCTCCGCCAAGCGAATCGTGATCATCGATTCCGGCTCAGTGCTCGCCTGCAGCGAGACCATCTCGCTGGCCGGCTATGCCGGACAGCTGCTGTTTGTGGCGGCCAAGGGCCAAACCCGCCGCAAGGATATTGACGAAGGCCTGGGAATTCTGCACCGCCAGGCCGGACCGATTGACGAGTCCCGTGTTGCTATGGTCTTCAATAAGACCGATCATTCACGGTCGCCGGTCCGGTATTCAAAGAATTCGTGACTCGGCGTCACATTTTGTGGCGAGGGGATATGCAACGTCCGGGGGTATTGCGGACCAGCCGCGCTGGTAGGGTCGCGGGGGGCTGCTTTCTGCTTTTTGCGCTGGGTGCCGTCTCCAGCGCTGCCGCCCAGGACGCGATCGGGGCTTTGCCATTGAACGCGGCCGCACAACAGGGCCTGGCGCCGGGCGCGCTTTTCGACACGGGCGGCTTTGCCCCCTTCACCGGCCCGGCCGCCGGGCCGGGTGGGATTCTGGGACCTCAGGTCACTGGAACGCCGATTATCGATACCAGGGGATTCTCCGTCACCCCGATGGTCGCTCTGCAGGAGACCGTCACCGACAATGTCTTCCTGACGCCGACCAACAAACAATATGACTTCATCACCCGCCCCATGGCCGGCGCGGTAATGAACTATCGCGGCGGTCCGGCCACGGCCGCGATGGTCGGCCATGTCTATTACGACGCCTATGCCAGAGAAGGCAGCCAGAGCGGCTGGGGCGGCGATGCGTTCGCCACCTCGTCCTATGAGCTTATCCCTAGTTTCCTGTCACTCGTGGCGGATGGGACGGTGACGAATGGGGACATCACATCCTTTGGTACCCCCATCTTCGATCGGGTAGGTCCCGCCAACCGCCTGCAGATCGGCATGTATGATGTGGGCCCGAACCTGACAACGGTGGTGGATGATTTCGCGGATCTGAATGTGGCCGGACGCTTTGCCCAGATTTCTTTCCTGAATGCCAAGAACCTCCCGGCGGGCGCGCCCACCGACGCAACCATTCTAGAAGGCACCGCCAGCCTCGACACCGCCCAGCGCTTTGTGGGGTATGAATCCCTCAGCCAGGCCAGTGTCGAAAGGGATGATCGCGGATTTCAGGGGTATAGCGGCCAGGAATCGCTCTTTGTCCGAATTCTGCCGCAAGTGCGGATCATCGGCCGCGGCGGCTATGACAATGTCACCCAGCCCGGCATCATCGATCTCAGCGCGCCGATGTGGAGCGGCGGCGTGGAAGTCAGCATCAATCAGCAGTCCAGGTTCACCATCGAGCGGGGCGAACGCTTCAATCACGCCGCCTGGACCGGCGCTCTCAGGCTGCAACTGTCCGACGGGCTCGCCGCCGACGGCACCTATGTCGAAGGGCTGGAGTTGCAGCTGATCGGGATCAACAACGCGTTCCTCAACTTTGCCGCGCCTGCGATTCCGGTGCCCCCAGAATTGACCCAGAGTTCTTTCTCGCTCAATGGCAATCTCGACAGCCAAACCGCGCTCGCCAAGACTGCGACTTTCACCCTGACCTATCAATGGGAAAGGCAGCGCATTTCGCTTGGGTCAAGCTGGTACGACCGGCTCCTGATCCTCACCAATCAGCGCGACCAAAGTGTGGGGGGCAACCTCGCCTATTTGCGCAGTATTGCCCCGGATCTCGCTTTGTCGGTCGGCGTCGATTATTGGCGCACGCTGGAAAATCCTTTTTACGGCAGCAGCGACTTCTATCGCGGCGTGCTGAGCCTGCAATATGTGATCAATCCAAGCATGCAGTTGGTCGGCGGCTATGCCCATCAGCAGCAGGAGCAACTCACCGCCGGTGGACCGACCATCACCGAGAATATCGTTTTTGCCGCGATCGGCAGGACCTTCTGACAGGGTCGCGATCATGCCGTCTTCGCCCAGTCCTGTCCCCATCGTGAATGCCATTTCGGTGGACGTGGAAGAGCATTTTCAGGTCCAGGCTCTTTGCGGTGCCTATGGCCGGGACACATGGGACGGCTGCGAGTCGCGGGTGGATCGCAACACCAAGGCGTTGCTGGAGATCTTCGCCGCGGCGGATGTGAAGGGCACTTTTTTCACCTTGGGCTGGGTGGCCGAGCGCCAACCAGGAATCGTGCGCGAGATCATCGCCCAGGGCCATGAAATCGCCAGCCATGGCTATTGCCATATGCGGGTGGATTCCCAGTCGCCGGACGAGTTTCGCGCCGACATCCGCCGCACCAAGAAAATTCTGGAAGATATCGGCGGGGTGGCGGTGCGCGGCTATCGGGCCGCGACCTTCAGCGTCGGGCCGCATACGCCCTGGGCCTGGCCGGTGCTGGAAGAAGAGGGCTATTGCTACAGTTCCAGCGTCTATCCCGTCACCCGTGATTTCTACGCTTATCCGGATGCGCCGCGCACCCCATTCAAGCCGCAAGGCGTGGATGGGCTGGTCGAGATTCCCATCGCCACGGTCCGACTGGGTTCCAAGAACTATCCCTGCGGCGGCGGCGGCTATTTCCGGCTCTTGCCCTATTCGGTTTCGCGGGCGGCGCTGAGGCGGATCAACCGCCGCGAGGGAAAGCCTGCGGTCTTCTATATTCATCCCTGGGAGGTCGATCCCGATCAGCCACGGGCAAAAGGGATCACTGCGAAATCGCGCTTTCGCCATTACACCAATTTGGCCGAGACCGGGGCGCGGCTTCGCCGGCTCACTCGCGATTTCCATTGGGGCCGGATGGACCGCATCTTCCTGGATGGAGCCTCCGAGCGGACGCCGGCCACGAATGCTGCTGCCTGAAACGGACGCGGCCTCGGCCGAATGGGACGGGTTTGTGGCGTCGCGGCCGGATTCCAGCTTTTTTCATCTGTCAGGCTGGCGGCGGGTGATCAAACGCGCCTATGGCCATGACTGTCCTTATCTGGTGTCGCGGAATAACGGCGGCCTCAGCGGTGTACTGCCGCTGACCGAGATCAAAAGCCGGCTGTTCGGCCATTTCCTGATCGCCAACGGCTTCACCGTTGGCGGCGGGCCGCTTTACGCCGATGAAACAGCCTTGAACGATCTATTGGCTGAAGCCGCCGAGCTGGGCCGGACGCGCGGCGTGGCCTATGTCGAATTGCGCGATTGCGCCGCGGCGCCGCCGCCCTGGCAGATCCGCAATGACCTCTATGCCGGCTTCGAAGGCCTGATCGCGAAGGACGAGGCGGACAATCTCAAGCAGATTCCCCGCAAGCAGCGCGCGGTGGTGCGCAAGGCGCTGGAGCAGGGCTTTCAGATCGCCATCGAACGCCAGCCGAATGCTTTCTTCAATCTCTACGCCTTGACCGTGCGTGATCATGGCACCCCGGTCCCGCCAAGACGGTTTTTCCAGGCTCTGCTGGACGTATTCGGCCAGGATTGCGAAATCCTCACCGTGCGCAAGGACGGCCGGCCGATCGCCAGCGTCTTGAGCTTCTATTATCGCGACCGGGTGCTGCCCTATTACACCGGCAGCGTGCCGGAGGCGCGCCGCATCGGCGGCAACGATATGATGTATTGGGCCCTGATGCGCCGGGCGATCGAGCGCGGCTGTGCCATTTTCGATTTCGGCCGCAGCAAGCTGGGAACCGGGCCCTACAGCTTCAAGAGCAATTGGGGCTTCCAACCGCGCCCGATCGCGCACCAATATCTGCTTTTGGGCCGGGACACGCTGCCCAATCTCAACCCGACCAATCCGCGCTACGCCAAGCTGATCGCCATCTGGCGCCGGCTGCCCCTGCCGGTAGCCAATTGGATCTCGCCTTTTGTCAGCCGCAACCTGGCATGAGGCGGCAGCCAATGACGGCGCCGGGTGGGCCCGCCATTTCCGCCATGCCAAGCCGGTGCGCATTCAGCATAATTTCATCATTGCCGGTATAAGGTTTTGAAATGACTGACATTTTGTTTCTGACCCAGCGGATTCCCTATCCGCCGATCAAGGGCGAAAAGATCAGGCCGCTGCAAATTCTGCGGCATCTGCGCCAGTCCTACGACATCCATCTGGGATGCCTGGTGGACGACCCGCGCGATCTCGAACATATCCCTACCGTTCGCGACCTGTGCGCCAGCGCCTATTTCGCCACCCTGAACCGGCGGATGGCGAACCTCACATGCCTGACCGGATTGCTCACCGGCGAGCCGCTCAGCGTCACCTTCTATCGTGACCGGGGACTGGCGAACTGGATCAGGCAAACGCTGAGACGCGTGAAACCGAAGATATTGTTCGTCTGCTCGTCCAACATGGCGCCCTATATCCTCGATCTGCGGACGGAGGAGATGCTGTGCCTGGTCGATCTGGCCGACGTCGATTCGGAAAAATGGCGGGCCTATGCCGCCAAGGCGTCTTTTCCCATGTCCTGGGTCTATCAAAGGGAATGGCGGCGGCTGGGGGCGCTGGAATCCCGCATCGCCCGGGAATGTGATTGGAGCACCTTCGTTTCCGAAGAGGAGGCGGATTTGTTCCGCCAGCTTCAACCCGGCACAAGCGGCCGGATCCGTGCGGTGGGCAACGGCGTGGACCTGGAATATTTCGATCCCCGGCATAGTTTCGCCGCGCCTTACGCCACGAACCGGTGGAATTTCGTCTTCACCGGCACCATGGATTATCCGCCCAATGTCGATGCGGTGGTTTGGTTCGCCGGCGAGATTTTGCCGTTGATCCGCGAAGCGGCGCCTGACGCCCAATTCCATATTGTCGGTTCCAGCCCGTCGCCCCAGGTTCAGGCATTGGCGTCGGCGGGAATTTATGTGACCGGGCGGGTTGCGGATGTGCGGCCCTATGTTGCGCATGCCACCGCCTGTGTGGCGCCGATGCGGATTGCCCGGGGCATCCAGAACAAGGTTCTGGAAGGAATGACCATGGGCCGCCCGACCGTGGTGACCACCGATGCCCTGACCGGGATCCGGGCGACACCCGGCCGGGAGGTTCTGTTGGCCGATTCCGCCGAAGGCTTCGCCCGCGCCTGCATGACCGCGAAAGATCAACCGGAATTGGGTGCGGCGGCGCGACAGCGGATGCTGAACGATTATGCCTGGCCGGAAAAGCTCAAAGGCTTTGACGCGCTTCTGGCACGCAAACCGGCTCGGGACGCCTGATGCGGATCCTGTTTCACCACCGGATCGCATCGCGCGACGGTCAGTCGGTTCATTTGGAAGAGCTGATGGCGGCGCTCAAGGCGCAGGGGCACGACATTCTTCTGGTCGGGCCCAAATCCTTTGCCAGCGCCGGCTTCGGCAGTTCGAACGCCCTGGTGGACGCGATCAAGCGGATGATCCCGGCTTGGCTCTACGAGTTTCTGGAAATTGCCTATAATATCAAGGCCTTCTCGCGCCTGCGGGCGGCCGTCCGGGATTATCGGCCGGATGTCATTTACGAGCGCTTCAGCCTGTTCCTGTTCGCCGGCATCTGGGTCCGCCGTCTCACCGGAGTTCCGCTGCTGATGGAAGTGAATTCGCCTTTGTACGAGGAGCGGGTCAAGAATGATGGGCTTCGCCTCAACCGCATCGGGCACATGGCGCAACGCGCCCTGTGGCGCCGGGCCGATCATCTGTTTCCGGTTACCGCGGTCCTGGCCCGGACGATCGAAACTTACGACGTGCCTTCAGGCCGCATCACCGTGATTCCCAACGGCGTCGATCCGGCCCGCTTTCCGGCCATTCGACGGGAACCCAAGCCCGATGACAGGATCGTTTTGGGCTTTACCGGCTTCGTCCGCAGCTGGAACGCGGTCGACCGTCTGGTCGAATTCGCCGCCCGCCACCGCCAGGACCATGACATTCAAGTGTTGATCGTGGGCGATGGTCCGGCCCGCCCGTCCCTGGAAGACGATGCGCGGCAAAAGGGCATCGCCGACAAGGTCCGTTTCACCGGACTTGTCGGGCGCGACGCGGTGATGCGCCATGTCGCCACTTTCGACATCGCGGTGATTCCGGGTCTTACGCCTTATTCCTCGCCGTTGAAGCTGTTCGAATATCTTCAGCTGGGATGCGCCATTGTGGCGCCGGACATGGAGAATATCCGCGAGATCCTGACCGACGGCCAGGATGCGCTGCTCTTTTCCCCCGATCAGCCCGGCGCGATGGAGGCCGCCATCCTCAAGCTTTGCGCCAGCGCCGAGTTGCGCCAGCGCCTGGGCCGGGCGGGACAGGAAACCATCATGCGCAAGTCATTGACCTGGGCGCATAATGCCGAACGGGTGGCGGCGGTGGCCAAGGGGCTTCTGGACCGGTCGCACGCAAAAGGCAAAGCGGCGGAAAGCGGCAGGCCATGTGCGGATTAGCGGGACTTTTCGACAGCCGCACGGCCCGGCCTTTTGACGAAGCCCTCATCCAGGCGATGACCGATGCGGTGGCGCATCGCGGCCCGGATGGTGAGGGCGTCTATAACGTGCCTGGGGTGGCGTTGGGCCACCGGCGGCTCGCCTTCATCGATCTGGCGGGCGGTTTGCAGCCGATGCAGACCGCCGATGGCGCGCTCACCATCGTCTTCAACGGCGAGATCTATAATTTCCCGGATCTGATGGCGGAACTGAAAGCCGGCGGGGCGGTGTTCCAGACCCGCAGCGATACCGAAGTACTGCTGCATGGCTGGCGCCGCTGGGGCACGGGCCTGTTTGCCCGGCTGCGCGGCATGTTCGCCTTTGCGCTGTGGGATGCGCCCGAACAGCGCCTGATCCTGGCCCGCGACCGGTTCGGCAAAAAGCCGATGCATTACGCCTTGCTGCCCGACGGAAGGCTGGCTTTCGGTTCGGAGATCAAATCGCTGCTTCTGGTCCCCGGCCTGGACCGCACTCTCGATCTGGAGGCGGTCGAGGATTTCTTCACTTACGGTTATGTGCCGGACCCCAAGACCATCTATGCCGCCATCCGCAAGCTGCCCGCCGCCCATGCCTTGATCGCGGGCCGCGGCCGGCCGCTGGAACTGCTGCGTTATTGGAACCTGCTCGACAATTTCCCGGTGGCCGACGCGCCGGATCATGCATCCGAGAAAATGATCGATCTGTTGCGGCAGTCGGTGAAGCTGCGGCTGATCTCGGATGTGGAAGTGGGCGCGCTTCTGTCGGGCGGGGTGGATTCCGGAGCGGTGGTGTCGCAGATGGCGGGCCTGGAAGAGGCCCCGATCAGCACCTTCTCCATCGGCTTCGGCGAGCGCGATTTCGACGAAAGCGCCTATGCGGCTTCGGTGTCGCGCCGCTATGGCACCAACCACCATACCCGGATCGTCGATCCCGACGATTTCAGCCTGTTGCCGCGCCTGCCCGCCATATATGACGAGCCTTTTGGCGACATTTCCGCCCTTCCCACCTTTGCGGTCTGCAAGCTGGCGGTGCAGTCGGTCAAGGCCGCGCTCACCGGCGATGGCGGCGACGAGGTGTTGGCCGGCTATCGGCGCTATGCCTTCTTCCTGGCCCAGATGCGCGCCCGCCGCTGGCTGCCGGATAGTGTGCGCCAGCCGCTTTTTTCTTTTCTGGCCGGAATCTATCCCCATGCCGCCCGGCTGCCCAGAATGCTTCGGGCCAAGACCACATTCCAGGAATTGTCGCGTTCGCCGTCCGAGGCCTATTTGCGGATGGTGTCGGCGTTGCATCCGGAAATCCGGGGGCGGTTCCTGTCAAAGGATTTCCGCAAGAGCCTGGGCGGCTATGATTCCGGCGACATTGTGCGGCGGCATTTCAATGTCGAGGCGCCGCTCGATACCCTGCAGCGGGCCCAATATGCCGACATCATGACTTATCTGCCCGGCGATATCCTGACCAAGGTGGATCGCGCCAGCATGGCCAATTCGCTGGAATTGCGGGCGCCGTTCCTGGACCAGGAGCTGGCCAGTTGGGCCTTTTCGCTGCCGGACGGCTTGAAATGGACGCGCGGTGCGGGCGGCAAGGCGATCCTGAAGAACGCCATGGAGGCGTTCCTGCCGCCGGACATTCTCTATCGTCCCAAGCAGGGCTTCACCGTGCCGGTGGCCGGCTGGTTCCGCGGGCCGCTGCGCCAGAATGTGCTGGGACTATCAAAAAGCGAAACGCTTCGCAGCGCGGGCTATTTCGAACCGCGTGCGATCGACAGCATGGCAAAGGATCATGTCGCCGGCCGGCGGGATTATTCCAAGCCGCTTTGGCTGTTATGGGTGTTCGACAGTTTCCTGGCGCATGATCGCGCTTTGTCGAAGCGGGATCACGAACCCGTTGGTTGACCGTTGGGAGTGAAGGTCAGATCAGCTTGACCGCGGCGCCCAGGACGCCCCAGCCGGCGACCGAAAGCATGGTCCAGATCACCAGGCAAAGCCCGATCGGCAGGCGTTCACCGCGTTCACTTTCTCCGGGTTCATCGAACAGCGCCTGGCCCGCATAGCGCGCCGACGGGAACGGGATGACGTTGCTCTCAACCGCGTAGTGCCGCACGTTACCGACCTTCCGGATGAACCGAGGCGCCTTCGCCTGGCCCAAGGGTGTAACGCGGCTAAAGTTAACAATTGCTTATGGCGCGGCGCCGGCAGGCAATCCGCGATCCTTGAGAACAGCGTAAGCGGATTGGACGATGGCGGGATTGAAACGGTCCGCATATCCGTGATGCGCCGCGGCAAGAAACAAGGCCTTGTTCGCCCGCGCTGTTTCGTCCCAGCTGAATTGTTCCGCATAGGTCCTGACGGCGCGGCGGTCCGGTTGCGACCGGCGGAGGTCCTGAATCGCCCGCGACAGAGCGGCGGCGGACCGTTCCTCGACCAGAATGCCGAGCTTGGGATCGCGGATGACTTCGGGCGTGCCGTTGACATTGGTGGCCACCACCGGGGTGCCCGACGCCATGGCTTCCAACAGCACATTGGCCCAGCCCTCCCGCGAGGAGGCCAGGACGAAAATGTCGGCGGCGCGATAAGCCTCGCTCAAGGCATCATGCGCGATCTCGCCCAGGAAACGCACCCGCGGCCCCACGCCTTTTTCCCGCGCCACGCTCTCCAATTCGCTCCGCATCGGGCCCGAGCCCGCGATCAGAAGGCTGGCATCCGGCAGATCGGCGAGGGCGGCGATGATCAGTTCATGGCCCTTGCGGGGGATCAGGCTTCCCACCGACAAAAGCGTGAATCCGTCAATTCCCAGCCTGGCGCGGGCCGCCGCGCGGTCGCCGGGCGAAAAACGCTGAAGGTCCACGCCATTGCGCAGGGTCACGATGCGGGACTCCGCTTCGCCCAGCGCGATCAGCTTCTGCTTCAGATCCTCGCAGACCGTGATCAGGGCGCTGGCCTGGCTGGCGGCCCATTGAATCTGCGCCCGTGCCGCCGGCGATTGCGGGATCAAGGTGAGATCGGTTCCCCGTCCGGTGATCAGGAGCGGGAGATTGAGTTCCCGCGCCAGCCGCGCCGCCGCCACGCCGTCGGGATAAAAATAATGCGCGTCGATCAGGTCGAATCTCGCCGCACCCGGCCCCTCGAGCCGCGTCAAGGCCCGTCGTGCGGCCCGGTAGAGGAAAGCGGGCGTGAAGCGGCTGCCGATCTTGGGGATAACTGCGTAGCGGGGGTGATGAATGACAAGACCGTGACGGGTTTCTTCCCGCGGCACCGCGGCGAGGGTCGCATAACGGCCGAACATCTTGTGGCGGAATGGAAAATAGGGAACCGGGGCCATCACCATGGCCTCGATTCCGCCCTGTGCCAGGGTGTGACGGAGCCGGTTTTCGACGAAGATTCCGTGATTGGGTTGTTCCCTATTGGGATAGAGCGTCGAAAACACCAATGTGCGAATCAAAGATACCCCCAGGATTTATCGTCTCGCCCGCTTGGCCGTGAAATTGCTGAGAAATGCCGACGCTATAACTAACCGGACAATGTCTATGGTTTGTTAGCCGTCTTGTATTTGCAATCTCAAGGGTCTCAGCGGTTGCCGCAACATGGTTAACAAGCCGTTCTTGGCGGGGTTTGGCTGCTTATGGATGGCACATAAGTTGCAGCGCAAATCGTGAAGCTACCGGATTTTAACCTTCGGTAGCCAGTGAAACACGAAGCGCGTGGGCGTGGGGTTCTGTGAAGTTATTTGGTCACCATGTTGCGGCACCCTCGGTGGTGCTGGCAGGGCTGGACGGGGCCCTGTTCCTGACTGCGCTGCAGGCCATGAGCGTGGAGCGCCACTGCTCGATCTGCTATTTCAACAGCCTGGTTTCACTCGACCTGGCCAGGGCGAGCATCCTGACCGCCGTTTTCGTCATCCTGTGCGCCTCGGTGGGCATTTACAACGCCGATGCGCTGCGCAGCTTTCGGGTCTTCCTCAGGCGCTTCGCCGTCGCCTGGCAGTTCATTTTCATTCTCGCGGTGGGATTTTTCGGGATTTCCAAGGCGGCGGTGGGGCTGCCCTTTGGCTGGTTCATGGGCATTCTGTCCATTGCTATCGCACTGTTCATGACGGTGCTGCTGACCATCCGGTTCTTTTTCTACCTCTATTACCGCAGCCCCTATCTGAAGAAGCGGGTGCTGGTGCTGGGCCAGGGTGACAAGGCGGAGGCGACCGTCGCCTATATGAACAGCGCCGGCCAGAACCGGCTGAAACATGTCCGCACCGTCGTCGATGACCGCACGGTGGAGAACGGGCCCTCCTGGGTGGTCGAAGGCAATCTGGCGATGGGCGAAGTGGCGGTGGCCGAGGCTATGCCCCTGCTGGAGATCGCCCAGTCGCTCAATATCGATGAAATCATCGTCGCCGTGGCGGACAAGCGTGGGTTGGCGGTCTGGGATCTCCTGGAATGCAAGCTCGCCGGCATCGATGTGATCGAGTATCTGGATTTCTGGGAGCGCGAATTCAACCAGATCGACATTTCGCATGTTGGTCCGGGACGGCTCGCCCTGACCGGCGGTTTCCAGTTCAATCGCCGCCGGCGAATTTTCAAGCGCGTGGTGGATTTTGTCGTCAGCCTGCTTTTCCTGACTGCGGTCCTGCCGATCACGCTGATGGTGGCGCTGGCGATCAAGCTGGAAAGCAAGGGCCCGGTCTTCTATCGCCAGGAGCGGGTGGGATACAATGGTAAGATTTTCCGCGTCTGGAAATTCCGCAGCATGCGCATCGATGCCGAAAAGGACGGCGTCCCCCGCTGGGCTTCTGCGCAGGACAATCGCGTCACCCGGGTAGGGCGGTTCATCCGCGCCACCCGGATCGACGAAATCCCGCAGATCATCAACGTCCTGCAGGGGGAAATGAGCTTCATCGGTCCCAGGCCCGAACGCCCCTATTTCGTCCAGCAATTGCGCCGGGAAATGCCCTATTACGACCTCCGGCACCGCGTCAAACCCGGGATCACCGGCTGGGCGCAAGTGAATTACCGCTATGGCGAATCCGTCGAAGATGCCCGCCAGAAGCTGGCCTATGACCTTTATTATGTGAAGAATAACGACTTTTTCCTGGATCTGGTGATCCTGGTTCAGACCGTGCGGGTGATCGTGTTCGCCCACGGCGCGCAGTGATCAGTCGATCGCCGACGGAATAGCAGGTGGAGCAATGAAGACCGCAGACGCAGTTCTGAGAAACAATGCCGCTGCTTCCACCGAACGGGACAGGTCCGTTGCCGCCCGTGCGGGATCGGCCGGCGCGGCATCTGCGGCCGGCCAGCCCAAACGCGTGGGTTTGATGGGAGCCGGCAATATCGCCGCCATCCATGCCGAAGCCCTGCGCGCCACCCAGGGCGCCGCCCTGGTGGGGGTTATCGATCCGCGTATCGACCGGGCCAAGGCGCTTGCCCGCCGCCATGGAAATGTGGCCAGCGCCGTGTCTTTGTCCGACATGCTGGCGGAGCAAGGGTTGGACGCGGTGCATGTGCTGACCCCGCCAAATCTGCATACCGAGCCCGCCCGGGACGCGCTGGCGCGGGGGCTGGCCGTGCTGGTGGAAAAGCCCATGGCGTCTGACATCGCCGGGGCCGAGGCGCTGGTTGGAGCGGCGCGCGCGCCCGGCGCGCCCCCGCTCTACGTCAATCACAATTTCCTCTTTCATCCCGCCTTTGCCGGTTTGCGCGAACGGGTGGCGAGCGGCCGGTCCGGCAAGCTGATCAACCTCACCTGCACCTATGCCATGCCGCTGCGGCAATTGTCGGCGGGCCAGCTCCAGCATTGGATGTTCCGCCGCCCCGCCAATCTGCTTCTGGAACAGGCGGTGCATCCCTTGTCGCAGATCCTGTCGCTCACCGGTCCGATCAAGAGCTGGAAGGTGCTGGCGGGCGCGCCCTATGACCTGGGTCCTTCACCCATTCCGCGCACGCTTTCGGTTTCGCTCAGCGGCGAACATTGCAAGGCACAGGTCTATCTGTATTTCGGCTCGACCTATCCGGTCTGGCAGATCAGCGCGCTTTGCACCGACGGCCTTGTCCGGGCCGACATGGTGGGCACGCGGCTCACCTGCGAGGAGATGTCGGAAAATCTGGAGCCGCTGGACAATTACATCCAGGCCAGACAGGTAGGGCGCGATCTGCGCGGCCAGACTCGCGCCGGCCTGGTCGGCTATGGCCGCTCGCTGCTGGGTTTGGGCAAGCGTTCGGACAGTTTCTTCAAGACCATGACCGGAAGCATCGGCGCCTTCTATCGCGGCGAGCGTCCATGGGTGAACACGCCCGAAGGCGGGCTTGCCCTGGTCGAATTGTGCGAGGAGATCACCGCGGAGGCGTTTCCCATGCCCGCCATCCGTTCCCATGCGCCGGCCGAAACCGCGTTCAAGCCGGATGTGGTCGTGCTGGGTGGCACCGGCTTCATCGGCCATCACATCGTCAATGCCTTTGCCGATAAGGGCATGAAGGTGGCGGCGGTCTCCCGCGCCCCTGTGGTGCGCAATCGGTCGGAGAATGTCCGCTTTCTGCATGGCGACATGCGGGACGGCGAAAAGCTGGCCAAGCTGATCGACGGCGCGCCCTTCCTGGTCAATGCGGCGGGCCCGGAGATCAGCGAGAATTGGATCGATTGCGCGCGCAAGGTGCAAGAGGCGGTGGAGGCCGTCGCCGATGCGGTCAAGCGCGCTGGCGTCAAGCGCCTGGTGCATCTCAGTTCCATCGCCGCGCTCTATCTGGGCGACAAGGACGAGATCGTCACCGGCCGTACCTCGGTCGATCCCTATGGCGCCCTGCGCCCCAACTATTCCCGCGCCAAGAGGGCGGAAGAATTGGCGCTGCTCGCCCGTTTTGAACAAGACGCTTTGCCGGTCGTGATCCTGCGTCCGGCGGTGGTGGTGGGCGAGGGCGGCACGCCGTATCACACCGGCGTGGGTCTGTTTAACAACGAGCGCCATTGCATGGGCTGGAATGACGGCCGCAATCCCTTGCCTTTCGTGCTGGGCGAGGATGTGGCGTCGGCGGTGGTCGCCGCTATCGAGCGCGACGGCGTTCTGGGTCATTGTTACAATCTGTCCGGCGATGTGCGCTTGTCGGCCCGCGATTATATCGACGAACTGGCCAAGGCGCTGGGCCGTCCCATCGTCTACCATCCCCAGTCGCCCGGCATGATGTATTTCTCCGAGCTGGCGAAATGGGGCGTCAAGCGGATCGGCGGACGCAAGCTGCCCCTGCCCAGCAAACGCGATCTGTTGTCGCGGGCGATGGCGGCCAGCTTGGATTGCGCCGACGCGAAGGCGGCGCTGGGCTGGAATCCGGTTGCGGACCGCGAGACCTTCGTTGCGCGCTGCATCCGGGTGCATGCGGGCGACGGCAAGTGACGGCTGCTGCGCGTGAGGCAGACCTTGCACATTCTGCACGTCTTCTCGACGTTTAAGTTGGGCGGACCACAGGTCCGGTTCGCGGCCCTGGTCGAAGGTCATGGCGGCGCCTTCTCGCATAGCGTCATCGCCATGGACGGCAATTGCGCCGCCGCCTGCCTGTTGCCGCCGGCCGCCAAGGTTGCGATCGATGAAAAGCCCCCGGCCGGCGGGTCGCTGATAGGGCGGCTCAAGCATTATCGCCGGGAGATCCAGGCGCGCGCGCCAGATCTCCTGATCACCTATAATTGGGGGGCGATCGAATGGGCGCTGGCCAACGCATCCCTGGATACGCCGCACATCCATCTGGAGGATGGCTTCGGGCCGGAAGAAGCCGATCGCCAATTCGCCCGGCGGGTCTGGATCCGGCGCCTGGCGCTGTGGCGCAGCGAAGTCGTGGTGCCTTCGCTGGTGCTTCGCGATATGGCGCTTCGCGTCTGGCGGCTCGCCGGAAACCATGTGCATTATATTCCCAACGGTATCGTGCCGCGTGACCGTCCGGTGACCGATATCGACAGTCTGGGCCTCAATCTGCCGCGCGGATTGCCGCGCATCGTCTTTGCCGGCGCGCTCAGGCCGGAAAAAAACCTGATCCGGCTTTTGCGCGCCTATGCGCTGGTGAAGAGTGACGCCGCATTGCTGGTGATCGGCGACGGTTCGGAGATGGAGAAACTGGTCGGGGAGGCCGAAAGATTGTCGCTGGGCCCTCATCTTCATTTTCTCGGCCGGCGCCAGGATGTTCGCGATATCGTCATGCAATGCGACATCATGGCGCTTTCCAGCGACACCGAGCAGATGCCCCTAGTGGTTCTGGAAGGCATGGATGCGGGGCTGCCCATCGTCTCCACCCGGGTGGGCGATGTCGAGCAGGTGGTGGCGCCCGAGAACCGGCCCTATATCGTCAAGCGGTCCGATCTGGAATTGGGCGCCGCGATGGGGGCGCTGGTGGCAGATCCGGCGGCGCGCAGGGCCGTGGGCGCCGCCAATCGCAGGCGGGTCCGGCAGGATTTTCTGGCGGCGGACATGATCGCCGCCTATGAGCGACTTTTCCGCAAAACGGCAAAAACGCGCGGCAGGGGGCTGAAAAGTTGTGCCTGAAACGCACGTTTACGGCGAAATCTTCATGAACAGGCCGTCCAATTGCGACCGGCGCAAGACACATTTAACGGCCGGCCGTTTACTACCCGGACCGGGGAAACTTGTAACGATTATGTCTTCGGGGCTAATTTTTGGGGTTCACTCACAGGGAAAATCCCGCGCGGCGCGGGCGGCATCATGACATCACCCATCGCAACTGGACATGCCGAAACCGTGGTCATCAGGCCCATAAAAGGCCTGACGGCCCTGGATATCAAAGGCCTTTGGCAATTCCGCGATCTGCTCCTCGCCTTCGCCGAGCGCGACATCAAGCTCCGATACCGGCAGACCCTGCTGGGCGTGGTATGGGTGGTGCTGCAACCCCTGCTGAGCGCCATGATCTTCGCGGTGGTGTTCGGCTTCATCGCCAAGATGCCCAGTCAGGGCGTACCTTATTTCCTGATCGCTTTTTCCGGAATGATGGGCTGGACCTTGTTCAACGGCAACCTCACCCGGGTGACGCCGTCCCTCATCGCCAATGCGCCACTGATCCGGAAAATCTATTTCCCGCGCCTTCTGGTGCCTTTGGGCGTGGTGCCCAGCGTGCTGCTGGATTTCGCCGTCAGCATCGCGGTGATGATCGTGCTCATGATCTTCTATCATGTGGTGCCGGGCTGGGGATTGCTTCTGTTTCCGTTTTGCGCGCTGTCGCTGATCTTCATGTCGCTGGGCTTGGGCCTGATCGGTGGCAGCCTGGCCGTCAAATATCGCGATATTCAGCATATCGTGCCTTTCTTCACCCAGCTTCTGATGTATGCCAGCCCGGTCGGCTATACCATCGCCGCGGTGCCCGAGCGGGTCAGGTCCTATTTTCTCCTGAACCCCCTGGCGGCGCCGCTGGATGCGATCCGGTGGAGTTTTCTGGGCGTGGGACAGCCGAATTTCTTCTATCTGGCCTATGCTTTTGTGGTGTCCACCCTGGTGCTGTGGCTGGGGCTGATCTTGTTCAGAAGCTCCGAGCGCGAGTTTGCCGATGTCATCTGACGAGATCGCCATTTCCGTACGCGGGTTGGGAAAGCGCTACCGGATCGAACATAAGGAAAAGCACTCGACCCTGGTCGAGGCCATGCTCGACCGGCTGCGGCATCCCTTTTCCAAGGCGGATGCGGATGAGTTATGGGCGCTCAGCGACGCGTCCTTCGACATCGCCCGCGGCGAGGTGGTTGGCATTGTCGGCCGCAACGGCGCCGGCAAGAGCACGCTTTTCAAGATATTGAGCCGTATCGTCGAGCCGACCTGCGGCGAGGCCCGCATTGCGGGACGGGTCGGCAGCCTGATCGAAGTCGGCACCGGCTTTCAGCCGGAATTGACGGGCCGGGAGAACATCTTCCTGAACGGCGCCATTCTGGGAATGCGCCGCCGCGAGATCGCCAAGCGCTTCGATGAAATCGTCGATTTCTCCGGGGTGGAGCGGTTCCTGGATACGCCGGTGAAGCATTACAGCAGCGGCATGTATGTCCGGCTGGCCTTTGCCGTCGCCGCCCATCTCGATACCGATATTCTGCTGGTCGACGAGGTTCTTTCGGTGGGCGATGCGGAATTCCAGAAAAAATCGCTGGGCAAGATGGGCGATGTCGCCAGCGCCGGGCGGACGGTGATTTTCGTCAGCCACAATCTGGCCAGCCTGGAATCCCTCTGCACCAAAGGCATCTTCCTGGAAAAGGGGCGGATCATCCGTCAGGGACCGCTGAAGGAGGCTTTGGCGGAATATCACCGCCTCATTCACCCCGGTGACGGTTCGCTTCTGGGCGGAAAGGAAAATCTCAAAGGGAAATACGACTATTTCCGGTCGATCGATCTGATCGACGAAGAGGGCCATTCCGCGCGTTCCATCGCAATGGGAACGTCGGTGAAGGTCAAATTCACAGCCGAGTTCGAGGAGCCGATGGAGTATCCCAGCTTCTCGGTGATGGTGGAAGGACTTTTGGGGGACAAGGCGCTCAGGATCAGCTCCCCCCGGCTGCATCCCTCCTTTACCAGTCTGAACGGCTTGTGCGAACTAACCTGCGACATCGGCTTTCTGCCCTTGGCGCCGGGCGATTATGGGATATCCCTTAGGCTCGAACGCGGCACCATGGTGATGGAAGAGACCGCCGTCGAACTGTATTTCAATGTCCGCAATGCGGACACGTTCGAGGATGGCTGGGGCTTCCGGGGCGGCGTTTGCGTTACCAATGCAAACTGGAAAATCGAGGATGTGGTCGAAGACGCAACGGTGGGCGAGGCGGCGCTGCCCTGAACCACTCTAGGCGATGATGCGCCTGGGTAAATGTGGAATCCGCGAGGCAAATCATTCTTGAAACACCGTTCCGGCCGTGACCGAAGGGAGGATTGAGCGTTGATGGTGTCCGCCAAGCGCATTGCCAAGAAAATCCTGCCGGAATTGGCGGTGGACACGCTCAAGTCGATGCGGAACTACCGGGACGCGCATGGCGCTTATCCCAATATCCTGTTCCCGAAAACCTTCAACGAGAAGGTCATTTGCCGCAGCCTGTTCGACCGGCGTCTGATATTGCGGCAGTTCGCCGATAAATTCGCGGTCCGCGCATATGTCGCGGAACGGCTGGGCGATCGGATATTGCCGCGTCTCCATTGGGTGACCGAAACGCCGGAGGATATTCCCTTCGCCCAGCTGCCGAACCGGTTTGTGGTGAAGCCGACCCATGGCGCCGGCTGGATCCGGATCGTGCGGGACAAGTCAGCGCTCGATGTCGAAGGCCTTGTCCGGGAGTGCCGGTCATGGCTGTCCCAGGATTTCTACAAACAATGGGGTGAACGCGTCTACAAAGACGTTCCCCGGCGCATCCTGGTCGAACAATTTCTGGATGATGGATCGGCCGATGTGCCCGCCGACTACAAGCTGTTCGTGTTTCATGGCAAAGTCGAGATGATCGGTGCGATTTACGATCGTTTCTCCGATCCGCGGGCCTATCACTGCGATCGGGATTGGAAAGCGTTCGGTGTCGGCCTGGGATATCCCCAGGTCGGGGAGGTATGCCCCCCTCCGCCGCCAAAACATTTGAAGGAATTGATTCAGGCCGCCGAGACGCTTGGGCGGGACATGGATTTCATCAGGGCGGATTTCTACGATACGTGCGATCAGATCTATTTCGGTGAAATCACCACCACGCCGGGCGCCGGCCTGCTTCCGTTTCATCCGCACAGCTTTGATGCCTATCTCGGCTCGCTCTGGAAAAGCGGCAGGCGTGGTTGAGCCGGTTCAGCGGAAGATGTGCCACCAACGAGACCTATCGGATCGCTGAATTGGCCTGGCCGCGAACCGTTAAATTTTTCGTCAGCGCTTTCGACCTCCGGAAGTCGATTGGCGGGGCGACGTGCAAGGCGTGGCCGCTTTACTCTTGTCGGCTGCCCATCGCGCGAGTCGCAGCAAGGGCTCTGTGCGTACCGACGTAGAGCCGGCCGCTAAGGCTTGCACATTGCTGACGGTTGTAAAGTGGAACCAGTTGATCGCACCAAAAGGATTTATAACGCTCATCGCCCAGACCAAGGTCAAGATGCGATAAGCCATTCTCAATCGTCCAGCGCAGCAACAACAGAAAGTGCAGGCTTCCGGGAGAATAACGGCTCCATTGCCGTGCGGAAAACGACGCCAAAGCGGAGATGAGCCGTCTCGTACCGAGAAAACCGAAATCGGCGGCTATAATCTCATTATTATTCACGCTGAGGGACGACAAGTAAGTTTGGCTCGATGCGGGCAGTGCCGCGCAATTTTCATAGAAGGTCTCGATGCCGGGTCTGTCGAAAATATCCGTCAAGCCAAGCGCCTGCAGGCGCTGGCGTTTTTGCCGCACAATCTGCTGAAGGACAAATTTGCGATCTTCTGTGTCTTTGGGAACGGCAAATTTGACCGGACCGATTTCCTTCAGGCGCCGCAACTTGCGATTCCACGCCCGCATATGTTCGTGACGACCGATTCTTTCCTCCATGGCTGCCCAGCTTTTCGGCAAGGAGATGGCGTGTCCTGAATTATCGTGTGGCGGATCGTCCGGAGCGCAGAGAGGATTGCGCTTGCCCTCAATGTCGGCCGGCATCTTTCTCAACCGCACAAAGTCGTGTCGGGGCAGTGCCTCTTGGATGGTGGTCCACAGGATCTTGGGCGGTGGTAGGGGCCGATTGAATGGCGCGAACAGAATCGGTGCGTTGTAATCGATGACGCCGGCATCCATGAAGCTGAGGGTGCGCAAGCCCGAACCGGCCGCTACGCTGGATGGCAAGGAATACGGCCAACAGGGGAGCGCCGGCATTGTCATCAACACGAACAGCATAACAGGCGGCGCCCGATTGCGCGCCGATGGTCTTCTCCCAGATGTCCATGATCTGCGGATTCTGGACCGCAAGGAAATGAGCCGTGGGCTTGGCGGAGGTCCACCAGGACAGAAAACCGCCAATTCCCTTGAACAATGTGGCGTGCATAAACGTCCTTCAGGGGACCAAACCGGTTGGTCGTTAACTTTCGCGACGATTTCGGAACGAATGCCGCCGATTGCGGTACCAAACTTGCCAGGGACGCGTTAAATTCTTTGTAATTCTGTCTTTTCATTTCGGGGGGCAGGCAACGGTTGGGCAATATTTGGGCGGTTAAGAACAACCGGCTTAATCGCCGGGCAAGGTAAATGGCTCTTCCGCGCCATTCTGGCATGAGAATTTTATTGGTTTCCGGTCGCCCGCATTTTCCGCAGGCTCTTGGCGGCGTGGCCCGCAGCACCCATGATCTGGCGCTGGCGCTGCGGGAGCAGGGCCATCAGGTTTCGGTTCTGTGCGGCCTGATCCCTGGCGGTGCGGCGGACTTTCCCCTGCGCGCCATGCAGAAGCTGTTTTCCGCGGACCGGATGCCGGGCTATCCGGTGTTTCGCCGGTGGAATGTGCTGGAGAATCTTGGCGCGGTTCTGGATTCTTTCTCTCCCGATATCGCCATCGTGCAGATCGGCGATGCGGTGGATCTGGCGCGCGAGCTCGAGGCGCACGCCATTCCGACTCTCTTCTATCTGCATAATGTCGATTTTGGGGAATTGGGCGGCGATCCGCGCACGCTCTCGCATGTGCATTTCATCGCCAACTCGGAATTCACCGCCCGGCGGTACAAGGCGGTGTTCGGTATCGATGCCATGGTCGTTCCGCCTCTGGTCCACGCCGCGTCCTATATCGCGCCCCGCAATCCCGCCAACGTCACCTTTGTCAATCCCTATCCCGAGAAGGGCAGGGACATCGCGCTCGAAGTGGCGCGCGCTTGTCCGCAGATACCCTTTACCTTCGTCGAATCCTGGCCCCTGGGCCCAGAGGAGATCGGTTATCTGCGCAACCAGGCGGAGGCGTTGCCCAATCTCACATTGCGGCGCCGGACCAGGGACATGAAAAACGTTTACAGCAAAGCCAAGCTGATCCTGGCGCCCAGCCTTTGCGAGGAAGCCTGGGGCCGTGTCGCCACCGAAGCGCATTTTTCCGGCATTCCGGTGGTGGCGTCCAACAAAGGCGGCCTTCCGGAGGCCGTGGGGCCCGGCGGCGTGCTGGTTGATCCCGATGGTCCGATCGAATCCTGGATCGGGGCCGTCATGCGATTATGGTCGGACGAGGCCTATTATCGCGAAAAGTCACAGGCGGCTCTGGTCTATTCGCGGCGACCGGATATCCGGCCGGAAAAACAGATCGGCAAGCTCGCCTCGATTGCGCTCTCCTTGGTGAAGCGCGCGCCGCAAGGGCCCGGCCAAGAGCATGTCTCTGCGGCGCCGGGGGCGTCATGAGAATTCTTGTTCGCCTCGGAATTTCATCACCTGCCCCAGAGCTTTGGCGGGGTTCAGTCCAGCACGCATGAACTGGCCCGCGCGCTGGTCAAGCGCGGTCATTTTGCGGCCGTCGCCGCATCGCTCTTTCCCTGGGATTTTCTCGGAATCCGCAGCCGGGCACTGGGAAGGCTGTTTTCCCGGCGCAAGATCCATGACCGGTTTCTGGGCTACCCCACCTATCGCCGATGGAGCGTGCTTTCCTCCTTGCCCGAGCTGGTGGAGGAAATACGCCCCGATGTCGCCATCATCCAGCCGGCCGACCAGATTCCGTTGGCGCAAGAACTGACGCGGCTGTCCGTTCCGACCATCGTCTATTTGCGCGACGTGGAATGGCCGGAGCTGAAGGGAGATCCGCGCGATTTGCCTCGCTCGGTATTCGTCGCGAACTCCCGCTATACCGCCCAGCGATTTCGGGAAGAGTTTTCGCTGGACTCCCAGGTTATCAGGCCGCTTTTCCGGTCCGAGAATTATCGCACCGATCGGGGGGGCGAAAACATCACCTTCATCAACCCGCATCCCTTCAAGGGCAGCGATATCGCCATTCGGCTGGTCGCCGAATGTCCCGACATACCGTTCCGCTTTGTCCAGTCCTGGGGATTGCCGCAGGAGCAGCAAGAATTGCTTGGCCGCCTGGTGAACACCGCACAAGAATCTCACCGTCATCCAAGCCGACCAAGAACATGAAGCAGGTCTATCGGAGCGCGAAGCTGATTCTGATGCCCAGCATGTGGGAAGAGGCCTGGGGGCGGGTCGCCACCGAAGCCCAATTCAGCGGCATTCCCGTGATCGCCTCCAATCGGGGCGGCTTGCCGGAATCGGTGGGGCCCGGCGGGGTTCTGCTCGATCCGGATGGTCCCTTGGAGCCCTGGGTCGCGGGCGGTGCGCAGACTTTGGGATGATCGATCCTATTATGAGGAATTATCGAATGCCGCCTTGGCCTATTCCAGGCGGATCGAGATCAATCCGGATCATCAAATCGATTTGCTGGTGGAGATGGCCGAGAGGGCAATTCAGCTTCAGGCGCCGGCAGCTTGAGCCATTGGCTTTGGCGAACGGCGGCGTCAACGATAATCTCGCGGGAATGGAGCGCCTGGCTGGCTGCCGGCGATGATGGAATGATGATTTTGCGCCGGATCGTCAACCGGGGAAAGAGATTGATTCGGGAAGCGGCCGATATCCCGCTCCGCAATCGCTTGCGGTCCGAGCCCCGCGCTCCGCGCGCTATGGTTGCGATGGACGATTTGGCCTCTCATTCGGCGCTGGTGGTCACCGCGCATCCCGATGACGAGGTGATCGCGGCGGGCGTGATACTGTCCCGACTCGAACAGGCCGGCGTAATCTGCCTGACGAATGGCGCGCCGCGCTATGAGCAGCATGCGGTGCGGGCCGGCTTCGACAATCGGTTGGATTATGCCGAGGCGCGTCAGAAGGAGGCCGAGGCCGCCCTCAGCCTCACGGAACGGGAAATCGCGCCCATTCGCAATATCGGCATCGCGGATCAGGAAGCGACCCTCAATCTTGTGTCGCTCACCCGCTATCTGGCCCACCGGCTTCGCCTGGAGTTTGATCGCGTCATCACCCATGCCTATGAAGGCGGCCATCCGGACCATGATGCCGCGGCTTTCTGCGTGCACGCGGCCTGCGCGTTGATCGCGAAACAGGGCCGGACGCCCCCGGTCATCGTCGAAGCGCCGCTCTACAACGCGCCGGGCGGCGTGTTCCAGTCCAATCAATTCCTGACCCATGGCGACGCCGGGCCAGTCGCCTGTTTCAAGCTTTCGCCCGCCGAGCAGGCCCTCAAGACCCGGATGTTCGACTGTCATGCGTCGCAGCGAAAGCTTTTAGCCCAATTCGATCTGACGGAAGAAAAATTCCGCCAGGCGCCTCGTTATCACTTCGCGGCGCCGCCGCATCCGGGGAAGCCAGGCTTCGATCAATTCGGTTGGGGCTTGAACGGGCGAAAATGGCGGGTGCATGCCTGGCGGGCCATGCGCGAACTGGATCTGATACGGGAATTGGCTTAAAGCGCGATCCGGTAAAGCGGAAGCCGGTTTTCCGTAAGATCGGGCGCCAAATCAATCGGCCAGATCATGATCGCGATCCAAAGAAACGCGATCATGATCTAAGCCGCGCCGGGCCGGCGGTTCCGGCGAACCAGCAGCCAGGCCTGTCTGAGAGCGCCCAGATCCCGGGCCAGAAGCTGGGTTTTCTCGAAAATGCGCCCGCGGTCCAGGGTCGGCGCCAGCAGGACCAGTTTCAGCACTGTCGCCGCCGCCCGCCGGATTCGCCAGTAGGGAAATCCCAAATTCGGTGCCGCGGCGTTCCCGGTTTCCGGTATTTCACCTTGCATGACCTCGGAACGGCCGAAGCGAAAGGCGCGGCGAAACATCCAGCGCCATGAAAGCTGCTCCTTGCCGATGATATGGCGCACCCGGGCATGGGGCGCGAATCCGATTTTGAATCCCTGCCTGGCGAGCCGCGCCACGAATTCCGAATCATCGCCCATCAAGCCATGCTTGCCCACCAGGAAATCCTCGTCGAACCGGTGGCCCGCGTCATAGACGGACTTGCGGATCGTCATATTCGCACCCAGCACGTCTGAAGGCTCGATCTCGCCTTCCGCATAGTCCGGCGTCTGGGCATAAAGAATGGTGCGCCATGGTCCGGGCATGGGCCAGGGCGGCGCGAGCCCGTCAAAGTCCGGAATGATCGCGCCGCCAAACACCGCACAATCGGGAAGGGCGTCGGCCACCCGGCGCAGTTCGGTCAGCCAATTCTTGTCGGGCAATACATCATCGTCCGTCATGACGATGAGATCGCCCTCGGCATGGGCGAGCGCCTTGTTGATCGCTCTGGCTTTGCCCAGTCTGGGTTCGACCAGATATTCCAAAGGCAGGCGATCGCGCCATTTTCGAATCAACGCCCCGGTCGCATCCGTGCTGGCATTGTTGACGATCACCAATTTCCAGCCGCCTTCGGGCGGATCGAGTTGGCGCATCGCCTTCAACGTGCGCTCAATCGTGTCCGCGCCGTTATGGCTGGCCAATAGAACCGACATCATGGCCGGTGGCCTTGCGCCGGCAACCTATCGGATGTCTTTTTTTTTGAAATCGCGTTCGCCAGCGCCGAGAGGAGTTCGGCCGCAATCGCGGCGGGCTGAATTTCCGCCCGCTTGCTGTAGGACCGGGCCGCCCGGGAGAATTCGTCATAGGCACGGGAATCGTCCCAAAGCCGGGAAAGGGCGGCGAGCCAGGCTTCGATCGGCGCGTTGGCCGATACGGTCAATCCGCCCGGTCCGATTGCTTGCGGCAATCCGCCCCGATCGCTGCCCAGCACCGGAATGCCGTTCATATGCGCCTCGGTCGCGACCCGACCCCAGCATTCCTCCCAAAGCGAGGGGATCAGCAGCAGGCGCGCGCGCGCGTAAAGAGGGCGCATGTCGTTGGTGGGCGGATGAAGCCGGATGTTGCCGGCCTTGCGCGCCCGAGCCTCGATCTCCGCCAGCTGCGCCGGGTTCAATATCCAGCTCACCACGAAATCAAATTGTAGGTCGGGCCGGCGCTCGGCAAGCGCGAACGCGATCTCCAGGCCCTTGCGCGGTACCGTATTGACGAACAACACGCGTTCGGGATGTGTCTCGGTCACATAGTAGCGCGGATCTACCAGAGGCAGCACCACCGGGCAATCCAAGCCATAGGCCTGGCGGAGCCGCTCGGCGGTGAAATCCGAATTCGCGATGACGCTTACGCCCGCACGGATGACGGCGGGCAAATAGTCGATCTTCAAAACCTCATGAACATAATGAACCAGAGTGACGCCGCAGAATTTGAAAGCCTGCAGGACCGGAATCGGGTTCGCCGATTGCACCACGATCACGTCGGGGCTGAAACGGTCGACCACCTCCGCGGACCGCTCCATGTTCCAGCCGCGAAAGACCGGATAGCCGCAGACTTCATCGCACGGGAATTCGCGGGCCGGCGGGAGCGCCCGGCGCAGCCGGATTCGCCAGCTCAGCCAGGAACGGTCGGGCACGAAGCTCGACAGTATGGCGGGCATATGGCCCTCTTCTTTCAGGACGACGCTCAGCTCATGGGTATTGCGCTCCGCCCCGCCGCCGCCTTGGGGAAGATGAACATGATCGGTCGCGAACAAAATCCGCAATTTCATCTCCGAGCGGAATATCTGGGTAAACAAAATGCGCGGAATTTTGCCATCCAGACCCCTAAGGAATTCTCAATCATGATTGCCGGCCTACTGGGCATCATTGTCCGGCGGCGGCCGGTCCGATTTGTCGATGCCGAATCGCACAGCTTGCGGTAAACTGGCCCGCAAATATGCGACCCGCGGGGTCCAATGCAAGTCCGGGCGCCACGCGAAACCCGCGGAATCCCTCGGTACAATCTTGGATTAACCGGTCCCGGGCAATTCCGGCACGGATCACCGATTTCTGCCCAGAAGAAGCCTGCCATAGGGCTTCAGCCGGCCCATTTCGGAAACAAGCCCGCCCCGGCGGCCGTGATCCGCCAAGACCTCGGAATAGACCGCCATCATCTGGTCGGCCGCGCGCACGATTGAAAATTTCTCCCGCGCCCGCGCCTGTGCCTTTACGCCCAGCCGCCCGCGCAGGGCCGGGTCCCCAATCAGGTCCGAGATCGCCTTTGCCAGCGCGGGAGGGTCTTCCGGCGGCACCAGGATTCCGGTTACCTGATCGATGATCGCCTCTGGAATCCCACCCGTATCGGCGCCGATTGCCGGAATGCCGGCGAAGGCGGCGTCCAGAATGACCCGGCCGAAGGCCTCCTGCCGCGAAGGCACCACCAGAAAATCCACCGCGTCACGCAAGACCGCCCCCAGATCGGTGCGGTAGCCCAGAAAATGGACCGGCAGGCCCTGAGCGGCGGCCTGGATTGTTTGCCGCTCCGGACCGTCTCCCAGAACCAGCAGGTGAAAGGGTGGGCTGGAGGGGAGCAATCGCATCGCCGCGAACAGGATGTCATGGCCTTTCAGGCGGATGAGTCCTCCCGCGATCGCACCCACAATCGCGTCACCGGGTATCCGCAACTCCGCCCGCAGAGTATCGGCGCCGCCGCGCAACAAGGCTTCTTCGTCGAAACCATTATGGACGATCCGGATTCGGTCCGGATTCACCCCGTCCTGCAGCAGCGGCTGGACCAGCGCGGCGGAGACCGCGACGATGGCATCGGCCAAATGAATACCCAGCACATAGCGGCTGCGTTTCAGATAGCGCCCGTGCAGATTGACGACCCAGGGCACATGCTTGCGCCAGCAGGCCGGCGACATCCACTGACCCGGCGCGGCGCTGTTGCAATGCACAAGCTCGGCGCCGGTTTCGGCAATCAGAGTCGCGCCCTTGCCGACCAGTTGCCGATAGCGGGCGAACGAGAAAGGCGGCGAGGAATAATCGAAATAATACGCAAACGCGTCCCGGGCGGTGACGATTCCGGACGCCTCGGCGGCCTCTTGCATCTTTGGCGCATTGCACCACAGAAAGGGTTTGACGCCCCGCTTCGCCACCGCGCGCATCAACTCCAGAAGCGCCACTTCGCTGCCAGCGATCCAGTTTTCTCCATAATGCACGAACAGGATGTTCATGGCGGATCCACCCGGTCCGGGTTGAGCGGGACGGTCAAGCGCATAGCCGCTCGCACAGCGCCAGGAACATCGCGGTCCGACCGCGCCAATCGCTTGCGCGCGCCAGCGCCAGGCCCTGAGCCGCCAGCTTGTCGCGCAGTTCGGGGTCGTTCAGCAGCCGGATGACCGCGACCGCGATCTCCGCCACATCGGCGCCATCGACGGTCAAGCCATTGACGCCGTCGGTGACCGCATCCGCCGCGCCCCCGGCGCGACCAGCCACCACCGGCTTGCCGCTGGCATTGGCCTCCAGAAATACAAGCCCGAATCCTTCGGTGTCGCCATCGGGCATGGTGCGGTTGGGGAGCACGAATATGTCGGCCAGGGCGTAAAGCTCGCGCAACGCGTCTTCCCCCACGCCGCCCAGAAGCGTGACATGGTCCTTAAGCCCGTGGGTGGCGATCGATTGCTCCAGCACCGGACGCAATGGTCCTTCTCCCACAATCAGCAAATGGGCGTCGGGGCAGGCCTCGAGAATCGCGGGCATCGCCGCGACGAGATGGTCCACTCCTTTGCGCGGCACCAGCCGGCCGACGCTGAGAATCACGCGCCGGCCGCGGACCCCATACCGGTCCGCGCTTTCGGGCCGGGACTGGCGCACTTGGAACCGCTCCAGATCCACTCCGTTGGGGATCAGCGCGATCCTGGCCGGATCAATCTTCATCAGGCGCACCATCGCGTCGCGGGTGAAGCTGCTGACCGCGATGACGGCATGGGCATGGGCGAGAAATTTCGCCCGCCAGGCGTCAAACAGCCCGCCGCCTTGCCGGGTGGTGATCTCCTCGCCATGCACATAGATCAGCATTTTGTAGCCAAAAAGATAGCGCAGCGGGAAAACCATCCAGCCGCCATAGACCAGATCGCCAAGGCAGATGGCGTCGATGCGTTCCCGGCGCGCGATGGCGGCCACGCGGAGCAGAACCCGGCCCATCAGCGCCAGATCCCGGAGCCGGGACCTGAGACGACCGGTCTTTCCGCCGGCGGGCTTTATCGCCGGACGCAGCAGTTTGAGGCGATGGATGGAATAACCCGCCTCCCGGTCATGGGCTTCGATACCGGAAAGCGGGCGGCCGGTGGCGTAATCATGGGTGGCGCCAAGACCTACGATCGCGCCATGGGCGTTGCGGCAGAGATTCTCATAGACGACCGCCGATCCCCCGACCACGGGAGGGAAAGTGCTGGAAATGAAGAGGACGCGCGCCATGGGCCGGAAATGCTTCTTCTGCAGCTGAGAGTTCGAAAATTCTAAGAAAGCTGTTCTGGGCGCATTTGGCCTAAGTCACTCTAGGAAAAATATAATTGCAGCGTCCATGCCGATGGCGCCTCATGCTTAAGGGGCGCCGCCGCCACCGCCACATTAGCCATTTTTGGAAAAAATTCGCCGGCCGGTAATCCGGTCATGTTAACCTCAATTTTCTGATCAGGGGCAGCCGAGAGATCATGACGGAGATTTGGGCCAGCGAGGATCGTCCCACGGCCGCTGGGCGGGCGCGACCGACCATAGCCCCGCTGTGACCGCCGGTGGAAGAGCAGCTTTGGCGACCATTCATTCCATTTCCCTCAAGGATCTGACCGCTCAGGCGCTTGGGCGCCGGCTCGCGCATCTGCGCGATGATCCCAGCGTGCCGCTTTGCGTCAAGCTTGAAGGGGCCCTGCTCAGGACCGGCACCATAGCGGAACTGGCGCTCGCCCTGATGCGGCGCAATCCGCTGATGCTGTTCGTGCTCCTGGGCTGGGCCTTTCTGGGAGCGGCGGAATTTAAGGAAAGGGTGGCGCAACGGGCCGCGTTCGATCCGTCCAGCTTGGCCTATCGCCGGGCATTGCTCGCCTTCCTGCGCCGCGAAGGCAGGGCGGGCCGCGAGGTCTATCTTGTCGCCCGCGCCGAATCCGGCGTCGCCCGTGCCATCGCCAATCATCTGGGCCTGTTCACTGAGATCATCGAGGTCGGGCCCGACGAAGCAGGGAATGGCGAGGCCCTGGCGAAAAGGCTTTGCGGCCGTTTCGGCACCGGCGATTTCGATTATGCCGGCAATGGATTTTCCGATATTGCGGTCTGGCGGACATCCCGGCGCTCGGTGATTGTCGCGCCGACGCGGCGCCTTCTCGCCGACCATACCTGGAACAGCCAGACCGCCGACATTCTTTGCCTCGACGATCGCGAGACCGGTCGGGTTGTAGATGCGTTGCGGCCAGGGCGTTGGATTAAGAATCTTCTGATTTTCGTGCCGCTTTTCGGGGCCGGCGGCTGGAGCGACCCGCAATTTCTGGTCAGGGCGTATCTGGCCTTCTGCGCTTACTGCCTGATCGCTTCGGCCGGCTATGTCGCCAACGATCTGGCCGATCTGGTGGCGGACCGCAAGCATGTCACCAAGAGAAAGCGGGTTCTGGCGGCGGGCCGGCTTTCCATCCCTGGTGCCGGCTGGCTGTTTTTGGGCCTGACCCTGGCCGGATTCGGGCTCAGCCTGTTTCTGTCGCCCCTGCTGGCCGGCTGGATGGCGATCTATCTGGCGCTGTCCTTCAGCTATTCTCTGTGGATAAAAAAGACACTGTTGCTCGACACATTCGTCCTGGCCGCGCTTTCCAGCCACCGGATCCTGACCGGCTGCATTCTGGCGGCTGTGATGCCCTCCCTCTGGCAGGTTCTGTTCATCGGCTTTTTCTTCCTGGGATTGGCGATGCTGACCCGTTTCGGCGAACTCAAGGGCGCGCGTTTTTCCCGCACCAAACGGGCGACCCGGGCCAGCGCTTACCGGTCGGGAGATCTCGACCTTCTGGCGGGGTTCGGCCTGGCCAGCGGCTATCTTTCCGGATTCATTCTGGCGCTTTATCCCATGACAGCACAGGCGCACGTCCTGTTCCGTGCGCCGGAAGCACTGTGGAGCTTATGGCCGTTGGAAATCTATTGGATCAGCCGCATCTGGATTTATGCCCGCCGGGGACGCATTCCGGAGGATCCGATTCTTTTTGCGCTGAAAGACCGGGCCAGCCTGGGCGTTGGGCTGGCCTCGATCGGGATCATTCTGGTCGCGCTTTTCGCCAGATTGCCGCTCTACGCCCTAATCTAGGCCTGTGCCATTCTGGGAAATCCGTCAGAACGGCACCGCCGGCCGGTCAGGACTGGCCGCGGCGGAGAAAGCTGTGTTGCCAGAGCGGCTTGGCCGTGCTGACCGTTTTTTTGGCTGATTTCCGGCGCCAAGCGCCCGGCGCCGTGGCCTTTTTCCATTTGGGAACCACTTTCTGCTTTGCTGCCGCAATCGACACCATCGCCAGGAGGCCGGAACCGCCTTCGCCGGCCTGTATCCCGTCATTCCGGTAGGCCCAATAGGCAATGAACACAAACCCGCCAACGGCAATCAAAAACAGCAGACCGGACATCGCAATTCTCCCGCCCGAAAGCTGTCACGGCTTGGCCGGAAGGGCAAGGCTTTGGCTGACGGGTTGGTTAAGCCAGGGCCTTTCGCCGGGGCACGGATTCTGCAAGGCTTGCGCTCAAGTCTCATTTTGGGGAGCTTCTCCGGGTGCGTGATCTTGTCCTGCTGGGCGCGCTGCTAAGCGTGTTTCCGCTCATCTTGCGCGCGCCGCAGGTCGGGATGCTGGCCTGGATCTGGGTTTCGCTGATGAACCCCCAGACGGAAGTTTATGGCTTTCTGAGCAATTTTCAGCTCAATATCGTCATCGCGATTTTTACGGCACTGGCCTGGGCCTTCTCCAAGGAACGGAAGATCGCGCCGCTTAATCTCGTCACCGCACTCATCCTGGCATTTGCGGTGTGGATTACGATCACCACCTATTTCGCGCTCCAGCGGGACTTCTCCTATGTGCTGTGGTTGCGCACGATCAAGACGATGATACTCGCGCTGGCGATCCTGGCCATCGCCACCACCAAGGGGCGGATCCAGGCCATCGTCTGGGTGACCGTGCTCTCCATCGGCTATTACGGCGTCAAGGGCGGCGGCTTCACCATCCTGACCGGCGGGCGCAGCCATGTCTTCGGTCCGGAAAATTCGATGATCGGAGACAATAACGCCCTGGGCCTGGCATTGGTGATGGTCCTGCCATTCATGAATTACCTCAGGATCACCAGCCGTTCCCGCTGGGTCCGGATGGGGTTGATCGCCGCGATGGGGCTGACCTTGGCCGCGATCGTCGGCACCTATTCCCGCGGCGCTTTGGTCGCGCTGGGCGTGACCGCTGTCGCCTATGCGGTCAAGTCGCGCTCCGGCATCATTCCCTTGATTCTGGGCGGCCTTGTAGTCGTATCGCTGCCGAGCCTGGTTCCGGCCAAATGGTTCGAGCGGATGTCGACCATTCAGTCCTACAACGTCGACGATTCCTTCGAAGGCCGGCTCGAAGCCTGGCGGACCAGTTTCGATATCGCTACCCAAAGGCCCACCGGCGGCGGTTTTTCCTCAACCAACCTGGACTGGGTGGTGCAGACATTCCATACCCCAGGCGGTCTGACGCATGGCCTGGCGGCGCACAGCATGTATTTCGAGGTTCTGGGCGACCATGGCTTTTTGGGACTGGCGCTCTTTCTGGCGCTGCTGGTTGCCGCCTGGCTCAATACCTCGGCGGTGCTTTCGGCGGTCCGCGACCGGCCGGAGATGGATTGGGCCGCCAGGCTGGCGCGCATGATGCAGGTGAGCATGATCGGCTATCTGATCGGTGGCGCGGCCCTGTCCATGGCCTATTATGACGGCTTCATCCTGATTCTGACCCTGAGTGCGTCGCTGCTGCTGCTGGTGCGGCGGCCGCTCAGCGAGAGTGCGCAGGAAAAATCCCTGCCTGCCTGGCGGCGGCCGCTCGAGCAGGATATGCGCGGTCTTGCCAAGGCACCGGGTCATTGAGTAGGGCTGCCTGATCCGCGGCCGCCGATCGGCGCCGGCCCAGTGCATCGAGGTTGATTCCCATGTCCATACTCGTGACCGGAGGCGCCGGTTACATCGGCAGCCATATGACATTGGCGCTCGCCGATCGGGGCGAGGATGTCGTGGTGCTGGACAATCTCTCGACCGGGGTGCGCCGGCAGGTGGCCGAGGCCGCCACCTTCGTCGAAGGAGGTGTCGGCGACAAGCGGCTGGTCCGCGATCTCCTGACCCGGCACCGGGTCGAAGCCGTCATCCACTTCGCCGGCTCGGTAGTGGTGCCGGAATCGGTGGAAAATCCGCTTCTTTATTACGCCAACAACACGGCCGCCTCCCGCGATCTGATTGAATCCTGTCTTGCCTGCGGGGTGAAGAAATTCATCTTCTCCTCCACCGCCGCCATCTATGGCGTGACCGATCAGGCGATGATCCCCGAAGATGCCCCCAAACTGCCCGCCAGCCCTTATGGCCGCTCCAAGCTGATGACCGAGTGGATGCTCGAGGATGTGGCGCATGCCAGCGAGTTTCGCTATGTGGCGCTGCGCTATTTCAATGTCGCCGGCGCCGACCCCAAGGGCCGCAGCGGACAATCGACGCCGCGCGCCACCCATTTGATCAAGCGGGCCTGCCAGGCGGGCTTGGGGCAGGTGCCCTATCTAGGCATATTCGGCACCGACTATCCCACCCCGGACGGGACCGGCATTCGCGATTATATCCACATCGCCGATCTGATCGGCGCGCATGTGCTGGCGCTGGATCGTCTGGGCAAGGGCGGCGAAAGCGGCGTGTTCAATTGCGGCTATGGCCGCGGTTTTTCCGTGCGCGAAGTGATCGGGGCCGTCGAGCGGGCGGCGGGGATTTCCCTGCCGGTCAAGGAATTGCCGCGCCGGCCCGGCGACCCGCCCATGATCGTCTCCAATCCCGCCAAGCTGAAGGCGGAACTGGGCTGGCGGCCGGCCCATGAGTCCCTGGATGAAATCGTGGCCAGCGCGCTCAACTGGGAGCGCCGGCTGAACGGGATTTAATCCGGCTCGCCCCTGCTTGTGGCTTTCCTGTCACCGGTGCTAGGGAAGAGACATAGAAATAAGATAAGAGCCAAAATCGCCGAACAGAGGGAGCCGGTCATGTGGAAATCGCTTGCGCTCATCGCCGCCATCGCCATTGCCACTGCCGGCAGTGCCAAGGCCGCAAGCTCGCGCGACCAGCTGGTAGTGACGCCGGCCTGGCTGGCGGCGCATTTGAGCGACAAGGATCTCGTCATCCTGCAGGTCGGCACCGAGGCGGGCTATAAAGCCGGCCATATTCCCGGCGCCCAACTTGTGGCACCGAAGAATTTGCAGGTCTCGACACCGGGCGGTCTGATCATGGAAGTGCCGCCGCCCGACGCGCTCCGCCGCGAGATGGAAGCATTGGGCATCTCCGACAATTCGCACATCGTGGTCTACAACCAGGGCGACGAATTCCAGCGGGCGACGCGGGTGTTGTTCACCCTGGATGTGGCGGGTTTCGGCGATCGCGCATCTTTGCTCGATGGCGGGCTGGCGGCATGGACGAAAGAGGGCCACGCCACCAGCAGCGAAGCGGCGCCATCCGCTACAGGTCATCTGTCGCCGCTCAAAATGCAGCCGCGGGTGGTGGACGCCGATTTCGTCAAGGCGCATCTGAAGACCCCTGGCTATGATTTGATCGATGCGCGGGACGCGGTCTTTTATGGCGGCCTGGTCGCCAAGGTCACCGGCGACGGCCACATCCCCGGCGCCCGCAGCCTGCCTTATACCAGCGTGTATAATTCCGACGGCACCCTGAAATCGGAAAAGCAACTCAAAGCCATGTTCACAGCCGCGGGGGTGAAGCCGGGCGACCATGTGATCGCCTATTGCCAGGTGGGCGGCCAGTCCTCCGCGGTCTATTTCGCCGCCCGCGCCGCCGGCATTCAGCCGCAGCTTTATGACGGCTCGTTTCAGGACTGGTCCAAACGCGGATTGCCGGTCGAGACCTCCTCATCGCCCGGCAAGTGACGCCAATCCGGAAGGTCCATCGCGTCAGCGTTTTTCCAGCCGGTCCGGGAGGGGGCAATCCGGCGCCGATTGTGGTCGATGCTGAGGGCATGACCGGCGCCGAGATGCAGGCAATCGCCAGAGCCCAAAGCCATGAAGCCGCGTTTGTGCTGCCGCCGCCAAAAGGATCCGGCTGCGATTTCAGGCTGCGTTTCTTCGTGCCCAATCACGAGATGGAAATGTGCGGCCACGCCGCGCTCGGTGCTGTCTGGTTGCTCGACCATCTGGGCCGGTTGCCGCGTGAGGAGATTGCGATCGCAACCCTGAGCGGAACGGTGCGGGCGCGGGTGGAAGGGGCGGGCACGGAAAATGTCCGGGTCGAAATCAGCCAGCCCGAGGGACGAGTCGAAATATTGCCGGATGCCGAGGACTCCGTGTCGGCGATATTGTCTGTGTTGGGGATCACCGACAGGGATTTGGCACCCTTGCCGATCCGCAATGCCGCCACCAGCCGGGTGAAAACCCTGGTTCCGCTCAGGAACTCCGCCATCCTGGACGGGCTGATGCCGGACTTCGGGCGCATCGCCCAAATCTGCGGGAAAATCGGCTCGACCGGCCTCTATCCTTTCGCTCTTTCTCAAGCCGGCCAGTTCGATGCCAGGCAGTTTCCCAAAGCCTCCGGTTACCCCGAAGACCCCGCCACGGGTGTTGCCGCCACGGCATTGGCATTCGGTCTGTTGGAGGCGGGGCAGGTCGGCGCCGATGCCGGTTCAATCCGGGTCAGGCAGGGCCGGGCGATGGGACGGCCGTCGCAGATCACGGTGCGGTTCGAACCAGATCGGAGCATTGCCGGTTGCTGGCTGGGTGGCGCGGTATGGCCGGAGGAGGAACCCTGATCCGCCCGCTGCGGCGGCCGTCATCTCATGCTATTGATTCAGGAGCTGCCGCGTCGGACGGCTCCGGGAGGATCGCATGCTCAAGCCGTTTCTGTTGGCCTTGGCACTCGGCTTCGCCGCCCAGGCACAGGCCGCGACTTTGCGGGATCCGCCGCTGGTCTCGCCGGCCTGGCTCGCCGACCATAAGTCGGATTCGGATCTGGTCGTTCTTCATGCCGGCACGGAAGAGGGCTATCGGGTCAAGCATATTCCGGGCGCGCGCCTGGTCGATCTCCAATCCATTTCGATCAAGAGTCCGGACGGCCTCCTGGTCCAGTTGCCGCCGCCTCAGACGCTGCGGGCCGATCTCGAACGGCTGGGAATTTCGGATCGATCGCGCATCGTGGTTTACAGCGAGACCAACGCCATCGCCCGGGCCACGCGGGTGATGCTCACCCTGGATGCGGCGGGGTTCGGACGCCGCAGTTCATTGCTCGATGGCGGCCTGTCCGCCTGGGAGGAAAATGGCGGGCCGACCACCACGCAGGCGCCGCCGCTCCCTCACGCCAAGCTCGCACCCCTGAAGATGACGTCACGCATCGTCACCGCCGATTATGTTCAGGCGCACCGGAAAAGTCCCGGCACCATCCTGGTGGATGCCCGGGCCAGGGAATTCTTTGACGGCGAAAAACCCGGCATGGAGGGACAGGAAAAGGGCCATATTCCCGGCGCGGTCAATATCCCCTTTACCAGCGTCTCCGATGTCCAGGGCCGGCTCAAATCGCCGGGGGAGTTGAAGGCGCTGTTCGCCGCGGCGGGTGTCAAACCGGGCGATCATGTGATCGCCTATTGCCATATCGGCATCCAGGCCACGGCGGTGATCTTCGCCGCACGCACCCTGGGCATGGATGCCAGGCTCTATGACGGCTCATTCCAGGACTGGTCCAACCGCGGCCTGCCGGTCGAGCCGGCACCGGCCCCCTGAGCCGCCGGGCCGCCGGATTTTCCGCCATGGGAACGTGAAATGCCGAGTTGAACGGTCAGAAGGAGGCGTGTAATGGCCAAATTCATCATGGGCGCGTTGGTCGGCCTGACGATCGGAATCCTGGCAGGCTCTTATTTCGCCAGCAATTCTCTGGATGATTTCACCAATATGGCCCGCGCCAGTCTGAGCCGGTTCGTGCCGATGCACAATTAGGGACCGCCCTCTTCTATTTCAGTTCCACCACCGCGGCGCGCACCGTCCCTTTTGTGGACTGGATGGCCCGGACATGGCCGCCGGCCAGGAACACCACCTGTCCGCCCGCCAGCGGCAGGGTCTGGGTGGGTTCGTCCGGGCTGGTGATCGAAAGCACGCCGGCGTCGATCGGCACCAGGAAGATGTCACGGTTCTGGAAGAAGCTTTGCGCCGGCCCGCCTTGCCGCCAATGGGTGTCCCACAGGGTGACCCGCGGATTGTCGGCCACCTTCTTGGCGCCGTCGGCGGCGAACCCGTCCGGTTCATGGCCCGGATTGGGATAGAGATGCGGGCCGCCATCCTTGAGTTCGATCAGGATGGAATTGCGCTGGGGCTGGCCGATCACATTTTCCTCGATATGGGTGAGGCCCTTGGGCAGCATATAGATCTGGCCGCGATGGATGGGCGCGACACGCACCTTGCCGTCGGGGGTGGTGACCTTCAATTGGGTATTCACCAATTCGACGCCGACAAAGTCGCTGGCATGGCGATGCATGCCGGTGGGCATGCCGGGCGGATAGATCACGTCCCAAACCCGGCCGCGATCATTGTCCAATATCTCGGTCGCACCCGGGCGCGGCAGCGCGGGAACAATTTTCAAATTCGATTGATCTTGCGCTTTGAGCGGCGTGGCGCCGAGCAGGACGAAGCCGGCCAGAATTGCATAAAGTTTGCCCCTTCTCATTTACGCCCCTCCCACTTGTTCCTCGTATCCTGACCCAGCCTAGCATGAAGGCCGGGCCGCGCGCTGCCCCGTTTCCGGCGGCGCCGGGCCTTGACAGGGCGGGGGGCCTATAGCGTTGCCTTGGGGGTGTGTCATGGCGTTTTGGAAAAGCAAGCGGCGGCCGGTTCTGGCAATCGCAGTTGCGCTGATCGCGTCTCTTTTCGTTCTGCCTGTCGTTTCGCCCGCCACCGCCGCCGTCCCGGCGGAAAATTTCATCTCCGACAATATCCAGAAGAGCCTGAGCATCCTCAACGATCCGCAACTGTCCGATGCCCAGCGAGGCGCGGAATTCGAGCGTCTCCTGCTCGGCCTCACTGATATGCGGCGGATCGCGGTCTTCACCCTGGGCGAATATGCCGAAAATGCCTCGCCCGCCGCGCTGGATGATTTTGCCGCCGCCTTTCAGAATTATTCGGTGGCGGTCTATCGCGCCTATCTCGGCCGCTATGCCGGCCAGACCCTCAGGGTCACCGGCTGCAAGGAGCGGGCGCCGGACGATTTCATAGTCACCACGGTGATGGTGGATCCCGGCGACCATGGCGGCCACCCGCCGCTGGAGGTGGATTTCCGGGTTCGCACCGATACCGGGCGGCCGGAACTCACCGATTTCAGTGTCGGCGGGGTCTGGCTGGCTTTGGAGGAACGCGATCAGTTCTGCGCCTGGATGGCGCACAACCATTCCGACATAAGGGCGCTGGTGGCGCATCTGGACGCGGTGGCCGACAGCTATCGCTGATCAGCGAAACACCATCCACAGCGCCATCGCCATCATCATCAGATTCTCGGTCAGCGACACGAAGCCCAGCGGCACATTGGTGTCGCCTCCGACGCAGGCGCATTTGAGTTCGCGCTTGTCGATATAGACCGCCTTGAACACCGAGCCCGCGCCCACCGTGCCGATGAAAAGCGCCACCGGCACCGAAACGAATTTGAGCGCATGGGTGATCATCAGCACGCCGGCCAGCGCCTCGGCGAAGGGATAGACATAGGCGTAAGGCACCCATCTCCTGGCCAGAAGGTCATAGCCCAGGAACATGCCGGTAAAGCTTTCTATGTCGCGCAGCTTGAGGATTGCCAGCACGCACATGCTGAAAGCGATGAACCATTCCCCGGCCCGGATGGTGAACAGGTTGCCGAAAGCGGCATAGCTGGCGGCCAGCGCCATCAGGGCGGTGACGGCGAAGACCGCGATCACCGGCTTGTAGGTGAGCGCCTTGGGATCGCGCACCCTCTGTCCCAGAAAGCGCCTTAAGTCGTCATAGCCGCCGACGCGGGCGCCATCGATCAGGATCTGCGGCGTGGTCTTGACGTTCAGTTCGGCCTTGAGGGCGTCGGTTTCCGCCCGTGTCTTCAGCCAGCGATCCTCCACTTGAAAGCCTTTGCGGCGCAGAAGATCGCGCGCCTTGAGCCCGTAAGGGCAGACGTGACTGTCCGTCACCATCCGGTAGAGCGTGGCCTGGCGGGTTGCGGTCATGGACTACTCCTGCTTGCCCCGGAAATCCCGGCCCCCTATATAGCCTCCGTACCATGGTACGGAGTCAAACATGGCGGGCGGCATGACCATTGCGGGGCTGGCGGGAGCCGGCGGGGTGGGGGTGGAGACGGTGCGCTATTACCAGCGCCGGGGATTGCTGGCGGTTCCCCGCCCCGGCGGGTCCGGAACCGGCGGCATCCGGCGCTATGGCGAGGCGGATCTGCGGCGTCTCGGTTTCATCCGCTCCGCCCAGAAAGCGGGCTTCACCCTGGAGGAGATCGCGGAACTTCTGGCCCTGGACGCCGGCCATGACCGGGCCCGGGCGCGCGAATTGGCCAATCAGCGCATCGCCGCGCTCGACGAAAAGATCGCGGAACTCACCGCCGCCCGCGATGCCTTGACACGGTTGGCGCATGATTGCGGCGTCGGCGCCAAGGGACCGTGTCCGATCATTGTCGCATTCGAGCGTGGATAATCGGCGCGATCGCTTGGCGCCAAAACTTCGAAGGGCGGGTCACACCGCGCGTGGCTCGCCCCGCACGCCCAGCGAACATTCCAGGGCGGCACGGTCCCAGTTGGCGGCGTTGGCGGCGGCGGCATAGGTCGATTGCAGGAACGCCATCAGGGCGGATTCCGGATCCGGCAAGGCGCGCAACGCCGCATAGGGCAGGATGAATTCACCCAGCTTCTCGTCGAAAAAGGCGGCTTCCGGCGCAACCTGGGTGCCGCGAAAGCCTTTCGGCTCCGGATAGGCATAGGAATAGAAGGCCGCGTCCTGACCATCGGGACCGCCGGGCCAGAAGCCGGCGCTGGACAATTCATGCGAATAGGCTTCGCGCGCCACCCGGTCCGGCAGATGTGGCACGCCACCCGGGTGCAAGGGAGCGCGGCGGCCGGAGAAGCGGGTCACCGCCAGATCGAAGCTGCCCCAGAAGAAATGCACCGGGCTGGCCTTGCCTAGAAATCTGGTGCAGAAAGACTTGAGCACGCGGTCGGCCTGGGCCAGCACCCGCCAGAAGCGCGCCGCCTGTTCGCGGTCATAGGGCCGCATCGCGGTATCCTCAGGGAATGGCGTTGCATCCGGCAATTCGTTCGGCACCGCGACGATGGAAACTGGTACGTCCAGCGCCGCCAATGCCTCCATCGCCCGGCGATAAAAGTCGGCCACCGGCATGGCGACGAGCGGGATGGTGCTGATTTCACGGTCGGTGCGCAGCCTGAGCAGATGATCCACGAAATCGAATTCCATATCGAAGCTGCGGGCGCCATGCGGGATCGGTCCCGTGCTCAGCCCCCGCGCCGTCAGATAAAGCGGCACCTGCCAGGAACGATTGAGCCAAGGCGTCTGCGCCAACCGCACCTTGCCCACGATCTGGGTCCAGCGGTGCAGGGCTTCGCAGGTTTCCGACCAGCCGGCATAGGGCAGGTCCGGCCAGGACCGGCCGATTCCATTGCCATTTTGTCTGTTCTGCGCGGGCATGTGTCCGAAGCCCTTGACTGCGCCGGGGTCGGCGTTAACCCGCTTCCCGCATGCTTTCGAAGATCAGCCGGAGCCCCAATGTTGCGAGCAGCGAACCAGCGGCGCGGTCGATCCATTTTCGGGCACGTATATAGGCCGCGCGTGGTCTGGCCGAAGACATGGCCATCGCGACAAAGACATACCAGCTTGTTTCAATCACGAAGTCGAGAGGTGGAATCGCGACATACATCCAGACCGGTACGCGGTTCGGCAGCAGGGCAGCGAAAATTCCCCCAATCACCACCACGGTTTTGGGATTGCTGAACTGGGTGGCAAGTGCGAGCAGAAAGCTGCGCATCGGCCCATTCCTGACCCGCGCCACGGCGTCATCCGCCAGCACCGCCGGCTGTTCTGCGGCGAACCACAGTCGCCAACCTAAATAGACCAGATAAGCGCCGCCGATCAGCTTGAAGCCGATATAAAGCCAGTCGATCTGGGCGATGACGGCGCGGACCCCAAGCAGCGCGAGCGTGGAAATGATAGCCGCGCCCAGACCCAAACCTATTGCGGCAGCGATACCGTCACGCCGCGACAAAGCCACCGAGGTGCGGGTTACGAACAGAAAAGATGGTCCGGGACTGATGGCACCCAGCGTGAGCGCCAGGAGGATGCTGAACAGCGAAATGACGGGATTCATTTTACCCCCACTTTATGCTCGCATTTTGACACGATCGGCGGACATGGAGGATAGGATTATTTTTCAAATCAGCTATGACACCCAACACGGCCACGGCACGGACCTGAGTTTGTGCGGCCGGCTGTGATCTCTTGCGGAGAGAGTATCGCGCGCGGCCGGGCAATAGCTGCGACGGCGTCATGGCTTTTCGGCTTGAACATGCCACGCCCGCTGAGTGTCATCCAGCGCGATCAAACAGTAGAACCGGCGACAAGGTTGCCGGCCGGTGCCATGCATCCGATTGCGGGGGTGAACTCGTTTCCGGCGCGCCGCACGGGCATTGCACCACCATGAAGGGATAAGGTGAACGCCGATCTTCTGGAATTCGTCAAGTCCCAGCCGGTCATGGTTAATGCTAAGACACTCGTAACTGGAACAGGCAGCCAAACGGGACTATGAATTGAGTTCACGGGGCACCGGCCGCGTGACGATCATCACACGGCCAGAAGGGCTCTGGGGTTCCTTGCCCGCCGCCGGGCTTTGCGGTTGTGACGGCGACCGCTCCGCTGTCGCCGGATTGGGGAGATATCGATGCGAAAATCCAGGACCGGCCGCTCGTTACCGAAATCCATCACGCGTCGCAAAGCCATGTCTGGCGCGGCGCTGACGCTCGCCGCCGCAGGACTTTCGCGCATCGACAGGGTGCGGGACGCCCTGGTGACGCCGGCCCGCGCCGCCGATATTTCCTACGAGGTGCTGGAAGTGGGCCCCGGCAAGCAGTTCGAGTCGCTGACCCTGGCCGGCTGCTACATGAATTCCATAGCGCGCTGGAACGGCGGCTATGCCGGCCCGGACAGAGTTGCCCGGATGGGATTTCGGGTGATCATCAGCCCGGGTCCGCCCGGCTATTACACCAACGACAGCGGCTCGCATTCCCGCCGCTGGCCGCAGATGGTGGGTTGGCCGCCTTATGAAGGCATGCTGCTAGGCCCGGTCATCATCGAGGGCGAACCGGGCAAGCCTGCGCCTGTGCTGGATACGGACGGCTCCGGCGATGGCGTGCTCTATTACCAGACCGGGCTGTTCGCCACCGGCAGTTGCGACGCCACTTTCCGTCACCTGATTTTCCGTGGCTTCCGGCGGCACGACGATATCGGCAATTACTCCGCCGTCCGGTTGGGCCAGACATTCGCCAATATTCCGATGAACAGCCATGTTCTGTTCGAAGATTGCGAGATCAGCCACTGCGACAATGGCATCATGGGCGGTGCGAAGGGACAGTCGCTCACCTTGCGCCGCTGCTTTATTCACGACAATGGCAACGAAACCGGACGCGTCCACAATGTCTATTTCAACGACGGCGATGTGCTGACGGTGGAGGACACGCTCTCCAGCCATTGCGCGATCGGCCATTTGATGAAGAGCCGGGCGGCGAAGACCGTCATCCGCAATTCGCGCTTCTTGGGTAATAACGGCACCGAAAGCGCCTGCCTGGATGTGCCGGACGCGGGCGTGCTCGATATAGACGGATTGGTGTGCGAGAAATCGCCGGGGACCGACGCGGGCTGGATCATCCATTATTCCGGTGAGAATCAGGATGGAGCCGGGGTCCCGTTCCACATACCGTCCAGCATCAAGATTCGTAATCTCACCATGATCGCGCCGCCAGCGATGACCCGGCACCCGAACGGGGGCTCGATTATCGGCTTCGCCAATCAGAGCGGGGACGGCGCGGACGATTCGGGCAAGGGCTCATTCCTGGTCAAACCGGACGCGCAAGATGTGAAGGTCTTCGGCCTGACCGAAAAGACGGCCGGATTGCCTTGCACCATATTGCCGGCCAAGCCGGCGCTCGATCTCAACTCGCCGGTCCGGAACGTTTGACGGAAATCCGGGGGCAATTCGAATGTCCAACAGGCTGATTCTTGCGCTCGCGGCTTGTTGGCTGTTTCTGCTCGCCTGCGTAACATGGTTTGTTCTCGATCCCCTGAAATATGCGCTGGTCGGGCCTGTATTGCGGGCCAGGGTCCGTCCCTCTCTTGCGCAGATTCTGGCCATGGCGATCGCGCATATCGGTGTGGCGGGTGTGCTCTTGTTGCTCGCGGTGGCCGTGATCGGTCTGATCCTTATCGCCATGGAATGGCGCAGCCAGCTGCTATCCAGGATGATCAGCAAGGGTGGCGCTTACTCCGCTGCCCTGATGTTTTGTGTCGTTCTGTGGCTGGGGCATTCCTATTTCGTGCCCGGCCATCTGCTGATGGGCGATCTGGGGACGCATATTACGTTGGTGGCGCTGCGCAGCGCCGCGATTTTGAGCGGGCATGATCCCAACTGGACCAACTGGCAGGATTTCGGCCAGCCGATCCCGAGTTATTACAGCCCCACCACCTTCCTGCCGGCGAGCTGGATCGCGCTTCTGGTCGGCGATCCGACCGTCGCGACCAAGATTTTTCTGTTCCTGGCGCACGCCTTGTCGGGTCTGGCGGCCTGGTGGCTGGCGCGGCGCCTGGGCGCGCGACCGATGGGCGCCTTCATTGCCGCGATCGGCTATGCGGGCTCTTTCGCGCACCTGCATTTGATCCTTCACCGCGGCACGGTGCCCCAGGCGCTGACCGTCGCCCTGCTGCCTTTTGCGTTCGGTTGCCTGCATCTGGTGCTGCGCGAGCGGAGATTTCTCAGCTTTGCCTGGGGTGGGCTGGTGCTCGGATCGGTGGCATTGCTGGTCAATTACACCCCGTTTGGCGTTGTCGCCGGCCTCTGCTTTGTCCTTTACGCAGCTCTATGGCTTTTTTCCGGAAAGACGCCCTGGTCGCGGCTCTGGCCGCTGGCATCGGCAGGCCTGCTCGCGCTTGCCCTGGCTTCCGTCGTGCTGGTGCCTGCGATGCTGGCGGCGCGCGACAATCCGGAATTGTCGCCACAAAGGTTGATCGACTTCGTCATTCCCGATGCGACCTATTTCAACCATCTCCTGATGTGGCGCGCCTGGCGCACCAATTTTGGCCACGATTCCTCCGCCTATCTGGGCATTTCCCTGGTCGTGCTGGCGGTGGTTGGAGCAGTTGCGGCATTACGGACGGCCGGACGGGAGCGCATGACCGCCGCTGGACTCTGTCTCATTCTGCTGCTCTCGCTGTTTCTGAGGGGCGACTATCTGCGCGCCATTATTCTGACGCTGATGCCGTTGACGATTCTTGCTGGTGCCGGAGCCGACTGGCTGCTGGACCGGTTCCCGAACCGCCATTCCCTGGCCGCGATCATCGCCGGACTGCTGCTGCTGGATCTCGGCTCGACCGCGGTTCAGCCGCTGGCGCGCACTGACCTGGGCGGGCTCGATCGCGCCGGCCGCGCTTTGGCGGCGGCAAAGCCGCAAATGCGGACATTGGAAGGCTCGAGTGCCGGCGGACAATTTATGGCCACCCGCAATGGCGGCGCGGGAATCCTGCAACTCTATCCTTCGGAATTCGTCTCGGGCGGTTATGTGCAGTTCGCCCGGTCGACGACCGCATTCGGCGCGCTTGCGGGCCGAATGGCCGAAAACGACCTTGCCGATACCGGGCGGCTGCGACCGGACACGCGCGAACTATTGTGCGGATTGCGGGTCGGCCGCATTATCGGACTTGACCGTGGAACGGTCGGTCTACCGGCCTACCCGGACACGGTGAAAGAACCGTCCTTGGGGCGGGTGATACCGCTGCGGTGCGCCTATTCCGTGATATTTGCGCCGGCGCTCGTCCATGCGGCGCCGGTTGTGCTTCAAGTTCCCGGCAATCCCGATTCCATCGCCCGCGATGCGGACATTGAAAAGCCGCGCGCGGATATCGATTTGATTCTGTCGGCCATGGCGGTCGATCCCGCCACCGGCATCGCTCGGCATATTCTTTCGCCGGACGCAGGGGCGCCGGTAAAGGCAAGTCAGGCTTCGGTACCGATTTCCCTGCCTCGGATGCGCAGCTATGAAGTTGGCGCAGACCGGGTTCGGGCTGTGCTGGCGACCCCCGGCGCGGGATTTCATCCGCCTTCCCCAGGCCTGGTTTCCCCGGCTGATCGCGCGCGTGAACGGCCATTCCGTTCCGATATGGTCCGATGTCATGGGGCTGACGGTGCTGCCGGTTCCAGCCGGCCCGGTGACGATCGTTCTGACACATGGACCGGAGGCCGGGCTGGCGCTGGGGACGGCGATTTCGATGGCGGCTCTGCTGCTGCTTTTGTCGTTGATGGGTGGCGGGCCGCCTTTTCCGCCGGTCGGAATTCGTAGCGCGCGCTCAGCTGCGGGCGACCAGAACGATTCCCAGGCAGATGAGCACCACGCCGGTGACGCGGGGCGCCGTGACATGCTCGCCCATGAGAAAGCCGATAGCGACCGTGAGGGCGAAGCCCAATCCCACCAGGGGATAGGCCTTGCTCACATCCCATTTGGACAGAACCGCCAGCCAAACCACCGCGCCCATCCCGTACAGCAAGAATCCGCCCAGCACCCTGGGATCGCCCAGCACGGTGAACACCGTGCGGCTGGAGAAGGGCATGGCCAGGGATTGCCGTACCGTTTCGCTCGACATTCCCGCCTTGAGCGAGAATTGGGCTGCGACCGAAAACAGGATGCTGATGAGGGCGATGATCAGAATTCTCATGGCGTGACCGGCAATTTGAAGAAGTGCGCTGCGAGCATGACCAGTACGATACCAAGAACTGTTATGCGGCTTCCGTGATTCTTGACGGCATAGATAACGGGATCGTCATGCATCTCGCCACGCGAAGTCTTGATCCACAGCCGTGCCAGCCAGTAGATCAGGCCGATCGCGGCCAGCCAAAGAAGCTGGGGGCTGGCGTAATGGGATTGGGTGTCGGGCGCGCTGACGAAAAGCCCGAACACCACCACCGCGGACACCGCCGCGCCCACGCCCAGCGGCCAGAGCACCGCAAGGTCGCTCACCCGGTAGTCACGGCCGCGGGTGGAACTCAGTCCGTTCTGCTCCAGGCTCAAGAGCTCGGCGCAGCGTTTCACCAGCGCCAGGCTGAGAAACATGAAGACCGAGAAGGCGAGGAGCCACGAGCTGGTGGAGATGCCCGCCGCCACCGACCCCGCCAGGATGCGCAGCGTATAAAGCAGCGACAGGGTGAGAACATCGATCAGGACATATTCCTTCAGGGTCCAGCTATAGGCGCTGGTGATCGCCAGATAGACGAACAGCATCGCCAGGAAGGCAGGCGACACCAGGAGCGCCAGCACGATTCCCGCGCCAAGCGCCAGAGCCGCCGCCAACAGGCCATGCAGGATCGGTATCCTGGCGCTGGCGAAGGGGCGCAGCCGCTTGCGCGGATGGTCACGGTCGCTCTCCAGGTCCCAGAGGTCGTTGACAATGTAAGTTGCGGATGCGGAGAGCGAGAAGGAGAGAAAGGCCACCGACACGGTCGTCAGCTTGACTGGGTCCAGAAAGGAAAAGGCCGTCAAAAGTGGAACAAACAGCAGCAGATTCTTCAGCCATTGATGGACCCTGAGGGCGCGCATCCAATCCATCGGGCCGATTCTTTCCCGGGCGAATTCGCGCTCGACGGGAACTTGAGCGCGGACTTGTGCGGCCGTGCGGGGCGCGACACCGACCAAAATGGCGGCTCTCGCCGCCTTCCAGATCGGAATATCGGCCCGGCTGTCCCCGGCATAGACGAAATTGTCGCCCAGCCGGCGGCGGATGGCATTCAGCTTCGCTTCCCCCTTGAGATTTTGACCGGCATCGGTGGCGAGCATGCCGTCGAATATCTCAAGATGGCCGCAAACGCTTTGCGCGATGCTGACATGCGCGGCGGTGGCGAGAATGATCTGCCGTCCAGCAGTCTTTTCCTGACGCAGAAAGGCGAGCAGATTCTGGTGATAGGGCAGGCCATCGGCAGCGACAGCCGCTTCGGCGGCCACCGCTTCCTTGAGTCTCGCCCGGCCTTTCATCAGCCAGAAGGGAAAGCGCAGAATATTCGCGGGCGATTTTCTGAACCATTTGATGAGGGATTCGACCAGCGTGTCGGTTGGCGTCAGGCTGCCGTCCAAATCAACCACGATGGGTGGCGGTATCGCCCTGTCCACCAGCTTCCCCCAGCTTTTGGCCAAACCGGCCGGTCTCCGTCACGAAATCGGGACTGTGCGCACGCAGACCTTGTAGGGCAGTCGACGCCGATTATCCAAAGCCTTTCACGGCATTATCGGGCGGGCGGACAAATAAGCGATTGAATTTGCTGAATATGGTTACGGCGGGGCAAGACCGCCAAGAGCCGATCTTGCAGGACTGGGCCATGTCTGGGGGCGGGCATGAACCGGCGGCCCAATTGTGCCAGACTTTCCATCGGATGCGGCTGCGGAACATCCAGGAGGATATTCAAAATGCGCAAATCATTCGGGATAATGCTGCTTGCGGCCGGGTTCGTTCTGGCAGCGGTGACCGCGGGGAGGGCCGGGACCATCACGCTTGCCGCGCATCTATTGGGCGGCAGCGCGGTACCGGCCAATGCCAGCGATGCCTTTGCCGATGCCGAGTTCGGCTATGACAGCCAGACCCGCCAACTCGACTATTACGTCAATTATGATGGTGTCGCGCCCACCCGGGTGGATCTTCATGGACCCGCCGGCGCCGGAGAAACCGCGCCATCGGTTTTGTCCTTCCCGCTCTCCGGCTCGCCGATCAACGGCAAACTGACCTTAAGCGAGGATCAGGCGCAAATGCTGCTGTCCGGCCGGATGTATCTGGATATTCACAGCGCCGCCTACCCGCAGGGCGAGATTCGCGGCCAGGTGGCGAAGGAATAGGGACACCGGCGCATCCCGGTGACGCCATTCGGCCGGCGGCGCCCTATTGTTCTTCCTCGCCCTCCTCCAAATCCTCCACCGCCGCCAGCCCGTCTTCCAGGTAATCGCCAAGCCTGGGCAGGCCGATCAGATATTCGGCGGTCCGGTTATTGTGGACCCGGCGGGCCTCGGCCATCGCCTGATCCAGATCGGTGGCCTCATAGGTGCCCCGTCCGATCCAGGCCAAAGCGACCAGACTGACTTGCTCGTCCTCGTCCAGGCTGCGGATGAACTCGGTCAATTCCTGAAGGGTGGCATCGCCCTCCATATCCTCCAATATGTCCGCCATTCCGTCGTCAGACGCGTTGGAACCGGAATCGGGATCGCTGTCCGCCTCCTTGGCATCGAACATGCGCGCCTCGGTAATGACTTGGCGGACCTTCTCCGGATTGATATCGAGCATCGCTGTCTCCTGCCTCTATGTTTCTAAACTGCGGATGTCCCGGAAAAGACGACATGATCCAAATCAATTGCGGCGAAAGAGGGGGTTCCAAAATCATCCGGTTGATCCGGATCAATCCCGGATCAGGGTGTTTGATTTTATTGTTCGGCACGCGGAGATCATGCCGGCGACGGCTTTCCGATGGGCCGGACGCCGGTCTTGCGGCCCAGGACTTATGGCGAACCCACCGCCTTGCCCCGCCCGCGCCGAAGCGGGTGGCGCTCAACTGACTATTGCGTGGCCGCCAGAGCCGCGGCCGAGGTTGCAGCGGCAGCTGAAGACGGACCGACTTCGCCGCCGAGATCGGGAAAGCGCAGGATGATCCGGCCCTGGCCGGTGGCCGGCACCAATGCCGGCGAGGCTTCTTTCCGGCCTTCGATCTCGGCCTCCACCCGGTAGCGGCCGGGCGGCAGCTTGAACAAGAGCCAGGGTCCGTCGCAATAGACCGATGCGATGCTTTGGTCCTTTTGCGTCAAGGTCAGATGCACATCGGCCAAATATTGGCCGCCGCGGCCAGTGACTTCGATCTTGAGCGGATAGGCGGTCCAGGCGGGATTTTGCCGGGCGGTAGAGCCGACCCCGGTGCAGGCGGCTTCGATATCGCCCATTTGGCTGGGCATATCCGGCTTGAGCGACAAGCCCTGCTGGGCCGAGGCGGTTGCCGGCAGGCCCAGAGCCAGGGCCAGTATGGTCATACGCAGATGCATCATGATGGCCTCCTTTTGGGATTCACCGAAAATTTACCATACTGCCATTCGCCCTTGGATCGCCATCAAGGGCGGTAAGGGATTGGTCCGATGAGCATTTTGAGCGCCGGCATCCTTCTCCACCGCCGCCAGCCGCACCGCGGCATCGAGATTCTGCTGGTCCATCCTGGCGGGCCCTATTGGGCCAAGAAGAATCTCGCCGCCTGGTCGATCCCCAAAGGCATAGTCGATCCCGAGGAAGACCCGCTTTCCGCCGCGCGGCGGGAATTCCAGGAGGAGATCGGATTTGCCGCTGAAGGGCCGGCCGCTTTGCTGGGTGGATTCCGGCTGCCCAGCGGTAAGCGGCTGACGGTTTTTGTCATGGAAGGCGACCTCGACGCGGCGGCGGCGACCAGCAACCGCTTTGAAATGGAATGGCCGCCCAAATCCGGCAAGCGGCAAAGCTTTCCCGAGACCGATCGTGCCCGATGGTTCAGGCGCAGCGCCGCGATGACCCATATCGCCAAAGGTCAGCGGCCCATTCTCACGAAATTCTATGCGCGAATGGCGCGGTGAAGTGGCGCTTCACAGGCCGAAGGGATAGGTCTCGGGCACGCCTTCCGGCCGGCCGGATTTGAGCGGGGTTACGGCCCGGCTGGTTTCGAACCAGACCATGGCGTCGAACTGCTCGCTCATCGCCGCCTGGAAATAATGGCTGAGCAATTCCGTGTCCGGGCGATAGACCACGCCGATCGCCCGCTCCAGCCGCGGCACTTCCAGAAGCTCGCGCAGCCCCGGCTTGGTCCGCCAGTCGAACAGGGCGCGGTCATGGCCGGCATGGCGGAAAAGATATTCATGGCTGTCCGGCCGCGCCGGCAGGACGGTCTTGACCTCCATCGGCGCATCCCAGTCCGACGCCGCCGCCACCGTGCCCCGGTCGGTGCCGAATCCGATCGCCGCCATTTCGCTGCCATGGGCGGTGCGGCACAATTCCCCGATATTGAACTCACCCTCCCAGCCCATCGATGTGGCCGCGGCGTTGCCGATATGGGAATTATGCGCCCAGACGATGGCCTTGGCTTTGGGGCGGCGGTCCATCAGCGTCTCCAGCGTGTCGAACATATGCCGGTCGCGCAAATTCCAGGATTCGCGGGAGCCGCGATACATGGTGCGGTAATAGCGCTCCGCGGCGCGCACGATGCGGGCATTCTGGGCGGCGCTGAAGAAAGTTTCGCCGTCGCGGGCGGAGTATTCCAGCCTTTGCCTGAGAAGCGCGACCAGCTGCTCGCTGACTTCCTTCTCGCAGCTTTCTCCGCCCATGGCGGCGTAATGGCCATAATGGGCCGGCTCGTCCTGCCAGGGGGTGAGGCAGCCATAGCGTCTTTTGGCCGCCGCCGCCGCGGCGGGATCGATGCGGTTGAGATAGGTCAGGACCGCGCCGATCGAGGCCGAAAGGCTGTATATATCCAGGCCACGGAATTCCACCCGCTCCTCTTCCTTGCGGTGCTGGTTCTCGCTCCTCAGCCAGTCGGCGAATTCCAGCACCTCGACATTGCGCCACATCCAGCTGGGAAATCGGGCAAAGGCTTCCGCCCGCGAGGGCTCGGGCATGTGGTGGCGGACATAGCGGTCGATGCGGGCGGCATCCGGCCAGTCGCCTTCCACCGCCACGATGTTGAAACCATGATTGCGGATCAGATGGCGCGAGATGGCGGCGCGGGCACGATAGAATTCGCTGGTGCCATGCGTCGCCTCCCCCAGAAGCACCACATTGGCGGCGCCGAAATCCGCGAAGGCTGCGCCGAACATCTCGGCATGCTCGGGCGGCGGCAAATCGCGCGCCGCTGCCGCCAGCGCATGCACCGTCTCCTTTTCCAGGGGGTTGAGACTTGGACGCTGAAGACCGGTGACCGCCATGCGTCTTTCCTCCGTCAGACTTTGTTCGATCCGTCCGCCGGCTCGGCCTGGCGCAGCAGGGCGGCGCGGCGGTCGGCCAGAATCCGGATCACCTCGTCGTCGCTCACCTGCCGGAAATCCCGGTAGAAATAGCCGACCGCGCCGAACGGTTCGGGCGTCTCCAGGCAGATCACCCGGTCGGCGAGGGTGCGCAGTTCTGCGATGGTCTCGCGCGGCGCCACCGGAACCGCCATCACCAGCAATTTCGGATGATGCATGCGTGCCGCCTTGAGCGCGGCCTGCATGGTGTTGCCGGTGGCGATGCCGTCATCGATGACGATGGCGATCCGCCCCTCGATCGCTTCCGGCGGATGGCCGCCGAGATAGAATTTGCGCCGCCGCTCGATCTCCTTGAGCTCGCGGGCGCAGATCGCGTCGAATTCCGCGACCGTGGTGCCGGTCAGCCGCATGAGTTCCTGGTCGCGCACAATGATCGGGCGGCCGCCGTCTATCACCGAGCCGATGGCCAGCTCCGGCTGCTGAGGCGCGCCGATCTTGCGCACCAGAAGCAGATCCAGCGGCGCCTTCAGCGCCTCGGCCACTTCGGCGGCGACCGGAACCCCGCCGCGGGGAAGCGCCAGGACGACGCACGCCTTGCCGCGATATTCGCCAAGGGCGGCGGCCAGTCTCTGGCCGGCTTCGCTTCGGTCCCGGAACGGCATCAGGCTTCGCTCCCGGCGAGATAGCGGGTGAACCAGGCCGAAGCCAGACCAATCACGATTTCCATCGCGCCGGGCTCCGGAAAAAGATGGGTGGCGCCCGGGACGATTTCCAGCCGGCAGGGCCCGGCGATGCGGCTTTGGGCATAGCGGTTCAGATGCAGGACCTCTTCATCGGCGCCGCCCACGATCAGAAGGGTGGGCGTCTCGACGTCTTCCAATGCATCGCCCGCCAGATCCGGGCGGCCGCCGCGCGAAACCACCGCGCCGATCCGGTCGCCCAGCCGCGCCGCCGTCACCAGTGCCGCCGCGGCGCCGGTGCTGGCGCCGAAAAGACCGATCGGTTTGGTCCTGCGCCCAATGATCATCGGCCCAATTCACCGCATCGATCAGCCGTTCCGCCAGCAGCCTTATGTCGAACACTTTGGCGCGGTTGCGGGCAGCTTCTTCCTCGGGCTTGAGAAGATCGAACAGCAAGGTCGCCATGCCGGGCCGTTGAGGGCATCGGCCACCTGGCGATTGCGCGGGCTCAAACGGCTGGAGCCGCTGCCATGGGCGAAGATGACCAGGGCCTGGGCATTTTCCGGCGCGGCCAGGAATCCGGGGAGATTCCAGGATCCGACCCGGACCGCATTGGCAAAATCGGGTGACGCCGCCTGCGAAAACATGCCGACCTCCACCACGTTATTGGTAGCCAATTCAGCGGGCACGGTGTTTGATTGGGATCAACCGCCGTCAGCAGGGCGGGCCGCCGCCATTTTCCGGCACGCCCAACCGGTAGCGGCCCTGTTCGGCCAGGCGGCCCTCGGCGTCGAATTTCGCGCCATAGCCATCGAGCACGCTCCCTTCCAGCACCGCGCCCTTGATCACGGTGCAGGCGATTTTGGGTCCGGCATAGAATCCAAATGTGCCCGCCCAATGCGAGCCGCGGAAATTCTGCAGGCCCAGCAGTTCCATGTCGGTCTTGCGGCCGGGATGTTGCGCGATCGGCATAGGAACCATAGCGCCCGGGATAGAAGCCGTCGCGGTCGCGCTCGATGCCCAGTCCCCAGCGGCGGCCCTTGCTGTATTCGCCTTCATAGGCATCCGCCGTCCGCCGCGAATAGTCGCCGCCCAGACCGTTGCGTTCGCCATCGCGGTATTGGCCCAGATAGCCGCCATCCGGTCCGTCTTCGGCGATGAGCCCATCGGGACGGTCCTCGCGGAACTGGCCGGCATAGGTTTCGGCGCCGCAAATCATCAGCCCGGACCCGCCGGCACGGCCGGCCTTGAGCGCGCCCCGATAACGGCAGGTCTGGCCGCGGAACGAAATCGTACGCGCGCCATATCCGGGAACGCCGGTGTCCGCCTTGACGGGCGGCGGCGCGGCCTTGATCGGCGGCGCGTTCGGCCCGCGCCACGATCCTCTCCGCTTCCGCCGCGCGGTCGCCGGCCCTTTTGGCCATGGCGATGGCCGATTGCACCACGCCCCGGACGGGCGGCTGCAGCGTTCGCCGTCGCCAGCGCCGGAGAGGTGAGCGGCCCATACTGCGACAGGGGTAAGGCGATGGCGGGCTTGTTGCGCACGGGCTCGTCGGAAACCGCATCCGTGGCGAAAACAGCTGCGATCGCCAGCACGATCAGACCCATTGCCAAGCCTTCGCGCATCGAATCCTCTTTCGCGAAGCGCTCCGCGACGACCCTAGTATAGGGGAACGAGGCGGCGCAATTTGCGCTCGGCGCGCATCAGGGCGAGGCGGCCAGCCTTTGCCAGAAGCGCATAGACCAGGCGGAGCGCGGCGCCGGCGACAAAGCCCAGCGGCCCGGTGATAAAGATGCCCAGAAGCGGGCCCTGGTTGGCGTCCGGCGCCAGCAGCATCGGGCCGAAAAAGCCGGCGCAAAAACCGATGGCGCCCGCCATCATCGCCCATTTCAGGACTGCCGGCAACAGGCCGGTTTGGCGCCGCCGGTTTTCGTCCATACCCAGAATCCGGCCGCCGCCGCCGTCACCAAAGCCGCGATATCCGCCACGCCTGCCAGCGGTCAGGAAAGATCTGCACGAACAAGGTCCAGTACAGAAACAGATAGGCGGCCAGAAAAACCAGCGCCGCCGCGAACCCTCTTGCCAGGATCGTCATTTGGCTTTCCGTACGATCGGCCTCGTATCGTACACATAGCGTATAACCGTTAAAGACGGCTTGCGCTCCGGGACTGGCAACGGGCGCAACGATCAACTACCGTGCCGGCTCGGGCCGCCCGGCGCGGTGGCCGGCAAGAACCATAAGAGATGATGCTGGCCAAGCCGAAAATCCTGTTCCAGGGCATGCTGCCGCCGGGCTGGAACGCCATCGGCCAGGACCGCTTTGGGGCTCATGGCGTTGAAGGCGTGCTGGCCGACCGTGACACATATCGGCCTGAAGAGATTTCCTATTTCTCCGGCTTCCGGCCGGAGCCGGGATTTCTCAAATCGCTGCCCAATCTGAAGGCGGTGATTTCGCTGGGGGCGGGCGTGGACGGCTTTCTGCGTGACCCCGAATATCCGAACGCCGTGCCGTTGGTGCGTTTCGTCGATCCCACCTTGATCCACGAGATGGCGCAGTATGTGACCATGCAAGTCCTGATCGTCCATCGCGGTCAGCGCTTCTTCGGTGCGGCGCAACGGCAATGCCAGTGGCGGCAGCGCATGCTGGCCCGGGCCTCGCGCGACACAAGCATCGGCATGCTGGGCCTGGGCGATATCGGCACGGCCATTGCCCAAAGCCTCTTGCCCTTCGACTTTCAGCTGTCGGGCTGGAGCCAAAGCCGCAAGCATATCTCCGGAATCAGAAGTTATGCCGGCGACAGCGAACTCGGCGCCTTTCTGGCCCAATGCGATTATTGCATCTGCGTGTTGCCGCTGACGGACAGGACGCGCGGTATCCTGAACGCGGCGCTGTTCGCCCAGCTGCCCAGGGGCGCCTGGGTGATCAATGTGGCACGCGGCGGGCATTTGATCGAGCGGGACCTGATCGCGGCGCTGGATCTCGGAACATCTGGGAGGCGCGGTGCTGGATGTGTTTCAGCGCGAGCCTTTGCCGCCGGACAGTCCGATCTGGAGCCATCCCAGGATCACCGCCACGCCCCATATCGCGGCGCTGACCGACACCGAGGCGGCGCTCCAATTCATCGGCGATTGCGTGGCGCGCGCCGAAGACGGTCAACCGCTTCCGCATGTGGTCGATCTGGCGCGAGGATATTAAAGTTCGAGGCTCAACTGTTCCGGTTCGGGCTTGACCTTCGGATATTGGGGCACCGTCATGACGGCAAAGGCATCGACGCCGCTGAACCGCCAGCAGATCATGGGCTTCTGGGCGTCCTGGTTCGGCTGGACTCTGGATGGCATGGATTCGGTGATCTATGCCCTGGTGCTGAGTCCGGCGCTGAAGGAGTTGCTTCCCAAATCGGGCCTGGCAAGCAGCCCCGCCGATATCGCCTTCGCCGGCTCCATCCTGTTCGCGCTGTTTCTGGTGGGCTGGGGATTTTCCTTCATTTGGGGGCCTCTCGCCGACCGGTTCGGCCGCGCCCGCTGCCTGGCCGCGACCATCCTGATCTTTTCCGTCTTCACCGGCGCGGCGGCGCTGGCGCAGAATATCTGGGAGCTGGCGCTGTTCCGGTTCATCGCCGGCATCGGCATCGGCGGGGAATGGGCGATGGCCGGCACCTATGTCGCCGAGGCCTGGCCCGAGGATCGCCGCAAGATGGGCGCCGGCTATCTGCAGACGGGATATTATGCCGGCTTTTTCCTGGCGGCGGCGCTGAACTTTACGGTGGGCGCGCATTTCGGCTGGCGGGCGATGTTCCTGTGCGGCGCGGCGCCTGTCGTAGTCGCGCTTTTCACCTTGTCGCGGGTGAAAGAGCCGCCGCGCTGGGAGAGGGCCCATGCCGGCCCGCGGAGCCATCCACTAGCAAGATTGTTCTCCGGCCCCTATCTGCGGCGCACGGTGGTCAATTCCATCCTGGTTTCGGTTGCGATCATCGGTCTTTGGGCCGGCACCGTCTATGAACCGACCGCGCTTCTGACTTTGGCGAAAAATGCGGGCTTCGGTGCGGCAGACGCAACCAGGTTCGCTTCTCTCGGCACGGCGATTTTGTCGGTCGGCACCATCATCGGCTGCCTGTTGGCGCCGGTCCTGGCTGAGAGATTCGGGCGCAAAAAGACCCTGGCCGGATATTTCGCCGGCATGGCGATATCCATTCTGCTGGCCTTTGGCTGGGCCTTCTATCTGCCGAACGGGCTGATGCCGTTCATCCTGGTTCTGTTCTTCCTGGGGCTGGCCGGCGGCAACTTCGCCATATTCAGCCTTTGGCTGCCGGAGCAATACCGGACGGATATGCGGGCCACCGCCTTCGCCTTTTGCACCTCGTTCGGCCGCTTTCTGGGCGCGGGGGCGAATTTCATCATCGCCGCGATGATCCAGTCGGTCGGCACATTGGGCTATGTGATCGCGCTGACGGCCATCCCGTTCCTGCTGGGGCTTGCCGCTATTCCCTTCGCGGAGGAAACCAGGGGCAAACCCCTGCCTTAAAGGGATCGGCGCCGGTGGATCAGGTGGCGGACGCGTTTTCGGGCAGGAAGACCAGCGCCCGCGCTTCGATGCTTTCCCGGGGAAGGACCTTGGCGGGCGCGGTGGGATCGTCGAAGGCGGTATGCGCCGTGAAGCGCGCCTTGGCCTGCAAGTCGGAATCATAGCCCTTGAACAAGCAGCGCCTCGTCCCGTTGCATCTCCGGGATAATAATACCAGCGATGGCCGGGGCTATAGTTGAAGCTGTAGGTCTCGGTCAGCCGGTCGCGATAGATGAGATCGCAGCTGATGCGGTCTTCCGGCGCGATGCTGCGGGCGTCGCAGACCGCCAGCGGCGCGTCCTGCAGCGGACCCCGGATCGGCCGCCAGATGTTGATTTCCAGAAAATGCTGCTTGAGCCTTTGCTCCGCTTCCTCGGGCGGAAGCAAATCGCGAACCCGCTGCGGGCCCGATTCCTCGGTATAGTCGTTATGGACGTGCCGGGTCGGCTCGCGCATGCCGGTGGCGCCGGCCCGGATTCCGGGGATCGAGCGGATGGTGTGGTCGAAGATCACGACCTTTTCGGCGCCCGTGGCCTCGGTCAAAAGCCGCTCGATCTCCGGGTAATAGACCTCTTTGATCTGTTTTTCGTCGTAGAAATCCGTCACCGCCGTCTTATGGGTGCGGAATGCGAAACCTTCTTCGTCCAGCGAGGGCGGCTTGGGCAGAAGACGTCCGTTATGCACCGTCACGCCTGCAACCGTGTTCACTTCGCCCCAGGCCGCCGGCGTGCCCGCGGGCGGCTCATACATATAGAGATATGGCTTGCGGTCGGTGCGGAACAGATAATTCAAGGTCGCCTGCACCTCCGCCGGTTTGGCGGCCAATGATTTCTCGTCGGATTCACATAGGGACATGTCTTGCTCCTGCCGGGCCGATCATACCGGGGGAAAGCGTTCATACAACCTGGCTTCGGCAGGATCATGCGGACGCCTCACGGGTTGGCGGAGGGAAGGGCGTACTTCATTCAAAGAGTTTCAATGGCTTAGCCTGACCGGCGGGCGTGCGCGCCGTTCGGATCTGCGAGACACATCCGCTCTCAGCGACCGCGTTTCACTGGCCGCCCGGCCGGTCAGGATTTGGGAAAGGGCGTGCCATCCTTGTGCACGAACCGGCCGTCGGCGTTGGTGCTCATCATGTCGATATCGGAACAGATGGTCACATCGGCGGGCGCGCGGGAGCCGACTTCGAGATAAACCGCCATCGCGCCCGATCCGTTGATCATATGGTGGCCGTTGCCGGAGCCTTTGGGAAAAGCCGCGCAATCGCCGGCGCGGAGCACCGTCTCGCCGCCATCTTCGATCAATGTCAGTTCGCCTTCGAGCACATAGACGAATTCGTCTTCATCCGAATGCCAGTGGCGCTGGCTCGACCAATTGCCCGGCGGCAGGTGCATGAGATTGACCCCGAAATCCGTGAGGCCGCCGGCGTCGCCCAGACGCTGCCGCACCCGTTCGGCACAGGGCGCGTTGAATTGCGGCGGATAGCCCGTTCCTTTGCGCTCCGGCACGGCGGCAATGTCGATCTTGGGCATGACGGTCTTCCTGGCGGTGGCGCGCGAGCATAGCGGATTTGGCGCCAGCATGATCTGGCACGCCGACCCGCCTTCGAGCCCGACGCCCAGAGCGGCAACGACGGCGCTGAACTGTCACACTGCCATTCTAAGGTATTGTTTTTGCCTGTCCTGTTCGCGGTAAAGGCCGCAAGGAAGACCTGACTTTGAGCCCGTCGATCTGGCTGTGCGCCCTATCCCCCTTCCTGGGCAGCTTTCTTGGAACGATTGTGACCCGCCAGGATCGTCTCGCCTCCGCCATGCTGGGACGTTCGGCTTGCGATCATTGCGCCAGTCCGTTGAAGGCATGGGATCTGGTGCCGGTGCTGAGTTGGGCGTCACTTGGTGGGCGCTGCCGCTATTGCGGCGGCACGTTGCCGCTCTTCTATCCCATCATGGAATTGACGGCATTCGGAATCGTGCTTTGGGCCTCAATCCTGTTTTCCGGCTGGGCGCTTTGGGTGAGTTGCGTCCTGGGTCTTGCGCTGCTGACCTTGGCGGCGACGGACCTGTCATATTTCCGTCTCCCGGATTTCCTCAGCCTGCCTTTGATCGGGGCCGGGCTTCTGGCGAATGCCGCGATTTCTCCGGGCCGGCTGACCGATTGCGTGCTGGGAAGCCTGGCCGGTCTTGCATTCGTCCTGGCGTTGCGCGCCGTCTATTTTCGCTTGCGCGGCCGCGAAGGCATCGGCCTGGGCGACGCCAAATTGCTGGCCGCGGCCGGCGCCTGGGTTTCATGGTCCGGCTTGCCCAGCGTCCTGGTCATCGCATCCCTGTCCGGTCTTGGCTTTGCGCTGATTTCGCGTTCGCGTTCACTGTCGTTTTCCGACCGGATCCCGTTTGGCGCCTTCCTGTGCGCCGGAACCTGGCTGGTCTGGCTTTACGGGCCTTTGATCCCGGGGTGAACGGTCAAACACTGGAGCAGCCAGAGATGGGCGCCGCCGGACACACAAGTGTAACAGACAATTGGTAGGAGCATCTGAGGCAGGTTTCTCATTTGCAGAACTTGCGAATCGACACTCCAGATTGCTCTGCCGTGCGGGCCTGCTCCCAGTGCGGAGTAGCGCGGATGGCGGAGACGCGTTGCGCGCCATGTCCCGACCCGAATCCCTAGAGCAATGGTCGCATGACCGCTTCATCGCGGCATTGTCGGATCTTCTCACCGATCAGGGCGTGGTCGATGCCAACGGGCTGGAACGCGCCCGCGCCCTGGCGGGCGAGAGCGGTGCGCGGCTGGACGCGGTATTGACCCAATTGGGACTGGTCAGCGAAAGGGCGCTTGCCGAATCCATGGGAAAATTGCTCGGCCTCGATGTCGCGGGACCGGCCGATTATCCGGACCAGGCCATATTGCCGGAACGGTTGCGGCTGAAATTTTTGCGCAAATCGCGCGCGGTGCCGCTTGCCATCAACGACGCTGGTCTCACCGTCGCCATGGCCGATCCGCTCGACCATTTCACCGTGTCGTCGATGGCGGTGGCGGCAAATCGCCATGTGCATGTGCGTGTGGCCGTGCCGATCGACTTGGAAGCGGCGCTGGAGCGGCTCTACAAACCGGAGGAGGGCCCGGCCACCGCCGCCGAGGATGCGGCATCGCAATCGGCGCATGTCGAGGACGATGCCGAACGGCTCAAGGACCTGGCCAGCGAGGCCCCGCTCATCCGGCTGGTCAATCTGTTGATTTCCCAGGCGGTGGAAAGCCGGGCCTCCGACATCCATATCGATCCGTTCGAAGACCGACTCCGCATCCGCTATCGCTTTGATGGTGTCCTGCACGAGGTCGATGCGCCGCCCCGGCGGTTGCACCCGGCCATCGTATCGCGGATCAAGATCATGTCTTCGCTCGACATCGCCGAGCGCCGCCTGCCGCAGGACGGCCGCATCAAGCTGGTGGTGCGCGGCCAGGAAGTCGATCTCAGGGTCTCCACCATCCCCTCCCTGCATGGCGAAAGCGTGGTCCTGCGCATCCTGGACCGGTCCGCGGTGACGCTTGATTTCACCCAGCTGGGCATCGAGCCGGCGCTCCAGGCCCAATTTTGCCTTCAGATCGAGAAGCCCAACGGCATCATGCTCGTCACCGGTCCCACCGGCAGCGGCAAGACCACCACGCTCTACACCGCCCTGCTGCACCTGAACACCGCCGAGCGCAATATCATCACGGTCGAGGATCCCATCGAATATCAGCTTTCCGGCATCACCCAGATCCAGACCAAACCGCAGATCGGCTTGAATTTCGCGGCGATGCTGCGCTCGATCCTGCGTCACGACCCGGACGTGATCATGGTCGGCGAGATACGCGATCTCGAGACAGCCCAGATCGCCATCCAGGCGGCGCTGACCGGGCATCTGGTGCTGTCCACCCTCCACACCAACAGCGCGGCGGCGACCATCGCGCGGCTGCGCGACATGGGGGTCGAGGATTATCTGCTGACCGCGACCCTGAACGGCATCATGGCGCAGCGGCTGTTGCGCCGCCTTTGCCAGGCGTGCCGCCGCCCGATCGCGGTGACGGCCGGCCTGGCCGAGCGTTACGGGCTGGGTCGTAACGCGCTTGACGGCGGCGATGTCATTTACGAAGCGGGCGGCTGCCCCAAATGCCGCGGCACCGGCTACAGCGGGCGCATCGCGGTCGCCGAATTGATCGTGCCGGACGATACGATCCACGATCTGATCCTGTCGCGCGCCAGTCACGGCGACATTCAGAACGCCGCCACCGCATCCGGCATGTCGACGATGTACCAGAATGGGTTGAGACAGGTTCTCGCCGGCACCACCTCGCTCAGCGAAGTGTTGCGCAGCGTCCGCATGGATGGCTGAGCGCCATGCCCAGCTTTCGCTACACGGTGATCGACGGGGCGGGCAAGCGGCAGAGCGGCGTCATGGAGGCCGCGAACTCTGCAGCACTGGCCGAGCATTTCGACAGCCGACGCCACCTATTGGTCAGGGCTGATGCAGTCGATCGCAGCAACTGGCTGTTCGCCCTGCTGAACGCGGAGATCCGTTTCTCGCGCGGGTTGCCGAGGCCGGTCCTGGCGCAGATCACGCGCGAACTGGCGGTGATGCTGGAGGCGGGACAGGATATCGACCGGGCGCTTCGCTTCCTGGTCGAAACCAGCACCAGCAACCCCGTCCGGACCGTCACCCAGGCCTTGCGGGATCAGGTCCGGGGCGGAAAATCGCTGGCGGCAAGCCTGGCCGAACAGCCGGCGGTGTTTTCGCGTCTCTATGTCAGCCTGGTCCGCGCGGGTGAGGCCGGCGGCCAGTTGGCGGCCAGCCTCAACCGCCTGGCCGACCTGCTGGAGCGGGACGCGAAGCTGGCGGCCAGTATCCAATCGGCGCTGATCTATCCCGTGCTTCTGGTCATCGCCTCGCTGGCCACCATCTTTCTGCTGCTGACCTATGTTCTTCCCAAATTCACTCCAATATTCGCCCAGGCCGGCGCGCAGCTTCCGGTGCAAACCCGCATCCTCATCGCGATCGGCGATTTTGTCCGTGACGATGGCGCATTTCTATTGGCGGGCGGCCTGGCGTTGGGCGTGATCTTTTCTCGCCTGTTGAAGCAGCGTTCTTTCCGGTTGGTTGTCGAACGCACACTGGTCCGGCTGCCGCTGATCGGCCCCCTGATCATCCGCAGCGAGGCGGCGCGCCTGACGCGCACCTTGGGGACCCTATTGCAGAATGGAGTCAATCTTGTTCCGGCGCTCGGGATCAGCCGCGACGTGTTGGGTTCTTTAACCGCCCGCGCCATCATCGATGGCGCGCTCGCCAGGGTAAAGTCCGGCGGCCGGCTGGCATCGGCACTTTCTGAAGACGGGTTTTTTCCTTTGCAGACCGTTCATCTGCTGCAATTGGGAGAAGAGACCGGCCGGCTGGGAGACATGTGCCAGCGGGCGGCCGATATTCATGACGGCCAAGTCCAGGAGACCGTGCAGCGGCTGGTGGCGCTTCTGGTGCCGGCGATCACGATCGTCATGGGTCTGGTGGTGGCGGGCATTGTGGGCTCGCTCCTGGTTGCGATGTTGAGCCTCAATGACCTGGCGGTCTGAAATGGTGCGGGTGCGCCCGGATCGGCCGCCGGCGCAGGCCGGCTTCACCCTGATCGAGATGCTGGTCGTCATCGCCATTCTCGGCCTGGTGCTGGCCATGTTGGCGATTGGGCATCGTCCGATGTCGCCCGCTCTGCACGCCCGCGCCGCGGCGGAAGAGATCTCCGGCGTGTTGCGGCAGGCGCGCAGCCTGGCCATTGCCCGCAATCGCAGCATCGGTTTCGAACTTGACCTCGCGCCGCCCGGTTATCGCCTGGCGGGAGAGAAGCGGCGTTCGCTGCCGAACGATATTGCGCTCGGCTTGATGACGGGCCGCGATCTGGTCGCGTCGGACAAAGCGGGCTTCATCCGTTTCGATCCGGACGGGGGAAGCAGTGGCGGCCGGATCACCATCCAGGGCGGCGGCCGCGCCTGGCAGGTCGGGGTGGATTGGCTGTCGGGGCAGGTGCGCCTTGCGCAAAAGACGAACTAGAGCGGTTCCAGGAAAAGTGTGCAGCGGTTTTCCGTCCGGAACCGCGACGAAACAAAAGGATAGAACATTTTTGCGTTTCAACGAAACGCGAAAATGTTCTAGTCCGGCCCGGCGGCAATCGGGCTTTACCCTGATCGAAGTGCTGGTGGCGCTCGCCATCGCCGCGCTCGGCCTCGGTGTCCTGGTCGCGGCGGCCACAACCGGCATCGGCAATGCCGGTATTGCCGACAAATACATCCATGCCACGCGCCTGTGCCAATCCCATCTCGCGGAGGTAGGGTTCACGATACCGCTCAAGCCCGGCGTCTATTCCGGCGGCGATGGCGAAGGGTTCCGGTGGCGCGCGCAAATCGCGTCCTTGGGGTCGCATCGGCAAGACGCGGCCGGCACAACGGCATTGCGCCTCTATGCGGTGACGATCCATGAAAGCTGGCCGAGCGGCGCAAGGCGGAGATCGGTGGCGTTGTCGTCCGAGCGGGCGGGGCCGCCATGACCGTATCGCGGCTTCGCCCAGACGACGGGTTCACCCTGCTGGAGATGCTGGTTTCGATCGCGATTCTGGGACTTATTCTGGTTGCCCTGACATCAGGGGTGCGATTTGCCGGCAACGCCTGGGTCCTGCCGCAAAAGCGGAGCACCCGCCAGGGTGACGCGGACGCCGTTCAGCATGTCTTAAGGCAAATGCTTCAGTCCGCTTCCGGCATCCGGGGCAGCGGCCAGGCCTTGGCCTTCACAGGTAAGCTGCCGGCGGCGCTGGCGCGCGGAGGACTATTCGACATAGCCTTGAATGGATCGGGCAATCGGCTGACTTTGTCCTGGCACGCGCATTCGAAAGTCGCGCCGCCGGACCAAGGTGAAGCGGTGCTTCTGGATGGAGCAACGGATTTCCAATTTTCTTATTACAGGTCGCCGGACGGATGGCAGCCCGTGACAAAGGCCAAACAGCCGCCTGCGCTTGTCAGGATCAGGTTGCGTCTGCCGGGCGGTCGGCAATGGCCGGCTCTGGTCATTGCGCCCAAGGTCGAGGATGCGATGCGGGCATCGGCGGATCATCGTAATGTCACACAAGACCGATAGGTACGATTGGTTTTGTGCAAGCGCAGACCGTCCCATGATCCAGCGGTTTTTGACAATTTTTTTTCGATGGTGGTTGACCGAGTTGGCGGCTTTGTTGCCCGCGAAGCTGCGCCAAGCCGTGACCAGCAAGCTCGATGCCGTCATTGTGACAATGAACGAGGATCGGCTGACGGTTTCCGTGCGCAGGAACGAAACGTCGATGCTGATTGGCACCGGCGGTGCCGCCGGCATGGCGGAGATCCTGAAAGCCATTGAGGACAGACCGCCTTTGCTTCTGTTGCGGGCCCCGAAAACCCGGCTGCTTTGCAAAAAACTGTCGCTGCCATTTGCGGCGAACCGCGATTTGCCAAGTGTTCTAAGCCTGGCGATCGATCGCGAAACGCCATTCGAATGTTCGGAGGTCTATTGGGGCCACAGGGTCTTGCACGCGGACAAGAAGGCCGGCCTGATCGATATCGAACTTGTTCTTTTGCCTCGGCAAAGCCTCGAGCCGGCGATGCGTACCATTCGTGACGCCGGGATGAGGGTTTCAGCTCTGGATATGGATACCCCCGGGGTTTCGTATATCTGGATCGACGGTATCGATCCCAGATCCCTGGCGCGATGCCAGCGCCGGCTGGCGCCGATGGCCCTGGCCGCCCTGGCGCTGCTGCTCACCGCCATTGTCACGCCATTCGCCGTGCAGCAATTGCGCCTTTATCTGGCCGACCGGGCGATATCGGCGGCGCGGCAGCCGGCACGGGAAGCCGCCGTCCTGCGCCGGACCATCACCGAACGCGTGGCGGCGATGCAGTATTTCGGCCGGCGGACGAGTGGCGGCGCCCTGGCGACCCTGGCAGCCGTCACAAGCGCGCTTCCGGACGACAGCTTCCTGACGGCCTTGTCGCTTCATGGGCACGGGCTGGCCATGGCGGGCTCATCCGAACAGGCGGCCAAGCTCATCGCTGCGCTATCGCGTTCCGCCGCCATCCGGGCTCCGAATTTCGATTCCTCGATCGTCGCGGAATCCGGCGGTGAATTGGAATCCTTCACGATTTCGGCGGCGCTGGTATCGGCGGGTGCGCCGTGATCGCGCTTCCCGGCCGGCCGGCCAGCTCCATTCTGGCCCTGTCGCTGCTCCTGCCGGTGGCGGCAATCGTTTATTTCGCCTGTGTGTCGCCTCTCTTGGGGCTTTATGGCGGCCAGGAGGGGCGCGTCGAAGAGCGCGTAAAGCTGGCGCAACGATATGACGCGCTGGCGCGCGAGCTCCCGGCCTTGCGGAATGCGGAAAGGAATTGGCGCGACCGCTCCGGCGGAGAGCTGCTTCTTTCCGGTTCAAGCGATGCCCTCGCCGCCGCGGCGCTGCAATCCATGCTCAAGGATTTGGCGGCGGATGCCGGCGCGGATCTGCGCAGTTCCGAGTCCCTGCCGCCGGCCGCCACCGAAAGTTTCCGCAAAATCGGGGTTCGCATCGTGTTCGCGGGAGATCTGAAAGCGCTGGCGGAGGTCTTGCGCCGGATCGAGACCGCGCGGCCGATCCTGACCGCCGGGGATTTCGACATTCACAACGCCGGCGATGACGAGGGTGGCGGCCAACTGTCCGTCACGCTCGATGTTTACGGCTTTCGCGGCGCCTAGGGGAACTATGACGAATATTCTCCGCTCCCTGCTCGTCGGCGCGTGCATCGCGCTTGGCGCCGTGATCGTCTCGGAATGGATCGTGGCGGTGCCGGGCCTCTATGCGGATCAAGACCCGATCGACGCGGGGGCGCCGCATATCGAGAGCCGCGCCGCGGCGAAGGCCGACCGGCTGGTCGCGGAAATTCTCGAACGTCCGCTTTTCACCCAAGGGCGCGAGCCGCCGCAAGTGAATGCGCCCAAACCGGAACCGCCCCGCCTGGAGGCGCGGCTGGCGGGCGTTTCGCTCAGGCCGAATGCGAAAGAGGCGATGTTCATGCGGCCGGGCGGCAAGGCCGTATCGGTCAGGGAGGGGCAGGTCATAGACGGTTGGACGGTATCCGATATCGCAACCGACCGGGTGGTCCTGACCTGTGCCTTCGGCGAGCAGATCGTGCACCCGACGCCGGGGGCTCCGGGCGACATACCGGTTCGTCCCGCCATCAAGAAGAAAACACCCCCTATAAATATCAAGCCGATTGCGGCGGCCCGGAAGACGCCGCTGTCCCCCTCGCAATCGATCCCCCAAATAGCCCGAGAACTCGATTATCCGGATCCATGATGATTTCGACACATTCATTGAGGCGCGCCGCGGCCTTGCCGTGCCTGCTTTGCCTGGCGTTCCTGTCCTCTTGTCAAACGCCTCCAAAACCGGCGGCGTCTGCGTCGCCTGCATCGCAGGACACGATGACGCCGAACAAGGCGCAGGATAACGCCGCCGCGCCGGCACGGCCGGAGAGTTCCGGCCCGATCGTCCGCCAGGTCGGCACCGAAAATACCCCCACCCTTCCGGCGCGCCCGCAACGATACCAAATCGCCCAGGACGGCGACATTTCGCTGAACTATGTCGATGCCGACATCCATGAGGTCGCGCGCCTGATTCTGGGCGAAATCCTGAAACGCAACTATTCCGTCGATCCGGGAATCCAGGGCGTGGTGACCATTCAGACCGCGCATCCGCTCAAGCGCGACGAATTGATCCCCACCCTGCAAGGCTTGCTGGGCCAGGTCGGCGCGCAAATCACTTATCAAAACGGGATTTACCGCATCAGCCAGCAGGGCAATGACGCCGACATCCCGCCGATGGTGGGCTATTCCAGCATGGAAGCGGGCTCGCAGGTGGTGGTGTTGCGCTATGCCTCGGCCAAGCAGTTGGCCGCGATGCTGCAACCCTATGTCGGCGACGGCGTCAGGCTTATCGCCGATCCGTCCCGCGATATTCTCATCATCAGCGGCACCGCCACGGCGCGCCAGAATGTCATCGACCTGATACGCGTGTTCGATGTCGATTATCTGGCGGGTCAATCCTATGCGCTGTTTCCGGCCAACTCGGGCGATCCGTCCAAAATGGCGGCCGACCTGCAGGCCGCGCTGCAGCTTGGCGGCGACGGCGCCTTGACCGGCGCAGTCAAGATCGTTCCGATTGAAGAGGCCAATGCGGTGATGGTGATCACGCGCCAGCCGGCCTATCTCGACCGCGTCGGGGAATTGATCAAACAGCTCGACCGCGTGCGGCTGAGCGCCGGCCGCCATGTCCATGTCTATTATCTCAAGAACACCCAGCCCAAGAATTTGCAGTCCATTCTGCAGCGCGCCTTCAATCCGCCTTCGGGCGGCGGTGGGAACCAGGAAACTCCGCTTGGAAATCTGCCGCCGACATCGGTGGCGGCACAGATCGGCGCACCAGCCGCAAACACCAGCGCGCCCACCAATGGCGCGGCGAGCGCGCTGCCGGGTGCGCAGGAGTCGCCGATCGGGGCATCGAATGCGGCGGCGACAGCGGCCTCGCAGCTGCCGGCACCGGACACGGAAGCCAATCAGCAAGTCGCCGGCGGCAATGCCAAGGGACCGCAGATCATCGCCGATGCCGCCAACAGCGCGCTGATCGTGGTGGCGACGGAAAGCGAATATGCCCAGATCGAGGAGGCAATCCGCAGGCTGGATATTCTGCCTATGCAGGTGCTGGTCGAGGCCACGATCGCCGAAGTCTCGCTGAACAAGAATCTGCAATATGGGGTGCAGTTCTTTCTGAACAACAAGGAGGGACAAATCACGTTGAGTAACGCGCAGAACGGCGTACCCACCGTTATCGATCCCGCCAATCCGCTGACCAATGCCCAGCTGTTCCCCGGTACGCTGGCGCCGAATTTCCCCGGCTTTGCCGTGGCACGGACCGCGGGCAGCGTGCAGGCGGCCCTGCAGGCCCTCAAGAACGTCACCAACGTCCAGATCGTCTCCGCGCCGGAACTCCTGATCATGGACAAGCAGGAGGCGACCTTCCAGGTGGGCGATCTGGTGCCCACCATCACCCAATCGGCGATTTCGGTGACCACGGCGGGCGCCCCGGTGGTCAACAATGTGCAGTACCAGGCGACCGGCGTCATCCTGAATGTCACGCCGCGCATCAATTCCGGCGGACTGGTGACGCTGGATATCGAGCAGCAGGTCAGCGATGTGGTGCCGACCACCACCTCGACCATCAATTCGCCCACCTTCCAGCAGCGCCGGGTCAAGACCAAGGTGGTGGTTCAGGATGGCGAGACCATCAGCCTGGCGGGTCTGATCAGCGACAACAGCTCCAGGCAGAATTCCGGCATTCCGTTGCTGCAGGACATCCCGGTGTTCGGCAGTCTGTTTTCGACCAAGACCAATTCCCATGACCGGACGGAATTGCTGGTCCTGCTGACCCCGCATGTGGTGCATGACCAGCGCGAAGCCAGGGCCCTGACCGAGGAGCTCAGGCGCAAGCTGACGCCCTCCGGCATTGTTCCATGAGGCGGCGCGCCGGGCGCGGACACGCCGCCAACGGCTTTGCGCTGATCCTGGTCTTGTGGATCCTGGTGCTGTTGGCCGCGATCGGCGTGGTGCTCCTGGCCAATGCGCGGTCGGAAACCGCCATCGCGCATAATGTGGTCGCGGCCGCGTCGGCGGAAGCCTTGGCCGATGCCGGGATCGCGCATGCCGGCTTCAATCTCAGCGATCCGGGTTCGCCGGATGGCTGGGAAGCGGATGGCGGCAAGCATCAATTGAGTCTGCCCGGCGGCTTGGTGACGATTTCCGTCCAGGACGAGACCTGGAAGATAAATCCCAACCATGCCTCCGATCGGCTGTTGGCCGCGCTGTTCGAGACCTGCGGTGCGGATGGCAGACGGGCAAAAGCGCTCGGCGCCGCGGTCGCCGACTGGGTCAGCCCAGGTGAGACACCCACGCCGTCCGGCGCCAAGCTGAAACAGTATCAGGCGGCCGGGCTGGATTACGGCCCGCCGGGCGAACCCTTCGCGTCCCTGGATGAGTTGCGCTTTGTGCTTGGGATGACGCCGGAAATCCTGTCGAAAGTCCGGCCGTATCTGACCCTTTACACCACATCGGATCAGCCCGATCCACGGCATGCCCCGGTGCTGGTCCGGCGGGCTTTGGCGCTTGCGGCTCAGGACCCGGATGATGCCGCAGGCACGGCGCCGCCCCCGGAGCCAGGCCCGGCACAGGACGCGGAGAAGGCAAATGCCGAACGCATCGTCTCGGTACGGGTGACGGCCAAGAGCCGCAATGGCGGCCTCTTTGTGCGCCAAGCCGTGCTGCGCCTCACCACCGAAAACAAAAAGGGCTATCGGGTGCTGGAGTGGGAACGCTCAGCCGATCAAATGCCGTCTTCGGCTAGCGATTGACGATATCGGCGTTCTCGCCATCGCCGCCGGTTTTGTCGTCGGCGCCGAGAGAGACGATGTCATAGGCGTGATCGGGCCGCCGGCTCGGGCTGCGATATTGGAAAACATGGCCCCAAGGATCTTTGATTCCATCCGCGTCCTTCAAATAAGGACCATTCCAGCCCGGTACGCCGGGATTGACATTGAGAGCCTCCAGGCCCTGGGCCGATGTCGGATATTGTCCCACATCCAGACGGTAAATGTCGAGAATCCCGTCCAGCCGCTCGACCGACTGTTCTGCCACTTTATGCTTGGCCGAACCGAGCTGGTGAATCATCGCAGGCGCCACCAGGCCGATGAGCAATCCCAGAATGGCCAGGACAACGAGCAGTTCGATCAGCGTGAATCCGCTGTCGCCTGTTTGCGGCGCATCGCGCCTTTCAGGGTAACAAGCAGTTTTGAACCAAGAAACCATCGGCTTAATGATGTCGCATGCGCAGTTTGAGGACGCGGAAAATTCCGGCACGATACTCCATCGAATTCATAACTGTTTTGTGACCGCGGCCGGTGATCCGAAACTCAGCCGTCAGCCGGGGAAGAACATCGGTGTCGTGGATGGATCGCGTAACCGAATTTTTCGCTGTTCGTCACGAAGCTGAAGTGGGACGCCGGTAGCGTCCGCGCGTTCGTCCTCGTATCCATTTCTCAATCAAAAGCGGCCGCGCCTGAAGCAAGCGCGGAGGTGGTCTGTTCCGCGCACCTCGTCCTTGCGGCGGCGCCTAATAGGAGACGGTCATGCGCCAATACAAGATTGGCAAGCGCTTACTCGACAGACTGTGCTTGATTCCGGCTATCGCATGCGCGTTGACCTTCAGCACCGCAACCGCCGACGCGCAACAAGTGCCCTTCGAAGGCGGCACCTTTGTCAATCAGGGTCTTGTCGGCGTCGCACGTGTGCCGTCCAACGCCGTCGACCGGTTCGGCGACACGCTGGGCGGGTTCGGTTTGGGCATGACCGTGGCGCCCGGAAGCTGGAAAGAACAGCGTCCGGGTGTCTATTGCGGCACGTTTCTGATGCTGCCCGATCGCGGCTGGAATACCCAAGGAACCGTCAATTATTTCGGCCGGCTGGAGAAATTCGATGTGACCCTTCAGCCTTTCTATGGCGCGAGCACGACCAATCAAGACCAGCTCAAAATGCATTATCGGACGGCGGTTTCGTTTCACGACCGGGGGAGCCCGACAACCGGCCTCGATCCGGCGGACGAGCGGCCGGCGCACAATGGCCTGCCGCCGCTGCCCCAGGCCTCGAATGGCCGCATTCCGGTGGATGACGAAGGCGTGGTCGAGGTAGGTGACGGCACCATCTGGGTGAGCGACGAATATGGCCCCTATGTCTATCACTATGGCAGGCGCGGCGAGCTGCTTGGTGCGATCCGGCCGCCCGAGGCGTTCATACCGAAGCGCCTGGATTCCGACGGCCATCCGGTGGACGATTTCTCGGCGAACAGCCCGCCGATCGGGGTCGTTTATAACCCTTCCAAAGGCAATCCCGTATCGGGACGCCAGAACAACCAGGGCTTCGAAGGCCTCGCCATCAGCCCCGATCACGGAAAGCTGTTCATTCTTCTGCAGAGCGCGCTGATTCAGGATCTGAATGTCGCTGACATCAAGCATACGCGGCGTAACACCAGGCTTCTGGCCTATGATATCGGGCATGGCAAGCTGAGGCTGATCGGCGAATATGTGGTCCAGCTTCCCACCTTTAACGGATCGCTTGTGGCCGCGCAGAGTGAAATGCTGGCGCTCAACGATCATCAATTCCTGGTGCTGGCCCGGGACAGCGGCGCCGGATTCTCGCTCGCCGGCGATACCTCGCTCTATCGCAGCGTAGACTTGATCGACATTGCCGATCCGGCGCACCCGGCCACCAACATCGCCAATACCCGGTATGATTCACCCGATCATCCGGTGGCGCCCAACGGCGTGCTCAATCCCGGCATCACGCCGGTTGCCTATCAGAAATTCCTCGACTTGAACGACAATGGCCAGCTTGAATCGGTTCGGCCTGCACAATGGCGCGCCCAACAACCCCAACGATCTCTACGAGAAATGGGAGAGCATGGCCGTCCTGCCCGTCTTTGATAAAAGGAAGCCGCATGACTATTTCCTGGTCATCGGCAGCGACAATGACTTCATTACCCAAGATGGCCATATGGTCGGCCAGCCCTATAGCGACGCGTCCGGCGCCAATGTGGACACGCTTCTGCTGGTCTATCGGGTAACGCTTCCACCAGTGGCGCCTTCCCGCCATGCCTATCTGGCGCCTTATCACCATCATTGAGTGGCGCGGCGCGGGAGCCTCACCGGCAAAATGAGGCTCCCGAAATCGCCTGCGCCTTTCAATCGGCGCGGTTGCGGAAGGCGCGGGGCGAGTGTCCGGTGGCGCGCTGAAAGAAGCGGGAAAAATACGCCGGATCATTGAAGCCCAGATAATAGGCGGCTTCTGACACGGTCATGTTGGAATAGAGCAGCGCGCGCTTGGCTTCCAACAGGATGCGCATCTGGATCAAGCCGGTGGGCGGCATCCCCGCCACTTTCAGGCAGGCGGAGCGCAACTGCCGCTCCGTCACGCCCAACATCGCGGTATAGCGCGCCAGCGGCAGATCCCGGCGATAATGACGCTCGATGGCTTCGCGGAACTGGGCCACCAAAGTGGCCTGCGCGCCGGGCCTGACGGTTTCCGTGCTGCGTGCCTGCTCCAAAGCGCGGACACAGGCCACCAGCACACACAGCAAATGGGCTTCCACGGCCGCGCCATGACCCGCCGCTATCCAGGATAGTTCCTGGGCCAGGCGCTTGAGCGACGCCGGGATGATGGTCTCGTCCAGCGGCAGGGCGGCGGGCGCGGCGAACAGCCCGCCGAAGGCGCGTTCGCGCAAAGTCAGTTCCTGCAGATAGGCATCCGAAATGGTAAGGACCGTGCCCGCGCTCTCGGGCGCGAACTGAAATCCATGCACCACGCCGGCGGGCACCAGAAGCGCGCAAGGGGCCGCAAAATTATAAATCCGATCTTCCGCGCGCATGGTCCCGGACCCGCCGGTGAGGTGGAAGATGTGGCTCAGGCTGGCGTGGGAGTGGGTGCGGATATTCCAGTTGTTGGGGCGGCTGCGGTCGGAAAGGGGCTCCAAGTGGAGATAACGGTGACCGACTGTTTGGGGCGCCTCTCCGAATAAGAAAAACTCCGGAATATCAATATATTGACCTTTATCCAATGACATGGCGTCCGCTTTCTTGGGCGTCAGAATAATCCAACTTTTTTGTCCCTCGGTCCATCGCCAACCGGCAGGTCCGCCCCTTAGCTCGGCGCCTATAGAGAGAAAACGCGATGCGCACCCAGATCGGCATTATCGGCGCCGGCCCGGCCGGGCTGTTCCTGGCGCATCTTTTGCGCCATGCGGGCATCGCGGCCACCGTGCTGGAACGGCGCGACCGCGATTATGTCGAGGGCCGGGTTCGCGCCGGGGTGCTCGAGCAACTTACCATGGATGTGCTGGCGCGGCTGGGATTGGACCAACGTCTGCGCCGCGATGGCCTTCTGCATGCCGGTACCAACCTGGCCCATGACGGCGAGATATTCCGGATCGACATGGCGGCCAGGACCGGCGGCAAGCATGTCGCGGTCTATGGCCAGCAGGAAGTGATGCACGATCTATTCGAGGCGGCGGCGGAATTCGACATGCCGATCGTGTTTGACGCCGCCGATGTCGCGATCCATGAGGTCGCGGGCGCCAAGCCCTATCTCACCTGGCGCAAGGACGGGCGGGAACAGCGCCTGGATTGCGATTTCATTGCCGGTTGCGACGGTTTTCACGGCATCAGCCGCGGGCACGTCCCCGAAAACGTCCGGCAGGATTTCGAGCGTGTCTATCCTTTCGGTTGGCTCGGCATTCTGGCCGAGGTTCCGCCGGCCCATCATGAGCTGATCTATGCCAACCATGCCCGGGGTTTCGCGCTTGCCTCCATGCGTTCGCCCACCCGCAGCCGCTATTATGTGCAATGCGGGCTGGAAGAGCGGATCGAGGATTGGCCGGACGACCGGTTCTGGGATGAAGTGAGCCTGCGGCTGGGACCCCAGGCCCATATCGCCCGCGGCCCCTCCTTCGAAAAGAGCATCGCCCCCTTGCGCAGCTTCGTCACCGAGCCCATGCGTTACGGCAATCTTTTCCTTTTGGGCGACGCCGCCCACATCGTGCCGCCCACCGGCGCCAAGGGGCTCAATCTCGCCGTCTCCGATGCGGTCTATCTGGCCGACGCGCTGACGGAATTCTACCGGGAAAAGTCGCCCTCGGCGCTGGACGCCTATTCGGGACGCGCCCTGGCGCGGGTGTGGAAGGCGGAGCGCTTTTCCTGGTGGTTCACCGGCTTGACCCACCGTTTTCCGGATGCCGACCCGTTTGTCCGCAAAATGCAGGTCGCGGAACTCGATTATTTGCGTCACTCTGAAGCCCAGCAGACCGCTTTTGCCGAGAATTATGTCGGCCTGCCGCTTGCCTGAAAGGAGCCGCGATGGCCGACACCTTCAATCGCGAGGACGCAAGGGTTCAGCCGCCTTCGCTGTTTCCCGCCTATGCCTCGACCGTGCTGCGGGCGCCCGCCGAACCCTTGATCAAGATCCCCCAGACCATCACCGAGTCGAGCGGCCCCGCCGATTGCTGGACCGAGTTGATGGGTCCGGCGATGACGGACCTGACCAAGCAGCATAAGGCCGAGCCGCTGGGACAGCGCATTATCGTCAGCGGCCGGGTGCTGGACGAGAATGTCCGGCCGGTTCCCAATACGGTGATCGAGATCTGGCAGGCCAACGCCGCCGGCCGCTATATCCATCTGCGCGACAATTGGCCGGCGCCGCTGGATCCCAACTTCACCGGCGTCGGCCGGGTGACCACCGACGCGGAAGGCCGTTATCGTTACACCACCATCAGGCCTGGCGCCTATCCCTGGGGCAATCATTATAATGCCTGGCGGCCTTCCCATATCCATCTATCGTTGTTGGGACCGGCCTTCGCCACCAGGCTGGTGACCCAGATGTATTTCCCCGACGATCCGCTGATCCCGCTCGATCCCATCGCCAACGCGGTGCCGATGCCGTATCGCGACCGGATGGTGTCGCGCTTCGACATCGCCACCACCGAGCCCAGCTTCGCGCTCGGCTATCTGTTCGACTTCGTGCTTCGCGGCCGGCACGCCACGCCAATGGAGCAATAAAATGGACAATCAGAGCGAGGAATTGTTCGGCCAGACGCCGTGGCAGACGGTGGGGCCGTTTTTTCACTACGGCCTGCCCTGGAAAGGCGGCGCCGATCTCACCGGCAGCTCCGATCTGGGCGCGCGTCCGGATCTGGTGCCGCCGGAGCATTATCTGCTGCGCATACCGTCCGCGCGCGCCCCGGTCGACGGTGAAGCGATCGAGATTTTCGGTCGCGTATTGGACGGGGAAGGCCAACCGGTACCCGATGCGCTGGTGGAAATCTGGCAGGCCAATGCCCGGGGACAGTATTCCGCGCCCGCCGCCGGCGAGGCTTTCATCGGCTTCGGCCGCGCCGCCACCGGCGTCGATGGCGGTTTTTGTTTCCGCACCATCCTGCCGGGACGGGTGCCGGGTCCCGGCAACAGCCTGCAGGCGTCTCATGTCGCGGTGGGCGTGATGGCTCGTGGGCTTCTGAAACGGCTGGTGACCCGGATCTATTTCGCGGACGCGGAGGGGTTGGACGCCGACCCGATCCTGGAACTGGTGCCGCCTGCCCGGCGTGATACCCTGATCGCGAAAAAAGATTCGGGCGGCTATCGCTTCGACATCGTCCTGCAAGGCCCGGGCGAGACCGTCTTCTTCGACTGCTGATGCCATGTCCAGACTGATCCGCGACCTTGGCGGCGGCAGCGCCGCGATGCTCGAGATCTTCGGCGATGCCGCGGTGATCAAGCGTGCGCTCGCCTTCGAGGCGGCCCTGGCGGAAGCCCAGGCGGAGGAAGGGCTGTTGAGCCGGGACGAAGCCTCGCGCATCGCCTGCGCCCAACTGCCGTTCGACACCGAGATATTGGCGGCGGAAGCGGCCCATGCCGGGACTTTTGCGATTCCGCTGATCTTTCATCTGCGGCGCGCCTTGGGCGACGAGCAGGTGGCGCGCGCGCTGCATCGCGGCGCCACCAGCCAGGATGTCGCCGACACGGTGCTGATGCTGCAGGCGAGGGACGGCGCCGAACTTATTTTGGGCGAATTGACTCGGCTCACCACGGCCTTGGCTCCGCTGGCGGAACGCATGGCCGCTATCCCGATGCTGGGGCGGACGCTATTGCAGGATGCCTTACCCATCACCTTCGGCCTCAAACTGGTGAACTGGCTGGCCGGTCTTGACGAGGCGGCGGCTCGATTTGAACGCGAATGCGATGGCGCGCGGATGCTGCAATTGGGCGGCGCGGCCGGCGCCCGCCACAACCTGGATGGCAAGGGCGCGGCCATTGCCGCCCGCATGGCCAAAAGGCTTGGTCTCACTTCACCCGGTCTGCCCTGGCATGCCCGGCGTGGCGCGGTGGCGGGCATGGCGGCGGCGCTGGGAATCGTCACCGGCGCGGCGGCAAAGATCGCGCGTGACATATCCCTCTTGTCGCAGAACGGGATCGCGGAAGTGTTCGAACCGCGCCAGCCGGGACGCGGCGGGTCATCGGCGATGGCCCATAAGCGCAATCCCACCGGCTGCCAGATCGTCCTGTCCGCGGCGGTGCGGGTGCCCGGCCTGGTGGCCACGATTATTTCTGCAATGCCCCAGGAACAGGAACGGGGGCTGGGCGGCTGGCAGGCCGAGGGACCCGCCTTGGCGGATGTCTTTATTCTCACGCATGGCGCGCTTGCGGCGTTGGCGCCGGTGATCGAGGGATTGGAAGTGGATGCGGGGCACATGGCGCGCAATCTTGCCGCCGCCGGTCTGGGCTCCGACACCGGCAAATCCCAGGCGCTGGTGAAAGCGGCGCTGGCCGCCCGGAAGGCGCGGCCCTGATGGCGTTCGCGAAAAACGGCAATGTCCGCCTCCATTGGCGCCAGGACGGGTCGGGACCGCCGCTCCTGCTGCTCAACTCCATCGGCTGCGACCTCACCCTCTGGGATGGGGTGATGCCTTTTCTGACCGGCTTGCGCGTCTTGCGCATGGATGCGCGCGGCCATGGCGGATCCGATGTGCCGCCGGGCGATTATTCGCTCGATCAACTCGCCCGGGACGCTGTGTCGGTGCTGGACGCGGTCGGGGTGGCGAAGGCGGTGGTCTGCGGGCTTTCGCTGGGCGGCATGACCGCGATGGCGCTTGCTCTGGCCGTGCCCGGCCGCGTATCCGCCCTCATTCTGGCCTGCACCTCGGCGCGGATGGACCGTGATATCTGGGATGCCCGCATCGCGGCGGTCCGCGGCGGAGGCATGGCGGGGATCGCCGATACGGTGATGGCGCGGTTCTTTTCCAATTCCTTCCGCCGCGATCATCCGCAAGCGGTAGAGAAGATCCGCGCCCGGCTGCTCAAGAGGGATGCGGAAGGTTATGCCCGCTGCGGCGCCGCCATTCGCGACATGGATTTGATCGACCGGATATCCGCCATCCGGGCGCCAACTCTGATCGTCGCCGGCACCGAGGATGTTTCCACACCGTTCGACGGCCATGGCCGTGAAATTCACGCCCGCATCCCGCATGCGACGGTGCGGATGCTGCCGACGGCGCATCTGGCGTCGGTGGAGCGGCCGGAAGACTTCGCCGCCGCGGTCGGCGCCTTTCTTTCGGAGGTCTCCCATGCCTGACGCCAAGAATGCACAATATCAGGCCGGGCTGTCGGCGCGCCGCATGGTCTTGGGCGATGCCTGGGTGGACAGGGCGCTGGCCAGGCGCACTCCGTTCACCGCCGACTTCCAGGATATGATCACCCGCAATGTCTGGAACGAGATCTGGAACCGGCCGGGGCTGGATCACAAGACCCGCCGCCTTCTGGTGGTGGCGATGACGGCGTCGCTGGGGGCATGGGAGGAATTCCACCTGCATGTGCGCGCCGGCCTGGAGCAGAAAGGCTTCAGCGAAGCCGAACTCAAGGAAGTGTTGCTGCAGGTCGCGGCCTATGCCGGGGTGCCGGCCGCCAATACCGCTTTCGCCGAGGCGAGCCGGGTGATCGAAAGCCTTATGCCTGAGGCATAGGATGGGCGTCTGAGGTATAGGACCGGCGCCTCAGGCATAGGAGCGGCTGACGAACCAGAAAACGCCGATCCCGACCAGAAAGGCGGAACAGACATCGGTCACGATCGGCCGCGGCAGGGCGAACTTCATTTTCACCAACAGCCAGGCCAGCAAAGTCACGGTCAGGACCAGGCTCAACTGGCCGATTTCCACCCCGGAATTGAAGCCCAGCAGAAGCTCGGCCATCCGTCCGGTCGGCAATCGCATCTCCAACAGGCTGGAAGCAAAGCCGAAGCCGTGAATCAGTCCGAACACCAGGGTCACGATCACCCGGATGCGGGCGGCGTCATGCACATGGCCGGAAATCATCAGATAATTGGCGGTGAAGATACCCGCGCCCA
>CAVZBS010000005.1:0-478607 GCA_963773575.1 uncultured Alphaproteobacteria bacterium
TTCTAATTTGAATAAGGGGGCAGCAGCCCGGTGATGCCCTGTACTATGTCCGTTTCGGCTAAAGCCATCAGTCCGTGTAGTCCGCGAAGGTCAAACCCTCTCATTTCACGGTCGAACTCCGTCTCGATGGTCAACCGGTAGGTGGCGGTTCCTAAGGGCCTATCACCCTCGAAAACTTGCACCACAAACTCGTTATTCTGCTGGGCGCACCGCACCGTCAGGTTGCGGCCATCATATGAAAAACTAGTTTAATATCAGGGCATCGCTTATTCTGTGGTCTGTTCGACCAGTTCCTCAAAAGACCACATAGGCGCTGACGGGGAACACTAGGAACCCCAAAGCTGTCAAACCAGACCCTCAACCCGCACTCCGCTTAGCGGGTCGCCATAATCGAGTTCAAGTTTGTCTTGGGTTCAGCTCTTTGGAGGATGAAGGGCGCTAAACAAAAAATGCAAATGCACCTGCTCCTGGGGGCCTTTTTGGGGGCCTTTTTTGATGACAGAATTAAATACTTATATAAAAACAATATGTTATGTATAGATTGTGAGTCCTCTTCTGGCACCATTTGTTCTTCCGCCAGCATTCGCTGAGGTCCGGACGAACCGAAAAACCCCTAGAAATAAGGCTTTCCGTTCGGCGGCGTCCGCCGGTGCTCTGGGGACATGATATTTGAGGAGCGGGGTTGTTTCGAGACCGCACGCCGGCTTCGCGCCACGATCGGCGCCGTATTTCGCTACGCCGTAGCCACTTCAAGAGCAGAAATCGATCCGACACCGGTGCTCCGGGGAGCGATTGTCCCGCCGAAGTCAACCCCTCGCGCCGCAATCACAAATCCAAAGAAGCTCGGAGGATTGGAACTCGAAATACTAGAGATGAAGGACGGCGATGTGCTGGTGGGTTCTTATTGGGTCTTCGATCGGAACGGCAAAGGCTTTGTTCGCCGCGGGATTGGCAAAGCCGCGGACGGAAAGTCCCATGAGTTTGAAGAATTTTACGTCAAATGATAGCTTTTTGCGCCCTCGTTCCCCCAGCGGCGTAGTGCTGGACCCGGACCAATCGTCCGGGTCTCTTTTTTCCGTGAATAGATCGATTGAGGGGGCAGCGCTTGTGCTGACCTCGCGCCTTTCGGACTGACCAGAGGAAAATCTCATGCTCCGCCGAAGCCTTGCTGTCACGATTGTTCCGATGCTGCTGCTGGCAGGTGCCACTTCTGCCGCGCCGGAGCAAAATCTGTCACCGGCGGCGAAGCAATGGTGGGCGGATATCAGCTTTATCGCCAGCGACGCGAATGAGGGCCGCCAAACCGGCTCGGCCGGTTATATGCGCGCCGCTGATTATGTGATCTCGCGGATGAAGGCGGAAGGCCTGGAACCCGCCGGTGACAGCGGCTTTCTGCAACAAGTGGCGTTCGAGCAGCAGGTGGTGGACCAGGACGCATCCCGGGCCATGCTGGTGAATCCCGATGGGACCCAAGCGCCGCTCAAAGTGGGCGACGCCCTGTTGATCAGCCCTGGCGGCGAACCCCGGCCTGCCAGCGTCGATGCGCCGCTGGTGTTTGTCGGCTACGGCCTCGGCCTGCCCAAACAGGGTTATGATGATTTCTCCGGCCTGGATTTGAAGGGCAAGATCGCGGTGGTGATCAGCGGCGGGCCCAACAACATCTCCGCCCCCATCAAGTCCGACGCCCGCGCCAACCGCGCGCGCGAATTGGCCAAGCTGGGGGCGCTGGGGGTGATCAGCCTGACCACGCCGCACCAGGTTGAGATTTTGTGGTCGCGCCAACGGCTGATCGCCCACCAGGCCGGCATGTATTTGGCGGACCTGAAATTTCGTACTGCGCCTGACGGCTTCTTCACCGCGAGTGTGGATCCCGCACAAACCGAGGCCTTCTTCAAAGGTAGCGGGCACAGCTTCGCCGAGATGAGCACCCTGGCGGACGCCTCCAGGCCGGTGCCGCGCTTCGATTTGAAGCCGCGCTTCAAGGCCACGGTTGTGGCCACCCGCAAAAAGCTGACCTCACCCAACCTGATCGCCAAGCTGGAGGGCCGGGACCCGAAATTGAAGTCGGAATATGTGGTCGTATCCGCCCATCTGGATCACCTGGGGATCGGTCAACCGATCAATGGAGACCGGATCTATAACGGGGCCATGGACGATGCGTCCGGTGTCGCCGCGGTGCTTGATATCGCCCACCGCATCAAGAACGGCCCCCGGCCGCGCCGCTCCATTCTGTTCGCGATATTCACGGCGGAAGAGAAGGGTCTGCTGGGATCGCATTATTTCGCCGCCGATCCCACGGTGCCGAAAAACGACATTGTCGCCGATCTCAATTTCGACATGCCGTTGCCGCTTTGGCCGCTGAAGATGGTCTATCTGCCGGGCGAAACCGAAAGCACGCTGGGCGCGGACGCCCGCGCGGTGGCGGCCCAGCAAGGCATCGCGGTGGTGCCCGACCCCAATCCCAACCGCAATGTCTTTATCCGGGCCGACCAGTACAGCTTCGTGCGCGAAGGCGTGCCGGCGCTGTTCATGAAATTCGGCTTCCTCAAGAACACGCCGGAATACAAGATCGAGCACGATTGGCGCGCCAATCGCTATCATTCGCCGTCCGATGATCTTCAGCAGCCTGGGGTTTTCAAGGAGGATGCCGTGAAGCTGGACGCCTATACCGCCGCAATTGCGGTTCGGGTGGCCAACGCGGACAAGCGGCCCCAATGGCTGCCGGACAGCATATTTGGCCACCACTCGCGGTAGGCTCGCTGGATATCGAAGGCGAACGCTATAACTTAGAGACGGACTTCCGGCTTGAAGGTGGCGGAGCTTTCAACAAGCCTCCGTCTCTTTAATTAGCGCCAGCTCCGTACCAGAATTTTTTGCAGAGCTTGGGGCCTTTTGTGTGGACCGAACTAGAAGTCTTCATTGGAACAATAGCTTACCGCCAAAGCCAGGAAGAGATATCGGAGGTGTTGGGCGGCTATCGCAGACCGACCAAGCGCGAGCGGGAAATCATGCAGCTGGTCGTCACCGGACGGATCAATAAGCAGATCGCCGCCCAAGCGTGGCTGAGCGAAGTAACGGTGAAAATTCACCGTGCCTAGGTCATGCACAAGATGGGAACCGCCTCGCTTGCCGATCTGGTAAAGGCCGCCAATAGGATCGAAGGCTATCCTTCCTGACACGGCAATTTTTGTGAACAAAAATTCGGAAAATTGCCCTGCGATTGCGCCGCAGCTTTGCAGGCTGGCGCCTCCCTTTGGCTTGGGATAGAACCCTTCCCGGCCGGGACGATTCAAACGTTGCTGCGTCCCAAAAAGGCTGCCGCCGGCTGATGGCCGCGCAGGCGCAGGGGACCGCCATGGCGGCGACCGGCACAGTCAAGGGGAACTAGGAAAGAACGGAATTGCATATGGCTGAGGAAGTTTTGGCGCCGATGAACCGGCGTTCTCTTTTCCGCATGATCGGCATGGCCGCGGGCAGCGCGGTGATGTATCAGGCGATGACCGATCTCGGCTTTGCCGGCGAGTCCGGCTACAAGGGACCGATCAAGCTTGAGGGCAATCCCAAGGGCACATCGGTCCTGGTTCTGGGCGCGGGGCTGGCCGGCCTGACGGCGGCGCTGGAGATGCGCAATGCCGGCTACAAGGTCCAGGTCCTGGAATATCAGAACCGCGCTGGCGGTCGTAATATTTCCATTCGCGGCGGCGACATAGTCCCCGAAATGGGGCCATACAAACAGCATTGCGAATTCGATGCCGGGCTCTATCTCAATCCCGGCCCGATGCGGCTGCCCTATCACCATGTCGCGGTTCTGGATTACTGCAAGCGGCTCAATGTTCCGCTCGAGACCTTCCAGATCATCAATTACAACGCCTTTCTCCATTCCACCCAGGCGTTCGGCGGCAAGCCCAAGCGCTACCGCGAAGTGGAAACCGATTTCCGCGGTCATGTGTCGGAGCTCCTCGCCAAATGCACCGCCCAAGGCAAGCTCGACCAGGCGGTGACAAAGGAAGACCGGGAAATCCTGCTCGAGGCGCTGCGCAGCTGGGGCGTGCTGGACAAGAATTACGAATATAAGAAGGGCACGGAAGTCTCCAACCACCGCGGCTATGAGGTGGATCCCGGCGGCGGGCTCAGCTGGCAGCCGGTCGATTCCGAACCCATGGCGATGAGCGAGTTGCTGCGGTCGCGGTTGTGGCGGGGCATGCTGACCGGCCATGAATATGATTACGAGATGACCATGTTCCAGCCGGTCGGGGGCATGGACCGGATCAGCGCCGGCTTCATGCGCGCGCTGGGGCCGGAAATCGTCAAATACAATTGCAAGGTGACGGAGATCAAACAGGACGCCAAGGGCGTCACCGTCTCCTATGTGGACGCGCAAAAGGGCGGCGCGCCGCAGACGGCCACGGCGCAATGGTGCATCAACACCATTCCGGCCACCATCCTCAGCCAGGTTCCGATGCAGATCGGCGCGCCGCTGAGAAATGCGATCAATTCGCTCTCCTACAGCGCCGGTTTCAAGGCGGGGCTGCAGTTCAAGCGCCGCTTCTGGGAGGAAGACGAGCGCATCTATGCCGGTCTCACCTATACCGATCAGCCGATCGCCATCATCGGCTATCCCGCCACCCAATATATGTCGGGCGGCAAGGGAGTGCTGTTGGGCGCCTACACATTCGGTCCGCACGCCTTCGAGTTCACCTCGATGGCGCCCCAAGACCGCATCAAGACCGTGGTGGAACAGGGCAGCAAGGTCCATCCGCAATACCGGCAGGAATTCGATACCGGGGTCTCGGTAGGCTGGCACCGGGTGCCTTGGACGCTGGGCTGCTTCGCGCAATGGTCCGAGGCCAATCGCGAGAAGAACTATAATGCGCTATGCGCGATCGACGGCCGCATGGTCCTGGCGGGTGAGCATGCTTCGCATCTGGGAGCATGGCAGGAAGGCGCCATCATGTCGGCGCTGGATGCGATCCGGCGCGTGCATCAGCGCGTCATGACAGCTTGAACCAGATCCGGGAGGGGATGATGAAATATTCGCATATTGGTGGTGTTCTTGGCTCTGCCCTGGCGCTGAGCCTGTTGTTGACGTCGGCTGCCGGGGCCCAGGAAGGCCGCCGCCGCCAAGGGTTCACCGAGCAGGGCGGCGAGGCCATCTACAAGAATGTCTGCCAGGGCTGCCATATGCCAGACGCCAAGGGCGCGGTGGGGGCGGGCATGTATCCGGCGCTGGCAAAAGACCCTAAGCTGGAAGTGGGGGGGTATCCGGTGGCGGTGGTGGTGAATGGTCAGAAAGCGATGCCGGCCTTTGGCGGCATGATGAGCGATCAGCAGATCGCCGATGTGATCAACTATGTGCGCACGCATTTCGGCAACAACTACAAGGACAAGGTCACGCCCGCCGATGTGAAGACGGCGCGCCCGTAATTTCCACATCTCAAGGAGGTAGAAGGATATGCATAAATTCGTGAAGTATGGCGCCTTGGCGGCGCTGGGTGCCGGTCTTTTCATTTCGGGCGCGATCGCGGCCGACCAGATGGTGGTGCACGATCAGCCGAATGCGCGGATGCCATTCGCCAGCTCGGTGATGGTGCCGGCCGGCTATGACACCTATTATTTCAGCGGTGAGGCCGGCAAAGGCGCCGACACCGCCGCCCAGACCGCCGCCACGCTGGACAGTCTGAAGGCCCAGCTTGCCAAGGCGGGCCTGACCTTCGGCGACGTGGTGCAGGCGCATGTGTTTCTGGCGGGCGACCCCGCCAAGGGCGGCAAGATGGATTTTGCCGGCATGAATTCCTCCTGGTTCAAGGAATTCGGCACCGCCGCGCAGCCCAACAAACCGGCCCGGGCCGCGTTTCAGGTCGCGGCGCTGGCCGGGCGCGACGCCTTGGTCGAAATCGAGATGGTTGCGGTCAAGAAGGCCCGCTGAGTTTCCCAGCACGGTTTTGGAAAGCGGATGCTTAATGCATCCGCTTTTTTTTGTGCTGTGGCCAAAGCAACACTCTGCGATTCGAGCCAATTGCGCACTTCCGCATTCGCGGTTAAGGCGCTGATTTCATTTTAAAATAAAAGGAAAACGGCCCGACCATGGGCCGATGAAATCGCTGTTATCATGCCGGTCCTTTCGGCAATAAACCCAATCATTACGCGGTTGCAAGCCAACCATACGCCCGTATTATCCGATTCAGATCGAGGGCGGAAAATCCTATCCGAAAGTTTGTTTTGTTTGGTCCCATCGAAGTATGAGCCGCCGCATAGGGTTCGATAGGGCAAAAGACAGAAATTATATCATAAAACCAACCACTTAGGGGGACTATCATCGTGACAAACCTGAAAACTTCTTTGCTGGTCGGCGCTTCTGTGTCGGCGTTCGCCACTTTTGCCTTGATCGCGCCCGCTATGGCGCAACAGGCCGCGCCCAGCAACGAAACCGTGATCGTGACCGGTACCCGCGTGCAGGGCATGACGGCCGCCGACAGCGCCGCGCCCATCACCGTGTTGGGCAGCGATACGCTGACCCAATCCTCCGGTTCGCAGGACATTCGCCAGTCTTTGGGCCAGACGGTGCCGTCCTTCCAAGCACAATCCTTCAGCGGCGATTTGGGTCAATTGTCGCGCGCCGCCGCTCTTGACGGCCTGTCTCCCAACGACACCTTGATTCTGGTCAATGGGCATCGCCGCCATGTGCAAGCGGGCTTCCAGACCGGCAGCGGCGGGTTTGGCGGCAACTCGGCGCCCGACCTGTCCATGATCCCCACCGCCTCCATCGACCATGTCGAAGTGTTGCAGGAAGGCGCGGCCGCCCAGTACGGCACCGACGCCATCGCCGGCGTGATCAACTTCATTCTCAAAAAGAACTCCTCGGGCGGCCAGGTCCTGGTCACCGGGGGCCGGCGCTACCACGCGAACAATGGCCCCGGCTACGGACAAGGCGACCAATACGACTATTCGGTCAATGCCGGTTTTCCTCTGTTCGACAAAGGCTATGTCAACGTTACTTTCGACAAGCAGTATAGCGATTTCGTCCAGCTGGGTGGTGCCGATAGCCGCTTGCTCGATGCCAATGGCAATGCGGCGTTTGAAGGGCTGATCGGCGTGGGCGCCACGACGGCCAACCCCAATACCGGTGTCGCCAACAGCGTCGGGGTGGTGCCCTGCACCGGCGGCGTCTGCATGCCCTTGGCCAACCGGGTGGGCGAGCAGAATTACCCCCGCTCCAACCACGAGAACAGCAGCCCGGAAATCAACCAAACGACCTTCTCCTACAATGGGGGCTATGACTTCAGCGACAACCTCTCGCTCTACAGCTTCGGCACCTGGGGTCACCGCATTGGCAAGGGCATGGAGAATGTCCGCCAGCCCAACCAGAACATCGCCACCCCGGGCTCCAATCAGCCCTGCTCGGCAACCAATCCGCAGGGCTATGCCACTGGTTCCAGCACCAACAACATTGATGCCACCAGCGGCACGACGGCGTCTTGCACCGGCCCCTACACCCTGGCCGGTTCGCTGGGCGCGCCAGGCACGCCAGGCGCCGGCATCAATAAGTTGAACGAACCCATCTCCTCCGGCCAGGCCGGCACGCTCTACACGCCTGGCGAGCTGGTCATGTATCCTTATGGCTTCGAGCCGCAGGAAGAATCGCTGGATACCGATTACCAGTACAATCTGGGCGTGACCAGCAATTTGGCCGGCTGGAACGTGGATGCGGACATCGGTTACGGCAAGGATATCCAAGAATACCACACCTTGCGGTCGGGCAACCGGTCGCTGTTCATCGACACCCACACCACGCCGACCAATTTCTATGACGGCACCTTTAACGCCAGCCAGTTCGTCGGCACCGTCGATGTGACCCATCAGTTCAATGTCGGCATGGCCTCGCCCCTGAACTTCGCCTTCGGTTTCGAAGCCCGCGAGGACACGTTTCAGATCAAGGCCGGCGACGCGGCTTCGAATTACAAGGAAGGCGGCCAGTCCTATCCCGGCTATGCCCCTTCCGTCGCCGGCAGCCACAGCCGCAAGAACTATTCCGCTTATGTCGATTTCGATCTTGCCCCGATCGAGACCATCGATATCGATGTCGCCGGCCGGGCCGAGCATTACACCGACTTCGGCGACACCCAGATCGGCAAGATCACGGCCCGCTGGGACATCACCCCGCAATTTGCGGTGCGCGGCACCATGTCGACCGGCTTCCGGGCGCCGAACCTGCAGGAGGAATGGTACAATACCGTCAACGTGTCGCCCACCAGCGCCACGGCGCAGCTGCCGGCCGACTCCGCCGCCGCCAAGCTGCTGGGCTACTCGGATCTGAAGCCGGAAATCTCCACCAGCTACAGCGCCGGCATCGTCGCCCATCTTGGCGATCTCAACGGCACACTCGATGTCTACAGCATCACCCTGGGCGACCGCATCAGCGGGTCCAGCACCGTCTACTTGAAGGGCGGTGTACCCATCGTTTCGCAGTGCGCCGATGCCTTCGCGGCACTCGGCCTCCAGCCGGACCCCACCGCCGGCCGGGTGGGTTGCTCGGCCTTCGTGAACGGGTTCGGCACTCTCACCCAGGGCGTGGAATTGACGGTCAATTATCCCAGCGACTTTGGCGATATGGGCCTGGTCAACTGGACCCTGGCCGGCAACTACAACTCGACCAGCGTATCGCGGGTCAATCCGCCCCCCGCGCTGTTGGCGGGGACCGGGGGATTCTTCCAGCCCTATACGCTGTTCAACTTCGCGCACAGCGCGCCCGCCATGAAGGTGGGCCTGACCGCGAACTGGTCTCTGGATGAATGGGGTGTGACTCTCCGCGAGACCGTGTACAGCGCGGACAAGGCGCTCACCACGCCCAATGGCGGCACGCCCTACTATGACGCCAGTCAGCCCAGTGTCGGCATCACCGACCTGGAAGCCCGCTACAACTTTACCGAAGGTTTGCAGCTGGCGGTGGGCGGCAACAACATCTTCGGCATTCCCCCCGCTGCCAACTGTAACCTTCCCGGGACGAATTCGAATGGCGGTGTGAGCCCATGCGGCGGTGGCGTGGTGTCGCATTCGCCGGTGGGAACGCCCTTCGATCCGTACGGCGGCTACTATTATGGCCGCGTGACCCTGAAGTGGTAGGATCGACTTGATCAAGCCCGCCCATCCCTGAAAGGGGATGGGCGGGTTTTTCTTTGGCTATTGTCTAAGCCAAATCAGGATTGTAGCTTCGCCGTCAAAGGGCCCGTGAGAGGCCCGATCGCGCTCAGGCGAGTGTTGCAGCGCAATATCAGCATCTTGGGAGGATGTTTGATGGATTCGAGCCGCAGAAATGCGACGGGGATGGTGGCTGGCGCCACATTAAGCGTCAGATCGGCCGGCATCTTGCCGGATTCCATGAGGATAATCGCGGCCGTCCCGTCATTACCATATGATGGATCGTCTTCGATTTTTGCGGTCTTCGGCCGATGAAGACCGCATTCGGCCCGAAAGCAGGCTCTCTATTCGCCCAAGGGCGATGGCTGGTTCCGGATGGCTGGGAGACGGCGATATGGCGCGGTTCGGCCCGGAGTTGGCAATCGGGTTGACCGCCGCGGGGCCGGCTTATCGCAACGCCGCTTGCGGGCGCTCGCGCCAACCATGCCAAGATCCATTGCAGATTAACCACAGCATTTCATCGAGAAGGTCGGATATGAAGTTTAGCGGGAAGATGTTGATTGCCGGAACCAGCCTGACGAGCTTGCTGTTGGCGGGCCATATGGCGTTGGCGCAAGGCACGGGCCTGAATATGGACTGGCCCACCTACACCGCCGACATAGCAGGGTCGAAATACCGTCCGCTGGACCAGATCAACGCTTCCAATTTCTCCGACCTGGAGCTGGTATGGCGGTTCAAGACCGACAATATCGGCAATCGCCCGGAATATAAGCTGGAAGGCACGCCGCTCGAGGTAGGCGGCGTGGTCTATGCCACCGCCGGCTCGCGGCGCGGCGTGATCGCGCTGGACGCGGTCACCGGCGAGCTTTTGTGGGTGCATGGCGAGAAGGAAGGGGCCCGCGGCGCCGCCGCCCCGCGGCAATTGTCGGGCCGCGGCCTGTCCTACTGGTCGGACGGCAAGCAAGCCCGCATCCTCTATGTCACCCCCGGTTATCAGCTGATCGCGCTGGACGCCAAGACCGGCCAGCGCATCCCCGGTTTCGGCAATGATGGCGCGGTGGACCTGAAGGCCACCGACGACCAGAAGATCGAACCCGACCTGACCACTGGCGAAATCGGTTATCAGACCGCTCCCACCGTGGTCGGCGACGAAATCCTGGTCGGCTCTTCGTTCCGCGAAGGCTTCACCCCCACCAGCTTCAAGAACAACAAGGGCTCGGCCCGGGCTTATGACGTGCGCACCGGCAAGAAACTGTGGGAATTCCACACCATCCCGCAAAAGGGCGAACTCGGGGCCGAGACCTGGCTGGACAATTCCAACCAATATACCGGCAACACGGGGGTGTGGACCGTGGTAACGGCCGACCCGAAAGCGGGCCTGGCCTATCTGCCGGTGGAATCGCCCACCTCGGACTTCTATGGCGGCAAGCGCCCCGGCAACAATCTATTCGCCAACAGCCTGGTGGCGGTCGATCTCAAGACCGGCAAGATGAAGTGGTACTACCAGTTCATCCATCACGAGATCTGGGACTATGACATGTCGTCGGCGCCCTTGCTGATGGACATCACTGTCGACGGCAAGCCGATCAAGGCGGTGGCGGAGCCCTCGAAGATGGGGATGCTCTATGTGTTCGACCGGATCACCGGCAAGCCGGTGTGGCCGATCCGGGAACAGAAGGTGGAGAAGGGCAATGTCCCCGGCGAATGGTATTCGCCCACCCAGCCCATTCCCACCAAGCCGAAGGCTTATAACCGCACCGGAACCGGCCCGGATGTGTTGATCGACTTCACGCCCCAATTGCATGCCGAGGCGCTGGAACTGGTCAAAAAATACAAGATGGGTCCCATCTATACTCCGCCGGTCCTGTCGAAACAGGACGGCCCGCTTGGAACCTTGATGCTGGGTCCGGCATCGGGCGGCACCAACTGGCCGGGCGGCTCCTTCAATCCGGAAAATCACACCGTCTATGTCTATGGCTGCAATTCGTGTCTGTCATCGACCGGCCTGGTGCCGCCGCCGCCGGGCTTCACCGACCTGCCTTATGTCGCAGGCCAGGTCGGCCGCCCCGTGGTGATGGTCAATGCGGCCGGCGCCGACTCCGGCGCCGATTCCGCGCCGGCGCCCAAGCGCAAGGCGCCGCCCGCCGGCGGCGGCTTCCAGCGCCTGGCCGTCCAGGGGCTGCCGCTGGTCAAACCGCCATACTCCACGATTTCGGCTATCAATCTCGATACCGGCGATATCGAATGGCAGGTGGCCCATGGCGACACGCCGGATTACATCCGCAACAGTCCGGTGCTGAAGGGCCTCAATATCCCCAAGACCGGGCAGACCGGGTTCAATGTCGGCACCCTGGTGACCAAGACCTTGGTGATCGCCGGCGACAATCAGGTGACGACCACGCCGGATCATCCCCGCGGCGCCATGCTGAGGGCCTATGACCAGAAAACCGGCAAGGATGTCGGCGATGTGCTGATGCCGGCCGGCGCCTCCGGCGCGCCCATGACCTATATGGTCAACGGCAAACAGTATATCATCGTGGCGGTCAGCGGCGGGGATTACTCCGGCGAGTATCGCTGTTATGCATTGCCGGACAACGACTAAAGGAACGGATCGGACAGATAAGATGCGTACGAAGATAATGGTGTTTGCGGCTGCCCTCTCGATGTCGGCAGCGATCGGCGGCTTGGCCTGGGCCCAGACCTCCAGTTCGGTGCTGGATGGCGTCTATACCGAGGCTCAAGCGGCGCAAGGCACGCAGGGTTATGCCCAGAATTGCGCCGCCTGCCACGGCTCCAGCCTGGGCGGCAATGGCGAGGCGCCCGCGCTGGTGGGGGCCGAATTCATCTCCGACTGGGCGGGCCTGACCCTGGGCGATCTGTTCGATCGCATCCGCACCACCATGCCGCAGGACAATCCCGGCAAGCTCAGCCGCGACACCTATGCCGAGGTCTTGGCTTTCCTCCTGAAGGAGAATGGTTATCCCGCGGGGCAAAAGCCGCTGGATAAACGCAGCCCCTATCTGAAGGCGATCGCGTTTGTGCCGCCGCCGCCGCAGGGCGCGGCCTCCAGCCAGCATTCGAGTATGGCGGCGCCCGCGCAAGTAGCACAGGCCGGGGCCACGCCGGCCAATGGACCGGCGATGCGCGGTCCCCGCGGGCCGCAATTCCCGCCTTCGGACCCGGCGGCATTGGCGGCGGCGGAGAAGGCCTCCGGCGTCCTGTCGGCGACGGCGGACGATCCGCGCAACGCGCCCAACAGCCAGCCCGACCCCTATGTCGCGGACGAGCATTTCTTCAAGCTGCCGGCCGGCCGCAATTTCGGATCGAGTTCGTCGGTGGCGGGCGACAGCAAGGGCCATATCTGGGTGGTGGACCGCTGCGGCGCCAACAATTGCGCCGGCAGTTCGCTCGACCCGGTGATGGAGTTCGACGCCCATGGCAATCTCGTCAAGGCTTTCGGCGCGGGCATGCTGCTGTTTCCCCACGATCTCTATATCGACAGCCATGATCATCTCTGGATCGTGGACGACCATGTCGACGCGGCGGCCAAGAAGGGCAATGACGTTCTCGAATTCGACGAGAATGGCAAGCTGCTGATGACCTTGGGAACGCCCGGCGCCAGCGGCGATGATGAGACCACGCTCAATGAGCCCACCGCGGTTCTGGTGGCGCCCAATGGCGACATCTTCGTCGCGGACGGGCACGAGGCCGGGCCCGGCCACAATGCCCGGGTGGTGAAGTTCAATTCCAAGGGAAAATTCCTGATGCAATGGGGGACCCATGGCATCGAGGGCGGTGAGTTCGAGGTGCCGCACTGCCTGGCGATGGACCAGGCCGGGCATCTCTATGTCGGCGACCGGTGGAACAACCGGATTCAGGAATTCGATCAGAACGGCAAGCTGCTCAAGATTTTCACCCAGTTCGGGCGGCCCAGCGGCATCTTCATCGACAAGCACGACATCCTGTACTCGACGGATTCGGAATCCCGCGCCCCGATGGGCTATGGCTACCATCCCGGCTGGAAGCGGGGCGTCCGCATCGGCAGCGTGAAGGACGGAATCGTGACCGCATTCATTCCCGACACCTATCCCGATCCCGACAAAACCGCGACCAGCGGCGGCGAGGGGATCTGGGCCGACGGCAACGGCGTGGTTTATAGCGCGCAGGTCGGGCAGAAGAATGTCGTCCGTTACGCCAAGCGATAGCCCGGGGCCGGCGGTTGCCGGATCGGTCACAAGGTGATTGATATTTTGGAGTTATAAAGTTTATTAATGAAGCGGGAGAGACGCCGCCGAAAACTGGCGGCGTCTCTGTGTAAGGGGGAAAGCGATGAACGACCAGCCAAAGCGCCGGGGTTTCCATCCCGTCTATCTGTTTCTTGTTATTCCGTTCGTGGCGCTGCTTTGGGTGCCGTTCTACAACCGGATCGAGCCGGAAATCTTCGGCATCCCCTTCTTCTACTGGTACCAGACACTGTGGACCTTTCTGGGCACCGCCTGCATCGTGCCGGTCTATCTCCATGAAGAGAAGAAGAAGAAATGAGCGCGGATCCCGTTGCACTGATCGTCTTTCTGGTTCTGTTCTTTGGGGTCGCGGGCGTGGGTTTCTACGCCACCAAGATGCGCACCTTGAATCTCAACGATCTCGGGCAGTGGGGGCTTGGCGGAAGGAGCTTCGGCACCCTGATCGCCTGGTTCCTGCTGGGCGGCGATATCTATACCGCCTACACATTCGTGGCCGTGCCGGCGCTGGTCGCCGGCGCAGGCGCGGTGGGCTTCTTTGCGGTGCCCTTCACCATCCTGATGTATCCGGTGCTGTTCGTGGTGATGCCCCGTCTCTGGTCGGTGGCGCACAAGCGCGGCTATGTCACTGCCGCGGATTTCGTGCGCGGCCGTTTCGGCAGCCGCGGCCTGGCGCTGGCGGTGGCGGCCACCGGCATCATTGCCACCATCCCCTATATCGCACTGCAATTGATGGGCATGCAGATCGTGTTTGCGGGCATCGGCCTCGATTTCACGCTCAATCTTCCCGTAATCGGCGCGTTCCACGATTTGCCGCTGCTGGTCGCGTTCGTGGTCCTGGCGGTCTACACCTATCATAGCGGCTTGCACGGCACCGCCATGATCTCGGTGGCCAAGGGCATCCTGGTCTATGTCGCGGTGCTGGCGGCGGTGATCGTGATCCCGATCGAGTTGGGCGGCTATGGCAAGATCTTCGCCGCCGCCAACCCGGCCACACTGCTTCTGGGCCAGGGGACGGCGAACAATCTGGGGCCGAAATTCTCCTTTGCCTCGCTGTCACTGGGTTCGGCCCTGGCGCTGTGGCTTTATCCGCACTCGATCACCGGCGTGTTTTCCTCTTCCAGCCGGACGGTGATCAAGCGCAACGCGTTCCTGCTTCCGAGTTTCACCTTCGCGCTGGCCCTGATCGCGCTTCTGGGCGTGATGGCGGTGGCGGCGGGGGTGAAAGGGATGCCGGAATTCGCCGATGGATTTAAGACCTTCGGCAACAATTTCGCCATTCCCGCCCTGTTCCTCCATGCCTTTTCGCCCTGGTTCGCGGGGCTCGCCTTCGCCGCCATCGGCGTCGGCGCGCTGGTTCCCGCCGCGATCATGTCCATCTCCTGCGGCAATCTCTTCACCCGCAACATCTTCAAGGAATTCATCGCGCCCAATTGCACGCCCGCCACCGAATCCCGGGTGGCCAAAGTCATGTCGCTGGCGACCAAGCTGGCGGCTTTGTTCTTCGTGGTCGCGTTGCAGAGTTCCTATGCCATCAATCTGCAATTGCTGGGCGGCATCTGGATCTGCCAGACCCTGCCGTCGGTGATGTTGGCGCTTTATACGCCGCGCCAGCTTCACTCCACCGGATTGCTGCTGGGCTGGCTGACCGGCATGGTGGTGGGCACGTGGATGGCGGTGGCGCTGAACTTCAAGGGTTCGGTCTATGAACTGCATCTGTTCGGATTGACCATTCCTTGCTACGCGGCGCTGATCGCGCTGGCGCTCAATATCGTGGTCACCTATGCCTTAAGCTTCCTGTTCAACGCCATGTCAAGCGCGCCCAAGATGGACGAGACTCTGGCCGAGGATTATGTCTGACAGCCGCCGGAACACCGGCGGCGGTTAAAGGCTTCTCAGATGCCGGACGGGGCGGCCGGGGGCGATGGCTTCCACCGCCGCCACGATGCTGTCGGCGTCGATCCCATAATGCCGGTACAGGTCGGCCAAGGAGCCGGTCTGGCCGAAATGTTCGACCCCCAGCGAACGGGTGCGATGACCCATCACCGCGCCCAGCCAGCCCAGGGTGGCGGGATGGCCGTCCAGCACGGTGACGATGCCGCAATGGCGGGGCAGGGGGCGCAGAAGCCTTTCGATATGGCTGGCGGCATGGGACAGGCCGCTTTCCCGCGCCCGCTGCGCCGCCGTCCAGCCCGCGTTGAGCCGGTCGGCGGAGGTGACCGCCAACAGCCCGATATCCCTGCGATCCTCGCCCAGCCGGCCGACCGCGGCGATCGCTTCCGGCGCCACAGCGCCCTGATAGGCGATGATGACTTCCGCGTTTGGACCCGGCTCCCGCAGCCAATAGGCGCCGTCCACAATCGCCTGTGACAGATCCGCCGTCATCGCCCGGCGCGGCTGTTCCAGCGGACGGGTGGACAGCCGCAGATAGACCGAGCCGCCGGTCGCGTCGCGCAACCAGGAGCGGGCATCGGGCTCCGCCTCGCCGCTGCGCTGCATGTAATCGAAGCCAAAGCGCAGCATCACCGACAATTCGTCGACGAAAGCCGGCTCGAAGGCGGCCAGCCCGTCCTGCGCCATGCCGATCAGCGGCGTGCCGATGGATTGATGGGCCCCGCCCTCGCCGGCGAGCGTGATGCCGGACGGTGTTCCCACCAGCAGGAACCGCGCATCCTGGTAACAGGCATAATTGAGCGCATCCAACCCGCGGGCGATGAAGGGATCATACAGGGTGCCGACCGGCAGCAACCGCGCGCCGAACAATTGATGCGACAGGCCCAGCGCCGACAGCAGGATGAACAAATTCATTTCGGCGATGCCCAGCTCGATATGCTGTCCTTCCGGCGCTAGGTCCCACACATAGGTGGAGGGGATCTTTTCGGTGCGGAACAGATCCTTGGCGTGCTCGCGGCCGAACAATTTGCGGCGGTTGACCCATCCGCCCAGATTGGTCGAGACCGTGACATCGGGCGAGGTGGTGACGATGCGGTCCGCAAAATCCTCTTTGCTGCGCGCGATTTCCGCCAGGATCAGCCCGAAGCCTTGCTGGGTGGACATCAGGCTCTCGCTTTTGGGTTGCGGCAGGCTCTGCGGAATGGCAACGGCCGCCGCGTCCAGCCGGCGCACCGGGTCCCGGGCAAAGGGCACGGATTTCAAAAAAGCCTCGATCTCGGCGGGATGTTTCAACCCCTCGAATTTGTCCCATTCATGGGTTTTGCGCACGCCGTTGGCGGTCTGGAATTGGGTCATCTGGGCCTCGGTCATCAGGCCGGCGTGATTGTCCTTGTGTCCCTGCAGCGGCAGGCCGAAGCCTTTCACGGTATAGGCGATGAAGACGGTCGGTCGCGGATCCGTCGCCCGGCTTTCAAAGGCTTCCAGCAGGGTGGGCATGTCGTGGCCGCCCAGATCGGCCATCAACTGAGCCAGCTCGTCGTCGCTGCGCCGCGCGATCAGGGCGCTCAGCGGTCCCTGGTCGCCAAGCTCGTCGTTCAGCCGCTTGCGCCAGGCCGCGCCGCCTTGGAACAGGAGCGACGAATAAAGCGTGTTGGGGCAGGCGTCGATCCAGGCCCGCAAGCGTTCGCCGCCCGGCTCGGTGAAGGCCTTTTCCAGCAGTTGGCCATATTTAAGCACCACCACTTCCCAGCCGAAAGCGCGGAACAAAGCTTCCAGGCGGGCGAACAATCCTTCGCGGGCGATGGCGTCCAGGCTTTGGCGGTTATAGTCGATGATCCACCAGATGTTCTGGACGCCCTGCTTCCAGCCTTCCAGCAGGGCTTCGAAGATGTTGCCTTCGTCCATCTCGGCATCGCCGATCAGGGCGACCATGCGGCCCGGGGCGCGATCCTTGGCCCAGCCATGGGCATGGACATAATCCTGCACCAGGCTGGCGAAGAGGGTCTGGGCCACGCCCAACCCGACCGAGCCGGTGGAAAAATCCACCATTTCGCCATCCTTGGTGCGCGAGGGATAGGATTGCGCACCCTTGTAGCCGCGGAAATTGATCAGCTTCTCCCGGCTCTGGCGTCCCAACAGATATTGAATGGCGTGGAAGGCGGGCCCGGCATGGGGCTTGACCGCCACCCGGTCTTCCGGCTTCAGCGCCGCGAAATAGAGCGCGGTCAGGATGGTGGCCAGCGATGCGGAAGAGGCCTGATGCCCTCCCACTTTGAGGCCATCGTCATGGACGCGCAGATGATTGGCGTTGTGGACGGTCCAGCTGGCCAGCCACAATATTTTCTTTTCCAGTTCGGCCAGGATGGGCAATCTTGGGTCTGGCATGGGCGGTCTCCGGGCGGCTGGTCACGCGTCACAAAGCCAAGTATATGCAGAGCCGGGGAACAGGCAGAACATCATCGCACGCAAAACGCCCATGCGCATCCCCGGATTCCTCATTCCGCTGTTCCTTGCGCTGGCTATGCCGGTTTTGGCCGCCGAAGCGCCGCCGCAAGGTCCGGCCCATACCTTCGTCGAATGCGCCGGATGTCCCGAAATGGTGGCGATTCCGGCCGGCAAATTCCTGATGGGAAGCCCGGTGTCCGAACCCGGCCGCTTTGATTCGGAGGGACCGCAGCATGTGGTCGGGGTGAAGGCGTTTGCGCTCGGCGTGACCGACATTACCAGCAAGCAATTTTTGGCTTTCCTGGCCGCCACCGGCTACCAGCCCAATCCTTGCAACAAAATCCTGAATTTGGGTTGGCAATCGACGGAGCGGGGATTGGCCTATGCCCCGTCGCAGAACGAACCGCCGGATTGGCCCGCCGTCTGTCTCGATCGCAAGGATGCACTGGCCTATATCGATTGGCTGAACGCGCAAGCGAAGGCGGCGCATCCGGTGCTGGCCGGTCGCGCCGGGCCCTATCGTCTGCCCAGCGAGGCGGAATGGGAATATGCCGCCCGCGCCGGCACCAGCACCGCGCGCTGGTGGGGCGACGCCATCGGCGCCGGCAACGCCAATTGCAATGGCTGCGGCAGCCGCTGGGACAACAGCATCCTGGCGCCGGTGGATGCGTTCAAGCCCAACCCGTTCGGCTTATACGGCATGCTGGGCAATGACTGGGACTGGACGGCGGATTGCTGGCATCCCAGCTATGTCGGCGCGCCGACCGATGGCAGCGCCTGGATGTCGAAGGATCATGGCGGCGATTGCAGCAAGCATGTCATTCGCGGCGGAGCCTGGAACAATGTCCCCATCTTCGTGCGCGCCGCCGCCCGCAACGGCGCGGCCGACGACGGCAGTGATTATGATTATTCCAGCCTCGCCGGCTTCCGCGTTGCGCGGGATCTGCCTTGATTCTTACCCCCAATCTGTCCGCTACGCGAGCAAGCCCGCTAGCGGACATCTTCCCCCGCCAAAGGCTCCGCCTTGCGGGGGAAGAAAGCCTCGACCAAGACGCTCTGCCCTATTGCCCGCGTGGCGGACAGATGGGGGTAAGAATCAACGCAACACCGCGCGGGGATCGAGAGTGATGGTGATGTCGCTCACGGCCTTGTGATGGCCGGGCGGCAGCGGTATCGGAGACGCCAGCAAGGCCGCGTTGCGCGCCGACAGCGCCATGTCGTGAAACTGCTTGTCGTTGACGAAGCGCACCTGATCGAGAATGCGCACATTCGAAATCACGCCGTTGCGCGACATATCCAGCCGGATCGCCACCGGCATCGCCCGCGCGGCGCTGCTCTCCAGCGCGGGCCACCAGCGGCGCAGGATTTGCGCCCGGATGAAGTCGGCCAGGGTATAGCCGCCGGAGCCCGTGCCGCCACCGGTGCCATTGTCGGGCGCGGACAATCCGGTATCGGGCGCGCGCAATTGCGCCAGCGCCGCGATGCGGGCTTCGGTTTCGTCCGGCGGCGGCGTGACCGCCTTTGGCCGCACGCCCTGCACTTTGGGTGCGGTCTCGACCGGGACCGGCGCATGCAATGGCGCGGCCGCCCGGCCGGGAGAGCCGGACAAGAGGGGCGCGGGCGCCGTCACCAGATCGACCAGCATGGCTTTCAGGGGCGGCTGGCGCTGAACCGGATGGGCCATGCCCCACCACAGGCCGATCGCCAGGATCAGCAGATGCAGCAGAACCGACCCGGCCAGACCGGCGCGGTTTTCCTGCCAGAGATTGCGGACGGACTGGATCATATGCCCGGACACTATAACCGATCGCCGGCCGCTGGCATTAGCGGCTGGGTCCGCTTATTCTCCCGGCGCCACGGGAGAATGAATGAAAATATATCTGCATCATGGCGATCTGCCGGACCGGCTTGACCTAGGCAAGCTGGTGGCGATCGACACCGAAACGCTGGGCCTCAATCCGTTCCGCGACCGGCTGTGCCTGGCGCAATTGTCGGCCGGCGACGGGATCTGCCATGCCGTGCAGTTCAAGGCGCACGAATATGCCGCGCCCAATTTGCGGCGTCTGTTGGCCGATCCGGCGGTGACCAAGCTGTTCCATTTCGCCCGCTTCGATGTGGCCATGTTCCGCCGCTATCTGGGCGTGATCTGCGCCCCGATCTATTGCACCAAGATCGCCTCCAAGCTGGTGCGCACCTATACCGACCGGCACGGTCTCAAGGATCTGGTGCGCGAGCTTCTGGGCATCGAACTGTCCAAGGAACAGCAAAGCTCGGATTGGGGCGCCGCCGAGCTCAGCGAAAAGCAGCTCGCCTATGCCGCCAATGACGTGGCGCATCTGCATGGGTTGAAGACGGCGCTGGACACCATGCTGGAGCGGGAAGGCCGCGCCCATCTGGCCAAGGCCTGTTTCGACTTTCTTCCCACCCGGGCCGAACTGGATCTGGCGGGCTGGGAGGCGGAGGACATTTTCGCGCATTGAGGCCGAGGCAAGTCTTCCGGTCCCGGCTCTTGCGAAGGCGCGGCCGGCCGACTTGAACCGGAAGGCCCGATGGGCCAAATTTGGCATGGAATTCGCGCATGGGCTGCGCCGTCAGGGACGGATCGCGAAACGTCCGTTTTTCTTTGTGTAATCAAAGGGATAAATGGCCCCGAGCAAGACCAAGCTGAAGGTGCTGCCCTCCGATTCGGGGCAGGCTTCCGACCTCGCCGCGGCCGGGCGGGTTCTTAACCATGCCGCGAATGCGCTCAGAAGCCTTGCCGAGGCCCTGGACGGCGAGTTCACCCGGGCGGTGACGACCATTCTCGCCGCCCCGGGCAGCGTCATTGTGAGCGGTATGGGCAAGTCAGGCCATATTGCGCGCAAGATTGCCGCCACGTTCTCCTCCACCGGCTCGCCGGCGCACTTCATCCATCCCGCCGAAGCCAGTCATGGCGATCTGGGCGCCATCACCCGCCAGGATGTGCTTTTGATGCTGTCCTGGGGCGGGGAGACGGTGGAACTTTCCGATCTCATCACCTATGCCAAGCGGTTCGGCATTCCCCTGATCGCGATCGCCAGCAATCCGGAATCCACGTTGATGCAGGCGGCCGACGTAAAGCTGTTGCTGCCGCGGGCGCCGGAAGCCTGTCCGATGGGGCTGGCGCCCACCACCTCCACCACCATGATGCTGGGACTGGGCGACGCCCTGGCGGTGGCGCTGATGGAGCGCAAGGGGTTCGGCGCCGACCAGTATCGCGATTTTCATCCCGGCGGTTCCTTGGGCCGGGCCCTGATCCGGGTGTCCGATCTGATGCATACCGACGAGGAACTGCCCCTGGCGCGCGAGGATGCCAGCATGCGCGAAGTGCTGCTGGTGATGGCGGAGCGGCGTTTCGGCTGCGTCGGCATCGTCGACCGCCATGGCGCGCTCACCGGCATCATCACCGATGGCGATCTGTCCCGTCATATCGACGGCGACGATTTCCTGAACCGCCCGGCACGGGCGGTGATGACGCGCGGCCCCAAGATCGCCCGGCCCGATCAGCTCGCCGCCGAGGCGCTCGCCTTCATGAACGACAAAAAGATCACCCGCCTGTTCGTGCTGGCGCCGGGCGAGAAAAAGCCGATGGGCATTCTGCACATTCACGACTGTCTGCGCGCGGGGCTGGGGTGAGCCGGCGCGCGGATGATGCCATGCCGCGCCACGACTGGTCGGCGCGGGCCCGCTCCACCGCCATGGACGCGCTGCGCTATACCCAATTCGTGGGGGTGATGAAGCGGGCGTTGCCGGCGGCGGCCTTCGCGGTGATCGCCGCGGTGTTGGCTTTCTTCTTCATGGCGCGTCAGCCTTCCAAGGTGTCGATGACCTATGAGAGGATGGGCTCCATCCAGAACGATCTCGCCATGATCAAGCCGCGCCTCACCGGCACGGACGGCCAGGGCAATCCCTTCGTCATCACCGCCGACGCCGCCATCCAGGATGCCAAAAATCCCAAGCGGGCCCGGTTGCGCAAAGTCGAGGCCGACCTGTCGCTGGACAAGGAAGGCTGGATCAACGCCAACGCCGCCGAGGGGCGTGGTGGACATGCGGGCGGGAAGCCTGAAGCTGGACGGCGGGATCGATGTCTTTTCCGATAGCGGCTATTCCCTGCACAGCCAGTCCGCCACCATGGACCTCACCAACTGGATCCTCGAGGGCAAGCATGAAGTGACCGGGCAGGGGCCGATGGGCACATTGCGCGCCGACAGTTTCCATTATGACCGCGGCACCCATCAGCTCACCTTGGACGGGCATGTGCGGATGACGTTGATCGGAAACCGCAAATGAGAAGCTGGTTGCTCGCCCTGCTGCTTCTATCCGCCGCGCCCGCCCTGGCGGCGACGCCTCCGGCCCGGCATGACGCCAATGCGCCGATCAATGTCTCGGCCGACAAATTCGTGGCCGACAGCAACGCCAAGACCGGCACCTGGACCGGCAATGTGCTCGTCACTCAGGGCGATATCCGCTTGCGGGCCAATTCCGTCCGCCTCAATGTCACCGGCAAGGACAACAAGCCGGACAAGATTTTCGCCAATGGCAAGGTGGTGGTGGATTCCCCCAACAGCGGCACCGTCACCGGCGACAAGGGCATTTATGACGTGGTGGCGCACACCGTCACCATGACCGGAAAGGTGATTTTGACCCGCGACAAGGATGTGATGCGCGGCAACGCGCTCACCGTGAATCTGGACACCGGGGTTGCGACCTTGGGTGGCGGCAAACCAATACCGGGATCGCAGGGCGGGCGCGTACAGGGTATCTTTACGCCGCCGCCCTCCAATGTCCCGCCCAAGAGCAATTAGGGGTTCATTAAGCACAAACAGGCATGATTTTCGCATGACCCTTGAAGACAGCCCCGAACCTGCCGGAAACGCCACCGATGCCGCCGCTTCGCGGCCGCATCTGGTCGAGAGCGGCAAGGGTCTGGTGGTCAATCGGGTCGGCAAGAGCTTCAACAAACGTCCGGTGGTGCGCTCGGTGAGCCTGTCGGTGCGCCGTGGCGAGGTGGTGGGCCTGCTGGGCCCCAATGGCGCCGGCAAGACCACCTGTTTCTATATAATTTCCGGGTTGGTCCCGGCCGATACCGGCTCCATCGAAGTGGACGGCCATGACGTCACCGGCCTTCCCATGTACCGCCGGGCCCGGATGGGCATCGGCTATCTGCCGCAGGAAGCGTCGATCTTCCGCGGCCTCACCGCCGAACAGAATATCCGGGCCACCGCCGAACTGGTCGAGCCGGATCCGGCCCGGCTGGAAGCGGCGGTGGAGGAATTGCTGGCCGAATTCGGCATCACCCATATCCGCAACACGCCCGCCATCGCGCTGTCGGGCGGCGAGCGCCGCCGGGTCGAAATCGCCCGGGCGCTGGCGACCCATCCGTCCTACATCCTGCTGGACGAACCCTTGGCGGGCATCGATCCCATCGCGGTGGGCGAGATCCGCGATCTGGTGCGGCATCTCAAGGATCGCGGCATCGGGGTCTTGATCACCGATCACAATGTGCGCGACGCGCTGGAGATCATCGACCGCGCCTATATCCTGCATGACGGCCGGGTCCTGAAGGAAGGCACCCCCGCCGATATCGTCGGCGACCGCGATGTCCGCCGCGTCTATCTGGGCGAGCGTTTCTCGTTATAGGCGCGCGCAGTCATGGCATTGGGGCAGAGACTCGAGATACGGCAGGGCCAGTCCCTGGTCATGACGCCGCAATTGCAGCAGGCGATCAAGCTGCTGCAATTGTCCAATCTGGAACTGGCGGAATATTGCGAAGCCGAACTGGAAAAGAATCCGCTGCTGGAACGCGACGAGCCGGGCCTGCGCGAGGGCGAACGCGAAAGTCTGGAGCGGCAGAGCCCGACCGAAGCCGCCGACCAATCCCTGGCGCGGGAGGATTTCTCCAAGGTGGCGGACATGGATGCCTCCGCCCGAGACAATATGTATGACCCCGATTCCACGCCGTCCGATCCGGGCGCGGTGACCGGCCAGCCGCTGACGGACTGGTCCGGCGTCAAATCCGCCAATCGCTTCGACGGCGACGAGGATCTGCTGGAATCCACCATCGCGAATGGCGGCACGCTCAAGGACCATCTGGAACAGCAGGTGGCGATCGCGGCCCTGACCCCGGACGATCGCATGATCCTGCTGGCCTTGATCGATGGCATCGACGAGGCGGGCTATCTGCGCGTGGGCCTGGATGAGGTCGCCGCCCGGCTGGGCACCGAGATCGAGGATGTGGCGGCGGTGCTGGGGGTGCTGCAGGGATTCGATCCGGTGGGCGTGGGCGCGCGCGACCTGGCCGAATGCCTGGCCTTGCAACTCAAACCCAAGGACCGGCTCGATCCGGTCATGGCGACGCTGCTCTCGCGCCTCGACCTGGTGGCGCGGCGCGATGTGACGGGACTGGCGGCGCTGTGCGGCGTCGATACCGAAGACGTCACCGACATGATCGCGGAGATCCGCGAACTCAATCCCAAGCCGGGCCTGGCCTTCGGCGCCGAACCGGTGGCGCCGGTCATTCCCGATGTGTTTGTGCGGGTGGGGCCGGATGGGGCCTGGGTGATCGAACTCAATTCCGACACCTTGCCGCGGCTGTTGGTCAATTCCCGTTATTTCGCGCAAGTCAACAAGAATGCGCGGGACAAGGACTCCAAGACCTATCTCACCGAATGCCTCAACAATGCCAACTGGCTGGTGAAGAGCCTGGACCAGCGGGCCCGCACCATCCTGAAAGTGGCGAGCGAGATCGTGCGCCAGCAGGACGGCTTTCTCACCTATGGCGTGCGGCATTTGAGGCCGCTCAATCTCCGCACGGTGGCGGATGCGATTCAGATGCACGAATCCACGGTGAGCCGGGTCACCTCCAACAAATATATCGCCACGCCGCGCGGGCTTTTCGAGCTCAAATATTTCTTCACCGCCTCGATCCAGGCGGTGAACGGCGCCGAATCCCACAGCGCCGAAGCGGTGCGCGACCGCATTCGCGAGATGATCGAGAATGAGCAAAGCCGCGATATCCTGTCCGACGACCGCATCGTTTCGCTTCTGACCGCGGACGGCGTGAACATCGCGCGCCGCACCGTCGCCAAATACCGCGAGGCGCTGCGAATCCCGTCTTCGGTGGAGCGCCGCCGTCTCAAGGCTGGCGCTTGAAAATCCTGAATTGCCGCCAATTCCGCGGGGTCCAGGCAAACGTTGACTTTCGCAATGCCCCGGCCTATGTAGCCGCGCTTTCCGGGGGCTGGGCGGAACCTTTGAAAGCACCCCGCAATCAGCATGGGAAGCGTAATGAACATCTCCGATCTGCTCGCTCCCGAAGCGGTTGTCGCGTCGTTGAAAGCCCAATCCAAGAAACTGTTGCTGCAGGAGCTCGCGGCCCGCGCCCATGCGCAGACGCGGCTGCCGGAAAAGCAGATTTTCGAAACCCTGATCGAGCGCGAAAAGCTGGGCACCACCGGGGTGGGCGCCGGCATCGCCATTCCCCATGGCCGCATCGCCGGGGCCAAGAACATCACCGGCATTTTTGCCCGCCTGGATAACGCCATCGACTATGAAGCGGTGGACGGCCAGCCGGTGGATCTGGTGTTCATGCTGCTGGCGCCGGAAAATGCCGGGGCCGATCATCTCAAGGCGCTGGCGCGGGTCTCCCGGTTGTTGCGCAATCAACAGACCTGCGAAAAGCTCCGCGCCGCCCAGAGCGCCGAAGCGCTTTACGCCATCCTGACAGATCAGACCGGCGGCTCGAACTCGCAGGCCGCCTGATTTTGCCCCCTCCGGCCACCGCACGCTCGAGAGCGTGGGGGTGGGCATGGCGGCCATGCCATGCGAACGGTCCCGACCCGGTTTTGACAATTGCCGAGTGCCATTTCTGCTTCGGCAACTTGCCCAAAACGGAAAAGCCGGAAGCGGGCTCCCGGCTTTTCGCATGACTCTGTGGCGATGATCCTAATGCACGCTCACCGGCGTCAATTCATTCTGGACCGCCGCCCCATAGGCGCTGTCATAGGCGTCGGTATAGCCCAGCACGGAGCCGTCTTCGGCATGGAGGACATAGAGCTTTACGCCTTCGGGAAGCTCGACATTGGCGGGAATCAGTCCCAGCCGCTGCGCTTCTTGGCTGCCGGTCGGTTTGATATAGGCGATGCGGTTCTGGGTCACCACTTCGCCGGCTTCGAAAGCATCACTCATGATACGCCTCCAGTCTTGATTTCCACCACCCGCACGCTGGGTTGGATGTCGGGACGCGCCAGGATGATCCTCAGCAATCCATTCTCCAACTCGGCGGATTTGACTTCGATCCCTTCCGCCAGCACGAATGCACGCATAAATTGCCGCGCGGCGATACCGCGATGAAGAAAAGTCTTCCCGCCGGCTTCATTTTGCCGGCCCTTGATGATGAGCTGGCGATCCTCGACCGTAATGCCGATCTCGTCCTTGGCAAATCCGGCGACCGCCAAGGTGATGGCGATGCCGCCATTCTCGTTGTCGGCGCCGCCGCCCGGTAATTCTTCAATATTATAGGGCGGATAGCCGTCACCGGCAATTTTGACGGTCCGCTCCACCAGCCGCTCCAGCGGCTCGAAACCCAGCATCAGCGGGCTGTCGAAATAACTGCGTGTCATGTCCAAGCCCTCCTTTCGAGCGGCTTGCAAAATCCAGGCCCCATCTGGGCGCCTGATGCAGAAATGGTGTCTTTTTGTTCCGCTTCAAGACCCCGTTATGCCGGGATCGCAGCGCTTCTCATGGTTAATGGGTCGGGGTTTGCCTCGTGGCCAGCGCGGCCAGGGCCGAAAACTGTGCCACGCTTTGGGGCACGACCCAGCCCGCCACCTCGGCGAGCTGGGCTTCGCCGGGCTCGGAAGCGGCGCGGGAGGAAAGGGTCCGGCCATCCTTGCGCATACCCGCGGCAAGCTGCGCGGTGCTTTGGGCCGGCCCGCCTTCCAGAGCCGCGCGGCCGAAAATCGCGGCGGGTTCGCGATCGGCGATCTGATCCAGGAGATCGTCATAGGGCGTCGGCGGGTAATGGGGGCCGAACAGATGAAACTTCCAGGCCGCGCCGCCTGCCGCCACCAGGATCGCCGCCAGGCCGATCAGGACACCCCGCCGCCTCATGCCATCACCTGTTTCAGCCGGTCGGCCAGGCGCAAGGTCAGCGCGACCAGATTCAAGGTGGGATTGGAGGAGCCGTAAGTGGGAAACACCGAACTGCCCGCGACATAAAGATTCGCCACGCCGTGCACTTTGCTGTCGGCGTCGACCACGCCCTGGCGGGGATCCACATGCATGCGGGTGGTGCCCAGATGGTGGTTGCCCCAATCCATCGCAGCCAGCCATTCCCGGCGCTCGCTGTAGCTCAAATGAATCATGCCGGATTTTGCCGCCAGAAGCTGGCGCCCCAATTCCGCCAGGGTCTGACGGAAGCGGGCAAAATCGTCGTCGGAGATGGTCATGTTCAGGTTGAGCCGCGGCATGCCCAGCGCGTCGCGGTCCTGGCTCAAGGTGACCCGGCGCTCGGGATCGGGAACCAACTCCATGCCGCAGCCCAGCGAATAGGCTTTGGCGCGCGAGGCGTCCACCCGCAAAGCCTCCGATGTGGTCTCGATCGCGGCCGTTGCCAATGGGTCCGGCGGAACGGGATTTTCCACCGTGACGAGCGAGCCCATCACATGATGCGCCCGCAGGAATTCCGGCCGAGGCGACAAGGCGGCGCGCAATACCGCCTTGTTCGCCAGCACGATATTGTTGGGATAGAAGGGCGCCATCCGTCCATCGAACACCACCAAGGTCGCGACATCGCGGGGGATGGGATGGTCGGCGAAGAAACGCCCCACCAGATCATTGCCGTTGCCGATGCCCGCGCTCGCCACATCGTTGGAGGCCAGCAGCAGCCTGGCGGTCTCGATCGCGCCCGCCGCCAGCACCGTGTAACGCGGCCTGACTGTCAGCCGGTTGCCGGAGAGGGTGGCGACATCGAGATGATCCACTTGGCCGGCATCGGCGGAAAGCCGGATGCCGGTGACATTGGCGTGCAGCAGCGGCGTGACGCGCGGCGCCCGCTTCAGGTCGTTTTCATAGCGATGGCCGAAATGGGTGGGCAGCGGGCTGCCCTTGGTCTTGGAAAATTGAAACCAGGTGGTATAGACCCCGCCCGGTCCCAGCGGCAGCAGCGCGCCCTTGTCCGCCACCGCCTCGTCGGCCTTGTCGTAGACCCAGGGGCCGGCCTCCACCAGGGCCTGGGCCCGGGCGAAATAGGGCTCGATTTCCGCGCGGGAAAAAGGCCAGCCCGAATAGGGCACCCAGTCGCGTTTTTCGAAGTCGATCTTGTCCAGCGGGCGGCACCAGCCGCCCCAATGATTGGTGCTGCCGCCCAGATAGCGCAGCCGCCCGCCATCCAGCGCGATATAGGAAACCCCGCTTTCGCCGCCTTGGTAAAGTTTCTGGGATGCGGCCTCGAAGGTCAGGCCGCCGGATTCCAGCAGCAGGATGTTCTGGCCGCCATCCGCCAGGGCCAGGGCCAGGCTGATGCCGGCCGGACCGCCCCCCACGATCGCCAGATCGGGGGTCAGGGTGGTGCCGCGAGGCAGGCTGCGGGCGTCCAGAAAATCGCTCAATGGACAATTCCGATGGTGGACCTTAGACCCCTATCGGATGGCCGATCTTGTTGCAAATGTCGCAAATAGTGGTCGCGGGCGCGCCTCACTGCGCTGTCGCGCGTCGCACTCAGCCGCGCCTTTGGGGGCGAGGTTAGCTTCGATACCGAAATGAAGAGTACAGAGGCCGCGGTCGCACATGCAGCCGTCAGCCGATGAAGAGCAATAGCTTCAGACGAGTTAAGCATGGTGAGAGCGGCTACCGCTAGTGCAATAGCGATCGCGCCAAACGCACCAGCCAGTGTGGATGCTCTTGCGTCAGAAGCGATTGCCAACTGGCCTGCACCCGGTTTGAGTGACACGCGGTTAAGCTAATCCTGCCTTCGTCTCAAAGTCCATTGGGCTCATATATCCGATCGTCGAGTGCCGTCGTTTTGGGTTGTAGAAGCGTTCGATGTAGTCGAACACATCGGCCTTGGCATCATTCCGCGTCCGATAGGTCTTACGCGCCGTACGCTCGGTCTTAAGCGAGGAGAAGAAGCTCTCCATCGCAGCGTTGTCCCAGCAATTGCCAGAGCGGCTCATCGAACAGGTGACGCCATGATCGGCCATCAGCCGCTGGAACTGCTCGCTGGTGTACTGGCTGCCGCGATCTGAATGATGGAGCAATGCCCGGGGTTTTCCCCGCCGCCAGATCGCCATCACCAGGGCATCGGTGACGAGCTGGGCCGTCATGCTCGCGCTCATCGACCATCCGACCACGCGCCGGGAGAACAGATCCACGACCGCCGCCACATAGAGCCAGCCTTCTGCCGTCCAGATGTAGGTGAAGTCCGCGATCCATTTGCGGTTCGGGGCCGGGGCATCGAAGCTGCGGTCCAGCATGTTGGAGGCGATGGCGCCCGCTTGCCGCTCTCCCAGGTCTGGCGGTAGCCGCCGCCGTCTGGGGCGCGCTTTTAGGCCCTGCTGGCGCATCAGGCGCTCGATCCGGTGCAGCCCACAGGAAATCCCTTCCGAGATCAGGTCGTGCCACACACGCCGGGCACCGTAGGTCCGGTCGCTGGCAAGGAAGCTGGCGCGGACCTTCGCACCCAGTTCCTCGTCGCTGCGACTGCGCTCGCTGCGGGGCCGCGTCAGCCAGGCATAGAAGCCGCCGCGCGAGACACCGAGCGCCCCGCACATCCATCTCGCCGGCCATATCCCCCGGTGCTTCGCGATGAAGGAGAACTTCACGTGCTCTCCTTCGCGAAGTAGGCCGCGGCTTTTTTTAGGATATCGCGTTCGGCTTTGAGCTTGGTCACTTCGCGCTTCAGCCGCGTGATCTCGGCCTGCTCCGGACCCTGCCGACCATGGCCGGGAAATGCCTGCTGCACGTCCCCAGCCGCATCCTTGATCCAGCGCCGCAGCACCGTTCCATGGACGCCCAGATCGCGCCCGGCTTGCGCCACAGATACACCGCGCTCGGTGACAAGCTTCACCGCCTCAAGCTTGAACTCTCGTGTGAACTTCCGTCTCTCCATGACCCACCTCCCGGTTCCATAAAAACACCAAACTCGGTGTCTTCAAAACCGGGTGCAGGCCATACTGCGGGATGATGGGGGCGGGAAATGGTGGAGCCAAGCGGGATCGAACCGCTGACCTCCTGCATGCCATGCAGGCGCTCTCCCAGCTGAGCTATGGCCCCAATCTCCAGCGGCCCGTCTGGTACGCGGACCGCGTAATTCTAGCCTTCGTCCTTGGTAATGCCGGGGTCGATGATGCCGGACACGTCCTCTTCTTCTTCCTCGACTTCGGCCAGAAGATCGTCGTCCTCGTCTTCGTCCTCGTCCTCGTCTTCGCCCTCGACTTCGATGTCCTCGATGGCGACGTCCTCTTCGCCCTCGACCACGCTCATGCCCGAATCCGCCTCGGCTTCCTCTTCCTCGACGGTTTCGTCCTCGTCCTCGCCGGTGGCGTTGACGTTCAGGGGCGCTTCCTCGACCGTCTCCTCCTCTTCCTCGGCTTCGGCCTCGGGCTCCTCATTCTCCTCTTCGGCCTCTTCGTCTTCGGCCTCCGCGGCCGGAGCCGGTCTTTCCACGGGCTCCGGCTGCCGTCCGCGGCGCTGCTTATACAGCGCCTCCGGCTCGAAGGAGACCCCGCATTTGGGGCATTCGATGGGCCGCTTCGAAAGATCGTAGAAGCGCGCCCCGCAACCGGGACAGGCCCGTTTCGTTCCAAGATCCGCCTTGACCAAGGTTCTTGTTCCCATAAAGAAGAGGTAGTGGAGGGCGCGTTTGCCACTTCTCGCCCCGCCTGTAAAGCGCAATCGAAGCCCGCCCATGCCCACCGCCCCGCCGCCCCACAATGCCCAGCCTCTGCGCGCCCGCAAAGCCGGCGCCTTGGCCGGGACGGCCCTGGTTCCGGGCGACAAGTCCATTTCCCAGAGGGCCCTGATCCTGGGCGCCATGGCCAGGGGCGAAACCCGGATTTCCGGGCTTCTGGAGTCGGGGGATGTGAGCAGCACCGCCGGCGCGGTCCGGCAATTGGGCGCCGGGGTCAGCCGGTCCGGGGAGGGCAGCTGGCAAGTGACCGGGGTGGGGGTGGGCAACTGGCGGCAGGCCAAGGGCACCCTGGATTTCGGCAATTCCGGCACCGGCTCGCGGCTGATGATGGGCGCGGTGGCGACCACGCCGGTCACCACCATCTTCACCGGCGACGCCTCCTTGCGGTCGCGGCCGATGGCGCGGGTGCTTCAGCCCCTGACCCGGTTCGGGATGCGCTATGAAGCGCAGGGCGAAAAGGCCCTGATGCCGGTGACGATATTCGGCGCCGGCCAGGCCAAGGCGATCGATATCACCGTCACGGTCGCCTCCGCCCAGGTGAAATCCGCGCTCCTGCTGGCGGCGCTGAACGCGAGCGGGGAGAGTTCGGTGACCCAGCCGGTTCGAACCCGCGATCACACCGAAAAAATGCTGGCGGCGTTCGGCGCCGATATCCGGGTCGAGCCGTTGGCGGGCGGCGGCGAGTGCATCCATATCCGCGCCGCAACCGATCTTCGCGGCTGCGACATCGAAGTGCCCCGCGATCCGTCCTCGGCCGCCTTTCCGCTGGTGGCGGGTCTGATCGTGCCGGGTTCGGAGATTCATCTGCCGGCGATCCTGCTCAATCCCCGCCGGAGCGGATTGATCCAGACCCTGCTGGAGATGGGGGCCGATATCCGGATCGAAAACCGCCGGATCGGCGGCGGGGAGGAGATCGGCGATCTGATCGTCCGCCACTCCGCCTTGAAAGGCGTGATAGTCCCTGCCGAGCGGGCGCCATCCATGATCGACGAATATCCCATCCTGGCGGTCGCCGCCGCCTTCGCCGAAGGCGATACGGTGATGCAGGGCCTGGAAGAGTTGCGGGTGAAGGAAAGCGACCGGCTTTCGGCCATGGCGCGCGGGCTTGAGGCCAATGGCGTGGCGTTTGTGGAAAGCTTGGACGGTTTGACCGTGAAGGGCCGCGGCGTCGCCCAAGGCGGCGGCGTGGTCCGCAACCATATGGATCACCGCATCGCCATGGCGTTCCTGACTTTGGGCCTGGCCTCCAAGGAGCCGGTGACGGTGGACGACATCACCATGATCGCCACCAGCTTTCCCGGCTACCGGGCGCTGATGCAGTCGCTGGGCGCCGACTTTACGGCGCCGGCGCAATGAGCAGGTCCATCGTCATCGCGGTGGACGGCACCGCCGCGTCCGGCAAAGGCACCCTGGCCAAGAGATTGGCGGCGCATTTCGGCTTCGCGCATCTGGATTCCGGGGCGCTCTATCGGCTGACGGCGCTGGCGGTCCTGGAGGCCGGGGGCGATCCCGGCAACCCGGCCGACGCGGTCAAGGGGGCGCAATCCATCGATCTGTCGCGCGCCGGCGATCCCCAGATCCGCACCGATGTGGTGGGGCAGGCGGCCAGCCGGGTCGCCGCCATTCCCGCCGTGCGGCAGGCGTTGCTGGATTTTCAGCAGAGTTTTCTTCGCACGCCGCCCGGCGGCAGTCCCGGCGCGGTAATGGACGGGCGCGACATCGGCACCGTGATCTGTCCCGAAGCCACCGCCAAGCTCTATGTGGACGCCAGGCCGGAGCTGCGCGCCCATCGCCGCTGGCTGGAACTGAAGGGGATGGGGATCGCCCGGGATGAACCGGAATTGCTGGCCGAACTCAATGCCCGCGACGCCGCCGACAAATCCCGCCCGATCTCGCCTTTGAAGCAGGCGCCGGATGCCGACTTGCTCGACACCTCCGATTTGGGTATAGACGCCGCGTTCGCGGCAGCCCTTGCCCTGGTTTCCCCCAAGGTCGAAGGCGCGCTCAAGGACCGCCACAGGGGCTAAAGGAGGCCCGGCGGCTTTCGGGCACTCCGCTTACTTCTTCCACAACCCTTTGCCCATGCATCCGCATGGGAAGTCCAATGGCCAACGCCATTCGGCAGGATCGCAATTTTAAGGATATTGAATGGCCCGCGCCGCAACCCAGATCCGCAGCGAAGCATCCATCGCCGCCCCCAGCCGCGAGGATTTCGCGGCCATGCTCGAGCAGAGCTTCGAGACCCAGTCGCCCCAGGAAGGCGCCGTCATCAAGGGCAAGGTGGTCGCCCTGGAGAATGACTTCGCGGTGGTGGATGTGGGCCTCAAGACCGAGGGCCGGGTGCCCTTGAAAGAATTCGCCATGCCGGGCGTGCCCGCCAATGTTCAGGTGGGCGACGAGGTCGAGGTCTATCTGGAGCGGGTGGAAAATGCCCTCGGCGAGGCGGTTCTCTCGCGCGACAAGGCGCGGCGCGAAGAGAGCTGGATCAAGCTGGAAAAGGCCTTCAACGATCAGACCCGCGTCACCGGCGTCATTTTCGGCCGGGTCAAGGGCGGCTTCACCGTCGATCTGGACGGGGCGGTGGCGTTTCTGCCGGGCAGCCAGGTCGATGTCCGTCCCACCCGCGATGTCGGACCGCTGATGAACCAGCCCCAGCTGTTCCAGATCCTCAAGATGGACCGCCGCCGCGGCAATATCGTGGTGTCGCGCCGGGCGGTGCTGGAGGAGCGCCGGGCCGAGGAGCGCACCTCGCTGGTCGCCTCCTTGCAGGAGAAGCAGGTGGTCGAAGGCGTGGTCAAGAACATCACCGATTACGGCGCCTTCGTGGATCTGGGCGGAGTGGACGGGCTGCTGCATGTCACCGACATCGCCTGGCGCCGGGTGTCCCATCCCACCGAGGTTCTGTCGGTGGGCCAGACCGTCACGGTGCAGATCATCAAGATCAACCACGACACCCAGCGCATCTCGCTGGGCATGAAGCAATTGCAGACCGATCCCTGGGAAGGGGTCAGCGTCAAATATCCGGTCGGAGCCAAATTCACCGGCAAGGTCACCAATGTCACCGACTATGGCGCCTTTGTGGAGCTGGAGCCGGGGGTGGAAGGCCTGGTCCATGTCAGCGAAATGTCCTGGGTGAAGAAGAATCTGGCGCCTTCCAAGCTGGTCACGCCCGGCACCGAGGTCGAGGTGCAGGTGCTGGAAGTGGATTCCAACAAGCGCCGCATCAGCCTGGGCCTCAAGCAGACCCAGGAAAATCCCTGGACCGCCTTTTCCGCCAACCATCCGGTCGGCAGCACCATCGAAGGCGAGATCAAGTCCATCACCGAGTTCGGCCTGTTCGTGGGCGTGGAAGCGGAGATCGACGGCATGGTGCATCTCTCGGACCTGTCCTGGTCGGAGCCGGGCGAGGAAGCCATCAAGAAGTACGAAAAGGGCCAGACGGTCAAAGCCAAGGTGCTGGACATCGATGTCGAGAAGGAGCGGGTTTCGCTGGGCATCAAGCAGCTCGGGACCGACCCGATGGAAAAGGCCGGCGCCGGCGGCGGGGCGCTCAGGAAGAGCCAGATCGTCACCGCCACCGTGACCGAGGTCACCGATGGCGGCATCGAGGTTTCGCTCGCCGACGGCGTCAAATCCTTCATCCGCCGCGCCGATCTGGCGCGGGACCGCAACGACCAGCGGCCCGAGCGCTTCGGCAAGGGCGACAAGGTCGATGCCATGGTCACTTCGGTGGACAAGGCCGCCCGCAAGATTTCGCTCTCCATCAAGGCCCGCGAAGTGGCCGAGGAGAAGGAAGCGGTGGCGCAATTCGGCTCGTCGGATTCCGGCGCCTCCCTGGGCGACATCCTGGGCGCCGCCCTCAAGAAGCGGACCAAAAAGACCGAGGACGAATAAGCGATCGGTCCACAACGGTCTTGGACGAAGCCAAATCAGGGCGCGCGATGCTTCGCGCGCCCTTTTGCTTGTCCGGGCTTTGACGTAGCCTTCTTGCAAATTTTCACGGGAGGGTTCATGCGCAATCTTGGGGACTTTCTGATCGCCGCCGCCGTCGCGGCGGTCTTGGCCACGCCGGCAAAGGCCGCCGATCTGGTCTATCTGCCCAATGGGGCGATGTCAGAGCCCACCGATCCCAGCGGCGTGCTGCAAGTGCTGAGCGGGGAGCGTTTCCGCGGCTTCGTGGTCGATCGCGACAAGGCCGGCGATACCGAGCTGCATCTGGAAGGCGTCGACAATATCGTGGTGCTGGATGGCGACGCCACCCTGGTCTATGGCGGCGAATTGGCCAATGCCCACATGGTCAGCGAAGGCGAATTTCGCGGCAGCGGGCTCGCCGGCGATACCAAGAGCATCGAAATTCACAAGAACGATATCATCCAGATCCCGGCGGGCACGCCGCAATGGATCAAGCCCGCGCCGGGCGGCCATATCCGCTATATCGATTTCCGGGTGCCGGGACGGAAAGACTGAGCCGCGAAAGGATCAGACCTCCGGCGCCGGAATGAATTTGGGTCTGAGCCGGGCCCAGAAGATGTTGAGCGCCAGCCCGCCGATCACCAACAACCCGGCCGCGATCTTCCAGCCCTGCAGCGGCTCGCCCAAAAACAGCGCCGAGGCGGCGAAGCCGAACACCGGCACCAGCAACGACAGAGGCGCGATGGTGGCGGCGGGATGACGGGCCAGAAGCCAGGCCCAGCAGCCATAGCCGAACATGGTGTTGCCCACGCTCTGCCACAGAACCACCGCCCAGGTGGCCCAGCCGGCATGGGCAACGCCGGAAACCATGGCCGGCCAGCCTTCGCGCCACAGCGACAAGAGATAAAGCGGCGGCAGCGCAAACAGGCTGGCCCACACCACATAGGCCAGGGTGTTCACCTTACCGGCTTCCTTGGCGCATTGATTGCCCAGCGCCCAGGCCGCGGCGGCCGCCAGGGTCAGGACCAGGCCGAGGATGGTTACGCCTTGGCCATTCTGGCTGCCGTTATGCGCGAGGATAATGCCCATGCCGGCGATCGCCAGGGCGAACGCCGCCATCTGAAACGGTTTCAGCCGCTCACCGCTGCGCAGCATCGACAGCGCGATGGTGAAGAAGACCTGCATCTGCACCACCAGCGATGCCAGGCCGGGTGAAATCAGGCCGTTCATCGCGATGAAAAGTAGGCCGAACTGGCCCAGCCCGATGGCGACGCCGTAAAAGGCCAAATTGGCCCATTTCACCTTCGGCCGGGGCAGGATGAATACCATCGGCAACAGAACCAGGGTGAACCGCAGCGCGGCAAACAGCAGCGGCGGCAGACTGTTCAATCCGATCCGGATGACCACGAAGTTGGTGCCCCAGACGAAGACCACCGCCAGGGCCAGCATGAGGTCGCGAACAGAAACAGAAGAGCCGGCCACGAAAATCCCCGGGATGGATGCGGACTCAATATAGGGTTCGGCGCGATGTTCCGGACCTGCGCCCCAAGCATTCCGGCTTGCGAATTTGGGTGGGTTGACCGGAATGCGCGCGGCCCGCGGCCACCGGCCTCCAGAACCCGAAATTCCCGGCGCAGCGGCCCTTCCGGTGCCAGCCGGGACAGACACGGCCGCGGATTGGGAGCCCTCGGGGCCGATAGGCTTAACAGGAACCCAAAAAAGGCCTGAATTTTCAGGAGCTTCCCGTTGACGTGCCTCCGCCCCTCTGACAATTTAACGGGGGCGGACGGCGTTGCACGTCCGGATATGTCCCTTAGGGGCTGGGATGATCAAATCTGAACTGGTGGCGCGGCTGACCGCGCGGTACCCGCATCTCTACCACCGCGATGTGGAGCGGATCGTTACCACGATCCTGGACGGCATCACCAAGGCATTGGCCGAGGGCCATCGGGTGGAATTGCGCGGTTTCGGCGCTTTCTCGGTAAAGGTGCGGCCTTCGCGCATGGGGCGCAATCCGCGCACCGGCGAACCGGTTTCGGTGGGCGAGAAGCGGGCGCCTTTTTTCCGCACCGGCAAGGAATTGCGCGAAAGGCTGAATGGCAGCTCGCCGAAGGGTTGACGGATGCCGGCTTGGCTGGCTCCGGCGTGACGACGGGCGTATTTCGGTTTTCGCGCCGGATGCACGAAAATAACACCATGATTCCCGTCTTTGCCGCCCTCGACACCACGGATCTGAAGCAGGGACACGCGCTGGCGGCGCGCCTCAAGCCCTATATCGGCGGGGTCAAGTTGGGGCTAGAATTTTTCGCCGCGCATGGGCCGGACGGCGTTCGCAGATTTGCCGATCTGGGCCTGCCGATATTCCTGGATCTCAAATTCCACGACATCCCCAACACGGTGGCCGGGGCGGTGCGCGCGGCCGCGAAATTGGGGGTGGATATCCTGAATGTGCATGCCGCCGGCGGCCCCGCCATGCTCAAATCGGCGCTGGAGGCGGCGCGAAGCGTCAACCCCAAGACTAAGGTCATCGCCGTGACGGTCCTGACCAGCCTGGCCGACGCCGATCTGGAGGCGGTGGGCCAGCACGGCCCGGCCGGCAACCAGGTCCTGCGCCTGGCGCGGCTGACCCGCGATTGCGGGCTTGGATGGAGTGGTCTGTTCCGCGCACGAGATCGCGGCTCTGCGGGCGGCGTTGGGACCCGACTTTCTCCTGATGGTGCCGGGAATCCGGCCCAAGGGTGCCGCCTTGGGCGACCAGCAGCGGGTGATGGGGCCGAGGGAGGCTCTGGATGCGGGCGCCAGTTTTCTGGTGATCGGCCGGCCCATCACCGCCGCTCCGGACCCGATGCAAGGCGGCCCGGGAGATTGCCGAAAGCCTGGGCTTTTCCGAAGCTTAGCGCCGTTTGCTTGATTTTGGGCCGGCCCCAGCCCATAAGCCCCACCCATGCCGGTCCAGGTCAAAATCTGCGGGATTAATTCCGCCGCTGCGGCGGAGGCGGTGCTGCGTGCCGGCGCCGATTTCGGCGGGCTGGTGTTCTTTGCGGCCAGCCCCCGCAATCTCAGTTTGGAAGAGGGCGTTATGCTGGCCGGGCGGCTGCGCGGACGCCTCAAACTGGCGGCGCTGGTGGTGGACGAGGGCGACGAAAAGCTGGCCGCGATCGCCGGCCGGGTGCAACCGGATTTCTTCCAGCTGCATGGCAAGGAGACGCCGCAAAGGGCAGCCGACATCCGGGCGCGCTTCGGCATTCCCCTGATCAAGGCGCTGCCGGTCCGCGACACCGAGGATCTGGTCTTGACCAGTGACTATGATGATGTCGTGGACCTGTTTCTGTTCGACGCTCCGGTTGCTTCGGAGGCCGTCCGGCCTGGCGGCCATGGCACCGCTTTCGACTGGCGGATGCTGAGCGGCAAAAGCTTTGCGCGGCCCTGGTTTCTGGCCGGTGGACTGACACCGGAGAATGTCACCGGCGCCATTTCGGTCAGCGGCGCCGCCCTGGTCGATGTTTCCTCCGGCGTGGAAAGTGCGCCCGGCATAAAGAGCGAAAGCCGGATCGCGGATTTTGTCGCGGCGGCGAAAGGAAGAGTGCGCGCGTGAGCCTGTTGCCGAATTCCCTGCGCTCCGGCCCCGACGCCACCGGCCATTTCGGCGCCTATGGCGGCCGCTTCGTCGCCGAGACCCTGATGCCGCTGCTGCTGGAACTGGAAAAGGCCTATGCCGCGGCGAAGCAGGACCCGTCCTTCCAGCAGGAGCTGGACGGGCTTCTCACCCATTATGTGGGGCGCGAAAGCCCGCTCTATTTCGCGCCGCGCCTGACCGGGCATTTCGGCGGCGCCAAGATCTATCTCAAGCGCGAGGATCTCAATCACACCGGCGCGCACAAGATCAACAATTGCCTGGGTCAGATTCTATTGGCGCGGCGCATGGGCAAGACCCGGATCATCGCCGAGACCGGGGCCGGCCAGCATGGGGTGGCGACCGCCACGGTGGCGGCGCGGTTTGGGTTTCCCTGCGTGGTCTATATGGGCGAGGTGGACACCGAGCGGCAAAAGCCGAACGTGTTCCGCATGCATCTGTTGGGCGCGGAAGTGCGCCCCGTCACCTCCGGCTCGCGCACCTTGAAGGACGCGACCAACGAGGCCTTGCGCGACTGGGTCGCCAATGTCGAGGACACATTCTACATCATCGGTTCGGTGGTCGGCCCGCATCCCTATCCGATGATCGTGCGCGACTTCCAGACCGTGATCGGCAGCGAGGCCCGCGCTCAGATGCTGGCCCAGGAAGGGAAGTTGCCGGACCTGGTGGTGGCCTGTGTCGGCGGCGGCTCCAACGCCATCGGCATGTTCCATCCTTTCATCGACGATCCGGACGTGGAAATTCACGGCGTGGAGGCGGCGGGCGAGGGAACCGCCACGCCCCGCCATGCCGCCACCATCTCCAAGGGTTCGCCCGGTGTGCTGCACGGCGCCCGCTCTTATCTGCTGCAGGATGTGGAAGGCCAGGTGCTGGAGGCGCATTCCATATCGGCCGGCTTGGACTATCCCGGCGTCGGGCCGGAACATTCCTGGCTGAAGGATATCGGCCGGGTGCAGTATTTCTCCGCCACCGACCGGGACGCCCTGGATGCGTTCCAGCTGCTCTCGAAACTGGAAGGCATCATCCCCGCCTTGGAATCGGCGCATGCGCTGGCCCATGTCGCACGCGTCGCGCCCAAGATGGGCAAGGACCAGTCCATCGCGGTCTGCCTGTCGGGGCGGGGCGACAAGGATGTGTTCTCGGTGGCCGCGGCGCTGGGAGTGACGCTATGAGCCGGATCGCGGCCCGCTTTGCGGAATTGAAGGCGCAGGGCCGGGCCGGCTTCGTGCCCTTCGTCACCGCCGGCGATCCCGATTTCGAAACCTCGCAGGCGATCCTGGACGCCCTACCGGGCGCGGGGGCCGATGTGATCGAGTTGGGCATGCCGTTCAGCGATCCGATGGCGGACGGACCGGTGATTCAGGCCTCGAGTCTCAGGGCATTGAATGCGGGCGCCACCATGGCGCGCACGCTGGAATTGGTCCGCCGGTTCCGGGAACGCGACAACAGGACCCCGATCGTGCTGATGGGCTATTACAATCCCATCCATGCCCGGGGCGCGGCGCATTTCGTGCGCGAGGCGGCGGCCGCCGGTGCCGACGGGTTCATCATCGTGGATCTGCCGCCGGAAGAGGATGCGGTGCTGCGCGAACCGGCCGAGGCCGCCGGCCTCGACATCATCCGCCTGGTCACGCCCACCACCGACGCGGCGCGGCTCGAGACCATCCTTAAGGGCGCCAGCGGCTATCTCTATTATGTCTCCATCGCCGGCGTCACCGGCACCAAGAGCTTTGTCGAAACCGATGTGAAGAATGCCTTGGCCCGCATCAAGAAGGCCAGCGATCTTCCGGTCGCGGTGGGGTTCGGCATCAAGACCCCGGCGCAGGCGGCCGAAATCGCCCGCATGGCCGACGCGGCGGTGGTGGGCTCGGCCATCGTCACTATCGTCGCCCGGCAGCCGGCGGCGGGCAGAGACGCGACGGTTGCGGCGGTGACGGAACTTTGCCGGTCCCTGGCCGATTCCATTCACGCGCGGTCCGATGCTAAGGTGCGGGCATGAACTGGATCACCAATTTCGTCCGCCCCCGGATCAAGAGCCTGATGGGCAAGGGCGGCCGCGAGACCCCGGAAAATCTCTGGAAGAAATGCTCGGCCTGCGGCGAGATGATCTTTCATCGCGATCTGGTGGCGAACCTGCATGTCTGCCCCAATTGCGGCCATCATATGCGCATCGGCCCGGCGGAACGTTTCGCCTATACTTTCGACGCCAATTCCTTCGGCGAATTGCCGCCGCCGCGCGTGGTCCAGGATCCGCTGCGCTTTCGTGGCGAGAAACGCTATGGCGACGAAATCAAGGCGGCCAAGGCCAAGACCGCCCGGCCGGACGCCTTCAGCGCCGCCCGCGGCACGCTCGATGGATTGGCAGTGATGGTGGCGGTGCAGCCTTTCGATTTTCTGGGCGGCTCGCTGGGCATGGCGGTGGGCGAAGCCTTCGTCCAGGCGGCGGAGGCGGCGATCGCGGAAAAGCGCGCCTTCATTCTCTACGTCTCCTCGGGCGGGGCCCGGATGCAGGAAAGCATGCTGTCCTTGATGCAGATGCCGCGCACCATCATCGCCGTGGATATGCTGAAGGAAGCGGGCCTGCCTTATATCGTGGTCTTCACCGATCCCACTTTCGGCGGGGTTTCGGCCTCCTATGCCATGCTGGGCGACATCCAGATCGCCGAGCCGGAGGCGCAGATCGGCTTTGCCGGCGCCCGGGTGATCGCCCAGACCATTCGCGAAAAATTGCCGGAGGGATTCCAGCGCGCCGAATATCTTCTCGCCCATGGCATGCTGGATATGGTGACGCCGCGGACGGAATTGCGCGCCACCCTGTCGCGCATCCTGCATCTGCTGATGAACAAGCCCAGACCGAGAGTGAAAAATCTGCCGCCGCCCGCCGGCAACGGCAACGGACACGCCGTCGCCGCGCAATGAAGGATTATCCGCTGAGTTCGGCGATCCTGGACCGGCTGCTGGCATTGCATCCCAAGAAGATCGATCTCAAGCTGGACCGCATGCTGCGGCTGTTGGCGGCGCTGGGCAATCCCCAGCTCAAGCTGCCGCCGGTGATTCACGTCGCCGGCACCAACGGCAAGGGCTCGGCCTGCGCCTTTTCCCGCGCCATGCTGGAAGCCCAGGGCCTCAAGGTGCATATGCACATCTCCCCGCATCTGATGCGCTTCCATGAGCGCATCCGCATCGCCGGCGAACTGATTTCCGAAGAGGAACTCTGCGCCATCTTGGAAGAGGTGGAACGGGTCAATGACGGCCAGATCATCACATTTTTCGAGATCACCGCCGCGGCCATGTTTCTCGCTTTCTCGCGCCATCCGGCCGACGCCACCGTGCTGGAAGTCGGGCTGGGCGGAAAATTCGACGCCACCAATGTGGTGCCCAGGCCCGCCATGACCATCGTGCAGCCGGTTGGACTGGACCATATGGAGTTTCTGGGCGACGACATCGCCACCATCGCAGGCGAGAAGGCGGGCATCGTCAAATCCGGCATTCCGGTGGTGGTGGGGCCGCAGGACGAGATCGCCCGCGAAGCCATCCTGCGCCGCGCCGACAGCGTCAGCGCCCCGGCCTTTGTGTTCGGCCAGGATTTCTTCGCCCGCCAGGAGCATGGCCGCATGGTCTATGAGGACGAGACCGGCCTGCTCGACCTGCCGCTGCCGAGATTGATCGGCCGCCACCAGATCGACAATGCCGCCGTCGCCATCGCGGGTCTCAGGCATGCCCGGCTGGACGGGCGGGCGCTGGACTGGGGTGCGGATCAGGCGGTGGAGACGGGCCTGCGCCGCGTGGATTGGCCGGGACGGCTGCAGCATCTTTCCTACGGGCCTCTGGTCGTCCATGCGCCGGCGGACGCCGAAATCTGGCTGGATGGCGGCCATAATCCCCATTCCGCCGCCGCCGTCAGCCGCGCCGTCGCCGATCTGGACGAAAAGGTGGACCGCCCGCTTTATCTGATCTGCGGCATGCTCAAGACCAAGGATGCGGCGGGCTTTCTGTCCGCCTTCAAGGGCCTGGCCCGGCATGTGGTGACGGTGGCGATTCCTGGCGAAGCCGCCAGCCTGGGCGCGGGCGCGCTTTACGACGCGGCCCGCAGCGCCGGTCTCGACGCCGCCCCGGCGGAGGATCCGGAGGACGCGATGCTGCAAGTGGCCGCCTGGGCCCGCGCCCATCCCAAGGAGCCGCCGCCGCGAATCCTGATCTGCGGCTCGCTCTATCTGGCCGGCTGGGTCCTGACTGAAAACGGCTGACCGGTCAGTGATTCAGGATCGCCGTCGCCTGATCCAGCCGGGCGCCATAGGCGTTCAGCGTGGCCGCCGTCAGTCCGATATATTTGGTGGCGTCGTCCCAGCGTTCCTCCTCGATCGCCTCGCGCACGCCGGGCAAGGTCTTGGCGCCATAGCCGGTAAATCGTCCCGGCGCGTAGATCGCATTCTTGTACCAGGGGCGGCTGGGCAGGCCCTGATCCAGGAGCAGGGTCTCATCGATCGACTGCATCACGCCTTGCAGCTTGGCGCGGTCCGCGCGGGACAGGCCGGCGCCATGCGCCGCCAGCGCGTCGTCATAGGCCTTGGCGCTGTTCTTTAAGGTCGCCGCCGCCTGGTCCAGCGGGCTGAAGTCGAATTTCGGCACCGGCTGCAGTGCTGTCGGATTGGCGTGCGGCTTGGTGGGATCGGTCGCCAGGGCATAGACATTGTCGGCCAGCATCTTGGCCTGGGTCTGCTGCGCCTCGCGCCTGGTGTCGGCCAGCTTCTTCACTTCGCCGACATACTGGCCGATGGCGTCCGCGAAGTCCGACGCCTGTTGCAGCGGCAGTTCCGCATCGGCGGCCCGGATCACCGCCCGGCCCACCGTCTTGGCCAGAAGCGCGTCATAGACGAAGCCGGGATCCACGAACCGGCTGTGATGCTCATAGGTGTCGTAGCGGGAATGGTAGACGCCGGACGAGCGGCCCTCGCCGCCATAGCCGAAATCCAAGGTCGCCAGTCCCAAATGCTGCAGATAGGCGGAATAGTCCGAGCCCGAGCCCAGCGGCTCCAGCGGCATGTCGGAATTCGGTTCGGCCGCCAGCTTCGCCATCGCCTTGGCATGTTCGTCGGCATTCGGCCCCAGCATGCGCAGACGGGCCCGGCGGCGGGCGGCGACGGGCTGGCCGGTTTCCGGATCGGTCAAGCCGGCCAGGGACTGGCTGACGAATTTCTCCAGATCCTCGCTGCCGCCGGCATTGAGAATGCCGCGGCCATTGCCGTCGCTGTTGATATAGATCACCGCTTTCTTCTGCAGTTCGGCGGCATGGTCCTCGGCCCATTCGGTTGAGCCCAGCAGCATCGGCTCTTCCGCGTCCCAGCTGGTGTAGATGATGGTGCGCTTGGGCTTCCAGCCGCTCTTGACCATCTCACCCAGCGCCTTGGCCTCGGCCAGCAGCGCCACTTGCCCCGACAGGGGATCGCTGGCGCCCATCACCCAACCGTCGTGATGGTTGCCGCGGATCACCCATTGGTCGGGATATTGGGAACCTTTGAGCTGGGCGATCACGTCATAAATGGTTTTCAGGCTCCATTCCGACTGGACCGCCAAATGCACCGGGAAGGACCCGGTGACGCGATAGGTGATGCCCAGATGGCCGCGCCAGTTTGGCGGCGCCACCACCCCGTCCATGGCGCCCAACAGCGCCTGGGCGTCGGCATAGGAGATGGGCAAGGCGGGAATCTTGAGAATGGTGGGCGAGGTCTCGCGCGTCAGCCGCTTGGCATCGGGCTTGGCGGCGACGCCGGGGGTCAGCGGATCGCCGGGGAAGATGGTCATGTCGGCGACCGAGCCGCGCTGGATGCCTTGCGGCGGCCGCATCGAGCCGTTGGGATAGACGGCGTCCTGGGAATAGCCGTCATCGGCGGGATCGGAATAGATCAGGGTGCCGATGGCGCCATGGTCCTGTGCCAGCTTCGGCTTCAACCCGCGCCAGCCTTCGCCATAGCGGGCGATGACGATCTTGCCCTTGACCGAGATGCCCAGCTGCTCCAGCCGCTTATAGTCGTCGACATTGCCGTAATTGACATAGACCAAAGGCGCGGTGACATCGCCGTCGCCCTGATAGGCGAGATAGGCGGGCAAGGCATATTGCTTGGCGGTGGAGGAACTGTCGCCGGGAATGGGCCGCTCCTGCAGGGTCGCCTTCCAGGGCTTGCCGTCCAGGTCCGCCACATCCACGCTTTCGCTTACCGGAGTGGGATAGAGCACCTGGTAGGTTTCGATATGCGCGTTCCAGCCGAATGTCTTGAACTGCTGCAGGATCCAGTCGGCGTTGGTCTTGTCATGGGGCGAGCCCACCTGGTTGGGCTCCGCCGCCAGCAGCTTCATCCAGCCGTCCAGTTCTTGGGGATTGACGGAAGCATCGAGTTTCGCGTCCAGGCTGGTGTTGCTGTCCCCGGATGGGGTCTGCGCCAAGGCCGCGCCGGCCAGAAGAAAACCCGCCAGACCGAAAAGAACTGAACCCCGCATGAAGACCCCCGCCTTATATCTGTTTCAGGCGGGTATCGTACCGGTGCTTTAGCGCCGCGTCACCCCGCTAGTGGGGAAAATCCGGAGCGCAGCCAGGCGAAGTGGGCACCGGTTCGCCGTCCGGCTGCGCGACCAAGGGCATAACATGCAGCCAGGCGAAGTGGGCACCGGTTCGCCGTCCGGCTGCGCGACCAAGGGCATAACATGCAGCCAGGCGAAGTGGGCACCGGTTCGCCGTCCGGCTGCGCGACCAATCGAGAATCAGATCGAGGATTCGATCCATTCCTTGATCTTGGATTTCGGCAGCGCGCCGACTTTGGTGGCGGCAACCTGGCCCTGGGAGAAGATCATCATGGTGGGAATGCCGCGCACCCCGTATTTGGTGGGCACATGCGGGTTTTCGTCGATGTTGATTTTGGCGATGGTGATCTTGTCGCCCAATTCGGTGGACAATTCGTCCAGCGCCGGAGCGATCATGCGGCAGGGGCCGCACCATTCCGCCCAGAAATCCACCAGAACCGGCTTGTTGGCGTCCAGGACATCAGCCTGGAACGAGGCGTCCGACACTTTGATGGGCATGGGCGGCAATCCTTTGGTTCGCACACAGATATCTAGGAACGGCCCCCCTCCGGGTCAAGCCGGTGCCGGATCAGGGCCATCTGGCGGTCCAGAATGGGATCGGAGAGCCGCATCAGCCGGGGGCCGTCGGTCCAAATCAGGCCGCAGACGATTCGCCGGTCCGCAAACAGCCGGGCGGCGGCGGCGCGGTAAAGTGCCATCTGGGCAAGGTAAATCGGGCTGACGTCCTCCTCCCGCGCCGGTGGGGGGCGGTTGGTCTTGAAATCCAGGATCAGCACCTCGCTGCCGGTCACCGCCAGCCGGTCCACCCGGCCATTGACCTGGGCGCCGGGGCCGAGCTCCGGCAAGGCCGCCAGGAAAGCCACTTCGGCGCGGCTGGACGGCGCGAAGGCGGGTGCGAATTGGGGATCGTCCAGAACCTGCAATGTCTCCCCGGCCAGCAGAGCGGCCTGGTCCGGATCGAATCCGCGCGCGACGGCGAATTGGATCGCCCGCTCGCGGCGCTTATCGGGCGCGACTTCCGGAAGCCGGGCGAGCAGGGTGTGCACCACATTGCCGCGCTGGAAGCGGTCGGTGCCGGCGCGGAGCGGCGACAGCGGGGACTGTTCCGGCATGTCCAGCGCGCCGGACTCCAATGCATCCGACGGGCGGATCAGGCGCGGCGCGACATGCTCCGGCGGCGCCGGCCGGTTCAGCCAACCCGGCGTAGTTTTGGCTGGCGCGGCTGTTTCCACATCCGCCGGCCGTTTCTCATTCTCGACATGGCCGATCGCGTGGGCGGCTTCGCCATGCCGGATGATCGGCCGGCCCAGCGCCTCCGCCGCCTGGCGCGCCAGCGCGTACCAGGACTCGGCGGCAACGCCGCGCCGGTTTTCGAAACCGCAGACATAAAGACGATCCCGCGCCCGGGTGAGCGCGACATAGAGAAGGCGGCGATGCTCGCGCAGCATCTCGTCTGTTTCGGCCAGCTTGGCCGCCTTGACCCGCTGCGGCGCCTCCGCCTCCGGCAACGGAAACAGGATCCCGCCCCGGCCATATAAAAGATGGCCCTTGCGCGACGGCGGATCGGGCAGGGTGGTGGTGTCGGGCAGGATCACGATATCGGCTTCCAGCCCCTTGGCGCCATGCACTGTCATCACCCGCACTTCGTTGCGGCCGCGCTCCATGTCGCGCTTGATCTCGGTGTTGCCGCGCGCCAGCCAGTCGAGGAAACCTTCCAGCGACGGGGTGTGGGCCCGCTCGTAATCCAGCGCCAGCGACAGGAACTCCTCGATGGCGTCGGCGGATTCCGGACCCAGCCGGGCCAGAAGGTCGCGCTTCTTGCCCAGCCCGGTGAGGGCATGGGCGTAGAATTCAAAGGGCGGCGCGAAATCGGCCCGCGCCAGCATCTCGGCCAGGAAGATGTGCGCCGCTTCAAAAGGCGCCTGGTTCTTCTTCTCCGCCAGCGCCTGCCACACCGTGCCGTTCCGCGCATGGCAGAGCGCGAAGATGTCGTCCTCCGAAAGATCGCACAGCGGCGAGCGCAGCAGGGCGGCGAGATTGAGATCGTCCTCCCGCTGCAGCACGAACCGGCCCAGCGCCATCAGATCCATCACCGCGATCTGCTCGGTGAGGACGACGCGATCCGCGCCCGCCACCGCGATCCGGCGCAGCTTCAGCTGGCGGATGATCTCGCCGCCAAAGGGCTGGCGGCGGGGCAACAGGATCATGATGTCGCCGGGCCGGATCGGCGCCGCATGGCCGGGCAGCACCGCGCCCGAATCCAGCCAGCCGCGGATCTGGTCCGCCACCCGCCTGGCCAGCACCACCACCGGACTATCGGGCTGCTCCGCATCCACCGGCAGATAGGGATCGATGGTGACCGCGGCCGGCGGGGCCAGCGCGGTCCAGAATTCGATGCCGCCCTTGGCCTCGATGCGATGGGCGAGGTGCGCGATTTCAAGATCGCGCGAGGTCAATCCGGCCCGGGCCTGCCGGTTCGCGAATACTTGATCCACAAAGGCCAGGATTTCCGGGGCCGAGCGGCGCGAAGTGATCAGCGGCTGGTCCACGAAGGCCTGTTCGGCCCGGGCCGCCAGGCGCTCGAAATAGCGGCGGTTGACGTCGAACAGGGCCGGATCGGCGCCCTGGAAGCTGAAGATGGATTGCTTCTCATCGCCCACCGCGAAGATGGTGCGGACGGCGACCCGCTCCCGGCTTTCCCCGGCAAAGAATTCCTCGGTGAGCCTGCGCACGATTGCCCATTGTTCGGGGCTGGTATCCTGGGCTTCGTCGATCAGGATATGGTCGATGCCGTTATCGAGCTTGTAGAGCACCCATTGGGCCGCATCGGCCTCATCCAGCAGAGCGAGGGTCTTGACGATCAGATCGTCGTAGTCCAGCACCCCGCGCCGTCTCTTGGCGGCGGCGTAGTCCCGGCGCACCGCGTCGATCACGGTCAGCGCGGCTTCGGCCAGGCTTGCGGCGCGGGCGGCGCGGCGTCTGTCCTCCGCGTCGCAGAAGCGGGTCTGAAGCTGGACGAGGGTGGAATAGAGATCCGGCTGTGCATCCGCCAAGGCCTTGGACGCCAGCTTGCCGCGCGGGTCGCCGTCCTTTTTGAGCAGCCAATCCCGGAAGATGGAAAAGCCGTCGGGTGCGCCGTTCAGCGCCAGAATTTGCGTCAGGCGGTTGGCGGCCTCTTTATCGGATTTGCCGCCGCCCATCAGCCAGTCGCGAACCGCGCCCAGTTGGGTCGCTTCGCGCATCATCTGATTGCAGAATTCGGCCACCGGGTCGGCGTCTCGCTCGGCGCCATGCGCCTGCCACACCGCGTCTTCGAACGGGGCGCCGTTCAGGCCATTGAAGAAACGATCCATCTTGCGCCGGTCGTTGCCCAATGCCGCCTGCAGCATGTCCGCCAGCCGATATTCACCCACCTCCGTCGCCAGACGGGCGACGGCCCGGGTCAAGGACGGATCGCGCCCTCCGGCGCGTTCCAGCGCCGCTTGCCGCGCCTCGGCGATCAGCGCCCGTGACGACACCTCGTCCAGGACATCGAATCCCGGCGTCACCCCGGCTTCGACCGGAAACCGCGACAGCACGATCTGGCAGAAGGCATGCAAGGTGAGAACCTTCAGCCCGCCCGGCGTCTCCAGCGCCTTGGCGAACAGCCGCCGGGCCTTGGGCAGGTCGTCCGGTTGGGCGCCGATTCCGCTGATCTGCGCCGCCAGTTCGTCGTCGGGCAGCATCGCCCAATGGCCCAATTGCTGGAACAGGCGGTGTTGCATCTCCGCCGCCGCCGCCTTGGTGAAGGTGAGGCAGAGGATTTTTTCCGGCGGCGCGTCGTTCAGCAACAGCCGCGCCACCCGGTTGGCGAGGGTATAGGTCTTGCCGGCGCCGGCATTGGCCGCCACCCAGGCGGAAAGGCCGGGATCGGAGGCGAGGATGACCGCGTCGCTCATGCCTCGTCTCCACCGCCCGAAGCCGACCATTCGCGCACCCGCGCCAGGTGATCGTAATCGCCTTCGGATGAGATGCTGAACGGCCGCACCCGCGCGCGATAGGGCGTGGCGGGATTGTCGAACAGGGCGATGCGGGCGGCGAGCTGCGTCTTGGCTTTCTCGATCAGCGCGGGCGCGTCGGGAATGGATTGGACCCTGCCGCCATCCATGCCGCCCGCGATGTGGAGATAAAGCAGTTCTTCGGTCTGAAGCCGGTCCAATCCGGGAAATCCGCCCGCCGCCAGAATGACACCCTCCAAGGGCAGCTGCGGCGCCAGCAGTTCCTTCACCTGGGGATTGCTGGGCGGCCGGCCGCTTTTGTAATCCAGGATGGCCGCCTTGCCGTTCTTCAGCAGGTCGATGCGGTCGGCCACGCCGGACAAGGTGAAATCGCCGCCAGGCGCGCCGGAGAAAATCTTTGTGCCGCGGATCTCCAGCAGGCTGCGGGCGATATGGTCCGCCCGGTCGCGCTCCAGGCCCATGAACCAATGCGCCGCTTTATCGAAACGCGGCCGCCAGATCGCCAGCGCCGCCTGGGGAATGGCAAGTTCGGCGAATATTTCGTCGGCGATCGCCAGCAATTGCGCCACCGCATCTTCGGGCGGCGGACCCGGAAAACCTTGTTTGTACAATTCCAGAATCCGGTGCAGCGCGCGTGCCGCGTTCCATGGGTCCGGTGGGCGCGTCCAGCGGCTCCAGCGCTTTGAGCCCCAGCACATGCCGGCCATAGATGGCGTAAGGATCGCGCAGCCAGGTCTCGATCTCGGTGACCGAGAGTTTGCGCGGCCGGGTTTCGAGGGGCGGCCTGGGCGCGGGCGGCGCGATCGGCGGCGCGGGCGCGACCTCGTCGAGGCGGCGCAGATGGTCGCCATAGACGCCGGCGGAAATCTCAAGCCCGAGACCGCCGGTCAATTGGGTCAATCGCTGGATCCAGCGCGAGGCGATGGTGGGGGCGCCTTCCGCCTTGGCGGCGCGGGTGAGCAGCACGTCGCGGCCAGCAGCCAGGGTGGCGAAATCATGCGCCGCCAACCCGATGGCGCGCTCGGGCTGCTCCAGACCCAAAGTCTTGCGCATGGGCCGCGAGAACCAGGGATCGGCCGGCGCGGTGCCAGGCCAGACGCCTTCATTCAATCCGCCCAGGATGATGCGGTCGAAACTCTGCAGCCGGGCTTCCAGCGGACCCAGGATGGCGATGGCGCGATGACGGTTGAAGCGCGGGCGCACCGAGTATCTTTTATTAGCTGACAGCTTGCGCAATAGTTCGGGGTAGTCGCGAGGAGCGAAGGGCGGCAACGCGCGCGCGCCCTCTCGGAAATCATTGAAGAATTGCGCCGCGGTTTCGCCGTCCGCGTCGCGCCAGATGGGGCAATCCGCGCCATCGGCGCAACTGAGGCGTTCGGCGGCTTGGAGATGGACGGTGATGAGATCGCTCAAGGGCATTTCGCGTCCGGCGAAGACCTGTTCCAACGGCACCAGCACCGCCGCCACCCGGGCCCACCAGGCTGCCAACACCCGGCAGTCTTCCTTCGTGTCCGGATCGCGCGCTTCGGCGCGCGCGTGATCGATCGCCCTGGCGACGCCGTCCAGACCGGGATCGGGCCGTGGGCCGCGCAAGGCGAACCGGTCCAGTGCCCGCGTCCTGGCGCGGAACGCGGCCGGATCATCGCCCAGGCTGGCGAAAGGATGTTTCAGCAACGCCAGCAGCGGCACCGGCGCGAACCCTGCCTCCGCCGCTTCCGCCACCAGGCACAGGAACGCACCGGCGCTGGTATGCGCCAGCGGCCGGCCGGCGGAATCGTCGATGGCGATCTGCCAGCGTCCCAGTTCGGCCGCCACCCGCCGCGCCAGCGTGCGGTCCGGCGTCACCAGGGCGGCGGTGCGACCTTCATGCTCCAGGGTCTCGCGCAAGGCCAGCGCGATGGTCAGCGCCTCCTGCGCCGGATCGGCCGCGGTCGCCAAGGTGACGCCGTTCAGCCCTTGCGCGATTTCGCCGCCGCCGGCATCGGCCAGGGCGCGCCAGGCATCGGTGGTGGGCGCTGGCCTGAGACTTTCGCGCAGGAGGGTTTCGCGCGTCGGGTTGGGGCAGGCGCCATGCCAGTCCGCGATTTCGGCCCGGGCGATCCCGATGAAATCCAACAATTGCTTCAGCCCATATTGGGGATGGCCGGGATCAAGATCGCGCCAGCTTCGCTCATCCAATTCGCGGTCGAGCCCCGGCAGCACCAGCGCGCCGTTGGGCAGATTGGCGATCACCCCGAGCAGTTTCGCCGTGGCGGGAATGGAGCCGGTCGAGCCCGCCGCGATCACCATGCCGGGCGGCGGCGATGTTTGAAGCCGCTTGGCCAGCGTATCAATGGCAAGATTAAGTTGAGTCACCCGATTGACCACACCATTTGCTTGCAGCTGCAAAGGCCATTGATCGTGGATCAGAGTCAGGAAGCGCGATGCATTCTCCCAATGCGCCGCCAGCGGCGCCGGAGCCAACTCTTCCAGTCTGCCGAGGTCGGCGCCCTGGCGCTCGATATCGTCCATCACCTTGGCCAGGCTTTCCGCCAGCGCCGCCGCCTGGGAATAGGGCAGGGGCTCGCCCCGGCTTTCGCTCCATTGTCCGATCAGAGCGGCAAGCAGCAATTGCCGGCGAATGGGTGAAATCGCCGGCGGCAATTCCAATCCATCGCTGACCGTGTCGAACAGAAAATCGTCCTCGTCACTGTCGCCCAGGGCGCGAAAGTCCGGCAGCAGCGCCGCCCCGCCCAACACCCGCGCAAAGGCCTCGCCGAAGGTGCGGGCGGCGCGGCGGGTGGGCAGATAGATGGTGACCTCGGACAGCGCGAATGGTCCGGATCCCAAACGCGCCACCAGGCCGCGGGCCAGGGTTTCGCCAAAGGGCGCGCCGGCGGCGATGGTGTAGACGGCGCTCATCGCCGCCCCAGCCGGGCCAGAAAATCTTCGGCCTCGTCGCGGGCCTTAGGCGTGCCGACATGCAGCCAAACCCCATCCAGCCGCGTGCCGTAAAGGCGGTGTTTGGCGATGGCGCGGTCCCACAGGATGTTGGTGGAGAAGATCCGTGCCGGTGGATCGGCGAACAGACGGGGATGCACCAGTTGCACCCCCGGAAAAGCGAAAGGCGAAATCATCCGATCCGGCACCCGGCTGACATGGCCGGCGGGCGAGAGGCGGAAATCGCCGCGCCGGCCTTCATAGCCCAAGGCCGAGATCATGCCGGCCAGCAGCAAGAGCCCGTCCATACGGCTTTCGTCCCACAGCCGCATCATGGCGGACAGCGCGGAATTGTAACCCTCGACCCAGATGGAATCCGAATTGAGGACGAAGAAGGCTTCGCCCTTAAAATGGGGCAGGGCCTGGACCACGCCGCCACCGGTATCCAGCGGCGCGGCCTCTTCCGGCGAATAGACGATTTCGATGTCGCGGCGCTTGTCCAGATGGGCGCGCAGCATCTCCGCCTTGTAGTGCAGATTGACCACCGCCATCTCGACCCCCGCCGCCACCAGCCGGTCCAGCGCATGGTCGATCAATGCTTTGCCCGCGACCCGGATCAAGGGCTTGGGACAGTCGTCGGTGAGCGGGCGCATGCGCGTGCCCAGCCCGGCCGCCATGATCATGGCGCGGCGGATCACGCGGACTCCAATTCCGGCAGGGTCCGGCGCGCCTTGGGAATGACGCGGTCGTACCAGCCGCGCAGATCGGACAGCAAAGGATGCCTGAGATCGCGTTCCAGATAGGTCCAGACCCGCGGCAGATAGGACAGATAGCGCCGCTTGCCGTCGCGGGCGTAGAGCCGGGCGAAGATGCCAACGATCTTGGTGTTGCGCTGGGCCGCCATCACCGCCATCTCGGCGCGGAAGCGCGCTTCGTCCAGGGGCGTGGCTTGGGTGCGCATCGCATCCAGATAATGGGCGGTGGCCGCCTCCGCCAGTTCCGGCGAAACCTGGCGGCGGGCATCTTCGGTGAGCGAGATCAAATCATAGGCGATGCTTCCCGCCACCGCGTCCTGGAAATCGATGATGCCGATCCGGGCGAGGCCCTTCCGCTCCGGCAGCCAGAGCAGATTCTGGGCGTGATAGTCGCGATGGATGAAGACCGGTTCGCTGTCTTGAATCGCCGCAAGCGCCGTCCGCCACAAAGCGCGATGCTCGCGAACTTCGTTGTCGCCGGCGGGCCGGCCCAGCGCCAGCGGCAGAAACCATTCCAGCATCAGATCGGTTTCGGCGACCAGGGCGATGTCGTCATATGAAAACAGCGGAAGCGGAGATTCAGTCGCGGCTTTTGAACCCCCGACGGCCGGGACGGGCAGAAAGGCCGGCGCCGGCGCCCGGTGCAGGTGCGCCAGCACCTCCACCGCGCCTTTATAGAGATCGCTTTCCGAAATCCCTTGCCCGATCACCTCGGTGAAAAGCCCGTCGCCGAGATCCTCCAGGATCAACAAGCCGCGCGCGAAATCGGCGGCCTGGATTTCCGGCGCCGCCAGTCCTTGCCCGCGCAGGAACGCCGCCACGGCGGCAAAGCGGCGGACATCGGCGCCGGCCAGCCGCGCCACCGCATTGTAGCCCAGCGCCCGGCGTTCGGCCTCGCCGGCATCGACGGCGGCCACCGCCGCTTCCGCGTTCCGCGGCTGGTCCATCAGCAGGACGCGCCGGCCGCCGCGCATCAAGGCGGGCATAACGGCGGGTGGAGGCGTCGCCGGGCAGCGAAACGATTTCGGCCCCGTCCCAGCCCGCATATTTCAGGAATTCCTGATAGTCAGACATAACGTGTTTCCAGATCCTTCCAGCGTGCCGGGCCTTCCAGGGTGGCGTGGCGTTCCGCACCCAATTCGAGATGCACGCTGAGCGCGTCGGCGGGCAGCCGGTCTTCCGCCCGTTCCGGCCATTCGATCAGCGCGGCCCCGTCTTCCAGCGCCTCCTCCAGCCCCAGCTCGTCCAATTCGGAGGCGCGTTTCAGCCGGTAGAGATCGTAATGGCTGACCGCGAAGCGCGGCGCGGCATAGGTCTGCACCAGGGTGAAAGTGGGGCTGGGCACCACCTCCTCGATCCCCAGCGCGGACAAAATGGCGCGGGCCAGCGTGGTCTTGCCGCTGCCCAAATCGCCTTGCAGCAATACCGTGTCGCCCGGCGCCAGCTTGACCGCGATCGCAGCCCCCAGGGCCCGCGTCGCCGCCATGTCCGCCAGCGTCACCGCCATGCGAAATCTCTCGTTCATGTCATCTTCTAGCCCGTCCTCGCGACGCCAAGAAAGGGCGTTTGCACCCATGCGCGGCCCATGCTAGCCCGCGCCCGGATTTCGCGGAAAAAGCATGCCGGAACAGATCGTCATCATCGGGGCGGGCCAGGCGGGTGTCCAGGCGGTTCAGAGCCTGCGGGCCGAAGGCTTTACCGGCAGCCTCACCATGGTGGGCGAGGAGCCGTTTCCGCCCTATCAGCGGCCGCCTTTGTCCAAGGCTTATCTGCTGGGAAGTTTTGCCCGCGAGCGGCTGTTTCTGAAACCTGATTCCTTCTATCGCGAATCGGGTTGCGACCTGATCCTGAACATTGGCGCCACCGCCATCGACCGCGCGGCCAAAACCGTCGCTTTGGCGGACGGCCGCGCGCTGCCCTACGACAAGCTGTTGCTGGCGACCGGCGCCCGGGTGCGCAAGCTCGCCTGTCCGGGGGCCGACCTGCCGGGGGTGCATTATCTGCGCGGCATCGCCGATGTGGATGGCCTGCAGGGCGTGTTCCAGGCCGGCGCCCGCATCGCCATTGTCGGCGGCGGCTATATCGGGCTGGAAGTGGCCGCGGTGGGGGCCAAGCGCGGCTTGGACGTGACCGTGTTCGAGACCGAGAACCGGTTGATGGCGCGTTCGGTGTCGCAGCCTCTGTCCGACTTTTACGCCGCCGAACATCGCAAGGCCGGCGTAAAGCTCAACCTGAACACCGGCGTCGAAGGATTTGAGGGAAAAGACAAAGTCGAATTTGTCCGGGCCGGCGGCGGGCTTTATCCCGCCGATATCGTGCTGGCGGGAATCGGCGTCATTCCCAATGACGGCTTGGCGCGCGACATGGGCCTTGCCTGCCGGGACGGCATTCTGGTGGACCGCACCACCGCGACGGCGGACCCCGCGATCTTCGCGGCGGGCGATTGCACCCGTCATCCCGGCCGCGAAGGCTTGGAGATCCGGCTCGAAAGCGTGCAGAACGCCATCGACCAGGCCAAGCATGCGGCGCTGGCCATGCTGGGGCGTCCCAAAGTCTATAGCGAGGTGCCCTGGTTCTGGTCGGACCAATATGACCTGAAGCTGCAGATCGCGGGGCTGGCGCGGCCCGGCGATCAGATCGTGGTTCGCGGCGATCCGGGCGCGCGCAAATTCGCCGTCTTCCATCTGCGGGACGGCAAGGTGGCGGCGGTGGAGGCGGTCAACGCCGCGCCGGAATATCTGATCGGCCGGAAAATGATCGCCGAAGGCGCGCCGGCGACGGCGGAAAAGCTGGGCGATCTTTCCATTCCATGAAGCAGATGGCGGCCTGAATTGCCGAAGATCACCTTCATTCAGCCGGACGGCAGCCAGCAGACGGTCGAAGCACCGATCGGCTGGTCGGTGATGGAAGCGGCGGTGAAGCATCTGGTGCCCGGCATCGATGCGGATTGCGGCGGCGCCTGCGCCTGCGCCACCTGTCATGTCTATGTCGATCCGGCTTGGCTCGCTGCTTTGCCGCCCAAGGCCGAGATGGAAGAGACCATGCTGGATTTCGCGCAAGCGGTGGCGCCCAACAGCCGGTTGTCCTGCCAGGTCCGGGTCACGTCCGAACTGGATGGGCTCATCGTGCGGGTGCCGGTCGCCCAGCATTAGATGGCGTTTAGAGATTTGCGATGACGGCTCTGATCCGCGATGCGGCGGGGAATGTGGCAGCGGACGACGGTGCCGTCCTGGCTTTCGATCTCCACCCAGCCGTCATGCAATTCCAGGAAGCGATTGACCAGCGCCAGGCCCAGGCCGGCGCCGGCGCGGGTTCCCGACCGGCTCTGGGCGGAGAAGCGCTCGAACACGCTGGCTTTGACGTCCGGCGCCAGCCCGGGACCGTTATCGGCCACGGTGATCTGCACATCCTCGCCCACGATCCGGCCGGACAGCCGGACGGTGCCGCCGGACGGGGTGAATTTGAAGGCGTTGGAGAGAAGATTGAACACGACCTGGCGCATGCGGCGGGGATCGGCCAGGAACTGGCCGGCGCCGGGCTCGCAATCCAGTTCCAGGGTCGAGGCCCATCTTCGCCGCCCAGTCGCCGGCATGGTTGGCGACATCGGCCAACAGGCCGTAAAGATCGATCCGTTCCAGCTCCAGCCTCAGCGCCCCGGATTCGATCAGCGCCAGGTCGAGAATATCGTTGATGAGATTCTTGAGCGCATGCGAGCCCTCGACAATGGCGTCGACATATTCGCCCTGGCGCGGATTGAGCGCGCCCGGCACACCCGAGGCCAGATGCTCGGCAAAGCCCAGGATGGTGTTCAGCGGCGTGCGCAATTCATAGGAGACATGCTTGATGAAGTCGGACTTGAGCCGGTCCGCCGCCTCCAGCGCGTCGTTGCGGTCGCGCAGCGCGCTCTCGATCCGGAAGCGGTCGGTGACGTCGGCGAATGTCACCAGGCTGGCGCCGTCCGGCAGCGGCGACAGATGCAACGACAGGATGGTGCGGTCGCTGCGCTCGACTTCGCCCAGGTCGCGGGTGATGCCGCGCTTCCGAGATGATGGCTTCGATCAGGCTGTCCCACATCGCCGCATCGCCGAACTTGGCGGCGGCCAGGGCGGCGATGGCGCGGATATGCGGCTCGCCCAGCAATTCCTCCACACCCAGATCCCAGATGCGGGCGAAGGCGGCGTTGTGCAGTTTCAGCCGCCCGTCGGGGCCGAACACGGCCACGCCTTCCATCAGCGTGTCCAGGGTCGCCGACTGGACCTTGATCAGGGTGTTGTAGCTGGATTCCAGATTGCAGCTTTTCGCTGACATCCTCGAACAGGAAGGTCAGCCCGCCAAAGGGATGCGGCTGGCTCACCACCCGCAAGGTCTGGCCGCCGGGCAGATGCCAGAGTTCCTCCGTGGCCCGGTCGCGCGCGGTCTGATAGAGCGCCAGCCGGCCGCGCTTCCAGGCCTGATAGTCGCGCTGCTCGGGCAGCCGGCGCATCTCCCTGAGCCGGTCGAGGAATTCGCCGTCGCCGGGATGGCGCTCCAGCCAGTCCTCCGGCAGGCCCCACAGCCGGACAAAGGCGCGGTTGTAGAAGCTGAGCTTCTGGTCGGGACCGAAGATCGCCACCGCGGTGGCCAGCTTGTCCAGCGTATCGACATGGGCGTCGACATGCTGCTGCAGCCGCGCTTCCGCCGCCGCCACATCGGTGACATCCACCGCCGTGCCGATGATGCCGGCGTCGCCCAGGGGAATTTCGGTGAAGGTGACGGCGCGGCGCTGGCCGCCGACAATGGCAAAGCGCCGGGTTTCCACCACCCTGTTCTGGGCCCGGGCGGAGGCGGCGAGCTCGCGCTCGGACTTGTCGAGCGCCGTATGAGCCGCGCGCGCCGCCGCCACATCCTTGACACCAGCCGATTTCAGGAAGGCATGATTGCCCCAGTTGAGCGCCAGCCCCTTGTCGCGCAGCCAGACCGGAATGGGCAGCGCGTCCAGAATGGCGCGGAAATCCGCCGAGGCGGCTTCGACCGCGGTCTCCTCCAGCCACACCGCCGCCATCGAGCCCACCGCCCGGCCGCGGGCCTGCAGCTTGCGGCCGGTGGAATCGCTGACCGGGATCTTGAAGGCGGTGCCGCGGTCGGAAAGACCGTCCAACGCGGTGGAGAGCGCCAGCGCGTCCGGCCCCTTGAGGCAGGAATCCGAGCATCTGCTCGCCGCCGCCATAGGAGAAGGGACCGGAGCCGTCGCGGCCCCAGACCACCAGCGCCTCCCGGCCGGCGCCCAGAAGCGCGTCCCGTTCGCCCAGCGACGCTGCGGGTGCGGGCCCCGGTGAAGCGCATGGCGCGGCGCAGCCGCTGGGCCCCCTGCTGCTCGGCCAGGGCCCAGAGCGAGGCGGCGATCGGCCAGCGCCACCGCCCCGGCCGCCAGCGCGCTCAGGACCACCAGCCGGCCGGCGTCGAAACCCAGGCTGAGAGTGACCGGGTCGGCCGCCCAGGCGGGCGAGGGCAGAAGCGCAGCCAGGGCTCCCCAAAGCCCCGGATTAACGATTCCCTTTTGTCCCAAAATGGGACCCATGCCTGCTCGTCCCCTCAACCCCGCCGCGAGTCGGCGAATCACAGTAGAATCAACAACATACCGATAGGGGGCCATCCGGCATAGGGATTGTGGTTAATAAAGTATGAAAATCCATATCCTGTTCACAGGCCTGGATTTTGTGGCTTGTGGATATTCATGAGTCGGTTCAGGGCGTTAACAAAGCTTACCGGCGGGGGAGATTGAGGCGCCGGCCGGCCGTAAATTTTTCGCGACTCCCGCGCGGATCATGCCACCACAGAGAACAGGCGGCGCAATTGCGTCTTCCATGGTCCCGCACGGAAATGTGCTAGGTAGAAGATCGCGTAAGGCCAGCAATGGCCGACTGGATGGAGATGAATCATGGAAGAGATCAGTTGCTGCTATATTGAGTTCTGGTCGAGCGCAATTTGCGGCTTAGCCGCGTCCAGCGATGACTCGTATCGCGATGTGCCAGGTGCGCCCTGCCATAATGCCGGATCGAATGCAGATGAAGCTCAATGCTTATCTCGGCAGCGCAGGACATCCGATATATCGCATCGAACACAGGTAGCAAGCATCAAGTCGAGCTATTCGCAATAAGGGATAGCGACAGTTGCGCTCTGAAAATTTATGGAAACTATTTCCGAACCGATGAGCGCGCGGTCGAGCCACAGTAACTGGTGATTATGTGATTTGTCCGTTGGCAGACCGACACCTAACCCCGGAGGAACTGCGATTGGTTCGCATACAATCCGCGCGCCACTTGCGGCCGGACGAAATTGATGCCTGGCTTGACCACTAACGTCCGATATATGGATTCGCAGCTGGCAAAGTCCAAAAGAAAGCGCGCCGACTTCCAGGCGCGCCTTTTCTCGAGGATCAAAGGATCAATAGCGATAGGTGTCCGGCTTGTAGGGGCCGGCCTTGGGAATATTGATATAGTTGGACTGCTTGTCGGAGAGCTCGGTCAGCTTCACGCCGATCTTGGCCAGATGCAGCCGCGCCACCTTCTCGTCGAGCTGCTTGGGCAGGGTATAGACCTTCTTCTGGTATTTGCCCGGATTGGAGAACAGCTCGATCTGGGCCAGGGTCTGGTTGGTGAAGGAGGCGCTCATCACGAAGATGGGATGGCCCATGGCGTTGCCCAGATTGACCAGCCGTCCTTCCGACAGCAGGATGATGCGCTTGCCGTCGGGGAATTCGATCTCGTCCACCTGCGGCTTGACATTGTGCCATTTGAAATTCTTCAGCGCGCCGACCTGAATCTCGCAATCGAAATGGCCGATATTGCAGACGATGGCGCGGTCCTTCATCGCCCGCATGTGATCGACGGTGATGACGTCGACATTGCCGGTGGCGGTGACGAAGATGTCGGCGCGCGGGCGCGGCCTCTTCCATGGTCACGACTTCATAGCCTTCCATCGCCGCCTGCAGGGCGCAGATCGGATCGATCTCGCTCACCATCACCCGGCAGCCGGCCTGGCGCAGCGACGCGGCCGAGCCCTTGCCGACATCGCCGAAGCCCGCGACCATCGCCACCTTGCCCGCCATCATCACGTCGGTGCCGCGGCGGATGCCGTCCACCAGGCTTTCGCGGCAGCCATAGAGATTGTCGAATTTCGACTTGGTGACGCTGTCATTGACGTTGATGGCGGGGAACAGCAGCTTGCCGTCCTTCTCCATCTGATAGAGGCGGTGCACGCCGGTGGTGGTTTCCTCCGACACGCCCTTGATGCTGGCGGCGAGCTGCGCGAACCAGCCCGGCTTTTCCTTCAAGGTGCGCTTGATCAGCGCGAAGAAGACTTCTTCTTCCTCGTTCTCCGGCTTGTCGAGGAAGGCGGTGTCGCCTTTCTCGGCGCGCAGGCCCAGATGCACCAGCATGGTGGCGTCGCCGCCATCGTCCAGGATCATGTTGGGCAGCCGCCGCCATCGCCCCATTCGAAGATCCGGCGGGTATAGTCCCAATAATCCTTCAGGCTCTCGCCCTTGATGGCGAAGACCGGCATGCCGCCGGCGGCGATGGCGGCGGCGGCATGGTCCTGGGTCGAATAGATGTTGCAGGAGGCCCAGCGGATATCGGCGCCCAGCGCCGTCAGGGTCTCGATCAGGACCGCGGTCTGGATGGTCATGTGCAGCGAGCCGGCGATCCGCGCGCCCTTGAGCGGCTGCTTGGGGCCAAATTCGGCGCGGGTCGCCATCAGGCCGGGCATCTCGATCTCGGCGATGGCGATTTCCTTGCGGCCCCAATCGGCGAGGGTGATGTCCTTGACGGCGTAATCGGTGCTGGCGGCCATAGGCAGGGATTCCCTCGATTTCGGGCCCGCTCATAGCAGCGGGGCGCGGCCAGGGCAAGAAGGATATAAAGAAAGTTGCATATCATTGCGGGGCGGGTTTCGGCCGATTTTCCGGCCATTTTCACGGCGGGCACGGCGAATAGCCGGTCCGTCGCGATTCAGGGCCCTTCGACCCGGTACCCGGCCTTGCGCAACAGCGCCGGCACGCCCTCGGACCCGGCCAGATGGCCGGCGCCCACGGTGATGAAGAAGACCCGCTTTTCCTCCAGCATGGTCTCGATCTGCAGCGCCCAGCGTTTGTTGCGGTCGGTGAGAAGCGCTTCCTTGACTTCGGGCTCGTCCGCCAATTCTTCATTCATCAGCGCCGCCAGCTTTGCCGCCTGGCCCTTGCTCCAGGCTCCGATCAGGGGCGCCAGGTCATCGTCCTGCTTCTGATAATCCTTGAGGTCGGATTCGAATTCCGCCAGCTGCAGCTTGGTGTCGCCGCCGGCCAGAAGCCGGATCTGCTGCTCGATGGTCTCGAAGAAGCGCATCGGCTTATGGGCCTTGGCGGCAATCCCCATCACCGCATGGTCCACGCCCGCGTCCGGCGAATAATGTTTGGCGGCGCCTTCCGCCACCAGCAATTGCAGCGATACCAGCCAGGGCCGTTCATGATCCATCAGGGCGGGCGGCAGATGGGCCGAGGCGATGGCCGCATCGAAATCGGTCTGGGCGGCGGGCGACAGCATCGCCCGGAGCGACTGGCCGGCCGGCAGCAGGCCCATCTCGGCCACCAGCGCCCGGATCTTGGTTTGGGCCTTTTCGTCGGTCGAGACTTCGAACACGAACACATCGGCCCGCTTGATGGCGCGGTTGATGGCCGGGGTCCGCCAGACGATATTCTCCGGCAGCATATGGATGGACCCCAGCATATAGACTTCGCCCTTGGGTCCTTTGACATGCCACATCGCCGGATGGGCATGGACGACCGGCGCCGCGGCCGCGGGGCTGAACAGGAAGGCCAGAGACAGAAGCAGGGCGAAAATTCGGATCATGGTTCCGTCCGCGGGCAAAACACAAACTGTCTGCGCATGACGTCAAATAAAGCGTCAAAAAGTCTTACCATTTTCCTGCCGCGCGCAAAGTCTACGCTGACGCACCTTTGCGCTTGGCGTAAGGGAAAGCCGCGATTTTACCGATTTCCTGCCGCGCGCAAATCTGACGCTGTCGCTAGTTTGCGCTTGGCAGGAATAGTGGCAGCCATTGGCTGCCACTATTCCTCACCGAATTTCGCTTCGATCAGGGCCAGCATCGCGGTCATGGCCTGATCCGCGTCCGGCCCTTGGGCTTCCACGCCGATTTCGCTGCCCAGGCTGGCGGCCAGCATCATCAGCCCCATGATCGAGCGGGCGTTCACCCGGGTTCCGTCCTTGACGATGGTGATTTCCGCCTGGAAGCGGGCGGCGGCTTCCACGATCTTGGCGCTGGCGCGCGCATGCAGGCCGCGCTTGTTGGTGATCTTGGCGGTCGCCCGGAACGGCTCGCTCACGCAGGCGCGCCCAGATCCGCCGATCCGGCGCGCATATATTTCCGCCCGGCCTCGATGGCTTCCTTCACCGCCTGCTCCAGCGGCAGCTTGCCCCGGATATCGATCAGCTTGATCAGGCTGGGCAGATTGACGCCCGCCAGCACCTCGATCTTGTTGCGGTCGAGCAAGGTGAGCGCCAGATTGCAGGGCGTGCCGCCGAACATGTCGGTGGCGATCACCACGCCGCTGCCCGTGTCCACCGCCTTTGCCGCCGCCGCGATTTCCCGCTGGCGGCGCTCGATATCGTCCTCCGGCCCGATGCACACGGCGCGCAGATTGGTCTGCGGCCCGACCATATGTTCCATCGCCGCGATGAATTCCTGGGCGAGGCGACCGTGGGTGACAAGAACCAGTCCGAGCATGAACGAATCCGTTGGGAGCAGGGAAAATAGGCCGGCCGCTTGGCAAGGCAAGGCCTAATTCCCGGGTTTTCTATGTGGGGTTAATATCGGTCCGGAACAAGCCCTTGGCGAAGGCGGTTAACGCCAATCGGATCTTGGCTGGCGCCGACGGCAAACGGGCGTTCAAGGTGATCAAGGGCAAAGACGGAGCCGATGGCAGCGGCGGGACGTAGGAAGCCGCGTCCGGCAGCCGCTTTTCGGCGGAGCCGAGCTTCACCGCCAGGGCAACGCTCGCGCTTGGCGCGAAGGGCAGGGCGACTATGCCCAGGCCGCGGACCTCCATCAAACCCGCGATGGATTTGGGGGCGCGGGCTTTGAGCCGGCCGCGGGCGAGATAGAGCTCGACCCGGTCATCGGCCACCAGCCTGGCGCCTTCGTCGATCAGCCGCAACGCCAGATCCGATTTGCCGGCGCCGCTCCCGCCCAGAAGCAGCACGCCTTTCTTGCCCACGATCAGGCAAGTGGCGTGAATATTGACCGTCTTCATGGCCCTCCGCTCACCCGTTTATGATGGGCAGTTCCACAACAAAGCGCGCGCCATGGGGCTCAGCGGTTTTCCGCCCACAGGCGGCCGCCCGCATTCTGGGTGATCTGGCGGGCGATGGACAGGCCCAGCCCGGAATTCCGGCCGAAGGAATCGCCGGGGCGCTCGGTATAGAAGCGGTCGAAGATGGACTCCAGATTGTCCGGCGGGATGCCGGGACCGGAATCCTCCACCATCACCCGGACCAAGGCATGATGCTTGCGGGCGGTGATGCGGATGGCGCTGGCCTCCGGACTGAAGGAGATCGCATTGTCGATCAGATTGCGGAACACCTGGCCCAGCCGTTCGTCGCGGCCCATCACCTTGATGCCGGGCGGCAATTCGTCGTCCAGGGTTACGGCCACAGTCTTGCCCCGATCGGTGACGTCATAAATCTCCACAATGGTCTTGAGCAGGTGCGAAAGATCGATCTCGCCGCGCGTCTCGCGCGACAATTCGGCGTCCAGGCGCGAGGCGCCGGAAATGTCGGTGATCAGCCGGTCGATGCGCTTCACATCGGCCCGCGCCAGAGCCATCAGCTTCTGCCTTGTGGCGTCGTCCGGGGCGCGGGCGATCATCTCGATCGCCGAGGCCAGCGAAGTGAGCGGATTCTTCAGTTCATGCGCCACATCGGCGGCAAACCGTTCGATGGCGCCGATGCGGTCATAAAGCGCCGCCGTCATTTCCTTCAAGCTGTCGGCCAGATCGCCGATCTCGTCATTGCGCTCGGGAAAGCCGGGGATGGCGTCGCGGCCGCCGGAGCCGGACCGCACCTGGTCGGCGGCGGCCGCCAGCCGGCGCACCGGCTCGGCGATGGTGCTGGCCAGGTAAAGCGAGGACAGCATCATCACCGCGAAGGCGACCAGAAACACCTCGAACAGGATGAACCGTTCCTGGCGCAAAATATCGTCGATATCGCCGCCTTCGGTGGAGACCAGAAGCTCGCCATAGATGGCGCGGAAGCGCTGGACCGGCACCGCCACCGACAGGACCAGCTTGTTCTGGTCGTCCACCCGCTCGGCGCTGGAGGTCTCGCCGGTCATGGCGTCGTCGACTTCCTGATAGATGCGGCCGTCCTCGCCGCCTTCGAAATAGGGCGCGAGCTGGGTGAAGGGGCGCATCCCCATCACCCACTCATAGATCCGCCGCCACCATTGCTTGAACCGGCTCCAGCGATCCAAGCGGCGGCAATTCCGCCACCAGCACCACATTGCGCGCCAGGAGCAGGCGGGTATCGACCACCAGATGGCCATCGGGAAGATAGAGCCGGCCGCGCAGCCGCGTCGGGCGCGAGGAGCTGGCGCAGCAAAGGCTCGGCTTCCGCCGCCTTGAGCGTGTGGGTCTTGGGGTCGGTGGCATATTCCCCCAATGTGCCGGCCACGATGGCGGCCTGCTCCTGAATGCCGGTGAGCCGTTCCTCCACCAGCCCGCGGCCAGAGGACTGCACCCCGATCACGCCGCCGGTCAGGATCAGCAGCGCCAGGGCATTGAAGGCCAGGATGCGCCAGGTGAGGGCCGAGAAGTGGGGAAACACGCCCCGGATTACTCCTTGTAACGATAACCCACGCCGTAGAGAGTCTCGATGGCGTCGAAATCGTCCGCCACCGCCTTGAACTTCTTGCGCAGGCGCTTGATGTGGCTGTCGATGGTGCGGTCATCGACATAGACCTGATCGTCATAGGCCGCGTCCATCAGGCTGTCGCGGCTTTTCACGAAGCCGGGGCGTTGCGCCAGAGCCTGCAGGATCAGGAATTCGGTGACGGTGAGACGCACCGGCTTTCCGTCCCAGGTGCATTCGTGGCGCTGGGGGTCCAGCGCCAGCTTGCCGCGCACCAAGGCTTCCTTTTTCGGCTCGCCGCTGGCGGGCGCGGTCTTGGCCTCGGCCCGGCGCAGCACCGCGCGTACCCGCTCCAGCAGCAGACGCTGGGAAAAGGGCTTGCGGATATAATCGTCGGCGCCGGCGTTCAACCCCATCAATTCATCGATCTCCTCGTCCTTGGAGGTGAGGAAGATCACCGGCATGTCGGCGCTCTGGCGCAGCCGGCGCAGCAGTTCCAGCCCGTCCATCCGCGGCATCTTGATGTCCAGAACGGCAAGATCGGGCGGGGCGGTGGTCAGCGCCGTCAGCGCGGCGGCCGGATCGGAAAAACTGCGGACATGATAGCCCTCCTGCTCCAGCAGCATGGACACCGATTCCAGAATGTTCCGGTCGTCGTCGACAAGCGCGATATTGGCCATAATTTTTCCGGGCAGGACGTGACGGACCTTAGTATAAGCCCCTGACCGACAAAGCAAAGCCTTGTGGATCTGCGTCCGTGACCCAGCCCGTGCCCTATCAACCCCGCCGCTTTCAGAGCGCGGTGCCCTATTATGAGCGCTATCGCCTGGCTTATCCGGAGCGGCTGATCGCCCGGGTGATCGCGCTGTTGGGGCTCGAGCCCGGCGCCCCGGTCCTGGATCTGGGTTGCGGGCCCGGTTCGCTGGCGGTGCCGTTCGCCAAGGCGGGGCTTCAAGTGACCGCCGCCGATCCGGAGCCGGAGATGCTGGCGGCGGCCGAGGCGGCCGCGGCGGCGGCCGGGGTGGCGCTCACCCTCTGGCAGCGCGGCTCCTATGATCTGAAGCCCGATATGGGACCCTTTCGCCTGGTCAGCATCGGGCGCGCCTTCCACTGGATGGACCGGATGGCGACGCTCGCCATGTTGGACCGGATCATCACCCCGGACGGCGCGGTCGTTTTTTTCCATGACGCCCATCCGGTGCTGCCGGAAAATGCCTGGTTCAAGGTCCTGTGCAAGGTGGGCGACAAATTCGGCCGCGCCCAGCAGCGGCATATCGGGGAGCGCAAAGCGCTGGGCCACCGGCGTTACGAGCCGTTTCTGTTCCGCTCGGCTTTCACCCAGTTGGACGGGCTGAGCGTCACCATCCGCCAGCCCATCAGCGAAGATAAGATTGTGGGCCGCGCCTTTTCGCAATCCACCACCTCGCCCGCGCTGCTGGGACCACAGGCCGATGCGTTCGAGGCCGAATTGCGGAAAAGCCTGCGGGCGCTGTCGCCAGAGGGGCAATTCACCGAAATCGCCGAGATGGTGGCGTTGGTCGCCAGACGGAGCAGCGGCCAGGCGAAGCGGGAACCGGTTCGCGGTCCGGCCGTGCGACCAGAAGAAAAAAAAGACAGCAGCGGCCAGGCGAAGCGGGAACCGGTTCGCGGTCCGGCCGTGCGACCAAAAAATGCTTGACCTCGAGCGCTTCCGCCGCGGCAAGCTTTACGACCTGGCGGCGGGACTGCCCCTGATCCTGTGGTTCGGTTATGGCGCGATGCGATTGCGGCCCGATTTGGCGGCGGATGCGCGGGCGCTGCTGGCGGAGCCGGACAATCTCTATTTCAATCTGCGGTTCTTTGCCTTGTCCGCCAGCGCCGCCTTCAACCTGCTTTTGATCTATCTGGTATTGGCGCGGACCGAGCCGGTGCGGCGGGCGAGCGGTATCTGGCCCCGGTTGTGCGGATTTACCGGCACTTTTCTGGGCGTGGGCATTCTGCAATTGAAGCCGGCGAGCCTGTCCCTGGGATGGCAGACCGCCGCCGCAGCCCTGGTCTTTGCCGGCGGCCTGGGTTCGGTGATGGTGCTGGCCAAGCTGGGCAAGGCATTTGCGATCATGCCGGAAGCGCGCCTGCTGGTGACGACCGGTCCCTATGGTTGGGCGCGGCATCCGCTCTATGTGATGGAATTCGTGACCCTGATCGGCACGGCGATGCAATTCGCCCAGCCCTGGGCGGGACTTCTGGCGGCGGGGGTGATCATTTTTCAGATCCTGCGCACGGTGTTCGAAGAACGCGTGCTGGCGGACGCCTTTCCCGAATATGCCGCCTATCGCGCCCGGGTGAAACGCTTCGGGGTGATCTGACTAGCTTTCGTGCGTCTTGGTCGGAACCCGCCTCCCCTTCAGCGCGAAGCGCTTGGAAGGGGAGGTGGCCATAGCACGCTCTCGAGCGTGCGAAGGCCGGAGGGGTCAACAAAAAATCTTACACGAACTCTACTTTGAGAATTTCGTAAGACCGCGCGCCACCGGGTGCGGCGACCTCCACCGTGTCGCCTTTGCTCTTGCCGATCAGGGCCCGGGCGATGGGAGAGGAGAGCGAGACCTTTCCCTTGCGGGCGTCCGACTCCACGTCGCCCACGATCTGGTATTTGCGCTCTTCGTCGGTGTCTTCGTCCACCAGGGTGACGGTGGCGCCGAACTTGATGCTGCTGCCGGACAATTTGGAGATGTCGATCACTTCGGCCCGGCCGATCTGGTCTTCCAGCTCCAGGACGCGGCCTTCGATGAAGCTCTGGCGCTCCTTGGCGGCATGATATTCGGCGTTTTCGGACAGATCGCCATGGGCGCGGGCTTCCGAGATCGCCTTGATCACGTCATGGCGGTCTTCATTCTTGAGCCGGTTGAGTTCGTCCTCCAGGGCCTTGAGGCCCGCGGGCGTCATCGGAATCTTTTCCATTGCACAGGCGTCCCACTGGGCCAAAAGAACCCTCCATCCGGTCCACTGGTCCGGAGTGGGTTCGATCAGCCGCGCTAAAACCTTGATCCAGCTGGGTGTTATATGCGTTCGGGTGCTACCCAGCCGTTGAACAGTAAGACTGGAGGGGGGCGACTTCAAGAGAGTGGCCCTTCAGGGCGGCTATGGCCTCGGTGGCGGCCTTGGCCCCGGCCAGGGTGGTGTAATAGGGGACTTTCAGGCTCAAGGCGGCCCGGCGGATGGACGAGGAATTGGCCAACGCCTGCACCCCCTCGGTGGTGTTGAACACCAGGTGGATCTCGCCATTCTTGAGCGCATCCACCACATGCGGCCGGCCTTCCAGGACCTTGTTGATGGTGGCGACCTCAAGCCCCGCCTGGGCCAGGGCCCGGGCGGTGCCGCCGGTGGCGATCAGCTTGAAGCCCATCGCCGCCAGGTCGCGGGCCGGGGCCACGATCAGATCCTTGTCGCTGTCCTTGACCGAGATAAAGACGGTGCCGCCCACCGGCAGGCGGGTACCGGCGCCGATCTGGCTCTTGGCGAAGGCGCGGGCGAAGCTGGCATCCACCCCCATCACCTCGCCGGTGGAACGCATTTCCGGGCCCAGGATCGTATCCACGCCGGGGAAGCGGGCGAAGGGCAAGACCGCTTCCTTGACCGAGACGTGATCGGGCGCCGGAGGCCTGAGGTGGAACTGGGCCAGTTTCTCGCCCGCCATCACCCGGGCGGCGATGGCGGCCACCGGCAGCCCGATCGCCTTGGCGACAAAAGGCACGGTGCGGCTGGCGCGGGGATTGACCTCCAGCACATAGATCTCGTCGCCCTGGATGGCGTATTGCACATTCATCAGCCCACGGACTTTCAGCGCCACCGCCATGGCTTTGGTCTGGCGCTCGATCTCCGCGACGATGGCGGGCTTGAGCGTGTGCGGCGGCAGCGAGCAGGCGCTGTCGCCGGAATGCACGCCCGCCTCCTCGATATGCTCCATGATCCCGGCGATGAAGACTTGGCTGTCGGCGTCGCAGATCGCATCCACATCCACTTCGGTGGCGCGGTTGAGGAAGCCGTCGATCAGCACCGGATTGTCGCCCGAGATCCGGAACAGCTCGCCGGATGCCACCTGGTCCTTCAACTGGGCTTCGTCCGACACCACCACCATGCCGCGCCCGCCCAGCACATAGGAGGGCCGCAGGATCACCGGATAACCGATTGCGTCCGCCGCCTGAATCGCTTCCGCCGCCGTCATGGCGGTGGCGTTGCGCGGCTGCTTCAGTCCCAGATCGTTCAGCAGCGTCTGGAAGCGCTTGCGGTCCTCGGCCAGGTCGATGGCGTCGGCGCTGGTGCCCAGGATCGGCACGCCCAAGTCGCGCAAGGTATTGGCAAGCTTGAGCGGGGTCTGGCCGCCGAACTGCACGATGACCCCGGCAAGCTGGCCGGCTTCCTCTTCCTTGGCCACGATCTCCAGCACATCCTCGGCGGTGAGCGGCTCGAAATAGAGCCGGTCGGAGGTGTCATAGTCGGTGGAAACCGTCTCCGGGTTGCAATTGACCATGATGGTCTCGTAGCCCTGTCCCGACAGCGCGAAGGCGGCATGGCAGCAGCAATAATCGAACTCGATGCCCTGGCCGATGCGGTTGGGGCCGCCGCCCAGGATGATGATCTTCTTTTTCGCCGAGGGAGCGGCCTCGCACACCGCCTCGCCATTCACCGGCATTTCATAGGTCGAATACATGTAGGGCGTGAGCGCCCGGAATTCGGCGGCGCAGGTGTCGATGCGCTTGAAGCAGGGCCGGATGCCGAGCTTGCGCCGGGCGGCGCGGACCGCGTCTTCCTTTTGGCCGGTCAATTTCGCCAGCCTGGCGTCGGAAAAGCCCATGCTTTTGAGGCGGCGGAAGGATTTCCCGTCCGCAGGCAGGCCGTTCTCCCTGATCCCGGCCTCGGCGGCGATGATGGCCTCGATCTCGCTCAGGAACCAGAAATCGTAGCCGGTGATCTTCTGAATCTCCTCCAGCGCAAAGCCGTAACGCATGGCCTGGGCGGCGTTCAGCAGCCGGTCGGGGGTGGGCCGGGCCAGCGCCGCCTGGATCGCGGTCTTGTCGTCCGCCAGCGCGGTCTCGTCGAAGCCGGTCAGCCCGGTTTCCAGCGAGCGCAGCGCCTTCTGGATCGATTCGGCGAAGGTGCGGCCGATGGCCATGGCCTCGCCCACCGATTTCATCGCCGTCGTCAGAAGCGGCTCGGCGCCGGGGAATTTCTCGAAGGCGAAGCGGGGAATCTTGGTGACGACATAATCGATGCTGGGCTCGAAGGAAGCCGGCGTCACCTTGGTGATGTCGTTCTTGAGTTCGTCCAGGGTGTAGCCCACCGCCAGCTTGGCGGCGATCTTGGCGATGGGAAAGCCGGTGGCCTTGGACGCCAGCGCCGAGGAGCGGGAGACCCGCGGGTTCATCTCGATCACCACCATCCGCCCGTCCTTGGGATTGACCGCGAACTGGACATTGGAGCCGCCGGTCTCCACCCCGATCTCGCGCAACACCGCGATCGAGGCCGAGCGCATGCGCTGGAATTCCTTGTCGGTGAGGGTGAGCGCCGGCGCCAGGGTGATGGAATCGCCGGTATGCACCCCCATCGCGTCCACATTCTCGATCGAGCAGATGATGATGGCGTTGTCGGCCTTGTCGCGCACCACCTCCATCTCGAATTCCTTCCAGCCCAGCACCAATTCCTCGATCAGGACCTCGCGGGTGGGGGAGGCGTCCAGCCCGGCCTCGACGATGGCGAAGAATTCCTCGCGGTTATAGGCGATGCCGCCGCCGGTGCCGCCCATGGTGAAGCTGGGCCGGATCACCGTGGGCAATCCCACCTGGTCCAGCGCCGCCAGCGCCTTGGTGAAGGATTCCGGCGACAATTCCATCATCGGATTGTTGGCACCGTCATAGAGCGGATTGCCGGCGGTGTCCTTTTTCTGCCGCAGCTGGCCCTTCAGGGTGATGCCCTTGGGCACCTCCAGGCCGATGGCGATCATCGCCTGCTTGAAACGCTCGCGGTCCTCGGCCTTGTCGATGGCGTCGGCGGTAGCGCCGATCAGTTCGACATTGTGGCGGGCAAGCGCGCCGATCTTGCGCAAGGACAGCGCGGTGTTCAGCGCGGTCTGCCCGCCCATGGTGGGCAGGAGCGCGAACACTTTGCCATCCGGCACATTGGGCCGCTCCCGGGCGATGATCTTTTCCACGAATTCCGGGGTGATCGGCTCGATATAGGTGGCGTCCGCCATGTTCGGGTCGGTCATGATGGTGGCGGGGTTGGAGTTGACCAGCACCACCCGGTAGCCTTCCTCGCGCAAAGCCTTGCAGGCCTGGGCCCCGGAATAATCGAATTCGCAGGCCTGGCCGATGACGATGGGTCCCGCGCCGATGATCAGGATGGTGTGGATATCGGTGCGTTTGGGCATGGGATCTCGCGCGCGGACGGACCCGCGCGAAGACGCGCTGTCGGGGCCGGCCAAGTTGTAGGTTAAGGGGACCGTCTAGACGGTTGGGCCGCCGACCGCAACCTGTTTTTCACGGTCGCGCGGCCCGGGCGCGGACGCGCCCAATTTGTCGATGGGCGCCTCCGGCGCCACTCGAAAAACCGCGGTCCGTCATTGTGCATAACTGCGTCGCCGGGCCGCGCCGGTACGCTGGCGCTACCGGCTTCTGGCCGACGCTCCTGTCCCGGCCGACGCTCCTAGCTTTTCCAGCGCAGGGTGCGTTCCTGCACCGGATTGACGAATTCCGTGCCGTTTTCGAGCGCCTCCGCCCAGGCCTTCTTGACCCGGTGGTACCAGATGGCGGGCTGATCGGCGTCCTGGATCAGCATCAGATTCGGGGAGAATTTGAGACCCTCGCGCTGCAATTCCACGATCTTGCGGTCGTCGGCGATGAAGGTGGGGCCCAGGGTGGTGAAGAAGGGCCGGATGAAGAACAGCCACCCCGGCCAATAGAAGACCTGGATGACCGAAGTGGCCTCGGCGTCCCGCGGGGTGCAGACGGTCAGCCCCACCACCGTGAAGGGTTTTCCGAACAGCCGGCCCTTGATGATCTCGAATCGGGTGGAAGGCAGCTCGAAGGTTATCGCGGTGGTGACGTCGCCCAGAAGGCTGTAGGCCGGCTTGGAGGGCCGGTGCGGCGTCATCACGAAGCCGGTAGGCAGGGGCGCGTAATGTTTTTCCTTCAGCCGCGGCGTGCGCTTCCACCACCAGTGATCATGGACGTAAGCCGCATGCGCCGGATCCATCAGCCCGATCACGGCATGGTCGATGTCGCAGGAGAAAATCTGGGTCTCGCTCCATCGCGGGGTTTGATTGGTCGCGGGAGAGGGGCCGCGCGCATCGGCTGTCGCGATGCGCTCCTGGCCGATGCTCCCGAGATTGACGTCGGGCACGCGCGGCGGCTCGAATTTGGGGGCTTCGTTCCTGGCCGCGGCATAAAGCCAGAGAAGGCCGTCCTGCTCGCGCAGCGGATAACTCCGCACCCGGATCTTTTCCGGGTCCAGATCCTGGCCGTCCACCAGCGAGGGAATGGCGCTGCAGACCCCGTCGCGGCGGAAACGCCAGCCGTGATAGGGGCATTCCACCGTATTCTCGGTAAGGATCCGCCCCGCCGACAGCGGCACCCCGCGATGCGGGCAGATATCGCGGATGGCAAAAGCCTGGCCGTCGCGCATCCGGCCCAGCAGCACCGGCTCGCCCAGAAGCATTTCGCGGCGCATCTGGCCCGGCTTCAGGCTCCCCGCCAAGGCGGGCATGTACCACAGCCCGCGCAACGGCTCGCCATCGGCCGCCATCAGTTCGGCGCGCCGAAGGGCAGCCCGCCGCCCGTATCCGCCTTGGTGAACAGATCGTCGCGCTTCATCATCAGCAGCCGCCCCTTGTCCGGCGACAACTTATAAGCCCATCCGGCGGCGCGCGCATTAATCATGCCGGCCTCCTGGCGCTGCATGGTGGGGGTGCCGGGATCGGGTTTGGCCGAGACCCGGACCCAGACCGCGCCGTCCGCCGAAACCGCGTCCATGGAAATGTTCTGGCCGTCAAAGGTCCGCGCCGCCAGATGCGCGGCTTTGGAGAAATCCAGCCGCGAGGCGGGCTCGACATCGGCGAAGGCGAAGCCGGTGATCAATTGCGGAATGAGATTGACGCTCACCGGATTGATGGTGAAGCCCTTGGGCGCCGGGGTGCCGCGAAGCTTGTATTCCTTGTCCGAGGTCTGCTCCCGGGCCACGGTGAAGGGCGCGCCGCCGACAGGCGTGATGGTGACGCTGGCGAGTCGAGCCGGCTCGACCGTCATCACCCCGGTCTCCAGCCAGTCGGCGACCTTGCCATTCGGGGTGAAGACCGAGCGCACCAGATAGCTCTGATTGTCGCCCGCATGGCGCACGAACAATCCCGAGCCGCCGGGAACATCCTCCGCCGAGGCGGCGTTGCCGGCGATCAGCGAAGCCAGCGTCTTGCCTTGCTTGTCGCTGACGGTGATCTCGATGCCATTGCCCTTGGGCGGGGTGTCGAGCCCGATATAGGACAGCCAGTCGGCACGGGCGGTCTTGGGCGCGATGGTTTCCAGCGCCGCCAGGCCGATCAGGGTATGGCGCACCTGATCGAAATCGGCGGGATAATTGCCCCGCGCCGGCAGCACCCAGCCCTTGTCCGGCAGATAGGTCACATTGAAAGCGCCGTCATGGGAGACGATGTGAATGCGGGCGGCGTCTTTCACCTGCGCCGCGAAGCCCGGCAGGAATTCGCTCTGGGTGAAGCTGCCCCGGCTTTCCCGCGCCTGGATGATCAGGGTGGCGGCGGCCAGCACGATGCTGAGCGCCGCCAGCGCCCCCAGCACGATCAGGTTGCGGAGGCGGAAATCCTTCATGCCGCCCTCCGGCCCCGGCGGGCGCGGCGGATCAGCCCCCAGACCAGCGCGAACAGCCCGACCAGGATCGGCACGCCGAAAATATTGAGGAAGGCGAGCCGGGCGCCCAGCGCGTCCACCTCGGCGCGCAGATTATGCTGCACGGCCCTGAGCTGGCCTCGCGTCTCCGCCATGCCGCGGCGGATTTCTTCGATCTGGTCCTTCTGCTTCTGGGTCAGCGCGATGGCCTTGCCGCCGGCGCCTTGCTGCAATTGCTCCAGCGCCTGCTGCGCCTGGCTGAGATTGGTCTTCAGCTGGTCTTCGGTTTCCCGGTATTTGACTTCGGCCGCTTCCCGCAATTTCTGCACCACCGTGAAGGGCCGGTCGCTGGAGCCGCGGGTGCGCAGAGAGATCAAGTCGTCGGAGCCGGTGAGATTCTCCACCGCATTGAGGATCAGGGCGCCATTGTCGGCGAAGGGATCCGCCACCGGCTGGCCCAATTGATTGCTGACATGCACCCAGAAGCGGTCGTCCCAGACATCGCTGTCCGCCACGATGATCAGCTGCACATTGCCTGTCTGGACCGCGCCCGGCGCCTTGGGGAAGGCGGTCTCGGCCGGGCCGGTGATCCGCGCCGCCAGCGCATAGCGCACCCCGGTGGGCTTGACGGAATCGATCAGATGGGTGGGATCGCGCAAATTCATCAACTGGGCGCGCGGCATCATATTGGCCTGATTGGACGAGCCGATCAGGGTGTGAAACACGGTGGTGGCGCCGCGCATCGGCGCCACCTCGCCGGCCGAGGCCATATTGACCGACTGCAGCGAGGCGGTGACGGGATCGCGCGGATCGAAATCCTGCGGCGTCAGATGCAGCCAAAGCGGATAGGCGATCCCCGGTTCGCGGGGGTCGTTGCTGACCGCCACCCGCTGGGCGGTCCCACGGTCCAACAGCACCATGTTGGCGGGATAGTCCACGCCCCAGCTCTTCAGCAGCGGATCCAGATCGGATGCGATCGCGGCCTGGGGATTGCCCTGCTGCACCAGTTCGGAAAGCGGATCGACGAAGATCAGGGCGCGATGGCCGCTCAGCACGAAATTGTCGATCGCCAGCAGCTGCTGCGGCGTCATCTGCGGCGGATGCGCCAGGATCAGAAGATCGATATTGGCCGGGATCCTGCTGAAATCATTGCCGAGGGTGGAGACGTCGTATTCCTGGGCCAGCGCCGCATAGGCCGCCAGCGGCTGGGGGTTCTGCGGCCGGCCCATCACCGGCAATGCGGTGATCATGCCGATGGCGGGCTTTTTGGGCGTCGCCAGATGATAGATCAGCGAGGTGAGGTCATATTCCAGATAGGATTCGCGCTCCGGCGCGAAATAGGCGATCGCCTGATGGCCGTCGATGCTGTTGGAGCCGGCCAGGCCGAAATAGACCTGATCGCCCTGGTCGGTGCGCGCGGGGGTGAGGCCGGCGGCGCTGGCTTCGTCTTCTTCCGGGGTGAAGGGCTCCGGGTCGATCTCCTGCAGGATGACCTTGCCGTGCCCCAGCGCCGCATATTCGCCCAACAGGTCGCGCACCCGCTTGGCATAGGCGGCCGTCGAGGCATAGCGGGCGCCGGTGGTGCGCGAATAATAGAATTTCAGTGTCACCGGCTCCTGCAGCTTGGCCAGGATGTTGCGGGTGCCCCGGCTCAAGGTGAACTGGCCGTTCTCCGTCAGGTCCAGCCGGGCATCGGTGAAGAAGCTGTAGGAGAACATGTTGAGGCCGACGAACAGGATCGCGGCCAGGAGCAGGGCGGTGAACACATAGGTGCGGCGCGGGATCATGTCAGCCGCTCTTGCGCAGGTCCACGATCAGCATGTTCGCATAGAGAAACAGGCCGATCAGGGAGAAGAAGAAGATCACGTCGCGCAGATCGATCACCCCGGCGGTGATGGCGGAGAAATGGGTGAGGAAGCTGAAGGAGGAAATGGCCTCCACCAGGGGCAGCGGCGCCCAGCTGCGGAAGGCGTCCAGGACCAGCGGGGCGCCGGAGACGGTGAACAGAAAGCACACCACCACGCTGACGATGAAGGCGATCACCTGGTTGGACGTGGCCGCGGAGACGCAGGCGCCGATCGACAGATAGCCGCCCGCCATCAGGAAGCTGCCGATATAGGAGGCGAGGATCACGCCATTGTCGGGATGGCCGAGATAATTGACCGTCAGCCAGATCGGAAAAGTGAGGATCAGGGCCAGGCCGGCAAAGGCCCAGGCGGCCGAGAAACTTGCCCAGCACGGTGGCCCAGAGCGGCACCGGCAGGGTCAAAAGCAGTTCGATGGTGCCGCTGCGGCGTTCTTCCGCCCATAGCCGCATCGCCAGGGCCGGCACCAGGAAGAGATAGAGCCAGGGATGGTAGCCGAAAAACACGGTCAGATCGGCGATGCCGTTGTCGTAGAAATGGCCGACATAGAAAGTGAAAGCGCCCATCGCGAACAGGAAGATCACGATGAACACAAAGGCCAGCGGGGTGGCGAAATAGGATTTGAATTCGCGGGCAAAGACCGGCCAGACCAAATTCATGCCGCCGCTCCGCTGGCCTGGGTGTCGCGGGTGGTGATCTGGCGGAAGACCTCGTCCAGCCGGCCGGTGGGCGAGCGCGCCGCCAGCGCCGCCGGGGTGGCGTCGGCGACGATGCGGCCCTGGTCGATGATGACCGCGCGGGTGCAGATCGCCTCCACCTCTTCCAGCATATGGGTGGAGATGATGATGGTCTTGTCCTTGGCCATGCCGCGGATCAGCGCGCGTACCGCATGTTTCTGGTTGGGATCGAGCCCGTCGGTGGGCTCGTCCAGAATCAGCACTTCGGGATCGTGCAGGATCGCCTGGGCCAGGCCCACCCGGCGGCGAAATCCCTTGGACAAGGTATCGATGGGTTGATCCAGCACCGATTGGAGCTCGGTGCCGGCGATGGCGCGCGCGGTCGCGGTCCGGGCGGCCTCGCCGGACAATTCGCGCACCCCGGCGATGAAGTGCAGGAACGCCCTGGGCGTCATTTCGCCATAGGCCGGGGCGCCTTCCGGCAGATAGCCCAGCTTGCGCTGGGCGGCGATGGTGTCGCTGATGATGTCGTGACCGCAGATGCGGGCGGTGCCCGCATCGGGCGCCAGATAACCTGTCACCATTTTCATGGTGGTGGATTTGCCGGCGCCATTGGGCCCCAGGAACCCCAATACCTCGCCGGGCCGGACCCCGAGGCTGAGGTCCGCGACCGCCGTGACCGGGCCGAAACGCTTGGTGAGGTTTTGAATTTCGATCATAGTTGATTGGGAACCGGGTTTTTCATCGTTTAGAGAAACCCAAACCGAGCCGCAAGCGGGCCTCTCGTCGCGGTCCGCCAAAGGGAGAATTACGTGGTCGACCTGAAAATCCTGCGCCGCGTGATCCTGGTGGGGGTGATGTTCGAGTTGCTGCTGGTGTTCGCGGCGCATTTTCGCCCCTGGCTGAAGCCGACCTTTCTGCTGTTCGGCTGCATGCTGATAGCGGGCCTGGCGGGGCTGCTTTATGCGCGCGATCTGGCGAAGGGCTTCCGGGCCGGCGCCCTGGGCGGCGCGGCCGCCGGCGCCCTATGCGGACTGGTGGCGGTGTCGGCCTCCAATTTGCTGGGGGATCAGCCCGAACTTTACATTCCCTATGGGGTGATGGTTTCCACCCTGACCGGGGCGGTGGGCGGCCTGTTCGGCCAGCTGGATGCCCTTTTCAAGGCTTTTATCCGGTCGCAGCGGTAAGGGAAGGAAGCTGTCGGTTGGCTCGATCCGGTCGCTCCCGGAAAGGGCTGGGGGGCTTGAAGTTCCGGGGCGACTCAAAAAGCACGGCCAACCGACGAAGGGATGCTGAGTTCGGAAAACGGCCAGCGCATGGTTCAATCGTGACCATTTCAGGGCAGCTATTAAAAATGCGAAAGGCTTGCGGCGACCGGGTTCCCGGCCCATCATGGCGCTGATGGCGGAAGAACCCATAGCGCTTCACCGCGCCGCGCCCTTCGTCAGGGACGCGGCGCGGAAAATTCCCGAAAATGACGCTTGCGTCCCAGTGACGCGCTTTGATCGAGGGGAACTCAACCGTATCCTGACCGTCTATGGCCGCATGGTCGCGGCCGGCGAGTGGCGGGATTACGCCCTGGATTTCCTGGAGGAGGTGGCGGTTTTCTCCATTTTCCGCCGCGCCAGCGAAATACCGCTATTCCGGGTGGAAAAGCGGCCCAAACTCCGGAACCGGCAGGGTCAATATTGCGTCATCGCCGCCGGCGGGCTGGTGATGAAGCGCGGCCCCGAGCTGGCCCAGGTTCTGAAGGTATTCGACCGGAAACTTCTGCAAGCCTTTGCGGAATAACGTTTTTCTGTCCCCCATCTGTCTGCCACAGCCGCAAGCGGCCTAGCAGGCGTTCGGTTGGCTGGCCACCAACCTCACTCCCCCGCGTGCGAAGCGTTGCAGCCCGCTACGCGGGCGTTCGGCCGGCGAAAGCTCCGCGGGAGCTTTCGCTGATCGGCCTCACGGGGAAGAAAGTTCGTGTGTGGTTCGGGAAGGTTAGCGCCTATTTCCCATGAACCGCAGCAGGAACAGGAACAGGTTGATGAAGTCGAGATAGAGGCGCAAAGCCCCCATGATCGCCTTCTTGCCCATCAGCGCGCCGTCGTCGCCGACATAGTACATGTTCTTGATGCTCTGGCTGTCATAGGCGGTGAGACCGGTGAAGATCAGCACGCCGATCACCGACACCACGAATTGCAGCTGAGTCGAATGAAAGAACATGTTGGCCAGCGACGCCAGGATCAGGCCGATCAGCCCCATGAACAGGAAAGAGCCCATGCCAGTCAGATCGCGGCTGGTGGTGTAGCCCCATAGGCTCATGGCGCCGAAGGTCGCGGCGGTGACGAAGAAAGTCATCGCGATGGATGCGCCGGTATAGACGAACAGGATGGTGGACAGCGAAATCCCCATCAGCGCGGCATAGATCCAGAAGGTGGTCTGGGCCGTGGCGAAACTCATATGCTGGATGCGGAAGGAGAGAAACAGCACCATCCCCAGAGGCGCGATCATGGCGATCCAGCCCAGGATATTGGGCTGCACCATGACGCCGCCCGCGGTCTGCACCTGGTTGTAGAAAACATGCACCAGCGGCGTGTTCGCCGTCAGCCAGGCAACCGCGCCGGTCAGGCCCAGGCCCACCAGCATGTAATTGTAGACGCGCAGCATATAGGCGCGCAGGCCGGCATCCGCCGACGCAACGCCACTGGCCGCACCGCGCAAAAGCCGATTGTCATAATCCGCCATGAGAAACTCCCTTTCGGCTCTCAGTATATCGTGATTTGTGGCAGGGGTATCAAGCCGCGGGCCGAAAAATCGGAATTGCGTTAAGTCTTGGATTTCCAAGCGTTAATCTTTGCTTATGTTCAGTCGTTGCGCAGCCGCGCCGCCGGCCGGGCATTCAGGGCGGCAATGGCGCCGAAAAGGCCGAACAGAAGCGTCGCGGCCCCTCCGCCCACAACCGTCCACAGGACCGCGCTGGCATCGAAGACAAAAGGCGTGTCCAGAATTTGGTCCGCGATCAGGCCGGCCGCCAAGGTTCCCGCCACCAGCGCCAGGATGCCGGTGGCGATCCCCAACAGTCCATATTCCAGGACATAGACCAGCGCGATCTGGGGGCGGGTGGCCCCCACCACTTTCAACACGGTGGCGTCATAGAGCCGGCTGCGGGCGCCGGCCGCGATGGTCCCGGCCAGGACCAGAAGGCCCGCCAGAATGGTGACCAGGCTGGCGGCGCGGATGCCGGTGGCCAATTGCTGCAGCAACGCATCGACCTGGGCGATGGCGTCCTTCACCCGCACGGTGGAGATGTTGGGAAATTTATCCGTCACCGCCAGATACATGGCATTTTCCTGGGCGGGCGCCACCCGCACCGTGGCCAGGAAGGAATGCGGCGCCTTGTCGATGATGCCCGGCGACAGCACCAGCACGAAATTCTGGCCGCCGGAGCGGAAATCCACCTTGCGCAGATTGGCGATGCGGCCCTGGATCTGACGCCCCAGCACGTTCAAGGTCATGGTGTCGCCGATCTTCGAGTCCGGTGCCCTTGGCCACGTCCTGATCGAGCGAGATCAGGGTGGGGCCGGTGTAACCGGCGGGCCACCAATTGCCGTTTGTGATCACGGTGCCGGATGGCGGGGCCGCGGCATAGCTGATGCCGCGGTCGCCGGACAGCGCCCATTTGACGTCGCTGTCCACTTTGGCCTTGGCGGCCGGCACGCCGTTCAGCGAAGTGATCCGCCCACGGATCATCGGGGTGCGCTTGTAATCCTCGGCGGTCGTGAAGCTCCGGATGGTGCGGTCGAAGGCCTGGGTTTCGTCGGGCTGGATATCGACAAAGAAGAAGCTGGGGGCGCGGCTGGGGAGTGAATCATTGACCTCCGCCGCCATGGTGCGGTCCAGCAGAATGATGGTGGCGAGCAGGGTGAGGCCCAGGCCCAGCGCGGTGACCACGCCCCGCGTGGCGGCGCCCGGCCGGGTCAGATCCCCCACCGCCAGCCGCGCCAGCGGCGAGCGAAGGCGGGGAAGCCGGCGCAGAATGCGGGCCAGGCCTTCGGCCAAAAGCCGCAACAGCCCCAGAAGCAGGATCGCGCCGCCCAGAAACTCGCCGGCATAAAGCGGCGAAGGGCGCCAGGAGCAGCATCAGGCCGGTGATGCCCAGCCCGGCGCCGGCGGCGGCGAGCAGATAGACGGGCCTGAGGCGGCTCGCTTACCGGCGCCACGGTCTCGCGCAACAGGCTGGCCGGCGGAATTTCCCGGGCGCGGCCCAGCGGCGGCACGGAAAAGGCGATGGCGGAAAGCAGTCCGAAGCCCGCCGCCAGCAGCAGGGGTCCGGGATAGACGCCCAAGGCCGGCGGCAGGGGCAGGACGTCGCCGTAGAAATAGGCCAGAAGAAACGGCGCGGTGGCGCCGATGGCCGCGCCCAACAACAGGGCGGCCACCGCGATCGCCATCACCTGCAGGAAGAAGATCAGGAACACCAGCCTGCCGTCGGCGCCCAGCGATTTCAGGATGGCGATATCGAACCGCTTGCGGTCGAGGAAGGCGGTGACCGCCTCGCTGGCGCCGACCCCGCCCACGCCCAGCGCCGTCAGCCCCACCAGGGTGAGAAACATGCTCACCTGCTCGACAAAGCGGCGGATGCCGGGCGCGGCGTCGTTGCGGTCGCGGATCTGCCAGCCCGCATCGGGAAAAGCGCGGGCGGCATCGGCTTTGAAGCTGGCGATGGTGGCGCCGGCATTTTGGGCGCGCGGGCTGAAGGCCAGGCGATAGGTGTAGTTGATCAGGCTGCCCACCTCCACCAGGCCGGTATGCTTGAGCGCCTCTGTCGAGATCAGAATATGCGGGCCCAGCGAAAAGCCCATGGAGATGCGATCCGGCTCGCTATCGAGGGTGGCGATGATGCGCAACGTCGCCTTGCCGATCCGCAGCAGATCGCCGCGGCGGATATGCAGCCGGTCGAGCAAGGTCTGCTCCGCCGCCGCGCCGCAGACCCCGTCATCCTCGCAATGCAGGACATCGGCGAGTTGTTCGGCGGGGGTGAAACTGGGCGCGCCGAACAAAGGCCAGGCGCCATCCACCGCCTTCAGTTCGACCAGTTCGCGCTCGGCCGGCTTGCCGTTTTTGAGCGCATAGGCCATGGATTGCATCGAAACGCTGGCGGAAACCCGGCCATAACGGGCCAGGAAAGCGCGCTCCTGGGGCGTCGCCGGGCGATGCACCAGCCGGACCGCGACATCGCCGCCCAGCAAAGTCTGTCCGGAATCGCGCAAGCCCGTGAGAAAGGCATCGCTGAGCGATTCCACGGCGGCGATCGAGGCGGTGCCCAGAAGCAGGCACAGAAAGAAAATGCGGAATCCGCGGATGCCGCCGCGCAATTCCCGCCGCGCCAGCCGCCAGGCGAGCGCGATGCCGGTCATGCCGGCGCCATGGCGCGGGACATTTGATCGGAAATGATATTGCCGCTTTCCAGCCGCACCATGCGCTGGCAGCGCCGGGCCAGGCTTTCTTCATGGGTGACCAGGAAAAGGGTCGCTCCGCGCTGGGCGTTCAGCGCAAACAGAAGATCGGCGATGGCCTCGCCATTGACGCTGTCGAGATTGCCGGTGGGCTCGTCGGCGAACAGAATCTGCGGCCTGGGACCCAAGGCGCGCGCCAGCGCCACCCGTTGCTGCTCGCCGCCGGACAATTGACCGGGATAATGCCCCGTACGGTCGGCCAGCCCCACCGCCTCCAGCTCGCGTTTGGCACGGTCCCAGGCGTCCTCCGCGCCGTTCAGCTCCATCGGCACCGCCACATTTTCCAACGCCGTCATGGTGGGGATGAGGTGAAAAGATTGAAACACGATGCCGACCCGGCCGCGCCGGAAACGCGCCGCCGCGTCTTCGTTCATATTGGTGATGTCGGTGCCGGCCACCTGGATCCGCCCGCTGCTGGGGCGCTCCAGCCCCGCCGCCACCATCAGAAGCGAAGACTTGCCGGAGCCGGACGGACCGGTCAGCGCCACGGTCTGGCCGGCGGGGACGGTCAGGGAAATGTCGTGCAGAATGTTTACGGGTCCCGCGGCGCTCGACAAGGTCAGCGCCACCCGCTCGAGCAGGATGGCCGGTAATGGGTCGGTCGTCTGGGGGGGCTGCATCTGCGTCTCGATAGGATAGGATGGCACGTGGCGATCATGACCGGCCGATTCAAGTTCCTCCTTAGCATGCTGTTGGCGCTTTCGCTCACCGCCTTTGCGGCCGGGTTCACGCCGGCCATGGCGCGGCCGGTGAAGATCCTGGCGCTGGGCACCAGCCTGACCCAGGGCTATGGCTTGCCGCCGGGAACCGAATTCACCACCCAGCTGCGGGCGGCGCTGAAGGCTCAAGGCATCGATGCCGATATCGTCAATGCCGGGGTGTCGGGCGACACCACGGCCGGGGGGTTGTCGCGGCTGGACTGGTCGCTGGCCGACCATCCCGACGCGGTGATCCTGGAACTGGGATCCAACGACATGCTGCGCGGCGTGCCGCCGTCGGAAACCGAAAAGAATCTGCGCGCCATCCTGGGCGAACTGACCAAGGACCATATCCCGGTGCTGTTCACCGGCATGCACGCCCAGCGCAATCTGGGCGCGGACTATGTGAAGCAGTTCGATTCCATCTATCCGCGCCTGGCCAAGGAATTTCCCGTGATCTTCTATCCCTTCATCCTGGACGGGGTGGCGCTCAACCCCAAGCTCAACCAGGCGGATGGGCTGCATCCCAATCCGGCGGGGGTGAAGATCATCGTCAAGCGGATATTGCCAGACGTGAAGACGCTGATCGCCGAGGCGTCCGCGGCGAAAAAGGACCCCTGATGTTCCGGCGGATTCTTTCGGTGAGCGGCTTCACGCTTCTGTCGCGCATCACCGGCTTTGCACGCGACATTCTGATGGCGGCCATCCTGGGCAACGGGCTGTTGTCGGATTCCTTTCTGTTTGCCTTTCTGTTTCCCAATTATTTCCGGGCCATTTTCGGCGAAGGCACGCTCAATCCCGCCTTCCTGCCGCGCTATGCCGCGCTTCACGCCACCGGCAAGGCCGACAAGGCGGAATTGTTCGCCAACCGGATCTTTTCCTGGCAGATGGCGGCGCAGGCGGTGATTTTGGTTTTGGCGCTCCTGGCCATGCCGCTTCTGGTGGATGGCTTCGTGCCCGGCTATACGCCGGCGCAGCGCCTGCTTACCGCCTCGCTGGCGCGGATCACCTTTCCATATCTGATCCTGACAGTGGTGGCGATCCAATTATCGGCCATGCTGAATGCGATCGAGAAATTCTGGGCGGCGGCGGCCTGGTCGAGCCTGCTCAATCTGGCGATGATCGCCAGCCTGCTTTCCGCCCACTGGTTTCCCAACGCGGCCTATGCCGCGGCCTGGGGCGTGGCGCTGGGCGGGGTGGCGCAATTCCTCTTCATGCTGTGGGCCGGCAGCCATGAAGGGCTGCGATTGAAGATCGTCCGCCTCACCTGGACCCCGGAAATCAAGGAGTTTTTCAAGGCCTTCGGCATCGTCACCTTCGGCGCCGCCAGTGTGGTGGTGGCGCCCCTGATCGATTTCTTCATCGCCAGCTTCCTGCCGGTGGGGAGCCGGACCGCGCTCTATTACGCCGACCGCATCAATCAGTTGCCATTAGGGGTTCTGGGCATCGCGCTCGGCACCGTGCTTCTGCCGGAAATGTCCAATCGCCTGGCCAGGGGCGATCGCGCCGGATCGGACGCGGCCCAGAACCGCTCGGCGGCCCTGACCTTGCTGCTGACCTTGCCTTTCGCGGTCACCTTCCTGGCCATCCCCGGCACCATCATGCGGGCGGTGTTCGCCCATGGCGCCTTCGACCGCAACGCCGCGGCGCTGGCGGCGATGGCCCTGGCGGCCTATGGCGCTGGGCTTCCCGCCATGGCGCTGGTCCGGATCGTGGCGTCCACTTTTTACGCCCGGCACGACACGGCGACGCCGGCACGGGCCACGGTGATCGCGATCGTCTCCAATATCGCGCTGAAGGTGCTGTTCGTGTGGGGATTTGATTTGGGCGTGGCGGGGGTGGCGTTGGGTACCGCCTTGGGCGCCTGGATCAATGTCGGCCTACTCACCTGGTCGGGCCGGAGCCAGGCCTTGCTCGCCATCGAGACGGTGTTTCTCCGCTCGCTGCCGCCGGTCCTGCTGGCGGCTGTGGCCACCGGCGCGGGCGCCTGGATCGGGGTGCATGCGAGTTTACTGGTGGTGCGCGGACAACTCGCCGACATTGCCGGTCTCGGCGCCGCGATTGTTTGCGCCGGCATTTGCTATGGCATGGTGGTGCTTTTGTTCCGCACCCGCCTGCCCTTGGGGCGATTGGCGCGATGAGATTGTTCGTGGCGCTGTCCCTTCCGCCGGAGGTGGCGCAAAGCATTCTTTTGATCCAGGGCGGGGTGCCGGGCGCGCGCTGGATGACCCGCGAGCAATTGCATCTGACCTTGCGCTTCATCGGCGAGGTGGATGGCCGCGACGCCGCCATGCTGGACGACGCCCTGGCCGCGATCGCGGCGCCGGCATTTTCTCTGCAACTGCATGGGGTGGGGCAGTTCGGAAATAAGGAGCATCGGCCAGGAAAAGTGCGAAGCGGTTTTCCGTCCGGCCGTGCGACCACAATAAAATCACACACCCTGTGGGCGGCGGCCCGCAAATCGGATCCGCTGGATCATCTGCAGCGCAAGGTGGACAGCGCCATCCGCCGGGTGGGTCAATCCCAGGACGCGCACAAATTCATGCCGCATGTGACAGTGGGCCGGCTGCGCAATCCCGAGGGCGGCAAGGTGATCGAATGGCTCACCCATCACGCGCTTTTCACCAGTCCGGAATTCCGGGTGGACGCGTTCCACCTCTATTCCAGCCGTCTTACCAGCGACGGCAGCGTCTATGCGGTCGAACGGGATTATGTCTTGGAGGAGCCCGATGGCGAAATTGCCGATTGAGGAGTTGAGAGCGGCGCTGAAACGGCTGCCGGACTGGCGGCTGGCCGAAGGGCGCGAGGCGATAACCCGCAAATTCCAGTTCGTGGATTTCGACGCCGCCTTCGCCTTCATGACCCGGGTGGCCTTGCTGGCGGCCAAGATGGATCACCATCCCGAATGGTTCAACGTCTATAACCGGCTCGAGGTGACCTTGGCCACGCATGACGCGGGCGGGGTGACCGAGAAGGATATCGAACTGGCGATGGCGATGGACGGTTACGCCGCGCTCATGTCGGGTGGAATTAAATGACTCCCTTTGGCCTGATATTCCAATGGTTGGCGGCCCAGAGCAGGATGCTGCCCACCAAAGGCGACAGGATCACCGCGGCCATGAACCACCAGAAGGAATGCCGCGCCGACAGCTTGGCCGCATAGGCGACGCCGATCGAGGCCAGGACCCACAGAAAGACCAGCATCAGATCTTGGCGTTGCGGATCAGGTCTTCGATCACGGAGGGATCGGCCAGGGTGGAAGTGTCGCCCAGGCTGTTGGCCTCGCCTCCGGCGATCTTGCGCAGGATACGGCGCATGATCTTGCCCGACCTGGTCTTGGGCAGGCCCGGCGCAAAATGGATCACGTCCGGCTTGGCGATCGGGCCGATTTCCTCGCCCACGAATCGCCTCAGGTCTTCCGCCAAAGCATCGCTGGGTTCGACGCCTTGTTTGAGGGTGACATAGGCATAGATGCCCTGGCCCTTGATGTCGTGGGGGTAGCCGACCACGGCGGCCTCGGCCACCTTGGTGTTGCCCACCAAGGCGCTCTCCACCTCGGCGGTGCCAAGCCGGTGGCCGGAGACGTTGATCACATCGTCCACCCGCCCGGTGATCCAGTAATAGCCGTCCTGGTCCCGCCGGCAGCCGTCGCCGGTGAAGTACTTCCCCGGATAGGTCCGGAAATACGTATCGATGAACCGCTTATGGTCGCCATAGACGGTGCGCATCTGCCCCGGCCAGCTTTGGGCGATGCACAGATTGCCGGTCACCGCCCCCTCCAGCACCTGGCCTTCCGCATCCACGATCTCGGGCACGATCCCGAACAGGGGCTTGGCGGCCGAGCCGGGCTTCAGGTCGGTGGCCCCGGGCAAGGGCGAGATCAAGACCCCGCCGGTCTCGGTCTGCCACCAGGTGTCCACGATCGGGCAGCGGCCATCGCCCACCACCCGGTGGTACCACAGCCAGACCTCCGGATTGATCGGCTCGCCCACGCTGCCCAGAAGCCTGAGCGAGGCCCGGCTGGTCTTCTTCACCGGCCCGTCGCCCTCCCGCATCAGGGCCCGGATCGCGGTCGGGGCGGTATAGAAGATATTGACCTTGTGCTTGTCGATCACATCCCAGAAGCGGGAGGTGGTGGGATAATTGGGCACCCCTTCGAACATCACGGTGGTGGCGCCATTGGCCAAGGGGCCATAGACGATATAGCTGTGGCCGGTCACCCAGCCGACATCGGCGGTGCACCAATAGACATCGCCCTCGTGATAATCGAACACATATTGGTGGGTGGCCGCGGCATAGAGCAGATAGCCGCCGGAGGTGTGCAGCACCCCCTTGGGCTTGCCGGTCGAGCCGGAGGTGTAAAGGATGAAAAGCGGGTCCTCCGCTCCCATCGCCTCCGCCGGGCAGTCGCTCAAGACCTTGGCCGCCTCCTCGTGATACCAGCGGTCGCGGCCTTCCTTCATCTTCACCTTGCCGCCGGTGCGCTTGACCACGATCACGTCGCTGACCCCGGGAGCCTTCTTCAGGGCCTCGTCGGTATTGGCCTTCAGCGGCACCGGCCGGCCGGCCCGCAAGCCCTCATCGGCGGTGATCACCAGCCGGGAATCGCAGTCGGTGATCCGCCCCGCCAGGCTGTCCGGCGAGAACCCCCCGAACACCACCGAATGCACCGCCCCGATCCGGGCGCAGGCCAGCATCGCATAGGCCGCCTCCGGGATCATCGGCAGATAGATGGTGACCCGGTCGCCCTTCTTGACACCCCGGGCCTTCAGCACATTGGCGAACCGGCAGACCTCGTCATGCAGCTGCCGGTAGCTGATCCGCTTGCTGTCCTTGGGGTCGTCGCCTTCCCAGATGATCGCGGTCTGGCTGCCCCTCCTGCCCAAATGCCGGTCGATGCAGTTGGCCGAGACATTCAACGCCCCGTCCGCAAACCAGCGGATATGCAGATCCTCCATGTCCCAGGAGACATCGCTCACCTGGCTGAACGGCTTCATCCAGTCCAGCCGGCCCGCCTCCTTGCCCCAAAACCCGTCCGGGTCCCGAACCAACTCCCCATACCGCATCCCATAAGACACAGCCGTCACATGCGACCGACGTCCCCACTCCTCACTTACTGGGATGATCTCCTCACTCATGGCGTTCCTCTTTACGTCCCCTTATTCTAAGCTGACGGCTCCAGGCGGAGGAGATTAGGACATGGCGGCCACCAGGCAAACAGGCGGCAATTCCAAAATCAAAGCCACCATGACCGATGCTGCCATCAAAGCCCGCACCGGCAGGGATTGGGCGGGCTGGTTTTCCGCGCTGGACCGGGCCGGGGCCGCCCGGCTGGATCACAAATCCATCGCCAAGCTGGCCGGGCAGGACATGGCAGCCGGCGCCTGGTACGGGCAAATGGTGGCGGTGAGCTATGAACGGGCGCGCGGCATCCGCGTCCTGAATCAGAAATGTGACGGAGAATTCTCGGTCAGCGTCACCCGGGTGATGAACACGCCGCTGGCCAGGCTCTATGCGGTTGCCACGGCAGACCCCAAAGCCTGGTTTCCCAAAAGGGTCTTCACCGAAACCTCCCGCACCCGGGACAAATACTGGCGGGGCAAATGGAAGTCGGGCCGGCTGGAAATCGGTTTTTATGCCAAAGGACCGGGCAAGGCGCAGATCGCGCTGCAATCCAACAAGCTCGCCGATGTCGCGGCGGTGGAAAGTGAGCGCGTCTTATGGAAAAAGGCGATCGACAAACTCCAAAACATGGTCGAGACCTGATGCAGCTTCATTTGTCCACCTGGCCGGAAATCGAAGCCTATCTGGCGGGCTCCAAGGCCATCCTGATACCGATCGGCTCGACCGAGCAGCATGGCCCCAACGGGCTTCTGGGCACCGACGCGCTCTGTCCGGAAATCATCGCCCGGCAAGCCGGCGACGAGGCGCGCATCCTGGTCGGACCGACCTTCAATGTCGGCCAGGCACAGCATCATATGGCATTTCCAGGCACCATCACGCTGAAGCCTTCGACCATGATCGCGGCGATGTTGGACTGGACCGAGAGCCTGGTCCGCCACGGTTTCGAGCGGCTTTACTGGCTGAACGGCCATGGCGGCAATATCGCCACCATCACCGCCGCTTTTTCGGAGATCTATCATGGCGTGACGTTTGCCGGCGCCGGCGCGAACCGGCCGGCCCTGCGCTGCCAGTTGCGCAACTGGTGGGAATTGCCGGGTGTCATGGATGTCTGCCGCGAATTGTTTCCGGTCGGCGAAGGCAGTCACGCCACCCCCAGCGAAGTGTCGGTGACCTATTTCGGCTATCCCGAGGCGGTGAAAAGCGTGGCCATGTCGCCCAAGATCGCGCCCACTGGTCCCATCCGGGATGCCGAGGATTACCGCCGCCGCTTTCCCGACGGCCGGATCGGCTCGGATCCGTCACAGGCCAATGTCGAGGCGGGCGGGCGCATCGTGGCGGCGGCGGTGAAAGCGGTGATTTCCGAATTCCGGCAATTCGAGGCCGCGTGATGAGCGGATTTGTCTTTCCTTTGACCCAGCCCTGGATCGGCATCGCTGAAAGCCAGATGCGGTTTCCGGTCCGCCGGGTCTGGTGCGTGGGCCGCAACTACGCCAACCATGTGCGCGAGATGGGCAATGACGAGCGCGAACCGCCCCTGTTTTTCTCCAAGCAGCCCGACATGCTGGTGCCGGGAGGCGGCGCCATCCGCTATCCCAGCCTGACCAGGAATTACCATTACGAAGTCGAACTGGTGGTGGCGCTGAAAGGCGGCGGCGAGAATATCCCGGTGGCCGATGCCGATGCCTTGATCTTCGGCCATGCCGTGGGCCTCGACATGACCCGCCGCGATCTTCAGAAACAGGCGCAGGAAAAGGGCCGGCCCTGGGAAGCCGCCAAGAGCTTCGAGCAAAGCGCGCCCGTCGGCGCGCTGGTGCCGGCCGCGGGCCTGTTGCCGGCGTCCCGCATCCGGCTTTCGGTCAATGGGGCGGTGAAGCAGGATGCGGATACCGGCCAGATGATCTGGAGCGTGCCGGAGATCATTTCCCAATTGTCCCGCCAGGTGCGGCTGGCGGCGGGCGACGTCATCTTCACCGGCACCCCGGAAGGGGTGGACCCGGTGGTCAAGGGCGATCGGCTGGAAGCGGAGATCGAAGGTCTGGAACCCCTGGGCGTGACGATTGCGTGAACCCGCCACCGGGCCTAGATTGAACGCTTCCCAGGGGTGCTCCTCGGAGCTGAGATCGCAATCCCGCGAATCCCTTAGAACCTGATCCCGTTCGCACGGGCGTAGGGAGAGGTCCAATGAACAAACCCATTCTCAGTCCCAAATCCGTTTCCATCACCCGCGGGCCGCTGCCCGGCTCCAGGAAGCTTGTCGTGGACGGCGTGCCCTTCCGGGAGGTTCCGCTGTCGGGGGGCGAGGCGCCTGTCCGGCTCTACGACACATCTGGTCCGTATACGGATGAAACCGCGGCCATCGATATCGAGAAAGGCCTTGGGCCGCTGCGCCGCGACGGGATCCTGGCCCGGGGCGATGTGGAGGAGTATCCGGGCCGCGACCGCAAGCCGGAGGATGACGGGCTCAAGCACGGCGAGCGTCTCTCGGTGCCGCAATTCGACCGCGCCGGCCGTAAGCCCCTGCGGGCCAAGCCCGGCCGCAACGTCACCCAGCTGCATTATGCCCGCCAGGGCCTGATCACCGAGGAAATGAAGTTCATCGCGGCGCGGGAGAATCTGGGCAGAAGCGCGCTGGCCGACGGCAACAGTTTCGGCGCCAATATCCCGGCCGAGATCACGCCGGAATTCGTCCGCGACGAGGTGGCGCGGGGCCGGGCCATCATTCCCGCCAATATCAACCATCCCGAAACCGAGCCGATGATCATCGGCCGCAACTTCCTCACCAAGGTAAACGCCAATATCGGCAACAGCGCCGTCACCTCCGGCGTGGCGGAAGAGGTGGAGAAGCTGGTCTGGTCGATCCGCTGGGGCGCCGACACGGTGATGGACCTTTCCACCGGCCGCCACATCCACACCATCCGGGAATGGATCGTCCGCAACAGCCCGGTGCCGATCGGTACCGTGCCGATCTACCAGGCCCTGGAGAAGGTCGGCGGCGTCGCCGAGGAGCTGACCTGGGAGCTTTATCGCGACACCCTGATCGAGCAATGCGAGCAGGGGGTGGATTATTTCACCGTTCATGCCGGGGTCCGGCTGGCCCATATTCCGCTGACCGCGGAGCGGGTCACCGGCATCGTCAGCCGCGGCGGTTCCATCCTGGCCAAATGGTGCCTGGCGCATCACACGCGAGAATTTCCTCTATACGAATTTCGAGCAGATCTGCGAACTCCTCAAATCCTATGACGTGTCCTTCAGCCTGGGCGACGGGTTGCGCCCCGGCTCGACGGCCGACGCCAATGACGCGGCCCAATTCGCCGAGCTCGACACATTGGGCGAATTGAACCGCATCGCCCAACGCCACGACGTGCAGGTGATGATCGAGGGCCCCGGTCATGTGCCGATGCACAAGATCAAGGAGAATATGGATCGCCAGCTCGCGGCCTGCGATGAGGCGCCCTTTTATACGCTGGGCCCGCTCACCACCGATGTCGCCCCCGGCTATGACCATATCACCAGCGCCATCGGGGCGGCGATGATCGGCTGGTTCGGCACCGCCATGCTTTGCTATGTGACGCCCAAGGAGCATCTGGGCCTGCCGGACCGCGACGATGTGAAGGCGGGGGTGATCGCCTACCGCATCGCCGCCCATGCCGCCGATCTCGCCAAGGGCCATCCCGCCGCCCGGATCTGGGACGACGCCATGAGCAAGGCGCGGTTCGAATTCCGCTGGCGCGACCAGTTCGCCCTGGCGCTGGATCCGGAGACCGCGCAGCTTTTCCATGACGAGACCTTGCCGGCGGACGGCGCCAAGGTGGCGCATTTCTGCTCCATGTGCGGGCCGAAATTCTGCTCCATGAAGATTTCGCAGGAGGTGCGGGACGCGGCCAAGGGCAAGAACGATACGCTTTCCACCGCCGAGATCCGCGCCGCCATGGCCAAGAAGGCGGAAGAGTTCAAGCAAAGCGGCGGCGAAATCTATCTGCACAAGCCGGCTGCTGAATAGGCAAAGGAGGGGATATGTCGCGCATTTTCGCTGTCATATTGATGGCGTCGTTGTTCGCCGCGCCCGCCTTCGCCATTGAACCATTCCCTTCCGTCTTCAAATCCCGCGAGGTCGCCACCAATGGCACCACGCTGCATGTCCGGATCGGCGGCAGCGGGCCGGCGGTGGTGCTGCTGCACGGCTTCGGCGATACCGGCGATATGTGGGCGCCCGTGGCGGCGAAGCTGGTATCCGGCCATACCGTGATCGTTCCCGATTTGCGGGGCATGGGCCTGTCGGCGCATCCCGATACCGGCTACACCAAAAAGAACGAGGCGGCGGACATCGCCGGCGTGATGGATGCGCTCAAGATCGGGAAGGCCGATCTCGTCACCCACGATATCGGCAACATGGTCGGGTATGCGCTGGCGGCGCAATATCCCGGCCGGATCACGCGATGGGTGGTGATTGACGCGCCTCTGCCGGGCCTGGGCCATTGGGAGGATCAACTCAAAAATCCCAAGACCTGGCATTTCAATTTTCACGGCCCCGACGAGGAGCGCCTGGTGGCGGGCCGCGAGCGCATCTTCCTGGATCGCTTTTATAACGAGCTTTCCGCCCATCCCGAGCGGATCGACGCGGCGACGCGCGATCATTATGCCGCGCTTTATGCCCGGCGGCACGCCATGCATGACGCGCTCGAGCAATTCGCCGCTTTTCCGCAAGACGGCATAGACAACCGGGCCTTGTTGGCCCGGGGCAAACTCGCCATGCCGGTTTTGGCGCTGGGCGGCGAGAAATCCTACGGTATGAGCATGGCGACAGAGACCGGGTTTGTTGCCACCAACGTGAAGGGTGGCGTCGTGCCCGGGACGGGTCACTGGGTCATGGAGGAAAATCCGGCGGCGGTGACCCGGCTGGTGACCGGCTTCCTGTCGCAATAAAGCTGGTCTACCGAAACAGCCCGTGCGGGCTGTCGAGATCGGTCATGAACATCAGCTTGACCGAGACGCTGTCCGTCGCCGGGGTCAGGCCGAAGCCGATGCCGGTCTCGATCGAAATGGGATCGCCGGTATAGTCGGCCACCGCCCAGAGCTGGTGCCATTGCTGGTCGCCGGGCAGGAAGCGCTGCAGATCGCCGAAATCGTCATATTCCTCAGCCGCCACGGTCCAGGTCGGATTGATCTCATAGTCCAGCCGGGTCGCGGGGACGAATTCCAGCCGCGAAAATCCCTTATAGGAATTGTCCAGGATGGGATTGATAGTGAAGCTGAATCCCTTGGCGAAGCGCCAGCCGATGATGGGGCGGATTTCGCCGGTATTCACTTGGCTGTCCCACTGGACTCTCGTTCCAGCTGAATTCGAAATTCACGCCATAATAGAAATCCTTCTCCGCATTGTCCGGCTGGACGAAAAGCGCACGGAGCTTGAAGCCGTTATAGGTCCAGCCCGCGCCGGCGGTGTTGGCGTAGAGCGGCAGATACAGGCCGGCCTCGAACCAGGGCGTCACCCCATAGGCCCATTCCAGGACGCTGCTATAGGCGTGGTTGTCGATCAGCGCGCCCGGAAAGTCCGCGGTTTTTGTGCCGCTGGGCGTGTAATTGTTGTGCCAGGTCAAGCCCAGCGCGCCGGGGGCCATGACATCGCCGGTATAGACCTGGATTTCGTCGGTGACGGCGAGCGCACCGCCGCTGGCGGCAATCAGAAACATCGCGGCCAGACCGGACAGGCGCAGCACCATGGGGGTTCCTTCTGCGGAATGTCGAGAGAACCCCGGCAGCTTAGCGGGCCAAACCCGATTTTTGCAAATGGATGACGGTGGCATAACTCTGCATAATTGTGATTTTCGTTACCGCAGGCTGCGGCTGCCGGTGATGGCGTAATAGATCACCAGCACGATGATGGCGCCGATCACTGCCACCAGCATGGAGAGGAAGAAGCCGTGATATTCGTAGCGGAATCCCGCCAGGGTATGGAACAGCCAGCCGCCGACCAGGGCGCCCACCAGCCCCAGCGCGGTATTGATCATGCAGCCTTCGCCGCGCTTGTTGACGATGTTGCTGGCGATCCAGCCGGTCAAGGCGCCGAATATGATCCAGCCCACCACATACATCGCCGCTATCGTCCGTCTCTCAATTCAGGCTGACATATATCATGGCGATGGTGGCCGCCGCCATCACCGCGGTCGAGATCCATCCCAGCCCGCCCAGCAGGGGCCCGACCCGAAAGCGCCCCATCTTGCCGTGATGACCGGCGACATACATCATCGCCGCCATCATCGGCACCGAGATCATGCCGTTGAGAACCGCGCTCCAGTAAAGCGCCTTGATCGGATCCAGCCCGGAATAATCGATGCCCAGCCCCAGAATGACGGCGGCTCCGATCACGCCGTAAAAGCCTTGGGCATGCCAGGGCATGTTGTCCAACCCGGTTTTCCAGCCGCGCGATTCTCCCACCGCATAGGCGGCGGATCCCGCCAGCACCGGCACGGCCAGCAGTCCGGTGCCGATGATGCCGATGGCAAACAGCATGAAGGCGAAATGCCCGGCCAGCGGTTCCAGCGCGGAGGCGGCTTCGGCGGCGGTGCGGATATTGGTCTTGCCCGCCTGGTGCAGGGTGGCGGCGGTCGAGATCATGATCGCCACCGCGATCAGGTTCGAGATGAACATGCCGGCGATGGTGTCGGCCCGGATGCGCGACAAGGCCGATCTGGCCTGGCGCGGCGCCGCCAGCAGCGGCTTGGCGGCGCGGTGCTGGCCGACTTCCTCCACTTCCTGGGCGCTCTGCCAGAAAAAGAGATAGGGGCTGATGGTGGTGCCGAACACCGCCACGATGGTGGTTGCGGCCCGCTCGCTGAGTTCGGCGTGAACGCCGATAAGCCCAAGCCCGATCCCGCCCCAGTCCAGATGCACGGTGAAGATCAGCGCCACATAGGCGAACAGGGACAGGGTGAGGGCGGTGAGAAACCGGGCGTAGCGGCGATAGGGAATGAAGAGCTGCAGGATGAGCGACAGAAAGGCGAAGGCGATGGTGAAACCATGCCCGCTTAAACCGGTGACCAGCCGGGCGGCCTCGCCCATCGCCGCCAGATCCGCGCCCACATTGATGGTGTTGGCGGTGAAAAGAAGCGTGACCAGGATGGTGACCAATCCGCGCGGCATCACTTCGCCCATGTTGCGGGCCAGTCCATGGCCGGTGACGCGGCCGATCAGGGCGCTCACCATCTGGATCGCGACCATCAGGGGAAAGGTCAGCACCATGGTCCAGAGCAGGTTGAATCCGGCCTGGGCGCCGGCCTGGCTGTAGGTGGCGATCCCGGACGGGTCGTCGTCGGCGGCGCCGGTGATCAGGCCGGGGCCGAGCTGATTGAGCACCGCGATGCGGCGGAGCCGGGCGGCAAGGGTTTTCCGGCGCTTGGGGACGGTCATGGAAGGGACAGCTTGCCTGGATTTCGGGAACAGAACAGGGTGCCAACGCGTATTGTCAACGTTCTGGTCTCCGAAAGGTCTGCCATGAGACTGTCCGCCGCCGGCCTTGCCCTGCTTCTGGCCGCGTCCGGCGCGGCGATGGCCGCGCCCGCCGGCACCGCCTGCCTGCGCCAGGACATGGTGAATGGCTGGACGGTGGTGAATGACCGCACCCTGATCGTCACCGACCGGGTAGGCAAGACATTCCGGATGTCGTTCACCGCGCCCTGTTATGATCTGAAATTCCAGACCCGGCTGGCGTTCCGGTCCCCGGGCGGGACCGGGCTCACCTGTCTTGGCCGTAATGACTATGTGCTGGTGCCGCAGGGCGGCGGGATGCCGGGGCAGCGCTGCTTCATCTCCGACGTCCAGGCCTATAACCCGGCGACGCCGCCCAAACCTGCCGCCTCGAAATGACAAGTTAGGCGGCTTCCATTAAACACATTGACCGTGTAGCAGCGAACACGGACTTTCTCCCCCCGCGCGGCGGAGCCGCTGGCGGGGGAGTGAGGTTGGTGGCCAGCCAACTGAACGTCTGCTAGGCCGCTTGCCCGCGTGGCGGAGAGATGGGGGAAAAGAAAACTTGCGCGGCTATTTCGGGGTCGGCGTCGACGGCATTTCCAAGCCCATGAATCTGGGCAACCTGACGCGGATCGCCCACGCTTTCGGTGCCAGCTTTTTCTTTTCCATCGCACCCCGGCTGAAATTGTCGGACGCCCAAAGCGACACCTCGCACGCGCAGGGCGCGCTGCCCTTCTATTCCTTCGCCAAGCCCCAGGATCTGCGCCTGCCGCTGGGATGCCGGCTGGTCGGCGTGGAGATCACCGAGGAGGCGATCGAACTGCCCCGGTTCCGCCATCCCGCCCGCGCCGCCTATGTGTTCGGCGCGGAGCGATTTTCCCTGTCACCCCGGATTCTCAAGGCCTGCGATTTCGTGGTGAAGATTCCCACCCGCTTTTCCATCAATGTCGGCATGGCGGGCGCCATCGTGCTGTATGACCGGTTGATTTCGCAGGGCGGCTATGGCGCCCGGCCGGTCCGGGCGGGCGGGGAAGGCGCGGAAGTGCCGCCGCCGCATACATGGGGCGCGCCGCTTGCAAAGCCCCGCGACGAGTAGGGCATAATCGCCGCCCGTCAAGATCGCGTCATAAAAATACCCGGCTTTGCAAGTCCCCAGCGGCATGTTAGGTGCACGGGCCATGACCCCCGCCCTTTCCATCTCACATCTGCGCAAGGTCTATCGCAGTGGCACCGTGGCGGTCGACGATCTGTCCATGACGATTCCGGAGGGCGAGTTTTTCGGTTTCCTGGGCCCCAATGGCGCGGGCAAATCCACCACCATCCATTGCGTCACCGGCATGGCGGAGCCCAGCTCCGGCAAGATCGAGATTTTCGGCATCGACGCGGTGAAGAATTACCGCGAGGCGCGCCGGCTGGTCGGTCTCTGCCCGCAGGAATTCAACGTCGATCCCTTCGCCAATCCGCGCCAGATCGTGGACTGGATGGGCGGCTATTTCGGCATGAGCGCCAAACAGCGCAAGGCGCGGATCGATTACCTGCTGGAGCGATTCGATCTGGTGACGCACGAGAAAAAGCAGTTCCGGGAATTGTCTGGCGGATTGAAGCGCCGGGTGGTGCTGGCACGCGCCCTGATCAACGATCCCAAGCTCATCATCCTGGACGAGCCCACCGCCGGCGTGGATGTGGAGCTGCGCCGGGTCTTGTGGCGCTATCTGACCGAGATCAACCGGGACGGCCGCACCATTCTGCTCACCTCGCATTATCTGGAGGAGGTGGAGCGTCTTTGCCGCCAGATCGCGATCGTGGCCAAGGGCCGGATCGTGCGCGAAGGCACCAAGGAGCAGATTGCGGGCACGCCGGGCGGGTTGGAGAATGCCTATCTTGTCGCCACCGGGGCCGAACCGGACCATGTGGCGGGCCAATGAGATGCGTTGAACCATGCGCATAAACTGGATCGGTCTTTACACCATGGTGCGGCGCGAGGCGTCGCGGATGGCGCGCGTGCCGATTCAGGCCTTTGTCGCGCCCTGGATTTCGGCGCTGCTGTTCATTTTCATTTTCGGTTCCGTGGTCGGCGGACGCATTTCGCCAGATCGGCGGTCACAAATATCTGGAATTCGTGCTGCCCGGCATCCTGATGATGAACATCGTCAATGCCTCCTTCCTGCAGGCCTCTTCGGCGATCTATTTCGCCCGCTTTGTCAAGTTCATCGAGGAAATGCTGGTGGCGCCGCTTTCCTATGCCGAGATGATCGCGGGCTCCTTGAGCGTGGTGGTGCTCCGGTCCACCATCACCGGCGGTCGGCATCCTGTTGATGGGTATCGGCTTCGGCGCCACCCATATCGAATCCTGGCCGATGTTCCTGTTCTGGCTGGTGAGCGTGTCCGCCGTGTTCGGCCTGCTCGGGCTGGCGGTCGGGCTCTGGTCCAAGAGCTTCGAGCAGCTCAACATGCTGGCGGTGTTTTTCCTCACCCCGCTGTCGATGGTGGGCGGGGTGTTCAACACCGTGTCGATGCTGCCGCCCTGGCTGCGCTGGCTGGCCTATGGCAATCCGTTCTTCTATTTCATCAACGGCATTCGCGGCGCGATGATCGGCTTCGACGAAGCCCCGCAGGGCCTCGGCGTCGGACTCACCTTGCTGTTCCTGGCGGCGCTGGGCGTGCTGGTCTGGCGGCTTTACGCCAGAGGTTACGGGCTTCGGGAATAGCGGATCGCCGGCAAACGTTGCGGGCGGGGGATCGCTTGGCTATTCTTGCCGCAAATCGGCGCCGGCCCCCGAAAACCCCCGATTTCAGCCCCATCAAGCGGTTCGCCCGAGAGTCTGGAGCATTCATGATTCGCAAGTTTCTGCTAGGTTCCCTTTGTGCCCTGTCATTCGCCCAGCCCGCCTTCGCAGACGCCGCCAGTCTTCTTGGCGTGTTCCAGAACTGGTCGGCCTATTCCACCGGAGCCGGCAGCGGCATGACCTGTTATATCATGTCCCAGCCCCGGGCGATGCAGCCCCAGAACGCCAATCGCGGCGACATTTACCTGATGGTGTCGGACTGGCCCGGCCGCAAGGTGAAGTCGGAGCCGGAGATCGTTCCGGGCTATCCCTACCGGGAAAGCGTGCCGGTGAGCTTGGAGATCGGATCGGACAAATTCACCTTCTTCGCCCGCAATGACGGCGATCACGGCACCGCCTGGCTCAAATCGCTCGACGACAATCCGCGCCTGATCGGCGCCATGAAAAAAGGCATTTCGGCGGTGACGCGGGGAACCTCGACCCGCGGCACCAAGACCGTCGATACCTATTCGCTGGCAGGTTTCAATGCCGCGCTCGCCAAGATCCATGCCGCCTGCAAAATGTAATTCCCTGATCGGGCTCGGTCCGGCGCCGCTGATGGCGGCGCTGGTCGAATCCGGCACGCCCGAGAAATCGGCGCGGATGCGCGCGCGCCAATTGTGGAACTGGATCTATGTCCATGGCGCGCGTGATTTTGCGTCGATGACCAACCTGGCCAAGGAGTTCCGCGGCCAGATGGCGGCGCATTTCACGCTTGCGCGCCCCGAGATCGTCAGCGCCCAGATATCCGAGGACGGCACCCGCAAATGGCTGCTGCGAAGCGGTCCCGGCATCGAGTATGAAACCGTCTATATTCCGGAAGCCGACCGCGGCACGCTATGCATCTCCTCCCAGGTGGGCTGCACCCTCAATTGCCGCTTCTGCCACACCGGCACCCAGAAGCTGGTGCGCAATCTCACGCCCGAGGAGATCGTCGGCCAGATCCTGGTGGCGCGGGACGCGCTGGGAGACTGGCCGTCCACGGCACCGAACCGCAAAATCACCAATGTGGTGATGATGGGCATGGGCGAGCCGCTTTACAATTTCGACAATGTGAAGGCGGCGCTGGCCATCGTCACCGACGGCGACGGGCTGGCGCTCTCCAAGCGCCGGGTGACGCTCTCGACCGCCGGGCGTGGTGCCGATGATCCCGCGCGCGGGCGCGGAGATCGGCTCGGGCCTTGCCATCTCGCTGCATGCGGTCAGCGACGAATTGCGCGACGTGATCGTGCCCATCAACCGGAAATATCCGCTTCGAGGATCTGCTTGAGGCCTGCCGGACCTATCCCGGCGCGTCCAATGCCCGGCGCATCACCTTCGAATATGTGATGCTCAAGGGCGTGAATGACAGCCTGGCGGAGGCGCGCCAACTGGTGCGGCTGGTGGCGGGCATCCCCGCCAAGATCAATCTGATCCCCTTCAATCCCTGGCCGGGCGCGCCTTATGAATGCTCGGACTGGGCCCAGATCGAGAAATTCGCCGAGATCGTCAACAAAGCGGGCTATGCCTCGCCGGTCCGCACCCCGCGCGGCCGCGACATCATGGCGGCCTGCGGCCAGCTCAAGAGCGAAAGCGTGAAAGAGCGCGCCTCCGCCCGCCTTGCGGCCGAAAAGCTGGCGGCTGTGCAATCCGGCCAGCTGGCTCGGATGCCGCACTGACGGACACGTTTCCGGCTTTGACCAGCCTGGTGGACTATCCCAAGGCCTTCGCGGCGCTGGGCTGAGCCCTGGATTTTTGGGCCTCAATCCCTATAGTCCCCGCGATTTTCGAAGGTGGTTTATGGTGAAGCGCGGCATCAAGAAAGTGGTTCTGGCCTATTCCGGCGGGCTGGATACCTCGGTCATTCTCAAATGGCTGCAGAGCGAATATGGCGCCGAGGTGGTGACCTTCACCGCCGATCTGGGGCAGGGGGCGGAGATCGAGCCGGCCCGCCAAAAGGCCGAGATGCTGGGCATCAAGCCGGAGAACATCTTCATCGAGGATGTGCGGGAGGAATTCGTCCGCGACTATGTGTTTCCCATGTTCCGCGCCAACGCGGTCTATGAGGGGGTCTATCTGCTGGGCACCTCCATCGCCCGGCCGCTGATCGCCAAGAAGCAGATCGAGATCGCCGAAAAGACCGGCGCCGACGCGGTGGCCCATGGCGCCACCGGCAAGGGCAACGACCAGGTCCGCTTCGAACTCGGCTATTACGCGCTCAAGCCCGACATCAAGGTGATCGCGCCCTGGCGGGAATGGGATCTCACCAGCCGCACCAGATTGCTGGAATTCGCCGAGACGCACCAGATCCCCATCGCCAGGGACAAGCGCGGCGAGGCGCCCTTTTCCGTGGACGCCAATCTGTCTGCACTCGTCTTCCGAGGGCAAAGTGCTGGAGGATCCCGTCCAAGGAAGCCGACAGCATCGTCTATCAGCGCACAATTTCGCCGGAGGAGGCGCCCGACAAGCCGACCATGATCGAGATCGGCTTCGAGAAGGGCGATCCGGTCTCGATCGACGGCAAGACACTTTCACCCGCGAACCTGCTGGCCCAGCTGAACGCGCTGGGCAAGGCCAACGGCATCGGCCGTCTCGATCTGGTGGAGAACCGCTTTGTCGGCATGAAATCGCGCGGTGTCTATGAGACGCCGGGCGGCACCATCCTGCTCACCGCCCATCGCGGCATGGAGAGCATCACCTTGGATCGCGGCGCGGCGCACCTGAAGGACGAGATCATGCCGCGCTATGCCGAGCTGATCTATAACGGCTTCTGGTTCTCGCCGGAGCGCGAGATGCTGCAGGCCCTGATCGACAAGAGCCAGGAATTCGTCACCGGCACGGTCCGGCTCAAGCTTTACAAGGGCAATGTCGGCCTGGTGGGCCGCAGCTCGCCCTATTCGCTCTACAATGAGAGCCTGGTGACCTTCGAGGACGACAAGGGCGCCTATGACCAGAAGGACGCCCAGGGCTTCATCAAGCTCAACGCGCTCAGGCTCGGACCTTGGCCATGCGCAAGCGGCAGGCGACGAAGAAATGACCGCGAACCAGGCCCAGATCGATTATTGGAACGGCCCGGCCGGCGAGAAATGGGCGAAACATAACAGCGAGACCGACCGCAATCTGCAGGCGGCGGCCGAGGCGCTGCTGACATTCGCCGCGCCCCAGCCGGGCGAGCGGGTGCTGGATATCGGCTGCGGCGCCGGCGCCACCAGCCTGTTGTTGGCCGAAGCCGTGGGCCCGGGTGGCACCGTGACCGGGGTCGATATCTCCCAGCCCATGCTGGCGCTGGCGCGCAGCCGCGTGCAGGTGAAAAATATCGGGTTCATCGAGGCCGATGCCGGCCACTATCCCTTCCAGCCGGATTATGACCTGATCTTTTCCCGCTTCGGGGTGATGTTCTTCGCCGATCCGGTGGCCGCTTTCGCCAATATCCGCAAGGCCGCCGCCAAGGGTGGCCGTCTGGCTTTTGCCTGCTGGCGTCCGGTCCAGGACAATGAATGGGTGCTGCTGCCTTACCAGGCCGCCAAACCGCTTTTGCCGGAACAGAAGCCGGCACATCCGCATGCGCCGGGCCCTTTCGCCTTCGCCGATCCCGAGCGGGTGCGGGGCATTCTGCGCGAATCCGGGTTCGCCGACATCCGGATCGAAAAATTCAGACGGGCTGATGGATCTGGGTGCGTCGCCCGAACATGCCAGTTTCCAGTTGACCTATCTGATGGGTCCCACCGCGCGGGCGCTGGGGACGGCGAACAAGCCGACCCGCGAACGGGTCCGGCAGGTTGTCGCCGATACCCTTCGGGCCGTCCAGAAGGATGAAGAGAGCATCCGGCTGGGCTTTGCCTGCTGGCTGGTCGGCGCCAAGGCCGGGTGAAGGATCGCCGGATTTATTTTGGCGGGGCCGTGCCCAGCACGCTGCTGCGCAGCCAGCCGGTCAAGCGCGCCGTCCTGGACCTTGGTCCAATCGCCATCGATCTGCAGCGCGGTCACGGTGGCGCCCTTGGGTTCTTTCTTCAGTGACTTGCCGGATTTCCGTTCGGTTTCGCGCAGCACCGAGCCGCCCCGATGCACATAGCGGATGGAAGAACCGGTGACCGGTTGGGCGGCTGCGGCCGGCGGATGTTCCGCGCGGACCGTCGCTTTTGGCGCCGGCTCGTTTCTGTTCCAATGCTGAAAGCCCCAGAAGCCCAGCCCGGCGATGACGGCCAGCACGCCCAGCGTTCCGCCATGCTTGTTCAATTTGGCGCGATAGGAGAGGCCGGTGCCGGGAATGCCGGCATTGGTGGTGATCCCGCCCCGCCCGATATTCACATCCGCGCCGCGCGGCCCGACACTGGCCGATACGCCCCGCTTGGACAGATTGAGCCGAAGGCCGGGCAGGATGCGGAGGCGCTTCTGAAAGCGCAGCCCCATCAGATATCCACCGAGGCGGACAGCGCGTTTTCCTGGATGAATTCGCGCCGCGGCTCGACCACATCGCCCATCAGCTTGGCGAAAAGCTCGCCCGCCTCGTCGGCATGCTGGACCTTCACCACCAGAAGCGAGCGGGCATTCTCGTCCAGGGTGGTTTCCCACAGCTGCTCCGGGTTCATCTCGCCCAACCCTTTGTAGCGCTGCAAGCCCAGCCCCTTGCGGCCCCAGGCGAATACCGTGTCCAGCAGTTCGGAGGGCGAGCGGATTTCCCGGCTTTCGTCCTTGCGCTTCAGGGTGCCGGATCTGAGATAGGTCTGCTGCAACTCGCCCGCCATCTTGTCCAGCTTGCGGGCATCGGCGCTGGCGATCAGGGCGCCGTCGATCGCCACCGCCTCGCGCACCCCGCGCACCTCGCGCCAGAATTTGAGACCGCCATCGGGCGTCGGCTCGCCATGCCAGCCGCGCTCGAATTCCTCCGAGAGCGTGTCGAGCCGGCTGGCGATATAGTGCGCGGCCTCCGCCGCCCGTCCGGCGTCGGCCAGGATCTCCGGATTGAGCGCGCCGGCAATCGCCGCCTGCTCCAGCAGGAAGCGGGGAAAGTGGCGGGGGAAGCCCTCCAGCGCCGCCACCGCATGCCGGGCATGGGTCACCAGCTGGATGAAATCGCCGCCGGTGACCGTCTCGCCGGTGTGAAGCGTGAAGGCGGCGCCGGCCGTGCCTTCCTCGATCAGGTAATTTTCCAGCTCGGCCTCGTCCTTGAGATAGCGCTCCGACTTGCCGCGGCTGGCCTTGTAGAGGGGCGGCTGGGCGATGAAGACATGGCCGCGCTCGATCAGTTCCGGCATCTGGCGATAGAAGAAGGTGAGCAGCAGGGTGCGGATATGGGCGCCGTCGACATCGGCGTCGGTCATGATGATGATCTTGTGATAGCGCAGCTTGTCGGGATTGAATTCCTCCCGTCCGATGCCGGTGCCCAGCGCGGTGATCAAGGAGACGATACTGTCGGAGGACAGCATCTTGTCGAACCGGGCCCGCTCGATATTCAGGATCTTGCCCCGAAGCGGCAGCACCGCCTGGTTGGCGCGGTTGCGCGCCTGCTTGGCGCTGCCGCCGGCCGAGTCGCCCTCGACGATGAAGATTTCGCATTTGCCGGGATCGCGTTCCTGGCAATCGGCCAGCTTGCCGGGCAGCGAGGCGCCGTCCAGGACCCCTTTGCGGCGGGTCAGTTCGCGCGCCTTGCGGGCGGCTTCGCGGGCGGCGGCGGCTTCCACCACCTTGCCGACCACGATCTTGGCCTCGCCGGGATGCTGTTCGAACCAGGCCCCCAATTGATCGATCAGGGCGCCTTCCACCACCGGGCGCACTTCGCTGGAGACCAGCTTGTCCTTGGTCTGGGACGAGAATTTGGGATCGGGCACCTTGACCGACAGCACGCAGGTCAGCCCCTCGCGGCAATCGTCGCCGGTCAGCGCCACCTTGTCCTTTCTGGTGCTGGGCATCTCGTCGGCATATTTGGTCACCACCCGGGTCAGACCGGCGCGGAAGCCGGCCAGATGGGTGCCGCCGTCGCGCTGGGGAATGTTGTTGGTGAAGGCCAGCGTGCTTTCGTGATAGCTGTCGTTCCAGGTCAGCGCGATTTCCACCGTGATGCCGTCGCGTTCGGCCGTGATCATCACCGGCTGCGGGATCAGCGCGTTCTTGGCGCGGTCGAGATACTGCACAAAGGCCTTCAGCCCGCCGTCGTAATGCAGCACGGTTTCCTTGGGCTCGACCCCGCGCTTGTCGGTGAGCACGATGGTGATCCCGGAATTGAGGAAGGCCAGTTCGCGCAACCGGTGTTCCAGGGTGGGATAGTCGAATTCGGTCTTGGTGAAGGTGACCGGGCGAGGGCAGGAAGGTCACCTCGGTGCCGCGCCTGCCCGGCGCATCGCCCACGATTTTGAGCGGCGCCACCGCGTCGCCATTGTGGAAGCGCATATAATGTTCCTTGCCGTCCCGCCAGATGCGCAGATCCAGGAATTCGGACAGGGCATTGACCACCGACACGCCCACGCCATGCAGCCCGCCGGAGACCTTGTAGGCGTTCTGCTCGAATTTCCCGCCGGCATGAAGCTGGGTCATGATGACTTCCGCCGCGCTTACGCCTTCCTCCTTGTGGATGTCGGTGGGAATGCCGCGGCCATTGTCGCGCACGGTGCAGGAGCCGTCGGGATTGAGCGTCGACATCGATGCGGTCGGCATAGCCCGCCAGGGCCTCGTCCACCGCATTGTCGACCACCTCATAGACCATGTGATGCAGGCCCGAGCCGTCATCGGTGTCGCCGATATACATGCCGGGGCGCTTGCGCACCGCGTCCAGGCCCTTCAGCACCTTGATGGCGCTGGCGCCATATTCGCCGGTCACATGATTTGCGGATTCAGACATTACTTCACCATGATCGCAAGCCCGGCGCCGGCTATCACCACACCGGCGCCTTTGTTGATGCGGCGGCGCGCCTTGACGCTGGCCACCAGGTTCTTCAACCGCGCCGCCAGCGCCGCATATCCCATGGTGATGGCCGGTATCAGCACCAGGGTGGCGCCCACCAGTTCCAGATAACCGGAAAAGGTGAGCTTGCCGAGGTCGATCGCGGTGGGCTGCAGAGCCACGAAAAAGGCGATCGCCTTGGGATTGGAAAGCGTGATCCCCATCTGGGTGAGGAAGCCGCGGCCGGCGCTTTCCGGTATGACGTCCGACGGTTCGGCGATTTCCGCCGACCAATATTTGTAGCCGAGGAAGAGCAGATACAAGCCCCCGGCGATCTTGACGATCTGGAACATCTCCCCCATCGCCTGGGCGATCAGGGCCAGGCCGAAGGCCGACAGGGTCATCAGGATCAGATCGCCCGCCATGATGCCCAGACAGGCCGGCACGGTGGCGCGGAAGCCGGAACCCAGAGCGCGGGCCACAATGGAGATGATACCGGGGCCGGGCACGGCGATGGCCACCGCATAAAGCGCGCAATAGAAGAGGAAATTGTGCAGCGGGATCATGCGCCCGCCTCGCGGAACTGTCCGTCCCGGACTTCGAAGATCTGCGCCCGCGCCTCCTGAAATAGCGACAGATCGGTGCCGGTCATCCAGGCCTGGGCGCCGAGATCCGCGATTTCCTCGAACAGGGCGGCGCGGCGGACCGCATCCAGATGCGCGGCGATCTCATCCAGCAGCAGCAGCGGCGCCAGGCCGTCGCGGACTTGCGTCAATTCGCGGGCAAAAGCCAGCATGATGGAGATCAGAAGCGCTTTCTGCTCGCCGGTGGAGCAGTCGCGGGCATCGGCTGCGCTTTTGGGTATGGCGCGCGGCCAAATCGGTCAGATGCGGGCCGGCATGGGTGCGCCCGCTTTCCGCGTCGCGGATGCGGGTTGCCGACAGCGCGTCGCGCAAGCATCTGCGCGTCCGGCGAATTCGCCGCCGGTCAATGCCAGCGAGGCGGCGGGAAAGGCGCCGCCGCGCCCCGAAAGCACCCGGTTGAGACGTTCGACGGCCGATGGCGCGGGCCGTGGCGATGGCCTGGCCTGCCTCCGCCATTTCATTTTCCAGCCCGTCCAGCCAGGCCGGATCGCGGGGGCCGTATTTCAGCAGCCGCGCCCGCTCGCGCATGGCGGTTTCATAGCGGGTGGCGGCGCGGGCATGGGCGGCGTCGAAGCCCAGCACCAGCCGGTCCAGAAAGCGGCGGCGGCCCGACGCGCTTTCGATGAACAGGCGGTCCATGGCCGGGGTCAGCCACACCATCTGCACGATGTCGCCCAGTTCGGCCGAGCCTTTGGCGTCGACGCCGTTCAGCCGCACATGGCGCTTGTCGGCGCGGCCGGCGGATTGCTCGACCAGGCCGGTGCCGATCTCATAGTCGGTTTCGCCGCGCTTGACGGTGGCCGCCACCGCCCACAGCGTTTCCGACGGCGCCATGGGTCCTTTGCGCACATGCTCGGCCAGTTTGGCGCCGCGAAGCCCACGGCCCGGCGCCAGCAGCGAAATCGCGTCCAGGATATTGGTCTTGCCCGCGCCATTGGGTCCCGCCAGCGCCACCGCCGCGCCGGCGGTGCGAAGCTCGCCCGCGGCATAGGAGCGGAAATTGGTCAGGCTGAGCCGCGTCACCGCCAGCTTCGCCGGAATGGCGCGGGCCTCGCCCCAGGGGCGCATATCCGGGGTGGCTGTCAATGCGTCAGACCCTGAGCGGCATGAGGACATACAGCGTGCGCGCGTCCTCCACGTCCTCGATGATGGCCGGCGAGCCCGAATCGGAAAGCAGGAAGCGCACATCCTTGCCTTCGATCTGGCTGGTGATGTCCAGCAGGTAGCGGGCGTTGAATCCGATCTCCAAGGGCGGCGGCGCTATAGGTGGCGCCGACATCCTCGGTGGCGGTGCCGGATTCCGGATTGACCACCGACAAGGTCACCTTGTCCTTGCCGATATTGAGCTTCACCGCCCGGGTCTTGTCGGCGGAGATGGTGGAGACGCGGTCGACCGATTGGGCGAATTCCTTGGCTTCCAGCACCAGCACCTTGTCGTTGCCGGTGGGGATGACCCGCTCATAGGGCGGGAAATTGCCGTCGATCAGCTTGGAGGTCAGCTCCACGCCATTGAAGCCGAACTGGATCTTGGTGTCGGAGAGCGAAACCTCGATGGCGCCGTCGGCATCGTCCAGCAGCTTGCGCAATTCGCCCACCGTCTTGCGGGGAACGATCACGCCGGGCATCTGGGCCGCGCCGTCGGGCAGTTCCAGCTCATAGCGGGCCAGGCGATGGCCGTCGGTGGCCACCGCGCGCATCACCGGCGGGTTGGCGTCCTTGGCGGCATGGACATAGATGCCGTTCAGATAATAGCGGGTCTCTTCGGTGGAGATGGCGAAACGGGTCTTGTCGATGATGCGCTTCAGATCATCCGCCGCCAGCCGGAAACGGTGGGGCAGGGTGCCCGCCGCCATCTGGGGAAAATCCTCTTTCGGCAGGCAGGCCAGCTCGAAACGCGAGGAGCCGGCGGAAACCGCCAGCCGGCCGCCTTCGCTGCTCAGCAATTCCGCCTGGACCTGGGCGCCATCCGGCAGCTTGCGGACGATGTCGTAGAGCATATGCGCCGGGGCGGTGGCGGAGCCGTTGCGCAGGATGTCGGCGGGGATGGATTCCACGATCTCGATGTCCAGATCGGTGGCGGTGAGCTTGAGCGCGCCCTTTGCCGGCCTCGATCATCAGATTGGACAGGATGGGGATGGTGTTGCGCCGTTCCACGACGCTCTGGACATGGGAGAGCGCCTTCAAGAAGGCGCCGCGTTCGACATTGATTTTCATCGGTCTGATTTGCGCTTCGTTCCGAAGCGTCCCATCGCTGACAAAAGCCCATTTCCGGAAGGCTTTTCTCGGTAGCCGAGAAAAGCCCGGAAAACCCCATTTTTCTTGTGCTTTGGAGCAGATGCCGGTCGCCAGAAAGCGGCCCCAAGACTCAAGCGAAGAACCATACCAAAAGGGGGGCAAAAGGGCAAAAAAAACGCCGGCAAAGCCGGTGTTTTTCCGCCCGGAATTTGGGCCTTTTTCAGGGCATTTGCGGGTCTAGAGTTCGCCCCTGCGCTGGAGCATCTGGGAGAGGAAATCCACCTCCTGCCGGAACAGGGGATCCTCGACGCAGAGGCCTCGATCCGGCGGCAGGCATGCAGCACCGTGGTGTGGTCGCGGCCGCCGAAGCGCCGCCCGATCTCCGGCAGCGAGCGGGTGGTGAGCTTGCGCGCCAGATACATCGCCACCTGCCGCGGCCGGGCGACCCGCCGCGCGCGCTGGGGCGAATGGAAGTCCTTGACGTCGAGCTTGTAGAATTCGGCGGTCTTGCGCTGGATGTCCTCGATCGAGGTCTTGGTGCCCGGGACTGGTCGCGCAGGCCCACCGCTTCTTCGGCCGTTTCCAGGGTCACCGGCTTCTTGGTGAGGTCGGCATAGGTCGCAAGCTTGGTGAAGACCCCGATCATCTCGCGCGGGCTGGCGTCCTCGAGATCGGCGATCCGTTCCAGCACCGCCTCGGGCAGCACCACATCGGGCTTGTGGCGGGCGAATTCGGCGGCCCGGGCCTTCAGGATGGCCAGCCTGGTGTCGCGGTCGGGCTTGTCCAGCGCGATGACCAGCCCGCCCGCCAGGCGCGACTTGACGTCGGCGCCGAGCCCTTCCAGCGCCTGGGGCGCGCGGTCGGCGGCGATCACCACCCGCCGCCGCAGATCGGCAAAGGCGTTGACGGTGTAGAGGAATTCCGAAGCCGTCGCGGTCGAGCGGCAGATATGCTGCAGATCGTCGATGATCAGCACTTCGGCGGTGCGCAGCTCTTCCTTGAAGGCCAGCGTGTCCTTGCGATAGAGCGCGCCCAGGAAGTGGCGCATGAAATCCTCGGCCCGGAGGAACAGCGTGCGCCGGCCGCGCTTGCGGAATTCCAGCGCCGCGGCGTTCAGCAGATGCGTCTTGCCGTAGCCGAAGCCGCCATGGATGTAGAGCAGCGGGAATATCGGTCTGCTCGCCTTCGGCGAAAGCTGCGCGCCGCGCCATAGCCGAATTCATTGGCCGGGCCGGGAATGAAGCTGTCGAAGGTCTGCTGGGGATGCAGCATGCGGTTCCACAGCCCGCGGGCGCCATCGTCCTCGCCCCGGCCGGCCGCGGGCGGCGGCAGATAGGCGATGCATTGGCGGAGGGCGCCGGCGTTTCGCGCGGATACGCCGCCGCGCTACCACCGGCGCGGGCGCGCTGGAAAGCACGATGGAAATGGAGTCGGGCTCGGCGCCCTCGGCGCGGAAGGCGCGTTCGATCCGGGCGACATAATGATTGGCCACCCAGTTGCGCACGAACGGCTTGGCGGCGCCGATCCGCAATTCGTCCCGCTCGAAGGATCCAGGCTCAAAGGGCCGATCCAGGCGTCGAAAACCGCGATCCCCCAATTCGCGGCGCATCCGCTCGCGCACGGCCGCCCAAGCCTCCGGCCAGTCCGGCCGCATCGGTTTGCCCGTCAGATGTCCCATGTCTCAATACCCGCTTCTTGTCAGCACGCGTGGGCCGCGTGTCCGCCGAGCTTTGAAAGCTCTTTTCTCGTCCTGTCCGGTTGTTTAGTGCAATTTTCTGCCTCGTCGCATGAACGTCCCCCTATGATTGCCGCCACGGATATTCCGCGGCTTTCCAGCCGCTGACCCGGCCGCGATGGCCCTGTTGGTCCAGATCGCCTTCGAAACCGCCAATGATGTTGAAGGAATTTTTGAAACCGGCGCGGGTCATCGCCATGGCGGCCGCCCGCGAGCGCGCGCCCGAACGGCAGAGAAACAGCAGCGGCGTATCAAGCTCCGCGCCGGCGGCCCGGACCGCCTCGCTGGCATCGATGACGAAATTGGGATTGATCTGCATGGCGGGATAGGCCTGCCACTCGATCCGGTGAAGCGGCCGGCCCAAAGGCGAAAGATCCGGCAGGCCCACGAAATTCCACTCCGCCACGGTGCGCACATCCACCAGCTGCGCCGCCGGCTCCTTCGCCAGGAGATCCCAAGCCTGGCGGATCTCAAGATCGCCTGCATATTCGGGAGAAGAGGAAGAGGACATTGCCGCGGCCTTGAGAAAGTTCGAGCATTGCCGGGATCGCTGCCCAGCATAAAAGGTTCACAATTTCAAGGATTTAGCGGGGTCTGGACTTTATACTGGCGCCAGACGGCCAACAATTTCTGTCGAATACTCGACTACTATTGTCTCTGTATTTCGACATCACTTTGTGTCCGTCCCCTGTCGTTAAGGAAGATACGATCAAGTCGGGCGCCCACACAAGAGGAATAAAACTGGAACGGCATCCGATTTGGCAAAATTTTTCACTTTTGCAAATCCCGCTAACTGATTGTGCAGTATACGGAAAATATGCTCTCTGTTCCAAGTCTCGACGAATCAGTGGCTTAGCTATGGACTGCGTCATTGTTGCATCGCCGAAGCGTCATGGTCTTGTGAATGTCAGCATACTGACAATAAAAAAAGCCCGATTTCCGGGATCGGGCTCCTTCTAGACTTGTCTTTGTTTGTGGATTCCGGAGCGATTCCAGCGGCTTCGGCTATTTTGGCAGTTTTGCGACCCGCTTGGTCAGACGCGAAACTTTGCGCGCGCCGGTATTCTTATGCAGCACGCCCTTGGTGACGCCGCGCATGATTTCCGGCTCCGCCGCCTTCAAGGCCGCCAGAGCGGAAGCCTTATCGCCCTTGGTGATCGCCTCCTCGACCTTGCGGATATAGCCGCGGATGCGGCTCTTGCGCGCGGTATTGATCGCGGCGCGCTTGGCGGTGGTGCGGACACGCTTGCGGGACGAGGCGATATTGGGCATGGACGTTCCTGGGTTTTGCCGAAAAGAGGCGGGCCTATAGCGCTTTTCCGCCGGGCTCGCAACTCGCCAAGCATGGGCCTCGCGCCCGGTTCCAGCAAGCCGGCTATTTCTGGCAGTGGGGACAGTAAAAGCTCGAACGGCCGGCCTGCACGATGCGGCGGATCACACCCTTGCATCCCTTGGTTCGACACGGCTTGCCGGCCCGGCCATAGACCCGGAAGCGATGTTGGAAATTGCCGGGATCGCCGGTCGCCTGGGCATGGTCGCGCAAGGTCGAACCGCCGGCCGCGATCGCGTGTTTGAGGACGTTCTTGATGGCCCGCACCAAACCCGCGATCTGGTCCGGCCTGACCGCGCCCGCCATCCGCTTGGGCGAGATTCGGGCCTGAAACAGCGCCTCGCAGACATAGATATTGCCCAGGCCGGCGACCAGGCGCTGATCCAACAGCGCCGATTTGATGGGCGTTCTTTTGCCGGAAAGCCTGGCGGCGAGATATTTGGCGTCGAAGGCCTTGGACAAGGGTTCGACGCCGATATCCCTGAACAGGCTGTCCTGCTCCAGCCTGTCGGTCGGCACCAAGCTCATCAAGCCGAAGCGGCGCTGATCGTTGAAAATGATCTGGGCCGGCGCGTCGGTATGAAGCACCACATGGTCGTGCTTGCCATGGCCGGCATCTTTGGGCGCCGGATTATAGACATAGCCGCCCAGCCTTTCCTGACGGCCGTCGGCATAGACGCTCATGCGGCCCGACATGCCCAAATGAATGACCAGGGTCTCGCCGCTATCCAGTTCGGCCAGGATATATTTGGCGCGGCGGCCGAGCTTGCGGACTCGCCGCCCCACAAGGCGCGCCACAAAATGGGACGGAAACGGCTTTCTGAGATCGCCGCGCCGGACCAGGGCCTGGGTGATGACGCGGCCTTCCAAGGCGGGCTTCAGGCCCAGCCGCACGGTCTCGACTTCGGGAAGTTCGGGCATGGCTTTATCTAGCCCATCCCGGCTTGGCCGCGCTATGGTCCGGCCATGAGCGACAGCAAAACCGCCAGCTTCGGCTTCCGCGACGTGCCGGAGGCCGAGAAGGAAGGTCTTGTGCGCGAGGTCTTTTCCTCGGTGGCCGCGCGCTATGACCTGATGAACGACGTCATGTCGGGCGGCATCCACCGCATCTGGAAGGATGCGATGGTGGAATGGCTCAATCCGCAACCCGGCTGGCGCGTCCTGGATGTGGCCGGCGGCACCGGCGACATCGCGTTTCGGATTATCGAGATGGCGAGAAGGACCGGCAGACCGGCCCGGGGCGGCGAGGCCGAGGTGACGGTGTGCGACATCAATCCGGACATGCTGGCCGAAGGGATGCGCCGGGCCGAAGCCAAGAATGAGGCGGGCATCGCATGGGTCTCGGGCGACGCCGAGCATCTGCCTTTCGCCGATGCGCAGTTCGACGCCTACACCATCGCTTTCGGCATCCGCAACCTCACACATATCGAGGCGGCATTGCGAGAGGCGCGGCGGGTGCTGAAGCCGGGCGGCCGGTTTCTGTGCCTGGAATTTTCGAAAGTGAATGTGCCGGGACTGGATGCGCTCTACGACGCCTATTCCTTCAAGCTGTTGCCGAAATTGGGCGCCTGGGTGGCGCAGGACGAAGAGTCCTATCGCTATCTGGCCGAAAGCATCCGCCGGTTTCCGCCGCCGGACCGGTTTGCGCGAATGATCGCGGATGCCGGCCTGGAGCAGGTCAAGGTCCGCATCCTGTCGGGCGGCATCGCCGCCCTGCATTCGGCCTGGCGCATCTGATGCGCGAGATCGCCAGCCTGTGGCGCCTATGGAAATCCGCGCGGCTGCTGGCGCGCCATGATGCGCTGCTGCCGGGAGAATATCGGGCCCGGCTGCCTTTTGGCGCCCGCCTGGCGCGGCGGATTTTGGGCATCGGCCGGGTGCGCGAATCCGGCCCGCCCGGAGAAAGGCTGGCGCACGCCCTGGAACAGCTGGGTCCCGCCTATATCAAGCTGGGCCAGATGCTGGCGACCCGGCCCGATATTGTCGGCGGGGATGTGGCCGCGGCGCTGGAGCATCTGCAGGACCGGTTGCCGCCTTTTTCCGACGCGGAGGCCCGCGCGATGGTGACCGACAGCCTGGGCCGGCCGGTGGAAAGCCTGTTTTCCTTTTTCGGCGAACCGGTGGCGGCCGCTTCCATCGCCCAGGTGCATCGCGCCATCACCTCGGACGGCGTGGATGTGGCGGTGAAAGTGCTCCGGCCCGGCATCGAGGATCTGTTCCGCCGCGATCTCGAGGCTGTGGCCCTGTTCGCCCGCCTGGCGGAGTCCGTCTCGGCCGAGGCCAGGCGGTTGCGCCTGATCGCGCTGATGAAAACCCTGGCGGCATCGGTGGCGCTGGAACTGGATCTCAGGATGGAAGCGGCGGCGGCGTCCGAGCTTTACGACCGCACCCGCGGCGACGCGGAATTCCGGGTGCCGCATGTGGACTGGAGCCGCACCGCGACGCGGGTGCTGACCAGCGAATGGATCGACGGCATTTCCATTCGCGATGCGCAGGCCTTGCGGGCGGCCGGATATGATCCCAAAAAAATTGCCCTGACCTTGATGCGCAGCTTTCTCACCCAGGCGCTGCGGGACGGATTTTTCCACGCCGATATGCATCCGGGAAACCTGTTCCTGGACAAGACGGGCCGGCTGGTGGCGGTGGATTTCGGCATCATGGGGCGGTTGGATGCCGGCATGCGCCGTTTCATGGCCGGCACGCTCGCCGGCTTTCTCGCCCGCGACTATCGCCGGGTGGCACAGCTTCATTACGATTTCGCCTTTGTGCCGCCAGAGCATCCGGTCGAGACCTTCGCCCAGGCGTTGCGCGCCATCGGCGAGCCGATTTTCGGCAAGAGCGCGCGCGACGTTTCCATCGCCCGGCTGCTGGCGCAACTGTTCGAGACCACCCGCCGCTTCGACATGCAGGCCCAGCCGCAATTGGTGCTGCTGCAAAAGACCATGGTGGTGGTGGAAGGGGTGGCCCGCAGCCTCGATCCCGACTTCGACATCTGGGACGCGGCGCGGCCGGTGGCGGAGCGCTGGGTGTCGGACAATCTGGGGCCGGAGGCGCGGCTGCAACGCGCCGCCGAAGGCTTCGGCGCGCTGGGCAAGCTGGCCGAGGATCTGCCGCAGCTGGTGCGCAATGCCGAGCAATTGTCCCAGATGGTGGCGGAAGGGGGCATGAGGCTGCATCCGGATACGGCGCGCGAAATCGCCCGCGAGCAGGACCGCAAGGGCCGGCCTCTGCGGGTCGCCTTGATCGGGCTTTTGGCGGTGATCGCGGTGGTCTTGTTATGGCGCTGGCACGGGTTTTTTTGAGAGCAGCGCGAAGCGGGTGGTGAGAAGCACGGCCGCCACCAGCAAGCCGAAGGCCAATCCCAGCCAGATGCCCAGCCCTTTCATGCCCAGCCCAAAGCCCAGCAGCACGCACATCGGCGCGCCGGCCAGCCAATAGGAAGCGCCCGCCACCCACATCGGCCCGCGCGCGTCCTTCAGTCCGCGCAGGCTCATCGAGGCGGTCACCTGCAATCCGTCCATCAATTGAAAACCGGCGGCGACATGCAGGAAGGTGACGGCCAGCGCCAGCACATCCCGATTGGCCGGGATATCGGGCAGCCACAGGGTGGCGATGGTGCGGGGAAACAGAAGCAGGACCAGCGCGGCGCAGAACATGAAAGCGGCGCCCAGACCCATGGCGGTGAAGCCGGCCCGGCGGGCGGCGTAGAGATCGCCGGCGCCGGCGGCGAGCCCCACCCGCACCGTCCCCGCCAGCCCGATCCCCAGCGGCACCATGAAAGTCAGCGAGGGAATGGTGATCGCGATCTGATGCGCCGCCAAGGGCGCGATGCCGAAGGTGCCCATCGCCAGGGTGGCGGCGTTGAACAGGGCCATCTCGAACAGCATGGTGACGCCGATCGGCAGTCCCAGATGAAACAACTCCACCAAGGAGCGCCAATGCGGCCGCCCGAAACGATGCAGGAAATGATAGGAACGCAGGGCGGGCATCGCGAACACGATCGCCGTCATCGCCACCAGGGTGAACAGGTTCGAACAGGAACTCGCCAGGCCGGAGCCCAGCAGTCCCAATCGAGGAAATCCGAAATGCCCGAAGATCAAGGTGTAGTCGCCCAAGGCGTTGAACAGGATGGCCAGCCCCATCACCACCATCGGCGGCATCGGCCGGCTGAGCGAGGTGGAGAAGTTGCGCAACACCTGAAAACCCAGCGAACAGGGCAGGCCGAAAGCCAGGGCGGCGGTGAAGATACCAGCATCCGCCGCCAGCCTGGGGTCCTGATGGAATACCAGCAGAATGTCGCGGGTGAAGAACAGGGCCGCCAGCAGGAAGGGCGACATCAATCCCACCGACCACAATCCCATCCGGACCACGGCGCGGACCTCGCGGCGTTCGCGGGGCTTGACCGAGCGGGCATGGCGGCCGACCACATGGGCGATCATCGGCGACACCGCCGAAACCGGTCCGGTGCCCAGAAGCCAGAAGAAATAGAATACCGTATTGCCGATGGCGGCCGCCGCCAGCGTCTCCTTGCTGAAGCGGCCCAGCATCACGGTATCGGTCGCCAGGATGACCATCTGGGCGAGCTGGGTGGCGGCCATCGGCACCGACAGGCGCACCAGCTGGCGCGCTTCCTGGGTCCAGGCCGCGAGGCTATGGCCGGTGACCCGTGGTCCCGGATCGGAAACTTCCAAAGGGGCATCCATGCAGGCGATTTTAGCGGATTCGGGTGACAAGTGGGCGCAGGGGCGCCATGCGCGGCTGGCGCGCCCGGGCCGCCGCGGCTAGCGTCCGGCGGATGAAAGTCTTGAACATTGCCCATCGCGGCGGCGCGGGTCTGCGGCCGGAAAACACCCTGGCCGCATTTGCGAACGCGGTCGCCCTGGGCGCGGACGGCGCCGAACTGGACGTGCAACTGTCCGCCGACGGGGTGGTGGTGGTGCATCACGATTTCCGGCTCAATCCGGCTTTGACCCGCAAGAATGGCCGCTGGCTGACGGGGGAGACGCCCCGGATCAAGGATCTCGATTTCGCCGTATTGCAAAATTTCGACCTCGGCCGGACCGATCCCGCCAGTGACTATGCCAAGCGCCATCCCCTGCTGGCGGCGGCCGATGGCGCCCGCATTCCATCCCTGGCCGAGGTGGTGGCGCGGGTGCCGGCGTCTTTCATCCTGCTGGTGGAACTGAAATCTTCCAACCATTATGACTCCCCCGATCCCGAGGCGCTGGCCGACGCCGCATTCCAAATCATGCGGAATGAACTTCGCCGGACCATTTTTGTCGGTTTCGATTGGCGCGGATTGGCGCGGATCAAGACGCATGCGGCCCAAGCGCGCTGCTGGTTCACCACCGACCGGCTGGAAGGCGACATAAGGCCGGTGCTGGACGTGATCCAGGCGGCCGGCGGGGAGGGTTGGTTTCCGCGTTATCAGGACGTGACCCCGGAAGCCGTCGCGGAAGCCCGCGCCCGCAAGCTGCAATGCGGCGCCTGGACCGTCAATGACATCGCCGAGTTGAAACGGCTGATCGGGCTTGGATTGGACGCGATCTGCACCGACCGGCCGGATCTGCTAGATACCATCGAACAGCGCGGTTGAGAGATAGCGTTCCGCGAAGGAGGGGATCACCGCCACGATGGTCTTGCCGGCATTTTCCGGCCGCGCGCCCACTTCCAGCGCCGCCGCGATGGCCGCGCCCGAGGAAATGCCCACCGGAATGCCTTCCTGCCTGGCGGCCTGGCGGGCGGTTTCCACGGCGGTCTCGTTGGAAATGGTGATGATCTCGTCGATGACGTCCCGTTCCAGAATCGCCGGCACGAATCCCGCGCCGATCCCTTGAATCTTGTGCGGGCCGGGATGGCCGCCGGACAGCACCGCGCTGTCCTCCGGCTCCAGAGCGATCATCTTGACACTGGGCTTGCGTGCCTTGAGTACCTGGCCGACGCCGGTGATGGTGCCGCCGGTGCCCACACCCGCGATCACGATGTCCACCTTGCCCTCGGTGTCGTTCCAGATCTCCTCCGCCGTGGTGCGGCGGTGAATGTCGGGATTGGCGGGATTCTCGAATTGCTGGGGGATCACCGCGCCCGGGATGGAGGCCACCAGCTCCTGGGCGCGGGCGATGGCGCCCTTCATGCCCTTGGCGGCATCGGTGAGTTCCAGCTCCGCGCCCAGGATCTGGAGCATCTTGCGCCGTTCCACCGACATGGATTCCGGCATCACCAGGACCAGGCGATAGCCTTTGGCGGCGGCGACAAAGGCCAGCGCGATGCCGGTATTGCCGGAGGTGGGCTCGATCAGGGTGGACCGGCCCGGTGTGATGCGCCCCTCTGTCTCCATGGCTTCGATCATGTTCACGCCGATGCGGTCCTTGACCGAGGCAAGGGGATTGAAGAATTCCAGCTTGAGCAGGATATCGGCCTTGACCCCCGCCGCCTCGGCCATGCGATGGATGCGCACCAACGGCGTGTCGCCGATGGTCTCGGTAATGGAATTATAGACGCGGCCGCGTCCCGGCTTGCCCGATTGCATGCATGCTCCTGTCAAATCGCGAAATCGGCGCCTGTTCCGCCGACCATGTCCACGCCTTGGGCGCGGGCCCGCTGGCAAAGATCTTCGATCGAGATCGCGTCCAGCCGCGCCATGATGTCGTCCTGCAGATTCTGGATCAAAGGCGCCACGATGCGCAGGCCCAGATCGGAGCGGGGACGGATCTTTTCCTCCTCGGCATCCTCGATGCTTTCGGCCACCCGCACCACATCCCCCACCGAAATGCGGCGGCGCTCCCGCGCCAGCCGGTAGCCGCCGCGCGGGCCGCGCACGCCCTTGAGGACGCCGGCCCTGACCAGTTGCTGCATCACCTGTTCCAGATAGCGCTGCGGCACGCCTTGGCGGGCGGTAATCTCCTTGGCCTGCACCGGCTCGGGCCGGGCATTGAAGGCGATGTCGATCACCGCTTCCAGCGCCAACAGGGTCTTGCGCGACAGACGCAGCATCATGGCGCCTTCACCGTCATGCCGGTCGAGCCGAAGCCGCCCGCCCCGCGGGCGCTGTCCGACAGGCTGTCGCTTTCGGCGATTTCGGCCTGCTCATGGCGGGCGATCACCATCTGGGCGATCTTGGCGCCGCGGACGATCTTGAACGGCGCCTCGCCGTGATTGATCAGGATCGCCTTGATCTCGCCGCGGTAATCGCTGTCGATGGTGCCCGGCGCGTTCAAGACGGTGACCCCATGATTGAGCGCCAGGCCGGAACGGGGACGCACCTGCGCCTCTACCCCCGGCGGCAATTCGATGGCGATGCCGCAGGGAATGGCGGCGCGCCGGCCGGGCAACAGCTCGATCTCGCCCTCGATCGCGGCCAGGAGGTCGAGACCGGCCGCGCCCGCGGTGGCGTAATGCGGCAAGACCAGATCCTGGCCATGGGCAAGGCGTTTCAGCCCGATCTTCATGCGGCGCTTTCCTGGAAATTCCGGACGATGCGCTGGACCAGGCGGTGGGCGACATCGGCTTTGGACATTTCGGGCCAGCTTTCCTGACCCGAGGCGGTGATGAGATGGACCTGGTTGCGGTCGCCGCCCATCACCGATTGACCGAAAGCGTTGGCCGAAACGTCGTTGGCGACGATCCAATCCGCCCCTTTCCGGTTTCGCTTGGCGGCGGCATGCGCCAGCACCTGATCGGTCTCGGCGGCAAAGCCGACCAAGAGGCGAGGACGGTGTTTGTGCCGCGCCAGGCTGGCGAGAATATCGGGATTTTCCACCAGCCGGATCGCGGGGGATTTGTGTTCGTCTTTCTTGATCTTGCTGTTGGCGGCGATGTCAGGACGCCAATCGGCGACCGCGGCGCTCATCACCGCGATATCGGCTGGCAATTCGGCTTCGCAGGCGGCCAGCATCTCGCGCGCGGTGATCACTTTCAACAGCCGCACATTGACGGGCGGGGCGATCTCCACCGGGCCGGAAATCAGGACCGTGTCGGCGCCGGCCCGCGCCAACGCATCGGCGATGGCATAGCCCTGCTTGCCGGAAGACCGGTTGGCCAGAAAGCGCACCGGATCGAGCGGCTCCTGGGTGGGTCCGGCGGTCACCAGCGCCTTGAAACCGTCCAGCGCGCCGCCATGCGCCGCAAGCGCGGCTTCGATCGCGGCGACGATCTCCAGCGGTTCCGCCATGCGTCCGGGACCGAACTCGCCGCAAGCCATTTCCCCGTCATTGGGTCCCACGAACAACACGCCGTCGCGGGCCAGGATTTCGGCGTTGCGCCGCACCGGCGGGCTTTGCCACATGCGCACATTCATCGCCGGCGCCATCAGGATCCTCTTGTCCGTGGCCAAAAGCGCGGTGGAAGCCAGATCATTGGCCAGGCCCGCCGCCAGCTTGCCCATCAGATCGGCGGTGGCCGGCGCCACCACCACCAGATCGGCAGCCCGGGACAGTTCGATATGCCCCATTTCGCTTTCGTCGGTGAGGCTGAAAAGGTCGGAATAGACTTTCTCGCCGGTCAAGGCCGACACCGACAAAGGCGTTATGAATTGGGCCCCGGCGCCGGTCAGGATGGCGCGGGTCTTCACCCCGCGCTCGGCTAGCCGGCGGATCAGGTCCAGCGCCTTGTAGGCGGCGATGCCGCCGCCGATGACCAGCAGAACGCTTTTTCCGTGCATCACTCTCGAAATTCCGTGCATCCAGAAAAAATTACTACAGTGGAGCGGAGAATATAGCGATCCACGCTTGATAAGTGTAGTTCCTGAAATATTTAGAATAATTGTTCGAATTCAAAGGCTTGAGAATTATCCCGGGTTAACGATTCACTAAGCTTAGTGTGGTTTCATCCACAGCGACCTAGGGGGCGGTCCCATGATGCTGTCGAAATCGGACCTGAGCTGGTCGGCCAAAAGTCATCTCACGGCCGGTGAATTTGTCCGCCTGGCTTCGGATTTTGCCGAAGAACATGGCGCGGATGCCTGCGACTTCGCCTATCGCGCCCTGGTGAGTTTCGAAGCGGAAGGCGAGGGGGAGCGGGCCTATTTCTGGTTTCTGCTTCTGGTGATGCTGGGCGATATCGCCAGCCACAGGCTGAACCCGGACGGGCCGCTGACGATTCACTGAGATTTCCCGCCTGAGAGACACCGGCGGCAAAATCTCCGCCGGCGCCTCATTGCGCGCCCGCAACAGGGGAGAAAGCCGGTGTTCGCCGGCCGCCCGATGCGTTAGCATCCCCATTTTGAACCAATTCCAGGTCCGTATGCCTCTCGATCCGCTGGTGAAAGCCTTCCTAGACCAGTCGGCGGCGATACCACGGCCCAAACCGTGGGAATTGTCGACCGACGCCATGCGCAAAAGCTTTGCCGGGCTGATGAGCCTGGTCGGCCCCAAGGATGTTCCGGTCGGCCGGATCGAGAATTTCACCATTCCCGGATCGCAGGCCACGATCCGCGCCCGCGCCTATGGCCCGGTCGCGGCGGGCGGCGAGGCGCTGCCGGCCCTGGTTTATTTCCATGGCGGCGGCTTTGTGGTGGGCGATCTGGATACCCATGACGGGCTCTGCCGTCTTTTCACCCATGAAGGGGGGTTTCGCGTCATCGCGGTGGAGTATCGCCTGGCGCCGGAAAACAAATGGCCGGCGCCGCTGGAAGACGGCGCCGCCGCCCTGCGCTGGATATTCGATAACGCGTCCGGACTGGGGGTGGATGCCGGGCGCATCGCGGTGGGCGGGGATTCCGCCGGCGCCCTGATGACCGCCTGTCTCACCCAGATGATGCGGGAAAAGGGCGGGTTGGGAATCGTGTTCCAGTTGCTGATGTTTCCGTCGACCGATCTCGCCGGCCATTTCGCTTCGATGGAGAAATTCGGGGTGGGATATTTCCTCGACCGGCAGACCATCGACTGGAACTTTGCCCAGATCATGCCCGCCGATGCCGACCGCAGCGCGCCCGCCATCTCGCCTTTGCGGGCCAAGAATTTCGCCGGCCTGCCGCCGGCCTATGTGATGCTGGGGGGCTATGATCCCCTGCATGATGAGGGCTTGGCCTATGCGGCGAAATTGCGGGAGGCGGGAGTGAAGGCCGAGGTCGCCGATTACAGCGACATGGTGCATTGCTTCATCTATCTGCAGACCGTCCTGCCGCAGGCGCATGAAGCGGTCGCCGCCGCCGCAAGGGCGGTGCGCGAGGCGCTGGCGGTGGCATGAAAAACGGAGCGGAAGGATCCGTTACTTGATCTTGCCTTCCTTGAACTCGACATGGCGACGCAGGACGGGGTCGTATTTCTTGATGGTGAATTTTTCCGTCATGGTGCGGGTGTTCTTCTTGGCGACATAGAAAAAGCCGGTTCCGCCTTCGCTGTTGAGGCGAATTTTGGCAGTGGTGGGCTTGGCCATGGCGAACTCCGGAAGAATGGGATCGAGCGACGGGGTTATTCGCGAAACCCCGCATCCTGTCAAGGCGGTCCCGGCAAGGCTATGGGATTTAACGTTTTTTTGACTTGAAGGGGCGCGTTCGGCGCCGCGCCGCGTCTTTGGCCTTTTTGGTCGAGGCTTGGGCGCGGACCGGGCGTGAACCGGCTTCCGCCAATTCGAACCGGAGACCGCCGGTCACCGGCGCCGCCTCCTTCAAGGTCACTATGATGCGGTCGCCCAGCCGGTAGCTGGTGCCTGTGCGTTCGCCGCGCAGCACCAGGGCCCGCTCATCGAAACGGAAATATTCGGCACCAAGCGCGCGCGCCGGCAACAGGCCCTCGGCGCCGGACTCCGCCAGCCGGACGAACAGCCCGAATTTGGTGACGCCGGTAATGCGGGCGGGGAATGTCGCCCCCACACGATCGTTCATGAAGGCGGCGACATAGCGGTCGGTGGAATCGCGCTCCGCCGCCATCGCCCTTCGCTCGGTCCGCGAGATGGCTTCGGCGATCTTGGGCAATTCGCGGATCTCGCGGTCGGTAAGCCCGTCGCCGCCGGGAAGCTTCAGGCCGCGGATCAGGGCGCGGTGGACGATGAGATCGGCATAGCGGCGGATCGGCGAGGTGAAATGGGCGTATTTGGCCAGGTTGAGGCCGAAATGGCCGATATTGGCGGCGTCATACACGGCCTGGGCCTGGGTTCTGAGCACCACGTCATGCATCACCGCCGCGTGCGGGGTGTCCTTGGCCTTGGTCAGGATGCGGTTGAAGGTGCCCGGCTGCACCACCTGGCCCTTGGCGAAGCTGATATTCAGGGTACGGAGGAAATCGGAAAAGGCATAGAGTTTTTCCCGCGACGGCGTGTCATGGACGCGATAGATCAGGGGCGTGCGGGCATGCTCCAGCGCCTCGGCGGCGGCGACATTGGCCAGCACCATGCATTCCTCGATCAGGCGCATGGAGTCCAGCCTTTCGCGAAAGGCGATGGAGGCGACATGGCCGTCGGGGCCCAATTGGATGCGCCGCTCGGGCAGATCGAGCGACAGCGGGCTGCGCTTTTCGCGGGCGATTTCCAGGCTCTTGTAAGCCGCCCAAAGGTCGGCCAGGGCCTGGCGCACACTGGGGTTCAATTCTGAACCGGGGAGGCCGTCGAATGCGGCCTGGGCCTGGGCGTAACTCAGCCGGGCCGCCGAGCGCATGATGGCGCGCATGAAAGTGTGGCCGCGCTTGTGCCCATGGGCGTCGAACACCATCCTGACCGCCAGGCAGGGCCGGTCCACGCCCTGTTTGAGCGAGCAGAGATCGGCGGAAAGCTTTTCCGGCAGCATCGGCACCACCCGGTCGGGAAAATAGGCGCTGTTGCCGCGCTTCAACGCTTCCTTGTCCAGCGCCGAGCCGGGCGTCACATAATGGGCCACGTCGGCGATGGCGACCAGGATGACATGCCCGCCCTGGTTGGCGGGGTCGTTATCCGGCCCGGCCCAGACCGCGTCGTCATGATCGCGGGCGTCTTCCGGATCGATGGTGAGAAGAGGAACGGCGCGCAGATCGGTGCGGGTTTTGGCATCGGCGCGCTTGGCCGCCTCGGATTCCTGCAGGACGTCTTCGGGAAATACGGTGGGAATGCCATGGGCGTGAATGGCGATCAGGCTGATGGTGCGCGGGCTGTCCATGCTGCCGACGCGCTCCACCACCCGCACCTTCGGAAAGTCGGCGGATTTGCCGCCCAAAGGCTCGCATATCACCAATTCATTGTGCTTCGCGTCCATCGCGTCGCGGCCGTCCAGCGCATATTCGCCGCGCGCCTTGCGCTCCACCGGCATGACGCGAAAGCCGGTGCCGCTTTCGCGCAAGACGCCGATCAGGCGCGCCGGCCCGGCCTCGCTCTCCAGCCGCCGGATGATCGCGGCTTCGTAACTGTCGCCGCGCTTGTCCAGCCGCGCCAGAATGCGCGCGCCGCTTCCCAGCGCGGCGCCCGTCTTGGCCGGCATGACGGTGATGGCGGGCGGTTCGCGATCGGAGTCCCGGACGAGGGGCCGCGCCAGCATTTCGCCGTCGCTGTCGGTGCCGGTGATTTCCAGCACCGCGACCTCGGGCAGTTCGCCCGCCTTGGCCAGGCCGCGCATGGCTTTGCCGGCGATCGCGCCCTCGGCTTCCAATTCCCGCAACAGGCGTTTCAGTACGATCCGGTCCGAACCTTTGAGGCCGGCCAGCCGCGCCAGATCGCGCTTGGTGGCGCCGGGATGTTCGGCCAAGAGAGCCAGCAAGCGGGCTTTGTCGGGAAGCGGTGCGTTTTTGGCGCCGCGCGGCAATTATTCGCCCGCTACGGGTTCGGGGTTCTTTTTCGACTTGGCCGCGCTTTTCTTCTTCGCCGCAGGTTTGTTCGATGCTTCCAGGGACTTGGCGCTTGCCTTTGGCTTGACGCTCGGCTTTGGTTTGGCGCTCGCTTTGGGCTTGGCCGCCGCTTTCTTTTTGGATTTCTTTCCACCCGATTTGGCGGCACGCTCGGCGAGCAGCGCCAGGGCCTGCTCCAATGTCACCTCCATCGGATCCTGGTCCTCGGGAATGGTGGCATTGATTTCGCCGTCCGAGACATAGGGGCCATAACGGCCCTTCAGCACTTTGATGGGTTTTCCTTCGCCGTCCTGGCCCAGTTCCTTCAAGCTCTGAGGTCCCCGGCGGCCGCCGCCCTTGGCCTTCTTCTCGGCCAGAATCGTGACCGCATGATTGAGGCCGATATTGAAGACGTCCTCGGGTGATTCCAGCGAAGCGTATTTGCCGTCATGGGCGACATAAGGCCCGAAACGGCCGAAATTCGCCGTGATCATCTTGCCGTCCTCGGGATGGGGACCGACTTCGCGCGGCAGCGACAAAAGCCTCACCGCCATCGCCAAATCCACATTTGCCGGATCGGTGCCTTTGGGAATGCCGGCGCGTTTGGGCTTTTTCTCCTCGCCCAGCTGCACATAGGGACCGAACCGGCCGCTGCGCAGGGTCACCTGCTGGTCGGTGCCGGGATAAAGCCCCAGCTCCCGCGGGCCGGCATCGCCTTCGCCCGGCTTGGCGCCGATCTGGCGGGTGAATTTGCAGTCCGGATAATTGCTGCAGCCGACAAAGGCGCCGAAGCGGCCCAGCTTCAGGTTCAGCCGGCCATCGGCGCAGGCCGGGCATATGCGCGGATCGGCGCCATCCTCGCCCACCGGAAAGATATGCGGCCCGAGCACGTGATCGAGCTCGTCGATCACCTCGCTGATCTTCAGGTTCTTGGTTTCGCCCACCGCGGCGGAAAAATCCTTCCAGAAATCCCGCAGCAGCTGCTTCCAGTCGAGCTCGCCGGCGGAGACTTCGTCCAGCTTCTCCTCCAGATCGGCGGTGAAGTCATAGGCGACATAGCGATGGAAGAAGCTGTTCAGGAAAGTGGTGACCAGCCGGCCTTTGTCTTCCGGATAGAAACGGTTGCGCTCCATCCGGACATAGGCGCGGTCGCGCAGGGTGGAGAGGATGGAGGCATAGGTCGAGGGCCGGCCGATGCCCAATTCCTCCAGCTTGCGCACCAGGCTGGCTTCGGAATAGCGCGGCGGCGGCTCGGTGAAATGCTGCGCCGGGGTCACATTCTCGACTTTGCCGGCATCGCCCGCCGCCACTTTCGGCAGCTTGGAGCCCTCCTCGTCGGCGGCGTCGTCCTCGCCTTCCAGATAGAGGGTGAGGAAGCCGTCGAACAAGGTGACGGTGCCGGTGGCGCGCAGGGTGATCTTCTTGTCGGCGGACACCACATCCACGGTGGTGCGCTCCTGCTCGGCCGATTCCATCTGGCTGGCGACGGCGCGCTTCCAGATCAATTCATACAGCCGGGCCTCGTCGGCACTGAGATGGCGGGACATCTCTTCCGGCGTGCGCGCGAAGCTGGTGGGACGGATGGCCTCATGCGCTTCCTGGGCATTCTTGGCTTTGCTGGAATAGACCCGCGCGGTCCCGGGCACATAGCGGGCGCCGTATTTCTTGGCGACCACCTCGCGCGCTTCGGCGATCGCCTCCGGCACCATGGTGATGCCGTCGGTACGCATATAGGTGATCAGGCCCACCGTTTCGCCGCCGATATCCTCGCCTTCATAAAGGCTCTGGGCCAGCTGCATGGTGCGCTTGGCCGAAAAGCCGAGCTTGCGCGCGGCCTCCTGCTGCAAGGTCGAGGTGATGAAGGGCGGCGAGGGATTGCGGCGGACGGGCTTGGCCTCGACGCTGCCGATGGAAAAACGCTGTCCCTCGATGGCGCCGACCGCCTGTTTGGCGTCCGTCTGCATTGGGAAGCGACAGCTTTTCCAGCTTCTTGCCGTCCAGCTGAATCAGGCGGGCGCTGAAATTGCCCTGCTCGGTGGAGACATCGGCGTCGATGCTCCAATATTCCTGGGCCTTGAAGGCCTCGATCTCGGCTTCGCGCTCCACCACCAGCCTGAGCGCCACCGATTGCACCCGGCCGGCGGAGCGGGCGCCGGGCAATTTGCGCCACAAGACCGGCGACAGCGTGAAGCCCACCAGATAATCCAGCGCCCGGCGGGCGAGATAGGCGTCCACCAATTCCTCATTGATGGCGCGGGGATGGGCGATCGCTTCCAGGATCGCGGATTTGGTGACGGCATTGAACACCACCCGCTCGACCGGCATCTTGCCCAAGACATGCTTCTGCTTGAGCACTTCCAATATGTGCCAGGAGATGGCTTCGCCCTCGCGGTCGGGGTCGGTGGCCAGGATCAGCTTGTCGGCGCCCTTCACGGCGCTGGCGATGTCCTTGATCTTGGTCTGGGCGCGGGCGTCCACGTCCCACACCATGGAAAAGTCCTCGTCGGGCTTGACCGACCCGTCCTTGGAGGGCAGGTCCCGGACATGGCCGAAGCTGGCCAGCACCTTATAGTCGCTGCCCAGATACTTATTGATGGTTTTGGCTTTGGCGGGGGACTCGACGACAAGGACGTTCATAACCGACTGCTTGGGACCTTTCGGGGGGCTTATCTGGGGTCGCGGAGCCGGATGACAAGGCAGGGAACCGCGGAACAGGCCCGTTTTTACAAAATGCGGCGGGACACTGATGGAAGCAGGACAAGCCTGTCAACGCCCGCTTGCCGCAATGCATATAACCAATGATTGAAGAATTAACTAAGATCGGCCAATAATGTCCACTATAGGTTGTATGTCATGATCTCTGCAGCTCAACCAAACGATTACGATCGGCAACATAGGCGAAAGCCGCCTTTTGCCCTTTTTGCACGCGCGACGAAGCGCCGAGCAGGGAACCCGCCTCGGACCCCGGATAGAAATGTCGAACAAATAATCTGGCCTCAACCGCCGGGCGCCTCGTTCCAGCTCACCCGGTTTCCCGGATGACGGCGGCAGCGGCCCGCCAGTTCCAGTTCCAGGATGACGGTCAGCACCACCGCCGGCGCGGCCCCGATCTGGCGGATGAGTTCGTCGATCTCGACCGGCGCCACCCCCAGCGCTTCCTCGATCCGGCCCGGACCCGGTCGGCCTCGGCTTCCAAGCTCGCCGCATCGCTTTGAGAGGATGGCGGGCCGGACGCCGGCTCGCGAAACCCGCCGCCCAGCATGGGTCGCAGTACAGCCAGCACATCCTCGGCGCTTTCGATCAAAGTCGCGCCTTCCCGGATCAGGCGGTTGGCGCCCCTGGCGCGGGGATCGAGCGGCGAGCCCGGCACGGCGAAAACTTCGCGTCCTTGTTCCAAGGCATAATTGGCGGTGATGAGGGAGCCGGAGCGTTCGGCCGCTTCCACAATCACCACGCCGCGCGCCAGGCCCGAGATCAGCCGGTTGCGGCGGGGAAAATGGCGCGCCTGGGGCGCCTCGCCCAATCGCATTTCGGAAATCACGGCGCCTTGCCCGGCGATGGCGCGATAGAGGGGCTCGTTTTCGGGCGGATAGATCACATCCACGCCGCCGGCCACCACCGCCACCGTGCCATGCTCCAGTCCGGCCTCATGGGCGGCGGAGTCGATGCCGCGCGCCAGCCCGGACACCACCACCAACCCGGCTTCGCCCAGATCGCGGGCCAGCATGTGCGCGAATTTGCGCGCCAGCGCCGAGGCATTGCGGGCGCCGACCATGGCGATCATGTCCTTGTGCAGCAGATGGGCATGCCCCAGGCAGGAAATGACCGGCGGCGGCGGATCGAGCGCAGCAAGGCCGGGCGGAAAATCCGGCTCGCAGGCCGCGATCAGCCGGCCGCCGAGATTTTCCAGCGCGGCAAGTTCGCGCGCCGCGTCCTCCGCCGGCGGCAGTACGAAATTCCTGCCGCCGCCGCGCCGGGCCAGGCGCGGCAATTCCTCCAGTGCGGCGGCGGCCGTCGAAAAACGCGCGATCAATTGGGCAAAGGTCGCGGGCCCGACTTCGGTGGTGCGGGCAAGCCGCAACCAAGCCAGCTTTTCATCGGCAGCGAGAGTCCGGGCCATCTAGGTCTTTGCGCTTTTGGACCCGATGCGCGGTTCCTGGCCGTTCAGCAGCCGGCGGATATTTTCCCGGTGCATGAAGAAGATCAGGGCCGCCAGCAAAAGGGCCAGCGGCGCATAGTCCGCACGGCCGAAAAGGAAAAAATAAAGGGGCGAGAGCGCGATGGCGATCAGCGCCGAAAGCGAGGAAATGCGCCAGATCAGCGCCGCCGCAAGCCAGGTCGCCGCCACCGAAAGCCCCACCGGCCAAGTAGAGCGCGATGGCGACGCCCAGAAAGGTGGCCACACCCTTGCCGCCCTTGAAGGTCAGCCAGATCGGAAAGATATGTCCCAGCACCGCGGCCAGGGCGGCGAAGATCTCGGATCCCGGCGGCAGCAAGGCCGTGGCATACAGGACCGCCGCCGCGCCCTTGAGACCCGTCGCACAACAATGTCGCCGCCGCCGCCCATTTCTTGCCGGTGCGCAGCACATTGGTGGCGCCGATATTGCCGGAGCCGATCCTGCGCACATCGCCGCCGCCGGAGAGAAAGCCGAAGAACAGTCCGAACGGAATGGAACCCAGCAGATAGCCGACCGCCAAGGCATCCAGCGCGGAAGGAAAGGGGACAGGCGGGATCATGCGCATGTACGATAAGGGGCTTTCCCGAGACTGTCATCCCGCGCTGACGGGCCTGACGAACACAGGCTTTCTCCCCCGCGTCCGAAGGACTGGCGGGGGGAGATGTCCGCTAGCGTTCGGCCGACAAAAGCTCCCCCGGAGCTTTTGATTTCCGGCCTCACTACCCGCGTGGCGGACAGTCGGGGGCGGAAAAAACGCATTCTCCGCCGACGAAGGTCATCTGGGCGCGGCCCTGGAATTTGCGGCCCTCGAAGGCGGTGTTGCGGGCGCGCGAGTGCAGCATGGTTTCGTCGAGGGCAAAGGGTTCGTCCGGATCGATCAGCACCAGATCGGCGGACGCGCCCTTGGCCAGGTTGCCGCCGTCAAGACCCAGAGAGCCGCGCCGGCGTCGCGGTCAGCACCGCCAGCGCCCGCGCCAGGCCGATGCGGCCGTCGTGATGGAGGCTGAGAGAGGCGGGCAACAGGGTTTCCAGGCCGACGGCGCCGAACGCGGCGGCGGCGAAGGTCTGGCGCTTGGTGTCGGCGCCTTGCGGTTCATGGCTGGATACAATGACGTCGATGGTGCCGTTGGCCACCCCTTCCACCATGGCGGCGCGGTCGGCTTCGGAGCGCAGGGCGGCTTCACTTTGCGGAAGGTGTAATAGGCGCCCACATCCAACTCATTGAGCAGGAGATGATGGGCGGAGACGCCGCAGGTTATGGGCAGGCCCCGGCGCTTGGCCTCGGCGACGGCGTCCAGCGCGGCGCGGGTGGAAATCTGTCCGAAGTGGTAGCGGGCGCCGGTCATCTCCACCAGGCCGGATGTCGCGCTCGACGATGATGGCTTCGGCCAGCGCGGGCGCGGCGGGAAGGCCGAGCCGGGTGGCGAATTCGCTTTCGGTCATGGCCGCGCCCGCCACCAGTTCCGGGTCTTCGGCATGGCCGACCACCAGGGCGTCGAAGGTGGCGGCATAGGCCAGCGCCCGGCGCATCACCCGCGCATTGGCGATCGAGCGGTCGCCATCGGTGAAGGCGACGGCGCCGGCCTCTTTCAAAAGGCCGATCTCGGTCATGATTTCGCCCTTGAGACCCTGGGTCAGGGCCGCCATGGGCGCGACCCGCACCTTCGCCGTGGCCTGGGCGCGGCGGCGGATGAAATCCACCAGCGAGGGTTCGTCGATCACCGGATTGGTGTTGGGCATGGTGACCATGGTGGTGACGCCGCCGGCCGCCGCCGCTTCGCTGGCGCTGGCCAGGGTCTCGCGATGCTCGCTGCCGGGCTCGCCGGTGAAGACCCGGCAATCGATCAGGCCCGGCGCCAGCACCATGCCGCGGCAATCGATGATTTCGGGATCGCGCGGTTCGGCGTCATTGAACAGGCGCGGCCCGACATCGGCGATCCTGCCATTCTCGACCAGAAGCCCGCCCTTGACGTCCAGGTTCGAAGCCGGATCGATCAGCCGCGCATTGCGGAAAGCCAGCCGGCCGGTTCTTCCGTTCGGGGCTTTCATGGCATCCCCCGGGCGAGGGCATCCAGCACCGCCATGCGGATGGCGACGCCCATCTCCACCTGCTCGGCGATCAGGCTCACGGTGAGATCGTCGGCGATGTCGGAGGCGATCTCGACCCCGCGATTCATCGGGCCGGGATGCATCACCAGGGCGCCGGGCTTGGCAAAGCCCAGCTTCTCGCGGTCCAGGCCATAGAAGCGGAAATATTCCCGTGTGGAAGGAATGAAAGCGCCAGCCATGCGCTCCAGCTGCAGCCGCAGCATCATCACGATGTCGGCGCCGGCCAGGCCCGCCCTCATGTCGGTGAAGATCTCGACCCCGAAACGGTCGGCCTCGGTGGGCAGCAAGGTGCGGGGCGCGATCAGCCGCACCTGCGCCCCCAGCATCGCCAACAGCCGGATATTCGAGCGCGCCACCCGCGAATGCAGGATGTCGCCGCAGATCGCCACCGTCAGGCCCTCGATCCGGCCCAGCCGGCGGCGGATGGTGAGCGCGTCCAGCAGCGCCTGGGTGGGATGCTCATGGGCGCCGTCGCCGGCATTGACCACGCTGCAATCCAGCTTCCGCGACAGAAGCTCGGCGGCGCCGGAATCCTGGTGCCGCACCACCAGGATATCGGGCCGCATGGCGTTCAAAGTCGAAGCGGTGTCGATCAGGGTCTCGCCCTTGGAGACCGACGAGGTCTTGACCGACATGTTGAGGATGTCGGCGCCCAGCCGCTTGCCCGCCAGTTCGAAGCTGGATTGGGTGCGGGTGGAGGCTTCGAAAAACAGGTTGATGAGGGTGCGGCCCTTCAGCAGCGCGGCTTTTTTGTTCGGAGCCCGGCTTTGGGCGACATAGCTGTCGCCCAGATCGAGCAGGCCGGTCACTTCCGGGACGGAAAGTCCTTCGATCCCGAGCAGATGGCTCGTCCTCAGGATCGGGGCAAGGGCGGTCGATGTCATTAAAGCCCGGTGTATAGCGGCGGACCCCGGCAGGGGCAAGCCGTCATTCGCCGATTGCGGTTAAGCGGTCATTTCTTCCAGCGTTTTGCCGGCCGGCTCCGGCAGGAACAGGATCGCGGCCAGGGTAATGGGGACGCTGATCAGGAGCAGCTGAATGGCGGGCCCGTGGCCGTGGAAATGGTCGTAGAGCCGGCCTTCCAGCACCAGCGCCAGGGCGCCGGCCAGTATTTCCACCAGATAGCGCAGGCCCGAAACCGTGGCGCGATAATGAGTGGGCACGATCTCGAGCGCGAATCCCGCCAATAGTGCGTCGCCGGCGAAGAATCCGAAGAAGGACAGCACCCAGAGCGGCGGCAGCAGCCGATCCGGCACGCGGGCATAGAACAGCGCAAAGGCAAGGCCGGCGATAGCCACAATGGCCATGGTCACCGGCTTGCGGCCGATCCGGTCGCTGAGCCGTCCGGCCAGGATGGTAAGGACCAGTCCGATCAAGCCGCCGGGAATGAACAACAGGGTTATCTGTCCCGGCGTATAGCCGTGCGTGGTCTGAAGATATTTGGCCGACAAGACGCTGGCCGAGGAAATGCCGAAGCCGAAGGCCGCGACCGCGATCAGGATGGCGGCGACCCGGCCGGGATATTGCCGGATGAGATCGCGCGCCAGCCAGACAGTTTCCACCAGCCTGGAGTGGGTCTTCTGGAAATCCGATTGCGCGGCAAAGCGCCTGTGTTTCGGGCAGCCGGCGTCTGAGATAGGCGATCAGAAACAGGGGCAGCGCGCCGATCACGTAAATCGCCCGCCAGCCGAACGGCAGGAAATTGACGGCGGCGAAGATCAGGGAGGCAATGCCTGTGCCGGTATAATACATGGCGCTCAAAGTGCCGGTGGCCCAGCCGCGGGTCGCCGCCGCCACTTCCTCGGCGATCACCACGAAGCACAGCATCTCTTCGGCATAGCCGAACAGGCGGGTGGCGAATTGGGCCCAGACGAACTGGGCATAGCTGGCGGTGAAGGCGGTCACCAGGGTGGCGATGGCCTGACCCAGGATGGTGATCAGCAGCAGCCGCCTGCGCCCCACGATATCGGCCGAGGCCGAAACCAGCATGGCGATGAGCGCCGCCAGCCGGAAATAGGCGACGATCAGCGCCACCTGATCTTCGGGGATATGGAAGCTGGCCTGGATTTGCGGGATCGCCAGGCCGTAGACGTTGAGGTCATAGCCCGCGAACAGGGCGGCCACGCCCACCAGCAGGAAAACCTGCTCCTGGCGCCAGACCATCGGCACTTTTGGCCTGCAGCCCCGGCGGCAGCCAGTAGAATCTCGCGGGCGCGGCTTCGTCTCTCATGCGCCCGGCGGTTTCATGTGACGCAGCCGGTCCAGCGCCCCCTGCAGGATGTAGGCGGCGGCCATCTTGTCCACCAGCTCGGCGCGGCGCTTGCGGGAGGCATCGGCGTCCAGAAGGGTGCGGGTCACCGCCAGGGTGGAGAGCCGCTCGTCCCAGAAAATCAGGGGAATGTGGCTATGGCCGGCCCAGTTCCGGCCGAAGGCCCGGGCCGACTGGGCGGAGGGGCCGTCCGAGCCGTCCATATTAAGGGGCAGGCCCACCACCAGGCCGCCCACCCCTTGCTCACTTATTATATGGTCCAGCCGGGCGGCGTCGGCGGTGAATTTGCCCCTTTTGAGGGTTTCCAGCGGGGTCGCGACCGTCAGCACCCGGTCGGACAGGGCCAGCCCGATGGTCTTTTCGCCCAGATCCAGGCCCAAAAGCCGCGTTCCCGGGGTAAGCGTCAGGCGGTCCAGCTCCGTCACCGCCATGAAATCCCACCCTCTTTTTGGTTCTCATTCCGGCTGCCCGGTCCGGCGCCTGGCGCTTCTTGCCAGTCCGGCCGGTGATTGCTAGCAAGTCCGGCGCTTTTCGAACAGATCGGGCCCCCCAATGTCCGTTGACAAGGACACCGTGCGACGCATTGCCAGCCTGGCCCGGCTCCGGGTCCCGGAGGCGCGGCTGGAGCCGATGGCGGGCGAGTTGAACGGCATTTTCCAGTGGGTGGAGATGCTGAATGAAGTGGATATCGAAGGCGTGCCGCCGATGACATCGGTGATCGCGCATAAACTCAGATGGCGCCCGGACGAAGTCACCGACGGCGGGGCGGCGGATGCTTTGATGCAGAACGCACCCGAGCGGGAAGACAATTTCTTCGTGGTGCCCAAGGTGGTGGAATGAACCTCGCCATTGCCGTCGAAACCCCGCTCTCCGACGATGTCCGCCGGCTGGTCGCCGCTCTCAATCAGGCCGCGCTGGCGCTGACGCCGCGGGAATTCTGCCATCATCTGACTGCGGAGCAGATGGCCGCTCCCGACATGACTGTTTTCGTCGCCCGCGATGGAGCGAAAGCGGTGGCGATGGGTGCGTTGAAACGGCATCCGGGCGCCATCGGCGAAGTCAAACGCATGTACACCTTGCCGGACCATCAAGGCCGTGGCATCGGCACCCGTATTTTGGCGGAAATCGAAACTCTGGCGCGGCGCGAAGGCTTAACCTCCCTGGTGCTGGAGACCGGCAACAACTTTTATGCCGCCTTGCATGTCTATGAGCGGGCCGGATTCCGCGCGCGCGGACCGATGCTGGACTACCCGCCATCGCCCCATACTTCCTTTTTCGAAAAGCCTCTTTCCGTCAGCGTGCCCGCATGAGTGATGCCGTATCCATGACCCTGGCCGAAGCGCGCGACGCGTTGAAAGCGCGCAAACTGTCTTCGGCGGAGTTGACCGGTGCGCTGATCCGGGCGGTGGAGCAGTCGCGCGGGCTCAATGCCTTTGTCACCGAAACGCCGGAGCGGGCGCTGGAAATGGCGGCGGCCTCGGATGCGCGCCTGGCCAAGGGCGAGGGCGGAGCGCTGGAAGGCCTGCCGCTGGCGATCAAGGATCTGTTCTGCACCAAGGGGGTGCGGACCACCGCCGGCAGCCGGATCCTGGGCAATTTCGTGCCGCCCTATGAATCCACGGTCACCGGCAATCTCTGGAATGCCGGGGCGGTGATGCTGGGCAAGACCAATATGGACGAATTCGCCATGGGCTCGTCCAACGAGACCAGCGCCTCGGGTCCGGTGTTCAATCCCTGGCGGGCCCGGAACAGCAACGCCAAGCTGGTGCCGGGCGGCTCGTCGGGCGGGTCGGCGGCGGCGGTGGCGGGCGATCTTTGTCTGGCGGCCACCGGCACCGATACCGGCGGCTCGATCCGCCAGCCGGCTGCTGTCACTGGCATTGTCGGCCTCAAACCCACCTATGGGCGCTGCTCGCGCTTCGGCATCGTGGCCTTCGCGTCTTCCCTGGATCAGGCGGGACCGATGACCAAGACGGTGCGCGATGCCGCCATCCTGTTGGGCTCGATGGCGAGCATGGACCCCAAAGACTCCACCAGCGTCGACATGCCGGTGCCCGATTACGAAAAGCAGCTTTCCGGCGGCATCAAGGGGCTCAAGGTCGGCATCCCGAAGGAATACCGTATCGACGGCATGCCGGCCGAGATCGGCGCCTTGTGGGACAAGGGCGCGGACTGGCTGAAGGCGCAGGGCGCGGAGATGGTGGAGGTCTCGCTGCCCTACACCAAATATGCGCTGCCGACCTATTACATCGTGGCGCCGGCGGAGGCCTCTTCCAATCTGGCGCGCTATGACGGGGTGCGGTTCGGCCATCGCGCGAAAGGCGCGGAGGATGTGACCGAACTTTATGAGAAAAGCCGCGCCGAGGGTTTCGGCGCCGAAGTGCAGCGCCGCATCCTGATCGGCACTTATGTTTTGTCGGCGGGTTATTACGACGCCTATTACGCCCGCGCCCAGAAGCTGCGCACCCTGATCAAGCGCGATTTCGACCAGGCGTTCAAGCGCTGCGACGTGCTGCTTACTCCTGCCACCCCGGGACCCGCTTTCGGGGTGGGCGAGAAGACCGCCGATCCGGTCTCCATGTATCTGAACGACGTCTTCACCGTGACGGTGAATCTGGCGGGCCTGCCGGGGCTTTCGGTGCCCGCCGGTTTGACGGAGAGCGGCCTGCCTTTGGGCCTGCAGCTGATCGGCAAGGCCTTCGACGAGGCAACCGTGCTGCGCGCTGGCGCCGCGATCGAGGCGGCGGCCCAGTTTCGCCACAAGCCCGTCCCCTGGTGGAGAGCGGCATGAGCGCGCCCGAGTCCCTGCCGACCAAGTCCAAGCTGATCAAGGGCCAGACCGGCGATTGGGAAGTGGTGATCGGCATGGAGGTCCATGCCCAGGTCCTGTCCAAATCCAAGCTGTTTTCCGGCGCTTCGACCGAATTCGGGGCCGAGCCCAATGCCCAGGTCTCCTTCATCGATGCCGGCATGCCGGGCATGCTGCCGGTGATCAACGAAAAATGCGTCGAGCAGGCGGTCCGCACCGGGCTGGGCCTGAAGGCCAAGATCAACCTGGTCAGCGTGTTCGACCGCAAGAATTATTTCTATCCCGACCTGCCCCAGGGCTATCAGATCAGCCAGTACAAGAACCCGATCGTGGGCGAGGGCGAGGTCACCATCGACCTCAAGGACGGCGAAAGCCGCCTGGTCGGGATCGAGCGGCTGCATCTGGAGCAGGACGCCGGCAAGAGCCTGCACGACCAGCATCCGGATCATTCCTATGTCGATCTCAACCGCTCCGGCATCGCCCTGATGGAGATCGTCACCAGGCCGGACATGCGTTCCTCGGAGGAGGCCGCGGCTTTCTTGCGGAAATTGCGCGCCATCGTCCGCTATCTGGGCACCTGCGACGGCAACATGGACGAAGGCTCGATGCGGGCCGACGTCAATGTCTCGGTGCGCCGGCCGGACGGTCCCTTGGGAACCCGCTGCGAGATCAAGAATGTCAATTCCATGCGCTTCATCGCCCAGGCGGTGGAGTTCGAGGCCCGCCGCCAGATCGGGATCATCGAGGGCGGCGGCGCCATCCGTCAGGAAACCCGGCTGTTCGACTCCCGGCTGGGCGAAACCCGCTCCATGCGTTCCAAGGAAGAGGCGCATGACTACCGCTATTTCCCCGACCCCGATCTCCTGCCGCTGGAACTGGAGCCGGATTGGGTGGCGGAGATCGAGAAATCCCTGCCGGAGCTTCCCGACCAGAAGAAGGCGCGCTTCATGGCCTTGGGTCTTTCCGCCTATGACGCGTCGGTCCTGGTGGCCGAGCGCGAACTGGCGGACTATTTCGAGGAGATGGCCAAGGGCGTGGACGCCAAATCCGCCGCCAATTGGCTGAACAACGAGATATTGGGCCGGCTCAATCGCGACGGCCTGTCCATTGGGCAGGTACCGGTCGGCGCCGCCGCCAACAACGCCATCGTGGCCATGATCGCGGACGACACCATCTCCGGAAAGATCGCCAAGGACCTGCTCGACATTGTCTGGCGCGAGGGCGGTGACCCGCGCGCCCTCGTCGAGGCGCGCGGGCTTCGCCAGGTGACCGACACCGGCGCCATCGATGCCGCCATCGAGGCGGTGATCGCGGCCAATCCGGAAAAAGTCGAAGAGGTGAAGACCAAACCCAAGCTCGCGGGTTGGTTCGTCGGTCAGGTGATGAAGCAGACCGGCGGCAAGGCCAACCCGGCGGCGGTGAACGCCGCGCTCAAGGCGCAACTCAATTTGCCCGACCAGGGGTGATTCGCACAAAAATGCGCAAATGCGCTCCGGCGGCGTCCGGCGGACGAAAAAATCATCCGTGTACAGAATATTGAATATAATCCAATGAAAATGGGGGTTTTCTGCATTTCCAGAAAAACCGGCATTCTCAAATGTCAAGGCCGATTTGCTTTTTGAAATGCAAGTCTCTCATATTATTCGTGTTTTGGGGGGCGGCCTCGAGTCGCTGGACCCGAACAAACGATAGAGGAGTCGAATATGCCTGTAGCTGCGAAGAAGAAGGCCGTGAAGAAGAAGGCCAAGAAGGCCGCCAAGAAGAAGGCGACCAAGAAGAAGAAGAAGAAATAAGTCGGATTGACCTCAGGTCAATCTGACGCTCACGGTTTTGTCCCTTCGGGGGCATTCCGATGGCGAAGGTTATGGCCGCGGCCTCCAGGCGCTTAGGCGTCATCGGGTGCCGCGGCCAAGCCCGTTTTGGGGGGCTTATTTCACAGGCATCGGCGGTTCATTGATCGGGCGGATGTTTACAATCGAAGTCGCACCCCCCGGGTTGCGCGGGCGCCTGCTAGAGTCGGCTCACGAAAAATGACACCATGACGTTGAACCGCTATCGGAGTTTGTCATGGTTGTGCGCCGCAAAAAGAAGTCTCCCAGGAAACCCCTCAGCAAGAAATCCGCAAAAAAGCCGGTCAAGCCGATCGAGCTTTATTATTGGCCCACCCCCAATGGCTGGAAGGTTTCCATCGCCCTGGAGGAGATGAAGCTTGCCTATGTGCTGAAGCCGGTGAATATCGGCAAAGGCGAGCAGTTCGAGCCCGGCTTCCTCAAGATTTCCCCCAACAACCGGATGCCGGCGATCATCGACCCGGACGGACCGGGAGGGCGGCCGATCTCGGTCTTCGAATCCGGGGCCATCCTGCAATATCTGGGGCGCAAGTCCGGCAAGCTCTATCCGGCCGAGGAACGCGCCCGGGTCCAGGTCGAGGAATGGCTGTTCTGGCAGATGGGCGGGCTGGGCCCGATGGCGGGCCAGGCTTTTCATTTCCTGAATTACGCCAAGGAAGACCTGACCTATGCCAAGAAACGCTATGCCGACGAAGTGAACCGCCTGTTCGGGGTGATGAATACCCGGCTTGGGACCCGCAACTATCTGGCCGGGGCTTACTCGATCGCCGATATCGCCTGCTGGGGCTGGGTGACCGCGGCGATGACCTTCCAGCCTCTGGATGAATTTCCCCATCTCAGGGCCTGGCAGGAACGGATGGCGGCGCGGCCGGCGGTCCAGCGCGGCAAGGAGTTGGGCGCCGAATTGCGCCGGCCCCTGACCGACGAGGAAAAGAAGATCCTGTTCGGCCAGCGCGCGCGTTGAATTTTCCCCCATCTGTCTGCTGCACTCGGTTTGGCGCTCCGGCTCACGCCTACGCGCCGGGCAAGCCCGCTAGCAGACATCTTCCCCCGTCATGGGCTCCGCCCAACGGGGGAAGAAAGCCAGAGTCTCCCTCTATTTAGATTTCATTTTCTTTCCCTAATGACGTGTAAACGGTAAGCCTAACCGGCATTTACCGCGTCTTAGTTTCTTCCGCTTCACCATGGTTCCCGCGTGCAACCCAAAAGGCTGGCGCGGGTTCGAAGGGAGACGGACGTGGCGTACATCGATGTGGACAACTTGGCGCATTATGAGCGCGAAGCCAGGTCGGGCCGTGCGGAGGCGCTGTATAATCTGGGGCTGGCCTATTCGACGGGGCAGGGCGTGACGCAGGATTATGTTGCCGCCCACAAATGGTTCAACCTTGCCGCCATGCGTGGCATCGACGAGGCCAAAAGCTGGCGCAATCAGATCGCGGGCGAGATGAATCCGGGCCAGATCGCCCAGGCGCAGAGACTGGCCCGCGAATGGCTCAGCATTTTCCGCTGAGGGTCATTCCGGCTTGGGCCGGGCGGACGGCCTGAACGGCGCGTCCAGCACGGTCTGATCCGGCGGCGCGGCCGGCCCGTAAACATCCTGAAGGATCGTCAGCGGCAGGTCCCGGCCCGCCAATTTGTTCTTGTAAACTTCCATATTCTCCAGCACCCGCTCCACATAATTGCGGGTTTCGCCGAACGGGATCTGCTCGATCCAATCGATGGCGTCCACGCTGCCGTCGCTGGGATCGCCATTGGTGGCGACCCATTTGCGCACATTGCCGGGGCCGGCATTGTAGGCGGCGGCGGCCAGAACCAGCGAATTGTCCCAGCTTTGATAGTGTCTTTCGAATTCGATCATGCCGAGCTGGATATTGTAGTTGGGATCGGTCAAGAGATCGTCCGGCCGGTAGGGCAGGCCGCCCGCCCGGGCCGAGGTCTTGGCCGCCGACAGCATCACCTGCATCAGTCCCCGCGCGCCGGCGCTGGAAACCGCATCGGAGTCGAATTCCGTTTCCTGGCGGATCAGCGCATGCACCATCGCGGGTGACGGGCCGGCGCTGGAACCGGCATAGGCCGGCAGGTGCAGGACGGGATAGGCGAAATCCAGCATCGGAACCCCGTCATAGCCGGAATTTTTGGCCAGCCGGACCGCGATCTCGGGATAGCCCCAATCCCGCAAGGATTGCAGGAACTGTTTCAGATGTCCGGGCGCCGGATATTTCTCGGCTTCGTGGATGGCGAAATAGCGAAGATCATCGCCTTCGCCCAGTTCGGCCAGAACCCGCATTTCCGGCATCAGGGCGTCATCGGTGATCCGTTCCTTGCCGATCGGCTCGACCAGGGTGTCGCTCAAATGCAGGACCGGTTCGGCTTCCGTGCGGGCGATCGCCAATTGACCGTAAAAAGTCTCCGGATGGACGGTGGCGCGGCGGTAATGGGTATAGGCGTTGGTCTTTTCACCCAGGGCTTCATAGGCGCGGCCTTGCCAATATTCGGCCCGTGCCTTGCTGATCGGCCGCGATACTTGGGCGTCCAGGTGGCGGAAATGGACCAGGGCCTTCGCCGGATCCTTGAGGAAGCGCAAATTGATGAACCCGGCCAGGAATTGCTGTTCGGCGTAACCGACGCCGTCGGTCAGCCCCGCATGCTCCACCAGTTTCAGCGCCAGCTTGGGATCGTGCGCCTGAAGCGCGTCGCGGGCCTCTGTCGCCACCTCGTTCCACCAGCGTTGGGCATGGTCCTTGGCCAGCGGCGTCGGATCCAGCTTCAGCAGCATGGCGTGAGCCCTGGCGTCCTTGCCGTCGGCGCGCAGCGCCCTGGCCCAGTCGAAGAGCAGGGTGGGGTCGGTGGAACGCGACACTTTCGCCAGGTCTCGTCTGGCCCGGGCCAGGCCGGACGCCAGCGCGATGCGGGCCCGCGCCAGATCGGCGGTGCGCCGGTCCACCCGCGCAATCTGCCGTTTGGCGGCCGTCACATCGCCTTGCCACAAAAGCCAATCCAGCCGAGCCCGGTCGGATTCCGGCGTCAGATAGGCGGCGTCATGGGAAAGGATGTCCGCCTCGGTGGAGGGGTCGAAGCTGCCCGCGCTCCAGCCCTGGCGGATCAGTTCGCCGCCGCGTGTTTTCTCCCCCCTCGCCACCAGCGCCTCGCCCAGCCGGATGCGGCCGGTGGCCGAGACCGGCGCCCGCGATCCGAACCACTGGATGACCGCTGCCGGCGCCATGTCGGGGGTGATGTCGGCCTCGGCGCGGGCATAGAGGGCGGTACGAAGCGGCCAGCCGGTCGCCATTTTGAGGACCGCGTCCACATTTTCGAATTTGGCGCCGCTGTTCTGGTCGAGCGCATAGCGCCATTGCAGGAGCTGGCGCGCGGTCGTGTCCTGGCCCTGATTACCCAACGCCATGGCGTCGACCCAATCCGACCGGTCGGCGGCGGCGAAGGCGCGGGTGAAGATGTCATGGTCGGCGGTCGACAGCACCCGCACCACGGTGGGGCGGGGGACCGGCACCGGTACGGCCGGCACTGGCACGGCCGGCGCTTGGGCATGGCCGGCCGCCGCCCAGGCTGCGGCCAGGATGACGGCGAGAAGGGTGCCGGTATGCTTCCAATCCATGACCAATATGCTTGTTGAATCTTGAAGTTCAGCTTAGACGGATGCGGCCGGTCAAAGCCATAATGGAAAGCAGGCCGACGGTCGATGCCACGGAACCGAAACCCATGACCAGCATGCGCGAACGCATCAAAGGATCCATCCCAGCCCTGATCACGCCGATGAAGAACGGTGAGGTGGACGAGCCGGCATTCCGAAAGCTGGTTTCCTGGCAGATCGAGCAGGGCAGCCAGGGACTGGTCCCATGCGGCACCACCGGCGAGTCGCCCACCCTCAGCCATGAAGAACATGTGCGGGTGATCGAGATCTGCGTCGAGGAAGCGGCCGGCCGGGTTCCGGTGATCGCCGGCGCCGGTTCCAACTCCACCGACGAAGCCATTTCCCTGCATCGCCATGCCAAGGAGGTGGGGGCGGATGCGGTTCTGTCGGTCACCGGCTACTACAACAAGCCGTCGCAGGAAGGCCAGTACCGCCATTTCAAGCTTTTGGCCGAAAGTGTGGACATCCCGATCCTGCTCTACAACATCCCGGCCCGCTGCATCGTGGAGATCGGCGTCGAGACCATGGCGCGGCTGTCGGAGCTGCCCAATATCATCGGGGTCAAGGACGCCACCGCCAACCTGATGCGTCCCACCCGGGAGCGGAACGCCTGCCGCAAGGGCTGGCGGCTGGTCTCGGGCGAGGACGGCACCGCGCTCGGCTATATGGCCCATGGCGGCCATGGCTGCATCTCGGTGACAGCGAATGTGGCGCCGCGCCTGTGCGCGGAGTTTCAGGACACCTGCCTGCGCGGAGATTTCGACCGGGCCCGCGAGCTGCACGACAAGCTGATGCCGCTGCATGACGCCATGTTCTGCGAGCCGTCGCCGGCGCCGGCCAAATATGGCGTATCCCTTCAGGGCCTCTGCTCGCCGGAGGTGCGTCTGCCGCTGGTGGAGTTGGGCGAGGCGGGCCGCGAACGGGTCAAAAGCGCCATGAGGGGCGTGGGCCTGAAGGTGTGATGGCCAAGAAGGCGGACGACGGCACCAAATTGATCGCCGACAACCGCAAGGCGCGCCACGCCTATGCGATCGACAGCGTGGTGGAGGCGGGGATCGTGCTGACCGGTTCCGAGGTCAAGTCCCTGCGCGGCGGCAAGGCCACCATCGGCGAAAGTTATGCCCATGCCAAGGATGGCGAGCTGTTTCTGGTCAACGCCTATATCCCGGAATACACCCAGGCCAGCCGCTTCAATCACGAGCCCAAGCGGGTGCGCAAGCTTCTGATGCGCAGATCCGAAATCGCCAGGCTGGCCGCCGCCACCCAGCGCGAGGGCATGACCCTCATCCCCCTCAAAATGTATTTCAATCCCAAGGGCATCGCCAAGCTGGCGCTGGGCGTCGCCAAGGGCAAAAAGCTGCACGACAAGCGCGAGAGCGAAAAACAGCGCGACTGGCAGCGCGACAAGGCGCGGTTGTTGCGCAATCGCGGCTAAAGCCGCGCCAGCCGCTTGGCTTCGGCAACCACCTTTTCGAACATCTCCGTGGTCAGCACCCCGGTATTGGTGTTGTAGCGCGAGCAATGATAACTCGCGACTAGGGTGAATTTGCCGATTTTTTCATAGACCGCGCCGTGCCGGAACGGATGCGCCGCCTTGCGGGCGCCAAGCGCATCGCAGACCGAGTCATGCGCGATCTTGCCCAGGGCCAGGATCACCTTCACGTTCGGCAAACTTTCCAGCTCCGATTTCAGGAACCGGCGGCAGGTCCTGATCTCGCCGGGTTCCGGCTTGTTCTGGGGCGGGACGCAGCGGACCGAATTGGCGATGCGGCAGTCGATCAGTTCCAGGCTGTCATCGGCGCGCTCTTCATAAGTCCCACGCGCCAATCCCTGTTTCAGAAGCGTGGCGTAAAGCAGATCGCCCGCCCAATCGCCGGTGAAGGGCCGCCCGGTCCGGTTGGCGCCCTGCAGCCCCGGCGCCAGGCCCGCGATCAGCAGCCGCGCATCCAGCGGTCCGAAGCTGGGGACCGGCGCGTTGAACCAGTCGGGATGCCGGCGGCGATTGTCCGTCCGGAATGCGGCAAGCCTTGGACAGAGCGGGCAATCGCGAGCGGGATGCTGGGGCGCTTTCACCCGCCCGGCTTAGCCGGATTCAGACCGCAGAGGCAAACTGGGGCGCTTTTCCGCCCTCGCGCGCGATCTGGTTCTTGAGATCGTCCAGCTCGATGAAATTGTCGGCTTGGCGGCGCAACTCGTCCGCCACCATGGGTGGCTGGGTGCGGATGGTGGAAACCACCGAGACCCGCCGCCCCCGCCGCTGCACCGCCTCCACCAGGCGGCGGAAATCGCCGTCGCCGGAAAAGATCACCACATGGTCCACCAAGCCCGCCATCTCCATCACATCGATGGCGAGTTCGATGTCCATATTGCCCTTCACCCGGCGGCGGCCCTGGGCATCGGTGAATTCCTTGAGCGGCTTGGTCACCACCGCAAAGCCGTTATAGTCCAGCCAGTCCACCAGGGGTCGGAGCGGTGAGAATTCCTGATCCTCGGCCACCGCGGTATAATAAAAGGCGCGGACCAGCGTGCCCTTGCGCGCGAACAGCTCCAGCAGGCGCTTATAGTCGATGTCGAATTGAAGGCCCTTGGCCGCGCCGTAAAGATTGGCGCCATCGATGAACAAAGCGAGTTTTTCGGATGGGTAAAACAACATTATGGCCTCCAAAATACCGGATCTTCCGATGCCGGAGGGCGAAACGCCCAAAATCTTCATTGCGCTAGGCGCCAATATGCCTTCGTCATGGGGTCCGCCGGATATGACCTTGAGGGCCGCCTTGGCGGAACTCGCGGCGCGCGGCGTAAGGGTATTTGAAATCTCGACTTTTTATCGAACTCAAGCCTGGCCAAATCCATCGGACCCGATTTTCACCAATGCCGTGGCCAGAATTGAGACAAAACTCCAACCCCTTGCTCTGCTGGGACTTTTGCACGAAGTGGAAACAGCCTTCGGGCGCAAGCGTTCCACGCCGAATGCTCCGCGCAGCCTGGATCTCGACTTGATCGATTATGGCGGCCGGGTCGAGCGGGGCGCGGTGGAACTTCCCCATCCCCGGTTGGCGGACCGGCGCTTTGTGCTGGAGCCGCTGGCGGAAATCGCCCCAGGCTGGCGGCATCCGGTGAGCGGGTTGACGGTGGGGGCACTTTTGGCGGCACTTCGCTGATCCGGTGCCGCCGGTATTTTTCTTGCTGCGACTGGGGAATTTCTGTATGTGGCTCGGTCGGGATCCCTGTTGTCAGTCTCAGATATCACATCCGGAGTTTCTGACAACTAACTGAATTAAAAGGATTTTCATGGCTCGTGTAACCGTCGAAGATTGCGTTGACAAGATTCCCAACCGGTTCGATCTGGTGCTGGCGGCAGCTTACCGGGCCCGTCAGCTCTCCGGCGGCGCCGAGACGCTTGTCGAGCGCGACCGCGACAAAAACCCGGTCGTGGCCTTGCGTGAGATCGCGGCCAAGGAGCTGAAGCCGGACGAGGTTAAAGAAGACTATATCCGCTCGCTGCAGAAGCATGCCGAAGTGGACGAGCCGGAAGAAACCCGGCCGGAAACCGACGACCGGGAAGACCCCTCGCATCGCCAGGTCACGGAAGAAGAACTGCTGCGCGCACTCACCACCGAGGCCCAGCGCCGCGCCGAACCCCAGCCCGAACCCGAGGCCGATTACGAGGAGTGAGGAGCGGTCCGCCGCAAGGCGGACAAAATGGTCCTGCGGACCATTTTGAGCGACGAACGCCGCGAGCTTCGGCGAGCGGCAGGGCCGCCTGCGCCAGCATTGGCACCGCCGCCTCCCTCGCTTCGCTCGAAGAGGCGCCAGCTTTTCTAGGCTCGCCGGGGCTCGCCAAGAAAAGCTAGGCGCGAGCTTCGGCGAGCGGCAGGGCCGCCTGCGCCAGCATTGGCACCGCCGCCTCCCTCGCTACGCTCGTGACCGCTACGCTGTCGCTAGGTCGCGGCGCCAGCTTTTCTAGGCTCGCCAGGGCTCGCCAAGGAAAGCTAGGCGCGAGCTTAGGCGAGCGGCAGGCCGGCAGCGCGCACCAACAATGGCCAAGCCCGAACGTGAGTGAGCGGCAGAGCAGCGCACACCTTCAGTCAGACAATCCAGCAAGCGGCCGGGCGGCGCGCCCCAAACCCCCAAAAACCCGGATTTCTGGCTCAGGTGCTGAGTCCGGCCGGGAAATTCCTATATAATAAAGGCATGAGTGCTCCGCCTGCCCCCAACGCGGCCCCCGCCAGGCCCGCGAATTCTGCCGCTGTTCCCATGCCGGGGGGGCCGCGCGGCCGCCGCCGGCTGATGCGCCAGGCCGACCTGGTGGAGCGGGTCATGGCCTATGATCCGAACGCGGACGAGGCCTTGCTCAACAAGGCCTATGTCTATGCCATGACCGCCCATGGCAAACAGTTCCGGGCTTCGGGCGATCCCTATTTCGCCCATCCGCTGGAAGTGGCGGCCATCCTGACCGAACTCAAGCTGGACGTCCCCACCATCGTCACCGCGCTGCTGCACGACACGATCGAGGACACGCTGGTCACCTATGACGACATCAAGAAGAATTTCGGCGAGGAGATCGCCAATCTGGTGGACGGCGTCACCAAGCTGTCGCAGCTGGAGCTCTTCTCCGAACGCACCAAGCAGGCGGAGAATTTCCGCAAACTGATGCTGGCGATCACCAGCGACATCCGCGTTCTGCTGGTCAAGCTGGCCGACCGGCTGCACAACATGCGCACCCTGGGCTATATCGACAAGCCGGATAAGCGCCGCCGCATCGCCCAGGAGACCATGGACATCTATGCGCCGCTGGCCGGGCGCATCGGCATGCAGAATATGCGCGAGGAGCTGGAGGATCTGGCCTTCGCCGAGCTCGATCCCGAGGCCCGCAATTCCATCGTCACCCATTTCGCCCGTCTCGACATGGTGGGCGGCGACCGGGTGGGCCGGCATCGCCGACCAGATCAAGCGCAAGCTGGCCGAGCATGATCTGGATGCCTGGGTCTATGGCCGGGGCAAGCGGCCTTTCTCGATCTGGCGCAAGCTGCAGACCAAGAAACTCAATTTCGAGCAGCTGTCGGACATTTTCGGCTTCCGCGTCATCGTCCGCGACACCGCCGACTGCTACCGGGCGCTGGGCATCATCCACACCAACTGGCAGATGGTGCCGGAGCGGTTCAAGGATTTCATCTCCACGCCCAAATCCAACGGCTACCGCTCCATCCACACCACCGTGATGGGGCCGGAAAAGCAGCGGGTGGAGATTCAGATCCGCACCCAGGAAATGCACGATGTGGCCGAGCGCGGCGTCGCCGCCCATTGGCGCTATCGCGAGCATGTCCCGGCCAAGGGCGACGACAGCGCCGGCTATGGCTGGCTGCGCGACATGGTCGATCTCTTGGAGCGCGGCGACAGCGCCGAGGAGGTGATGGAGAATTCCCGCCTCGACATGTATGCGGACCAGGTTTTCTGCTTCACCCCCAAGGGCAGCCTGATTTCGCTGCCCCGCGGCGCCACCCCGATCGATTTCGCCTATGCGGTGCATACCGATCTCGGCCACAGCGCGGTGGGCGCCAAGGTGAATGGCGGCCATGTGCCCTTGCACACCCAATTGCGCAATGGCGACCAGGTGGAGATCATTTCCACCAAGGAGCAGGCGCCGTCGCCGCTCTGGGAGCAGTTCGTGGTCACCGGCCGGGCGCGGGCGGAAATCCGCCGCTATCTGCGCCATGCCCAGCGTGACGAACATGTGAAGCTGGGCCAGAAGGTCCTGGAGAAGGTGTTTGCCGACCAGGGCACGGAACTGAGCGAAAAGGCCATCGGCGAAGTGGCGAAGAAACTCCGCCTGTCCAAAGCCGAGGATGTCTATGCCGATGTCGGCCGCGGCGCGCTGCGCGGTCATGAAGTGCTGGAGGCGGTGTTTCCCGAACTCAAGCGCGCCGAGAAGCGGCGCATCAGGCCGGGCGGTCCGGCCGGCGCCAAGCCCATTTCCATCCGCGGCCTGACGCAGGGCATCGCCTATTCCTTGGCGCCTTGCTGCCATCCGCTTCCCGGCGACCGGATCGTCGGCCTGATGACCCCGGGAGAGGGGGCGATGATCCACACCATCGACTGCGCCGAACTCGACAAGGCGCAGAATATGGACGACTGGCTGGATGTGAGCTGGGGCCAGGATGCGGCGGAAACCGGCCTGTCCGTCGCCCGGGTGGCGGTCCGGGTGAAGAACGAGCCCGGCAGTTTGGCGGCGGTGATGGCGGTGATCGCGGCCAATGGCGGCAATATCTTCAACATGAAGGTGATCGGGCGCAATCCGCTCTATTTCGAATTCATCATGGATATCGAGGTGCGCGATGTCGCTCATTTGCAGAACATCCTGGGCGCGCTACGGGTGAATAACGCGGTCGAATCGGTCGACCGGGTGCGCGAGGCGGACGCCTCGGCGAATTCCAGTCATGAGGGACAGGCCCAGTGAATGTCGATCAAGTGTTGAACGAGTTCAAAAAGTCCGGGGCGCTGCTGGAAGGCCATTTCATTCTGTCGAGCGGGCTGCATTCCGACAAATTCCTCCAGAAAACGCTGGTGTTCCAGGACGCCAAGCGCACCGCCAAGCTGTGCAAGGCGCTGGCCGCCAAGGTGCGCAAGGCGGTGAAGCAGGATTTCACCGCCATCGTCTCGCCGGCGGTGGGCGGCATCATTCCGGGCTATGAGATGGGCCGCCAGCTGGGCGTTCCCGCCATGTATGTCGAGCGGGTGGACGGCAAGTTCCAGCTCCGGCGCAACTTCACCCTCAAAAAGGGCCAGAAGGTGCTGATGGTGGAAGACATCGTGTCCACCGGCGTTTCCTCGCGGCGAATGCATCGCCGCCATCCGGGCGGCCGGCGCCAAAGTGGTGGCGGCCTGCTGCCTGATCGACCGCTCCGCCGGCACGGCCAAGATCGGCATACCCCTGATCGCGCTGGCCGAATGGAAGGTGTCCGCTTGGCCGGCCGACAAATTACCGCCGCATCTCAAGGGTATTCCTGCGGTGAAGCCAGGATCTCGAGGACTGGCCTGACAGGATTGTTGCCGTGAAATCGCTTCGTCTGGGTGTGAATATCGACCATGTCGCCACGGTCCGGAACGCGCGCGGCGGCGACAATCCCGATCCGGTGCGTGCCGCCTTGATGGCCCAGGCGGCCGGCGCCGACGGCATCACCGCGCATCTGCGCGAGGACCGGCGGCATATTTCCGACCGCGATATCGCGCGGCTGTCGCACGAACTGGAAATTCCGCTCAATCTGGAAATGGCCGCCACCGAGGAGATGCTGGCCATCGCGCTCAAGGCGCGGCCGCATGCCTGCTGCATCGTGCCCGAAAAGCGCGAGGAGCGCACCACCGAGGGCGGCATCGATGTGGTGAGCCAGTTCGCCCGGCTGAAGCCGATCGTCACGGCGCTCATGGGCGCCGACATACGAGTGTCCATGTTCGTCGAGCCCAGCCGCAAGCAGCTGGATGCCTCGCGCGAGCTGGGCGCGCCGGTGGTGGAACTGCATACCGGCGCCTATGCCAATGCCGGTGGCGCGGAGCGGGAAAAGCTCTTGAAGCATATTCACAACGCGGCGGAATTCGGCGCCGATCTGGGTCTGGAAATCCATGCCGGCCACGGCCTCACTTACGAGAATGTGGGTCCCATCGCGGCGATCGCCCATATCCGCGAACTCAATATCGGTCATTTTCTGGTCGGCGAGGCGATCTTTGTCGGCCTGATCAAGTCGATCGAGACCATGCGCCGGCTGATGGACGAAGCGCGGGCATGATCCTCGGCTTAGGCTCCGACCTGATCGACATCCGCCGCATCGAAAAGCGCTGGCCCGGCATGGCCAGCGCTTCATCGACCGCATTTTCACCGATATCGAGCGCGCCAAATCGGAGGCCCGCGCCAATCGCGCCGCTTCCTACGCCAAGCGCTTCGCGGCCAAGGAGGCCTGCGCCAAGGCCTTGGGCACCGGCCTCAACCGGGGCGTCTATTGGCGCGACATGGGCGTGGTTAACCTGCCGTCCGGCAAGCCCACCATGCGGCTCACCGGCGGCGCGCTGGCCCGGCTGGAGGCGATCACGCCAAACGGCCATGCCGTGCAGATCGACCTGTCGATTACCGACGAATTTCCCATCGCCCAGGCCATCGTGATCATCTCGACATTCAAACAGAATTAACGAGGAAATCCTTGACAGGTGGGACAGAGGATCGTTTCTGTCCCGCGATCCATCAGGCAGCCGGAACCCATGGCCGACACCCCGACCCAGAGCAAAACCCAGACCCCAGGCGCGGGCAAGGCCGTCCAGGCCAGACAGGGCGAATCCTGGACCGAACTGGCCAAGACCGTCATCTATGCCGGCCTGATCGCGATCGTGATCCGCACCTTCCTGTTCCAGCCCTTCAATATTCCCTCGGCTTCGATGGAGGGCACGCTCAAGATCGGCGACTATCTGTTTGTGGAGAAGTTCGCCTATGGCTATAGCCGCTACACCTTCCCGTTCGGCGCCTGGCCGTTCGGCGGCCTGATGCATGGCCGGATTTTCTTCCGGCAGCCGCATCGCGGCGACGTGATCGTGTTCAAATTTCCCCAGGACAACAAGACCGATTTCATCAAGCGGCTGATCGGGCTGCCCGGCGACCGCATCCAGATGCAGAACGGGGTCCTGTGGCTGAACGGCAAGCCGGTGCCCAAGGTGCGGGTTGCCGATTACATCGAGACCATCGACGGTGAAGAAAATCATGTCCCGCAATATCGCGAGACTTTGCCCAGCGGCAAAAGCTATCTCACCCTGGACCGCGATCCGGACGGACCGCTGGACAATACCGGGGTCTATGTGGTGCCGCCGGGCCATTATTTCATGATGGGCGACAATCGCGACAATTCCGCCGACAGCCGCATCGGAAGTGGGCTATGTCCCGGCGGTAAATCTGGAAGGCAAGGCGGAGTTCCGCTTCTTCTCCACCAATGGCAGCGCGCACTTCTGGGAAGTCTGGAAATGGCCTTTCGCCATCCGCTATTCGCGCATCCTGACCCCGATCGATTGAGTGCCTTGCGCGACCTCGGTCCACTCGAAGAAAGTCTGGGCCATCATTTCTCCGACCGCGCGCTCCTCAAGCGGGCGCTGACCCATGCCAGCGCCGCCCCCACGCACTCCAATGAAAGACTGGAATTCCTGGGCGACCGGGTGCTGGGTCTGGTGGCGGCCGAAACGCTCCACGCCCGCTATGCCAGCGAAAGGGAAGGGGATTTGACCGTGCGGTTTCATGCCCTGGTCCGGGCGGAGGCCTGCGCCCGGGTGGCCGAGGCGGCGGGCCTGCCGGACTATATCCAGCTTGCCGGCACCGGTTTCGAAAGTCCCCGCGCCAGGGCCGCGATCCTCAGCGATGTCTGCGAGGCGGTGATCGCGGCACTTTATCTGGATGGCGGCATGGCGGCGGCACGGGCATTCATCGAGCGCTACTGGGCCGAGATGTTCGCCGCGCCCGGCCTGGGGGCGGAGATGCGCGACGCCAAGACGCGCCTGCAGGAATGGGCGCAAGGCCGGGGATTGCCGGCGCCCGCCTATCGGGAGGTGGCCCGTTCCGGCCCGGCGCATGCGCCGCATTTCACAGTGGAAGCGTCGGTTTCGGGCGATACTCCGGAAGAGGGCGAGGGCGGTTCCAAGCGGGAGGCCGAGCAGGAAGCGGCGGCCAAGCTGCTGGCCCGGCTGGCGCCGTGACCAGCCGCTGCGGTTTCTGCGCCATTCTGGGCGCGCCCAATGCCGGCAAGTCCACCCTTATCAACGCGCTGGTGGGATCGAAAGTCGCCATCGTCAGCCCCAAGGTCCAGACCACGCGGATGGCGGTGCGCGGCGTGGCGATGGCGGGCGAAGCCCAGATCATATTCGTGGACACGCCGGGCATCTTCCGGCCCCGCCGCCGGCTGGACCGCGCCATGGTCGGCGCGGCCTGGGCGGGCGCCGAGGATGCCGACGCGATCCTGCTGATCGTGGACGCCGCCGATCTTGCGGCACACCCCAATTCGCCGGCGGCCCGCGACACCGGGACGATCCTCGCCGGACTGAAGCAGACCAGAGGAAAGAAGATCGCGCTGGTGCTGAACAAGATCGACGGCATGAAGCGCGACGACCTGCTGCCGCTGGTGGAGAAATTCCGGGCCGAAAATCTGTTTGAGGACATGTTCATGGTCTCGGCCCTGACTGGGGACGGGGTGGGCGATGTCGCCGGCTGGGTGGCGGCGCGGATGCCGGAAGGGCCCTGGCTTTATCCCGAGGACCAGGCCGCGGATATTCCCATCCGCCTGCTCGCCGCCGAAATCACCCGGGAGAAGATCTATCACCGGCTGCATGACGAGCTGCCCTATGCCAGCGCGGTGGAGACGGAGAAGTGGGAAGACCGCAAGGACGGTTCGGTCAAGATCGACCAGGTGATCTATGTCCAGCGCGAGGGCCAGAAAGCGATCGTGCTGGGCAAGGGCGGCGCGACCATCAAGACCATCGGCGCGTTGGCCCGCCAGGAGATGGAAGACTTGTTCGACCGCCGGGTGCATCTGTTCCTGTTCGTCAAGGTGCGTGAGGATTGGGCGGACAGCCGTGAACATTATCGGGAAATCGGTCTGGATTTTCCGGAAGAGTAATTTTTTGCCCCCATCTGTCTGCCACGCGGGCAAGCCCGCTAGCAGACATCTTCCCCCGCCAATGGCTTCGCCATGCGGGGGAAGACAGCCTGTGTTTGGATCTTCTATGGAATGGACCGACATCGGAATCGTGTTGTCCAGCCGCCCCTATGGCGAGACCGGATACATCGCCGATGTGCTGACGCGCGGGCATGGCCGTCATGCCGGACTGGTGCGGGGCAGCAGGGCGCGCGCGGCCTTGCAGCCGGGCAACGGACTTTCGCTGATCTGGCGGGCGCGGCTGGCGGAACAATTGGGCAGCTATACGGTGGAACTGGCCCGCGCCCGGGCCGGCGTCTTGATGGAGAGCCGCGACAGCCTCACCGGCCTCAACGCCTTTTGCGCGGTGAGCGGCGCGGCGCTGCCGGAGCATCAGCCGCACGCGCCGGTGCATGACGCCGCCGAAATCCTGCTGGACGCGATGGCGGCGGAGGACATCCATCATTGGGCGCCGCTCTATGTGCGCTGGGAAGCGGGGCTGTTGGACGCGCTGGGCTTCGGCCTGGATCTGTCGCAATGCGCCGCCACCGGCGTCACCGATGATCTCAGTTATGTCTCGCCGCGCAGCGGCCGGGCGGTGTCGGAAGCGGCCGGCGCGGACTATGCGGCGCGGCTATTGGCCCTGCCGCAATTTCTGGTGGGCGCGGCGGAGGTTCCCGACCTGGCGGCGGCGCGGACGGGATTGAAGCTGACCGGCTATTTCCTGCTGGACCGCGTGTTTGCGCCGCATGGCCGCGAGTTGCCGCAAGCCCGTTATCGTCTGGGCGCGCTTCTGGATGAAAGGCTGGAATGATCTCGGCGTCACCCGAATCGGATTAGAAGCGGTCCATGGGCGCACTCACCAAATCCGATGACATCCGTCCCGAGCCGTTGGCCCGGGCGCTGGCCGAGCGCTATCTGGCCTATGCGCTGTCCACCATCACCCAGCGGGCGCTGCCGGACGCACGCGACGGGCTGAAGCCGGTCCACCGGCGTATCCTTTACGGCATGCGGCTGCTGCGGCTGGATCCCGATGCCGGCTTCAAGAAATGCGCCAAGGTGGTGGGTGACGTGATGGGTTCCTTCCATCCCCATGGCGACCAGGCGATCTATGACGCGCTGGTGCGGCTGGCCCAGGATTTCGCGGTGCGCTATCCGCTGGTGGATGGGCAGGGCAATTTCGGCAATGTCGATGGCGATAATGCCGCCGCCATGCGCTACACCGAAAGCCGGCTGACCGAAGCGGCGGAGGCGCTGCTCGAAGGGCTGGACGAAGACGCGGTCGATTTCCGCGCCACCTATGACGGGGAGGGGCGGGAGCCGCAGGTGCTGCCGGCGGCCTTTCCCAATCTGTTGGCCAATGGCTCGTCGGGCATCGCGGTCGGCATGGCGACTTCGATCCCGCCGCACAATCTGGGCGAGCTGTGCGGCGCGCTGGTGGCGCTGATCGAAAATCCCAACACCCAGGACCGCACCCTGCTGAAATTCGTCAAGGGCCCGGATTTTCCCACCGGCGGCATCGTGGTCGAGGATCAGGCGGCGATCGCGGAAGCCTATAAGACCGGCCGCGGCGGCTTCCGGCTTCGGGCCCGCTGGGAAAAGGAAGAGGGCGCGCGCGGCGTCTATCAGATCGTGGTCACCGAAATTCCCTACCAGGTGCAGAAGGCCAAGCTGATCGAGCGCGTCGCCGAGCTTCTGGAGCAGAAGAAGCTGCCGCTGCTGGACGACATTCATGACGAGAGCGCCGAAGACATCCGCATCGTCCTGACCCCAAAAAACCGCACGGTGGACGCCAATCTGCTGATGGAACAGATGTTCCGGCAGAGCGATCTGGAAGTGCGGGTGCCGCTCAACCTCAATGTCCTGGACAAGGGGCTGGTGCCGGGGGTGATGAGCCTGAGGCAGGCGCTGCAGGCCTTCATCGATCATCGCCGCGAGGTGCTGGAGCGGCGCTCCGCCCACCGGCTGGAGAAGATCGCCGCCCGGCTGGAGGTGCTGGAAGGCTATCTCGCCGTCTATCTCAATCTCGACAAGGTGATCAAGATCATCCGCACCGAGGATGAGCCCAAGCCGAAACTGATGAAGGCCTTCCGCCTGACCGAAAACCAGGCCGAGGCGATCCTCAATATGCGGCTGCGCGCCTTGCGCAAGCTGGAGGAGATGGAAATCCGGCGCGAGCATGTCGATCTCGACCAAGGAACAAAAGGACCTGACCAGGCTGCTGGGCTCGGAAAAGCTCAAATCCGAAAAGCTGATCGAAGAGGTGAAGGCCATCGACGCCAAATTCGGCGGCAAGACCGAACTGGGCAGGCGGCGCACCGAAATCGCCGGCGCGCGCGATGTGGCGGAATTGTCTGCCTTGGCCGAGGAAGCGGTCGAACTGGCCAGCGCGGTGGAGAAAGAGCCCATCACCATCGTCTGCTCCCAGAAATTGTGGCTGCGCGCGCTCAAGGGGCATCAGGCCGAGAGCGACGCGGTCAAATATCGCGAAGGCGACCAGCGGCGGTTCTGGATCCATGCCCAGACCACCGACCGGCTGATGATGCTGGCGACCGACGGGCGCTTTTTCACTTTGGACTGCAGCAAGCTGCCCGGCGGCCGCGGGCTTGGCGAGGCGATCCGCAGTTTCATCGATTTGCCGCCGGAAGGCGATATCGCGGCCATGTTCGTGCATGTGCCCGGCCGCAAGCTGCTTCTGGCGGCGACCTCTGGCCATGGCTTTGTCACCGCCGAAGACGACGCCATCGCCATGACCAAGAACGGCAAGCGGGTGATGAATGTGAAGCCGGGGATCGAGGCGGCGGTAGTGCGGCCGGCGGAAGGCGACCATGTGGCGGTGGTGGGCGAGAACCGCAAGCTGCTGATCTTCGGCCTCTCTGATGTGCCGGAGATGGCAAAGGGGCAGGGCGTCTATCTACAGCGCTACAAGGATGGCAGCCTGCTGGACGCGACCGTCTTTACCTGGAAGGACGGGCTGACGGACGAGAATAACCGTCACTTCCCGGCCGCGGAGTTGAAACCATGGCGGGGCGAACGCGCCCAGGCAGGACGGATCCTGCCCCGGGGCTGGGCCCGTTCGGGTAAGTTCACGGCGCCGTAAAATTCGCTGATTTCTGCGAAATACATGGTTAATGAACTTGGTTAACGCGGTAACGCTGTCGGTCTCAATTTAAGACGGGGCAAAGCCGCTCAGCTATAAGGGGCGGGCTTCCTCCGTTTCGCACCCATGTCAGCTTTTCGCATTCTCGGAAATTGCTATCTCCTGCTTCTGCTGGTCTTCGCCCTGGCGCTGGTCAGCGCCGACCGGGCGCGGCTCGACGAAAGCCTGTCCGCGGCCTATCGGGCGGTTTCGCTGCGACTGGATCATGCGGTGATCGCGCCGGCGCTGGGGATAGCCTTTGCCGTCGATGAGAAACTCTTGGATCCGCCGTCACATTCGCCGGATTGACGGGCGGGTCAGGCCCTGCGGATCTCATAGAGCGCGATCGCGGCGGCGTTGGAGACGTTGAGGCTTTCCATGGCCGCCTCGATCGGAATGAGCGCGGCGGTATCGCAATGCTCGCGCACCAGGCGCCGGATGCCGTCGCCTTCCGAACCCAGCACAAGCGCGATATCGCCCTTGGATACGGCGCGCGCCAACGGCTCCTGGCCGTCTCCCGCCAGCGCGACCCGCCAAAAACCGGCTTCCGCCAACTGGTCCAGCGCGCGGGCGATATTCACCACTTCGACATATGGAATGGTCTCCAAGGCGCCCGAGGCCGCCTTGGCCAGGGCGCCGGATTGGGGCGGTGCGTGGCGGTCCTGCACCACCATGGCCGATGCCCCGAAAGCCGCCGCCGTCCGCAAGATCGCGCCGACATTGTGGGGGTCGGACAGCTGATCGAGGACCAGGACGATCCGGCGCCTGCCGCCGGTTCCAGGTTTCAAAAGGTCTTCCAGGTTCCGGCGCGGCAAGGGATCGCAAGCCAGAGCGGCCCCCTGATGCACCGCGCCCTGGGGCAGCAGGCGGGAGATGGCCTCCATGTCCGCCGGTTCCACCCGGACCCGCGACAGGAGTTTCTCGCCCAGGCTCTCGGCGGCCCGGGCGGTCAAGACGGCCCGGTGAAGCCTGCGCTCGGGATTGGCCAGGGCGGCCGCCACCGCGTGCAGGCCATAAAGCCAGTTTTCCGGACGTTCCGGGGTTTTTGCTCCCCGGTCCGGGCGGTTCTGGCCAGGCTTGGGATGGCGTTCCCTGTGGATATTCTTTCGGCGCATGGCGGGCCTTATAAAGAAGTGGCATTGACCGGCAAGCCGGCCGGCCGAGAAAGGCTGATTTCCGCCATTTCTCGGTATAAACGCCCCTTGACACCCAGTCGCGATTGACCAATAACCCGCGATCCGCAGCCAAACCATTGGAGGCATTATTTTCGCTCGTCCGGACTTTACGGGCGAGGTCCGCGCGCCGGCCGATGATCGGGCTCAACTCGTTGTCCCAGTTGGGAAATTGGAAAATGGAGGGGTGCCCGAGTGGCTAAAGGGGACGGACTGTAAATCCGTTGGCTACGCCTACGTTGGTTCGAATCCAACCCCCTCCACCATCGCCCGCGAAAGGCCCGCGAAAGGACAGGACGAGAAGGAAGTCGAATAAGGCGGGTGTAGCTCAATGGTAGAGCAACAGCCTTCCAAGCTGATGACGAGGGTTCGATTCCCTTCACCCGCTCCAATGGTTTGAAAGCCGGTTTGAGAAACCGGACAGGACGTAAAGACGAAGGAATTTCAGGGTATGGCGAAAGCGAAATTTGAGCGTACGAAGCCGCACTGCAATATCGGGACGATTGGTCATGTGGACCATGGCAAGACGTCGTTGACGGCGGCGATCACGAAGGTATTGGCGGAGACGGGCGGAGCGACGTTCACGGCCTATGACCAGATCGACAAGGCGCCGGAAGAGAAGGCGCGCGGGATCACGATTTCGACGGCGCATGTGGAGTATGAGACCGAGAAGCGGCACTATGCCCATGTCGACTGCCCCGGCCATGCCGACTATGTGAAGAACATGATCACCGGGGCGGCCCAGATGGACGGGGCGATCCTGGTGGTTTCGGCCTCGGACGGCCCGATGCCGCAGACCCGCGAGCATATCCTGCTGGCCCGCCAGGTGGGTGTGCCGGCGCTGGTGGTGTTCATGAACAAGTGCGACATGGTGGACGATCCGGAACTTCTGGATCTGGTGGAGATGGAAGTGCGCGAGCTTCTGTCGAGCTACCAGTTCCCCGGCGACGATATCCCGATCGTGCGCGGGAGCGCCTTGATGGCGCTTGGAGAACAAGGACCCCAAGCTCGGCCATGACGCGATCCTGGAACTGATGCGCCAGGTCGATGAATATATCCCCCAGCCGGAGCGTCCGATCGACCAGCCCTTCCTGATGCCGATCGAGGATGTGTTCTCGATCTCGGGCCGCGGCACGGTGGTGACGGGCCGGGTGGAACGCGGTGTGGTCAAGGTGGGCGAGGAAGTGGAGATCATCGGCATCCGTCCGACCACCAAGACCACGGTGACCGGGGTCGAGATGTTCAGGAAGCTTCTGGACCAGGGCCAGGCGGGCGACAATATCGGGGCCTGCTGCGCGGCGTGGACCGCACCGGGGTGGAGCGGGGCCAGGTGTTGGCCAAGCCGGGCACGGTGACGCCGCACACGGTGTTCACAGCGGAAGCCTATATCCTGACCAAGGACGAGGGCGGGCGTCACACGCCGTTCTTCACCAACTACCGGCCGCAATTCTATTTCCGGACCACGGACGTGACCGGGATCGTGAAGCTGCCGGCGGGCACCGAGATGGTGATGCCGGGCGACAATGTGTCGTGCGAGGTGGAACTGATCGTGCCGATCGCGATGGAAGAGAAGCTGCGCTTCGCCATCCGTGAAGGCGGCCGCACGGTCGGCGCCGGCGTCGTGGCGAAAATCATCAAGTGAGTTGCTTACCCAATACCGGTTGAATGAAGGCAAAGGCGAGAACGGCAAGGGATTTTAATTGGAATCGCAATGCGACGGCGCGCGAAGCGCAATAGCCGGAGCGTTGCATCGAGGAGTGTAGCTCAGTTGGTAGAGCATCGGTCTCCAAAACCGAGGGCCGGGGGTTCGAGTCCCTCCACTCCTGCCAAGGTTTTGAACCAGTCGAGCCGCAGAGTGGTGAATTAGAAAGAGTGTTGCCCAAAGCGAGTTGAGGAAATTGGAGTGTTGAGGGCAATGGATTGTAATTGGAATCGTTGCGAAAGGGCCCGCGGAGCGGAATAGCCCGGAGCAACAGAAATGATTTGCGGGGCGAGGGCCGCGTCGGCGGATAGCCCAAGCCCTGCATGGAGTTGAGATGGCGGAGTTGACGAAAAAGACTGGTAGTGGCGGAGAGGCGGACAGCGCGCCGCCGGCGCGCCGCGTCGGCCCGATCGAATTTGTCCAGCAGGTTCGCCGGGAGATGAAGAAGGTCACCTGGCCGAGCTGGAAGGAGACCTGGCTCACCACCATGATGGTGTTCATCATGGTCGGGCTCACCATGGTGTTTTTCTTCGTGGTGGACGGCGTACTCGCCTATGGCGAGCGAATTTTGATCGGGGCCTCAGGATGAGCGAAGCCGCACTGAAATCCGACGCCAAATGGTACATCGTCCATACCTACTCGAATTTCGAGAAGAAGGTGGCCGAGGAAATCCGCCGCCAGGCCAAGATCCAGGATCTGGAGGATCATGTGGTCGATGTGGTGGTGCCGACCGAGGATGTGATCGAGGTCCGCCGCGGCCAGAAGGTGAGTTCGGAGCGCAAATTCCTGCCCGGCTATGTGCTGCTGCAGGCCAAGCTCACCGACGAGATCTATCATCTGGTGAAGAACATTCCCAAGGTTACCGGCTTTCTGGGCCAGAACAACAAGCCGATGCCGCTGCGCCAGGCCGAAGTGGACCGCATCCTGCATCAGGTGACGGAAGGCGCGGAGCATCCCAAATCTACCATCACCTTCGAGATCGGCGAACAGGTGCGGGTGGCCGACGGTCCTTTCACCTCCTTCACCGGCACGGTGGAGGAAGTGGACGAGGACCGCTCGCGGCTGAAGGTGGCGGTCTCGATTTTCGGCCGGGCGACCCCGGTCGAGCTGGAATACACCCAAGTGGAGAAAGTTTAGTCAATTGATTGCCGGGCTTTGCCCGGCGGGGCGGTCCAAGGCCGAGTTTGGACGATCAGGCCGAAGCATCAATGGCCTGTAATTGGAATCGCAGGGCGAGGGGCCCGCGTAAGCGAATAGCCCCGAGCCCTGCATAACGCGGGAGAGGCGCAAGCTTCGTTTGAACCGCTAAGCCGCAAGAAGGAGGCGGCGAGAGATGGCGAAGAAGATTATTGGTTACATCAAATTGCAGGTGCCCGCGGGGTCGGCCAATCCGTCGCCCCCGATCGGTCCGGCGTTGGGCCAGCGCGGCCTCAACATCATGGAGTTCTGCAAGGCGTTCAATGCCAAGACCCAGGACCAGGAAAAAGGAATGCCGATTCCGATAACGATTACCGTGTTTTCGGACAAATCCTTCACCTTCGAGATGAAGACGCCGCCGGCCTCCTATTTCCTCAAAAAGGCCGCCAAGCTCCAGTCCGGCTCCAAGACCCCCGGCGTCGCCAGCGTCGGCAGCGTCACCCGCGCCCAGGTGCGCGAGATCGCCCAGGCCAAGATGAAGGACCTGAACGCCAACGATATCGAAAACGCGATGCTCCTGATCGAGGGCTCGGCCCGCTCGATGGGCATCACGGTGAGGGACTGAGCGCCATGGCAACCTCCAAGCGTTACAGGAAAGCCTCCGAAGGTGTCGAAGCCGGCAAGGCCTATACGGTCGAAGATGCGGTGAAGCTGGTGAAGGCCCGCGCCACCGCAAAGTTCGACGAGACCATCGAAGTGTCGCTCAATCTGGGCGTGGACCCCCGTCACGCCGATCAGATGGTGCGCGGCGTGGTTTCGCTGCCGTCGGGCACCGGCCGTTCGCTCCGGGTGGCGGTGTTCGCCAAAGGCGCCAAGGCGGATGAGGCCAGGAAAGCGGGCGCCGATATTGTCGGCGCCGAAGATCTGGCGGAACAGGTGAACAAGGGCAATATCGAGTTCGACCGCTGCATCGCCACTCCCGATATGATGGGCGTGGTGGGCCGGCTGGGCAAAATTCTGGGTCCGCGCAACCTGATGCCCAATCCCAGGGTCGGCACCGTGACCATGGATGTCACCCAGGCGGTCAAGGACGCCAAGGGCGGAGCGGTGGAATTCCGGGTCGAGAAGGCGGGCATCGTCCAGGCCGGCATCGGCAAGGCCAGCTTCAGCGAGGAAGCGATCATCGCCAACGTCAAGGCCTTCGTCGACAGCGTGATCAAGGCCAAGCCGTCGGGCGCCAAGGGCAATTATATGAGGAAGATTTCCCTCTCTTCGACCATGGGGCCGGGGGTGAAGATTTCGCTGGCCTCGGTCGGCGCGGGAGGCGCGGTTTAAAGTTTCTCATTCCGGCGGACGATCGCCGGGTCTGTCCGAGACTGCTGGAGCTTCTCCGGAAGCTTAAAATTCTCCAGCACAGACAGGGAATGAACCGGACCGGCGAAGCCTGCTTCGTCCTTTCGGGTTTGGACCCTGGGGCAGTTTTTGAAGCAACAGGGGAAGGATGGATCGCTCCCGTCCTTCACGAATGAGGAGAGCAAAGTGGAAAAAGCCAAAAAGGCGGAAGTCGTCGAGGAGCTGAATGGCGTCTTCGCGAAAGCCGGCTCTGTGGTGGTCGCCCACTATTCCGGCCTGACGGTGGCCCAGATGGCCGACCTCCGGTCGCGCATGCGCGCGTCCGGGGCGTCGTTCCGGGTGGCCAAGAACCGTCTGGCGGTCCGCGCTCTGAAAGGAACGGCCATCGAAGGCATCGCCCATCTGTTCAAGGGGCCGACCGGCATCGCGGTAAGCGACGATCCGGTCAGCGCCGCGAAGGTGACGGCTGCCTACGCCAAGGACAATGACAAACTTGTCATCCTGGGCGGATCGGTCGGAGAGACGGCGCTGGATGCGCAAGGGGTCCAAGCCCTCGCCACCCTGCCGTCGCTCGATGCGCTCCGGGGCAAGATCGTGGGCCTGATTTTGGCGCCCGCGACCAAGATCGCCGGCGTGGTTCAGGCACCCGCCGGTCAGCTTGCCCGTGTGATCGGAGCCTATTCCAAGAAGGAAGCGGCTTAAGCGACTGCTTTACAAACGCAAATATCCAAACCCGAATCAAAGGAACTTTAGAAATGTCGAAGATCGAAAAACTGGTTGAAGATTTGTCGTCCCTCACCGTCCTGGAAGCCGCGGACCTCGCTAAGCTTCTGGAAGACAAGTGGGGCGTCTCCGCCGCCGCTCCGGTGGCAGTTGCGGCCGCGCCGGCCGCCGCCGCCGCTCCGGCTGCGGAAAAGACCGAATTCACGGTCGTTCTGGCCGCCGCGGGCGACAAAAAGATCAACGTGATCAAGGAAGTACGCGCCATCACGGGCCTGGGCCTGAAGGAAGCCAAGGACCTGGTCGAGGGCGCGCCCAAGGAAGTGAAGGTCGATGTCTCCAAGGACGAGGCGGCCAAGATCAAGAAACAGCTCGAAGACGCCGGCGCGAAGGTCGAGCTGAAGTAGCTAAGGAGGCAGCGCGGGTTGAAAAACCGCGGTGTCGTGCATATTTCGTTCACCCGCCCCCCTTCGGTGATTCGCGCGCCGAAGGGGTTGGCGGCTTTCGCCATTGGTTTCGAATTGCTGGTTCTCACCCAAAGGCAAACACGGCAGCCCAGCCGTAAAGGATCCGAATGACTCTCTCCTTCACCGGACGCAAAAGACTGCGGAAGAATTTTGGCAAGATCGCCGAGATCGCGCAAATGCCGAACCTGATCGAGGTTCAGCGCACGTCCTACGACCAGTTCCTGCAGCTGGAAAAGCCGGACGCCGGCCGCATCGATGAGGGGCTGGAGGCGGTGTTCCGCCAGGTCTTCCCGATCAAGGATTTCAGCGAGACCTCGCTGCTCGAATATGTCGACTATCATTTCGAGGAGCCCAAATACGATGTCGAGGAGTGCCAGCAGCGCTCCATGACCTATGCCGCGCCGCTGAAAGTGACGCTGCGCCTGATCGTTTTCGATGTGGACCAGGAAACCGGCGCCAAGTCGGTCAAGGACATCAAGGAACAGGACGTCTATATGGGCGACGTCCCCTTCATGACCGAGAACGGCACCTTCGTGGTCAACGGCACCGAGCGGGTGATCGTCTCCCAGATGCACCGCAGCCCGGGCGTGTTCTTCGACCATGACAAGGGCAAGACCCATTCCAGCGGCAAGCTGTTGTTCGCCGCCCGGGTCATCCCCTATCGCGGCTCCTGGCTCGACTTCGAATTCGACGCCAAGGACATCATCCATGTCCGCATCGACCGCCGCCGCAAGCTGCCGGCGACTACCTTGCTCTATGCGCTGGGCATGAGCCAGGAGGAGATACTGGGCTATTTCTATTCCAAGATCGCCTTCAAGCGCCAAAAGGACGGCAGCTGGACCACGCCGCTGGATTCCGGCTGGATGCGCAACGCCAAAACCCTGTCCGACTGGAAGAACGCCAAGACCGGGGAGATCATCCTGGAGGCGGGCGCCAAGATCACCGTGCGCGGTCTGCGCCGGCTGCAGGAGGACGGCGTCAAGTCGATCGCCTTCGCCGAAGACGAGCTGATCGGCCGCTTCAGCGCCCTGGACATGGTCAATCCCGAGACCGGCGAAATCTTTGTCGAGGCGGGCGACGAGCTCACCGCCGACAATCTGGCGACCCTGGCAGAGGCCGGCTTCCACGAGGTGGAAGTGATCAATGTCGACGGCATCACCACCGGCGCCTATGTCCGCAACACCATGGCGGTGGACAAGAACCATTCCCGCGAGCAGGCGCTGATCGACATTTACCGGGTGATGCGCCCGGGCGAGCCGCCGACCTTGGATACCGCCGAGGCTCTGTTCGGCCAACTCTTCTTCGATCCCGAGCGCTACGACCTCTCGGCGGTGGGCCGGGTGAAGATGAACATGCGCATGGGACTGGACGCGCCCGACACCATGCGGGTGCTGCGCAAGGAGGACATCCTCGCCATCCTCAAGGCGCTGGCGGAGCTGCGCGACGGCCGCGGCGAAATCGACGACATCGACAATCTCGGCAACCGCCGGGTGCGTTCGGTGGGCGAATTGATGGAGAACCAGTTCCGGGTCGGCCTGCTGCAGGATGGAGCGCGCCATCAAGGAGCGGATGAGCGCGGTCGATATCGACACGGTGATGCCGCACGACCTGATCAACGCCAAGCCGGTGGCGGCGGCGGTGCGCGAATTCTTCGGCTCCTCGCAGTTGTCGCAATTCATGGACCAGCAGAATCCGCTGTCGGAACTGACCCATAAGCGGCGGATGTCGGCGCTTGGACCGGGCGGCCTCACCCGCGAGCGCGCCGGCTTCGAAGTGCGCGACGTCCATCCCACCCATTACGGCCGCATCTGCCCGATCGAGACCCCGGAAGGTCCCAATATCGGGTTGATCAACTCGCTGGCGACCTATGCCCGGGTGAACAAATACGGCTTCATTGAGAGCCCCTACCGCCGGGTGAACAACAAGCATCTGACGGACGAGGTGGTCTATCTCTCGGCGATGGAAGAGGCGAAATACACCATCGCCCAGGCCAACGCGACCATCGACAGCCGCAACCGGCTGACCGACGAACTCGTCTCCTGCCGCAAGGGCGGAAACTTCGTCATGACCACGCCGGACCAGGTGCAGTTCATCGACGTTTCGCCCAAGCAGCTGGTGTCGGTGGCCGCGGCCCTGGTGCCGTTCCTGGAAAATGACGACGCCAACCGCGCTCTGATGGGCTCCAACATGCAGCGCCAGGCGGTGCCGCTGCTCAGGCCGGAGGCGCCGCTTGGTCGGCACCGGCATGGAGGAAGTGGTGGCCCGGGATTCCGGCGCCGCCATCACCGCGCGCCGCGCCGGCGTGGTCGATCAGGTGGATGCCACCCGCATCGTGGTGCGCGCCACCGAGGAGACCGATCCCACCAAGCCGGGCATCGACATTTACCGGTTGCGCAAATTCCAGCGCTCCAACGCCTCGACCTGCATCAATCAGCGGCCGCTGGTGAAGGTGGGCGATGTGGTCAAGAAGGGCGATGTGATCGGCGACGGTCCGTCCACCCAGTTGGGCGAGCTGGCCCTGGGCAAGAATGCGCTGGTCGCCTTCATGCCCTGGAACGGCTACAATTTCGAGGACTCGATCCTGATTTCCGAGCGCATCGTGCGCGACGATGTCTTCACCTCGATCCATATCGAGGAATTCGAGACCATGGCCCGCGACACCAAGCTGGGTCCGGAGGAAATCACCCGCGACATTCCCAATGTCGGCGAGGAGAACCTCAAGAATCTCGATGAAGCCGGCATCGTCTATATCGGCGCCGAAGTGCAGGCGGGCGACATTCTGGTCGGCAAGGTGACGCCCAAGGGCGAAACCCCGATGACGCCGGAAGAAAAACTCCTGCGCGCCATCTTCGGCGAAAAGGCGGCCGATGTCCGCGACACCTCTTTGCGGGTGCCCCCGGGCGTCACCGGCACCATCGTGGAAGTCCGGGTGTTCAACCGCCATGGCGTGGACAAGGACCAGCGGGCGCTGGCGATCGAGCGGGCCGAGGAGGAGCGTCTGGCGGAAGACCGCGACGACGAGCTTTCCATCCTGGAGCGCAACATCTTCTCGCGCCTGTCGGAGATATTGCTGAACAAGACCGCCGCTTCCGGTCCCAAGGGCCTGGCGGCGGACACCAAGATCACCCAGAGCGTTCTGGACGCGATCCCGCGCCATCAATGGTGGCAGATCGGGCTTCGCAACGAGAAGGCGATGGCGGAGATCGAGGGCCTGCGCCAGCAATATGACGACAGCAAGCAGCGGCTCGACAAGCGCTTCGCCGACAAGGTGGAGAAGCTCCGGCGCGGCGACGAACTGGCGCCGGGGGTGATGAAGATGGTCCGCGTCTTCGTGGCGGTGAAGCGCAAGCTGCAGCCCGGCGACAAGATGGCCGGCCGTCACGGCAACAAGGGCGTGATCAGCCGCATCGTGCCGATCGAGGACATGCCGCATCTGGAGGACGGCACCGCGGTGGACGTGGTGCTCAATCCCTTGGGCGTGCCCAGCCGCATGAATGTGGGCCAGATCCTGGAAACCCATCTGGGCTGGGCCTGCTCGGGGCTGGGTCGGCAGATCGGCGACATGCTCGACAAGGTCAAGCGCGACGGCAAATACGAACCGCTGCGCCGGCATCTGAAGCATGTCTATGCCAATGACGACCGTCTCGCCCAGATCGAGGATGACGGGCTGGTGGAACTGGCGGAAAATCTCCGCACCGGCATCCCCATCGCCACCCCGGTGTTCGACGGCGCCAAGGAGCATGACATTGTCGACATGCTGGGCCAGGCGGGGCTGTCGGAGTCCGGTCAGGTGACGCTGTTCGACGGCCGCACCGGCGAGGCGTTCACCCGTCCGGTCACGGTCGGCTATATCTATATGCTGAAGCTGAACCATCTGGTGGACGACAAGATCCACGCCCGTTCGATCGGTCCCTATTCGCTGGTCACCCAGCAGCCCCTGGGCGGCAAGGCGCAATTCGGCGGCCAGCGCTTCGGCGAAATGGAGGTCTGGGCGCTGGAGGCCTACGGCGCCGCCTACACGCTGCAGGAAATCCTCACCGTGAAGTCGGACGACGTGGCGGGCCGCACCAAGGTCTATGAAGCGATCGTCCGCGGCGAAGACACGTTCGAAGCCGGCATTCCGGAATCCTTCAACGTGCTGGTCAAGGAAATGCGGTCTTTGGCGCTGAATGTCGAACTGGTGAACGGACCGACGTCCTAATGCAATCGTCCCGCCATGGCCTGAGGCTGTGGCGGGACACAATTTGGCCTCTCCGCCTTCTCTCAGGCGGCGGGTCATGACAGGTTTTAAGGAGCTCGTACATGAATCAAGAGCTGATGAACGTCTTCGGTACGGCGAAGGAAGTCCCCACCTTCGACCGGATCAAGATTTCGCTTGCCAGTCCCGATCAGATCCTGCGCTGGAGCCATGGCGAAATCAAAAAGCCCGAAACCATCAACTACCGCACCTTCAAGCCGGAGCGGGACGGGCTGTTCTGCGCCCGCATCTTCGGGCCGGTGAAGGATTACGAATGCTTGTGCGGCAAGTACAAGCGGATGAAGTATAAGGGCATCGTCTGCGAAAAATGCGGCGTCGAGGTGACGGTGCAGAAAGTGCGCCGCGACCGCATGGGCCATATCGAGCTGGCCAGCCCCGTCGCCCATATCTGGTTCCTGAAATCCTTGCCCTCGCGCATCGGGTTGATGCTGGACATGACCCTCAAGGATCTGGAGCGGGTGCTCTATTTCGAGAATTACATCGTCATCGAACCCGGTCTCACCCCGCTCAAGGAGCGTCAGCTGCTGACCGAGGATGAGTTCTACAAGGCCCAGGACGAATACGGCAATGACAGCTTCACCGCCGAGATCGGCGCCGAGGCGATCCGCAAGCTGCTGATGGCAATCGACCTTGAGAAGCTGCGCGACGAACTCCGGGTGGATATCGCCGAATCCAATGGCGGCGAGAAGCAGAAGAAGCTGGTCAAGCGCCTCAAAGTGGTCGAGGCCTTCATCGATTCCGGCAACCGTCCGGAATGGATGATCCTGACCGTGGTGCCGGTGATCCCGCCGGAGCTGCGCCCGCTGGTGCCGCTGGATGGCGGCCGCTTCGCCACCTCCGACCTGAACGATCTCTATCGCCGGGTGATCAACCGCAACAACCGCTTGAAGCGGCTGATCGAGCTCAAGGCGCCGGACATCATCGTGCGCAACGAAAAGCGCATGCTGCAGGAATCGGTGGACGCGCTGTTCGACAATGGCCGCCGCGGCCGGGTCATCACCGGCGCCAACAAGCGGCCGCTGAAGTCGCTGGCCGACATGCTGAAAGGCAAGCAGGGCCGCTTCCGCCAAAATCTGTTGGGCAAGCGGGTGGACTATTCCGGCCGTTCGGTGATCGTGGTCGGCCCGGAGCTCAAGCTGCATCAAGCCGGGTTGCCGAAGAAGATGGCGCTGGAGCTGTTCAAGCCCTTCATCTATTCGCGGCTGGAGGCCAAGGGCTTCAGCCAGACCGTCAAGCAGTCCAAGAAGCTGGTGGAGAAGGAAAAGCCGGAGGTCTGGGACATCCTGGAAGAGGTGATCCGCGAGCATCCGATCCTGCTCAACCGCGCGCCGACCCTGCACCGGCTGGGCATCCAGGCCTTCGAGCCGGTCCTGATCGAGGGCAAGGCGATCCAGCTGCATCCGCTGGTCTGCACCGCCTTCAATGCGGACTTTGACGGCGACCAGATGGCGGTGCATGTGCCGCTGTCTCTGGAAGCGCAGCTGGAAGCGCGCGTCCTGATGATGTCCACCAACAACATTCTGTCGCCCGCCAACGGCAAGCCGATCATCGTGCCCACCCAGGACATCGTGCTGGGGCTCTATTACCTCAGCCAGGAACGGGCCAAGGAACCGGGCGAGGGCATGGTGTTCAACGATATCGGCGAGATCGAGCACGCGCTGTTCTCCGGCGCCGTCACCCTGCACGCCAAGGTCAAGGCGCGCTACAAGACGGTGGACGCCGACGGCAATCCGATCACCCGGCGGGTGGATACCACGCCCGGCCGGATGATGATCGCCGATATCCTGCCGCGCCATCCCAAGATCCCGTTCGAGCTGGTCAATCGCCTGCTCCGCAAGCAGGAGATCTCCCACATCATCGACGAGGTCTACCGCCATTGCGGCCAGAAGGAGACGGTGCTGTTCTGCGATGCGGTGATGAGCCTGGGCTTCCGCGAAGCCTGCAAGGCCGGCATTTCGTTCGGCAAGGACGACATGGTCGTGCCCGCCACCAAGCAGAAGCTGATCGACGAAACCCGCCACCGGGTGCGCGAATATGAGCAGCAATATCAGGACGGCCTGACCACCGACAAGGAGAAGTACAATCTGGTGGTCGATATCTGGTCGAAATGCACCGACATGGTCGCGGCCGAAATGATGAAGGAGATTTCCGAGCCCCGGATCGATCCGGAGACCGGCCGGGTGCAGGAGATGAACTCCATCTATATGATGTCGCATTCCGGCGCCCGCGGCAGCCCGCAGCAGATGAAGCAGCTGGCCGGCATGCGCGGGTTGATGGCGCGTCCGGACGGCTCGATCATCGAGACCCCGATCCTGTCAAACTTCAAGGAAGGCCTCACCGTGCTGGAGTATTTCAACTCCACCCACGGCGCCCGCAAGGGCCTGGCCGATACCGCGCTCAAGACGGCGAATTCGGGCTATCTCACCCGCCGTCTGGTGGACGTGGCCAATGACTGCATCATCACGGCCGAGGATTGCGGCACCAAAAAGGGTGTCACCGTCCAGGCCGAAATCGATGGCGGCCAGGTGGTGTCGTCCCTGTCGGAGCGCATTCTCGGCCGCACCACGGCCGAGGATATCAAGCATCCCGACAGTGGCGAAGTGATCGTCAAGCGCGGCAGGGAAGTGACCGAGGATCTGGCCGAGAAGATCGAAAGCGCCCATGTCCAGAAGGTGCGGGTGCGCTCGGTGCTCACTTGCGAGCTCTCGGAAGGCGTCTGCGGCAAATGCTATGGCCGCGACCTGGCGCGGGGCACCTCGGTCAATATCGGCGAGGCGGTGGGCGTGATCGCCGCCCAGTCGATCGGCGAGCCGGGCACCCAGCTCACCATGCGCACCTTCCATATCGGCGGCGCGGCGCAGGTGGCGGGCCAGTCCAAGGTCGAAGCCTCCTATGACGGCAAGATCCGGATCGTGAACCGCAACATCGTCAAGAATTCCGACGGTGAGCTGATCGCGATGGGCCGCAACATGCAGGTGGTGATCACCGACAATAAGGGCCAGGAGCGGGCGACCTATCGCATCGTTTACGGCGCGCGCCTGAAAGTGGATGAGGGCGCCGCCGTCAAGCGCGGCGATCGGCTGGCGGAATGGAATCCGAATGCGCTGCCGGTGCTGACCGATGTGGAAGGCACGGTGAAGTATGAGGATCTGATCTCCGGCATCACGGTACGCGAAGTGTCGGATGAAAAGACCGGGGTTTCGAACCGGGTGGTGATGGACAGCCGCGGCACGGGCAGCAAGAACGCGCCCGATCTGAGGCCGACCCTGGCGATCGTGGACAAGAAGGGCAAGGTCATTCCGCTGCCGGGCGGCGGCGGCGAGGCGCGCTATGCGATCTCGGCCGACGCCATTCTGTCGGTGGAGGACGGCGCGGAAGTCCGGGCCGGCGACGTGCTGGCCCGCATCCCGACCGAGGGCGCCAAGACCCGCGACATCACCGGCGGCTTGCCGCGGGTGGCGGAGCTGTTCGAGGCGCGCAAGCCCAAGGAAGCGGCGGTGCTGGCGGAAACCGACGGCTTTGTGGAGTTCGGCAAGGACTATAAGAACAAGCGCCGGGTGATCGTGAAGCCCAAATCCGACAAGCTGGAGCCGGTCGAGTATCTGATCCCCAAGGGCAAGCATATCAGCGTGCGCGAGGGCGATTATGTCGAAAAGGGCGACTATATCGTCGAAGGCAATCCCAGCCCGCACGACATACTGCGGATCAAGGGCATGGAGGAACTGGCGACCTATCTGGTCAAGGAAATCCAGGACGTCTATCGCCTGCAGGGCGTGAAGATCAACGACAAGCATATCGAGGTGATCTGCCGCCAGATGATGCAGAAGCTCGAGATCATCGGGGGCGGCGACACCACCCTGATCGCGGGCGAGCATGTGGACGCATCCGAGCTGGAAGCGGCCAATCTCAAGGCGGAAACCGATGGCCGCAAGGCGGCCGATGGCCGGCCGATCCTGCTCGGCATCACCAAGGCGTCCTTGCAGACCCGGTCGGTGTTCTCGGCCGCCTCCTTCCAGGAGACCACCCGCGTCCTCACCGAGGCGGCGGTCAATGGCAAGGTCGACATGCTGGAAGGCCTGAAGGAGAATGTCATCGTCGGACGTCTGATCCCGGCCGGCACCGGCGGGGCCATCGCCCGGCTTCGGCATATCGCCACCGAACGCGACCGTGCGATCCAGGCCGAAGCCGCGGCCCAGGAGCCGGTGGCGGCTCTGGAAGCACCGGCCCCGGCCGCCGAATAGCGGCGTTTTCGAGCCAAGAAGCCAGGCCGCTGGATGCAAGTCCGGCGGCCTTTTTTTGCCCCGTCCGGATTTTTTAACCCCTCCGGCCTACGCAACCTCGAGAGGTTGCTACGGCCACCTCCCCTATCAGCGTGCTTCGCACGCATAGGGAGGCGGGTCCCTGGCTTGTTCAGTATCCAACGCGCAAATCAGGAGGCGGCCGGAAACAGGCTGGGCTAAAGTCCGCGCATGAGACTTCCCGAACCCTTTTCCTGGAGCCGCGAAGCGGCCCGCGGCGGCAAGTTCGACGGCAAATTCCTGATCGGCGTGCGCACGACCGGGATCTATTGCCTGCCGTCCTGTCCCACCCATCCGCCCAAAAAAGAGAATGTCACCCTCTACCGCACCGAAGCGGAATGCCTGGCGGCGGGGTTGCGCGCCTGCAAACGCTGCCGGCCCGACCTCTACTATCGCGGCGAGGACGAGAATATCGCCTTGTTCGAAGGGTTGGCGGCGCGGGTGCGGGCCGATCCGGCGAATTTCGCCGACGCGCCGGCGCTGGCCAAGGCCGCCGGCGTCAGCCTGACCAAGCTGGGCGCGCTTTATCGCGAACATGCCCATCTGGCGCCGGCGCAGTGGCTCCGGCGCGAGCGGGTGCGCCATGCCGCCGGGCTGCTGCTTGCCGGCAACGCCAAGGTGGTGGATGTGGGCCATATGGCGGGCTTCGAAAGCGAGTTGGTGTTTCACCGCCAATTCCTGGCGCTCACCCGCATGACGCCGGGCGCCTACCGGGCGCTTTCCAACGTCTTTCTGCTGCAGCTTCCCGCGGGTTATCGCGCCAAGGAAGTGCTGGCCTATCACGCCCGCGACCCGCAGAGCCTGTGCGAGCGAAGCGACGGCAACAAGATCTGGAAGGCGCTGCTGACGGAAGAGGGAGCGGCGGTGCTGGAATTGTCGCTGGAAGGCGACGGGGTATGGGCGCGGATCGAGGCGGAACGCAAGCTTGGCCGCGCCAGCCTGGCCTTCCTGCATGGCGCCGCGCTCAAGATGCTGGGCCTGAACAATGAAACCGCGCCGTTCGAGACCCGCCATGCCGCATTCGCCGCGCCGCGCCGGGGGTTGCGCCTTCCCAATATCCCCACCGGATTCGACGGGCTGGCCTGGGGGATCATCGGCCAGCAGATCAACGTGAAATTCGCCTCCAGCCTCAGGAGCGAGATCATTCGCATGGCGGGCGAGAAGATCGGCGCCATGCGGGCCCATCCCACCCCGGAGCGGGTCGCCAATATGAGCGTGGCGGGTTTGAACAAAAGGCGGTTCTCCCGCTCCAAGGCCGCCTATCTGGTCGGCGCGGCGGAAGCGGTGGCGAAGGGAAAACTCGATGTCGAAAACCTGCCCCGCGGCTCGGCGATGGCGGCGGAAAAAAAGCTGACGGCGCTGCATGGCGTCGGCACCTGGACGGCGCGCTACACCATGCTCAGGGGCGGTTTTGCCGATGCAGCCCCGGTGGGCGACAGCGCGCTCGCCACCGCCCTGCAGCGCTTGCATCACTTGCCGGAACGTCCGGACCAGGATGCGGTCAAGCGGCTGATGGCGGCGTTCTCACCTTATCGCAGCCTCGCCACCATGCATTTATGGACCAGTCTCAAGGAACCGGCATGAAGCGCTATTGGGACAGGATCGAAACGCCATTCGGCGACTTTCGCCGCCTGGGTGGATGAGGCGGGGCGCCTACTGCGCTTCAATTTGCGCGCCACGGGCGCCGCCAAACTGGATCCTGAAGCCGAGCAAAACCCCAAGGCGCTCACCCAAGTCCGGCGGCAGGTGGCGGACTATGCCGGCGGCAAGCGGCGGGATTTCGCGCTGGAACTGGATCTTCAAGGCCCGCCCTTCAACACGCAGGTGTGGAAGGCGCTGTGCGACATTCCCTTCGGATACACCACGTCTTATGGCGCGATCGCCCGGACCATCGGTCATCCCGATGCCGCCCGGGCGGTGGGCGCGGCCAATGGCGCCAATCCCATCGCCCTGATCGTGCCCTGCCACCGGGTGATCGGCAGCGACGGCAGCCTCACCGGCTATGGCGGCGGGCTGCCGTTGAAGCGCAGGCTGCTGGAACATGAGGCACGTGTTGCCGGCACGCGTTTTGATCTGTTTGGTTGACTGATCCCCCTCCGTCGCAGCTCGGCTTGGCGTGCCGCCAAGACCTCGCTGCGACACCTCCCCCTTCGTGCGAAGCACTGGAAGGGGGAGGGAACTTGAGTTTGGCTTTTACAAGGCTTTGGAAAGCCCTGCGAAGATCCCGCGCCTGGCGCCGAACTGAGGCGCGCCCACGCCCACCCCGGTGCCGTCGCGGATCTGATATTTTTCGTCGAAGGCATTGATGAGATCGAGCCGGGCCGTCACGCCCTCGAATCCGCCGATATCGAAAATGTGGCTGATGCCGAAATTGACGGTGGCATAGGCCGGGACATGGTCGCCATTGGGTGTCGTCCCGTCCCGGCGCAAGCCGGTGCCGTAAAGCAGGTCGGTTGAAAGCAGCACGCCGTCCCAGTCATAGGAGGCACCCGCCGAGACGGTGCCGATCTGCTGATGGTCCAGCGGGATGTAATTATTCGCGATATAGGCCAGATCGCCGGGATCGAATTGGAACTGGCTTGAGACGATGTCGCGGCCGTCCGCCCGCTCATAAGCGGCGTTCACATAGCCGGAAAAGCCATCGGACTGGTAGTTGAAGCTCAATTCGCCGCCATATTGCCGCCCGGTCAGATAATTGAACGGCGTCAGAATGATCGGGGCGCCGAATTGGCCTTCATCGACCAAATTGCGGGAAGCTTTGAAGAAACTGTCCAAGCCGAGTTGGGCGCCTTCGAACAGTTTCTGCACCACGCCCAAATCGTAATAGTCCGCCCGTTCGGCCTTGGGCGTGTCGTCCGTGTGGTCGCCGGCCGCAGTGGTATTGTCGAACAGGGTGATGTCCGTACCTGCCACCAATTCGATCGGCGGCGGCGAGAAGTAGCGCGCGAATCCGGCATGCATGGTGGTGGTATCGGTGGGTGTCCACACCAGATTGAGGCGCGGGCTCAACTGATTCTCGGCAGAGAAGGCGCCATACTGATCGTAGCGAACGCCGTAATTCAGCGTCAGGCTGGGAAGAAGCTTCCACTCGTCCTGGACGTAAAACCCGTAGGCCCAGGCATGCTTGCCGCCATTGTCGATGACCGTGACGGGGATGTCCGAGACCTGGCAGGTCTGGGCCGGGTCGGCGCAAAGCGGATTGGGATTGAGGCTGGCGGGCCCGCCGGCGGCGGTGGGCAGGACCAGCGATGAGGTATCCGAAAGAATGTCGTCGGCTTGAAAGAGCAGGCCGAAGCGGATCGTGTGATGATCGCCCGCATGCCAGGCGCCTTCCGCCTGCAGACCATAGGCGACGTCGCGCTTATAGGCGGTCTGGGCAAGACCGCCGTAAAGCAGGTCGCCCGCATTCGCGCCCGGGGTGAAATAGAGGCTGGAAAACCGGCTGAACAGCGAGATCTGCGAATCCAGCGCCCCGTCCGAGCGCAGATAGGACAAAATGCCGTAATCGGTGGTCTCGCGCTGGCGCTCGTCCAAATTCTGCGAAGGAAAGGCCGTCTGGCCGTTGACCTCAAGCACATAGTCGCCACTGTCGGGGTTCCGCGGTCCCAGCCCGACAATCCCGTCCAGGCCGGTCGGCTGAAGTCCGACACTGTTGGGAATCTCGAACATGTCGTTGGAGATCCCGACCACGGCGGTGAGGCTGCTGTTCTGGTCCAGTATGTCCTGGGCAAAGCCGAACAGATGATATTGCTTGGCGCGGTCGTGCCTGGGATCGCTGCTGCCGTCCGGGCTCTCGATCCCCAGCGTATTGGTGTTGTAATCGCCGGAAAGGAAATAATTGAATGACCCGGCCGATCCGCCATAGCTGATCGAGGGATGGAGCGTGCCGTGGCTGCCGCCATACAGGCTGACCTCGCCGCCGGTGTCGAACAGGCCGGTCTTGGTCTGGATGTCGATGATGCCGGCGGTGCGGTTGCCATATTCGGCGGGAAGCGCGCCGTCGATCACCCGCACCGATTCCGCCAAGCGCGGATCCAAAGTCTGGCCGAACACCGAAATCCCCTCCGGCAGGATGATGCCGTTGATGCGGTATTGCAGGCCGTTATGCTCGCCGCGGATATGAAGCTGGCCGAAGAAATCCTGCGCCACGCCCGGCGTCTGCAGGATCACCTGGTTGAGCGCGGTATTAGCGCCACCGGGTTGGGTTTCAATATCCTTAGAGGTAATGGTGTAGGTCGAGGCGCCGGTCTGGGTCTGAATGCCGTTGCGGGCCGCGGCCAAACGCTCGGCGGTGACGGTGACGGTTTCGACCGGCTGGACGGCGAAGGCGGGCGTGGAAATGGTGATAAGGGCAACGCCTGCAAGCAGGGCCGGCCTTCAGACAAGAAGACAGGTAAGCGGAACTGGACCGAGACATAAATCACTCCAATGGAAATCGCGCCGCAAAAGCGGCTAAGCGCGGTCGCGTTCGTCAGGACCGCAGCGAAAGGGAGGGATTTAGAGGCTCGGTGGCGCCCGGCTCTGCCAATTATGCGGTCGCGCCTGGGTCTTGCGGGTGAGAAGGACAAAGGCGGGTGCCTCGACGACCGCAATCAGGACAACGGCAAGATCCACCACCACCGGCGTGACATAGACGCCGGCATGCAGAATTTCCTGGCACAGCGGGCAATTGGCGGGATCATAGGGATCCAGCGGCGTCGGTTGTGACGGGTTCGAGACATGCGTGACATGGACCGTGTCATTCAGAAGCGCATGGTGAATATGCGTCTGCACGGCGAAGTTCTGGACCGCGAACCCGACCAGCAGGAACAGAGCGGCCAGCCGCGACAGGAGCGGTCTGGCTACAGTTCTATGGCGGTCGCGTTGCGCCATGCGCGCCATGATCCAAATGCTTCGCTTCGATTTATGCCGTTTGTTTGCGGCGGGCGCAACCCGCGATTAGACGCAACGCTTCGTCAGCGCGCGCAAGGCCGGCTCTTTGCGGCATGACAGCGCTTTAATCATGTTGCGCCGTGTCGGTTGCGGTGCGGTCGCCAGCGCGCGGCAAAACCAATGCACCGCGCCCAAAATGCAACCGTCGCTCGCGATCAAATCGGCGTAATTATAGGCACCGCGAAAATAGCCGCCCTCGGCGGAACGGCGATACCAGGCGCGGGCGGCACGCCGGTCGGGTTTGGTGCCCCAGCCTTCTTCATGGCATCGCCCCAACAAATTCATGGCGCGGACATGGCCTTGGGCCGCGGCAAGGCTGTAGCTGCGAAAGGCGGCATGGTGGTCGCGCGTCACGCCGCTGCCGGAAAGCAGCATGTGACCCAGATTATATTGGGCCCAGTCCAGCCCGGCATCGGCCGCGACGCGGTAATGGCGGACGGCGGCGGCGAAGTCCTTATCCGTGCCCCAGCCATTTTCGAAACAGCGGCCCAGCATGTTATGGCCATCGCGATCGCCGCTTTCCGCCGCGCCGCAGAAGCAGGCGAAGGCGGCTCTCGCATCCCGCGCAACGCTTTCGCCCTGAAGCAGCATCCGCCCCAGCCGGACTTGCGCCTCCACGATCCCGCAGCGCGCGGCCGCCTCGATCCACAAGGCGGCATCGCCGCCTTGCAAAGTGGCGGACAGGGTTTCGGGGCCCATCATGGTCAGGGCCGCTACCCGCCAGGTTTCGGGGACGGATGGCTCGATCACACCACGCCCCATTTGCGCACCAGATTATGATAGAGGCCGGTCAGGCGCAGAATTTCCGGATGATTGGAATTGGCGGCACCCAGGATTTGGATGGCGCGGTCCAGATCGAACAGCATGGCCCGCTCGGCATCGTCCTTGACCAGGCTTTGCACCCAGAAGAAGCAGGCCAGTCTTTCGCCGCGCGTCACCGGCATGACCCGGTGCCGGCTGGTGGCGGGGTAAAGGATCATGTCGCCCGCCTCGAGCTTCACCGAATGGATGCCGTAGCTGTCCTCGATCACCAATTCCCCGCCGTCATAGCTTTCGGGCGGGTTGAGAAACAGCGTGGCGGAGAGATCGGTGCGGATGCTGAGCCGGCTCCCCGGCACCCGCCGGATGGCATTGTCGATATGGGCGCCGAAATCCATGCCGTCCGCATAGCGGTTGAAAAGCGGCGGGAAGATGCGGGCGGGCAGGGCGGCGCGGATGAACAGGGGCGCGCGGTCCAATGCCGCCAGCACCATTGCGCCCAATTCCGACGCCAAGGCGCTGTCTTGCGGCAATTGCCGGTTGCGCTTCACCGCGCCCGATTGCGGCCCGGCGGTGATGCGGCCATCCGCCCAGTCCGCGTCGACCAGGCGCGCCCGGACCTCGGCCGCGGCCTCATCCGAAAGCACCGCGGGAATTTGGATCAGCATGACCGCGCACGCCTTACAGAGAGAGCAACGCGGTCAGGAGGAAAGTGCGGCTGGCGCCCGGCACCACGTGATTTTCGTTCGGCCGGGCGTCGTAGGAGGTGGCGTAATAGAATTCATTGCCAAGATTATAGGCGTTGAGTTGGAAGGTGAGACTGTCGTTCACCGCATAAGAGACCATGGCGTCCAAGGTGACATAGGAGGGCAGTTGCGCGGTGAGGATGCGGCCCGGATCGCTCAGGGCATCGGCGGCGGCCTCGCGGTGGCCCATCCAGTTCAATCCGCCGCCGACATGAACACCCCAGTCGAAATCATAGACGGTCCAGAGATTGGCCTGGTTGCGCGCCACGTTCGGAATGGGGCCCGGCACGCCGACCGCGATCAGGCCGACCGCGCGCGGCGCCAGATAGGTATAGCCGGCGATCAATTCCCAATTTTCGGTGAGATAGCCCTGGGCGCCGAACTCCATGCCGTTGACGCGTTCGGTTCCGGCCAGGGTCTGGAGCCCCGGATTGAGCGGATCGCTGATGCGGGCATTGGTCTTGACCGTGTTGAAAGCCGCCGCCGTCAGTCCCAGTTGCCCGTCCAGGACATTGATCTTGCCGCCCAGTTCATAGGTGTGGTCGCGTTCCGGTCCCAGTCCCTGGTTCGAAGGCCGCCAGCGACAGAGACTCCGCCGACGGGTTGAAGGAGGTGCCGTAGGAGAAATAGAGGCTGGACTCCGCATCGGGCTTGTAGACCAGGGCGGCGCGGGGACTGCCGATATTGTCCGTGTGGGTGAAATGGCCGGCCCGGCTGCCGATATCCTGATCATAGCGGGCGCCGAAATGATCGAAGCGGATGGCGCCCACCAGGCTCCAATGCGCGCCGAGATCCATGGTGTCGGTGGCGAACAGGCCGAGCGTACTGGTCTTGGTGATGGGGCGCGAATTGACCATGGTCTGGGTGCCGGGAAAACCTTCGAACGGATCGGGTGCCAGAAGCGGTGTCGGGACGATCACCGAATTCTGGTTGGCGAAGCGGGTGAGCGAGGCGTTCTCCTTGTCCGCCTCGATGCCGATACTGGCGTGGTGGCGGATGATCCCGGTGGCGAATTCGGCATTGAGATCGGTTTCGCTCATCATGGTTGCGATGCTGCCCTTGGAACTGGGGCGATCGCGCTCGATGGAGATGGCCGACAGCGGCGTTCCAACGGTGGGGAACAGCGGATCGAACGGACCGGTGGGCTGGGCTGCGACCGCGGCGGGCAAATTCGCGCAAAGCGGGCCGCCGGCATAATAATAGGCGGCGGCGGTGTCGGCGAAACAGTTGGCGCCGCCATAGATCGGATTGGTCTGGCGGGAATCGAACCAATAGCTGCCATAGCGCAGCTGCTGACTGACCGAAAAGACCTGGTCGAATGTGTGCGTGACTTTGCCCGTGACCACTTCGACATCGGTCTTGAAGCGGTCGTCGGCCGGCAGCGAATAGGCCGCGCGATGGCCGACCGGCGCGGGTTCGCCGAACAGGAAGGGGATGCCCGAATCCGGAATGGAATCCTCCCGTTCGTGCAGGAATTGCAGCGTCCACACCGTGTCCGTGCCCAGCCCATAGGCGAAGCTGGGGGCCATGCCCCATTTCTGGGTGCGGGCGAAATGGCGGCCGACGAAATTGCTGCGCTGGCCCATCAGGTTGAGCCGCACCGCGGCGGTATCGTCCAGGATATCGCCCAGCAGATAATTGATGTCGGCGGTGCCGCGTATTTCCGCGTTGGTGCCGCCGGTCAGCGCGAAATCCATGACCGGATAGAGCTGCGGCGATTTGGAAACCTGGTTGATCACCCCGCCGGTGGTGCCGCGGCCGAACAGGGTGGAGGCGGGCCCCTTCAGGACCTCCAGGGATTCGTAATCGAACGTGTCGCGGCTATAGAGGCCGGTGTCGCGCAGGCCATCGAGAAAATAGTCATCGCCGGCCGGAAAGCCGCGCAGATTGACCAGATCGCCATGGGTGCCGCCTTCGCCGGCATTGAGGGTGATGCCCGGAACATTTTTCAGCGCATCCTGAAGATTGTTGACGCCCTGTTCCCGGATCACCTGGGCAGGCACCACATTCACGCTTTGGGGCGTGTCCAGCAGCTTCTCGGGCAAAAGATGGATAGCCAGCCGCCGGTCGGTGACGGTCACTGTTTCCATGGACTGGGGCTGGTCGTTGGCTGCGGGCTGCTGGCCGAAAGCGGCGGAAATGGCGGCCGCGGAGGTGATGCCGGCGCTGGACGCGGCCAAGCCGGCCCGGGAAAAGGTGCTGATTTTCATGGTCCCCTTTAGGAATGATACTCAGTCTTACTATCAGCAGCTTGTTCCGAAAGGTTCGATTCTGTCAATGCGACTTATTCGCAATTCTGGAATTTCAGCATCGGGCGTCCCGGCATGCCGGTTTGAGGCGGCAGCCCTTGAAATATTCTGTCTTTAACCGACTTGACCCCCGGAACCGCCCTGGATATAAGGCCCCACCTTCCAGGGCAGGCTGTTTGCGAAACCCGCAAAAACGCTGTTGGGAAGCCAGTTTACGAGCTTTAGACGCGCGACTCGGAGAGGTCCTCTCAGTCCTCCGCGAGCTTCGGACCGGGCCGGGTGCCCGCGTCCGGTTTTTGGTTTTGGTTCATCCCTCCGTGCACGGAAGGATGGCGAGAAGGAAATGGAATGCCGACGATCAACCAATTGATTCGCAAGCCGCGCGGCGCCAAGCCCAAGCGCAACAAGGTGCCGGCCCTGCAAGGCTGCCCGCAAAAGCGCGCCGTCTGCACCCGCGTCTATACTACCACGCCCAAAAAGCCGAATTCGGCGTTGCGCAAGGTGGCCAAGGTGCGCCTGACCAACGGCTATGAGGCGCTCACTTATATTCCGGGCGAGGGCCATAACCTTCAGGAGCACAGCGTGGTCCTGATCCGCGGCGGCCGCGTCAAGGACCTGCCGGGCGTGCGCTACCACATCATCCGCGGCGTGCTCGACACCCAGGGCGTCAAGGACCGCAAGCAGCGCCGTTCCCTCTATGGCGCCAAGCGCCCCAAATAATCGAGGAAATCAGGAATGTCCCGCCGCCATCGCGCCGAGCACCGTGAAATTACCCCCGATGCCAAATTCGGGGATCTGGTTCTGGCCAAGTTCATGAACTGCCTGATGTATGACGGCAAGAAATCCGCCGCCGAGGGCATCATCTATGGCGCCTTCGACACCATCGCCGCCAAGACCAAACAGGATCCCCTGGGCGTGTTTCACGAAGCGCTGCGCAATGTCTCTCCCGCCATCGAAGTCAAGTCGCGCCGGGTCGGCGGCGCCACCTATCAGGTGCCGGTGGAAGTGCGCACCGACCGGGCGCGGGCGCTGGCCATCCGCTGGCTGATCACCGCCGCGCGCGGCCGCAACGAGCCCACCATGCAGGGCCGGCTTTCGGGGGAATTGATGGACGCCGCCAACAATCGCGGTTCGGCGGTGAAGAAGCGCGAAGACACCCACAAGATGGCCGACGCCAACCGGGCCTTCTCGCATTATCGCTGGTAACGGAATTCAGGACTATGGCGCGCACCACTCCGCTCGAACGTTATCGCAATATCGGCATTGCCGCGCATATCGATGCCGGCAAGACCACCACCACCGAGCGTATCCTCTATTATACCGGCAAGAGCCATAAGATCGGCGAAGTCCATGACGGCGCCGCCACCATGGACTTCATGGAGCAGGAACAGGAACGCGGCATCACCATCACCTCGGCCGCCACCACCTGCTTCTGGAAGGACCACCGCATCAACATCATCGATACGCCCGGCCATGTCGATTTCACCATCGAGGTCGAGCGCTCCATGCGGGTGCTGGACGGGGCGGTGGCGGTGTTCGACGCCGTGGCCGGGGTTGAGCCGCAATCCGAGACGGTCTGGCGCCAGGCCGACAAATACAATGTGCCGCGCATCTGCTTCGTCAACAAGATGGACCGCACCGGCGCGGATTTTCAGCGCTGCATCGACATGATGATCGACCGGCTGGGCACCCGTCCGATGATCATCACCTGGCCGATCGGCACGGAAAGCGATTTCAAGGGCATCATCGACATCGTCGCCATGAAGGCCCTGATCTGGCATGACGAACAGCTGGGCGCGAAATTCGACGAGGTCGAGATTCCCGCCGACTATGCCGACAAGGCGGCGGAATTGCGCGCCGCCCTGGTCGAGATGGCGGTCGAGGAAGACGACGCGCTGCTGGAAGCCTATCTCGAATCCGGCAAGGAACCGTCCATCGAGGACCTGCAGCGCTGCATCCGCAAGGGCGCGATTCATTTCAAATTCGTGCCGGTGATGTGCGGCTCGGCGTTCAAGAACAAGGGCGTGCAGCCCCTGCTGGACGCGGTGGTCGCCTATCTGCCGTCACCGCTCGACATTCCGCCGGTCAAGGGGATCGATCCCAAGGGCAATGAGGTCGAACGTCCCGCCGACGACAAGGCGCCGTTCGCGGGCCTGGCATTCAAGATCATGGACGACCCCTTTGTCGGCTCCATCACCTTTGTGCGGGTTTATTCGGGCAGCATTTCGTCCGGCTCGGGGGCGCTGAATTCGGTCAAGGACAAGACCGAACGCGTCGGCCGCATGCTTTTGATGCATGCCAATTCCCGCGAGGATGTGAAGGAAGCCAATGCCGGCGACATCGTCGCCTTTGCCGGCCTCAAGCTCACCACCACCGGCGAGACGCTGTGCGATCCCCACAACCCGGTGATCCTGGAGCGGATGGAATTCCCCGATCCGGTGATCGAGGTCGCCATCGAGCCCAAGACCAAGGGCGATCAGGAAAAGATGGGCATGGCGCTGGTGCGGCTGGCCCAGGAAGATCCGTCCTTCCGGGTCTCGACCGACCAGGAATCCGGCCAGACCATCCTCAAGGGCATGGGCGAGCTGCATCTGGAGATCAAGGTCGACATCCTCAAGCGCACCTATAAGGTCGACGCCAATGTCGGCGCGCCGCAGGTCGCCTATCGCGAGACGCTCTCCAAGCCCGTCACGGTCAAATACACCCACAAGAAGCAGACCGGCGGTTCGGGCCAATTCGCCGAAGTCACGATCGAGTTCGAACCGCTCGAGCCGGGCTCGGGTTTCGTGTTCGAAAATGAAGTCGTGGGCGGCGCCATTCCGAAGGAATTCATCCCCTCGGTGGAAAAGGGCCTGAAGGCGCAAAAGGAATCCGGTCTTCTGGCCGGCTTTCCGGTAATCGACTTCAAGGCAACGCTGACGGACGGCAAATATCACGAAGTGGACTCCAACGCGCTCACCTTCGACATCGCGGCGCGCGCCGCCTTCCGCGAATTGGCATCGAGGGGCGCCGTCAAGCTGCTCGAGCCCATCATGAAGGTCGAAGTGGTGACGCCGGAGGATTTCCTGGGCGGGGTGATCGGCGATCTCAATTCCCGCCGGGGCCAAGTGCAGGGCACCGACAGCCGCGGCAACGCCCAGGTGGTCACCGCCATGGTGCCGCTCGCCAACATGTTCGGCTATATCAACACGCTGCGCTCGATGACCCAGGGCCGGGCGCAATATTCGATGCAGTTCGACCATTACGAGCAGGTGCCGCAGGCGATCGCGGACGAAGTCAAAGCCAAATATGCGTAATCAGGGCCCGACCAGCGAGACCGCCGGGCGCGGAAATCAGAGTTCAGGAGAATAACAATGGCGAAAGCGAAATTTGAGCGTACGAAGCCGCACTGCAATATCGGGACGATTGGTCATGTGGACCATGGCAAGACGTCGTTGACGGCGGCGATCACCAAGGTATTGGCGGAGACGGGCGGAGCGACGTTCACGGCCTATGACCAGATCGACAAGGCGCCGGAAGAGAAGGCGCGCGGGATCACGATTTCGACGGCGCATGTGGAGTATGAGACCGAGAAGCGGCACTATGCCCATGTCGACTGCCCCGGCCATGCCGACTATGTGAAGAACATGATCACCGGGGCGGCCCAGATGGATGGGGCGATCCTGGTGGTTTCGGCCTCGGACGGCCCGATGCCGCAGACCCGCGAGCATATCCTGCTGGCCCGCCAGGTGGGTGTGCCGGCGCTGGTGGTGTTCATGAACAAGTGCGACATGGTGGACGATCCGGAACTTCTGGATCTGGTGGAGATGGAAGTGCGCGAGCTTCTGTCGAGCTACCAGTTCCCCGGCGACGATATCCCGATCGTGCGCGGGAGCGCCTTGATGGCCTTGGAGAACAAGGACCCCAAGCTCGGCCATGACGCGATCCTGGAACTGATGCGCCAGGTCGATGAATATATCCCCCAGCCGGAGCGTCCGATCGACCAGCCCTTCCTGATGCCGATCGAGGATGTGTTCTCGATCTCGGGCCGCGGCACGGTGGTGACGGGCCGGGTGGAACGCGGTGTGGTCAAGGTGGGCGAGGAAGTGGAGATCATCGGCATCCGTCCGACCACCAAGACCACGGTGACCGGGGTCGAGATGTTCAGGAAGCTTTTGGACCAGGGCCAGGCGGGCGACAATATCGGGGCCTTGCTGCGCGGCGTGGACCGCACCGGGGTGGAGCGGGGCCAGGTGTTGGCCAAGCCGGGCACGGTGACGCCGCACACGGTGTTCACAGCGGAAGCCTATATCCTGACCAAGGACGAGGGCGGGCGTCACACGCCGTTCTTCACCAACTACCGGCCGCAATTCTATTTCCGGACCACGGACGTGACCGGGATCGTGAAGCTGCCGGCGGGCACCGAGATGGTGATGCCGGGCGACAATGTGTCGTGCGAGGTGGAACTGATCGTGCCGATCGCGATGGAAGAGAAGCTGCGCTTCGCCATCCGTGAAGGCGGCCGCACGGTCGGCGCCGGCGTCGTGGCAAAAATCATCAAATAAGCGAGCGGACCGGTTCGAAGGGCGAATTCCATGCAAAATCAGAATATCCGCATCAGGCTGAAGGCCTTCGACCACCGGATTCTCGACAATTCGACGCGCGAGATCGTCAACACCGCCAAGCGCACCGGCGCCCAGGTGCGGGGGCCCATCCCGCTCCCCACCGGCATCGAGCGGTTCACGGTCAACCGTTCCGCGCATGTCGACAAGAAGAGCCGCGAGCAATTCGAAATCCGGACGCATAAGCGTCTGCTCGATATCATCGACCCCACTCCCCAGACCGTGGACGCGCTGATGAAGCTCGACCTGGCGGCGGGCGTGGATGTCGAGATCAAGTTGTAAGGAGCGTCAGGTGCGCACAGGCGTCATCACGCAAAAGGTCGGCATGACCCGTCTGTTTCTGGCGGACGGCTCCCATGTGCCGGTAACGGTGCTGAAACTGGACGGTTGCGCCGTCGTCGGCACCCGGACGGTGGAGAAGGACGGCTATGCCGCCGTCACCTTGGGCGCGGGCTTCGCCAAGCCCAAGAATGCGACCAAGGCCGAACGCGGCCAATTCGCCAAGGCCGAGGTCGAACCCCGCCGCAAGGTGGCGGAGTTCCGCGTCGATCCCGACAATATGCTGGAGGTGGGCGACCGGCTTCAGGCCGATCATTTCGTGCCCGGCCAGAAGGTGGACGTCACCGGGGTCACCATCGGCCGGGGCTTTACCGGCGCCATGAAGCGGTGGAATTTCCGCGGCCTGGAAGCCAGCCATGGCGTCTCGATCAGCCACCGCTCGCTCGGCGGCACCGGCGGCCGCCAGGATCCCGGCAAGACCTTCAAGAACAAGAAGATGCACGGCCATTACGGCGTCGACAATGTCACCACCCAGAATCTGGAAGTGGCCAAGGTCGATGTCGAGCGCGGCCTGATCATGGTGCGCGGCGCGGTGCCGGGCTCGAAGGGCGGCTGGGTTATGATACGCGACGCGGTCAAGAAGCCGCACAAGGACGTGCCGCAGCCGGCTTCGGTGACGAAGCGTGAAAAATCCGCCGCCGTGCCGGCCGCGGCCGAAGAAAAGAGCGAGGGCTGACCATGAAGACCAAGGTCCTCAATCTCGACAACAAGGCGGCCGGCGATCTGGAGCTGTCGGATGCGATTTTCGGCCTGGAGCCGCGCCCCGACCTGATCCAGCGGGTGGTGGTATGGCAATTGGCCAAGCGCCGCTCCGGCCAGCACAAGATTTTGACCCGCGCCGAAATCAATCGCACCAAGAAGAAGATGTACAAGCAAAAGGGCACCGGCCAGGCCCGTCACGGCGCGCGTTCGGCGCCGCTGTTCGTGGGCGGCGCCAAGGCGATGGGCCCGGTCGCGCACAGCCATGAATTCGACCTGCCCAAGAAGGTGAAGGCGCTTGGCCTGCGTCATGCGCTGTCGTCCAAGGCGAAAGACGGCGCGCTGGTCGTGCTCGACGAAGCCAAGACCAAGGAGATCAAGACCGGGGCGCTGGCCAAGCAGTTCGACACGCTCAAGCTCGGCCGTGCGCTGGTGGTGGACGGCGAATTCGACCGGAATTTCCAGCTCTCGGCCCGCAATCTGGCCGATGTGGCGCTGCTGCCGGTGGCGGGCATCAATGTCTATGACATCATGCGCAGCGACAAGCTGGTGCTGACCGCTGCCGCCGTCAAAGCGATCGAGGCCCGCCTCGGTCAAGGAAGTGGGGCATGAGCAACAATTACGACGTCATCCTGGCGCCGGTGATCACCGAAAAGGCGACCCGCATGACCGAGGTCAACCAGGTCGTGTTCCGCGTCGCCGCCGATGCCACCAAGCCGGCCATCGCCAAGGCGGTCTCCGACCTGTTCAAGGTCAAGGTCAAGGCGGTGAACACGGTTGTGGTCAAGGGCAAGCGCAAATTCGCCCGCGGCAAGCGTTATACGCGCAGCGATTTCAAGAAAGCGATCGTGACCCTGGAAGAGGGCCATCAGATCGACATCACGACGGGTCTCTAAGCCATGGCTCTGAAGAAATACAAACCCACCACGCCCGGCCAGCGTCAGCTGGTGCTGGTGGACAAGTCGGGCCTGCACAAGGGCGGCCCGGTCAAGGCGCTGACCGAAGGCAAGCACTCCAAGGGCGGCCGCAACAATACCGGCCGGGTGGTGGTGCGCTGGCGGGGCGGCGGTCACAAGCAGCGCTATCGCGTGGTCGATTTCAAGCGCCGCAAATTCGACCAGCCCGCGACGGTGGAGCGGCTGGAATATGATCCCAATCGCACCGCCTTCATCGCCCTGGTCAAATACAAGGACGGCGAATTGGCCTATATCCTGGCGCCCCAGCGTCTGGCGGTGGGCGACACGGTGGTGTCGGGCGAGCGGGTGGATGTGAAGATCGGCAACGCCATGCCGCTATCGGCGCTGCCGGTGGGCACCATCGTCCACAATATCGAAATGAAGCCGGGCAAGGGCGGGCAGGTGGCGCGCTCCGCCGGAACCTACGCCCAATATCTGGGCCGCGACGCGGGCTATGCGCTGCTGCGCCTGAATTCGGCGGAAGTGCGCAAAGTGCCGCTGACCTGCATGGCGACGGTGGGCGCGGTTTCCAATCCGGATCATATGAACGAAATCATCAGCAAGGCCGGCCGCAATGTCTGGAAAGGCAAGCGCCCGCATGTGCGCGGCACGGCGATGAACCCGATCGACCATCCCCATGGCGGCGGCGAAGGCCGCACCAAGGGCGGCCGGCATCCGGTCACCCCCTGGGGCAAGCCCACCAAGGGCGCCAAGACGCGCGTCAACAAGCGGACCACGAAGTTCATCGTGCGTACGCGCAAAGGCAAGACACAAGGGTAACGCATGGCACGCTCAATCTGGAAAGGTCCGTTCGTAGACGGTTATCTGCTCAAAAAGGCGGAGGTCGCACGCGCGTCCGGCCGCAAGGACGTGATCAAGACCTGGTCGCGCCGCTCCACCATCCTGCCGCAATTCGTGGGCGTCACCTTCGGCGTCTATAACGGCCACAAGCATATCCCGGTGCTGGTCACCGAGGACATGGTCGGCCACAAGCTCGGCGAATTCTCGCCCACCCGCACCTTTCACGGCCATTCCGCCTCGTCGGCGACAAGAAAGCGAAGAGGGGCTGATGGGCAAGCAATCCCGCGCGCGCGTCCTGGCCGATCATCAGGCGATGGCGATCGGCCGCAATATCCGCGTCTCTCCGCGCAAGCTCAATCTTGTGGCGCAGCAGATCCGCGGCAAGAAGGTGGATCGCGCCCTGAACGAGTTGAGTTTCTCCGAAAAGCGCATCGCCCGCGACGTCAAGAAGGTGCTGCAGTCGGCGATCGCCAATGCGGAGAACAACCACGATCTGGACGTGGACGATCTGGTGGTGCGCGAAGCCATCGGTCGGCAAGAATCTGGTGATGAAGCGGTTCCATGCCCGCGCCCGCGGCAATTCCGGCGGCATCGAGAAATTCTTCAGCCAGATCACCATCGTGGTCGAGGAAAAGCGCGAAGCCGAGAAGAAGGCAGCCAAACCGGCGGCCAAGGCGGAACCCGCGGCGGACGCCAAGCCCGCCGGCAAGGGCAAGAAGGCGCCCGCCAAGAAGCCGGCGGCGAAGAAAGCCGCGGCGCGCGGCGCGGCCAAGAAGCCCCCTGCGCGAAGCGCAGCAAAGGAGAAAGTGCTAATGGGTCAGAAGGTCAATCCGACCGGCCTGCGCCTGGGCATCAACCGCACCTGGGACTCGCGCTGGTACGCGGGCAAGAAGGAATATGGCAAGCTCCTGCAGGAAGACATCAAGATCCGCGACTATCTCAGCGACAAGCTGAAGGCCGCCGGCGTCAGCCGCATCGTGATCGAGCGGCCGCACAAGAAGTGCCGGGTCACCATCCATTCCGCCCGTCCCGGGCGTGGTGATCGGCAAGAAGGGCGCCGATATCGAAAAGCTCAAGAGCGACGTGCAGAAATTCACCGACGACGAGGTGCATCTGAACATCGTCGAGATCCGCAAGCCCGAAATCGACGCCAAGCTGGTGGCCGAGAATATCGCCCAGCAGCTGGAGCGCCGCGTGGCTTTCCGCCGGGTGATGAAGCGCGCGGTGCAGACCGCCATGCGGCTGGGCGCGCTGGGCATCCGCATCAACTGCGGCGGCCGGCTGGGCGGCGCCGAAATCGCCCGCGTCGAATGGTATCGCGAAGGCCGGGTGCCGCTGCACACGCTGCGCGCCGATATCGATTACGGCATCGCCACCGCCATGACCACCTATGGCACCTGCGGCGTCAAGGTCTGGATCTTCAAGGGCGAGATCATGGAGCATGATCCCTTCGCCACCGAAAAGCGCCAGGCCGAGAGCGCCGAACGGCAACCGTCCGCCGCGCGAGCGCGCGCCGGCCGCCGCGCAGTAAAAGAGAAGAGCCATGCTGTCACCCAAGCGCACAAAATTCCGCAAGCAGCACAAGGGCCGCATCCATGGCGCGGCCAAGGCGGGCACCAGCCTCAATTTCGGCGCCTATGGCCTCAAGGCGCTGGAGCCGGAGCGGCTCAACGCGCGCGAGATCGAAGCCGCGCGCCGCGCCATCACCCGCCACATGAAGCGCGCCGGCCGCGTCTGGATCCGCATTTTCCCGGATGTGCCGGTGTCCAAGAAGCCCGCCGAAGTGCGCATGGGCTCGGGCAAGGGCGCGCCGGAATTCTGGGTGGCCAAGGTCAAGCCGGGCCGCATCCTGTTCGAGATCGACGGCGTGGACTCTGCCACCGCCAAGCGAAGCCATGCGGCTGGGCGCGGCCAAACTTTCCATCGCGACCAAATTCGTCGCCCGCACGGTGTGATCATGGCCAAGAAAGCAGCGAAACCGACCAAGATCCAGCAAGGCCAAGAAAGTCGCCTCGGCCAAGACCTCGTCCAAGGCCGACGAATTCCGCGCCAAAAGCGCCGACGAGCTGGGCGATCAGCTGGTCGAACCTGAAGAAGGAGCAGTTCAACCTGCGCTTCCAGCGGGCCAACGGCCAGCTCGAGAATACCGGCCGCATCCGCGTGCTGCGCCGGGACATCGCCCGGATTCGAGACGGTTCTTACCGAGCAGCGCCGCGCGCCGGCCAAGGCTTAAGAGAGACACTCATGCCCAAACGCATTCTGCAAGGCGTCGTGGTCAGCGACAAGAACGCCAAGACCGTGGTGGTGAAGGTCGAGCGCCGCTTCACCCATCCGGTGATGGGCAAGACCGTGCGCCGTTCGAAGAAATACCACGCCCATGACGAGAAGGGCGAATACAAGGCGGGCGATGTGGTCCGCATTCAGGAATGCCGGCCGCTTTCCAAGCTCAAGACTTGGGAAGTGGTGGAACGCGTCGGCAAATAGCGGCGCGGTATGAGGAGTAATAGTCATGATTCAGATGTCCACCGAGCTCGACGTCGCCGACAATTCCGGCGCGCAAGCCGCGTGATGTGCATCAAGGTGCTGGGCGGCATCGCATCGCCGCTATGCCGATGTCGGCGACATCATCGTGGTGTCGGTCAAGGAGGCGATCCCGCGCGGCCGCGTCAAGAAGGGCGAAGTGCTGAAGGCCGTGGTGGTGCGCACCGCCAAGGGCGTGCGCCGTCCCGACGGCAGCCTGATCCGCTTCGACGGCAACGCCGCGGTGCTGGTGAACCCGCAGGGCGAGCCGATCGGCACCCGCATCTTCGGACCGGTCACCCGCGAACTGCGCGCCAAGAACCAGATGAAGATCATCTCGCTCGCGCCGGAGGTGCTGTGATGAGCCAAGATCAAAAAGGGCGACCGCGTCATCGTCACCACCGGCCGCGACAAGGGCAAGAAGGGCGAAGTGCTGAAGCTCTTCCCCAAGGAAGATCGCGCGCTGGTCTCCGGCGTCAATATGGTCAAGCGCCATCAGCGCCAGACCCAGACGCAGCAGGGCGGCATCGTCACCAAGGAATCGCCGATCCATCTTTCCAATCTCGCCCATGTCGATCCCAAGTCGGGCGAGCGCGACGCGGATCGGATTCAAGGTCATGAGTGACGGACGCAAGGTTCGCTTTGCCAAGAAGTCCGGTGAGGTCATCGATGTCTGAAGCAGGTCAAGAAGGCCGAAAAGCCCAAAAAGGACGCCGGCAAGCGCCGCGACGTCAATGCCGGCACCCAGGTGGGCGTGGGCGAGCGGGCGCGCGATCCGAATTATGTGCCGCGCTTCAAGAAGCGCTACACCGAGACGGTGCGTCCGGCGCTGATGCAGAAATTCGGCTACACCAATCAGCATGCAGGTGCCGCAAGATCAACAAGGTGGTGCTGAATATCGGCGCCGGCGAGGCGGCCTCGGATTCCAAGAAGATCCAGCAGGCGTTGAACGATCTCACCGCCATCGCCGGCCAGAAGGCGGTCATGACCCGCGCCAAGAAGGCGATCGCCACCTTCAAGATCCGCGAGGGTCTGGCCGATCGGCGCCAAGGTCACGCTTGCGCGGCGATCGTCATGTACGAGTTCATCGACCGGCTGATCACCATGGCGCTGCCGCGGGTGCGCGACTTCCGCGGCGTCAACCCCAAGAGCTTCGACGGACGCGGCAATTACGCCATGGGCCTGAAGGAGCATATCGTGTTCCTGGAGATCGACTATGACAAGACCGAGACGGTCTGGGGCATGGACATCGTTTTCAACACCAGCTGCGAAGACCGACGAGGAAGCCAAGGCGCTGCTCGAAGGTTTCCAGTTTCCCTTCACTCATTGAGGCCGCCATGGCGAAAACAGAGCCAGATCAACCGGAACAAGAAGCGCGAGAAGCTGGTGGCGCAATATGCGGGCCAGGCGCGCGGAGTTGAAGAAGATTGCCGAGGACATGAAGGTGCCGGCCGAGGAGCGTTTCGCGGCCCGCCTCAAGCTGGCAAAGCTTCCGCGCAACTCCTCCAAGGTGCGCATCCATCATCGCTGCGAATTGTCGGGCCGTTCCAAGGGCTATTACCGCAAGCTCAAACTGTCGCGTATCGCGCTGCGTTCGCTGTCGAATTTCGGCCAGATCCCCGGCATGACCAAGGCGAGCTGGTAAGGAGAAATCCATGATCATCGATCCGATTGGCGATCTTCTGACACGCATCCGCAACGGCCAGTTGCGCCGCGTCCGCCAAGGTGCGGTCGCCCAATTCGCGCCTGCGCATCCGCCTGCTCGACGTGCTGCAGCCGGAGGGATTCATCCGCGGCTATGCCGAGGTGGAGTTCAAGGGCCACAAGGAGCTGGAGATCGAACTCAAATATCACGAAGGCGAGCCGGTGATCCGCGATTTGAAGCGGGTTTCCACCCCGGGCCGCCGGGTCTATTCCTCGGTCAGCGATCTGAAGCCGCATCGCCAGGGGCTGGGCGTCTCGATCCTCTCCACGCCCCAGGGCGTGATGACGGACACCAGGCGGCGCGCGAAAAGAATGTCGGCGGCGAAATCCTCTGCCAGGTGTTTTAAGGAACCGAATCCATGTCTCGTATTGGCAAGAAGCCGGTCGCACTGCCCAAGGGCGTTACCGCCTCGGTCGAAGGGCAGACCGTCAAGGTCAAGGGCCCCAAGGGCGAGCTCAGCGTCAAGCTGGTGTCCGAGGTCTCCGCCAAGCGTGGACGAGACGCGGCATCACCGTCACCCCCGACCAGGACCCAGGAGCGCGGCCCGGCAGATGTGGGGCCTGTCGCGCACGCCTGGTCAACAATCTGGTCACCGGGGTGACCGCCGGCTTCACCCAGCGGCTGGAGATCCAGGGCGTCGGCTATCGCGCCGCCGTGCAGGGCAAGAATCTGAACCTGCAGCTGGGCTTCAGCCACGACGTGGTCTATCCGATCCCCGCGGGCATCACGCATCGCCTCCGAAAAGCCCACTCAGATCAGCGTTTCCGGCATCGACAAGCAGCTGGTCGGCCAGGTCGCCGCCGAGATCCGCGAATTACCGCCGCCCGGAACCCTATAAGGGCAAGGGCGTGCGTTATGAGGGCGAGTATGTCCGCCGCAAGGAAGGCAAGAAGAAGTAAGATGACCAACGCGCAGTTCAAAAAGCGCCAGTCGCGCACCCGCCACAAAATCGCGGCCAATGCCACCGGCCGTCCGCGCCTGTCGGTGTTCCGCTCGGGCAAGCATATCTATGCCCAGGTGATCGACGACCGCACCGCCGCGACCCTGGCCTCGGCCTCGACCAACGAGAAGGAAAGCCGCGGGGCAAAGAGCTGGAATGTGGATGCCGCCTCCGGCGTCGGCCGCAAGATCGCCGAGCGGGCACTGGCCAAGGGCGTGAAGCAGGTGGTCTTCGACCGCGGCGGTTACATCTATCATGGCCGCGTCAAGGCGCTGGCGGATGCGGCGCGCGCGGGCGGTCTGGAATTTTGAAGGAGTTCATGGCGGCGGCGCGAGGATCTCGGCCATCCGCCCTAGAAAGCAAGGAATGAAGAATGGCACGTGAGGGACAACAACGGGACGACAGGCGCGGCCGCGGCCGCGACCGCGAAGAGCGCGACAGCGAGTTCATCGACAAGCTGGTGCACATCAACCGTGTCGCCAAGGTGGTGAAGGGCGGCCGCCGGTTCGGCTTTGCCGCGCTGGTGGTGGTCGGCGACCAGAATGGCCGGGTGGGTTTCGGCCATGGCAAGGCGCGGGAAGTGCCGGAGGCCATCCGCAAGGCGACCGATGCCGCCAAGCGCGCCTTGATCCGGGTTCCGCTGAAGGATGGCCGGACCTTGCATCACGAGGTTCGCGGTCATCACGGCGCCGGCAAGGTTGTGCTGCGTCCGGCCCCGGCCGGCACCGGCATCATCGCCGGCGGTCCGATGCGGGCGGTGTTCGAGGCCCTGGGCGTGGGCGATGTGGTCTCCAAGTCGCTGGGCACATCCAACCCCTATAATATGGTGCGCGCCACTTTCGAGGCGCTGCGCAACCAGCAATCGCCGCGCATGGTGGCGGGGCGCCGCGGCCGCAGCGTCGCCGAGATTCTGGCCAAGCGCGAATCCGCGCCCGCGGAAGCCCCGGCGCAGTAGATTAAGAGAGACAGGTCATGGCCGAGAAGAAATCCAAACCGGCGGCTCCCGCCAGCAAGTCCAAGGCCGGCGGCAGGACGGTGACGGTGCGCCAGATCCGTTCCGCCAATCGCAAGCCCGCCATCCAGGCGCAGACCTTGCGCGGGCTGGGGCTGGGCAAGATCCGCCGCACCCGCACGCTCGAGGATACGCCGTCGGTGCGCGGCATGATCAATGCGGTGAAGCATCTGGTCGAAATCGTGGAACAGAAAAACTAACTGGGTGGCCCGCGGGCGCGGGGTTTCGCCTGCTGCGGGCCATGACAGGAGATAAGCAATGAAGCTCAACGAAATCCGCAACAATCCCAGCGCGCATAGGCACAAGCTCAAAGTGGGGCGCGGTTCCTCCTCCGGCCTGGGCAAGACCTCCGGCCGCGGCGTCAAGGGCGCCAAGGCCCGCACCGGCACCAAGGTTTATGGCTTCGAAGGCGGCCAGATGCCGCTGCACATGCGCATTCCCAAGCGCGGCTTCCGCAACATCTTCGCCAATGATTTCTCGGAAGTGAATATCGGCCTGTCTGCAGAAGGCGATCGACACCAAAAGGCTGAAACCCGCCGGCAAGATCACCGAGGAGACGCTGCGCAAGGCCGGCCTGGCGCATAAGAGCCGCGACGGCATCCGGCTGCTGGGCAAGGGCGCCATCACCGCCAAGATCGACATCGAAGTGGCCGGCGTCACCGCGGGCGCCCGGGCGGCGGTCGAAAAGGCCGGCGGCTCCGTCACCACCACCTTCCAGAAGAAGGTTTATTCCAACAAAAAGGGCGAACCGGGCAAGCGGCAGAAGCGGCGCAGTGACGCGGCCGCGAAACGGGCGGCCCGGCAAGGCTGAAATCCCGGCAGGGCGCTCGCAAGCCCCGCTTAGCGCGCTATATTGGAGTCTGGTCCGACAAGACCGGGAGCAGGACATGCCGTCAGCCGCCGAACAATTGGCCGCCAATTTCAATTTCAGCAATCTGGGCAAGTCCCAGGAGTTGCGGAACCGGATACTCTTCACCCTCGGCGCGCTGATCATCGCGCGGCTGGGAACCTATATCCCGATGCCCGGAATCGATCCGGCCGCCCTGGCGCAGCAGATCAATCAGACCGGCGGCGGGTTGCTGGACGTGTTCAATGTGCTGGCGGGCGGGGCGGTGCAGCGCATGGCGATCTTCGCGCTCGGCATCATGCCCTATATCTCCGCCTCGATCATCATCCAGCTGATGACGACCGTGTTCCCGGAACTGGAAGCCTGAAAAAGGAAGGCGAGGCGGGGCGCAAGATCATCAATCAATATACCCGCTACGGCACCGTCGGGCTGGCCGCGGTCCAGGCCTATGGCATCGCCATCGGGCTGGAACATTGGGGCAATGTCGTCATCCATCCCGGCTTCTTCTTCCGCGTTCACCGCCATGATCACCCTGACCGGCGGCACCATCCTGCTGATGTGGATCGGCGAGCAGATCACCAGCCGCGGCGTCGGCAACGGCATATCGCTGATCATCTTCGGCGGCATCGTGGCCCGCTTTCCCCAGCTTCTCGGCCAGGCGCTGGAATCGGCGCGCACCGGCGCCACCAACCCGCTCCTGCTTCTGGCCTTCGCGGCCTTCGCCGTCGGCCTGGTCGGGTTCATCGTCTTCATGGAGCGGGCGCAGCGCCGCCTGTTCGTCACCTATCCCAAGCGCCAGGTCGGCAACAAGATCTATGGCGGGGAAAGCTCGCATTTGCCGCTGAAGCTGAATGTGTCGGGCGTGATTCCGCCGATCTTCGCGTCCTCCATCCTGCTTCTGCCCACCACGGTGGCCAGCTTCAACGCCCAGAATCTGCCGGACTGGCTGCAGACCATCGTCACCTATGTCAGCCGCGGCCAGCCGCTCTATCTGATCCTGTACGCGGTGCTGATCATCTTCTTTGCCTTCTTCTACACCTCGGTGGTGTTCAATCCCGAGGAGACGGCGGACAATCTGAAGAAATATGGCGGGGTCTTTCCCGGCATCCGTCCGGGCAAAAAGAGCGCGCAATTTATCGACTATACGCTCACCCGGATCACCGTGATCGGGGCGCTGTATCTGGCCCTTGTCTGTCTGATTCCCGAATTCGCGTACTACAAATACAATCTGTCCTTCTCGCTCGGCGGCACCTCGATCCTGATCGTGGTTTCGGTGACCATGGATACGGTGGCGCAGATCCAAAGCCACCTGATCGCGCAGCAGTATGAAGGCCTGCTCAAAAAGTCGAAACTGCGCGGAGCGCGAAGGTGAATCTGGTTCTATTCGGACCCCCGGGGGCGGGGAAGGGTACCCAGTCAAGGATCCTCACGGAAACACGCGGCCTGCCACAGCTTTCCACCGGCGACATGCTGCGCGCGGCGATCGCGGCGGGCACGCCGCTGGGCCTGTCCTCCAAGGCGCTGATGGACAAGGGACAGTTGGTGCCCGACGAGACGGTGATCGGGATCATCGCCCAACGCTACGATCAACCCGATTGCGCCAAGGGCGCGGTGTTTGACGGCTTTCCCCGCACCATCGCCCAAGCCAAGGTCCTGGACCGGATGCTGGCGGCACGCGGGCGCAAGATCGACCTGGTGCTGGAACTGAAGGTGGACGACGCCGCCCTCCTGGCGCGGGTGGAAAGCCGTATCGCGGCCGGCGGCCCGCTTCGGCCGGACGACAATCCGGAAACCCTCAAAAAACGGCTGGAAATCTATTACCAAAATACAGCGCCGCTGCTGGATTATTATCGGGCCCAGGGCAAACTCAGGACCGTGGACGGCATGGCGCCTATCGCCGAGGTCACCCGCCAGATCGCGGCCGTGCTGGACGGGGTGAAGGTTTAGGAGGGCCGAAACTTGGTCGGAACCTTCCTCCCCCATGGGCGGAGCCCTGATGGGGGAGGTGGCCGTAGCAGGCTCTCGAGCCTGCGAAGGCCAGAAGGGGTTGAAAATCCGCCATGCGACAATATTTCCTGACAGAGAGTTGACGCCGCAGGGGTCATTCCTATAATCCGCGCCCTCGCGACAGTTTTTCGTGACATTTCCGGGTTTTGGGGGCGTTTTTGAGCCGCCTGCCGCCCTGGCTTGGGGCGAAAGGCTACCTCGTATGAATTATATAAATTTTTCAATGGCTTAATGGCCAAGAGAGAGACATCAAGTGGCACGCATCGCCGGCGTCAATATCCCGACCCAAAAGCGAGTCGAGATCGGCCTTCGCTACATCCATGGCGTCGGGCCCCATACCGCCCACAAGATCATTGCCCAGTTGGGCATCGATCCCGCCCGCCGGGTCGGTGATCTGACCAGAGTCGGAGGTGATCCAGATCCGCGAAATCATCGACCGCGACTATCTGGTGGAAGGCGATCTGCGCCGCGACGTAGCGATGAACATCAAGCGGCTGATGGATCTGGGCTGTTATCGCGGGTTGCGCCACCGCAGGGGGCTGCCGGTCCGCGGCCAGCGCACCCACACCAACGCCCGCACCCGCAAAGGTCCCGCCAAGGCGATCGCCGGCAAGAAGAAAGTCACCAAGTAAATGGCTGAAGCACAGAAATCCGGCGGCAAGGCGCCCCGCGGCCGTAAAAAGGAAAAGAAGAATGTGGTGGTGGGCGTCGCCCATGTGGCGGCGACCTTCAACAACACGATCGTGACCATCACCGATACCCAGGGCAATGCCGTCTCCTGGTCGTCGGCGGGCATGATGGGATTCAAGGGCTCGCGCAAATCCACGCCTTACGCGGCGCAGATGGCGGCCGAGGATGCCGCCAAAAAGGCGGTGGAGCATGGCATGCGCACTCTGGAAGTCGAGGTCTCTGGCCCCGGTTCGGGCCGTGAATCGGCATTGCGCGCGCTGCAGGCGGTGGGCCTGGTCGTCACCTCGATCCGCGACGTGACCCCGATCCCGCATAATGGCTGCCGCCCGCCCAAGCGCCGCAGGGTTTAAATTCATTCGGACATAACCACCTACCCGTCGAACGTATGGGCATGGTCCGACATGCCCGGGACACGATGAGGAACCCATGTTTCAGAAAAACTGGCAGGAACTGATCAAGCCGCAAAAGCTCAAGATCGAGCCCGGTCACGATGCCGGCAAGATCGCCACCATCATCGCCGAGCCGCTGGAGCGGGGCTTCGGCCTCACTTTGGGCAATTCACTCCGGCGGGTGCTGTTGTCGTCGCTGCAGGGCGCGGCGGTGACCTCGATCCAGATCGAGGGCGTGCTGCATGAATTCTCCTCCATTCAGGGCGTGCGCGAAGACGTCACCGACATCGTCCTCAATGTGAAGCAGATCGCGCTGCGGATGCACGCCGAAGGTCCCAAGCGCATCAGCTTGCGCGCCACCGGTCCGGGCGAAGTGAAGGCGGGCCAGATCCAGGGCTCGTCCGACGTCGAAATCCTCAATCCCGATCTGGTGCTCTGCACCCTGGACGAGAAGGTGGATTTCCGCATGGAGCTCACCGTCGCCACCGGCAAGGGCTATGTGCCGGCCGACCGCAACCGTCCCGAGGACGCGCCGATCGGCCTGATCCCGGTGGACAGCCTGTTCAGTCCGGTGAAGAAGGTCTCCTACAAGGTCGAGAACACCCGCGAAGGGCCAGATTCTCGATTACGACAAGCTCACCCTGACGGTCGAGACCAATGGCGCGGTGACGCCGGACAATGCGGTGGCCTATGCCGCCCGCATCCTGCAGGACCAGTTGCAGGTGTTCATCAATTTCGAGGAGCCGCGCGAGCGCGTCGCCGAGGAATCGAAGCCCGATCTCGCCTTCAATCCGGTGCTGCTCAAGAAGGTGGACGAGCTGGAACTCAGCGTGCGGTCCGCCAATTGCCTGAAGAACGACAATATCGTCTATATCGGCGATCTGATTCAGAAGACCGAGGCGGAGATGCTGCGCACCCCGAATTTCGGCCGCAAGTCGCTCAACGAGATCAAGGCGGTGCTGGCCGAGATGGGTCTGCATCTGGGCATGGAAGTGCCGGGCTGGCCGCCGGAGAATATCGAAGACCTCGCCAAGCGTTACGAAGATCAATATTGAGAAACAGATTGGCTCGCGCTTGCGGGTCGTGACAAGGTTCAAAAGCAATGCGCCACGGCAATCAAGGACGCAAACTGGGCCGCACCGCCTCCCATCGCAAGGCGATGTGGGGCAATATGACGGCCGCCCTGATCAAGCATGAGCAGATCAAGACCACCTTGCCCAAGGCCAAGGATCTGCGTCCGGTGATCGAGAAGCTGGTGACCTTGTCGCGGCGGGGGGGTGCGGATCTGCATGCCCGCCGCCAGGCGCTGGCCCAGATCAAGGACCCGGATCAGGTCACCAAGCTGTTCGAAGTGATCGGCCCGCGCTATGCCGGCCGCCCGGGCGGCTATACCCGGGTGCTGAAGGCCGGGTTCCGGCACGGCGATAATGCCGCGATGGCGATCATCGAGTTCGTGGATCGCGATGTGGAGGCCCACGGGCACGATTCCGGGCCGGTGGAAGTCGCCGAGGATACAGAGGCCTAAAGCGCGGCCGCCATCTGCGACATTGCAAATATGTCATAGCGAAATTCAGGGCGGCAGCGATGCCGCCCTTGTTGTTTGCGCCGGGGAAATGTTCGCCGCACCCATGGCGTTGACCCGCAAGCCGAAGTTTCGCAATTTTACGGCGTGAGATGGCATGAACGTATCGGAAGGTCGGGCGTGATGAAGACGGTGTCCCTTGGCGTGGCCGGGGCGGCCGCGATCGCCGCCCTGGTGTTGTGGACCATGCCCGGCGACGGCGCTCAGCCCGCGCCAAAGTCCAAGCCGGCGGCGGAGCAGCCTTTGCGGCTGCCGTCCCGGCCGGCGCGGCGGGACGCGGAGCCTTCCTCGATGAACCAGGTGCAGCTCACCTTCGCGCCGGTGGTCAAGCGGGTGGCGCCGGCGGTGGTCAATATCTATTCCCGTTCGGTGACCCAGGTTCAGGTCAACCCGCTCTTTTCCGATCCCTTCTTTTCGCAATTTTTCGGCGCCACGCCGGAAATGCGCCAGCGGGTGCAGCAGTCGCTGGGCTCCGGCGTGATCGTGCGGGCCGACGGCGTGATCCTGACCAACAATCATGTGGTGGCGGGCGGCACCGACATCGTGGTGGCGCTGAACGACAAGCGCGAATTCAAGGCCAAGGTGCTGATGGCCGATCCCCGGACCGATCTGGCGGTGTTGAAGATCGACACCAAGGGCGAAAAGCTTCCCACCGTGCCGTTCGGCGACAGCGACAAGGTGCAGGTGGGCGACCTGGTGCTGGCGATCGGCGATCCCTTCGGCGTCGGCCAGACCGTCACCATGGGCATCGTCTCGGCGCTGGCGCGCAGCCAGGGCTCGGCCAATGATTATCAGTTTTTCATCCAGACCGATGCCGCCATCAATCCCGGCAATTCCGGCGGGGCTTTGGTGACCAGCGACGGAAGGCTGATCGGCGTCAATACCGCCATCTATTCCCGATCCGGCGGCAATATCGGCATCGGCTTCGCCATTCCCGCCAATCTGGCGCGCCGGGTGGTGGAAGGGGTGGAAAGCGGAAAGGGCGTGCAGCTGGCCTGGATCGGAGCCACCGGCCAGCCCGTCACCAACGCGATCGCCGAAAGCCTGGGCCTGCCCCGCCCTCGCGGCGTGCTGATAAAGGACGTCTATCCCGGCGGCCCGCTGGCCAATGCGGGCGTCAAGAGCGGCGAGGTGGTGCTGGCGGTCGATGGCGCGGAAGTAGACGATATGCAGGCCTTGAATTACCGCATCGCCACCCACCGGCCGGGCGACAAGGTCAAGGTCGAGATCGGGTCCGGCAAGGCCATACGCACCGTCACCGTCGCCCTGGCCCTGCCGCCGGAAAATCCGCCCCGCGATGTCACCGTGATCGGCGGCCGCAATCCCCTGACCGGCGCCAAGGTGGAAAATCTCTCGCCCGCCGCCGCGGCGGAGCTGCAGGTCGATCTGTTCGCGAAAGGCGTGGCGATCGTGTCGGTGGATGCGAATTCCTATTCCGGCAATTACGGATTCCAGCCCGGTGACATCGTGCGCAGCGTGAACGGCGCCCGCATCGACCGGGTGGACGATCTCAAGCGCGTGCTGGCCGCGACCAATCGCTGGGATCTGGTGATCGAGCGGGGCAACCGCAGGCTGACATTGTCCGTGAACGGCTGATTTCCCGAAAAAGCGCCGGCTTATTTTTTTTCATCTTGTTACCTTTTGTTGCGCCGCGATCACTTTTGCGGATCGCGCCGCACCGATCCCATGCACGCCGCGTTATCTGCGCGATGAGGGGTCACGTTAAAAAAGGTGCGTTTGATGAAAAATCTTGTCTTGAGTTCCGCCGCCGCGCTGCTGCTGGCCACCGGTCCGGCCTGGGCACAATCTCCGCATGCGGATGATACTTATTTCTCGATCCTGGGCGGCGCCAGTTTCGATCCGGCGCTGCGGTTGGGAAACAGCCTGAACGGCATGGATACCGGCTACAATCTCGGCGCGCGCCTCGGCTTCGGCTTGGACAATCTGCTGCCGATGACAGGCTGGTCGGCCGAAGCCGATCTGTTCTACAACAATTCGGGATACCGGCAGGCGCTCGAGACATCGCATCTGGCTTCGACCAGCATGATGGGCAATCTGGTCTATCATTTGCGCACGGATGGACCGGTGAGCCTTTATGGCGGCGCGGGTCTGGGCGCGGTCAATGACCGGCTGGGCGGTCCGGTCCATGATTCCTCGACCGTATTCGGCTGGCAGGCTCTGGGCGGGCTGGAATATCCCGTCTCGCAGGATACGAGTCTGTTCGCCGAGTATCGCTATCAGAACGCGCATGACGCCAATATCGGCGGCCTGCATGGGATCGGGAACACCAGCAACAATCTCTCGGTGGGGTTGAAGTTTAATCTTTAGTTGCCCCCTCCGGTCTCCGCAGCTTTCTTTTGCGCTCCGGCTCACGCCTGCGCGCTGCAAGCGCTGCTGCGACCACCTCCCCCGCTAACGGCTTCGCCGTGCGGGGGAGGGAGCCGGGACCAAGACACAACTTCCCGGGAATGGGTGTGCTATATTCGCCTTTATGAGTGACTTATTCGAATCCAGCGGGCTGGCCGAGGAAGCGCCACGGCCGCTGGCCGACCGGCTCAGGCCCAAGAGCCTGGCCGAGGTGGTGGGCCAGGACCATCTGCTGGCGCCGGACGGTCCCATCGGGCGGATGGTGGCGGCGGGGCGGCCGCATTCCATCATCCTGTGGGGCCCGCCCGGCACCGGAAAAACCACCATCGCCCGGTTGTTGTCATCGGCCTTCAAACTGCATTTCGAGCAATTGTCGGCGGTGTTCTCAGGGGTGGCGGACCTGAAAAAGACTTTCGAGACTGCGCGGGGGCGGCGGGCGACCGGCCAGGGCACGCTGCTGTTCATCGACGAAATCCACCGCTTCAACCGCAGCCAGCAGGATTCCTTTCTGCCGGTGGTGGAGGACGGGACCATCGTGCTGGTGGGCGCCACCACCGAAAATCCCTCCTTCGAACTCAATGGCGCGCTCTTGTCCCGGACCCAGGTGCTGGTGCTGCGCCGGCTGGACGATGCGGCGCTGGAGAAGTTGTTGTCGCGCGCCGAAGCCCATTATGGCGAGCCGCTGAAACTCACCGCCGAGGCGCGGGAGAGCCTGCGGGCCATGGCCGATGGCGACGGCCGCTATCTGCTCAACATGGCCGAAGAGATCGCCGGTCTCAAGATCGCCGCGCCGCTTGATCCCGCCGGGCTGACGGCGGCGGTGCAGCGGCGGATGCCGCTTTACGACAAATCGCGCGAGGAGCATTACAATCTGGTCAGCGCGCTGCATAAATCCATTCGCGGCAGCGATCCGGATGCGGCGCTTTACTGGCTGGCCCGCATGCTGGCGGGGGGAGAGCAGCCGCTCTATATCGCCCGCCGGCTGGTCCGGGCCTCGGTGGAGGATGTCGGCCTGGCCGATCCGGAAGCCGTGCATCAGGCCCTGGCGGCGAAAGACGTGTTCGATTTTCTGGGCAGCCCCGAAGGCGAGCTGGCGCTGGCGCAATGCGTTCTCTATCTGGCAGCCGCGCCCAAATCCAATGCGGTCTATGTGGCGATGGGCGCGGCCAAGCGGGCGGCTGAGGAGCATGGCTCGCTGATGCCGCCGGCCCACATCCTCAACGCCCCCACCAAGCTGATGAAGAATCTCGGCTATGGCGCGGGCTATGAATATGACCATGAAGCGGAGCAGGGCTTCTCCGGCCAGAATTACTTTCCCGAGGCGATGGAACGCCAGCGCTTCTACACGCCGAAGGACACCGGCTTCGAACGGGAAATCGCCAAGCGGTTGGATTATTGGGCCAAGCTCAGATCCAAGCGCGACAATGGCTAATCGCGGCGATCCAGATCGGCCTCGCGGGCGGCAAACCATTTCAACACGTCGCGGCGCGTCCCCTCGGTGAGATGAACCCAACGCCCGTTGCGGAACGGATCGCGCTTTTTTCCGTCCCACCAGGTCTCGTGCCCGGCCAGCAAGGTCCAGCCATTGCGGCCGCCATGGCGTAGGGTAAGGACCTCGATCTGGCATTCATGGCGCGGTCCCTTATGGCTCAACCGCTCGCGGGTCCAACTCACCTGATCGGCCTGCCAATGATCGGCCCGGCCGGGATTGCTGCCGGCCGCGATCAGGGCGAACAGATTGAAGAAGCGTGTGTCCCCCAACCGCACGGTCAGGTCTCGGCGGCGCCGTTTCCGTAGCGCAGCACTTTTACTTTTTCGATGGTGACCAGACCGCCTCCCATCATCTGGTCCAGCACCGGCAGGAACTGGTTGATCTTGGATTCCTCGTCCACGATCTCGATCACCACCGGCAGATCCTCCGACAGCCGCAATATCTTTGAGGTATGCAAACGGCTGGAATGGCCGAATCCCATCGGGCCGCGCAGCACCGTGGCGCCGGCCAGATGCATCTCCCGCGCCTTCATCACGATGGCTTCGTAAAGCGGCCTGCCCTGGCCGCGGTCCGCCTCGCCGACAAAGACGCGAAGCAGAACGGCATCCTCGGGAATATGCATGCCTCAGGCTCCCTTCATTTGATTGAGCATGGAGGCCAACACCGACCCCAGCCAGACGAAAAACAGGCAGAGCGCCACCGATCCCACCACATTGCCAGAGGCCTGCAGCCATTCTCCGTCACTCATCAGATTGAGGGTCTGCAGGCTGAAGGAGGAGAAGGTGGTAAAGCCGCCGCAGATCCCCACAATCACGAACTGCCTGGTGGTGCCACCCACCAGCATCCGGCCGTCCGGGCCGGTCAGGGTGCCGAAAAACCCGATCACGAAGGAGCCGGTCACATTGACGATCAGCGTGCCCCAGGGGAACGTCTCGCCAAAGGCATGGGCCACGACGCCGGACAGGAAATAACGCGCGACGGTGCCCAGCCCGCCTCCCAACGCGACGGTGAGATACATAAGCATAGCGACTTCCCGTCCATTGCGCGCGATGGCCTGGCGCAGCATGTTCCGACTGTAGGAGTCATCAGCCCGGACGGGCGGTTTCGGGGGAACCCCATCCCCATCGCCGGAAAGCTAGGCGGAATCGCGCGGATGCGTCAATTGCAGGCAGGAATCTTTTGAGCCAGACCGTCAAAGCCGTGACCATCGAACCGGACGATGACGGAATCCGCCTGGATCGGTGGTTCAAGCGGCATTATCCGGCGCTGACCCATGGCCTTTTGGAAAAACTGCTGCGCAAGGGTGAAATTCGCCTGGGCGGTAAGCGCGCCAAGGCCGCCGACCGGGTTTCGGCCGGCGACAGCCTGCGCCTGCCGCCGCAGGTAGTGCATGCGCCGGTGGCGGAAAGGCCGCAGCCCGCGCCGGTCAAGACATCGCGCAAGCTCGAGGACCAGATCCTCTACATGGACAAGCATGTCATCGTGCTCAACAAGCCGCCCGGCCTGGCGACCCAGGGCGGCTCGGGCCTCAAGGAGCATGTGGACGGCATGCTGGACCAGCTCCAGTTCGAGAAAGGCGCGCGGCCCAAGCTGGTGCATCGCCTCGACCGCGACACATCGGGCGTGCTGTTGGTGGCGCGGACGGCGCAGGCGGCGGCGGGCCTGTCGCGGGCCCTGGCCGGCCGCGACGCGTCGAAAATCTATTGGGCGCTGGTCAAGGGCGTGCCCAAGCCCCGGCATGGATTCGTCAAGGCGGCTTTGACCAAGGAAGGCGTGCGGGGCAAGGGTGAGCGCATGACGGTGAGCGAGGCCGACGACGCCAAATTCGCCTTGACCGAATATGCGGTGATGGGTGAGGCGGGGCAGGAATTCGCCTGGGTGGCGGCGCGGCCGGTCACCGGCCGCACCCATCAGATCCGGGTGCATCTGGCCAGCCTGGGTACGCCGATCGTGGGCGACTTCAAATATGGCGGGGTGGAGGCCAGGGGCAAAGGCGCGATTGCCGACCGCCTGCATCTGCACGCCCATTCCATCGACATCGCCCGCCCCGATGGCGGCCGGTTGCAGGTCACAGCACCCCTGCCGCCGCATATGCAGAAAAGCTGGGCGCTGTTGGGCTTTAATCTGGATGACCGGCGCAATCCCTTTCCCGCCCGGAAAGGAAAGAGATGAAGCGGTTCTACAAATCCGTGACCGTGGAGGAGACCGCGGACGGCTATCGTCTGCTCTTGGACGGCCGGCCGGTGCAGACCCCGGCGCGGCAATCGATGTTGTTGCCCAGCCGGACGTTGGCCGAAGCGGTGGCGGAGGAATGGCGCGCCCAGGGCGAAGAAATAGAGCCCGCCGCCATGCCGCTCACTCGCCTGGTCAATACGGTGCTGGACGGGGTGCGCGCCACCCGCGAAACCGTGATCGAAGCCATTCTGCGGCTGGGCGAAAGCGATCTTCTGTCTTATCGGGCCGAATCGCCCGCCGAGCTTGCCAGACGGCAAACACAATGGGATCCGATCCTGGATTGGGCGGCAGACCGCCATGGCGCCCGCCTCCTGGTCACATCCGGCATCGCCCCCATCGAACAGCCGGCCGAGGCCATGGCCGCGCTTGGCCAAACGGTCTCCAGCCGCGACGATTATGCGGTCGCGGCCCTGCATGTCCTGGCCTCGGTCACCGGCTCCCTGGTCCTGGGTCTGGCGGTCCTAGACGAAGCGTTGACCCCGGCGGACGCCTTCGCCCTGTCCCGCCTGGACGAGGGCTTCCAGGCCGAAAAATGGGGCCTGGACCGGGAGGCGGAAGAACGGGCTGAGCGCCTGGCGGTGGAAATGGAGCAGGCGACGCGGTTGGCTAGGCTGTCGCGGACTTGACGCATTTGGTCCGTCCACCCAGTCTCACGTCATGAAAGAGATCATCGCCGAACTGGAACAACGCAGAGCGATGGCCAGGGCGGGCGGCGGAGAGGCGCGGGTGGCGGCCCAGCACGCCAAAGGCAAGCTCACCGCCCACGAACGCATTCTGCTGCTGCTCGATCCCGGCAGCTTCGAGGAGTTCGACATGTTCGTCGAACATCGCGGCACCGAATTCGGCACCGAAAAGACCCGGGTGCCGGGCGACGGGGTGGTGACCGGCTGGGGCACCATCAATGGCCGCATGACCTATGTCTATGCCAAGGACTTTACCGTGCTGGGCGGCTCCACTTCGGAGGCGCATGCCGGCAAGATCTGCAAGATCATGGACATGGCGATGCAGAATGGCGCCCCGGTGATCGGGCTGTTTGATTCCGGCGGCGCCCGCATCCAGGAAGGGGTGGCGGCGCTGGCCGGCTTCGGCGAGGTCTTCAAGCGCAATGTGCTGGCTTCCGGGGTGGTGCCGCAGATTTCGGTGATCATGGGGCCCTGCGCCGGCGGCGATGTCTACTCGCCCGCACTCACCGATTTCGTGTTCATGGTGGCGGGCAGTTCCTACATGTTCATCACCGGTCCCGACGTCACCAAGACGGTGACCCATGAAGACGTGACCCCCGAAGAGTTGGGCGGCGCCAAGATCCACACCACCCGCTCGGCGGTGGCCGACGGCGCCTATGACAATGACGTGATCTGCCTGGAGGAGATCAGGCGGCTTTACGATTTCCTGCCGCTGAACAATCGCGACCAGGCGCCGGTCTGGCCGGTGGAGGATAATCCCCGCCGCCAGGAAATGTCGCTCGACAGCCTGGTGCCGGAAAATCCCAACAAGCCTTATGACATGAAGGAATTGATCCTCAAGGTCATCGACGAAAGCGATTTCTTCGAGATCGGCGAGGCCTTCGCCCGCAATATCGTCACCGGCTTCGGCCGCCTTGAGGGCGCGACGGTGGGGTTTGTCGCCAACCAGCCCATGGTGCTGGCGGGAGTGCTGGACAGCGACGCCAGCCGCAAGGCGGCGCGCTTCGTGCGCTTTTGCGACTGTTTCAACATTCCGCTGGTGACTTTCGTGGACGTGCCGGGCTTCATGCCGGGCACCGCCCAGGAACATGGCGGCATCATCAAGCATGGCGCCAAGCTTCTGTTCGCCTATGCCGAGGCCACCGTGCCCAAGGTGACGGTGATCACCCGCAAGGCCTATGGCGGCGCCTATGACGTGATGGCCTCCAAGCATATGCGGGCGGATGTGAATTATGCCTGGCCCAGCGCCCAGATCGCGGTGATGGGGGCCAAGGGCGCGGTCGAGATCATCTTCCGCAAGGATGCCGATGACAGCGAGGCGCTGGCGGCCCGCACCAGGGAATATGAGGACCGGTTCCTCAATCCCTTTGTCGCCGCCTCACGCGGCTATATCGACGATGTGATCTCGCCGCACTCCACCCGCTGGCGGATCGCCCGGGCGCTGCGCATGCTGAAGAACAAGCAGGTGGCGCAGATCTGGAAGAAGCACGACAATATCCCGCTGTGATCGTCAGGGCAGGCCCGGCTGCGCCGTGTCCAGGCTTGCCAGGAACGCCGTCAGCGCATCGGGATAGGATTTGAACTGAACCCGCGCAACACATTTGCCGCCACCGCCGCGGAGTGCACAGTCCGTCAGGCCCCAATCGCTGTTGCGGTCATAATGATCGAGCATGAATTGCCAGGCCTGGTCGTGCCGTCCCAGCCGTGAGGCCGCCGCCACATAGGCGGCGCAAGCGCCATTGTCGTGATTGGCGCAGCCCTGCTTGAAATCGGGCAGGTCCTTTTCGTCCAATCCGCGGAACAGCGGGCTCATGGTCACATCGGCCAGGGTTCCCTCGATCAGCTTGAACACCCGCACCGGCGTGCCGGCGCAGGCATAGCAGGAATAGCGGTACAAGAAGCGGTCGTCGCCATGCACGATCTCGTCCTCGCCGTCGCCATCGGCATCTTCGGGGATGATCCCGCTGCCGTCCCAGCCGCCGCCGTCGACGATGCGCCATGCTCCGGCCACCAGATCCAGAATCTGCACCACCGCGCAGCAATGGGCGCCGCCGGAGAAGCGCGAAATGAGAAATTCCGGCGTGGCATTGGACGCATCCATTTCCACCATCGAAATATCCGGCGGAAATTCATGCGCGTCCGGATCGTGATCCAGCGAAAGCGTGACCGGCTTTGTATCCGGCGCGGCGGCGGTGATCCGGATGGGATCATGACTTTCCGGCGCCGGCATGGCGATGGCGAGGCTGGCGGCGCCGAATTGCAGGGTCTGCTCACCCGGCGCCTGGGGCAGGGGCAAATTCTGCGGCTGGGCTTGGGCCGGTCCTGTCAAAAGCATCAATCCGGCCGCAGCCAGCTCAAGGCGCATGGGTGCCCTCACGTCCGATCGCCGGCCGCGCCGCCAGCCGCGCCACTTTGCGCGCATTCCGCTCGATATGGCCGAGACGGCGGGCCAGCACCGTCATGGCCAGCTTCTGCTTCGGCCCGGCCGGGTGGCCGGCGGCCGGGGGAGGGATCGGCTCTGGTACCGGACTGCCGGTCAGGATCGCGGCGACCTGGCGGCGGCTTTCGAGGATCGCGGCATCGGCCTGGACCGGATCGAGGTCCGGCCCCCGGATCGTCATCAGGATCGGCATGGAGGACAGACCGGATGCCAGCGCGTAATTGGCGCCCAGAAGGGCGTTGAGGGTGGCCAGGGTGCGGCGGCCGGCATTGGGCTCATCGGCCAGCCGGCGCATGGCCCCGGATAGTTGCGCCACCGCTTCCAGGGCCCGCTTGCGCGCCAACCGGTAAGGCTGGCGCAGATGAATGCGGCTCAGCGCCGCCTCGGCAAAGGCATTGTCGGCGGACAGCAGGCTTTTCACCAGGCGGGGCAACTGACTGCGCTCCCAATTCGGCAGCAGATAACTGAAAGCGTAGGATAGACCCGCCCCGATCAGCGTATCCACCACGCGTTCGAAAAATTGTCCCTGCAACAGCGGCGCGGAAAAATGCAGCAGCAGCAGCGACGAGATCGAGGCCGCCGCCGCGGTGACCCGGTATTGGACGCCGGCGAAGGCGTGGGAAAGCCCGATCGCCAGCACGATCACGCCGAGCAGCAAGGACGGTGGCGCGATTGCGATCAGGCCCACCGCCACCGCGGAACCGATCAGGGTACCGGTGATGCGGTCCCCGCGCCGCCGCCGGGTGATGCTGTAATTGGCCCGCATGATCAGGGCGATGGTGAGAAGAATCCAGTTGGCATGGGCGAAGCGGGGAAAGATCAGGGTGAGAACCAGGCCTGCGGTCATCGCCAGCGCCAGCCGGATGCCGTAGCGCATGGCCGGCTTTTCGAGATCGAATTGTTCCGCCAGCACACCCAATCCCCGTGGAACCTGCTGCTGGAACAGGCGCAGGTCCAGTTCCCTGGAAAGCGGCGAGGGGGGCGTGTCGCGGTCCAGCGCCCGCGCCAGGGCGGCGACATGCTGTTCGGCGACCACCAGCTTGTTGGCGGTCACGAAATAGGCATGGTCGATGGCCTCGTCCTCCGAGTCCTCGCGATTGGCCGCATTCACCGCCGCCAGCAAGGCGTCCTCTTCCAGTTTGTAGGGACGCTGCGCGACCTGGGCATGGCGGCGGCGCAACGCCAAGGTGAGGATTTCCACTTCTTCGGCAACTTCCAGGATGAAGCGGTTGATCCGCCATTTCAGTTCGCGGCGGCGCGAGCGTCTCAAGATCTCCACATCCGCGTCGCCCGACAACATGGCGTCGAAGGCGTCGAGCAGGGCGATCAGGGAATCGATCCGCTTTCTTTGCAGGGGAAGTCCGCGGCGGGAAAAGATCGTGTCGCGCGCCGCCTGCAGCCGGTCCACCAGCACGGCATAGGCGTCGATCAGGGCGCGAAAAGCGGCCGGCCCCTTTGTGCCCGGGTCGTAGAGCGCCGCCTTGGCCCGGAGATAGACGACAAAGCTCCGCATCGCCTCGGCCAGGAGCAGCCGGCGGGCGCGGTCGTCAAAGATGAGGGCATAGGCCTGCGCATAAAGGACATAGATCAGCGCGCCGGCGGAGAACTGGGCCAGATAGAAGGAGGCGTGGCCCAAGTCCGGGAAATGACGCCCCATGGCATAGACGAGGGTCAGCACCCCCGTCATGGTCAGGCTCAAGGCCCGCCGGCCATAGGCCGAGATCAACCCCGTCCACAGACCGGCGAAAGCGGCGACCGGAATGAAGCCGTATGGCGGAAACCAGAATTGCGAAAAGCTCACCAGGGCGGCGAAACTGACCGCGATGACAAGCGCCCATCCCAGGATCCAGGGCTTTTGCCAAAGCGGGTCGGGCTGGTCGGAGATGCTGACGCACACCGCGCCGGACGCGGCGGCGATGCCGATGTCGAAGCCCAGCACCGAGCCCGCCAGCAGTCCGGTCAGGCCCACGCCCAAGGCCACGGACAGGCCATTCTCGATATGGACGCGGAACATCGCGAGCGCCGCGGCGCGGGGGATATTCGCCATTGTCATGGCCGTATAGCGGTTTACCGAAGCTTCGCAACCCCCTAGTCTTGACCGATAAATCGCGCGCCGGGGAAGGATTTGTTCCGCAAGATTCTGATCGCCAATCGCGGGGAGATCGCCTGCCGCATCATCAAGACCGCCCGGGGCATGGGCATCGCCACGGTGGCGGTCTATTCCGACGCCGACCGGGACGCCCTGCATGTCGAGATGGCGGACGAGGCGGTGTTCATCGGGCCGGCGCCGGCCGCCCAATCCTATCTCCGGATCGACCAACTGGTGCTGGCGGCCCGCGACATGGACGCGGACGCGGTGCATCCCGGCTATGGCTTTCTCTCCGAGCGGGGCGCTTTCGCCGCCGCCCTGGCGGAAGCGGGGATCGCTTTTATCGGCCCCAATGTCGGCGCCATCGCCGCCATGGGCGACAAGATCGAATCCAAACGTCTGGCCAAACAGGCCGGCGTCTCCACCGTGCCCGGCTTTGTGGGAGAGATAAGCGACGAGGCCCATGCCCGGGCCATCGCCGCGGAGATCGGATACCCCGTCATGGTGAAAGCCTCGGCCGGCGGCGGCGGCAAGGGCCTCAGGGTGGTCGAAAGCGAGGGTGAACTGGCGCAGGCGATCACTTCTTCCCGCAACGAGGCCCAGTCCAGCTTCGGCGACGGCCGTTTGCTGGTGGAGAAATTCGTCACCCAGCCGCGCCATATCGAAATCCAGGTGATGGCCGACCGGCATGGCCATGTGGTGCATCTGGGGGAACGGGAATGCTCCATCCAGCGCCGCCACCAGAAGGTGATCGAGGAAGCGCCCTCGCCGTTCCTGGACGAAAACACCCGCGCCGCCATGGGCGCCCAGGCCGTGGCCCTGGCCAAGGCCGTGAATTATGACAGCGCCGGGACGGTGGAATTCATCGTCGACGGCGCCCGCAATTTCTATTTCCTGGAAATGAACACCAGGCTGCAGGTCGAGCATCCGGTGACGGAGCTGATCACCGGGCTGGATCTGGTCGAATGGATGATCCGGGCGGCGGCGGGCGAGAAGCTGCCGCTGGCGCAAAAGGATATCACCCGCCGCGGCTGGGCGATCGAAGCCCGGGTCTATGCCGAGGATCCCTATCGCGGTTTCCTGCCTTCCACCGGCCGGCTCGCCCGTTACCGCCCCCCCCAGCAAGTCATCAAAGCCGGCGGCGCCAAGACGGGGGTGACCATCCGCAACGATACCGGCGTGTCCGAAGGCGGAGAAATCTCGGTCTATTACGATCCCATGGTGTCCAAGCTTTCGACCCATGCCGCCACCCGCGATGAGGCGGTGTCGGCCATGGCCGCGGCGTTGGACCGGTTCGAGATCGGCGGCATCGCCCATAATTTGCCCTTCCTGGCCGCCATCATGGGCAACGCGCGGTTTCGCGAGGGCCGGCTCACCACCGGCTTCATCGCCGAGGAGTTTCCTGACGGCTTCAATGGCGCGCCGCTGTCGGACGGCGACGCCCGTCTGTTCGTCGCCGCCGCCGTCGCCGCCAAGCTCACCCGCACCGCCCGGGCCAGCCGGATCAGCGGCGCCTTGAACGGCGCGCTCAAGCCCGGCGACAGTTTCATCGCCACTCTCGGCGGACGCGATTTCGCCATCTGTGACGCGCATCTGGCGGTGGGAAGCCTGCATCTGGCGATCGACGGCAAGATCTTCGAAGCCGTGATGGACTGGTTTCCGGGACGGCCGCTTCTGGTTCTCAAGCATGAGGGGCAGGAAACCGTGTTCCAGATCAGCCGCCAGGCCGGCGGCTACCGCCTCATCCAGGGCGGCCGCGACGTCCTGGTCAGCGTGCGCGCGCCCCAGGCCGCCAGGCTGGCGCCCTTGATGCCGCTCAAGCCGGCGCCGGATACCTCGCGGCTGCTATTGTGTCCGATGCCGGGGCTGGTCACCGGCCTTTCGGTCAGCGCAGGCCAGTCCGTCAAGGCGGGCGATCCGCTGGCGGTGGTGGAAGCCATGAAGATGGAAAATGTCCTGCGCGCCGAGCGCGATGGCACCATCGCCCGAATCCTGGCCCGGAAGGGCGACAATCTCGCCCGCGACGATGTGATATTGGAGTTTCAATGAGTGACGACATCACCTCCTTGCGGGTGCGGATCGAAGGCATCGTCCAAGGCGTGGGCTTTCGCGAATTCCTGACCATGACGGCGGTGCGCCACAGCCTGGATGGATGGGTGCGCAACTGCTCCGACGGGTCGGTCGAAGCGCTGGTGAGCGGCCCGACCAAGGCGGTGGAGGTCTTTGTCGGGGCGGCGACGCGGGGACCCAACGGCGCGCGGGTGCATGCGATCGATCTGCACAATAGCGAGCCGCCGGCCGAGAAGGGCTTTCAACGGTTGGGGAGCGCGTGACGGAAAAGCGCGCGCTGGGCTGATCCGGCTGCTCGCCCAAACCGTCCCCTAGGCTGGCGCTACGGACCGTTCGCCACTCAAGACGGTTCACTGAGCCGTCTTGACCGCTTCGCGGTCGTGGCTCACCCAAAGATTTTCTCGAAAGCCTGTTTCAAGGCCAGATCGACATCGGCCATGCTGGCCAGGATGCCGAGATCGGCCAGGCTGGTGACGCCATGCTGGCGCACCCCGCAGGGCACGATGCCGCCGAAATGCGACAGGTCCGGGTCCACATTCAAGGACACGCCATGAAACGTCACCCAGCGGCGGATGCGCACGCCCAGGGCGGCGATCTTGTCCTCGCGCTGCCCGCGCGCCACCCAGATTCCCACCCGGCCTTGGCGCCGCTCGCCCTTGACGCCGAACGAGGCCAGGCTCTCGATCAGCCATTGCTCCAGATCGCGGACGAAGCTGCGGACATCGGGCTTGCGGGCTTTCAGATTCAGCATCACATAGCCCACCCGCTGTCCGGGCCCGTGATAGGTGAACTGGCCGCCGCGGCCGGTGCGATAGACCGGAAAGCGGGGATCGATCAGATCGGCGTCATTGGCGCTGGTGCCGGCGGTATAGATCGCGGGATGCTCCAACAGCCAGACCAACTCGTCCGCCCGGCCGTCCGCGATCGCGGCGGCGCGCGCTTCCATCGCCGCCACGGCCTCCGGATAGGCCACCGGCCGGTCGGAAATCCGCCATTCGGGATGGGTATGGGTCAAGCTGTCCAAATTAAGCTTTCCGAAACCATAATCCGGCACCGTTGGGGCCGATCACATGAATATAGGCATCGCGGCATGGCCACCAATATCGACAATATCAAAGTGGAAATCTCTGTGGTGCTGGGCCGCTCGGTGATTCCGATGCACCAGCTGCTGCGCATGGGCCGCGGGGCGGTGATCGAGCTGGATTCCCGCCAGGACGATCCCGTGACCATCCTGGCCAACGACAAGCCGGTGGCGAAAGGCGAAATCCAGATTCACGGCGACAAGATCGGGGTTTCGGTGGTGGAGCTGTTGGCCAATTATGATTAGACATATATTTTACTGTTGAATATTTTATTCTCCACTGCGATATTGCATTTTATAACCGTACCCAATAGGTGTGCTGTCCGCGTTCACGGCCGGACCGCATGCTGCCGCTCATTCTCAGCCCCCTGAAGCTCAAGGCCGGCCTGGCGGGTCAGGGCGCGGCCCTGGCGCGCCGCGCAGCCCTTTTGGCCGAGGCCGGGGTCCCGGCGCGGCTGCTTTCCGCCGACGCCTCCGACGAGGCTTTGGCGCCACTCCGGCTTCTGTTCGTGGCCGGCCTCGGGGAGGGCGAATCCCGGCAACTGGTCGGCCGCGCCCGGGCGTTGGGCGTGCTGGTCAATGTCGAGGATGCGCCCGCCCTCTGCGACTTTCACGTCCCGGCGATTGTCCGGCAGGGCGATCTGATCCTGACCGCCTCGACCGGCGGCATGGTGCCGGGGCTGGCACGCGCGTTGCGCGAGCGGCTGGCGGCCAGCTTCGGGCCGGAGTGGCGCGACCGGGTGGCGGAATTGGCGGGGGACCGGGCCCGGTTTCGCAGCCAGGGCCTGCCGCCCGCCCAAGTCTCCCAAAAGCTGCGCGACCTGGCGGTGGAAAAGGGCTGGCTGTGAGCGCCCTGGAATCCATTGCCGTCAAATCCCCCGATGTGGGTGAGGCGATCCTGGTGCCGCTGCTGGAAAAGGCCGCCTTTCTTGATGCCCGGGGCATCCTCGAACTAGGCCTGACGGATCCGTTCCGGGGCCGGACCGCCGTGGTCTCGTCCTTTGGTGCGGAATCCGCGGTGCTGCTGCACATGGTGGCGGCCATCGATCCCACCACGCCAATCCTGTTCCTCAATACCGGAAAATTGTTCGGCGAAACCCTCCGCTACCGGGACCGCTTGCAGGACGTCCTGGGTCTCACCGATGTCCGCAGCCTTTCACCGGGTCTCGAAGCCCGCGGAAAGCTGGATGGCGATGGCGGGCTGTGGGCGCGCGACGCCGGGGCCTGTTGCGGCTTCCGCAAAGTGGCGCCGCTGGCTTCGGCGCTGAAGCCGTTTGCCGGTTTCGTCACCGGCCGGAAGCGATTCCAGACCCGGGCGCGGAGCCTGATGCAGCCGGTGGAATGGTTCGAGGGCCGCTTCCGCTTCAACCCGCTCTGGCAAATGACCGCAGGCGAGCTGGAGGCCTATGCCGTGTCCCACAAGCTGCCGGCGCATCCGCTGGTCGCCGACGGCTATCCCTCGATCGGCTGCATGCCCTGCACCCGCCGGGTCGGCGCCGGCGAAGCCTATCGGGCGGGCCGCTGGGCCGGTCTCGACAAGGATGAATGCGGCATCCATATGGGCATGGACGGCGAGGGGATTTAGGCCCTCAAGTCCGGAATTCCCCGATTTTCCGCCCGGCTTGTCTAATGCGGGTGGGGTTGCTACATCCGCCGCCTGCCGGCTTTTCCCGGACTGTGCGGTCGTGGCGGAACGGTAGACGCGCTAGCTTGAGGTGCTAGTGGGGCAACCCGTGGAAGTTCGAGTCTTCTCGACCGCACCATTCTTTTGCACGCCATTGGCGTGCAAAAGAATGTCAAGCGCGCCCGCGCGCCAGCGACGGGAGGGCGCGCGCGGCAGGATGCCAGGCTGACGGTCGAAACCTTCATGGGGCGTGCAAAAGAATGTCAAGCGCGCCCGCGCGCCAGCGACGGGAGGGCGCGCGCGGCAGGATGCCATACGATCTTTCGAGGATCTGTCCGCGCAAGGAAGCGCGAGCATATGCACATCTTCACGCTTAATGATGAATGCCGGTATTGGCACCGATCTTGCTGTCTCTACCGCAGGGCTATGGGATTCGTATTGTCTTGAAACGTTTCGATTGGAAAGCCGCGTCCGCACAGCAGAGCAAAAGCTGGAAAAAGTGGGACGCGATCAAGCAGTTGGCGCGCTATCGCGAAGTGATTGGCCGCGATGCGCCGGGGTGCGCCGAATCGATGCAGAATGGCGAACTGTTCCAGGATCGGACCGACGATAGCCAATAGGCACGCAACCGGCGTTCCTGTTTTCTTTCAAGCATAAATCCGGACGGGCAGGACGAGGCGCGACCGGCGCCTTCTGTCCGGGGTCCGCGCGATACCGCCGCGATTCAACAAGCAGTCCCGGGATCGGCATGCGACGACGACCGCCACGCGGAATTGGCCGCGCGTGAATTTCGCGCCGGCTGCGACAGCCGGATTTCATTCGCCGCCGGATTGTTCAAGCCTGTTATTTGCGGGCCGGCGCCGGTACGATGCCGCCACACCTTATCCACAAACGGCCCTTAAACGCAGGGGCGCCCGCACGCCCGAACGGTATCCCATTTGTTCCATTCCGCCTTGCTTCGCAGATTTGCCGCCGCATTGCTTCTTTCTGTCCTGCCGCTGGGCGTGGCGCGGGCGGCCGATCCGCAGCCCTATGACGTGCATATTCAAGGAACCGGCGTGGGCGAGATGGACGCGGTGCTGCGTTCCAGCTCTCAACTGGTCGGCCTGCGGGACAAGGCGCCGGTGCCGCCTTTCGCCCTGGTGCAGCGGGCCCGCTCCGACATCGCGCGGCTGCAGACCGCGCTGGACAGTTTCGGTTATTATCTCAACAGCGTCGGCATTCGCATCGCCGGTCACGCGCTGGACGATCCCGAGCTTCCCAACATACTGGATGCCGCACCCGTCAAGCCGGTCGCGGTGGAAGTCGCCATCGATAAGGGACCTTTGTTCCATATCGGCAAGGTGACGATCAACGGCCCCGTACCGGATGCCGACCGCCCCGCCCTGGATGTGAAAAGCGGGGACCCCGTCATCGCCGACACGGTGCTGGATGCGCGGGAAAAGCTTCTGACGGCGCTCGAGGAAGACGGCTATGCGCTGGCGACGGTGGAGGCGCCCACCGCCATCGCCGACAATGACCGGCACACCGTCGATCTGACATACAAGGTGGAGACAGGCCCGCGCGCCGATATCGGCCGCATCTCCTTCACCGGCCTCAAGGACGTGCACGAGGATTTCGTGCGCAAGGCGCTGACGATCAAGCCGGGCGAGCGATATTCCCCCAGCCGGATCGAGGCGGCGCGCCGGGCGGTGGCGGCGCTCGGCGTCTTTTCCGGCGTCACGGTGCATGCGGCCACCAAACTCGATGCCGATGGCCGCATCCCGCTGACTTTCGATGTGCAGGAACGGCCCCGGCACGCCGTCTCCCTGACCGGCACCTACTCCACCGATCTGGGCATCAGCCTGGGCGCGACCTGGTCGCACCGCAATCTGTTCGGCAATGGCGAACTGCTCAATCTCGGCGCCGCGGGCACCGGCCTCGGCACCTCGACCGCTGGGCTGGGCTACAACCTGTCGGCCCAATTCCTGAAGCCGCAATTCTGGCGGCCGGATCAGGAGCTGGAACTGGATTTGACCGGCATCAAGCAGCAGCTCGACGCCTATGACCAGACCGCGGAAAGCATGGCGGGCCGGCTGCACCGCAAATTCTCGTCCCTGTGGAGCGGCAGCGCCGGGGTTACCCTGAGCTTGGACCGGGTGACGCAGGAAAATACCGACCGCTTCTACCGGCTTATCGCCCTGCCGGTGACGGCAAGCTATGACAGCACCGGTCTCAGCGACCTGCTGCATGATCCCATCCATGGCGCGCGGGCCTCGCTGGCGGTGACCCCGACCCAATCCTTCGGGATCGACGATCTCACTTTCCTGGTGCTGCAGGCGTCCGGTTCGACCTATTTCGATCTGGCGGGGGAGGGACGTTCGGTGCTGGCCTTGCGGGCGCTGGCGGGCAGTATCATGGGGGCGTCCAATCTCGAATTGCCGCCGGACCAAAGACTTTATGCCGGCGGCAGCGCCACGGTGCGCGGCTTCGCCTATCAGTCCATCGGCCCGCAATTTCCCGATCACAAGCCCATGGGCGCGAAATCGGTCGACGCCGCCACCATCGAATTCCGCCAGCGCATCCTGGAGGATTACGGCGCCGCCGCCTTTGTCGATGCCGGGCAGGCCAGCGCGGGCGGGGCGCCTTTCAGCGGCGCGGTGCGCGTGGGCGCCGGGCTTGGCGTGCGTTACTATACGCCGTTGGGCGCGGTGCGTGCCGACATCGCGGTACCGATCAACCGCGTACGGGGCGGCGACAGTTTCGAACTCTATATCGGATTGGGGCAGGCCTTTTGACTCCGGAACTGCATAGGCTCCTGCGCCGGCTCGCGGTCTGGGCCGGCGGCATCGCTGCCGGGCTGGCATTGCTGGTTGCGCTGCTGCTGTGGACCCCGCCCGGCCACCGTGCCATCGAATGGATCGTGTGGAAGGCAACCGGCGGCGAGGTGAAGCTGGCGGGTCTGGAGGGCGCGCTGCCGGGCAGCCTCCGCGCGCACCAGATCGAGCTTCGCGATGCAGGCGGGGTCTGGCTGCGCGTCACCGATGCGCAACTGGCGTGGTCGCCATTCCCCGCACTGAACAATCACTATGTGATCCGCCGGGTCGCGGCGGCGAAAGTCGAATGGCTGCGCCGTCCGCCGCCCGCGTCGAGCGGCGGCGCCACTCCCCGGATCGATGTGGAATCCCTGTCGCTCCCCCAAATCGATATCGCACCGGCCTTGATCGGCCATCCCGCCACGCTCGCGGCGCAAGGGTCCCTGCATTTCGTCTCCATCCATGCCATGCAGGCCGATCTCACGGTGACCCGGCCGGGCAGCAGCGATCATTACGCGGTCGAGGGCGCGGTCGCGGACGGTGTGATCAAAGGCACGGCCTCCATCGCCGAGGACCGGGAGGGGTTGCTGGGCAAGATCGTGGGGCTGCCCGGGCTGGGCCCGGTCGCGCTGTCGGCCCAAGCATCGGGTGACCGTGCCGCCAACCACGTCGCCTTCCATCTGACGGCGGGGCCTCTCACGGCCGGCGGGCAAGGCACGATCTCCCTGGCGAATGACCGCGCCGATATCGATTTCTCCGCCGCATCACCGGCCATGCAGCTGAATGACCAGATCGGCTGGTCCCGATTTGCCGCGGAAGGCCATCTGCACGGCGCCTTTGACGCGCCCCAGATCGACGCGGATTTCCATCTGGCTCAGTTGCAGGCGGCGGGCTCCGTCATCGCCGCGGTGGACACCCATGCCCAGGGCCGATCCGGCATTGTTGATCTTACCGCCAAGGCCAGCGGCTTGCGTTTGCCCGGCAGCCTTGCCGGTCTTTTCGCCGCGGCGCCGGTGGAGGCGACAGTTCACGCCAATCTCAAGGATGTGGTCCAACCCGTTCAATTCGCGATCCGCCACAAGCTGGTGAATTTGGAGGGCACAGCGCATATGGCGGGGGCGCAGAATGCGGTTCTGACTCTGTCCGTGCCATCGCTGGCGCCCTTTGCCGCCGTAACGGGCGCGGATATGAAAGGCAGCGCTGCCCTGAAAGCCATGGTGGCGTGGAAGGGTGATCAGGTCACCCTGGACCTGACAGGCGGCATTCATGCCGACGGCAAATCGGCCGTGGCGCGCATGCTGGGCCGCAACGCGGCGCTGTCGCTCAATGCCGTTATTGCGGGCAGTGACGTGCGCAATTCGCATCTCGCCTTTAGCGGGGCGGGATTTGATACCAAAGTCGACGGCAATTTCCGTGGCGGTCGAATGGCATACCGGATCGATGCCGGGCTCACCGACCTGTCCCGGCTTGCCCCTACACTTATCGGGACGGCGCGCTTGGCAGGCACCATCAGCGGCGTTCCCGCTCAGGCACAGATCGCGCTTTCCGGCGAGGCCGACATGGCCAGCAAAGGGTTTGCCCGCCAACATATCGCGCTCAAGATACAGGCCACGGGCTTGCCCAATCCCGCCAACGCCCGCGTTACCGGCAATGGAAAATTCGACGATGCCGGTTTTGCCCTGGCCGCGGATTGGAGCGGAACGAGCGGCGGCCATAACGCCAAATTGTCGCTGGACTGGAAGTCGCTGGCAGTCCGCGCCGCCCTCATCGTGCCCCGGAAAGGTCCGCTTGACGGTCATGTTGCAGCCGATGCGAAGAATCTCGGCGACATTTCCAGCTTGCTGGAAATAAAAATGGGAGGACATCTGCATGCGGTGGGCGATCTCGAGGGCCGGCAGGGCAAGCAGCAGGTGGCGCTGCATCTGAACGCGTCGGCGCTGCGCATCGGCTCGGCGGCCCTGGACAGCGTCGAGGCCGAGGCAACCCTCGCGGATGCCTTCGGCACGCCGCATCTGAATGCAAGATTGAACGCGAAGGGGCTGGCTGGGGCCGGCCTCACCGGCACGGCCAGCGCCCAACTGGACGGGCCGCTCGACCGGCTCGCCGCCGCCGTCGCCGCCGATCTCAAGGATTCCGAACTTCGCAATCCGCGCATCTCGCTGCCGATGCGCAGGTGAATGTCTCCAAGGCGGAGCTGCGGCTGGATCGGTTTCAGGCCGATTGGCGCGGCCAGACGGCGACCCTGTCCCAGCCCGCCCGCTTCGATCTGGCGGGCGGCATCGCGGTAGACGCGCTGGCGCTGAGAGGGGCGGGCGGCACATTTCGGGTGACGGGCCGTCTGTCGCCCAAGCTGGCATTGACCGCTGAGGCGCAGGACATTCATCTCGGCGCATTCGGACCCTTTCTGCCGCTGCCGGCGGACGGGACGATCGATGCGCGGGCGGATCTTGCCGGCAGCCTGGCCGCGCCGACCGGGACCGTCACGCTCGATGGCAAGGAGCTGCGGGTCGGGGGCCGCTCCGGCAAGCTCGCACCCAGCACCCTGCAGGCACGGGCAGAGCTCAGCGGCGGTGCCGTGCGCCTGACCGCAAAGCTTTCGCAGAACGGTACCGGCGCGCTGACTTTGCGGGGCAGGGTGCCTTTGTCTGCGGATGGCGCACTGGATTTGCAGACGGCGGGAAATGCGGACCTTGCTCTGCTCGATCCGCTGCTGGTGGCAAGCGGGCGGCGGGTGAAAGGCCATGTCGCCCTGGATATGGCGGTGACGGGCATGATGGCGGCACCGCGGCTTTCCGGCAGCGCCGTCCTGCAAGAAGCGGAGTTTCAGGACTATACCCAGGGGCTGCGCATCCGCGACATCGCCGCGGACCTTGAGGCCGAGGGCGAAGTGGTCCGCATCGCGCGCTTCCAGGGCCGGGCCGGGCCGGGCACGATCTCCGGCAGCGGCCGGATCGACTTCGCCACGCCGGGATGGCCGGTCGATCTGAGCATCACGACCCGCAACGCGCGGCCCATCGTCAGCGACATGATGACCGCGTCCCTGTCGGGCGATCTGAGACTGACGGGCGCGTTGCGCAAGGCGGTGACCTTGTCGGGCAAGCTGGATGTGCCGCATGCCGAGATCAACATCCCGGATTCCTTTCCCCCGGAAGTCCGGACCCTGAATATCCGCCGTCGCGGCGAAAAACCGCCGCCGCCGGCCGCCGCAACTTCGCTGAGACTGGATCTGGCGGTTGTCACCACCGGACCGGTGACCGTGCGCGGTCGCGGGATCGACGCCGATCTGGCGGGCCGTCTGCAGCTCAGCGGCAGTTCGGGCGCACCCCAGATCGGCGGCGGCTTCAAAATGCAGCGCGGCACGCTGACGGTAGCCGGCCAGACCCTGAACTTCACCACCGGCACGGTGACTTTCAACGGCGGCGCCGTGCAGAACCGCCTGGACCCGGTCTTGGATTTCGTCGCCGCGACCACATCGGGCGGGGTCACCGCCACCCTCACGGTGACCGGCTATGCCTCGGCGCCCAAAATCACCCTGTCCAGCACGCCGCAACTGCCACAGGACGAAGTGCTGGCCCATCTACTGTTTCAGCAAAGCGCCAAGCAGCTCACCCCGCTGCAGTTTGCCCAAATGGCCCAGGCCCTGGCGTCGCTCGGCGGTGTCGGCAACGGCTTTGATCCGGTGGCCTCCATTCGCGGCGGGCTGGGACTGGATCGCCTGGCGGTCAGCGGCGGGTCCGGCGCCACGACCGACGCCACGGTGGAGGCGGGAAAATACGTCTCCCACAATATCTATGTTGGCGCCAAGCAAAGCCTCTCCGGCGGCACCCAGGCCCAAGTGCAAGTCGACATCACCCGCAATCTGAAAGCGCAGGCCACCGTCAGCACCGGAACCAATGCCACCGCCACCCAGGGCGCATCCGCCCAGGATACGGGCGGCTCCGTCGGCCTCAGTTACCAATTCGAATATTGACCGGTGCGGTCGATGCGCCGGCTTGCGCTGGAAATGCGCAATCGACAAGCTGCGCCTCTTCGCAAATCACCCACCGCTTCAAAACGCGCGTGACTTCACGCCAACAGAGGAAACCCGATCATGAAACGCCAGCATCTCATCGTCCTGTCTTTCGGCTTGTTTGCCCTGTGCGCCATGGGGCCCGGCGCCAGGGCGGCGGGTGTCATCCATAACCAGGAAGACCCCGCTTCTCCTTTCGCCAGTTCGGTGATCGTGCCGCCGGGCTATACGACTTATTACATCAGCGGTAGCGGTCCTTTGGTCGCCAATCCCAGTGCCCCCAAGGACAGTATTGAAAGTTACGGCAACACCGTGCAGCAGACCAGTTCGACCCTGGCCGGCCTCAAGGCGCAGCTTGCCAAGCTAGGCCTGACTTTCGGGGATGTGGTGCAGGCGCGGGTGTTTTTGGCCGCCGATCCCGCCAATGGCGGCAAGATGGACTTCGCCGGAATGAATTCGGCCTGGAAGAAAGTGTTCGGCACGGCGGAACAGCCCAACAAGCCCGCCCGTGCCACCATTCAGGCCGCCAATCTGGTGAAGCGGGGGGCACTGGTGGAGATCGAATTCGTCGCCGTGAAGAAATGATTCGGTACCCCAAATAACCATGCCGGAACCGGGTCGCGCCCGAGTGGATCCGGTTCCGCGGCGCGGCCTATATGTCATCGGGCGGGCGCGGCACAGCCGGAGGAGAAAATGCGTATGAATGTTTTGCCGGGCCCTGTCCTGAGGGTCAGCGAGACCGGCCATGGGTCTTTCCAGGTCGAGGCCCGAATTGGGGAAAGGACCCTGATCATCGACGAGCCGGTGGCGGCGGGCGGGCTGGGATCCGGCCCCGATCCCTATGAGTTGATCGGGGCGGCGCTGGGGGCCTGCACGGCAATGACCCTTCGTCTTTATGCCAACCGCAAGGGCTGGCCGCTGGACCGGGTCCGGGTCGAGGTGCGCCACAACCGTAAAGGGGCGCGCGATGTGTTTGAAACCGGCCTTTTGCTGGAAGGCGCCTTGGATGAAACCCAGCGGGCGCGCTTGAAGGAAATCGCGGAGCGCTGCCCGGTGCACTTGACCCTGACGGGTGGCGCGGATCTGCGCACCGAATTGTTGGCCCGGGAAAGCAGTCCCGCCGCTGCGGCGGCGCAGCCAGGCCTGCATGCCCGCTGCATGCAGGAAGCTTGCGCCGATTGATGTGAGGCTTGATCCCCAGTTTTTCGATTGATTTCTCGTCACCGGCATTGACGGGCGGAGAAAACATTCCTTTCCTTTCAGCGGCAACCGGTCGCGACATTTTTCATGCTTCATTTGATCAAACTATGCGTGGGCGTTGATTCACTTCAGGAATTGGCCGACTGGCAAAAGAAGAGACTGCGGGAGAAGCGCGCCAAGGGCCAGAAGCCGGAACTCATCCACATCACCCGCCAGATGCCCAAGCGGGCCGAGGAATTGCTGGACGGCGGTTCGCTTTATTGGGTGATTCGCGGCCAGATCATGGCCCACCAGGCTTTGCTGGAATTGCGCCCGGTAAAAAAGGACGGCGTGCCCCATTGCGGCCTGGTTTATGACAAGCGCCTGGTGCCAGTGCGGCTGAGGCCCCGCCGGGCGTTTCAAGGCTGGCGGTATCTGGAGGCCAAGGAAGCGCCGCCGGATATTGCGGAGCTGAAAGGCGCCAAGGGCCTGCCGGAGGCCTTGCAGCGGGAGCTGGCGGTGCTGGGCCTGCTTTGATCGCGGCCGGTTTCGGTCGGGACCTTAACGGCGGATGCCGGATCAGCGGCTGGAGACGGCGGCAAAACAAGTCTGGCCGCGCTGAGTCAGCCGGTCACAGACCTGCCGCGCCTGCCGTTCGGCGAAAAGCCCGAAGCGGGCCCGATACATGGTGTGGCCGTCGCTGGCCTGAAACGGAATGATCAGCCGCGCGGCCTGACCCAACACGTCCATGGACTTCTGGGCATAGGCGTCCAATTGCGCCCGGGCCAGGGCGCGGTCGGCATAGGCGCCGATCTGGATCGTCCAATTGTGGGTGGCGGAATTGGGCGAATCCTGGTCGCCCTCGCCGGATCCGGTCTCGGGCGCCGGCCGCATCTTGGGCAGCGCCGCCACGGTGACCGGTTTTGGTTCGCTGGCGGCGGGCGTGGAGCCTTCCTGTGCCGGCCTTGCCGCCGCGTCATTCCCCGGCATGGGGCGCGGGACCGGATCGGCGGCGGGTGTCAGCGCCGCGACCACGGGATTGGATGCCGGTCCGGACTTGGAGGGTTGCGTCGGTGAAGCCCGGTCCGAGGCCTCGGCGGAGATGGCGGAGAAGTTTTCATCCGGCGCCCGCATCGATTCGGCCGCGTCCTCGTCATCATTGGCCGGAATCGGCGGCGGCAGGGCGGAGAGGGCGGCATATTTCCTGCCTGAAGCATCCCTGGACGCAAGCGCAAAGCCGGCCGTGGCCGCTTTGGGACTGACTTCGGAGGGAGTTGTCCAGGGCACCGGTCCGCGCGCCACCAAGGTCGGATTGTCGTCGATCTTGGCGAAAACCGTATCGAGCAGATGCTCCATCTCCAGGTCGCGGCGAATGGCGGTGCGCCCGCCCATCACGATTCCGATCAGATGCACGCCGTTGCGGACCACCGAGGAGGTGAGGTTGAAGCCGCTGGCCCCGGTATATCCGGTCTTGATGCCGTCGGCCCCGGCGTAATGGCCGATCAGATTGTCATGGGTCGGATAAAAGGTGCCTTTGTAGGTGAATCCCGGCAGCGCGAAATAGGGGAAATATTGCGGGAAATCATAGGCCAGGTGCCGCGCCAGCAAGGCAAGATCCTTGGCGGTGGTGATCTGGAGCGGATCGGGCAGGCCCGAGGCATTGTGGTAATAGGTTTCGTGCATGCCCAATTCGCGGGCTTTTTCCGTCATCATCTGGGCGAAATGCAGTTCGGTGCCGCCCAAGGCCTCGGCGATCACCACGGCCACATCATTGGCGGAGCGAACCACGATGGCCCGGATCGCTTCATCCACCGTGATGGTCTCGCCCTGATGCAGATAGAGCTTGGTCGGCTTCTGCAGAGACGCGTGCCGGGACACCGGCATCGGTGTCTGCATGTTGATCCTGCCGGCTCTCAGCGCCTCGAACAGCAGATAGAGCGTCATCATCTTGGTGAGGGAGGCGGGATGGCGCTCGGCCGTTTCATTGCGGGCATAGAGGACCTTGCCGGTAAGGCCATCCTCGATCAGGGCGGCATCCTTGGCCGGATCGGTGGCGCCCGCCGGCATGGGCACGATTCGATGCGCCGAATGGCGGGATTTGGCGGCGTGGCGATGACGGGTCGCGGCATCGGCAGGCGCGCCGATAGCAAGCGCCGCCAAAAAAATTCCCAGAAGCAATAGCGGTTTCGCCACGCCAGCCGACCTCAATCCTATCTCGAAACACCACCACTCCCGCCGCCAAAAGATCAAATTGTGCCGATCCATGCAAGCGGCAATGACAAATCGACCTTATATTACGGATGGTTAGGCCAAAATAAGGCGCAGTAGAGAGTTCCCAAGATTTTTTGCTGCATTGCAACAAAAACACCTTGACGCCTCCATGGGCATGGCGCATATAGGTCATGTTGCAGTGCAACAGGCCGCCGGACAACCGGGCCGTGCCGGACATGAATGCGAACATGAAAGGTATGATAGATGACCAAGGCAAAGACGGCCGCCGAAAAGGAATTTGCAGACGGCTGAGATCAATTTCAACGCGGGCGCGGATGCGCTCAAGGCCGGTTTTGACAAGGCGATAGCCGGTTATGACAATATGGTCGGCTATGGCAAGGACACGGCCGAGGCGATGATCAAGTCCGCCACCGCCGCCGGCAAGGGCGCCGAAACGCTCCACAACGAAATGTATGCCTTCGCCAAGCAGTCGATGGAGGATTCCATCGCCGCCGGCAAGGCGATCCTCGGCGCCAAGTCGGTGCATGAGGCGATCGAAGTGCAGACCGACTATGCGAAATCCGCTTTCGAGAATTATGTGGCGGAACTCTCCAAATTCAACCAACTGATGACTTCGGCGGCGAAGGACAGCTTTGCGCCGCTTCAGAGCCGCGCCCAGGCCTGGGTGGAAGTGGTGCAATCCAGCGCCGCCTGAAGGACCTGTAAATCCATTATTGCCGGGCCCGGGGCGCAAGTCCCGGGCCTTTTTATTTTACCGGAAGGGATTTTGGCTTAATCTGGCGGGATGCGGGGGCTAGAGGCCCCGCGCCGCTCAAGGATTATGGAACCAGGTGCGCGACAACGGCAATAACGGCAAGGGCGACAATACCGGCACCGGTATCGTCACCCGCGCGCGTCCCAAGACCAAAAAGCCTTCGCTTTACAAGGTGCTGCTGCTTAACGACGATTACACGCCGATGGAATTCGTCGTGCATATACTGGAGAAATTCTTTTCCAAGAGCCGGGAGGACGCGGTGGAGGTGATGCTGCATGTCCATCGCCACGGCGTGGGTATTTGCGGCGTCTTCACTTTCGAGGTGGCGGAAACAAAAGTGGCCCAGGTCATTGAATTTTCCCGCCGGCATCAACATCCTCTGCAATGCACCATGGAGAAAGAGTGATGCCGTCCTTGTCGCGCAGCCTGGAGCAGGCCCTGCACCATGCGATCAAACTGGCCAGCGACCGGCATCATGAATATGCGACGCTGGAGCATCTGCTTCTGGCGCTGATGGACGACGCCGACGCCGGCCAGGTGATGAAGGCCTGCAATGTGGACATCGAGGCGCTGCGCCGCGCGGTGCAGAAATATATCGACGAGGAACTCGTCACCCTGGTGATCGAGGATGGCGAGGAAGCCAAGCCCACCACCGGCTTCCAGCGGGTGGTCCAGCGCGCGGTGCTGCATGTCCAGAATTCCGGCCGCGACGAGGTGACCGGCGCCAATGTGCTGGTCGCGCTGTTCACCGAGCGCGAAAGCCACGCGGTCTATTTCCTGCAGGAGCAGAATATGAACCGGCTCGATGCGGTGAGCTATATCAGCCACGGCATCGCCAAGCGGCCGGGCATGAGCCAGCCCAAGCCGGCGCGCGGCGCCGACGAGGACGAAGAGAGCGAAAAGCCCAACAAGCAGGGCACCGACGCGCTCGAAGCCTATTGCGTCAACCTCAACGAAAAGGCCAAGTCCGGCCGGGTCGATCCGCTGATCGGCCGCGAAGCCGAGGTCGAGCGCACCATCCAGATCCTCTGCCGCCGGCAGAAGAACAATCCGCTCTTCGTCGGCGATCCCGGCGTGGGCAAGACCGCCATCGCCGAAGGCCTGGCGCGCAAGATCGTCAACAGCGAAGTGCCGGAAGTGCTCAGGGGCGCCACCATCTACTGCGCTCGACATGGGCTCGCTGATCGCCGGCACCCGCTATCGCGGCGATTTCGAGGAGCGGCTGAAGACCGTGGTGAAGGAGCTGGAAGGCGTCAAAGGCGCGATCCTCTTCATCGACGAGATCCACACCGTGATCGGCGCCGGCGCCACCTCGGGCGGGGCGATGGACGCCTCCAACCTGCTCAAGCCGGCGCTGGCGGCGGGCATTCTGCGCTGCATCGGCTCGACCACCTACAAGGAATACCGGCAATATTTCGAGAAGGACCGCGCGCTGGTCCGCCGCTTCCAGAAGATCGACATCGCCGAGCCCACCATGGCGGATTCGATCAAGATCCTGATGGGCATCAAATCCTATTTCGAGGATTACCACCGGGTGCGCTACACCGCCGACGCGATGAAGGCGGCGGTCGAGCTTTCGGCCAAATACATCAACGACCGCAAGCTGCCCGACAAGGCGATCGACGTGATCGACGAGGTCGGCGCCTCGCAGATGCTGCTGCCGGAAAGCCGGCGCAAGAAAGTGATCGGCGTCAAGGAAGTGGAGGATGTGGTCGCCAAGATGGCCCGCATTCCGCCCAAATCGGTGTCCAAGGACGATACCGAGGCGCTCAAATCGCTGGAAAGCGATCTCAGCCGCGTAGTCTTCGGCCAGGAGAAGGCGATCCATGCCTTGTCCAGCGCCATCAAGCTGGCCCGCGCCGGCCTGCGCCAGCCGGAAAAGCCGATCGGCTCCTATCTGTTCTCCGGCCCCACCGGGGTGGGCAAGACCGAAGTCGCCAAGCAGCTCGCCAGCATCCTGGGGGTGGAGTTCCTCCGCTTCGACATGAGCGAATATATGGAACGCCACACCGTCAGCCGCCTGATCGGCGCGCCGCCGGGCTATGTCGGCTTCGACCAGGGCGGGCTTCTGACCGACGGCGTCGACCAGCATCCCCATTGCGTGCTGCTGCTGGACGAGATCGAGAAGGCGCATGCCGATCTGTTCAACATCCTGTTGCAGGTGATGGATCACGGCAAGCTCACCGACCATAACGGCAAGAAGATCGATTTCCGCAATGTGGTCCTGATCATGACCACCAATGCGGGCGCTTCCGACGCCGCCAAGGACGCCATCGGCTTCGGCCGCGGCAAGCGCGAAGGCGAGGACGAGGAAGCGATCAAGAAGCTGTTCACGCCGGAATTCCGCAACCGGCTGGATGCGACCATCTCCTTCGCGCCCTTGTCGCGCGACACCATCGACAAGGTGGTGGAGAAATTCGTGCTGGAGCTGGAAAGCCAGCTCGCCGACCGCGACGTCACCTTCGATCTGACGCCGGAAGCCACCCGCTGGCTGGGCGGGAAGGGCTATGACGACGCGTTTGGCGCCCGTCCCTTGGCGCGGGTGATCCAGGACAATATCAAGAAGCCCCTGGCCGACGAGATCCTGTTCGGCAAGCTCAAGAATGGCGGCACGGTGCGGGTGCTGCTGGACCGCGAAAAGGACAAGCTCGCCTTCGAAATCCTTCCCGCCGCCGACGCCAAGCCGCGTCCACCGCCAAGGTCGTCGAAGGGCAAGAAGCCGAAAACCACCGAAGACGTCTGACGCCCGAGGGATTTTCGCGGCGCGGCCAGGCGGATCAGAACCGCCGGCCTTGCTTCTGGACGAGTTCGAACACCCGCCTGGCGTCCGGGATGGCGAGAAATTGCGACGGCACCAGCGCCGGGGTCATGATGGCGAAGCCGTTGCCGCGGTAAGCCGGAGCGCCCTGGAAGCGGATCGTGCCCTCGCCGCCGCTTCGCTCCTCCAGTGACAGGGCCGGCAAGCGGTCGATCGCCATGGCGGAGAAATTGGAAAGGGGCGGCAGGCGCAGCATCAGCACCCGCTGGTTGGTCACGGCATAGCGGGTCAGGCTGCGCAGCCAGGCGTCCGCAAAGAACCGGCCGAGGATGAAATAAATTCCCGCCAGCACCAGGGGCACGCCGAACAACGGCATGATGACCGGCGCTTTCGGGGCCCTCAGCACCATCCATTCCCAGAAAATGGCGAAGCCGCCCCACAGCAGGCTGAAGGGAATCAGAAGCAGATCGCGACCGGTGAGCAGAATTCCGCCGGCCGGCCGTCCGGACCAGGCGATGCGCTCGCCGTCCAGCAAAAGATCCTGAAAGGCCTCGTCATCCATCCGCCCGGCCCGGTCATCCGATGCGAACACCGGACTGTTCTCGAATCACAGCGCCGCCCGGATCTTAGCGGCAATGGGTTCCAGGGTCTTGGGATCCACCATGCCGCGGGCATGAAGGCCCAGCTCCACCCCGGCGCTGCGCGGAATGATGTGGAAATGAACATGGAAAACGCTTTGGCCGGCGGGCGAGCCGTTCAGCATCGCCAGCATGATGCCGGGCGCGTTCAATCCCGTCTTCACCGCCTTGGCGACTTTCTGGGTCGTGGCCATCATGGCCGATGCGCCATCCGGCGACAGGTCCAGAATATTTTCGGACGGCTCCTTGGGGATCACCAGCACATGGCCCTCGGCCTGGGGCATCACATCCATGAAGGCGAGGGTCTTGTCGTTCTCGAACACCTTCACGCAGGGGATCTCGCCGCGCAAAATCTTGGCGAAGATATTGTTGTCGTCATAGGCCATTCAATCGTCCTTCCTGAACGGGCCGTGCTTGGCCAGTTCGCCGATATGCTCGCTCACCGCTTCGCGCTCATGGGCCAGGAACTGATCCACCGCCCGGCGCAGGCCCTTATGGGTGATATAGTGCGCGCTGTAAGTCTCTTCCGGCATATAGCCGCGGAGCAGTTTATGTTCTCCCTGCGCCCCGGCCTCGACCTTGGATAGTCCCCGGGCGATGGCGAAGTCTATCGCCTGATAATAACAGGTCTCAAAATGCAGGAAGGGGACATATTCCAGCGCTCCCCAATTGCGGCCGTACAGCACGCCTCCGCCCATCAGATTGAGCGCGCCGGCGATATAGCGCGATCCCCGCCTGGCCATGATCAGCACGATCTGCTCGGCCATGCCGGCGCCGATCAGGCTGAAAAAGGCGCGGGTGAGATAGGGCCGGCCCCATTTGCGCCCGCTGGTGTCCATATAGAATTCGAAAAACTTGTCCCAATGGGCCTCGGTGATGTCGCGCCCGGTCAGCCAGTCGAATGCGATGCCTTCTTCGATGACGGCCGCGCGTTCCTTGCGCAGGGTCTTGCGCTTGGCCGAGGAGAGTTCGCCCAGGAATTCCGCGAAATCCTTATAATCGCGATTCCGCCAGTGAAATTGCCGGTCGGTGCGCAGCAGATAGGCTTCGCGGCCGGCCGCCTCCCATTCGTCCTTTTCCAGAAATGTGACGTGCAGCGAGGAAGCGCCGATCTGCTCCGTCGCCGCCTTGCCCGCCTTGAGCAGCAAGGCGCGCCGGTCGGCGCCGCTGGTGAGTACGCGCCGCCCGGTCACCGGGGTGAACGGCACCGAACATTGCAGCTTGGGATAATAATCGCCGCCGGCCCGCTCCAGCGCGTCCGCCCAGGCGTGGTCGAACACATATTCGCCCTGGGAATGGCTTTTCAGATAGGTCGGCATGATGCCGGTGACCGCGCCGTCCTCTTCCAGCACCAGATGCGCCGGCTGCCAGCCGGTGCGGGCGGTGGCCGAGCCGGAGGATTCCAGGGCGTGGAAGAATTCAAACCGGGTAAAGGGGTGCGGATCGGCGCGGCCGTCCGGATTGGCGCAGGCGTTCCAGGCCCCGGCCCCGATGCCGGCAACGCCGTCCGCAAGCCGGATGTTCATGCGATTTCGAACACACCATCCACTTCCACCGCAACCCCGCGCGGCAGCGAGCCGGCGCCGGTGGCGGCGCGGCTGTGCTTGCCGGCATCGCCCAGGACCGCCACGATCAGGTCCGAGGCGCCATTGCCCACTTCCGGATGCTGGGTGAAATCGGGGGTGGCGTTGACGAAGACGCCCAGCTTGACGCAGCGCCGGGCCCGGTCGAGATCGCCGCCACAGGCCGCCTTCAGCTGGGCCAGGAGATTGACCGCGCAAAGCCTGGCCGCGGCCTTGCCGTCTTCCAGCGAGATTTCCGCGCCTAGCTTGCCGATATATTTGAGGCCGTCCGCCGCCAGGGGAATCTGTCCGGAGATGAAAACCAGATTGCCGCTGATCACGGTGGGGACATAGCTGGCGACCGGCGCCGGCGGGGTCGGCAGGGTAATTCCAAGTTCTTTCAGGCGGGATTCGGTGTTTGACATGATGGGATCGAAACCTTTCCGGTTGGACCGCCATAAGACCCCATGGCCGGCCTTTTTTCCATGCCCGCGCATGCAGGCCTGTTTTGCCACGTCTATTTTGCCAGACTTATTTTGCCAGGCCTATTTCGTGAGACTGCGGCCCTTGCCGACCGCCTCGCCGCCGAAGCGGGAGCGGATCTTGTCCATGGCCCGTTCTGTGGCGGCGCGCTTGTCGCCCAAGGGATCGATCAGGCTGACCGGATCGGCCTCGGCCGCCGGCGCCAGATTGGCCAGGCCCACGCCCAGCAGGCGGAACCGCCTGCCGTTGGCTTCCCGCTTCAGCGCCGTCTGCGCCACCCGGAAAATCCTGTCCGCCAGCTGGGTCGGATCGTCCAGCGAGGCGCTGCGGGTGAGAAGCCGGAAATTCGCGGTCTTGAGCTTGAGGGTGACGGTGCGGCCGCACAGGCCGTAACTCTTGGCCCGGGCCGAGACCCGCTCGGCCTGGCGCCACAGGATCTTTTCCAGATCTGGCAATTTGGAGAGATCGCTGTTGAAAGTGGTCTCCGAGGAAATCGTCTTCATCCCGCCGCCGGGATCGACTGGCCGGCGGTCTTCGGCTTTGGCGATGCGCGCCAGCCACAGCCCGGTGGCGCCATACCGGTTGGCGAGATCGCGGGGATCGGTATCCTGCAATTGTCCGATGGTGGCAAAGCCGTCCTGCGCCAGCCGGGCCGCCAGCACCTTGCCGGCGCCGCGGATGATGCCGACCGGCTTGTCGCGCAGGAAGGATCTCGCCTCGCCCATGCCGATCACCGCGAAGCCGCGCGGCTTGTCCAGCTCGCTGGCCAGCTTGGCGAGAAATTTGTTGCCGGACAGGCCCACCGAGACCGTGATGCCCAGACGCTGCTCGATCTCAAGCGCCAATCTGGCCATGGTCCGGGCCGGCGCCATGCCATGGATCCGGTCGGTGCCGGACAGATCGAGATAGGCCTCGTCCAGCGACAAAGGCTCGACCAAGGGCGTCAGCGTCCGCATCAGCCCGCGGATCTCGCGCGCCACTTCGGCATAGAGGCTCATGCGCGGCTTGATCACCACCGCGTTGGGGCAGAGTTTCCGGGCCTGGAACATCGGCATGGCGGAGCGCACGCCATAGCGGCGGGCGATATAGCAGGCGGTGGAAACCACGCCACGGGTGCCGCCGCCCACGATCACCGGTTGTCCTGCCAGCGAAGGATCGTCCCGCTTTTCGATCGCGGCATAGAAAGCGTCGCAGTCCATATGGGCGATGGCCAGGCGCTCCAATTCCGGATGGGCGAGAATGCGGCTGCCGCCGCAATTGGGGCAGGGGGTCTCGGGCGATGCGTCCTGGAGGCAATCCCGGCAGAAGGCGGGCCAGTCCTCCACGCTCATGGCGGCCACAACCAGGCGGCCCCACGCACGCCGCTGGAATCGCCATGGACATTGCGCAGGATGACCGGCGGGGTTTCTGGCGTGAAGGCGTGGCGTTCCACCAATGCCGGCAAGTCGCGGTAAAGGCTTTCGACATTGGAAAGCCCGCCGCCCAGCACGATCACGTCGGGATCCAGGATATTGACCACCGCGGCCAGCGCCCGGCCCATTCTTTCGGTCCATCGCGCCATGGCGGATTGCGCTTCCGGCGCTGTCGAAGCGGCGATCTGTTCCGCGCTCCAATCGCGGCCCTGCGCCCGGTTGAAAGCCGCGGACAGGCAAGGCCCGCTCAGCCAGGTTTCGATGCAGCCGCGTTGACCGCAATAGCAGGTGGTCGCCGTGCCCCATTCTTCCACCGTCATGCCGGGCAGGGGACTATGGCCCCATTCGCCGCCGATGCCGTGGGCGCCGCCAAGCACCTCGCCCTTCACCACCACCCCGCCGCCAATGCCCGTCCCCAGAATGACCCCGAACACCACATCCCGTCCGGCCGCGGCGCCATCGCTGGCTTCGGACAGCGCGAAACAGTTGGCGTCATTGGCCAGCCGGACCGGCCGGCCCAACGCCGTCTCAAGGTCGCGCCTGAAAGGCTTGCCGTTCAGCCACAGCGAATTAGCATTCTTGACCAGGCCGGTATGGCGGCTGACGGTGCCGGGGATGGCGATGCCGACGCTGCCTGTCATCCCCAATTGCCGTTCGGCGTCGCCGACCAGATCCGCGATTGCCGTAAGCGTTCCGGCATAATCCCTCACTGTCGGAATGCGGCGGCGCAGGACTTCGCGGCCGGTGGCATCCAGCGCCACGATCTCGGTCTTGGTCCCGCCCAGATCCACGCCCAGCCGCATCATCCCTCCAGCCGGTAGCGCGCCAGATGAACAGTCTGGGCCGACATTGAAGTATCCTGGCAGAATTCCAGCAGAAGCCCCTCATTTGCCAACAGAAAATCCAGCAGGGACCCTAGCAAATGGGGTTCTCCGGCGGCGCGGCGCAATTCGGCCGCTTCAAGCCCGGAACTGGCCAGGAAGCGGTCGATATCGTCGGGGCGGCCGGCCAGCCAGGCAAGCGCCTGAAGAGCCAGGATTTCCGCCGTTTCCGGGCTGATGCGATCCCTCATTGTCAAGACAGCGTTAAGACCTTCTCCCTAATACTGCGCAAGCGCAGAATTCTGTCACCTCCGCCTGTCGGCGGCCTGGAGAGACACCCATGGATGCCAACGCCAAAACCGTTCTGATCGTGGAGGATAATGAGCTCAACATGAAGCTCTTCCACGATCTTCTGGACGCCCATGGCTACAATATCCTGCAGACCAAGGACGGGATGGAGGCGCTGGATATCGCCCGCGAGCATCATCCCGACCTGATCCTGATGGATATCCAGCTGCCGGAGGTCTCCGGCCTGGAAGTCACCAAATGGCTGAAGGAAGACGATTCGCTCAAGACCATTCCGGTGGTCGCCGTCACCGCCTTCGCGATGAAGGGCGATGAGGAGGTGATCCGCCAGGGCGGGTGCGAAGCCTATATCTCCAAGCCGATCTCGGTGACCAGTTTCCTGGAAACTGTTCGCCGCTTCATCGGATAACCGGGCGTGGCCGCCCAAATTCCATGACAGCCCGGGTTCTCGTCGTCGATGACATCCTGTCCAACGTCAAGCTTCTGGAAGCGAAGCTTTCGGCGGAATATTTCGACGTCGTGACCGCCTTCAATGGCGCCGAATGCCTGGACAAGATGGCGGAAAGCGCCCCCGATATCGTGCTTCTGGACGTGATGATGCCGGGCATGGACGGATTCGAGGTCTGCCGCCGGATCAAATCCGATCCCAGAATCGCCCATGTTCCGGTGGTGATGGTGACGGCGCTGGACCAGCCCGCCGATCGCATCGCCGGCCTGGAGGCGGGAGCCGATGATTTTCTCACCAAGCCGGTGGATGACGCGGCCCTGTTCGCCCGGGTGCGCTCGCTGGTCCGCCTCAAGCTGATGACCGACGAATTGCGCATGCGCGAATCGACCGGCCAGAATATGGGCCTGATCGATCCGGCCGAGAATCTGCTCGACGCCAATCCCTCCGGCCGCATTTTGATCATCGAAGACCGGCCGGAAACCGTGGCCTGGCTTACCACCGCGCTCACGCCGCCGCACGAGGTGACCTCGGTGGATACGTTCGAGGAGGCCCTGGTGCGGGTCAGGGGCGCCGATCCGGATCTGGTGGTGGTGAGCCTGGGCATGCGCGGCTTCGACGGCCTCAGGCTCTGCTCGCAGCTGCGCTCGCTGCCGGAAGGCCGCAACGTGCCCATCCTGGTGGTGGTGTCCGACGGCGACCGCCGCAAGCTCACCCAGGCGCTGGAGATGGGGGTCAACGACTATCTCACCCGCCCGATCGACCGCAACGAATTGGTGGCGCGGGTGCGCACCCAATTGCGCAAGAAACGCTATGCCGACCGGCTGCGCCACAATGTCCAGCTCAGCCTGGAGATGGCGATCACCGATCAGCTGACCGGACTGCACAATCGCCGCTATATGAGCCGGCATCTCGACAATCTGGTCGGCAGCGCCAGCAAGAACCACAAGCCGCTGGCCTTCGTGATCATGGACATCGACTATTTCAAGTCGGTCAACGACACCTATGGCCACGATATCGGCGACGAGGTGCTGAAGGAATTCGCCAGCCGGATCGCCGCCAATGTCCGTGGCATCGATCTCGCCTGCCGCTTTGGCGGCGAGGAATTCGTGGTGGTGATGCCCGATACCGATGTCGCTTTCGCCTATTCGGTGTCGGAACGGCTGAGGCACTCAATCGAGACCACGCCCTTCCGCATCAGCCGGGCGCCGCACGCCCTCAACCTCACCATTTCCATCGGCATCGCCGGCCTGGAAGGCGCCGACGACAGCGCCGAGGCGCTGCTGCATCGCGCCGATCAGGCGCTTTATCGCGCCAAGAAGACCGGCCGGAACAAGGTCGTTTCGCACGCGGCTTAACTGGTAGCCATTTCGGCGGCCTTGTCGATCACCATCGCCAGCACGTCCGGTTCGCGGGCGCCGGAAACCGCCACCTTATTGGCGAAGATCATGGCGGGCACGCCGGTGACGCCGATTTCGCGCGCCAGCTGGTCTTCCCGCTCCACCAGATTGCGGTCTTGATCGCTTTCCAGCATGTCGGCGGTCTGCGCCCCGTCCATGCCGCACACATCGGCGATGTCCGCCAGGACCCGGATATCGCCGATATCCTCGCCATTCTCGAAATAGGCGATGAAAAGCCGTTCCACCACCTCGTCCTGCGCGCCGGTCACGGCCGCCCAGCGGATCAGCCGGTGCGAATCCAGCGTGTTGGGCGCCCGGCGGATGGCGGCAAAATCGAATTCGATCCCCACCTTAGCGCCTTCGGCGGCGATCACGCGCTGGGCCTCCTCCACGCCGCCGTCATTTCCGAACCGGGCGGCGAGATAGGCCTGCCGCTCCATGCCTTCTCCGGGCAGGCTGGGGTCCAGCCGGAACGGCCGGTAACGGACGTCGAAGTCCATCGCCGGTCGCATGGCGATGGCGCGGGCAAGCCGGCGCTTGCCGATGAAGCACCAGGGGCAGACTGTGTCGGAAATGAAATCGATCTGCATTTCGCTTTTCCTCAACCGGACATTTGGTCCTCGCGGACCGGCCGGATGGCGAACGGCCCAACCAGAATACGCGTTATTTGAGGATCTGGGTGGTGATTTCGTTGATCGCCGAGACGGCGCGGACCGACACCACGCCGCGCCGCCGCCGCAAGGTGATGGTGGCGGTGACCGGCAACAGGCCCGGAATGACGGCTTCGTTCGACGGCGGCGGTTCGGCCACGAACTCCACGACAAGGGTATGTGCGTCCGCCGGCAAAGTGGATTTCACCAATCTGAGCATGGCATGTTTCCAGCCACCACCCATCACCGCGCCCTTGGCCTGAACCATGATGCGCGATCCCTTGGCGGTGGCGATCAGCCCGTCGATCCGCGCCACCGGCTTGTCCACCACCGCGGTCGCGGCATTTCCCAGTTCCGGAGCGGCGACCAGCAGGATGGCCAGAAAAATCGCACCACGCATAAACACACCATTGACCCGGCCCCGGCGCCAATATGGACGAAAATGCGGCCATTTTGAGGGGATGCGGACAGGGCGCCGCCAATGGAGTCTGCCCAACGGCGCGAACGCGGAATTGAAGCAGCCTGCGCTATATATCCAGTTCGCAGCACACCGGCACATGGTCGGAGGGCTTGTCGCCTTCGCGCATATGCTTGTCGATGTCCGCCTTGCCCAGACGGTCCAGCCCCTGCGGCGACAACAGGATGTGATCGATGCGGATGCCCAGATTCTTGCGCCAGGCCCCGCCCTGATAGTCCCAGAAAGTGTATTGCCCCGAGGCCTGGTTGCGGGCGCGGAAGGCGTCGCTATAGCCCAGATATTCGATCTTGCGCAGCGCGGCCCGGGATTCCGGCTGGAACAGCGCGTCCTTCACCCAGGCCTTGGGATCGTGGCAGTCCCGATCCTCGGGGATGATGTTGTAATCGCCGACCAGCGCCACCGCCTCCTCATTCGCCAGCAGGCGGCGGGCATGGGCGTAAAGCCGCTCCAGCCAGGCCAGCTTGTAGGCGAATTTGTCGGTGCCCACCGGATTGCCGTTGGGGGCATAGATCGAGGCGATGCGAAGCACGCCTTTCTTGCCGGTCACCACCGCCTCCAGATAGCGGGAATGGTCGTCGGTTTGGCCATCGGGAAGAGGGGCGCCGCCGGGCAGTCGCGGGGTGACGTCCTCGAGCGGGTGCTTGGACAGGATGGCGACGCCGTTATAGGTTTTTTGTCCGTGTACGGCGCAATTATAGCCCAGCGCCTCGAACGGCTCGGCCGGAAAATTCTCGTCCGTGCATTTGATCTCCTGCAGCGCCACCACATCCGGCTTGGCTTCTTTCAGCCAGGCCAGCGCCGTGTCCAGCCGCACCTTGATCGAGTTGACGTTCCAGGTGGCGATCTTCATTCAGACCGAAAAGCTGGTGCCGCAGCCGCAGGAGGATTTGGCGTTGGGGTTGTTCACCTTGAAGGCCTGGCCGATCAGCCCATCGGTGAAATCGATCTCCGCCCCGGCCAGAAAATCCAGCGAGACCGGATCGATCAGGATCTTGGCGCCGGCTTCCTCGATAAACAGATCGTCGTCCAGCCGGGTCTCGTCCAGGGCGAAATTATACTGGAAACCGGAGCAGCCGCCGCCGGTCACCGCCAGCCTGAGCATGGCGCCTTGGCCTTCACCGGCCAGGATGGCGGCGATGCGCTTGGCGGCGCGGGCGGAAACCGTGACAGGCATCATCATGATGGAACTCTGGTCAGAGCGGTCGACAGACCTTATGTAGTCCTGGTCATGCCATCCGCAAAGGGCCAGAATTCAGCCAAATCCGTTGCCCCCGGGGCGTTTGCTGGGATCTTTGTTCGTTCCGCCGGCGGCGCCGGCCGCATTCGCCACGCTTCCCCCTGACAGCCGGGGCCGGTTTTACCCGGAAACCGAAAGCCCCACCCGCACCTGCTACAGCCGCGACCGCGACCGGATCATTCATTCCTCGGCCTTTCGCCGGCTGAAGCACAAGACCCAGGTCTTTGTGCAGCATGAAGGCGATTATTTCCGCACCCGGCTGACCCATTCCCTGGAAGTCGCCCAACTGGCCCGCAGCCTGGCCCGCAGCCTGGCCGTGAACGAGGACCTGGCCGAGGCTTTGGCCCTGGCCCATGATTTGGGACACACGCCTTTCGGCCATGCCGGCGAGGAAGCCTTGAATGCCGCCACCCGGGATATCGGCGGCTTCGACCACAATGCCCATGCGCTGCGCCTGGTGACCAAGCTGGAACACCGCTATGCCGATTTCGACGGCTTGAATCTCACCTGGGAGACGCTGGAAGGGCTGGTGAAGCATAACGGTCCCATCACCGGCGATATTCCCGCGCCGATCGCCGGGTTCGACCAGCGCTGGCCGCTCGATCTCAAACATTGGCCGGGGCTGGAGGCGCAATTGGCCGCCCTAGCGGACGATATCGCCTATCTCAATCACGACATCGATGACGGCCTTCGCGCCGGGCTGTTCGCGATCGACGATCTGGCCGAGGCGCCGCTGGCGGGCGGTCATGTCCGCGCGGTCAGGGCCCACTATGGCGAAACGGAACTCAGCCGGTTCGTCGGCGAACTGATCCGTACACTGATGAGTGCCCTGATCGATGATCTGCTGTCGGAAACCCGGCAGCGTCTGGCCGCCGCCGGCCCCCAAAGCGTTGCCGATATCCGCGATGCGGGTCATGCGCTGGCCGGCTTCTCCGCCGCCACCGAGGCCCAGATCCGGGCATTGAAGCAGTTTCTGTTTGCCCGCATGTACCGCCATCCCCGGGTGATGGAGCCGATGGCCGGGGCCCAGGCGGTGATCGCCGAACTTTTCCAGATCTTGTCGGCCGAGCCGGGACTGTTGCCGGCCGACTGGACGGCGCAATGCGGCGCGGCCGGCGATTCGGCCACCCGCCGGGTGGTTCGCGATTATATCGCCGGAATGACCGACAATTACGCCCTGATGGAACATGCCCGGCTTACCGGCGCATCCCGGAATTGACCTGGCGCGGGATTTCGGACGATTTTAGGGGCCTTACTATCCAGTCGTTAAGCGCGGATAGACGGAAATCGAGACGGAAGATGCGGGTTCGCACCCGATGAATTGGTGATTCGGATGGAATCGGATGCTAAACTTGGTTTTGCAGATTCGGAAAGCGCGACGATGCCACAACATGAGCGCGGCCTCTATGAACCCGGCGAGGACATGCGGGTGTTCGACGGGCCGGAAGAAGAAGAGGATATCGAGGGCTCGCGCCTGCCGCTCCTGATCGTGCTGGCGCTTCTGGTCCTGGCCATGTTCGCGGGCTTTGTCTGGCTGGCCTATAGCGAGGGCGTGGCCAGAGGCCGCAGCGAAGCGCCGGTGGTGACGGCTGACGCAGGGCCCACCCGGGTCGCTCCGCAAAATCCGGGCGGTACGGCCCAGCCCTATAAGGGATTCAAGGTCTATGAGCAGCCGGCGCCGCCGGACGAGGATACGGCGCAAAACAGCGCCCCGGCCGCCGCCCAATCCCCGAAGACGCCGTCCGCTCCGCCGGCGGCAATGACCAAAGCGCCGGAGCCCACGGTGAAACCGCCAGCACCGGCGGCCAAGGTGGCGGCTGCAGCACCCAAATCAGCGCCAGCCGCCGTAAAGTCGCAGGCCCGTGCGACCGAGACGCCCGCGGCGCCGGCCGCTCCCGCCACGGCGGTACCCAAACCGTTGAATACCGCAGCCGCCGCCCCGGCGGGATCTATCGTGCTGCAGATCGGCGCCTATAAATCGCGGGCCGACGCCGATACCGCCTGGACCATCTACAAGTCCAAGCATACGGCCCTGCTGGCCGGTTATTCGCCCAATATCGAACAGGCCGATCTCGGAGATAAGGGCACTTGGTATCGGCTGCGGATCGCGGGCTTCTCCAGCCGGGATGTGGCGCTTGCCTTGTGCGACCGGCTGAAGGCGGATGGCGGCAGCTGTTTCCTCGGCAAATAGGCCGTGCGCTCGCGTGCGATTTATGGCTGCGGCGGGCCTGGCCTGTCCGCCCGGGAGCGTGCCTTCTTTCGCGATTCCCGGCCCTGGGGGTTCATTCTGTTCGGGCGCAATATCGAATCGCCCGACCAGCTGCGCGGCTTGGTCCAGGCCTTGCGCGAGACGGTGGAGGATCAGTCGGCCCCGGTCCTGATCGACCAGGAAGGCGGCCGGGTGGCGCGTCTGAAGCCGCCATATTGGCGCCAGCGTCCGCCGGCGGCCCGCTTCGGCGAATTGCATGACGCCGATCCTGAAGCGGCCCGCGAAGCCACTTATCTGAACGCGCGCCTGATCGCGCATGACCTGACGGAATTGGGAATCAATGTCGATTGCTTGCCGGTCCTGGATATTCCGGTGAAAGGCGCCCATGACGTCATCGGCGACCGCGCCTTCGCCCATGATCCCGTCACGGTGATCGATTTGGGCCGGGCTCAGATCGAAGGTCTGATGGAAGGCGGGGTTCTTCCGGTCATGAAACATATTCCCGGGCATGGCCGGGCCGGGGCCGACAGCCATTTGTCGCTGCCCCGGGTCGATGCCGATGCCGAGGAATTGTCGGCCAGCGATTTCGTGCCCTTCCGCAGCCTGGATCTCTGCCCGATGGCGATGACGGCGCATGTGGTCTATGCGGCAATCGATCCACAACGGCCTGCGACCACCAGCCCGAAAGTCATTCGGGATGTGATCCGCGGTGAGATAGGATTCGAGGGGCTCCTGATGTCCGACGACCTGTCCATGCAGGCGCTGGACGGACCGATGGAGGTCCGCACCCGCGCGGCCCTGTTCGCGGGCTGCGATGTGGTGCTTCATTGCAATGGTGATATGGACGAAATGATGATGGCGGCGTCCGAGGCAAAGCCGTTGGAGGGACTTCCGCTCAAAAGGGCGGACGCGGCGCTGGCGCATCTGGTGCGGCCGGATGCCTTCGATCCCGCGGCGGCGGAGGCAAGGCTGGCGCAGCTCCTGGTAGGGTTATGACCGAAACGGTGGAACAGTTCGACGATTTCGAATCGCCGCTTGCGCCCAGCGGCGACGAGGCGCTGGTGGTGACGGTGGACGGTTTCGAGGGCCCGCTGGATCTGCTCCTCACCCTGGCGCGCAACCAGAAAGTCGATATCGCCAAAATCTCGGTGCTAAAGCTGGCCGAGCAGTATCTGGAATTCATCGAGGCGGCCAAGCGCATCAATCTGGAACTGGCCGCCGATTATCTGGTGATGGCGGCCTGGCTGGCCTATCTGAAATCCCGGCTGGTGCTGCCCCAGGAAAAAGGTCCGGACGGGGAGCCCACGGCCGACGAAATGGCGGCCCGGCTGCGCTGGCGGCTGCAGCGGCTGGACGCCATGCGGGCCGCCGCCGCCCGGCTGATGGGCCGCGACCGGCTGGACCGCGACGTGTTCGGGCGCGGCGATCCCGAGCCGGTCAATGTGATCAAGCTCCGGACCTATAAGGACACGCTTTATGACCTTCTGACAGCCTATGCCACCGACCGGGCACGGCGGTTGGGCGGCAAGGCTTATCAGCCGGTGGTGGCTCCGGTGCTGCAGATCGAAGAGGCCCGGGAGCGGCTGGAACGGATGCTGGGGCGCATCGGGGATTGGAGCGGGCTCAGCCGGCTCCTGCCGCCCGATTGGCAGGGCGGGGTCCGCCGCCGGTCGGCGCTGGCCTCGACCCTGCTGGCTTGCCTGGAACTGGCCCGTGACGGCAAGGTCGAGCTAAGCCAGGGGGCGCCGTTCGCGGAAATATATGTGCGCGACCGGGCCGGTCCGCAGCCGGCACTGGCACCGGATACGGGGGCGTGACATGAACCGGGTGGCGAAACTGATTGAAAAAATAGAATCCGAGATGGACGTCGAATCCGAACCCAACCTGAATCCGGAGCATCTCAGGATGGTCGAGGCGCTCTTGTTCGCGGCATCCGAACCGCTGGATCAAAAGGCGCTGTCAACATCGCTGCCGGAAGGCGCCGATGTGCCCGGCCTGATTTCGGCTCTTCAGGCAATTTATGAAAAGCGTGGCGTAAACCTTTGTTGTGTTGCAGGAAAATATCAGTTCCGGACAGCCAGCGATCTGGCCTTTTTGCTGCGCAAGGAGCAGCCGGAGCAGAAGCGCCTGTCCAAGGCCGCGATCGAGACCCTGGCCATCATCGCCTATCACCAGCCGGTGACCCGGGCCGAGATCGAGGACATAAGGGGGGTGATGATGTCCAAGGGCACCATCGACACCCTGATGGAGATCGGCTGGGTAAAGATCAGGGGCCGCAAGCGCACACCCGGGCGGCCGGTCACCTATGGCACCAGTGAGACCTTCCTGGTCCAGTTCGGACTGGAAAGCGTGGCGCATCTGCCCGGGCTGGATGAACTCAAGGCGGCCGGGTTCCTGGAGGCGATCCCGCCGGCCGGATTCGACGTGCCCAGCCCCTCCGACGGGCTCTCGCTGGACGAGGACCCCTATGAAGGCGAGGAGCCGGACGATTTGGCCACCGGCGGCCCGGACCTGGATCAGTAAGGGCGGCAGTCAAAACCGAGAAGGGCGTCTTGGCCCCGGCTTTCTTCCCCCGCGCGGCGAAGCCGCTGACGGGGGAAGATGTCTTGCGCAGGCTTGTCCGGAGCAAGACAGATGGGGGCTGAATTAAGGCGCTTCTGCCATTTCCTTCATCTTGGCCAAAGCCGCGCCGAAACGCGTGGTCCGCTGCTGGCGCGCCTTGGCCCTGGCGGCCTCGTCGCCCAACGGTTCCTGGTCATAGAGGAAGGTATAGATGATCCGGCTGCGGCCCGGCCCATCGGGTTCCACCGCCAGGGTACCGTGGTAGAGATTGGCGGGATTCAGCGGCTGGATATAGGTGTAGGAGAAGGGTGTCTTGGCCACCATCATCTCGGTGATCTGGCCGTTATTGAGCGCACGAATGGTCCCGACCCCGCCGTCGCCGGTGGTGATCTTGCAGGAAAGGCTCAGCCATTCCTGAATGGCGCAAAAGCCCCCGATCCGGGACCAGGTCTTTTCCGGCGTGGCATTCACCTCCGTGGTGACTGAAAAGCTCACATAATCGGCGGCAAAAGCCGGCGCTGCCGACAGCGCCAAAAGCAGGGCACCGGTCAAGATCCGCATTTCGCTTCCTCCTCCTCAAGTTCGACCACCACAGCTTCGCCGTTTTCCAAGGCGATGGCGAGATCGCCCCGGCGCAGGGCCCTGGCGTCATCGCCGAACAATTCCGCCCGCCAGCCTTGCAAGGCCGCCACGCCGTCATCCTCGAAAGCCGCGAGCTTTTCAATATCCTCGGCATTGGCGATCAGCCGGGGGGCGACATTGGCGGCTTCGGCCCGCAGGCGGAGCAGGGTCTTGAGCAGATCGATGGCGGCGGGCGAGGGCTCACGCCTGCGCCGCTGGGGCGCCTGAGCGGCGCCGTCCGGCGGCGGGGCGTCGCGACCCTGTTCCACCGCCTCCATCAGGCTCTTGCCCAGGCGCGAATTGGCGAAACCCTTGGGCACCGCCCGGATGCGGTCCAGGGCCTCGGCGGTCTCCGGCGGATGGGCGGCGATCTCGGTCAGGGCCTCGTCCTTGAGAACCCGGCCGCGGGGAATATCGCGCGTCTGCGCCTCCTTTTCCCGCCAGGCCGCCAGGGACGCCAGCATGGCGAGAAACCGCTTGTTGGTGGTGCGCGGCTTCAGCCGCCTCCAGGCCAGTTCGGGATCGATGCGGTAGAGCTTGGGATCCTTGAGGGCGGCGATTTCCTCTTCCACCCAACCGCGGCGTCCGGTCCGGTCCAGATAGGCGGACAATTTCTCGTATATCACCCGCAAATAGGTGACATCGGCCAGGGCATATTCCAACTGCCGGGCCGAAAGCGGACGGCGGCTCCAATCGGTGAAACGGGCGGATTTGTCGATCTCCGCCTCTGCCAGTTTGCGGGCCAGGGTTTCATAGGATGCCGCATCGCCGAAGCCGCAAACCATCGCCGCCACCTGGGTGTCGAACAAGGGATCCGGCAGGACCCCGCCCTGAAGATAGAAGATCTCGATGTCCTGGCGGGCCGCGTGCAGCACCTTGACGATGTCGGGCCGCTTGAGAAGGTCATAAAAGGGCGAGAGGTCCAGACCGTCCGCCAGGGGATCGATGATCCCTTCCGTGCCTGGCGCCGCCACCTGGATCAGACACAGCTTGGGGTAATAGGTCTGGTCGCGGAGGAACTCGGTATCCAGCGCCAGATAGGGCGCGGCGGAAAGCTCGTCCAAAAAAACCGCCAGCGCCTGATTATTGTCCACGATCCGCATCAGGCCGTGATAGCGGATTCGGTCCGCCCGGGGTGGTTTTTATTGCGTCAGGCCGACAGTTTTGCCGGAAAAGCCGGCGGCGTCGAAATAGCGGGTCCCGCCCACCGTCTCAAGATCCAGGATGGTTTGGATGCCGTCCGGTCCGGGCGCCGATTTCACCACCTGGCGCCGGACGGTGACGTTGCCTCCGCCCACCAGCGCTTCCGAGATCACCCGGCCTTTCAACGCACCCTTGGATGGCAGTTCCAGCCCCATCAGATGCGCCAAAGTGGGCGCGATATCGGCGTTGGAGATCGGCGCGGAATCGTCATAGCGGGTTTTGAAATCCGGTCCGATGGCGGCCATGAAGTTGCGGGTCTCCGCCCGGCTGAAGCTGCCATGATTGCCCTGGCCGGTGGCGAGCGTCGTATCCGCGATTTCCACCGTGCATTGCAGCGCATTTTCGCAGCCGGTAGAGAAGGAGCGGAAATTGACATAGATGGCCGGTTGCGGGGTGCGGGCCGCGCCCATCAGTCCGACATCGCTCATCGACAGAGCGCCGGGAAATTTCCCCAGCCTGTCGTTGACGAAAATGCCGCTGACATAATCCTGAGTCTCCAGGAACTGGACGATGGTGTCGGCCAACTCCTTCGCCGGCGCCGGATCCTTGGCGTTCATTCCCGGCAGATAGATCAGGTCCGAACCGCCATTGGCCGCCACCACCACATCGGGATGAGCGGGATCGCTTCCCAGCATCCCCGAGCCGCCCGGCAGTTTGCCGTCATTGCTGAAATCCACCGGCGGCCCGGTGTCGCCGGGCGGACGCAGCGGCAGGCCCAGCTTGGAAGCCAGGTCGATCGCCAGGAAGCCGGAGGGAATGTCCACCAAAGGCGCCACCGCATCGAAATGGGCCGAGGGGCTGGTGGCGCTGGCGTGGACCACGGTGGTGAAGCCGTGATCGGCGGTGACGAACACATCGGTGGTCTTGTCCAGGCCGGTCTGCTTCAGATAGGCCATGAGTTCGCCCAGCATGGTATCGGCATTGCGGGTGCCGGCCAGCGCGCTGGGTCCATTGATGCCGGGCTCCATCTCGCCGACGCTGTCCTTGGTGTTGTGCTGGCTCATATCCGGATCGCGCGACCAGAACATCAGCAGGAAGGGCTTTCCGGCCTCGCGGAAATGCGGCAGCACGATGCGGGTGGCGGCCTTCATCAGCCAGACTTCCTGTTCGATATCGGGCACGTCGCTCTTTGGCGCCGCCGGACCGACAAAAGACTGATGCATATTGGCGGTGAACCAGATCGGCAATCCCAACCCGCCGTCATGGCCGGTGACATCGTCCACGATCAGGGTCTGGCTGCCGTCGGAGGCGGCAGTGGAATCCTGGATGCGGGCCGGGCCGAGCTTGCCGATGATGGCGGTCTGCCAGCCCTTGGCCCGGGCGGCGGCCATCAGGCTGGTCTCGCCCAGATAATTGCCGCCGAATTTCTGGTTCATCTCGCTAAGGACGGTGTCGTCCTCCAGAAAGCCCAGGGTCGAGCCTTTCAGGCTGATCATGGGCTCACCGACATAGATGGTGTTGCCGAAATCGCCGGTGTCGCCGATGTAATGGCCGGTGGCGATCGCCGAGGCATTGACGGTGGTGACGGTGGGATAAAGAGAATGGCTGTTGATGAAATCCACGCCCTCCGATTTCAGCCGCGCCATGTTGGGCATGTTGCCGGGCTCGACGCTGCCGTAACGCAAGCCGTCGGCGACGAAGATGATGATATTGTGCGGCGTCTCGGCCAGGGCCGGCGAAACGGCAAGGCCCAGGATCAGGGCCACAACGGCCAAAACTCTCATGACGGATTCCCCCTCGAATCCATGCAAAACTAGCCGGGGGATGTGACAAGAAAAACAGGCTTGTTTGGCGCCGCCCGGCCTTGCCCGCGCCTCCCTTGACCCGCCCCCCATAAACCGCCAAAAACCGCCTTTCCTCAAAGGTTTGTCATGCACCCCTATCGCACCCATACCTGCGGGCAGCTCCGCAAATCCGATGTCGGCCAGACCGTGCGGCTGTCGGGCTGGGTCCATCGCCGCAGGGACCATGGCGGCCTGATCTTCATCGATCTGCGCGATCACTACGGCATCACCCAATGCGTGATCGAACCGGACGGTAAGGTCTTTCCCGTTGTCGACACCGCCCGCTCGGAATGGGTGCTGACCCTGACCGGGCAGGTGGTGGCGCGCACCGAAGATACAGTGAACCCGGATCTGCCCACCGGCGGGATCGAGTTGCGCATCGAGGATGCCCAGGTGCAGAGCCAGGCCCAGGAGTTGCCGCTGCCGGTGTTCGGCGAATTCGACTATCCCGAGGAGACAAGGCTTACCTACCGTTTCCTGGATTTGCGCCGCGAGCGGCTGCACAAGAACATCATGCTGCGCTCCAACATCATCCGCTCCTTGCGCGGCCGGATGTATGCCCAGGGCTTCAACGAATTCCAGACCCCGATCCTGACGGCTTCCTCGCCGGAAGGGGCGCGGGATTTTCTGGTGCCGTCGCGCCGCTATCCCGGCGAATTCTATGCGCTGCCCCAGGCGCCGCAGCAATTCAAGCAGTTGATCCAGGTGGCGGGTTTCGACCGCTATTTCCAGATCGCGCCCTGTTTCCGCGACGAGGACGGCCGTGCCGACCGCAGCCCCGGCGAATTCTACCAGCTCGACATGGAGATGAGCTTCGTCACCCAGGACGATGTCTTCGCCGCCATCGAGCCGGTGCTGCAAGGCGTGTTCGAGGAATTCGCGGAAGGACGCCAGGTGGACAAGGCGCCTTATCCGCGCATTCCCTACGCCCAGGCGATGCTGGAATTCGGCTCCGACAAGCCGGATCTGCGCAATCCCATCCGCATCGCCGATGTCAGCGCCGTGTTCGCCCGCGATGATGTCGCGTTCAAGGCGTTCAAAAACAAGACGGTGCGCGCCATTCCGGCGCCGGGAGCGGCGACGCAGCCGCGCAGCTTCTTCGACAAGCTCAACGAATGGGCCAGGGGCGAGGGCGCCCCCGGCCTGGGCTATATCATTTTCGAAACCGAGAATGGGGCGCTTGCCGGCAAGGGACCGATCGCCAAATTCATCCCGCCGACGGCGATCGCCGAAATGGCGGCACTGGCCAAGGTCAAGGCCGGCGATGCCTTGTTCTTCGCCGCCGACAAGGAGGCGCGCGCCGCCACCCTGGCCGGCCTGGCCCGCACCCGGATCGGCCGGGAGCTGGACCTGATCGCGGAAGGCGCGTTCCGCTTCTGCTGGGTGGTGGACTATCCGATGTATGAGTGGAACGAGGAGGAGAAGCGGATCGACTTTTCCCACAATCCCTTCTCGATGCCGCAATATGACCGCGAGAAATTCCTGGGGCTAAGCGCCGCCGACAAGGATGCGATCCTGGACCTCAAGGTCTTCCAATACGATATCGTCTGCAACGGCTATGAGATGCTGTCGGGCGCGATCCGCAACCGCGATCCCGAAGTGATGCTGAAGGCGTTCGAGATCGCCGGCTATCCCCGCAGCGAGACCGAATTCCGGTTCGGCGGCATGCTCAACGCCTTCCGCTACGGCGCCCCGCCGCATGGCGGCTTGGCGATCGGCCTGGAGCGGGTGGTGATGCTGCTGGCGGGCGAGGAGAATATCCGCGAGGTCACCATGTTCCCGCTCACCCAGCAGGGACAGGATCTGCTGATGCGGGCGCCCAGCCCCGCCAATGCCAAGCAGCTCAAGGAGCTGCACCTGAAAATCGTCTATCCGGAGAAGAATTGATCATGTCGGAGACCTGGACCGCGGTTGACAATTATTATTCCCAACTGCTCAACGCCTCCGATCCGGTTCTGGAAAAAGTGCTGGCCGAGTCCGAGGCGGCCGGGCTTCCGGCCATCCAGGTCAGTCCGCTCCAGGGCCGGATGCTGATGCTGCTGGTCCAGGCGATCGGCGCCCACCGGGTGCTGGAGATCGGCACATTGGGCGGCTACAGCAGCATCTGGCTTGCCCGCGGCCTGCCGCGTGACGGCACGCTGGTGAGTTTGGAGGCCGCGCCGCGCCATGCCGAAGTCGCCCGGGCCAATATCGCCCAAGCCGGCTTTGCGGACATGGTGGAAGTGAAGCTCGGTCCCGCCGCCGACAGCCTGGCGGCCCTGGTGCAGGAAGGGGTGCGGCCGTTCGACCTGGTGTTTATCGACGCGGACAAGCCCAGCTATCCCGCCTATCTGGAATGGGCGCTGAAACTCACCTGGCCGGGCAGCCTGATCGTCGCCGACAATATGGTGCGCGACGGCAAGGTGATCGAAGCCGACAGCGATGACGAAGCCGTCAGGGGCGTGCGGCAATTCAACGAAATGCTGGCCAAGGCCGACAGGCTGACCGCGACTGCGATCCAGACCGTGGGATCGAAAGGCTATGACGGTTTCGTGCTGGCGCGGGTGAGCGCCTGACTGCGGTCAGTTGAGCTTGGCGCCCAGATTCTTGATCGAGTCTGCGATCAGGTCGCCGGCGCGCTTTTCGTCCATGCGGGCGGCGATCAGCTTCTCGGCCGCCGCCACCGCCGCATCGGCCGCCAGCGCCCGGATCTCGTTCATCGCCGCGGCCTCGGCCTGGGCGATCTTGTCCTGGGCCGCCTGGGCACGCCGGGCGATCTGGGCCTTGAGATCGGCGCGAGAGACGTCCGCGAAACGCGCCGCCTCGGCCCGGGCCTCGGCCAGAATGCTCTCGGCCTCGCGTTCGGCGCCGACCGCTTTTGCCTTGTAATCGGCGAGCAGGGCGGCGGCTTCCTCACGCAAACGACGCGCCTCGGCCAGTTCGGCGGCGATCGAAGCGGCGCGCTGATCCAGCATCTTGGCCACCATCCGGGGAGCGCCTTTCCAGAACAGGATGGCGAGCACCACAACAAACCCGACCGCAACCCAGAATTCCGGTTCGCGCAGCAGATCCATCATCAGGACTCCTTCACCGCCCGGGCCGCGTCCGCGGGCGAAACGGTCTCGCCGGTCAGACGCTGGACGATGGCGATGGCGGCTTCTTCCGCCGCCCGGATGACATGGCTCTTGGCCGCGACCCGGGTGGCGGCGATGCCCGCATCCGCCGCCGCCATGGCGCGGCCGGCCTCGGCTTCCGCCGCCGCCTTGGCCTTGGCGATTTCGGCATTGAGCGTCTGGCGGTTCTCCTCGGCCATGGCCTGGGCCCGGGCCCTGGCGCCTGCCAGCGCGGTCTGGTAGGCGGCCGAAGCGGACTGGGCCTCGCCGCGGGCCTTTTCCGCCGCCGCGATGTCGGCATTGATGGCGCCCCGCCGGCCGGCGATCACGCCATTGATGCGCGGTCCCGCGATCCGCCACAGCACCACGAACAGAAAGGCGAAGGTGATCGCCAGCCAGAAGATCTGGCTGGGATAGGTTTCCGTCTTGAAGGGCGGAAACCCGCCTGCCTGGGCAGGCGTCTCGGTGCTGGCGTGCAGGGGCTCGGCCATAGACGGCTTAGGTGAAGAGGATGATCAGGGCGATGACCAGGCCGAACAGACCGGTGGCCTCGCACAAGGCGAAACCCAGCAGAAGATTGGTGGTCTGGGTGGCGGCGGCGCCCGGATTGCGCAAAGCGCCGGCGAGATAGGAGCCGAACACATTGCCGATGCCGATGCCGGCGCCGACCAGCGCGATGCAGGCGATGCCCGCGCCAATCATCTTTGCGGCTGCAAGATCCATTTGAGTATCCCTTCGTTGGTTCAGTGTTGATCGTGGAGGTGAAGCGCTTCGTTGAGATAGATGCAAGTGAGGATGGAAAAGACATAGGCCTGCAGGAAGGCGACCAGAAGCTCGAGCAACATGATCGCCACGATCAGCAGCATCGGCGCGATGGCCAGGCCGGTGAAGACGCCGCCGGCTGAGCCCAGGGCGACGACGAAACCCGCGAACACCGCCAGCATGGTGTGGCCGGCCAGCATGTTGGCGAACAGACGGACGGAAAGGCTGATCGGGCGGGTCAGGAAGGAGATGATCTCGATCGGGACCAGCAGGATCAGCAGATACCAGGGCGCGGCGGGCACGAACAGGCTCAGAAAGTGCAGCCCGTGCTTCATGAATCCGACCACGATCACCAGCAGGATCACGAAGGCGGCCAGCGAGAAGGTCACGGCGATCTGGCTGGTGACGGTGAAGCTTCCCGGCACCAGGCCGAGGAAGTTGCAGAACAGCACGAACATGAAGAGGGTGAAGATGAAGGGAAAGAATTTGAGCCCGTCTTCCCCGGTCGCCGAATGGATCATATTGGCGACGAATTCGTAGGAGGCTTCCGCCATCGACTGGCCGCGGGTGGGCACCAGCCGGCCGGGCTTGACGGCGAGAGTGAGGAACAGGGATGCGGTGACCACCACGATCACCATCAGCAGCGACTGGTTGGTGAAATAGATGGGATGGCCCGCGATATGGAACAAAGGCTGTTCCATGCCGGCCAAGGGCTTGACCTGGAACTGCTCCATCGGGGTGAGGGTCATTGCCACGGGATTCAGTTCTCCAGGTCCTTCGACGCCATCCTGGCGTTCAACTCAGCCGCCGCGTGCATCACATTGCGGATTCCCGCCGCCGCGCCCAGCACGAAAAACACAATCAGAAAGACCGGGCGGGTGTGAAACCCGAAATGGCCGCAAAGCCAGTCCAGCCCCCACCCCAGTCCGCCGCCCACCGCCACCGCTGCCACCAGTTCGGTCGCGAAACGGCCGGCGATGCCCAACTGGGTCGGCGCCGGGCGCTTGGCCTTGGACGCGTTCCGTTGCTGGGCTTCCTCCAGCCGCTTCTCCAGGTCGCGCAGCCTGTCGGGGTCTTGAGACGCCATCATCGTCTCCCAAATGCCGAAAAACAGGGCGTAAACCGGCCTTCGCGGCTGGCGAAGGCGGGCGGACCATAGGGACGCGCCCCAAGGGTGTCAAGAAAGACAGAATTGTTACAAGCTATTGAATATTATAGCGTTTCCATGGACGCGGCGAAATGGCAAGACGCTCCCGACCGCAATCGGGCGGAATCGGCTTTCCGAGATCACCGCAATAGCGCGATCCGGAAAAGTGGACACCACTTTTCCTGGCCGATGCTCATTTTTTGGGTCACACGGCCGGACGGAAAACCGCTGCGCACTTTTTCCTGGCCGATGCTGCATTTTTTGGGTCGCACGGCCGGACGGAAAGCCGCTGCGCACTTTTCCTGGCCGATGCTCCTATTCCGCAGCGACCTTCTCGGCCTCGGCCAGACTCACCGAGACCAGCTGACTGATACCGCGCTCGGCCATGGTGACGCCGAACAGCCGGTCCATGCGGCTCATGGTCAGGGCATGGTGGGTGATGACCAGGAAGCGGGTGCCGGAAATTTCCGTCATCTGGGTGAGCATTTTGCAGAACCGCTCCACATTCGCATCGTCCAGCGGCGCGTCCACTTCGTCCAGCACGCAGACCGGGGCCGGATTGACCAGGAACACCGCGAAAATAAGAGCCAGCGCGGTCAACGCCTGCTCGCCGCCGGACAGAAGGCCCAGCGACTGAAGCCGCTTGCCCGGCGGCCGGGCGAAGATTTCCAGCCCGGCTTCCAGCGGATCGTCGGATTCGGTGAAAGTGAGCTTGGCCTCGCCGCCTTCGAACAGGCGGGTGAACAGATCGTGGAAATTCCGGTTCACCTTCTCGAAGGATTCCAGCAGCCTTTCGCGGCCCTCGCGGTTCAGGCTCTGGATGCCGCGCCTGAGCCGGTCGATGGCGCCGACGAGATCGTCGCGGTCCGCCGTCAGCGTCTCGAGCCGGGCTTCCTGCTCGTCGGCCTCTTCCTCCGCCCGCAGATTGACCCCGCCCAGCTGCTCGCGTTCCTGCTTGAGCTTCTCGACCTTTTTCTCGGCCTCTTCGAGGGACGGCAATTCTTCGCTATCCTTGATTTCGGCGCGCTCGGCCAGATCGTCGGGCGCGCATTCCAATTCGTCCTGGATGCGGGTGCTCAATTCCTCGATCCGGGCAGCGGCACTCTCCGACAAGGCCTGGGCCCGGGCCCGTTCCTCGCGGGCGGAGGAAAGCGCCTGATCGGCGGTCTTCGCCTGCTTGTCGGCGTCCGCCAATATGGCTTCGGCCGCCACCCGTGCGTCGGCGGCCGCCAGGCGGGCGGTATCGGCGTTTGCAATCGCATCCAGCAGGGCGTTGCGGCGGCCGGCCATTTCCTCCGGCACCCGTTCGGCCGCGGCCAGCTCGGCCAACAGGTCCTCATGGCGCCGGCTCAATTCCGCGATCTGGCTGGCGGCGGCGGCACGGCGCGTTTCCCAGCGCTTGGCGTCTTCGGCGATGGTGGCCAGCCTTTGGCGGCGGCTTTCGCCTTCGCGTTTCAAGGCTTCCAGCGCGGCCAGGGCCTCGCTGTTGGCGGCGCGGGCCTGGATGGCGGCGGTGCGGGCCAGTGACAGGTCTTGCACCAGCGCCACGCCGTCGCCCAATTCTTCCAGGGCCCTCAATGCGGTTTGCCCGGATTCTTCCGCCGCCTTTGCCGATTGCTCCAGCCGGCGGATTTCGGCTTCCAGATTGGCCAGCGCGCTGGCCCGTTCGGCCACGGCGCGGGCGGCCCGGGTGCTTTCGTCCTGGGCGGCGATCAGGCCCTGTTCGGTGCGGCGTTCGGCTTCATCGGCCAAGCGGGCCGTGTCCCGCGCCGCCTGGGTGGCGTCCTTTGCCTGGGACCAGGCCTGAAACAGTTGCGTCCGGGTTTGTTTGGCCTGATCGCTTTCCTGCTCCAGCGTCCGCAAGCGGTTACGCTGGGCCAGGCGCTGGGCCGCGGGCGAGGGCGCTTCGGCCGAGGCGGCATAGCCGTCCCAACGCCACAAATCGCCGCGGGCCGTCACCAGCCTCTGGCCGGGTTTCAATTGCGGTTGCAGCCCGGCGCCCTGGTCGGGAAAGACCAGGCCGGTCATGGACAGCCGCCGCGCCAGGGCGGTTGGCGCCTTGACGAACTGGCTCAGCGGCTTTGATCCGGCCGGCAGCGGCGGAAGCGCGTCCAGGCCACCCAGATCGCGCCAGTGGTGGGGGCTGGCTTCGTCCAGCGGCGCTTGCAGGTCATCGCCCAGAGCGGCGGCCAGAGCGGCTTCGTAGCCGGCCTGGACCGTCACCGCGTCCACCAATGGCGGGAAAAGACCTTCGCCTTCGGGATGGAGCAAATCGCTCAGCGCCTTCACTTCGCCCGACAGGCGATGGACCTCGTGTTCGGCCGCTTCCAGCGGCTCGCGGGCGGCCGCCTCGGCGGCATCAGCCTGTTCCCGCTCGGCGCGGGCCCGCAGTGCCTGGTCGCGGGCAGTCTCCAGTGCGGCGCGCGCGCTTTCGGTCTGACTGTCCACGGCGGCGACGTCGGGCGCGGCATGGGCGCCATCCATGGCGCGGGTGAGGCGGGTCCGGGCATCCGCGAGTTGGCTGCCTGCGGTATCGGCCAGTCCGGCGGCGACGTCGCGGCCGCGCTCATAACTCGCCTTGTTGGCGTTCCAGTCGGAATATTCGCCCGTCAGCTTTTCCAGACGCCCTTCCGCCTCGGCCTGATTTTGGTTCGCGGCGGCGGAAAGCGTTTCTGCGACGGCGATCTGGTTGGCGGCGTTGGCATCGGCGGCCTTCAAGCCCTCGCACTCGCTTCAGGAGTCCGCCCAGCGCTGCGACCGCGTCCCTGTCAAGTTCCCGCTCATGGGCGATGTCGGCTTCGCCCTGGGCGATCAACTGGCGCAGGCGCTGAGCCGCCTCGCGGGCGCGAGCCTCTTCCAGTTCGAGTTGTTCGCGCGCCACCACCAGCCGGTGATGGGCGGCGGATTTTTCGGCTTCGTCCTGACGCAGTGGCGGCAGCCTGGCGGCCGCGTCGCTCTGGACCGTCGAGGCCCGCGCCGCCACATCGGTGGCCGCGGCCACGGACGCCGCCGCCGCCGCCAATTCCTCGGCTGCGCCGGCGGCGCGTGCCGAAGCCTGCGCCCAGCGCAGGAAATGCGCCAAGGCTTCGGCCGGCGGATATGGCCGGAAAGATTGCGATAGCGCGAGGCCTGCCGGGCCTGGCGTTTCAGGCTGGCGAGCTGGGCTTCGATCTCGCGGATCACGTCTTCCAGGCGCGAGAGATTGGTTTCCGCCGCCCGAAGCCGCAATTCAGCTTCATGCCGGCGCTGGTGCAGGCCGCCGATCCCGGCCGCTTCCTCCAGGATGGCGCGGCGCGCCAGGGGCTTCTGGCTGATCAGAAGGCCGATCTGGCCCTGGCGGACAAAGGCGGTCGAGCCGGCACCGGACGAGGCGTCGGCGAAGAAGATCTGCACATCGCGCTGGCGCACGTCGCGGCCATTGATGCGGTAGACGCTGCCGGCCTCGCGCTCGATGCGGCGGGACACCTCGATGGTGTCGAAGGCGGCATAGGGTCCCGACGCCTTGTGCTCGCCATTGTCGATGAAGAGGGTGACTTCGGCGACATTGCGGGCCGGCCGGCCGGCGGTGCCGGAAAATATCACATCGTCCATCTCGCTGCCGCGGACGGAAGTCGGCCTGGTCTCGCCCATCACCCAGCGCATGGCGTCGAACAGGTTGGACTTGCCGCAGCCATTGGGCCCGATCACGGCGGTCAGGCCGGGCTCGATGTAAAGCTCGGTGGGTTCGACAAAGGATTTGAAACCGGAAAGTCTGAGCCGGGTGAACTTCAAGAAATATGCGCCGCCTTACGCATGTTGGACTGTGCCGGCCGCCATTTATTTCTTTTTGGCGAGTTCGGCATCGATGATTTTGGACAGCTCGGCATAGGGAAGGGCGCCGGAAGGCTGCAATATTCCGTCGATGACGAAGGTCGGCGTGGCGTTGATGTGATATCTCTGCTCGCCTTCCTGCGCGACCTTGTTGATGCGGTCATCTTCCGCCTTGTTGGCCATGCATTGTTCGATCTGTTCGGCGCTCATCCCCGCAACCCGTCCCAACTGGACCATGGCCGCCATGAACGTCCGTGATTCCCGGATATTCCGCAGCATCCCATTTGGCTTGATTCCGCCACAGAAGGTCAATGAAACGGGAAATACTTATCCTCAGGCAGGCAGCGGGCCATCTTCTCGGCGTCGCCGTCTTCCGGGCGCAGCGGGAAGACCCGGAAGACGTAATAGACCTTGCCGGTGTCGATATAGTTCTTCTTGAGGTCGGGAAAGATGTTCTGCTCGAAATAGGCGCAGATCGAGCAGCTGGGCGCGCCATATTCGATCACCGTCACCGGCGCCTTGGGATTGCCTATGGTGCGGTCGGTGGAGGACCAGGGTGAAACCGGCCCGGCCGTCGCTGGACCCGCCCCCGTCCGATTGGCCGGATAGCGTGAAATAGGCGATGCCGATTGCCGCCAGAACGACGACCAGAACGATTCCGATGATGCCTTTGCGCGACACGGGGCGATTCTCCGATCTTCAAGGATCTGTTTTGGCAGAGGCGCGGCCTTTGCTCAACTTTTCTGGTGGCGCCAGCGGGCCAGGTCGCGCAGCGCCGTGCCGAGCCCCGCCGGCCCGTTGAAATTATGCACAGGATCCTGGGGTTCCGGAGCCGGCCCGGCCTTGGGCGGTCGCGGCGGCCCCGGGCAGTGGCCGCAGCGCGCCTTGCACGAATTTCACTTGTGCGACCGCATTGCGGCCGAGATAGGCGTTGATTCGCTCGCTCAGCGCCCGGGCGTCATGGCCCAGGAACAGGGCCGCGCCGGGCTCCGCCATCAGGGTCAGGACCCCACCGGATGGGCCTTCGCGGAATCGCAGCGGCCGGGCGATGCGCGCGATTTCCGGCCCGGCGATGTCGCGCCAGTGCAGCACCAGGCTGGGATCGCTGAATCCCGCCCGGGCGAATGCTTGGGCCGCGGCAAAGCCTGCATCCCTGGTCACGGCGGCGGCGCGGCCCCGGCGCGGCGGCGGATCGGGCAATGGCTTGCCGGATTGTTTCGTTGGGGGCGTTCGGGTCATGCTGCCCATTATGCCGCGCAATGTTCGACCGAAAAAGCCCGACCGATTGGCCGCGGCTTCTGCTTGACTGGTACGACCGTCACCGCCGGGTGTCTGCCTTGGCGGGCGCCCAAAGGACGCCGCGCCGATCCCTATCGGGTGTGGCTGTCGGAAATCATGCTGCAGCAGACCACGGTGCAGGCGGTCGCCGGCTATTACCGGAAATTCCTCGCCCGCTGGCCGGGGGTGCAGGCGCTGGCGGCGGCGAAAGAAGACGATGTGCTGGCCGCCTGGGCCGGGCTTGGCTATTACGCCCGCGCCCGCAATCTGCACGCCGCCGCCAAGCTCGTCGCCGAGGAGATGGGCGGCCGCTTTCCCGAAGACGGCGGAAGGCCTGCGCGCGCTGCCCGGGGTGGGCCGCTATACCGCCGGCGCCATCGCGGCCATCGCCTATGACGAGCGCCAGGCGGCGATGGACGCCAATGCCGAGCGGGTGATCGCCCGGCTTTATGCCGTCGCCACCCCCATGCCCAGGGCCAAGGCCGAACTGCAGCGAACTGGGCATGGCGCTGGTGCCGAGACCGGGCCGGAGATTTCGTCCAGGCCCTGATGGATCTGGGCGCCACGCTCTGCACCCCCAAGCGGCCGGCCTGCGGGAATTGTCCGTGGACGGATGAATGCCTGGCCCGCCGGCGCGGAATTCAGGAAAGCCTGCCGGTCAAGGCGCCCAAGCGGGCCCGGCCCCTGAAACGGGGCGCCGCTTTTGTGGCCCGCGACCGGAGCGGAGCGGTGCTTCTGGTCAAGCGCCCGGACAAGGGCCTGCTGGCGGCGATGCTGGAGCCGCCGCTTGGTCCGTGGACGGAGGATTTTCCGTCACCGGGCGGGGCCCTGAAGCAGGCGCCTTTTGCCGCGCCCTGGCGCAAGCGGGTGGGCCTGGTCCGCCACGGCTTCACCCATTTCGAACTCGAGATCGAAGTCTATTTCGCCGATGTGGCGCGGCGTCCCGGAAGCGCCGGGCAATGGATCGCGTCGGAGAGGCTGGGCGATGTGGCGCTGCCCACGGTGATGCGCAAGATCGTCGAACATGGCCTGGGCGAGCCCGGCCCCTTATTCGCTCACACCAATTCGGCCCGCAGGCGCTGACGCAGCACATCGATCGGCGCCAGCGAACCGCTGGGGGTCTTGAACTGCCAGAAGGTCCAGCCATTGCAGGCATCCAGCCCCTGCACATGGGCGCCGATGCGGTGGATCGAGCCGGTGGCGCCGGCCGAGACCAGAGTCCCATCGGCGCGGACCTTGGCGGTCTGATGCTTTCAGGGTTCCGTGCAGCACGGTGCCCGGCGGCAACAACCCACGCTCCACCACCCAGCCGAAGGGAATGCGCGGCTCGGCGCGTTTCGACCGGGTCACTTCCAAAGCGTCGTTATCGGCCGGCATGATCTCGGCGATGCGCGCCCGGGCGACATCGGCATAGGTTTTTTCGCGTTCGATGCCGATAAAGCGCCGGCCCAGCCTTTTGGCCACCGCGCCGGTGGTGCCGGAGCCGAAAAAGGGATCCAGGATCACATCGCCTTGTTTGGTGGAGGCGACAATGACCCGGTGGAGTAGGGATTCCGGTTTCTGGGTCGAATGCGCCTTCTGTCCTGCGGCGTCGCGGATGCGTTCCTGACCGCCGCAGATCGGCAGGGTCCAGTCGGAGCGCATCTGCAACTCGTCGTTCAGGGCTTTCATCGCCTCGTAATTGAAGGTGTATTGCTGCTTGGGGTTCTTGGTCGCCCAGATCAGGGTCTCATGCGCGTTGGTGAAGCGGCGGCCGCGGAAATTCGGCATCGGATTGGTTTTGCGCCAGATCACGTCATTGAGGATCCAGAAGCCCAGATCCTGCAGCACCGCGCCGACCCGGAAGATGTTGTGATAGGAGCCGATCACCCAGATCGAGCCGGTATCCTTCAACACCCGCCTTGCCGCCGTCAGCCAGTCATGGGTGAACCGGTCATAATCCTGGAAGCTGCCGATCCGGTCCCAGTGATCGTCGACCGCATCCACCTTGGACTGGTCGGGACGGCGCAGATCGCCCCGAAGCTGGAGATTGTAGGGCGGATCGGCGAAAATAAGATCGGCACAGCCTTCGGGCAGCGCATTCATTTGCGCCACGCAGTCGCCTTCGATCACTTGGTCCAGTTTCAGCATAAACCCCGCCCAAAATTCCAACAGCGGGATTCACAGTGATTCGGCGCGACTCACTCGTCAAGAGTCTTGTGGAATCAATGCGTTAACAATTGAGTCCCCGGATTCATCCCCATACCAGATATTGTGGCCTGTCAGCAGATTATGGATCGGGGCGAAGCTGCGGCGGTGATGGACCGTCACGCCATGCGCCCTCAGGCCCTGATAATGCTCCGCCGTGCCATAGCCCTTGTTGTTGCGCCAGTTATATCCGGGATGCGCCTCATGCAGCGCCACCATCATCCGGTCGCGGGTCACCTTGGCGATGATCGAGGCCGCGGCGATGGAAAGCGAGCGGGCGTCGCCGTCCACCAGCGTGTCGCAGCGGCAGGGCAGGGCGGGCGGATCGTTGCCGTCCACCAGCGCGAATGCCGCCTGGACCGATAAGCGCTCGCACCGCCCTCGCCATCGCCAGATGGGTGGCCTGGCGGATATTGACCATGTCGATCTCGCCCACCGAGGCTTCGCCCACACCGACCGCCACTGCCATCTCGAGTATGCGGGGATAGAGGACTTCGCGTTCTTCCTCGGTCAACTGCTTGGAGTCGTTCAGCCCCTTGGGGATGCGCTTGCGGTCGAGGATCACCGCCGCCGCCACCACCGGTCCGGCCAGGGGGCCGCGCCCGGCCTCGTCCACGCCGCAGATCGGACCCGCCACGGTCTTCAACAGGCGCGACTCGATAGATGTAATGGGGCATGCCCCATGTTTAGAGCAGGGACAGCTGATCGCCAATCCGGGGCGGGCGCCGGAAGCTGTTGATGGCAAGCGGCTTGGCGGGCTGGTTCAGGCCCAGTTTCTTCACCGCCAGATGAAACCGGCGCGCCATCATCTCCGCATAGGGGCCGGTTCCCTTCATTCGGATGTTCCACTGGCTGTCATAGTCCTTGCCGCCGCGCATCTGGCGGATCAGGGCCATCACATGCCGGGCGCGGCCGGGCGCCTTCGCATCCAGCCATTCCCGGAACAGATCCTTGATCTCCAGCGGCAGCCGCAGCAGCACATAGCCGGCCGAACGGGCGCCCATCTTGGCCGCCGCCTCCAGCACCGCTTCCATCTCGTGATCGTTCAATGCCGGAATGGCGGGGGCGAACATCACCCCGGCCGGGATGCCGGCTTGCGCCAGGCCGGCGATGGCATCCAGACGCCGCGCCGGGGTGCCGGCCCTGGGCTCCATCGCCCGCGCCAGTTTGCGGTCCAGCGTGGTGACGGAAATCGCCGCCTTGGCCAGCCCCATCGCCGCCATCTCCGACAGGATATCGAGGTCGCGCAAAATCAGGGGCGATTTGGTGACGATGCCCACCGGATGGCGGAAATCGCGCAGCACTTCCAGAATGCTGCGGGTGATGCGCAGCTTTTTCTCCAGCGGCTGATAGGGATCGGTGTTGGTGCCCATGGCGATCACCTTGGGCACATAGCCGGGCGCGCTCAATTCCTTTGCCAGCAGGCGGGCGGCGTCCGGCTTGGCGAACAGCTTGGATTCGAAATCCACTCCCGGCGACAGGCCCAGATAGGCATGGGTTGGCCGGGCGAAACAATAGACGCAGCCATGCTCGCAGCCGCGATAGGGGTTGATGGACTGATCGAAGGAAATATCGGGCGATTTGTTGCGGGCGATGATGCTGCGGCTGGCGTCATGGATGACTTCGGTGCGCAGCGGCGGCAGGGCGCCATCCTCGAACCGCCAGCCGTCATCCCATCCGTCATCCACCAGGACACGGGTCTGCTTTTCGTAACGGCCGACATGGTTGGAGAGCGCGCCGCGCCCCCGGAGCTTGTCGGCCCGGATGGTCGAATTAAGGACGATCGTCATAATGGTAGGACATTATTCGCAAGATGAGAACAAAACAAGTACGTTTTATATCCCTCAATTGTGGCCACCGGCCATACACCCGGGATTAAGGCGGCCTGGGGATGATCGCGGTTCATCGGATTTCCCAGCTGCGCGCATGACCTTTCAAACACCCCGTTTCGCCATGCTGGCCGACCTCGCCAAGCAGACCAGCAGCGAGGGCCGCCGCGAGCTCTTGCGCAAGGTGACGGAGGCCCTGGACCCGTCGGTGCCGCTGGCCAAAGAGGAAGTCGCCCAATTCGACGGCCTGCTGGCCGAGGCGGCCACGGCCTATTCCCACGAAATCCGGGCCCAGATCGCGCACATGATCGCCATCAGCCTGTCGCCCTTCAGCCTCACCGCCGAGCGTTTCGCGCTCGACACCATCGAGGTGGCGCGGCCGGTCCTGGAGCATTGCGACAGTCTGAGCGAAGACACGCTGCTCAAGGTGGTCAACCAGAAATCCCAGGATCACATGATGGCGGTGACCCGCCGCCGCCGGGTCAGCGAGGCGGTGTCCCAGGCGCTGGTGGAGCGCGGCGACGATCAGGTGGTGACGTCACTGCTCACCAACGAGAGGGCCGAGATCGCGCCCGCCACCTATGGCATGGTGGCGAAGCGGGCGGAGACCAGCCCAGAGCTGCAGGCGCCCCTGGTGCGCCGCTCCGGCGTGCCGGTCGAGCTTTTGAACGATCTTTATTTGCGGGTGGAAGCCGATCTCAGGCGCGAGATCATCAGCAAATTCGAATCCATCGCGCCGGCGGATCTGGAAGCCGCTTTCAATCGGACGCGCCAGCGGGTTTCCAGCCGCTACAGGCTTGCCGGACGATTTCGAGAACGCCAAGCGCCGGATCGACGGCATGGCGCGCCGGGGCGAACTGGCGCCGCCGGTTCTGGTAGGCTTGATGCGCGAAGGTCCGATGTCGCGCACCGCTTTCAAGCTCGGATTCGCGCGGCTGACCGATGTCGAATATGAGCTGATCGAAAAGGTTGATCGAAAGCCAGGATTGGGACACGATGGCGCTGCTGTGCCGGGCGGCGCAATTCAACCGCGCCTTGTTCGTGTCCTTGGCCGTCGGCCTCAGCCAGAGCAGCCAGGGATGGGGCGGAAGGCTTCGGCGATCTTTATCAGAGCGTGCCGGTGGAGGCGGCGCAGCGCGCCATCCGCTTCTGGAAAGTCCGCGCCGCCGCCTGACGATTATTTTTCCCTCAGCCGGGGCATGATCTCGACGAAATTGCAGGGCCGGTGGCGGATGTCGAGCTGCCATTTGAGGATGCCGTCCCAGCCATCCTTGACCGCGCCCGGCGAGCCGGGCAGGGCGAACAGATAGGTGCCGTTCGCCACCCCGGCGCAGGCGCGCGACTGGATGGTCGAGGTGCCGATCTTGCCGTAGGAAATCTGGTGAAACAGGACCGCGAAGCCTTCGATCTCCTTTTCGAACACGCTCTTGAAGGCTTCCACCGTGACATCGCGGCCGGTCAGGCCGGTGCCGCCGGTGGAGATCACCACGTCGCAGCGCGGATCCGCGATCCAGGTTCTCAGCTGGGCGGCGATGCGGGCCTGGTCGTCGGGCAGGATGGTGCGGGCGCACAAGATATGGCCGGCCTCCTGCAAGCGATTGGCCAGCGTGTCGCCGGAGGCGTCGTCGGCTTCGGTGCGCGTGTCGGAAACCGTCAGGACCGCGATATGCACCGGCACGAAGGCGATGGCCGGGTCGATCGCGGCCGCCTGCGGCACCGGGCTTCAGTCAGAAGGCGGTTGCATCGTCGGTCGATCGGCTTCGCTGGCGACGGCGGCGCCGGCGCGACTCGGCGGGATGATAGACCGGCCATTTGCCCCGCGCGGTTTCGTCCAGGCTGCGGCGCTTCCTCGCCGAAGCGGCGGCGGTACATCCAGTGATATTCCATCAGCCGGCTGACATAGGAGCGGGTCTCGGCGATCGGGATGCTTTCGACGAACAGCAGCGGATCGTCCTTGCCGGCCTTGGTCTCCAGCCAGCGCGCGGCCGCGCCCGGTCCGGCATTATAGGCGCCGCCCATCTCCAGCAGATTGCCGTTCAGATGGTCGAGCAGCTGGGCGATATAGCGCTGGCCGAGCGACAGGGAATAGTCCGGATCGTCGAGATGGGCCGGGCATGGCGCCCGGCCAGATAGCCGCGCGGTTGCGGGCATGAGCTGCATGAGGCCATGCGCGCCGGCGGGCGAGGTCGGCCGTGTCTGGAACCGGCTTTCGATCCGCGCGAAGGCGAGGACCAGCGACGTTGTCGATCGTGTAGCCGCCCTTGGGCTGATAGTGCGGAACCGGAAACAGGCCGGTGAGCAGAAGCCCGCGCGCCGCGCTGGTTTCGCTGGCGCGCAGTTCGACATTGGTGATGCCCAGATCGCGCGCCAGCGCCGCCATCGCCGGATCGAGCGTCACGATCGTTGTTGCCGAAGGCGCGGTTGAGTTCCGGGCCGACGATATCGTGCTTCTCGCCGATCTGCCACAGCGCCACCGCGCGGTGGGCGGCGGGAACCGCCATCAGCGCGTCGAAAGTCGGCTTTGGCGAGCACCGGATCGGTGAAGCCGGTCTGCGGTGTCCATGCCCAGCATGCGCTCGGCGATAAGGCCGTAGAAGCTGGGCTGCTGCTTGGCGGCGGCCTGCAGCAGGCTCACCACCGGCTTGGGGTCGCCCGCCTGCATATGGGCGCGCGCCGCCCAGAAGGCGGCCCGGGCCGCGCATCGGCCGCCGAGCGCGCGGATTGCGCGCCAGCTTTTCCAGATGCCGCGCCGCATCCGCCCAGTTGGCCCAGGCCGATAGGCCGGAAAGCCCGCATCCCAGTCCAGCATCGGCACCGGATCGGTGTCGGCGATGCTGGTCGCCAGCGCGAAGGCTTCCGCGTCCATGCCTTCGGCGAGATAGGAGGCGGCGATGCGGTGGGCGAGGATGGCGGCATCGTCCGGCGCGTCGGCGCCGGAATTCCTGCATCTGCTTGAAAACCGCCAGCGCCGCGTCGGGCTTGCCGGCCTTGATGTCGCGCACGATCCGATGGAAGACGGCGCGGCGCGGCCGCGGACCGCTGGGCACGGGTTCCGGCGGTTCCTCGTCCTCATAGCCGCCGCTGCGGCGGCTGGCCGCGGTCGGCGCGGGGATGCCGGTCACCACCGCCACATGAATCGATTTGTGATGGCGGCGGACCTTCTTGGTCGCACGCCGCACCGCCAGCCGATAGATGCGGTCGGCGATGGCAAGATCGCGATAGATGGGAAAGCCAGGCGATGAGTTCGTCGCAGGCGTGACATGCCGAATGGGCGACAGCAGGTAGCGCGGCCGCGGCATATCCTTCAAGCGATGGATCGGAAATTTTCTCTAAAAGTTTATCAGCCTTGGATATTTGCCCCTTTACGCTCGGCGGACAATGATCTGCCGGTAAAGCGCCACGTCGGCCGGGCTCAGCACCCGCGGCGCGACGGCCGAAGACGCTTCGGCTCCAGTAGAGTCCAACGAATCCGCAGAGGGGCTTGCGTCCGCCGCCGATGGAACCGGCAGAGTTTCGCCCATATTCCCGGCCGCCATGGCCGGCACGGCCTGAACCAAGGCCAGGGTAAGTCCCAGCGTTAACGCAATCCGCATGCGCGCCCCTTCCAGGGTGCTAGTTAGCCCGCATCCTGGGCGCCGGGCAACCCAAGGCCGAGTTCTTCCATCCTGGCCGCCACCGCCTGCAGGTCGCGCCAGGCCAGCTTCTTGTGCGCCGGCTGGCGCAGGAGATAGGCCGGATGCAGGGTCGGCATCACCGGCACCATGTGATCGCCGACGCGGTATTCGCAGCCAGCGGCCGCGCGATTTCATGATGCCGTCGCTGATACCCATCACATGGCGCGCCGCCACCGCGCCCAGCAGCACGATCAATCCCGGATCGGCCAGTTCGATATGGCGGCGCAGGAAGGGCAGGCACACCGCCGCTTCCTCCGGCGACGGATCGCGGTTGCCGGGCGGCCGCCAGTTGATGACATTGGTGATGTAGGCATTGCGCTCGCGGTCGAGCCCGATGCTGGCCAGCATCTTGTCCAGCAATTGGCCGGCGCGGCCCGACGAAAGGGCTTGCCGACGCGGTCTTCGTCGCGGCCGGGCGCCTCGCCGATGAACATGACCCGCCCGGCCGGGGTTCCGTCGGCGAAGACCGTGTTGGTGGCGCCGCGTTTCAGGGTCGCAGCCTTCGAAAGCCTCCATCGCGGCCTTCAACTCGGCCAGGCTGGTGGCGGCGGCGGCCGCCGCCATGGCGTCGCCGATCGGATCGTCGCCGGATGCTTTTGTTGGCGCGGAGGCTTTGCCGCAGGCGGCGCGGACCGGGGCGCCGCAGGCATCGGAACGGCCTTGCCACCAGGCGGTTGACCGGCGCCTCGCCATGGCTTCGTCGGCGCCGGCTTCGACCAGCCAAGTCAAGAGCCGCCAGATTTGTCTTTGTCCTGCATCAGGTCACTCTAGACCGGCGGACGCCGCGGCGCGACAGGCCGGGTGGGGCAATGCTAAACCATCGGCGAGGGAAAAGCCGATTCTGCGATGAGCGAAGCCGCCAAGCGCGAAAGCATGGAATACGACGTGGTGATCGTCGGCGGCGGCCCGGCGGGCCTGGCGGCGGCGATCCGGCTGAAGCAGCTGGCGGCGGCCCAGGACGGGCGCGAGATCAGCGTCTGCGTGCTGGAAAAGGGCTCGGAGATCGGCGCCCATATCCTGTCCGGCGCGGTGCTGGATCCGGGCGGCGCTGAACGAGCTGATCCCCGACTGGAAGGAGAAGGGCGCGCCGGTCGAGACCAAGGTCAGCGACGACCGCTTCTATTTCTTCACCCGCCGAAGCGCGATCCGCATCCCCAATTTTCTGTTCCCGCCGCTGATGAGCAACCACGGCAATTATATCGTCAGCCTGGCCAATCTCTGCCGCTGGCTGGCGTCCCAGGCCGAAGCGCTGGGGGTGGAGATCTATCCCGGCTTTCCCGCCCATGACCTGATCATCGAAAATGACACGGTCAAAGGCGTGTCACCGGCGATCTGGGCGTGGCCAAGGACGGCCATCACAAGCCCGACTATCAGCCGGGCATGGAACTGCGCGGCAAATACACCCTGTTCGCCGAGGGCGCGCGCGGTTCGCTGTCAAAGATTCTGGGTCGCGCGTTTCGGCTTGCACGAGGGCCGCGAGCCGCAGAAATTCGGCATCGGGCTGAAGGAGCTTTGGGAAGTTGACCCCGGACAGGCACCAGAACGGGCCTGGTGGTGCACAGTTTCGGCTGGCCGCTTGCCAACGACACCGGCGGCGGGCTGTTTATGTATCACTGGGGCGAGCGCTATTGCTCCGTCGGCTTTGTCGTGCATCTCAATTACAGCAACCCCTATCTCGATCCGTTCCAGGAATTTCAGCGCGCCAAGACCCATCCCGCCGTTCGCAAATTGCTCGAAGGGGGCACGGCGCATCGGCTATGGCGCGCGCGCCATCACCGAAGGCGGCTTTCAGTCGGTGCCGAAGCTGGCCTTTCCCGGCGGCGCGCTGATCGGCTGCGCCGCCGGTTTCGTGAACCTGCCCCGCATCAAGGGCAGCCATAACGCGATCCGCACCGGCATGATGGCGGCGAAGGCCGTCTTTGACGCCGTCGGCGCGGGGCGGGCGCGCGACACGCTTTCGGCCTATGAAGCGGCCTATGCCGAAAGCGCGGTGGCCAGGGATTTGCGGCTGGTGCGCAACGCCAAGCCGCTCTGGTCGCGACTGGGAACCTTGCTGGCGCTGCCTTTTATCGGGCTGGACCTGTGGACCAACCAGCTCTTCGAATTTCTCCTTTTTCGGCACCCTCGGGCACGGCAAGCCGGATTACGCGACCCTGAAAAAAGCGAGAGATTTCAAGCCCCATCGCCTATCCCAAGCCAGACGGCAGCCTGACCTTCGACCGGCTTTCCAGCGTCTTTGTCTCAAACACCAATCATGTCGAGGACCAGCCGGTGCATCTGGTGCTGCGCGATCCCGCCATTCCGGTTAGGGTGAATTTGCCGGATTATGCGGAGCCGGCGCAGCGTTACTGCCCGGCGGGCGTGTACGAGATTGTCGAAGAGCCGGCCGGACCGAGGTTCCAGATCAACGCGCAGAATTGCGTCCATTGCAAAACCTGCGACATCAAGGACCCGGCGCAGAATATCACCTGGGTCCCGCCCGAGGGCGGCGGCGGCCCCAATTATTCGAATATGTGAGGCACGCTTGAAGATCTGTCTGTTTCCCATCGCCGCGCTCTTGCTCCTGGCGGGCTGTGCCACCACGCCGGCATCGAAAACGCCCCCCGCCGCCCCGCCCGATCAGGAGGCGAACGCCTTCTCCACCTATCTTTCGGCCCGGTTCGCCGCCGGCGAACACGATCTGCCCGAGGCGGCGCGCTACTACGCCCAGAGCCTGAAAAACGATCCCGGCAATGCCAGCATATTGTCGCTGGCTTTCTTCTATGCCGCCACCTCCGGCGATGTCGATGGCGCCGGCCGCTACGGCAATCAGATCGTGGCCAAGACACCCGACGACCGCTCGGCGCGCCTGGTGCTGGCGGTGATCGCTTTCAAGCACAAGGATTATGCCGAAGCGCGAAAGGATTTGTCGCTGTCGGCCAAGGGACCGTTCCCGACCCTGGTGGTGTCGCTGTTCGATGCCTGGGCCGCCGCCGCCAATGGCGATGCGGGCGCGGCCATGGCCGACATGAAGACGCTTGGCGGCCAAAACGGGACCGAGGGGCTGGCGGCTTTCCATACCGCCCTGATCGCCGATTTTCTCGGCCGGCCGGAAGCGGAAACCGATTACCAGAAAGCGCTGTTGATCAATCGCGGCAGCCCCAGGGTGATCCAGGCTTATGGCAATTTCCTGGAGCGCGCCGGCCGGCCCCAGGATGCGCAAGGCGCTTTACGAGAAATTCGTGGACGATGGCGGGGTGGCGCCGGTGGCGAAGGACGGACTGGCGCGGATCGCGACGACCAAAAAGCCCGCGGCTTTCATACGCAGCGCCGAAGACGGCGTGGCGGAAGGCCTGTTCGGCATGGCGGCGTCGCTCAGCGACCGGGCCAGCGCTGATATTTCCATTCTGTATCTGCGCATGGCGCTTTATCTGAGGCCGGATCTGGCGCTGGCCAATCTTCTCCTGGCCGACCGGTTCGAGAGGCTGGGAAAATACAGCGACGCGGTGGCGATCTACCGGCAGGTCGACAAATCCTCGCCCTATTACCGCATGGCGGCCGCCCAGGCGGCGATCAATGAGATCCGTCTGGGCCGGAAGAGCGAGGCGATCGCCGATTTGCGGACCCTGGCGGAGGCTTTTCCCGCCGATGCCGAGAATTGGATCGCGCTGGGCGACGCCTATCGCGACCAGGAGAATTATGAAGCGGCCACCGAGGCCTATGATCACGCCGAGAAAGCGATCGGCACGCCGGACAAGAATGACTGGCCGCTCTTCTATGCCCGCGCCATGGCGGAAAATGCCGCCAATCATTGGGACAAGGCGGAAGCCGATATCAGTCTGGCGCTGAAATTGTCGCCCGAACAGCCGGAGCTGCTCAATTATCTGGGCTATTCCTGGGTGGACCACAATCAGCACATCGCCCAGGCGCTGGCCATGCTGGAAAAGGCGCGGCAGCTGCGGCCCTATGACGGCTATATCGTGGACAGCGTGGGTTGGGCCTATTACCGGCTGGGCCGCTATGACGATGCGGCCAGGACGCTGGAAGCGGCGGTGCTGCTGGTGCCGGGCGATCCCACCATCAACGACCATCTGGGCGACGCCTTGTGGAAGCTGGGCCGCAAGATGGACGCGCGCTTCCAGTGGAGCCACGCCCTGGCCTTCAATCCGACGGCGCAGCGAGAAGGCCGAGATCGAGCAGAAGCTCAAGACCGGGCTGGCCGGATAGGTTGGAGCATCGGCCAGGAAAAGTGGTGACCAGTTTTCCGTCCGGCTGTGCGACCATAAAAAAGTCCATGACTCAAACCGCCCGCGCCAAGATCAATCTGTTCCTGCATGTCGGCGAGCGGCGTGGCGGATGGATTTCATCCTTTGCAGAGCCTGGCGGTGTTTACCGACTTGGGCGATGAGCTTGAGGCCGAGGCGGCGGATGATCTGTCGCTGTCGCTGGCCGGACCCTTCGCGGCGGGATTGAGCGATGCCGACAATCTGGTCCTGAAGGCGGCCCGGCTGCTGGCCGAGCGCGCGGGCCGGCCGGCCGAAGCGAAATTCACCCTGACCAAAAATCTGCCGGTGGCCTCCGGCATCGGCGGCGGCAGCGCCGACGCGGCGGCGGCGCTGCGGGCGCTGATCGATCTTTGGCAACTGAAACTGGAAGACAGCGTGGTCGGCGAGATCGCGGCGGCGCTGGGCTCCGACGTGCCGGTCTGCCTGAAAAGCGTGCCCGCCTTCATGGAGGGCCGCGGCGAAATTCTCGCGCCTCTGACGGTCTTGCCGCGATTGCCCCTGCTTCTGGTCAATCCTGGGGTGGCGGTTTCGACCCGGGATATATTCGCGGCTCTATCCGACCGGCGCGGCACCGGCCTGCAATCTGCCGAAGGGCGGCTTCGGCGATGTGGCGGATCTGCTGCGGTTCCTGGAAGCCACCGGCAACGATCTGGAAGCGCCGGCGCGGAGGCTCCAGCCCGTGATCGGCGACGTGCTGACGGCGCTGGGCGCAATCCCCGGAAGCCTGTTCGCGCGCATGTCGGGCTAGCGGCGCCACCTGTTTTGCGCTTCTTCCCGACGATGACGCTTGCGTCCGGGCGGCGGTGATCGCTGCGCCGGCAACATCCCGGCTGGTGGATTCAGCCGACCTTCGTCCCCGAGATCGGCATCGCCCATGCCGGCGCCGGCCAGGATATCGGGCCCACGGACGAGGGGCTTTAATTCCGAACTTTAATAGGCCCGTTCGACGCAGAAATCGGCGATATCGGACAGCGCGCTGCGGATCTGGCTGGCCGGCAAGTCCGTCAGCGCCGACTTGGCGGCATCGGCATAGGCGCGGGCCCGGCGCATGGTCTCCTGAATGCTGCCGGTCTGCTCCACCAGCGTGATGGCGCGGTCGCAGATCGGCTTCGGTCTGGTTGCCGGTCTCGATCACCCGCTGCCAGAAGACGCGCTGGGTCTCGTCCGCCCGCGCCACGGCCAGGATGATCGGCAGGGTCATCTTGGCTTCGCGGAAATCGTCGCCGACCGATTTGCCCATCAGGGCCTGGCGGCCGGAATAGTCCAGCGCGTCGTCCACCAGCTGGAAGGCGATGCCCAGATTGTCGCCATAGGCGCGCATCGCCGGCCACAAAGCCGCTGCCCTCGGCCGTCAGCACCGCTCCGCCTTCGGCGGCGGCGGCGAACAGGGCCGCGGTCTTGGCCGACACCACTTTCATGATAATGCTCTTCGCTGACGGAAAGATTGTTGGCCGAACTTAGCTGCATGACCTCGCCTTCGGCGATCACCGCGCTGGCGCTGGAGAGGATGTCGAGCACCGCCAGATTGCCGGTCTCCACCATCAGCTGGAAGGCGCGGCGAGAAAAGAAGTCGCCCACCAGCACGCTGGGCTTGTTGCCCCAGACGAGATTGGCGGAGACCTTGCCCCGCCGCAGCGCGCTTTCATCCACCACATCGTCATGCAGCAGGGTGGCGGTATGGATGAACTCGACCGCCGCGGCGAGGCTGACATGGCCGTCGCCGTGATAGCCGCCCGCCTTCGCCGCCGCCAGGGTGAGCAGCGGCCGCAGCCGCTTGCCGCCGGAATCGATCAGATGCCGCGCCAGGTCCGGGATCAGCTGGACGCTGGACGCCATGCCCTTATGGATCAGCATGTCGGTCGCTTTCATGTCGGCGGCGACCAGGGCGTGCAGCCGCTCGACCGGCGAAATCCCGGCCTGGCCCGAAGTCATATGTTCTTTTGTCAGCATGCCAGACCCATTTTGCCCTGAAAGCGCGATCCGGAAAAGTGGAAGCCGGTTATTCCGCAGATTGCGCGCCAAATCCACAAGCCGGGCCATTCCCGCGAGGGACATTAAGAACGACCCCGAAGCGCGGTCAAGCAGCCGGACGGACAGTCGCGGCCGGGTGGGATTTCGGTCTATATCTCCCCCATGCGCATGGTTCTGAAATCCAACAATCCCGGTCGTCCTCAGCTATGCCACGCATGTGCTGGAGGAATCCGGCATCGCGGCCCTGGTGTTCGATACCCATGCCAGCATCATGGATGGCAGCATGGCGATGGTGCCGCGCCGGCTGATGGTCGCGGACGAGGATTTCGACCGGGCGGTGAGTCTGCTGCGCCAGGCGGTGCCGGACGCGATGCCGTGAGCGTTGAGAGATTTCTGAATGGCAGGGTGATCGCGCGCCAGCCGGAGGCGGGCTTCCGCGCCGGACTGGATGCGGTGATGCTGGCGGCCGCGGTGCCGGAGGGCGCGACCGCGCTGGAGCTGGGCGCGGGCAGCGGCGCCGCCAGCCTGTGCCTGGCGGCGCGGCAGCCGGGCATGGCGATCACTGGCCTGGAAATCGATCCTGATCTGGTGCGGCTGGCCAATGACAATGCCGCCGCCAACGGCATGACGGAGCGGGTGCGCTTTGTGCAGGCCGACATCTTCGACCCGCCGCCGGCGCTCCGGCGCGAGCTATGATCTGCGTTCTGACCAATCCGCCCTTCCATGGCGAAGGGCAGGTCCCGCCGCGGCCGGAGCGGGCCCGCGCCATGATGGATCAGGGCGCCTTGGGCGACTGGCTGGCGGCGGGCCTGAAGCGCACCATCTCCGGCGGCACCTTGACCGCTATTCTGCGGGCCGACCGCCTGAATGAGGCGCTGGCGGCGCTGCCCCCGACCGGCGTCAGCGTGCTGCCGCTCTGGCCGAAAAAAGCTGCGCCGGCCAAGCGGGTTCTGATCCAGGTTCGCAAGGGGTCCGGGGCGCCTTTCTGCCTGCTGCCGGGTCTGATTCTGCATGACGATTCGGGCGCCTATACCCCGGAAGCCGACGCCATATTGCGGGGCGAAACCGCGCTTGCCCTGGGTGTACCCCGTCTGTAGGTTCCGGCCCATTCCGGAGACCGCCCCCAGTGCCCAACCGCCCGCGCCGGCAAAGACGTTCCAGGACCTGATCCTGACCCTGCAGAATTTCTGGGCGGCCCAGGGCTGCCTGATCCTGCAGCCCTATGACAACGAGATGGGAGCGGGAACCTTCCATCCCGCCACCACTTTGCGGGCGCTGGGCCCCCATCCCTGGCGGGCGGCCTATGTCCAGCCCTCGCGCCGGCCCAAGGATGGCCGCTATGGCGAGAATCCCAACCGGCTGCAGCATTATTACCAGTATCAGGTGATCCTGAAGCCGGCGCCGGAGGATGTGCAGGCGCTCTATCTGGAATCGGTGAGGGCGATCGGGCTCGATCCCGCGCTTGCACGATATCCGTTTTGTCGAGGACGATTGGGAAAGCCCCACCCTGGGCGCCTGGGGCCTGGGCTGGGAAGTCTGGTGCGACGGGATGGAGATCACCCAGTTCACCTATTTCCAGCAGGTGGGCGGCATCGATTGCGAGCCGGTCTCCGCCGAAATCACCTACGGCCTCGAGCGGCTGGCCATGTATGTCCAGAATGTCGAGAATGTTTTCGATCTGGCCTTCAATGACCGGTTTCGCTACGGCGAAGTGTTCCTCCAGAATGAGCAGGAATTCTCCGCCTATAATTTCGAGCGCGCCGACACCGAAATCCTGCTCCGCCATTTCGCCGAGGCGGAGAAACAGTGCCGGGAGCTTTTGACCGGCCCCGCGAGCGGAGGCGAGCAAAAATTGAACAAGCTGGCGCTGCCGGCCTATGACCAGTGCATCAAGGCCAGCCACGCCTTCAATCTTCTGGATGCGCGCGGCGTCATCAGCGTGACCGAGCGCGCCGCCTATATCGCCCGGGTGCGCGCCCTGGCCAAGGGCTGCTGCGAAGCCTGGCTGGAATCGCCCATGGGCCGCTACCGGCCGGCCGGCCAAGAGACACGCTGATGCCCGATCTGTTGCTCGAGCTTTTCAGCGAAGAAATTCCCGCCCGCATGCAGGCCGGCGCGGCCCGCGACCTGGAGCGGCTGGTGGTGGGCGCGCTGTCGGATCGCGGGCTTCTGTTCGAGGGCGTCAAGACCTTCGCCGGGCCGCGCCGGCTGACCCTGGTGATCAGCGGGCTTCCCGCCAAGCAGGCGGATGTGCGCGAGGAGCGAAAAGGCCCGCGGGTGGGGGCGCCGCAAAAGGCGATCGACGGTTTTCTGCGCGGTGCGGGCGTGACCCTCGACCAATGCCTGAAGCAGGATGACGGCAAGGGCGAATTCTATGTGGCGGTGATCGAGCGCGAGGGCCGCGAGACCGCCGCCGTGCTGGCGGAAATCCTGCCCGAGGCGATGGCCAAGCTGCCCTGGCCCAAAAGCATGCGCTGGAAGCCGGGCGGTCACTGCGCGCTGGGTGCGGCCGCTGCATTCCATTCTCTGCACCTTCGACGGCGAGGTGGTGCCGTTTTCCTTCGCCGGCGTCTCCAGCGGCCGGCATACCCAAGGCCATCGCTTTCTGTCGCCGGGCAGGATCGAAGTCCGCCGGTTCGACGATTACGCCGCCGCCCTGAAAAAGGCGCATGTGGTGCTGGATGCGGAGGAGCGCGCCGCCATCATCTTCGAAGGCGTCAAGCAGGCGGCCTTCATCCATGGGCTGGAGCTGATCCCGGACGAGGGGTTGCTGGCGGAGGTCTCGGGCCTGGTGGAATGGCCGGTGGTGCTGATCGGCACCATCGAGGACCGGTTCATGGACCTGCCGCCGGAAGTCTTGCAGACCTCCATGCGGACGCATCAGAAATATTTCGCGCTTCGGGATCCGAAGACTGGGGCGATGGCCAACCGCTTCGCCCTGGTCGCCAATATGGTGGCCGAGGACGGCGGCAAGGAAATCGTGGCCGGCAATGAGCGGGTGCTGCGCGCGCGGCTCTCCGACGCCAAATTCTTCTGGGACGAGGACCGCAAGCGCAGCCTGGAAAGCCGGATCGACGATCTCAAGGGCATCGTCTTCCACGCCAAGCTGGGCACCCAGTATCGAGCGGGTGGAGCGCATCGCCAAACTGGCGGCGGAGATCGCCGGCAAAATCGGCGCCGATCCCCAAGAAAGCGGAGCGGGCGGCGCGCCTGGCCAAGGCCGATCTCACCTCCGGCATGGTGGGCGAGTTTCCCGAACTGCAAGGCGTGATGGGCCGCTATTACGCGCTGCATGACGGCGAAGACGCCGACGTCGCCGATGCGGTGCGCGATCACTACAAGCCGGTCGGTCCCTCCGATGCAGTGCCGGCGGAGAAGATTTCCATCGCCGTGGCGCTGGCGGACAAGCTTGATCACGTTGATCGGCTTCTTTGCAATCGACGAAAAGCCAACTGGCTCGGGCGATCCGTTTGCATTACGCCGAGCTGCATTGGGAGCGATTCGGATTATTATAGAAAATCAAATTCGTATCCCGCTTGGTAAGCCTATGACGATGGAATTGCCCAGAGCATGGTTTCAAAAAACATAACCGATTTTACGGGCAAACTTGAACCGATCCTTGAAGCGCTAATTTCAATTCGACAAGGAAGAGTTGCGGAAGAGTTATTCGATACTCAAGCTGCAATGGCAAAATCTGAAAAAGTCGTTGATGCAGTTACTGTCAGCATATAAGCGTATTTTTGCGGCTTTATTTTCATTTTTTGCCGACCGTCTGAAAGTCGCGCTGCGGGAAAAAGGCATCCGTCACGATCTGATCGATGCGGTGTTCGCGCTGGGCAGCGAAGACGATCTGGTGCGGCTGGTGGCGCGGGTCGAGGCGCTGCAGGAATTTCTCAAGACCGAAGACGGAACCAATCTGCTGGCCGGATACAAGCGCGCCGCCAATATTTTGAAGGTGGAAGAGAAACGGGACGGCAAAACCTATGCCGGAACCGTCGATCCGGCCGGGTTAACCGAACCGGCGGAAAAAGCCTTGTTCGCGGCCCTCAAAAATGCCCAAAGCGCGATTGCGCCGGCGCTGGAAAATGAGGATTTTGCCGGCGCGATGCGCCATTTGGCGGCTTTGCGCGTTCCGGTTGATGCGTTTTTCGAGAAAGTCAAAGTCAATGCCGAAGATGCCAGAAATCCGGGAGAACCGGTTGCATCTTCTCGCCGCCCTGCGGGCGGCGATACACGAAATCGGGGACTTCTCCAAAATAGAAGGTATTTCGGGATGACCAAGTGGGTTTACGCGTTCGGTGACGGCAAGGCCGAGGGCCAGGCCGGGATGAAGAATCTGCTGGGCGGCAAGGGCGCCAATCTGGCGGAGATGAGCAATCTCGGCCTGCCGGTGCCGCCGGGCTTTTCCATCACCACCGAAGTCTGCACCTATTACTACGCCAACAAGCAAAGCTATCCCCCCGAGTTGAAGGACCAGGTCGACCGGGCCCTGCGCGAAATCGGTTATCTGGCGCACGGCAATTTCGGCGATCCGGAGAAGCCGCTGCTGGTCTCGGTGCGTTCGGGCGCGCGGGTCTCCATGCCGGGCATGATGGATACGGTGCTCAATCTCGGCCTCAACGCCGCCACCGCCGAAGGCCTGGCCAAGCTCACCGGCGATCCCGCGCTTCGCCTATGACAGCTATCGCCGCTTCATCCAGATGTATTCCGACGTCGTGCTGGGCGTCGAGCATGCCCTGTTCGAGGAAATCCTGGACCAGGAAAAGGACGCCAAGGGCGTCGAACTGGACACCGATCTGGACGCCGACGACCTCAAGCGCATCGCCGCCCAATTCAAGGCCGAGGTGGAAAAGGAGCTGGGCAAGCCCTTCCCGGAAAATGTCGAGGAGCAGCTCTGGGGCGCCATCGGGGCGGTGTTCGGCTCCTGGCAGAGCCCGCGCGCCAACACCTATCGCAAGCTGCACAATATCCCGGAGGATTGGGGCACGGCGGTGACCGTGCAGGCCATGGTGTTCGGCAATCGGGGCGAGACCTCGGCCACCGGCGTCGCCTTCACCCGCGATCCCGCCACCGGCGAGAAGCTGCTCTACGGCGAATTCCTGATCAATGCCCAGGGCGAGGACGTGGTGGCGGGCATCCGCACCCCGCAGCCGATCTCCAAGATCGTGCGCGAGCGCCAGGGCGGCAAGCGGCCGTCGATGGAAGAGGCGATGCCCAAGGCCTATGCCGAACTGAAGGCCATCGGCGACCGGCTGGAGCAGCATTACCGCGACATGCAGGACGTGGAATTCACGGTGCAGGAAGGCAAGCTCTTCATGCTCCAGACCCGCACCGGCAAGCGCACCGCCGAAGCCGCGCTGAAGGTGGCGGTGGACATGGTGCGCGAAGGCCTGATCGACCAGGACACGGCGGTCAGCCGGGTCGATCCCGCCGCGCTCGACCAGCTGCTGCATCCCACGCTCGATCCCGACGCGCCCAAGACCGAGATCGCCTCGGGGCTGGGCGCTTCGCCCGGCGCGGCCACCGGCGAGGTGGTCTTCACCGCCGACGAAGCCGAAAAGCTCGCCGCCGACGGCCGCGACGTCATCCTGGTGCGCACCGAAACCAGCCCGGAAGACATCCACGGCATGCACGCCGCCAAGGGCATCCTGACCGCGCGCGGCGGCATGACCAGCCATGCGGCGGTGGTGGCGCGCGGCATGGGCCGGCCTTGCGTGTCCGGCGCCGGCTCGCTGAAGATCGATGCGCCAAGGGCGAGATGACCGGCGGCGGCGTCACGGTCAAGCGCGGCGAAATCATCACCATCGACGGCGCCGCCGGCAAGGTCTATCAAGGGCGCGGTCACGATGCGCCAGCCGGAACTGACCGGCGATTTCAGCACGCTGATGGGCTGGGCCGATGCGGTGCGCACCCTGAAGGTGCGCACCAATGCCGACACGCCCGACCGACGCCGCCACGGCGCGCAAGTTCGGCGCCGAGGGCATCGGGCTCTGCCGCACCGAGCACATGTTCTTCGAATGCCGACCGCATCATCGCGGTGCGCCAGATGATCCTGGCCGACGACGAGCAGGAGCGCGAGGCGGCGCTGGCCAAACTGCTGCCCATGCAGCGCGGCGATTTCGAGGCGATCTTCAAGACGATGGCGGGGCTGCCGGTCACCATCCGTCTGCTCGATCCGCCGCTGCACGAATTCCTGCCGCACAAGGAAGAGGAGATCGAGGAAGTGGCCAAGGCCAGCGGCGTGTCGGTCCGGAAAAACTGCGCGCGCGGGCAGCGCGCTGCACGAATCCAATCCCGATGCTGGGCCATCGCGGCTGCCGGCTGGGCATCACCTATCCCGAAATCTACGAAATGCAGGCCCGCGCCATCCTCGAGGCCGCCGCCGATGTGGAGGCGCCGGGCGGCAAGCCCGTGCAGCTGGAAATCATGATCCCGCTGGTCGGGTTCAAGGCCGAACTGGACATGCTCACGGCCCGCATCGCCGCGGTGGCCGCGGACATCAAAAAGGAACGCGGGCAAGTGCCGGACTACATGATCGGCACCATGATCGAATTGCCGCGCGCGGCGTTGCGCGCGGCGGAGATCGCCGAGACGGCGGAGTTCTTTTCCTTCGGCACCAACGATCTGACCCAGACCACATTGGGCCTGTCAGCGCGACGATGCCGGCATGTTCCTGAACGAGTATCTCAACAAGGGCGTGATCGCGCGCGATCCCTTCGTGTCGATCGATGTCGACGGCGTCGGCGAACTGATCCGCATCGCCGCGCAACGCGGACGCGAGACGCGCGACAGTCTCAAGCTCGGCATCTGCGGCGAGCATGGCGGCGATCCGGACTCGATCCGCTTTGTCACGACATCGGGACTGGATTATGTCTCCTGTTCGCCATTCCGCGTGCCGGTGGCGCGACTGGCGGCTGCACAAGCCGCGCTCGCGCAACGTGCGTAAAATAAGCTGACGCGTAAAGAACCACAGGAAACAGTGCCTTTTCTTGGTGTGTTTTCTTGGTTCATGACGAGTGTCACGATTTGCGAAAATTTTCATTTGACGATTCGGGTTTTGTTGGGCAAACCCGCTGCCCGCACATAGGCACTTCGGAATTTTTGAGGACGTAGCGACATCGAAACAGCCTAATCGAAATAGCGGACGCGATTGATTGCCGAGAAGGGCGACGAACGCGAGACGCGAAATAGAGGAAGCCAGATAGACGAAGCGAAACCGAAATCCGAAAGAGCCAACTTCCCGATGACCCAGAAAACCAATGACGCGATATCGCGATCCGACCGCGTGCTGATCGCGGCGCTGGCAATCGTGCTCGCCACCGCGAGCGCCGCAGTCGGCGCCTCGCTGACATATCATCCGCGCCGGCGACAAAGCCGGCGGCGGCCAAGCCGGTCGCGGTCGCGTCGCGGCCGCGCCGCAGGTCCACCTGCCGGATGCCGATCGGCCATGAACCAGCTTCTGGCCGAGCATCGCTGCCTGTCGGAAGTGCTGTATTACGAGGCGCGCGGCGAGGGCGCCAAGGGCCAGAAGGCCGTCGCCGAAGTGGTTTTCCACCGCATGCAAACCGGCAATTACGGCCATTCGATCTGCGCCGTGGTCTATGAGGGCGCCGGCCATCCCGGCTGCCAGTTCTCCTTCACCTGCAACGGCGATCTGAAGCGCGCCAAGGACGCCAGCGGCCTGGGCGCAAGGCCGAGAAGCTGGCGGCGCGCATCCTCACCGGCGAGGCCTGGCGCAAGACATCCACCGGGGCGCCACCAACTACCATGCCGTCTCGGTCCCGCCCGACTGGGCCGACGACGCTGGCAGCAAGACCGCCCAGATCGGCAATCACATCTTCTATCGCAGCGCGCTTGCGCGCCCGCGACAGCTGATGTGCTCAGAAATCGAGCCCGATATCCAGATTCGGCGCGCTGTGGGTGATCGCGCCTGAATGATGTAATCGACGCCGGTTTCGGCGATGGCGCGCACGCTGTCGCAGGGTGACATTGCCGGAGGCTTCCAGCACCGCCCGGCCCTTGGCCAGCGTCGACGGCGCGCCTGCAGATCGTCCAGGGCCATATTGTCGAGCAGGATCGTGTCGACGCCGAGCGCCAGCGCTTCTTCGAGCTGGTCGAGCGTGTCCACTTCGACCTCGATCTTGACCATATGGCCCAGGCCGGCGCGCACGCGCTCGAGCGCCGGGGCGATGCCGCCGGCCGCGGCGATATGGTTGTCCTTGATCAGCACCGCGTCATCCAGGCCGAAGCGGTGATTGAAGCCGCCGCCGCAGCGCACGGCATATTTCTGCAGGAGCGCGCAGGCCGGGCAGTGGTCTTGCGGGTGCAGACGATGCGCGCCTCGGTGCCCGCGACGGCCTCGACCAGCGCCGCGTCGCGGTGGCCACGCCGGACAGATGGCCGAGGAAATTCAGCGCCACCCGCTCGCCGGCGAGGATGGCGCGCGCCGGGCCCTGCGACGGTGGCGATGAGGCGCCGGCTTCCACCGTCGCTGCCGTCCGGCCGGATCGTCGTCGAATCCCAGATGCGGGATCGAGCAGCCGGAAGGCGAGCTCCGCCGCGACCAGTCCGGCGATGCGGCCCGGCTTGCGCGCCACCAGCCGGCGCTTCGGCGGTCTGGTCTCGCGGGGATGGTGAGTTCGGTGGTGACGTCGCCGGCGCGGCCCAGATCCTCTTCCAGCGCGCGCGCGCACCGAGCGGCTCGATCAGCAGGCGCGGCGGCGGCCGGGTGAAGTCCAGAGCCGTCAGACTCATGGCTCGGGCGTGGCGTTGCGGCGTGTCGCGCAGTGCGCTCGGCCTCGGCCAGGGTCAGGAAGCTGCGCGCGCCGGACTGCTGGTCGGTCTGCGGGATAATCGCTGCGCCAATGGCCGCCGCGGCTTTCCTGCCGCGCCAGCGCGGCCGCGGCCACCAGCCTCGCCGTCGCCAGTCATGTTGAGCAGGGCCGGGTCGCCGCGCCGGCACTGTTCCAGCCGGCCGATAATGGCGAGCGCTTCGCGCAGGCCGTCGGCGTCGCGTTCCAGGCCGACAGACCGGTTCATCGCCTCGCGCAGGACATGCGGCGGCGGCCGCCGCGGTGAAAGTCGTTGGCGCCGGCAATTGGCCGCGGGCAAGGCCGGCGAGATGCGCTGCCTCGGACGTCCTCGGCGACGCGGGCGCCGAACACCAGGCCTTCCAGCAGCGAGTTGGAGGCCAGCCGGTTGGCGCCGTGCAGGCCGGTGGCGGCGCATTCGCCCGCCACCCACAGGCCGGCGAGGGAGGAACGGCCGTGCGCATCCGAGGCGATGCCGCCCATATGGTAATGCGCCGCCGGCGCCACCGGGATGGGCTCGCGACACCGGATCGATGCCGGCGGCCATGCAGGCCGCATAGACGGTGGGGAAATGCTCGGCGAAAATGGGCGCCGATGGCCTGGCGGCAATCCAGGAAAACCGTTTGCCGCGCGACGATCTGGCGATGGATGGCGCGGGCGACCACATCGCGCGGCGCCAGTTCGGCATCGGCATGGATCGGCGGTCATGAAGCGCTCGCCGTTTTCGTCGATCAGGATCGCGCCTTCGCCGCGCAAGGCTTCCGTGGCCAGCGGGGCGGGATCGCGGCCGATGGCGATGGCGGTGGGATGGAACTGGACGAATTCGGGATCGGCGATCAGGGCGCCGGCGCGCGCCGCCATGCCCAGGCCTTCGCCGCGCGCTTCCGAGTGGATTGGTGGTGACGGCATAAAGCGCGCCGAGCCCGCCGGTGGCGAAGATCACCGCCCGGGCGCTGAACAGGATCAGCCGCGCGTCGGCGCCGCTGCCCTGGCGGGCGAACAGGCCCACGACCCGGCCATCTTCCATCGCCAGTTCGACGGCATGAAAGCCTTCCAGGATCCGGATCGACGGCGTGGCCAGCGCCCGCGCCGCCAGGGTGCGGGAAATCTCCGCTCCGGCCCGGTCGCCCTTCACATGGACGATGCGGGCGCGGGAATGCGCCGCTTCGCGCCCCAGCGCCAGCCGGCCCTCAGCGTCGCGGTCGAAGGGCGCGCCCAGTCGCCACCAGATCGTCGATGCGGTCCGGGGCTTCGCGCGCCACCAGATCGACAATATCGGGATCGCAAAGGCCGGCGCCGGCCGCGATCGTGTCGGCGGCATGGTCGTGCCAGTCATCGCCTTCGCCCACCGCCGCGGCGATGCCGCCCTGCGCCCAGGCGCTGGAGCCGGACTGGCCGGGGCGCGATCCGGCCAGCACCAGGGCCGGGATAGGGGGCAAGCTTCAGGGCCGTGAACAGGCCGGCAATGCCCGCGCCCAGAATCAGCGCGCCGTCGGTCTCGATCACATTGTCGATGCGGGTCATCTGGTGTCTGCGGCCGCATTTCAGCTCTTGCACCGCCAGCATGCGCTCGATCGCGACCCGGGCGCGCGGCGCCGATATCGGCGGATCGACCGTCACTTCCTTGGTCATGGTCTGAAGCGCATGGAGGATGGCGTCGCAGGGTGATGCGCTTCATGTGCGGGCAGAGATTGCAGGGCCGCACGAATTCGACGTCCGGATATTCCACCGCGACATTGTCGCTCATCGAGCATTCGGTGATCATCACCACCCGCGCCGGGATGATGCGTGCCGACATAGCCGATCATCGCCGCGGTCGAGCCGGCGAAGTCGGCTTCGGCCACCACTTCCGGCGGGCATTCGGGATGGGCCAGCACCGTGACGCCGGGATTGCCGGCGCGATAGGCGCGGATCTCCGCCGCGGTGAAGCGCTCATGCACTTCGCAGGCGCCTGCCCAGGTGATCACCTTGACCCCGGTCTTGGCCGCGACATTGCGGGCCAGATACTCGTCCGGGACCATGATGACGCGTGTCGGTGCCGAATTCGCGGGCGATATGCTCCACCACCGCCACGGCATTGCCGGAGGTGCAGCAGATGTCGCTTTCGGCCTTCACCTCGGCCGAGGTGTTCACATAGGTCACCACCGGCAGGCCGGGATACTTCTGGCGCAGCAGCCGGACATCGGCGCCGGTGATGGAAGCGGCCAGCGAGCAGCCGGCGCCGGTGTCGGGAATCAGAACCGTCTTTCGCGGCGACAGGATCTTGGAAGTCTCGGCCATGAAATGCACGCCCGCCTGCACGATCACATCGGCGTCGGTGCGCGCCGCCTCCCGCGCCAGCGGCCAGGCTGTCGCCGGTGAAATCGCTGACGCAGTGAAAGATCTCCGGCGTCATGTAATTATGCCCCAGGATGACGGCGTTTTTCTCGCGCTTCAGCCGGTTGATCTCGGCGATCAAGGGGGCATGGACCGGCCACTCGATCTCCGGAATGACCTTGGCGACGCGGGCATAAAGGCCGCTGGTGGCCCGTGCGACGGCATCGGTATAGGCAAGTTCGAACTCCCATGCGCCTCTCCAATGTGTCATCCGCTACCGCGGATTAATGCTCATTTCGAGCATATACCTGGGACAAAAAACCCGGCCTTCAAGGGGCCGGTCACAAATTAATGCTACACCGGAGCATAAAGAGGTCAAGAGCCCGGTTAGGCGCGGGCCGCATGCCTGGCTTTCCCGGCTCGCCTAGTCCAGGCGGCGTCCCTGGACCTCATAGCCGCCGCCCGGCCATTCCCAGGCTCCGGAAAAGCCTGTCCCGTCCGGGCTGTAGCGCCCGCGCAGGCGGTTGTCGGAGCCTCTGTGGCGGAACCAGATGGTGAGGTCCTGGCCCTCCATCTCATAGACGTAATCGAGGGTGTGTCCGCTGTTGAAGAAATAGGCCCGCGACCAGATTTCAGGGGTCGGTTCGCGTACCCATGGGCTGGAGATGGCCGATTACCTCCAGGCCAACATGGCGGCGTTCGCCACTGTGGATGTCGAAGTCCTGGAACAGGAAACGCTTGCCCTGCGCCCAGCGATAGGTGCTGACGCCCTTCCATTCGCCGTCGATCGACCAGCGCCCGACCAGCTTTTCCAGATTTTGGAGTCCCACCCGTCAGCCCTCCAGAAAACGCGCCAGCTTGTCGAAGCTCTGGCTCCAGCCCTGGTCCATGCCCTGGAGCATGCTGACCGCCATCGGCACCAGCGCCCTGGCGCTGGTGGTCATTTCCATCAAGGTGCCGTCGGGATGGTCGGAGAAGGTGACGGTGGTCAGGCTTTCGATCAGCCGCTCGCCGTTGGGCCCCAGCGGCTCATTCTCGAACACCAGCTTCTTGCCCGGCACGATCTCGCGATAGCGCTTGACCATCGGCATATCGATGTCGAAGGGCGAGCCTTGGGTCCGTGCATGGTGATGTGGAGGACGCCGCCGACCCGGATGTCGCCTTCCACCACCGGATTGGTGAACTGCTCCGGCCCCCACCATTCTTTCAGCATGGCGGGATCGGTCCAGGCGCGCCAGACCAGGTCGCGCGGCGCCTTCAAGATCCGGGTGAGGGTGACGCTGCGCTCGGCAAGCACGTTTTGGGTCTGATTCGTGCCGTGTTCCTTTCCAGATAAGAGACGAGATTTTCCGTCATGGCGTTCCGGCCTTCGCGCCATAGCGCAACCGCGGTTGATCGCGATCTGCCTTGGGTTCGCCATCAGCCGCGCTTTCTTTTCGGTTTTTGCGGCTTCGGATTTTGGCTGACCGGGCGAGATAGGCCTCCAGCCGGTCGAGCCGCGCCTCCCAAAGCTGCCGATAGGCTTCGAGCCATTTGTCCACGCTTGCAGCGCCTGCGGCTCCAGCCGGCAGGGGCGGTATTGCGCCTCCCGGCTGCGCGAGATCAGGCCGGCCCGTTCCAGCACCTTGAGATGCCTGGAGATGGCCGGCTGGCTGATGGCGAACGGCGCGGCCAATTCGCCGGCCGAACATTCGCCCGCCGCCAGCCGGGTCAGAATGGCGCGACGGGTGGGATCGGCCAGTGCCTGAAAGGTCTGGGAAAGCCTATCCATATAACCAATATAACCAATATCGATTAAATAACTTATTGGTTATATTCCGGCGGCAAGCCACCGTCAACCGGGGCCGGAAATACTTTCCAGGGCGCGGGCGGTCTGGAGTTAGCGTCGCCGGCATGGCCGAACCGTCGGCCCCGATAGGGGGGATGGTTCCAGGCAGTGGCGCATTGGGATCATAGGCCACCGAGCCGATGATCCGGGCCGGGTTGGCGCTGGTTTCATAGACGCTGTCGGGGCTGCCGATATAGGCGTCGTTGTTGGGATTGCCGGCGCTCATGGATGCACAGGCCGAAAGCCCGAGGCACAAAATCCCGACTGCAAATACCGCTTTTTCATGATGATCTCCAACCCGGCATGGCATTTGATAGCATAAACCTGTTCAGCGGCGCGCGCCCAGCCGGAATCCCGGGGCGGGCCGCTCGCGCAGGACTTCGCGGCGAAAGCGGAACAGTTCCGCCGGCCGGCCGCGGGCGGAGGGGGCGAACTGGCCGGTGCCTTCCACCAGCCCCTGTTCGGCCACCAGGCGGCGGAAATTCTGCTTGTGCGAGCGGCCGTCCCAGCAGCGCCTCGACGGTGCGCTGCAATTCCAGCAGGGTGAAGGATGGCGGCATCAGCTCGAACACCACCGGGCGGTATTTCAGCTTGCCGCGCAGCCGGGCGATCGCGGTGGCCAGGATGCGGCGATGGTCGAACATCATGGCGGCGCCCAGCGTATCGCCGCCGGCATGCCGCCGGCCTTCAAGGCATTGTCGCGGACATATTCCCGCACCAGGCCGGCTTCATAGAGAAGCTCATAGCGTTCCAGCACCTTTTCCTCGTCCCAGGCGACCCCGTCGGCGCCGAAACAGAGCCGCACCCGGTCGCGGCGCAATTCCATCATCTGGCTGCTGGCGGCGGACTTCACGAAGGATCTGAGCTTGGGCAGGATCAGGCTCTCGAGCATCCGGGGCTTGGATTTCCGCCAATCCTCCCAGGGAAAATAATGGTACCAGCCCTGCCATTGGGTGTCGCTGCGGAGGGCATGCCGTCCTCCTTGCTTTGGCGGGTCAATGCCAGATAACCCACCGAAACCACCCGGGCGGACTGAATCCGCGCCGGCCCCGGAATGGCGGCCGCGATCGCCGAACGTGTATAATTGCTCCGTGTACCCCAGATCGAACTGGGTCTGTTCGCCCACCCATTTGCGCAAGCCCTGTTCCAGCGTGTGCTGGGAGCCGGGATCAAAGGGTCCGAAGGGCAGCGAGTCCTCGCCGTCCCCGTGCGTCACCACCAGGGCATAGGGTTGGCCGCGCTCGACCGACACGATCGACCGCGGACAGGCCGATGCGGATGGTCTCCCGGCTCATAGATCGACCAGCGGGAAAATCCGTGGTGGCGCCTTCCAGCATCATCACCGGCGGTCCCATGGCCTCCAGCGCCGCCAGCATCCGGCCGCCGCGGCCCAGTGCGTCGTCGGCATGGCGCACCAGAAGGGAATTGGGGCTGGCATGGGGCGCGCGCCGGCGCATGGCGCGGGCGATCTCGGCCTCACGGCCGTGGCCGAGGCGGTCGCACAGGATCACATAGGCCGAGGCCATGGACCGGCTGATCCCGGCCCAGCAATGGATCAGGATCGGCGCGTTGCCGTCCCAGCCGCGGGCGAAAGCCAGCAACCGGTCGACATGCGCGCGATCCGGCGGATTTTCGGCGCCCGCGGGATCGCGCACATCGTCGATGCCAAGTTTGAGGTGCTGGCGCGGATCGAACCCGTCCGGCGTCGCGATCATGTAAGGCGGCGACAGCAGGCTCACCAGATGGGAAGGGCGGTGGCGTTCCAGGGCCTCGCCAAGGCCGGAGAGAGAAGAAACCAGGATTCGAGACATGGGTTATTTTAGCACCTACTGCGGCACCAGCCTGTGAAATCGCTCCAGGAACAGCGCCTGGGCCTCGGCCGGCGGCAAGGGCTGCAGCCGGGGTGTTTTCAGGGTCTTTGGCGGGGCTCCGAACAGTTTCCGCGCCACATTTTCCTCAAATCCGGCCAGTTGCGTGGCTTCGTAATAAGCGGAGAGGTGGTCGGCCTTTTTGAGCAGGACGGCAAGCGGTTTTGGCACCATCGCCGGCAGCCCAAAACGCAGATGAATTGCCGCCTGAAGTTTCAGTTCCAACTCTTTGTAATTTAATCCGATTGCGGATTTGAAAGGGACTGATCAGGTCGCCGACAACATATTCCGGCGCATCATGGAGCAGGGCCATCAGTCGCGCCTCGCGGCTCAATCGTGGGCTGAGATCGGCGACCAGTCTTTCGACCAGCACACAATGCTGGGCGACGGAGAAGGCGTGGTTGCCCTTGGTCTGGCCGTTCCAGCGCGCCACCCGGGCAAGGCCATGGGCGATGTCTTCGATCTCGATGTCCAGCGGGCTGGGATCCAGCAGGTCCAGCCGCCTGCCGCTCAGCATCCGCTGCCAGGCCCGGGCAGCCATCACGCCACCACCAGCAGGCGCAGGCCGCTCACCGTCAAGGTGGCGGCCAGCAACAGGCGGAGGGCCGGATCCGGCAGCCGGGGCGCGAAAAGGCTGGCGATCACCACGCCCGGCAGGGACCCGACCAGCAGGGATTCCAGCATGGTCATGTCAACCGCACCGTTTATCAGGTGACCCAGCCCGGCCACCAGGGTCAGCGGCACGGCATGGGCGATATCGGATGCGGCAATCCTGACAATCGGCAATTCCGGATAAAGCAGGATCAGGGCGGTGACGCCGAGCGCTCCGGCGCCGACCGAGGAAATCGTCACCAGCGCGCCCAGAATCGAATCCGGTCAGGACTGTGAACCGGAAGGTCTGGCGAGCGCGTCAGGACCCCGACCCGGCGGGCATAGAGGGCCAGCAACCGGTGGCGGAATACCAGCGCCAACGCCGTCGCCAAAAGGGCCACGCCCAGAAGCTGGGTAATCACGGCGTTCAGCGTTTCCGGATCGATTTTCAGCATCCGCAGGGCCAGCAGCGTCACGAAAGACGCGGGCAGGGATCCAAGCGCCAGGCGGCCGACGATCCGCCAGTCGATGTTGCGATTGAACCCATGGACAAGCGAGCCGCCGGTCTTGGTGACGCTGGCATAAAGAAGGTCGGTGCCGACCGCTATGCTGGGATGCACTTGAAACAGCAGAATGAGAAGCGGCGTCATCAACGCGCCGCCGCCGACGCCGGTCATGCCGACCAGAAATCCGACAAGAAATCCCGCCAAGACGTAAAGCGGGTGGAGGGCAAACGGCATGGCGCTTACTACAGGATGGTTTGCGGAGAATTCGGGGACGGGCGATGCAATCTCTCACAAAGCCGGGACAGCGACAATTGCGCCGCTGACAGTGTATTTTTCGGCGAAATGCTCTACTAGAGCGCGCCATGAAAAACCAAAAGGCCCTGGTGCTGTTTTCGGGCGGGCAGGATTCCACCGTTTGCCTGGCCTGGGCGTTGTCGCGCTTCGAAACCGTGGAGACGGTGGGGTTCGATTACGGCCAGCGCCATGGGGCCGAACTGGCGGCGCGGCCAAACTTGCGGGCGGCGCTGAGCGCGGATTTTCCGCAATGGACCGGCCGGCTGGGCGCGGATCATCTCATTCCGCTCAGCGCGCCCGCCGCCATCGGCGGCAGCGCCCTGACCGAGGATATCGCCATCGAAATGGGGCGGGACGGCCTGCCCAACACCTTTGTGCCGGGGCGCAATCTGATGTTCCTCACCGCGGCGGCGGCGCTGGGCTATCGCCGGGGCATCGCCGATCTGGTGGGCGGCATGTGCGAGACCGATTTTTCCGGCTATCCCGATTGCCGGGACGAAACCATCCAGGCGACGGCCAAGGCGCTTTCGTTGGGGCTGGCGCGCGAAGTGCGCATCCATACGCCCGCTGATGTTCATCGACAAGGCGGCGACATGGCGGATGGCGCATGATCTGGGCGGGGAGAAGCTGGTCGATCTGATCGTGGAGGAGACCGTCACCTGTTATGAAGGCGATCGCGCGCACCGGCATGATTGGGGCTATGGCTGCGGCGTCTGCCCGGCCTGCGATCTGCGCGCCAAGGGCTTCCGCGCCTACCGGGACAGCCGATGACCTATAGCGTCAAGGAGATCTATTACACCTTGCAAGGCGAGGGGGCCCAGACCGGCCGTCCCGCCGTGTTCCTGCGCTTCGCCGGCTGCAATCTGTGGAGCGGGTTGGAACGGGATCGCGCGGAGGCGGTATGCCGTTTTTGCGACACCGATTTCGTGGGCACGGACGGACCCAATGGCGGCAAATTTTCCACCGCGGCGGCGTTGGCGCGGGCGGTCAAGGCGCAATGGCCGGATCAGGCCGGCGGCAAGCCTTATGTCGTCTGCACCGGCGGCGAGCCATTATTGCAACTCGATGACGCAGCCATTGCCGCCTTGAAGGCGGAAGGCTTCGAAATCGGCATCGAGACCAACGGCACCATGCTGCCGCCGGCCGGAATCGACTGGATCTGCGTCAGCCCCAAGGCGGGCGCGGCGCAAATCCTTACCCGCGGTGATGAATTGAAACTGGTCTTTCCCCAAGCGGGCGCGCCGCCGGAGCGTTTTTCAGGCCAGCGATTCTCGCATTTCTTCCTGCAGCCCCTGGACGATGCAGAACCGCGCCGCCAACACCGAGGCGGCGATCGCCTATTGCCTCAAGCATCCGCAATGGCGGCTTTCGATTCAGACCCACAAATTGCTGGGGATTCCATGAACGCCTAAAGCCATGCGTGCGCCGCATGGCGCCCCGGCTTTCGCAGCCTCTCCTGAAACCGCTCCGCATGCCCCATTTCACGTCCCGGTTCGAAAAGGACGTTTCATGGATTCCTGGTATGTTTCGGCTTGTTCCCGCCTCGCTGGCGCTGGCCATTATCGGCTACAGCCTGTTTGTCGCTTATGCCTGATCAGAAATAACGGACAATCGCATCCATCTCCGGCCGCGGGCGTTCCTCCAGCGGCAACGGTCGATGTGCCGATATAGATGAAGCCCGCGATCCGCTCCCCCGGCTTCAGTCCGATCTGTTCCTTCACCTTGGGATGGTAGGCGTACCATTCGGTCACCCAGTTGGCGACAAAGCCCAGGGCATGGGCAGCGATCACGATGTTCTGGCAGACCGCGCCGGCCGACAATTCCTGTTCCCAGACCGGAATCTTGATCTGCTCGCGCGCGGCGGAGATGACGCCGATCACCACCGGCGCGCGCAGGAAACGCTTGCGCTCTTCCTCGACTTGAATGGGCCGCTCGCCCTCGGCTTGCTTGACATCCGCCAATATTGCGCCGATGCGCTCACGGCCTTCGCCCTCGAACACGATAAAGTGCCACGGAAACAGCTTGCCGTGATCCGGCGCGCGGGCGCCGGCCTTCAGGATCGCGGCCAGTTGCTCCCGGTCGGGACCAGGCCCGCCCATGGCCTTGGCGGAACCGGAACGCCGGGAGAGAAGAAGATCGAGTGCCTGGGGCGCCGGGCGGTTGAGAATTTCCTTATCCGTCATACTGGCTTTCTATGCGTCCAAAAGGGGGCGCATTAGGACCGGCATTTTGGAATTATGCAATTGCTTGTGTTAAAAGCCGTCGGCATGGCGATCACGCGCGAAAAGATTGCGAGCTGCGATCCGGTCTGGGGCCAGTTGCGCAGCGAGGCGGAGACCATGGCCCGGGACGAACCGGCCCTGGCGGGCTTCATCCATGCCACCATCCTCAAGCATGCCCGGCTGGAAGACGCGCTCTCCTATCATCTGGCCCGCAAGCTGGGCGGCGGCGATCTGGATCCGCTCCTGGCGCGGGAAACCTTCGACGAGGCGCTCGCCGGCGACGCCAGCATCGGCGAAGTCGATCCGGGCCGATCTTTCCGCCGTCTTCGAACGCGATCCGGCCTGTCATTCCTTTGTCGAGGCCTTTCTCTACTTCAAGGGTTTTCACGCCCTGGAAAGCTATCGCGTCGGCCACTGGCTGTGGCGGCATGGCCGTCCGGCGCTGGCGCTGTTCTTTCAGAGCCGCATTTCCGAACTCTTCGCGGTGGACATCCATCCCGCCGCCCGGCTGGGACGCGGCATAATGATCGACCATGCCACCGGGGTGGTGATCGGCGAGACCGCGGTGGTGGAAGACGATGTCTCCATGCTGCATGGCGTCACCCTGGGCGGCACTGGCAAGGGAGCAGGGGACCGCCATCCCAAGATCCGCCGCGGGGTGCTGCTGTCGATGGGCGCCAAGATTCTCGGCAATATCGAAATCGGCGAATATAGCCGGGTGGGGGCGGGCTCCGTGGTCCTGCGTTCGGTCCCGCCGGGCTGCACCGCGGTGGGAATCCCGGCCAAGCTGGTCCGCTGCGCCGGTCCCGAGCGTCCGTCGCAGGAGATGGATCATCTCATCGACGAATCCGATGAAACCGGATAGCGCCTGCCGCCTTGACCCCGCCCGGCGGCCATGCCACGTGGAGGTCCAAATCCGCATGAGGAGAGCATGACCCGCTCCGAACTTTGGCGTCTGGAAAAATATCTGCGCAACCTGTTCCGCCTCGATACCATCACCGTGGTCGAGCGCCCCAAGCAGCAGGATTCCGTCGAGGTCCATGTCAACGGCGAATTTATCGGGGTGCTGTTCCGGGACGAAGAGGATGGCGAGATCTCCTACGCCTTCAACATGGCGATCCTGGAGATGGATCTGCCGGACGCGCCCGCCAGCCGCGGCTGACTATTTGCGAAAACCGGCGATCAGCTGATCGACCTCGGCGGCGATGGTGCGCCAGCGCGAAAGCTGGGTGCGTTTGAAACGGTAGGACAGGCTGACGCCGTCGGCGATCGGCCGGTCGACCGCCAGACAGTTGGGGCTGGGCAGATTTTGGGCCGGCCGCTCGCACAGAAACAAATTCCCGCCGCCCGGGCCGGCAAAAAGATCGTTCCGGCCATAGCCGGAATCGGGGCGAAAGTCATAGCGGATCAGGCCGAACGGCGCCGTCTCTCCCTTGGGGTCGGTGATATAGGGCATATAGACGCGCACCAGCCGGCTTTGAATGCCCAGCCCATTGGAGTCGGCGCGGATCATAAGATGCACGATCGGCGAATCCGGTCCGGTGCCGGTAAACAGTGCCGCTTCCTTGTCGGAATAGCCGCGCATGTCCGGCAGCGCCGCGAACAGGGCGATCGCGTCACGGCCGCCGCCGCTCCCGGCCGCGCGGGATTCGATATAGCGGGCGGGAACATGCAGATTGAGGCCGTGTGTGGTGAGGCTCACGATCCTGGTGGCCGAGGTCGGACGCCCGTCCCCGAACGATCCGGGCGGCGGACGCAGGTAATAAAGCAGGATAATTCCGCACAAAGCGGCGATCACCGCCATCATGACGAGGGGAATCAGCCAGCCGGAATGTTGGTGAACTTCGCCTGTATCGCTCACGTCATGTCCAAGGTTCCCGCGAGGGGGTGTTTACCATCCGCTTCCTGTTAACCGACCAGGGGCCTTCCCGTCCATCTCGCCCGTTTCTTGCGATGCCTGATGTGGAAACGTCTTTTCGCGTCACTTTGGCACATGTCGAGAATGCTCAATACAGTCTGCCGCCTTGCCGAACCGGGAACCGGGCCGGAGCGGTTCCGATAAATCCGCTTGCCTGGAGCCATTTCTGGCGCGACCTGACGGTGCTGCTTTTTGCGGTCACCGGCGGCCTCACCTTGTCGGGCATCATCGCCAACCTTTATCGCCTGTTGGCGCGCGCGCCGAAGACCCGCGGCGAAACCATCCTTTACTATACGGTCATGACCTTGGCCGGTCCCAGCGTGCTGCTGGAGAACGCCACCCGCTCCTACCGCAAAAAGGATTGCTCCGCCCCGGCTTACGGCTTCGCCGTGGCGATCGTCTGTTACTGGTGCTTCGTCCTGGGCGTCGGCGTGCTGGCGGTGGCCATCAACGTCTAAAGCACCGTCAGCATCGACGCCACCAGCGGGTGACGGACGATATCGCCTTCGGCCAGGCGCACCACCGGCACGTCCGGGACGGATTGCAGGCGTTCGGCGGTCTCGCGCAAGCCGGACAGGCCGGGAAGCAGGTCGGTCTGGTCCGGGTCGCCGGTGAGCACCATGGTCGAGCGCCAGCCCAAGCGGGTGAGCAGCATCTTGATCTGGCCATAGGTGCAATTCTGCGCCTCGTCGATCACCACGAAACATTCGCTCAAGGTGCGGCCGCGCATATAGGCCACCGGCGCGATCTCGATCATGCCTTCGGCCAAAAGCGTCTTAAGACGCTTGGTCCCCAGCCTTTCGGTGAGCGCGTCATAGAGCGGCCTGAGATAGGGCGCCAATTTCTCGTTGAGATCGCCAGGCAGATAGCCTAGGGATTCACCCGCCTCCACCGCGGGGCGCGACAGCACGATACGCTGCACCTTGCCGCTCTCCAGCGCCTCCACCGCCTTGGCGATGGCGAGATAGGTCTTGCCGGTTCCGGCGGGGCCAAGCGCCAGAACCACGCTCTGGGCGTCGATCGCGTCCATCAATTGCTGCTGGGCCGGGCTGAGGGCCCGGACATTCTTCACATAGCGGCGATCGCGATTTTCCTGATCGCGATCATGCGGGCTCCAGGGACGGTTGGGAAACAAGGGATGCACATTCTGGTTGGCGGAAAGATTTTCACGGGACTTGGGACGCTGCGAACGCTTTGCCATACCTGCTCCATGCGAAGGTGAATCGGGTGCGGAGATACGCGTGCGGGAACAGGGATGGGCCGACCTGGAGGCCAGTGACGGCGGAAAAGATCCAAAGTGCGATGCTGCACTCCAACCCCTGCGCAAATCGCGACGCTGATACTCAGCCTAACTGGTTTCGCGCTTTGCGGGGGATAAATGCGCAGCCTTCTCCATCAAGCTTTTGCGAATGGCCGCGTTAGGGATTGTGGCGCGTCAGGCGCTCGCGCTTTCCCGTTGCCACAGCCGGCGCATCCGGGTTTCCGCCTCGGGACCCAGATTGAACCAGGCAGCTCTGTCATTGCTGACATCGACCACGATCAGGGCGTCGAGCTTGCCTATTTTCTGGATCAGCTCGGACCGAAGCGTATTGAGGGACACTTCGCTGGTGAGTATCCAGGTTTGCGCCGTGAAGGAGAAGGCCGGGCCGAATTTGAAGATTTCGTCATTCAGCGCCGCGATCGAGCCGGACTTCAGATCGGACATGACGATATAGCGGATGCGCCCCCGCGACGCGGGCTGATTGTTTTGACCGAACTTGTTTGGCCCGGGCTGCGGTTCGCCAGGCCGTTCCGGCGCCGGTTGCGCTTCCCTCCGGGCCGGGCTGCCAAACAGCGGCGCCAACTCGGCATCCTCGCTGGCGGGATGGAATTCCTCCTGGTCCCGCGCCACCAGGGAATAGGGCGCCAGCCGCCCCTGGGCGTGAAATGACTTCAACTGCTCCAGCGTATAGGGGCCGTAGGGCCGGCCGCCGACACTGATCATCCAGGAGGCTGACATGAATTCGCTGCTATTGGATCCGGCAGGCAGCCTATGCCGGAATGGTTACTCATTCATTTCCGGCAAGGATCAGATATTGCGGCAACCCGGCCGCTTGCCGGTGGCCGGGTATCGTTTTGGCCGTCACATGAATTGCCAATCGCCGTCGCGGCGCCGGCAGGCCGTGCCGTCGCGGTCGAACTCGCGGCCATGCCGATAGACCACCTGGGTGAAGTCGCGGCACAGGCGCCGGCCCCGGTAATATTGGCGGGTGGTGACGATATAGCCATGATCCGGCCCGCGCTCCCAACGATAGCGGCGGCCGATCGGCCCGTCGAAGCTGTTGCGATAGGATCTGGCCGCATAGGGCCGGTCGTCGCAATCCATATCGCGGCTGAGCGCATTGCCGGCCAGCCCGCCCAGGATCGCGCCCCCCACGATGCCCAGGCCGTTTCCGTGGCTGGCGAGGCCACCCAGCAGACCGCCACCGACCGCGCCCAGAACCGTGCCGCCGGTATGGTCATGGCCGCTGCAGGCGTCGGCATAGGCGCCGCCGGCGCTGAAGCTCAGCGCCAGGAAAGCCGCCGCCGCCATCGTCGCGCTTGTCTTCAACATCGTGTCATCCTCCTTTCCGGTAACGCGTAAGGGGCGCCTTGGTCTTCATTGCCTCAGTCAAATCGCCAATTGCCGCCGGTTTCGCGGCAGGCCGTGCCGCTGCGGGTAAAGCTCCGCCCGTCGGGCCGATAGGATGTCTCGGTGAAACCGCGGCAAACCGTGCCGCCGCGGCGGAATTCCCGGGTCGGCGTGAAATAGCCGTGAGACCGGTCATGGCGCCATTCATAGCGGCGGCCGAGATCGCCATTCAGGCCTTCGGCATAAATCCGGAAGGCGTAGGGCTGCGCGTCGCAATCGATGTCGCGCGAGACCGTGTTGCCCAGAAGCCCGCCCAATATGGCGCCGCCGACCACCGCGCCGCCATTGCCGTGAGAGGCCGCGCCGCCAATCAGCCCGCCCGCGATCGCGCCGAAGATGGTGCCGGCGGCGGCGTTGCCGCGGCGGCAGGAATCCTCATAGCGCCCCTGCTCATAATAGGCCGGTGGGGGCGGAGGAGGCGGCGGACCGGCATTGAAATCGCGGTCGCGCTGGCGCATGCGGCGATAGCGGCCGTCACGATCATAATAGCCATTGTGATCATATTGGCTGTAATAGCCGTTCGGGTCGTTGCCGGGCGGCATTGGCTGGGCCTCTGCCGTCAGAGTGCCGATGGTCAAAATGGCCGCCGCGGTCATCAAAATGCGCTTGATCTGCATAATGGAATCTCCCTTTTTGTTCCGTCCTACTCCACGATAGCCCGAGCATTGGCGGATTTCGCTGAACCTTGTCTGAACGGATTAAGGCGGGATTACGGCGCTCCTTCGAATCCTCGGCATAATAACCGGCGGACGGGGCGAACTGTTCCCAGCCGTTATCGGTCGACGTGCCTGCGCCAAATCGGCGGGATCAGCCAAATCAACCGGAATCAATAAGTCCGCGCCTTGGGCGGGATATACTCGACATCCTGGGTCAGGGTGTAGGTGTGCACCGGGCGGTAATCGATGCGGGTCTTGCCGGTCTTCGGATCGAGCCAGGCCAGGGTGTGCTTCATCCAATTCTGGTCGTCGCGCTGGCTGAAATCTTCCCGGGCATGGGCGCCACGGCTTTCCTGGCGGTTGGCGGCGCCTTCGATGGTGACCACGGCCTGCTGAATCAGATTGTCGAACTCCAGCGTCTCCACCAGATCGGTATTCCAGATCAGCGACCGGTCGGTGAGTTTGAGATCGCCGCGCTGGGCATAGATGTCGTGAATGCGGCGCTTGCCTTGCTCCAGGCTTTCTCCCGTGCGGAAGACGGCGGCATCGTCCTGCATCGCCTTCTGCATCGCCTTGCGCAGTTCGGCGGTGGGGGTCTTGCCGTCGGCATGCCGGAAATGATCCAGGCGCGCCAGGGCCGCTTCGCCGGCATTCTTGGGCAGGTCCTGATGCGGATGATCGCCCCGGAGTTCCTTGGCGGCTTGCAGGCCGGCGGCCTTGCCGAACACCACCAGATCGATCAGCGAATTGGAGCCCAGCCGGTTGGCGCCATGCACCGAGACGCACGCCGCTTCGCCCACCGCCATCAGGCCGGGCACCACGGTGTCGGGATTGCCGTTGGCGAGGGTCAGCGCGTCGCCGGTATAGGCGGAGGGAATGCCGCCCATATTGTAATGCACCGTCGGCAGCACCGGGATCGGCTCCTTGGTGACATCCACGCCGGCGAAGATGCGCGCGGATTCCGCGATGCCCGGCAGCCGCTCATGGATGATCTTGGGATCCAGATGCGACAGGTGCAGATAGATGTGATCCTTGTTGGGTCCGACGCCGCGGCCCTCGCGGATCTCGATGGTCATGGCGCGGCTGACCACGTCGCGCGAGGCCAGGTCCTTGGCGTTGGGCGCATAGCGCTCCATGAAGCGCTCGCCTTCCGAATTGGTGAGATAACCGCCTTCGCCGCGCACGCCTTCGGTGATCAAGCACGCCGGCACCGAATATGCCGGTGGGATGGAACTGCACGAACTCCATGTCCTGCAGCGGCAGGCCGGCGCTGCAGCACCATGGCGTTGCCGTCGCCGGTCTGGGTATGGGCGCCGGTGCAGGTCATATAGGCGCGGCCATAGCCGCCGGTGGCCAGGATCACCCGATGGGTGCGGAAACGGTGGATGCTGCCGTCGTCCAGATTCCAGGCCATCACGCCGCGGATGGCGCCGTCCTCCTCGATCAGGTCGAGGGCGAAATATTCGATGAAGAAATTGACCTCATGCTTGACGCATTGGCCGTAAAGGGTGTGCAGCATGGCATGGCCGGTGCGGTCGGCGGCGGCGCAGGTGCGCTGGGCGATGCCCTGGCCGTAATTGCTGGTCATGCCGCCAAAGGCGCGCTGATAAATTTTGCCGTCCTCGGTGCGCGAAAAGGGCAGGCCGAAATGCTCCAGCTCATAGACCGCTTCCGGCGCGTGACGGCAGAGATATTCGATCGCGTCCTGGTCGCCCAGCCAGTCCGATCCCTTGACGGTGTCGTACATGTGCCAACGCCAATCGTCCTCGCCCATATTGCCCAGCGCCGCGGCGACCCCGCCCTGGGCCGCCACCGTATGGCTGCGGGTGGGAAAGACCTTGGTGACGCAGGCCGTCTTCAGCCCCTGCGCCGCGCATTCGAGCGTGGCCCTCAGACCCGCGCCGCCGGCGCCGACGACAACCACGTCGAAAGTATGATCGACAATTTCATAGGCGGGCATGGCGAACCTTTGGACGGATGATCAGGTTGAGGCGGCAATGCGGATCAAGGCGAACAGGCAGGTGGACATGGTGGCGATGACGCCGAAACGGATCACCAGCAGCAGGACAATTTTCATGCCCGGACCGTGAATGTAATCGTCCACGATCACCTGCAGGCCCAGCGACAAATGATAGAGCAGGATGACCGCGAAGGCCGCCATCAGCAGCGCGTTCCAGGGCTCCGCCAGAAAGCTCAACACCGCCACTTCGTTGGTGCCGGCAAGTCCCAGGATGGCGAATGTGAACCACAGCCCCAGCGGCACCAGCGCGATGGCGGTGATCCGCTGCCGCCAGAAATGGCCGGTGCCGGAATGGGATGCGCCCAGGCCCTGAACCCGATGCAGCGGGGTTTCGAGCGAACTCATTGCAGATACCCCGCATGGCCGGTCCAGGCGAAAGCGAAGACGCCGATCGCGACCACCAGCGACAGGATATAGACCAGCGATCCGGTCTGGGTCGCCGTCACCTTGTTGAAGCCGTAACCCAGGTCCCAGGCCAGATGGCGGATGCCGTTGAGCATGTGAAAGGCCAGCGCCCAGGCGAACAGAAACAGCACCAGCAATCCCAGCGGCGATGCCGCCACCGACATGAAGCTGTCATAGCCCTCCGGGCCGTTGGAGATCGAGACCAGCCACCAGGCCAGGACCAGCGCGCCCACGGCCAGCGCCATGCCGGTGAGCCGGTGGGTGATGGAGGCCAGCATCGTCACTTGCCAGCGATAGATTGAGAGATGCGGGGACAAGGGCCGTCCCTTGTCGGGCACGCCCGATTTTTGCGGCTGATCCGCCATCAAGCCCTTCCGGAAATGCTTTTTTTCGAACCGGCCGGAGTTTAGGGGTGAAGCCCCGTTAGTCAACCGCACGGAACCTGGTTTTATCCCCTCTTTTGCCGCGGTTGGGCGGGACATTTCTGGTTGCGCGGCGTCCCAAAGGGCCGGCATGGGCTTTTTGGCCTTGAATATCGGGTGCGCCGAGGTGATTGCGTTTGGGTTCTGACCGCCATGATCGGCGGGACCGCCGGCTTGGGGAACCTTTTGCCGCGGCACGACCGGAATCCGCTGCGAATCATCCGACGTCTCGATTGTGTCCGCAATTTGACGTGAATGAAAAACCCGAACGCCTTGCGGGCCTTAGGGGAATCCGTCACTTAAGTTGAGTCAGAAAGGCAAAGACATGGCCCGTCCGGTTCAGATTGCGCCATCGATCCTGTCGGCGGATTTCTCGCGCCTGGGCGCCGAAATCGAAGCCGTGGAAGCGGCCGGCGCCGACCTGATCCATGTCGATGTCATGGATGGGCATTTCGTGCCCAACATCACCATCGGGCCGGAGGTGGTGAAGGCGCTGCGCCCTCATGCCCGAAAGCCTTTCGATGTGCATCTGATGATCGCGCCGGTGGATCCCTATCTGGAGGCCTTTGCCGAAGCCGGCGCCGACGGCATTGACCGTCCATCCCGAAGCCGGCCCGCACATCCATCGCACGCTTCAGCATATCCGCAAGCTGGGCAAACGGCCCGGCGTGGTGCTCAATCCCGGCACCCCGATCGACGCGATCGACAATCTGATGGATCTGGTGGACCTGATCCTGATCATGACCGTCAATCCCGGCTTTGGCGGCCAGAGCTTCATCGAAAGCCAGCTCAAGAAGATCGAGGCGGCGCGCCAGCGCATCGATGCCCAGAAAAAAATAGACGGCCGCGCCATCGCCCTGGAGGTGGATGGCGGGCATCACCCCGGAGACCGCCCGGCGCGCCATCGCGGCCGGCGCCGACACCTTGGTGGCCGGCACTTCGGTCTTTCGCGACGGCCCGTCCCGCTATGCCGCCAACATCGCGGCGTTGAGGGGATGAGGATGGCGGTTGCGATTCCCCTGACCCTGCTTCCGGAATTGATCGAGGCCGGCGCCTGGCGGGCGTTGACCCCGCTTCGGGTGTGGGGGCGGCGAAACTGGTTCTATCGCCGGCTGCTGCGCGGACCGCTGGCCGATCATATCGTGTTTTATCCCCGCGATGCGCGTCCGCGGCGGCTTGAAGACGCCGACGCGCTGCTGCGCGGCCGTTTCCGCTTCCATGGCGAAACCATCGATGTGACGGGCTCGGCTTCGGTGTTCGATCTCGCCCCGCCGTCGCAGAGTTGGCTGGAGGAGCTGCACAGTTTCTGCTGGCTGGCGTCGCTGTCGGCGGCGGGCGGGGAGAGTTCGCGCCGGCTGGCGACCATCGCTGATCGGCCAATGGGTCCGCCGCAACACCCGCTATTCCGAGCCGGCCTGGTCGCCGCACATCATGGCCCGGCGGCTGATGCAGATTTTCTGTCACGGCCGTTTCATCGTCATCAATTCCGACCTGTTGTGGCGCTCCCGGCTGTTCGTCAGCCTGCGCGAGCAGGCGCGCATGCTGGAACGGATTTCCGCGGAAGCGCCCGATGGCCTGCCGCGGCTGGAGGCGGCGGCGGCGCTGGCGCTGTCCGGCATCTGCCTGGACGACAATCCCGGGCGGCTGGAAACCGGACTGGGACGGCTGCTGATCGAGATCGAACGCCAGATCCTGCCGGACGGCGGCCATGTCGACCGCTCGCCGGAGGATTTGCTGCACGCCTATCACCACCTCATCCTGGTGGCGGAGGCCCTGTCGGCCTTGGGCCTGGAGCCGCCGCATATCCTGCGCAATGCCCGCGACCGCATGGCGCCGATGCTGCGCTTCTTCCGGCATGGCGACGGCGCGCTGGCGCTGTTCCATGGCGGGCAGGAGGGCAACGCCAAGATGATCGCGGGCCTTCTGGCCCGCGACGAGGTGCGCGGCCAGCCTTTCGGCCATGCGCGCCATTCCGGCTATCAGCGGCTGTCGGCGGGACGCAGCCTGATCGTGCTGGATTGCGGCCGGGTGCCGCAGGGGGCTTTCGCCGACCAGGCCCATGCCGGCTTTCTGGCTTTCGAGATGAGTTCGGGCCCGCACCGGCTGGTGGTCAATTGCGGCGCCGGCGGCAAGAGCCAGCGGGGCTGGGACGCGGCCCTGCGCGTCACCGCCGCCCATTCGACCTTGACCCTGGCGGACCGCTCCAGCGCCCAAATCCTGCCGCCCGGCCTCGGCCGCGAGCTTCTGGGCCCGCGACTGACGGGCGGGCCCTGCCAGCCCTTCACCCGCCGCAGCGAGACCGCCCAGGGCTGGACGGTGGAAGCCAGCCATGACGCCTATGTGCCGGAATTCGGGGTGCGGCATGAACGCAAGATCACCTTGTCGCCGCATGGAACGATGGTGACCGGCGCCGACCGGCTGGTGCCGGTGACCAGGCGCGGCGCGGCGCTGGGATTCACCTTGCGCTTCCATATCCATCCCGATGTGCGGATATCGCCGCTGGAGGGCGGGGGCATCCTGCTCAAGCTGCCCAATGGCGAAGGCTGGCGCTTCCGGGCCGGTGGCGGGACCATCTCGCGTCGAGGAAAGCATCTATCTGGGCGGGGAAACCGTCCGCCGGACCGAGCAATTGGTGGTCAGCGGGCAGGTCCGGGACACCCCGGTGGACGCCGCCTGGGTATTCGAACAGATTGTGGTATAGGCGAGCGAATTGTTGGGTTGTTTGCCGTCGCGCCCGCATGGCAAAATCGGAAGAGATCAGGTCCGGAGCATTTTATGGTTCAGTTGACATTGCCCAGGAATTCCAAGGTCAGGAAGGGCAAGGTCTGGCCCGCCGCGACCGCCGCCAACGGCAAGAAGCCCAAGCGCTCCAAGGAGTTCAAGGTCTATCGCTACAATCCGGATAGCGGCGATAACCCGGTCATGGATGTCTATACCGTGGACCTGGACAATTGCGGCCCGATGGTCCTGGACGCCCTGATCAAGATCAAGAACGAGATCGATCCCACCCTGGCGTTTCGCCGCTCCTGCCGCGAAGGCGTCTGCGGCTCCTGCGCCATGAACATCCAGGGCGGCAACAGCCTGGCCTGCACCAAGGCGATCAGCGACTGTTCCGGGGCGGTGGCGGTCTATCCCTTGCCGCACATGCCGGTGGTGAAGGATCTGGTCCCGGATCTCACCAACTTCTATGCCCAATATTCCTCCATCCAGCCTTACTTGCAGACCAAGACCGCGCCGCCGGAAAAGGAATGGAAACAGTCGCCGGAAGATCGCGCCAAGCTGGACGGACTTTATGAGTGCATCCTGTGCGCCTGCTGCTCCACCTCATGCCCCAGCTATTGGTGGAATTCGGAGCGCTATCTGGGGCCGGCGGCGCTGCTGCAATCCTATCGCTGGCTGATCGACAGCCGGGACGAGCAGACCGGCGAGCGGCTGGACGGGCTGGAGGATCCTTTCCGGCTCTATCGCTGCCACACCATCATGAATTGCGCCCAGACCTGCCCCAAGGGCCTCAACCCGGCCCAGGCCATCGGCGAAATCAAGCAGATGATGGTGAAGCGGAAAACCTGAGGGGCCGCTCTTCCGGAGACCGGCGGCCTGCGAGTTCGAACGGCGTCAGGCGGCGGCCGCGTCGGCGGCCTTCTTCTGCATCAGCCGCCAGAGCAGCGCCCCGCCCCAATTGGCGAGCAGGCCATGGGGATCGGCGCCCACCGCCTTGGCCACCATCTGCACCAGCTTCTGGATGTGCCGGCGGCGATAGATGGTCATGCTGGTCCGGGCCGCCAGCCGCGAATAGCGCGCCCGGTCATAGGGTTTGGCGGCTTCCTGGTCCGGGGCGACATTGGCGCAATAATAGGCATAGGCGAGTTCGTCATCGTCGGATTCCCGCACCCGGCTGATCGCCACCCACAGCTTTCGCCAGAAGCGCAGTTCCGGCTCATCCTGTTTATGAAGCGTGTCGTAGAAGAGCTTGTAATGACGGAATTCATCGGCGGCGACGCGGCCGGCGATCTCCTTCAGGACCGGTTCCTCGGTGGCGTCGCGGATGGCGGAGTAATAGGAGGAGGTGCCGCTTTCCACCACGCAGCGGGCGATCATTTCGCCCCGCCGCGACCCGCGCACGGAGATTTCGGTTTCCTGGTCGGCGAAATGGGCCGGGGTATAGCCCTTGCGGAAGCGGGCGAAGGCGTCCTCCAGCTTGAATTTGGGATCGGCCATCTCCGCCCAGCGGCCGAGCGCGCGGCCATGCTGGCTTTCCTCTTCGCCCCAGCGCTCGATATCGGCCAGGGTCTGGGCGCCGGCGTCCCGGAACACCCGTTTCAGATAAGTGACGTAATCGGGCGCGTTATATTCGACCAGAGCGGCCGCCTTGATCGCCGCCAGCATGGTGGGATCGACCAATTCGGGCTCGGAAAGCATCCCAAGATACTTCGTCCAGCTTCCAGCCTTGGCGATAGACGGGCGGCGCCGTCATACGGTCTCCATTTCCCAATGGGCGGAACAGCTTATAGCAGTTTTGGCCGGCCTGTCAGACGCCGGCCAAAATGTTTACACTGGCATATATGACAAATTCATCTTTGCCTGGTCACGGTTTCGGACGTGAAACCACCGCACACTTTCCCTGGAAACGCTCCTAGAAAGCCGCCCGCACCAGCTTGAGATCGTCCACCAGCTGGGCGGCGCGGGCCCGCTCCGCGTCGGTCTTGGCGGCGATCTCGTCTTCCTGGGCGTCGGTGATGCGCTGGTCGAGCAGGGCGATATCCAATTCGCCGAACGGGATCGCCTCCTCGGCCAGCACGGTGATCTTGGCGGCATTGATCTCGGCAAAGCCGCCGCGGATGAAAAACGGGTATCCTGGCCGTCCTCGCAGCATATCGATCAGGCCGGCGCGCAAGGTGGAGACCAGCGGGGCATGGCCCGCCATCACGCCCATATAGCCTTCGGTGCCCGGCACGGTGACCATGTCGACCTCGGCCGGGACAGCAGCAGCCGTTCCGGCGAGACCAGATCGAAGGCGATCTTGTCGGCCATGGTCAAGCCGCTTTGGCGGTGTCCGCCGCCATCTTCTGGGCCTTGGCCACGGCTTCCTCGATGGCGCCGACCATGTAGAAGGCCTGCTCGGGCAGATGGTCATATTCGCCGTCCACGATCGCCTTGAAGCTGCGGATGGTGTCGGCCAGCTCGACGAACTTGCCGGGCTGGTTGGTGAACTGCTCGGCGACGAAGAAGGGCTGGGACAGGAAGCGCTGGATCTTGCGGGCGCGGGCCACGGTCAGCTTGTCGTCTTCCGACAGCTCATCCATGCCCAGGATGGCGATGATGTCCTTGAGCGCCTCGTATTGCTGCAGCACTTCCTGCACCCGGCGGGCGACGGTGTAATGCTCCTCGCCGATCACCTGGGGGTCGAGGATGCGCGAGGTGGAGTCGAGCGGATCCACTGCCGGGAAGATCGCCTGGGCGGCGATGTCGCGCGACAGAACCGTGGTGGCGTCCAGATGCGCGAAGGAGGTGGCCGGCGCCGGATCGGTGAGATCGTCGGCCGGCACATAGATCGCCTGCACCGAGGTGATCGAGCCCTTGGTGGTGGAGGTGATGCGCTCCTGCAGATTGCCCATCTCGGTGGCCAAGGTCGGCTGATAGCCCACCGCCGAGGGGATGCGGCCCAGCAGCGCGGAGACTTCCGAGCCCGCCTGGGTGAAGCGGAAGATATTGTCGATGAAGAGCAGCACGTCCTTGCCCTCCTGGTCGCGGAAATATTCCGCCACCGACAGGCCGCTGAGCGCCACCCGGGCGCGGGCGCCCGGCGGCTCGTTCATCTGGCCATAGACCAGGGCGCATTTGGAGCCCGCCGCCGACCCGTTCTTCTTGGGATCGACATTGACGTTGGACTCGATCATCTCGTGATAAAGATCGTTGCCCTCGCGGGTGCGCTCGCCCACCCCCGCCAGCACCGAATAGCCGCCATAGGCCTTGGCGATATTGTTGATCAGCTCCTGCATGGTGACGGTCTTGCCGACGCCGGCGCCGCCGAACAAGCCGATCTTGCCGCCCTTGGTATAGGGGCAGAGCAGGTCGACCACCTTGATGCCGGTGACCAGCACTTCGGCCGTGCCGGCCTGTTCCGCGAAAGTGGGGGCCTCGCGGTGAATGGGCGAAGTGTGTTCCTGCGAAATCGGACCGGCTTCGTCGATCGGCTCGCCGATCACATTCATGATGCGCCCCAAGGTGGCGGGGCCGACCGGCACCCGGATGGAGCTGCCGGTGTCCGTCACTTCCTGGCCGCGCACCAGGCCCTCGGTGGTGTCCATGGCGATGGCGCGGACCGCATTCTCGCCCAGATGCTGGGCCACTTCGAACACCAGGCGGAACGGTTTGCCGGTCCTGGCGTCGATATTGGTGGTCTCCAGCGCGTTCAGGATCGCGGGCAGGGCTCCGTCGAACTCGACATCGACCACAGCGCCGATGATCTGGATAAGACGACCTTTGGATTGGCTCATGACATGTCTCTTTCTGGCTTAGACGGCGGCGGCGCCGGAGATGATTTCGATCAGTTCCTTGGTGATCTGGGCCTGGCGGGTGCGGTTCATCTGGATGGTGAGGGCTTTGATCAGGTCGCCGGCGTTGCGGGTGGCGTTGTCCATCGCCGTCATCTGGGCGGCGAAGAAGCCGGCCTGGTTCTCCAACAGCGCCGACAGCAACTGCACCGAGATGTTCTGGGGCAGCAGCGCTTCCAGGATGGTGTCCTCGTCCGGTTCATAATCGTAGAACGCGGCCTTGCCATCGGCTTTCCACCATCGGCCGGGATCAGCTGGCGGGCGGTGGGCTGCTGGACCACCACCGAGCGGAAATGGCTGTGGATCAGGGTGACGGTGTCGAACTGGCCGGCCAGATACAGATCCAGAATCTTCCGCGCGATGGGTTTGACCAGGCCCAGATCGGCGGTTTTGATCCCAACTTCATAGCTTGCGACGTATCGGTCGCCATATTGGCGCTTGAGCTGGTCGCGGCCCTTGCGGCCGATGGCGATGATCTTGACGTCCTTGCCCTCGGGCCAACAGGTCCGCGATCTTCTCGCGCGCCGCCCGCACGATGCCGGAATTGAAGCCGCCGGCCAGCCCGCGATCCGCCGTCGCCACCACCACCAGATGCCGCGTGATCCTTTCCGGTGCCCGCCAGCAGCAGCGGCGCGTTGGGACCCGACACCCCCGATGCCAGATTGGCGATGACATGGGCCATGGCGCGGGCATAGGGACGCGCGCTTTCGGCGGCCTGCTGGGCGCGGCGCAGCTTGGCCGCCGCCACCATCTGCATCGCCTTGGTGATCTTCTGCGTGGACTTCACGCTTCCGATCCGCGTGCGCATTTCCTTGACGGAAGCCATGGGCGTTCGGTCTTTCCTTTAGGCCTGAAAGCTCTTGGAGACGTCGCCCAAGGCCGCCTTCAACATGGCCTCCAAGGCCGGCGTCAGCGCCTTTTCCTTGCGGATGCCTTCGAGGAATTGCGGATAGCTGGTCTTGAGCTTGCTGATCAGGGCGTCCTGGAAGGCGCCGACCCTGGCGGTGGGGAAGGGATCGAGATAGCCGCGGGTGCCGGCATAGATCACCGCCACCTGGTCCTCGACCGCGAAGGGCTTGTATTGCGGCTGCTTGAGCAGCTCGGTGAGCCGCTCGCCGCGCGCCAGCATCTTCTGGGTGGACGTGTCCAGGTCGGAGCCGAATTTGGCGAAGGCCGCCATCTCGCGATATTGCGCCAATTCGCCCTTGATCGGACCGGCGACGGTCTTCATCGCCTTGATCTGGGCCGCCGAACCCACGCGCGAGACCGAGATGCCCACATTCACCGCCGGACGGATGCCCTGATAGAACAGGTCCGTCTCCAGGAAGATCTGGCCGTCGGTGATCGAAATCACGTTGGTGGGAATATAGGCGGAGACGTCGTTCGCCTGGGTCTCGATCACCGGCAAGGCCGTGAGCGAGCCGGCGCCGTAATCCTCGTTCAGCTTGGCGGCGCGCTCCAGCAGGCGGGAATGGAGATAGAAGACGTCGCCGGGATAGGCCTCGCGCCCCGGCGGCCGGCGCAGCAGCAGCGACATCTGGCGATAGGCCACCGCCTGCTTGGACAGATCGTCATAGATGATCAGGGCATGCATGCCATTGTCGCGGAACCATTCGCCCATGGCGCAGCCCGAAAAGGGCGCCAGGAACTGCAGCGGCGCCGGCTCGGAGGCGGTCGCGGTCACCACGATGGTGTAGTCCATCGCCCCGGCATCGGTCAGGGTCTTGACGATCTGGGCCACGGTCGAGCGCTTCTGACCCACCGCGACATAGATGCAATAGAGCTTGGCCTTTTCGTCGGTGCCGGCGTTGACGCTCTTCTGGTTGATGATGGTGTCGATGGCGACCGCGGTCTTGCCGGTCTGGCGGTCGCCGATGATCAGCTCGCGCTGGCCGCGCCCGATCGGGATCAGGGTGTCGATGGCCTTGAGACCGGTCTGGACCGGTTCATGCACGGATTTGCGGGGAATGATGCCCGGCGCCTTCACGTCCACCCGGCGGCGCTCGGCGATACCGGTCAATTCGCCCTTGCCGTCGATGGGATTGCCCAGAGGATCGACCACCCGGCCCAACAGGGCCTTGCCCACCGGCACTTCCACGATGGCGCCGGTGCGCTTGACCGTGTCGCCTTCCTTGATGGTGGCGTCGGAGCCGAAGATCACCACGCCGACATTGTCGGTTTCCAGATTGAGCGCCATGCCCTTGATGCCGCCGGGAAACTCGACCATCTCGCCGGCCTGCACCTTGTCCAGGCCATAGACCCGGGCGATGCCGTCGCCCACCGACAGGACCTGGCCGACCTCGCTGACCTCGGCATCGGTGCCGAAATTCTGGATTTCGCGTTTCAGGATCGCGGAGATTTCCGCGGGCTGGATGTCCATATTCAGTTCCTTCATTCGTACCCAGTTGCCTCATCAGGTTCTGATGAGGAGGCCATTCTCTGCCCTTCGCTTACGCTCCGGGCGTTTGTCACTCAAAACGGTCCACTGGACCGTTTTGTTTGCTCCGCAAACCGCTCCTCACCCTCTCATGGCGGCACGGATGCCCGCCAGCTTGGTCCGAATTGACGAATCGATCATGCGCGAGCCCAGCTTGATCACCAGCCCGCCGAGCAGGGCGGGATCGACATGCGCGTCCAGCCGGGGCTCGCGACCGAGCCCGGCTTTCAGCGCCGACCGCAGCTCCGCCGTCTGGGCCGGGCTCAAGGGATGGGCGGAGGTGACTTGGGCCTCGACTTCGCCTCTGAGCCGCGCCACCAGCCGGTTATAGGCGGCGATGATGCTTTCAAGCGCGAAAAGCCTGCGCTTCTGGGTCAGGATAAGCACGAAATTGATGGTCAGCGGGTTGGCGCCCATCCGCTCCAGCACCGGCTTCAGGGCCCGCGCCTGCTCCTCATGGCTGAAAACCGGCGATTTGATCAACCGGGTCAGGTCGGAACTCCTGGCCATTGCCGTCTTCAGGGCGGCCAGATCCCCGGCCACCGCATCGACCTGCCCCCGTTCTTGGGCCAGTTCGAATACGGCATTGGCATAGCGGCCTGACAATCCGGTTTCGTGAACCTTTTCGGACGCCACTTTCACCTCATACAGGCACAGGCGCGGATAACGCGTTCCGGCCGCCCAAGACCCAGCTTAACAATTTGATTATATTGACTGAAACTAGCCACGCACGAGTTACAGGATTCCGCGCGGGTGCCAGTTAGCATGCGCGTTACGCGCACGCAATATTCGGTCAAATGCCAGACTGTCGCGGCTCTGGTGATCCTTGACCTGGACCGGCCCAGACGCGATATGCCCAATCTAGTCGCCAGCCCGCCGGCCGATCTTTACCGGGTATGTGAATGATTGAGATTTCGCAGCGTTTCAGCTTCGACGCCGCCCATCAACTGAATGCGGGAGCGGCGGAAAATCGCCGCCTGCACGGCCACTCCTTTTATGCCGAGGTCACGCTCAGGGGCGAGGCGGACACAAAAACCGGATTTGTACGGGATTTCGGGCAGGTAGACATAGTTCTTAAGAGCGTGCGCGAGCTCTTGGATCATCACCTTTTAAACGAAGTCGAAGGCCTGGGCCAGCCGACCCTGGAGAATATCGCCCGGTTCATTTTCACCCGGGCCAAGGCGCAATTGCCCGACCTGGTGCGGGTGAGGGTGGAGCGGCCTTCCTATGGCCAGGCCTGCGTCTATGAGGAGCCGTAGGTTCATGGCCAGAAAGCTCACGCAATTGGGACGGGCGGTTGTCCAGCCCGCATCGCCGGATAAGGCGGTCTTGGAAGGCGTGCCCAACCCGCATGCCGACACCGATTATGTGGTGCGCTTCACCGCCCCGGAATTCACCACCCTGTGCCCCATCACCGGCCAGCCCGATTTCGCCCATTTCGTGATCGATTATGTCCCCGGCCAGGTCATCTTGGAGTCCAAGTCGCTGAAACTATTCCTGACCAGCTTCCGCAACGTCTCGGGGTTTCACGAAGCCACCACCCTCGCCATCGCCAAGCGCATCGTGAAAGCCGTCAGGCCCCGCTATCTGCGCATGGCCGGCTACTGGTACCCCAGGGGCGGCATTCCGATCGATATTTTCTGGCAGGCGGGAAAATTGCCGGCGGGGGTGTGGCTGCCGGATCCCGGCGTGTCTCCTTACAAAGGTCGCGGTTGAACCTGGGTCCCGGCGGCTTGCGGCCGGCATGATAGGGGCATATGCTCTCAACTGGAGTGAAGCAAATTTCGGGAGAGCGCCATGCCTGAACTGTCCAAATTGTCCGCCGCAATCCTGTTGACCATCGGATTTTCCGCCACCCCGGTCCTGTCCCAGAACCCGCCGCCGGTGCCGACCACGAAAATCCTGGCGATTTCCCATCCGATGGGAAAACCGATGACGCCAGAGCAGCGCGCCGCCATCATGCCGCGGGAGGTGCATGACACGGTCAATGCCTATCTCAGCGGCAAGATCGACCAATGGTATTACCAGACCGACGGCAAGGGTGTGGTTTTCATCGTCAACGCCACCACGCCGGCGGAGGCCAAGGCCATATTGGAGAAATTCCCGCTGGGGCAGGCCGGGCTGATGGGGTTCGATTACATTCCTTTGGGCCCGCTCAGCCCCTTGCGAATCATCAACGATCGGGTGCGATAGCCCAATTCAGCACAATTCCCGGTGTGGTTCGGGGACAGGTGCAATTCCGTATAGGGATGTCCGGGATTGGCGCGGCGATTTAATTCCGGCTTGCCACAATTCGGTACCAGACTGGCCCTAGAGTCTCGCCAATGGTAGAGCGAAAGCCTTTTCGGAGGCTCCTTGTTTCCGCGGACGGGAAAGGAGTTTCTCTATGGGAAATTACCGATTTGATTTAATTGGCGGCGAAGGCGAAGTCCTGCAAAGCCAATTTCATATTTGCGCCGACGATCTGGACGCACTCGATTTGGCCGAACGGCTTTGCGCCAAGAGCGCGGTGGATGTGTGGGACGGCGGCCGGCGGGTTCTGCATGTCAAACGCGAAAACGTGATGGCCACACCGGCCGACCGCTTGCCCGGTTAGCGGGCGGCAAGGCGCGCACCATGGTCATTCGCAACAGGGCTAGCCGGCGATTTAGCGACTGACAAGCTCCCCGATTGTTGGCATCCTCGCGTCAGGCGAGGGGACGCGTCATGAATGCCATCGTCATGCGCGGCGTGCTGGTCGGCGCGCTGGCCGGGCTGCTGTTCGGCTTCGACACCGCCGTGATCGCGGGCGTGACCGGCGGGCTTCGCGGCGCCTATCAGTTGAGCCCCGGCGGGTTGGGTGTCACCGTCTCCAGCGCCTTGTGGGGAACCCTGGCGGGCGCGCTGTTGGCGGGCGCGCCGGGCGACCGGTTCGGCGCCCGGTTCTGCCTGAAAGCGATCGCGGTTCTTTATGTGGCGTCGTCGCTGGGATGCGCCCTGGCCTGGGACTGGCCGTCCTTGCTTTTCTTCCGCGTCCTGGCCGGTTTTGCCATCGGCGCTTCGACCGTGCTGGCGCCGGTCTATATGACCGAGATAGCGCCGCCCAACTGGCGGGGCGCCATGGTCGGCATGTTTCAGTTCAACATCACGCTCGGCATATTGGTCGCCTATCTGAGCAATTATCTGATCGGCACCCTGCAGCTTGGGCCGGCGGAATGGCGTTGGAAGTTCGCCGTCGCCTTCCTGCCCGGGCTGATCCTGTTCCTGCTTCTTTTCACCATCCCCCAAAGCCCGCGCTGGCTGGCGTTGAAGGGACGATTGGGCGAGGCGCGGGAAATCCTGCACCGGATCATGCCCCGGATCACCCAAGCGGAAGAAGAAGCCATTTTCCGCCAGACACCCGCCGGCGGCGGCCAGCGCCTGAATTGGACAAGGCACCGCAAACCCATTCTGCTGGCGGTGGCGATCGCGGCCTTCAACCAATTGGCGGGCATCAACGCCATCCTCTATTACATCAACGATATTTTCGCGGCGGCGGGCTTCAGCAAAGTGTCCGCGGACCAGCAATCGATCGTGATCGGCGCCACCAATCTTCTGTTCACCATCCCGGCGCTTTTGCTGATCGACCGGATCGGGCGCCGGAGTCTTTTATTGATCGGCTCGGTAGGACTTTTCCTGGCCCTGGCCGGAACCGCCACGATCATGATCACCGGGCAGCACCAGGGTCTGCTGCTATGGATGCTGATCGGATTCATCGCCGCCTTCGCCTTCTCCCAGGGGGCGGTGATCTGGGTCTATATCAGCGAAATATTCCCCACCGCCGTGCGCGCCCGCGGCCAGAGCATCGGATCCTCGACCCATTGGTTCATGGACGCCATCATCGCCATCTTGTTTCCGGTGGCCGCCGCCCAATCCAAAGGGGCGCCGTTCATTTTCTTCGCAGCCATGGTGGTGCTGCAGTTTTTCGTGGTGCTGGTGTTTTTTCCGGAGACCAAGCGGGCCGCCCTGGAGGATATTTCGGAGAGGATCGCGGCCGGGCCAGGGAAATCGCCGGCGCTCGATTAGGCGGAAGACGACAGGCCCGCCGGGTTTAGAAATGCTCGGTCTTGCGGAACGGCCCGTGCCGGGTCGCCACGCCCACCAGATAGGCGGCCGACCAGCCGATCAGGATGAAACCGTTGATCCCCTCCAGGGCGGTCAGCAGCCGCCAGTTGGGCGCGATCGGCACCGGACCGTATCCCACTGTCGAGAACATGGCGGTCGAAATGTCGAGCGCATTCTGGAATCCAGGGACCACGCCCAGCAGATCATAGGCGAAAGCCCACATCCAGATTTCCATGGCATGCACCACAAAGATGCCCAGAACCGACATCATCATCACCAGGCCGCGGCCAATATCATGGCTGTGCAGCCCGAGTTTCTGGGCGATCAGAGGTGTCAGACGCGACAGTATCACCAGGCCGACGGTCTGGATCAGAACCGTCAATGACGCCAGGAGCGAACCGACCGCGAGATTCGATATCATGCCGAATTATTTTCCCAACAAGCGAAACCGCATTGCGTGACGTCAAATCGAAAATTTAAAGCCGGGCCGGCATGCACAACAACCTGGACCGCTGGCGGCCGGACTTATTTTGATACGACTCCCGGCGTTACCAAATCCAAGACATGGCGGGCGATCATCCGGTCCTCATCGGTGGGGATGACATAGGCCGCAACCCGGCTATCCGATGTGCTGATGATCAATGCGTTTCGGTCGTTGGCGGCCGGGTCCAGGCGGACGCCCAGCCAGTCAAGCCGCCGGCAGACCGCGGCGCGTATCGCGGGCGCGTGCTCGCCGATCCCGGCGGTGAAGACCAGGCCGTCCAGTCCGCCCAACGATGCGGCCAAGGCGCCGGCTTCCCGCGCCAGGCGGAAAATAAAGAGATCAATGGCCTCCCTGGCGTGGGGATCGTCGCTGGCCTGGAGCGTGCGCATGTCGCCCGACAGACCGGAAACACCCAACAGACCGGACTGTTTGTAGAGCAGGGTCTCGATCGCATCCGCACGCATGCCGTGCCGTTGTTCCAGATAGAGAATGACCCCGGGGTCCAGATCGCCGCAGCGTGTGCCCATCACCAGCCCGTCCAGGGCGGTGAATCCCATGGTGGTGTCGATGCTCCGCCCGGCTTTGAGCGCGCACAGGCTGGCGCCATTGCCCAGATGGGCCACAATCGCCCGGCCCCGCGCCAGTCCTGGCGCCAATTCCGCCAGCCTGCCGGCGATATACTCATAGGACAGGCCGTGAAATCCGTAGCGCCGCACCCCTTCCGCCTCGTAGTCACGCGGAATCGCGAAGCGGGTGGCGACCGCCGGCATGGTGTGATGGAAGGCGGTGTCGAAACAGGCGATCTGCGCCAATCCGGGATGAGTCTGGGCGATGGCGCGGATCGGCGCCAGATTGTGGGGCTGATGCAGAGGCGCCAGCGGCGTCAGCGCGTCCAGAGCTGCGATCAGATCATCCGTCACCCGCTCAGGCCGGTAATATCGGACGCCGCCATGGACCACCCGGTGACCCACCCCGATCAGCCGGTCGGCGCCATTCCGGGATTCGACCCAGTCCATCACCTCTGCGATCAGGGCGGAATAGGAGGACGCGGGCGAGGCCAGTCGGCGGTCGTCCAATGTTCGGCCGCTGCCGTCCTCAGCGGTGAAATGCGGCGCGTCCGGAATGGATTCTATCTGTCCCCTGGCGTTGGTCTTGAGGGTTTGTCCCGGACCGACTTCAAACAGCGAAAATTTGAGGCTGGACGAACCCGCATTGAGGGCGAGGATCGCATCCGTCATGGTTTGGCGCCGCCCAAAATGCGGCGGGCATAGGCGAGCAGCACGGCAACCGCGCAAGACGCCATGCGGGTGCGTTCGGCATCGGCCCGGCTGGTGAGGATGATCGGCACCCGCGCCCCCAGCACCACGCCGGCGGCATCCGCCCCGGCCAGGAAGCTCAACTGTTTGGCCAGCATGTTGCCGGCTTCCAGGTCCGGCACCAGCAGGATGTCCGCCTGGCCGGCCACCCGCGAGACGATGCCTTTCTCCGCCGCCGCCTCGGGACTGACCGCGTTGTCGAAGGCCAACGGCCCGTCCAGCAAGCCGCCCTGGATCTGGCCGCGATCGGCCATCTTGCACAGTACCGCCGCATCCAAAGTCGATTGCAATTTGGGATTGACGGTCTCGACCGCGGACAGCAGGGCCACCTTGGGCTGCTCGATGCCCATCACATGCGCCAGGTCGATGGCGTTCTGGATGATGTCGCGTTTGTCTTCCAGGCCGGGCGCGATATTGACCGCCGCGTCGGTGACCAGCAGCGGCCGGGGATAGCTGGGCACGTCGAAGATATAGACATGGCTGAGGCGGCGGCCGGTGCGCAGGCCGCTTTCCGGCGCCAGCACGGCATGCAGCAATTCGTCGGTGTGAAGCGAACCCTTCATCAGCAGTTCCGCTTCCCCCTGGGTTACCAGCGCCACCGCGGCGGCGGCGGCGGCTTCGCTGTGGGGCGCGTCCACCAGGCGATATCCTGAAATATCGACATTGGCGGCCAGCGCCGCCGCCGCGATCCGGGCTTTGGGTCCGACCAGGATGGGGATGATCAGGCCCGCCTTGGCGGCTTCGACCGCCGCGCCGATCGCGCTCGAATCGCAAGGATGGGCGATGGCGGTGATGAGGGGCTTGAGCCCCGCCGTCCGCGCCAGCAGGGCGCGAAACCGTTCATGCCGGCTGAGCTGGATATCCGGCAATTCCATGCGCGGCACCCGGATCCGCTCGCGCGATGCCCGCACCCGCGCCGCACCCCGCGCCACCGGCTCGCCATTCTGATTGAGGCAGCGGCAGGTGAGCAGGATATCGGCCGTATCCAGGCGCTTTTCCGTGACCGTCAAGGTGGCGGTGATGGTGTCGCCGACCCGGACCGGCCTCAGAAATTCCAGATCCTGTTCCAGATAGGTGCTGCCCGGTCCCGGCAATTTGGTGTCTATCACGCTGGCAATCAGCCCGCCGCTCAAAAGCCCATGCGCGGCGGCCTTGTGGAAAATGCCGGTCTTGGCGACCACCGCATCGCCGGCGCCGGGATTGACGTCGCCGGACAGAAGCGCGAACAGCTCGGTGTCCTGCCGGGTGAATTTTCGCGAATGGCTTGCCAATTCCCCGACCGCGATTTCGTCGAAGGTGCGGTTTTCCAGAAACTCTGCGGACATGACCCCTTCCTTCAACCGGCTTGCCGCCGGGTTACGCCGAACGCATTGCCGGCCATGTCCAGTCGCGAATCATGGGCATATCAATTCCATGTGCCCGGACATAAGCGTGATGTTCCACCAGATGATCGCGCAAGGCCTGGGTAACATAGATGGCGTTGGGAAGGTTTGGTACCCGTTTCACCACATCCTCCGCCAGATGGAAGCGGTCCAGCTGGTTGCGCACCACCATGTCGAACGGGGTGGTGGTGGTGCCTTCCTCCCGATAGCCGTGAACATGGAAATTGTCGTGATTGGCGCGCCGGTAGGTCAGCCGATGAATAAGCGCGGGGTAGCCGTGATAGGCGAAGATCACCGGCTTGTCCCTGGTGAAGAGCGCATCGAACAGATCATCCTCCAACCCATGCGGGTGCTGGGATTTCGCCTGAAGCGTCATCAGGTCCACCACATTGACCACCCGGAGCTTGAGACCGGGAACCAGGCGGTGCAGCAGATCGACCGCCGCCAATGTCTCCAAGGTCGGCACGTCTCCGGCACAGGCCATCACCACATCGGGCTCGCAATTGTCGTCATTGCTGGCCCAGGTCCAGATGCCGATTCCCTCGCTGCAATGCTTGGCCGCCGCATCCATGTTCAGCCATTGCAGTTCCGGCTGCTTGCCGGCGACGATCACATTGATCCGGTTCCAGCTGCGCAGGCAATGGTCGGCGACCCAGAGCAGGCTGTTGGCGTCGGGCGGAAAATAGACCCGGACGGTGTCGGCCTTCTTGTTCACCACATGATCGATGAAGCCCGGATCCTGATGGCTGAAGCCGTTATGATCCTGGCGCCAGACATGGGAGGTGAGCAGATAATTGAGCGAGGCGATCGGCCGCCGCCACTCGGTCTCCCTGGCCGACTTCAGCCATTTGGCATGCTGATTGACCATGGAGTCCACGATATGGATGAAGGCCTCGTAGCAGGAGAAGAGGCCGTGCCGGCCGGTCAGAAGATAGCCTTCCAGCCAGCCCTGGCAGTTATGCTCGCTGAGAATCTCCATCACCCGGCCCTGCGGCGCCAGGCTTTCATCATAAGGATAGATCGGCTCCTCCCAGACCCGGTCGGTCGCCTCGAACACGGCCTGCAGCCGGTTGGAGGCGGTCTCGTCGGGACCGAACAGCCGGAAATTGCGGCTGGATTCGTTTGCCTGCACCATGTCGCGCAAAAACCCGCCCAATATCGTGGTGGCGCCGGCCCGCACCGTCCCGGGCTTTTCGACCGTGACCGCATAGCGCGCGATCTCCGGCAGACGCAGCGGCCGCATCAAGGCGCCGCCATTGGCGTGCGGATTGGCGCTCATCCGCCTTGCGCCTTTGGGCGCCAGCGCGGCGATCTCCGGCTTGAGGGCGCCTTTGGCGTCGAACAATTCCTCGGGCCGGTAACTCTTCATCCAGGATTCCAGGAGCGGGAGATGCTCCGGCTTGTCCAGGGTGAAGGGCACCTGATGCGCCCGCCAAAATCCTTCGACCTTCAAGCCATCGACCGTTTTGGGGCAGGTCCAGCCCTTGGGGGTCCTGAGCACGATCATCGGCCAGATCGGCCGCTCGGTGAGCGCGCCGGAGCGGGCCTTGTGCTGGATTGCGGCGATGTCCGCGAATACATCGTCCAGGGCCGCCGCCATCTTGCGGTGCATGGAAAGCGGGTCTTCCCCTTCCACAAAAATCGGCCGGTAGCCATAACCCGTCAAAAGCGCGGCAAGTTCGGCATGGGGGAGGCGGGCCAGGATGGTGGGATTGGCGATCTTGTAGCCGTTCAGATGCAGGATCGGCAGCACCGCGCCATCGGTCCGGGGATTGAGGAATTTGTTGCCATGCCAGGAGCCGGCCAGCGGCCCGGTTTCGGCCTCGCCGTCGCCGATCACGCAAGCCGCGATCAGGCCGGGATTGTCGAATACCGCCCCGAACGCATGCGCCAGCGAATAGCCGAGTTCGCCGCCTTCATGGATCGAGCCCGGTGTTTCCGGCGCGGCATGGCTGGGAATTCCGCCCGGAAAGGAGAATTGCCGGAACAGGCGGGCCATGCCGGCTTCGTCCTGCGACACGTCCGGATAGAGTTCGGAATAGGTCCCTTCCAGATAGGTGTTCGCCACCACCCCGGGCGCGCCATGCCCGGGTCCGGCGATGAAAAGCAGATTGACGTCGCGCTCCCGGATGACCCGGTTGAGATGGACATAGAGGAAATTCAATCCCGGCACCGTGCCCCAATGGCCGAGCAGCCGCGGCTTGGTATGGTCCCGCTTCAGGGGTTCGCGCAGCAGCGGGTTGGCGAGGAGGTAGACCTGGCCGATGGACAGGTAATTGGCGGCCCGCCACCAGGCATTCATGCGCTCGATCTGGGCGGTCGAAACTGCGTTCTCTGTGGCCATGCGAAACCCTGCCGCTTTTTGATCAGCATTCGACGCCAGCCATGTTTAACTATAACGACAAATCCAGGCCGATGCGAGTTTTTAGCCCGCCAATTCCTCCAAAGTGTCCGGACTGCGCAACCGGATCAACCGGGCGCTCGGCAGGTCGATCACCCGGTCGCGTTCCAGCTGCGTCAGCGTGCGCGAGACGGTCTCGATGGTCAGTCCCAGATAATCGGCGATGTCCTGGCGGGTCATCGCCAGATTGACGACGTGATGATCGGAGGATTTTTCCGCCCAATCCATCAGGAACCCGGCCACTTTCTCCAGCGCGCTGCGCCGGCCCAGAAGCAGGGAATGCGCCTGAGCCCGCGCCATTCCGCCCATGGCGAAGCTCAACAACTCTTGCGACAGAAGGCCATCGCTGTTCCCCATCGCGTCCGTCCGGCACTTGCGATAGGAGACCATGATGCAGTCGGTGACGGCTTCGGCGGAGAAACGGTGGGTCGATTGCGGCTCGAACCCGAAAATGTCGCCGGCGGTGTAGAAAGCGTCGATCTGACGTCGGCCGTCCACCAGGAATTTGCAGGTGCGGACCACGCCCGACACAATCTTGTAATAATACTCCGCGTCAGTTCCCTCGCTGAAGATTTCGCGGTCCTGGGCGAAATGCTGCACGGCTCCCAAGGGCGCATGCTGGGCGACGTCCTTCTTTAGAATTGCCTGGGCAGCGATCGCCTTCTCGGCGAGTGACGGGCTGCGGCTGACGGATGCATGCGGTGCCATGGAAAACCCCTCGGTGGTCGACTTCTGGGGCCATTGATAGCGGGACCGGCGGCCCGCAAAAATTGGGTTAGAAACCAAGGACGGGCACTAAGGGATTCTACGTAGTGCCGGACCGATCTGGCGCAATTGATGCGCGCAAACCGCGCGCTATGCTATTATCGGATTCTCGGCGTAGAGGGCCGGTCATGGACATTCTTCGCCTTCCGGGAAAGGAAGGGATCAAGCAGATCCCGCTTCTGGTCCTGTTCCTGTCTTGGGCTTTCATCCCCGCCGCCGGTGCCGGTCCGCGTCCGCTCAAGCTCCCGGACGCGCCCGGGATGCGTCTGCCGAAGGAAGAGCCGCCGCCGCCCGCCTATCCGTTGAATTATGCCGACGAAGTCGCCCGCAGCCTCGGCATCGCTCATGGCAAGATGGACGTGTTCTCGGTCTCGCCCGCCCAAGACAATGATCTGGTACCCAGTCTGAAAGGTGGCATCGACCGCAATGGCGCGGGCGTCAAACTGCAATGGAAATTCGGCCAATAGCGCTCAGCCCGTCGCGATTTCTTGCACCACCGGCGACAATAACGGCGCGATGTCGATCTCATTCGAGGCGTGCGGAATGCTGTTTGTGGTCACGAGCCTGGCGCCGGCGGACCGCAGCGCCGCGTCGACTCCATCGGCGAATATGCCGTGAACGCCAATGATGATCGGTGATTTCCGGAACAGCGGCGCGATGACCTTGAGCGCCTCCTGCATGGTCCGGCCGCTGGAGATGATGTCGTCCAGCAGTACCGGCGTGGTGCCGCCGGCCGAATTCAGATGCGGGGGCGCGATCCGCACCTCGCGGTCGCCCAACCGCTCCTTGCTGAGCACGCTGTAGCGCGCGCCGCAGACCACAGCCACTTGCGAAACCCATTGTTCGCTCTCCGCATCGGGACCGATCAGAAAAGCCTCCGTCACATTTTGCCTGATCCATTGTCCCAACAAAGGGGCGGCGTGAACCGCGCGGGCCGGGATCGAATAGATCCGGTCCAGGGATTTGTAGCGGTGCAAATGGGGGTCGAGGGTGAGCAGCCAGTCGAACGCCTCATTGACCAGCCCGGCAAACAGGCGGGACGTCAAGGCCTCGCCGGGATGAAACCGCTTGTCCTGACGCATATAGCAAAGATAAGGCGCGATCAGGCCGATCCGGCGGGCGCCAAGTTCGCGCGCCGTCCGGGCGGCGAACAGGAGCGGAAGTGTCTTGGCGTCCGGATGGTCCAGAGTACAGATCAGCGCCAGATCACGTCCGGAAATATCTTCGGGAAAGCGGAGATAGGATTCTCCGTCGGGAAATGCGCGATACTCCAATCGCATGACCCGGCCCTGGGTCAGGGCAGCGAGCTTCTCCGCCATGGCCTCATTGCCCGGCATGGGCCCAAACAGAAGCTCATTCATGATCGCGCACGCAGAACAGGTCCCTGTTGGCGTTGGCATAGCTCAAGGCATAGGCCAGCTCGCCTTCGGATTCGGCATGGATGGTGCAGAGCGGCGCTCCCGGTTCCAGCCTCGCGCCCAGCCGCACATGCAATTCCACGCCGGCGGCCTTGTCGTACGGCGCCCCGGCCAGCTTCGCCAGCCGGGCGACGCGGCGATTGTCGATGCCGGTCAGGATCCCGGCGGCTTCAGCCGCCAGGACTTCTTGAAACCGGGAGATGGGCGGGATCCGCATGCCGCCCTGGGCCTCGCAGATGCGTTGAAACTTGGCCCAGGCGCCGCCGTCATCCAGGGCGGTTGCCGCCAGCGCCCGGCCGTTGCCCTCTACCGCACGTCCGCACAACTCCAGCAGGACGCCGGCCAGCTCCACCGCCCGGTCCCGCAAATCCAGCGGCGCGCCGGGATCGCATTGAAGAACCTTCAGCACGTCTCGCGCCTCCAGCGCCGGCCCCATGCCGCGGCCGATCGGCTGGCTTCCGTCTCCGGTCACGACCTTCGTCCGGATGCCGAAAACCCGCGCCACCGATATGATGCCGGCGCTCAAAGAGGCGGCGGCTTCCCGGCTTCGCACCTTGGCCGTGGGCCCGACCGGCATGTCGATGACCAGATGGGTGGCGCCGGCGGCGATTTTCTTCGACAGCACCGAGGCGATCATCTGGCCCTCGCTGTCGATGTCGAGGGCCCGCTCCACCCGGATCAGGATATCGTCCGCGGGGCTCAGCCGCATGGCGCCGCCCCAGGCGATGCAGCCGCCTTCTCGCTCAACCACCCGGCGCAGGGTTTCCACATCCAGATTGACCGGCGCCAGCGTTTCCATGGTGTCCGCTGTGCCGGCAGGCGAAGTGATGGCGCGCGAGGAGGTCTTGGGCATGGTCAGCCCCAGGGACGTGACGATGGCGACGATGATCGGGGTGGTGCGGTTGCCCGGCAGGCCGCCCACCGAATGTTTGTCGGCGATGATGGCGCGGTTCCAGTTGATCCGCTCTCCGGCATCGACCATGGCCCGGGTCAGGGCGCCGATCTCCGGCAGGGTCATGGGATCGGCGGCGCAGGCGGTGAGGAAGGCGGCGATTTCGATGGCGGAATAGCGCTCCGCGGTGATGTCCGTCACGATCCGTTCCAGCGCATCCTCATCCAGGGCGTGACCGAATATCCGTGACCGCACCAGAGCCAGCGATTCCAAAGGCGGCGCGTGCCGGACCGCGACAATGTCGCCGCTTTTGACCGCCAGCCTGCGCCAGGCAACGTCCGACAATCCGGCTTCGTCCGGCGCCAGAAAATCGGATTCCACCTGAAACAATGTGGCGATCACCGATACGGACCCGGCCCTCAGCTGGACGCGGTTATGGGACGCGAAGCCTTCCGAGCGGCAGACCGGGCTGTCCTTGCGCAGGAAAACCATGGCTTCGGAATGGGTGTCGATGCCCAAAAGCCGCGCCTTGAGCTTGTTGTTCTCCTTCAGGGTCATGTGAGTTCGACCGTCTGGCCGTGATCGGGCACCACGCAATTCCAGTGTCGCTTTTCCTCCAGGGCACGACGCAGCGCGTCGGCGCCCTGGGGTTCGCCATGCACGATGAAAGCGGTGCGTGGCGCCTGGTGGAAGCCGGCCGCCCAGCGCTGCAGCTCGTCCTTGTCGGCATGGGCCGAAAGCATGGAGAGATTATGGACTTCGGCCCTCACCGGCACATAGGCGCCATGCATCTTGATGGTCTGGGCGCCGGCGACCATGGCGGCGCCGCGGGTGCCGCCGGCCTGGAAGCCGGCAAACAGAATCGCATTCCGGGGATCGGGCGCATAATGCGCCAGATGGTGCAGGACGCGCCCGCCGCTGGCCATGCCGCTGGCCGAGACGATCACTTTCGCCATCGGGTTGGCCGTCAACGCCTTGGACTCTTCCGCCGTGCGGACATAACGGACATCGCCGCCCAGATCCTTGAGCGCCGCCGGGCTCAGCCTCTGGTCTTTCACATGGCGGCGGAAAATCTCCGTCGCATCGATCGCCATGGGACTGTCGAGAAAAACCGGCAGGATCGCCGGCAGCCGGCCGGATTTTTTGAGCCGGGCGATATGATAGATCAGGCTTTGGGCGCGGCCGACCGCAAAAGCCGGCGCGATGACGGTGCCGCCGCGATGCACGGTCTTGTTGATGATGCCGGCCAGCGCGTCTTCGACATCGGCCTTGTCGTGACAGCGGTCGCCATAGGTCGATTCCATCAACAGATAATCGGCGGAAGACGGCGTCACCGGATCCAGCATCAAGGGATCGTCATAGCGGCCGATGTCTCCGGAGAACGCGATCTTGATACCGTTCCAATCCAATGCGACCGAGGCCGCGCCCAGAATATGGCCGGCGGGAACAAAGCGCGCCACCCCACCCGCCGGCAGGGACACATCGCGGTTGAATTCGATCGGCCGGAATGATTTCAGCGCCCGGTCGGCATCGTCTTCGGTATAGAGCGGAAGCGCCGGGTGGTGCTTGGAAAAGCCGCGGCGGTTGGCGAATTCGGCGTCCTGTTCTTGCAGATGACCGGAATCGGGCAGGAGCACCCGGCAGAGATCCTCGGTGGCGGCGGTGCAGATGATCGGCCCGCGAAAGCCGTTCTTCACCAGCAGGGGCAGATAGCCGGAATGATCCAGATGGGCGTGGGTCAGGAGCACCGCCGAAATGCCGGCGGGGGAGACCGGCAGCGCCGCCCAGTTGCGCAAGCGGAGCGCCTTGAAGCCCTGAAACAGGCCGCAATCCACCAGGATGCGGGTGCCGTTGCTTTCCAGAAGATATTTCGAGCCGGTCACCGTACCGGCGCCACCCAGAAAGGTCAGCTTCAATGCCATATCGGGAAACGCGCCGCCCTTCGGTCTTCTCAGCCGGGATGATCTCGATCAATGCCGCGGCTGATGATTTCACGCAAGCCCTAACAAAAGAGTGAATGGGCGCGGCGGCAACGACATTCAACCCGCGACAGGCATCTGCACATCCGCCGCGCGCTTGTCGTCGCGCAGGCCCAGGAATACCGGTTGGCGCAATTTTCCGTCCTGGGTGATCTCCTGATAGGAAATCTGCGCCACCAGGCGCGGCTTGAGAAAGGAGAGGCGCTTGCCCGGCGGCCGCTCCGCCAGGGGAGAATCGTCCGTGATCAGTGGACGGAATTTCTTGTACAAGGCGGCAAGCGTATCCCGATCGAATCCGGTGCCCACCCGGCCGACATAGCGCAGCTTGCCTTTGACATGCGCGCCCAGCAGCAGGGCGCCGAAATATTCGCGTTTGCCAGCGGGCGGAGTGAATCCGACCACCACAAATTCATCTTCCTGATGGACTTTCACCTTGAGCCAGAACGGGGACCGGCCTTCGACATAAGGCGCGGACAGTTGCTTGGCCACCAGCCCTTCAAATCCTTTGGCCTTGGCCTGCCGGAACGCCTTGATCCCGTTCGCGGCAAGCCTGCGGGACAGGCGCAGCGACGCTCCCGGCCGCACCGAGGCCTGCAGCGCCTCGCGCCGATCCGACAAAGGTGATTGCCGTAAATCTACGCCATTGCGGAACAGGCAATCGAACACGGCATAGACAGGACGGCCGGTCAGTTTCTGCAGCAATTGGAAGCGGGAGACGCCATCCGGGTCGAACACCACGACTTCGCCGTCCAGAAGCAGGGAACGGGCGGGCAGGGCCGCGATCGCCGCCGCCAGGTCCGGATATTTTCCGGTCCGGTCCTTGCCGGCGCGCGACAAAAGCCGGACCCGGGCGCCGCTCTTATAGGCCAGCAGGCGGTCGCCGTCATATTTCTCCTCGAACACCCAGCCCGGCTTGTCGAACGGTTTAGCGACCAGGATGGCGAGCATCGGCTGGCGCAGGACCGGCAGGCGATCCGTCTTCGCTTGACCGGGATTTCGCTTTCGGGAGGGCGGATCGGCTCTCGTCATTTTGATCTGGCTCAAAGCGCGCCGGGACACGGGATCAGATCATAATTGAGAAATTCAGGGCAAGGCCCGGCGGCGGGAATTCTTGTCCGTCCGGTCCGCGCATTCGGAAAGGACGCACGCAACGCGGCTCTTTAGAGGAGAAGACCATGAGCGATATTTCCCTTCGTCAGGACATCATTGATGAACTGGAATTCGAGCCCAGCCTCAACGCGGCGCAGATCGGGGTGGCGGTCAACAAGGGCGTTGTTACCCTGGCCGGTTCCGTCGGCAGCTATGCCGAGAAGATCGCGGCGGAGCAGGCGGTCAGGCGGGTCAAGGGGGTGCAGGCCATCGCCCAGGAAATCGAGGTTCGCTATCCCAATGACAAGAAGACCGCCGATGACGAAATCGCCGGCCGGGTGGTCAGCATCCTGCGCTGGAGCGCGGTGGTTCCGGCCAATTCCGTCCAGGTCAAGGTGCAGGATGGCTGGGTGAGTTTGAGCGGGCAGGTGGATTGGCAATTCCAGCGCGCCGCCGCAGAAGCGGAAATCCGCCGGTTGTCCGGCGTGGCCGGGGTGATCAATTCCATGACCATCAAGCCCAGGGTCCAGGCCGCCGATGTCAAGCGCAAGATCGAAGATGCCTTGAAGCGCTACGCGGAAGTGGAGGCGGACGGCATTCGCATTTCCGTCCTGGGAGACGGCAAAGTCACCTTGGACGGCAATGTCCATGACTGGCGCGAGCGCGATGCCATCAAGCGGGCTGCCTGGTCGGCGCCCGGCGTGACCATGGTTGAAGACCGGCTCATGATCTCCTAAGAGAAATGGGTCCGGGGCGGATCAGACACGGCCCGGCAGGCCCAAGGAGATTTTCATGCATTTTCATGCCGTGGTGTGGCTCGATCATCGCGATGCTCTGGTGTTGGGTTTTGGTACCGCCGGCGAGCCGACCAGGAAGACGGTCAAAAGCGACGGGCCGGCCCATATTCACCACAAGGCCGGGTCCGTCGGCAGCGGTCACGCGCCAGAGCCGCCGGCCTATTTCGCGGCGATCGCCGATGCCCTGGCGGGGTTTCGGGAGATTCTGATCGTGGGGCCGGCCGAGACCAGGACCGAGTTCCGGTCCTTTCTGGAACAGAGCCGGCCGGAGATCGCCAAATGCGTCATCGGCGTGGAGCCGATGGATCAGGCCAGCGAGGGCGAAATTCTCGACCATGCCCGGCGTTTCTTTTTGCGCGCCGACAGGATGACGCCGCAACTCTGAGCCGGCCGGTTATCGCAGATAGACCAGGGCCCCGGCGCCGACGGCCGCGATCAGCAGGAAAGCCAATGTCGCGCCCAGCCGGGCCCCGCCGAAAATAATCGCCAGGACCGTTTTCGCCAGGCCGTTAGCCGTCGCCGCCGTCAGGATGGTGGCGGAGGCCAGCGCCGCCGGCGTACCGGCGGTACGGGCCAGGTCCGCCATCGAAAGCGTGATGGGGTCGACATCGAGCAGGCCGGAAATCCCGCCCAGCGAAAGAAGCCCGGTATGATCCGGGAACAGTGACGCCAGCTTGGCCAAAAGCATGATGACGGTCAGGATGGCCGTGAATTGCAGCATCAGCGGCAATTCCACCGGATCCCGGATGACCAGTTCGGGGGGGAGACTTTCCGGGACGCCAGAAATCCCGCCACCGCCGGAATGAGCAGCACCAGCGCCGCGGCACCCACCGGCGGCATCATATCGCCGGCCAATTGCGGGGCGATCGATACCGCGATAGCCGTCATCCGCGAGAGCGAGACGATCCAGGCACCCAGAATTGCGGTCAGAACCGCGGGAAACGACCCGGCATCGCGCTTGACCAGCCGGGCGAAGGTCCAGGTGACGGTGGTGGAGGTAACCAGTCCGCCCATCAGCCCGGCGTAGAGCAGTCCCTTGCGCTCGCCGGCCAGCCGGATGGCGATATAGCCGGCATAGGAGATGATTCCGATCAGCACCGTCATCAGCCAGATCTGGTGGGGATTGATCGCGTTCCAGGGATCGACGGTGCGGTCCGGCAACAGCGGCAACAGCACCGCGGTCATCACCAGCAGCATGATGGCGCCGCGCAATTCCACCCACCGCAATTTCCGCAGGAAGGCGTGCATGAAGCGGCGTTCGGCCAGGATCACGGTGGTGGTGACGCCGGCCGCTCCCGCCACCGCCATATTGCCCCGCGCGGCATAGGCGCCCAGCAGAAAAGTCAAAAGGCCCGCCACCAGATCGGTCGCCGACCGGTTTCCGGTGACCCGGGCATGGCGCCATTCGAACCAGCCGAAGGGCAGGGCGAACCCGACAAAGCAAAAACCGAGTATGACGGATGGCTGCGCGCCGCCCACCAATCCCGACCAGGCGCCCAATAAGCTGATCAGGGTGAAGGTGCGGATGCCCGCCACCCGGGCCCCGTCATGCGCCTCGCGCTCCTGCCAGCCGCGTTCCACCCCAATCAGAAGACCGATCGCGACCGCCAGACCTGCTCTTTGCAACAACTCGATCTCGGTCATGGAATTTCGAGGATCCGGTTTTGACTGCGGCCGGGTTTGCCAGACATTTACAAATATCCATTCAATCTAGATTGCACGCATTACCAAGAGTTTGAGCCGGATCAAGCCTTGGCGGGGCCGGTGCAATTGTTGTTATAGTCGTCCGGGTAAAGCCATGAGCACAACCGCTGAAATTGGTACGGATCTGTCATCGGCTGCCGGGGCGGCCGGCCTGGGCATTTGGCATTGTCTCGAGGGCCGCTTCCGGCTTGACCCGCAGGCGGCGCGGCTGCTGGTAACGGCGAATGACGCACCGGACGAGTCCCAATTTCTTGCCCTGATTCACGACAGCGATCAGCCCGCTGTGCGGCAGGCGCTGCACGAGCAGATATTCCAAGGCGGGGATTGCGACGTCGATTTCCGCCGCAAGGATGGCGTTTGGCTCAGGATGCGCGGGGGAATCCGCAAACCGGGCGTGGCGCATCCGGCATTTTGATAAAAACCGGCAAACGCCGCCTGGAGCAGCAGGCCGCGGGCCGGCTGGCGGCCATTGTCGCCAACTCCGACGACGCCATCATCGGCAAGACCCTGGACGGCATCGTCACCGACTGGAATCGGGCGGCGGAGACCATCTTTGGCTATGGCGCGACGGAAATCATAGGCCAACCCATCGCCATCCTGCTGCCGCCGGGTCACGAAAATGAAGAGGATGATATCCTCAAGCGCATCGGCGGCGGGGAGCGCCTGGAGCATTTCGAGACCCGCCGCCGCCGCAAGGACGGTAAGATCATAGATGTCTCGGTCACCATCTCGCCGGTGATGGACGCGGAAGGCCGGATCATCGGGGCCTCAAAGATCGCCCGCGACATTACCGCTTCCAGGGAATCGCAGAATCTGCTGATGCAGGGCGAGGCACAGTTCCAGTCGATCCTGGACACGGTGCCGGACGCCATGATCGTCATCGACACCAAAGGCGTCATCCAGGCCTTCAGCGCCACGGCGGTGCGGCTGTTCGGTTATTCGATTCCGGAAGCGATCGGAAAGAATGTCAGCATCCTGATGCCGGAGCCGGACCATAGCCGCCATGACGACTATCTCGCCCGCTATCTGCAGACCGGTGAGCGGCACATTATCGGCATCGGGCGGCTGGTGGTGGGCCGCCGCCGCGACGCAACCACATTTCCGATGGAACTGCAGGTCGGAGAGGTCAACCTGGCCGACAAGCGGTTCTTCATCGGCTTCGCCCGCGACCTGACCGAGCGGGAAAAAACCCAGCACCGGCTCCAGGAACTTCAGGCGGAGCTGGTGCATATGGCCCGGTTCACGGCGCTGGGCGAAATGGCGTCCACCCTGGCGCATGAACTGAACCAGCCGCTGACCGCTGTGGCCGGCTATCTCAAAGGTGCCAGCCGGCTGCTTGGCGGCGGCAAGCCGGCGGATATTCCCGTGGCCCGCGGCGCGGTCGAGAGCGCGGCCGAGCAGGCCTTGCGCGCCGGCCAGATCATTCGCCGGTTGCGGGAATTTGTCGCCCGCGGCGAAAGCGACCGGCAGATGGAGGATCTGCGTTCGCTGCTGGAGGAAACCAGCGCGCTGGCCCTGGTCGGATCCCGGGAGACCGGAATCCGTTTTTCCCTGGAGGTCCAAGCTGGCGTGCCCCCCGTGCTTGCCGATAGGATCCAGATCCAGCAAGTCATCCTCAATCTGATGCGCAACGCCATGGAAGCCATGCAGGACTGCGACACCCGCGATCTGACCGTGGCGGCTTTCATGATCGATGACGGCATGGTCCGGATCGATGTCGGCGACACCGGCAGCGGCATCGCGCCGGACATTCTGCCCCAGCTTTTCCAGCCATTCGTCACCAGCAAGGCGCACGGCATGGGCGTCGGCCTGTCCATTTCGCGCACCATCGCCGAGGCCCATGGCGGCCGGCTATGGGCCGAGCCCCGGCCGTTGGGCGGCACGGTCGTTCATTTGACCTTGCCGGCCATCGGGGCGGAAGGAGGCGATGATGGCGATTAGCGCGGTGGTCCATCTGATCGATGATGACGAGCATGTCCGCCGGGCGCTCGCCTTCCTCCTCGGCACCGCCGGCCTGGCCGTCCGGCTTCATGAGTCGGGCGTGCATTTCCTGGACAATCTCGAGGGCCTGCAGCCGGGCTGCATCGTCAGCGATGTGCGCATGCCCGGCATCGACGGGGTGGAGTTGCAGCGCAAGCTCAAGGAAAAGGGCATCGACATGCCCATGATCATCATGACCGGCCATGCCGATGTGGCGCTGGCGGTGGCCGCGATGAAGGCGGGCGCTGTCGACTTCATCGAAAAGCCGTTCGATGACGAGCTGCTGCTTTCCGCCGTCCGCATGGCGCTGTCCCGCTATGATCAGGCCGGCAAGTCTCTGGCCGAGGCGGCCCAGATCCGGGCAAGGGCGGACGCGCTGTCGGCGCGCGAGCGCCAGGTGCTGGAGGGCCTGCTGGCGGGACACCCCAACAAGACCATTGCTTTCGACCTCGGCATCAGCCCCCGCACGGTCGAAGTCCATCGGGCCAATGTCATGGCCAAGATGGGCGCGAAAAGCCTTTCCGGCCTGCTGCGCATGGCGATGCTGGCAAAGCTGGTGCCGGGAGACGCCCCGCGGACCGTTTGAGACAGATCAAGGCGTCTGGCGGAAAAACCCGTAAAAATTTTGCGGCTGATCGGGGAGCCCGGCCACTGCCGCCAAAATGTCCAATACCGACAGGACTGTCTTTGTGGCCGACGACAATTCCGCCGTTCGCGGCGCGTTGAAATTTTCCCTTGAATTGGAGGGTTTCACGGTCCATGCCTGCCAAAGCGGCGGGGACCTGCTGGCGCATCCGTCCTTGGCGACATGCGACTGCATCGTGCTGGATTATCGGATGCCAGGCTTGAACGGGCTGCAAGTGCTGGAGAGACTGGCGGCGGATGGGATCAAGGCGCCGGTGATCTTCATCGCCGGTCCGGTGACCCGGGCGCTTAGGGAGCAGGCCATGCGGGTGGGGGCGCGCTTCGTCTTGGAAAAGCCGTTGCTCGACGGCGCGCTGGTCGCCAAAATCCGGGAGATCACGGATTGACCTTGCCCCCGAAAATCCCCGAACCGGCAAAGAAAAAGCTGCTCGCCTTCCTGCAGGCCCGGCGCCTGGCGGTCATCGCCACCGCGGATGGCGAGGCCAGGCCGGAAGCCGCCTTGATCGATTTCGCGGTCACCGGTGAGCTGGAAATCATTTTCGAGACCACCACCGCGACCCGGAAGATCACCAATCTGCGCCACAATCCGCGCGTCGCCCTGGTGATCGGCTGGGACGGCGACCAGACCCTGCAATATGACGGCTTGGCGGAGGAGCCCAGCGGCCAGGCGCTGGAGCGGATCCGGGCGCGCTATCTTTCCGTCTTCCCGGAAAAGACCTCGCATCAGAATTGGCCGGGCAATTGTTATTTCCTGGTGCGCCCGCTCTGGATCCGGTTCAGCAATTACTATACGCCCCGCACCGTCGAGGAATACGACATGTCCGATGGCCGGACCGGCCGGTCATCGCCCTCCGGCAAACGCTGGCTGTCTTTTTTGATACCGGGCCGCGAGCGGGATTAATTCTTGTCCCCGCTGCGCTGCTCCAGCCAAAGCGCGTTCAACACCGCCAAAGTCACCGCAAATCCCAGACCCAGAACCCAGGAAAAATACCACATCGCCAAATATCCTCAGTAAACCATCATTCAATATGCCGTCTTGCTGTCGCGGTTGATCTGCTCGGCGGTGACCGGACCGCGCAGCACCCGATACACCCAGGCGGTATAGGCCAGGACAAAGGGCAGAAGCACCACCACCGCGCCCAGCATGATCGCCAGGGTGAGTTTGCTGGAGGAGGCGTCCCAGATCGTCAAACTGGCGCCCGGATCCGATGAGGATGGCAGCAGGAAAGGATAAAGCGCCGCGCCGGCCGTGGCGATGGTCAGGATCGGCACCAGCGCCGAAGTCAGAAAGGCGGCGAGCGGCCGGCCCTTGAACAATCGGACCAGAATGGCGGCCAAGATCGTCAAACCCGGCAGAATCCAAAGCAGGGGCTGGTTGTGAAAGTTGTTCTGCCAGCCATGGGCCATGATCGCCACCGCCTGGCCGGCCGGATTGGACGGCCCATTATAATTGGACGCCCGCGCCAGGGCATAGCCGTCCAGCCGCCCGGCCCACAGCCCGGTCAAGAAAAACAGAAGGGTGAAGATCGGCGCGGCAAAGGACAAAGCCAGGCGCGCCCGGGCCTGGACCACGCCCTCGGTCTTGAGGTTCAGCCAGGAGGCGCCATGCATCGCGATCATCGCCACGCTGGTCACGCCGCACAGAAGGGAGAAAGGATTGAGCAGCGACCATAAAGTGATGCTGGAATGCATGCGCAGATCGGCATCGAATCCGAAGGGCACGCCCAACAGCAGATTCCCAAACGCCACGCCGAAAACCAGCGACGGCACCACTCCGCCCACGAACAGGCACCAGTCCCACCAGGCCCGCCAGCGGGTGTCGTCGAGCTTGCTGCGGAACTTGAATCCCACCGGCCTCAGGATCAGCGCCGCCAGCACCAGGAACATGGCGAGATAGAAGCCGGAGAAACTCGCGGCATAGAGCGCCGGCCAGGCGGCGAAGATGGCGCCGCCGCCCAGGATGAACCAGACTTGATTGCCTTCCCATACCGGGCCGACCGTGTTGATGACGATCCGCCTTTCGACGTCGCTGCGGCCGGCAAAGGGCAGCAGCATCGCCGTGCCGAGATCAAAGCCGTCCATCACCGCGAAACCGGCCAGCAGAATGCCCAGCAGCAGCCACCAGATGATGCGAAGCAGTTCGTAGCTCATGGGATCACTCCGCCGCCAGCCGGGTCTGGCTTCGCGCCACCGGCTCCAGACCGTCGGGCCCCAGCCGGATATATTTGACCAGCAGATAAAGATCGGCGACCAGCAGCGCCGAATAGAACAGGGCGAAATCCCAACAGGCTGAACAGCACATCGCCGGCGCTGATCGAGGATATGCCCAGGGCGGTGGGCAGCACGCCTTCGATCACCCAGGGCTGGCGGCCATATTCGGCCACGATCCAGCCCAGTTCGGCGGCGATCCAGGGCAATGGCAAAGTGAAGAAGGCGACCGTCAGCAGCCAGCGGTAGCGGTCGAGACGCTGCCGGGCGGAAAGCCAGAAAAAGGCGGCGAACAGGGCGATGAAATAAAAGCCGATCGCCACCATGAAACGGAAGGCCCAGAACAGCACCGGCACATTGGGTATGGTGCTGTTGGCCGCGGCCTCGATCTGGGCCGCGGTGGCATTCTGGACGTCGGGCCGGTATCGCTTGAGCAGAAGCGCATAGCCCAGATTCTGCACATGGGCATCCAATTGGTCGCGCGCCGCCACGTCATTGGGATGGGCCCGGATCGCCAGCAAGGCGCTATAGGCGATCATGCCGTCCTTGATCCGCTGGCGGGCCATGTCGACCAATTGATTGATCCCGGGCACCGGCGTGTCGACCGAGCGGGTGGCGATCAGCCCCAGGACCCAGGGCACGCGCACGGCATAATGGGTGGTGTGGGTGGCGAGATCCGGCAGGCCGAACAGGGTGAAAGAGGCCGGCGCCGGTTCGGTATTCCACATCGCCTCGATGGCGGCGATCTTCATCTTCTGGTTGACGCCGGCGGTATAGCCGGACTCGTCCCCCAGCACGACCACCGACAGAGCGGAGGCAAGCCCGAAGCTCGCCGCCACCGTCATGGACCGCTTGGCGACTTCCGAATAGCGGCCGCTGCAGCAGATACCAGGCGCTGATCGCCAGCACGAAGACCGATCCGGTGACATAGCCGGCGCTGACGGTGTGGACGAATTTGGCCTGCGCCACCGGATTGAACAGAACCGCCATGAAGTCGTCGACTTCCATGCGCATGGTCAGGGCGTTGAAATGGGCGCCGACCGGAAATTGCATCCAGCCATTGGCGATCAATATCCACAGCGCCGACAGATTGGAGCCGATCGCCAGCGCCCAGGTGGCGATCAGATGCTGCACCTTGCTGAGCCGGTCCCAGGCGAAGAAGAACAACCCGATGAAGGTCGCCTCCAGAAAGAAGGCCATCAGGCCTTCGATCGCCAGCGGCGCGCCGAAAATGTCGCCCACATAATGGGAGTAATAGGCCCAGTTGGTCCCGAACTGGAACTCCATGGTCACCCCGGTGGCGACCCCCATGGCGAAATTGATGCCGAACAGCACCCCCCAGAATTTCACCATGTCGCGCCAGATCGGCTTGTCGGTCATCACATAGACCGTCTCCATGATGCCGAGCAGGACCGAAAGTCCCAATGTCAGGGGCACGAACAGGAAATGGTAGAGGGCGGTGACCGCGAATTGCAGGCGGGAAAGTTCGACAATGTCCATTTCAACCCCCGACCGTCAGATGCGCGAGCAGTTCCGCCCGTCCCGGATCGGGTCGTTCCATCGGCCGGACAATGACGAAATAGATCGCCCCCAGCAGCAAAGCCTTGGCGCAGAGCAGGGCGATGATTTCCAAGCGCAATTTCTTTGGAAACATTCCCGATCCTCTTTTCCCAACAGCCTCTACAACAACTGTCCCTCTTGCGGAATTGCGCAGGATCAAGCCATCACTTGACGCCGATCAAGGCGCAACAGAACCCCGTCTGCGGTTATCAGGAAACAAGGAGGCCGGCATGGATTACAAGACCCTCATGGTGCATCTGGAACTGGGCCGTGCGAACACCGCATTGCTTAGCATCACCGCCGATCTGGCGCAAAGACTGAAGGCCGGTGTCATCGGCATCGCCGGATGCCAGCCCATTCAAGTCCTGTATGATGCCACTTATGTGGCAGGCGAGATTCTGGCGGAAGACCGCAAGCAGATCGAAAAGCAGATGCAGGACGCGGAACGGGAATTCCGCGAGGCCCTGGCCGGCAAGAGCGAGCGCTTGTCCTGGCGTTCGGCGGTGACGTTCAATTCCCTGGCGGAAGTCATGGCGGAACAGGCGCGGGCCGCCGATCTGATCCTGACAATTCCCGACATTGGCGGTTCGGTTTTCGATCATACCCGCCAGGTTGGAATCACCGATCTGGTGATGCGGGCCGGCCGGCCGGTCTTGATCGCGCCCAATGGGCAGGAATCCTTAAATCTTGATCATGTTCTGATCGGATGGAAGGAAACGCGGGAATGCCGGCGCGCGGTCGCCGATTCCCTGCCGCTGCTGAAACTGGCCGGCCGGATCAGCCTGGTCGAGATCGCGCCGGAGGCGGAACTGCCCCGCGCCAAGGAACAGGTGGGTGATGTCGCGGCCTGGCTGTCCAGTCACGGCATTCGCGCCCAGCCCGAAGCCTTGCCGGCGGCGGGCCCGGATTCCGAGCGGCTGGCGAATCTGGCCCGCGAACGTTCCGTCGGGCTGATCGTGGCCGGGGCTTACGGCCATAGCCGGCTCCGGGAATGGGTGCTGGGCGGAGTGACCGGCGATTTCCTGATGAACCCGCGTTGCTGCGTGCTGTTATCGCATTGAGGCAGGACGACCGGCGTCCAATAGGAGACTGGTTCCATGGACGCGATGGTATTGAACGGCCCCGGCGAGGCGCTGCGTTTCGAACAGCTGCCCGACCGCGATCCGGGACCCGGCCAAGTCCGGGTTCGGGTTGCCGCCTGCGGCGTCTGCCGCACCGATCTTCATGTCCTGGATGGCGATCTGCCGCATATCAAATATCCCATCATACCGGGGCATGAGATTGTCGGCCGGGTCGAGGCGCTGGGAGAGGGAGTGACCACCCTCGAGCAAGGCCAGCGGATGGGCATTCCCTGGCTGGGCCATACTTGCGGCCATTGCTTTTATTGCCGGTCCGGGCGCGAAAATCTTTGCGACACGCCGCTATTCACCGGCTATACGCGCGACGGCGGCTTTGCCACCAGCGTCATCGCCGATGCGCATTTTGTGTTTGGGCTGGAGGAAACCGGCCGCGATGCCGAGCTCGCGCCTCTCCTGTGCGCAGGATTGATCGGCTGGCGGTCGTTGGTGATGGCCGGTGACGGCGGCAGATTGGGCCTGTACGGTTTCGGCGCCGCCGCCCATATCATCGCCCAGGTGGCGCGGCATCAGGGGCGCACGGTGTTTGCCTTCACCAGGCCCGGCGATGAGGCGACGCAAGCCTTCGCCCGCGATCTGGGGGCGGCATGGGCGGGAGGATCCGATGCGCTGCCGCCGGAGCCGTTGGACGCCGCCATCATCTTTGCCCCGGTGGGCGCCTTGGTGCCCGCGGCGTTGAAAGCGGTGCGCAAGGGCGGGCGGGTGGTCTGCGCCGGCATTCACATGACGGACATCCCCAGCTTCGCTTACCGGTTGCTGTGGGAAGAACGCGAACTGCTCTCGGTGGCCAATCTGACGCGGCGGGACGGTGAGACATTTCTCGGCCTGGCTCCCGGCATCGGCGTGAAAACCCGGGTGACCAAATACGCCCTCAAGGATGCCAACCGGGCGCTCGCCGATCTGCGGGCGGGCGCCTTTGAGGGCGCCGCAGTTTTGATTCCTTGAGACCCCGCGGGATCAGGCTTTCGGCGTTTCTATCCGGCCCACCACCGCGCCCGGCTCGATCGGGCTGGAACCGTGGGTTTCGATCACCAGGGTGCCCGAGGCCGGCGATTTCAGGGTGATCATCGCGCCTTCGATCCGGAGCTCGGCAAGCGGCTGGTCGGTCTTCACGCTTGCGCCATTCTGAACCAGCCAGCGCTCGATAATCCCTTCGGGATAGATTCTGGAAACCCAGAAATCCGGCGAAACCGCCACCTGCACCATGAAAACCCCCTTCGACTTCGAGCATGCTAGATCAACACTAGAGCGGTTCCAGGAAAAGTGTGAAGCGGTTTTCCGTCCGGAACCGCGACAAAACAAAAGACCAGAGCCGATGATCTGGATCAATCCGGTCAAGACGCCTTGGCGCCCAGGGCACGCATGCGGCCGAGCCAGCGGCGATGGCGCCGAGGCGAAGTCCCAGCCATGCCCAGATAGGTGGTCCGTACCGGCTTGACGCCGGCAAGCCCCAAAATGCCTTTTTCGAAGGCCCGGCTGCCATGGGCGCCGAACAATATCCGGTACGCCAGCGCCGGCATTCCCATCGTTACCACTGAGCGTGCGCTGCGTCTGGCCAGTTTCCCCTTTGGCATCCGGGCCCCTTGCGCGCGCAGCAGAAAATCGCCGCAGGCGACCCATTCCATGAAGGCCTTGAGCATCGCCGGCTGGCTTCCCAGCCACAGCGGATAGACGAACACCAGATGCTCCGCCCAAAGAAAATCGTCCCGTGCCGCAAGAATGGCCGGATGCGGCGGCGGCGCCGCAAACGTCTCCGCGCTCTGCAGGAACGGAAAGGAAAGGGTACCGAGCTCGATGCGGCGCACGTCGTGACCTGCATCCTGTGCGCCCTGGGCATAAGCGCCCGCCAAGGCGCAGCAAAGCCGCTCCGGAGACGGATCCGGGTGGCCGTTGATGAGAAGTATCTTTCGCTTGCGGTTCATCGCCGGCCGCGACCGGGAAAGATGGCTGCGACGGTCACGGCTGGGCCCCGAAGTGCTTTTTCACCACCGCTTCCACCTGCGCCAGCCGCTCGGCCACCGCGTCTTGCCGTATCATCGGCACGATGCCGCCGAAATGCACATGCTCCAAAAAATGCAACCCGCAGAGATCGGCGAAATAGCTGTCGAACAATTTGGCTTCCGCCGCGAAAGCGCCGGTCTCGCGAACCCAGTGAAGCGGGGCGCCGGACGCGCTGAAGGTGATCAAGGCACGTCCCTGGAGAAGCGGTTCCGAACGGCCGGCCTTGCCATAGGCAAAACCAAACCCGAATACCCGCTCGAGATAGCCTTTCAGCATCGCCGGCGGCGTGTTCAGCCAGAAGGGATAGACCAGTGCGAAGACCTGGACATCGGCAAGGCGTTCGCGTTCCGCCCGGACATCGGCGCCGGGCTGGAATTCTTCGGTAAAAGGCAGTTCCGCTTCGGTCAGGCGGGGGTCGAAATTCATCCGGTAAAGATCGCGCATCAGCACGGAATGACCCAGTCCGGTGGCGGCGCGGCCATAGGCCTCCGCCACCGAGCCGGTAAAGCTCTTGGCTCTGGGGTGGGCAAAAATGACCGCGTGTTTCAAATTGGCCTCCTGGCGCGATTATGGTTGACGGGACCGGGCCATCCTTGCGCTGCCTCAATTGCCGCAACAAATTCGCAATTGAGCGAAATCAAGGCTGTCGCTTTCCGGATCGTTAGTTATATGGCTATTCGGTCGAGCGTAAGGTTGAGGCGCGCGCTTCGGATTCCCGGGGCGCCTTATTTGTGCGAGTGATGACCAGATTTTTCTTGATTGCCATCTTTTGGGTTGCGGCAGGCCTCGGCGCCGCGCCGGCCGCGGTCGCAGAAGATAACCCGCCCTCCATCCGGCAGATCCTTGAAAGCAAAGCTTTCCCGGATTCCGGCATCCGGGAATTCTATCAGAAGCGCGGCTTTTCGCCGGCCTGGTCGGCGGCGGACGCCAAAATCCTGCTTGGCGTGCTGAAGCAGGCGGCGGGCGAGGGGCTCGATCCCGCCGACTATGCCGTGCCGGAGGATGCAGACCCGGCCAGCCATGACATGGCGCTCACCCACGCCGCGATCGGTTATGTCGAAGATGTCCGCATTGGCCGGCCGCGCCTCAAGACGCTGGACGAAGATGTCGGCTTGCCGGCAACCGCATTCGATGCCGCAGCCGGCCTGGCGCAGGCGCTGCAGGATCATCATCTCACCCTTTTCCTTGCCGAAGCGCCGCCGCCTTCGCCGCAATATGCGGCGCTCAAAAGGGCTCTTTCCGAATATCGGATCATCCGGGATCGTGGCGGCTGGCCGCTATTGCCCCCGTCCGTGACCAAGCAATTGGCCGCGGACGGTTCCGAAGCCTTGCGCAACCGGTTGATTGCCGAAGACCCCAAGCTGGCGGCGGATCCGGACCAGGATCTGACCGTGGCGCTCCAGCGTTTCCAGTCGCGTCACGGTCTGGTCGAAGACGGCCGGTTGGGGCCTCGCACCTATGCGGCGCTCAATATCACGGCCGATACCCGGGTCGGACAGATCATCGCCAATATGGAACGCTGGCGTTGGCTGCCGCGGGAATTCGAAGACAATTACATCGCCGTCAATGTGCCCGATGCCAGCCTCACCCTGGTCCTGCAAAAGCGGGCCGTTCTCACCTCTTTGGTGGTGGTGGGCAAGCCGAAATCGCCGACCCCGATAATGCGGGCGGAAGGGGCCGGCATCACCGTCAATCCGCCTTGGAACGTGCCGCAGTCCATCGCCCGCAAGGAAATGCTGCCGAAACTGAAAGCCAATCCCCGCTATCTCAAATCCGAGGACATGATCCTGCTCGACGGCCCGGCCGGGGACCCGTACGGGCTCAAGGTGAATTGGCGCGGTATTCCGGCGAATACATTTCCCTACCACATCCAGCAACATCCCGGCCGCGACAACGCGCTGGGCACCATCAAGATCGAATTGCCCAACCGCTTCGACGTCTATCTTCACGATACCCCGGCAAAGAGCGCATTCGCGCTTTCCAGCCGCGATATCAGCCATGGCTGCGTGCGGGTTCAGCGCATCCTGCCGCTGGCTTCCTATGCGTTGAGCCAAAGCCTCGATGCCATGGTGACAATCAGCGACGCGGTTTCGACCGGTGAAACCCGTTATCTGCCGCTGCAGAAAAAGCTGCCGGTCTATTTCCTCTATTGGACGGCGTTTGCGGGCCCCGATGGCGCCATTCAGTTCCGGCCCGACCTTTATGGCCGGGATGAGCGGCTTGTCGCGGCCATGAACAAGAACAAGCCATTGCGAGTGAGTGCAATCAGCAATTGCGAGCGGGGCTGACGGCGCGATTGAGGCTTGCGCCGAAATCTGCTATGGGGAACCCGCCAACTGCAAAATGGATTGATCAAGTGGTTCACCGCCGTTCCTTTCTGACGGGCGCGATGGCGACTCTGGCCGCCATCGGGCCGGGCTCCGCCTTTGCCAGCACCGGCAATGCCGGGGCGCGTTCACTGTCTTTTAACAATATTCACACCGGCGAGCGTCTCGCGGTCGATTATTGGGTGGATGGCGCCTATCAGCCCGACGCGCTCAGCGAGGTCAATCATGTGCTGCGGGATTTCCGCACCGGCGACGTGCATGCGATCGAGCCGCGGCTGTTGGACCTGCTGACCCGGATCCGGGCCCGGCTGGAGACCAACAAGCCCGTTCAGGTGATCTCGGGATACCGTTCGCCGCTCACCAACGCCATGCTGCGCGGCAAGCACGAACATTCCGGGGTGGCGTCGAAGAGCCTGCATATGCAGGGCATGGCGATCGATATCCGTTTGGCGGACTGCGACCTTCAGACATTGCATCGTGCGGCATTGGCGGAGCGGTCGGGCGGGGTCGGCTATTATCCGGAATCGGACTTCGTGCATGTGGATGTCGGCCGCGTCCGGCACTGGTAATAATCCGAGCGGCGTGCTCGGTCTTTCATCCGTTTACGAATAATTTTTCCGATCTGCCTTGATCGGCATCAAGGACGGCCAAGCGGTTCCCGGCGAATGCTGAAAGGCGTTTTGCAGGGGACCGACATGGCCGCTTCGGATATTTTCATGCTCTCTCTGGTGACCGCCGCGCTGACCGCCTTTGCGGTCATGCTGGCATGGGCTTCCTGGCGGGAGACGCACGCGCGCAACCGCCGGCCGCGCTGACCGCCGCGAAGCGTTCCGGTTATGCCCCCGCGCCCAGGGTGCCGCCCGGGTTGATGCTGTCCTTGCTTCGGCCCGGGCTGATGGTGAGGTAGGGGCTGCTCATCAAAGCGCCGGATACCGACAACCGGGAATCGGCGGGGATGCGCACCCCGCTGCGAATCTCCATCTGCACTTTGACCCGATAGGTCTTGGGCTCCAGGGCAACGCCGGTTATCCGCCCCACCGTCACGCCGGCGATCTTGACGTCCGTGCCGTCCTTGACGCCATCGGCATGCGCCATGATGGCGTTCATCTCATAGGATGACAGGCTGCCGATCCCGGTCTCCCAGCGCAGGAAAGCCAGAAACCCGATCGCAAACAAGGCGATCAGACCGCTGAGGATGATTTCGAAACTGTTAACTTTTGACATCAAAAACCAGCGATATGATATTGAAGAAACGAAGTTTTTTCGGCCTGGAAGGACGTGGTGCGCATGGGTTTGCGTTCTTCCCATCTTACTTATTCCATTTCACGGTTTTTGAAAGCCCCGCCTTGAAACATTGATCCGGGTGGAGACCGGCAAATGGGAGAATTCCATCCATGCGGGTCAGCGCCCCGATGAACCATCATGCCTGGCATCTGAATCCCGACCAGATTGCGGCGCTCTCGGCCTATCTGGCCAAGGATTGAGCGGTGGTCACGTCACCCGGGCGCGGGCCCGGAACCGCTCCTGGTCCCATTCCCGGGTCGCCAGCACCTGTTTCAGGCCCTCGGCCGCCTCCCAGACATCGGCATAGCGGAGATAGAGCGGCGCAAAGCCGAATCGCATGATATCGGGCGTCCGGAAATCGCCGATGATGCCGCGGGCGATCAGCGCCTGAACGATGGGATAGCCTTGCGCGTGGGTCAGCGAAACATGGCTGCCCCGCTGCCCTGGATCGCGGGGCGTCAAAAGCGCAATGCCGAACTCCCGGCAAATCGCTTCCGTCAGATCGATAAACAGCCCGCAGAGCTTTTGGGATTTTTCGACCAACGGGTCGCGCGGCGCCTCCGCCAGCAGATCCACGCCCACTTCCAGCGCCATCAAGCCCAGAATGGGCGGCGTGCCGCTCAAGAACCGGCTGATGTCCGGCGCCGGCTGAAAGCCGGCGGCAAAGTCGAATGGCGCCGCATGACCCAGCCAGCCCCAGATCGGATTCCGCAATTCTTCTTGCAGCCGTTTGGCGACATACAGAAAAGCCGGAGCGCCCGGTCCGCCATTGAGATATTTGTAACCGCATCCCACCGCCAGATCGGCGCCGGCGGCGTTGAGATCGACGGCCACCGCGCCGGTGCTGTGGCTGAGATCCCATAAGGTCAACGCGCCGCATTCCTGCGCCCGCCGGGTGGCATGCGCCATGTCCTGCTTGCGGCCGCTTTTGTAGTGGACATGGGCGAGAAGAAGCACGGCCACATCCGAATCCAGCGCCGCGATGAGTTGGTCGGGCTCGACGGCGCGGACCGTCAGTTGCGGCAAGAGGGCGGAGACGCCTTGGGCAATGTAGAGGTCGGTGGGAAAATCACCGGCTTCGGTCAGGATAACGGTGCGGCCGGGACGGGCGGCGGCCGCGGCCGCCAGCAGCTTGAAGATATTGACCGAGGTCGAATCCGCGACTACGACTTCTCCGGCCTCCGCGCCGATCAGGGCGGCGATCTTGTCGCCCACCCGGCGCGCGGCCCCGATCCAGTCATGGCTGTTCCAGCTCCGGATAAGACCGCTGCCCCATTCCTGCCGGATCACCTGGTCCAGCCGCGGCGGGGTTCCGGCCGGCGGCGCGCCCAGGGAGTTGCCGTCGAGATAAATGACATCCTTGGGCAACAGGAACCGGCCCGGGAACGCACCCAGCGGATCGGCCTGGTCCATTGCCCGGATGGAATCGGGAATTGTCATGGGCTCAGTGCCGGGCAACGGGACTATTGCGGCCCAGACCGGCGAAGAACACGATCATCAGAAAGCCGTAAAAGCCGAATGCGAACCCGATCGGAATATACATTTTCAGCGCCGTCGCCATGATCACGGCGATGATGGCGATGAAGAACAGGACCATCCAGCTCGCCCAGGGATAAAGCGGCATCGGGAAGCGATGCGCGATATTGCCCGGTTGTTTGCGGCGAAAGCCCATATGGCTGACGATGATACCGGTCCAGGTGCCCATCAGCAGCACCGCCGAGGCGGAAATGATGTATTCCAACACCTGGCTGGGAACATAATAGTTCAACAACACGCCGCCGAACATGACCGCGGCGGAGGCGCTGACGCTCCAGGCCGGAACGCCGCGGGCATCCACCCGGGCGAGAATGGCGGGCGCATGGCCCTTCGCCGCCAGCGACCTGAGGGTGCGGGCGGTGGCGAACAATCCGCTGTTGCAGGAGGACAGAACCGCCGAGATCAGGACAAGGTTGATGACATCGGCCGTGCGCGGCAGTCCCACCTTGGTGAACACCAGAACAAAGGGACTCTCGGTCGGCACGATCTGCGGCCAGGGAACCAAAGTCATGACGATGCCCAGCGCACCGATGTAGAAAATCAGGATCCGCGCGATCACGCCATTGACGGCGCGCGGCAGCGACCGCTCCGGCTGCTCCGCATCGCCGGCCGCCAATCCCACCAGTTCGGCGCCGCCATAGGCGAAGAAGGCGATGGGCAAGGCCGCCATGAACCCTTCCGCGCCGGTGGGAAAAATACCGCCATAGCGCCAGATATTCGACAGGCTGGCATGGGCGCCGGAAAGCCCGATGCCGCTTGCCAGCAGGAACAGGCTCGCCACGATCATGCCTAGGATGGCGATCACCTTGATCAGGGTGAGCCAGAATTCGAGCTCGCCGAACAGGCGCACGCCGAACAGATTGATGCCGTAGAGCAGCATCAGGCTGACCAGAGCGGGAATCCATTGCGCCAAGTCCGGAACCCAGAATTTGACGAAGATCGCCATGGCGGTGATGTCGACCATCCCGACCAGGATCCAGCTCATCCAGTAATTCCAGCCGACCAGGAAGCCGAAGGCGGGATGGATGTAATCCTCGGCCAGCGCGTCGAGGGTAGTGACGCGGGGATGCGCCAGCGCCATCTCGCCCAAAGCCCGGACGATGAAAAAGACCATCAGGCCGCCCACCGCATAAGCGACCAACAGGGCGGGACCGGCGCGTTGGATGCCGGCCGCCGATCCCAAAAACAAGCCGGAGCCGATGGCGCCGCCGATGGCGATGAATTGCAGATGCCGGGCGGTCAGTCCGCGCCGGACCGCGCCATGGGCATTCGCGGCTGCCGCCGGGACCGGCGGATCACTTTCTCGGATCGACACGAATACTCCCCCAAAACTCAAAATGGCTTGTTATTCAAGGCCCGGTCAACTCCCTCAGCACCGCGCGCACCGGCGAAGCGTCCAACCCTTTCAGGGCAAGCGGTAAGGCGATCAGCTCATAATCGCCCGGCGGCACCTGATCCAGCACCAGGCCTTCCAGGATCCGCATATCGGGCGGCACCGCCAGATGGGCGTCCATGCTTTTCGAGGTCTCGGGATCGATGGACGGCGAGTCGATTCCCACCAGCATCACGCCATGCTCGGCAAGCGCCCGGATGGCGTCGGCGGCAATCACGGTGAAGCGGGACGGCCAATGATCCATGGGAAATTGATCAAAGGTGCGGAACAGCATCCGGGTGACGCCGGGGCGCCAATGGGCTTCGACCAGATCGGCGCCGATGGCCGCGCCGGCACCGCGCGCATCCACCACCCGGCAGGGTCCCAGATAAGGCTCCAGCGCCACCGCATCGATCGGTGCGCCATTTGGATCATAGTGCAGAGGCGCATCCGCATGCGCCCCAGAATGGGTGGAAAATTCGATGGCGGTAACATTCACCGGGCTGTTTTGGCCAAAGGTCCAGCGTGGATGGGTGCGAAAGGCGGTGTCGCCCGGCCAGACAGGAAGCGCCGGACGCAAGGGTTGGGAGATATCCCAAAGCTTCCTGGGGGATGGCATCCCACCACTATATACGGAGAGGCCTTGACCGGAGCCATAGGCATTTCCGGATGGGGTTACCGCGGTTCGGCCCGCTCTTTGGCGTGGTGGAGCGTCTGGATATCGGCGGGATCGTCCAGCAGGATGCGGGCGGCATCGCCGTCGGGATCGTCATACTGGCCGCTATTGAGCGCCCAGATCAAAATCCCCAACGCGCCCAAGCCAATAAAAAGTGCCGCGGCGATGATGAAGGCGACGCCGTTCATGTGGTTCGCGCCAGCCTCAGCGCATTCAAGGTGACGATCAGGGAGGAGCCGGCCATGGTGGCCGCGGCGATCAGGGGCGAGACCAGGCCGATCGCGGCCAACGGGATCGCGGTCACATTATAAAGCGCGGCCATGGCGAAATTTTCCAGCACCAGCCGGTTGGCCTTGCGCGCCACATCCACCGCCTCGACCAGCGGGGTGAGGCTGTCGCCCCGCAGCACCATGTCGGCGGCGCGCTGGCTGATGTCGGTGGCGGTGCCGGGCGCGATGGAAACATCCGCCAGGGCCATGGCGCCGGTATCGTTGATGCCGTCGCCCACCATCAGCACGCGGTGCCCTTCGGCCCGCAGCCGCTTCAGATATTCAGCCTTCTGGATCGGATCGATGCCGGACCGCCAATGATCGATACCGGCCTCGCGGGCGATCTTCGCGGCCGGGGCTTCCTGGTCGCCGGTCAGCATTTCGATCCGGATTCCACGCGCCTTGAGCCCGTCCAGCATGGCGCGGGATTCCGGCCGGATCTGGTCTTCGAAGGCGAACCGCACCGGGGCGCCGTCTCCGTCCCGGAACCAGAGTTCGCTGCTGTCGCCGGCATGGTGCGAACCGGTTACCCAGGAGGCGCTTCCCAGCATCCGGCGGCTGCCGTCCGCATCCGCGAGAAGCCCGGCGCCGGCCGCTTCATGCACCCCGCCCGCCACCGGACCGTTGCCGGCGGCGGCGGAAAGCGCGCGTGCCAGGGGATGACGGCTGGCGCGCGCCAACTCAGCGGCGCGTTCCAGCGCCCCCGACGGGATTTTCCCGGGATTGGACAAGACGGGGCTGCCGAGGGTCAGCGTGCCGGTCTTGTCGAACACCGCCAGATCTATCTTGGCCAGACGCTCCAGGGCATTGCCGGATTTGATGAACAGCCCGCGGCGGAACAGCCGGCCGGTCGCCGCGATCTGAACCGCGGGCACCGCCAGGCCCAGGGCGCAGGGGCAGGTGATGATCAGAACCGTGATGGCGTTGGTGATCGCAACCAGGGGAGGCGCGCCGGCCAGCATTCGCCCCAGCCACACCACCAGAGCAAGCCCGGTGACGAAGGGCACATAGGCGCGGGCGGCGTGGTCGGCCAAGCTGACATAGCGGCTGCGGCTTTGCTGCCCGGCTTCCAGCAGCCGCGCCAGATCGGCCACCAGTGAGTTTTCCACCCGTTCGGTGGCGCGCAGGATCACCGGCGCGCCCACCACGATCGCGCCGGCCTGCAGCTCGGTGCCGATCGGCAGCGATTGCGGTTGGCTTTCGCCGGTCACCAGCGAAAGATCCACCTCGGTGCCGCGATCCTCCAGCCGGCCATTGACCGGCACCCGGTCGCCATTTGAAAGCAGGATCCGGTCGCCCGGCGCCAGATCCTTGGCGGTGACGGTTTCCACCGTGCCGTCCGGATTCATCCGCCGCGCCAGCAGCGATTGCAGGGCCAGCAGATGCCGGGCGGCGCCGCGGGCGCGCTCGCGCAACAGGAAATCCAGATAGCGGCCGATCAAAAGCAGGAAGGTCAGCATGGCCGCGGCGTCGAAATAGGTCTCCCTGCCGCCTTTGGCGGTTTCGTAAAGGCTGAGACCCAGCGAAAGCAGCAGCGCCAGGCTGATCGGCACGTCCATGTTGGTGCCGCGCTTCTTCAACACCGCCCAGGCGGACAGGAAGAAGGGCTGGCCGGAATAGAAGATCACCGGAATGGCGACGGTGCCCGCCAGCCAAAAGAAGGTCTGCCGCAGGGCCGGGCTCATATCGTCGCCGCCATACCAGATGGCGTCGGTGAGCCCCATGGTGAAAATCGTGCCGAAGCCGGCGACCGCCAGGCAATGGAGCAGAAACCGGCCCTCCCGCTCGGTGGCGTCCAGCACGCTGCCGGCCTCGAACGGCTCGGCGCCATACCCCAGATCGCGCACCCGCTTGAGAATGGCGAACGGCGAGGCGGCATTGCCCAGGGCAACGGTGAGTTTGCCGGTGGAGAGATTCAGCCGCGCCGCATTGACGTCCGGCAGCCCGCACACCGCGGTTTCGATCTTGCCCAGGCAGCGGGCGCAATGCGCGCCCTTGACCGCGACTTCGAATTGCCAGCCGCCATCCTCGCGCCGGTGCAGATAGCGCGTCAGATCGCGGATTTCCGCCGGTTCGGGCGCGAGGCTTATGACACCCATAGCCGCCTCGTCGCTTCGAATGGAGGTTGCGGATCGCCGGTCTCGACCACCACGTCCCAGGCGCCGGCATGCACGCCGGAAATCTCGGTCTGGTAGGTGCCCGGCGCGGTTTCCTTCAGGCGCAAGGTGTGGTCCAATTCTTCGTCCGCCGGGTGGCGCAATTCGCCATGCAGCGCCAGACCGGTTTCGGGCGTGCCATCGGGTTTCATCAGATTGACGGACACCCGGACCTTGCCGCCCGCCAGCCGCTGGGTGGAGATCGTCGCCCGCCAGCCCAAAGCCACCTGTTCGGCGCGGCGCGCCAGGGTCTGATTATATTCGATCCCCTGCAGATAGGGTTTCTGCTCATCCTCGCCGCTGAAGGTCTCGATGGAGGCGATAATGAACCAGACATTGACCGCGATGATGACCCCGAAGAAGCCCAGCAGCCAGTAAAGCACGGCGCGGCCGGTGAGGGTGTGGGTCATGGCTGGCCTCCTGAGATGAAGACGGCGTTCGCCTGGTGCGTCTCATGATGCGGTCTGATCGCTCACCGAGAAGACTCAGGGACTGGCTGTTTCTTGTCAGATCCGGCTTGGCCACCGTCACCAGAACCCGCAACTGGCGGACCTTGTCGGCTTCCACCGGAACCTTGGCCGGCAGATGGACATCGCCCAGGCCGATGATCTTGACGTCGCGGAGCTTGAGTCCGGCGATATCGAGCAGAAGCGCGCGGGCGCGGTCGGTGCGGTTCATCACGCTTACCGTATAGCCGTTGCGGATCGCGCCGTCGGCCAGGGTGACGTAATCCGGATTGCGGTCGCGCATCACCCCCAGATCCAAGGTGCGCCGGGTCGACAGGCTGGCCAGCATGATCCCGCCCACCACCAGGATCACCACGAAATAAAGAATGGTGCGCGGCCGCACCAGCCGGATGCGCGGCTTCTCGCCATTCATCCGGCGCAGCACATTGGCGTCGGTATCATAGGCGATCAGCCCTTCGGGCCGGCCGATCTTGCGCATCACCTCGTCGCAGGCGTCGATGCACAGCGCGCAATTGATGCATTCGAGCTGGGCGCCGTCGCGGATGTCGATGCCCATCGGGCAGGCGGCGACGCATTGCTTGCAGTCGATGCAATCGCCGCGGCCCGTCCAGGGATCGCCTTTCTTGTGGGCGCCGCGCGGTTCGCCCCGGTCCCGGCGATAGGTGACGGACAAGGCTTCCCGGTCGGTCATCGCCGCCTGGATGCGGGGCCAGGGGCACATATAGGTGCAGACCTGCTCGCGCATCAGCCCGCCCAGCGTATAGGTGGTGAAGGTCAGCCCCGCGATGGTGGCATAGACCCCGATCGAAGCCGTGCCGGTGAACAGGCTGTGGAGCAGGGTGGGGGCGTCGGCGAAATAGAACACCCAGGCGCCGCCCGTCGCCGCCGCGATCACCAGCCAGATCGCATGCTTGGAGACCCGCTTGACGAACTTGCCCGGCGTCCAGGGCGCGGCGGCCAGCCGCTTGCGGGCGTTGCGGTCGCCTTCGATACGGGTCTCGACCCAGATGAACAGGTCGGTCCACACCGTCTGCGGGCAGGAATAGCCGCACCACAGCCGGCCGAACAAAGCGGTGATGAGAAAGAGCGTCACCGCGGCCAGGATCAAAAGTCCGGTGATGTAATAGACCTCCTGCGGCCAGATCTCGATGAAGAAGAAATAGAGCCGCTGATGCGCCATATCCACCAGCACCGCCTGATGCGGCGCGTCGGGACCGCGGTCCCAGCGGATCCAGGGCACCAGATAATAGATGCTCAAGGTGAGCGCCATCATCGCCCATTTGAGATTGCGGTAGCGTCCCGAAACCTCCTTGGGATAGATCGGCACCCGCGCCTTATAGAGATTGCGGTAGGCGGCGCTGTTGCTGGCCTCCACATCCGAACGCGCGACACCTTCCGCCGCCAGCGCCGGAACCGGCTGGCCGTTATGGGTAAGGATGTCGCGCAGCTGGTTCATTCGCCGCCGCCGAGACTATGAACATAGACCGCCAGGGCCTTGATGGTTTCCGGCGTCAGGCGCCCGCCCCAGGTCGGCATCACGCCGCCATGCCCGTTCCAGATCTGGTCGTGGATATCCTCGCGCCTGGAACCATAAAGCCATTCATTGTCGGTGAGGTTGGGCGCGCCCAACTGGCGGTTGCCCTTGCCTTGGGCGCCATGGCAGACGGCGCAATTCTGCGCGAACAAGGACGTGGCGCGCTTGACCGCGGCCGGGTCCGCCGCCCGGCCCGACAGATGCACCACATATTCGGTCAGATCGTTCACCTGCTCGGGCTTGACGATACCGTCGCGGCCGAAGGCCGGCATCTGGGATTCGCGGGTGTCGGGGCTGGTGGAACGGACCCCGACGGTGATCGTGTGCTGGATATCGGCAAGCGTGCCGCCCCAGATCCAGACATCGTCATTCAGGTTGGGATAGCCGTGGGCGCCCTGGCCGCCGGCGCCGTGGCAGGGGGCGCAATTGTCGCCGAACGTCGCCCGGCCTTCGGCAAGCGCGAATTGCAGCAAATCCGGATTGTTCTGGATCTGTGCCAGGCTGGCATTGGTCAGGGCGTGTTCCTTGGCCGCGCGCGCCAGCTTGAAGCGCATGCACATTGGCCATCACTTCCTCGCGCTGGGAATGGTTCAGAAGCCCCCTGGTATAGCCGTGCACCAGCGGCCAGGCCGGCATCAGGATCCAATAGCCGAATGCCCAGATGATGCAGGCGACGAAAATGCCCACCCACCAGCGCGGCAGGGGCGTGTTCAGCTCCTTGATGCCGTCCCATTCATGCCCGGTGGTCTCGGTGCCGGAGATCCGGTCGATTTCCTTATCGCTCATGCGAATCCTCGTCCTCAAACGGAATGCGGGCGGCGTCCTGGAAGCGTTTCTTGTTCTTCGGCCAATAGGCGTATATCGCCGCGGCCAGGAACATGAGGGTGAAATAGACCAGGCCCCAACTGTGAACGAATTCCTGCACTTCGTCGTAAGTCCACGTCTCCATGTCTATCTCCGGTTCTCGGGCGTGTCGGCGTGATAGGCCTTGAAGTCGACCAGGGTTCCCAGCATCTGCAGATAGGCGATCAAGGCGTCGGCCTCGCTGATCTGATCGGGATGGCCGTCGAAATCCCGCACCTGGGCCTTGGCGTAGCGTTTCTGAAACGCCTCCACGCCGTCATTGTTGGGATCGGCCTGGGCTTCCAGATCTTCCTTGGCATGGGCGATCTGGTCGTCGGTATAAGGCACGCCCACTTCGCGATTGGTCTTCAATATCTCCTGGATGTCGCGGTAATCGAGCGGCGTCTTTTCCAGAAAGGCGTAAGGCGGCATCACCGATTCCGGCACCACCGAGCGCGGATCCGCCAGATGCTGGCGCTGCCATTCGTCGGAATATTTCCCGCCCACCCGGGCCAGGTCCGGACCGGTGCGCTCCGACCCCCATTGGAAGGGATGGTCGTACATGCTTTCGGCGGCAAGGCTGTAATGGCCGTAGCGTTCGACCTCGTCGCGCAGCGAGCGGATCTGCTGGCTGTGGCACAGATAGCAGCCTTCGCGGACATAGATGTTGCGGCCCTCCAGTTCCAGCGGCGTATAGGGCCGCATGCCGCTCACCTTCTCCACCGTGCCGTTCACCCAGAAGAGCGGCGCGATCTCCACCAGCCCGCCGATCGAGACCACAACCAGGATGCCGATCAGCAGCAGCATCGAATGGCGTTCGAACAGATCGTGTTTCATCAGGCGGCCTCCGCAGCCAGGGCCGGGGCGGCAACAGCGACCGTCTCCGGTCCTTTCACCGTCTTCCACAGATTGAAGGCCATGATCAGCGTGCCCAGAAGATAGAGCCCGCCGCCCGCCGCCCGGATGATGTAATAGGGGTGCATCGCCTGCACGACTTCGACGAAGGAATATTGCAAAAAGCCGAAATCGTTATAGGCGCGCCACATCAGGCCCTGCATGATGCCGGCCACCCACATCGAAGTGATGTAGAGAACGATGCCCAAGGTCGAGATCCAGAAATGCCATTCGACCAGGGAATTGGAATAAAGCTTCTTCTTGCCCCACAGCCAGGGCACCAGCATGTAAAGGGCGCCGAAGCTCACATAGCCCACCCATCCCAAGGCGCCGGAATGGACATGGCCGATGGTCCAGTTGGTGTAATGGGAGAGCGCGTTGACGGTCTTCACGCTCATCACCGGGCCCTCGAAGGTGGACATGCCGTAAAAGGCCACCGACACCACCAGCATGCGCAGCACCGGATCGGTCCGAAGCTTGTCCCAGGCCCCCGACAGGGTCATCAACCCGTTGATCATGCCGCCCCAGCTGGGCATCCACAGCATCACCGAGAAGGTCATGCCCAATGTCTGGGTCCATTCGGGCAGGGCGGTATAGAGCAGATGATGCGGGCCGGCCCAGATATAGATGAAGATCAGGCTCCAGAAATGCACGATGGAGAGGCGATAGGAATAGATCGGCCGCTCCGCCCGCTTGGGAATGAAGTAATACATGATCCCCAGAAAGCCCGCGGTCAGGAAGAAGCCGACCGCGTTGTGCCCGTACCACCATTGGGTCAGGGCATCCTGCACGCCGGAGAAGACCGAGTAGCTCTTGGATTCGAGCCATGACACCGGCATCGCCAGATTGTTGACGATATGCAGAATGGCGATGGTGACGATGAAGGCCAGGTAGAACCAGTTGGCCACATAGATATGGGGCTCTTTCCGTTTCCAGATCGCGCCCATGAAAGTCAGCAGGTAGCAGACCCAAACGATGGTGAGCCAGAGATCGGCATACCATTCCGGCTCGGCATATTCGCGGCTCTGGGTGATGCCCAGCAGATAGCCGGTGCCGGCCAGGACGATGAAGGTGTTGTAGCCCCAGAACACGAACCAGGGCAGCGAGCCGCCCCCCAGCCGCGCCCGGCAGGTCCGCTGCACCACATAGAAGGAGGTGGCGATCAGCACATTGCCGCCGAAGGCGAAAATCACCGCCGAGGTGTGCAGCGGCCTGAGGCGGCCGAAATTGGTCCAGGGCAGGTCGGGAAAGTAGAAGATATTGGGAAAGGACAGTTGCAGGGCGATGATGACGCCCACCAGCATCCCCACAATGCCCCAGAACATCGAAGCGACGACTCCGGCGCGGATCACCGCATTGTCATAGGGCCCCAATTCGTCTTCCGGGGTGCGGCCGGCATAGTACCACATGTACCAGACCCCGATCAGGAACATGCAGCCGGCGAAGATCCAGCCCTGGATCGCCATCCGGGGATCCGGCGACCTGGCGGCCTCGATGATCCCCGCGGTGAATCCGAAGAACAGGGACAGTGGAATCAAAGTCAGATCAAGCCGCCACGGCGTCTCGGTTTGCGCTTCCATAGCTCTCTTTCCGTTTCAGAAGAATGGTCTCATCGGTTCCGCCGCTTTCGTCGATGACAGCGGCAATTCGGCAGAACCGGATCCAGCCGCCGATTGGCTTCGGATTGGCGGGTTTGCTTGCCTGCACATCTTTCATTCCGTCCTGCTTGGGGAGCCGCCGACCGGACCGCGCGCGGCCCCTTCCGCCGTCACGACGGATACAAGAATGCTTCTGAGTCACAGGGCAGCCCTTTTCGTAACTGCGCCATTTCGTAGATATGTGCGGACAAGTTGCTTTGATCCGGATCAACTCGGGTTGACCGGGCCGGTCCCGGCGGCGCCGCGCGTCATTCTGGCGCAGTTTGCGCTGGATCAAACCGGCCGCCGCCGCGGCCCTGGAAATTGGGTGAAACAAGCACGGTCTGTTCGATGCGGAAGATTGCTGATCTGTTTGCGGCCAATGTGCCGCGCTATACGAGCTACCCCACCGCCCCGCATTTTCATGCCGGGATAGGCGAAGCGCAGTATCGCGACTGGCTGGCCGGCCTGGCGCCGGGCCAGCCGCTCTCGCTTTATCTTCATATCCCCTTTTGCGACACGCTTTGCTGGTTCTGCGGGTGCCACACCAGCGTGGTCAACAATTACGGCCCGGTGCGGGACTATGTTTCGCTTCTGCTCAAGGAGATCGAGCTGGTCGCCGCGGCCGGCGCCGGCCGCCATCCCGTCACGCATATTCATTGGGGCGGCGGTTCGCCGACCATCCTGCAGGTCGGCGACATCGAACGTCTGAACCATCTTGTGCGCGACCGGTTCGATGTCCTGCCGGACGCGGAATTCGCGATCGAAATCGACCCGCGGAACCTGGACATCGCCATCGTGAAAGCCCTGGCCAGAGCCGGGCTCACCCGCGCCAGCATCGGGTTGCAGGATTGCGACCTCATGGTCCAGCGCGCCATCAACCGCATCCAGACGGACGACGAGACCATCACCGCCCTGGACATGCTGCGCGGCGAGGGGGTTGAGAGCCTCAATCTGGATCTGGTCTATGGCCTGCCGCGGCAAAGCCTGGCGAGCTGGGAATCAACCCTGGATTTCGCGCTTTGGCTCAATCCCGACCGGTTCGCGGTCTTCGGCTATGCCCATGTGCCGAAATTCAAGAAGCATCAGGCCTTGATCCCCGAGAATTTGCTGCCGGATCGCGAGATGCGATTCCGCATGGCGGAGTTGGCCAATCAGCGCATCAGCGGCGACGGCTATGTCGCCATCGGCCTCGATCATTTCGCCAAGCCGCAGGACAGTTTGGCGATGGCGGCGATGGAAGGCACGCTGAGCCGCAATTTTCAGGGCTATACCACCGATACGGCCTCGGCCCTGATCGGGTTCGGCACCTCGGCGATCGGATCGCTGCCACAGGGTTATGTGCAGAATGCGGTGACCGTTCCCGACTACCGGGCGGCCCTGGAGCCCGGTCATCTGCCGGTGGCACGGGGCGTGGCGCTGACCGACCGCGACCGGATGCACCGCGATATCATCACCCGGCTGATGTGCGACCTGGAGGCCGATTTGGAGAAAAGCGCCTTCCGATACGGTCAGCCGCTTTCTTCCCTGTTCGGGCCGCTGGAATTGCTTGCACCCTTGGTCCAGGACGGGATCGTGACCGTCTCCGGCTGGAAAGTCGATATCTCGCCGAAATGGCGGTCGGCGGCGCGCCTGGCGGCGGCGGCGTTCGACGATTATCTGCCCCGCCGGAATGCGATCCACAGCGCAGCGGTGTGACGCGTCTCGGTTTGGCCGATCAAGGGCCGCTGGCGGCGGGAAACACGGACTGAATCAGCAGAGCCCGCAAGGTCACGCGAAGGTCGGTATTGGGGTCGGGCTCGGTGTTGGACTCCGCGTGCGAGGATTCCGTAGGCGCGCCGGTGTCGGTGGTGTTGACCGTCAGCAGGCTGGCGCTGTGCCCGTCCGGGTCCAGCATCATTTCGGAGGAGAATCCGCCCTGGTCGCCGTCGTGATAGACGTACCGGTGACCGTTCACATTCAGCACAAAGAAACCCAGCCCCATCATCGGCTGCGTCCCGCCCGGGCCGCCGGTGTAAGGTCCTGGCATCTGCTCGGAATCGTTGGCGGGCAAGATGCCCTTCCAGGCTTCCTCGAGCGAAGAGCGCTTGAGAACCAGGTCATAGACAGGCTTGTGCGGCGCGCCCACCAGGAAACGGACATATTTGAGCATGTCGGTGACCGGCGCCTTCAGCCCGCTATTGGCGGCGGTGATGCCGCTGTCGAAATCGAACGGTTGCGGGGTGAGCGTGCTGCCCGCCCGCAGATAGCTCGCCGACAGATGCGGCTCGAGGAAATAAGGCGCCCGGTCGAAATAGCTGGAAGTCATGCCCAGCGGCATCAGGATATTCTTGGTGACATAAACCTCGTAATCGTCGCCCGTCAGCCGTTCAATGATCTGGCCGAGAAAGACATAGCCCAGATTGGAATAGCTCCAGCGCGTGCCCGGTTTGAAGGCGATGTCGGTATAGGGCAGCATGGCGTTGACCTGAGCCCAATGGGTGGGCTCGAAAGGTTGCCAGTCGCAATTCTTGCCATTGTCGCAGTCCCACGGCCAGGTCGGATTGCGGAAGCCCGCGCTGTGCGACAACAACTCGCGAATGGTGATGGCGTCGACCGGGCCGAACGGATCATGCACTTGGCGCAGTTCCGGCACATAGCGGACGGCCGGATCGTCCAGAGACAGAAGACCCCGGTCGCGCAGTTGCAGGATGGCGACCGCGGTGAAGGTCTTGGTGATGGAGGCCCAATTATAGGCGGTGTCCGCGTTTACCGGCTGATGGGCGCCGTCGCGGGCCTGGCCGAAGAAGAATTCGGTCGCGGGATCGCCCGCATGTTCAAAGGCAAAGCCGCCACCCACGATCCCATGCCGGGTCAGAGTGTGGTCGAATGACGGATGAAAGCCGTCGAGCGAAGAGCTGAGAGTGGGCGCCGCCGCGCCGGCGGTGCAGGCGAGCAGCAGGATGGCGCCACCAGCGCCAAGGGTCCGCAGGGAGAAGATTCGAGATCGCATCCAGCTAAGTTGCACGAGGCTCGTGGCCCTGCCAAGCCCTGATCGCGCGGGCCGCACGCAAAATCAGCCCGGAAAGGCCTTGGCCATTCCGGCGCGAACACAGAGCCGCCGCTCCGGCAATCAAATGCAAGAACAGCGCCATTCGAAGCCGAGTTGGCGCAGTTCAAGGTTGACCCAGGGCTTTCACATTCTAGAGTCCATAAGCCTTGGATCGCAACCAAAAGGGCAGGGCATGGCCAGCGAATATCTCGCCCACTGCACGCAACATCCGAAATGGGATGCGATGGGGCGTGTCGTCATCGAGAATATTTATCCGGAATTGAATTGTGGCCGGTATCCGGTCAAGCGGCTGGTCGGAGACAAAGTCGAAATCTGGGCCGATATCTTCTGCGACGGTCACGATGCGCTGGGCGCCGCCGTCAAATACCGCCATGAAAAGGAAAAAGAATGGCGCCGCGCGCCCATGCGGTTTTTCGACAATGACCGCTGGGTCGGCGCCTTCGAACTGACGCAGGCTGGCCGCTATCTCTTCACCATCGAGGCCTGGATCGACATGTTCGAAAGCTGGCGCCGGAACTTTCACAAGAAGCGGGAGGCCGGTCAGGATACGTCCCTGGAGATTCGCGAGGGTTGCGAAATCCTGGAGATGAGCTTGGGCGCGGCCCCGGAAGACATCACCGGCCCGCTGCGGCCCGAACTGGATCAAGCCCATGCTTCGCCGGAAGGACTTGAAGAGCTTCTGCTTTCGCCGAAAGATTCACGCCCTGATGGCGGATCATGGCGCCCGGGCGAATGTGACGCTCTATGCCCATGAAAATGCGATAACCGCCGACCGGCGAGCCGGGGGATATGCGGCCTGGTACGAAATGTTCCCGCGATCGCAAGGAACCACCCCCGGCAAAAGCGCCACCTTCGATGATTGCATCCGCCGCCTGCCGGAAATCCGGGAGATGGGCTTCGACGTTCTTTATTTCGTGCCGATCCATCCCATCGGCCGCGTCAACCGCAAGGGCCGCAACAACGCGCTGGAAGTCCGCGCCCGACGATCCCGGAAGCCCCTATGCCATCGGGTCCGACGAAGGCGGTCACACCGCGGTTCATCCCGAACTCGGCACGCTTGGATGATTTCCGCCGTCTGATCGAGGCCGGCCGCGCGCATGGCATGGAAGTGGCGCTTGGATTTCGCCATCCAATGCGCGCCGGATCATCCCTGGGTCCGCGAACAGGCCGAACTGGTTCAAGTTCCGCCCCGACGGCACGATCCGCTATGCCGAGAACCCGCCCAAGAAATACCAGGACATCGTCAACGTCGAATTTCTACGGCCCGACCGCGAGGGCTGTGGAACGCGCTTACGCGACGTGGTGCTGTTCTGGGCTGAGCCAGGGCGTGCGCATATTCCGGGTCGACAATCCGCACACCAAGCCGGTGCCGTTCTGGGAATGGCTGATCCGCGAGGTGCAATGCCGGCATCCCGACGTGATTTTTCTGTCCGAGGCCTTCACCCGGCCCAAGATGCTCAAGGTCCTGGCCAAGGTCGGCTTCACCCAGTCCTACAGCTATTTCACCTGGCGCAATTTCAAGCAGGAGCTCATCGACTATCTGGTCGAGCTGACCCAGTCGGAATGCCGCGAATATCTGCGCCCGAATTTCTTCACCAACACGCCGGACATCCTGCCGCCCATCCTCCAGCGCGGCGGGCGGCCCGCCTTTCAGATGCGGCTGGTGCTGGCGGCCACGCTGTCGAGCGTCTACGGCATCTATAACGGCTTCGAATTGTGCGAAAATGACGCGATCCCCGACAGCGAGGAATACCGCGAATTCCGAGAAATACGAATATAAGGTCTGGGATTGGAACCGGCCGGGCAACATCAAGGATTATATCGCGGCGGGTGAACCAAGCGCGGCGGGAAAATCCGGCGCTGCAGCAATTCCTCGAATTTGCGCTTCTATCCCGCTTCCTCCGATGCCATGCTGTTCTACGGCAAGATGACGGACGGACGGTCGAACATGGTGTTCGTCGCCGTCAATCTCGATCCCTTCGAGGCGCACGAAAGCGCAATACAATTTCCGCTCGACGAAATGAAGATCGGCCCCGACGACGCCTTCGAGGTCGAGGAGCTGTTCACCGGCGACGCGCCATCTGTGGAACGGCGCCGAGCAGCATATCCGGCTCGATCCGCAATGCAATCCCGCCGCCATCTTTCCGCGTCACGCCGTTCCGGCACGTCGATTATCGGCACGCCGCAAGCCATAGGTTCCAGATCGCATGCTTCCGGACGATCCGCTCTGGTACAAGGACGCCGTCATCTATCGAACTGCACGTCAAGACGTTCCTCGACACCACCGGCAACGGCATCGGCGATTTTCCCGGCCTGACCCAGAAGCTCGATTATCTCCAGGATCTCGGCATCACCGCGATCTGGCTGCTGCCCTTCTATCCCTCGCCGCTGCGCGACGACGGCTACGACATCTCCGATTACCGCGACGTCAATCCGCCTATGGCACGATGCGGGATTTCCATCAATTCGTGCGCGAGGCCCATCGCCGCGGCATGCGCGTCATCACCGAGCTCGTCATCAATCACACCTCCGACCAGCATCCCTGGTTCCAGCGCGCCCGGAACGCCAAGCCCGGATCGAAATACCGCGACTGGTATGTCTGGAGCGACAGCAACCGGAAATATGCCGGCACCCGCATCATCTTCTCCGACACCGAAACCTCGAACTGGGCCTGGGATCCGGTGGCCAAGGGCTTTTTCTGGCACCGGTTCTTTTCGCACCAGCCCGACCTGAATTTCGCCAATCCGCAGGTCATCAAGGCCGTCATCGCGACCATGAATTTCTGGTTCGATGCCGGCGTCGACGGGATGCGGCTCGACGCCATTCCCTATCTCTGCGAGCGCGAAGGCACCTCCAACGAGAATATCCCGGAAACCCATGCGGTCCTGAAGCAGCTGCGGGCCGCGCTCGACCGAAGTTACAAGAACCGGATGTTCCTGGCCGAGGCCAATCAATGGCCGGAAGATGTTCAGGAATATTTCGGCAACGGCGACGAATGCCACATGGCCTACCATTTTCCGCTGATGCCGCGCATGTATATGGCGATCGCGCAGGAGGACCGCCATCCGATCACCGACATCATGCGTCAGACCCCGGATATTCCGGAAAACTGCCAATGGGCGGTGTTCCTGCGCAATCACGACGAGCTGACCCTGGAAATGGTGACCGATACCGAGCGGGATTATCTGTGGCGGACCTACGCCTCCGATCATCGCGCCCGGATCAATCTCGGCATCCGCCGCCGGCTGGCGCCGCTGATGGAAAACGACCGGCGCAAGATCGAATTGATGAACAGTCTTTTGATGTCGATGCCGGGAACGCCGATCATCTATTACGGCGACGAGATCGGCATGGGCGACAACATCTTCCTGGGCGATCGCGACAGCGTGCGCACGCCGATGCAATGGACGCCCGACCGCAATGGCGGTTTTTCGCAGGCCGATCCGGCACAGCTCTATCTGCCGCCGCTGATGGATTCGATCTATGGCTATCAGTCCGTCAATGTCGAAGCGCAGAGCCGCAATCCCTCCTCCCTGCTCAATTGGATGAAGCGGCTGATCGCGGTGCGCCAGTCCCGCCAGGTGTTCGGCCGCGGCACGCTGACATTCCTTTATCCGCAGAACCGGAAGATCCTCGCCTATCTGCGCGAATTGGGCGACGAGGCCATCTTATGCGTGGCAAATCTCGCCAACTCCGCCCAGTCGGTCGAACTGGACCTGTCGGCCTATAAGGGGCGGATACCGACCGAATTGCTGGGCCGCGAACGCTTCGTGCCGATCGGAGACGCCTTCTATCAACTGACCTTGCAAGGCCACTCCTTCTTCTGGTTCCAGCTTGCGCATCCCGAAACGGCGGCGATCGGGACGGGGACGGGTTCCGCCCAGAATGTGGAGGCGATGGAATATGTCACCCTGATCATGAACGACGATTGGTCGGGATGCACGGAGGGCCGCGGCAGAACCATCTTCGAGCGCGATGTGCTGCGCCAATATCTGCCGACCCGCCGCTGGTATGCGGCCAAGGACAAAAAGCTCGAAAGGGTGGAACTTTCAGGCGCGATTCCTTTGCAAGACCAGGATCGCAAATGGCTGCTGACGATCATCGACGCCCATATTGCGGGGGAGGCGCATCCGGATCGCTACTTCCTGCCTTTGGCTGCGGAATGGCGCGAGCTGCATTCCATGCCGCCGCAAATTCAGAACGTCACCCTGGCCAGGATACGCAAGGGCCCGCGGGAAGGGATTCTGTATGAATGCGTTGAAGATCCCCAATTCGCGCTTGCCGCAATCGACAATGTCCGGCAAAACAGCACGATCGATGCGCCCGCCGGCGCGCTGGAATTCCGCCGCACCTCGGCCTTTTCCGATGTGACGATGCCGGAGGCGCCGGTGGCGCGCGCGCTCGGACTCGAACAGAGCAACAGTTCGGTGCTGGTCGAAGACTATCTGGTGATGAAACTTTACCGCAAACTGGCCAGCGGCATTCACCCCGAGATCGAAATGGGCCGGTTTCTCACCGACACGGTCAAATTTCCCAACATCGCGCCTTTGCTGGGCACCATCGAACTGAAGGACCAGGCAGGCCAGAAAACGGCGCTGGCGGCGCTGCACAAATTTGTCCGCAATCAGGGCGATGCCTGGCTTTATACCATCAATTATCTTGTGCGGTTCCTGGACGAGATCATGGTCCTGCCGGCCGACCAGCTGGCGATGCGCAAGGGCGTGCATGATGTCTATCTGATGCAGATGCGCCAGCTGGGCGAGCGCACCGCGCAATTGCACAAGGCGCTCTGTCCGGCAAAGGCCGAGCGCAGCTTCGCGCCGGAACCGCTCAGCGCCGCGGACATCCGTGCCTATGTCAAGGAGGTTTCCGCCGATGCGCGGTTGGTCTTCCGCGCGCTGGCGGCGCATTCCCGCGCACTTCCGGCCCTGGCCAAGGACCATGCGGCCAAGCTGCTGGCGAACCGGAAAACCTTGATGGCCAAAATCGGCAGCGACCTTCCCGCCGAAATCAGCGCCTGCAAGACCCGCTATCATGGCGACTATCATCTCGGCCAGATCGTGGTGGCGCAGAATGATTTTTACATTCTGGATTTCGAAGGCGAGCCGCGACGGTCGCTGGCCGCGCGCCGTCACAAGCATACCCCGCTCAAGGATGTGGCCGGCATGCTGAGGTCCCTGGATTACGCCGCATGGGTGGCGGTGGAACGGGTGACGGCGGACCATCCCGAACGGCGCGATTCCCTGATCCCGCATGTCCGCAAATGGCGGGATCTGGCGCAGGAGGCTTTTCTTGCGGCCTATCGCCAGGAAATTTCCGGCACCCCGTCCTATCCCACGAATAAAAAAGCCGCTACGGCCCTGCTGGAACTGGCGACGCTGGAAAAGCTTTTCTATGAGATTCGCTATGAGCTGGCCCATCGTCCGGCCTGGGTCGCCATTCCAATCGCCAGCGCGGCGGATATGCTGCTGGGCGCCCATTGAGGGGAGGGCCGATGTCCGGCGAGCGCATCCGCATCGAGCCGGGAAACGCCCATCCGCTGGGCGCGACATGGGACGGCAAGGGAGTCAATTTCGCGCTGTTTTCCGCCACTGCCGAGCGGGTGGAACTGTGCCTGTTCGATCCGGCCGGCAAGAAAGAGCTCAACCGGGTTGCGCTGCCCGAATACACCAACGAAGTCTGGCACGGCTATTTTCCCGATCTGCGGCCGGGGCAACTCTACGGCTATCGGGTCCATGGTCCCTACGACCCCGAACATGGCCATCGCTTCAATCCCAATAAATTGCTGATCGATCCTTATGCGAAGGCGCTGCATGGGCGTTTGCTTTGGAGCGACGCGCATTTCGGCTACCGCATCGGCCATCGCCGGGCGGATCTGTCCTTCGATCGCCGCAACAACGCGCGCGGAGTTCCGAAGGGCGTGGTGATCGATCCCGCGCATAGCTGGGGCAATGACCGCGCCCCTTCCGTGCCGTGGAGCGAAACCGCCATTTATGAACTGCATGTCCGTGGCTTCACCAAAGAGCGGGAAGAGTTGCCGGGTTCGATGCGGGGCACTTTCGCGGGCTTGTCGCATCCCGCGGTGCTCGATCATCTGCAGAGGCTGGGCATCACCGCCGTCGAACTGCTTCCGGTTCACGTCTTTCTCGACGACCGCTATTTGCTGGAGCGCAAACAGACCAATTATTGGGGCTATAACTCCATCGGCTTTTTCGCGCTCGATCCGCGCTATCTCGCCAGCGGGCATATCGGCGAATTCAAGACCATGGTGCGGCACATGCATGAGCGGGGCATCGAGGTGATTCTCGATGTGGTCTATAATCACACCGCCGAGGGAAACCGGCTGGGCCCGACCCTGTCCTTTCGCGGCATCGACAACCGCTCCTATTATCGGTTGGTACCCGGCCAGGAGCGCTATTACGAGGATTTCACCGGTTGCGGCAACGCGCTCAGGCTCCATCACCCGCGGGTGCTGCAACTCGTCACCGACTCGCTGCGCTATTGGGTGGAGGAGATGCATGTCGACGGCTTTCGCTTCGACCTGGCGACCACGCTTGCCCGCGAAGTGGACGGCCCGTTCGATCCCCATTCCGGGTTCCTCGACGTGGTGCGGCAGGATCCGGCGCTGGCCCGGACCAAGCTGATCGCGGAACCATGGGATCTGGGACCGGACGGCTACCGGCTTGGCGGCTTTCCCCCCGGCTGGTCGGAATGGAACGACCGGTACCGCGACACCGTCCGCAGCTTCTGGAAAGGGGATGTGGGCATGGTGGGAGAATTGGCCAGCCGGCTCAGCGGTTCCCGCGACCGCTTCGATCATAACGGACGCCGGCCCTGGTCTAGCGTCAATTTCGTCACCGCGCATGACGGTTTCACGCTGCGCGATCTGGTGAGTTACAATCACAAGCACAATGAACAAAATCTCGAGCATAACCGCGACGGCCGCGACCAGAATTTCAGCTGGAATTGCGGTGTCGAAGGACCGACGGACGATCCCGCCATCCAGGCGCTGCGCGCCCGGCAGCAGCGCAATCTGATCGCGACGCTTCTGTTATCGCAGGGCGTGCCCATGCTTTTGGCGGGCGACGAAGCCAATAATTCCCATCTGGGAAACAACAATGCCTATTGTCAGGATAACCAAATCGGCTGGGTGAACTGGAAGGATGACCCGGCGGGTGGCGCGCTGCAGGAATTCATCCGCGCTCTTATCGGCTTGCGCAAGCGCTATCCGGCCCTTCGCCGCACCCATTTCCTGGACGGACGGCATGATGGAGCCGCGAATCTCAAAGACGTGACCTGGCTCGGCCCGGATCGCGAAATGACGGTGACGGACTGGCACGATCCGGAAACACGTCACATCGGGTTCATGCTTGCCGGCGTGGGCCGGCATGACGGCGAGGCGGACGGCCCCCTGCTGGCGATCCTCAATGCGGATCACAAAGAGATCGTCTATACGCTGCCGGATGCCGCGCCGATATGGGCCGCGCTTGTCGACACCGTGAACAATGACGGGCGCGGCGACACCAAGACGCGGCGGCCGGCGAAGTCGTCGATCGCGGTCGGTGCCCGGTCGCTGGTGGTGCTCGTCGGCGTGAAAGCCTGACGCCGGGATGAAACGAGCCTATGACATGCCATTCGGCGCGGCGGTTTTGCCCTCGGGCGCCGTGCGATTCCGGCTATGGGCGCCGGCGGCCTTGCAGGTGTCCTTGCGGCTGGTGGATGCGGGTTTGCCGGACCTGCGGATGCCGGCGGAACATGAGGGATGGTTTTCGATCGAGACCGATCTGGCGCATGCCGGCAGCCGCTATCTTTATGTGATCGATGGGAACCAGGCGGTCCCCGATCCGGCGTCGCGTTTCCAGCCCCAGGGCGTGCACCAGGCCAGCGAAGTGATCGACCCTTCCGCCTTTGATTGGCGCGACGGGGACTGGCGCGGCCGGCCGTGGCGGGAGGCGGTCTTTTACGAACTTCATGTCGGCACATTCACCGCCGCCGGCAATTATGGCGGGGTGGATGAAAAGCTCGAACAACTTGCGGATCTGGGGGTGACGGCGATCGAATTGATGCCGCTTTCGGAGGCGCCGGGCCGCCGCAATTGGGGCTATGACGGCGCCTATCCTTTCGCGCCCGAAACCGCCTATGGCCGCCCCGATGGGCTGCGCGAACTGGTCCAGGCCGCCCATCGGGCGGGTCTGATGGTGTTTCTCGATGTGGTCTATAATCATTTCGGCCCGGAAGGGAATTATCTCCATCGCTATGCGCCGCAATTTTTCAATGATCGGCGCCATACCCCATGGGGCGCGGCGATCAATTTCGACGGTCCCCGGAGCCGGGCGGTGCGGGATTTTTTCATCCATAATGCGCGCTACTGGCTTGACGAATTCAACCTGGATGGGCTGCGGCTGGATGCGGTGCATGCGATTCAGGACGACAGCGCGCCGGATTTCCTCACCGAGCTGGCGCAGGCGGTGCGTCAGAGCGTGCCGGATGACCGGTTTGTTCATCTGGTGCTCGAGAATGACAACAACCAGGCGCGTTATCTGGAACGCGATGGGCAGGGAAAGCCGCGCCTCTATACGGCACAATGGAATGATGATCTGCATCATGCGCTGCATGTGCTGCTGACCGGGGAGGTGAAGGGCTATTACGCCGATTACCAAAGCCATGCGGTGGCGCGGCTGGGCCGGGCCCTCACCCAGGGCTTCGATTATCAGGGCGAACCGTCGGCCTATCGCGGCGGAGAGCCCCGTGGCGAACCCAGCGCGCATCTGCCGGCGCTGGCCTTTGTCTCATTTCTGCAAAATCACGACCAGATCGGCAATCGCGCCCTGGGCGAGCGCATCGCGCGGCTGACATCTCCGGAGGCGGTGCGCGCCGCCATGGCGGTGATACTGCTTGCGCCGTCGCCGCCATTGCTGTTCATGGGAGAGGAGTGGGGCGCGATGGAAGTTTTTCCGTTTTTCTGCGATTTCGAGCCGGAACTTGCCGAAGCCGTGCGCGAGGGCCGCAAGCGGGAGTTCGCACATTTAGCGCATGCCGGCGGCATGCCCGATGCCACCGCTGCCCAGACCTTCGAAAGCGCCATCCTGGATTGGTCGGCGCGCGGGCAGAACGGCCATCGCCGATGGCTGCAATTTTACCGCGGCTTGCTGGCGCTGCGCCATGAAGAAATCATCCCGCGCCTGGATGGTCTCAAACCCGGCCAGGCCGCATATTCGGCGGATGGATCCGGCTTGCTGACCGCCTGGTGGGCCATGGGCGAGGACTCCGTCCTGCACCTGAAGGCCAATTTTTCGCCAAAAGCCCTGTCCGACAACAACACACAGGATCGGGGCCGGGTTCTCTTCGCCACCCATCCCGACCGTACCGGAAATAATGTGCCGGCCTGGTTCGCGGCCTGGTCCCTGGTAGAAGGCGCGCGCGCTTGAAGACTGCCGCGCCGGTGCCGGCAAAGGCGCTTGCGATCCCGCGGGCGACCTATCGGCTGCAGTTGAGCGGCGCATTCACTTTCGCCGACGCCGAGGCCGTCATCCCCTATCTGGCATCGCTGGGCATCAGCCATGTCTATTGCTCGTCCTTTCTCAAGGCGCGTCCCGGCAGCAATCATGGCTACGACATTACCGACCATAACGCGCTCAATCCCGAAATCGGCTCGATGGAGATGCTGGATGGTTTCTGTCGGACCCTCGCGGCGCACGGCATGGGGCTCATTCTCGATTTCGTTCCCAACCATATGGGGATCGGCCAGGCCGACAATGCATGGTGGCTTGACGTGCTCGAGCAGGGCCAGAATTCGCTCTATGCCGATTTCTTCGACATAGACTGGCAGCCGCCCCTGCGGGCCTTACGCGGCAAGGTCCTGCTGCCGTTTCTGGGCGACCATTACGGCACCGTGCTGGAGCGCGGCGAACTCACGCTCAAATTCGATCCCGGCGCCGGCAGCTTCAGCGTCTGGTATCATGAGCACCGGTTTCCGGTCCGGCCGCGCAGCTATGCGGGCATCATCCGGCGCCAATTGGCATCGGAAATACTGGACGAGGCGGACAAAGCGCGGTTGCAGTCGCTGGCGGCGGACTTCGACCGGCTGCGCCGGGTCGGGCGGCGGCAGCGGGCGGCGCAGCGGAAAGACGCCGAAGCGCTCAAGCGCATGCTTGCCGATCTCGGCGCCGCGAACCCCGCCATCGGACAATTTCTCACCCAGGCGGCAGCGGCCTTCAACGGGGTGCCGGGCGATCCCGACAGCTTCCGGCCCCTGCACAATTTGCTGGAACGGCAATTCTACCGGCTGGCTTATTGGCGGGTGGCGGCCGATGAAATCAACTACCGCCGGTTTTTCAACATCAACGATCTGGTCGGCATCCGGATCGAAAATCCGGTCCTGTTCGAAACCGTTCACCGCTTTGTCGGGCAGCTGATCGCGGCCGGCAAGCTGCACGGCCTGCGCCTGGATCATATCGACGGGCTGTTCGATCCCGAAGCCTATTGCTGCCGGCTGCGGGATTTCGTCACCCGATCGCGGGCCGCCGCGCCGGGCGGCGGCGGTGAGATCGCGCCCTTCTATGTCGTGGTCGAGAAGATTCTGGCGCGGCACGAAAAATTGCGCACCGACTGGCCGGTCGCCGGCACCACCGGCTATGATTTTGCCAATCTGGTGAACGGATTGTTCGTCGATCCTTCCGGGCGGCGAGCGCTGGAGCGCATCTACCGCAGTGTCGCCGGCCGTCCCCAAGCATTTGACGCGATTATGGTCGCGGCGAAAGACGATGTCATCGACAATATGCTTTCGAGCGAGCTCAATGTGCTGGCCCGCGAGATCGACCGTATCGGCAATCAGGATTGGGTGACGCGCGACTATACCGAGGGGCGGCTGCGCCGGGCGCTGAAAAGCGTGGTCGCGCATTTCCCAGTCTACCGCACCTATGTGACGGCCAAGGGCGCCTCCGCGGCGGACCGGCGCGATATCGATTGGGCCGTGAGCCAGGCCGCCCATGCCTGGACCGGGCCGGATTCCGAAACGCTGACCTTCGTGCGTGATGCTCTGACCGGCGATCTCGCCGGGCGCAAGGGCCGGTTCCGGCGGGCGGAGGTGATGCGCTTTGCGCGGCGGTTCCAGCAATATACCAGTCCGGTCGCGGCGAAGGCCGTCGAGGACACCAGCTTCTATCGCTACAATCTGCTCATTTCGCTCAACGAGGTGGGCGGCGATCCGCGGCAATTCGGCACCTCGGCCGCGGCCTTTCACGAGGCCAACCGGCAGAGGGCGCGGCAATGGCCGGCCGCGATGCTGGCCACTTCCACCCATGACACCAAGCGCGGCGAAGATGCGCGGGTACGCATCGATATCCTGTCCGAAATTCCGGAGGAGTGGGACCGTCGCGTCCGGCGCTGGATGTCTCTCAACCGCTTCCTGCGCCGCCAGGTCGATGGCGACCGAGCCCCGTCGCGCAACGACGAATATATGATCTACCAGGCTCTGGTCGGGGCCTGGCCGGCCGCCTTCGCCGGAAGGCCAGCCGCCGACAGCCCGGAGCTCGCCGACTTTTCCGAGCGTATGCAGGCATTTGCCATCAAGGCCGCCCGCGAAGCCAAGCTCGTGACCAGCTGGGCCGACCCCAAACCGCCCTATGAAGAGGCCTACACCGCGTTCCTGGGCCGGCTTCTGGATGCGTCCCGGCCCAATCCGTTCCTGGACGATTTCGCGGAATTTCACGCCGCCATCGCCTATCCGGCCATGCTGGCAAGCCTGAGCCAGCTTTTGATGAAGCTGACCGTGCCGGGCGTGCCGGACATCTATCAAGGAGCCGATCTGTGGGATCTCAGCCTGGTCGATCCGGACAATCGCCGTCCCGTCGATTTCCGACTGCGCCAGGATTTGCTGCAGGCGATAACCGGCGGGGAGGGCGGCGGCCCCGATCTCCGCGCGGGCCGGCTTTCGCAGATGCTGGCCGATTGGCGGGACGGCCGCATAAAGCTCTGTCTCACACGGGCGTTGCTCAACCTGCGTGCGGCCGATCCGGAGCTGTTCGGTTCGGGAGGCTATGAACCGCTGCAAAGCCACGGCCGGGCGGCGGATCATGTGATCGCCTTCATCCGCCGTCATGGCGACAGGCGGCTCCTGGTCGTGGCCGGGCGCCTGTTCGCCCAACTGACGAAAATGACCGGTCAGGCTTATGACGCTGCGGCCGTCTGGGGCGATACCGCAGTCGAGGCCGAATCCGATTCCGCCGCGGAATGGACAAATCTGCTCACCAAAGAATGCATCCGGCCCATATTGCGAGGGGAGCGCGCGGTTCTGCCCTGCGTGGACGCGTTGAATGTCCTGCCGGTCGGCGTGTTTCTTTCGCGCGCGGGCTGATCGTTCCGCGATCTTGCAGGTCACGCAGCGCGCTTATGGCGGGTCCGGGGACAACGCGAAGGCGAGAGACACGGAAAATCCCCGCAAAGCGGTCCGGTCCGTCGAGAGTTTCACGCCATGCAGATCCGAGATAGCGGCGACGAGCGCAAGCCCCAGGCCATAACCGGGCCGGGTGCGGCTGGCTTCCCGCCGGTATAGCCGCCGGAATAGCTTGTCATGCTCCTGCGCCGGTACCCCGGGGCCATTGTCCGCGACCGTGACGATCGCGTGTCCGTCCGCGCGCGCCAGGGAAAGCGTGATCCGCGTTCCGGCGGGCGTATGCACGATGGCGTTCTCGATCAAATTCGATAACAGCTGCACCAGAAGTTCGCGATCGCCTGATATGGTTGCCGGGTCCATTTGGTCCAAGACCAGATGATGGCCGGAATCTTCGGCCACCGGCGCGTACATTTCCCGCATTTGCTCCAGCAGCGCCCGCAGATCGACGGCCGAGAAGCCCGCTCGCCGGGCGCCGCCTTCGATCTGGGCGATGCGCAAATGGGCCCCGAACAGAGCGAGGATTTCGTCTGATGCGGCGATCGCCGCATCCAGAGATTGGACATAATCCTCCGGCGTCACCGCCTGATTACGGGCGCGCTCCAGCCGGTGCCGCAAATGCGTCACCGGCGTGCGCAGATCATGGGCAATATCGTTGGTGACTTGCCCCAGATTGTCCATCAGGGCCGAAATGCGGTCCAGCATGCTGTTGATGGTTTCCGACAGCCGGTCGAATTCGTCATCGGTGCCGCGTGGCGCAATCCGGCTCGACAGATTGCCGGCCATGATGGCGCGGCAGGTGCGCACGATGGAGTCGGTCCGGCGCAGGAAGCTGCGGCTGACGATCGTCCCGCTGATAAGAGCCAGGATCGTCGCCCCGATAAAGACCCAGATCAAGGTCCGCAGGATGCGCTGCCGGGTTTGGCGGGCGCGAAACAGATCGCTGCCGGAAAAAACGTAAAGGTCCGGCGCGACAAAGGCGCCGACGCCGAGAATCTCATGTCCTTTGGGTTTGCCGGGATAGCGAAGGGTGAAGGCGCCGGTGCGCGGCCGCATCACATCCAGATTGCCGGCCAGTTTTTCGGACTGACCGCGTTCCAGCAGGAAAAAGTCGGATGCGCCGGGCGCGGCCATGCGCTGGTTGATGACCTCCCGCGCCTCTCCCACGCCTTCGGTGCGATAACCGTCCTTTACCGCCGCGATGTCGGCATTGGAAAACTGCACGATCTGATCACGGAACTCCTGGTCGACGATGACAAGGGTCACCCCGGCGAGCACCGCGGTGGACAGAGCGAAGATGGCGGCGAAGATCGCCGCGATGCGAAAGCCCTCGGTATGAAGAACCCTAATCCGCACGCAGGATATAACCGTTGCCGCGAATGGTGTGAATCAGCTCGGTCGTGAAACCCCGGTCCATCTTGCCGCGCAGCCGGCTCATATGGGTCTCCACGATATTGGTGCGGGGATCGAAATTCAGCTCCCATACATTCTCCAGCAGCATGTTGCGGGTCACCAGCCGGCCGGTATTGCGCATCATATATTCCAGCAGTTTGAATTCCTGAGCCTGGAGTTCGATCACCTTGCCGGCACGGCGCACCGTGCGCCGGATCAGGTCGATCTCCAGATCGGCCACCCGCAAGGTGACCGGCTCGCGAGCCGCGCCGCGCCGGGTGATCGCGGTCACCCGCGCCAGCAGTTCCTTGAGGGCGAAGGGCTTGGTGAGATAATCGTCCCCGCCCGAATTCAACCCTTCGACGCGGTCATCGATCCCGCTCATGGTGGTGAGGAAGAGGACCGGAATCTGGCAGGCTTCGGCGCGCAGTTGCCGCACCAGGCTGAGCCCGTCCAGGCCTGGAAGCATCCGGTCCACGATCAGGGCGGCATATTCGCCATTCCGCGCATGCGCGAGACCGTCCCAGCCATTGTCGCATTCATCGACGATATGGCCGCTCGCCCGCAAGGCGTGACAAATATGGTCCGCCGTCTCCCGGTCATCTTCGATCAACAATAGGTTCATGGGTTCATTGTCCGGGGCATAGGCACCAACATCGGAACACCGATCATACCTGGGAATGAGGAAAATTGATTTTTCGTATAACCGATGTCACCAGACCGACAAAGCCGCATGCGATTGAGCCCGTCGCAAGAGGGGACTCACGTCGCGCATCCCGCGCCAGGCGCTTTCGCATGACAGGCGAGAGCGTCTTTGAGGCCGTTCGTCCCTTTGGTTCGCGAAGGGGTCATATTTATGTCAAGAATTTCCCGCCGTCTCAATGGTATCGTTGCCTGCCTGGCCTTGTTTGCGGGGGCACTGTCGGCGGTGCCCGCCGCGGCGCAGGAAATCGCGGCCAATATCGCGCCGAATACCAGCGGGGCCGGCGAAATCGAGACCGTGGTGGTGACCGGTACCGAATTCGATCCCAATGTCGCCCCGGCCAAGGCCTCGCTGCAGACCATGGAGCCCCAGACCATCATCAACCGCTCCTATGTCGAGGATTCGGTGGCCGACACCGCCGACTACACCACCATTCTGGGGATCGCCCCCAGCATGACCGGCTTTTCCACCAACGGGCCGGGGCTTTCGGACGGCGACGTCAAGAACACCATGCGCGGGCTGCCGGACGGCTCCTATGGCATGACCTATGACGGGATTCCCTTCGGCGACACCAACGGGCCTTCGCACCATTCCGAGTCCTATTTTCCCGGTCCCACCATCGGCAGCATCGATGTCGATCGCGGCCCGGGCAATGCCGGCAATCTGGGCGCCGCCACCTTTGGCGGCTCGGTCAATATGCTGTCGGAAGTGTTGACCGCCGATCCCAGCGTCCGCACCACTTTCACCTATGGCAGCTGGAATACCACCAATTTCGACCTGAGATGGCAGAGCGGCGAGTTGGGCGGCACCAGCACAAGGGCCCTGATCAATCTGCAGGACATCAATTCCGACGGCTATCTCACCTATCAGACCACGGCGCACCAGAACGCGCTGATCAAGATCCAGAACCAGTTCGCGCCGAACTGGACCGTGACGGTCTTCGCCAATTACAACGGGTTGTTCCAGCATCTGAACGACAATAACGGCGTCACCCCCGCCCAGATCGTCACCTTCGGCAAGAATTACGCGCTGCAGAAGACCAGTTCCGCGCTGGGCAATTACAGCGAATTCAACCAGATCCACAAAAAGACCGACATCGAATATCTGCGCCTGCAGGGCGATCTGGGCGCTCTCACGATCGACGACACCGCCTACACCTATGCCTATGTCAACAAGACCATGACGGCGACCAGCCCGGAACAGACCGCTGCCGAGATCGCCGCCGGCGTCACCGACGGCAACGGCACCACCGTGAACGGCGTCAAATTTCCCAACGACGTGCCCGGCTATTCCAAGCTCAACGCCTATCGGGTATGGGGCAATATCCTGCGCACCGCCCATGATTTCGATTTCGGCTGGCTCTCGGGCCAACTGCGTGCCGGGGTCTGGTGGGAGAGCCAGGGCACCGAGCGCGCCCGGTTCGATTTCGACATGACCAAATGCCTCCAGTTGAGCTGCGATGTCTGGCACGCCGATCCGACCCTGGTCGGCAATTCCACCGTGGCGGCAAAGAAGAAGGCGGTGGCGCTGCCGCAGGGTTATGCCGAATATCTCGAGCATACCGGCTGGAACCAGTATGAGCCCTTCATCGAATTGGAGCTGCATCCCCTGGACGGGCTGACGGTGACGCCGGGCTTCAAATATGTCTGGTGGGAGCATACCAGCAACGCGGTGGTGGAGCCGAAATCCTCGCCCTTGGGACCGCGCACCGGAAAATTCACCACCACCCACGACCTGCCGTTCCTGATGGCGAACTACAAGCTTCAACCCTCCTGGAGCCTCTATGCCCAATATGCCCAGGGCATCTATGTGCCCGACGTCAAGGCATTCGAGCAGAAGGTCGCCGTCACCACCTATCCGGCGGCCGAGACCACCAGCAATTACCAGTTCGGCTCGGTCTATTATTCCGACCAGTTCACCATCGACGCCGATTTCTATTATATCGGCGTCAACAACAATTACGTATTCGAGGACTGCGCGCTGGCGCCGATTTTCGGCACCAAGGGCGAGAATTGCGCGGTCAATACCGGAACCGCCGTCTATCGCGGCTTGGAAGGCGAGGGCACCTACGCCTTCTCCGGACAGATGGACGGGCTGGCCTTGTTCATGAACGGCTCCGTCGGCACGGCCAAGAGCAGCGGCGTGTGGTTGAAGAACGCGCCGATGTGGACCGCCGCCGGCGGCCTCGTCTACAAGCGCGACGCCTTCAAGCTGTCGCTGGTGGACAAGATCGTCGGCCAGCAATATTCCGACAATGCCGACACGCTGTTCTACAAGCTGGGCGCCTACAACAATATGGACTTCAAGGGCAGCGTCAGCCTGGACAATCTCGAGTTCGGGCTGGGCATCTACAATCTCTTCAACAGCCGGTCGCTGGCCAATATCGGCATCAACGATTCCGCGCCCGGCGCGGGCGGTTCGGCCCGTGACTTTGCGGCCCGGGGCGACAGCCTGGATCAATATTATTTCCAACCCGCGCGCAGCTATCAGGTCTCGGTGAAGGCGCGGTTCTGAAAGGAGAACGGTGATGATGAAGCATATCGCCTGTCTGGCGCTTGGCCTGCTGGTATTGGACATCGGCACAGCCGCCGCCAAGAAAGCCGATCCCGGGCTGCTGAAGCCGTCCGCTTATTACGACCCGATCACCTTCCTGCCGCCGCCGCCGGCCGACGGCTCGCCCCGCGCCGTCGCCGAACTGGCCGAGGTCCAGCACTATCAGGCGGCCGCCACGCCGGAGGAACGGGCCGCCGCCAAGTCCGACAATGACAATGAGAACGGCACCATCTTTGGAAGCGTGTTGGGCCCGACCTGGGATCTTGCCAAGCTGCCCGCCACCGACAGACTGGTGAATGAGATTGTCGGCACCGAGGATGCGGTTTCCGATATCGCCAAGAAGGAATTCCACCGCAAGCGGCCCTGGGTGGTGGACCCGTCGATCGAGACTTGCGCCCATCACAAGGAAAGCCAGAATTTCAGCTCCTATCCCAGCGGCCACTCGACCCTGGCTTATGCGATGGGCATCGTGCTGGCGCATCTGATGCCAAACCATGCCCAGGAGATACTGGCCCGGTCGGCGAAATTCGCGGAGAATCGGTTGGTGTGCGGATTTCACTTCCGCAGCGATATTGTCGCGGGCCAGCAATTCGGCACCATCATGGCGCTGCGGCTGATGCGGGATCCGAAATTCCACAAGGATATGGCGGCGGCGAAGAGCGAGTTGAAGGCTGCTGGATTGAGCAGTTGAATGCCGAGGGCCCGCGTTTTCCTTACACGATCTTTACAAGATTGATTAAATACAATTGTCCTTTGCCGCTGTCTTGGCGCTAGCTTTCTTGCGAGTTATTCTCGGGAGGGCGGATCATGCGGACAATGAATCCATTTGCGATCACTATTCTGAGCGCTGGGCTGGCCCTGGCTGGCGGCGCTAGCGCTTGGGCAGCCTCCTCGCATTATAAAGTCATCAAAAGCGTGAGTTTGGGCGGGGAGGGTGGCTGGGATTATGTCAATCTCGATCCGGGTAGCCAACGGCTATTCATTACCCGCGGCGACCATGTGATGGTCGTGAACACCGCCGACGACAAGCTGGTGGGCGACATCACCGGCCTTTCGGGGGTGCACGGCACTGCTTTCGCGGGCGGCCGGGCCTATATCTCAAACGGCGGGGCGAACCGGGTCACGGTGGTGGACATTCAAACGCTCCGCAAGATCGCCGAAATTCCGGTCGGAACCCGGCCGGACGGAATACTTGTACGATCCGGCCAGCAAGCGGGTGTTCACCTTCAATGCTCTCAGCCATGACACCACCGCCATCGATACGGCAACCGGCACAGTCGCCGGCTCAATTCTGCTGGGCGGCAAGCCGGAAGCCGCGGCTGCGGACGGGAACGGATCGATCTTCGTCAATATCGAAGACAAGGCCATGATGGTCCAATTCGACGCCAAATCCCTGAAGGTTCAGAAGAGCTGGTCGCTGGCGCCATGCGAGTTGCCATCCGGCCTGGCGATGGACGTAGCTCACCATCTGCTGTTCTCGGCCTGCGACAACAAGATGCTGGCCATTTCCCGAACCGATCAGGGAAAAGTGATCAAGACAGTGCCGATCGGGGAGGGCCCGGACGCGGCCCGGTTCGATCCGAAGGATGGCTATATCTTCACCTCCAACGGTGAATCCGGAAATATTTCCATCATCCGGGAGATCAGCCCGACCCGCTTTTCTTCGCTTGAGACTGTGCCGACGGTCGCGGGTGCCCGCACCATGGAGCTCGATCCCGGCACCGGCCGGGTCTATCTTGTGACGGCCGAGCGCAAGCCCGGTGTCCCTACGGCGGACCGGCCGCATCCGCGACCGGTACCGGTGCCGGGCACCTTCCGCTTGGTCGTTGTCGATCGCTCCTGACGGAATTCGCCGATCATGCATTTTCGCCGAACTGAAGGCTTGGTTCTTCCCATTGCGGGCTTTTCGGATCTTTCAGGAAATTGTCGCCGAATTGCGCTGGCTCTTTTGATTTTCCTGACTGCCTGTGGTCCGGGAGGAGGGGACCAGAAGCCGGAAGAAAAGGCTTCCGCTCCCGGCATAGAATTGAGCAAGGAAGAAGTGCAAAGCCTGGGCATAAAATCGGTGGCAGCCAAGGCGGCGGCATTCCAAAAGGAGGTTTTGGGCTATGGAGTGGTAACGCCATTGGACACCATCGCCCAAGCCAATTCGGATCTTTTGACCGCCTCGGCGACCGCGGCGCAGAGCGCGGCAGCCGCTGCGCGGGCCCGCGCGCTCTCCACCGGTGACGAAGCGGCGGTGTCGCGCGAGGCGGAAGAGGCAGCCGCGAGCAAGGCGGCGGCGGATCAGGCGGCCTTGGCGCTTGCCCGCCGCAAGTCGGAGGCTGCTTTCGGCTTGCATGCACCCTGGCATAATCCTACCCGCCGTCCCGACATCATGGCGGAATTGGCCAGCGGCAAGCTGGTTTTGGTGCGGGTGACATTTCCTTTGGGCGCGCTCGGCCAGGCCACGCCGTCAAGCCTCAATATCAGGCGGCTTGGCAGCGACGCGCAAGGCTGGACCGCCCATGCCGTCTGGGATGCGCCGGCTGATCCGGCTTTTCCCGGCAGGGGATTTTATGCGCTCGTCGCGGGCAGCGATCTCGCCCAGAACGAACATGTGATCGCGGGGGTCGCTGTCGGTGTGCCGCAAACCGGCGTGGCTATACCGGCATCCGCTCTGCTGTTGGGTGAAGGGCAAAGCTCGGTCTATGTGGAGACCGCGCCCAACCATTTCCTGCGCACCCGGATCTCCACCGACAAGCCGCTGCCCGGCGGTTATTTCGTCCCGCCGGGCTCTGGCATCGCGCCCGGACAAAGGATCGTCACGGATGGCGCCGGCCTGCTTCTGTCGCACGAGATCAATCCCAGCACGGACGCCGGGGGCTGACCATGCGTTGGCTGGTCGATCTATGCGTGCGCTATGCCGGCGCCATCGCCACTTTGACCTTGATTGCGATGCTGGCGGGATTCTGGGCGGCGCGGAGCGCGCCGTTGGACGTATTTCCCGATTTTGTTCCCTCGACCGTGGACATTCAGACCGAAGCGCCGGGATTCACCGCGCAGCAGGTCGAAGAACTAGTCACCAAGCCCATCGAGAATGCGGTCAACGGCGCCACCGGACTCTCCACCATCCGCTCGCAATCCATTCCCGGCCTGTCTGTGATCAACATTCAGTTCGAGGACAACATCAATCTTTACAATGCCCGCCAGGGCATCTCGGAACGCCTGGCCGAGATGGGGTCCGGCCTTCCGCTGGGCGTCGGCACGCCCAAATTGTCGCCGCTCACCTCCAGCACCATGGATCTGCTGTTGATCGGCCTGACCTCGGACAAGCTCGATCCCTTCGCGCTGCGCGACCAGGCCGACTGGGTGATGAAGCCGGCCTTGCTGGCCGTTCCCGGCGTGGCGCATGTGATCGTGTTTGGCGGCGCGGTGCGGCAGATCCAGATTCAGCCGGATTTGCGGCGCATGACCTCCTATGGGTTGACCCTGACCGACCTGGCGAGTGCCGCCCAACAAGCACTCGCCTTGCATGGCGCCGGCTTCATCGACCTTGCGCATCAACGGGTGCTGCTGCAGACCCCGGTTCCGGTGCCGGACCCGTCGGCAATTGCCAGCGCGGTTCTCACGGTGCGCTCCGGCACTCCGATCACGATCGGAGATATCGCCACCGTGACCCAGGCGCCCGCCCTGAAATCAGGCGACGCGCTGGTCCAGGGAAAACCCGGAGTCCTTCTCTCATTGGCGAGCCAATATGGCGCCAACACTTTGGACGCCACCCGCGCAGTGGAAGCGGCGCTGGCGCAATTGGAACCGACGCTCAAAGCTGAGGGCGTCACAATGTATCCAGGCATTGCAGCGGCCGGCCAATTTCATCGAACAGGCGCTGAAAAATATGGAACAGTCGCTGGTGATCGCCGCGGTCCTGATCCTGGCGGTGCTCTACCTGTTTTTGCGGGATTGGCGGTCCGCGCTTATCACATTCCTGGCGATTCCGCTGTCTCTGCTGGCTGCGACGGCCGTCCTGGACCGGATGGGACAGACGCTCAACACCATGACCCTGGGCGGCTTCGCGGTGGCCTTGGGCGTGCTTGTGGACGATGCCATTATCGGCATCGAGAACGTCCTGCGGCGAATGGGCGAAAATGCAAAATCGGCCGATCCCAAGCCCCGGCTTGCGGTCATTCGCGACGCGACCTTGGAAGTGCGCGGACCGGTTGTGTATGCGACCCTGGTCGTTATCGTTGTCTTCCTGCCCGAATTGTTTTCGACCAGCGTGCAGGGGCATTTCGTGGGGCCGCTAGCGCTCGCCTTTATTCTCGCGGTTCTGGCGTCCCTGGGCGTGGCCCTGACCGCGGCGCCCGCCCTTTCCGCCCTGATGCTGCACGCGCGCGACGCCCATGCCGATTTCGGTTGGCTGCGAAGGCTCAAGCATTGGCAGGCGCGCGGCGTCGATGTGGTGCATGGGAATTTCCGGACCGTGATTGCGGCTCTGGGGTTGCTCACCGCCGCCGCCGTGATCGGGATTTTCTTCCTGCCGTCGTCCTTCATGCCGGAATTCCGCGAAGGACATTTCGTGATGCAGGTGGATGCCTCGACCCCCGGTCCGTCATTGCAGGAAATGGCCGCCGTCGGCCGCCGGTTGAGCGCCGATATTTTGGCGCTTCCCTATATCTCCACCGTGTCCCAACAGATCGGCCGGGCCGAGCTCAGCGAGGATACCAGCGGGCCGTATCAGAGCGAGTTTCAGATTGAAATGAAGCCGAATGCCACGGTCGAGCAAAGCGTGGCGGAGGACGCGCTGAGACAGATCGGGGCGCGCTTTCCGGGACTCCAGATCGATGTCCGCACCTTCCTGGGTGACCGGATCGACGAAAGCCTGACTGGCGAACGATCCGACATATCGGTGAAGATTTTCGGCGAGCAATTGGACCAACTCGACAGCGTCGCGCATCAAGTCGTCAATGCTTTGTCGGGGACGCCGGGGATAACGGATCTGCTGTTCTCGCCGGAAAGCAGCACCCCGACCCTGGCGATCCAACTGGATCGCACGGCGCTTGCGGCCAGCGGGCTCAAGATCGGCGACGTCCTGGATGCGATTCAGACCGACTATGCCGGGGCGACCGTAGGCCAGACTTACGCCGGCATCCGCGCCGTGGATGTGGTGGTGCTGTTGCCGAAAGATGCCCGGGATCGGCCCGATCTTCTGTCCTCGCTGATGATCGCGGGCCCCCTCGGTCCGGTGCCGCTTAGCGAGGTTGCGCGTCTGGTGCCGACCGACACGCGATACCTGATCTCTCACGACGGCGGACAGCGCTATGATGTGGTCAATTTCAATGTGTCGGGGCGTTCGCTGCAGGCCACCGTGAACGACGCCAAGGCCCGGGTCGCCACCCTCAAATTGCCGGCCGGCGTCTATGTCGAATTCGGCGGCGCGGCCGCGGCGCAACAGGCGGCGCAAACCGAGATGCTGCTTTATAGCGGATTTGCCCTGGTCCTGATCGGGCTCATCCTGTTCATCTGCTTTCAATGGCGGGTCCATACCTGGCTGGTTCTGGTCAATCTGCCTTTCAGCCTGATCGGCAGCGTGGCGGCGATCGCGGTGACGGGCCTTGGTCTTTCGCTTGGTACGATGGTCGGTTTGGTTACCGTCTTCGGCGTCAGCGCCCGCAACGCCATTCTGCTGCTTGCCCATTACGAACATTTGGTGGAAACGGAAGGGGCCCCCTGGACAGCTGCGACGGTTCTGCGCGGCGCACAGGAAAAACTCATCCCGATTTTGATGACTGCCGCAGTCACCGCGCTCGGCCTGTTGCCGCTGGCGGTGGGCATGAATCAGCCGGGTCAGGAAATTGAGGGCCCGATGGCCGTCGCAGTGCTGGGCGGGCTGGCCAGTTCGACGCTGCTGAATTTGGTCGTGCTTCCGGCCTTGGCCGAACGCTTCGGCGGGCCGAGCCGCAGGTCTCAACCGCGGGGGACTGCATGAGGCACGTCACCCGACTTCTGCTTTGCGCTTGCCTGACGGCGTTGTCGGCCTGCCAGAATTCGCCGCCGCCCAAACCGCTGGAGCCGGGGGACGTGCCGGCGAATTTCTCGCAAACCGGCGCCGTCAACGCGCCTGCCCTGACCGACCGGCAATGGTGGGAAAGTTTCAAAGCGCCGGAATTGACGCGTCTGGTCAACCAGGCCCTGGCGAGAAACACGGATCTGCAAGCCGCGGTCGAACGGGTGCGCCAGGCCGATGCCAGGGCGCGGCAGGCCGGAGCCTCGCTCTTGCCCAGCTTGGGATTGAATGCCGCCGCCAATCATCTCTACGGCCAGAGCGGCGGCAAGGCTTCGCAGGAAACGGATTTCAGCCTTGGTCTTGGGGCCAGCTACGAGTTGGATTTCTGGGGCAAGAACGCCGATCTCCTGTCCTCCGCCAAGGCCCTGGCGCGTGCCAGCCGCGCCGATCGCCAGACCGTGGCGCTCACCGTTTCCGCCGGTGTGGCCAACACCTATTTTCAGCTGCTGGCCCTGCGCGAACGGTTGCAAGTTGCCCAGGCCAATATCCAGACCTCTCGGCAAAGCCTTGCCGTGATCACCCGGCGGGTGAAGGTTGGCTATGCCGCGCCGGCCGACCAGATCCTGGAACAGGCCAATCTGGCCGCGCTCCTGACCGCGCTGCCGGGTTTGGAGCAGCAGGAACTGGAAGCGCGCGACGCATTGGCCATACTCACCGGCCGGCCGCCGGAGGCATTTGACGTCTCCGCCCGTTCGCTGGACGGGCTTGCCGCACCAGTGGCGGCGCCCGGTCTGCCGGCGGAGCTGTTGCTGCGGCGACCCGACATCGTATCGGCCGAAGCCAATCTGGCGGCGGCCCATGCCGATCTGGCCGCGGCCCGCACCGCCTTTCTTCCGGATATCACCTTGACGGCCGGCGCCGGGATACAAAACCCCGCGCTGGGCGCAGTGGTGAATACGCTGAACGGGACCGGCTTCGGCTACGATATCGGCGCGGCCCTGGTTCAGCTTGTATTTGACGGCGGACGGGCTGAAGCCAAAACCCAGGAGGCCGAGGCGCGCGAGCGGGAATTGCTGGCAAGCTATCGCGGCGTCATGCTGGCTTCGCTGCAGGATGTGGAGAATGCGCTCGGCAATGTCGCGCATCTGGCCGCACAGGAGAATGCGGGCGAGAATCAGCTGGCGCAGTCCGAGAGGCTGCTGACCGCCGCGCAAAACAAATACCGGGCCGGCTCGGCCGATTATCTGGTGGTGGTGGACGCGGAACGCACTTTGTATGCGGCCCGCGACCAGATGGCGCAAATTCGGCTGGCCCGGCTTTCGGCTTCGGTGGCGCTTTTCCGCGCTTTGGGGGGCGGCTGGACGGAAACGCCATCCGCGACCCCGCAAGTGCCGGGTCCCTGAACCCGGATTCGCTCGGCGCCTGGACGGGATCGAGCCGGCGGACAACCGGTTCCCACCTTTCGGGATCGCGTTTCAGCGGAATTTCATCAGGTCAATGCGGAGAAGCAATTCCACCCGGGAATGAAATGACATCGTATAAGGCAACGGTCCACGCTATTGATCGGGATGGCATTTCCATCCAAATTCCATTGGTGGAGTGACGACTTAGAGGAATGAATGGGAAAATTTGCAATTTCTGCCGTCGTGATCGCTTTTGTCTCAACTTTGACGATCCTGGCGCAGCCTGCGACAAGCGCAGCGGCACCTGTCGTCGCACGCAAGATTCTGATGCAGAAGGATGTTGCGGGCGGCCAGATGCTGACACTGGTGAAGGAGACAATCCCCGTCGGCGGGCGCGAGGGTACGCACACCCATCCAGGCCCCGCAATGGTCTATGTGATGTCGGGCGCATTCTCGCTTGATTATGATGGAAAGCCGAATGCCACCTATAAGGCTGGCGACACATTTTTCATTGAAGCCAACCATGTTCACGAGGGCATCAATAAGGGAAATGAACCGGCAGTCGCCATCGTGACGTTCCTGACGCCAAAAGGTGAGCCGTTGACCAAGCAGCAATAAAGCGCGCCATCGGGCTTTTGCATGATCGCTCCGCCCGCACCCGACTGGCGGATTTTTCGCCCGGCTGCAGTTTGCCTGAGGCGTCCCTCGATTTTCTTCGTTTCAGCGATGGTTGAGGTACGAATTGGCGAGCGATACCGTGTGCGCCCGTGCCGGGTTTGTCGACCCTCTTGGGCTGGTACGCGCGAACGCCAGGCGCCGATAGTTCAAATATGCAAGGTCTGAACCAACATAAAGGCAGTGGCAAATCAAGGGATCGGCATAGGTGTACGTTATCGCAGCATCATTGACCCCGCGCACAAACCAGTGCGATGGCAGATTGGCCAACATCGCTTGGCGTTCGGGCGTATCGGCGGGCTGCGCTCTAAATCCGGCGGCGTCGAGCAGCTTTTCCTGATCCGATATGATTTGCGCACAACCGGATAACGCAACTGCGCAAGCCAGCAAAAGAAAGGTCCGTGAAAAAAATTGGAGAGCCGGCCTTTTCATGATCGCTCCTCCTGTATCCGCGCAGGATTTTGCCGCCCCTTTGATCACCCCCATGCTAGCACCGATGCGCCCCGGCTCAATCCGTACTGTGCCGGACCGAGCGCTTTCGCCGAACGGCGTCCCGAACGGAAAATACCCCAGTTGTTCCGGCGCATCTCGGCCCAAGTCTTTGAAACAGATGGCTCCCAGGGCCGAGATCGAACGTTTGCCGATGCCTCACTTCACCTCGACCAACTCGATCGCCTCATGGCTGGGGCCCTCGATCATCACGGCGCGGGTGGCGCCGATTTTGAACGGCTGCCTGAGGAAGGCGACATGCTCGGCTTTGAGTTTTGCCACCCAGGCATCGAGATCGCCGACGCCAAGCCCGACGCTGTCCATCAGATGGCCCTGGGTCGGGGCCAGCGGCTTGTCCGTCTGGTCCATGTACCACATCATCGAGACGTCGCTGAATTGAACCCCGGCAACCGGATCGCGATACATGCCGTCCTTGGTCAGTGAAGGCCAGGTGGATACGCCACGCGCGACCCGACAATTGGCTTCGGTATGGACCGGTGCTGGGGTACGGCGCGAAGGCACCGTCGCGTTGAGATGTTCCTGATACCAGAGCTGCGCGCAGTAAGGCTGGTCCTGCCACATATGAACATGGTTGAAGCGTTCCGGGTCGCTCTTTCCGGCCACTTCGATCAGCGCATGGTCCGGACCGATCAGATAGGCGAAGCCCGGGCCGCCGGCCGGCTTGATGCCTTTGGCCTGCGCTTCCGCCATCTGCTCCTTGGTCTCGCCCAAGCCGTAAACCCCGCCGGCGCCGGGATAGGTGTCGCTGCTGACGATCACCGAACCGTCCCCGATGCCGGTCCAAAGCGGCGCGAATTGGAAACCTTCCGCCTGGAGCGCCGCCACTTTCCGGCGCTGGTCCGGCGGGGTCCAGCCGAAATGCCAGAAGGCGGTGGCCTGCGGGTCGGACACCGGCGGTGCGGCCACCTTGTTGAACAGGATCAGCACATTATTGGGAGAAGAGATGGCGGGATAACCGCCCCATTCCGTGCGCTGGGTGTCCGGAAAGGCCTTTGTGTAGAAGGCGATGGCGGCGTCCGGATCGACCGTGTTCAGCATCAGGTGATGAAAGCTGGGCGGCGGCAGGGGCGCGGTCTGCGCGATTGCGATCTGCCCGGATCCCGAAATCGCGGCTGCCACCGCAATCGCCAGCATGCGCATGGACATGACGCCTCCCTTTTGCCGGTCTCTTGACCTGCAGGCCCCTCGGATCGGTGGGGCATTGAGGCATAAGCGCTTGCGGCCCGCAATAAGCTGGGCGGGCGGTTCACAAACCCATTGCGAATATTGAAAAGTCCATCCGGTACCGGACCTGCACGATCGGCGCGCAGCAGCTCTCAGGTAGCGGCGACTTTTTTTTGGGGAGCGGGATCGGTTCGGCCCCCCCGACCAAAGTCGGTTCCGGATCGCGTCCGGAGGCGCGGCGCCTGATTGACGCAGGATTTGGGCTCTGAAACAGTCCCGTGGAAATTGGGCAAATGGTCAAATCCCCGGGATAAGAAAGATCATCATCGGCCCCAGCAAGACGGTCCGGTTCATCTATCCTCCAATCGGCCTTTCAATATTGGGACCTCTCTCGTCGGCTGCGCCCCGTCATATTGCGGTCTCATCCTTTGGCGCGAGCCGGAAGAACCGCCCGCCTGACTCAAATCAAACATCCGATTTGAGTCAGGCAGGCATCGTCTGGAATTTGATGCTTCCGTAAATCGGCGGGTCGATTTGCCGATCGGGTCCGCGAACGCGCTATCGTTTGGTGAATTTTCGCACATCGCCCCGGAAGTCGGCGCCATAGACATTACCTTGCGCGTCGGTAGTGACGCCTTCCGCCAGATCCGAACCGGTGGCATAGGGGTAGGAGCAGGGATCGGGAATGAAATACCGAACCACACCATCCTTGACGCTGCCGATGCGGATGCCGCGTTCGGTGCCGGGATTGTCGGCATAGCCGGTGGGCGGCAGACCGCCGCGTCCGATATTGGTGCGGCCGTCGCGGGATTCGGAATCGGCGGAATAGAGCATGTCGTTCTTGTCGATATAGATGCCGCTGGGCCGGCCGAACTGGAACCATTGGGCGATAAATTTGCCGTTCTGGTCGAAAATCTGAATCCGGTTGTTCTGGCGGTCGCCGACATAGAGTCGGCCCTCTTTGTCAACTGCCAGCGTATGCGGCACGTCGAACTCGCCGGGACCCATGCCCTTCTTTCCCCAGGACATCAGGAATTTGCCGTTTCTGTCGAATTTCATGATCCGGGCGTTGCCGACCGCGGTGCCGCCGCCGGTGTGGCCGTCGGCCACGAAAATGTCGCCATTGGCGCCGAAGGCGATGTCGGTGGGCGCGTCGAATTCGTCATCGCCGCTGCCGGCGACGCCTTTCTTGCCCAATACCATCAGCACCTTGCCGTTCCGGTCCAGCTTGAACACCTGGTCGCCGCCATTGTCGGCGACCCAGATATTGCCGTCCTTGTCCACTTCAAGCTTGTGCGGGCTGACGAACAGGCCGGCGCCGAAGGATTTGAGCAGCTTGCCGGAGGTATCGAACTGGAAGACGGGATCGATACCGGCGCTGTCGCCGCCGCAGGTCGCGCCGCCGCTGCCGGATTGGCCGCAGCGATCGATCACCCAAATGGTGCCGTCGGGCGCGGTCGAGACGCTGGCGGTCGATCCCCACACCCGGCCCTGGGGCAGTTGGCCCCAATCAACGCCGGTGCCGTAAGGATTGGGAGGATTGTTCGGGGCGCCCAGCAAAGACTTGGGCGGCAGCTTCACCGGATATTGTCCGGGCGGAAATATCGGGAAGCTGCGGTTTGAGGACGGCGCCGGCATGTTGGCCGGCAGGCAGGCGTCGGCGCCCGGACCGGGGGATCCTTGCCCCAGCGCGGCGGGCGCGAACATCACCAAAGCAGTGCAGCACAAAGCGGTGCGAAGCGTCGTTTTCATCAATTCCTCCCTATCGGATCAATTATCTCTGTCTGCGCAATCCTCGCGTGAAACCGGATCGGGCCCGAAGCGGCACATCAACCGCCGGGCGGAAGGGCGAAGGCGAGATACTCGCCCGAATAATTGCCGCCGCTCACCGCCACCACGATGTACTGCCGGCCGTTCAGCATATAGGTCATGGGCGAGCCCGATTGCGGCGCCGGCATCCAGACCGCGCCAACTTCCCTGCCGGTGGTCTTGTCATAGGCCCGCAGCATCGCGCCTCGCGGATGATCCTTTGTGGCCGAATATTCGGGATCGCCCGCGATCAGAAGGCTCTTGGTCACCAGCACCCCGGCATTGCCGGGCTGACCGGTCTTGGGAATGTCGATGCCCCGAAGCGCCGGATTGCTCTTGATCGCGTCCGGCGTATCGCCATTGGGCACTTGCCAGCGGAAATCGCCGCTGTCGAGGTCGATCGCGGTCAGCGTGCCGTAAGGCGGCTTGACCAGGGGCAGGCCATCGACCAACGGGCGCACGGGCGGGCCGGCCGCGGCTTGAGCGTTCCTGGCGGTGATGGCGGCGAGCTTGGCCTGGTCCTCGCCCTGCTTGGGCGCGCCGGGGGCGGTGCCGAAACCGGCGGCCACCTGAATATGGAAGGGCTGTCCGGCTTCGCCTTCCAGATATCTGGCGTCGGAATATCCCGGCGGCGGCGGGATCAGGCCCCGGGACGACAGGCCGCTATTCACCGCCGGCAGGAAGATCGTGTGGGTTTCGGGATCGTAACCGCCGCCCGTCCAATTGGTGCCACCGATGCCGTTCCAATAGGCGAGCAGTCCAACCGGATCGCCAGCCTTGCTCACAATGGCGGGGGAGAACAGGGGGCCGGTCTTGAAATGCTGCTTGATCAGCGCAACCGCCTTGGCGTGCAATTCGGGTGTGAAGTCGATCAAATCCTCCGGGCGGAATGCGTTGCGGGCGTAAGGTTTGGGGCGCAAGGGGATGGGCTGGGTGGGGGAGGTTCTTTCGCCCGGCACATCGCTTTGCGGCACCGGCCTTTCGACAATCGGCCAGACCGGCTTGCCGGTGACGCGATCGAACACATAGAGGATGGACTGCTTGGTCGGCACGGCGACGGCTTTCACCGGCCGTCCGTTCACCGTGATATCCGCCAGGATCGGCGGCGAGGACATGTCGTAATTCCAGATCGGGTGATGAACCAGCTGATAGTACCATTTCATCTTGCCGGTGGAGAGATCGACACAGACCAGGCTGTCAGCGAATAAGTTGTCGCCCGGACGCGAGCCGCCATAGGCGTCGTTGGTAGCGTCCTCGACCGCCAGATAGACATTGCCCAATTCGGGATCGACGGTGATGCCGGTCCAAACCCCCGCATTGCCGTTATAGTCGGCGGAATTGTTCTTCCAGCTGTCATAGCCGAATTCGCCCATTTGCGGGATGTCGTGAAAGGTCCACAGAAGCTTGCCGGTCCGCACATCCCAGGCGCGCACCAGGCCCTTGGTGTTGTTCTGGGTGGTGGGTTGAAAGCCCTCCTTCATGGCGGAGCCGACAATCACCAAATTGCCGGCAACGGTGGGCGTGCTGTTGAGGCCGATCTCGCCCCGGATAAGGTCGATCTGGCGATACTGGCCGGGATGGCCGGGCACGCCGGTATAGGCGCCGGTCTTCATGTCGATCACGCCCTTATCGCCGAAGGATGAAACCGGCTTGCCGGTCTTGGCGTCAAGCTCGACCAGCCGGTAGCCGATCGTGATGTAGAGGATGCGCTCGTCGCCCTGGCCGTCGGTCCAGTAGGAAACGCCCCGTCCGGAGAGTTGGCGCGGGGCGAGCCCGGCCCGCAGGCCTTCGTCCAGGCCAAACATCCATTTCAATTCGCCGGTCGCGGCATTGAGGGCAATCGCGTCGCGCCTGGTGCCGGCGGTGGTGTAGATGGTGCCATTGACCTCAAGGGGAGTGCCTTCCAGCTTATATTCCGGATGGGGGCCGAACATGTCGGTCTTTGCATGCCAGGCGACATCCAGCTGGCTGAAGTTTGAGGCGTTGATCTGATCGAGGGGCGAATAGCGCGCGCCCGAGAGTTCACCGAAATAAATCGGCCAGTCGCCATCGGCGGTGGAAGGCCCTGTGACGGAGGCGCCGATTGAGGATTGGGCTTGTGCCCCGGCCGCGGTCAGAACAAGTGCGAAAGCGGAGAAAATCGCGGCTTTCTTGGAAAGCGGAATTGCAAACATTTTCCCCCCAATCCGGAATTGCGAATTGACGCCGCTCTGCCCGCAGGAAAGCTCCGTTTGAAATAGCCGGCCCGCCGGTTGATGTCGCATGCCGTCGCGCGATCCCGGAATTGGGCCGCGACCGGGTTCGGCCAAGAATACCCGAACGGCTGGATAATACCCCAGATCGGCTGGCGGGTGAGTCCGATTCTGACCTTCCGGTTTCGCGGCGCCGACGGTTTGGCGAGAACCGGGTCCCCTGGCTTGCACGCTCTTGCTTGCCGCCAAGGGCCGGATCTTGCCGGTGAGGAAGCCGGCCGCGCGACCCAAACAATTTGTTCCAGATAGCTGAGGATTCAGCCGGAGCCTGCGTTTTACTCTCCATAGACCCATCCAAGAAATGGACGAACCAGGGGAGAATTCGAGATGTCGAAATCGAATGGGCTGCGGGCCGCTTGCATCGTATCGATAGCGGCGGGTGCGGTGCTTGGCACATCGGCTGGGGCTTTGGCGCAGCCATCGGGCGCGGTCGACATCACCAACGCGCAAATTCAGAAAGTCCTGAAAGAACAACCCAAGGCCACCGACCACACACTGCGGGTCGTGGACATGGGCAGCTACCAACTGGCAGTCGGCGTGGTCCATCGCGGGCCGACCGGCCAGACGGCCAATCGCAGGCCGCCGCAGCAGCCCGCCAATGCAGTCCCATGCGGGCTCGCTTCGGCCCCGGCCGGCGCCAAACAAGTCGCCGGCGGTATCTCACATAACGATACGGTCGAGACTTACATCGTCATATCCGGTTCCGGCACGCTGGTCACCGGCGGCCAGATCCTGAACGGGCGGCGGTCCGGTCCGGACAGCGAAGTGACCAAGATCCTCAACGGGCCATCCTGCGGCGGCCGCATCACAGGCGATTTCGTCAGCCGGCATATGGTCGTGGGCGATATCTCGGTGATTCCGGCGGGCGTGCCACATGGCTGGACCGATGTCACCACCGAAGTGACCTATCTCAGTATCCGGCCGGATCCCAAGAAAGTGCTGGAGCATGGCTACGTCAATCCGGCGCTCAAATAGCGGAAGCGGATTGGCGCAAATTTCTGTGCCGCAACATGTGGATGAGAGCGGCCGGCAACAGTGTCGCCGAATGTCGCACTGTATTGCCAGCCTCTTTCCCATGTGAAAGTCTCATTGTCACAACACCGGAGGGGCGAGGGCGCGTTCCGGCTCCCCGACCCCTTTGATCACAGGGGGATCAACGCATGTCCAGTCACCGTTATTTGCTTCGGCGTTTGTCGTCGGTCGCGGCGATTGCGCTCTTGCCGTTTGTTTTTGTCTCGCGGACCGACGCGCAGAGCTCGGCTGAGCCTTACGGGCAACCGTCCACCGCAAAGGGCGACTGGCCGATGTATTTCGCCGATCCCTCCGGCTCGCGTTATTCGCCCCAAGACCAGATCAACGCCACCAACTTCGACAAGCTGGAGGTCGCCTGGCGGTTCAAGACCGACAATCTGGGGGGCAGAGCCGAATACAAGCTCGAAGGCACGCCGCTGGAAATCAACGGCATGGTCTATACCACCGCCGGGTCGCGGCGGGCGGTGATCGCGCTAAACGCCAAGACCGGCGAATTGAAATGGGTCTATAGCCTGGACGAGGGCACCCGCGCCGCGCTCGCCCCGCGCCAGCTATCCGGACGCGGGGTGTCCTATTGGACCGACGGCAATGGCGACGACCGCATTCTCTACATCACCACCGGCTTCCGGCTGGTCGAACTCAACGCCCATACCGGCCGGCCGGTCGAATCCTTCGGCGGTCATGGCATGGTGGATCTCAAGGTCGGCGCGGTATTCGGCGCCGGCCAGCAGATCGATCTCACCACCGGCGAGATCGGCCTGCACACCACGCCCACCGTGGTCAACAATGTCGTCCTGGTCGGCTCGGCCATGAAGGAAGGCTCCCAGCCGCTGGAAGTGAACAACACCAAGGGCCTGGCACGGGCCTATGACGTCAAGACCGGCAAGTTGCTCTGGACCTTCCGCACCATCCCCTCCAAGGGTGAGTTCGGCTACGACACATGGGAGAATGGCTCCGCCGACCGGAATGGCAACACCGGCGTGTGGACCGGGATCACGGTCGATCCGGAGCTCAACAGCGTCTATCTGGCCGTCGAAGATCCCACTAACGACGCCTATGGCGGCGCCAGGCCGGGCAACGATCTTTTCGGCGACAGCCTGGTCTGTGTCGATCTCACCACCGGCAAGAGGAAGTGGTACTATCAGGTCGTGCATCATCCGATCTGGGACTATGACCTGTCCTCGCCGCCGCTCCTGGTCGACATCACGGTCAAGGGCAAACAGATCAAGGCGGTGGCGGTGCCCAGCAAGGAAGGTTTCCTCTATGTCTTCGATCGTGTCACCGGCAAGCCGGTCTGGCCGATCGTGGAAAAGCCGGTGCCGCAGAGTGACGTGCCGGGCGAGAAGACCTCCAAGACCCAGCCCTTCCCGACCAAGCCGGCGCCCTATGCCCGTCAGGCCGTCACCACCGACGACCTGATCGACTTCACGCCGGAACTGCGGGCCAAGGCGGTGCAGATCATCAAGGACCACTACAAAATGGGCCCGATGTTCTCGCCGGCCATCGTCAGCAAGGAGAATGGTCCCAGTGCGGTGATCGACATTGCCAATCTGGGAGGGGGCACCAACTGGCCCGGTGCTGGATTCAATCCGGAGACCCATGTGGTGTTCGCGCCGGCGGCCAATGCGGGGGTCACTTACATGGGCCTGGTCGAGCCGCCGCCCGGCCTGACCGACAACCGCTATCTGGAAGGCGTTGCCGGCCAGCCTTTCCGGATCAATGGCGGCCCGGGATTCGGTTCGGCCTCCGACGCGCCCAAGGTGAGTTCGGATCAGGCCAAACTGGATGCGATCCTGGCCGCCCATCCCCAGACCTCAGCCGGTCCGCCACCGCCCCGGACTGTGGACGGCCTGCCGCTGGTCAAACCGCCTTATGGCCTGCTCAGCGCCATCAATCTGGATACCGGCGATATTGTTTGGCAGGTGCCGCATGGCGATACGCCCGACGCGATCCGGCTCAATCCCGCGCTCAAGGGTCTCAACATCCCCAAGACCGGGCAACAGGGTAATGTCGGCGAGGTCGTCACCAAGAGCCTGGTGGTGATGGGCGATCCGACTTATTCGACCGCGCCGGGTCATCCGCGCGGAGCGATGCTGCGGGCCTATGACCAGAAAACCGGCCGGCAGGTGGGCGAAGTCTGGATGCCGGCCCCGCAATCGGGCTCGCCCATGACCTATTCGGTCGGAGGCAAGCAATACATCATCGTCGCGGTCAGCGGCGGCAACTATTCCGGCGAATATATCGCCTATAGTCTGCCCAATTAGGATCGTTGAATAAGGCGGCAGGCCAAAGCCTGCCGCCTTTCCGCGCCAAGATCATCAAAAGGGTAAGTCATGACATTCAACCGGTTTGCCATCGCCGCTTTGGCCGCAGCGGCGGTGCTGGGTACGTCCGGTCTGCTCTACGCCCACAGCGCCAACCGTTCCATCTGGAGCGGGGTCTATACCGGTGCCCAGGCCGGGCGCGGCAAGGCCGCCTATACCGACAATTGCTCGCGCTGCCACGGCTCGGCCCTGCAAGGCAACGACGAAATTCCGGCGCTGCAAGGCGCCCAGTTCATGGTCGATTTCGACGGCTCGAGCGTGGCCGATCTCACCAATCGGGTTCGTACCACCATGCCGATGGACAATCCCGGCCATCTCGACAATGCCACCACCACCGATATTGTCGCCTTCTTGCTCCAGTCCAACCAGGTGCCGGCCGGAGGCAGCGAACTCTCCAGCGATCCCCCCGCCCAAAGCCTGATCAAGTTCAGCGCCGCGAAGCCCGACGCCAGGTGATTCATTCGCGGCCGGTGCCGCACGATATCGGCTATCTCAGGCGGCTGGCGGCGTGGAAACGCGCAGGCTCTGGGGCGGCGGTTCGCCATAGGCGTTGGGCCCGGCATCGCCGGGCTGGCACCAGTAATAGATCAGCACGATCGCCGCGATCAGCGTGATCAGTCCGAGTATCGGGCCGATGGTGAAGGCGAATGCCAGTGCACCGAAAATGCCGAACGGACCGAACAGGAACAGCCGGAAAAATTCGGTGATCGCGGCCGGGATGATCATGATCCAGACCAGATTGCCGTTACGCCCGCTATCCTGCAGCCGCCGCGCGCCCATGCCGGCGCTGGGCAAAAGCAGCGCCAGCGACACCAGGGCGCCGATCGGCACGAAAACCGCGGCCTGCAGGATCGCGGCCACGACTTCCACCACTATTGCGGCCAGAACGAAATACCAGAAACGTTCCCGGCTCACCCGGCCCTTCATGTCGAAATAATGCTGGGTAACAGTATCGCGGAAATTCTCGACGATCGCGTTCAGGTCCATGTCAGTCCCCCAAAACCAGTCACGTTCCAGGACCCGATGCTAGTCCGGGCTGTGACGCTTGGAAAGCCGCTGCGCGCCCGGCGCATGGTCATTTGGCTTGCCCGAAGGACAAAATAAGATAAGAGAAACGCCGCAAAGTGGATCGGATGATGGCGGCAAGAATTTTTATCGACGGGGCGGCGGGCACCACCGGCCTTGAGATCCGCGAGCGGCTGGCCCGGCGCGCCGACCTCGAGTTGGTGGCGCTCGCGGACGCCGAACGCAAGGATGAGAAGGCCCGCGCCCGGGCCTTGAATGAGGCGGATCTGGTCATTCTCTGCCTGCCGGATGCCGCCGCCCGCCAGGCGGTCTCGCTGATCGAAAATCCCAAAGTCCGGGTGATCGACGCGTCCACCGCGCACCGGGTGGCGGAGGGTTGGACCTATGGCTTCGCGGAACTGGAGGCCGGCGGCTATGACGCCATCCGGGCGAGTTCCCGGGTCGCCAATCCGGGCTGCTGGGCCACCGGATTTCTGGCTCTGGCCCGGCCCCTGGTGCGCGCCGGCCTGATCCCGGTGGATTTTCCGGTCACCGTGCATGGGGTGTCCGGTTATTCCGGGGGCGGCAAAAGCATGATCGAGGAATTCGAGAAACGGGATTCCCCGGTTTTTGTCGAGACCGTGCAGCGCGGCTATGCGCTGGGACTTTCGCACAAGCATATTCCCGAAATGCAGGCGCGCGCCGGCCTGGCGCATCCGCCCTTGTTCGCGCCCACCGTGGCCCGCTTTTATCGCGGCATGCTGGTGGAGATTCCGCTGCAGCTATGGGCTTTGCCGGGTAAGCCAAAGCCCCGCGATCTGCACGCGGTTCTGGACCAGGCCTATACCAGCCGGCCGCTGGTGGAGGTGGCGAGCCTGGAAGAGGCCGCGGCGATGACGAGTCTGGATGCGGAGCGTTTGGCCGGCAGCAACCGGATGAAATTGTTCGTTTTCGCCAATCCGGCGGCGGAGCAGGCGCGGCTGGTGACGGTGCTCGACAATCTCGGCAAGGGCGCGGGCGGCGCGGCGGTGCAGAATCTGAACCTCATGCTGGGTTTGCCGGAGACGACAGGTCTCTGATTTATGTTAGAAGCGCCCTTATGGCGCGTCTGTGGCTGGCAATTCTGGTGGTGGTGGCGATCGGTGCTTTTGCGGTCGCCAGGCTGATCGCGCGCGCCCCTACGCCAAGCGGATATTCCGGCCTGGAATTCGCCCGCGTGACGAGTGCGGCGGCGTCGCGGGCGCCATTGCTCGGCACCCGCGGCGCCTTGGTGCTGGATGTGGCCCAGGACAGCCCCGCCTATCGGGCCGGCATCCGGCCGGGCGCGGTGGTGGCCCGGATCGACGGCGAAAAGATCACTTCCGCCCGCCAGGCCTCCGACATGGTGCGCCGGCACCAGGAGGGCGACCATGTCAGCTTCACCCTGTTCGACGAGGCGCGGGGCATGATCCGGCCCCGAACGGTGACGGTCATTTTCCAGGCCGCGCCGCCCAAGGACGCGAAAGTCTTCCGGGTGCATCCGCCACGGATCCTGGCCAAGGAACATTTCCATCCCCCCGCCATGGCGGCGAACGCCGCCTGGTCGCGGCGGCTTGCCCATGGGGTCAGCATCCGCCCCCGCGCCTTGCCGCAATTGAATGCCGGCGACTGCTCGGGCGTGGCGCCGGAGAAATGGCGGGTGCGGGATTTTGGGGCGAACCGGATTCATCTGACATCCGCCGATGGCAGTGAGCACGCCATCTACAAACTGATGCGCCTCGATGCGGCGCAACTCCGCAAGCCAAAGGATTTCGTGCTGGGCCAGCTGCGCGCCATCTTCAAGGGCAAGATCGATTCCACCCCGGTCGAAACTCGGGCCTTCGGCATCAAAGCCCTCAATTTCGGCAATCGCATGGGCCAGGCCGGCTTTGTGCTTTGGCGCGTCAAGGCCGATGTGCTGTCGCTATGGATCGCCGGGGTGCCGGCGGCCGATATGGACTGGGCTTTGCCGATCACGGCGGCGTCGCTCTTGTCCTTGCGCTGCCAGTCCGGCCTGGCGCCGGCGCTCCGGCCGCGCGATCCCGGGCTGACGGCAACCTCGCTGTCGGTGCGCTGTCTGGATGGGCGCTGCGAGGACAGCGATTTCGCCGCCACCTATCTGGAAAAATTCCATCTGGGCTATGTCCACGCCCATGATGGCCATGTGTTTCTGGTCAATCCGCGCCGCGACCTGTGGCTGAACGGCCAGGAAGGACCCGGTTTTTATCGCCAGCTGGGCGGGGCGAATGAAAAACTTCAGGCCGGTCGCACCAACTGATCCGGCTTAAGGCCTATCGCGCCCGGACGCGCACATAATTGCCAGGGGCCTCGCCCAATATCTTCAGCTTGCCGTCGCCGGGTTTGCGGGCCGGAATTTTCGCGCCCGACAATTTGGAAAGCCAGCTATCCCAATCGGTCCACCAGGAGCCGGGATGCTCGACCGCGCCGGCGCTCCAATCGGCGAGACTGGGGGGCTTCTTTTTGCCGTCATTGGTCCAATATTGATATTTCTTGGCCGCGGGCGGATTGATCACCCCGGCGATATGACCGGAGCCCGCCATGATGAAGCGGACGGGCCCGCCGAACAGTTGCGCGCCTTTGAACACCGATTTGGCCGGAGCGATATGGTCCTCTTTGGCCGATTGCAGATAGACCGGCATCTTCACTTTGGCGAGATCGAGCTTGATCCCGCCCAGTTTCATCTTGCCCAGCGCCAGGGCATTCTCCTTGTAGCACTGGCGCAGATAGGACAGATGAAGCCGCTCCGGCATGCGGGTGGTATCGCTGTTCCAATAAAGCAGATCGAACGGCATGGGCGATTTGCCCAGCATGTAATTGTTGATGACAAAGGACCAGATCAGGTCATTGGCCCTGAGCATGTTGAAGGTGGTCGCCATCTTGGCGCCCTCCAGCACCCCGCCGGCCTCCTTCATCTGCTCCTCCAGCGCCTGCAGCTGGGCCTCATCCACGAACACCGACAGATCGCCGGCGTCGCTGAAGTCGGTCTGCGCCGCCCAGAAGGTGGCGGAATGAATCCGCGCGATCGGGTATTTCGGGTCATTCTTCGCCGCCAGATAGGCCAGCGTGATCGACAATAGCGTGCCGCCGATGCAATAGCCGACGCAGTTGGGGTCCTCCACCCCGGTCGCGTCCCTGACCGCGTCGAGGGCGGCAAAGATGCCCTCGCGCATATAGTCTTCGAATCCCAGCTGGGCGAGTTCGCCGTCCGGATTGACCCAGGACACCACGAACACGGTATAGCCCCGGCCAGCCAGCCAGCGGATGAAACTGTTCTCGGGCCGCAGATCCAGAATGTAGAATTTGTTGATCCAGGGCGGAAAGATCAGCAGCGGCCGCTCATAGACTTGCTCGGTGGCCGGCTCATATTGCAGGAGTTCGATCACCCGGTTGCGGAACACCACCTTGCCGGGGGCGGTGGCGATATTCTCGCCCACCGCGAATGCATCCGCGGATTGGCGGATGGAAAGTTCGCCCTTGCCGCGCTCGACATCGGAAATCAGATTGTCGAGGCCCTTGACCAGATTCTCGCCGCTCGACGCCAAGGTGGCGCGCATCACTTCCGGATTGGTGAGGATGAAATTGGTGGGCGCCAGCGCGTCCGCGAACTGCCTTGTATAGAACTCCACCCGCCTGCGCTCGGGTTCGGGGATGGCGTGCAGGTTGGCCACCATGCCCTGCATCGCGTTGGCCGCCAGCAGATAGGATTGCTTGATGAAGTCGAACACTTCATTCTGCTGCCACTGGGTGTCGCGAAAACGGCGGTCGCCCGGCTCGGGCGCGATGACCGGCTTGGCCTTTTCGCCTCCCAGCATCCGCATGGTGGTGGATTCCCACAGATTCGCCCAGTCCTTCCAGAAGCGCATCTGGCTTTCGATCACGGTCTGCCGGTCCGATCCCATGGCTTTCAGCAGAGCGAAAAAGGCGCCGGACACGTTGAGGGGATCCAGCGGGCCCTGATGCTCGCTCACCGCCCAGCGTTTGAAGAAATCCGCGACCAGCCGCTGGCTCTGACCCGCCACCATTAGCATGTTGCGGGCGAATTTCTCGCGGTCGAGATTTGCCAGCTGGTCGGACAGCGACGGGTCTGCCGATTCGGTCAGGGGTGCGGGTTGTTTCTTGGCCATCGGGGTGGAGCCGTAAGGGAACCTGGTGATAACGCGGGAGGCCGGAAGCGGCAATTCCCATGCCGGAGAAAGCGTTATGCCTGAAATATGTCAAGAATTCATGGACCTAGCCGCTGAGCATGCTTGGAACCAAGCCACCGGCGCGGTATAGGAGGTGGCTGGATTGCGCGAAGACGGGGATGCGCGCGCCGGCGTGACGCTTTATGCACCGGGAATCGACCGAATGATCAAGTCCACCGCACCACTGCGCCAGTGTCTGCTGATCCTAGGATTGACGGTCGGCGTCGCCGGCTGCTCCACCATCGCCGATCTCGATCCCACCGGACTGCTCAGCGACGACAGCAGCAGCACTCCGCCGGCCAGCCAATTCCCGGACCAGGCGCCGCCCACGGCTTCATCCGACCAGGATGTCGGGACCACGCCCGACTTGGCCAGTCTGCCGGCCCGTCCGGCTCCCGCCGCCGCCCCCGGCCAGCAGCAGCAGACGGCCCAGTCGCTTGCCAATGACGGCGCCCAGGCCCGCTACAGCGCCGAAGTCCTGCGCGGCGGCACCGAGGCGGCCGCGCCGCCGCCCACAACCTCCGATGTCGCGCCCAGCGCGGCGCAGCGCGTTTTAGGCACTGCCGCCGCCGAGCAGCCGCCGACCGCCGAAGACCCGCGCCCACGGCCGAGCCTGCGCCGCAAACCGCGGCCGCCGCGCCGACGGCCGAGCCGGCTCCGGCGGCCGCGGTGCCGCCCACTGCCGAGCCGGCGCCGCAGATGGCGGCGGCCGCGCCACCGCCGGGCGCCCAACCCGCCGTGCCCCCTGACACCAGGATGCAGACGGCTTCGATGCCGGAAGCCACCAGCGCCACCCCGGTCGGGCCTTCTGCGGCCCCGCCGGGCGCAGAACCCGCCGTTCCAGCCAATGCCCCCATGCAGGCGGGCGCCACCATGGCCATTCCGGCCGCGTCGGATGCCGCGATGGGCTTCAAGCCGTCGGCCGCGCCGCCATTGGATCCGTCGGTCAATCAGTTCGTGTCTGCGCCTATCGTGCAGCATTATCAGCAAACAGCCATGCTGGCAGGCGACCGCATGGCCAGCAACGCCGCGGTCCCGGCCGTGCCGCCCAAGGGCGCGGCGGTCGGCTCCGATTCCGGTTCGGTGACGGCCAATCTTGGCACGCTTTCCAGCGATGCCGGCCGGATTGCGGCGATGAATGGCGGCGCCGTCCCGACCGCGGTGGTTTATTTCCCCGGCGACAGTGTCACTCTCGACAAGTCCGCGCGCGCCAAGATCCGCGCCGCGGTGGCGGCGTTCAAGGCCAATGGCGGGCAGGGCACTATTCGGGTGGTCGGCCATTCCTCCAGCCGTACCGCCAACATGTCTCTGGAAAAGCATCTGGAAGCGATTTTCGAAAAATCGCAGGAACGTGCCGCCGCCGTGGCCAAGGAACTGATCCAAGAAGGGGTGCCGGCCGCGAAGGTTCTGATCGACGCGGTGGGCGACAGCCAGCCGATCTATTATGAGTCCATGCCGGAGGGGGAAGCCGGCAACCGACGCGCCGAGATCTTTGTGCAGGGGTGAGCAGCGACCGCGAAGCGGGAAAAATGGTCCAGTGGACCATTTTGAGCTGCGAACGCCGCGAGTTCAAGCGAGCGGCCGGGGCGACCGCGAAGCGGGAAAAATGGTCCAGTGGACCATTTTGAGCTGCGAACGGTCCAAAGCGGCAGCGTATGGACGGCGCAAAGCGAGCGGCCGGGGCGACCGTCCTGTGGCGGGCCGGCCCCACGGCAGGCACATGAAACCATTGCTTTAAAAGCGCCGCAAACGGCTGGAAAAGTGATTGCACCCGGCATCCAAATGCCCGATTTTTAGGGCGCTTTCAGGAACTTCTTATGAACACCGATTTCTACCGCATCAAGCGGCTGCCGCCCTATATCTTCGAGGAAGTCAACCGCCTCAAGGCCCAGGCCCGGGCGCGCGGCGAGGACATCATCGATTTCGGCATGGGCAATCCCGACATGCCCACTCCCGATCATATCGTGGACAAGCTTTGCGAGACCGCGCGGGCGCCGCGTTCCAACCGCTATTCCGCCTCGCGCGGCATCAAGGGGCTGAGAAAGGCGCATGTCGCTTATTACCAGCGCCGCTTCGGGGTGAGCCTCGATCCCGACCGGGAAGTGATCGCGGCTTTGGGATCGAAGGAAGGTTTCGCCAATATCGCCCAGGCGATCACCGCGCCGGGCGATGTGGTGCTGGTGCCCAATCCCGCCTATCCCATTCACGCCTTCGGATTCATCCTGGCCGGGGCGGCGATCCGGCATGTGCCGGCCCGGTCGCCGGAGGAATATCTGTCCGGGCTTGGCCGCGCCACGCGGCATTCGGTGCCGTCGCCGGTGGCGCTGGTGGTGAACTATCCCTCCAATCCCACAGCGCAGACGGTGGGTCTGGATTTCTACAAAGAGGTGGTGAAATTCGCCAAGAGGCATGAGATCTGGATTCTGTCCGATCTCGCCTATGCCGATATCTATTTCGGCGACACCCCGCCGCCTTCCATTCTGGAAGTGGAAGGCGCCAAGGACATCGCCATCGAATTCCAGTCTTTGTCCAAAACCTATGCCATGCCGGGCTGGCGGATGGGGTTCGCGGCGGGCAATGAGCATCTGATCGGGGCGCTGGCCCGGATCAAATCCTATCTCGATTACGGCGCCTTTACCCCCATCCAGGTGGCGGCGGCGGCGGCGCTGAACGGGCCGCAAAGCGTGGTGGACGAGATCCGCGCCGTCTACAAATCGCGCCGCGACGTGCTGGTGAAAAGCATGGCGCAGGCGGGCTGGGAGATTCCGTCGCCCGAAGCCTCGATGTTCGCCTGGGCGCCGCTGCCGGAGAAATTCCGCGAGGCCGGTTCGATGGAATTCGCCAAGCAGCTTCTTGATACACGCCAAGGTGGCGGTGTCGCCGGGCATCGGGTTCGGCGAATATGGCGAGGGCTATGTGCGGGTGGCGCTGGTGGAAAACGAGCACCGCATCCGGCAGGCGGCGCGCAATGTGAAGAAATTCCTGGCGCTGGGGACCAATCACCCGCCGGTGCGATTGGCGTCGGTCCCGTGACGGCACCGCTCAAAATCGCCATCGCCGGGCTTGGCACGGTGGGCGGCGGCGTGGTCAAGGCGCTGGCCGCCGAGCAGGACATGCTGGCCGCCCGTGCCGGACGCGGGCTTGCGGTGGTGGCGATGAGCGCACGCCGGCCCGACAAGGCGCGTGGATTCGCGGTGGAGAATTTTTATGCCGATCCGCTGGCGCTGGTTGAGACCGACGCCGATGTGGTGGTGGAGTTGATCGGCGGCGCCGATGGCGTCGCCCGCAAGCTGGTCGAGGCCGCGCTTTCCAACGGCAAGCATGTGGTGACCGCCAACAAGGCGCTGCTGGCCAGCCACGGCAAGGAACTGGCGCTGTTGGCCGAACGCAATCACCGCCAGCTCAAATTCGAGGCGGCGGTGGCGGGCGGCATCCCCATCGTCCAGACCCTGCGCGAAGGCCTGATCGCCTATGAGATCGAGGCGGTGAAAGGCATTCTCAACGGCACCTGCAATTATATCCTGACCGAGATGGAGGCGACCGGGGCCGGCTTCGCGCAGGTCCTGAAGGACGCGCAGGCGCTGGGCTATGCCGAGGCCGATCCCAGTCTGGACGTGGGCGGCGGAGACACCGCCCACAAGCTGGCTTTGCTCTCCAGCCTGGCCTTCGGGGTGGCGCCCGATCTTTCGGCCATGACGGTGGAGGGCATCGAGCATATCACCCCGGCGGATATTCATTTCGCCTCGGAGTTCGGCTTCCGCATCAAGCTTCTGGGCGTGTCGCGGCGCACGGCTTCCGGCATCGACCAGAAGGTCCATCCCGCCATGGTGCGGGCGCGCTCTCCGCTTGCCAATGTGGACGGCGCCGCCAATGGCGTATTGGTGGATGCGGGCCAGGCGGGCCCGTTCTTTTTCTCCGGACGCGGCGCGGGCGAAGCGCCCACCGCTTCGGCGGTGATCGCCGATCTGACTGAAATCGCCCGCGGCTGCGATGCATCGGTCTTCGGCCGCCCGGCCCGGATGCTTGCCGATTTCAAGCCCGCTTCGGCGGATGCGGCCCAGTCGCCCTGGTATCTGCGATTCGAGGTGCCGGATGTGCCCGGCGTGCTGGCGGAAATCGCCGGCCATCTGGCGCAATGCGGTGTTTCCATCGAAAGCATGATCCAGCGCGGCCGCCATCACAGCGCCCCGGTGGCGATTGTCATGATTACCCACGAAACTCAGCAAAGCGCCGTGGAACGCGCCTTGCGGGCGATTGCCGCGTCGGACAAGGTTCGGGCGCGGCCCTGCATGATTCCTATGGAGGCCGCGTGAGCGGCCGACAAGGCGGCGAAGCCGCCGAAATGAGAGAAGTAGGCCGCGTGAGCGGATGACCATAGGCGGCCGAGCCGCTGTGAAATAAGTGGCCGCGCGAGCGGATAACATTGAGCCGGCGGAATGCCGCCGCATAGAAGGAATCAGGCCGCATTCAGACGGCCCCCAGGAGAATTCATGACCCTCATCCGTCCCCCCTCCATCGCCAAGCCCCTGGATCGCGCCTTCGCCCTGGAAGCGGTGCGCGTCACCGAGGCCGCCGCCATCGCCGCCGCCGCCCAGATCGGGCGCGGCGACGAGCATGCCGCCGACCAGGCGGCGGTCCACGCCATGCGCGCGGCCTTCAACGCGCTGCCGATCGACGGCACGGTGGTGATCGGCGAGGGCGAGCGCGACGAGGCGCCCATGCTCTTCATCGGCGAGAAGGTGGGGCAGGGGGGATTGGCGGTGGATATCGCGCTCGATCCGCTGGAAGGCACCACCCTCACCGCCAAGGCGATGGCCAATGCGATGGCGGTGATGGCGATGGCGGAGCCCGGCACCATGCTGCATGCGCCGGACACCTATATGGACAAGATCGCCATCGGCGGCGGATTCCCGGACGGGCTGATCGATCTCGACGCCGAACCGGGCGACAATATCAACGCGCTGGCCAAGGCCAAGGGCGTCAAGCCGCAGGACGTCACCGCCTGCATCATGGACCGGCCCCGGCATGGGGACTTGATCACCAAGGTGAGACAGGCCGGCGCGGCGGTGAAATTGATCACCGATGGCGACGTGGCCGGCGTGATCGCCACCACCGATCCCGCCACCGGCATCGACATCTATATCGGCCAGGGCGGCGCGCCGGAAGGCGTGCTGGCGGCGGCGGCGCTGCGCTGCATCGGCGGGCAGATGCAGGCCCGGCTGGTGTTCAAGAAGGACGACGAGAAACGCCGGGCGGAGAAGATCGGCATCAAGGATTTCGACCGCAAATATGCGATGATGGATCTGGTGGCGGGCGATGTGGTGTTTTCCGCCACCGGGGTGACCGATGGCTCGATGCTGGCCGGCGTGCATCGCGCCGGCGATTATGTCACGACCGAGAGCGTGGTGATGCGATCCGCCACCGGAACGGTGCGCTGGATCAAGGCGCGCCATCTGCGCCAAATTGTCTGAGATACTGGCAGCCAGGCCGCAAGCGGCCTTTGGCGTGGCCCGCAGCTTTTCGGGCCGACGCTGGCGGCTGGAAGCCTCGGAGGAAGCGCTTGTCCGCCGGTTGACCCAGGAGTTGGCGATTTCGCCGCTGCTGGCGCGGCTGCTGGCGGCGCGCGGCGTCGCGGCTGAAGATGCGGCCGATTATCTCAATCCTTCTTTGCGGAAATTCCTGCCGGATCCATCCGTGCTCCAGGAAATGGATGACGCGGTGGCGCGGGTGAAGCGCGCGCTGGAAGCGGGTGAGCGGATCGCTGTGTTCGGCGATTATGACGTGGACGGCTCGGTATCGGCCGCGCTGCTGGCGGAATTCCTGACCGCGTTGGGCGCGCCGCCGCGCATCTACATTCCCGACCGCCTGAGCGAGGGTTACGGCCCTTCGGCCCCGGCCATGCGGACGCTGAAGGTGGAAGGCGCGTCCCTGGTGATCACGGTGGATTGCGGCGCCTCGGGCGGCCCGGCTTTCGAAACCGCCAACGAGATCGGCTTGGATGTGGTGGTGCTGGATCATCACCGGGTCGATGTCCGGCCTCAGTGCCTGGCCCACGTCAATCCCAATCAGCCGGGCGACCGATCCGGTCTTGGCCATCTCGCGGCCGCCGGGGTGACGTTTCTGTTTCTGGTCGGCCTCAACCGCGCCTTGCGCGACAGCTTCTTTTATCAGGCGCGCGGCCTGAGCGAACCGGACTTGCGCGACGCTCTGGATCTGGTGGGACTGGCGACGGTGTGCGATGTGGTGCCGCTTCAAGGTGTCAACCGTGCCTTTGTCCGTCAGGGCCTGGCGCAATTGTCGAAACTGGCGCGTCCGGGATTGGCCGCGTTGGCCGCGGTCGCCAATGCCGCGCCGCCCTTCAACGCCTACCATCTGGGCTTCGTGTTCGGGCCGCGCATCAATGCCGGGGGACGGGTGGGCCGCGCCGGCCTGGGCGCCGACCTCTTGACCGCGCGCCAAAGCGGGCAGTCGGATGAATTCGCCCGCCAGCTCGACCGGCACAATCGCGAGCGCCAGGCGATCGAGAAGCTGATCCTGGAGGAGGCGGTGGCGCTTGCCGCAGCCCAGGACAATGCGCCGTTTCTGCTGCTGGCCAATGACGGTTGGCATCCGGGGGTGGTGGGCATTGTCGCCAGCCGGCTCAAGGATCGTTTCGCCAAGCCCGCTTTTGTCGCCGGCTTCGAAGGGGGCATGGGGCGCGGCTCGGCCCGCTCGATTCCGGGCATCGATATCGGCCGCATGGTGCGGGCCGCGCGCGACCGGGGTTTGATCGAGGCCGGCGGCGGCCATGCCATGGCGGCCGGTTTTTCGCTATCGGCGGATCAGCTGACCGGCTTGCGGCAATTCCTGGAAACGCAATTCGCGGACACAAGCCAGGCCTTTGAAGAGGCGGCAAGCCTGGTTCTGGATGCGGTTTCCTCCCCCGCCGCGGCGGTCAGGGACCTGGTCTGTGAAATCGCGCTGGTCGGCCCGTTCGGCGCCGGCAGTCCGGAGCCGGTGCTGGGTTTTCCGGATGTCCGCGTGGCCTTCGCCGATGTGGTGGGGGGCGCCCATGTGCGGGCGCGGCTGGCGGGCGGCGACGACAGCCGGCTGGACGCGATCGCCTTCCGGGCGGCCGGCACGCCCCTGGGCGAGGGGCTGCTGAAATCGCGGGGAAAATCCATCCATGCCGCGGGCAGGCTTCGGGCCGAGGAATGGAACGGCCAGATCCGGGTTCAATTGCAGATCGAGGATGCCGCGGCAAGCGCTTGAATCCGCTTGCAATAGACGGACCCGGCGGCTATAGCCCCGTCTCTCCGGCCGCGCCCTTCGTCTATCGGTTAGGACTCAAGATTTTCAATCTTGCAAGAGGGGTTCGAACTCCCCTAGGGCGCGCCAGTTTTTCTTAATGAGCGAAGCGAATTTAGAAAACTGAGCGCCTCTTCGAGCCTGCGAAGCAGGCGAGGGAGGCGCCAGCAGCGCGGTGCTGATTTGCGAGCTTAGAAAAACTGAGCGCCTCTTCGAGCCTGCGAAGCAGGCGAGGGAGGCGCCAGCAGCGCGGTGCTGATTTGCGAATTTAGAAAAACTGAGCGCCTCTTCGAGCCCGCAAAGCGGGCGAGGGAGGCGCTAGCCCGAGGCGCAAGACAAGCGGCCAATGCGGAGGCTCTGATTACGAGAAGGGGAGTTAAGTATTGTGTCCCTGGAATTATTTCTTTCAAAATGGCCTGGACATTCAATCCAACTCACGCTGACGAGGCACAGTCGGTTCATTTGCGCAGCGGGGGGGTCGGGACCGGTTCACCCAGTAATGTCGCCGTCCGGCCGGGCTCGGCGAGCGACCGCCGAGCGGCGAAGACCAATGCTATCCAAAGCAAAGCCGGCGCGATTTGTACATGGGTTTTAGCCGCGATCAACCCCATCACAATCGGCAGGCCGACCACGCCAACTAGAACGAGCTTTTCCCAAGCGGCAAAGCCGGCGCGGCGGGCATCCTGCCAGAGCCAGACTACCGCGAAGGTGAGAATGATCATATCCGAATCCCACGCATAGGGCGTGGCGAGGAAGGTAGCGATTAGCAGGACTGCGCCCTTGTTGCGGACGGACGCGCCGCTACGCCAGACGAAAACCGTGACTGCGAGCGCAGCCAACGTGGAAATAAGTTGTGCGCCATACGACAGAGCAACATCCGCTCCGGCTAGGCGAAAGGCCGCGAAGAGACTCGTCATGCGATGCCAGAAACTATCGCCCTGTTCGAGCAGCAGTCGGTTGATCGGGGCGTTCCGAAGGAAACTGGCCCAAGTCTGCCAGCCGAATAGGCACAGGCTTGCCCCGCAAAGCGCGACGACGGTGACGGCGGCCGAAACGAAGGTTCGCCAGCGCCCGCCAGCGGCGAGCGCAAAGGGAAGCAAAATACCGAACTGCGGCTTGTAGCACATCATGCCGAATAAGATGCCCGAAAATACCGGCCGGCTTTCTAGCGTCATGAGTCCGCCCGCGAGCAGCGCAGCCGTGAATTGCCCGTTCTGGCCGCCGATCGCATTAAGGAAAGCAGCCGGATTTGCGAGGGCGACGAGTGCCGCCGTCGGCCATCGCATATATCGGACGAACAGTAGCGCCGATAATGCCGTTCCGGTCACCAACCAGAACGCGAATCCGGGAAGGAAGGACATCACCGCGAGCGGCGCGCTGAGCAAAAGCGCGACGGGTGGATAGGCATACCATCGAAAGGCGGCTGTGGGACCAGTATGCGCGCGCTCGTAGCGCACGAATGCGGGGATGTCGTAGACACGATTCGCCTCGCCGCGAAAGGCGAGATGGGCGCCCGACCAGTAATTGATGAAATCAACGCCGAGTTGCCGCCCGGCGGTGCTGGTGAGGCCGAGCTGGGTGTCCCGCCAGAATTCCCCGACGGTGGCCGCGAGCGAAAGAACCGCAAAAACGCACAGTATGCGGCGGATACGCGCGCGGGAGAGCCATCGTGCCTCGCTGAGGAAAGATAGATCGGGCGCTTTCACCGCCGTCCGGGGCCTTAAGTCTGCCGGCCGTCCCTAACACGGGGCCCGCTTCTCAATGGTAAAGATCCATCTTTCTTTCGGGAAAATTCCTGCAAAAAGGGCGCTTTCCCTATAAGCCCCTCCATTCCGCGCGCGAGGTCAGGTCCAGGGCGAGCGGTATTAGCTCGGCTAGGTCGCTCGAACGAAGAGGCCTGAGGGATATCTGGATGGAGTTGCGCCACCCCAAATGTCTGCTGAGCTGGTGGCCAATACGAGGACGAGCCAACATGGAAGAGGTCAACATGATCATTTTTCATTCCGAGACTGTAATTTTGCTTGGCACATTAAAGAATCTCTGGCCTGCACCCGGTTTTGAAGACACCGAGTTTGGTGTTTTTATGGAACCGGGAGGTGGGTCATGGAGAGACGGAAGTTCACACGAGAGTTCAAGCTTGAGGCGGTGAAGCTTGTCACCGAGCGCGGTGTATCTGTGGCGCAAGCCGGGCGCGATCTGGGCGTCCATGGAACGGTGCTGCGGCGCTGGATCAAGGATGCGGCTGGGGACGTGCAGCAGGCATTTCCCGGCCATGGTCGGCAGGGTCCGGAGCAGGCCGAGATCACGCGGCTGAAGCGCGAAGTGACCAAGCTCAAAGCCGAACGCGATATCCTAAAAAAAGCCGCGGCCTACTTCGCGAAGGAGAGCACGTGAAGTTCTCCTTCATCGCGAAGCACCGGGGGATATGGCCGGCGAGATGGATGTGCGGGGCGCTCGGTGTCTCGCGCGGCGGCTTCTATGCCTGGCTGACGCGGCCCCGCAGCGAGCGCAGTCGCAGCGACGAGGAACTGGGTGCGAAGGTCCGCGCCAGCTTCCTTGCCAGCGACCGGACCTACGGTGCCCGGCGTGTGTGGCACGACCTGATCTCGGAAGGGATTTCCTGTGGGCTGCACCGGATCGAGCGCCTGATGCGCCAGCAGGGCCTAAAAGCGCGCCCCAGACGGCGGCGGCTACCGCCAGACCTGGGAGAGCGGCAAGCGGGCGCCATCGCCTCCAACATGCTGGACCGCAGCTTCGATGCCCCGGCCCCGAACCGCAAATGGATCGCGGACTTCACCTACATCTGGACGGCAGAAGGCTGGCTCTATGTGGCGGCGGTCGTGGATCTGTTCTCCCGGCGCGTGGTCGGATGGTCGATGAGCGCGAGCATGACGGCCCAGCTCGTCACCGATGCCCTGGTGATGGCGATCTGGCGGCGGGGAAAACCCCGGGCATTGCTCCATCATTCAGATCGCGGCAGCCAGTACACCAGCGAGCAGTTCCAGCGGCTGATGGCCGATCATGGCGTCACCTGTTCGATGAGCCGCTCTGGCAATTGCTGGGACAACGCTGCGATGGAGAGCTTCTTCTCCTCGCTTAAGACCGAGCGTACGGCGCGTAAGACCTATCGGACGCGGAATGATGCCAAGGCCGATGTGTTCGACTACATCGAACGCTTCTACAACCCAAAACGACGGCACTCGACGATCGGATATATGAGCCCAATGGACTTTGAGACGAAGGCAGGATTAGCTTAACCGCGTGTCACTCAAACCGGGTGCAGGCCAGTCCGCATGCGCGAGAAGGGGTGACTTTAGAGGACTGTTGTGGCGACGGTATATTGAAAAGAATGCCACAAGTGGGGTCCGTCTGCTGATGACGCAAAGGGGATCCAGCAGCCTATCACCCTATGTGGGCCCTTCTAAATCACTGAGAGTCGATTTTAGACTACTGCGTGAGCGGCCAGTCGTGACGAGCGATCACATACGCCTTCGGATCCCAATTCATATGGAAAATATATGCGGGTCCGCGTGAGAATGTTCGCGCCGGTAAATGGACACCCAATATCGCACCGCTCTTACCGGCGCGGCAAGATTGAGTCATTGGATGCTGCATCATATTTCGATCATTGCCTTGATCGCTCTTGGCCTCGCGGGCTACCAAGGCGCCTATGCGCAAGCGGCGGAGAGTGGCACGGCGAGCGGCGAGACCTTAACCCCGATTTGCACCGACCGGCCCACCAAATCGAATGCCGCCTGCACGGTCGAGGCGGGACATTTTCAATATGAGAGCGACCTGGTGAATGGCAGTTCGCTGACTTTCGGCGGCGCGACCACCCATACCTGGTTGGTCCTGAATCCCACTTTCAAATACGGTCTGACGCCGCAAATGGATGTGGAGGCAAATTTCTCGCCGCTGGAGATTATCACCACCCACGGCAAAAGCGGCGAGCGTCAGAGCGTCAGCGGCATCGGCAATCTTTATCTGCGGCTGAAATACCAGTTCTGGAATGATGGCGATTTGGATGTCGGTGTCATTCCTTATCTCAAGGCGCCCACCGCCCGGATCCCGGTCGGCAATGGCGCGGTCGAGGGCGGGCTGATCGTCCCGGTCAATGTCAAGTTGAGCGACAGCCTCACTCTCACCACCGTTCCGGAGGTCGATCTTTACAAAAACACGGCGGACGGCGGCCGCCATGCCAATATGGTGCAGTTGATCAATCTGGCCGTGGCCTTACCGGGAAATTTCACGCTTTATGGCGAGCTTTGGGGTGACTGGAATTTCGATCCGGCCGGAACCGTGACGCAATATTCGGCCGATGCCGCCCTGGCCTATGGGGTGACGGATTATTTGCAGCTGGATGCGGGGCTGAATTTCGGGTTGAACCGCGCCACCCCCGATCTGCAGGCCTATGTCGGCGTGTCGCAGAAATTCTGATCGGCTGCACCGGCCTATATGGAATCTTTATTTCCCGGCGCCGCACGCCATCTCGAACCACTATGCCGCCGAAGGCAGATATATCGCCGCAATGGAGGCAGCTGTGTGGGACGCGATTTATCTTCTGTCGGGGTTGGGGTTTTTCGCCGCGGCCATCGGCTATTGCCTGGTCTGCGAAAGCCTGTGACGCGACCATGACCCTGGATTATGTCCTGGCAGCGGCGTTGGGGCTCGGATTGTTCGTCTATCTGGTTTACGCCCTCATCCGGCCGGAGCGGTTCTGACATGACCCTCAATGGTTGGCTGCAAATCGGGCTTTATAGCCTGTCCATTCTTCTGGCGGTGAAGCCGCTCGGCCTTTACATGGCGCGCGTGTTCGCAGGTGAGCGAAACTTGCTGTCGCCCTTGCTGCAGCCCGTCGAGCGCAGCATCTACCGGCTTTGCGGCATCAGCCCCGGCGAGGAACAGCATTGGAGGACCTACACCATCGCCATGCTGGGGTTCAGCGCCGCCGGATTTGCCGCGCTCTATCTGTTGCAGCGGCTGCAAGCCGTCCTGCCGCTCGATCCGCAGGCCTTGGCGGCCCTCGGGCCCGACCTGTCCTTCAATACCGCGGTGAGCTTCGTCACCAATACCAACTGGCAGTCCTATGGCGGAGAGACCACGCTGTCCTATCTGATCCAGATGCTGGGACTGACGGTGCAGAATTTCGTCTCCGCCGCCACCGGCATCGCCTTGCTCCTGGCTCTGATCCGCGGCTTCGCCCGGCGCTCGGCGCGCACAGTGGGGAATTTCTGGGTCGATCTCACCCGGGCGGTGCTTTATCTGCTGCTGCCGCTCTCGATCCTGGTGGCGCTGATCCTGGTCTGGCAGGGGGTGCCGCAGAATCTCGGCGCCTACACCCACGCGATAGGCCTGGATGGCGTTAAGCAATTGATCGCCCAGGGACCGGTCGCCTCCCAGGAGGCGATCAAGATGCTGGGGACCAATGGCGGCGGTTTCTTCAACGCCAATTCTGCACATCCCTTCGAGAACCCCACCGCCCTCAGCGATTTCGTGGAGCTGTGGTCGATCCTCGCCATCAGCGGGGCCCTGACCTACACCTTCGGCCATATGGTGGGGGACACCCGCCAGGGCTGGGCCATCTTCGCGGTGATGGGGATTCTGTTCCTGGCTGGAATTTCGACCGTCTATTGGTCAGAAAGCCAAGGCAATCAGGCGGTGGCCGCGGCGCATATCGCCCAGGCGGGCAATATGGAAGGCAAGGAGGTGCGCTTCGGCATCGCCAACTCCGCCATCTGGGCCACCGCCACCACCGATGCCTCCAATGGCAGCGTCAATGCCATGCATGACAGTTTCACGCCGCTGGGCGGGCTGGTCCTGCTCGCCAATATCGAGTTGGGCGAGATCATCTTCGGCGGGGTCGGGCTCCGGCCTATACGGCATGCTGCTGTTCGCCATCTCGCCATGTTCATCGCCGGACTTGATGGTGGGACGCACCCCGGAATATTTGGGCAAGAAGATCGAGGCCAGGGAAATGAAGATGGCGATGCTGGCCATCCTGATCCTGCCGCTGTCCATTCTGGGCTTTTCGGCTCTGGCGGCGGTGACCAAGGCGGGGCTGGCCGGGCCGCTCAATAGCCGGGCCGCACGGATTTTCCGAGATCCTCTATGCCTTCAGTTCGGCCACCGGCAACAATGGCAGCGCTTTTGCCGGCATTTACCGCCAACACGCCTTTCTATAACTTCACCCTCGGCCTCGCGATGCTGATCGGCCGCTTCCTCTTCATCGTGCCGATGATGGCGGTGGCGGGATCGCTGGCCAGCCAAGAAGATCGTGCCGGCCTCGGCCGGCACCTTCCCTACCCATGGCGGCTTGTTCGTGGGCCTCCTGATCGCGGTGATCCTGATCGTGGGCGGCCTCACTTTCTTCCCGGCACTGGTCGCTTGGTCCCATCGTGGAGCATCTGGCGATGCGGGCCGGCGGCTTTTTCTGAGGATCGCCCATGACCTCAAAGCATGCACAAAGATCGCAGCCCGCATCGGCGGCGCCGCCATTCTGGTCCGGCGATCGGCAACGCCTTCCGAAGCTTGATCCCCGCGCGATGGCGCGCAATCCGGTGATGTTCGTGGTGGAAGTGGTGGCCACCCTCACCGGCTTCCTGCTTCCTCCGCGACTGGATCGCGCGGCGCGGCATCAGTTGGCTTCGCCTTCCAGATCAATATCTGGCTGTGGTTCACCGTGCTGTTCGCCAATTTCGCCGAAGCCGTGGCGGAGGGCCGCGGCAAGGCCCAGGCCGAGACGCCTGCGCCGCACCCGCAGCGACACCATGGCCAAGTGGCTGGTGCATCAAGAGGGCGCGCATCTATTCCAACAAGCTGGCCCAGGTGCTGGCGCGCGGCGATCTGGTGCTGGTGGAGGCCGGCGACACCATCCCCTCGGACGGCGAAGTGATCGAAGGCGTGGCCACGGTGGATGAAAGCGCCATTACCGGCGAAAGCGCGCCGGTGATCCGCGAAGCGGCGGCGACCGTTCTGCCGTCACCGGCGGCACCCGGGTGCTGTCGGATCAGCTGGTGGTCAGGATCACCGCGATGCAAGGCAGTACCTTCCTCGACCGGATGATCGCGCTGGTGGAAGGAGCGGAGCGGCAGAAGACCCCCAACGAGATCGCGCTCAACATCTTGCTGGCTGGGCTGACCCTCATCTTCGTCTTCGCGGTGGCGACCATTCCGGCCTTCGCCGCCTATGCCGGCGGACACGTTGGGCGTTCTGGTGCTGGCGGCGCTGTTCGTCACACTGATCCCCACCACCATCGGCGCGCTGCTGTCGGCCATCGGCATCGCCGGCATGGACCGGCTGGTGCGCTTCAATGTGCTGGCCATGTCGGGCCGGGCGGTGGAGGCGGCGGGCGATGTCGATACCCTGCTGCTGGACAAGACCGGCACCATCACCTTGGGCAACCGCCAGGCTACCGCCTTCCTGCCGCTGGACGGGGTCAGCGAACAGGAGCTGGCCGAAGCCGCGACTGGCGGCGTCCCTGGCCGATGAGACGCCGGAAGGCCGCTCCATCGTCGAGCTGGCGCGGGAAAAATATGGCATTCCCGAGCACGACGCGCCGAGTAGCTTTCGTGCCCTTTACCGCCCAGACGCGGCTTGTCCGGCATCGATGCGCTCGGCGGCTCTATCCGCAAGGGCGCGGTGGACGCGGTGTTGGCCTGGGCCGGGCATGTCGCTCTCCGGCGCGGCGCTGACCGTCGATCGCCGACCGCATCGCCAAGACATGGCGGCACGCCCCTGGCGGTGGCGCGGGACAGGCGGTTGCTGGGGGTCATCCAACTCAAGGACATCGTCAAGGGCGGCATCCATGAGCGGTTTGCGGCCCTGCGCCGGATGGGCATCCGCACCGTGATGATCACCGGCGACAATCCCCTGACCGCCGCCGCCATCGCCGCCGAGGCGGGGGTGGATGATTTCCTGGCCCAGGCGACGCCCGAGAACAAGCTGGCGCTGATCCGCGAGCCGAACAGGCCAAGGGCAAGCTGGTCGCCATGTGCGGCGACGGCACCAATGACGCGCCGGCCCTGGCCCAGGCCGATGTCGGCGTCGCGATGAACACCGGCACCATGGCGGCGCGCGAGGCCGGCAACATGGTGGATCTGGACAGCGATCCCACCAAGCTGATCGAGATCGTGGAAATCGGCAAGCAGCTGCTGATGACCCGCGGCGCGCTCACCACCTTCTCCATCGCCAACGACGTGGCGAAATATTTCGCCATCATGCCCGCCATGTTTCTGGCCTTCTATCCGCAGCTTCAGGCGCTCAACATCATGGGCGCTGCATTCGCCGCAAAGCGCCATCCTTTCGGCCATCATCTTCAACGCCCTGATAATCGTGGCGTTGATCCCGCTGGCGCTGAAAGGCGTGGAATATCGCGCCGCTGGGCGCGGCTCAGATGCTTCGCCGCAATCTTCTGATCTATGGGCTGGGCGGCATCCTGGTTCCCTTCATCGGCATCAAGGCTGATCGACCTGCGGTCACCGCTTTGGGTCTGGCTTAGGACATACGGAGACCGCCTATGCAACATATCCGTCCCGCTATTCGTGATGCTGGTTCTGATGACGCTTCTGACCGGGTGATCTATCCCCTGGGGTTGACCGCCTTGGCGCAAGCCCTGTTTCCGCATCAGGCGGGGGGCAGCCTGATCGTGCGCGACGGCAAGGTGATCGGCTCGGAATTGATCGGCCAGAGTTTCAGCGCGGAGGGCTATTTCCATGGCCGCCCCTCGGCCGCAATGGCTATGATGCCGCCAATTCCTCCGGCTCCAACCTGTCGCCCACCTCCAAAAAGCTGAAGGACCGCATCGCCCGGGATGCGGCTAGGCTGCGGGCGGAAAATCCCGGCATGCCCGTGCCGGCCGACCTGGTCACGGCTTCGGCCAGCGGGCTTGATCCCGACATCGCCCGGCCGCCGCCCTGTTCCAGGTGCCGCGCGTCGCCACGCGCCCGCGCACCTGGATCGGGCGGCGCTGACCAGCGCTGGTGGACGCCCATGTCGAAGACCGCTTTCTGGGCCTGCTCGGGCGAGCCGCATGTCAACGTTCTGAAGCTGAACCTGGCGTTGGACGCATATGAGGCCCGGCGCGCAAGGCGCGCCGAGAAAGCGATAAAATCCCTGCCGGATGACCGACGCCGACGCCAAAGACGGCCTCACCCGATGCCCTGCTGAAGGCGGCGGGCGGGGAGGGGCGTGGCCGGTTGAAGATTTTTCTCGGCGCCGCGCCAGGCGTCGGCAAGACCTACGAAATGCTGGTGCAGGCCCGCCGCCGCAAGCTGGACGGCGTGGATGCGGTGATCGGGGTGGTGGAGACCCATGGCCGGGTCGAGACCGATCTTCTCACCAAGGGCATCGAGGCCATTCCCAAGAAGCGCATGCCCTATAAGGGCCGGGTCTTGGCGGAGATGGACCTGGACGCCATCCTGCAGCGCCATCCGCGCCTGGTGCTGGTGGACGAACTGGCGCATGACAATGCGCCCGGCAGCCGCCATCCCAAGCGCTATCTGGATGTCGAGGAACTGCTGGCCGCGGGGATCGACGTCTATACCACCCTCAATGTCCAGCATATCGAAAGCCTCAATGATGTGGTGGCCAAGATCACCCATGTGCGGGTGCGCGAGACGGTGCCGGATTCCATCCTCGACCGTGCCGACGATATCGAGCTGGTGGATCTGACGCCGGAAGACCTGCTGCAGCGGCTGCAAGGAAGGAAAGGTCTATATGCCGGAGGCGGCGGAGCGGGCGCAGGCAGAATTATCTTCCAGCCCGGCAATCTGGCGGCGCTGCGCGAACTGGCGTTGCGCCGCACCGCCCAGCGGGTAGACGCCCAGATGATGGATTACATGCGCGCCCATGCCATCGCCGGGCCCGTGGGAGGCCAGCGAGCGGCTGCTGGTGGCGGTGAGCGCGCGGCCCGGCGCCGGCGCCGCGATCCGCCAGGCGCGGCGGCTGGCCGACCGGCTTGCGCGCATCCTGGACGGCAGTGCATGTCGAGACCGGCGACGCGGAAAGCGAAGCGGAGCGCGATCGCGTCGCCCAGGCGCTCCGGCTGGCCGAACGGATGGGCGGCACCGCCGCCACCGTGCCGGCATCCAGCGAAGCGGAGGGCGTGATCCAGTATGCCCGCGCCAACAACATCACTCATATCGTCGCCGTGGCCGCGCCGCGCGGGCCGCGCTGGGATAGAAGCGTTCGGCCCAGCCTGGCGCGGGAAATCATCCGCCGCGCTGGCGAAATCAATGTGCATGTCGTGCCCGATCACGGGGCGCGAGCCGGCGGCGCGTCGCGCCGCAGCCCGAAATCGCCCACGATCCGAGCGCTCCTATCTCGGAGCAGCCTGATCATGGCTTGGCGGTGGCGCTGCTGCTGGGCTTTGCCTTGCGGCAGGCGCTGGACCTGTCCAATGTGGCGCTGGTGCTGCTGGTGGCGGTGCTGGCCAGCGCGGTCACTTTGGCTTATGGCCCTCGCTCTTCAGCCGGACTGATCTGCGCGCTCGCCTATAATTTCTTCTTCTTTCCGCCGCTCTACACCTTCACCATCGCCGATCCGGAGAATATCGTCACCCTGTTGGTGTTCATGCTGGTGGCGGCGATCGCCAGCAATCTGACGGCCCGGGTGCGCACCCAGGCGATCGTGGCGCGGGAGCGCGCCAATACCACCGAAGAACTGTACCGCTTCGGCCGCAAGCTGGCGGGGGTGGTGCGGCTGGACGATCTTCTCTGGGCCACCGTCTATCAGATCGCCCATATGCTGGGGCTGAATGTGGTGCTGCTGCTGCCAGCAAGGCGATGAGCTTGCGGTGCAGGCGGGCTATCCCCCGGAAGACATGCTGGACGAGGGCGATCTGGCCGCCGCCCGCTGGGCCTTTGAGCATGGTAAGGAAGCCGGCCGCGGCGCCGACACGCTCACCGGCGCCCGCCGCCTGTTCCTGCCGATGCAGACTGCCCGCGGGGTAATCGGCGATCATCGGCCTGGATTCCGCAAGGCCCGGAGCGCGACAGCCGCTGCTGATGCCCGAGCGGCGGCAGTTGCTGGATTCGCTGGCCGGTCAGGCGGCGCTGGCCATCGAACGCATCCAGCTGGCGGAAAATATGGACCGGGCGCGGATGACGGCGGAGACCGAAAAGCTGCGTTCGGCGCTGTCTGACCTCCATCAGCCACGACCTGAAGACGCCGCTTGCTTCGATCCTGGGCTCGGCCACTTCAGCTTCAAGCTTTACCGGGCGCAACTGGACCGGGCGCCAGGAGGACGAGTTGATCCGCACCATCCAGGAGGAGGCGGAACGGCTGAACCATTTCATCGCCAATCTGCTCGACATGACCCGGCTGGAATCGGGCGCGCTGGCGCCCCGCTTCGAGCCGGTGGATCTGTCGGACGTGACCGGAAGCGTGCTGCGGCGGGCCGCGCCCCTTCTCGCCCATCATCGGGTGACGCTGGAGATCGCGGCAGACCTGCCGCTCTTGCGGCTCGATCCGGTGCTGTTCGAGCAGGTGCTGTTCAACCTGTTGGACAATGCCGCCAAATATGCGCCGCCTGGGACTGTCATTACCATCGTGGCCCGGCGCGAAGGCCCACATGCGGCGCTGCGCATTGATGGATGAGGGCGAAGGGATTCCGGAAGCGGATCTGCGAGCGGATATTCGACAAATTCTACCGGGTCGAGGCGGCCGACCGCAAACGCGCCGGCACCGGGCTTGGGGCTTGCCATCTGCCGCGGCTTCATGGAAGCCATGGGCGGCAGCATCACCGCCGCCAACCGCACCGACCGGACCGGCGCGGTCTTCACCTTGACCGTGCCGCTTGCCGGCAGCGAAGAGCACCCATGACCCCGTTGCGCATTCTGATCGTGGAGGACGAGCCGCCCATCCGCCGTTTCTTGCGCACGGCGCTGGCGGCCCAGGAGTATCGGGTGGAGGAGGCGGGCGACGGCGAAGCGGCGCTGGACTTTCTCAAGCGCAATCCGGTGGATTTGATCGTGCTCGATCTGGGCCTGCCCGGCATGGACGGGCTGGAGGTGGTGCGGCGGCTGCGGGCCGAAGGCACGCTCACCCCCATCGTCATTCTCTCCAGCCGCGATGACGAGGCGGGCAAGGTGGCGGCGCTGGACCTGGGCGCCGACGATTATGTGGCGAAGCCGTTCGGGGTGGAGGAATTGTCTGCCCGCATCCGCGCCGCGCTGCGCCACCGCCTGCAGCAGGAAGGCGAAAAGCCGCTGTTCCGCAGCGGTCCACTGACGGTCGATCTGGTCCGCCGCCAGGTGATGCTGGACGGCAGGCCGGTCAAGCTCACGCCCCGCGAATATGACCTGCTGCGGCTGCTGGTGAGCCATGCCGGCAAGGTGCTCACCCATAAATTCCTGCTTCGGGAATTATGGGGAGGTGAGGGCGATGTGCAGTATCTGCGCATCTATATCCGCACGCTTCGCCAGAAGCTGGAAGCCTGATCCCGAGCAGCCCAAGCTGATCCTTACCGAACAGGGTGTCGGCTATCGCCTCCGGTCGGCGGAATGAGTTCAGAAAGCTGTCTGCTTTTAGTCGCGACGGGCAGATTTTGTCAAAGGCCCGCGAATGTTTTCTAAACTAAGATGGGATTCCTTACGTCCGGGCAAATTGCGTCAATTGAGCACCGACGCTCCTGTCTCGTACGTAAATCCTAAAAAAAGTTCTCGCGGAATTTCCCAGAATAATTTCGTGGTTGAGCCGCCGGTCCGGACACCGCGCACGAAAACTTCAGACCTCCCCCCGGCGAGCTGTTGGGTAGGAACAAAAGGGAATCCCGCCGAACAATTTAAATTCCGAGTTTCGCGGCCTGGCGCGTCTCGGGAGCCACCGGTCCGGGCGATTGAGGCTGAAAACTTTTGCACCCCCGGTCCCTGTCAATACGTATGTTGATGATCCGTTTACGGACAGCGGTGATTCGACGGCTCGCCCTCGTCATTGATCGCATATAATTGACCATCGTCCGGCAAAGGCTCCATCAGGACATCCGCGCCGAAGATCGATCTAGCGCGCGCCATGAAATGCGAGCGCAGCAACGAGAGCCGGCTGGGCTCGACGTAGATCGTTGGCGGCGGGCCCGCCTCGAAGTGCGCGCCGCGCCACCAGCGGTCCCAGGTCGCATCGCAAAACTGGGCGTGGAAGCGGTCCATCATCTTCTCGAATGTGCTGTCGTCCATCACTTTACCCTCGTCATATGCGGCGTGTTGAGCAGCGAATGCCCACTCTTGAGTCCGGCCTGGGCGCCGCCTGCTTTTTGGGCCTTCCACTCAGCCTCGGCCTCGTTGAAGCCATCAATGGCGGCCTGGCGCAGCGCCGGCGAGGCGATGCTATCGAGCGCCGCCAACACCGCTTTGCGGTGCGATGGGTTCTGCGGGAAATTATGGCGAAACCACCGAAGTACCAGCACCTCCTCGGTCACAGCGTCGAACAGGATCAGCTCGCTGGCGATTAGGGCCTTGCGCGCCTCGATATATTTCTCCGCATCCCAGCGCAGATCGGTGACCGCATAACCGTCCGGGAGTGGGAAGCAGCCGACCACGTTCTGGTGGGGACTGGTCAAGTAGTACAGGAACAGGATCCGGCCGGAGTCGGTCTGTTCCAGAAACCGTTTCGATTTCCACAAAGGTGGGGCGACTTTGCTGAACGTTCTCACGGTCAGCACCAGCTTTGGCTGCATTGGCGACTGCGCCCCCGCAAATCGCGGCGGGAAGCATCAAAGCCGGCTCTGCCTCTCCATTTGACTCTGAGTCTCCCTCTAATCTGAGTTTGAGTCTGAGTACGGGGGCACCACGCCGCTGGGGTGTTGGCGAGGTGTCGGCACCCCGCCGCCGGAGTGTCGGTGAAGGAGAGCGCGTTCATGTTTAAGCCCGCCGGCGCCGTGCCAAATTTTCGCGGGGCAGGCGTTCTTCCCAGGCCTGGATTTCGCTAAGGCGCCAATAGCGGAGCCGGCCGATATAGAGTGGCGCCGGAAAGCCGCTGCCATCCCGCAAGCGCCGCTCGATCCACATGTGACTGACATTGTAGCGGCGCTGAACCTTGGCCGCCGGAAGGAGAATGTCGTCCTCGCCCATTTCGGTCTCCCGTTATTTTCGGGACGAAACTTGGGCTAACGTTAGGGTGGGTAGACAAATCCTTTTTTTTCTACCCGTATAATTTCTTTGAGTGTCGGCGCCGTGCGGCCAAGGTCTGAAATTCCGGCGACCCCAGCCAGCGCTTGGCGGTGTGATAGTCGAGATTGAATTTGCGCTTCAAGGCTGTGGCCGTCGCTTCCGGATTGTCCACTACAAACCAATTGGCAGCATTATATTTCTCGCGATTTTTGATCCCGGCGCGCGGGGGTTGAACGTTCATCAAAGCTCTGATCAGCTCAACCAGTGCCGGCGGCGCGGGCTCTGCAAGCGTGTATGTACACCACCTTAGGCCGTCATCGGCGGCACGGCGGATGGAAGCGATTGTGCCTGGTGGGAGCGCCTGCTTCAAAAGCATTTCGTGCCATCTTGCGGCCTTTTCTTCGACGTCCGCCAAAAGCGCTTCCGGCGAATAGGCAAGAAAATTCGCGTTGGCGCACCGGGTTGGGCCGAGGTTCGCATGCCATTTTTTGAACTTGGGCGGCTTCTTCATTGGGCTGCCGCTTTTACCAGTTCCTCCACGCGGCGCGCCCAGGCATCGAGCGCAGCCCGTTTTTCATCAGCGAAGTTATGTCTTTGATAAATCCCCGCCACACCCGCGAAACCGCCCGAGGCATGGTTGAGAATGCGTTCGATCACCTCGCGCGCCACGCCCAGACGCTGTAATCCCGTCGCGCATGTGCGGCGCAAATCGTGCAGCCCCCATTGCGGGATTGGACCCCGAAATCTGGATTTCTCCGCCAGCTCCCCCATGCGCCTTTCAAGCCGCTCCTTGGCTCGCGACAAGCCGCTCAACCCGGTCTTGCCGGTCGTAGTGAAGATCAAGCCGCCGCGCTTGGCGATGCGCGGCTGGGCGTTGAGAAGGGCGACAGCGGGGGCGGAAAGCGGCACCTCATGCTGGCGCCCATTTTTGGCGCGAGCGGCTGGGATCGTCCAAATGGCCGAGCGGAGGTCAATTTCGTCCCATGTGGCGCCGCGGGCTTCGTCGCGCCGCTGGCCGGTGAGAACGAGGAATCGATAAAGCGGGCCGAAAAGCGGATCGTCGCTGGCGGCCTGCCACAGCAATATCAACTCGGCATCGCTCAAAACGCGATCACGCGCGCGGGCCGGGGCAGGCATTTCGGTGGCGGCGACCGGGTTATGCTCCAGCGCGCCGCGACGCACGCACCAGCCGAAAAATCGGTGCAGGGCTGCGCGGGTGCGGTTGGCCTTAATTGGTGTCTTGGTCACCAGGGCATCCAAAACATCGACGATCTCGGCGCGACCGATATCGCCGATCGGCCGCCCCCTCCATTTGAGCGCCAGGCCGCCAGGCTTGGCCATCCAGGCGCCGTCCTTTCGCGCGAATCCGAGCAGGTGTGCTACCGCCTCTATGGTGCGTGCACGCGGGCGTTGGCCGGATTTCTTGAGCCATCTGTCCAAAAACATGGCGGCGAGGGCGGGATAATCCGAGCCATTTGCGGGACCACGGCGGCGGGCGGCAATCTTTTCGGCACCGGGATCGCCGCCGCCGGCGACGCGTTCCAGTGCCTCCTTGGCGAAGCCACGCGCCGATTTGAGGCCGATGGCGGGGAAAGTGCCGGGGATGGTGTATTTGCGTGTGCGCCCGTTATGGCGATAACGCACCGCCCAATTTTTCGTGCCGCTCGGATGGATGATCAGATAGAGGCCGCCACCGTCGGGCAGCTCGCGTCGGCCATTGGCCGGGCGGGCCTGTTCGACGGAAAGCTCCGTAAGCTGACGAATCCGTTGAGGCATAAGTCAGGTGCCAATCAGGTGGTCGTGAAAAGCCGGTCTGGGTAACATATGGGGAACCAAATGTGCTGTTAGCGACCGTTACCCCGAGTGCGGCGACGTGGACAACAACCGAGTGCAACTTTCCACATGAAAAGACAAAATTTTGACTGCGCGCTCCGGACTGTTAGGCGACGTTAAATGGACTGGCAAATTTTGTAATCAGGGGGTCACAGGTTCGAGTCCTGTAGCCGGCACCATACTTTCAAGCAAAATCAACACATTAGTGGAAAGCTGATGAAGGTCGGATTTTGCGCGGTTACAATATGCGCAATTTATACGCCTCCCGTTTGGCCTCTAGGAATGCTCAGGACGGCCTTTCTCTATCGGGCGTGATTTGCGGGGCGCGCGGTCGGAAAGCGCGTCCAGCTCGATCGTAGCGAGTTGAGATAAGCCTTTCGGGGCAAGCCTGCCTGCGATCTCACGCTGGCCGCCGGATTTGCCATTGGTCTTCGCAAAAGAGGAGAAGGGATTGCCTCTCCTTCGAGCTGACCTCCAAAATTTGCCCGTTTGGCATCTTGGCTCGCACGTAAAAATAATTTCCGCTGTTATCTTCCCAGACCACAATATGCTTCCCGTCATCGGTGTCCCAACTATCTTTAGGCATAGCATTCACAACTGGCGTGTTCTGGACGAAGGCGGAGCTCGGAACTGCGTGCGCGGCAAGAAATTTATCAGTTGCCAACCGCCAAAGCGTTTGAGCCTCCAATCTATGCCTTATCAAGGCGGCACGTTTTAGTTCCGCGGTAGCCTTTTCTGGATGGAAAAGTGTCACCGGCATACCTTCGAGGGCCAGAGCTCTAAGGAGGGGAACGAAATCCAGATCGCCGGTAAGCAAACACGCTTCGTCCATATTGCGGCGAAACGCATGCGTCAGCATATCGACAGCAATTGCGACATCCACTTTCTTCTGCTCGCGCGATTTTCTTTCGCCGCCTTTGCGGCGAACGTCTCCCTCAAAAACTTCAAACCTATCCGTCTGTTCTAAATGCCGCAGTAATGCGCGCTTGGTCTCAGTTCTCTTCTCCCAGTCCGACTCTGCCTCGTCCTCCTGAACAATTGGGAGGCCATCATAGTAGAAGACTTTGTCAAAGCTCCCCATGAGGCCAGTTAACAATTTCTCCGGCGCTGCGTCGATCGGCGATTGAAAGTACCGTTGACCAAGCTGCTTAATCTCTTGCTCGAGGCAAGCACCGTCCACGAACAGATATCGTCGCTTTGGAAATATGGTTGGCACGGGGCCGACAATAGGAGCCATGACCGCTTCGATCTTGAGTCGCGGACAGATGTTAACATTCCTTGATCTCTACAGAAAAAAATAGAACGGCGCTTGACGCAACCCCAAGTAGGAGTCCTACTCGTCGCGCATTAGACTTGGGGGACAACATGCGTTTGCTGTCAGCAATTGCAGCATGGGTTCTTCTGCTGTTGAGCAGTGCGAATGCTAGTATAATTCTATCTGCGTCTGGAACCATCCAGCAGAATTATGTGGATGCAGATGCTTCTACGGGAATGTTCGCGCTCGACGCTGTGGTGGGGTTTCCTGCGAGCATCCCCTGGGGACCGTTCCCCAACTATCCTCCACTCAACGATGCCATACAGAATTAGGGTCAGAGTGGATTTAAGTTCAGGCGCTGCGCCTGAGATCCAGATGATGGAAGTGCAGGAGAAAAGCTCGCTCACAGTCTTGAGTGCGCCGGTCGACGGCGTGGTACAGCAGCTTGCAATGCATACCTTGGGCGCGGTGGTAAAGCCGGTCGATAGCTGGCACACAAAAGCCGACGATAGCGTATCGTCAATAAGACGCGCCCCACTATCGAGGTTCGGCGGTTGACGGCTGGTTATGCGCCAATAGCAGCGGGTCCGCGCCGCGCGCGCGCATCGGACGAATGGGAATCGCGTTATCCGGGGGTGTGGCGGCGGTCATGTAAAGCTTCTTCTGGCCGAACACGGCATAGATGTGAAGCTGGTGCAGCACGTCCATGCCGATGGTCAGGTCCGGAATGCGCGCATCCGCGGTTTGGGCGCGGCTTGCCAGGACATTTTGCTGGCCGGAATCCCGGATCATGCTGTTGGTTTCGATCAGCGCCGGAACGTTAATCGCGACCACGCCCTCGAACGCGATCTGCCGGAAGGTATGGGTATAGACCGCAGCGCCCCTGCCGTCCTTGCGGGCGCCGTCCGGCATCATCTCCGGCGTGTCCGCCTTCAGGCCCAGGGTCAGCTCGGCAATGTCACGGCGCATCACCGTTTGGGCGGAAGTGGTGTCGATCACCGCATGGATGGCGTGGCCGTCGATCGTCACCGGCAGGTCTATTTTTCCGTCCGGCGCTATCGTCATCGGTATCGCCGCCACTTTCGTGTGCGACCAGAACACCACCTGATCCGGATCGGTGCATTTGGTAGGGGTGAGATAGTTGATTTGCCGTCCGGCGAAATCCAGCTCGACATCATACTGGCTGAAGAAATCATTCGACAGCAGCCCGTCAACCGGTTTGGACTTTCCCATGTCGCCGTCATTGGCGATCACGAACTGCAGATTGCGGCCGGTGGCATCGCCGAGCGTGAAGGAGTCGATGCGGACCCGTGTCCGCATGGCGCCGCCGCCGCCCTTGGCGTCAGATACGGAGACTTGCTCGTGCCGGTATCCCGGCGAGGCCGGACTTCCGATTTCGTGGAATTGACCCAATTGCATGGGTTCGCTCAGCCTGGAGACTGGCGGCAGCCCCAACCCGGCCGCCGTCGCCTGCGAGACTTCGGTGGGGCTTGTGCCCAAATCGAGCAGGAAATGTTTGGCCGTTCCATTGATGGCCACCGGCACCGTCATCAATGGGCTCCCCGGAACCGGTTCCAGCGCGACCGAGTTCGGCGAGTTTGGGCAGGGCACAGGTCTCAGCCGCCGCGGTCCCGCTCAACGCCAGCAGCGCAACCAATGCGCCCGATAATTCCTTGCACATCCAAACCTCCCCGGCATCCGTGCGCCTTGATCAAAAGCTTACACCCTCCGCCAGGGCGGTAAACGAAATTGATTTTGCTGCATTGTGTCAGGAGCTTGTAATGCCGCCGGCGCCTGGAGCAGGACGGTGTTGGGCCGGCCGATTTGGGACTGCGCCACCCGACATATCGGCTATAGTGCCGCCGGACGCGATAGGCGGCGGGGGCCCCGATGATCCTGAAATGGCTTGGCGTTGGCGCGGTTCTGGTTTCACTGGGGATGACTGGCGCGGAGGCGCGGGTGGTGAGCCTTCGCATCGATCACCGGGAAAAGGTTCTGGACGGAAAGGCCTTCGGCGCCGCCGGACCATATGAAAAACTGGTGGGCAAGGTCGAGTTCGCCCTCGATCCCAGGCTGGCGGTCAACAAGTCGATCGTCGATCTCGATCTGGCGCCCAGGAATGCCAAGGGCGAAGTCACCTTCACCGCCGATTTCTTCATGCTGAAGCCGGCCGATCCGGCACGCGGCAATCACCGGCTGTTCTATGAGGTGGGCAATCGCGGCGGCAAGGCCATGCTCCGGGCCTTTCAGAACGCCCAAAGCAGCCGCGATCCCGAGACGGCGGCGGAATTCGGCGACGGCGCCCTGATGAACCAGGGCTACACCTTGCTGTGGATGGGCTGGCAGTGGGACGTACCGGAAGGCCAGATGCGGATGGACATGCCCATCGCCACCGACCATGGCAAGAAGATCACCGGCCTGGTCAGGGCCAATTTCATTCCCAACGACCATGCGCCCACCCAGTCGCTGGCGGACCGCAACCACCGCGCCTATCCGATCGACGATCCGGACAGTCCCGACACTGTGATGATGGTGCGGACCAATCCTACCGATAAGCCCACCGTGATCCCGCGGGCGAAATGGCATTTCGTGGGCGGCACCGCGGTGGCGCTGGATGGCGGCTTCGAATTGGGCCGCATCTATGACGTGGTCTATCGCGCCCGCGATCCGCGGGTGGTCGGCACCGGCCTGGCCGGCACCCGCGATCTCATCAGCTTCATGAAACACGACCAGACCGCCGCCAACCCCATGCCCGGCATCCAGACCGCCTATGGCTGGGGCGTGTCGCAGAGCGGCCGCTTCCTGAGGCATTTCCTCTATCAGGGCTTCAACGAAGACGAGCAGGGCCGCATCGTCTTCGACGGGGTGATCGACGAAGTGGGCGGCGCCGGCCGCGGCTCCTTCAACCACCGCTTCGGCCAGGCCTCGCGCGACGCGGAAGAATTCTTCGACGTCTTCTATCCGGTCGATATGTTTCCCTTCACCGATGGGACTGAAACCGACCCCGTCACGGGCAAGACGGATTCGCTGCTGGGCCGGGCGCAGGCGCGCCATGTCCGGCCCAAGCTGTTCCACATCTTCAGCAACTCGGAATATTTCAACCGCGGCGGATCGCTGATCCACACCGATGTGACCGGCACCCGCGACATCGCCCCGCCGCCGGATTCGCGGATCTATTTCGTCTCGTCGGGGCCGCACGCCTTCGGTCCGATGCCGCCGGTGCGGGCGGAAGGCGCGGCCGCCTACAACAACCCGATCAACCGCAATCCGGTCGTGCGGGCCTTGTTGAAGGACATGGACGAGTGGGTGACGGAAGGAAAGGCGCCGCCGCCGAACCGTATTCCCCATATCGCCGACGGCACTTTGGTGCCGACCGCCAAGGCAGGCTGGCCGAAAATCCCGGGGGTGCATTTTCCGGTGCCGTATCTGAAGACCTATCGCCTGGATTTCGGGCCGCGATGGGATAAAGGCATTGTCGATTACGAGCCGGCCAAGGTGGGCCAAATCTATGTCGGGCTGGTGCCGGCGGTGGATCAGAACGGCAACAGCCGCGCCGGTATCCGCTTGCCCGCCATCGACGTGCCGGTGGGGACCTATGGCGGCTGGAATTTCCGCGATCCCTCCATCGGCCGGCCGGATCAGCTGTTCGGGGAAATGGGCTCGTTCCATCCCTTCGCGCGCACCAAGGCGGAGCGGCTGGCGAGCGGGGATTCGCGGCTTTCGATCGCTGAGCGTTATGCCAGCCGCGCCGACTATCGGGCCAAGGTCACCGCCGTGGCGAAACAGCTGGTGGCGGAGCGGTTTCTGTTGCCGGAGGATCAGCAGGAGCCGATCGATCAGGCCATGGCGCTGTATGACTGGGCGGTCGCCCGCAACTAGGATCGCGGCATAAGCAATTCGGGATTCCGGCGTGTTCTTTGTTCTGTCGAAGATTCTCATTCCCTTGGAGAGCCCGGGCGATCTGCTGCTTCTGCTCTTGATCCTGGGCCTGATTTGCAGCTGGTTCGCCCGGTGGCGCGGTCGGGGCCTGTTCATGATCAGCTTGGCGGCGCTGGGCTTTCTACTGATCGTGGCGCTGCCGGTTTCCAATTGGGTCGCCGCCCCGCTGGAGAACCGTTTCCCCAGGCCGGCGGTCTGGCCCGCCCATGTCGACGGCATCATCGTTTTGGGCGGGGCGGTCGATCCGGTCACCACCGCCCGCCGCGGCATTCCCACCCTCAATTCCGATGCCGAGCGGATGACGGAATTCGTCCGGCTGGCGAAGCGCTATCCCGATGCCAAACTGGTCTTCAGCGGCGGCAGCGGGCTGCTCACTCTGGAGCGGCCGGATTTCACCGAGGCCGATACCGCGCGCCTCTTTTTCGCGCAGCAGGGGCTCGATCCGGCGCGAATTGAGTTCGAAAGCCGCTCCCGCAACACCTACGAGAATGTGGAATTCAGCAAGCGGCTGGCGAAACCGGGAGCGGGCCAGACCTGGATCCTGGTGTCATCGGCCCAGGATATGCCCCGCAGCGTCGGGATATTCCTCAAGCTCGGCTGGGCGGTTCTGCCCGATCCGGTCGCCTACAAGTCCGACCAGCCGCACAGCTATTTTCTGGGAGACAATCTGCATGCGCTGAACCACGGCGTGCATGAATGGCTGGGGCTCCTGGTCTATTACCTGACCGGGCGCACCGACGCCCTGTTCCCGGCGCCTTAGGGGCGAAACAAAGCCGCTATTCGCACCCGCCCCCTCGCATCTCAAGCCGTCCCCCTGTATGAGGGACGGCCAAAAACCGAGCCGATACAAGCCATTCCATGAAGCGCATTCTCATCTCTTCCGCCATTCCGTCCGTCAACGGCGTCAAGCATCTGGGCAATCTGGTGGGCTCGATGCTGCCGGCCGATGTCTTCGCCCGATTTTGCCGGGCGCAGGGGCTACGACACCTTCGCGGTCTGCGCCACCGACGAACATGGCGCGCCGATCGAACTGGCGGCGCTGGAGGAGGGGATTCCGGTCGCGGATTATTGCGCCAAATGGCACAAGGTCCAGCGCGACCTGGGCGACAGGTTCGGCCTCTCCTGGGACAGTTTCGGGCGCTCCTCGTCATCCGCAGAACCGCGAGATGACCCTGCATTTCGCCCGCCAGCTGTGGAAGAACGGCCTGCTGGAATTGCGCACCACCAAGCAGGCCTATTCCGCCACCGACGGCCGCTTTCTGCCCGACCGTTATGTGATCGGCACCTGTCCGCATTGCGGCTACACCAACGCCCGCGGCGATCAGTGCGAGAATTGCACCCGGGTGCTCGACCCGGTGGATCTGATCGAACCGCGCTCGGCCGTCTCCGGCGCCCGGGATATCGAGATCCGGGATTCCACCCACCTGTTCCTCAAGCAATCGCAATTCGCCGATCAGCTCCGGGCCTGGATCGAAAGCCACAAGAATGATTGGCCGCTGATCGTCACCTCCATCGCGCTGAAATGGCTGGACGAGGGGCTCAAGGATCGCGGCATCACCCGCGATCTGGAATGGGGCTTTCCGGTGCCCGACGATATCGCCGACGGCAAGCTCAAGGGCAAGGTCTTCTATGTCTGGTTCGACGCCCCGATCGAATATATCGGCGCCACCCGCGAATGGGCCGACGCCAACCACAAGGGCGATGCCTGGCGCGACTGGTGGTACGGCGACAAGGCCAAGGACGTGACCTATTGGGAATTCATGGGCAAGGACAATGTGCCTTTCCACACCATCATCTTCCCGGCGATGATCATGGGCACCGGCGAGCCCTGGAAGAAGGTCGATCGCCTCAAGGGCTTCAACTATCTGAATTACGATGGCGGGAAATTCTCCACCTCGAGCAAGCGCGGCATCTTCATGGACACCGCGCTGGAGGTCGCGCCCGCCGATATCTGGCGTTATTACCTGATCGCCAACGCGCCGGAAGGATCGGATACCAATTTCACCTGGGAGCAGTTCGCCGGCGTCATCAACAAGGACCTGGCCGATGTGCTGGGCAATTTCGTCAACCGGGTGACCAAATTCTGCGCCGCCCGGTTCGACGGCAAGGGTGCCGGGCGAGGGCGATTATGGCGAGGAGGAGCATCGCCTGATCGCCGAACTGGACCGGCGAATTGCACAGTATACGGATTATCTGGAGGCCGCCGAATTCCGCAAGGCCATGGGCGAGCTGCGCGCCATCTGGGTGGCGGGCAACGAATATCTCACCAGGGCCGCGCCCTGGACCCATATCAAGACCGACCGGGCGAGGGCCGCGGTCGGGCGTGCGGATGGGCCTCAATCTGGTGCATCAGTTCGCCCATCTCACCTGGCCGGTGATGCCGGTGATGGCGCAAGATCATCCATGAATCGATCCAGCCGATCGCGGGCGGAGGCGATCTCATTCCCTGGCCGGATCAGCCCATGGCCGAGGCGCTGGACGAGTTGGAGCCGGGGCAGCGGATCCATCCGCCGGAGGTTCTGTTCGCCAAGATCGCCGACGAGCAGGTGGCGGAGTGGAAAGTCCGGTTCTCAGGCAGCGAGGCTTGAACCTCACTCTGCGCGCCGGCCTATTCCGAAAACTTCGCGGAACGATCTATACGTTACGCGGATCCGACGGCGGCAACCGTTCCCAGCCATTGGGGCCCAAGGCTTCCAGCGGCGAGAACCGGGCCTTGTAATCCATCTTCTCAGACCCGCGCACCCAATAGCCCAGATAGACATAAGGCAGCCCGCGCGCCTTGGCGGCCTCGACATGGTCCAGGATCATATAGGTGCCCAGGCTGCGCAGATCCTCGCCGGGATGAAAGAAGGAATAGACCATCGACAGCCCGTCCCGCAGCACGTCGCTCAACGCCGCCGCCAGCAGCGAGCCGTCGGGGCGGCGATATTCGACGATATGGGTGTTGACCGGCGTCTCCTCCACCATGGCGACATAGTCGAACAGGCCCATATCGCTCATGCCGCCGCCGGAATGGCGCGAATCCAGATAGGTGCGCAGCAGCGCGAACTGCTCCCGGGTCGCTTCCGCCGGTACGATGGCGCGGCCAAGATCGCTGCCGCGCCGGGCGATGCGCCGCTGGCTGCGGCTATGGGCGAATTCGTTCACCACGATGCGGACCGAAACACAGGCGTTGCAACCTTCGCAGGCCGGGCGATAGGCGATGGACTGGCTGCGGCGGAAGCCGGAATGGGTTAACGCCTCCGACAAAGGCTGGGCCAAAGGTCCGGTCAGGCGGGCGAAAACCTTGCGCTCCACCTTGCCCGGCAGATAGGGGCAGGGCCCCCCGGGGGTGAGGAAAAACTGCGGTACGCGGGTGTTGCGCGGGTCGGTCACGATTCCAGTATGGCCGGGGCCCCCCGCCGCCCGCAAGAACTTGCATGCCTTAAGGTGTACCGGTTTTGGAAGGGTTTAGAGCGTATTGCCGGGCGGGGCCGGCGGGGCCTCGCGGAGCAGCAGGATGGACAGCCTGCGGTTGGCCGAGGCGTTGGGATCCTCGGGCAGCAGGGGTTCGGATGCCGCCTTGCCCGCCACTTCGTAGATCCGGTCGGAACTGAGACCGCCCGACTGCAGCAAGGCCCGCGCCGCATTGGCCCGGGCGGACGACAGTTCCCAGGCCGCGCCATTGACATTGGCGTCATTGCCGGCGGTGTGGCCGCTGACCGACACCCGGTTGGGCAATGCGTCGATGATCTTGGCCACCGCCGCCAACAGCTTCTTGGTGTAGGGCAAGGGTTGGGCGGTGCCTTTTTCGAACATGGGGCGGCCGTCCTGATCGACCAACTGGATGCGCAGGCCCTGCGGGGTCTGTTCCAGCATCACCTGATGGGAGAGATTGGCGATATCGGGATTGTCCAGGATGGACTGGCGAATGGCTTCGGCCGCATGGGCGAATTCGCCGTCCTGGGCCGAGCCGGTGTCGGGTGAGCTGCTGGTCTGAGTGGTCCCAGTGGCGCCGGCGGTGACGCCGTTGGCAAGCGATTTCACCGGCGAGGCGGGCGAGGGCGGCGACTGCTTCTGCATCACCGATTGGGCGCCGCCGGCATGGGCGGATTCCTCGCCCATCACCTTGCCGCCCAGGACGCCGCCGGAGCCCGACACGGTCTGGGCCACCGATTGCGGCGCGAAATAGTCGGCGATGCCGCGCTTCTGTTCCGGCGTGGTGGTGTTGATCAGCCACATCAGCAGGAAGAAGGCCATCATGGCGGTGACGAAGTCGGCATAGGCGACTTTCCAGGCGCCGCCGTGATGGCCGCCATGCCCGCCCTTCTTGACACGCTTGATGACGACCGAGCCTTCGGCCATAAGCCCCTAACCCATGTTACCCGGCCGGGACGGTCTTTGGCGCCGCCCGCCTGCCTGAAAACCCGATCATGCATGGGGCCGCTTAACCGAGTATGAAGCGGGCCGGGGTTGGGGTTAGTTTAGGGCCATGGATTCCCGCGCTTTTCGTGATGCCCTGGGCAGCTTTCCCACCGGCGTGGCGGTCATTACCGCCGCGCCCACTCCGGCGGGGCGGAGAAGCGGACAGGCGCGCATTTCGGCATTACGGTTAATTCCTTCACCGCGGTTTCGCTGGATCCGCCGCTGCTGCTCTGGTGCCTGGACCGTCTTTCCCGGCGTCATGAAATCTTCGTCCGCGCCGAACGGTTCACCGTCAGTATTCTTGGTACGGAGCATCAGGAGGTTTCCTCGCGTCTCGCCCGTCCCGGCGAGCACGCGCTGGACGGCATCGCGCTGATCGAAACCCGATCGGGGCCGCCGGCCCTGGCCGATTCGCTGGCGATTTTCGAATGCGTCACGGAAAAGCGCATCGAAGCCGGCGATCACACCATCATTCTGGGCCGGGTCCTGGGTTTCTCCCGGCCGTCGCGTTCCGCGCCCTTGATTTACTTTCGTGGCAAATATAGCGCGCTGGATCAGAATGGCTGAATTCACAGATTATTATTATTGCGAAAGCGCGGAATTCTGGCCGCTTTCCCGCCTCTGTCATATCACCGTCATATAATCGTCACCGTCCTGTAGCCGCCCACTGCGAAGGAGCGGCCGCGCGGAGTTGCGCGGAAATTTCAAAGGGACGTTGGACGAAAATGGGGAAAATTGGATTGATGGCCGGCACCGCCGCCATCGCGATGTTTGCGGCTTCGGGGGCGAATGCGACAACGGAAGCCGGGGCCACCACGGTCGCCAGCCAGCCCTCGGGCCAGATTCAACTGGCGCAGGCGGATATGCCGCCTTCGAATGCCGAACTGGAGGCGCGGATTTCGGCGCTGGAGTCCGAGGTGCAGGATTCGGAGATGCGTTCCGCCCAGGCCCAGGCGGCTCCGCCGCCAGCGCCTTCGGGCTGGTGGGACAAGACCTCCATCTCGGGGCGCATGTATTGGGATGCCACCAATATCACCGCCAAGAACAACGGCGTGAAGTCGTCGAACAACGGCACCAGCTTCGACATCAAGCGCTTCTATTTGGGCGTCGATCACACCTTCGACAGCATGTTCTCGGCCAATCTGACCACCGATGTCACCTATGACTCCAGCATCGGCGTCAACCAGATCTACATCAAGAAGGCCTATCTGCAGGCCAAGATCGATCCCGCCTTTACCATACGCATCGGATCGGCCGACATGCCGTGGATCCCTTACATGGAAGGCGTGTACGGCTACCGCTATCTCGAGAACACGCTGGTCGACCGCATCAAGTTCGGCAATTCGGCGGACTGGGGCGTGCATGTCCTGGGTTCGCTGGCCGACGGCGTCGTCAATTACCAGCTTTCGGTGGTCAACGGCGCGGGCTACAAGAAGGCGGCGACATTCCGCACCAAGGGCCCCGATGTGGAAGGCCGTATCAGCCTGAATTATGAAGGCTTCCAGGCCGCGGTCGGCGGCTATGTGGGCCATGAAGGCCAGCAGTACAGCGCCACGCCCACCACCCATACCTATGACCGGTTCGACGCCCTGGCGGCCTATACCGCCAATGGCATCCGGGTTGGGGTGGAATATTTCGACGCCTCCAACAAGGGCGCGGAGACGGCCGCTCTCTCGACACATGGCTATGGCTATTCGCCCTTCGCCTCCTATACCTTCATCCCGGAATGGACCGTTTTCGGCCGCTACGATTATGTGAAGCCTTATCTCGCAGGATGCGGCGCACAAGGCGTTCCACAACGACTATTACAATTCGGCATCACCTATAGCCCGATCCAAGATTGTCGATTTCTCTCTTGTCGTATAAGCATGACGCGGGCAGCAACGGCAGTATCGGCGACTCCAACGGCACGATCGGCGGTACGGCCTTTGCCCCCGGCAATAACGGCTCCTACAACGAAGTCGGCATCTTGGGCGATTTTCAGTGGTGACCAGGACGCGGCGGAGAAATCCGCCGCGTTCGCTTTCGATTTTTACCGCGCCAGGAGACGGCGCTAACAAGAGGACTTGATCATGAATCGCACAATGAAAGCGTTCCTTACCGCGGCTTTGGCGACGACGCTGTATTCCAGCGGCGCCATGGCGGCCAACTTGACCGGCGCGGGCGGCACCGCGATCTATCCGGTGCTGCAAGTCTGGGCGGCGGATTATCAAAAGAAGACCGGCAACCAGATAAATTATCAGGCCATCGGCTCGGGCGGCGGCATCAAGCAGATCGAATCCAAGACGGTGGCGTTCGCGCAATCCGACAAGCCGCTGATGCATGACGAGATCGTCAAGAACAATCTCGTCCAATTCCCGCAGGTCATGATTTCGATCGTGCCGGTCGTCCATCTGCCGGGCATCCAGGCCGGGCCAGATGGTGCTCGACGGCGCCGACCCTCGCCAAGATCTATCTCGGCGAGATCACGAAGTGGAACGATCCGGCGATCAAGAAGCTCAATCCCAAGGTCGCTCTGCCGAACATGTCGATCCTGGTGGTCCACCGCTCGGACGGCTCGGGCACGACCTTCAACTTGACCAACTATCTGGGCAAGGTGAGCCCGGAATGGCAAGAGCAAGGTCGGTTCCGACACCGCCGTCTCCTGGCCGACCGGCATCGGCGGCAAGGGCAATGCCGGCGTCGCCGCCAGCGTGCAGCAGACCGTGGGCTCGATCGGCTATGTCGAATATGCCTATGCCAAGCAGTCGAACCTGGTCTACACCGACATGATCAACGCCGACCGGCAAGCGCGTCGTCCCGACCATGGCGGCCTTCCAGGCGGCGGCGGCCAATGCCGATTTCTCCAAGGTGCAGGATTTCTATCTGATCCTCACCAACCAGCCCGGCGCCGCCAGCTGGCCGATCACGGCAGCCGACCTATATGCTGATGCGCACCGATTACCCGGCGCAGCAGAACAAGGAAGTCCGTGAAGTTCCTCGACTACGCGCTGCGCGAGGGCCCAGGCGCGGCCGAGAAGCTCGACTATGTTCCCTTCCCGGACACGGTCGTGAAGCAGATCGAAGCGTCCTGGAACCGAAACCCTGCACACCAGCCCTTAGAATTCGAGACATAGGGCAAATACATCATGGCCGGCGGGGGTGACCTCGCCGGCCATATGCTTTGTGACAGCAGCTTAAGTTTTGTCTGGAAACATCTTGGCTTAAAGTCTTGCACGTTATTATAACGCGGCTTACTAATTCGGCCAATGGAACGATTCGAACGGGATATCCTGATCCTGCTGCATGACGTGGCCCGCATGCAGCGTACGCGCTTCGACCAATGGGCGCGCACCTATGGCATGACCCGCGCCCAGGGGATCATCCTGACCCGGCTGGATCAGCAGCCGGGCCTCTCGCAGAACGAAATGGCGGCCCTGTGCGAAGTGGAGCCGATCACCGTCGGCCGGCTGGTCGACCGGCTGGAAACCCGCGGATTGATCGAGCGGCGCCCGGATCCGTCCGACCGGCGCATCCGGCGTCTGCATCTTCTGCCGGCGGCCGAACCGGTGCTGGCGGCCATTCAAGATTATAAGAGGGCGCTGCAGGATTATCTTACCGAGGGGTTGGACGAGGAGGTCCAAAACACGGTTATCGATGCCCTGCTGCACATGAAGACCAAAATGAGCATGGAAACCGCGGGCCGTCCGCATGCGGTGGGCGGAGGATAGAATGTCCGCATATTGGGGTTGGGTGATGGCGTTCGAAGCGCCGGGGACGCAGGGCCGCGCCTTCAGGGCGGCGCCGGCATGGTCGCGACAATCATGGAAGCGGTGAATTGATGAGGCTGGCATTCATCGGATTGGGCGTGATGGGCTACCCGATGGCAGGCCATCTTCAGCGCGCCGGTCATGCGGTGACGGTATTCAACCGGACCGAGGCGCGCGCCCGCAAATGGGTCGAAGAATTTGGCGGCACCGCCGCCGCCACACCGGCCAAAGCCGCCGAGGCGGCGGAGATCGTGTTCGCCTGTGTGGGCCGCGACGCCGATTTGAGAGAGGTTGCGCTGGGTGAACATGGCGCCTTCGCCGCCATGAAGCCGGCAAGCCTGTTCGTGGATCACACCACCGCCTCGGCCACCATCGCCCGCGAATTGGCGGGGATGGCGGAAAAAGCGGGATTCGGGTTTATGGATGCGCCGGTTTCCGGCGGCGAGGCCGGGGCCGTCAATGGCAAGCTCACCATCATGTGCGGCGGCGACGCCCGGGCCTATGCCCGCGCCGAGCCGGTGATGGCGGCTTATGCCCGCCAGATGCGGCTTCTGGGTCCGTCCGGTTCCGGCCAACTCACCAAGATGGTCAATCAGATCTGCATCGCCGGCACCATCCAGGGCCTGGCCGAAGGTTTCAGCCTGGCGCGCGCCTCCGGGCTCGATATCGAAGCCGTGGTCGAGGTGATTTCCAAAGGCGCGGCGCAGAGCTGGCAGATGGAGAACCGCCACAAGACCATGGCGGCCGACCAGTATGATCACGGCTTCGCGGTTGAATGGATGCGCAAGGATCTGGGAATTTGCCTGGACGAGGCGCGGCGCGCCGGTGTCAGCCTGCCGGTGGCGGCGCTGGTGGACCAGTTTTACGCGGAAGTGGAAAGCCTGGGCGGCAGGCGCTGGGACACCTCCAGCCTGTTTGCCAGGCAGGAATTCCTGAGACGGGAGCATATGCGTTCCAAGCGAACGCGGAGAGGCGAATCATGAACAACGAACAGTGCGACATGGAACCGGCCACCCAGGCCAAGGGGCCGGAATCCCAGCGCGCCTATCATCACGGCGATCTGCGCAACGGATTGCTGGAAGCGGCGCGGGGCATTTTGGAGGAGCGGTCGCTGAATGCGCTCACCTTGCGCGCCGTGGCGCGGCGAGCCGGCGTCAGCCATGCCGCCCCCTATCGCCATTTCCCCAATCATGAATCACTGCTGGTCGAACTCGGCATCGAGGGATTTCAGGAATTGCGCCGCTATATCGTCGAGGCGGCCAAGGTGGCGGGATCGGAATCCGACCGCATCGCCAATATCGGCGCCGCCTATATGCGCTTCGTCGCCAAGCGGCCGGCGGTGGCGCGGCTGATGTTCGGCTCGCAGCTGACCAATCGCGACAAGTTCCCCACCCTGGGCCAGGCGGCCGACGCCATCGGCAACGAGATCGGCGCCGCCCTGCACGATTCCGCCTTGGGGCTGGCGGTGTGGTCGGCGGTGCATGGCCTGGCCATGCTGGTGCTGGAGAATGTGATCGATCTGGGCCAGCGCCGTTCGGGCCTGCATGTCCTGCCCAGCCGGGCGGAGATCCTGGTCCGCAGCCTGTTCTCGACCCGCCGCGATTGAAGCGTGCACGGAATTTCTTCCCCTGCGGGGCGGAGCCCCTGGCAGGGGGAGATGTGCGGTAGCGGGCTTGCCCGCGTGCCGCACAGAGGGGGTTACTTCAAAAGCTTCGCAGCCTCGACCGCGAAATAGGTGAGAATGCCGCTGGCGCCGGCGCGCTTGAAGCCGGTCAGGCTCTCCAGGATGACGCGGTCGCGGTCCAGCCAGCCTTTCTCGAAAGCCGCCGCCAGCATCGCGTATTCGCCGGACACCTGATAGGCGAAGGTTGGAACGCCGAAGCGTTCCTTCACCCGCCACACCAGATCCAGATAAGGCATGCCGGGCTTGACCATCACCATGTCGGCGCCTTCCTCCAGATCCAGCGCCACTTCCCGCAAGGCTTCGTCGCCATTGGCGGGGTCCATCTGATAGCTGCGCTTGTCGCCGACTTTCAGGCCGGGGCTCTTGACCTGGGTCGAACCCAGGGCGTCGCGGAAGGGGCCGTAAAAGCCCGAGGCGTATTTGGCGGCATAGGCCATGATCAGGGTGTTGTGATGGCCGTCGCGCTCCAGCGCCGCGCGGATGGCGCCGACCCGGCCGTCCATCATGTCCGAGGGCGCGACGATGTCGGCAGCCGGCTTCGGCCTGCACCAGCGCCTGGCGCACCAGGATCTCGACGCTGGCGTCATTGTGCACATCGCCGTCGCGGATCAGGCCGTCATGGCCATGGCTGGTATAGGGATCGAGCGCCACATCGCAAAGGATGCCGATCTCCGGCACCGCTTTCTTGATCGCGCGCACGGCGCGGCAGACCAGATTGTCGGGATTGACGGCTTCGCGCCCGTCCTCGCTCTTGAGGGCCGGATCGGTGGCGGGAAACAGCGCGATCACCGGAATGCCCAGCCCGGCGGCCTCGGCGGCGGCGCAGACCGCGAGGTCGACGCTGAGCCGGTCCACGCCGGGCATGGAGGAGACGGGCTGGCGGCTGTTGTCGCCGTCGATCACAAAGATCGGCCAGATCAGATCGGCCGCCGAAAGCCTGTTCTCGGCCACCAGCCGCCGGGTCCAGTCATGGCGGCGGAGGCGACGCAATCGGTTTGCGGGTAGGCGCTCATGGTCGCCGTCTTGCCAATTCGGGGCCCGGGCGCAAGCCGGCTGCTTGTCACGTCCATGCCCATGGCTAATCTCACGCCCATGCAGCATATCGATCCCGAGATCCGGCTCGAACAGCAGGGGGCGCTGGGTCTCATCACCTTGAACCGGCCCAAGGCGCTCGAACGCGCTCACCCACGGCATGTGCACCGCCATGTTCGAGACGCTGGAAGAATGGGCCAAGGATGACGGCGTACAGGCCGTCGCCATCCAGGGCGTCGGCGAACGGGCCTTTTGCGCCGGTGGCGATATCCGGGCCATGGCCGAAAGCGGCCGCGAGGGGACTTTGGCCGCAGCCGGGTTCCTGCGCGACGAATACCGGCTGAATGCCCGGATCGGCGCCTATCCCAAACCCTATATCGCGCTCACCCATGGGGTGGTGATGGGCGGCGGCGCGGGTGTCTCCGTGCATGGGCATGACCGCTTGGGCACCCAGGATCTCAAATTCGCTATGCCGGAGACGGCCATCGGATTTGTGCCGGATATCGGTTCCAGTTTCTTTCTGTCGCGCCTGGCGGGCGAGGCCGGCCTCTATCTCGCCCTGACCGGAAACACGATCGGGCTGGGCGATGCGATGATGCTGGGGCTTTTCACCCATCATGTCGCCCAATCCGATCACCCGGCGCTGATCGCGCGGCTGGCCGCCGGCCAGACGGCGAAATCGGCCATCGCCGGTTTCGCGCGGCCGGCGCCGCCCGCACCATTGAGGGCGCATGGGACCCTGATCGCCACCTGCTTCGCCGCCGGCTCGGTGGAGGCGGTTCTCGAACGTCTGGACCGCGATGGCGGCGATTTCTCCCGGGAAACCGCGCGCGTGATCCGCACGCGCTCGCCCGTTTCGCTCAAACTGGCGTTCCGATTGCTGAAGGATGCAAAGTCGCTTTCCCGCGACCAGTGTCTCAAAATGGAATATCGGGTGGCGTCGCGCCGGGTGATGCAAGCCGACTTCCGGGAAGGCGTGCGGGCACAGATCCTGGACAAGGATGGCAAGCCGCATTGGGTTCCCGAAAGTCTTGCCGCCGTAAAAGAGCCCGATATTGCAGGCTATTTCGCGTCGCTGGGCGCAGACGAACTTGTGCTCGCCGAAAAGGCGCGCGGCTAATTCATCTTTTGTTTGCCAAGACGGGCGATCGATCTCAACCGGGTTGCATCGCCGCGGCAATTTCCGCGCGTTTTACACGCTCTTAAGAAGTCGCCCTTAAGGTGGCCTTCACAAATATAACGACGTTGGCTCCGCAGAGCGGGGGTGTGGTGTAATGATGACAGCATTGGCAAAACCGCAGGCCGCGGCAGCGCTTGATAGCGCTTCGTCCGTGCGCAAATATTATCTGGAAGCGCTCAATCTGGTCGAGCGGCTGCATCGCCAGCTGCTTGATGTGATCAAGGATGAGCTCGACCGGCGCGACGAACGCGAGATCAACTCCGTGCAGGCGCTGCTTCTGTTCAATGTCGGCGACCAGGAACTGACCGCCGGCGAACTCAGAACCCGGGGTCATTATCTGGGCTCGAACGTCTCCTACAATCTCAAGAAACTGGTCGAGAGCGGCTATATCCATCATGAACGTTCGGAGGCCGATCGCCGCTCGGTGCTGGTGCGGCTGACCCCCAAAGGCGAGGCGGTGCGCGACATGCTGGGCGAGTTGTTCGGCCGTCATCTGGGTTCGCTGGAAGCGGTGGGCAATGTCGGCCAGCCCCAGCTGGAAGCGGTGAACAGCACCTTGAAGCGGCTGGAGCGCTTCTGGATCGATCAGGTCCGTTTCCGGCTCTGAGTTCCCTCGCCTCGAACCCGCATATTGCGTTTATGCGGCGCGCGTAAGGCCGCGACTCGGCTAATCTTGCGAGCATGTCGAACCGGGCGGCGGCGGCGCTAAGCCGGCATGTGCGTTTTTATATCGCGCTTGGCTGCGGCCTGCTGGCTTTGGCGATGGGCTGGATCGTCAGCCGGCCGGTGGCCCTGCTTGCCGGCGGGGATGTTTTCTACCTGGTCTTTCTCGGGCTTTGTCTCTTGATGATCGCCGCCCAGACCTCCGGCGATCTCAAAACACGCGCCAAAAGCGAGGATGAAGGGATCGGCGTGGTGATCGGCGTCACGCTTGCCACCATTGTCTTCTTCGTCGCGGCGGTGTTCGAAGCCTTGAATAGCAGGCACGGTATCCCGGTCGCCCCGCTGATCCTGGCCGTATTGGGGGCGCCGCTGGGCTGGCTGGTGTTGCATACGGTGATGGCGTTTCATTATGCCGATCTGCATTATTTCGAGGATCCCGATACCCCCGGCCGGACGCGGGATTTGAAGTTTCCGGGCAAGGACGAGCCGGGCCCCTGGGATTTTCTCTATTTTTCCTTTGTGGTCGGCATGACCAGCCAGGTCTCGGATGTGGCCATAACCACGACCGCGATGCGCCGCGCCGTCCTCGGGCACAGTGTGGTCTCGTTCTTTTTCAACACCGTCTTCATTGCCATGGCGGTCAACGCCGCGGTGTCCATCGCCAGCTAGGCACTATCTGACCTTGGTTCCTGGCGCGGCGGTTCCTGGCGCGGCCGGCGCGCCTTAGATGAGAACCCCTCGCAACAATGACCGGCCGCTGCCAAATCATGTGACAAATTGCGTGGAATCAAACACTTCATATGAGATAAGGTCCTAAAGTGGGCCGGTAGAGAGATTTAAGGGCATTCCGCCATGGCATTGTCTTACAAGTCCAGCTTCCGGGACGCTCTGGCCGCGCTGCGGCGGGAGGGCCGCTATCGGATTTTTGCCGATATCATGCGCCAGCGGGGCGAATACCCAAGGGCGGATTTCTTTACCGATGCCGAGGGCTCAAACGGGGGCGGACGGCCGATCACGGTCTGGTGCTCCAACGATTATCTGAATATGGGCCAGCATCCCAAGGTGCTGGCCGCCATGCATGAAGCCCTGGATTCGGTGGGCGCCGGCTCCGGCGGCACCCGCAACATTTCCGGCACCAGCCATTATCATGTCGAGTTGGAACGGGAACTGGCCGAGCTGCATGGCAAGGAGGCGGGGCTTCTCTTCACCTCCGGCTTTGTTTCCAACGACGCCACCCTGGCGACCCTGGCCAAGATCCTGCCGGGTCTGATCATCTTCTCGGATGAACTCAATCACGCCTCGATGATCGAGGGCATCCGCCATGGCGGCACGGTCAAATATGTCTTCCGCCATAACGACATGGCCCATCTGGAGGAGCTCTTGCAGGCCGCCAATCCGGCGTCCCCCAAGCTGATCGCCTTCGAAGGCGTCTATTCCATGGACGGGGATTTCGCGCCCACCCATGCGATCTGCGATCTGGCGGAGAAATATGGCGCCCTGACCTATATCGATGAAGTCCATGGCGTGGGGCTTTACGGGGCCCAGGGCGCTGGTGTGGCGGCGCGGGACGGAACCATGGACCGGATCGACATTGTCGAAGGCACGCTGGCCAAGGCCTTCGGAGTGATGGGCGGCTATATCGCCACCTCGTCGGAGATCGTGGATTGCATCCGCTCCTTCGCCCCCGGCTTCATCTTCACCACCTCGCTGGCGCCGGTGCTGGCGGCGGGCACCTTGGCCTCGATCCGGCATCTGCGCCAGAGCGATGCCGAACGCGAGCGCCTGCACGACCGGGCCCGGCGGGTGAAACAGCGCCTGGCGGATGCCGGCTTGCCGGTGATGGACAGCCCAAGCCATATCGTGCCGGTTTTCGTGGGCGATGCCGCCTTGTGCAAATCGGTGACCGATGTCCTGCTCAAGGATCACGGCATCTATGTCCAGCCGATCAACTACCCCACCGTGCCGCGCGGCACCGAAAGGCTGAGGCTGACCCCGTCGCCGGCGCATTCCGACGCCATGATCGAGGAATTGATCACCGCGCTCAATATCGTCTGGGACGCGCATAAATTGTCCCGCGCTGCCTGAGATTGGCTAAAGCCGAAATTCTGTTCGAGTTTGTGGTGCAGCGCGGGGTGGTCAAGACCACCGCGATCGATGCCGCCACAGGCATCGAGGCCAGCGTGGTTGGTCCGGCCACCGCCGGTCGCCAAGTGTTGGCGCAGGCCGCCGCCCGCAAGCTGAAATACGTTCTGGACAAGAACGCCAAGGCTTAGGGCGTCTCCAGGGCAGAAGGATTTGATCTCAGCCTTCGTGCGGTTGGCACCGGGGGAGGGAAATTCGGGAAGGCGCCCATTATATTCTCCTGATGGCAAATTCCGGCAAACGCGGGCGTCCACCCCATGACGATCTTCTCACTCCGGCCGAGTGGCGGACGGTGGATGCCGTGCGCCATGGTATGTCGAACCGTGAGATCGCGGGCCGCCGCGGCATAAGCATCGATGCCGTAAAATATCATGTCGCCAATGCGATCCAGAAGATTGGACTTCGCCGCCGGACCGAGCTGCACCACTGGAAAGGCATTGCGCGCTCAAGCGCACTGTACGCAAAGGAGATGCCGATGGCAGATGATTTGGAGCTGGGAGCGCTGTGCCAAGTCTCCCGACGTGTGAAGGATGTGGCGGCTGCGCGCAAGTGGTACGGCGAGGTGCTGGGACTGCGGCACCTCTATTCTTTCGGCGATCTGGCATTTTTCGATTGCGACGGTGTCCGGCTGTTCCTGTCGGAAGGCGATGACGCCGGGCCAGAATTGATTTTTGTACTTTCGTGTCGCCAACATCCATGCGGCGCATGCGGCTCTTGAGGCGCGCGGTGTCGTGTTTCAGGGTGCTCCGCACATGATTTATCGGCATGCCGATGGCACCGAAGAATGGCTTGCGATATTCCACGATCCGGAGGAACGCCCGCTGGCAATAATGATGCAAGCGAAAGCGTGATGGCTTCCACCGGGCATGTCATTCATTTCAATTCGAATGTGGCACATGCAAGGAGGTGAGAAGCTTGCGCACCAGCGGATTCCAGATCGCGTAGCCCTTGTCGTTGAGATGCATGCCGTCCTGGAACAGAGCGGGCTGTATTTTCCCTTTCGCATCGAGCAGCGGCGTATTGAGGTCGAAATATTGAAAGCCGGAATTCTTCGCGGCGAAGTCCTTGGCGAGCGCATTGAATCGCTTTTCGGAGGCCGGCACCGATGGATCGGCGAAGGCATCGACCGGCGTTTCCTTCATCCCCAGAAAGACGAACGGCACATTCGGAAGGTCGGTCCGGGTCTGGCGGTAAAGCGCCACCACCTTCTGGAAGGCTAGGCCGGGATCGCCGCCGTTCCAGATATCATTGTCGCAATAAAACAGGATGGCGGAGGGATGATACTTGCCGATCACGTCCTTATAGTAATATTGCACATCCCCGATGATCGAGCCGCCGAAGCCCCGGTTGATGACGCTGAAGCCGGGAAAGGCGTCGGCGGTTTTCCATTTCATGATGCTGGAACTGCCGACGAATAGCGCCGGCTTTTCCGGCAGCGCGTTCTTGGCGTCGAAATTCTCGAACGCGTCGATGTCTTTCTGATATCGCTGCGGCTTCATGGCATCGAGCGTGACGCGCATCGGATAGATCGCCTGGTCGGCGCGGTAGAGCGCCATCAACGCGCTGTAATTTTCCGGGTGGGCGGAATAGTCCTTCCAGCGCGGGTACCAGAACGCCATGGCGGTCTTGTAGAAAGCCACGATCTGTTGCTGGTCGGGATGCGCCGTCTGTTTCGCCTGAGCCAGGAAATCGTGGAACGCCTTCTGGTCGCTAACTTCGTCGGCATTGCCGCCGCCGGCGCCCGCCACCAGCAAAAGCGACGCAAAGGCCAGGCTCGCAAATCGATGCATGATCCTTCTCCCCTGTCAGATCAGTTGACTATCACGGATGCCCCGGTTCATTTCGGTATTTTTGACGATGTGCCCGGCCAACGCCAGTGCGCTCCGCCGCCACGCATGTGATCGTGTAGCCCGGTACCAACCCGTCCGGTCCGGACAGCCCATCCCGATGGTCGGGGAATTTGAAGCCTAGGCGCGTTTTTTGCGATTTGGCTTGCCCAGGCCGATCTGCTTGGCGAACTCGCTGCGCCGGGCGGCATAGTTCGGCGCCGTCATCGGGTAATCGACGGGCAAATTCCATTTGGCGCGATAGGCTTCCGGCGTCAGCCCATACTGGGCGCGCAGATAGCGTTTCAGCATTTTCAGCTTTTTGCCGTCTTCCAGGCAGATGATGTAATCCGGCGTCACCGATTTTTTCACCGGCACCGCCGGGGCGCGGGCCAGCGCCGGCTCATTGGCGCCCTGAAATCCGCCCAAAGTGGCATGAACGCTCTTGATGACGTTGGGCAGTTCTTCCGCCGGAACCGGATTCTTGCTCACATAGGCGGCGACGATCTCGGTCACCAGCTTGAGGATTTCTTCTTCGTCGCGATTGCTGTCACGCATGGACGCACGGCCACTCCAGCCACGATTACTCGGTTCGCACCATCTATACTTGTACTCTAAAATATAGATGGTTGTTTTACTATCCCTGAGGTGGGGAATGGTAAAAATGGCGGAAATCAGCCCTTTTTGCCGTGGCGGTACGGGGTTGGGGAACGGGTCAAAGCCGCGCTAGATTTGGTGCCCGGGGCGGGGTAAATCCGCGATCCCTGCCGGACCCGTCAAGATCGGGCCGGCCCCTCAACAAGGTGGTGGTGATGTCGGCTGTGGCCCAATCCGTTTCGGAGAATTCGACCTTTTTCACCCGCGGCTTGGCCGAAAGTGATCCGGAGGTGGCGGGCTCCATCGCCGACGAGCTCAGGCGCCAGCGCGAAAAGATCGAATTGATCGCCTCGGAGAATATCGTCTCCAAGGCGGTATTGGAGGCGCAGGGCTCCATCCTCACCAACAAGTATGCCGAAGGCTATCCCGGCAAGCGCTATTACGGCGGCTGCGAATATGTCGATGTGATCGAGACCTTGGCCATCGAACGGGCCAAGAAGCTGTTCAATTGCCAGTTCGCCAATGTCCAGGCCAATTCCGGCAGCCAGATGAATCAGGCGGTGTTCCTGGCGCTGCTCAGTCCCGGCGACACTTTCATGGGCCTGGACTTGGCGGCGGGCGGCCATCTCACCCACGGCTCGCCGGTCAATATGAGCGGCAAATGGTTCAAGCCGGTTTCCTATGGCGTGCGCCGCGACGACCAGCGCCTGGACATGGACGAGATCGCGGCCATCGCCCGCGAACATAAACCGAAACTCATCATCGCCGGTGGCACCGCCTATTCCCGGATCTGGGACTTCAAGCGCTTCCGCGAGATCGCCGACGAGGTGGGCGCCTGGCTGATGGTGGACATGGCGCATTTCGCAGGCCTGGTGGCGGGCGGGATGCATCCGTCGCCCATCCCGCATGCCCATGTGGTGACTTCCACCACTCACAAATCCCTGCGCGGTCCCAGGGGCGGGCTGATCCTCACCAATGACGAGGCGATGGCGAAGAAGATCAATTCCGCCATCTTCCCGGGCCTCCAGGGCGGTCCCTTGATGCATGTGATCGCCGCCAAGGCGGTGGCGTTCCAGGAGGCGTTGCAGCCCGGCTTCAAGCTCTATGCCAGGAATGTGGTCGACAATGCCCGCGTCCTGGCGGAGACGCTGAAGCAGGGCGGCCTCGACATCGTTTCCGGCGGCACCGACAATCATCTGATGCTGGTGGATATGCGCCCCAAACAGGCCAAGGGCAAATTCGCCGAAAAGGCGCTCGACCGCGCCTATATCACCTGCAACAAGAACGCCATTCCCTATGATCCGGAAAAGCCCTTCGTCACCTCCGGTATCCGGCTGGGCACGCCGGCCGGCACCACCCGCGGTTTCGGGCCGCAGGAATTCCGCGAGATCGGCCGGCTGATCGTGGAGGTGGTGGACGGTTTGGCCAACAAAAACCATGAGGAAGGCGATGAAGCCGTGGAAGCCAGCGTGCGCACGCGCGTGGGCGAACTCTGCCGCCGCTTTCCGATCTATTGAGAGGTCCCTATGCGTTGCCCTTTTTGCGGACATGAGGACAGTCAGGTCAAGGACAGCCGTCCTTCCGAGGATAATTCCGCCATCCGCCGCCGGCGGCATTGCCCGGAATGCGGCGGCCGGTTCACCACTTTCGAGCGGGTGCAGCTGCGCGAGTTGATCGTGGTCAAGAAGAGCGGCCGCCGCGAGGCTTTCGACCGCGACAAGCTGGAACGCTCGATCAACCACGCCCTGCGCAAGCGTCCGGTGGAGCGCGAGCGGGTGGACCGGATGATCACCGGCATCGTCCGCCGCCTGGAATCGATGGGCGAGAACGAAATCCCCGCCAATATGATCGGCGAGCTGGTGATGCAGGCGCTGGCCAGCTTGGACAAGGTGGCCTATGTGCGCTTCGCCTCGGTCTATCGCAATTTCCGCGAGACGCGGGACTTCGAAACCCTGATCGGCGAATTGGAAGGCGACAAAGACTAGGCATGCGAATGCGTGCGGCTTGGTCGGAACCGTTCGGACGGCTGGATTGCCGTCCTCACCCCGCGTGCGCAGCACTGGCGGGGGAGGTGGTCGTAGCTGGCACTCGGGCCAGCGAAGACCGGAGGGGGCAATAATGAATGTCCTCATTGTCGAGGCCCGCTATCACCCCGTCGTCATCGACGCGCTGCTGGATGGCGCCACCCAGGTCCTGGAGCGGTGCGGCGCGCATTTCGAACGCATGGCGGTTCCCGGCGCCCTGGAAATTCCGGCCGCCATCGCCTTGGCGGCGCGGGCGCAGCGGTTTGAGGGCTATCTGGCGCTGGGCAGCGTGGTGCAAACCGGAACGCCGCATTTCGATCTGATCGCCAGCAATGCCTTTACCGGCTTGACCCGGCTTGGCGCGGACCATGGATTGTGCATCGGCAATGGTGTCGTGGTGGCGTTGCATGAGGATGAGGCCTTGCGCATGGCACTGAAGGACGAGGGGGACGCGGGCGGCGACGCGGCGCGCGCCTGCCTGGCCCTGATCATCCTGGCGCAGCGGTTGGGAGATCGGGCGTGAACGGCAAGATCAATGTTGAAGCGCGGCATGCCGCCCGGCTGGCGGCGGTACAGGCGCTTTATCAGATGGAATTGACGGGCGCCGGCGCCGAGGAAGTGGCGGAGGAATTCACCGCCCACCGTTTTGGCGAGGCGCCGGCCGACATTGAATTCTTCAAGACCGTCGTGATGGGCGTGCCGGCGCATCAGGCCGAGATCGACCAGGCGATCGCCAAATGCCTGTCCGAGACTTGGACCCTGGCGCGGGTGGATTCCATCCTGCGCGCCATCCTGCAGGGCCGCCGGCCTGGAACTGGTGGCGCGGCGGGAGGTGCCGGCCAAGGTGGTGATCGACGAATATGTCGGCATCGCCCATGATTTTTTCGGGGGCGACGAGCCCGGCTTCGTCAATGCGGCGCTGGACCGGATGGCCCATGTCAAGCGCGCCAAGGAATTCGGCCGGCCGGTGCCGGATGGCGAGTTGGATTTTTGAGCGGCGATGGATGAATTCAGCCTGATCGCCCGCTATTTCGCGCCGCTGGCCCGGGCGCCGGGCGCTTTGGGGTTGAAGGACGATGCCGCATTCATCCCGGCCCGCCCTGGATTTGATCTGGTGGTCACCACCGATCAGATCGCGGAAGGAACCGATTTCTTTCCCGGCGATCCAGCGGAAGACTTAGGCCGCAAGGCGCTGCGGGTGAATTTGTCGGATCTCGCCGCCAAGGGCGCCGAGCCGTTCGGTTATCTGATGACCCTGACTTTACCCCGGGCCGACCAGGATTGGCTTGAGTCATTTGTGAAGGGTTTGGCGGAAGACCAGAAAATATATGGACTTTCGCTGCTTGGGGGCGACACCGGGAAGGGGCCGCTCACCATCACCATTACCGCCTTCGGCCATGTCCGGGAGGGCCGGATGGTCCGGCGCGGCACGGCAAAAGCCGGCGAGGCGATTTATGTCACCGGCATGATCGGCGACAGCGGCGGCGGATTGGCGGTGTCGGAGAATGCCGGCGCCGGGCTTTCGGAAATTGACCAGGCCTATCTCATCGATGCCTATCGGCTACCCAAGCCGCCGGTGGAATTCGGCATCCGGCTGTCATCTTTTGCCGCTGCGGCGGTGGACATATCCGACGGGCTGATTGCCGATCTCGGCCATATCGCGGAGACGTCAGGCTTGGCGATCGCGGTTGAGGCGGAGTTGATCCCCCGCTCGGGTGCGTTGCGCGCGCTTTGGGGCGAGGGACCGGATGCGGTCATCCGCGCCGCCACCGCCGGCGACGATTACCAGATCGCCTTTACCGCCGATCGCGCCCAGGAAGACGAGATCCTTGCCGCGGCCCGCCAGGCAGGCGCCACCGTCACCCGGATTGGCACCGCTTCGGCCGGGCAGGGCGTCAGCCTGCTTTATCGGGGAGAAGAGTTGGCCGTGCCCGAGGCGGGCTACCGGCATTTCTGAATTAACCATTCCCTAACCCAGTTTTGCCAGCGTCAAAGCCATGCGCCGCATATTCGTGCTTTTGGTTCTGGCCGGTCTGGTTCTGGGTGGTTTGGCCGTGCCCGCCCTGGCCGCGGAAAAGGACACGGCCAAGGGTGGGGCGCCCGGCACCAATGTCGACATGCCCTTCCTGATGGCGCCCTTGACCGACGCGGACGGCAATCTGTCCGACTATGCCTATGTCTCCAGCCGGCTCACCGCCACATCGGCCGCCGGCGCCTTTGAGGTGCGCGACAAGATCGCCTTCATTCAGGATGCCTTTGTGCGGGATGTGAACGGGGCCAGCGTGGCGGCGGCGGGCGATCCGCCCAAGCTGGACAATCCGGCGCTGGAGGCCCGGCTCTTGGCCGATGCCCGCCGGATCATGGGCAAGGGCACGGTCGCCTCCATCGCCATCGTCCAAGTCCAGGTGGCGCCGCTCCATCCCAGCCCCATCACCCCCGGTGCCGCGCCGCCGGAGCCGGCACCGGCACCCGCCGAACCGGAAAATGCAGCCGCCAGCCCCTAAAAAACCTCAGAATCACCTGCTTTTTCCGGCAACGGACGGTTGCCTGAATTCGGGGCATTTGGCACATTCCCGCCGCCCTTGAAGCGGTCCCCGGCGGGCCGGCCATTGGGATCGGCTTGGTCGATCCGGGCCGACCAACGCATTTCAAACGAGGGACACTCCAATGAATTCCGAACTTCTCATCATTCTTTGCTGCGGCCTGCTGGCGCTGCTGTACGGGGGCTGGACCATCCGCTCCGTGCTCAGCCTGAGCGCCGGCAATGCCCGCATGCAGGAAATCGCGGCCGCGGTGCAGGAAGGCGCCAACGCCTATCTCAACCGCCAATACACCACCATCGCCATGGTGGGCGTGGTGATCTTCCTGCTGGCCTCCTGGTTTCTGGGCTGGCAGGTGGGCGTGGGCTATCTGATCGGCGCCGCGTCTGTCGGGCGCGGCCGGCTATACCGGCATGTATGTCTCGGTGCGGGCCAATGTGCGCACCGCCGAGGCTTCCCGCGCCGGCCTGGCGCAAGGCCTGTCGGTGGCGTTCCGCTCCGGCGCCGTCACCGGCATGCTGGTGGTGGGTCTGGGCCTGCTGGCGGTGGCCGGCTATTACGCCATTCTGACCGCCGGCTTCGGCCTGGATATCAACAATCCCGAACAGGGCCGCATCATCGTGGATTCGCTGGTCGGGCTGGGCTTCGGGGCCTCGCTGATCTCCATCTTCGCCCGTCTCGGCGGCGGCATCTTCACCAAGGGCGCCGATGTCGGCGGCGACATGGTGGGCAAGGTGGAAGCCGGAATTCCGGAGGATGATCCGCGCAATCCCGCCACCATCGCCGACAATGTCGGCGACAATGTCGGCGACTGCGCCGGCATGGCGGCGGACCTGTTCGAGACTTTCGCGGTGACCACGGTGGCGACCATGGTGCTCGCCTCGATCTATTTCAGCGGCGCCGAGAAGGTGTCGCTGATGCTTTATCCGCTGGCGATCGCGGGCATGAGCATCATCACCTCGATCATCGGCACATTCTTTGTGCGGCTGGGCAGTGGCGGCAACATCATGGGCGCGCTTTACAAGGGCGTGATCGCCACCGTGGTGCTGTCGCTGATCGGATTGTGGCCGCTGACCCAGAAGCTGATCGGCATGGATACGGTGCTGACCATCGGGCAAGGCGCCGATGCCATCAGCTTTACCGGCATGACCCTGTTCTGGTGCGGGCTGGTTGGGCTGGCGGTGACCGGCGCGCTGATCTGGATCACCGAATATTATACCGGCACCAATTTCGCGCCCGGTGCGCGCCATCGCCAAGGCGTCGGTGACCGGCCACGGCACCAATGTGATCCAGGGCCTGGCGGTTTCGATGGAATCGACGGCGTTGCCGGCCCTGGTGATCTGCGCCGGCATCGTCGTCACCTATCTGCTGGCGGGCCTGTTCGGCATCGCCATCGCGGTCTCCACCATGCTGTCGCTGGCCGGCATGATCGTGGCGCTGGACGCCTTCGGTCCGGTCACCGACAATGCCGGCGGCATCGCCGAAATGGCGGGTCTGGAAGGCGATGTCCGCAAGACCACCGACGCGCTGGACGCGGTGGGCAACACCACCAAGGCGGTGACCAAGGGCTATGCCATCGGTTCGGCGGGCCTGGGCGCGCTGGTGCTGTTCGCCGCCTATACCCAGGATCTGAAGTATCTTCTCCAGCCAGGGCAGCGGTTTCTTCGCCGGGATTGACCATGCCGGATTTCAGCCTGGCGGATCCCTGGGTGGTGGTCGGCCTCTTCTTCGGCGGCATGCTGCCCTATCTGTTCGGCGGCATCGCCATGACCGCGGTGGGCCGGGCGGCCGGCGCGGTGGTCGAGGAAGTGCGCAAGCAGTTCCGCGAAATGCCGGGCATCATGCAGGGCACCCAGAAGCCCAATTATGCCCGCGCCGTGGATCTGCTGACCAAGGCGGCGATCCGGGAGATGGTGGTGCCGTCCATGCTGCCGGTGTTCTCGCCGATCGTGCTGTTCGTTCTGGTGCTTTGGATTGCCGGCAAGACCCAGGCCTTCGACGCGGTGGGCGCCATGCTGATGGGCGTGATCGTCACCGGCCTGTTCGTGGCCATCTCGATGACCTCGGGCGGCGGCGCCTGGGACAATGCCAAGAAGTTCATCGAGGACGGCAATTACGGCGGCAAGGGCTCCGAGGCGCATAAGGCCGCGGTGACCGGCGATACGGTGGGCGATCCCTACAAGGATACCGCCGGCCCCGCCGTCAATCCGATGATCAAGATCACCAACATCGTCGCATTGCTGCTGCTGGCGACCTTGGCGCATTTCTAATGCCCCCATCTGTGCGGCACGCGGGCAAGCCCGCTACCGCACATCTTCCCGTGAGGCCGATCAGCGAAAGCTCCTGGGAGCTTGCCGGCCGAACGCCCGATAGCGGGCAGCAACGCTTCGCCATACGGGGAAGAAAGCTGGGGAAGGTTGAGATAAAGAAAGCGCGGACCAAAAGTCCGCGCTTTTTTGGTCAGGGCAAACCACCGCCGCCGGTAGGCGGGCCGCCGCCGCCGCCCGGATTCTGGTCTTCCATCTGGTTGTTGCTGGAGCCGGGCTGGGCATTGAGGATCTGCTGCAGGAAGGTCAGCTCGCGGCCGCGGGCCGGCGTCTCGCGGGTTTCGAAAGCGATCACATGGCCGTCCTTGAGGCCGAAATGGCGGGTGCCCGTCACCTTGCCGTTCTTGTCGAAATAGATCGCGAAGATCTCGCGGTGAAGCACGGTGGGGGTGAAAAAGGCGACCTGCTTCTCGGTCGAGGAGATATAATACCAGGCGTCATCGCCGAAGGTGGCGGTGGTGGAGGCGTTGCCCAGCCGGTCCTCGACGCTGGTCTTGGTGTCTTTGCCCGGCTTGATCGCCGGCCTCGAGCTGCGGATCGGAAAGATAGCCGCGCTGATCGATGATCGGCGCGCAGGCGATCAGTCCGACGGCGGTTGCAAAAAGGGTTGCGGTCAGGAGTTTCATGGCTTGCGACTTCATGGACTTGGCACTCCAGCCCCGCATTTGTGCTAACCTCGCCTTCGGCCGGTTGCAAGTCCCACGGCCGGGAAAGACCGAAAAATGAGTCGAAATTCATGTTGAATTTGTTGCGCCGGATCGGCGGCGCGCCGGGCGTTCGCCGCCCGGTTGGAGGCGCAGCTGGTGGCGCGGGCGCGCGAGCCCTATTTCTTCCGTGTCCTGAATGTTCCCGACACCCTGGACGGGCGTTTCGACCTGGTGGCGTTGCATGGCTTGCTGGCGCTGGAGCGGCTCGAAGGCCGCCGGCATGGACACCGCCGCCCAATCGCTCACCGATGCGCTTTTCGTCGGCTTCGACGAGGCGCTGCGCGAGCAGGGCACCGGCGATATCGGCATGGGACGGCGGATGAAGGCGTTTGCCAATGCCTTTTTCGGCCGGCTGGCGGCCTATTCCGGGGCGCGCGACGACGCCATGATGGCCGAGGCCCTGGCGCAAGAATGTCTGGCGCGGCGCGGCGGTGGATGCGCGCGCCCGGGCCCTGGCCGATTATGTGGCCGGCGCGCGGCTCGGCGCTGGCGCAGAGCGATATCGCCGGCGGCGAACTGAATTTCGGGCCGTTGCCGGCCTGGAAGACCGGTGCATGAAAGACGGGCTGCCGCTTTCCCATATCTACAATCTGAACCGGCTGGGGCAGGCGGGCGACGCGGTGGCGATCGAGGCGTCCGAGGCCGAGCGCGCCGCCCTGGCCCGGTTCGCCGGACCTGGTCCGGGTGGAGAAATTTCGCGGCCGCGTCGAATTGAAAAAGCTCTCTGCCGACCGCTTCAAGCTGGAATTTCAGCTGGCGGCGGACATCGTGCAGGCCTGCGTGGTGAGCCTGGCCGATGTGCCGGCCCATATCGAGCGTCCGTTCGTCCGCGAGCTGCATTTTCATCCCCCATCGCGGCGTCCGGCCCCAGCAGCCGGCGGCGGCCGAGATCGGCCTGGAAGAGGATGCGCCGGAGGAGATCGACAGCCTGCATTACGACCTGGCCGCGCCCCTGGTCGAGGAATTCGTGCTGGCGATCGATCCCTATCCCCGGGCCCCGGGGGTGGCGTTTCGAGGCCCCGGGCGAGGGCGCGGAGGCCCCCAAAAGCCCCTTTGCCGTCCTTAAAGGGTTGAAATCCGGGCTTTAATGCGGGGAAGGGGCGGCTTTTGGCTTGAATCCGGACGGGCTTTCCTGCTACCCACGCCCCCTATTTTGGCCCCCCGGCTGTCCGGAAAGGGCTCTTGGAAGGAGTTTCCCGCCATGGCGGTGCCCAAACGAAAAACCTCGCCGTCGCGCCGCAACATGCGCCGTTCGCATCACGCGCTGACCGCCGCCGCCTATGGGGAATGCCCGAAATGCGGCGAGCCCAAGCGTCCGCACCATGTCTGCGGCGCCTGCGGTTATTATGCCGACCGCGAAGTCGTGAAGGCCAAGAGCTGAGCCCGCACGCTTCGCGCTCTGGGGAAGGGTGCCGGTGGCCCGCGAATTGACCGTTTCGGTGGATGCGATGGGTGGCGATGCCGGGCCCGGAATTGTCATCACCGCCCTGATGCGGGTGTCACAGCGTCATCCGGAAGTGAAGTTTCTGCTGCACCGGCGACGAAGCGGTTCTGAGCAAGCTTGTGGTCGCGTCATCCCGCGGCTGAAGGATCCGGGTCGAGATCCGCCATGCGCCCGACCGGGTCGGCGATGGAGGACAAGCCGAGCCATGTGCTGCGCCGCGGACGCGAAACCAGCATGTGGCGGGCCATCGAAGCGGTGAAGAACGGCCAGGCGGAGGTGGCGGTCAGCGCCGGCAATACCGGCGCCCTGATGGCGATGAGCATGTACCAGCTGGGCACCATCGAAGGCATTTCGCGCCCCGCCATCGCCTCGATCTGGCCCACTTTGCGCGGCCAGACCGTGGTCCTGGATTGCGGCGCCAATGTCAGCGCCAGCGCCGCGCAGCTGGTGGATTTCGCGGTGATGGGCGAGGCCTTCGCGCATGCCATTCTGGGCCTGGACCGGCCGAGCGTGGGCCTTCTCAATGTCGGCACCGAGGAACAGAAGGGCAATGAGGCGGTCAAGGACGCCGCCGCGATCCTGCGCGGCACCAATCTGCCCATGGCCTTCCACGGCTTCATCGAGGGCAACGACATCGCCGAAGGCACGGTGGATGTGGTGGTGACCGACGGCTTCACCGGCAATATCGCGCTCAAGACCGCGGAGGGCACCGCCAAGCTGGTGGGGCAGTTCCTGCGGCGCTCGCTTCGGCGGTCCTTGCTGGGCCAGATCGGCGCTTTCATCGCCTCGGGCGCGCTCAATACCTTGCGCCGCAGGCTCGATCCGCGCGCCGCCAATGGCGGTATTTTCCTAGGACTGGGCGGGGTGGTGGTGAAAAGCCATGGCGGCACCGACGCCATCGGTTTTGCCTCGGCGCTGGACATGGCGATCAGCATGGCCAAGGCCAATATCAATTCGCGCATCACCGCCGATCGCGCCAGCATGGGTCCGGTCGCCGCATGATTCGAGCACGCGTGATCGGTTGCGGCGCCTATCTGCCGGAAAAGATCGTCACCAATGACGACATCGCCAAGACTGGTCGATACCTCCGATGCCTGGATTCGCGACCGCACCGGAATCCGGGAGCGGCGCATCGTCACGGATGGCGAGAAGACATCGGATCTCGCCCTGGCGGCGGCGCGGGCGGCGCTCAACGATGCCGGCATCGATGCGGACGCAGATCGACACCATCATCTGCTGCACCACCACCCCGGACGAGACCTTTCCGGCCACCGCCACCGTGGTCCAGGCCAAGCTGGGCATGACCAAGGGCGTGGCTTTCGATCTGCAGGCGGTCTGTTCCGGTTTCATCTTCGGCTTGACGGTGGCGGACAATTTCATCCGCTGCGGCCAGTCCGCACAATCTGCTTCTGATCGGCGCCGAAAGCATGAGCCGGCTGCTGGACTGGACCGACCGCTCCACCTGCGTGCTGTTCGGCGACGGCGCCGGCGCGGTGGTGTTTGCAGGCCCATGAGGGCAAGGGCGATATTTCCGACCAGGGCGTGCTGAGCACCAAGATATTCTCCGACGGGCGGATGCACGACATGCTCTATGTGGACGGCGGGCCTTCCTCGACCCAGACCACCGGCCATCTGCGGATGCAGGGCAAGGAGGTGTTCCGGCATGCGGTGATCAACATCGCCGGCGCCATCACCGCCTGCGCCGATGCGGCCGGGGTCAAGGTCTCCGACATCGACTGGTTCGTGCCGCACCAGGCCAACCAGCGCATCCTCGACGGCACCGCCCGCAGGCTTGGGATCGCGCCGGAAAAGGTGATCTCGACCATCGCCGAGCATGGCAACACCTCCGCCGCGTCGGTGCCGCTGGCGCTGGTGACCGCGGTCCAGGATGGCCGCATCCGCGAGGGGGATCTGGTGCTGCTGGAGGCCATGGGGGGCGGCTTTACCTGGGGCGCGGCCCTGCTTCGCTGGTAGAAGGGGGCCTCGCGGCCGAACGGCCAAGCCGACCGGGCGGGCCTGGCAGCGCATAATCCACTGCAAGCCCGGTTCCTATCCCTTTGATGTTGACGGAAAATCCGGATCGGCCTAGTTTTTGGGAAGGGGCTTAAGAGTCGTTTGCCATGTCATCAGACACATTGACGCGTGCCGACCTTACCGAAGCTGTTTTCCAGGCGGTCGGTCTGTCGCGGACCGACTCGGCCCAGATGGTCGAGGACATGCTGGAGGAGATCTGCAGCGCGCTCGCCAGAGGCGAGACGGTGAAACTTTCCTCCTTTGGAACTTTTGCCGTGCGCCAGAAATCGCAGCGCATGGGCCGCAATCCCAAGACCGGCGACGAGGTGCCGATCGCGCCGCGCCGGGTGCTGGTGTTTCGTCCCAGCCATGTGTTGAAGGCCGTGATCAACGGTCAGCCGCATGTGCCGGAAAGCGAGGACTGAAATGGCGGTGCCTGCATTCCGTCAGGTCGGCGCCGCCGCCAAATCGCCGGACGCATTCCGCACCATCAGCGAGGTCGCCACCGAACTCGACGTGCCCCAGCATGTGCTGCGGTTCTGGGAAAGCCGTTTCGCCCAGATCAAGCCGGTGAAGCGCGCGGGCGGACGGCGCTATTATCGTCCCGAGGATGTGGATCTGCTGCGCGGCATCCGGGCGCTGCTTTATGTGGATGGCCTGACCATCCGGGGGGCGCAAAAAATCTTGAAAGAGCGCGGCGCCCGCCATGTGGCGATGATCGGGCGGGGAAAAGCGCCCCCGCCCTTTGCGGCGCCGGTCGAAAAACCGGCGGAGAAAATGCTCGCCGGGAAAAAGCCGGAAGAGAAAAAGCCCGAGGCCCGCAAAAAGTCCCCGCATTTGCGCGCGGTGCCGTCGACTCCCAGCTTTTTCGACATGCTGGAAAAGGAGCCGGCAGCCTCGGTCGGCCGCCACATGGCCCGCGAGGAACGCGCAAAGCTCGAAGCCTTGCTCACGGAACTTGAGGGCCTGAAAGCGGGCCTTGACCAGGTGGACCAGCATCCGGCGATTTAGATCCACGGTCTTGGTTGCCTCCGGCGCGGTGCCCTGACATAGTCCGCGCCCCCGAGGCTTTTTGGGCCTCATTCCTGGCATCGGAGCGTGGCGCAGCCTGGTTAGCGCACCAGTCTGGGGGACTGGGGGTCGTGGGTTCAAATCCCGCCGCTCCGACCAATAAAATCAAAAGGTTAGAACGATATTGCGAAGCGCCCGGGATGCCGTGTGGGACTTTTTCAAAATTTCTTAATTCGCACAATCTGCTAGCTCTGTCAGAGCCCCAGGGTGTCACTAGAAGTCATGCTGGTATGCTCTCTACCCGTCCAAACCAGCAGGGGCCTTAAGTTGCTGGCCGCAATGGGGTTAGTGTCAAGCGCGAATCAAGGGGGCGGGGTTTGGCAGGCAAGACGTTCGACGGCGCAATCTCCGCGTTTGGAGCCTCCGCCAAAGCCAAACTCGCAAACGCTGCGATAACCGGCGCGCCGGAAGACCAACTTCGAAATCCGCTCGAAATTCTCCTGTGCGACCTAGCTGAAATCGACGGCATACCGCCGACAGCGGTCTCGCTCGTCGGCGAGACGACGATCAAGCATCTCAAGTCGCGCCCCGATTTCGCTGTCACCGTGCACAAGGCGCTGGTTGGCTTCATCGAGGTGAAGGCGCCGGGCAAAGGCGCCGACCCACGCAAATTCGGAAAGGACACGCACGACGGAGAGCAGTGGGAGAAACTTAAGTCGCTCCCCAATCTCATCTACACCGACGGCAACGGTTTCAGTCTCTGGCGCGATGGCAAGCTGGACGGGAAAATCATCCAGCTCGATGGCGACGTCGAAGCGTCCGGCGCAAAGCTCAAGGCGCCCGAAACGCTGCGCGCGTTGATTTTAAGCTTTCTGCAATGAAAACCCATCGCGCCGAAAACCGCGCCGCAACTCGCGCAAGTAAGCGCGCGGTTGTGCCGGCTCTTGCGCGATGAAGTGGTTGAGCAGATGGCGCTCGGCAATCCCGGATTGACGGCGCTCGCGGCGGATTGGCGGCACGCTGTTTCGACGGCAGATGACGCGCAATTCGCGGACGGCTATGCCCAAGCCGTTACCTTCGGCCTTCTGGTGGCACGGGCGCGCGGCATCGATCTCATGCACGGCATTGAAGCTGCGGCGATCGATCTGCGCAAATCGAATTCGCTTATCGGCACGGCGCTCCGAATCCTCACCGAGAGCGAGGAGACGCGCAAGGAACTCGACACCTCGATCAAGACGCTCACCCGCGTGCTGGGCGTGGTGGACTGGCACACCGTCAGCAAAGACAAGCCGGAAGCGTGGCTCTATTTCTACGAGAATTTTCTGGAAGTTTACGACAATGCGCTGCGCAAACGCACAGGCTCTTATTACACGCCGCCGGAAGTGGTCGGCGCGATGGTGAAACTGGTGGACGAAGCGCTGCGCGGGCCGTTGTTCGAGCGGCCGGGCGGGTTCGCGGCGTCCGATGTCACGGTCGCCGATCCGGCGGTCGGCACGGGCACATTTGTTCTCGGCGTGCTGCGCCGGATCGCCGACGCGGTTTCCAAGGATCAAGGCGAAGGCGCGGTGCGCGGCGCCATCGAAGCGGCGGCCAAGCGTATCATCGGGTTCGAACTGCAATTCGGCCCGTTCGCGGTGGCACAGCTTCGCATCATGGCGGAGATGCAGTCGCTCAAGCCAAGTATATCTAATATCACTGGAACGGCGCGCTCCCGAGAACGGTCCAAGCGTAACATTCTCTGGATTGTTGCCTGATATGAATTTTTATAAAGGCTCGTCTGGTGGCCGTGTTTATCCGCTCTGGCGCAACTCAGCAGCGACGCATCCTAATGTGGCCCCCGAGCTGCTAGCGCTGCTTGCCAAGACCAAGAAGGGCGTCACAGCCGAGGACGTGTTCGCCTATATCGCCGCGGTGATGGCGCATCCGGCCTTCACGACGCGCTTCAAGGACGATCTTATCCAGCCGGGACTGAGGCTTCCGCTTACGGCCGATGCCAAACTGTTCACCGAAGCCGTGGCGCTGGGCCGCGAAGTCATTTGGCTGCATACCTATGGCGAACGCTTCGCGGACAATGATGCCGGCCGTCCCAAGGGCGCGCCACGTATGCCGAACGACATCGAGCCGACCGTTCCAGCAGGGGGCGAAATCCCTGGTGCGCCGGAGCCGCTGCCGGACACGATGGAATACGACGCGGCGAAAAAGCGGCTGCTGGTAGGCAAGGGCTATGTCGCCAACGTCAGCCAGGCGATGTGGAACTACGAAGTCTCCGGTAAGCAGATTGTCTGGCACTGGTTCAGCTATCGCAAGCGCGACCGCAACCGTCCGATCATCGGCGACCGCCGGCCGCCCTCGCCGCTCGACAGAATCCAACCCGATCACTGGCTACCCGAATACACGACCGATCTTCTGAATTTGCTTCGCGTCCTGGGGCGGCTCATCGCGCTGGAACCCGCCCAGGCCGATCTGCTCACGCGCATCTGTGACGGACCGCTGCTCCACGCGGCGGACATCCAAGGGTTGCTAGCCGAAACCGCACCTGTGGAAAGCCCGACAAAGCCCGCGCCAAGTAAAAAGAAAGCCTGATAGGAGATGGGGATAAGGGCTTAAACGGTCTCCCCTAGATTATTCGGTTGGCGCATAATTGAAGCGATTCGGCGGATACCATGGCGCTCAACCGGCAACCCGACCTGTTCCTATCCGATCCCCAGCCCGAATTGCTGGAGGAGCGGCCCGAGTATGTCTATCGTGCCAATCCCGACGAAGTGCGGCGTGATCTGCTGCGGCTGCTCGCCGAGGTGCGCGTGGCCGCGACCATACCATGGGAACCGCGAAAGGTGAGGCTCTACCGCACCATCTTTCCGCAGATGGCGAGCTGGCTGTCTGAGGACGAGGCGGCGCAACTTTGTCTAGAATTTGATTATGAACTTAAGCGGCTTGAAGTTGGCTGAACACTTCGGATGGTAATTGTTCATAGGCGACAGTCCGCCGTGCCGCTGAAATTGATTGAGATTGATGACGCGGTCAGAGTCCAGCCGGGCAGGCCATGCGATGAACATCAGCGGTGAGGCTCCATCCTAAATTTGGCGTGTGCGAATTTAGGGTAAAATGCTCTTATTTCGTGCCCGTTCTGGTATAATTTAATTGAGCATTTTCGCGCCTTTTTTTAAAAAGATCGGACTGGGGGTCGTGGGTTCAAATCCCGCCGCTCCGGCTATTCGATTTGCCGCCAAAGGCGGCAAATCGAATGCCAAGCCCGCCCGCCGCGACAGCGGAAGAAGGGCGGGCGCGGCAGGCGAAATAAAAGAGAGGCCAGTGAGATTCTCCGCCATCAATCGGCGCGCCTCCGGCAAGTGCCACGAGTTCGAGGAATTCTACGAGCTGAAGTAGGGCTGAGAAGCCGCCGTGACGGGCTGGCTGCGGTCCTTAAATCGCAGGCGATAAAGCGGAGCGCCATTCCGATCATGGCGCGGGTCAAGGATGCGGCCGGAACACCCAAGGTCGCCGCTCCCAAAAGCCGGCCACCGAAGGCGAGAGTGGCCACGAAAAGCCCCGTGGTGAAGCCGAACCCCTAAGAGCGGCCGGCCGCCAAAAATGTGTCTCCGATGGGCCACCCAGGCGGCGCTTAAGTGCCGGATCGGAAAGGAAAATATTTGCCATATCCGGTTCCTTAAGATTCCGGTGGGGAAAAAGGACTCCGGCAGATTTCAACAGAGGCCGAGGCGTGAAGCTGATCCGCGGCTACCGGTTCAAGCGCGAAGCGATCCTGATACTCAAGACCTTCCTGGTCGTGTGGATCGGCGGTTTCGGCCTTGTCGCCGGCTGCGAGTGGCTATGGGGCAAGGACACGGCGGCGGCTCTGATGGCTTTGGGCCTGACCGCGCTTCTGTTGCCTCTGATCGCCATATTTCTGTTTCTCATCTGGGCCGCGATCCGCGCGGTAGAGAAACGGTCCCTCCAGCCGAATGAGGGAATGGGCAATTGACCGCCGGGGCCGGCTTTATCCGGTTTGCGGATTAGCGCGGCGGAACCGACGAAAAAAATTCCTCTTTGAGGCTTCCATCCGGCTGAATGACCTTCGCCACAAAGCCGTTTTTCCGCTGATCCGGCGCGTCGGCCTGCGCGGCGGCAACGGGATTGGTGCGTATTGGATTGCGTGACGGCCGAATTTGTTCGGCCCGGCGCGAAAGATCGGCCGGCTTCGGATTCGTATCTTGATCGTCCGGCCGGGCGATCGGGATTGGAGCCGGCGAGACCGCGTGGCCGACGCTCCCTATGCTCACATGGCCGGTCTGTGCCGTCTCATCCGGCGGCTTGAATTGCGGCCCGGCCATCGCTGCCGGCATGGCGCCGCTCGCGGGTTTCTGTGACACCTGGGCCGACAGGAATCCAAACCAATGCGCGCCCGTTCCCGCCAGCATATAATAAGCCGCGCCTCCAATCAGGACGACGGAGACAAGGACGGCCGCCAGCTTGAATCGTGCTCCAACACTGGTTGAGGCCAGCAATCCGGCTTGTTGCATCCGATCCATGCGCGCCGCCATGTTGGCGATGCTTTTTTCATAGGCGAGCAGAATTCGGCGCGCATCTCGTTGCCGTTCCAGTTCTTCCTCCGGTATTTCCGAGGCCTGATCGGGGCTTTGCTCGGCAAGGGCGGCGTAACGGTCGCGCGCTTGGCGCAATTCCAGCAATTGCTGGCTGGGCGTGGTTTCTCTTCGGCCATGGATCATGGGCTGGGGCACTCTGGCGACACGCCCTTGAAGGACGCGTCTGTCCCTTACGATAGGTCCCTTTTGGCCAAAGTTGAATGGAAAACGGCCTTGGCCGCCCGCGGGCCGAGGAAGGAATTGGCCACAAGATATGGGGCGGCATTCCGGTTTTCCCCCGCTATGCGGAGCAAAATTTCCGAAGTTCATGCGGTTGCCGATCCAATCCCGTGACACCGGGTCATTTCCCAATTCTCCTGGAAAAGTTGTGGATTTGAGTCCGGCCGATGCTGTGATGAAATGCCCGCCATAGTGGTGACGCAGCTTGGAGTTGCCATGGCCGTATCTCCCGTTTTCGAAGCCCGCCGCGAACAGATGTTTCCGGCGCTGGATTCTCACGACATGGCGCGGCTTTCGCGATTCGGCGAACTGCGCCGCTACGAGGCCGGCGCGCCGGTGATGAAGGCGGGCGAGGTCGCCCCCGGGCTGATTTTCGTTCTGGCGGGCCGGGTCCAGGTCAGCCAGGGCGGCGGCTATTCTCCCCGCCAGGATGTGATCCAGCATGGCCCGGGCGGGTTCGCCGGCGAATTGGCGCAATTGTCCGACCGCCCGTCACTGGTGGACTGCGTGGCGATGGAACCGGTGGAGGCCCTGGTGATCCCGCCGCGGCGGCTGCGCGATGTGATGGTGCAGGAAGCGGAGCTGGGCGAGCGCATCATGCGGGCCCTGATCCTGCGCCGGGTGGGGCTTTTGCAGGCCGGCGAGGCGGGACCGATCATCATTGGGGCTTCGGGCAGCGCCGATGTGATCCGGCTGGAGAATTTCCTCACCCGCAACGGCCATCCGCACCGGACCCTGGACGCCCGCACCGACGCTTGCGCCTTGACCCTGCAGGACCGATTCCGGATTGCGCCCGAGCAATTGCCCATCGTGCTGTGTCCGGGCGGACAGATTCTGCACAATCCCGGCGAGGCCGAATTGGCGCGCTGCATCGGCCTGCTGCGTCGGATCGATCCGGATCTGGTTTACGACACGGTGATCGTGGGCGCGGGGCCGGCGGGATTGGCCGCGGCCGTCTATGCCGCCTCCGAGGGACTTTCCACCCTGGTGCTCGATTGCCGCAGCTTTGGCGGGCAGGCCGGCGCCTCTTCGCGGATCGAGAATTATCTGGGCTTCCCAACCGGCATTTCCGGACTGGCGCTGATGGCCCGCGCCTATAACCAGGCGCAGAAATTCGGCGCCGAAATCGCCATCCCCGATGAAGCCGCCAAGGTGGCGGATGGCGCCGGCGCCCGTTTTCATATCGGATTGGGCGGCGGTGAAAAGGTGCGGGCCAACAGCCTGGTGATCGCCAGCGGTGCGCGTTATCGCCGTCCGGCGATCGGCAATCTCTCGGACTATGAGGGGAGCTCGGTCCATTACTGGGCCTCGCCGATCGAAAGCCGGCTTTGCGCCGGCCAGGAAGTGGCGCTGGTGGGAGCCGGCAATTCCGCCGGGCAGGCGGTGGTCTATCTCGCCCAGCATGTGAAAAAGGTCTGGATGATCGTGCGCGGGCCGAGCCTGGAAGCGACCATGTCGCGCTATCTGGTGGAACGCATTCGCTCGCTCTCCAATGTCGAAGTCCTGGTCCGCACCGAAATCTGCGCCCTGAAGGGCGATACCGGCGCGCTCACCACGGTGCGCTGGAAGAATCGCGACACCGGCGCCGAAGACGAGCATGCGATCAATCATCTCTTTCTGTTCATCGGCGCCGATCCCAACACCGACTGGCTGGCGGGATCCGGCATCGCCCTCGACGACAAAGGCTTCATCGTCACCGGCGGAGGAGACGGCCGGCACACCCTTGCCACCAGCCGGGACGGCGTCTTCGCCATCGGCGATGTCCGGTCCGGTTCGGTCAAGCGGGTTGCCGCTTCGGTCGGCGAAGGCGCTCAGGTGGTGGCGGCCCTGCACGCTTTCCTCGGGGCCGCGCGTCCGAACGCAGGGCGGGTGGCGTCATGACGAAATCCTGTTCCCATCTCGGCACCATCCGCAAAGTCACGCCCAGCGCGCTGGGCTGCGAGGAATGCCTGAAAACCGGCGATGTCTGGCTGCATCTGCGGCTTTGCCGGGTTTGCGGCCATGTCGGCTGCTGCGACCAGTCCAAGAACAAACACGCCACCAAGCATTTTCATCACACCGGCCACCCCATCATCGAGGGCTATGATCCGCCGGAAGGCTGGGGCTGGTGCTACGTCGACAAAGTGTTTTTCGATTTGGGAACCAATGTGACGCCGCAGAACGGGCCGATCCCGCGTTATTACTAGGTCCCCGCGGAGCCCCCGAAAACGCTCCCCACATCCCGCCTTTGGGCGTATAGTTTCAAAACTAAGGTCGCGGGTTTCTCGTGACCGACGGCAATTTGCCGCCGCTGCCAGCGAGCGCCCCGGCCAGAACAGGTCAGGAGGAAGGCGCATGACAATCCGTAATCCGATCGAATGGAGCGGCTCGCAAATTGTGGGCACGGCGCGGGTATTGAGCTCGGTCGGTCATTCCCTGCATCACGTCCAGGACACCATCCATTCGCCGGCGCCGGCCGTGCGCCGCATCCGCAGCCGGGACATCGCCGATGCGGTGCGCCAGGGCTTCGAGGATTTCAAGCTCTATCGGACCGATGTGGCGCTGCTCTGCGTGATCTATGCCGTGGTGGGGCTGGTGCTGACCCGGTTTGTCTTCGGATCGGCGCTGCTGCCGCTGCTGTTTCCGCTGGCCTCCGGCTTTGCCATCATCGGGCCCTTCGCGGCGCTGGCCCTCTATGAAATGAGCCGGATGCGCGAAAAGGGCGTGGCGGTGAGTTGGGCCAACGCCTTCGATGTGCTGAAAGCGCCTGCCATCGGCGCGATCATGGTTCTCGGCCTGGGACTGGTGGCGCTGTTCCTGCTCTGGCTTCTGGTGGCCTGGGTGATCTACGCCAACACCTTGGGCACCGCCCCACCCGCCTCGATCACCGGCTTCCTGCATGACGTGTTCCGCACCAGCGCCGGCCAGACCATGATCGTGGTGGGAATGGGCGTGGGCTTCCTGTTCGCGCTGCTGGCCATGATGATCAGCGTGGTGTCTTTTCCGCTGCTGCTGGATCACGATGTGGGGCTGGATACCGCGGTCAGCACCTCGGTGAAGGCGGTTCTGTCCAATCCCGGACCGATGGCGGTGTGGGGCTTGACGGTCGCGGGCGGATTGGTGCTGGGATCGCTGCCGGCCTTTGTCGGGCTGGTGGTGGTGATCCCGGTTCTGGGACACGCCACCTGGCATCTTTATCGCAAGCTGGTGCAGCCCCGTAGTGAGTGGGCCGAGCGGGCAGCTCAGTAGGGCGTGCCGTCCTTGTGCAGGAAGCGGCGGCTGCCGTCCGGCTGCGGCGCCAGTTGCATGTCCACGTCCGGATAATGCACCTGATCGTTCGGGCTGCGGTCGCCGACCACCAGCAGGAGCACATCCTTGTCGGTGGGGTTCAGGAAGCGATGGGCGTCACCGGTGCCGGCGGGAAATCCGGCGCACATGCCCGGCGATAGGTGTTGGGCGCCATCATTGGTCTCCAGCACCGGGGTTCCATCCAGCACATAGACGAATTCGTCCTGGGTGGCATGGGCATGGCGATGGGAAGATTGGCCGCCCGGCACGATCCGCGTCAGCACCACGCCGTAATTGCGAATCCCCGCATGATCGCCGATCCGGCGGTTGAAGCGCTTCAGATTGTCCGTGTTGAAGGGTGCGGGATAGGTGGTGGCGTTGCTTTCTGTCACCTTAGCGGGATCGAAGGCGGGCGGATGGGGCATGACAGCGCGCTCCTGAGGATGCCATGCCTGGTTAGCAGGATTCACGCGCCGGCCGATCTGCGAAATTCGCAAAACCCGATCGCGCTTCCGTCAAATCCGCCGATCCACCGGCGCGTAAAGCACTGTTTCGCGCTCCGGATCGGGCGACGCCGTGCTGGTAAGATGGGCCATATGCTCGGCGCGGGCTTCCAGTTCGGCCGCGACCTGAATCAGCTTCTGGGCATAGGCGGGGGAAGCGTCTGTGGCAAATCCCCGCAAAGAGGCCGCCACCCGCAACAACTCCCTCAGCTCTCGAGCCAACTGTCCCATGAGGATTTAACGCCGGACCGAGCCGCTGGTGCCCTGGGGGATCTAGCCTGGTTAACGGAACCTTACCGGCATGTCAGCCGATCACGTCCGCCGTCTCGGGATGGCGGCGGAACCAGGCCACGGCATAGCCGCAGCGGGGAATGAGTTTCAGGCCATGGCCGCGGGCATGGGCGACGATCGCGTCCATCAGCCGGGCGGCGGCGCCGGTGCCCCGCAGGCCCGGATCGGCCTCGACATGGGTTAGGACATAGCGGCCGTCATGGGCGCGATAATTGGCGAAAACGGCCAGGCCGCTCTCCTCGGCCTCGAAACGCTGGCGCGCCTGGTTGTCGATCACCGTTTCGGCTCCGCATACATCCAGGGCAAGGCGAGCCCGATCGGCACGATCCAGAGCACGCCGGCGGCCGCGTAAAAGGCGAGACTGACGTACCAGGCGGCATGGGGCAGGATGCGGATCGCCAGGCCGGTGACGAACAGGGCATAAAGCACCAGCCAGATCAGCATCAAAATGGCGCCGATGAGCTTCTTGGTATGCGGTGTCATGGAGCGACCATCGCCACAAATGCCGCGCCCGGCAAGTGTGGACTGGCGGGGCGGTAAACGCTATGGAACCGGCCATGCAGCCGTCGCGCAAGGCCGTGGGTATCTGGCTTCTGGCCATCGCCCTGATCATCCTCGCCATGGTCACCATCGGCGGGCTGACGCGACTCACCGGCTCGGGCCTTTCCATCACCGAATGGGACCCGATCATGGGGGTGATCCCGCCCCTCAACCAGGCCCAATGGGCTGAGGCTTTCGACAAATATCAGAAGATTCCCCAGTACATCCTGGAAAACCGGGGCATGAGCCTGGAGGGTTTCAAGGGCATCTTCTGGTGGGAATGGACCCACCGGTTGCTGGGCCGGCTGCTGGGCGCGGCTTTCATCATCCCGTTCCTGTGGTTCGCCTGGACCGGCGCGATCCGCAAGAGCGACTGGCCGCGCATGCTCATCCTGTTCCTGCTGGGCGGGCTTCAGGGCTTTATCGGCTGGTGGATGGTGGAGAGCGGGCTGGAAACCCGGGTCTCGGTCAGCCAGTACCGGCTCGCCATCCATCTGGGCACGGCGCTGCTGTTGCTGGTGGCCATTCTGTGGATCGCCCTGGAATATCTCAGGGACCTGAAAACCAAGCCTCATGGAGCCGGAGCGAAGCCAGGCGAAGTGGATGCCGGTTCGCCGTCCGGCTTCGCGACCGGAAAAAACTTCCGGGCGTTCGGCTTTGCCGCCCTGGTCTATGTCCAGATGCTGTTGGGGGCGCTGGTGGCGGGGCTGCATGCCGGGCTGATCTACAATACCTGGCCGGACATGGACGGGCGGGTATTTCCGGAGCACCCGTTCTTTTTCTCGCCCTGGTGGATCAACTTCTTCCGGAATCCCGGCCTGGCGCAATTCGATCACCGCATCGGCGCCTATATCGTGGCGGGGTTCGCGGTCTGGATTTTCGCGCGCGGCGTCAGGCTCAGCGGTTACGCCAAGAAAAGCGCCAAGCTGGTGGCCGCGATCACCGCCTTTCAGGTGGGGCTGGGCATCTTCACCCTGCTGTTGCAGGCGCCCGAGGCGCTGGCCGCGCTGCACCAGGTGACGGCGGCGGCGCTGCTATGCGCCGCGGTCTGGCATGCCTATGAGCTGCGGCACTATTCCGCCTAGGACCCCATCGCCTCATCCAGGTCGGCGATGATGTCGGCCACATCCTCGATCCCGATCGACAGCCGCACCACGTCATTGCCGGCGCCGGCTTTTTCGCGGTCTTGGTCGGACAATTGCCGGTGGGTGGTGGAGGCGGGATGGATGATCAGGCTTCTGGTGTCGCCGATATTGGCGAGATGCGAGAACAGCTTCACGCTGTTGACCAGCTTGATTCCGGCCTCATAGCCGCCCTTGAGCCCGAAAGTGAAGACGCTGCCCGCGCCCTTGGGGCAATAACGCTGGTGCAACGCATAGCTCTCATTGTCTTCCAGTCCGGCGTAATTGACCCAATCGACCCGGTGATCGGATTTCAGCCACCGCGCCACGGCCAGCGCATTGTCGCAATGTTTCCGCATCCGCAGCGGCAAGGTCTCGATACCGGTGAGGACCAGGAACGCATTCATCGGCGACAGGGCCGGGCCCAGATCGCGCAACCCCAACACCCGGGTGGCGATCGCGAACGCCATGTCGCCGAACGTCTCCCACATCCGCATGCCGTGATAGGAGACATTGGGTTCGGACAGGGTGGGGAATTTCCCGCCGCCCCAGTCGAAGCGGCCGCCATCCACGATCACCCCGGCCATGGAATTGCCGTGGCCGCCGAGAAATTTGGTGGCCGAATGCAGCACGATATCCGCGCCCCAATCGATCGGTTGGATCAGATAGGGCGTCGCCAGGGTGTTGTCGATGATCAGCGGCAGGCCGGCCTCATGCGCGATCTTGGCCAGGGCCTCGATGTCGGTGATCAGGCCGCCGGGATTGGCGATGCTTTCGGCATAGAGCGCCCGGGTCTTGTCGGTGATCTGGGCCTTGAAGCTTTGGGGATCGGTCGTGTCGGCCCATTTCACATGCCAGTCGAATTTGGCGAAGCTCTGGGAGAATTGGTTGATCGAGCCGCCATATAGCTGGCGCGCCGACACGATCTCGCATCCCGGGCCCATCAGCGTGTGCAGGGCCAGAAGCTGGGCGGCATGGCCGGAGGCGCAGGCGAGCCCCGCCCGGCCATTCTCCAGCGCCGCCACCCGCTCCTCCAACACCGCGTTGGTGGGATTCATGATCCGCGAATAGATGTTGCCGAACACCTGCAGATTGAACAAAGCCGCGGCGTGATCGGCGTCCTCGAAAGCATAGGCGGTGGTCTGATAGATCGGCGTCGCCCGGGCGCCGGTGGCGGGATCTGGCTGGGCGCCGGCATGCACGCTCAAGGTGCTGAAACCGTAATCGGCCATATCGTCTGTTCCTTATTGCGGCGGGAGGGTGACGCCTTCGGCCTTGCAATCCCTGACCCGGCAGTAATTGGCAAAGGCATCGGCACGGATTTTGACCAGGGCATCGGTCTCCGCCGCCATGATCGCGTCGGTGATGGCGGGATCCTTGGCGGCGATGGCGGCGCGCTGTTTCACGATGGCGTGGAATTTGGTGATCGCCGCGCTTTGCTCCGGGGAAAGGCCGGCGGAGCCGGGATCGGGCCAGATCACCACCCCGAACAGGTCCTGGCTTTTGGTCATCACCGCCTGGGCTTCGGGGCTCTGGTAAAAACCGACTTCCGCCGCCATCTGATCGGCGGGATAGAGCAGGGCATAGGCCTTCGCCAGTTTCTCGTCATTGGCGGCGATGACGGTCCGGTCGTCTTTCAGCGCCTGCGCGAAGGCCTGCTGGAAAATATCCGGCGCTTTGACCGACGCCGCCATGCTGCTTTCGAAATTGCGCAGGATGAGGCTGACGCCGCCGGTATAGTTGACCAGCTTGCGGGCGAGGTCGAGCCGGTCATCGGCGCGCGCCGCGGGCGCCAAAAACAATGCCGCCAAAAACGATGCCGTCAGAAACGATGCCGCCAGGATCAGCGCGAAGATCCGGTCATGCCGCATGATCGAGACCCAGATCCGTTTCCACCCGCTTCACCCAATCCCGCACTTTGCCACAGCGGTTAAGATCGAAGCCGCCTTCGTGAGCCCAGCGTGTATAGGCCACCAGCGCGATGTCCGCGAGACTTAGTTTGTCGCCCACAAAATAGCGGCGGGACGCGAGGTGATCGTCCATCAAGCTCAAGGCCCGCTCGCCCCTGACCATCAGGGCGGGATCGATCTCCTCCTCGGGCCTTTTCAGAAAGCTTTTGTGGAAGCGGCGCACCGCGATGGCGGTCTCATGGCTGTATTGCTCCCAGAACAGCCATTGGAACATCAGGGCCCGGTCGAATGAATCGGTGGGGATCAGATCGGAACCCTCCGCCAGATAGAGCATGATGGCGTTGGACTGGGCCAGCAGCCGGCCGTCCGCCAGCTTCACCATCGGCACCTGTCCGGCAGAGTTCATTTTCAAGAATTCCGGTGTGCGGGTTTCAGCCTTCATCACGCTGGTCTCGATCCAGCGGTAAGGAATTTTCAGCCGCTCGCAGACGAATTTCACTTTCAGACAATTGCCCGAAATGGAATCGCCATAAAGGATCAGCATGTTCAGATCCGTTTCAGACTGCCGCCCTTGCCGAACAGGAGCGGTTTGCGGTTGTCGATGACTTTACGGTTGACGCCCATCCAGCCCAACTCGCCGGAAAAACGGCCATGCTCGATTTTGGGGCAGCGGTCCATGATCACGGTGAGGCCGGCCTCCTCGGCCAGCTTCGCGGCTTCCTCGCTCACCACGCCCAGCTGCATCCAGATATATTTCAGGCCCAGCCGGTCCTTCTCGGCCAGCGCCTCGCGCACGATCTCCGGGGCGTATTTGGCCTCGCGGAAGATGTCGGCCATGTCCACCGGCGCGGGGACCTGCTTGAGACTGGCATAGACCGTCTGGCCCAATATCTGCTTGCCCGCCATGCCGGGATTGACGGGAATGATTTTGTAACCCTTGCCCAAGAGATACATCATCGCGAAGTAGGAGGGGCGGATCTCGTTGCCGCTGGCCCCCACCATGGCGATGGTCTTGACCGCGCGCAGGATCGATTTGATCAGACTGTCAGGGTAATTCATGGGCAGCGTTCCTTGGCTCTTTTTATCCTGGCCATTTGGGATGCCGCTTTTCCAGGAAGGCGCAGATACCTTCCTCGGCCTCGGCATGGAGCATGTTCTCGGTCATGACCCGGGCGGCATAATCGTAAGCCTCGGCCAGGGGCATTTCGATCTGGCGGTAAAAAGCCGCCTTGCCGATCTTCACCGTGGCCCGCGGCTTGGCCGCGATTTTTTCGGCCAGCGCCATGGTTTCGGCCATGAGCTTTTCCGGCGTCACCACGCGGTTGACCAGGCCGCGCGCCCGGGCCTCCTCGGCGCCGATCATGTCGCCGGTGAGCAGCATTTCCATCGCCGCCTTGCGGCCGACATTGCGCGACAGCGCCACCATCGGGGTGGAGCAGAACAACCCGATATCAACCCCGGGGGTGGCGAAACGGGCCGCCGACGAGGCCACCGCCAGATCGCAGCTGGCGACCAATTGACAGCCCGCCGCGGTGGCGATGCCCTGGACTTCGGCAATCACCGGTTTGGGCAGATGGACGATCTGCTGCATCAGGACCGAGCATTGGGTGAACAGCGCGGCGAAGGCGGCGTGACCCTTGTCGCCCCCGGCGCGGCAGGCGGTCATCTCCTTCAGGTCATGGCCGGCGGAAAAGACGCCGCCTTCGGCGGCCAGGATCACCACCCGCACGCTTGCCTCCGCGGCGGCTGCCTCCAGCGTGCCGGCAAGAGCGGTCATCAGGGCCGCGCTCAAGGCGTTGCGGGCGGCCGGCCGGTTGAGCGACAGCCGGAGCACCGCGCCTTTTTGCGCGGAAAGGATCAGGGGGTCGGGCATGGGTGCGTTCATATGTGGCTGTGATCTTGGGGGCGACTGTAGTCTGGACACCGGACAAATTCACGCCAGACGCCCCGCGGTAACGGTAAAATAATACCACATCTGGAAAATGGCTGATATTCCGACATTTTCGTTGACGAAGGCGTTTGCTGCCCGTATATCGCCCCGTCCTTTCAAGAGATTTCCGCCATGAAAACCTACTCGGCCAAGGCTTCCGAGATCGACAAGAAATGGGTGGTGATCGACGCCGAAGGCCTGGTGGTGGGCCGGCTGGCCACGATCATCGCCATGCGGCTGCGGGGCAAGCACAAACCCACCTACACGCCGCATCTGGATTGCGGCGACAATGTCATCGTGATCAACGCCGCCAAGGTGGTGCTGACCGGCCAGAAGTTGAAGAAGAAGATCTATTACCACCACACCGGCTATATCGGCGGCATCAAGGAACGCACCGCCGGCGCCATCATGGCCGGCAAATTTCCCCAGCGCATCGTCGAGAAGGCGGTGGAGCGGATGGTGCCGCGCGGACCGCTCGGCCGCCGCCAGATGGCCAATCTGCGGGTCTATCCGGGGGCGGAGCATCCCCATGAGGCGCAAAAGCCGGAAAAGCTGGATGTGGCCAGAATGAATCCCAAGAACACCCAGTACAAGAAACCCAAGACCGAGGCGGCCTAAGCCATGGCGGACGACAACAAGTTCGGCGAACTCAAATCCACCCTGATCAAGGCCAAGACCAATCAGCCGGAAGAGGCCGACAAGGCCGACGGCAAGCATGACGCCCAGGGCCGGGCCTATGCCACCGGCCGCCGCAAGGAATCGGTGGCGCGGGTCTGGATCAAGCCCGGCTCGGGCAAGATCATCGTGAATGGCCGGGACGAGAAGATCTATTTCGCCAGGCCGGTGCTGCGCATGATCCTGCGTCAGCCCCTGATCGCAACCAATCGCGACGGCCAGTTCGACGTGATGGTGACGGTGAGCGGCGGCGGGTTGTCGGGTCAGGCGGGTGCGGTGCGTCATGGCATCTCCCGCGCCCTGGTGAATTTCGAGCCGAGCCTGCGCGCGGCGCTGAAGCCGGGCGGCTACCTCACCCGCGATCCCCGGGCGGTGGAACGCAAGAAATACGGCCGTCCCAAGGCGCGCCGCAGCTTCCAGTTCTCCAAGCGCTGATTTTCCCGATAGGAATTGGATCGGCGGCGCGACGGAAATCGGCCGCCGGTTTTTCCGCATTCCCTTCCTTGCCGGCCATATCGGGCTATAGTGCGGCTCCGGTCTCGACCCTCTGCGGGCCGCGGGGGGCTTGCACAGTCACATTCAACAGGCACATCCAAAACAGGGAGGAACAGATGCAGAAGGCAATTCTGGTGACGGCCTTATTGCTTGGTACGTCAACGGCGGCTTTGGCGCAGCCATCGGGCGCGGTCGACATCACCAACGCGCAAATTCAGAAAGTCCTGAAAGAACAACCCAAGGCCACCGACCACACACTGCGGGTCGTGGACATGGGCAGCTACCAACTGGCAGTCGGCGTGGTCCATCGCGGACCGACCGGTCAGGCCGCCGGGCGCGGGCCCGCGCGCACGCCCACCACACCTGCCTGCGGCGCGACGTCGATGCCGGCCGGCGCCAAGCAGGGGCCGGGCGGCATTGCGCATAACGATACGGTCGAGACTTACATCGTCATATCCGGTTCCGGCACACTGGTCACCGGCGGCGAGATCCTGAACGGGCATCAATCCGGACCGGACAGCGAAGTGACCAAGATCCTCAACGGGCCATCCTGCAGCGGCCGCATCGTGGGCAATTTCGTCAGCCGGAAGATGGTTGTGGGCGATATCTCGGTGATTCCGGCGGGCGTGCCGCATGGCTGGACCGATATCACCACCGAAGTGACCTATCTCAGTATCCGGCCGGATCCCAAGAAGGTGCTGGAACACGGCTATGTCAATCCGGCGCTCAAATAGCAGACGCCGACCGGCGTAATTTCTGCGCCGCAGCATGTGGATGAGAGCGGCTGGCAACAGTGTCGCCGAATGTCGCACTGTATTGCCAGCCTCTTTCCCATGTGAAAGTCTCATCGTCACAACACCGGAGGGGCGAGGGTGCGTTCCGGCTCCCCGACCCCTTTGATCACAGGGGGATCAACGCATGTCCAGTCACCGGTATTTGCTTCGGCGTTTGTCGTCGGTCGCGGCGATTGCGCTCTTGCCGTTTGTTTTTGTCTCGCGGACCGACGCGCAGAGCTCGGCTGAGCCTTACGGGCAACCGTCCACCGCAAAGGGCGACTGGCCGATGTATTTCGCCGATCCCTCCGGCTCGCGCTATTCGCCCCAAGACCAGATCAACGCGTCCAACTTCAACAAGCTGGAGGTCGCCTGGCGGTTCAAGACCGACAATCTGGGGGCCCGGCCTGAATACAAGCTCGAAGGCACGCCGCTGGAAATCAACGGCATGGTCTATACCACCGCCGGGTCGCGGCGGGCGGTGATCGCACTGAACGCCAAGACCGGCGAATTGAAATGGGTCTATAGCCTGGACGAGGGCGCCCGTGCCGCCTTTGCGCCGCGCCAGCTATCCGGACGCGGAGTGTCCTATTGGACCGACGGCAATGGCGACGACCGCATTCTCTACATCACCACCGGCTACCGGCTGGTCGAACTCAACGCCCATACCGGCCGGCCGATCGAATCCTTCGGCGATCACGGGATGATCGACATGAAGGTCGGCGCCTATGCCGGCGCCGGCCAGCAGATCGATCTCACCACCGGCGAGATCGGCCTGCACACCACGCCCACCGTGGTCAACAATGTCGTCCTGGTCGGCTCGGCCATGAAGGAAGGCTCCCAGCCGCTGGAAGTGAACAACACCAAGGGCATCGTGCGGGCCTGGGACGTGAAGACCGGCAAGCTTTTGTGGGCATTTCACACCATCCCCAAGAAAGGCGAGTCCGGCTACGACACATGGGAGAATGGTTCCGCCGACCGCAATGGCAATGTCGGAGTTTGGTCGGGAATCACGGTCGATCCGGAGCTCAACAGCGTCTATCTGCCGGTCGAGGATCCCACCAATGATTTCTATGGCGGCGCCAGGCCGGGCAACGATCTTTTCTCCGACAGCCTGGTCTGTGTCGATCTCACCACCGGCAAGATGAAATGGTACTACCAGGTCGTGCATCACCCGATCTGGGACTATGACATGTCCTCGCCGCCGCTCCTGGTCAATATCACGGTCAAGGGCAAACAGATCAAGGCGGTGGCGGTGCCCAGCAAGGAAGGTTTCCTCTATGTCTTCGATCGTGTCACCGGCAAGCCGGTCTGGCCGATCGTGGAAAAGCCGGTGCCGCAGAGTGACGTGCCGGGCGAGAAGACCTCCAAGACCCAGCCCTTCCCGACCAGGCCGGCGCCCTATGCCCGCCAGGCCGTCACCACCGACGACCTGATCGACTTCACGCCGGAACTGCGGGCCAAGGCGGTGCAGATCATCAAGGACCACTACAAAATGGGCCCGATGTTCTCGCCCGCCATCGTCAGCAAAGTGGGCGGTCCCAGTGCGGTGATCGATATCGGCAACACCGGCGGCGGCACCAATTGGCCGGGTGCGGGCTTCGATCCGGAGACGCACACTGTCTTTACGCCGGCGTCCAACTCGGGGGTCACTACATGGGTCTGGTCGAGCCGCCGCCCGGCCTGACCGACAACCGCTATCTGGAAGGCGTTGCCGGCCAGCCTTTCCGGATCAGCGGCGGCCCGGGCTTTGGTTCGGCCTCCGACGCGCCGAAAGTGAGCGCGGATCAGGCCAAACTGGATGCGATCCTGGCCGCCCATCCTCAAAAACCGGCCGGTCCGCCGCCGCCCCGCAATGTCGACGGCCTGCCGCTGGTCAAACCGCCTTATGGCCTGCTCAGCGCCATCAATCTGGATACCGGCGATATTGTTTGGCAGGTGCCGCATGGCGATACGCCCGACGCGATCCGGCTCAATCCCGCGCTCAAGGGTCTCAACATCCCCAAGACCGGGCAGAATGGCGCGGTGGGTTTGGTGGTGACCAAGAGCCTGGTGGTGATGGGCGATCCGACTTATTCGACCGCGCCGGGTCATCCGCGCGGGGCGATGCTGCGGGCCTATGACCAGAAAACCGGCCGGCAGGTGGGCGAAGTCTGGATGCCCGCCCCGCAATCGGGCTCGCCCATGACCTATTCGGTCGGGGGCAAGCAATACATCATCGTCGCGGTCAGCGGCGGCAACTATTCCGGCGAATATATCGCCTATAGTCTGCCCAATTAGGATCGTTGAATAAGGCGACAGGCCATGGCATGGCCTGTCGCCTTTCCGCGCCAAGATCATCAAAAGGGTAAGTCATGACATTCAACCGGTTTGCCATCGCCGCTTTGGCCGCAGCGGCGGTGCTGGGTATGCCCAGTCTGCTTCATGCCCAAAGCGCGACCCGCTCCATCTGGAGCGGTGTCTATACGACGGCTCAGGCGGCCCGCGGCAAGGCCGCCTATACCGACAATTGCTCGCGCTGCCACGGCTCAGCCCTGCAAGGCAACGACGAAATCCCGGCACTGCAAGGCGCCCAGTTCATGGTCGATTTCGACGGCTCGAGCGTGGCCGATCTCACCAATCGGGTTCGTACCACCATGCCGATGGACAATCCCGGCCATCTCGACAATGCCACCACCACCGATATTGTCGCCTTCCTGCTTCAATCCAACCAGGTGCCGGCCGGCGGCAGCGAACTCTCCAGCGATCCCCCCGCCCAAAGCCTGATCAAGTTCAGCGCCGCGAAGCCCGACGCGAAATGATTGAAACGATCCGGCTTCCCCGTCCACCCCGGGCAATTCCGTAAATTCTTGCGCAACTGCGCAGCCTGACATTGAATTGGCGGGGTTTCCACACATCGGCTCCGCCGCGGGGTGGTCAGGTCCCAGGACGGTTCTCGGACACGGCCTTGTCGCGTGAGCCCTTCAATGGGGTCTGGATTTGCCGCCATATTCGCCGACGCAAAAAAACCTGTCCACGGCTAAAGCCTCGCTGCGCTGCACATATGCTTGCCAAAATCCATGCCAAGGATAAGGATATTTCATCAGGTTTCTCGAAATTGAAGGATCGTATCGCGGACGCTTAAAGAGAAAGCCATCCCACAAACCCGGCGGGCGCCGCCCCAGACAAATGTCGAAGGGCGGCAGGGTCTGTCAGGGCGAGCAATAAAAGATCGAGGGGGAAATCGTATGACGGAATTGCCCAATCCGATCCTGGGGCGTTACTCGGCGGCGGCCGACCAGCAATGGCGTTCGCTTTTGATGGCATTCTTTCTCAGGCGCACGCATAGCCGGTGCGAATCCGAAGACCTTACCCAGGAATCCCTCATGCGGGTCGCGCGGGTCTGCGATTTGGACAATGCGGGCGCCCGGTTCTATCTGTTCAAGACCGCAACCAATTTGCTGCGTGACCGGGCAAGGCGGGCCAACACCCACCAGGCCAAGGCGCACCAGAGCCTTTCTGGCGCAGGCCCGGATTCAATGCTGTTTCCCGCTGAGGAATGTAACCCGGAGCGCGTACTTATAGGGAAAGAAGCGCTCCAGACGGTGCACAGCGCCCTTGGCGAGCTCGATGAACGTACACGTGACATATTCATATTATTTCGGCTAGAGAAACTAAAGCATCGCGAAATTGCTTCACGCTTCGGCATCTCGGTCAGTGCCGTCGAAAAGCACGTCGTGAAGGCAACCGCACATTTGCTGGCCCGGTTGGACATCAATGAGTAAGTTTTTTTCCATTCTGAACGAGTTTGGCCGCCTCACCGCCGCGGTGCGTTGGGTTTCTCGCGTCGAAGAGGATCGGTGTCTGGAAAATTCCTCCGAACTGCGAACCTGGCTCGAAAAGAGCCGTAACCGGGAAGCCTATAACCGGGTCCGGCAGGCATGGGGAATTTTTGACGATCACAAATCGGCACCGGAACTGCTTGCCCTTCGGCGCGAAGCCCTGGAGCGCGCGCAGATGGCGCGTCCTGTGCGGCGACCAGGCCCAAGCCTGGTTTGGATAGGGGCGGCGGCGGTCACGCTGTTGGCCGGCGCCATGGTTATCGGTTTTCTCTCTACGATGGGCACGCCGACTGTTTATTCCACGGGCGTCGGGGAACGCCGGGTTTTCGTCTTGAATGACAATTCGCGGATTTGGCTGGACGCCTCGACTCTGGTGGTCGTGCAGCGCTATTCCAGACATTCCCGCCAACTTTCCCTGAAGCGGGGCCGGGCCCGTTTTGACGTCGCTCCGGACAAGGCGAGGCCCTTTAGCGTGACCTCCGGGTCGGAGACCACCGTGGCAGTCGGCACATCCTTCGACGTCGAGCGTTTGAACGGAAAGATACTGGTAACGGTTCGAAACGGACATGTTTTGGTGAAAAGGGCGGCAAATGGGCTTAAGGCTCACGCGCCAATCCCGCTTGCCCCCAATCAGCGGCTTATCGCAAGGCGCGATGGCCAGATTGCCATCACCTCGATAGACAGCGAAACCAGAGACGCCTGGCAGCAAGGCAAAATTGTTTTTGATGATCAAAGCCTTGGGGATGTGGCGGCGCTATTCAATCGCTATCTGTCCAAGCCAATTCTGGCCAATTCCGCCGTTGCAAACATTCGGATCAGTGGCGTCTTCAATGCCGGAGATGCGCGTTCATTTGTCAACGTCATTGCAAATAATTTTCCTGTGCAGGCGCAACTTGCCGCCGATGGCCGGATCCTGCTCATGCCGAAGCCGGTTGAGAAACCCAAACAATTTGCGCCGGATCGCTGAGGATTCGGCCGGAGCCTGCGTTTTACCCTTCATAGGGCCATTCAGCAGAAATGGACCATTTGGGGGGAGAATTCGCGATGTCCAAGTCGACCGGACTCCGGGCCGCCTGCATGCTATCGACGGCGGCGGCCGCGCTGGCTTTTGCTTCCAGCGCGCTTGCGCAAAACGCGGCACCGCCGGTTCAGACAGCCCAGGCAGATCAAGCCGCGCCCCTGGAGACGATAACCGTCAGCGCCTCGCGCATTTCCATCGCAGGTTACACGGCGCCGACGCCGGTTTCGGTGGTCAACTCCGGGCAACTTCTGCAAGCCGGGAATACGGATATCGGGCAGACGCTGCGCCAGCTCCCCATGATGGGCAATTCCCAGAGCCCCGTCACTGCCACTCAGGGCAATGCCGGTAACGCGGGTGCTACGGCCATCAGCAGCGTCAACCTGCGTAACCTGGGCGTCACCCGCACCCTGGTCCTGGTCGATGGCGAGCGCGAAGTCTGGGCCGGCGTGCAATATGGCGTCGACCTCAACACCATTCCCCATTCCCTGATCCAGCGCGTGGACATAGTGACCGGCGGCGCCTCGGCTGCCTGGGGTTCGGATGCGGTCGCCGGCGTGGTCAATCTGATCATCAACAAGAATTTCACCGGCCTGAAGGCCTCCATCGACCTGCAGGACACCGGCCAGGACACCCGCCGCCAATATGGTTTCACGGTTACCAACGGCTTCAATCTGCTCGACGGCCGCGCTCATATCGAATGGGCGGCCACCTATGACCACGCCCCGAACACGGTGTACCAGGGTCAGTTGCACTGGTTCAACAGTCCGGCCTTGGTCGCCAACCCGGCCTACAATGCGGTGACCAACCCCAACGTGCCAAAGAATATTACTATCTATGGTGCCGGCCAGAACAGCACGCCGGGCGGCGTGATCACCGGGGCCGCACTTACCGCCGGGGGGACCACCACGGCCTTGAACGGCATCCAATTCGGTCCCGGCGGGGCGATATCGCAGTGGATACCGCCCAACTGCAAATATTACCCTGTTTCCAACCTGCCGCCCTATATTTCCAGCGGGACCAACACATCCTACTCGGCCTGCTATGGCGGCTCGAGCAGCGCGGCTTCGTCCTCAAACCTGATCGGCCTGGTGGCCTACCCGATGGTGACGGAGACGGGGTTCTTCTATGGCAGCTACAAAGTCACGCCGGATATCCAGGCGGGCTTGATGCTGCAATATAGCCATGTCAGCGCCATTGGCTCCAGCCTCACCTTTCAAGGACACGCTACCATCCTGCAGGACAACGCCTTCCTGGATCCCGCCCTCCATGATGAGATGGTTGCACAAAACATCAAGTCCATCTCCGTCACCAGCATCGGCACAGCCAGCTCGAAGGGCGGCTTCATCCAAGCCACCCCCGGCGTGGGGGTAAAGCAATTCTTGACCGCCCCCGGCACGCCGGAGGAAGACACGGTCCGCGATTTCTATCGCGCGGCCTTCACCTTGAACGGCGCGATCGGCGACGACTGGTCGTGGAATACCAGCTTTCAGCACAGCGAAACCCAGCTGCACGAGCATTATGAGTCCGTCCAAATCGTGGGGAACTATGCCAAAGCGGTCGACGCGGTCTATGTCACGGCGGGGAATGTGGGCACCTCGGGTCTCTCCATCGGCACCATCGCCTGCCGTTCCACGCTCACCGATCCCACCAATGGCTGCGTGCCTTTGAACCCCATGGGCACCAATGTCGTGACCCAGGATGCGGTCAACTATGTCACAGACCATAACGACTATTATTTCCTGACCATGGAGGAGGATACGGCCGGAGCCAACATGCAGGGGGTGCTGCCCTGGGATCCGCTCGGGGCCGGCGCACCCTCCACCGCCTTCGGCGTGGAATACCGCAAGGAAACCATGGTGAGCACGGCCGACCCCCATGGCGCACTGGGTCTCCTTGGCGGCGGCAACTTCGTGCCGGTCAGGGGCGAGTACAACATCATAGAAGGCTTCGGCGAACTGGATATCCCGATCCTCAAGAACAGTTTTGTCGAGAGCCTGGACGGCAACATGGCCGGCCGCGTGACCAGCTACTCGACCAGTGGGCAGGTGGAAACCTGGAAGCTGGGCCTGACCAGCCAAATCAATGACGATATCCGTCTTCGCGGCACCTGGTCCTTCGACATCCGGGCACCCGATCTGGCCGAACTGTTCAATGTCATTCCCGCCTCCGGCGGTCAGGTGGACTACAAGAACGGCATTAATATTTCCACGGCCCTGTCCGAGGCCGCAGGCAATACAGAGCTGCAGCCGGAAAAGGCGGTCACCTTATCGGCCGGCATCGTTCTGACCCCGCATTGGGTGCCGGGCCTGAGCGTGTCGCTCGACTGGTATTCGATCAACCTGAAGAACACCGTCATTGCGCCCAGCAACGCCTTTCAACAGACCGCCTGTTTGGCGGGCACACCGCTGCCCAATGGCGTTGCCTCCGACCCCACGTTAGGGACCGGTTACTGCTCCCACTGGGTCTATAATTCCGCGCTTGTGACGACGTCAAATCCGAACGGTCTGCAGTTCGTCTTCAACTATCCGTACAATAACGGCTATCTGAAAACCTCGGGCCTGGACTTCAACGCCGACTATGCCATGGGCATCTTCGACGGCAATCTGGTTTGGCACCTGGCTGGCAACTACACCGACGAGGAAACCCAAACCTTGTTCGCGGTCACCGACCCGACAACCGGCGGGCAGGCAACATATGACTATGCCGGCAGCGTGAGTGGCATATCGCTGTTTGCCGGCGTGCCAAAGCTGCACGTTAACCTGTCGGCCACCTACACAGAGGGCCCGTGGTCCGGTACGGTCCAGACCCGCTATATCGGCTCGGCCAAGGTGTTCAATGGCTGGACCTCGGGCGTCCAGGTAGACAACAACAACGTCTCGGAAGTTGCCTATCTCGACCTGCGCGGCAGCTATATGTGGAACGAGAATGTGCAGTTCTATGCGTCGCTGGACAATGCGCTCAATACGCCGCCGCCCCTGAACGTGCGGTACAGCCCAAGCACCAACCCCTTCTCGACAACAAACCCGACCCAATACGATGTTCTCGGCCGCATGTACCATGCGGGCGTTCGGTTTACTTATTGAGCGATCCGTTGTACTGGGCCACCGCGGCGGATCGCAAAACCGGAGTGCGCAACGCAGTTTGGTGCTGTTGCGGACGGCTTTTGGGGCTGGCTCGGCAGCCCATGCTGGACAGGTGCGGCGGACCGCAACAGGCATCTGCCGGCGGCCTCCGGCGCGGATTCACCAGCTTAGATTGACCGGGCTGGATTGAAAAGGGTGCCTTGGCCGGTATGATCCCATATGGGATCACCCTAAGGACCGACTTGGCGGGTTTTCGCAAATCTCCCGGAAAGCGGGCAGCCGCGTGAAGCAAGGTCCATCGCCGGACGTCCGGGGCCTGTTTGCGCAAGCGATCGAGCATCATCAGGCGGGACGCCTCGATGAGGCTGTCGCTTGCTACCACCAGGTGCTCGCGCTCAAGCCGGACCTGGCCGGGGCGCATAACAATCTCGGCAATGCGCTTTGCGAACAAGGAAAACTGGAAGAGGCCGAGGCCAGCTACCGCCGGGCCCTGGCGCTCCAGCCGGTCCGGGCGGAGGCGCACAACAATCTCGGCACCGTGCTCTACGAACAGGAAAGGCTGGACGAGGCGATCCCCTGCTATCGCAAGGCGCTCGCCCTTGAGCCGGACTATGTCGAGGCGCTCTGCAATCTGGGCGCGGCGCTTCACCGGCAAGGAAACCTCGATGAGGCCGAGGCCAATATCCGCCGGGCGGCCGCGCTGGCGCCGGATTTTCCGCGGGCACTGGACAATCTGGGCGCCGTGCTCCAGGAGACCGGACGGCTGGACGAGGCCGCTATCGTTTACCGGAAGCTGCTGAAGCTTACGCCCAGGGATGCCGATGCGCGAAGCGGTCTGGCGGAGGTGCTGGGGACCCAGGGCGAACCCGCCGAGGCGTTGGAAACAATTCTGCAATCCCTGCAGATTCGAGAAACCGCAAAAGCCAGGCGGGTCTTTGCGGACATCGTCAAGCCGCTCAGCTGGACCGCCGACAATCGGCCGGTTCGGCTGGCGTTGACGCGCGCCTTGACCGAACCTTGGGCCCGGCCGGGCGATCTTGCCCGCACCAGCGCCAGCCTCATCAAGCAAAACCCGCAGACCGGTGGCTGCATCGCCCGTGCGGCGCAGGCTTGGCCGCGGGCGCTGCCGGCGCCGGAATTGTTCGGGCCGGGCGGCCCTGCGGCGCTGGCGAATGACAGATTGCTGTTGGCGCTGCTGGGTTCGACCCAGAATACCGATATCGCGCTGGAGCGCTTTCTGACCATGGCGCGGCGCCTGTTGCTGGAAGCGGCCGCCGATGATGGCACAGGAGACGCGGCGGAGGAATTTTACGTGGCGCTGGTGCACCAGTGTTTCATAAACGAATATGTATTTTCCTGCCGTGACGACGAGATTCGTCGCGCCGGCGATCTGCGCGATGCATTGGCCGCCGCGCTTCAAGCCGGAAAGCCGGTTTCTTCCCTGCATCTGCTGGCGGTGGCGGCCTATTTCCCGCTTTATTCCGTGTCCGGCGCCGCCAGGCTTCTGGAGAGGCCATGGCCCAGGCCGGTAACCACTGTTCTGGTGCAGCAATTGCGCGCGCCGCAGGAGGAGGCACAGTTGCGTGCCGCCATGCCAAGCCTCACTCCCATCAAGAGCGCGGTTTCGCGCCTGGTCCAAAATCAGTATGAAGAAAATCCCTACCCGCGCTGGGTCCGAATCCCGTTGGCGGAACGCGCCGCGACCATCACCCGATATTTGCGCCAGAAATTTCCGCATGCCGCCATCCCGCAAAAGAGTGACGGCAAGACGGTGGAGATTCTCTGCGCCGGTTGCGGCACCGGCCAACTCGCCCTCGAAATCGCGCAAGGCATAGATGCGCGCATATCGGCGGTGGATCTCAGTCTCCACAGCCTTGGCTATGCCGCTCGCAAGGCGCGGGAACTCGGTCTGGCTGCGATCGAATTCGCGCAAGCGGACTTGCTGGAGTTGGGCGCCATCTGCCGCAGCTTCGATGTCGTGGAATGTTCCGGGGTGCTGCATCATCTGGCCGATCCCTTCGCGGGATGGCGGGTGCTCTTGTCGCTGCTGCGGCCGGGTGGATTCATGATGGTCGGGCTTTACAGTCAAGCGGCGCGACGATGGATCATGGAGGCGCGGCAATTCATTGCGCGGCAGGGTTATGGTACCTCCGCCGATGACATCCGGCTCTGCCGCCAGGATCTGCTGGATTTGGACAAACACCGCGATTTTGGAGTTGCAGCTTCGGACGACTTTTACGGCATCAGCAGTTGCCGCGACCTGCTATTTCATGTCCAGGAGCTCCAGACACGGCTTCCCGCCATCGCTGATTTTATACGGGACCATGGCCTGACATTTCTGGGCTTTGAAACGGATAACACCATCCTTCAAGCCTATCGGCGGCGCTTTCCCGACGATCCCCCCGCCACGAACCTTGGTTACTGGCAGATTTTCGAGGACGAAAATCCCAACACCTTTTCCCGCATGTACATGTTCTGGGTTCAGAAAGACGGCGCGGTCTGAGGCAACAAACACAGACAGTCTACCGGTGGCTGTATTGTACCGAATCTCAATTTTTGGGAGTCGGGCCATGACGGCCAGCGATCTGGACGCATCCTATCTGGACAAGCACGTCCGGCCCAATCTTCGCGGCGCCGAAAAGGCAGAGCGCCGCTTCAATCGAAGCGTGATTCCTGTAGTCGGGTCCGTAAAAATTGCGGAGTTGCACCGCCGGGACGTCAACCAGGTGATAGACTCAATTATGGCACATGAATCTCCTATGGAGGCAGCCCGGACCTTCGAAGATTAATGCGCGGATTGGCGGCCGCTTCGCCTTGCAACGGTACGCCTTTGCTTAGTTTCCGCGCTAGAACAGCGGCTCGATCTTGTCGAGCGTAGCCAAGTGGGCGCGCGAAACCCATTTGACCGGCGAATAATGCTCTGACGTGCCTTGGGGCAGCGTGCGACAATGAACCAGTAATCGGCCTCTGACATGACCGCGCAAAGTCGGAATCCGCGCTGCCCGAAAGTCGCGAATCTCCTGCAAGACTTCCCGGTTGGACTTGATGTGCATGGTGAATGAGCCAGCATCCAACGATTTGCAGGCGCGGTCCAGCCAGCTATGCGTGGAGAAGGAGGAAATGGGCTAATTTTACATAATGCGAGTTTGGCGAGGGGCGGGATTGTCCGCTTCTGACCCAAAGCGAACATACGGCCAATTAAACTCTCAATGCTCTAGCCCCTCAATGTATCCGCGTGTTCACGAGCCCCCTGGCGGTGAACGCCGTCATCTCTCCCGCCGACCGTCCCGGGGAGGGCATCAGGCGCGCGCCCAACGGCTTGTTCCACTTGTAGGCCAGCCAAGAAACGTCACCGATGATGCGGGCGATTTGATTTTCGCTGGTCGAGCCCGCCAAGGGCACGGTGTCGACCCCGCCCGCGCACACTGCCGACCAGGCCAGGATTGAATCCAGCGAGAAGGTTCCCTCCGCCCAACGCTGGGCCAACACCCTGTCTTCCATCACCGGGATCATCAGCCCCGAATAGCCGGTGCGCTTGACAGGAGTTGCCTGTACGGCGCGGGTGATGATCCCCGTGGCCGTCATCGAGCCAGGGCTGCCAATTGGCGCGCCCAAGAAGGATTCGAATGCCGTGGCGATGGAGTACTCGCGGCCCGGCGCCGGCGTGGCATCGATCCCCTCATAGGTCCAGCCGGTGGCGGCAGCCAGCTTCATAGCCACAGCTTCGGCCTCCTTGGTGTACTGCGACAGCTCCTCGGTCAGGTGCGCCTGGGCCTCCACCGGGTCATGATATTTCTCGAACACGTGATTCACGACGTTTGCCGTCTCCATGGCGATGGCGAAGTGCTTGCCCGGCCCATTATGCCAGGAGCCTGGATAGTAGGGGCCATAGGGTTTCATCATGGCAATGGTCGCGAAGCCGAAATTGCCGTTGCCGTTGGGACTTGCGGCGGCGATCTCATGCATGGCGTGGGCGGCCACGCGGATGGCACGCCAGTGCAGGCCCTTGTCGTCGGCCACAATGAGGCTGGCATTAGCGCCGTTGTCGGCTAGGATCACCGGCAGCAGGTCGGCGGCCGAGGTGTCATCATCGTCGTTGGTCATGGCAGGCCCGATGTTCAGGGCCACATGATCGTTGGCCGCCACCTGCTTGAGGGCGCCGATCAGGGCCAGCGCCTCCTCCCGCTTCAGGCCCTTGATGTACTGCGGGAAAGGTTGGGTGGTGACGCGCCCAGCCGCTCCGGCGAATCCGGCCTGGTTCAGCGCCGTCTTAGCCGCGGCCAGGAATTGGGCCGCTTCGTCCATGCGCGCAGCATAGTTGCCCTTGTCGACGGCAATGAAGGCGGTCACGGCGCGGATGGCTGGTTTGTCCTGCGCGGCGCCCTGGGCGTGGGCCGTCACCGCCCACAAAAGGCCCGCAAGGCCCAGGCCGAGCCGCAAAACCGGGTTTAATTTTCGCGTGGTGCCTTCGACAATCCATGTCATCAATGCCTCCTCCAACGGTTTGCTACTTCATTAGTCGCGACGCCTGTGCCGTTGGTATCAATTGAGTCTATTGATCCGAATATACGCCTAAGGGGACAAATAGGCAGCAGGCAATTAGCCGATTAGTGGAGCAAGAAGTCCTATTGTTGCTGCCTCAAATCCCGTTTCGCTATTTTTCTCGCCACAACTTTTGCCAACTGCGGATTTAACTGGCATGCGCGATATTTGCGCGCGGCCCTGCACTCTTAACTCAGAGACACTGCGTCTAAAATTAAATAACCCAAGCCTATCGCGACAGATCGACGATCCAGTTCACGGCCCAGCTCTTGCCACCATCAGGCGAGAAGGACTGCTCCATTCGTGCCGACTTTGGCGTGAGATCGGACCAGACATAGCGAACCTGAACCATGCGGCCATTGCGCAACTCGGAATCGAAGAATTCGCCGCGCTTGCCCGTAAACTGGCCAATGACCGGTGGAAGACTCAGTTCGCCCTTATCAAGGTCGAGCCCATAAATGCTCCATTGGTGTGATGCCGGATTGTACATCCGAAGCGCCTGTCCCTGGAAACGCAGATGCGTCTTGGACGACTGGACATCGAATTGCTCAAAATTCGCGTTAGTGTCTAGAATCTTCTTGTCATCGCAAATGCCGTCATAATCAACCCAAATGCCCGTGCGCGGATCGCTTGTCGTGAGGCCGGTCTTTCGATCGATCATCCGATGCAGATGAGCCTTCCAGTTACCGATCAGAAAATCGAAATCGTGTGCGCCATCATGTTGCGGCCCGAGCTGGGCCGGCGTGGCCGCTGATGGCAATGCGATGAATGTCGCTATTAAAACCAGTGTCGGAAAACGAAGGCGCATACGACCTGTTTGCATGATATCCTCCATAAAGTTCGGAGCACCATCCAGCATATGATGAGTTGGAAAAAAGACCAATTTCGACCAATTCCAACCACCGACGCTTGGAATCTCGCCGAAAAAGCCATATTCGGAGCAGAGATCCACTTCTGAGGAATGCGCCGGCGCCTACATGCCGAAGAGGGCGAGTGCCGCCTTGGCTGCCGTCATGAATTTCACGATTATCTCAACCTGGTCCATTTGCTCGTCCAAGGGCGCGACTGCGCCCCGGCGGGAGTCTGCTGCCCCCGCGGAGGCTGCGAGCGAAGCGAGCTTGCCGTGAGCAAAAAAATGGCGCTCCCGCGGGGAATCGAACCCGGCTTCAGCCTTCAGAGGGCCAATTCACAATCTGTACGACCGCACGTCCATGCTGATGTCCGCTCTTGGCGCGAAGCAGAACTGGCTCGCATCGATGGCAGAATTGAACCGGGGCCGTCGAGCCGGTGCCCGCGAGTAGCAACGGGGGCTGACCGACCTCCTCACAGTTGTGCACTAGACCGGCCCAGCGTGCCTATGCCGTACCCAATGATCAGATTTCTCTAATTTTCGGACGCTGGGTTGCGGTATAACGCTTTGATTTTAAATGGCTCCCCGGGCCGGGATCGAACCAGCGACCAACCGGTTAACAGCCGGTTGCTCTACCACTGAGCTACCGAGGAACAGGACGCGGTGTCTAGCGTGTCCGGGCCATCCTGGCCAGCGGAAATTTTACCAGCAATCCCAGGGTATTTCCGCCAAAATCGGCACAAAAAAATGAGGCCGGGTGTGAGCCCGGCCCCAAGGCGTTGGGTAATGGTGGGGTGTCTTCAAGGAAGACATGGGCATGATGCGCGTCCAGGGTTAACAAAGACTTAACCAGACTGATTCGTCAGCACTTTTTTGGAATTGCCTGTTTTTTGGAGCTGGAGGCCCGGCTTCGGCATCAGGGTCACGGCGCGGGGGCAGACGCTGTTTATTGTCCAGGCGGGGGTGGCCGTTGGGTGGTCCTGGGCGCCTTTCCGGCGGTCGAAGTTGCCGATGTGACGCCACAGCGGGCGCCTGGCGATCACCCGGTCCATTCCGCCGATTGGAGCGTGATCTGCCTCGGCCTCGGCCTGTTTGCCGAGCCGCCTTTCCTTCGACAATTTGATCTTGCATGCAGTCGCATCAACGGAGGCGACGATCGTCGCGATCTCATTCCATAACTGAGGCTTATGGACTTGGATGAATTCCCAGCCATTTTGGTGCGAATGGCGCGCGGCGATCTTCAACGATGCCCGCCATACGGGAGCGTGGGATCATAGACCGGCTTGTTCATCGGACGCGTTGCCAATGTTCCTGAGCGAAGAGCATGGACTCGTTCCCAGGCAATATTGACATATTCCTTGGATGTATCGCACCCATACCCAGTTCGGCCGTGTTTGACCGCCGCCACCACGCTCGACCCAACGCCCATGTACGGATCAAAGACTGCATCGCCAGGCTCGGTGAGCGCCAAAACCAGTCGCTCGACCAATTCGACGGGAAATTGACAGGGGTGAATGGTCTTCTCGACGTGATTGTTTTTGACATTCGGAAATATCCAAACATCGCCGGGGTTCTTGCCCAAAGGATTGCAAGAAAGCTGCCCAGCTTTCGGCCCTTTGAAGTACTTTTTGCCGGGATATTTTGACGGAACGCGGATCGGATCAACGTTGAAGGTATAGTCAGCCGCTTTGGTGAACCAAAGGATCGTTTCGTACCGGCCGGAAAGGCGCTTTGTGCAATGTAGGCCGTGCTCAAAGTGCCAGATAATCCGATTACGGAGTTTGAGGCCATGCTCTCGAAATACTGGATATAACACCATATCGAGCGGAAATATCTCTCCACCCTGGACATGGTTGCCGACTTGCCAGCACAGGGAACCCATCTCGCCGAGCAACCGGGTGCACTCGGAAATTACTTGAGCCTGGGCGTTGACGTAGCTTTCGAGCGTCGATCGCTTTTCGTAAGACTTGCCGATGTTACACGGCGGCGACGTGACGATAAGTTTCATTGACCCGTCTTTCAACGGGCGCATGAACGATAGGTTGTCTTGGCGCGCCATGATGGCGTCGCGGTCAGTCTGAAGTCGGAGGGCTGCTTGCGCCATGATCTAATTCATATTCGATTCGGTTAGCGCTGGTCCCGTCAACATGAGGAAGGATTGTCGGGCTGGCGCTAACACGCATCGGACCCCTTCTGAAGCATCGCTGGTGCTTTGCACGAAAGTCCGCCACCGCCCAAATCGGCCCGGCCGGGGGTTACTAAAAGGGTTACAATGCCCAAAAAACAGCCGAAATTTTCACCTGAACAAAACCTTATAAGCCATTGACTTAGAA
>CAVZBS010000006.1:0-166828 GCA_963773575.1 uncultured Alphaproteobacteria bacterium
GATGGAGGCCACGCCCGGAATTGAACCGGGGTGCACGGATTTGCAGTCCGCTGCGTCACCACTCCGCCACGTGGCCTCAAGGCTGTTCGTCCAGGCGGGAGGGGTCTTTAACAGCCCGAACCGGGCTTGTCACTCGGGCTGCCCGCAACCGTTGTCTCCGCCGCACCCGCCCCCTATAACCGGCGCGCCCGCCAAAGGTGATTTCCCGCATGTTCGACGCCCGTTCCGCCCGATTCAACATGATCGAGGCGCAGATCCGCACCAATCATGTCACCGACGAGCGCATTCTCGCCGCCCTGGATGCGGTGGCGCGGGAGCGGTTCGTCCCCACCGCCAAGCGGGCCCTGGCCTATGCCGATGTGCCGGTGGAAGTCGCGCCCGGCCGTTATCTGCTCGATCCCCGGAGCTTCGCCAAGGCGTTGCAGCTGGCCAAACTCTCCGCCGGCGACAAGGTGTTGGACGTGGGCTGCGGCACCGGCTATTCGTCGGCGGTGCTGGGCCGGCTGGCCGCCAATGTGGTGGCGCTGGAGCAGGATGCCGATCTGGTCCGCATCGCCTCCGGTCTACTGGAAAACCAGCCGAATGTGCAGGTGACCCAGGGCGGCTTGATCGAAGGCTTCAAGGCGGGCGGGCTTTACGACGTTATTTTTGTCAATGGCGCCATCGAAACCCATCCCGATACGCTCCTGTCGCAGCTGGAGGAGGGCGGACGGCTGGTCGCCTTCCTGCAATCGGGCGCACAGGGGCGGGCCATTCTCTATCTCAAGGAGCATGGACAGGTCGGCCACCGCTTCGATTTCGACGCCAATGTGCCGCTGCTGGCGGGTTTCAAGAAACATATCGGCTTCGTCTTTTAAGGACGTATTTTCATTCGATATCCGGTTCCCCGGGGCGAAGCCGAAAAGACGTTAACTTGGTCTTTAACTTGGTCTTTGCCTTCGCAGGGGCAGTGTCCTAGGGTCTTCAGGGCCAACCCAGCGGCCGGTCGGGAGCCAAGCGCGATGTCCAGTCCCCAGCATGAACCCACGATGGAGGAGATACTGGCCTCCATCCGCAAGATCATCTCCGAGGATACGCCGGAAGCATCTCAGGCGGCCGCCGCTCAACCGTCACCGCCGACCGGGGCCGCCAGCCAGGACTTGCTCCAAACCCCGCCGGAGGCCGAGCCGGCCGAATCCGAAGCCGATTTGGATGAAATTGAAGTCCTGGAACTCACCCACGAAATCATCGACACCCCAGAGCCGGAGCCTGCCGCCATGTCCGAACCGCCCAAACCTGCCGAAACGCCGGAAGAGGTAGTGTTCGAGGAGGCCGAAGAGCCAACCGCGCCGGCCGCGGAAGGGGGAATTTTCTCCGACCAGACCCGACGGGCGATGGACGATGCGTTTGCCGCCATATCCGAGGAGCCTGAAGCGCCCGCTCCCCGCGCGCCGGCCGTGCCGCTGCCCTCCGTTGCCGGATCTTCGATCGAGACTGTTTTCGAGCGCGCCGTGCGCGAAAGCTTCGAGCCGGTTCTGGAAAAATACCTGGCGGATAATTCCGGCGCGGTGATCGAGCGGATGAAGCCCTTGATCCGCGAATGGATGGACGAACACTTCCCAGCCCTGCTGGAGGGCGCGGTCCGCGGCGAGATCGAACGGGTGGTGCGGGCGCGCGGCCGGCGCTGATCCCCTGGGGGTAAAAGCGGGCTTGACCTTAAGGACAAAAAGCCGGAAAGCCTCGCCGAAAGGCTGACCGGCATGCTCGACAAGACATTCTCACCCCAGGACGTGGAGGGGCGCATCTACGCCCAATGGCAGGCGGCGGGCGCCTTCCGCGCCGGATGCCGCCCTGGCGCCGAGCCGTTCACCATCATGATTCCGCCGCCCAATATCACCGGGCGGCTGCATATCGGCCACGCCCTCAACAACACGCTGCAGGACATTCTGGCCCGCTTCGAGCGGATGCGGGGCGCGGACGTGCTGTGGCAGCCGGGCACCGACCATGCCGGCATCGCCACCCAGCTGATCGTCGAGCGCCGGTTGGCCGAACGCCAGATGAGCCGGGTGGGCTTGGGCCGCGAGAAATTCCTGGCCGAAGTGTGGAACTGGAAGGCCGAGTCCGGCGGCGCCATCATCGAACAGCTGCACCGGCTGGGCGCCAGCGCCGACTGGAGCCGCGAGCGCTTCACCATGGACGAGGGGCTGTCGCGCGCCGTCGCCAAGGTGTTCGTCGAACTCTACCGCCAGGACCTGATCTACAAGGACAAGCGGCTGGTCAACTGGGACCCCAGGCTGGAAACCGCGGTCAGCGACCTGGAAGTCGAGAATATCGAGATCCGGGGCCATCTCTGGCACATCCGCTATCCCATCGAGGACATGCCGGGCCATTTCATCACCATCGCCACCACCCGGCCGGAAACCATGCTGGGCGATACCGCGGTGGCGGTGCATCCCGATGACGAACGCTACAAGGCCCTGGTGGGGCGCAAGGTGGTGCTGCCCCTGACCGGACGGCAGGTGCCGATCATCGCCGACGAACATACCGATCCCGAAAAAGGCACCGGCGCGGTCAAGATCACCCCGGCGCATGATTTCAACGATTTCGAGATCGGCAAGCGTCACAAGCTGGCGATGATCAACATCTTCACCAAGAATGGCAGTCTGAACGACGAAGTGCCGGCGCCCTATCGCGGACTGTCGCGCGAGGCGGCGCGCAAGAAGATCGTGGCCGATCTGGATGCGGCGGGCCTGCTCGACCATGTCGAGGCCATCACCCATGCCGTGCCGCATGACGAAAAGACCAAGACCGTGGTGCTGGAGCCGCTTCTCACCGAGCAATGGTATCTGAATGTCGAGCCGCTGGCGGCCAAGGCGATCGCGGCGGTGGAAAAGGGCGAAACCCGATTCCATCCCGAGAACTGGACCAATGTGTTCTATGGCTGGATGCGCAACATCCGGCCCTGGTGCATTTCCCGCCAGATCTGGTGGGGGCATCAGGTTCCGATCTGGTATGACGCGGACGGCAAGATCTATTGCGCCGAAACCGAGGCGGAGGCGCGGGCCCAGGCCGGCGGCAAACCGCTCACCCGCGATCCGGATGTGCTGGATACCTGGTTCTCTTCGGCGCTGTGGCCGTTTTCGACCCTGGGCTGGCCGGATGAGACCGAAGACCTCAAGCGCTTCTATCCCACCAGCGTGCTGGTGACCGGCTTCGACATCATCTTCTTCTGGGTCGCCCGGATGATGATGATGGGGACGCATTTCATGGGGCGAGGTGCCGTTCCGCACCGTGGTGATCCATAACCGGGTGCTGGACGAGCAGGGCGCCAAAATGTCCAAGACCAAGGGCAATGTGGTCGACCCGCTGGTCTTGATCGACGAGTTCGGCGCCGATGCCTTGCGCTTCACCCTGGCCCTGGCGGCGGGCCAGAACCGCGACATGCGCATCGGCCCTACACGGGTGGAAGCGGGCCGCAACTTCGCCACCAAATTGTGGAACACCGCCCGCTTCTGCGAGATGAATGCTTGCGTCGCGGCGCCGGGCTTCGATCCCGCCATGGTGCGCGAAACCGTCAATCGCTGGATCGTCAGCGAGACCAGCCATGCCGTCGGCACCGTCACCGCGATGGTGGAAGAGTTGCGTTTCAACGACGCCGCCAGCGCCGCCTATCATTTCGTCTATGACATCTTCTGCGACTGGTATGTGGAATTCACCAAGCCGGTGTTCCAGTCCGGCTCGGAAGCGGCCAAGGCGGAGACCCGCGCCACCGCCGCCTGGGGGCGCGACCAAATCCTGAAATTGTTGCATCCCTTCATGCCCTTCATCACCGAGGAGTTGTGGGCGCGGACCAGCGAAAGTCCGCGAGATACGCTGTTGATCCTGGCCGCCTGGCCCGGCCGCACTGAGATCGCGGGCGCCGATGCCGCGACCGCTGAAATGTCCTGGGTAATCGAACTCGTCAAAGGCATCCGCTCGGTGCGCTCGGAAATGAACGTGCCCGCCGGGGCCCGGATTGCGATGCAGCTGGCCGGCGCGAATGCCGCGGCAAGGGAAAGGCTCTTGCGCAATCGCGACGTGATCCTGGCGTTGGCGCGGCTTTCCTCCGCGGAAGCCGGCGACACCATCCCGCAAGGTTCGGCCCAGTTCGTGCTGGAGGAAGCGACTGTGGCGCTGCCGCTGGGCGATGTGATCGATTTCGCCAAGGAGCGGGTCCGGCTGGAAAAGGATCTGAAGAAGGCGGAGGAAGAGATCGCCCGTTTCGACGCCAAACTGTCGAACGCGCAATTCGTGGCGCGCGCGCCGGAAGAGGTGCTGGCGGAGCAGCGCGAGAAGCGGGCCGAAGCCGCCGCCCTGGCGTCGCGGCTGGCGGAAGCGGTGAAGCGGCTGGCATGACCCTGCCGGCGGCATGGTTGCAGACGGCCATCGCTATTCCCATTTCTCGATTTCGCATTTGCCGGAGTTATCGATGCCCACATTGTTCGACCCGCTGACCGCGGGCGCCTTGCATTTGCGCAATCGCATGGTGATGGCGCCGCTGACCCGTTCGCGGGCCCATCCCGATACCCGCGTGCCCAGCGACCTGGCGGTCGATTACTATGCCCAGCGCGCCGGCTTCGGCCTGATCATCTCCGAAGCCACCAGCGTGACGCCGATGGGGGTGGGTTATGCCGCCACGCCGGGAATCTGGTCCGACGAACAGGCCGAGGGCTGGGCGAAGGTCACCCGCGCCGTTCACGCCAGGGGCGGGCAGATGCTGTTGCAGCTTTGGCATGTCGGCCGCATCTCCGATCCCATCTTTCTGGGCGGCGCGCTGCCGCAAGCGCCCAGCGCCATCCGGCCGAAGGGCCATGTCAGCCTGGTGCGGCCGGAAAAACCCTATGTCACGCCCCGGGCGCTGGAGACGGCCGAAATCCCCGGCATCATCGCCGCCTATAGGCGCGGCGCCGAGAATGCCAAGCGCGCCGGCTTTGACGGGGTGGAGATCCACGGCGCCAATGGCTATCTGCTGGATCAGTTCCTGCAGGATTCCACCAATCACCGCAGCGATGCTTACGGCGGCAGCCGCGAGAAGCGGGCGCGGCTGATGCTGGAAGTCGCCGATGCCTGCGCCGAGGTCTGGGGCGCGGACCGGGTCGGCATGCATCTGGCGCCGCGCATGGATTCCCATGACATGGGCGACAGCGATGCGCGCGCCACCTTCTCCTATGTCGGGCGCGAATTGGGAAAACGCGGACTGGCCTTTCTCTGCGCCCGCGAGAAACGGCAGGCCGATTCCATCGGTCCCGCCATCAAGGAGGCATTTGGCGGGGTCTATATCGCCAATGAGGGTTTCACCTTCGAAACCGCCACCGCGGCGCTGGCCGATGGGGTCGCCGACGCGGTGGCCTTCGGCAAGCTCGCCATCGCCAATCCGGATCTGCCACAGCGCTTTCCAGGGCGCGCCGCTCAATGCATGGGACAAGGACACATTCTATGCCGGCGGCGCCAAGGGCTATACCGACTATCCGGCCATGGTCTCGGAACAGGTCTGAGCGGACCGGCTGCCCCGGCACGGGATTGCCAGGAGCCTGCCACGCTTTCGGCACAATTGCACCGAGGAACAGTTTCGCGCGTTTAGCCGTTTTCATCGCATAGGCCTCGCGACAGTCAAGGAGGACATGATGAAAAAACTCGCCATCCAACTCGCCGCCGCCACCTTTGCGTTAAGCGTCGGCACATTTGGGGCAGCTGCAGACCAATGCAGCGGCCACTCGCATGACACCGGCACCGCGCTAGGCGCTGGCGGCGGCGCGCTGGTCGGAGGATTGGCGACGCATAGCGTCGGGGGCGCGGTGGTCGGCGGCGTCGCCGGCGCCTTTGCCGGAAACGCCATCGCCCGCAACGAAGATTGCAACCATCCCCGGCGAGCCCGCGATCGCGACGATCGAGACCATCATCGTCATTACTATATCGATCGCGACGGGCACCGGCATTATCGCTAAATCCCGAAAGGCAAAGAGCCCCGGGGCGATCGCTCCGGGGCTCTAACTTTGGAACGCTTCGCGGCAATCAGGCGAGATCGAAGCGGTCGGCGTTCATCACCTTGGTCCAGGCCGCCACGAAGTCGGTCACGAACTTCTCCTGCGCATCGTCCTGTCCATAGACTTCGGCCAGTGCCCGGAGTTCGTGAGTTCGAACCAAAGACGAGATCGGCGCGGGTGGCCGTCCATTTCTGCTTGCCGCTCTTGCGGTCAAGGCCCTCGAACACATTTTCGTCCGCGGTCGGTTTCCACTCAGTGCCCATGTCCAGCAGGTTCACGAAGAAGTCGTTGGTCAGGGTCTCCGGGCGGGTGGTGAAGACGCCGTGTCGGGACTTGCCGGCATTCGCACCCAAGACCCGCAGGCCCCCGATCAGCACCGTCATCTCCGGCGCGGTCAGTTTCAGCAATTGCGCCCGGTCCACCAATAACTCCTCGGGCAACATGAGCTGCTTGCCGCGGAGATAGTTGCGAAACCCGTCCGCGACCGGTTCCAGCGGCGCGAAGGATTCGATATCGGTTTGCTCCTGCGTGGCATCCGTGCGTCCCGGGCTAAATGGAACAGTCGCTTCTTGCCCGGCTTTCTTCGCCGCCTGTTCGATGGCGGCCGAACCGCCCAGCACGACCAGATCGGCGAGCGATACCTTCTTGCCGCCGCTTGCCGCGTCGTTGAATGATTTCCGGATGCCCTCAAGACTGTTGAGCACCTTTGCCAATTGGGCGGGCTGGTTCACCTCCCAGTCCTTCTGCGGCGCAAGCCGGATGCGGGCGCCATTCGCCCCGCCGCGCTTGTCGGAGCCGCGGAAAGTGGAGGCCGAAGCCCAGGCAGTGGAGACGAGTTCGGAGATCGACAGTCCCGAGGCAAGGATATCGGCCTTGAGGCCGGCAATGTCCTTGGCGTCGACCAGCTTGTGATCGACTTTGGGTACGGGATCCTGCCAGATCAATTCTTCCGCCGGGACTTCCGGGCCGAGATAGCGCGCGCGCGGACCCATGTCGCGATGCACCAGCTTGAACCAGGCCCGGGCGAAAGCGTCTGCAAATTCGTCCGGATGCGCATAGAAGCGCCGCGAGATTTTCTCGTAGGCGGGATCGAGGCGCAGCGACAGGTCCGTGGTCAGCATGGTCGGCACATGTTTCTTCGACTTGTCGTGGGCGTCGGGAACATCGGCCGGGGCATTTTTCGCCTTCCATTGATAGGCGCCGGCCGGACTCTTCTCCAGTTCCCATTCATACTTGAACAGATTGTCGAAGAAGTGGTTGCTCCATTTTGTCGGCGTCTGTGTCCAGGTGACTTCCGGACCGCCGGTGATCGTGTCGGCTCCATAGCCGGTGCCGTGTTTGCTCCTCCAGCCAAGCCCCTGATCCTCGATGGCCGCGCCTTCCGGCTCCGGGCCAAGCAGCGACGGATCGCCAGCGCCATGGGTCTTGCCGAAGCTGTGGCCGCCGGCGATCAGCGCCACCGTCTCCTCGTCGTTCATCGCCATGCGGAAGAAGGTTTCGCGGATATCCTTGGCCGCGGCGACCGGATCGGGCTTGCCGTTCGGCCCTTCCGGATTCACATAGATCAGGCCCATCTGCACCGCGGCCAGCGGATTTTCCAGCTCGCGTTCGCCGCTGTAGCGTTCGTCCCCCAGCCAGGTCCCTTCCGGACCCCAATAGAGTTCTTCCGGCTCCCAGGCATCGACGCGGCCGCCGGCGAAACCGAATGTCTTGAACCCCATCGATTCCAGCGCGACATTGCCGGCCAGGACCATCATATCGGCCCAGGAAATCTTGTTGCCGTATTTTTGCTTGATCGGCCACAGCAGCCGGCGCGCCTTGTCCAGGTTCGCATTGTCCGGCCAGGAATTGAGCGGCGCAAAGCGCTGCTGGCCGGCGCCGGCGCCGCCGCGGCCATCGGTGATGCGGTAGGTGCCCGCGCTATGCCACGCCATGCGGATGAAAAGTCCGCCATAATGGCCGAAATCGGCCGGCCACCAGTCCTGGCTGTCGGTCATCAGCGCGGCGAGATCCGTCTTCACCGCCTTGAGGTCGAGCTTTTTGAAAGCCTCGGCATAGTTGAACGCCTTGCCCATCGGATTGGAGAGGGGAGAGTTCTGGTTCAGAACCTTGAGGTTCAGCTGGTTCGGCCACCAGTCCCTGTTCAGCTGCCTTTTGGCCGCTCCGTGCATGACCGGGCACTTGTCTGCGGTGGCGGTTTGGCCCGTGGTGGATTGGCGGGTCTTATCGGTCATGGCTGCTCTCCCATAAATTAGAATTCCTCTAAACTACTGATTGGAGAGGTTGTCAAGCAGTTTGGAATTATTCTAAGAATTTGACCAAGCGCAATGCAGCCACGAGAAATTCCTGCTTGAGCGCGGAAAAAGGGGAGGCGATAGTCCCTCGGGTTTCCGCCGCTCTGCCCGATCAAAGGGCATTTCCGCAGTCAGAGGTTCAGATGGGCAAATTCGACAAATCCCGCTTGCCGTCGCGCCATGTCACCGAGGGGCCCAGCCGGGCGCCGCACCGCTCCTATTATTACGCCATGGGGCTGACGGAAGCGGAGATTCACCAGCCCTTTGTCGGCGTCGCCAGTTGCTGGAACGAGGCCGCGCCCTGCAACATCGCCCTGATGCGCCAGGCCCAGTCCGCCAAGCAGGGAGTCAAGGAAGCCGGCGGCACGCCCCGGGAATTCTGCACCATCACCGTCACCGACGGCATCGCCATGGGCCATGAGGGCATGAAATCCTCGCTGGTGTCGCGCGAGGTGATCGCGGATTCGGTGGAATTGACCATGCGCGGCCATTGCTATGACGCCCTGGTCGGCCTGGCGGGGTGCGACAAGTCGCTGCCGGGCATGATGATGGCCATGCTGCGGCTGAATGTGCCCTCGGTGTTCCTTTATGGCGGCTCGATCATGCCGGGCCGTTTCCATGACCGCGACGTCACCGTGGTGGATGTGTTCGAGGGCGTGGGCCAGAATTCCGCCGGCAAGATGCCGGACAGCGAATTATGCCTGCTGGAGCGCGTCGCCTGCCCGGGCGCCGGCGCCTGCGGCGGCCAGTTCACCGCCAACACCATGGCTTGCGTGGCCGAGGCCCTCGGCCTGGCGCTGCCTTATTCCAGCGGCCCGCCGGCGGTAATCTTGGAGCGGGACGACTACGCGCTGAAGGCGGGACGGGCGGTGATGAAGCTGCTGGAACTGAATCTGCGCCCGCGCGACATCGTCACCCGCAAGAGCCTGGAGAATGCCGCCCGGGTGGTTGCCGCCACCGGCGGTTCGACCAATGCGGCCCTGCATCTGCCGGCCATCGCCAACGAAGCGGGGATCGAATTCGACCTGTTCGATGTCGCCGAGATCTTCAAGAAGACCCCCTATATCGCTTCGATGAAGCCGGGCGGCAAATATGTCGCCAAGGATATGTGGGAAGCCGGCGGCATGCCGATGCTGATGCGGGCGCTGCTGGATGCCGGCTATCTCGATGGCGACTGCATGACCGTCACCGGCCGGACGGTGGCGGAAAACCTCAAGGACATCGCCTTCGACCCCAACCAGAAAGTGATCGTGCCGGTGGCGAAGGCGCTGGCGCCGACCGGCGGGGTGGTGGGGCTGAAGGGCAATCTCGCCCCCGACGGCGCCATCGTGAAGATCGCCGGCCTCAAGCACATCAAGCATAAGGGCCCGGCCCGGGTGTTCGACTGCGAGGAGGATTGCTTCGATTTCGTCCAGGCCCGCCGCTACAAGGAAGGCGATGTGCTGGTGATCCGCTGGGAAGGTCCCAAGGGCGGCCCCGGCATGCGCGAAATGCTCTCCACCACCGCGGCGCTGTACGGGCAGGGGGTGGAGAATATCGCCCTGATCACCGACGGCCGTTTCTCGGGCGGTACCCGCGGCCTTTGCGTCGGCCATGTCGGGCCGGAAGCCGCGGATGCGGGGCCGATCGGGCTTTTGCGCGACGGCGACATCATCACCATCGACGCGGAGACCGGCGAATTATCGGTGGATCTGTCCGATGCCGAACTGGCCGAGCGCAAGCGCGCCTTCAAGCCCAAGCCGCCGGCCTTCAAGACCGGGGCGCTGGCCCGCTACGCCAAGAATGTCGGCCCCGCCCGCCATGGCGCGGTGACCACCCCCGGCGCGGACCAGGAAGTGCGCTGCTACGCGGATATCTGAGCGGATATCGAGTTAGCCGCGGCGCGTCAGGCCTGCTTCCTGGCTTCATGCGCCTTGTCCAGCACGCGCAGCGCATTGCCGCCCCAGAAATTGGCGAGCTGGGCTTCGGTATAGCCGGCCTTCACCAGCCGCTCGGTGATCTTGGGCAGGGCACTCACATCCTCCAGCCCCACCACACCGCCGCCGCCATCCCAGTCGGCGCCGATGCCGACATGGTCCGGCCCGACCAGGTCGAGGGCGTGGAGAATATGCTTCATATAATCGTCCAGGGTGGCTTTGGGCGCGGGATATTTCTGGTCCAGGGCTTTCATCTCCGCCGCCACTTGGCGCACCGTGGCCGCCGCCTCGGCCGGCGTCATGCCGCCCAGATTTTCCAGCTTGCCGCCGATCGCGGCTTCCGCCTTTGCCCGGTCCGGATTGGGCGGGGTGGGGATCAGATAGACGGAATTCATCTGGATGGTGCCGCCGGCGGCCGCCAGCTTCTTGATCCTGGCATCGTCCAGGTTGCGGGGATGGTTGTTGATGGCGCGGCAGCTGGAGTGCGAACAGATGATGGGCGAGCGCGACAGTTCCAGCATCTGGTCGAAGACATCGTCGGAGGAATGGCTGGCGTCCAGCACCACGCCCAGATCGTTCGCCTCTTTCACGAATTCCTTGCCCAGCGGCGACAGCCCGCCCCAGTCCCGCTTGTCGGTGGCGGAATCGCCCAGCTGGTTGTTGAGGAAATGGATCGGCCCCGCCAGCCGCACTCCCAGCTTATGGAAGCTGCGCAACAGCGTGACATCGCGACCCAGAATGCCGGAATTCTCGATCGACTGGTAGACGAAGATTTTCTTCTCGGCATTGATGCGCTTGGCGTCCTCGGGCAGGAAGGCCAGCTCGAACTTGTCGGGATGGGCCGCCACCATTTCGCGGATCTCCGCGGCGCGCAGGAAGGCGGCGTCGCGCATCGCGTTCATGCCGTCCTCGGTCACCGGCCCCTGGGGCGTATAGATGGCGAAGAAGCCGCCATCCAGCCCCCCTTGGATCATGCGGGGATAATCCACCTGGGTAAGATCGGTGTCGTAGCTGTGCCGCTTCATCACATCCCAGCCCGGCCGCGCCAGATTGGCCGGCATGTCGAGATGGGTGTCGAGGCAGATCAGTTTCATATGGAGGGCGCGCGCTCTCTCCGCCGCCCGGGCTAGGCCTGGCGCCAGCGCCAGGGCCGCCGCCCCGTTCCACATCACCGACCGTCTCGATAAGTCCATGATCCCCTCCAACCCCGCTTCGCTGCAATGCTAAAGCGCGATCCGGAAAAGTGAAAGCCGGTTTTCCGGCGATCGCGCGTCAATAAGCTGGAGCTTGGTTGCGTTTCCTCGAATCGCAATCATGCTCCAGCGGATTTGCCGCCGCCTGCAGAGGAATGCGCGCGGCCGGGCGGTGAATCCTGTCCGGAATGTCATCAGGGGCTCTCAGCCCATGGTCTTGCCCAACGCTATGACGCCGTCGGCGACATATTGCACCGCCAGCGCCGCCAACAGCACGCCCAAGAGGCGCGCGAAGACGGCTTGGCCTTGCGTCCCCAAAACCCATTCGATTACGGCCGAGGTGAGGAACACCACCAAACAGGCCGCCAGCATCAGCGCCATGGTGGCGATCAGGACCGCCAATCCCACCACATCCCCGTTCATCCGCCCGGCCAGAAGCACCATGGCGGTGATGGCTCCGGGTCCCGCCATCAGGGGGATGGCGAGCGGAAAAGCGGCGATATGCGCGCCGGCGGCGCCCGACTGGTCGGCCTTTCTTTTGGTCCGGCGCTCGAACACCATCTCGAAGGCGATGGCGAACAACAGCAGCCCCCCGGCGATGCGAAAGGCCGCCAGCGAGATGCCCAGCCGCTTGAGCAGCCAGTCGCCGAACAGGGCCGATCCCGCCAGGACGAAAAAGGCGATGACGCTGGCTTCCAGCCCGATCCGGCGCTTGAGCGATTCCGGCATCCCGCTGGTAAGGCCGATAAAGATCGGGCCCATGCCGATGGGATCGATCACCACGAACAGGGTGACCAGGGCCGAGATGAAGAAAGTGGTCATGGCCGAAGCCTAACCCAAAGATGAGAGGCGACGAAGCCCGCCGGCCGCCATGGAAAATGTCGCAGCCCGTATCGCCCTTTGTTCCCGGTCAGGCCTGGCCCCGGCGCCGTCCGGGGATTGAAAGCGCCGCGCCAAAGGGGCATCGTTCGGCCACAAAAAAGGGGAGGGTCTTATGACCAAATTGTCCGCGCGTCTTCTGGGAACGGCCGCGCTTTTTTCCATGCTGGCGGTATCGCCTTCGCAGGCGGCGGGCGGAGACGATGCGCGGCTGAAGGCCGAGGCGGCCCATATCACCATCACCCGCGACATTTACGGCATCGCCCATGTCAAGGGCCATACCGACCAGGACGCGGTGTTCGGCATGGTCTATGCCCAGGCCGAGGACGATTTCAACCGGGTGGAGACCAATTACGGCACCATGCTGGGAGTGACTGCCGAGCATGACGGACCGGATGCGATCTGGCGCGACCTGCGCTCGCGCATGTTCCTGGATCAAGACGCGCTCAAGGCCGATTACGCCAAGAGTCCCGAATGGCTGAAGAAGATCATGATCGGATGGGCGGACGGTCTCAATTATTACTTGGCGACTCATCCCGAAGTGAAGCCCAAATACATCACCCATTACGAGCCCTGGATGGCGCTGTCCTTCACCGAAGGCTCGATCGGCGGCGACTTCGAGAAGTCGAAACTGTCCCAGCTTCAAGGTTTCTATGATAAGCGCACGGTTGGGATGACCGACGAGGAAAAAGGCCTCACCTATGTCGAGCCGGTCGGCTCCAACGGTATCGCCATCGCGCCCAAGCTCACCGCCGACGGCCATGCGATGCTGTGGATCAACCCGCATACCACCTTTTATTTCCGGGCCGAATTGCAGATGACCAGCGACGAGGGGCTCGATGCCTTTGGCGCGGCCACCTGGGGCCAGCCCTTCCTCTATCAGGGCTTCAATCAGCATCTGGGCTGGATGCACACCACCAGTTCGGCCGATTGCGTGGATGAGTTCGCCGAGACCATCAGCCAGAAGGACGGCAAATATTACTACAAGTTCGGCGACAAGGAATTGCCGGTGACGGTGAAGAACATCACCATCAATTACCGCGCCGCCAATGGCGGCATGGCCAAGAAGACCTTCGTCACCTACGCCACCCAGCACGGGCCGATCGTCGCCGACCAGGGCGGCAAATGGATCGCACTCGACATCATGAACAGGCCGATCCCGGCGCTGGAGCAGTCCTTCGGGCGCACCAAGGCCAAGGATTTCGCGGAATATATGAAGGTCGCGGATCTGCAGGCCAATTCGTCCAACGATACGGTTTACGCCGACGACAAGGGCAATGTCGCCCTGCTGCTGCCTCAGTTCGTTCCGCTGCGCGACAACCAGTTCGACTACACCAAGCCGGTGGACGGCTCCAATCCCGCCACCGCCTGGAAAGGGATGACTCCGGTGAACGACATTCCCCATGTGATCAATCCCGGCAGCGGCTGGCTGTTCAACAGCAACGATACGCCGCAGAATGCGGCCGGTCCCAACACCGTCGATATGTCCAAATATCCCCACTACATGGACGCGTCCGGCGAGGATCAGCGCGGCTACCACATGGTGCGGGTGCTGACCGGGTCCAAGGACCTGACGCCGCAAAAGCTCATCGCCGACGCCTTCGATCCTTACCAGCCCGCCTTCGCCAGGCTGATTCCCATCCTGATCAAGAATTACGACGCGCTCGCCTCATCCAGCCCGCTCAAGGCCAAGCTGGCCGGGCCGATCGGCGTGCTGAGGAGCTGGGACTACAAATGGGGCGCCGACTCAGTGGCCAATTCGCTGGGAGTGTTCTGGGGCGATGCGCTCTATCACATCGCCGCTCTGCCGATGCATGCCGAGGGCCTGGCCAAGGGCCATCTCAATGTCGGCGAACATTATGTCGATTTCGATTACCTCGCCGACAAGACCTCGGCCCGGGACAAGCTGCAAGCGCTCTCGGACGCGGTGGATAAGCTCACCGCCGATTTCGGTGCCTGGAAGACGCCATGGGGCGACATCAATCGCTATCAGCGGCTCGACGACAGCATCATGCCGCATTTCGACGACAAGGCGCCCAGCCAGCCGGTGCCCTTCGATTCCGCCGAATGGGGCTCGATTGCCTCTTACTCCAAGTCGGGCTCGGTCTTTCCCTTCGGCACCGTGCATGAAACGACCAAGAAATGGTACGGGATCGGCGGCAACAGCATCATCGCCGCGGTGGAGTTCGGGCCCAAGGTCCGGGCCTGGGCGGCGACGGTGGGCGGGGCCAGCGGCGATCCGAAATCCCCGCATTTCAAGGACCAGGTGCACGCCTATATCACCGGCGGGCTGCTCCCCGTCTTCTTCTACCCGGAAGACCTGAAATCCCATACCCAGCGCGTCTATCACCCGGGTGGATAAAGGCTTGCGGCAGGATTGCCGGCCGGGAATTGAGCCGCCGACTGACCGATTGGGCAGCGGCGGCCGGCTTGACGCTTGCCCGCCCGCAAGGGCCAAATAGCGTCACTTGACGCAAATCTTTCGCAGCGGAAGTAAATGGGGGCTTTGATGTCGAATTTTCACAGTCGCAGGGGATTTCTCAACCTCATCGGCGCCGGTGCCGTCGGTCTTCTGGGCACATCCGCCTGGACCCGGGCCTGGGCGGCGGAAACCCCGGATCTGGTCGTCACCAACGCCAAGATCTACACCATCGACGACGCCATGCCGCGGGCGGAAGCCTTCGCGGTCCGGGACGGCAAATTCGTCGCGGTGGGCAAGAGCGACGAGATCCGCGGCCTGGCGGGCAAAGCCACCCAAAGCTACGACGCCAAGGGCATGACCATCGTGCCCGGCTTCATCGATTGCCACAATCACGCGCCCGGCACGGTCCTGCTTTACGATGTGCTGGTCGGCAATCCCTATCATGTCGAATTCGTCACCATCCAGAGCATCGTCGACAAGCTCAAGGCCCGCGCCGCCAAGACCCCGCCGGGCACCTGGGTGGACGGCTATTTCTTCGACGACACCAAGCTGAAGGACGGCCGTCCGCTCAATGTGCACGATCTGGACAAGGTTTCGGCCGATCATCCGGTCTGCGTGCATCACCGCGGCGGCCACACGTCATTCTACAACAGCAAGGCCTTGGAGCTGGCCGGCATCACCAAGAACACGCCCAACTCCTTTGGCGGCACCTACGACAAATTCCCCAATGGCGAGTTGAACGGCCGGGTGACGGACCGGGCCCGCGGCGTCTTCGAAAAGGTGGGCCAGCGCGAGAGTTTTACCCCCGCCCAGCAGCTGGAGCGCGACCGCGCCGGACTGGCCTTCATCTCCAAGCAATTCGTCAAATCCGGCCTCACCACCGTGCATCACGAAGGCGGCGACCTGATGGCGCTGCAGCAGATCCGGGCCCGGGGCGATTTGCTTCACCGGGTCAGCTATGAAGCCCAGGACAAGATGCTGGACGCCATGATCGCCACCGGCATGGAAACCGGGCTGGGCGATGAATGGATCCGGTTCGGCGCCACCTCGGAGCATACGGTGGACGGCTCCTTCTCCGAGCGCACCATGGCGATCAGCCGGCCCTATATCGGCATCTCGCCGCCCTATCAGGGCAACATCACCCAGAAGCAGGACGATCTGAACGCCTGGGCCGACCGGGTCAATCGCGCCGGCATCCAGATGAACTGCCACGCCAATGGCGATGTCGCCATCGATCATGTGCTGACCGCTTACGAAAAGGCGCTGAAGGCGTTTCCGCGCCCCGACGCCCGGCCCAAGATCACCCATTGCAGCCTGATCAACGACAGCCTGTTGGCGCGGATCAAGGCGTTGAACGCGGTGCCGGCCCTGTTCACCACCTACGCATATTACAATTCCGACAAATTCCACTTCTATGGCGAAGACATGATGAAGCACATGATGGCCTATCATGACCTGCTGGCTGCCGGGGTGCGCGCCGCCGCCGGTTCGGACTTCAGCCCCGGCCCCTTCGATCCGCTGATGGGCATGCAGGGCATGGTGACGCGCAAGGGCTGGAACGGCGAGACCTGGGGCGCCAATCAGAAAATCACGGTGGACCAGGCGCTCAGGGTCAACACCATCAATGGCGCCTATAACAGCCATGAGGAGCACATCAAGGGCTCGATCACCGCGGGCAAGCTGGCCGATTTCGTGGTGCTGGCGGAGGACATCCACACCGTCGATCCGGAGAAGATCAAGGACATCACAGTGGTGCGCACCGTCACCGGCGGCAAGACCGTCTATCAGGCCTGAGCGTCCGCCCCGGATTGGTTCGCCAAACGATGCAGCGCTTCGCCGGTCAGGCGCTGCACCGTCCATTCGTCCATCGGCTGGGCGCCCATCGCCCGGTAAAGCGCGATGGCGTTCTGGTTCCAGTTCAGCACCGCCCATTCCAGCCTGCCGCAGCCTTCCGCCACCGCCTTCGCCGCCAGATGCCGGAACACGGCGCGGGCGATTCCCTTGCGGCGGAAGGCCGGACGCACGAACAGATCCTCGAGATAGAGGCCCGGCCGGCCCAGGAAGGTGGAAAAGTTATAGAAATAAAGCGCGAAACCGGCCGGGGCCCCGTCCCATTCCGCCATCAGTGCCTCGGCGCGGCGGTCGTCGAACAGAAACCGCCTGAGAAGCGCGGCATCGGCCACGCATTCCTGGGTCAGCCGCTCGAATTCCGCCAATTCGCGGATGAAGGCCAGGATCAGCTCGGCGTCTTCGGGCCTGGCGTCGCGTAAGGTGAGCATGTGGGACGTCATTTCTCCGTTTGGGGCGCGGCCGCGCAATCCCAGTTTGTCATGATCAGCTTGGAAATCAAAAGCGCGGCGGGAGGGGTCTGGTCCGCCGGATTCTTCCGCAGGTAATCGACCACCGCGTCCTGGATCTTGCCTTCCTCGGTGGTCGCGGGCATGCAGGGCGGCAGGCCGTCCTTGACCTCGCGCGCGACGCTGAACGCGTCGGTAACCCCCTCGATGTACCCGATGCACTGGGCCTGGATAAAAGGATTTTCCGAGGTGCAGCCGCGCAAAAGGTCGTTTCCGTTCTTGAACGCGTTGATGGCCTCGGCATGGGTCGCCGGCAAGACCAGAAGGACCGCCGCGGCAAGAGCAATTTTCCGCATTCGATGTCCGGCTGAAAATGCCGCCCCCTTACCTCGAAAAACGCTGATTACCACCGGCGATCGCCGGCTCACAAGTGACCCAATCGCGCGATGGGCAAAGTCCGCTTGTGTTTCCAGAAAATCGCTAGTTAATTTGGGATCAGGATCGATTAACTCGCATAATAGGTCGCGGGAGTAATTCCGGTCTCGTCCTAAATTGGCGCATCAATTTTTTCAGCCGCCTGTTTCGGCGGCGAGGCTTCCATGCCATCATGCACCGGTGGAGGGGCGCCGCAAATTGCGGTTGGGTGGCCAAGCATGTCGAAATCACCAGAATCAGAACTGCGAACCTGGAAGGTTCGTGCTCTGCCCGTCGCGCTGGCGCACAGGCTCATCCAGGTGCAGCCTGTTGACCCCTATATGAGCACGCTGCGCCGCCTGTACGGCGCCTTGAATGCGCACGAGCGGGCCATGTGCCAGGTAGAGTTCGTGCGTTGCTTGAGCTGAGCGGGGGTGTCAGCGTCCGGCTTTACTGGCCGGTCGTTGGACTGACACGCGTGTCGGCAGCGGTCGTATGGTCCTTGTGCCAAGCGTCATACTGCTTTTCGATTTTATAAAAGTCTTCGGGTGCCAATTGTTTGACCGCATAATGCGGCCAGGTGCTGGGATCACCATAGTCTCTCCAGCTTCCATCGGCGATTTTTCCCAAAAAGCATGTGACATCGAGAAAGCCGTCACAGGGAAGCAAGGCAGGTGATTGCCTGCGGGCCAATTCCTCCCGCCAGTGGGCCTCGTCTTTTACATGGGATGGCGCCCCCATGAGGTTCGGCAATTCCTGTATTGCCACTCCAGCGCCGGGGGGTCTGCATTTCGCCCGCAGATCCGCTGGCAGATTTTCGTAATTTTCAGGCGCGCAGTTATTAAGCTCCTGTCCGAATCCCTGAATCGCGGACGGCGGAATGAACGGGGTTAGGGATGTCGGGGGGACGTTGACTGGCGCGCTTATTCCCGGGTTTGGATTTCGCCGTGGCGCTATGTCCTTTGGTGCGGCCTTTATCGGCAGAGGGGGTATCTTTTGCAGATGTCGCAGTATCAAGGTCATCTCACGCTCTGATTTGGTGTTTGGCGCGAACCTGGGCGCCGCATAGAGGAGGAGCAGAAGAAAAACGCCCTGCACAAGGAGGGCGCCAGAAGCGCTCGCCAGACGGCGGGGCAAATTCGGCGGGGCGAATTCCATGGAGAGCAACAGCTCCATTCGTTAGAATTCCCCGCGAGGAGATACTCTAACGGCAGGCACGTCTGAAGCAAAGCATGTCCTGGCGGATGGGGTGTCCTTTTAGGACCGTTCACACCTATTCGCCGCCGTTCGAAAACCCGCGCGACGAAAGGCTTTTTGGATTTTCGCTATCCGTCCCCGTTCGCACTTGTTCGCCCCAAGCCGCGTCACTATGATGGGTAGGGTGATGGGTAGAAAACAAGGGCGAGTTCGAATCCGAAATGGCAAGCAAACTCACGGCGCGCACGGTGCAGACGGTTTCGCGGCCCGGCTATTACGCCGACGGCAAGGGCCTCTATCTGCAGGTCGCTGAAGGCGGGGCGCGATCCTGGATTTTCCGCTTCCAGTTGGCCGGCAGGCGACGCGATATGGGCCTGGGGCCCGCGGACACGATCACGCTGGCGGAAGCCAGGGAACGCGCAGGGGCCGCGCGCCGGCTGCGCAGCGACGGGATCGATCCGATCGAAGCGCGGCGCCAGGAACGCCAGGAAGCGGCGCTGACGGCTGCGCGCGGCGTCACCTTCAAGGCTGCAGCCGAACGCTACATCGCCGCCCACGAAGCGTCCTGGCGCAACCAGACGCACCGCAAGCAATGGCCGAGTTCGCTGCAGGCCTATGTCTATCCCTTGATCGGCGATCTGCCGGTTTCCGCAATCGACGCGGCGCTGGTGCTGAAAGTCCTGGAACCCATCTGGAAGAAAAAGCCCGAAACGGCGGCGCGGGTCAGGGGCCGGATCGAACTGGTGCTGGATTGGGCGACCGCCCACGGCTATCGCATTGGCGACAATCCGGCCCGCTGGCGCGGCCACCTGGACAAGCTGCTACCCGCCCACGGCAAGCTCCGGCGCGTCAAGCATCATGCCGCGCTTCCCTATGCGGAGATCGGGGGCGTTCGTGCAGGCGCTCCGCGGGCAAGAAGGCGCCGCCGCCCGCGCCCTGGAATTTACGATCCTGACGTGCTGCCGAACCAGCGAGGCAATTGGCGCGACCTGGGACGAGATCGATCTGGGCCGCAGGGTTTGGACGATCCCCGGCGAAAGAATGAAGGCGGGCCGCGAACATCGGGTGGCGCTTTCAGATCGCGCCGTCGCAATCCTTAAGGCACTCCCGCACGGGCAAGGATCAGATTTCGTCTTTGGGGGCAGGCAACCGGGTTCGGCCTTGTCGAACATGGCCCTACTGCAAACTCTGAGGCGCATGGGCCGGGGCGATCTCACGACGCACGGCTTCCGGTCTACGTTCCGGGATTGGTGCGCGGAGCAAACGAACTACCCGTCTGAAGTCGCGGAAATGGCATTGGCCCACGCGGTCGGCGACAAGGTTGAGGCCGCCTATCGGCGCGGCGATCTGCTGCAGAAGCGATTTTCGCTGGCGAACGAATGGGCGCGCTATTGCGCCCGGCCCGCGGCCAAAGGCGGCAAGGTGGTGCCGATTTGGGGCCAGCGGCGACATGAAACCACTGGACCCGCTGACGGCCCGGTATAGCGACCGGCTTACCTATGTCGAATTTCTGCTCGCCAGTCAGGATGAGGCCGCGCTTGAAAGCAATCTGATGAAGGACGATGGCACCGAAGGCGCGTGCGTCCGGGCCGCGCTTCGCAAGATCGACCAGTGGCAGCGCGATGGCGTTTACGAAAGCGAGCAGGCGAAGCTTTTGGAACTGCACGCGCGCGATATGATGGAAATAAAACGGGGCTATGAAAAACTCGCCGGCCGTCCTTGGCCATCTGCGCAGGGCTTCACAGATAGCCATGCGCTGCAGGGGTGGGAACGCTTTCGCGCGGGCCTTCGCAGCCCGGATGAAGCGCAGCGCGCCCGATTTAGCGCGCTGTTCGAGACCATCAAGGACAAAGGGCCGGCGGATCCCGGCATGATCGAAATGATGGAAGTGCTGGAGCCAGTTCGCGGCGCGCCAGGCCGCAAGCGGGGCCGGGCCCATGACGATAGCGCGCTGCTGATAGAGATGAAAAAGATGGTATTCGAGGGCATGTCCAAACGAGCCGCGGCCTCCAAGCTGGCTTCGCGTATTGCGGGCGGCAAAAACCTCCAACACGAAAGTAAAATTAGCCGGCTCGAAAAGGGCTACCGCGCGAAGATGGCTTTGCGCAAACAGGGAAATAAATAGCCCCGAATTTATTTCCAGGGACCTGGCCGGCGGCCGTCGCATATTTTCATGTCCGTCCATCAGAACGAGGCCGGACATGACGATTGAACATTCTCCCATCCAGCAGGTTGACGGGGCGCCCCTAAAACCAATTTCGGTCACCGTGCCGGTGGCGTTGGCGATCACCGGCGTTGGTCGAACGAAACTCTACGGCTTGATCGCTGCCGGGACGCTTCGGACCGCCAAGGTCGGCAGCAGGACGCTGATCAACTATGCCGATCTCGAACGAATGGCCAGCGGCCAAGCCGCCTCCGTTGGGTGACGCGCCATGGCCCTAAGAAAAAGCCCCGCCCGCGCAAAGCGGGCAGGGCCTCATAGAAATGATCAGCTTCCAGGCGATCAACGAAACCTTAAAGCCCCGCGCCCGAGCGTGCAAGACGCGCTGAGCATCTATGATGGCAGGCGGCTGATCGGCTTTATCGTGATGCAGGCAGACGGCTACGACGCCGTTTTGGCCTGCGGCTTGCAATTGGGCCGGTTCAATGACGCCGGCGCGTGTGCCCGCGCCCTGGCTGCCCGCGATCGCAATATACGGCGGCCGCAATGAGCGATGATTTCAGCTGGACCGCGGCCGAGAGCGCGGGCGAGGTGATCGTGGCCACGCAGCCGGCGATCGCGGTCTACATCAACGCCAGGGGCGGCATCACACTGCGCCAGGAGGGTACCTATGGCGTCAGCGAGGACAACTGGGTCTACATGTCGCCCGTCCATGCCCGCACCGTGGCCAACGCCATCCTGCGCCTGGCCGGGATCGATCAGGCCGATGACCCCGATCAGGACCAGCCCGCGCCCGACCAGGCGGACGCGACCGCGCCCAAGGCCATGTCGAACGCCGAGCGGCAAAGGCGACATCGGCAGCGCCGCGTAACGGGCGTAACGGCCGGGCGTAACGAACATAACGACAATGACGCCGCGGGCCTCTTCCCCGACAAACTGGCGGGCGAATGATGGCGAAGGATCGCCGCCATAACGCCAAGGGGCGCAGCACAGGCCGAGCGATACCGGGCCGGAAGCATTTCAAGCTGGTGGGCCAATTCGCCCCGCGTGCGATCGACATGCTGCGCTCGCCCGCCATGCGCGTCCTGAGCCTTTCCGCTCGCCGCCTGCTGGATAGATTGGAGATTGAGCATGCCGATCATGGCGGGAGCGAGAATGGCCGCCTGCCGGTCACCTATGCCGATCTGGTGGCCTTTGGCTTGGATCGTCATGCCGTATCGCCTGCGATCCGCGAATGTGTCGCCCTTGGCTTCGTCGAGGTGACAGAGCAGGGCCGCGCCGGCAATGCGGACTCCCGGATGCCCAGCAAGTTCCGCATCACTTATCGGCCCACGGCTGAGGCCGGACCAACCAATGAATGGATGCGGGTCGGGATGACGCCGAAGCATTGGCGCTTGCCAAAGCAGCTCGGACCCAAAAACAAAACACCGGTGGGGGAAAACGCCACGTTTCGGTGGGGGAAACCCACACCGAAAAGCAGTCCGTCCCGGTGGGGGAAACCCACACTACAGGCAAGGTGGGGAAACCCACACTACTTTCTATATCTAGGGGGGGAAGATCAGCAGCAGCATCCATCCAGGGCGCAGCGAATTCACCGATTGCGCCCGACCACATGCCCGCTTTCTGGCGCGGCCGAGCTTAAGCAGTCCTTAAACGGCAAAATTCGTTTTCGTTACGGTTGGGAGGCGCAATGAGCAAGCGTCATCCGAAATCACCTTGGGCCAAACGCCGCCGACACCGCGGTCCGCGGCAATGGCGGAGGGTTGAAGGCAGGACAGCCGGCGCATCCCCGCCATGAAGGCGAACCATTCCCGCCGTGACGATGATGCACCAGATCGGCGGCCATGGTGGGCTCGATATGACTGACCGTCGCGACCAAAGAAGCGACGCGGCGGCGGAATATCGGCCGTGGTACCATTCGGCGCGCTGGCGGCGGATTCGCCGTGCCCAATTGACGGCCCAGCCGCGGTGCGAGATGTGCTTGGCGGCTGGCAGGCTTACCGCCGCAACGGTCTGCGATCACGTCGAACCGCATCGTGGCGACCCGATCAAGTTTTGGGAGGGCCCGTTTCAAAGCCTATGCGATGCCCACCACAGCGGGCTCAAGCAAAGCCAAGAGGTTGGCGGGTTCAATTACGACACAGAGGTCGGCGAAGACGGCCTGCCGCTGGATCCAAGCCATCCATTTTATCGGAGCCGCTAATGGTTGAGGCCAGCATTGGAAACGCAAATGTCGTCAATGGGTTAGGGGGGCGATCAAAAAGGACTGGCCACGGAAAGGGAAAACCGGTGCGCAAGTTTTCCGCTAACTAAGTGAAAAAAGGCATTCCCGCGCCAAAAAAAGCACCCGCCGAGCGCGCGCCGAGCAACAGCCGAAACGATCACCAAACTGGAAGGAAGGATTGCCATGATTGAGATGACGAAACAGCAGCAAGAAATATTGCCAGAAGCGCGCCAAAAGATGGCCGAGATGGCGCAGAAGTTCAGACTTGTTTTTCCGTCCCTTGAAGTCGCAAAATTGTTCACCGGTCCGGCCGTTGGCGTGCTGATCAATGCGCTTGGCCGGAAAAAGGCGGCGGAATTTTTCTTCGTGCTCGCCGAGCAAATCCGTGATGGCGAACTGCCGCAATGATCGCGGCGCAGATTGAAATGATGCGGCGCGGCGGCGACCGGAAACCAGATCAACAGGCAAATTTGCGTCTTGATCGGACCGCCGCCGTCCTGGCCGCGCTGGGCAGCCGCTTGACGACTAAACAAAAAAGCGCAATGCCTTGTTCGTCGAACCGGTGTTCATTGTGGTCTCCTGCCTCCGCCCGCCAAAGGGATTTTGGCCGGCGACAAAAGGCGGCGGAAGCGGTGAGATACCGGCCCCCGATACGCTCCGGCGCCCAGCGCGATGCTGGTGGTCCCGGCGGGCTCAAGGCCCAGGCGCTCAATCTGGAAAATTGAAACGCATTTTTGCGCCGGCACAGCCGCGCGCAAGCCACAGGAGCGAAAAATGTCTGAACGTTACGCCGACATAGATCAAAGAATCGAGGAACGGTTCGGCCCCCTGACGCAGAAACTCAAACAGATCGGCGCCGGCCTGGATGACTTCACCAGCAAGGGGACCGAACGGTTGCGCGAAATTATGGATCGGCTTGAGGAAGTGGAATCGCGCGCCTCCACGCCGCTCAATCATCGGTCCGGCGAGACGGCGGAAAGCCGGGAGCACAAGAGCGCTTTCCTGAATTGGCTTCGCCATCCGCACGACTCCGCTGCCAAAAACGCTTGGGCGAATTTGAATCCAACCTCGCGCAAGGACGTCACCATTGGCTCGAACGCCGGCGGCGGGTTTGCCGTGCCCGAGGAAATTTCGCGGCAGATCGAAAACTTGGAAAAGAAGCTTAGCCCCGTCCGTGATTTGGTTCGCGTCGTCACGGCCTATACGTCCGATTTCAAGCATTGCTGAATCTGAAAGGCAGCTCCGGCTGGGTCGGGGAAAGTCGGCAGTCGCACCGCCACGGTCACCTCGCAGCTTCGTGAGATCGTGCCGACGCACGGCGAATTGTACAGCTATCCGCAGGCGAGCGAGTGGGCGCTGGACGATGTTTTTTTCGACGTGCAGGATTGGTTGGCCCGAAGTGGCCGACAGTTTCGCGAGCAGGAGGGCGGGGCGGTCATCAGCGGCGACGGCACAGAAAGCCAACCGGTATGTTGAACACCACGCCGGTTACCACCGCGATGCGCCTCGCCGCTTCGCGCCGCGGCCGCCTATCAGTATATCGCATCGCTGAGCCCCAGGTCGCCGCCGGTTGCGGAAGTACGGCCGATAGCTTGATTGACGTGCTTTATGCGCTCAACTCGAAATATCGCGCGAATGCGACCTGGATCATGAACTCCAAAACGGCTGCGCAGGTCCGCAAGTTGAAAGACGCAAACGGCAATTATCTTTGGGCGCCGGGCCTGATCGGTGGACAGCCCGATACGCTGCTCGGCAGGCCGGTTTCGACATGGGAGCAAATCGCCGACATCGGCACAAATGCGTTTCCGATCGCGAATTGGCGATTTTCGCGCGCCTACATGATCGTGCAGCGCCCGCAGGGCGTCCGGATCACCGTCGATAATGTTACCTTGCCTGGCTTCGTCCGTTTTTACGTTCGCCGTCGCGAAGCCGGCATCGTCCACAATTACAACACCGCAAAATTTTTGCGGACCACCATCACCTAACCCGGGGGCCTTCTTTTCGAGGCCGACGCGGTCCGGCCGAAAACGGAAATCAGCTTGCGCGGCCCTCGGGTATCCATGTTGTAGCGTTCAAAGCTGAACGACCGGCTTACAGGCGGCGCGGGCCTCTGACCGCGTCGCCGCTTTTTCGGTGGTGGCGTTGGCAGCCATCGGCGCCGCCTCCTGGTGGTGGGTGTCCTCTGCACCGGCCGCCGTTTTCCCGGCCAGCAATGGTAATGAAGCCGTCGGGATAGTTCCCGACAACTGCCGCGAACTTCGACTCCTATTGGCCGAAAGCAAAGCATCGACCTATGAGCGAACTGCACCCCCCGCCGCTCGTACCGAAAACGCCCAAGCCGGAGTCCAAGAAATGAGCCGGCGGCGGGTCATGGTGTGGGGAAAGCCGCACGAGATAACGGTTGAACAGGTGTCCGAGGAGCGTTTGGATAGTGTCCGGCGAATACATGGACGAGTACCACCAGACCAAAGGCGAGACCGAGGGCGCAGCCATCGGGCGCTGGCAAGAATGGGCGGAATTAAAGGGAGGCTGAAGCGCGACGGCGCGACGGGTATTGATGCCAGCATTTCCGCGCTCGGCCCGAGGCGCGACGTCGCGGCTCAATGCTTCAATGCAAACTTCGCCAAGCTCTCCATCAAGTGCGCGACCATCGGCACCGATAGCAGATAGCTGATCTTGCCCGTTTCGCCGATCACGAGCGACAGCACCGGCTCGCCCAGCGGTCCGCGCCCGACCTCGAACGATGTTGCCTTGAAAGCCGCCGTGATCTTCCGGCCTTGGTCGTCTTTGCCCTTATCGGCCTGCATGGCGAGGCATTCGACCATGTTAAGAATTTCGCCGTGCGGGAAGCCCAGCATAAGGTCCTGGCCGTCTTGTTCGACCACCCGCAGATAGACCTTTTTGCCGTCATTGCTGGTCATGGAGCCTACCGCCGACCGGAATTGCAGCACCGGAACCGCTTCAACCATCACGCACCTCACACCTTGGGGGCGACGCAAGCCTCGCAGAGTAGCGCCGCACGCTGATTATGGCCGCCCGTGATCTCGTAGAACAGGATGAACCCGCCGCTGGGCTTGGGGTTGTAGAGCCCCTCCAAGCCGCACAGATCGCACTTGGGGACGAAGGGCGGGTTGGGCGGCGGTCGCATCGCGACTTGCATTGCGGCGACCCGCTCGCGCCGAATTTCCTTCGCGATCTTGTTGCGCAAATCACCCACGTCGCCCTCCATGGTGGAGAGCCAAATCCGTTTCGCAGTGGGACGCCTCGGCGCTGGGACGGTAGCCGTCGGCGGCGGCGGAGCGCAAGGAGGGCGGGGATAGGGGGTTGGATCGCTGGAGGCTGGCTGAGCCCGGGGTGGGCCGTCCTGAGACGCACACTAAATTTTGTCCCGCGCATGCCGCCGTCGAAAGGGCAAAGCGCGCCTTTTACGGCTGCTCCCCGCTTACGGGCGGTCGCCAAAAGTCACCGATGAACGGCGATCTTGCGCTACGGACTCAGTCCAATTCGGCCAAAAATTTGGCAATTTTGGGCGGTATTGCTGCTTTTACCCGGAGGTCATGACCTGTATGCTAGGTTTCAATTAGGAGTCGGAAAACCACACCCGGCAGCCTCGGAAGGTCTGACGCCAAAGAAAGGCGAGCATGCGGTAGGCTTTTGACATAAGAGCAGCTAAGGGAACATAGGAAACCAAATGTCGAATCCTAGTGAAAAGCCGACCACGCTAAAGGCTGAAAACATCCAAGAAAGGATCGAGCGGGCCATCGCTTCAGATGTTCCTGTCATCTATGCCAATAGTTTCATTAACACCTCATCAAATGCTGACGTAATGCTTATATTTGAGCGTAATGGAAAACCGGCCGCGATTTTAAATATGGGCCTTACTCTTACAAAAACACTCGCCGTCAAATTGGCCCAGATGATTTCAGACATGGAAGCAGCGACTGGGCGAGATATAATGACTACGGATTATATCGAGGGCGCAGCAATGAAATCCAAGGTGAAAAATTGAGAATGTTTCATACTGCGTATGCCGACATTCGTATTCCTTCGGTTCGATCTACCGGTCAAAAACTGATGGCGCTCCGGCATCTTGCAAACGGTTGGAAGTACGGCGAGGGCGAGCCCATAAGTGAGGAAGCTTATAACGCTGCCCTTAAAATATCTGAAGCACTCCCACGATTTGCATTTACGAATTCAGATGTTTTTCCTGGCACTTCCGGCGAAGTCATGATCGTCGCCTACTGGAATAAGGAAGACATCGAAATTCTTATCGACCGCGAGGGCGTATTTCGGTCAACCATGACTCGTCTGGAACCGAAATTGGGCACTGGGGCCCCTGAGCATCGAGGAAGCATTGGAAAGGGTTAAAACAATAGCAGAGGGGCTATGCGCTATATCCACCTCATCAGCCCGCTCGAATGGGACTCTACAAGAAGCCGATTCAGAAGTGTGGCTTTCCACAACACTGGGGGGGCATTATCTGTCTTCAGCAGAGAATGTGTTGATGGTACCGGCAAGTCCCTATGTTTGCACATTCGTCGGTTCTACAAGCCTAGACTTTCCGGTGACCCACCGATCTTCTGGGAATTCGACGAAGCCATCCTCCCGCCGGAGCGCCGCATAGAACAACAGACATCCACGGACGGCGACGAATGTCATCACAATATATTTGATATTTCTGATAAGCGGCTCGCGAAGATTTTTAAGGCGCACAGCTGGACAGAGTTTTCTAAATGCAGGAACGGCGAATACTCGAACTTAACAGCTGCAGATATTCCTAGCATTGAGCAGGACCGGGACCGAATTTTGGTTCAAGCAGCCAAAGATAGTGCATGAAAATCTTGCACTTCATCATTCACCAGTTTTGCGACTTGGGTCCTCTTTGTTTGGCGCGGGCCGGTATTGCCTCAAGCTGACCCCCATCGATTGCACGACAATCTTGCTCGGTGGCGGGGAAGCCCGCGCGGAAAGATGGGTAGAGTGATGGGTAGTACTTGGTCAAAAAAGTTAGCACGCTGATATTAAATGTATTTTTAGGATTATTGGCGGATGGGGTGAGATTCGAACTCACGGTGACGTCGCCGCCACGCCGGTTTTCAAGACCGGTGCCTTAAACCGCTCGGCCACCCATCCACTAAGCCCGATCAAATACTTAGGTGCGTCACTTTCCGCAAGCTCTCTGGAACTGCCACCGGATTGCCACCGGGCTGTTCTCAGTCTGTTGCCGGACTGTACGCAGCCTCAAGCGCCTTGGCGGCCCGACCGTCAGTGTCGGGAAACAGGTGCCCGTACTTCGCCATATCTGTACCTGGCGTAAGTCCTTCTAACTCGATTTCATGGCTATCCCGCTTCTCAAGCCCGGGCTCGCCCTATTTATTCCCGATCAAGTGAACATCGCGTTGCGGGAAGGGTATCGAAATCCCTTCCGCGTCCAGCCGCAGCTTGATCTTTTTCTGCAGGTCGAAAAGCAGGTCCCAGTAATTGGCCCGTTCGGTCCAGCACCGCAGATTGAGATCGACGGAGCTGTCGCCCAGCCCTTGCACCATGACCTGGGAGGGTCTTTCGGTGATGACCCGCGCGTCTTCCTGAAGCAGCGAGAGCGCCACCGCCAGCGCCTTTTCGACATCGTCGCCATAGGAAATTCCCACCGGCACATCGACGCGGCGATAGGGCAGGCGCGAATAATTCCGGATGGCGTGGCCGAACAGCTGCGAATTCGGGATCATGATGAAGATGCCGTCGAAGGTTTCCAACTGGGTCGCGAAAAGCCCGATCTCCAGCACCGTGCCGGCGACCCCGTCGGAATCGATATAGTCGCCCACCCCAAACGGGCGCAGAAAAAGCAGCATCATGCCGGACGCCACATTCGACAGGGTTCCCTGGAGCGCGAGGCCGACCGCTAGGCCCGCCGTGCCGATGACCGCGAGAATGCTGGCGGTCTGAATGCCGAACTGGGCCAGGACCGCGATGACGACCAGAATGATGATTCCGTAATAGAGCGTGGTGGAGATGATCGGCCGCAACGTGACATCGACTCGCCCGGAGCGTTCCAGCGCCCGCCGCGAGAGCTTGCGCACCCAGGACGCGACGATCCAGCCCACGATCAATATCGCCAGCGCGAACACGGTGTTCATGGCATAAGTGAACAACATTGTTTCCATCAGGCCCTCCATTCCCGGCACTCTATCATCTCGCAACTGCGATCCAACCCTCCGTCAAACTTCGGCGTTTTTTGGACAGTATGCGGAACAAGTTCGCCCGTCCGCCGTTTAGCCGAAGGAGGAGAGCGTGCATTGAACCTCCCGCCAAAAATCTATCTCGATGTCGCGGCTGCCCTGCTTGCGGCCTTGACTCTTCTGATCTGGTCGATCCGGCGCAGGCGGCGGGACCGGCTGGCGATTTACCGGGTCGAGCCGGGAAACGCCGGCGCGGCCGACGCGAATCCGCGGCCGGGCCGGGATGCGGCGATCCCGGACGCGCCCGCTTTCGGGCATGGCACGCCGGACTATCCGCGCCTGACGCCGGCCGATCACAAGCTGTCTCGCTTCGATGCGGAGGCGCTTGCCGCCCAACCCGCCGCCGGCGCGCGCGACTATAAGGGGTTCAAGATCTGCCTGAACGAAAAGCGGCCGGGGCTGTGGATCGCGGCGGTCAAGCGCCCCGGCCCGAGAAAAAAGAAGGGTCCGGTCAAGGATTCGGAATTGTGGATCACCCCGGAATATTACCAATTGTCGGCCGCGCTGACGGACGCCATGACCGCCATCGACCGCGGCGCCGTCAGCAAACCGGTTTTGCCGAGTTCCGATTAAGTCCTTGCAAGAATGAAGGCAATTTGCGCCCGCGCGCTTTGCACCGCGGGCCCCCATCCGTTAGCGTCCGGGCGATCCCATGGTTGATTCGGCCTGATGCGCTTACCGCGGATTTGCATATTTGTCTGCCTGGGCCTCGGCGTCGGCGGTTGCGCCAGCGAAGGGCCGCCGCGGCCGGAAATATCCAACGCCGTCACCGTGCCGCCGGCGGCCGGCGTCTATAAGGTCGGCAAGCCCTATCAGATCGACAATGTCTGGTACTATCCCCACGAGCAGCCCGATTACGACGAAACCGGCATCGCCTCCTGGTACGGCCCGACCTTCTACGGAAAAAACACCGCCGATGGCGAAGTCTATGACGGCGACAAGCTGACCGCCGCCCACCGCACCTTGCCGATGCCGGTGAATGTGCGGGTGACCAATCTGGAGAATGGCAAATCCATCACGGTGCGGGTGAATGACCGCGGGCCTTATTCGCGCGGCCGGATCATCGATCTGTCCCGCCGCGCCGCCGAGCTTCTGGGCATGATCCAGGCCGGCACGGCCCGGGTGCGCGTCACCTATCTGGGCCGCGCTGATCTGGGCAACGGACAGCCGCCGCCGTCCGAAACCCCGCCGGAAATCGCCTCCGCCCTGCCGGCCGCGCCCACCGCCAAGGTGGAGAGTTCGTCGCTGGCGACGGTCCCCGGCGCCGGAGTTGCGCAGCCGGTCAAGCAAGAGGCCATGCCGGTGCCGGTCGATGTCCCCTTGACCCCGATCGCGGCCGATCGGCCCGGCGACCAGGTCACCCAGATGGCGGTTCCGGCCAGGACCCATCTTTATGTGCAGGTGGGCGCCTTCTCCAAGCTCGACAACGCCCGGATGCTGCTCGCCCGGCTTGGCGGGGACTTGCGGATTTCCACCCTTCAACGCAACGGACAGACGCTTTATAGAGTTCGCACCGGCCCGCTCAATTCGGTCGAAGACGCCGATGCGGCGCTCAACCGCATCACCGGGGCGGGCAGCGGCGACGCCCAGATCGTGGTCGATCAATGACAGGGTCGACCGATAAATAGTCCGCTTACGGAGTAATGCATGTCCCGTCTCTTGCCGATTGTCCTGTCGTTCCTGGTTGCCGCCGCCCTGCCGGCCCGGGCCGCCATCGAAACCAGCGCCGAGCATGGCCTTCTGATGGACGCGGTCACCGGGCAGGTGCTGTGGCAGAAGGACGGCCTCAAGGCGATGCCGCCGGCCTCCATGTCCAAGCTGATGACCCTGGAGCTGCTGTTCCAGCGCCTCAAGGACGGGCGGATGAAGCTGACCGACACGTTGCCGGTCTCCGAGCGCGCCTGGCGCACCCAGGGCTCCAAGATGTTCGTGGTGCTGCACAGCCGCATTCCGGTCGAGGATCTGATCCGCGGCATCATCGTCGATTCCGGCAACGACGCCTGCATCGTGGTGGCCGAGGGCATCGGCGGCACGGTGGAAGGCTTTGTCGACATGATGAACCGGCGGGCCAAGCAGCTGGGCCTGGCGCAATCGCATTTCGTCAATCCGGACGGGCTGCCCGACCCGCCGGGCCAGGAAATGAGCGCCCTCGATCTCGCCAAGCTGGCGCGGCACCTGATCGAAGGCTACCCCAACTATTATCACTATTTCAGCGACACCAGCTTTACCTGGCACAACATCACCCAGCAGAACCGGGATCAGGTGCTGGGCTCGCTCGCCGGCGCGGACGGTCTCAAGACCGGCCATATCGACGCCTCCGGTTACGGCATCACCATCTCGGCCAAGCGGGGCGATCAGCGCTTCATCCTGGTTCTCAACGGATTGCGCTATCCCCAATATCACAATGACTATTTTCCCAACATCAAGCGCGCCCAGGAAGCCGCCCGGATCATGGATATCGCCTTCCGCGAATTCCGCCGCTACGCCATCGCCGGCGCCAACCAGATTGTGGGCCAGGCGCCGGTCCGCGACGGCGCCGCCGCCAGCGTGCCGGTGACACCGGCCTCGCCGGTCGCCCTCACCATGCAGGTGGATTCCCATAGCGGGCTCAAGACGGTGGTGAAGATCGATCCCGGCCTCACCGCCCCGGTGCGCCAGGGCCAGCGGGTCGGCACCATGACCATCACCGCGCCGGACTTTCCGGCCATGGCGGTGCCGGTCTATGCCGCCCAGCCGGTCGCGCAGGCCAATATCTTTGTGCGCACCTGGAATCATTATTTCGGCCGGCACTGATTGGAAGAATGGCAGGGGAGCGATGGCGGGGCGCTTCATTACCTTGGAAGGCGGGGAGGGCGGGGGCAAATCCACCCAGGCCAAACGCCTGGCCAAGGCTCTCGAGGCCAAAGGGAAAACGGTGCTGCTGACCCGGGAGCCTGGCGGCTCGCCGGGGGCGGAGGAGATCCGCGCGCTTCTGGTCAATGGCGAGCCGGGCCGCTGGGACGTGCTGACCGAGACGCTTCTGATCTATGCCGCCCGCGCCGATCATGTCGGGCGCACCATCGGGCCGGCGCTGCTGGCGGAGACATGGGTGGTCTCAGACCGCTTTTCCGATTCCACCTATGCCTATCAGGGCGCGGGCCGCGGGCTGGCGCGCGAGACCATCCGGCGGATCGACGCCATCGTGCTGGACGATTTCAAGCCGGATTTCACCCTGGTGCTGGACGTCGATGCCGAAACCGGGCTGAAGCGGGCGCATGCCCGCGGCGGCGGCGAATCCCGTTTCGAGAATTTCGACCGCAGCTTTCATGAAAAACTGCGCCAGGCCTTTGTCGATATCGCCAAGCGCAATCCCGACCGCTGCGCCTTGATCGACGCCGCCCAGAATGAAGATGCGGTGGCAGAGGCGATCTGGGCGGCGGTGGCGCGCCGATTTGGGCTATAGTTCGGCATGGCCAAACGCGCGCGTGTCAGCGAACCGGACGAAAGCGATCGCATCGAGGGATTTCCCCATCCCCGCGAGACCGCGATCTGCATCGGCCAGGAGGCGGTTCTGGCCCGGGCGGCGCGCGCCATCCGCGGCGGCCGGCCGCCCCAGGGCTGGCTGATCTCGGGCCCGCCCGGGATCGGCAAGGCGACCCTGGCCTATCGCATCGCCCGCTATCTGCTTGCCTTTGGCGCCCGCGACACCGGCCCGGAAGACCTGTCGGTGCCGGCGAGCGATCCCAACGCCATCCAGCTCGCGGCGGGCTCGCATCCGGGCCTGCTGGTGCTCAAGCGCGGCATCAACGAACGGACCGGCAAGCTGATGAGCGAATTGCCGGTGAACGAAGTCCGGCGGCTGAACGGCTTCTTCGGCCTGACCTCGGGCGCCGGCGGCTGGCGGGTGGCGATTGTCGATACCGCCGACGACATGAACCCCAATGCCGCCAACGCCATCCTGAAATTGCTGGAAGAGCCGCCGGCCCGGGCGATGCTGATCCTGATCGCCAACCGGCCGGGCCAGCTTCTGCCCACCATCCGCTCCCGTTGCCAGCGCCTGGATCTGAGGCCGCTGGACCAGGCCGAGGTGCGCGATGCGCTGCGGGATTATCTGCCGGAGGCGAGCGCCGACGAACGCGCCTCGCTGGCCAGGCTCGCGGGCGGCTCGATCGGAGCCGCGCTCCAGCTGGCGAGCGGGGAGGGCCGCGAGCTTGCCGCCGAGGCCGACCGCCTGATCGAAAATGCCGCCATGCCCGACACGATTGCGCTGCTGGCTTTGGGTGACCGGCTGGCCCGCATGAAGGACGGTCTCACCCGCTTCGGCGATTTTCTGACCGAGGGGTTGAGCGCGCGCATCCGGGCCCGGGCGCGTGAGCCCGGCACGCATCCCGAGCGTTGGACTTCGCTGCTTGGCCGGCTGGAAGACAGTTTCGCCCGCACCCGCGGCCTTAACCTGGAGCCGCGCCAGACCCTTTTGTCCGCCGCCCGCGACATGGCCCATGTCGCCCGCCGGGCCGGGCCGTTGTGAGGACGGCTGCGGCGATGCTGGTCGACAGTCACTGCCATCTCGATTTTCCCGACTATGCCGGTTCGGTCGATGCCGTGGTGGCGCGGGCAAAGCAGGCCGGGGTCGCAACCTGCCTCAGCATCGGCACCGAGCTGGCGCGCTTTGCCGGCGTGCGCGCGGTGGCGGAGCGATTTGCCGATGTCTGGTGCAGCGTGGGCGTCCATCCGCATGAGGCGGAAAAGGAGTCGCTGGCCGGCCCCAAACCGATCCTGGCCGAAACCGGCCATCCCAAGGTGGTGGGGATCGGCGAAACCGGTCTCGATTATTATTACGAACATTCTCCGCGACAGGCGCAGATCGCGAATTTCCGGGCCCATATCGCCGCGGCCCGCGACAGCGGCTTGCCGCTGATCGTCCATACCCGCGACGCCGATGACGACACCATCGCGGTGCTGGAAGACGAAATGGGGAAGGGGGCCTTCACCGGGCTGATCCATTGCTTCACCGGCACCCAGAGGCTGGCCGATGCCGTCCTGGCGCTGGGCCTTAGCGTTTCGGTTTCCGGCATCGCCACTTTCAAGAATTCGCAAGCCTTGCGCGATGTGATCAAGAGCGTGCCGCTGGAGCGCTTGCTGGTGGAGACCGACGCGCCCTTCCTGGCGCCGGTGCCGTTCCGCGGCAAGACCAACGAGCCCGCCTTTGTGGTCCACACCGCCCGGATGCTGGCGGCGCTCAAGGGCGTCGGCGAAGCCGAGATCGCGGACATCACCACCGGAAATTTCTTCCGCCTGTTCGCCAAGGCCCGGCGGCCGGCATGAGCGCCGACCGGCTCGAAGTCCGAATTCTGGGTTGCGGCTCCTCGGGCGGAGTGCCGCGGCTGGGCGGCGCCGACGAGGGCGGCAATTGGGGACAATGCGATCCCACAAACCCCAAGAACCGCCGCCGCCGCTGCTCGATCCTGGTCAGGCGGAAATCGGCCAAGGGCGAGACCAGGGTGCTGGTGGATACTTCGCCGGATCTGCGCGAGCAGTTGCTGGAAGCCCGCATCGCCCGGCTGGACGGGGTGCTCATCACCCACGACCATGCCGACCAGACCCATGGGATGGACGATCTTCGGGCCATCGCCCAGTACACCCGCAGCCTCACCGATGTCTGGTGCGACAGCCGCACCTGGCAAAGCCTGATGGGCAAATTCGCCTATTGCTTCGTCCAGCCGCCGGGCAGCGACTATCCGCCCATCCTGGCCGCGCATGAGATTCACGAGCCTCTGAGGCCCTTCGCCATCGATGGGCCCGGCGGCCCGGTGCCGGTCGAGGCCTTCACCCAGATCCATGGCCAGGTCGAGAGCCTGGGCTTCCGGTTTGGACCGGTGGCCTATTCCAGCGATGTGAACCGGCTGGACGAGGCGGCCTTCGCCGCCTTGGAAGGCGTGGAATGCTGGATCGTGGATGCGCTTCGGCGCACGCCCCATCCCAGCCACGCCCATCTCGCTCAAAGCCTGGAATGGATCGCCCGGGTCCGGCCCAGGCGGGCGGTGCTCACCAACATGCATTTGGATATGGATTACCATAGCTTGCGCCGGGAACTTCCCGAAGGCGTTGAGCCGGCTTTTGACGGGATGTGCCTGGAATTTCCGGCTCCGTAAAGTTTACGCCCGCAGCCGGAATCCGTGCTATATTGCCGCACAATTAGGGGGGGCGATTACGCCAATTCTTATTCAGGGAGTTTAGCGATGAAGCGTCTTGCTTTTGTTTCCGCCCTGTTCGTCTCCGGCCTGTTTGCACCCGCCGTCCTGGCCGCGCCCCAGCTTGGCGGGCCAACCCCGGACAAGCCGATCGGCGATCTGTTGATGATCTACAACACCGATCCGGCGGCGCAGTGCTATCTGACCGCCCAGGCCGGCACCAATCTCAAATACGGGTTGGAACACTGCAACACCGCGGTGCTTGACCCGCTGATGAATTACCGGGCCCAGACCTTCGTCAATCGCGGCATCATCCGCTATGACATGGGCGACGGCGCCGGCGCGCTGCATGATTTCGACAACGCCATCACCTATAATCCCGGGCTGGGCGACGCCTATCTCAACCAGGGGCTGGTGCTGGTCGCCCAGAAGCGTCCGGCGGACGCGATGAAGGCCATCAGCCAGGGCATCGCGCTGGGCGCCACCAATCTGCAGGTGGCGTATTACAGCCGGGGCGAGATCGAGGACGACGCCGGCAACTATGCCCAGGCCTATCGCGACTATAAGCAGGCCCTGATGATCAAGCCGGACTATGCCCCGGCCCAGCGCCAGCTGGAGCGTTTCCGGGTGGTGCCGAAGGACAACCTGACCCAATGATCGGGCGCGGCGCGATCGCCGGCTGCGCTGTCGTCCTGTTCCTGTCGGCGCCCGCGCACGCCTTGGTGACGGTCGTGGGCTCCGGTTTGGCGCATGATTGTTTCGTCGCGGCCAAGGCCGGTGTCGATCCCCATGGCGGTATCGCCACCTGCACCGAGGCGCTTGAGGAAGAGGCGCTGGACCGGCACAACCGGGCCGGCACCTACATCAATCGCGGCGTGATGGAAGTCATGCAGGGGCAACTCAAGGACGCGATGGCCGATTACGATACCGGCCTGGCGCTCGAACCCGGTCTGGGCGACGGCCATGTCGATCGCGGCGCGGTGCTGATCTTGCTCAAGCGCTACGACGAGGCCATCGTCGAGGTCAACAAGGGCATCGACCTGGGCCAGTCTTACGAGCAATTCGGCTATTACAATCGCGCGGTGGCGGAATTCGATCTGGGCCGGATCACCGAGTCCTATTACGACTTCAAGAAGGCGTCCGAGATCGCGCCCGATTTCCTTCCCGCCCAGGAGCAGCTGAAGAATTTCGTGGTCACCCGCCGCCCGGTTTCATCGTCAGGCAGCCCGACGCCGTGAAAGCCTTGGCTGCCGCGGCCATGGCGCTCGGAATTGCGCTGGGGCTCACGGTGTTTCCGGCCCAGGCGGCGGTGACGGTTCTGGGCCATGGGCCGGGCAATCAATGCTATCTGGCGGCGCGATTCAATCGCGATCCCTTGGCCGGCATCGAATCCTGCAACCAGGCGCTGGTCACGCCCCTGAGCCTGGCCGACCGCGCCGGCACCCATGTCAACCGCGGCGCGCTGGAGGCGGCGCTGGGAGACGAGGACAAGGCGCTGACCGACTTCAACACGGCGATCGCGGAAAATCCGCGTCTGGGCGACGGCTATCTCAATCGCGGCGCCATGCTGGTGAACCGCAAGCGCTATCGTGAGGCTCGCGCCGACATATTGCGCGGCATCGCGCTCGGCCCTTCCATGCCGGAAGTGGGCTATTACGATCTGGGCATTGTCGAGCAGCGTCTGGGACACGACCAGCAAGCCTTCGCCGCTTTCCAGAAGGCTCTGTCGTTGGCGCCCTATTTCCAGCCGGCGATCCATGCCCTGGAGGATTTTTCCGCCGAACCGCCCATGCCCGCCTGAGCCGTCTCCCGGTTGTCGCCGGGTTGATGCTATGCTCGGCCGGCAGGCTTGATGACATTCGCCCATGAACGACGCCATCCGCCATTACGACCAGCTCCTGGCCGAGCATTACAGCTGGATGGTGGGCGTGCCGTTCGAACGGAAGGCGGCGGAGCAGAAGGCGCTATTGGCCGAATTGGGGATCGGGCAGGGCGCGCATGGGCTCGCAATCGATCTGGGCGCCGGCCCCGGCTATCAGTCGGCGGCGCTGGCGGATCTGGGATTTTCGCGGGTGATCGGCATCGACGCCAGCCAGACCCTGCTGGACGAGCTTTCCCGAAACAAGGCCAGCCGCCCGATCGAGCCGGTGCGCGACGATATCCGCCGCCTCTCCCGCCACGCCGCGGCCGGCGGTGTCGAAGCCATCGTCTGCATGGGCGACACGCTCACCCATCTGGAAAGCCTGAACGATGTTTCCCGGCTGCTGGCGGAACTCCTTCCGGCTGCTGGCGCCCAAGGGAAGGCTGGTGCTCACCTTCCGCGACCTGTTCCAGGAATTGAGCGGGCTCGACCGCTTCATTCCGGTCCAAAGTAGCGCTGACCGGGTGATGGTCTGCTTCCTGGAATATGAGCCGGAGACGGTGAAGATCCACGACCTGATCCATGTCCGCAAAGCCGAGGGCTGGGAGATGCGCAAGAGCAGCTACCGCAAGCTCCGGGTGTCGCCGGCCAAGGTGGCGGAGCAATTGCGCGGGCTGGGCTTTGAAGTGGAATTCAACGGCCCCAAGGCCCAGATGTGGGCGATCGGCGCCCAAAAGCCGTGACAATTTCGCGATGGCGCAATTGGCGGGTGCATAACCGGCGTTAGTTTTCTATCATCCGGATCGGGTCCGGCAAAGCGGAGAAGACAGAATGGCGAGCAACATCGATCCCCAGGAATTTGCCAAATTCTATAAGGCGTATGTCGACAAGCTGAACTCCGCCTGGGAGGCGCTCGCTACCCACGGCATGTCATCCGCCCAATTCAAGCAAGCCGACAAGCGGGCCGCCGACGCGTACCAGACCCTCCAATCCAAGCGAGGCTAGGCCCCATGCACAGCGCGCTGTTCGTGGGGCATGTCCCCAAAGATAAAACGGTCTGGGGCCAGTTCGTCAGCGTCATCGCCGCAAAGCTCAAGCACCAGAAGGGCGTGGCGCCGCTGAGCGAGAATGTGTGGCTGGTGAATTTCCACCAATCGCCTTCGGCGCTGGCCTGGCTGATCGCCTATGCGGAAGACCGCAACATCTCCTACGGCGTGCTGCAATTCGAGCGGCCGCCGGAATGGCTGCCGGTGGGTTTCGATCCGTCCTCGATCCAGGAATGATCGGCGCTTAACCTTCCCGCGCCATGCGCGCGCGGCGCTTCAATTCCGCCGGGCTGGGATCGGCCAGGGTGGCGTTTCCGATCGGCACTTGGCCCGCCGGCTCATAGGTCGCGATAGTGACGCCGGTGGTGGACACTTCGTGATTGACCAGGTTCAGCGCGAAAGAGGGGGTGCCGGGACCGAACAGCCGCTTGCCCTTGCCCAGAACCACCGGGAAGGTCATCACGAACAGCCTGTCGATCAGGCCCCCGGCCAACAGCTGCGGATAAAGCGTGGTGCTGCCCTGGATCAACAGATCGGGCCCGTCGCCGGATTTCAACGCTTTCACGGCCTCGATGCCGGCGAGGCGGTGGCTGTTCACCCATTCGAAGGGATCGCGCCCATGGGTCAGCACATATTTGGCCGCCTGGTCGAAGGCTGTGCGGATGGGATCGTCGGCGCCGGCGAACGGCCAATGGGCGGCGAAAATCTCATAGGTCTTGCGGCCCAGAAGCAGGTCGAAAGGGCCGCCGAACAGGCCTCCCATCGCCTGGCCCATCTTTGCGTCCCAAAACGTCATCGCCCAGCCGCCCAGTTCGAAGCCGCCGGTGGGGTCCTCGGGCGGGCCGCCCGGCGCCTGCATCACCCCGTCGAAGGACTGGAACACCCCGCCAATGATTTTCCGCATGACCGTCTCCCGTGATCGCCTCCGTGCCCGGCGAGCTTGGCCCGATTGCGCGTTCCGGCAAAGGACAAACCGCGCATCGATGTCGGCGCGCGCCGTAAAACTGGACTGAGGCCGCATCCGTGGTACACTTTTGCGGTTGCCGACTGGTCAAGCCACCACAAGGGGGATGCCATGTTGAAGCAAACACTTGCCGCGCTCATTGCAGTCCTGGGCCTGAGCGGCTGCGCGGCGCAGCCGGCGAAAGAGGTGCAGACGCTGCCGCCGCCGGCGCCCCCCACACCGGCGCAGGCGGCACAAATCGCGGCGCGGACCTGCGGGCTGCCCTTGATCGCCGATACCGCCCCGCTCCGGCCGTTGCCGGGCACCGACCTGATGACCGTGCCGATCGCGATCGACGGCAACCGCGCCCAATTCCTGCTCGATATCGGCATGAACAAGCAGACCGCGGTTTCGCCGGAACTGATGGCGAAACTGGGTCTTCCGGTGACGGGGAGGATTTCCGGCAGCTGGTACGGGGCGACCGCCTATGGCGGGTTGGGGGGCGTCGATCTTGGCGGCGTCGGAGGCATGGGCATGCCCTATTACGATGCCGCCAGCGGCATGGGCGCCTCGGTCCTGCATGACGGCGTCAGCGTCAGTTCCTTCACCATCGGGCGCGCCACCGGCCACTTCCTGCATTTCATGGTCGCGGAAAAGGGAGAAATCCCCAGATCGGCGCCCTATGACGGGCTCCTGACCGGCGACTTCTTCCGGAAATACGATTCCGAGTTGGATTTCGGCGGCAAGGAAATCTATTTCTACACCCCCACCAGCTGCACCGACCCGCAGCAAGCGGCGCTGTGGTCGCATCGGGAAGTGGCGGTGATACCGGTGAGTTGGGCGGCCGACGGCCGGTTGCAGATGCAGGCGATGATCCAGGACCACCTGATCAATGCCGAGATCGACACCGCCTCCGAACGCACGGTCATGCGCCGCGACATCGCCGAACTCTATGCCGGCCTGAAGCCGGATACACCGGGCATGATGCCCGACGGCGACCGCAAGGACGGCATGGGCATGCGGATCTATGTCCACACCTTTCCCCAGATCATTTTCGCGGACGGCGGGGTCGTCGCCCTGAATGTCCCGGTGCTGATCCAGGACAACAGCATGATCCCGGCGATCGACCGGCCGCAGCATATCCGCGGCGCCATGGGGCCGCCCGACCGCATACCCGACCTGGCGATCGGCATGGACGTGCTGCAGCATCTTCACATGCTGGTCGTGCCCGGACAGGAGAGGGTGTATGTGTCCGAGGCCGAAGGGGCAGACCTTTCGCAAGCGCCGCCATAAGCCGCGCCTGATCCCGGATTGCTCAGCCCTGATAAAGGCTGAACAGACCGATCAGCAGCACCGCCACTACAACCAAAAGCACGATATGTCCGGGACTGAGCCGGTCCAGTCGCCGCATCTAACCGCCCTTTTTCGCATTGCGCATTGGGGGACTCGGTTTCATCCTGGGCCTCGCCGCGTATGGCTGGGGCGGGGGTTTCAGCATCCGCGGCTGGACTTTATCTTCGCCTGATCGCTTACGCGGGCAGCATAACACAGCACTAAACCCCCGACAGCAAGTAGCGCGCGGCCCGGCCGATCAGCCAGCAGAGTAGGGCGATGGCGGCGCCGGCGCCCGCGCTCCCCAACCGGGTGGCGGTGTCCGCCCCGGTGGAAATCAGGCTTCCGGCCAGGAAATAAAGCAGCACCAGGCCCGCGAAAGTGAAGGCCGCCCAATGGATCACATCCCCGATATGCCTGCGAAACGGCACGCGCGGTTGACCATCCGACAGTGTGCGGGGTGCCGCGCCGCCGGTCATTTTCTGCGACATGCCGCTAGGCCGGGACATAGGTCAGCCGGATCACATCCTCGCCGACCGGATCGGCGGAGACAAAGCGCAGCGGCGGCCGCGGGCCGGCAAAGAAGGGCGTGCCGCGGCCGAGCACGACGGGATGGAAATAGAGCCGGTACTCGTCGATCAGGCCCAGCCCGGTCAGGTGTCCCGCCAGGTGCGGTCCGGAAACCGCGACCTCACCGTCGAGCCGGGCCTTCAGGTCGCGGATCGCGGCTTCGATGCCGTCCGAAATCAGGGTGGCGTTGGGGCCGGCCGATGTCAGCGTGCGCGACACCACCCATTTCGGCTGGCGCCGCCAGGCCGCGGCGAATTCGCGAAAATCCGCGCTCCATTCGGGATGGTCATCGTCCCAATAGCGCATGATCTCGTACATCCGGCGGCCATAGAGGCTGCCGGTCAGACTCTGGACACGTTCGATCCAGTGACGGAAGAGGGCGGGGCCGGTCTGGATTTCCGTGTGGTCGACATAGCCGTCCAGGGACTGGTTCATTCCAAAGACGAACTTCGCCATGCTTTCACTCTCGAAATACTAGTTGCGCTCTTGAGGATCGGGCCAATTCTTGAGACCCCAAGAGTCGTTTCCAACCATTGAGCGCCGAGCCATAATTATTAAAAGGTGTCGGATTGTTGTTTCCCTATCCGCACCAATTGAGTCCATTAGGGGTTGTATGCGAACCCATGTTCTGTTCGAGGCCGCAAACAGGCTGCGCAACGTTTTTTGTCGTACACGGTCAAGCTGACGTTGGGGTCAACTCTTTAAATGGTCCGCAAGAATTGTGCCTCCTAAACTGGCAAGCCCGCCGACAAATGCACCCACTACTACAGCCCATGCATCGCTCACATCAGTGCCTTTTTGATTTTGTATTTTCTGGCCTGCACCCGGTTTTGAAGACACCGAGTTTGGTGTTTTTATGGAACCGGGAGGTGGGTCATGGAGAGACGGAAGTTCACACGAGAGTTCAAGCTTGAGGCGGTGAAGCTTGTCACCGAGCGCGGTGTATCTGTGGCGCAAGCCGGGCGCGATCTGGGCGTCCATGGAACGGTGCTGCGGCGCTGGATCAAGGATGCGGCTGGGGACGTGCAGCAGGCATTTCCCGGCCATGGTCGGCAGGGTCCGGAGCAGGCCGAGATCACGCGGCTGAAGCGCGAAGTGACCAAGCTCAAAGCCGAACGCGATATCCTAAAAAAAGCCGCGGCCTACTTCGCGAAGGAGAGCACGTGAAGTTCTCCTTCATCGCGAAGCACCGGGGGATATGGCCGGCGAGATGGATGTGCGGGGCGCTCGGTGTCTCGCGCGGCGGCTTCTATGCCTGGCTGACGCGGCCCCGCAGCGAGCGCAGTCGCAGCGACGAGGAACTGGGTGCGAAGGTCCGCGCCAGCTTCCTTGCCAGCGACCGGACCTACGGTGCCCGGCGTGTGTGGCACGACCTGATCTCGGAAGGGATTTCCTGTGGGCTGCACCGGATCGAGCGCCTGATGCGCCAGCAGGGCCTAAAAGCGCGCCCCAGACGGCGGCGGCTACCGCCAGACCTGGGAGAGCGGCAAGCGGGCGCCATCGCCTCCAACATGCTGGACCGCAGCTTCGATGCCCCGGCCCCGAACCGCAAATGGATCGCGGACTTCACCTACATCTGGACGGCAGAAGGCTGGCTCTATGTGGCGGCGGTCGTGGATCTGTTCTCCCGGCGCGTGGTCGGATGGTCGATGAGCGCGAGCATGACGGCCCAGCTCGTCACCGATGCCCTGGTGATGGCGATCTGGCGGCGGGGAAAACCCCGGGCATTGCTCCATCATTCAGATCGCGGCAGCCAGTACACCAGCGAGCAGTTCCAGCGGCTGATGGCCGATCATGGCGTCACCTGTTCGATGAGCCGCTCTGGCAATTGCTGGGACAACGCTGCGATGGAGAGCTTCTTCTCCTCGCTTAAGACCGAGCGTACGGCGCGTAAGACCTATCGGACGCGGAATGATGCCAAGGCCGATGTGTTCGACTACATCGAACGCTTCTACAACCCAAAACGACGGCACTCGACGATCGGATATATGAGCCCAATGGACTTTGAGACGAAGGCAGGATTAGCTTAACCGCGTGTCACTCAAACCGGGTGCAGGCCATAGCCGTTAATTTCGAGGGGCTTTCTTCGGACGGCCCTTCGATTTATTCTCTCTGTTCCGCGTGGGAATGCGGCTGGTCAGCATCCGTTTAGGCGGCCGGACGGCTCAATCTATCTCTCCAGCTCAAAAAGTCCGAATGGTTTTCTGCGGCATCCAAAAAACTCTTAAAGAGCTATCCCGTGAACGATGCAACGACCATTTCGCCGCTTTCTCTAGAGACAAAACAAGACTGTTACGATCGCTGCGGCATCTTGGCACCGCCAAGCGATTAGACCAGCTTATCATGTATGAGACATACCGAAAGCCAGGAAACTATTAACCATACAATGACGATTTGATTGGTCAGAATATTCGATGGTGCGAAAAGCATACTGCTATGGCTCCCTTACCGAACCATGCCCATAAATCGACAATTCTCTTTATTATCGAAAGCTGCCGATTTCCCGATAAAGACGGAAAGGCTGCCAAATGGAGGCCGGAAACCGATCCGCCAAAAGTCCGCGCCGCCAAAACATGGACTCCTGGAGAACTCGACGCGATCACAGCGAGCAAAATGTTTTCTGTGCGCCCGCCGACACCATCGCAGGACTGATCTCAATTTTTGGCGGCCTGTTAGGGCCATTTCCAGATCTAGTCATTGGCTAACTCAAGTATATAATCGCCCAGTTATTTTACATAATATTACTTATACGAAAATCTGATGTAGCCGCAAAATGCAAATGTCAGTGCCCTGCAATTTAGAGGTGTCAGTCTCCCCGGCTTTTGGAAGTCGGTTTGGAGGCGGGGCGCGTGGCGGTACGGATTATGAGCGATGCGGAGTTGGTGAAGTTCGAGGTCCTTCGGGACATTGAAGCTGAACGTATGCCGGTACGGGCTGCGGCTGGCGTGCTGGGGCTCAGTGAGCGCCAAGTCTGGCGACTTTTGAATGCCTATCGGCGATCTGGTGCCGATGGATTGATCTCCAAAAAGCGAGGCCGGCCCAGCAACCGCAGGACGCCGGCGGAAGTGCGTCGGTCGGTTATGGATATCGTGCGGGCCCGATACCCGGATTTCGGTCCGACGCTGGCGGCCGAGAAGCTGCACGAGCTTCACGGCCTGACTGTTTCCCGCGAGACCCTCCGCAGCTGGATGATTGCCGATGGCCTCTGGCGGGATCGCCCTGCGCGCCGCGGCAAGGTCCACCAGCCTCGTTACCGCCGCGATTGTGTCGGCGAACTGATCCAGATTGACGGTTCCGAGCACCGCTGGTTTGAGGATCGCGGGCCAATGTGTACGCTGCTGGTGTTCATCGACGACGCCACCAGCCGGTTGATGCACCTGCAGTTTGTGGAGACTGAATTGACCTTCGCCTACTTCGCTGCCACCAAGGCGTACCTCGAGGCGCACGGCAAGCCGATCGCATTCTACAGTGACAAGCACACGGTGTTTCGGGTGGCGAAGCCAGGCCTCACTGGCGACGGCATGACCCAATTTGGCCGCGCACTAAATCGGCTAAAAATCGAGATTATCTGCGCAAACTCCAGTCAGGCCAAAGGCCGCGTGGAGCGGGCCAACAAGACCTTGCAGGACCGCCTTGTGAAGGAGCTGCGGCTAGCCGAGATCAGTACCATTGCCGCGGGCAATGCGTTCCTCCCCTCCTTCGTTGCCGACTACAACGCCCGCTTCGGCAAAATCCCCGCCAACCCCAAGGATCTGCACCGCCCAATGTCACCCCGCGACCAACTTGACGACGAGTTCACCTGGCAGGAAGAGCGCACGCTGTTCCAGGCCCTCACCCTGCAGTATGACAAGGTGCTGTTCATCCTGGAGCCGTCAGAGACCGCGCAGGCTGCGATCGGCAAGCGGGTCACGGTGGTGGACTACCCCGACGGCCGGATCGCCATCCGATACAAAGGCGAAGACCTCACCTATCGGACATTCGACAAGATCCGGAAGGTCAATCAGGCGGCTGTGGTTGAGAACAAGCGGCTGGGACCGCTGTTGGCGCTGATAAAGGCCCACCAGGACAGCCAGCCTCAGGAGCAGCGTAGCCGTAAGGCGCCAAAGCGCCGGGACCAGACCGGGCATATGTTCAGCGTGGGCTAAAGAGCCCTACCAGCCTCGCGCTGACGCGCTCGGCAAAAGCCTGCGGTTCCACCGGCAGTGCGCCGGCCTGGCGGGGCGGGCGCTGCGTGATTCGGGGCTCCGCGCCCGCCCGCCGGCTGACCCAATCACCCTGCTTTCTTGTGACCCCTCGGCAACAGTGACATTTCTATTTGGCACGCCCCGCGACACATTTAACTGGGCTAGACATCTGATGTCCGGGTTAGAGCCGCTTGCGCATCACCAGCCCCGAACCGAACCGCATCCTCTTCAGCCCTACCGTCTCGAACCCGCATTTGCCGTAGAAACCCAGCGCATGCGGATTTCCCACCACATGCAGATGAACCGCGCCCATCCCCCGTGCCAGGCCGCAGCAATGCTGGACCAGCGCCCGGCCGATGCCGCGTTTCCAGGAGCCGGGCTCGACAAACAATCCGTCCAGCTCCACATCCCCATCGGCCCTGGGCAGGATGGCGGCGAAACCGGCGCAGACGCCCCGGACTTCGGCCACAACCACCTGGCCCGCCTCGATCTGGCCGGCCGGAATGGCGATGGCGTCCGGATTGGCCAGCAGCGCCTCACGGTCGCCCGGATTTGCCACCGAGGCGCGCCGCTGCAGGGATTCAAGCATGTCCCGCTCCTGAGGCTGGGCGGCGCGGATCACGATTTGAATTGGCATCTGCCTTCCATCCCCATGGAATAGCGGAAAAGTCCATGCCCCGCCGAATATTCGGCTTGCGGCCCCGGGCAGCGCCCCCTCCAATCCGGCCATGCCGAATTCCGCCCCCCAAAGCGCTCAAGCCCAGCCGCGATATCCAAGACCTGCTGGAGATCATGCGCCGGCTGCGCGGTCCGGACGGCTGTCCCTGGGACCGGGTCCAGACATTCGACACCATCGCGCCCTACACGGTCGAGGAAGCCTATGAAGTCGCCGCCAGCATCGCGGAGCGCGACTATGGCGCCCTGCCGGACGAGCTGGGCGATCTGCTGTTCCAGGTGGTGTTCCATGCCCGGATGGCCGAGGAATCCGGGCTGTTCGATTTCGGCGATGTGGTCGAGGCCGTCACCGGCAAGATGATCCGCCGCCATCCGCATGTGTTCGGTGGCGCCGCGGCCGAAACCGATCAACACAGCCAGAAATTGGCCTGGGAGGAGATCAAGGCCGGCGAGCGCCGGGACAAGAACCAGGCCGGCATCCTGGACGATGTGCCCTTGGCCCTGCCCGCCCTGCTGCGGGCCGAAAAGCTGCAACGCCGGGCCTCGAGCGTCGGATTCGACTGGAACGACGCCCATAAGGTGGTGGAGAAGATCGCCGAGGAAGCCCGGGAAGTGGTCGAGGCCGGCCTGGATGCCGGCAAGCGGACCGAGGAGATCGGCGATCTTCTGTTCGTGATGGCCAACCTCGCCCGGCACCTGAAAGTGGATCCGGAGGCGGCGCTCAGGGCCGCCAACGCCAAATTCACCCGCCGCTTCCGGTTCATCGAAGCCGCGCTCGAGGCCGAGGGCCGGTCTCCGGCCGAGGCCAGCCTGGAGGAGATGGAAGCCTTATGGCAGCGGGCGAAGACCGAAGCGGTTTAGAAGGCGGACTCAATCGGCGGCAATTCAATCAACAATTGTCATGGCCCGTGGGCCATCCCAGGGTCGCAGAGATGGGGTTTTCGACAGATACGCGCGTCGCTCTGGGTGGCCCGGACAAGCCGGGCCATGACATTTTGGTGCTGGCTTTCAATTGAGGAAGAATCCTCGTCCGAAAGCCCCCTCTTCCACAGCCCCTCCCCTTGATAATCCACACGAGGATCATGGCACACTGGCTTGAATTGCTTTTATTTTCCCTGGAAAGCGATTTTGGAAACGGGCGATTTCCTGTGGCTGAATCTTGAGTGAAAGCGCAATCTTTTGCCCATGTTGACGCCGCCTAATCACCGCGGCATGGCGATAGATCCAGGCCAGCCCGGCGCCATCGCTGGCCTCCAGGCTGAGATCCAGGCCGACAGCGTCCTGCATCAGGTCCGCCTCGAACCGGTCCAGCAAGGCCTCCAACCCTTCGCCGGTCAGCGCCGAGACCGCCACCGCGCGCTTGCCTTTGAGGTTGCCGGCAAGCAGCCCGGCCCCGACCTCCTCGGGCAAAAGGTCGATCTTGTTCAGGATCTCCACCATCGGCCGGTCTTCCGGCACCCCCAGCTCGGCCAGTACCTTGAGCACATCGGCCTTCTGGGCCTCGCTTTCGTCATGGGCGGCGTCGCGGACATGGGCGATCACATCCGCCGCCAGCACCTCTTCCAAGGTGGCGCGGAAGGCCGCCACCAGCTCGGTGGGCAGATCGGCGATGAAGCCCACCGTGTCGGACAGGATCGCCTGGGTGCCGTGCGGCAGCTTCAGCCCCCGCATGGTGGGATCCAGGGTGGCGAACAGCAGATTCTTGGCCAGCACTTCGGCTTTGGTCAGGCGGTTGAACAAGGTGGACTTGCCGGCATTGGTATAGCCCACCAGCGCGATCACCGGGAACGGCACCCGGCGCCGGGCCTGGCGGCCGAGCGCCCGGGTGCGCTTCACCCCTTCCAGCTCGCGTTTGATCTTGACGATCCGCGCGCCGATCAGCCGCCGGTCGGCCTCGATCTGGGTTTCGCCCGGCCCGCCCAGAAAGCCGAAGCCGCCGCGCTGGCGCTCCAGATGGGTCCAACTCCTGACCAGCCGCGAGCGCTGATAGGTGAGATGGGCCAACTCCACCTGCAGCCGGCCTTCGCGGGTGGCGGCGCGCTCGCCGAAAATCTCCAGGATCAGCGCGGTGCGGTCCAGCACCTTGGCCGCCCAGGCCTTTTCCAGGTTGCGCTGCTGCACCGGGGAAAGATGGGCGTTGACGATCACCAACTCGGGCTTGAGCGCCTCCGCCTCGGCCGCGATCTCTTTGACTTTGCCGGAGCCCAGAAGCGTGGCCGGCACCGGCCGCGACAGGGGCGCGATCGCCTGCTCGACCACATCCAGCCCGATCGCATCCGCCAGGCCCACCGCTTCGGCCAGCCTGGCCTCGGCATCGCGACTGTCGCGGCCAAGCCGCGACTTGGGCTCGACATGGACGACGAAGGCCGCCGTCCGCGCTTTGCCGTTACGGGTGGCCAATGCCAGGCAGACCCTTCAATGTCATGCGGGCTCTGGTGCCGCTTCATCCTGAAGCTGGATCGGCCCCATCGGCATCACCGTGGAGATGGCATGCTTGTAGACAAGCTGGGCCTGGCCGTCGCGCCGCAGCAGCACGCAGAAATTGTCGAACCAGGTGATATTGCCTTGAAGCTTGACGCCATTGACCAGGAAGATGGTGACGGGGGATTTGCTTTTGCGGACCGCGTTGAGGAACGTGTCCTGCAGATTTTGTTGTTTTTCACTCATGGGTTTTCCCATTTTATCGGCGTGCCCACCAGGCGGGGCACTGGTTGCAGCATAGTCGATTGCTGCAATTGCGAAAGCGAAAAAAACGTAACGCCGTCAAATGCCCGCCTTTTGGGCATAGAGCGCATAAATCCGGCGGGTCAGAGCTCCGGGCTTGCCGTCGCCGATGGGGACGCCGTCGATCTTGACCACCGGCAACCGCCGCTCCCGATGCCGAGGAAATAAAGGCTTCCCGCGCCCGCTTGGCCTCGTCGACGGTGAATTTCCGTTCCACCACCGGCAGGCCGTGCTCGGCGGCGGCTTCCAGAATGACCCGGCGGGTGACGCCGGGCAGGATGGCGTGGGAAAGCTGGCGGGTCACCAATTGGTTCTTGTCGTCCACGATCCAGGCGGTGGTCGAGGTGCCCTCCGTCACGAAACCGTCATGGTCCACCAGCCAGGCTTCATAGGCGCCCGCCTTGCGGGCCTCGGTCTTGGCCAGGAGATTGGGCAGAAGCTGCACCGTCTTGATGTCGCAGCGGGCCCAGCGCTGGTCGGGCCGGGTGATGACGGCGATGCCCTGGGTGCGCTTCTTCTCCGTCACCGCCGGATCCTGGGCCCTGGCGGTCATGATCAGGGTGGGACGGGGCGGATGGTCGGGAATGGGATGATCGCGGCGCGCCGCTCCCCGCGACACCTGCATATAGAGAAGCCCGTCGCGCACCCGGTTGCGCGCCACCATCTCGCGCATCACCAGCTTGAGCGCCGCCCGGCCCATCGGCATCGGCATCTGGATTTCGCGCAAGGAGCGTTCCATCCGGTCGAGATGCTGCTCCTCGTCCACCAGCTTGCCCGCGGCGATGCCAGCCACTTCATAGATGCCGTCGCCCAACTGCAGCGCCCGGTCCTCGATATGCACACAGGCATAGGGGTGCGGCAGATAGCGGCCATTGACATAGGCGATGCGTCCCGCCGGCGCCCTTGTCGCCGTCCATTTCTCCATGACCGATCCCTGATGCGTTATGCGTTGAAACTCTGCGCCGAACCCACCCCCAGCGACTTCAGCTTGCGGTGCAGCGCCGAGCGTTCCATGCCGATAAAGGCGGCGGTGCGGGAGATGTTGCCGCCGAAGCGGTTGATCTGGGCGACCAGATAGTCGCGCTCGAATATCTCCCGCGCCTCGCGCAAGGGCAGCGAGATCACCAGGTCCCGCCCCTTGGAGGGGCCCCAGCCATTGCCGCTGCCCAGATCGGTGGGCAAGAGATCGGCGGTGATCGCCTCGGTGAGATCGTCGCTGGCCAGGATCAAGAGCCGCTCCACGATATTGCGGAGCTGGCGGACATTGCCGGGCCAGCTATGGGCCTGCAGCACCGCCATGGCGTCGTCGCCGATATTGCGGATCGGCAGCCCGCCCGCCGCCGACAGCCGCTTCATGAAATGGGAGATCAAGGCGGGGATGTCGTCGCGGCGCTCGGCCAGCGAGGGAATGCGCACCGGCACCACATTCAGGCGATGATAGAGATCCTCGCGGAAGCGGCCGGCCTCGGTCTCGGCCCGAAGATCGCGCGTGGTGGAGCAGATCACCCGCGCATCCACCTGCACCCGGCCGGTGCCGCCGACCCGGATGAAGGTCTGGTCGATCAGCACCCGCAGGATCTTGCCCTGGGTCTCCAGCGGCATGTCGGAAACTTCGTCGAGATAAAGCGTGCCGTTATGCGCCAGCTCGAACAGGCCGGTCTTGCGCGGGCCATCGCGGCTGCTCGACGCCGAACAGCTCGGCCTCGATCCGCTCCGGCGCCATGGTGGCGCAGTTGATCGCGACAAAGGCGTTGGCGGCGCGGCGCGAGCGGGCATGGATCATGCGGGCGGCGACTTCCTTGCCCGAGCCGGCGGGACCGGAGATCAGCACCCGGCTGTTGGTGGGCGCGATCTTCTCGATCAGGCTGCGCAGCTGGGCGATCACCGAGGACTGGCCGATCAGCTCGCCCTCGTCGCCCGCCTTCAGTTTCAGTTCCTGCACTTCGCGCTTCAGCCGCGCGGCTTCCAGCGCGCGGCCGACCACATGCAGCAGGCGGTCGGCCTTGAACGGCTTTTCGATGAAGTCATAGGCGCCCTTCTTGATCGAGGCGACCGCGGTTTCGATGGTGCCATGGCCGGAGATCATCACCACCGGCACGTCCGGCTGCTCGCGCTGGAGCGCGTCCAGCACCTGGATGCCGTCCAGCCGCGAGCCCTGCAGCCAGATGTCGAGAATGACAGCTGCGGCCGCCGCGCCCGGGCCGCGCAAGGCCGCGTCGCTGTCGCCCGCCACGCCGGGTCTCATAGCCTTCGTCGCCGAGAATCCCCGCGATCAGGTCGCGGATATCCTCTTCGTCGTCCACGATAAGAATTTCAGACGCGATCAGCGATCCGTTTTTGCTCATCTTCACTACCTCTTTGACGCACATGTCTTTGCAGGAACGGGAAGGTCAGGGTGACTTCGGCGCCCTCCCCCGTCCTCGCGCATCCCCCAACGCGATTTCGCCGCCATGGTCTTCCATGATCTTGCGCACGATCGCCAGACCCAGCCCGGTGCCCTTGGCGCGGGTGGTGACATAAGGCTCGGTCAGACGATGGCGGTGCTCCGGCGGCAGGCCGATGCCGTTGTCGGTGATCCGGAACGCGAAATGTCGCCGCCATTGGGCTCCAGCGCTCACCGCGATGCGGCCCGGCGCCTCGTCGCCCTTGGCCCGGCGCGCGGCGATGCCCTCGCCGGCATTCTTGAGCACATTGGTGAGCGCCTGGGCCACCAGCCGTCCGTCGCCCTCGAAATAGACCGGCTCCTTGGGCGCCTGCATCTGGAAGGCGATCTCCGGATGGGCGACCCGCTGCAGGAACACCGCCTGCTGCAGCAGCTCCTGCGGCATTCTCGCGCCGCATCACCGGCGTAGGCATGCGGGCGAAGGAGGAGAATTCATCCACCATGCGGCCGATATCGCCCACCTGGCGGACGATGGTGTCGGTGCATTGGCGGAAGATTTCGGGATCGGTGGAAACCTCGCCCGTATATTTGCGCTTCAGCCGCTCGGCCGAAAGCTGGATCGGGGTGAGCGGATTCTTGATCTCATGGGCGATGCGGCGGGCCACATCGGCCCAGGCGGCGGTGCGCTGGGCGCTCGACCAGATCGGTGATGTCGTCGAAGGTGACGACAAAACCGTGCGGATTGCCCCATTCGCTGGAGACCTGCACGCGACAGGGTGCGGGGCGTGCCGGCGCGCTTGATGGTGACTTCGCCGCCGGCATGGCCCACCGGCTCCGACAGGGCCCGGCGGATCAGGGCCGAAAGCTCGGGCACGGCTTCGGAATAATGCCGCCCCTCCAATTCCTCCGGGGTGGCGTTCAGCAGGCGGGCCGCGGCGCGGTTGACGATGGTGATCTGGCCGTCGCGGTCGAGCCCGATCACGCCCGGCGCTGACGCCGGACAGCACCGTCTCGGTGAAGCGGCGGCGCTCGTCGTTCAGCCGGTTGGCGGCGACCAGATCGCTGCGCTGGGCCGACAGTTGCATGGGTCATGCGGTTGAAGGCCCGGCCCAGCGTGCCGATCTCGTCATCGTCGCGCTCCACCTCGACCTGGGCGGTGAGATCGCCTTCGGACACCCGCTCGGCCGCCCCGATCAGGTTGGAGATCGGGCGCACCAGCCGGTTCGCGGCCCAGATGCCCGACCACACCGCGGCCAGCAGGGTCACCAGCGACACCACCGCATACAGCGCGGCGAAGACCAGCTGCACTTCCGAGCCGGTTCTGGTCCAGCCGGTTATATTCCGACACCGCATCGACCGTGCGCCGGTAATAGCCGAACACCTGCGGGTCGACCTGACGCACCACCAGCAGATAGGCGTCGTTCAGCGCCTGCATCTGGATCAGCGCGGTGACGGTTCCGCCATTGGGCGTGGCATCCACCACGATCGAGCCGGCGCGCGCCTGGGCGATGTCGGCGGCGGAAGGCGGCTTGGGGTCCTTGAGATATTGCTGCTTGGTGGAGGCCAGGATCTTGCCGTGGCCGTCCACGATGTAGGAGGCCTGAAGCCCGCGGTCCTTGGTCAGCGAATTGAGCTTGGAGAAAAATGCGGTGGGCCGGACATGCTTGTCGGCGTCGAACAGAGTGGGGTCGTGCTGGATATTGTTGGCGATCTCATAGGCGTCGCCGATGATCCCCCGCTCATGCTCCTTCACATAATGCTGGGCGACATTGACGGCGCTGCCCAAGCGCATCCTTCACCCGGCCGGAGAACCAGGCCTCCAGGCCGAGATTCAAGGTCACCGCCGCGAAGATGGCGATCAGGATGGCGGGCACCACCGCGATGGTGCCGAACCAGGCCACCAGCCGCACATGCAGCCGGGCGCCGGCCCGGCCGGATTTGCGCTCCGCCCAAAGCCGCACCAACCGCCAGGCGATCAGGGCGCCCAGCGACAGGCCCAGGGTCAGATTGGCCAGAAGCAGGGCGATCAATCCGGCCCGGCTGGGGGTCCAGGGGGTGAGGCCGGACAAAATGGCATAGGTGGCCGCACCGGATGCCACCGCCAACAGGCCAACGCCCAGCGCCAAGCGGGACGGACGAGAAATCGCCCGCAGAAAACCGCTACTGCGCCCTAACAGGGATTTGAAGCTAATGGCAGGCATCCATGGTTAAGAGCTCCGCCCCTTTGCCGAATTGCGGTATTGTAGCCACAGTTCCTGTTGTTGCAAGAATGCAGCGATGTAATTCTACAACAATTTCAGAGAGGTTCGAGACGCTCCGCGGAGATCCTCGCGGCCTATTCGGCGCGCATCCCTGGCTCGGCGCTGCGCTGTCGGCGCTGGCGCGGCTCGCTGCGCCGCCGGGCCTACTCGGCGCGCAGTCCCTGGCTCGGGCCGCTCACTGCGCTGTCGCGCGCGGCCCTGCGCCGTTGCGCGCCTACTCGGCGCGCAGTCCCTTAATAACCTCGAGGCCGAGGTCGCGGATCTTCTTGCGCAGGGTGTTGCGGTTCAGGCCGAGAAGCTGGGCCGCCCGAATCTGATTGCCGCGGGTGGCGCCCAAACAAATCGAGATCAGCGGCCGTTCCACCTCTTCCAGGATGCGGTCATAGACCCCGGGCGGCGGCAGCCGGTCGCCATGGCTGAGGAAATAGCGGGTGAGGAACTGTTCCACCGCCGCCCCCAGCGACACCGCCTCTTCCTCCGCCTCCGCGGCCAGGATGCGGGCCGGCTCCTTCAACTCCGCGGCGATGGCCGCCGCCGGAATGGTGTCGCCGGCATTCAGCACCGCCAGACGCCGGACCAGATTTTCCAGTTCCCGCACATTGCCCGGCCAGCGATGCCGGCGGAGAATCTCCAGCCCGTCAGTATCGAGCGTCTTGGCCGGCAAGCCTTCCTGCTCGGCCTTGCGCAGGAAATGCCGGACCAGATCGGGAATGTCCTCGACCCGCTCGCGCAACGGCGGCAGGCGCAGCGGCACCACATTCAGCCGGTAGTAAAGATCCTCGCGGAACAGTCCCTGCCCGATCAGTTGGCGCAGATCGCGATTGGTGGCGGCGATGATGCGCACATCGGTGCGGATCGGGGTACGCCCGCCCACCGTGGTGTATTCGCCCTGCTGCAGCACGCGCAGAAGCCTGGTCTGCGCCTCCAGCGGCATGTCGCCGATCTCGTCCAGGAACAGGGTGCCGCCTTCGGCCTGCTCGAAGCGGCCCACCCCGCGATTGCTGGCGCCGGTAAAGGCGCCGCGCTCATGGCCGAACAATTCGCTTTCCACCAGCTCCTTGGGGATCGCCGCCATGTTCACGGCGATGAAGCGGCCATGGCGGCGCTTGCCGTAATCGTGCAGGGCGCGGGCCACCAATTCCTTGCCGGTGCCGGATTCCCCCATGATCATGACGGTCAGATCCGTCTGGGTCAGCCGGGCGATCACCCGGTAGATTTCCTGCATGGCGGGACTGCGCCCGATCAGGGGAAGCCGCTCCTCGCCTTCCTGCGCTTCCGGATCGCGCTTGGCGCCGGGACTGGCCAGCGCCCGCTGCACCACATTGGTCAGTTCCTTGAGGTCGAACGGCTTGGGCAGATATTCGAATGCGCCGCGCTCGGCCGCGGTGATGGCGGTCAGAAGCGTGTTTTGCGCGCTCATCACCAGGATAGGCAGTTCGGGCCTCAGCCGCTTGATGCGCGGAATCAGATCGAACCCGCTTTCGTCCGGCAGCACCACATCGGTGATGGCCAGATTGCCCTCCCCGGACGAAATCATCTTCCACAATCCGGAGGCGGTCCCGGTGGTGCGGACATTGTAGCCGGCCCGGGCCAGGGCCTGATGCAGCACCGTGCGGATGGCGCTGTCGTCGTCGGCAACCAGAATTGTCGCGGCAGCCATTATGCCTCCTCGTTCGGCGCGATGGGCAGGAGCACACGGAACACCGTGCGCCGGGGAACGGAGTCGCATTCGACCACCCCGCCATGGTCGCCGATGATCTTGGCGACCAGGGCCAGGCCCAGGCCCGAACCATGGACTTTGGTGGTGACGAAGGGATCGAAGATGCAGGACAGAAGATCGTCGGGAACCCCGGCGCCATTGTCGCGGACCGTCACCTCCAGCGGCAGCGAGATGCGCTCGCCCGAGGTGCCAACGCCGAACCGGACGCCGGGACGATAGCTGGTGGTCAGCGTGACCTCCCCGCCATTCTCCGGCAGCGCATCCACCGCATTGCGGACCAGATTGAGAAACACCTGGATCAGCTGGTCGCGGTCGCCCGCCACCGGCGGCAGCGAGGGATCGAAATGCTCGACAAAGCTGGTGCCGCGGGCGAATCCGGATTCCGCCAGGCGGCGTACCCGGGTCAGGACTTCGTGGATGTTGACCGGATGGCGCTGGAAGCTGCGGGTGTCGCCAAAATCCTCCATCCGGTCGATCAATCCGCGGATGCGGTCGGCTTCGTCGCAAATCAGCTGCGTCATTTCCCGTTCGCCCGGCCCCAGCTGCTCTTCCAGCAATTGGGCGGCGCCGCGGATTCCCGCCAGCGGATTCTTGATCTCATGCGCCAACACCGCCGCCATGCCGTGCATGGAGCGGACCGCGCCCCGCGACATCAATTGCCGGTCCATCCGCTGGGCCAGGCCCCGCTCGGAGAAAGCCACCACCAGCGTCCCTTCGGCATCGGGCAAAGGCGTCACCGTCACATCGGCGACCCGCTCGCCATGCCGGGGCGTAGACAGATCGACATCGCGCTCGGCCGCCGAGGCGTTGCGCTCACGCGCCTGCGCCACCAGCTGAAACAGCGGCGAATCGAACACCAGCAGGTCGGCCAGATTCTGCTTCAGCAGAATGGCGGCGCCGGTATCGAAGAATTGCTCGGCGGCCGGATTGACGTAAATGATCTCCCGCCGGGGCCCGATCACCAGGATCGGAGACGGCAAAGTGTTGGCGATGGGAAAATCCGTCACCGAACGGCGAAACAGCGGAGCCTGCACCAATTTGCCTATAATTTAATCATACTGATGAACTGGTAACAATATAGGCAAAATCTGTTCCTGCAAACAAATATCGCAAGCCGCCCTCGGCAATGTTAGGCAGACCGCAAAGGGAACCCCCGCATGGTACGTACCGCTGTCCTGATTGTCGCCGCCGGCAAGGGCGAGCGGGCCGGACGCGCCGGTCCCAAACAGTATGAGCCGTTGGCCGGCCTCCCAATGCTAAGACGCGCTGCCGAGGCCTTTTCCCCATGGCCGGCGCATGTGGTGATCGGGGCGGGCCAGGAGTCCCTTTACCGGGCTGCCATGGGCGCGGACGCCCCGCCTGCCCTGACCGGCGGGGCCAGGCGGCAGGATTCGGTGCGGCTGGGGCTGGAGGCGCTGGCCGCCGACCCGCCGGATTTCGTCCTGATCCATGACGCGGCCCGGCCCCTGGTCTCCCGGCAGCTGATCGGGCGGGTGATCACCGCCCTGGAAGCCGGCGCGTCCGGCGCCGTGCCCATGCTGGCGGTGGCCGACACGCTCAGGCGAAAGCAAGGCGCGGACTGGGCCACGGTGCCCCGCGACGGGCTTTACCGCGCCCAGACCCCGCAAGGTTTTCGCTTCGCCGAGATCCTCAAGGCGCATCGCGATCATGCCGGCGCCGACGCCACCGACGATGTCGCCATCGCGGCGCTGGCGGGTCTTGCGGTGGAAGCGGTCCCGGGCGAGGAAGAGAATCTGAAAGTGACCACGGAAAAGGATTTCGCCTTGGCGGAAAAGCTGTTGGGCGGCGAAGTGCGAAGCGCCATCGGCTATGACGCGCACCGCTTCACCGAGGGCGATCATGTCTGGCTGTGCGGGGTGAAGATTGCCCATGACCGGGGACTGGAAGGCCATTCCGACGCCGATGCCGGCCTGCATGCCCTGACCGACGCGCTGCTGGGGACCATCGCGGCGGGGGATATCGGCCAGCATTTTCCGCCCACGGACGAACGCTGGCGCGGCGCGGCCTCCTGGCAATTCCTCGATCACGCCCACAGGCTGGTGAAGGAAAAAGGCGGTGCCGTGCTTCATTGCGACGTCACCTTGATCTGCGAGCGGCCCAAGATCGGTCCGCACCGCGAAGCGATGCGGGCCCGGATCGGCGAAATCCTGTCGCTCGACATCGACCGGGTCAGCGTCAAGGCCACCACCACCGAAGGCATGGGATTCACCGGCCGGCGCGAAGGCCTGGCGGCGCAGGCGATCGCCACAGTGAGGCTCACATGAGATTTTCCACCATCATCGCCTCGGTGCTGGGCATCGGCTATTTCCCGGTGGCGTCGGGCACGGTGATGAGCGCCGTGGCGGTGTTCCTGGCCATCCCGATCGCCCGGCACGGCGGCGGCCCGGCGGTGCTGGCCGCCAGCCTGGTCGCATTCGGCATCGGGGTCTGGGCCTGCGGCGCCCACGTCCGGGAGACCGGCCGCAAGGACCCGTCCGAATGCGTGATCGACGAGCTGGCCGGCCAATGGCTGGCCTGCGCCGGGATCAGCTTCGATTTCGCGCCGGCTTCGGCCTCGCAATTCGCCCTGGCGTTCCTGCTGTTCCGCCTGTTCGACATTCTCAAGCCCTGGCCGATTTCGGCGGCGGAAAGACTTCCCGGCGGCTTGGGCGTGATGGCCGACGACATGCTGGCCGGCCTGGCCGCCGCCATCCTGGCCGGCCTGGCGCAATATTTCCGGCTGATGTGATGTTTGCGGACGCGCTTTTATCGGAAGCGCGGGCGCTGCTGGACGATGCGCGCGGCAAGGGCCTGCACATCGCCACCGCCGAAAGCTGCACCGGCGGATTGATCGCCGCCCTGCTCACCGAAATTCCGGGCTCCTCGGATGTGGTGGAGCGCGGTTTTGTCACCTATTCCAACGAAGCCAAAATCGAATTGCTCGGCGTGCCGGCCGAACTGCTGCGGGCACACGGGGCGGTCTCGCGGGACGTGGCCCGCGCCATGGCGCAAGGCGCGCTCGCACATTCGCGCGCCCAGCTTGCGGTGGCGGTGACCGGCATCGCCGGGCCGGGCGGCGGCAGCGCCGAAAAGCCGGTGGGCCTTGTTCATCTCGCCACCGCGCGGCGGGATGGCGGGATCGTCGCCAAGGAATGCCGGTTTGGCGATGTCGGGCGCGAGCAAGTGCGGCTTCTGACGGTCGCGGAAGCCCTCAGGATGCTGCGCGCGGCGCTCTAATTACTTCATCGCCGCGAACCGGACACCATGCGCCATGAGTTCGTCATGCGCCACGCGCTGCAAGGCGGTGGCCTGTTCGGGCGAGAAACCGAAATCGTCGGCCACGATCTCCTTCGGCCCCAGAGACAGCGGATCGTGTCCGGTCACCTGGCCGAACATCAGCAGCGCTTCCAGGTAATAGCCGAAGGCGCTGGCATGGTAGTGGTCGTAGGCCCAAAGATCGACCTCGCCCGCGGCGATGCCGTCATAGGGATCGGGATCGGCGACGCCGTCCGCGATGGCGCGGTTGAAGCCCAGGCCGACCGGCACGATGCCGGCGATATCGGGGCTGGCCTTCTGCGCGGCCACGTAACCGGCATAGACATCCTTGGCCATCTGCGCGATCGGCTTGCCGTGCCACGGCCCCTTGACGGGATAGGTCAGATCGGGGCGCGACCAGGTGGCGTCCAGATAGATCTCCACCGCCGGATTGCGGGCATGAAACAGAGCATCGAACTTGCCGGCATAGTCGATCACCAGCGCCGGATCGCCGGGCTTTTGGGCATCGAGGGTGGAATAGCTTTGCAGCATCACCACATCCCAGGCCCGGTCCAGCAGCGCCCGCTTCTGCTGATAGTGGAAATCCAGCCCCTTGCCGCCCACCGTCTCCAGGCTGACATCGTAATCCAGCCCGGCCTCCCTGGTGAATTCCTTGAAGATGGCGGGCACCCCGCCGATGGTCTGGCCGTTGGCATCGGGCGGATTGAGGTCGTGCACTTCGCCGGCGCGATAATGCTTGGCGGCGGAATGCTCGCCGAAGGTGAAGCTGTTGCCCACGAACAGGATGGATTTCGGCATAACCCGGGCTGGAACAGACGGCCAGGGCGATCATGGCGCCGAGCAGGTGTCTCATGTCCCTCCCCTTTTCCGGCGACTATAGGATCAGGGGGCGCTTTGCGAAAGAGAGGCGGCGCGGGCGGCAAACGCGTCGGTCATCTTCAAAAGCACCTGCTCGAAGGCGCCGCCGGCGGCGGCCTGCAACAGCCGGTTGGAGAATTCGAACACCACCCGGAAATCCACCCGGGTGGCTTCGCCTTCCGGCGTGAACCGCCAGTGATTTTCCAGGCAGCGGAACGGCTCCTGCCACCGCCACCACATCGATGGTCTTGGTGTCGGGGTCCAATGTCACCCGGCTGGTGTAACGCTCGCGCAGGGCACGATAGCCCACCGCCATTTCCGCCATCAGGATCTCCCGCCCGGCCTCGGACGCCCGCGACTTGACCCTGAGCGCCACCACCCAGGGCAGGAATTCGGGATAGCGTTCCACATCGGCCACCACCCGATACATGAGATCGGCCGTGTACGGAACGATACGGCTTTCGCGGTGCTCTCTCACTGCGCCGCGGCGCGGGCCGCCTTGAGCGCCGCGAAATCGCTGTCGGCGTGATAGGAAGACCGGGTGAGCGGCGAGGCCGACACCATCAGGAATCCCTTGGCCCGGGCGATCTGCTTCCAGGCCGGCGAATTCCTCCGGCGTCCAGAAACGCTCCAGCCTGGCATGCTTGCGGGTCGGCTGGAGATACTGGCCGATGGTGAGGAAATCGACTCTCGCCGCGCGCAGATCGTCCATCACCTGCATGATCTCTTCCCGGCTTTCGCCCAGGCCCACCATCAGCCCCGATTTGGTGAAGCCCTCGGGGTCAAGCTCCTTGGCCCGCTCCAGCAGGCGCAGCGACGCGTAATAGCGCGCGCCGGGCCTGACGCTCAGATAAAGCCGCGGCACGGTTTCCAGATTGTGATTGAAGACTTCGGGCCTGCGCCGCCATCACGGTCTCGATGGCGCCGTCCTTGCGCAGGAAATCCGGGGTCAGCACTTCCACGCTGGTGCCGGGGCTCATGGCATGGATGGCGTGCGATGATTTCGGCGAAATGGGCGGCGCCGCCATCGGCCAGATCGTCCCGGTCCACCGAGGTGATCGACCACATGGCGCAGCCCCAGCTTCTTGACCGCCGCCGGCCACATTGCGCCGGTTCGTCCGGATCGAGCGGCCCCGGCAGGCCGGTCTTCACATTGCAGAAGGCGCAGGCGCGGGTGCAGGTGTCGCCCATGATCATCATGGTGGCGTGCGCCTTGGTCCAGCATTCGCCGATATTGGGACAGGCCGCCTCCTCGCAGACGGTGTGAAGCTTGAATTGGCCCGCACGACCTCGCGGGTGGCGGCATATTCGCGGGACACCGGCGCCTTGACCCGGATCCAGTCCGGCTTTGCGCGGAATCGTCGCTGGTCCGGCCGGTGGGCCTTTTCCGGATGGCGCGGGGTTGACGAGCGGTCGATCACGACTGGTCATGGCCGAGATATAGACGTGGGCGGCATGAAAATCACCCATCCGGAACGCGCCGCGGCCATGCGCGATGGGAATACTAGTCCTATAGTTTCTCTGAACCTATCGTTACTGTCTGCGTTGCAGAAATATGCATCTGCCGGAGGCACATCATGGCCGATCATCCGCCATCATTCTCGCCGTGCCGCACTCTGGCCGCCGCAGGCGCCGCAGGCGCGCCTACCAGGCCGCATGACCAGCCCGGCGGCCAAGGCTGCCCAGATCGTTGTCGGGGGCGGGCCTGGCCGCGCTGGCGGTCGCGATTTTCGGGCCCCGGCGCATGGAGCAGGGTGGTACTCAGGACCGTTGCGCACGACGCCGTCTCAGCGCACCAGGGCCGAAAGGCTGTGGAGCAGGCCCAGCCGCTGCGCGCGCCAACTGGCTGAGCTGTTCCGGCGACGGCCGGCAACGGAGCGCGAGAACCTTGTGCGCGATTTCCAGAGCTGGATCGGGCATTTCCGCGCCGTCCTCGCGGTAGATCGCCCGCAACTGCCTTACAGACGCTGCTAGCGTTCGGATCACGGACAGCGGACCCTTGCATGACCAATCCGACAGCGCCGAGCGTATGCCCTTCGACTTACGGCGGTGCGCGGCAATCGCTTTTCCAGGCCCTTTTGGACGCGCCGCGGCCGCATTCGGCGGCGGCACGACCGGCGCTCGTGGACGGCGACGACCGGGTGATTGTCCTACGACACGCTGATCACGGGCGCAGCTCGCGCTGGGCCATGCCCTGAAGCGCGGCACCGAGGCCGGGAGAGAAGGTCGGCGTCATGCTGCCCACCGGCGCGGCGGCCGCGGCTGATCGGCTTTATGCGCTCTCGCGCCTATGGCCGGGTGCCGGCCATGATCAATTTCACCGCCGGCGCGGCCGACATCCTCAAAGCGCCATCCAGCACCGCGCGAAGTCAAACGCATGGTCACCGCCCGCCGCTTTATCGAACTGGCCAGGCTGGAGCAGGTGGAAGCGACCATCGGCCAGGTCGCCGAGATCGTTTATCTGGAGGATGTGCGCGACGGGCTTTCGCTCTCCGACAAGCTCAGCGGCCGTGGCCGGGAGCCTGGCGCCGTGCCTGCTGCGCCGCGGAGCCGAGCCGCGACAGAGCCGGCCGTGATCCTCTTCACCTCCGGCACCGAAGGCGAGCCCAAGGGCGTGGCGCTCTCCCACCGCAACATTCTGGCCAATGTCGCGCAGGTGCGGGCCCATATCGAGCTTTATCGCCAGAGCGACGTGCTGTTCAATCCCCTGCCCGTCTTCCACTGTTTCGGGCTGACGGTCGGCGTGCTGCTGCCGCTTGATCGCCGGGCATCAAGGTGGTCTGCCATCCCACCCCGCTGCAGCCGCGCGAGATCGTGCGGCGCATCCGGCGCATGGCGCCACCATCCTGCTCTCGACCGACACTTTCATCATCCCAATATGCCCGCGCCGGCGAGCCGGGCGATCTTGACAGCCTGCGGCTGGCGGTCTGCGGCGCCGAGCGGGTGCGCGACGAAACCCGCGCCTTGCTCCGCCGCAAATACGGCATCGAACTGCTGGAAGGCTATGGCGTGACCGAGGCCTCGCCGGTGGTCGCCGCCAACCAGATCGAGGCCAACCAGCCCGGCACGGTGGGCAGGCTGATGCCGGGCATGGAGGCGCGGCTCGAACCGGTGGAGGGCATTGCCGATGCCGGGCGGCTGTTCGTGAACGGCCCCAATGTGATGCTGGGCTATATCAGTGCCGGACGCGCCGGGCGTGATCGTGCCGCCGCCAGGACGGCTGGCACGACACCGGCGATGTGGTCAGCATCGACGAGGACGGCTTCATCGCCATCCGCGGCCGGCTGAAGCGCTTCGCCAAGATCGGCGGCGAGACCGTGTCGCTGGCGGTGGTGGAGAATTGCGCCTCGGCGCTGTGGCCCGACAATGCCCATGCCGCCGTGGCGGTGCCCGACGGCGCGCAAGGGCGAGCAGATCGTGCTGGTCACCGATGCCCCGAGGCGCCGCGCGGCTGGATCTGGTGGCCTGGGCGCAGAATCACGGCGTCTCCGAACTGGCGGTGCCGCGCCGGGTGCTGGTGGTGCCGCGCGATTCCGGTGCTGGGCACCGGCAAGACCGACTATGTCAGCGTCCAAAAACACGTCGAACGCGAACTGGCCCAGGCCGCCACGTGATGGGCCGGTTTGGTCCGTCTTCAAATGGTGCCGGTAAGCGCGCTGATCTTTAAATCAGCCAGATGAACCGCGAAATCGCTTTATTTGGCAGCCGTAATGTAAAGCGTTTCCTGGCCAAACACGACATACAGATGAAGCTGGCGCAGCACATCCATCCCCAGCGTGAGATCGGGTATGCGCGGCGCGGACGCGAATTGTGCGCGGCTGCCCAGGATCGGCTGCCGGTCCAAATCCCGGACCATGCCGTTGGTCTGGATCAGCGCCGGTACGTTATTCGCGACCACGCCTTCGAATGCGATCTGCGGGAAGGTATGGATATAAACCTGCTCGCCCCACCCATCTTCCAGATCTCCATCGGGCTTCACCTCCGGCGTGCCGGTCTTGAGTTCCAACGTCAGCTCCGCGATGTCGCGGCGCATGACCGTCTGCGCAGAACTCGTGTCGATAATGGCATCGATGGGATGTCCTTCGATCGTCACCGCCACTTGGATTTTGCCGCCCGATATCGTCATGGGTATCACGGCGACTGCCGAATGCGGCCAGTACACAACTTGATTTGGATCGGAGCATTTGGTTGGTGTGAGATAGGTGATCCTCTTCCCGGCAAAATCCAACTCGACATCATATTGTTTGAAGAAATCGCCGGTCAGCAGCCCGTCATAGGGTTTCGAATTTCCCAACTCTCGGTCGTTGCCGACGACAAACAGCATGTCGTGCGCCGTGGCATCGCCGATGGTGAACGACTCGATGCGGACTCGCCTGCGGGTATCCGCCCGGCTTTGACTGCCCTCGACATCGTAGACGGAAGCCGACATCTGCTGGAGAGATCCCGGAGCGGCATTCGTGTACCCGCCCATCGCCGGCGTGAACGTGATGCGCTCACTTGCTGTGGTGCTATGGGGCAGGCTCAATTGGCTCACCGTCGCTTGGGAGACTTCGGTCGGGCCGGTGCCGACAGCAAGCAGGAATTGCTTGGGTGTTCCATTGACGCTCACCGGCACCGTCATCAGATCGCTTCCCGGTACCGGATTCAAAGCGACGGAGTCGGCGACTTTGGGCAAGGCGCAATTTGCCCGTGCCGGCGCCGTTTGATCAGCCGTCGTTTGCGCCGCAGCGGCCCCGTTCAACGCCAGTAGCGCGACGAAGGCGCCAAATAGTACCCTGCACATATGAGCCTCCCCATCATCTGTGGGTATTGGCCGTTCGCGATCCAAGCAACTGCCCTTCCTGCGGCTGCCGGCCGTCCTCTTCCATGGCACAACCGAACAATCCCCAATGTCGAACTTTACTCTTCTTTGAAAGGCACACCACCTATCGGAGTATAGGAATCGATTCCGCGTCCCGTGCAGCAAAATATATTTCGCACCGCAGCATAAATGCACTAAGCTTTAGGAATCCTGGGCCAAACTGCCCCGGGCTAGAGGCTTTGGGGCTGATGTTGCATGTTGTATGACGCCTATCAGGCGCAGGCGGACTTTTTGTTCCCTGTGCGCCAGCTGGCGGGGCTGACCCGCGCCTTTGTCGATCAGACCAAATTCGGCCCCGGAGCGAACATGTTCCTGCGCGGGCTGTCGGCCGGCGTCGAATTGGTGGCGCGGGCGCATCTGAGCCATGACCGTCCCGATTACGAAATCGACCATGTCACGGTGGACGGCCGCGACATCGCGGTCGAGGAAGAGACCATCCTGGAAACCCCGTTCGGCCGGCTGCTGCATTTCCGCAAGGACGCGAAGCTGAGCCAGCCGCGGGTGCTGCTGGTGGCCCCGATGGCGGGGCATTTCGCTACCCTGTTGCGCCATACCGCGGCCACCATGCTGGCCGACCATGACGTCCATATCACCGACTGGATCAATGCCCGCGACATACCGTTGGAAGCCGGCCGCTTCGGCACCGACGAATATGTCGAGCATCTCATCCGCTTTCTGGAAACGATCGGCCCGGGCGCGCACGCGGTCGCGGTCTGCCAGCCCTGCCCGGCCCTGGTCACCGCGGTGGCGGTGATGGCCAAACGCCAGAATCCCGCTACCCCGCGCAGCATGACCCTGATGGCGGGGCCGGTGGATGCCAGCCGCAATCCCACCGAGGTCAACCGCTTCGCCACCCGCTATCCGCTGTCCTGGTTCAAGACGAACCTGATCAGCCGGGTGCCGTCGCGTCATCCCGGCCAGGGGCGGCATGTCTATCCCGGCTTCATCCAGGTGGCGGCCTTTCTGTCGATGAACCCGGCCCGGCATATCCGGGCGCAGTGGGACCAGTTCGGCCATCTGCTGCACAGCCGCGAACCCGAAGCCCATGCCAATCGCCGCTTCTATGACGACTATCTGGCGGTGGCCGACATGCCCGGCGAATTTTATCTGGAGACTTTGCGCAACGTGTTCCGGGAATACCGGCTGGCGCGGGGAACTCTGGAATTTCGCGGCGAAAAAGTGGAGCCCGCCGCCATCACCCAAACCGCGGTCCTGACCGTGGAAGGCGAACGCGACGATATCTGCTCGGTGGGCCAGACCAGCGCGGCGTTGGAGCTGTGCTCCAATGCGCCCCGCCGCCAGAATTACCTCCAGCCCGGCGCCGGGCATTATGGCGTCTTTTCCGGCCGGCGCTGGCAGCAGCACATATACCCGGTGGTGCGCGACTTCATCGCTGCCAGCTGATCCGGCGCTAGCGGAAGATCCCGTTCAGCAGCATGGCCAGCCTGAGCCCGGCGCGTTCCAGCTGCAGGCGCACGATCGCGCTTTGGCGCTGGGGATAATCGCGCGGCAGCCGGACCGGACCGCGGGATCTGAGGTGCGCGTAGATGTCACGCGCCGCGATCTCGAAACTCTCATTCGCCCAATCGGCGGGCGTGCCGCGCATCATCGCGATCTTTTGGGCGGCGGAGAATTGCGCCTCGATGCCGGCGGCGGCCGGCAGCGGGTCCTTGCCCAAGGCCTCCACCACATCCTGGTCCCAGACGCCGTGCAGATTGCCGCGATGATGGTCGAGATAAACCACAAGGCTGTTGCCGCCCCTGTCGTGCCGGTCGGCGGCGTGCAACGGCTGATGTATGTCGCCCACAAAATGAATGAGATAAAGCAGCGCCTCCAGCCTTGCGGTGTGCGGCGCTCTTGGGTCCTTGAGCACCGCGACATCGTGATCGATCTTAGCCACCACGCAATCGCCATGCGGACAGTCGCGGCGCGGGTTATAGCCTTTGCTGCCGATCTCGATATTGACGAAATGCCAGGGCACGGTCTGCGGCCGATCGGTGCGGATCTCGTCCGCCCAATCGGCGTTGAGCACCATCAGCGCCGGCGCGTCGCCGCCCAGAAGCTGGGAGATGCGCAGATGCGCCGACGGGGTGAGATTGTCGGCGGCGATCCGGGCGATGATCTCATGTCCCTCCGGGCCCCAGGCCCAGGCGGGCGAGGCCAGCGGCAAGAGAAGCAGGGCCAGGCGGAAGAAACGCATCGCAATCCTCTAGCAAGCCTTAAGGCCGGCGTCTTGTATTTCGCGGTTTTCGAATACCCCATATTAAACAAAATGTTGGAAGCTTAAGACTTGACGGCCATACAGTTCGTAGGGCTTATTCGAATCAAGCGCGTTGGGGTGCGGTTGATAGGGCTGGGGCTCGGCGGCGCCTGTTGCACCGCTCCCTGAATGACAGGACCGGAATGGACTGGAGATTTCGCGCGGACAGCGCCCGTTTGACGCTCAACCATGTTCGCCGCTTCGGTGACGCGCTGGCCACCACCGATGGCCGCTGGGCGCTGGTCTCGACCGCCATGTCGCTCCTGGTCGCCGGCTCGGTGACCTGGATGGCGATCGGCACGCTTCCGGTCTCGAGCCCGCTGGTGGGTACGCCCAGCCGCACGCCGATTGCCTATGAACTGTTCCTGAAACTGGTGCATGCCGGCGGCGCGGGGCAATTCGCGTCCTATGTCCAGCAAAACGCACCTGCCGGCGACGAGGATCAAGCCAATCCCAACCCCGGCGTGGAAACCCGCACCATCACGTTGGATCGCGGCGACACCCTGGCCGGCGCGCTGGAGGATCAGGGTATTTCCGCGGCGGACGCCAATAACGCGGTCGTGGCGATGGGCAAGGACTTCAACCCCCGGACCCTGAAGCCGGGGATGACGATCGACCTCACCTATGCGCTGGCGCCGCCACCCGCCAGCCAGAAGCCCAAGACCATAGTGGTGACGATCAACCGCAAGCCGGTGACCGTGCCGGTGGCGGAGGACAGCGACGCCGGCGCCACCCCCGTCGAGTCCCAGGCGATATCCCGGCTGCTGTCGCTGCATTTTTCGCCCACCATCGATCAGGATGTGACCGTCACCCGCGCCGTGGACGGCAGCTTCGCCGCCAAGATGGTGCGGAAAAACCTGCAGGTGCATTACCACCGGGCCGGGGCCACCATCGATTCCAGCCTTTATCTGGCCGGCATGCAGGCCGGCATTCCCGCCGATATCGTGGTCGAGATGATCCGGATGTTCTCCTACAAGGTGGACTTCCAGCGCGACCTGCACCCCGGAGACAGTTTCGAAGTCTATTACGACTATTACTACACGCCGGAAGGACAGCCGGCGAAGACCGGCGACATCGCCTATGCCCGCCTCAGGCTGTCGGGCAAGGATATAAGCCTCTACCGGTTCCAGCCCGATCCGGACTCGCCGGCGGACTATTACGATGCCGACGGCCGCTCCGCCAAAGGCTTGCTGATGAAGACGCCGGTGGACGGCGCGCGCATATCGTCCGGCTTCGGCATGCGCTTTCATCCCGTGCTCGGCTATCACCCGAATGCACAAAGGCATCGACTTCGCCGTCCCGGTGGGAACGCCGGTGATGGCCGCGGGCAATGGCGTGATCCAATTCGAAGGCCGCGCCAGCGGTTACGGCAATTTTCTGATCATCAATCACGGCAATGGTTATGCGACGGCCTATGGGCATCTGTCGCGGTTCGCGGTCGGCCTGCGCCACGGCTCGCGTGTGCGCCAGGGGCAGGTTGTCGCCTATAGCGGCAATACCGGCCTGACGACCGGGCCGCATCTGCATTACGAGATCCGCATCGACAACAAGCAGGTCAATCCGTTGAGGGTGAAGATGGCCGAGGGCCGCAAGCTGAACGGCAAGGAATTGCGGGAGTTTCTGGATCAGCGCCTCAATATGGACGCCAAGATCGCCGCCATGCCGCTTGAGACCAGGGTCGCGGACATATCGGCGGATCTGAGGCAAGCCAAGGCCAGATAAATTCCCTCACGGCATTGGTAGGCCGCCAGAATTAGTAGGCCGCCAGAATTAGCAGGCCGCCAGGCATCCAATTTCAGACTTATCGATCCCGCCCGTCCGGACCGCATGGGCAGGACCGGCGCATCTGGTTTAGTTGAGCGCCATGCCGGCGGGCGCCGCATCCGCCAGTTCGTCCGCCGCCGCGGCGAATTCCTGGCCGTTGATGGTCAGGCCGGTTTTGTTGGCGCTCACCTTGATATGCGCGCCGTCCGCGATCTTGCCTTCCAGCAGAAGTTGCGCCAGCGGATCCTGAAGCCGGCGCTGGATCACCCGCTTCAAGGGCCGGGCGCCATAGACCGGATCATAGCCGGCCTGGGCCAGCCATTCGGTCGCCTTCTTGTCGAGCGCGATGGTGATCTTGCGGTCGGCCAGAAGCGAAGACAGCCGCGCCATCTGGATGGACACGATCTTGTCCATATTGGCCCGGGTCAGGCGGTGGAACAGGATGATCTCATCCAGCCGGTTGAGGAATTCCGGACGGAAATGGGCCCTGACCGCCGCCATCGCCTGGGCCCGGGCGTGGCTGGTATCGCCGCCTTCCTCGGTCGAGAGAAACTCGGTGCCGAGATTGGAGGTCAGAATGATCACCGTGTTGCGGAAATCCACGGTGCGGCCCTGGCCGTCCGTCAGCCTGCCGTCATCCAGCACCTGCAGCAGCACATTGAACACGTCGCTATGCGCCTTCTCGACTTCGTCGAACAGGATCACCTGATAGGGACGCCGCCGCACCGCCTCGGTGAGCACACCACCTTCTTCATAACCGACATAGCCGGGAGGGGCGCCGATCAGCCGCGCCACCGCGTGTTTCTCCATGAACTCGCTCATGTCGATGCGCACCATGGCGGTATCGTCGTCGAACAGAAAGCTGGCCAGCGCCTTGGTCAATTCGGTCTTGCCCACCCCGGTCGGGCCCAGGAACAGGAACGACCCGATGGGACGGTTGGGGTCCTGCAGGCCGGCCCGGGCCCGGCGCACCGCATTGGAAATGGCCCGCACCGCCTCGTCCTGGCCGACCACCCGCTGTTCCAGCGAAGCTTCCATGTGCAACAGCTTCTCGCGCTCGCCTTCCAGCATCTTGTCCACCGGGATGCCGGTCCAGCGCGAAACCACCTGCGCGATATTCTCCGCCGTCACCGCTTCGTTGACCAAGGCGGCGCTGTTCTTCTCGTCGATTTCGCGGATGCGCTTTTCCAGGGTCGGGATCTCGCCATAGGTGAGCTCGCCGGCGCGGGCGAAATCGCCGCGGCGCTGGGCGATCTCGACTTCCTGGCGCGCGGCGTCCAGCCTTTCCTTCAGGCTTTGGACATCGGCCACGGATTTCTTCTCTTCCTGCCATTTGGCGGTAAGCGTGGCGGACTTGTCCTCCAATTCGCCCAGATCATGCTCCAGCGCCGCCAACCGGTCCTGGGAGGGTTTGTCGCTTTCCTTTTTCAGCGCCTCGCGCTCGATCTTCATCTGCACGATGCGGCGGTCGAGCTCGTCCAGCGCTTCCGGCTTGGAATCCACCTGCATGCGCAGCCGCGATCCCGCCTCGTCCATCAGGTCGATGGCCTTGTCGGGCAGAAATCGGTCGGTGATGTAGCGGTTGGACAAGGTCGCCGCCGCCACGATGGCCGCATCGGTGATGCGCACCCCGTGGTGGACCTCGTATTTCTCCTTCAGTCCGCGCAGGATGGAGATGGTGTCTTCCACCGTCGGTTCGTTGACGAAGACCGGCTGGAAGCGCCGCGCCAGGGCGGCGTCCTTCTCGATATATTTGCGGTATTCGTCCAGGGTGGTGGCGCCGACGCAATGCAGTTCGCCCCGCGCCAGCGCCGGCTTGAGCAGATTGGAGGCGTCCATCGCGCCTTCCGCCTTGCCGGCGCCCACCAGGGTGTGCAACTCGTCGATGAAAAGAATGATCTTGCCGGCCGCGGCGGTGATTTCGCCCAGGACGGCCTTCAACCGCTCCTCGAACTCGCCGCGGAATTTGGCGCCCGCGATCAGGGCGCCCATGTCCAGCGCCATCAGCTTCTGGTCGCGCAAGGATTCCGGCACATCGCCATTGACGATGCGCAACGCCAACCCTTCGGCGATGGCGGTCTTGCCCACCCCGGGCTCGCCGATCAGGACCGGATTGTTCTTGGTGCGGCGGGACAGCACCTGGATGGTGCGGCGGATTTCCTCGTCGCGGCCGATCACCGGATCGAGCTTGCCGTTGCGCGCCGCCTCGGTGAGGTCGCGGGCATATTTCTTGAGCGCGTCATAGGCGTTCTCCGCCGTGGCGCTGTCGGCGCTGCGCCCCTGGCGCAGATCGGCGATCGCCTTGTTGAGGCCCTGGGGGGTGGCGCCGGCGTCCTTCAGCATGCGGGCGGTCTCACCCGACATGGCGAGCGCCAGCAGCAGATATTCGGCGGTGACGAAGGAATCTCCCGCCTTCTTGGCCGCCTGCTCGGCCGCATCCAGCAACCGCGCGGTTTCGCCCGCCAGATAGACCTGCCCCGACCCGCCTTCGACCTTGGGCAGCCTGGCCAGCGCCCGGTCATTGGCCTGGCGCACAACCGCGTCACTGCCGCCCGCCGCCTTGATCAGGCGCGCCGCCAGTCCTTCCTCGTCGTCGAGAAGGACCTTCAAAAGATGTTCAGGAGTGAATTGCTGATTTCCGGAGCGGAGCGCCAAGCCTTGCGCGGACTGAATGAAGCCGCGCGACCGCTCGGTGAATTTCTCGATGTCCATATCGCCTCCCGCCTGCCCCAGAAGACGGGCACAGGCAACCAAGATACGGCCTCAGAGGAGCGCCGTTCGAGCCAGATATGGGAAAGCGGAACCCCGCCCGCAAGGGGGATTCCGGCTTTTGTCCCAGCTTTTCCGGCCTGCTGGGTCGGCCTGCCGAAGGCTTGGAAAAGTATCCGCCAACAGGATGGCTGGAACGGAAGACGGCCTAAGGCGCTTCCGCCTCCTCGTCTTCCTCCTCTTCCGCGCCGCCATCGGTCAACGAGAAGGAAGGGGCGCTGGCCTGCTGCGGGACTTGCTGGACTTGCTGGCCGCCGGCCGGATCGCCGGCCGGACGGCCGGGATTTTGTGCCGCCTGCTGCGCCTGATATTGCGCCGCCTGGGCCTGCTGGGCGGCCATGATGCGGAAATAATGCTCCGCATGCTGAAGATAATTCTCGGCCGTCACCCGGTCGCCGCTGGAATTGGCGTCGCGGGCGAGCTGGAGATACTTCTCATAGACATGGTTGGCGGAACCGCGGATTTTGACCTCCGGCCCCGAGGAATCGAAGGTGCGGTTGGGATTGAATCCACCACCGCCGCCGCCGCCGGTATTGTGACCGCCGCCGTTATTGTGTTGCGGCCTGCGACCGCCTCTGCGTGAGCGCTTCATTGAGCCCCTTTTGCTTTAATAAATCCGTCGTTGTCGCGCGGCCCACATGCAGCACATCTGCGGTGCGGCGCGTCCTGTTCGCGTTTTGAGTCCCCTGCCCGGTCTCACGCAACTCGTGAGGCCACCTCGCAGTTCCGCTCTGGTGAGCCACCGCAAGGGGAATCTTCGGATCCCTTCGCAGAAGAAGGTAATCGCGCGGGCCTGTCTTTCCAAGCCCTAATTTGGCTTTTTCAGCACCAAAGCACGCGGAATCCCGGCCAAATCGGGCACAATTCGCCGGACAGTCAGATTTTGAAACAGCTGTTCCACCTGCCCGGCCTGGCCCTGGCCCAGTTCCAGCACCGCCACGCCGCCGGATTTGAGCAGGCGCGGCGGCAGGCCGGCCAGGTTGCGATAGGCCTCGAGCCCGTCCGGCCCCCCGTCCAGCGCCGCCCATGGTTCATAAAGCCGCACCTCCGGCGCAAGCCGGCCGATCTCACCGCTTGGGATATAGGGCGGGTTGGAGAGGATGAGATCGAAGGTCTCGGTGCCGGCATCCGACCAGTCCTCACCGGCAAGCGCGCAGCGCCCGTCAAATCCAAGCGCCCGCAAATTGGCCCGGGCATAGGCCATGGCTTCCGGCGACCGTTCGAAGCCCACGCCGCGCGCGTTGGGAAACTCCTTCAGGGCGGCGGCCAGGAGCGCGCCGGAGCCCGTACCCAGATCGGCAATAGAGAGCGCGGCATCCCGGTCCGGAAATTCCGCCAGCGCCGCGTCGATCAGGGTTTCACTTTCCGGGCGGGGCACCAGGACACCCGGCCCCACCTGAAAATCCATGCTCCAAAATTCCTTGCGGCCGGTGATATAGGCCACAGGTTCCCGCCCCAGCCGCCGGGCGAGCAGATTTTCGAAAAGATCGGCCTCGGACCGGCTCGGCGGACGGACGGCGGCGATCAGTTCGTCGCGGCTGATCCCCAGCGCCTGGGCCATCAGGATGCGCGCATCCAGCCTGGCGCCGTCCAGGCCGGCAGCCTTGAGGCGTTCTGCCGCCCCATGAAGCAGATCGCGAATGGAAAGGCTTTCCACCCTCACGCGTCGGCCGCCTCGAATTGGGCCAGCCGGTCGGCCTGGTCCTGGGCCACCAGCGCGTCGATCACCTCGGACAGTTCGTCGCCGCTGATAATGCGGTCGAGCTTGTAGAGCGTCAGATTGATGCGGTGATCGGTGACCCGGCCTTGCGGAAAATTGTAAGTGCGGATGCGCTCGGAGCGGTCGCCCGATCCCACCATGCTTTTGCGCTCGGCGGCGCGGGCACCCTCGACTCGCTGCCGTTCCAGATCGAAAAGCTTGGCCTTGAGCAGCTTCATCGCCTGGGCCTTGTTCTTGTGCTGGGATTTTTCGGTCTGCTGGGCCACCGCGATGCCGGTCGGCAGATGGGTGATGCGCACCGCGCTTTCGGTCTTGTTGACATGCTGGCCGCCGGCGCCCTGGGCGCGATAGACATCGATGCGCAAATCCTTGTCGTTGACCGCGATATCGACGTCCTCGGCTTCCGGCAGCACCGCCACGGTGGCCGCCGAGGTGTGGATGCGGCCGCTGGCCTCGGTCACCGGCACCCGCTGCACCCGATGCACCCCGCTCTCGAATTTGAGCTTGGCATAGGCGCCGCGGCCATTGACCTCCAGGACCGCGTCCTTGATCCCGCCCAGATCGCTGTCGGTGATGTCCATCACTTCGGTGCGCCAGCCCTGAAGGCCGCAATAGCGCTGATACATCTGAAGCAGGTCGGCCGCGAACAGGGCCGCCTCGTCGCCGCCGGTGCCGGCGCGGATTTCCACGATGGCCGATGAGGAGTTCGCTGCATCCTTCGGCAGAAGCTGGATTTTCAATTCCTGATCCAGGTCTTCCAGCCTCTGCTTCAATTCGGCTTTTTCCTGCTCAGCCAGGCTGCGGATTTCGCCGCCGCCGGAGGGATCGGCGATCAGGGCCTCGGCATCCTCGATCTGCGACAGGGTCTTGCGATAGGCACGGGCGGCCTCGATCACCGGCGCCAGTTCGGCGTGCTCGCGGGAAAGTTTGACGAATTGGGCTCCGGCGGCGCCGGACGCCATTTCGCTCTCGATCGCGGCAAAACGGTCGAGCAGGCGCTCCAATTTCGCGGCGGGGATCATACGCGCACGCTACTGCGCGGCTTCGAGCGGCTCCGGCGTTTGCTCGGACGCGCCGCCGCGCTCGGCTTCGATCTCCGCGGCCTTCTTTTCGCAAAGCGCGACGATGTGGTCCACCAGATCGGCATTGTCGAGCCGATAGCTGGGCTTTCCGTTGAGATAGATCTGGCCATGGCCCTTGCCGGCGCCGCCGCCGGTGAAGCCCAGATCGGTCTCGCGCGCCTCACCCGGCCCATTCACCACGCAGCCGATGACCGAAAGCGACATCGGCGTGGAGATGTGCTTCAGCCGGTCCTCCAGCACCTTCACCGTGTCGATCACGTTGAAGCCCTGGCGGGCGCAGCTGGGGCAGGAAATGATATTGACGCCGCGATGGCGCAGATTGAGCGACTTGAGGATATCGAATCCGACCCGCACTTCCTCGACCGGATCGGCGGACAGCGAAACCCGGATGGTGTCGCCGATCCCGCTCCATAGCAACATGCCCATGCCGATGGAGGATTTGACGGTGCCGGGGATCATGCCCACCCGCCTCGGTGATTCCCAGATGGATGGGGCAGTCGATCGCTTCCGACAGGGCCTGATAGGCGGCCACCGCCAGGAACGGGTCCGACGCCTTGGCGGAAATCTTGTATTCGCGGAAATCGAGATCATCGAGAATCTTGGCATGGTTGAGGGCGCTCTCCACCATCGCTTCCGGGCAGGGCTCGCCATAGCGTTCCAGAAGCTCCGGCTCCAGTGAACCGGCATTGACCCCGATCCGCATGGAACAGCCATGATCCTTGGCCGCCTGCACCACTTCGCGCACCCGGTTGGCGTTTCCGATATTGCCGGGATTGATCCGAAGGCAGGCCGCCCCGTTCACCGCCGCCTCGATGGCGCGCTTGTAGTGAAAATGAATGTCGGCCACCACCGGAATCCGGGCCGCCTTGGTGATCGCCTTCATCGCCTTGGTGGCGTCCTCGTCCGGGCAGGAGACGCGCACAATGTCGGCGCCGGCTTCCTCGATGCCGCGGATCTGCTCGATGGTGGCGCGGGCGTCGCCGGTGATGGTGTTGGTCATGGTCTGCACCGTGATCGGCGCGTCGCCGCCCACCGGAACATTGCCGACCATGATCTGGCGCGACTTGCGCCGGTGAATATCGCGGTATGCCCGAATGCTCATATTGGGTCCTTCTTAAGCCGGCTTAATGGCTGTAACGGTCGGCGATGGCCTGAGGGTCCATCGCCAGGTCCGCGAGGCTCTGGGACTCGCCTCCCGCCATGCCCATCTTCTGCCCGTCCAGGTCCACTTCCAAGGCACCGGCATTGGTGGTCGAAAGCGACAACCCCACCAGATTGGGCATCCGGTAGGAATCGCCCGCCCTCAGATTGCGGTTGATATAGACCATGCCGCTGGCGCCTTTGACTGTAACATGGGTATCGCCCTGGGCTTTGAGAACAACCCGGGGATTGAGATTCTTCTCCCCATAGACGGTTCCGGTATCCGGCCGGGGGCGCGGGAAGCTGGGCCAATGCCGGGCTTGGCTGGGCGCTGGGCTCGGCCGCGCGACTAGTTTTTGCCGGCGCCGGTTCCGGAGCCGCCGCCTGGGCCGGGCTGGGTGACAGCGCGGGCGCAGGCGCGACCGGCTGCGGTACGACCGGCTGCGGCGATCGCGACCGCAGCTCTTGGCGCAAGCGGCGGCGGCGGCGGCACAGTCTGCGGCGTCGAGCCCGCGAACAACAGATGATAGATGCCATAGCCCACCGTCAGCAGCACCACGCCCGCCACGATGCGCCAGCCCTGCGGCAGGCGGCGGGGTTCGTCGCGGCATGGGCGGCATTGTCGGCGTATGTCCGTCGGGACGTCCGGCGATTTCGCGCTTATAGCGGTCGACGGCTTCCGCCACGTCCAGCCCGAGATACCCGGCATAGCTGCGCACGAAAGCCGATGGCGTAGGTCTTGCCCGGAAGCTGTTCGAGACGGCCTTCCTCGACCGCCTCCAAATGGTCCTTGCGGATCTTCAGGGCGCGCGAAACCGCGGCGAGGTCGTCGCCGCGGCGCTGGCGGGCGGCGCGCAACTCCGATCCGACCGTGTCCATCGGCGCGTCGTTGTCGCCGGAAATCTCGCGCAAATGGATGCGCCGGCGCGCCCCATTATCGTCGACATTCAAGTGGGTGACTTTGACCATCGGAAAATCAAGTCCGAACGCGGAAAACAGCCCCGGTTCCAGTTAACATATTGTCACGGCTATCATATCCAAATTATGGCATGGAACAACCTAAGGCGCCGCTAAGGCCGCCAGGATCCCAGATTTCCTCCAGAATTTCCAATCATTAACCGGCTATTTCAGGACGATGCCCCGTTCGGCGGCAAAGGCCGAAAGCCGGGTCCGCAGGGAATGGTCCGTCCGCCCGCATAGCCGGTCCACAAAGGCCGACACCTCGCCCAGATGGAGGCTCCGAATCATCATCTTGATCGGGCCGATCTGGCCGGGCTGCATCGAGAGGGTGCGTATCCCAAGGCCCAGCAGCGCCATCGCGTCCAGGGGCCGGCCCGCCATCTCGCCGCACAGCGACAGGTCGCCGGAATTTTCCGCCGCGCTTTGCACGATCAGCCGGATCAGGGTGAGCGAAGCCGGATTGAGATTGTCGTAGCGCCGCGCCACCCGGGGATTGGTGCGGTCCACCGCAAAAGCCAGGGACAGAAGGTCGTTGGACCCGATCGAGACGAAATCCGCCGAACGCATCAGCTGCGGCAGCATGAAGGCCAGCGCCGGCACCTCCAGCATGGCGCCGACCAGGACCTGGGTCGGACGGGTGAGATTCATCAGCCGGGCGCGCTCCAACTCGCGGTCGACCAGGGCGCGGGCGCGGTTGAACTCGTCGACATCGCTCACCATCGGCAGCAGAATGCGCAGGGTCCGCCCCGCCGACGCCATCAACAGCGCGCGGACCTGATAGCGCAGCAAGCGCCGGACGATCGAGCGCGATCCGGATGGCGCGCCAGCCCAGCGCCGGATTTTCCTCCCGCTCCCAGCGCGCATAAGGCAGGACCTTGTCGCCGCCCAGATCCAGGGTACGGAAGATCACCGGCTTGTCGCCGGCCGCGTCCAGGATCGATTTGTAGAAGCCGCACTGGTCCTGCAGCCTGGGCATGGTCTCGCCCAGCATGAATTGCAGTTCGGTGCGGAACAGGCCGATCCCGTCCGCGCCCGACTCCTTCAGATGCGGCATGTCGAGCTCCAGCCCGGCATTCATCATCAGCTTGATGGCGACGCCGTCCTTGGTGACCGCAGGCATGTCGCGGATGGCCGCAAAGCGGGCCTGGGCCTGACGCCGCAGGCTGCGCTTCTCCACAAAGGCCGCCACGATCTCGCCGGGCGGGCGCAGATGCACCTCGCCGGTCTCGCCATCCGCCACAATGGCGTCGCCCGCCCGCGCGCTGTCGGCGATGCCCTCGAGCGCGGAGACCAGCGGCAGGCCCATGGACCGCGCCACGATGGCGACATGGGAGGTCGCCGCCGCCTCCTCCAGCGCCAGGCCCACCAGCTTCTCGCGCCCATAATCCAGCAGTTCGGCCGGACCCATGTTGCGGGCCACCAGAATGGCGTCGCGCGGCAGGCTTTCTCCGGGCATGGCCGTCGCCGGTGAGATGGCGCAGCAGCCGGCGCGCCAGATCGTCAAGGTCGTGCGCGCGCTCGCGCAGCAAGGGATCGCCCAGCCGCTGCACCCGCAGCCTGGTCTCGTCCTGCACCCGCTCGACCGCCGCCTCCGCGGTCAGACCGGTGCGGACCGCGTCGCGCATGCGCTGGCGCCAGCCCTGGTCATAGGCGAACAGCCGGTACGCCTCGATCACTTCCCGGCCCTCGCCGGTCAGATCGAGTTCGGAGGAGACCAGCATCTGGTCCACGCTCTCGCGCAGGGAGGCGATGGCCTCCTCCAGCCGCTTCAACTCGTCCAGCGGATTGTCCGCGATCATGCGGTCGACCCGGACCCGCGGCTCGTGCAGCACCACATGTCCCACCGCGACGCCTTCGGAGAGGCCGTCGCCGAAGAATTTGCGCGGCCGGTCGACCCGGAGCTCCGGCTCGTCCAGCTCGGCGATGTTGAAGAACCCGTTCTGGGCCACCACCTCGGCCAGCACCATGGCGACGGTCTGCAGCGCCTCGACCTCTTCCTCGGCATAGATCCGCTCGGCCTTGTTCTGCACCGTCAGCACGCCGAACACCTGGCCGCCGCGCACGATCGGCACGCCCAGGAAAGTCTTGTAGGGATCCTCGCCGGTTTCCGGGCGGTAGGAGAAATGCGGATCCGACGGCGCGTCGGAGAGATTGACCGCTTCGGCGGTCTCGCAGACCAGGCCGACCAGGCCCTCGCCTTCGCGCATCCTGGTGGTGTGGACCGCGGTCCGGTTGAGGCCCTCGGTGGCGAACAATTCCAGCATCTTGCCGGCGCGGCGGAGATAGATCGAGCAGACCTCCGCCACCATGTTGGAGGCGATGACCGCGACCAGCTTGTCCAGCCGCATCTGGGCGGAGGTCTGCTCCGCCATGATCTCGCGCAGGCGGCGGAGCAGCAGGCGTGGGCCGCCGGCGGTGGACATCAGGTCAATCCAGACATGTCAGGGCCCAAGGGACGGAAGACTCCTTGCCCAAACCATATACAGGGTCCCCAAAATCGGCGGAGAATTTTCTCGTGCCGGGGCGCGCGCGCCGGCCGGTCCTGCGGCCTCAGGCGGCGTCCAACTCGTAGGCCGAATGCAGCGCCCGGACCGCCAGCTCGACATATTCCTCGTCGATCAGCACACTGACCTTGATCTCGGAGGTCGAGATCACCTGGATGTTGATGCCCTTGTCGGACAGGGTGCGGAACATGGTCTGGGCGACGCCGGGATGGGCGCGCATGCCGATGCCGATGATCGAGACCTTGGCGACATTGGCGTCATGGGTCACGTCGCGATAGCCGATTTCCTGGGCATGCGCTTCGATCGCGGCCAGCGCCCGGGCAAGCTCGCTGCGCGCCACGGTGAAGGTGAGGTCGGTCTGGCGGCCGTCCTCGGAGACATTCTGCACGATCATGTCGACATTGACGCCGCTGTCGGCCAGGGGACCGAAGATGGCGGCCGCCACCCCCGGCCGGTCCGGAATCTTGTGCAGGGTGATCTTGGCTTCGTCGCGGCTATAGGCGATGCCGGTGACCGGTTTCTTTTCCACGATGTCTTCCTCGTCGCAAAGCAGAGTGCCGCCTGAATCGGGCGTGAAGGTCGAAAGCACCCGGGTCGGGCACGCGGTGGAGCATGGCGATTTCCACCGAGCGGGTCTGCAGGACTTTGGCGCCCAAGGACGCCATTTCCAGCATTTCCTCGAAGGCGATCTTCTCCAGCCGCCGCGCCTTGGGCACGATGCGCGGATCGGTGGTATAGACCCCGTCCACGTCGGTGTAGATGTCGCAGCGTTCCGCCCCGATCCCGGCCGCGACCGCCACCGCGGAAGTGTCCGAACCGCCGCGGCCGAGGGTGGAAATCCGCCCGCCCGGCGCGATCCCCTGAAAGCCCGCCACCACCGCGACTTCGCCCCGGGCCATGCTGGCCGTCATATCCCCGGCGCGGCACGCCCTCGATCCGGGCGGCGCCATGCACCGCGGAGGTCTGGATCGGGACCTGCCAGCCCAGCCAGGAGCGGGCCTGGATGCCCATGGCGTTCAGGGTGATCGCCAGAAGCCCGGCCGTCACCTGCTCGCCCGCCGCCACGACCACGTCATATTCGCGCGGATCCGGAATCGCCTGGGCGGGGTTGTTGCTGCCCGGATTCGGGGCGGGCGGCTTCATTGGTCCAGGCCACCAGCTTGTTGGTCTCCCCGGCCATGGCCGAGACCACCACCGCCACCTCGATTGCCGCGTTCGACTTCGCGCTTGACCAGAGCTGGCCACATGGCGAATGCGCGCCAGGTCGGCCACCGAAGTGCCGCCGAATTTCATCGCAATTTTCGGCCATGAGTGCCTGAAGCCCGGTTTGCCCTGCCCGATTTGGCGGCCTACATAGACGGGGCGGCTTTCCCGCTCAACCCTCGAAACGTCATGACAGATTCCGTTTCCCTGGACAGTTCCGTAGACCCGGCCGAGATCGCCAAATTCTCGGCCCTGGCGGCCGAATGGTGGGACCGCCAAGGTAAATTCGCGCCCCTGCACAAATTCAATCCCCTGCGGCTCGGCTTTATCCGCGACCAGGCGGCGGCGCATTTCGGACGCGATGGCCGCTCGCTCAAGCCGTTCGAGGGGTTGTCGCTGCTGGATATCGGCTGCGGCGGCGGGCTTCTGGCCGAGCCCATGGCGCGCATGGGTTTTGCCGTCACCGGTGCCGATGCCTCGGCAAGGAATATCGGAACCGCCCGGGCCCATGCCGCCCAATCCGGCCTCGTCATCGACTACCGCGCCGTCTCGGCGGAGGCGCTGGCGGCCGAAGGCCGGAGCTTCGACCTGGTGCTCAACATGGAAGTGGTCGAGCATGTCGCCGATGTCGAAGCCTATCTCGCCGCCTCGGCCCGGCTGATGCGGCCCGGCGGCCTTACCATCATCGCCACCTTGAACAAGACCCTGAAGTCGCTGGCCCTGGCCAAGTTCGCGGCGGAATATGTGCTGGGCTGGATGCCCCGCGGCACCCATGACTGGAACCGCTTTATTCCGCCGGACCATCTTCAGGAAATACTTGAGAAAGCCGGACTATCCCTATTGAAAACACAGGGTGTTTTTTTTGATGTGCTGACCTGGGATTGGCGGTTGTCGTCCGATGTGGACGTGAATTACATGATGGTGGCGACCAAGCCGGCGGCTGATTCTTGCGTCCGGTCCCGCGATCAGTTCGCGCCGTCCAGGTCGGGCGGCAAGGGCGCGACATCGACACCTTCCTCCACCAGCTCGCGGGCTTCCTCGACCGTGGTCTCGCCGTAAATGTGACGCTCGGCGGTTTCGCCATAATGGATCTTGCGCGCTTCTTCGGCGAAATTCACGCCCACATATTCGGCGTTTTCCTGAACATATTTGCGCAAGCCGGTCATGAATTGGCGCATCTGGCGCGCGTCCGGTTTGGCCTGCTCGGGTTCGCGCTCGCTGCCCGCCACTGCCGGCGCCATGATCGCTTTTTCAATCCGGCGCGAATTGCAGGCGGGGCAAGACAGCTTGCCATCCGCGGACTGCGCGTCGAAGGCCGCGCTGTCCCGAAACCAGCCTTCGAATTCGTGGCCGTTCCTGCAGCGCAGATTATAGACGATCACGCCGGTACCGCTCCTCTACGACTGATCGAATGTATGCGGATTGAGATTTACGCAAGCGTCAACCTGGAATCGCTCGCTCATAAGGTAAATTCCCGATCATGCCCCAAGCTCGGAACCTTGGCCCGGGCCTCCGCCGACTAGGGCCGGATCGATGTCGGCGGCAAAGAAGCCCGGCTCGGTGCCGCCCTCCGCCAGGATGTCGCCCCAGGGGCCGACAATCAGACTATGGCCATAGGTCCGCCGGCCATTGGCATGCAGGCCGCCCTGCGCCGGCGCGATCACAAAGGCGCCGTTCTCGATGGCGCGGGCCCGCAGCAGGACATGCCAGTGCGCCTTGCCGGTGGTTTCGGTGAAAGCCGACGGCGCGGTGAAGGCAAAGGCGCCCTTCTTCGCCATCGCGCGATAGAGCCGGGGAAAGCGGATATCGTAACAGACCGAAAGACCGATCCGCCCCCAGGGGGTCTCGGCCACCACCGCTTCTCCGCCGCCCGCCACGGTATTGGATTCGCGGTATTTCTCGCCCGACGGCAAATCCACATCGAACAGATGGATCTTGCTGTAGCGCGCGGCGATCGCGCCCTTCGGAGAAATCAGAAAGGACCGGTTGGCGGTCTTGGTTTCGCTCGCCTTGATCGCCAGCGATCCCACCAGCAGCCAGATGCCCAATTCCTTGGCCAGTTCGCCAAAGGCGGGCAGCGCCGGATCATGCGCCTCGTCAAAGCTCTGGGCGAGCTTGGCGCCGCCATCCGGCGCCATCAACGTCGTATTCTCGGGCGTGGCGATGAATTGGGCGCCGTCCTTGGCCGCGGCCCGAATAAGCTCCGCGGCATCGCGGATATTCTCCGCGACATCGTCGCCGGAGCGGAGTTGGACACAGGCGGCGCGAAAGCTGCTCAAGGACTGCGGCTCCGGTTGTTCGTCGGCGCGATTGCACGGGCATTTTCGGGACGGCGCGACCGAAAAGTCCAGATCAGCCCAGCAACGGATCAAGCTTGCCGTCCCGGTCCAGGGCATAAAGCTCCTCGCAGCCCCCCACATGGGTGTCGCCGATGAAGATCTGCGGCACGGTGCGGGCGCCGCCGGACTTGCAAAGCATCTCATCCAGCGCCTCTTGATCCATCATCACGTCCACTTCCGCGAAGGCGGCGCCTTTCTTGCTCAACAGCGTCTTGGCGCGGACGCAATAGGGGCAAAAGGGGGTGGTGTAGATGGTGACCGGTTTCATGAAAATATCAGCCGGACCGGCGGCATTCTCCAAACTTGGTCCGGCATCCGCGACTCTGGCCGGACGGGAATTTATACAAAGCCTGGCCCGGCTTTCACAGCGCGCGCCAGGGCCAGAACCTGCACCTTTGCCGCACCCGCCCGCTTCAGTACCCTGGCGCAGGAGTTCACGGTGGCGCCGGTGGTGAGCACATCATCCACCAGAAGCAGGCTGCGGCCGGCGATCCGCGCCGGTTGGCTGACCCGGAAAGCGCCTTGAACATTGCGCCGCCGGGCCTTGGAGGAAGCCATTTCCCCCTGGCTTTTGGTCGGGCGGCTGCGCGCCAGGGCTCCCAGCGCCAGCGGCTTGCCGGTCTGCTGCGCCAGCGCCCGGGCCAGCTCGGCCGCCTGATTGTAGCGGCGGCGCCACAGCCGCAAGGGATGCAGGGGCACCGGCACGATCAAGTCGGCTTCGGCCAGCATCGCCCGGCCGCTTCGCTCCAGCCAGCGTGCGAAGCCCGGCACCAGTTCCAGCCGGTCCGCATGCTTGAGGGCGAGCACGGGGCCCCGGCTGTTTTCGTCATAGACGAAGATGGCCCGGGCCCGGTCGTAATCCGGCGCCTTGGCCAGGCAGACGGCGCAGCGCATCGCCTCTCCGGCGTCGAATTCAAACGGAATGCCGCAGCAATCGCACAGGGGTCCGTCCAGGAATGCGATCCGGCTCCAGCAGCCGGCGCAGAAACCCTGGCCGCCGCCGAGCGGCTCGCGGCAGGCCATGCACAGCGGCGGGAACAATAGATCCAGCAGCCCGGTTTTCAATTTTGTCGCCATTCCTTTTAGTCTAGCGCGATGGCCCCGGATCGTCCGCCGCTTTTCGATCACCGCGCCGCCCGCGCCGCCCGGCTCCGGGCCCGCCGCATGCCGGGCGAACGCTTTCTCGACCAGGCCGCCCTGGAAGGGATTATCGACAGGCTTGGGACGGTGAAACGCCGTTTCGAGCATGGATTGTGGATCGGCGAGGATCTGCCGCCGGCGCTTGCGGCCCAGGCCAGGCGATGGAGCCTGGGTGATTTCGACGCGCAATGAGATGCTTTCGAGCCGATGGCGGGCCCTTCGATCTGGTCTTGAGCGTCTATTCGCTTCAGACCGTCAATGATCTGCCGGGCGCCCTGATCCAAATACGCCGGCTGCTCAAGCCCGACGGCCTGTTTCTGGGCGCTCTGTTCGGGGGCGCCACCTTGACGGAACTCAGGGAAAGCTTTGCCATTGCCGAAAGCGAAACCCTGGGCGGGATAAGCCCCCACATCGCCCCCTTCGCCGATGTCCGCGATCTGGGCACGCTGCTGCAGCGGGCGGGGTTTGCCCTGCCGGTCACCGATGTGGAGCGGCTGACGGTCCGCTATGGGAGCCTTTCCAGACTGGTCGACGGATCTGCGCCGCCACGGCCAGACCAATGTGCTGTCGGAACGGCGCAGGAATTTCCTGCGCCGCGATATATTCGATCGGTTGCAGGCCCATTATGCCGCCCGCCATGGCGAAGACGGAAAACTCACCGCCAGTTTCGAGACCATCTATCTCGCCGGATGGGCGCCGCACCCCGACCAGCAAAAGCCCTTGAAGCCGGGAAGCGCCGGCGAGCCGATTGAGCGATGCCCTGGGCACCGTCGAACGCAAGCTTTAGGACGCGCTGGCGTTCACAGCAAGTCGCGCAGCATCGGCAGCAGCGGCAAGTCGGCGGCGGGCATGGGAAAACGCCCCGGATCGGCCATCAAATCGCGGGGCCGGATCCATTTGAGGGCGGCATGCTCTTTCGGAACCGGGATGCCTTCCCAGCGCCGGCAGAGATAAAGCGGCATCAGAAGATGGAAATCGGCGTAAGCGTGGGAGGCGAAGGTATAAGGCGCCAGGCAGGGCTCCTGCACCAGAATGCCCAGCTCTTCCCGCAATTCGCGGATCAGCGCCGCCTCCGGCGTCTCCCCGGCTTCCAGCTTGCCGCCGGGAAATTCCCACAATCCCGCCATGCGCTTTCCCTGCGGCCGCTGGGCGATCAGCACCCGTCCGTCCGGATCGATCAGCGCCACCGCTGCCACCAGAATGACCGGTTTTGCGTTCTCGGAATTCATCGCCGGCAATTCCCTGCAATGACGGCATCAAGCGTCATGATTAAGGTCCATTCTGAAAGGTCCAACCGGGCACAACCATAGGAGAAGGAATTTGACCACATTCGGTACCGCCGTCTGGCATGGCGGCCTCAAGGACGGCAAGGGGGCGATCTCGACCAAGAGCGGCGCCCTCGACAATTATCCTTACGGCTTCGCCAGCCGGTTCGAGGGCAAGCCCGGCACCAATCCCGAGGAACTGATCGGCGCCGCCCATGCCGGCTGCTTCACCATGGCCCTGTCCCTGATCCTGGGCGAAGCCGGCTTCACCGCCGATGAAATGACCACCAGGGCCGAAGTGACCCTGGTCAAGCTGGCCGATGGCTATGCCATCACCAAAGTCCATCTCACCTTGAACGCGAAGATTCCCGGCTGCGACAAGGCGAAGTTCGATGAGATGGCGGCCATGGCCAAAGCAGGCTGTCCGGTCTCCAAGCTGCTGAAGGCGGACATCACCTTGGACGCGAGTTTGGTTTAAAGAGGCGTGCACGGAATTTCTTCCTCCGCATGGCGCAGCCATTGGCGGGGGAGTTCGATAGCGGCAGCGTATCGAACGTGCGGTAGCGTTCGACCGACAAAAGCTCCCCCGGAGCTTTTGTTGTCGGCCTCACTGCCCGCGTGCCGCACAGATGGGGGCTAAATAAACCGCTCGCCGATCAGGGCGCCGATATCGGCCAGGGCATGATCGTCGCCGGGGTCGTCCGGCTTGTTGCCCGCCGTATAGGCGCAGATCAGGACCGGCGCCCGGTTTCCCGGCGGCCAGGCGATGGCGATGTCGTTGAGCGCGCCTTGGCCGCCCGAACCGGTCTTGTCGCCCACCTTCCAGCCTTGCGGCAGCCCGGCCCGGAGCCGGGTAAGACCGGTGGCGCAGACTATCATCCAGTCGGCCAGTTGCTTGCGCGAGGCCGGCGACAGCGCATCGTCCAGCAGAATGCTTTTCAGATCCGCCAGCATCGCGGTGGGTGTGGTGGTGTCCAGATCACCGTCAGGCATATTGAGCGCGCCTTCCACGCGGTCGAAGCGGGTGCGGCTGTCGCCCAGGCCGCGCGCGAAACGGGTCACCCCCGGCGGGCCGCCAGCGCCGGCGAACAGAAGATTGGCGGCGCTATTGTCGCTATAGAGGATCGCCGCGGCGCAAAGCGCGCCCACGCTCATGCCCTGGGCCAGATTTTTCTTCGTCTCCGGGGCATAGTCCAACAGATCGCTCTGCTGGTAATGGATCATGCGATTGAGGCTCTCCTGGCCGGCATCGACCCGGGCCAGCGTCGCCGCCACCAGCATCACCTTGAAGGTGCTGCACATCAGGAAGCGTTCGCTTTCCCGGTAGAAGATGGAATTGCCGTTGGCTGTATCGACCGCCGCCAGGCCGATGCGCAGGCCCAGCGCCTTTTCCATCGCCGCCAGCCGGCGCCCCGCCGCGTTATAGCCCTGGTCGGCGGCCAGCAAGGGCGTGGGAAACAGCAGCGCGGCCGCGCCCAATGCGGCGCGTCGCGTCAGCCCCGAATGCGATTCGCCCATGGCGCGGTTATATCAGGCAGATCCGGTTTCTAGAGAGGCTCAGCTTCGGTAGGAACCGTTGATATCGATATAGCCATGGGTCAGGTCGCAGGTCCAAACCCGCGCTGCGCCCTTGCCCAGGCCCAGATCCACCGCGATCTCGACCTCGCCGCCCGGAGACGGCCCGGGTCGCCGCGGCCTCGTTGTAATCCGGCGCCCGCGCGCCCTTCTCGGCGACCAGATGGCCGCCAAAGGAGATTTTGAGCCGGTCGCGGTCGGCCGCTTCGCCGGCCTTGCCCACCGCCATCACCACCCGGCCCCAATTGGCGTCGTTGCCGGCGATGGCGGTCTTGACCAGCGGCGAATTGGCGATGCTGAGAGCGATCCTGCGCGCCGCCGCATTGTTCTCCGCGCCGGTGACATCAATGCGGATCAGCTTTTGGCGCCCTCCCCGTCCTTGACCACCTGCCAGCGCCAGATCGAGCAGCAGCCCATCCAGGCTCCGGCGGAAAGCCGTCAGCCGCTTGTCGGACGCTTTGGCGACCGCGCCATGCTTGGCGCCCTTGCCGGTCGCGAACAGCAGCAGCGTGTCGCTGGTGGAGGTGTCGGAATCCACGGTGATGGAATTGAAGGATGGAGCCGACGCCCGCATTCAGGCAGTCCTGCAGCACGGAGGCCGGCAGGGTCGCGTCGGTGAAGACAAAGGCCAGCATGGTCGCCATGTCGGGCGCGATCATGCCCGAGCCCTTGGCGATGCCGTTGATCGTCACCTTGACGCCGTCGATGGCGGCGGTGGCGGTGGCGAGCTTGGGATAGGTGTCGGTGGTCATGATCGCCTCGGCCGCCGCCCGCCAGCCCGAGGCGGACGCCTCGTCCGCCATCTCGGCTAAAATTCTGGTGATCTTTTCGGCCGGCAGCGGCTCGCCGATCACTCCGGTCGAGGCCAGGAAAACTTCCGACGTGCGGCAGCCGACCACCGCGCCTGCGGTCTCCGCCACCGCCGCGCACGCCGGCCAGGCCGGCCTGGCCGGTGAAGGCATTGGCGTTGCCGCTGTTGACCACCAGGGCCCGGGCCTGTCCGTGCTTGAGCTGGGTGCGGCACCATTCCACCGGCGCCGACGCGGTCTTGGAGCGGGTGAAGACGCCCGCCACTTGGGTCCCCGGCGCCAGGGTCACCAGCAGGACATCGGTGCGGTCGCGGTATTTGATGCCCGCCTCGCCTGTGGCCAGCCGCACCCCGGCCAGAGGCGGCAACTCGGCAAAGCGCTTGGGCGCCAGGGGCGAGATGGCGGAAGCGGCGGGCTTTTTCGCCGGCGCCTTCTTGCCCTTGACCATGATCGCTCCCTGGAACCGGCCGCGTCCCGGCCATTCGGCCGCGGATAGTGTGGAAATTGGGCGGTTTGACAAGGCCCTCTCCGGCCTTCGGTCAAATTTGACAATGGGATAGGCCGTTCTTATGTCACCGGTCGCGGCCGCTCACTCGCGGAAGGGGTGGTTTCGCCCCTTCAATCCGGCCCGTCAGAGGATTTCATGCTGGGTTTCAGCGCGCTCGCCAAACAGTTCTTCGGCTCCGCCAACGAACGCAAGATCAAGCCCTTATGGGCGACCGTGGCCAAGATCAACGCCCTGGAGCCCCGCTTCCAGGCGATGACCGACGACGAGCTCAAGGCCATGACGCCCGCCTTCCGCGAACGGCTCCAGGCGGGCGAAACCCTGGACGACCTGCTGCCGGAGGCCTTTGCGGTGGTGCGCGAGGCGGCCAAGCGCACCCTCGGCCAGCGGCATTTCGACGTCCAGCTGGTGGGCGGCATGGTGCTGCATGAAGGCAATATCGCCGAAATGAGGACCGGCGAAGGCAAGACCCTGGTCGCCACCCTGCCCGTCTATCTCAACGCGCTGGCCGGCAGAGGGCGTGCATGTGGTGACGGTCAATGATTATCTGGCCAAGCGCGACAGCGAATGGATGGGGCAGATCTACCGCTTCCTGGGCCTGACCGTCGGCTGCATCGTCCACGGCCTCACTGACGAGGAGCGCCGCGAAGCCTATGCCGCCGACGTCACCTACGGCACCAACAACGAATTCGGCTTCGACTATCTGCGCGACAATATGAAATACACGCTGAACACCATGACCCAGCGCGGCCATGCCTATGCCATCGTCGACGAGGTCGACTCCATCCTGATCGACGAGGCCCGCACGCCGCTGATCATCTCCGGCCCGACCGAGGACCTGACCGAGATGTACAAGGCGGTCGACGCCACCATGGCGAGCCTGATCGCCGACGATTACGAGCTGGACGAGAAAGCCAAGCAGGTCACCCTGACCGAGGCCGGCGACGAGCATATGGTGCAGCTGCTGCGCGGCCGCGGGCCTGCTCGAGCATGGCGATCTTTACGACACCGAGAACATCTCGGTCGTCCATCACGTCAATCAGGCGCTGAAAGCCCATAAGCTGTTCCTGCGGGACAGGGACTATATCGTCAAGAACGACCAGGTGATCATCATCGACGAGTTCACCGGCCGCATGATGGAAGGCCGCCGTTATTCCGAAGGGCTGCACCAGGCGCTGGAAGCCAAGGAAAACGTCACCGTCCAGCCGGAAAACGTGACCCTGGCCTCGATCACTTTCCAGAATTATTTCCGCCTCTACGACAAGCTGGCCGGCATGACCGGCACCGCCATGACCGAGGCGGCGGAATTCATGGACATCTACAAGCTGGACGTGCTGGACATCCCCACCAACATGCCGGTGGCGCGCATCGATTACGACGACGAGGTCTATCGCACCGCCGACGAAAAGAACGACGCCATCGTCAAGCTGGTCGAATCCTGCCGCGAAAAGGGCCAGCCGGTGCTGGTCGGCACCACCTCGATCGAGAAATCCGAACATCTCTCCGCGCTGCTGAAGAAGCGCAAGATTCCGCACAATGTGCTGAATGCCCGCTATCACGAGCAGGAGGCCTTCATCGTCGCCCAGGCCGGCGTTGCCGGCGCCGTCACCATCGCCACCAACATGGCCGGCCGCGGCACCGACATCCAGCTGGGCGGCAATGCCGAGATGCGCATCAGGCACGAACTCGCGGCTCATCGACGAGGCCCACCGAGCTCGCGAGCCCGGGCGGAAGCAATCCGCGGCGAAGTCGCCGCCAACAAGCAAAAGGCGCTGGCCGCGGGCGGCCTTTATGTGATCGGCACCGAGCGGCATGAAAGCCGGCGCATCGACAACCAGCTGCGCGGCCGTTCCGGCCGCCAGGGCGATCCCGGCGCCTCGAAATTCTTCCTGTCCCTGCAGGACGATCTGATGCGCATCTTCGGCTCCGAGCGCATGGATTCGGTCCTGACCCGGCTGGGGCTCGAGGAAGGCGAGGCCATCACCCATCCCTGGGTGAACAAGGCGCTGGAAAAGGCGCAGCAGAAGGTCGAAGCGCGCAATTTCGAAATCCGCAAGAACATCCTGAAATATGACGATGTGCTCAACGACCAGCGCAAGGTGATCTTCGACCAGCGCAAGGAGATCATGTCGTCCGACGACGTCTCCGACCAGATCGCCGATTTCCGCGAGGAAGTGGTGGAGGATCTGGTGACCCGCCACATCCCGGAAAAGGCCTATGCCGAGCAATGGGACGCGGCCGGCCTGCATGACGAGGTGACCAAGATCTTCGGCGTCGAGCTGCCGGTGGTGGACTGGACCAAGGAAGAAGGCATCGCCGACGAGGAAGTGCGCGAGCGCATCCTCAAGGCGGTGGAGTCGCGCGCCGCCGAACGGGCGGCCAATTTCGGGATCGATGTCACCCGCTATGTCGAGAAAGCGGTCCTGCTGCAGGCGCTCGACAACAATTGGCGCGAGCATATCGTCAATCTCGACCATCTGCGCCAATATGTGGGCTTGCGCGGTTATGGCCAGCGCGACCCGCTCAACGAATATAAGAGCGAGGCTTTCGAACTGTTCGAGGCGCTGCTCGCCAAGCTGCGCAGCGACGTGGTCGAGCAGTTGATGCATGTCCAGATTCAAACCGGCGAGCCGCCGCCGGAAATCGCGCCGCGCCCCCTGCCCCTCATGCAGGCCCATCATATCGATCCGCTCACCGGCGAAGACGAGATGGCGCCGGCCGGCCCGCAATTCCGGCAGGTGCCTTTGGGACCGGTCGATCCGAACGATCCCTCCACCTGGTCCAAGGTGCAGCGCAACGCGCCGTGCCCTTGTGGTTCCGGCCGCAAATACAAGCACTGCCACGGCGCATTGGTCTGATTTTTGATGGTCGCGCAGCCGGACGGCGAAGCGGTGCCCACTTCGCCTGGCTGCGCTTCGCGTGGTTCTGGCCGCAAATACAAGCACTGCCAGGGCGCATTGGTCTAAGACGGACCAGTTGCGCTTTGCCGCGGATTCGCGCGTTATATGCGCTATCCGCAGGAGGCAGATTTGCTCACCGTGCATCAGTCGAACGGGAGGCCGGTCTGGGTAGATCTTTGCGAGCCCAGCGCCGAGGAACTTGCCCAGGCCTGCCGCGATTACGCGCTCGACATCCCGGCGCGCGAAAGGCTGGAGGAGATCGAATTCTCCAGCCGCCTGCAATATGAGGACAATATCTTCACCATCTCGGTGCCGGTGACCCCCCATATCGGCGAGGACGATTTCACCTCACCCTTGGGCTTCGTCCTCACCAAGGATCTTCTGGTCACCATCCGGTTCGCCCATCTCCATACCTTCCCCGGAATCATCAAACGCGTGGAAAGCCGGCCGCGAACCGCGCCCGAGATCTTTCTGATCATCCTGGAGGCGCTGGTGGATCACGGCGCCGACCGGCTGGAAGAATTGCGCGCCGAGGCGCTGATCATATCCCATCGCATCTTTCACAAGCAGACCACCGGACAGGGCCGGCGTCTTGTCGCCAAGACCGACCGCATGCTGCGCGATACGCTGGTGGACATCGGCGATATAGGACAAAGGCTCTCCCATATCCGCGACACCTTGCTGGTGCTGCAACGGGCCGTTCCCTTCGTCGCCGAGCATGGCGAAAGCTGGCTGGACGACCCGGTCAAGGCCCGGCTGAAGATCGCCAGCCAGGATGTGCAATCGCTGAACGCCTATGAGTTGCATCTCACCGACAAAATTCAGTTCCTGCTCGATGCGGCGCTGGGCTTCATCAATACCGAGCAGAATAATCTGTTCAAGGTGCTCACCATCGCCTCGGTGGTGGGAATCCCGCCCACCTTCGTCGCCAGCATGTATGGCATGAATTTCCACAATATGCCGGAATTGAGCTGGGCCTGGGGCTATCAGTGGGGGCTGTTCCTGATCCTGCTGTCCACCATCCTTCCGATTGCGTGGTTCAAGTGGCGGGGGTGGTGGTAGTGACTCCAGTTCCGTGTTCGCGCCGCAGCGCGTCCTGACGCTGCCGCTAGGACGCTTGCGACGGGTTCAAATGGAGAGGCTGGTGGTGACGGCCAAAACTCCGTGTTCGCGCCGCGGCGGCGCGTTACGCTGCCGCTAACGCCGCTCGCAGCGGGTTTAAGTGGCGGGGGTGGTGGTAGTGACTCCAGTTCCGTGTTCGCACCGCGGCGCGTCATTACGGCGCCGTTAAATTGGCGCCCCAGTCTCCAGAACCCAGTCCCCCGGCGGTGCGACCTGGACTTGGCATGTTGCACAAATTTCATGGTGAGGTAGCATGGTCGCCGGGCGGGCTTCATCCGCGGCTTGGGTTTCAATTTTGAAAATGAGGTGTGTTATGCGCATCGGCATATCCGCAGCCATTGGCGCGGCGCTTGCGATTTCGTGCGTCCTTCCCGCACAGGCCATCTCGATCGGCGAGAAGACGGCCGAGAAACAGACCGAAATTCCCACCTGCTCCCACAAAATCGGCACCCTGGCGGTGCGCGAACCGCAAAACCGCTGGTGGGAGGGGCTGGGTCTGGAATTGCCCGAGGCCTTGCTCAAGGTCTTTGTGATGAAGTCCGGCTGCTTCACCCTGGTCGATCGCGGCAAAGGATTCCAGATGGCGCAGGAAGAGCGGGCCCTGGCCGCCGGCGGCGCGTTGCAGCAAGGCTCCAATGTCGGCCTGGGCCAGGTGAAGGCGGCCGACTATATTCTGGTGCCTGACATCGTTTCCAAGAACGGCAACGCCAGCGGCACCAATATCGGCGGCATATTGGGCGGGTTTATCGGCGGCGGCGTCGGCGCGCTGGTCTCCGGTATCAACATTTCCTCCAAGACCGCCGACGTGGTGTTGACCGTCACCAATGTCCGCACCTCCGAGCAGCAGGCGATGGAGGAAGGCCATGGCTCCAAGACCGATCTGGGCATCGGATTTGGCGCCGGTTGGGGCGGCTGGGGCGGCTTTGGCGGCGCCGGCATCTCCAATTATCAGAATACCGAAATCGGCCAGGTCGTGGTCCTGGCCTATATCGACGCCTATACCAAACTGGTGGGTGATCTGGGCGGATTGGCGCCGCAGGCCTCGGCGGCCGCGCCAACCCAGGCGGTCACCATGCAGCGTCCCGGACGCCTCTACACCTCCGCGTCCGAGAAATCCAAGGTGGTGCGGCCGCTGGATGCCGGCATGATGCTCTATCCGACCGGCAACAAGGACGGGGTCTGGTGGGAAGTGAAGGACGAACTCGGCAATGAGGGTTGGGTTTCTTCCCTGAGCCTGGCCTTGGCAAAGTGAGGTCATGATCGCCGCGTCAAAGCGCGGCGATGGATTGATCCGGTGGATCAATCCAAATGACTGAACGCCCGAGGCTTGAGCCGAGGGCAGCGGCAATGCCGCCGTCATCGCTTGGCCGCGGGCAGCTAGGGGCTGCAACTGGGTCTGCGAGGCGCGGGCCGCGTCAGCGACAGCCCTGCATCAAAGATTTCTGCCCATGGCCATGAACTTCTCGCGCCGCGCCCGCAGCAACTGCTCGCCGCTCTGCCCGTCCATCTCGGCCAGCCCGCGCGCGACCTGATCGCCGACGGCTTCGATCGCCGCCGCCGGCGCGCGATGGGCGCCGCCTTCCGGTTCCGGTATCACCGCATCGATCAGCTTGAGTTGCAGCAGATCCTGGGCGGTGATCTTGAGCGCGGTGGCCGCATCCTGCGCCTTGTCGGCGGAGCGCCACAGGATCGACGAGGCGCCTTCCGGCGAAATCACCGAATAAATCGCATGCTCCAGCATATAGACCCGGTTGGCGGCGGCGATGGCGATGGCGCCGCCCGACATGCCTTCGCCGATGATGGTGGCGATGAAGGGCGCTTTCAGCGACAGGCCGGCCTCGATGGAGCGCGCGATCGCTTCCGCCTGGCCGCGTTCCTCGGCGCTGACGCCGGGATAGGCGCCGGAGGTGTCGCAGAAGGACAGCACCGGCAGGCCGAAATGGTCGGCGAGCTCGAACAGCCGGACCGCCTTGCGATAGCCTTCCGGCATTGCCATGCCGAAATTGTGCTGCAGCCTGGTCTTGGTGTCGTTGCCTTTTTCCTGCCCCAGAAAAGCGACCGGCCGGCCGCGAAACCGGGCCAGGCCCGCGATCACCGCCTGATCCTCGCCGAAGGCGCGGTCGCCCGCCAGCGGCGTCAACTCTTCGAACAGCCGCTGGGCGTAATCCAGGAAATGCGGCCGTTCCGGATGCCGCGCCACCTGCACCTTCTGCCAGGGCGTGAGCTGGGCATAGGCATCGCGCATCAACTGCCTCGGCGCGGGCGGCAAGCCGCGCCACATCGCCGTCGATATCGGCGTTCGGATCTTCTTCGGCGAGCTTGCGAAGCTCGACGATCTTGCCTTCCAATTCGGCAATGGGGCGTTCGAAATCCAGATATTGCATGCGACTCTGGGATGGGGACGGCCGGAAAATGCCATAGACAGCCCGGAAAGTAACCCCCTGGAAAATCCCGGGAATAAGCCGGTTTTCTTAGCCTATCCGGCGGTTCCGCGCGGCTTACGCCCCTTGGCCAGGGGATGCGCCTTCTGCATCACCTTCTTGAGATGGTCCTTGGCGACATGGGTGTAGATCTCGGTGGTGGCGATGTCGGCATGGCCCAGCAAGGTCTGCACCGAGCGCAGGTCCGCGCCGCCTTCGACCAGATGGGTGGCAAAGGCATGGCGCAGGACATGAGGCGAAACCTTGGCGGGATCGAGCCCCGCCTTCACCGCCAGGCCCTTCAGCAACTGATGCAGGCGCTGGCGGGTAAGAAATCCCTCCGCCGCCCGGGAGCAGAAGAGATAGCGCTCGGCATGCGCCCGGCGCGGCCCCTTGGGCAGGAACTGCGCCCGCACCGCGAGATAGGCCTGAATGGCGTCGCGCGCGCTGGGGTTCAGCGGCGCCAGCCTTTCCTTGCCGCCCTTGCCTTTGACCAGGATGAAACCATCCTTGTTCTTTACCGCCGCCAATGGCAGGCCGGCCAGCTCCGACACGCGCAGGCCCGCCGCATAGAGCATCTCCACAATGCAGACCAGCCGTTTGGCGTCGGCGCCGTCACCCTCGCCCGCCGCTCCGATCATCGCCTCCAGATCGGAGGCTGACAAAATTTTGGGCAAAGGCCGCGCCGCGCGGGGCGAGTCCACCGCCTCGGTCGGATTGTCCTTGCGGATATCCTCCGCATAAAGAAAACCATAGAATTGACGCAAGGCCGACAGCCGCCGCGCCTGGGAGGATGGCGCCAGACCTCGGGCCGACAACCGGGCCAGATAGGCGCGGATATCGTCCCGGCTGGCGGCGGCAAGTCCGGCTTTCGGGACGCCGGCGAAATCGGCCAGATCGCGGGCATAGGCGGCCAAGGTGTTGGCGCCGGCGCCCCGCTCGGCGCTCATCATCTCCAGAAAAGCCTCGATCAGGCCGCTTCGCGGACTCATGGCGCCTGCTTTAGCATTTTTCCGGGCCATGCTTCGCTCCTATCGCGCTTTCGTGTATGCGGAACGCCATGACGCTCAACCGCACCGTGGCGCTGGTGGGAATGATGGGAGCCGGCAAGACCTCTGTCGGCCGCCGCCTGGCCGCGCGGCTGGATGTGCCTTTTCGCGACGCCGATCACGAGATCGAGGCCGCGGCCGGCATGAGCGTGGCGGAGATATTCGAACGCTTCGGCGAGCCTTATTTCCGCGACGGCGAGCGCAAGGTGATCGCCCGCCTGCTGCAGGAGCCGCCGCATGTGCTGGCGACCGGCGGCGGCGCCTTCATGGATGACGCCACCCGCGCGGCCATGACGCGCGCGGCCTTCATCATCTGGCTGAAAGCGCCGGTGGGATTGCTGTTGTCGCGGGTCCGAAAGCGCGAAACCAGGCCCCTGCTGAAAAATGGCGATCTGCGCGCGACCATGGAGCGGTTGCTGGCCATGCGCGAACCGGTCTATGCCACCGCCGACATGGTGCTGGAAAGCGCCGACGAGCCGCATGGCGCGGCGGTGGAGCGGATTCTGGCGGTTCTGCGGCAGAACCGGCTGTGCGAGGACGCATGAGTGACGTGACATGAATGATGTAATCAGGGTGGAACTGGGCCGGCGCGGCTACGACATCCATGTCGGTTACGGGCTTCTGGAACAGGCGGGCCAATTGCTGAAGCCGCTGGCGCGCGGACCGGTGCCGGTGGTGACCGACACCATGGTCGGCGAGATCCACCTGGCGGGTTTCCTGGATGTCTGCGGCAAGGCCGGCCTGGACGTGCGGCCGGTGGTGATGCCCGCCGGCGAAGGCTCGAAAAGCTTCGCCGGCCTGGAGCAATTGTGCGGCGAATTGCTGGATCTGGGCGTGGACCGGAGCGGCTTGATCGTGGCCCTGGGCGGCGGGGTGATCGGCGATCTCGCCGGCTTTGCCGCCGGCGTGTTGAAGCGCGGCGTCGATTTCGTCCAGATCCCGACCACGCTTCTGGCCCAGGTGGATTCCTCGGTGGGCGGCAAGACCGCGATCAATGCGCCGCAAGGCAAGAATCTGATCGGGTTGTTTCATCAGCCCCGGATGGTGATCGCCGACACCGCTCTTTTGGCCACCCTGCCCCGGCGCGAGCTTCTGGCCGGCTATGCCGAAATGGTCAAATATGGCGCTCTGGGCGATGCCCAATTCTTCGCCTGGCTGGAACAGAACGGCGCCAAGGCGCTTTCGGGCGACAGCCACGCGATCATCCACGCCGTCGCCCATTCCTGCCGGATGAAGGCGGATATCGTCGCCCGCGACGAACGGGAATCCGGCCTGCGGGCCTTGCTCAATCTGGGCCACACTTTCGGTCACGCCCTGGAGGCGGTGACGGGATTTTCCGACCGCCTGATCCATGGCGAGGGCGTCGCCATCGGCATGGCGCTGGCTTTCCGGCTTTCGGTGCAAATGGACCTTTGCCCTGCCGAGGACGCCGAGCGGTTGGTTCGCCACCTGAAATTGGTGGGATTGCCGTCCGCGATCGCCGACATTCCCGGTCCCAGGCCCGCGCCGGAAGCCCTGATCGCCGCCATGGGCCATGACAAGAAAGCCAAGCATGGCCGGCTGACTTTCATTCTGGCGCGGGGGCTGGGACGGGCCTTCGTCACCACCGAAGTGCCCATGGATAGGCTGGACATTGTTCTGAGCGCCTGAAAGCTGGCATTCTGCTCCGGTTCATCAGGATGGAAGATCATGCTTGTTTTCATGTTCGGCACTATCGCGCTGCTGCTCGCGGTTTCTGCCTTTCTGTCGGGTTCGGAAACCGCGCTCACCGCCGTCAGCCGCGGGCGCATGCATCAGCTGGAGAAGGACGGCAACCGGGCCGCCTTCTATGTCAACCGCCTGGTTTCAAACCGCGAAAGGATGATCGGCGCCCTGCTTCTGGGAAACACTTTTCTCAATATCCTGGCGTCTTCCCTGGCGACCTGGATCCTGGAGGAACGGCTGGGGCCGCGGGCGGTGGCGGTGACCACCGCGGTCCTGACCATCACCATCCTGGTTTTCGCGGAAGTCCTGCCCAAGACGCTGGCCATCGCCCGCACCGACCGCTTCGCGCTCACGGTGGCGGCGCCGCTGCGCCATGTGGTGAATTTTTTGGCCCCGATCGTCGGCGCCGTGCAATGGCTGGTCTGGCGGCTGCTGTTTCTGTTCGGGGTGCGTCCGCAACGGGAGGAGACCACCGAGGCCGCGCATGACGAGATCAGGGGCGCGGTCGCGCTGCATCACAAGGAAGGCAGTGTCGAGCGCGAGCATCGCGACATGATCGGCGCCATCCTCGACATGCAGGAATTGACCGTCGCGGATGTGATGATGCACCGGACCCATATGATATCGGTGGATGCCGACCTGCCGGCGCCCGAGATTGTCGCCCATGTGGTCGAAAGCCAGCACACCAGGGTGCCGCTATGGCGGGGCGAGCCGGAGAACATCATCGGGGTGCTGCACACCAAGCATCTCGCCCTGGCGCTGGTCGAGCACAGGGGCGATCTCACCGCCATCGATCTGGTGGGTCTGGCATCGCCGCCCTGGTTCGTGCCCGAGACCACCACGCTCGAGGAACAGATCGCCGCCTTTCGCCGCCAGCGCACCCATTTCGCGCTGGTGGTGGACGAGTATGGCGCGATCCAGGGGTTGGTCACCCTGGAAGACATATCTGGGCGAAGTGTTCGGCGAATTGCCCGACGAGCATCAGCCGCCGGAAAGGCCGGACGTTCGCCGCCGGCCGGACGGCTCCTATCTGATCGACGGCGCCGTGCCCGTCCGCGATCTCAATCGCGAGTTGGACTGGAATCTGCCGGATGAGGGACCGGTCACCATCGCCGGCCTGGTGATCCAGGAAGCCCAGACCATCCCCGAACCCGGCCAGCGCTTTGCCTTTTTCGGCTACAAATTCGAAGTCTTGCGGCGGCAGAGAAACCAGATCACGGCCCTGAAAGTCACGCCCCCGGCCAAGGGTGAGGTATTTCCGGCCGGGTAGCGGCGCTGACGCGCCTGAAAGCGGTTTCCCGATGCGGTACGAGGATGAATACCGGCCGCTAATGCGATGCGGTTTCAGCCGGCGACAGCGCGGTCAGGGACAGGGCATGAACCCGGTCCGACAATTCCTGGGCCAGAACATCGTAAACGCGGCGTTGGCGTTCGACCCGGGACAGGCCGGCAAATTTTTCCGACACGATGCGGACCGTGAAATGGGTTTCGCCCTGGCTGCCATCGTCGCGGGTGGCGCCGGAATGGCCGGCATGCTGCGCACTGTCATCCTGGATGACAAGCATGCTGGGCTTGAATTCCGCGGTGAGTTTGTCGCGGATGGCATCGGCAACGCGCATGGCCGGGACGGAGCGCTGCCCAAGCGGCAAAGTCAAGCAATACCTTTTCTTGTCTTTTACCCTTTGCCACCCATAATTAATCCATGACTTAGGCCCGTTCGCGCTTCAAAAGCGACATCCGCATCAAGAAGGACCCGCCAAAGCCGGTGGTCAAAAGCGGGGTGCGGGCCTGCGCGGTCAAGAATTGCACGGAGCCGGCCGAATGCCGGGTGCCGAAATCGCGGGAAAATCTTTCCGAATATCTGTTCGTCTGCACCGCCCATGCCCGCGCCCACAACGAGGCCTGGGACTATTTCAAGGGCATGGGCGACGGCGACATCGAGCGGTTCCGCGAAGAGGCCCTGTTCGGCCATCGGCCGACCTGGCCGATGGGCAAGCGCACCGCCCGCGCCCGCGCCGGCCAGGGGCCTGTGCATTTTCATGACGGCTATGCGGTATTTGGCGAGGAGGACGAAACCGGCCAACCCCGCCGACCCGAACGGCAATTGACCCGGCTGCAGGTCATGGCGATGGACACGCTCCAGCTGGCCCATAACGCCACCTTGAACGAGATCAAGGCGCGGTATAAGGAACTCGTGAAACGGTTCCATCCCGACGCGAATGGCGGCGACCGGGGCGCCGAAGAGCGTCTGAAGCAGGTGATCAAGGCGTATGGCGTTTTGCGCGCCTCCGGTCTGGCCTGACCGGTTTGCCCCGTCGTCGCGGCCGGGCGGAACCTATCCGGAAGAAAGAGATGAGCATCCCCGATATCGGTCTTGATCCCGCGGCTGAGCCGGACATCACCATCAATGCGGCCGAACTGTTCGGTATCCAGACCAATATGCGGGTGCCGGCCTTCAGCAAGCCCAACGACTATGTGCCCGACCGCGACGACGCCTACCGCTTCGACCGCGAAACCACGCTGGCCATCCTGGCCGGCTTCGCCTTCAACCGCCGGGTGATGATTCAGGGCTATCACGGCACCGGCAAATCCACCCATATCGAGCAGGTGGCATCCCGCCTCAACTGGCCCTGCATCCGGATCAATCTCGACAGCCATATCAGCCGCATCGACCTGATCGGCAAGGATGCCATCGTGCTCAAGGACGGCCAGCAGGTCACCGAATTCCGCGAAGGATTGCTGCCCTGGGCGCTGCAGCGGCCGGTGGCCCTGGTGTTCGACGAATATGACGCCGGCCGGCCGGATGTGATGTTCGTGATCCAGCGGGTGCTGGAGGTGCAAGGCAAGCTTACTTTGCTGGACCAGAACAAGGTGATCCGGCCGCATCCGGCGTTCCGGCTGTTCTCGACCACCAACACCATCGGTCTGGGCGACACCACCGGCCTTTATCACGGCACCCAGCAGATCAATCAGGGCCAGATGGACCGCTGGAGCATCGTCACCACCCTCAACTATCTCAGCCATGATGCCGAGGCCGAGATCGTGCTGGCGAAATCGCCTTCCTACAACAGCCCGGAAGGCAAGACGACCATCGCCGCCATGGTGCGGGTGGCCGACATGACCCGCAACGCCTTCATCAATGGCGATCTTTCCACGGTGATGAGCCCGCGCACGGTGATGACCTGGGCTGAGAATGCGGAAATTTTCGGCGATATCGGCTTCGCTTTCCGGCTCACCTTCCTCAACAAATGCGACGAGCTGGAACGCGCCAGCGTGGCGGAATTCTATCAGCGCGCCTTCGGCAAGGAATTGCCGGAAAGCGCCGCCAAAGTGCTGGTGGCGTGAGCGGAGCATCGGCCAGAAAAAGTGTGAAGCGTCCGCAGGACGCGGAACGGCTTTTCGTCCGGCTCCGCGACCAAAAAAATGAGAGAGCATCGGCCAGAAAAAGTGTGAAGCGTCCGCAGGACGCGGAACGGCTTTTCGTCCGGCTCCGCGACCAAAAAACAGAAAGCGCATCGGCCAGAAAAAGTGTGAAGCGTCCGCAGGACGCGGAACGGTTTTTCGCCCGGCCCCGCGACCATAGATGAAACCTGAAAGCCCTTCCGAACCCTTCAAGCGGGCGGTGGCCACCGCGGTGCGGTCGCTGGCGGGCGAGCCGGAGCTGGAAGTGAATTTCTCCTCCGAGCCGCCCAGCCTGAAGGGCCTGAAGGCGCGCCTGCCCGCGCCCACCCGCGCGCTGCCGCCACACGAAGTGGCGTTTGTGCGCGGCACCGGCGACGCCTATGCCCTGAGGCGGGCCTATCACGACGAAAAGGTTCATGCCCGGTTTCGTCCCGCCGGCGCCGACAGCGGCGCGGTTTTCGACGCCGCCGAACAGGCCCGGGTCGAAGCCATCGGCGCTCAGGCGATGGAGGGCGTGCGGCAGAACCTGGCCGCCCAGCTGGAACAGCGGCTGATCGCCAAGGGCTTGACCCGCGCCGCCAGCCGGGAGGAGGCGCCGCTGGCCGATGTGATGGCGCTTCTGATGCGCGAGCGCATGACCGGCGAGATACCTCCCGCTTCGCTGCGCAAGGCGGTGGATCTGTGGCGACCCTTCATCGAGGAACGGGCCGGCAAGGACCTCGCCAAGCTGGGAAATGTGATGCGCGACCAGAAGGCCTATGCCCGTCTGACCCGCCTCATTCTCCGCGATCTCACCCATGGCGAGGACGGCGAAAACTCGGGCGAGGACGAAAGCGAGACCTCACAGAACCAGAATCAGGACGGCGACCAGGAAGAAAGCCAAAGCCAGAGCGAGGCCGGCGAAGCCGAGTTCAGCGAGGAGCGCGGCGAGGAAGGCGAAGACGCCGAGGCCGAGATGGCCGGCGAACAATCCGAAGACCTGGCCGAGGGCGAACATCCCGAAGAGGGAAGCGAGCCCAATCGCGCCCAGCCGCCCTTCGGCCATTCCGAAAGCTGGGGCTACAAGATCTACACCACCCAGTTCGATGAGGAGATTTCCGCCGCCGATCTCTGCGACGACGAGGAATTGACCCGGCTGCGCAATTTCCTGGACCAGCAACTGGCCCAGATGCAGGGGGTGGTGTCGCGGCTGGCCAACAAGCTCCAGCGCCTGCTTCTGGCCCAGCAGAACCGGCATTGGGAATTCGACCTGGAGGAAGGCCTGCTCGATACCTCCCGGCTCACCCGCATCATCATCGATCCCATGCACCCGCTTTCCTTCAAGCGGGAGAAGGACACCGATTTTCGCGACACGGTGGTGACCCTGCTGCTGGACAATTCCGGTTCGATGCGCGGCCGTCCGATCATGGTGGCGGCGATGTGCGCCGATATTCTGGGCCGGACGCTGGAGCGCTGCGCGGTCAAGACCGAAATACTGGGCTTTACCACAAGAGCCTGGAAAGGCGGCCAGAGCCGGGAGAAATGGACCTTGGACGGCAAGCCGCCCAATCCCGGCCGGCTCAACGATCTGCGCCACATCGTCTACAAATCCGCCGACGAGCCCTGGCGGCGGGCGAAGAAGAATCTCGGCCTGATGATGCGCGAGGGATTGCTCAAGGAGAATATCGACGGCGAGGCGCTGATGTGGGCGCATAACCGGCTGATCGGCCGCCCCGAGCAGCGCAAGATCCTGATGGTGATCTCCGACGGCGCGCCGGTGGACGATTCGACCCTGTCGGTGAATGCCGGCAATTATCTGGAGCGGCATCTGCGCCGGGTGATCGAGGATATCGAGACCAGGTCCGGCGTCGAGCTCACCGCCATCGGCATCGGCCATGACGTGACCCGCTATTACAAGCGGGCGGTGACCATCGTGGACGCCGAACAACTTGGCGGGGCGATGACCACCCAACTGATCTCACTGTTCGAGGAAGACCATGTCCGCGATCTCAGGGAGGCCCGCAAGCGGGCCTGATCCCGGGAGAATGAGATCGGAATGCTTAAGCCGCTGCCTTGGCCGTCTTTTTGGCTATGGCGCGCTTCAGCCTCAGGGCCTTGGGCGACAGCAGGCCATCCTTGCTCTTGAGCAGGAAGGGATCCAGGCCGCCATTGCGGTCCACCGAGCGCAGCGCGTTCATGGAGATTTTGAGCTTATAGCTGTTGCCCAGGATTTCGCTGACCAGGGAAACGGTCTGCAGATTTGGGCGATAGATCCGCTTGGTCTTGTTGTTGGCATGGCTGACATGGTGGCCGACAAGGGGGCCTTTTCCGGTCAGTTCGCAGCGGCGGGCCATGGCGGTGGTCTCTCTCAAAATCCTGGAATTTCGGCTCGGAAGCCGGGTCTCTTACGGAAAGAGCCCCGCCCGGTCAAGCAATTTGCCCCAGGCCTGGGAGAAACATTATACTTGCCAGTGGCTTAAAGTGGGAGCCGGTGGAGAGAGCATGAAACAGCGTCACTTTTTCCGTTGCCTGGCGCCTTTTGTGATCCTGGCCGGCCCCGCCTTTGCCGCGGGCGGCACCGGCGGCGACAGCGGCGCCCCCGCCTCCCATTTCCAGATGGCGATGACCATCTATGCCGGCGGCATCACCCTGGGGCAAATGGACATGGACGCCACGGTGCGGGACGGCAAATACCATGTGGTTTCCAACCTGGAGACGTCTGGCGTGGTCAATGCCTTCTGGCAATCAGAGATCCAGGCCACCTCCTCCGGCTCGGTCGGCGCCAACAATCTTTCGCCGGCGCTGTACGATTCCTTCGACGTCAACCGCACCGGCAAGCGGCAAGAGGTGTCGCTGACCTATGACAGCAGCGATCCGCCCCGGCTCTATGCCGATCCGCCTTATTCCACCACCGGCTATGAAGTGGCCCCGGACGAGCGGAAGGCGACCATCGATCCCTTGTCGGCGGTGATGTTCATCGTCTCCGGCGCCGGCGCCGGCGCCAATCCCTGCGCCGTCACCGCCCCGGTGTTCGACGGCCGCCGCCGCTACAATATCGAGATGCGCAAGGTCAAGGATCTGGACATCAAGCTGGATAACGGCCTTTACGCCGGCCACGCCCTGCTTTGCCAGGTCAAGTATGACCAGATCGCCGGTTTCAAGCCGCGAGTGCTGAAATCCAATGAACGCTTTCCGGTCATCAATGCCTGGGTGGTGACCTATCCCTCCAAGCTCAAGGGCGGCGATTATGTGGTGCCGCTCCGGGTCTGGGCCGATACCCCCTACGGCCTGGTGGCGGTGGTGGCCAATTCGCTCAAGATCGACGGGCAGACGCCCAAGGCCAATTGAATGCGCATTGCCGCCGCACTGGCGTTGATCCTCCTGGCCCTGTTGCCGGGCGCGGCGCTGGCCGACCCGGCCGGGGATTACGCCGCCCTGGTCACCGCGGCCCAGGATGGCGATCCCGGCACCGACTACACCGCCATGCGGCTGGCCTATGCCCAACTCGCCGAATACGACCCTTACGGCGTCAAGACCAAAGCCCTGATGCAGGACGCTCAAACCGCCTATCTGGCCAAGGACTGCAAGACCGCGTTGGAGAAATTCAAGGCCGCCATCGCCATCGATTTCACCATCTCCCAGGCCCACGCCCTCAGCGCCGACTGCATGGAACAGGCCGGCGACCAGACGGGCGAGAAACGGGAAGAGGCCATCGCCCAGGGCCTGTTCGACTCCATCGTGACCAGCGGCGACGGCCAGGGCCCGGACACCGCTTTCATCGTGGTCAGCCTGCATGAGGAAGAGGTGGTCCTGGCGGTGGCCGGACTGCAGGGCACCGGACAGGCCCTGCTCGACACCAAGGACGGACCAGTGGACCAGATCAGCGTCGCCGACGAAAAGACCGGCAAGAAAAGCGCGCTCTATTTCAACGTCACCGCGCTCTTCGCCGGCATGGAGCGGCAAAAGGCAAAGCCCGCGCCCAATCCCTGAGGATCACGGGGCGTTGCGGCGGCGGCGGGCGCGGATCAGGCCCAACACCGCACGCGCCGCTTCCGGGATATTGGTGCCGGGGCCGGAAATCGCCGCCACCCCCGCCGCGCGCAGGGCGTCATAATCCTGGGGCGGAATCACGCCTCCGGCCAGCACCAGGATGTCGTCGCGGCCCAGCGCCTTCAGCTGTTCGATCAGTTGCGGCACCAGGCTGAGATGGCTGCCGGCCAGGCTGGACACCCCGATCGCATCCGCCTCGGCGGCAATCGCATCGGCCGCGACTTCCTTGGGATCGCGGAACAGGGCGCCCACCGTGACTTCAAAGCCCAGATCGCCGAACGCCGTCGCCACCACCTTGGCGCCGCGGTCATGACCGTCCTGGCCCAGCTTGGCGACCAACAGGCGCGGCCGGCGGCCTTCCTCCTTCGCGAAGGCCGTCACCTCGCCGGCAATCTCTTTCAAGGCGGCGAAATCCTCCCCATAAACGCCGTGCAGCAAACGGATTTCCGCCCGGTAGCGGCCGAACACCTCTTCCAGGGCGGAAGAAATTTCGCCCACCGTGGCCCGGACCCGCGCCGCGTCGATGGACAAAGCCAGAAGGTTTCCATTCCCCCGCGCCCCGTTTTTCAGGGCTTCCAGTGCGGCGGCGACCTTGGCGGGATCGCGCGACGCTTTCAGTTTTTCGAGTTTGGCGATCTGGGCGGCGCGCACCTTTTCATTGTCGATGGTGCGGATTTCGATCGGCGGTTCATTTTCCATCCGGAATTTGTTGACGCCGACGATCACGTCTTCACCCTTGTCGATGCGGGCCTGGCGCCGCGCCGCCGCCGCTTCGATTTCGAGCTTCGGCCAGCCCTCCTCCACCGCTTTTGTCATGCCGCCGGCTTCATCGACCCGCGCCATCACCTTGCGCGCCGCTTCGGCCAGGGAATGGGTGAGCGATTCCACATAATAGGAACCGCCCAAGGGATCGACCACGCGGGTGACCTGGGATTCCTGCTGCAGAATAAGCTGGGTGTTGCGGGCCACCCGGGCCGAAGCTTCGCTGGGCAGCGCGATCGCCTCGTCAAAGGCATTGGTGTGGAGGGATTGGGTGCCGCCCAGAACCGCCGCCAGCGCCTCCAAGGTGGTGCGCACGATATTGTTGTGCGGTTCCTGCTCGGTCAGCGACACGCCGCTGGTCTGGCAATGAGTTCGGAGCATCCGGCTTTCCGGGTTCTTCGCGCCCTGTTCCGCCATCATCTGCGACCACAGCAGCCGGGCGGCGCGCAGCTTGGCCACCTCCATGAAGAAATTCATGCCGATGCCGAAGAAGAAACTCAGGCGGGGCGCGAAGGCATCGATATCGAGACCTCGCGCCAGCGCGGCGCGGACATAGGCCATGCCGTCGGCAAGCGTGAACCCCAACTCCTGCACCGCGGTGGCGCCCGCCTCATGCATGTGATAGCCGCTGATCGAGATGGAATTGAAGCGCGGCATGTTTTGGGCGGTGAATTCAATCACATCGGCGACAATGCGCATCGACGGCAAGGGCGGATAGACATAGGTGTTGCGCACCATGAATTCCTTGAGGATGTCGTTCTGGATGGTGCCCGACAGCCGCTCCAGGGGAACGCCCTGCTCTTCGCCCGCCACGATGAAACCCGCCAGCACCGGCAGGACGGCGCCGTTCATGGTCATGGACACGCTCATGCGGTCGAGCGGAATGCCGTCGAACAGGATCTTCATGTCTTCGACGGAATCGATCGCCACCCCCGCCATGCCGACATCGGCGGCAACCCGGGGATGATCGCTGTCATAGCCGCGATGGGTGGCCAGATCGAACGCCACCGACAAGCCCATCTGTCCCGCCTTCAGATTTTGGCGATAGAAGAGGTTGGACTCTTCCGCGGTGGAGAAGCCGGCATATTGCCGGATGGTCCAGGGCCGGCCGGCATACATGCTGGCGCGCGGGCCGCGGGTGAAGGGCGGCAGCCCCGGCCAGGAGCCCGTCTCAAGGCCCTCCATATCGGCTTCGGTATAGAGCGGCTGGATCGGGATCCCCTCGGGGCTCCGCCAGACAAGATCGGCCGGCTTGCGGGCCTTGAGTTCCCGGGCCACGGCCTCTTCCCAGTCCTTTTGAAGATCGGTCATGTATCCATGTTCCTTGAGCCGCCGCTCGAGCGCAAATCGTCATGGTTTCTGTCCGCCTACGGAAGATCGAGTCCCAAGGGGACGGCCCAGACTCCATGACTGCCAATACCAACAAGATGTGGTGGCTCACGCATCTGGACAGACAGCTAAATGTATGAGAACGAACACAGATTTCGGTAAGGTTAGTGATTCGGGCTCATTTTGTTCTGTGCCCGTTCCGTTCTTTTACCGGCCATCCACAGCAACCAAAAGCAAGCCTTTGATCACAAGGCGCTTTCCGCGTCACTAGGCCCGCCCCATATTGCATCCATGACCCAGAGACAGGCCTCCGGCGTGGCGCGCTCCAAGGTGAGCGCGATTCTGGGACCGACCAATACCGGCAAGACCTTTTTCGCCGTCGAGCGGATGCTGGCGCACAAGTCCGGCATGATCGGTCTGCCGCTGCGATTGCTGGCGCGGGAAGTCTATGACCGCGTCGTCCGCTTGAAGGGCGCCAACGACGTCGCCCTGATCACCGGCGAGGAAAAGATCCTGCCCAAGGCGGCACGCTTCTATGTCTGCACCGTCGAAGCCATGCCGCTGGACATTTCCGTCGCCTGCCTGGTGGTGGACGAGATCCAACTCTGCAGCCGATCCCGAACGCGGCCATATCTTCACCGACCGGCTGCTGAACGCGCGCGGGCACGGAGGAAACCCTGTTCCTGGGCGCCGAGGCGATGCGCGGCGCCATCCAGCGTTTCATACCCAAGGCCTGGTTCATCACCCGGCCGCGCTTCTCCGATCTCGCCTATACCGGCCACAAGAAGCTCACCCGCCTGCCGCGGCGTTCGGCGGTGGTGGGTTTCAGCGCCGAGGATGTCTATGGCATCGCCGAGATCGTGCGCCGCCAGCGCGGCGGCGCCGCCGTGGTTCTGGGCGCCTTGTCGCCGCGCACCCGCAACGCCCAGGTGGCGCTCTATCAGTCGGGCGATGTCGATTTCCTGGTCGCCACCGACGCCATCGGCATGGGTCTCAACATGGATGTGGATCATGTCGCGTTCGCCGGGGCCGAGAAATTCGACGGCAACGGTTACCGCCCACTGATGCCGGCGGAGATCGGGCAGATCGCCGGCCGCGCTGGACGCTACATGAATGATGGCACTTTCGGGGTCACCGCCGAATGCGAGGTTTTCGAGGACGAGCTGGTCACCCGGGTCGAGGGTCACCGCTATGATCCGGTCAAGCTTCTGCAATGGCGCAATGGCGCGCTGAATTTCCATTCGATCGGCGCGCTGCTGGAAAGCCTGGACGCGCCGCCGCCGGACCGGGGGCTGGTGCGGGCGCGGCCCGCCACCGACGCCGTCGCCTTGCACCATTTGGCGGGCGAAGCGGAGATCCGGGCGCGGACCGGTTCGCGCGACACCGTCAAGCGCCTGTGGGAGGTCTGCCAGTTGCCCGACTTCCGCAAATTGTCGGCCGACGAGCACGCCAAGATGGTGCGTATCTTGTATTTGTTCCTGACCGCGCCGCCCGGCCATATTCCCGACGACTGGATGGCGCGCCAGATCGCGCGCCTGAATATCGCCGAAGGCGATGTCGCCACCCTGTCGGGACGGCTGGCGCAGATCCGCACTTTCACCTATGCCGCGCATCGTCCCGGCTGGACCCGCGACAGCGCCTATTGGCAGGGCGAAACCCGCGCGGTCGAGGACCGGCTCTCCGATGCCCTGCATGAGCGGCTTACCCAGCGCTTCGTCGACCGGCGGACTTCGGTCCTGATGAAACATCTGCGCGAGGACGAAATCGCCGATGCGCGGCTGGAAGAGGACGGCGCCGTGCTGATCGCCGGCGAGGCGATCGGCCGGCTGGACGGATTCCAATTCACCCCCGACCCGCGCGGGGCTCGCGATGGCAATGGCGCCCTGCATGCCCGGATGTTGCGCGCCGCCGCGATGCGCGGCCTGGAAAGCGAATTCCTGTCGCGGGCCCGCGCCCTGGCGGGCGCGCCGGACGAGCAGATCGGCTTGAGCGAACATGGCAAGCTGTGGTGGGACGGCGCCATGGTGGGCCATCTCAAGGCCGGGCCCACGCCGCTGGCGCCGCGCGTGGCGCTGGCCGCCGATGACTTGCTCAAGGGCGAGTTCAGGAGCGCCGTCCAGGCACGGCTGGACGCCTGGCTGGACACCCGCGTGAGCGCCCGGCTGGAGCCGCTTGTGGCGTTGGCCCGCGCTGTCCAGGCCCGGGCCGGCAGCGAAACCGCCTTGCCCGCCCAGGCCCGCGGCTTGGCGCATCAGCTGACGGAAAATTTCGGCGCCCTGAACCGGGCATCCCTGAACCTGCCGGACAAGCTTGGGCCGGTCATCCGGGCTCTGAAACCGTTCGGGGTCTGGGTCGGCCGGCGCACGGTTTATCTTCCGCGCCTGCTTCGGCCGGACGCGGCCGGCTTGCTGGCGCTGCTCTGGGGCGTCTGGACCCGGCAATCCCAGCTGACCGGCCCGCCCGCGCCCGGATTGACCTCCTTCGCACATGCCGGAGAGCCGCAAGGCTTCCTCCATGCCGCGGGCTTTATCCTGGTGGGCCGCCGCGCGATCCGCTTCGACATGCTGGAACGGCTGGAAGCCGAACTGGATAAGGCGGCCATCAGCGGCACCGATGCCGACTTGGTTCTGCCCAGGCTGGTATCGCTTCTGGGCGCCGGCAATGACGAAGCCAGGGAGATTCTCGCCGTCCTGGGCTGGCGGCTGGTTGCCGTCGCCGACCAACCCTCGGTTTGGCGCCGGACCAAGGAAAGACATCGCAAACGGCCCGCCGCGGAAAAGCCGCCGGAACATTCGCCCTTCGCGGAACTCAAGGGACTGATGGCGCGATGAACGCCACCCGCATCGACAAATGGCTGTTCCATGCCCGGTTCTACCGTACCCGGACCCTGGCGCAGGCCGCCGCCAGCGCGGGCAAGGTCAGGCTGAACGGGATGCGGGTGGAAAAGCCTTCCCAGTCGCTCAAGCCAGGCGATATCCTGACCCTCGGCAAGGGCAGCGAGGTGATGGCGCTCAGGGTTTTGGCCCTGGCGGAGCGGCGCGGTTCCCGCGCTGGACGCGCAGCTCCTGTACGAAATCGTCGCGGACTGAGCGCTTGCCTTGGAAAGCCTCCGGTTTTAGAGACCTACCCGCCTTTTGGAGCCATGCCGATGACCTATGTCGTTACCGAAGCCTGCATCAAGTGCAAGTTCATGGACTGCGTCGAGGTCTGCCCGGTGGATTGCTTCTACGAAGGCGAAAACATGCTGGTGATCAGTCCCGACGAATGCATCGATTGCGGCGTCTGCGAGCCGGAATGCCCGCCCGAGGCGATCAAGGCCGATACCGAATCCGGGCTGGAAAAATGGCTCTCGGTCAATGCCGAATACGCCAAAGTCTGGCCCAATATCAGCCAGAAGGGCGAGGCGCCGGCCGACGCCAAGGACTGGCAGGGCGTGGCCGACAAGTTCGAGAAATATTTCGACCCCAAGCCCGGGTCCGGCTCCTGAACTGCGCCTGCGGGGCCCGTTTAGGACAATCAGCGGTTGAGCCAACCGACCTCGGCATGGCAGCTCTGTCTTTGAGTTCCCGATTTGGGACATGGATCAAGGGGTTGCCGGTTGACCACGCCGCTATCCGGAAGAAATGCCGCAATTTCAACAACTTGTGACGATTTTGCTTCCAATTTGGGTTAACTTGTGTTAGGTTCCATTTGAAACATTGGTCAGCCCTGAGAGACAGCGCCCCACCGACGCTGCGGCGTGTTTCGGCCATATTGTTGTGAAATCGTCGCACTTTCCGCATTCACCAGCGAAGGTGCCAATGGAAACTGAAATGACTGCAACCAAAACGCATACCCATGCCGCCAAGCAGGCACCGCTTCATCCCAAGAAAGTTCCGGCCAATTCCAACAGGAAGCACGAATTCAAGACCAACGACCATGTGGTCTATCCCACCCACGGCGTCGGCAAGGTCTCCGGGCATCGAGGAACAGGAAGTCGCCGGGCGCCAAGCTCGAACTGTTCATCATCGAGTTCGAGAAGGACAAGATGACCCTGCGCGTGCCGACCACCAAGGCCAAGGCGGTGGGCATGCGCAAGCTGTCGTCGCCCGAAGTGGTCGGCACCGCCCTCAACACGCTCAAGGGCCGCGCCCGCATCAAGCGCACCATGTGGAGCCGCCGGGCCCAGGAATATGAAGCCAAGATCGATTCCGGCGATCTGGTCTCCATCGCCGAGGTGGTGCGCGACCTTCATCGCGCCGGCGGCCAGCCCGAACAGTCCTATTCCGAGCGCCAGCTTTACGAAAAGGCGCTGGCCCGCATGGCGCGCGAAGTCGCCGCCGTCGAGCGCACCGACGAGCAGACCGCGGTCAAGCGCGTCGAAGGCATGCTGACCAAAAAGGCCGCTTGATGCAGGACTCCGGCGGTGCGCATGGCGCGCCGCAGATCCCAATAAGGAGATTCCAATAAAAAAGGGCCCGATGGGCCCTTTTTCGGCACGCCCGAAATCCCGCGCCGCCATGCGCGTTCCCGTCAAAAGGGTGCCGCCGGCTATTTCAGCAACTCGACCTGTTTGGGGCTGGCGAGCGCGATCTCAGGCCGGCCGCTGATATATTCGACCAGGCCGCGCAGCCGGACCGTACGGCCGGCCAGATCCCGCAGCGCCGGGTCACTGCCGCGGAACGCTTTCTTGTCCTCGGACGCGATCATGGCGGAGAAGCCCTGCCGGTAATCGGCGTTGAAATCGAGAAAGACCCGGCCCTGGCTGAAACCGACATTGGCGACCTGCCCCTCGATGATTTGAAAGCTTCCGGCCGGAGCGGAAAAGCCCTGGGCCTGCCGGACGGCAAATTCCGGCAGCGCCCAGATCCCGCGCCCCGCCCGGCGCGCCTCCGTTTCGGCGCGGTAGAAATCGGCCGAACATTCGTCGCGGTCGGGAAGAACCGCAACCCGCGCCAACCCTTCCTCGAGAAGCGCGGTCTGCAGCCACACCATGGCGAATGCCTGGACCCGCAGCCGGCCGTAACGGTCCGCTTTGGGTTGAACCGCCGCAAGGGTCAAAGATCGCGCCATCGCCAGGCCGCGCAACTTGGCCAGCGCCGCCGCCGCGACCGCACTTCCGGGACGATCGGCGCCGGGAAGCCGGATGCCTTCCAAAAGAACCGTACGGCCATCGCTGAGCACCAAGGCGCCATCCGATTCCACGCGCGTGATTTGCGCCTGCGCCACGGCCACGGGCCCGGCACAGTCGGGCAAGGAGATGGCGACGGCCTGAAGCGGCCAAAGCCATCCGATCAGGGCCAGAGCGGAAAACCGTGGCGAAAGAATTTTGCGGGGCATTCCTAGCCGACCGCCTTCAAGGACACGCCCGCGGGCGGCGGAATCCAGTCCGGCACGAAGAAATCCTCGATCAGATCCTGGCTGGGATCGACCCGATAGGAGTCGAAATCGCGCACCCCATTCTCGGCAAGGAAGCTGTCGTCGATCAGAAAATTGCCGCTGAAGCCGACCGGCTTGTGGAAGATCAGATGGGCCGCATCGGCGAGGATCTCCGGGGTGCGGCAGCGACGGGCGGCGTCCTGGCTGCCCATGGCCAGCCGGATGGCGGCGGTGGCGATGCCGGTTCTGGGCCACAAGGCGTTGAAGGCGACGCGGCCGGCGAATTCCGCCGCCATGCCCAGCACGCACAAGCTCATGGCGTATTTCGCCATGGAGTAGGCGGTGTGGCCGGCGAACCATTTGGCCTGCATGTCCAGCGGCGGCGACAGCATCAGCACATGCGGATTGGCGGATTTCAGAAGATGCGGGATGGCATATTTGGACACCATGAAGGTGCCGCGGGCATTGATCTGGTTCATCAGGTCAAAACGCTTCATCTCGGTCTCGAGCGTGCCGGTCAGCGAAATCGCGCTGGCATTGTTGACGCAGATGTCGAGGCCGCCGAATTTTTCCACGGTGGCGGCGATCGCGGCCGCGACCTGATCCTCGAACCGGATATCGCAGGCCAGCGGCAAACGCCTTGCCGCCCGCCCGTTCGATCTCTTCGGCGGCGGTGAAGATCGTGCCCGGAAGTTTGGCGTTCGGCTGGGTGGTCTTGGCGGCGATGGCGATATTGGCGCCGTCGCGCGCCGCCTTCAGCGCGATGGCGAGCCCGATGCCCCGGCTGGCGCCGGTGACGAAGAGCGTTTTTCCCCTGAGAGACATGGCGCGTCGCTTTTCGAGAAGTTTCACACGAACGTCATCTTTACACGAAATTTACCGGCCAGTCCGGATTTCGTATCTGTTCGGCGGTGGCGCGAGCCTCTATAAATTTTTCATTCTTACCGGGGATACGCGCATGACTGCCATGAACAACTCACGGCGCTATGGCAGCGTCGCCATGACGTTTCATTGGGTGATCGCGACCCTGGTCGTCCTCAATGTCTTTTTCGGCATTTACTTCGTGCAAATTCTCGACAGCCATGATCCGATGCGGCTTGCCATTATCGGCCTACACGAATCCATCGGGATCACCGTTCTGGTGCTGAGCGTGCTCAGGCTCGGCTGGCGGCTGATAAATCCGATTCCGCCGCTTCCCGCCGATTTCAGTCCCGGCAAACGTTTTTTCGCCCGTGGCACCCATTATACGCTTTATGCCCTGATGATCCTGGTGCCCTTCATGGGCTGGCAGCTGGCCTCCATCCCGCCCCGGCCCCTGATGCTGTTCGGCGCCATCCCCTGGCCCAAGCTGTTTTACATCGCCAGCCTTTCCGCCACCGCCAAGAAGGCGGCCGCCGGCATCATCGCGCCCGGCCACATCCTCCTGGCATTCCTGCTTTTGGCCCTGGCGATCGGCCATATCTGCGCCGCCTTGTTCTATCATCACATGATCCGCAAGGATCAGGTGCTGAAGCGCATGGTGCCCGGCACGGATATCGGCGCCTAGAACCCTTTGCGAGCCAGGTTCAAAGAGTAGCTGACCGGCCGCGTCGGACCCGCTAAAAACCCGGTATGGAACGTCTGGTCGAACAGATCGCGGCGGCGAGCCCCGCCGCCATTGCCCGGGCCGCGCAATTGCTGCGGGCGGGCCGGCTTGTCGGCTTCCCCACCGAGACCGTGTATGGCCTGGGCGCCGATGCCCGCGACGGCAGGGCGGTTGCCGCGATCTTCGCCGCCAAGGGCCGGCCGCGTTTCAATCCCCTGATCGTGCATGTGGCGGACCGGGACGAAGCCGCCCGCCATGTCGTTTTTTCCGACCTCGCCCAAAGCCTGGCGGAGACATTCTGGCCCGGCGCCTTGACCCTGGTGCTGCCGCGCCGCGCCGGTTCGCCATTGTCTGACCTGGTGAGCGCCGGACTGGACACCGTGGCGCTGCGCGTGCCGGCGCATCCGGTCGCGGCCGCCCTCATCCGCCAGGCTGATCTTCCCGTCGCCGCCCCCAGCGCCAACCCGTCCGGGCGGATCAGCGCCACCACCGCCCGGCATGTCGCCGAAGGCCTGGGGCAAGCGGTGGATGTCATCCTCGATGCCGGACCGGCGCCGTTGGGTCTGGAATCCACGGTGATCGGCTTTGACCGCGGCCGGCCGGTGCTGCTGCGCCCGGGCGCCATCGCCCGCGCCGATATCGAAGCCGTGGTCGGGCCGCTCGGCCAAGCCGGCGCGGACATCCGCTCACCCGGCCAGCTGCAAAGCCATTACGCGCCGCCGCGCGCCACTGCGATTGAATGCGCGCCGGCGCGGAGATGGGCGAAGTGTTGCTGGGATTCGGTCCCGCTCCCCAAGCAGCGTTCAATCTCAGCCCCAGCGGTGATCTGCAAGAGGCCGCCGCCAATCTCTTCGCCATGCTGCGCGCCCTGGACAAGCAAGCACGCGCCCATCGCGGTGATGCCTGTTCCCGAAACCGGGCTGGGCGAGGCCATCAACGACCGCTTGCGCCGGGCGGCGGCGCCGAGGAACGACCATGAATGACGTCTTCAATCGCTTGAAGGATGCGGCGGGACCCAATGGCTTCAGCCAGGATCCGGCGGAGATCGCGCCGCATCTGGAGGAATGGCGCAGCCGCAGCCATGGCCATAGCCCGCTGCTGCTCAAGCCCGCCACCACTGCCCAGGTTTCCGCCATCCTGGCGATCTGCCACGAGACGGGTACCGCCATCGTGCCGCAGGGCGGCAATACCGGGCTGGTGGGCGGCGCAGATTCCCCTGCACGGCGAAGTGCTGGTGAGCCTGAAGCGGATGAACCGCATCCGCGGCGTGGACGCGCCGGGCATGACGCTCGCCGCCGAAGCCGGCGTCACCTTGAAACAGGCGCAGGAGGCCGCCGCCGCCGAACAGCTTCTGTTTCCTCTGAGCCTGGGCTCGGAAGGCAGCTGCACCATCGGCGGCAATATCTCCACCAATGCCGGCGGCAACCATGTCCTGCGCTACGGCATGATGCGGGCCTTGGTGCTGGGGCTGGAAGTGGTATTGGCCGACGGCCGGGTGCTGCCGATGCTGAAATCGCTGATGAAGGACAATAGCGGTTATGACCTGAAGCAGGTCTTCATCGGCGCGGAGGGCACGCTGGGGATCGTCACCGCGGCAAGCTTGCGGCTTTTTCCCAAGCCGGCGCAGATGGTGACCGCCTTCACCGCCCTGCCCTCGCCGACGGCGGGTTTGCGGCTCCTGGGCCATATGCAGGCCCGCACCGGCGGCCTGCTTTCCTCCTTCGAGCTGATCTCGCGGCCGACCTTGGATCTGGTGCTCCGGCATATTCCCGGCACCCGCGATCCTTTGTCCGCCCCCTCGCCCTGGTATGTGCTGATGGAAATATCCGGCGGGGCGGGCGCCAGCTTGGCAGCCCTCACCCAGGCCGCGCTGGAAGAGGCGATGGCGCAGGATCTGATCGCCGACGCGGTGCTGGCGCAGAACGAAGCCCAGACCCGGAGCTTCTGGCATATGCGCGAAACCATCTCGGAGGCGGAAAAGCGCGAAGGCGCTTCCATCAAGCACGACATCTCGGTGCCGGTGGCCTCGATCCCCGCCTTCATCGCGGAAGCGACCGCGGCGGTGCTGGCCAGATATCCCAGGGCCCGGCCGGTCTGCTTCGGCCATATGGGCGACGGCAACCTGCATTTCAATTTCAATGCGCCGGTGGGAGAGGATGCCGCCTTTGCCGCCGAGTGGGACGAGGTCCAGCTCATCGTCCACGATATCGTCAAGCAATATGCCGGCTCCATCAGCGCCGAACACGGCATCGGCCAGATGAAGCGCGATATCCTGCCGCGCTACAAATCCAGCGAGGAGTTGGACGCGATGCGGGCGCTGAAGCACGCCTTCGATCCCGAGCAACATCCTCAATCCGGGAAAGACCGTGCCGCCCGTTCAACGTCTCTGAAGGCGTTGCTTGGTCGGAACCCGCCTCCCCTGCGCACGCGAAGCGTGCAAGCGGGGGAGGTGCCCGTAGCACCGATTAGGTGCGAAGGGCGGAGGGGGGAAATTAAGCCGCCTTGGGTAAAACCGGTTCGGCCACCAGCGGCTCGGCCTGCTGCCGCTGGTTGGACACGGCGCTGACCGAGGCGGTGAGAAAGGTGGCGGCATAAGGCAGGCTCTGCACCCCCAGCATCACCATCCACAGGCTGACCGCCGGATCCTCGAAGCCGCGGTCGAAACCCATCGAGACCATCGCCGCCAGCAGGCCCGCCAGCAGCGCCGTCTCCTGCCACACCACACGCAGGACCTGGCTGAACTGGGCCGGATCGGCGCATTTGGGCGTGCGCAGGAAGGGCTTGCCCGTGGTCAGCAGACCCGACCAGACCGCCTTGCCTACCGTGTGGGTCAGCGACAGGCCGGCGACCGACGCCTTCAACGCGCCCATCACGCCGGAACGCACCTTGGGCGGATAAAGCAGCATGGTCTTGATCAGCTTGGTGGCGAACAGAGCCATCGCCGCCGCCGACAGGGCCGGCATCGGCACATCGATCATGCTGGGCGCGGCCCACATCAGCGCCGTCCAGATCAGGGCCGTGCAGGTCACCAACATGCCCAGCCCGTCCGAAATCCAGGGCAGCCAGCCGGACAGGAACTGATAGCGCTGCTCCCAGGACAGAGCCGACCGGCCCAGAAAAATCTCCCGGGCATGGCGTTTCATGATCTGCATGGCGCCATAGACCCAGCGGTAGCGCTGGGACATGAAGGCTTCCAGCGTATCGGGCTCCAGCCCAGCGCCCATGGTCTGGGGAATATAGGCGGCCTCGAAACCCGCCTCGAACAGCTTGAGCCCCAGATCGGCGTCCTCGGTGATGCACCATTCGCTCCAGCCGCCCACTTCCTCCAGCGCCGCCTTGCTGACGATGGTCATGGTGCCGTGCTGGATGATGGCGTTATGCTCGTTGCGCTCGACCATGCCGATATGGAAGAAGCCGCGATATTCTTCATAGGCCATCGACTTGAACAGGTTTTCGTTGGCGTCGCGATAGTCCTGCGGTCCCTGGACCAGGGCGATGGCGGGCGAGGCGAACAGCGGCATGGCCCGCCTCAGCCAGAAGGGCTCGACCTGGTAATCGCTGTCGATCACCGCGATATGGCTGGCGGCGGGATCGGTCAGCGCCAAGGCGCGATTGAGGGCGCCGGCCTTGAACCCGGTCATATGATCGAAATGAAAAAAGCGGAAAGGCGGGCCCAAGGTGCGCACATGCGCTTCCACCGGCCGCCAGGCGGCCGGATCGGGCGTGTTGTTGTCCAGCACGATCACTTCGAAATCGTCATAGTCCAGCCGCGCCAGGGCATCGAGGGTCTCGATCACCATTTGCGGCGGCTCGTTATAGGTCGGCACATGCACCGAGACCCGCGGCATCCTTTCCGCGATCACCGAGGGCACCAGGCGGCGGTCTTCGCGCCACAGCGAGGCGGCCAGTTCGACCCCCTCGGTCAGAATGATGGCGCAGGCGAGCAGCACCAGAGGCGACATCGCGATCATGGCGGCGATGTCGGTGGGATCGATATATTCCAGCGCGGTGGCGTCGATCACCGCCAGCAAGCCGGTCGAGACCAGCGCGATCAACCCGCCCATCACCAGATAGCCGGTCTGGCGCACCTTGGGCATCCGGCCCAGGATCAGAAGTCCCAGCGACAGGCTCAGCACCGCCGCCAGCAACGCATAGCCGCGCCATTCCGGGAAGCTGCGCAACAGGCCGGTGAAGGCGAATTTGGGATGGCCGGTGGCGTCGAACAGGCCCCAATAAGCGCTCAACCGCGCCTTCGCCAGTGCTGTTCTTCCAGGGCTCGTCAAAGGCCTCGAACAGATAATAGTCATAGCCCTTCTCCTGCGCATATTGGATGAAGGCGCGCATGAAATAAGCCTCATTGGCGACGGAGGCCACCGACCAGCCCCGGGTGCGGCCTTCCGAGGGCCAGCCGGCCTCGCCGATGATGATGGGCTTGTCGGGAAAAGTCGCTTGGGTGATGTCATAATGCTTGCCGATGAAATGCATCGCCGCCCGCACATCGACATTCTCCCAATAGGGCAGCAGATGGACGAAGATCACATCGACATGCTTGGCGATGTCCGGCACCACCACCCAGGTGGACCAGGGCTCGGCGGTGGTCACCTTGATCCGCGCCGGCAAGGCGGCGCGCACCTGGTCGAGATAGGCCTCCAGCTGCTTGGCCGAGACAAAACCGAACAGCTGGGTCTCGTTGCCGACGATCACCCGGTCGATCACCCGCCGGTTGGCCAACGCGGTCTTGATCGCCAGCGCGATCTGCTGGTCGTTCTTGGCGAGATCGGGACTGATCCAGATCCCCAGCGAAACCGTCATGCCGTAGCGGCGGGCGATCTCCGGCACCTTGTCCATGCCGCCATCCACCGTATAGGTGCGGATATGGCCGGTGATGCGGGACAGCAGCGCCAGGTCGTGGTCGATCCGTTCCGGCGAGACATGCTTCTGGTCGCTGGCGCGGAACAGATGGCTGGGGCTGTAGGCAATGCCGCGCACCTGGCCGTCCCAGTCCGGCGCCACGATGGTGTAATCCCGGCTGGCCCAGAACAGCGCGCTGGCGCTCACCACCATCGCCAGGGCGATGAAGATGCGCAACCGTCCGCCGATCCGGACGCGCCGACGCAGGAATTGTCCAGATCCGATTCAAGATATCCGGTCCGGCTATTGCGGTTGCTGATCTTCCGGATCGTTCGGATCCGGGATATAGCCGGGCTCGCCTCTCCTGGGCGCCGGCGTGGTCGAAACCAGGGTCATGTCGAACACCAGCGTCTGGTCCGGCGGGATGGCGTTGCCGGCGCCGCGGGCGCCGTAGCCCAGGTTGGCGGGAATGACCAGCTGCCAATGATCGCCTTCCCGCATCAGCTGCAAGGCCTCGGTCCAGCCGGGGATCACTTCATTGACCTTGAAAGAGGCGGGAAGCCCGGGCGAGGTGCCGTCGAAGATCATGCCGTTGATCAGCGAGCCGGTATAATAGACTTCGACCGTGTCGGTGGCCGTCGGCCGCTTGCCGAAGCCGCTCTGGATGATCTTGATCTGCAGGCCGTCGGGCTTGACGATCACACCCGGCTTCTTGGCGTTGGCGGCGAGAAAGGCGGCATTGGCCTTCTCGGCTCAGGGCGGGGTCCGGAGCTGCGGCAGACGCAGCAACCGGCGCAGCCAGAAGGGCTGTCACCAAAAACGCCGCGAAATTTTCATTGCCCTCTCCCGTCTTATCTTCCGCGCCGGAGGAATTTAGCGCGGCCCGGCCGGTCCCGAACAGAGCCAAAACCCTAAAGAATTGAAGGATTTTGGCAATTTTTGGGGTGCCGCGCGCCTAAGCCAGCACTTTCATGACCACATGGATCAGGACCGCAAGGCCGAAAATCGCCACCAGGACGCCCGAACCGCGATTGATGACATGCACCGTGGTGTCGGTGATGCGGGTGTGGAAAATGCCGATGATGGTGGTGAGACAGAGCCACCAGCCGGCCGAGCCGCCCACCACGCCGGCCACCACCAGGCTGGCATCGGCATAGGAACTGGCCCCGCCCACCAGGGCGCGGAAGCTCGCGAACATGGAGGCAAAGGCGATCAAGGTGGCGGGATTGGTGACGGTGAGCACGAAGGTCGAGGCCATGGCCCGCGCCAGGGTGGAGGCGCCGGTATCGTGTCTTGTCGCCCTCTTCCATCTTGCTGGTCACCGGCGACAGCAGGGTATGGATTCCGAACCAGACCAGAAGCGCGCCGCCGACGATCTCGATCACCGACTCGTAGCTTCGAATCAGCTGCGCGATCCAGGTGAGACCGAAAAAGGTGATGATGGCGAAAATCCCGTCGCCCAGCGCCGCTCCCAGCCCCGACACAAAGCCGTTGACCGGTCCATAAGGCGAAACTGCGCCGGATACAGATGAGATTGACCGGCCCGATCGGGCACCGCCGCGATCAGCCCCATGATGACGCCGGACAGGATGAAAAGGAAATAACTCATCGGCAGCCTTGACTGAAGAAAGGGAGCGAACGGAATTTGCGACCGGCCGTCAAGGCCGCGGACGCTCAACTGGAGGAAGCCGGCTCCAAGGTTTCGACAAAACGCATCGGCTTGCCTTTGGCCTCGCCGGTCAGCGCGAAATCGCGCATCACGATCCGTCCGGCCAGGATCGCGGCCACCGCCCAGCCCTTGGTTTTCATGCCGTCGAACGGCGTCCAGCCGCATCGCGAGGCGATCCATTTATTCTCGATGGTGCGGGTCAAGGCCCATATCGACGATGGTGAAATCCGCGTCATAGCCGCGCGCGATCCGGCCCTTGCCGGCGATGCCGAATATGCGCTGCGGGCCGGAGGCGGTGAGATCGACAAACCGTTCCAGGGTGAGATGCCCCGTGATTGACGTGATCGAGCAGGATCGTCACCAGGGTCTGCACCCCCGGCATGCCCGACGGCGTGTCGGGATAGGTCTTGTCCTTTTCCGCCCTTGTATGGGGCGCGTGATCGGAGCCGATCACGTCGATCACGCCGTCGCGCACCGCCTCCCACAGCGCCAGGCGATGGCTTTCGTCGCGGATGGGCGGGTTCATCTGGGCGTAGCTGCCCAGCCGCTCATAACAGTCCGGGCGCGCTGAGGGTGAGATGCTGCGGCGTGGTCTCGGCGGTGGCGAAATCCTTGGCCGCCGCCAGCAGCGGAATTTCGTCGGCGGTGGTGACATGCAGCACATGCAGGCGGCGCCCGGCCTGTCTTCGCCAGTCCCAGCACCCGTTCGGTGGAGGCCCGCGCCGTTTCCGCGTCGCGCCAGATGGGATGGGTCTCAGGCTTGCCGCGCTCGGCCTTGTCCTTGCGCGCGATCAGCCGGTCTTCGTCCTCGGAATGCACCGCGACCCGCCGGTTGCCGGCCTGCAACGCCGCGAGAATGTCGGCGGGATGGTTCAGCAGCAGCGAGCCGGTAGACGAACCCAGAAAAGCTTTGACCCCGCAAACCCCCGGCAGTCTTTCCAGCTCAGCCAGCGCCCCGACATTGGCCGGGGTCGCGCCGACATAAAAGGCATAGTCGCACTGCATCCGTCCCTTTGCCCGGTCGAGCTTGTCCTGAATGGCGGCGCGGCTGGTGGTGGGCGGATTGGTGTTGGGCATCTCGAACACGCCGGTGACCCCGCCCAGAATGGCGGCGCGGCTGCCCGTCTCCAGATCCTCCTTGTGGGCATTTCCCGGTTCGCGGAAATGGACCTGGCTGTCGATCACGCCCGGAAGCACATGCAGCCCGCGCGCTTCGAAGATTTCCGCGGCCCGCGCCTGGGACAGGCTGCCAATGGCGGCGATCCGCCCCGCTTTAACCCCGATATCGGCCGGCAGAATGCCGTTCGGGGTCGCGGCCGTGCCGCCGCGGATCAACAGATCGAACGCTTCACTCATGGCGGGTCTGGGTACCCCCTCCCCGCCACCTTGGCAATCTTGACAGAGAGGATTACTTCGGGGCCATGGATCCCCTTCATCTCGAGGACCGCGCCGTGATCGCCCTGGAAGGCGGCGACGCGCGGGAATTTCTTCAAGGCCTTGTGACCAACGATGTGGGCCGGCTGGCGCCCGGGACGGGGCTTTATGCCGCCCTGCTGACCCCTCAGGGCAAGATCCTGTTCGACTTCCTGCTGGTGGAAGGCGATGGCGCGCTGCTGCTGGATTGCGCCGCCAGCCAGGCTGAGGCCCTGGTCAAGCGGCTTACCATGTATCGGCTGCGCGCCAAGATCGGGATCGCGCTTCGCCCCCAGCTGGCGGTCTATGTGGGTCTTTCCGGGCGGCCGGCCGAACGCGCGGTCAGCTTCGCGGACCCCAGGCTCGCGGCTCTGGGCCCGCGCAGTATCGGGGCCGCCGCCGAGATGCCGGATTTTCTGGAAGGTCCCGCCGCCTATCATGCCGAAAGGCTGGCGCTTGGGGTGCCGGAAGGCGAGGATTTCGGCAGCGACCGGATGTTCGCGCTGGACGCCGGGCTGGAGGAACTCCATGGCGTCGACTTCGACAAGGGCTGCTATGTCGGCCAGGAACTGACCGCCCGGATGAAACATCGCGGCACCGCCCGCAAGCGCATTCTGCCGCTTCGCGCCGGCCAAGCCTTGCCGCCGCCCGGCGCCAGGATCCTGGCCGGCGACACCGAGATCGGCGAGATCGTCGCCACTTACGGGCTGGAAGGCTTTGCGCTGACCCGCCTCGACCGGCTGGCGGAAGCGCGATCGGAATTGACCGCGGACGGCATGAAGGTGACCGTCTCCAAACCCGGATGGCTGTCCCCATGAAACCGAAGCAACGCTGCGGCTGGCCGGGCGAAGATGCGCTCTATGTCGCCTATCACGACCAGGAATGGGGCGTGCCGGAATTCGACAGCCGCGCGCTTTACGAGAAGCTGGTGCTGGACGGATTCCAGGCCGGCCTGAGCTGGATCACCATCCTCCGAAAGCGGGAGAATTTCCGCAAAGCCTTCCACGAATTCGATCCCCAGCGCATCGCCCGCTATGGCGCCAGCGACATCGACCGGCTGCTCAAGAATGACGGCATCATCCGCAGCCGCGCCAAGATCGAAGCCGCGATCAAGGGGGCCAGGCTATGGCTGGAAATCGAAAAGGAACCAGGGCGGCTTCCGCGACTTCATCTGGAAGCATGTCGACGGCAAGCCCATCGACAGCCGCCACAAGACCCGCGACCAGATTCCGGCCCAAAACGAAATGAGCCAAGCCCTGTCGCGCGACCTGAAACAGCGCGGGTTCAAATTCTGCGGCCCGGTGATCGCCTATGCCTTCGCCCAGGCCGTCGGCATGGTCAACGATCATGTCGTGACCTGCTTCCGGCATGCGGAATGCGCCAGGCTGGACCGGCATTGAGTCAAACGGTTCCGCGCCCGTCATCATCCGGTTCGGGCGGGGGTTGCGTGCTCTTGAGACCTTCAATGCTCTTGCCGAGGGTTGAAGCGCCAACCAGAGGTCATTAGCTTTCCGCCATGGTTCTTCCCGATGTCATCGCGGCGATCGGCAACACGCCGCTGATCCATCTCAAGCGGGCGTCGGAAATGACCGGCTGCGAAATTCTGGGCAAGGCGGAATTCCTCAATCCCGGACAATCGGTCAAGGACCGGGCGGCGCTGTTCATCATCCGCGATGCCATCCGGCGCGGCGCATTGCGGCCGGGCGGCACCATCGTGGAGGGTACCGCCGGCAATACCGGCATCGGTCTGGCGCTGGTGGCGAATGCGCTGGGCTTCCGGACGGTGATCGTGATCCCCAATTCCCAGAGCCAGGAGAAGAAGGACGCGCTTCGCCTGATGGGCGCGGAATTGATCGAAGTGCCGCCCAAGCCCTACCGCGATCCCAACAATTATGTGCGGCTGTCCGGCCGGCTGGCCGGCGGAGATGGCGCGGACCGAAAAGAACGGCGCCATCTGGGCCAATCAGTTCGACAATGTCGCGAACCGCCAGGCGCATATCGAAACCACCGGCCCGGAAATCTGGCGACCAGACCGGCGGAAAGATCGACGGCTTCATCTGCGCCGTGGGGTCGGGCGGGACCCTGGCCGGCGCCGCCATGGCTTTGAAAGACCGCAATCCCAAAATCCGCATCGCCGCCGCCGATCCCATGGGAGCGGCGATCTATTCCTGGGTCAAGACCGGCAAGTTGGAGTCCCAGGGCTCATCCATCACCGAGGGCATCGGCCAGAACCGGGTCACCGCCAACCTGGAAGGGGCGCCGATCGACGATGCCTACCAGATCGCCGACGCCGAAGCCCTGCCCATCCTGTTCGACCTTCTGGCGCATGAGGGGCTATGCCTGGGCGGCTCGTCCGGCATCAATGTCGCCGGCGCCGTCCGGATGGCGCGGGATCTCGGCCCGGGCCATACCATCGTCACCATGCTGTGCGACTATGGCAACCGCTATCAGAGTAAGCTATTCAACCCCGAATTTCTGAAGGGAAAGGGACTGCCCGCGCCGCGCTGGCTCGCCGAAACGCGCGATGCGATCACCGTCCCTTACGAACCATGAACGAGATCGTCTCCGCCGACTGGCTGAAGCAGCATCTGGGCGATGTGCGGGTGGTGGATGCCTCCTGGTACATGCCCGCCGACAAACGCGACCCCAATGCCGAATTCGAAGCCGGGCACATTCCCGGCGCGGTCTTCTACGATATCGACGCCCTGTCGGACCGGAATTCGCCCCTGCCCCATATGCTGCCGCCGCCGGAGAAATTCGCCCGCGACGCCGGCGTCCTGGGCCTGGGCGATGGCGACATGATCGTGGTCTATGACGGCACCGGCATCTATTCGGCGCCGCGGGTCTGGTGGGCCTTCAAGGCCATGGGTCACGACAAAATCGCGGTGCTGGATGGCGGCCTGCCGGCCTGGAAGGCGGCGGACGGCGCGCTGGAGAGCGGTCCGGCAAGCCCCAAACCCGCCCAATTCACGCCCCATCCGAACAACGCCATCCTGCGCGACTTCGCCGCGGTCAAGGCGGCCTTGGGCAACAGCCAGATCCTGGATGCCCGCGGCGCGCCCCGCTTCGAGGGCCATGAGCCGGAACCCCGGGCCGGGTTGAAATCCGGCCATATGCCGGGCGCCGCCAATCTGCCTTTCCGCGCGGTGCTGACCGCCGACAACAAGCTCAAGGACGATGCCGCCCTGCAAAAGCTGTTCGCCGAAAAGGGCGTGGATCTGCGCGCGCCCATCATCACCACCTGCGGCTCGGGTGTGACCGCCGCCATCCTGATGCTGGCGCTGGAGAAGCTGGGAAGCCGCCAAGTCGCGCTCTATGACGGCTCCTGGTCGGAATGGGGCGGCCGCGACGACGCCCCGGTGGCGACGGGCCCCGCCTGATGCCGGCAACCGGAACCGCCCGCCGGATTCCCATGACCGTCACCTTCCTGGAGATGACGGCCCGGCCTTCGGCGCTGCCGCCGCCCTTTCCCCGCGGCAAGATCGCCTTCCTCGGGAGCGAGCATCCGCCGGTCCATTTCTACCGCTATCTCTACGACACGGTGGGCGGCAAATATTTCTGGGTGGACCGCAAGAAGATCTCCGACGAAAAGTTGGCCGAGATCATCCAGGCGCCCAACAATCATCTTTATATTCTGTACACGGAAGGAACCCCGGGCGGCATGGCCGAACTGGAATTGCGCGGCGACGGCACCGCCAATATTTCCTATTTCGGGCTCACCCCGGAGGCCACCGGCACGGCGGCTGGGCTATTTCTTCCTCTATCAGACCTGCATGAGCGCCTGGGCCCAACCCATTTCCAAGCTTCTGGTCAATACCTGCACCCTGGATCATCCCCGCGCCCTGCCGCTTTATCAGCGCGTCGGCTTCAAGCCCTATTCCCGGGAGGAGCGGTTCGTGGAATTGCCCTGACGCAGGTTTGCGGGCAAAGTCGCTCGAGGGCAACACCAGGGCGCGGCATGACTCCCTCAGACGGCAAAGAACTCACCTGGCGCGGGGTCGCGCTGGGCTCGGGCCTCACCCTGATCTTCACCGCCGCCAATATCTATCTGGGACTGAAAGTCGGGCTCACCTTCGCCACCTCGATCCCGGCGGCGGTGATTTCCATGGCGCTGCTGGGCTTCTTTCCCGGCTCCAATATCCGCGAGAACAATATCGTGCAGACGGTCTGCTCGGCGGCCGGCGCCTTGGCCTCGATCATCTTCGTGCTGCCGGGGCTGGTGATCGTGGGCTGGTGGACCGGCTTTCCGTTCTGGACGTCGTTTTTGATCTGCGCCGGCGGCGGCGTGCTGGGGGTGCTGTTCACCATTCCGCTCCGCCGCGCCCTGGTGACCAATTCCGATCTTCCCTATCCGGAAGGCGTGGCCGGCGCCGAAGTGCTGCAAGGTGGGCGCCGACACCGCGTTCCGGCAATCCGGAAGCCCAGGAAGGCCTGCTGGCGGTGATCTATGGCTCGCTTGCCTCCGCCGGACTTGCGCTCACTACCGCCATGCGCCTGGCGGCCGACAGCGCCGCCGGTTTCTTCCGGTTGGGCGCCGGCGCCACCGGCTATACTTTTTCCTTTTCCCTGGCGTTGATGGGTGCCGGTCATCTGGTCGGCATTTCGGTGGGCGTGGCGATGATCCTGGGCATTTTGATTGCCTGGGGCGGCGCGGTGCCCATCCTCACCGCCATGACGCCGGTGCATGGCGATCTTGCCAGCTTCGTGATGGGCGTCTGGAGCAGCAAGGTGCGCTTCATCGGCGCCGGGGCCATGGCGGTGGCGGCGGTCTGGTCCCTGCTCAGGACCCTGGGCCCAATCCTGACCGGGTTGGCGGAAACCGTGCGGGTGCGTTCGGTGCTGGCGCCCGGCGATCACACCGACCGCGATATTCCGCTCAACCTGGTCATCGCGCTGGCGGTTGCCGCCACCGTGATCACCACCGCACTGGTGTGGCGGTTCAGCGCCGACGCGTCCCTGGGCGGCCAGGCCGTCGCCATCGCGGGACTTTCGATCCCCCTGATCCTGATCGGCGGCTTTCTGGTGGCGGCGGTGTGCGGCTATATGGCGGGACTGATCGGTTCGTCCAACAGCCCGATTTCCGGCGTCGGCATCCTGGCCGTGGTCGGGACCGCGGTCTTTCTGGCGGCGCTGTTCGGCGGCGAGGGCCGCAACACTTCCGCGCTGGTCGGCGGTCGCGCTGTTCATCACCTCCATCCTGTTCGCGGTGGCCTGCAGTTCCAACGACAATCTGCAGGATCTCAAGACCGGGCAACTGGTCGGCGCCGCGCCCTGGCGGCAGCAGGTGGCCCTGCTGATAGGCGTCGCCGCGTCTTCGGTGACCGTGCCGCTGGTGCTCAATCTGCTGGCCAAGGCGTACGGCTTCGCCGGCGCCGCCAATCTTCATACCATCACTGCCCAGCCGCTGGCGGCGCCGCAGGCCAATCTGATTTCCATCCTGGCGAAAGGTGTGGTCGGCGGCACGCTGAACTGGAACCTGATCGGGACCGGCGTCCTGATCGGTCTCGCCATTGTGGTGGTGGACGAATTCATGCGCCTGCGCGGCTGGCTGCGCATTCCGCCGCTGGCGGTCGGTTTCGGCATCTATCTGCCGATGGATGTGACGGCGACCGTCGCTTTGGGGGCTTTCATCGGCTGGCTCTATAACCGCCGCGCCAGGGACGAACGCACCAAGCGGCTGGGCGTGTTGGTCGCGTCCGGCATGATCGTGGGCGAAAGCCTGTTCGGGGTGGTCAATGCCGGCCTGATCGTGGGCTTCAACCATGACGCGCCGCTGGCGGTGGTGTCCGCGGCGTTCAACCTCGCGCCCGGCATCGGGCCGCTCGCGTTTCTGTTGCTGGTTGTACTTCTTTATGGCTGGCTGGTCCGGCGCACGCCGGGGACGGCCGCATGAGCCGCGACCTGCTCGGACATCCCAGGGGCCTGACCTTCCTGTTCGGCACCGAGATGTGGGAGCGCTTCTCCTATTACGGGATGCGGGCGCTGCTGGTTGGCTATCTCGTCAAATATCTGCTGCTGCCCGGCCATGTCGAACATGTCTGGCTGTATCCCCAGATGAAAGCATTCTATGAAACGCTGGCGGGTCCCTTAGACGTTCAGCCGCTATCCGCGCTGATCTACGGCACCTATACCGGGCTGATCTACGCCACGCCGCTTTTGGGCGGCTGGATTGCCGACCGTTTTTTCGGACAACGCCGCATCGCTGTCTGCGGAATTGTGATGATGGCGTTCGGTCATTTCATGATGGCGTTCGAGAATCTTCTGTTCCCGGCTTTGGCGCTTCTGATCGTGGGCGGCGGCTTCTTCAAGACCAACACCTCGACCCAGGTGGGGATGCTTTATGCGACAGGCGATCCCAGGCGCGACAGCGGGTATTCGATATTTTATGTGGGGATCAACCTCGGCGCGTTCCTGGCTCCCTTTGTCTGCGGCACACTCGGCGAAGAAGTGGGATGGCACTACGGTTTCGCGGCGGCCGGCGTAGGCATGTTGCTGGCCTTGACGGTATATCTGAGCGGATGGCGGAATTTGCCGCCGGAACCGCCGCGCGCTCCGCGCGCCACTGAACCCCGTGTGCCGTTGAGCCGAAACGAATGGAAATCGGTCGGAGCCTTATTTCTGCTGGTAATTCCCTTAACCCTTTATTGGGCCTGCAACGAACAGCAAGGCAACACCATCGCGCTGTGGTCCATGGACAACACCGATCGGACGCTACTCGGCTGGGATATTCCCTGGACCTGGTTCCAATCCTTCAACCCGGGCGTGATCTTTCTGGGCACGCCTCTGCTGCTGATGCTGTGGCGCCGTCAGGGCGCGCGCGCGCCTAGCAGCGCCATGAAGATGGCTCTAGGTTGCTATCTGATGACGATCGCGAACTTGGTGATGGCCTTTGCCGCCTGGTATGCGGACGGCGGCAAATCGAGCTGGTTGTGGCTGGCGCTCTATTTCGTCATCATGACGGCAGGTGAAATATATCTTTATCCCATCAGTATGTCGCTCTTTTCAAAGGTGGCTCCGCTGCGCATCGCTTCCGTCATGATGGCGGTGAACTTCATTCCCAATTTTCTGGGCGGAGGATTCCTGCAAGGCTGGCTGGCCAGCCATTGGGACACAATGGACAAGTCCACATTCTTTATAATGATCTCTGCCATCGCGGCGGTGGCCGGATTGATCATCCATGCATTCGATCGCCCGCTAAGGCCCCTTCTCGAGGAAAAAACTCAACCGTGACCAAGCCGCCCGAAAAACCCGACACCATTCTGGTCCGCGCCGGCCGGATGAGCGACAGCCATTTCGGCGCCGTCAACACCCCGGTCTATCGTGCCTCCACCATCCTGTTTCCGGATCTGGCCAGCATGGCGCCAGGCAAGCGGACCTACACCTATGGCAGGCGCGGCACGCCCAGCTCGCACAGCCTGGAAGAGGCCATCGGCGAATTGGAGGGCGGCGCCGGCGTGGTGCTGATCCCCTCCGGCCTGAATGCGGTGGCGACGGCGCTTCTGTCGGTGCTGGGCGCCGGCGATCATCTGCTGGTGAGCGACAGCGCCTATGGGCCGACGCGCCTCTTCTGCGACACCGTCCTGAAGCGCTTCGGCGTGGAGACCAGCTATTACCCGCCCGATGCCGCTATCGCGCCGCTGCTCCGGCCCAACACCAAGGCGGTGTTCTGCGAGAGCCCCGGATCGCTCACCTTCGAGATTCAGGACATTCCCGCCATCGCCAAGGCCGCGCATGCCCATGGCGCCTCGGTGCTGATGGACAATACCTGGGCGACGCCGCTTCTGTTCGACGCCCATGGCCATGGGGTGGATCTGTCCATCCAGGCCGGCACCAAATATCTGGGCGGCCATGCCGATGTGCATGCTCGGCTATGTCAGCGCCAACGCCTGCCATGTCCCGCGGCTGAAGGAAACCCACGGCAATATGGGGCTTGCCGCCAGCGGCGACGATTGCTTCCTGGCGCTGCGCGGCTTGCGCACCCTGGGCGTGCGGCTCAGCGCGCCACCAGGAGACGGCGCTGAAACTCGCCCAATGGCTTTCGGCGCGCCCGGAAGTGACGCGGGTGTTCTATCCCGCGCTTCCCAGCCGATCCCGGCCATGGCTTGTGGAAGCGCGACTTCAACGGCGCCTCGGGTCTGTTCGCCTTTGAATTAAAGCCGGTCTCGGACCAGGCGGTAGCCGCCTTCGTGGACGGGTTGCGAGCATTTCGGCATCGGCTATTCCTGGGGCGGGTTTGAAAGCCTGATCCTGCCCTGCCCATATCCATCGCACCGCCCGGCCGTTCGAGGCGCAAGGCCCGGTTTTGCGCATCCATGCCGGGCTGGAGGATGCCGGCGATCTGATCGCCGATCTGGAACAGGGTTTCACGCGGCTTAAGGACGAAAAGTGACCGATACGCTGAACCAGGCCGATTTTCTTGCCGCCATCCGGTTCGACGAGCGCGGCCTGGTTGCCGGCCATCGCCCAATCCGCCGCCACCGGCCAGGTGCTGATGTTGGCCTGGATGAGCCGGGAAAGCCTGGAACTCACCCTGGCCACAAAGCAGGTCACCTACTGGTCGCGCTCGCGCCGGAAACTCTGGCGCAAGGGCGAAACCAGCGGCCACACCCAGCGGCTGGTCGAGGCCTTGGTGGATTGCGACGGCGATGTGGTATTGTTGAAGGTGGACCAGCTGGGGCCGGCCTGCCACACCGGGGCGCCGAGCTGCTTTTTCCGCCAATTGGCCTGAATTCGGGCGGATTTCTTGCGCTATACTGGAATCAAGCCGCGCTGTCGCGGCCCTGGAGCGTCGTCACCCTCATGCCCCCGCGCGCGCCTGCGACCGACACGCTGACCCCGAAATTCATGACCGTGATGATCGCGGCCGTGGTGGTGGCGGGACTTTATTTCGGCCGGCCGGTGTTGATGCCCCTGGCGCTGGCGGTCTTGATGTCGTTCGCCATCGCGCCCTTGGTGGCGCTGCTCAGGCATTTGAGGATCGGCCATGTCCCGGCGGTGCTGTTGAGCCTGGCCCTGGCGCTGGTGATCCTGTCGGCGATCGGCACCTTCGTGGGTTCGCAATTCGCCGGCCTCGCCGTCGGATCTGCCGCGCTACCAGACCAATATCGGCCATAAGATCCAGTCCATCCGCGGCACGGCCGGCAACGGCACCATCGCCAAGCTCAACAAGACCATCCAGGACCTGGCCGACCAGATCAGCGGCGCCGCATGAGCCGCAAACCCATCCCGCCGTGCCGCTGGAGGAAAAGCCGGTGCCGGTGGAGATCACCCGCCAGAGCCTGGCGCCCTGGGAAATGGCGCAGACCATCCTGGGACCGCTGCTGGAGCCCTTGGCCACCCTGGTGCTGGTGCTGGTGTTCGTGGGCTTCATCATGCTGCAGAAGGACGATCTCGGGATCGTTTCATCAGGCTGGCGGGATCGCGCGACATGCAGCGGACGGCGGTGGCGCTGGACGAAGCCGCGACCAGGCTGTCGCGCTATCTGGCGCTGCAGACCATCATCAATGGCAGCTTCGGCTTCACCATCGGCATGGGCCTGTTCCTGATCGGCATCCCCAATGCCGGACTGTGGGGCCTGATGGGCATGCTGTTCCGCTTCGTGCCCTATGTCGGCGTGCCAATCGCCTTCCTGTTTCCCGCCGCCCTCGCCATCGCGGTGGATCCGGGCTGGTCGATGCTGTTCTGGGTGATGGCCTTGTTCGGCGGCGTCGAGGCGGTGATGGGCCAGGTGGTCGAGCCCCTGGTCTATGGCCGCAGCATGGGGCTTTCCGCCGTGGCGGTGGTGGTGGCGGCGGTGTTCTGGACCTGGCTGTGGGGCCCGGTGGGGTTGCTGCTCTCCACCCCGCTCACCATGTGCTTTGTGGTGCTGGGCCGGCATATCGAGAGCCTGGAATTCCTGGAAGTGATGCTGGGCGACACGCCGGCACTGAAGACCGAGGAAAGCCTCTATCTGCGCATGCTGGCGGAGGACCCCGATGACGCCACCCGGGACGCGGAGGCGTTTCTGCGCCACAGCACCTTGGCGGCCTATTACGACGAGGTGGTGTCGCAGGCGCTGATGCTGGCCCAGGCCGATGCCAATCGCGGGGTGCTGGATGTCCGCCGCCAGGCCCGCATCCGCGACGCCATCAAGGGCGTGATCTTCAACCTGTCGGAGCAGAATGAGGAAAGCGGCATCAAGCCGGTGGAGCTGCCCGCCAGCTGGCGGAGCGGCAAGCCGGTTCTGTGCATCGCCGGCCGCGGCCCGCTGGACGAAGCCGCCGCGTTCCTGCTGGTGGACATGCTGGAGAAATATGGGGTCGGCGCGAAGGTCATTTCATCCGACGAAGCCTCCGCCGCCCAGATCGACAGCCTGGATCGGCCGGCGTGCAGGTGGCCTGCGTCTCTTATCTCGAGCCCGGCACCTTCAAGAATGCCCGCTATCAGGTGCGCCGGCTGCGCAAGCATATGCCGGGCGTGCCGGTGATGGTGGTGTTCTGGGGCCTGGGCGACGATCATTCGCGCTATCTCGACAGCGTGGAAGCCACCGAATGCGATGTGGTCACCACCGGGTTGAAGGAAACCATCCACCACATCCTGATCTTCGCCCGCCGCACCCAGATGCCCCGGACCGAAAACGCGGCGGAGTAACGAGCTGACCCTGCAACCGTAGTCAATCGCAGATGGTTCAAGTCTCATTTTGTGGGCTCTGATTATGTCAGAATCAAAAAATAAACAGGAGAATTCACCAGTTATAGCTTTTTCCTAAATGCTTCTACGCGCTGCGTTGCCTCAAACAAGTTCTTTTGAAACTGCTGAATTGTGTGAACGTACTTTTCCTTGGCGGGCTCGAGGGCAATATGGCCTGCACCCGGTTTTGAAGACACCGAGTTTGGTGTTTTTATGGAACCGGGAGGTGGGTCATGGAGAGACGGAAGTTCACACGAGAGTTCAAGCTTGAGGCGGTGAAGCTTGTCACCGAGCGCGGTGTATCTGTGGCGCAAGCCGGGCGCGATCTGGGCGTCCATGGAACGGTGCTGCGGCGCTGGATCAAGGATGCGGCTGGGGACGTGCAGCAGGCATTTCCCGGCCATGGTCGGCAGGGTCCGGAGCAGGCCGAGATCACGCGGCTGAAGCGCGAAGTGACCAAGCTCAAAGCCGAACGCGATATCCTAAAAAAAGCCGCGGCCTACTTCGCGAAGGAGAGCACGTGAAGTTCTCCTTCATCGCGAAGCACCGGGGGATATGGCCGGCGAGATGGATGTGCGGGGCGCTCGGTGTCTCGCGCGGCGGCTTCTATGCCTGGCTGACGCGGCCCCGCAGCGAGCGCAGTCGCAGCGACGAGGAACTGGGTGCGAAGGTCCGCGCCAGCTTCCTTGCCAGCGACCGGACCTACGGTGCCCGGCGTGTGTGGCACGACCTGATCTCGGAAGGGATTTCCTGTGGGCTGCACCGGATCGAGCGCCTGATGCGCCAGCAGGGCCTAAAAGCGCGCCCCAGACGGCGGCGGCTACCGCCAGACCTGGGAGAGCGGCAAGCGGGCGCCATCGCCTCCAACATGCTGGACCGCAGCTTCGATGCCCCGGCCCCGAACCGCAAATGGATCGCGGACTTCACCTACATCTGGACGGCAGAAGGCTGGCTCTATGTGGCGGCGGTCGTGGATCTGTTCTCCCGGCGCGTGGTCGGATGGTCGATGAGCGCGAGCATGACGGCCCAGCTCGTCACCGATGCCCTGGTGATGGCGATCTGGCGGCGGGGAAAACCCCGGGCATTGCTCCATCATTCAGATCGCGGCAGCCAGTACACCAGCGAGCAGTTCCAGCGGCTGATGGCCGATCATGGCGTCACCTGTTCGATGAGCCGCTCTGGCAATTGCTGGGACAACGCTGCGATGGAGAGCTTCTTCTCCTCGCTTAAGACCGAGCGTACGGCGCGTAAGACCTATCGGACGCGGAATGATGCCAAGGCCGATGTGTTCGACTACATCGAACGCTTCTACAACCCAAAACGACGGCACTCGACGATCGGATATATGAGCCCAATGGACTTTGAGACGAAGGCAGGATTAGCTTAACCGCGTGTCACTCAAACCGGGTGCAGGCCAATTGGGCACACATATCTGCAAGGTTCTCCTTATCTTTTTGTGAATAAAATTTCAGCGGTACCGACTGAGGAACCAGACCTACGGCGGTTAATGGCTCGATTGGACCGCCCCAGCGGCTAGGGCGTATTGGACGGAATAACTTATCGAATGCTCGATCGCGCTTGATGGGTTCGAAGGCCGCCACCATGGCATTATGGGCCAGTCGCCACCTTTCGAACATTGGCGCGAAATCGGGATGAGTGGCGAGATCGATCGTGCCTGCAGCAACAGCTAGCAGCTGGGTTTGGTCCAGGACGGCCTGATAGCCAGTTTCCAAGGCATGGACATAGCCGATCATTTCGTCTTTGGTGACTGACTGCGGTGGACTAGTGCCGAAGCGCCCAAGTCCGTGAAGACCGTAAGCAAACGTCGAAATCGCGGGATTGGATTCGATTCCGGCAATGGCAAAACCTCGGATAATATCGTTCCGGCATTCTCTGGCGATCAACGCCTGCTGGATTTCAGTCAAAGCTATCCAGGTCGGATAGACATAGTCTAAGGCAAAATCGATTAAGGGCTGGGGAGCGGGTTCCTGGGTGCTCACCTCGTTGGCATCGCATTTTTCATGTGTCGGACGCACTATTTCCGTCGACGTAAGTACTTCGCCAGCAAGTCGACTTTTGTCCCATTGAAATAAAATTGCGAGCACACTAAGGATAAATACGGCTCCCCCAACTAACTGCCATTGCCACGATGCCAAGATTGCAGTGGCGATTTCATGGGCGCCGCTCACAACACCGTAACCCCAAGTGAGAGCGGCGATTATGAGACCGCCTGCCGGGATTAAGTGCCGTTTGATGAAACTGAGAACGTCCCCCATTCGAGCTTTTTACCCCAAGGTCCAGAACTCGCCAAGTCAGGCCTCGTCGCCCAGTTTCAGGTTTTCGCTAAAAGTCCGAGAACTCGCGACTGCGGTGGGACTCGAACCTGCCACCAGCGACCTGGAAGGCTGGCGCTCGCTATGTTACTAAGTATTTAATTCTTTTGATGAATTGTGGGCTGCAAATCCCCATTGGCGATGCATCTGGTTCGAGCAAATCCCTCGTTTTTCTTGCCATCCCAGCGTGGTTCCGACACAAGACGTTTTCCGCGAACCCGTAGCTCAGCTGGATAGAGCATCGGATTTCTAATCCGGCGGTCGCAGGTTCAAGTCCTGCCGGGTTCGCCACAGCCCCTCCCCGAATTTCCGCTCCACGGACCTTGCAATGCCCGCCGGCCCGCGCCTTCGCGGCCGTCACACTTCCAGCCGGTCGTTCGGACGGGCCACCAGCAGATAAAGTGCCGGCATCAGGAAGACGCTGATGCCCAACCGGGTGATCAGCCCGCAAACGATGACCAGGGCAAACGGCCTTTGCGAGTCCGTGCCGACCCCGGTGGCGACCGCCGCCGGCAACAGCCCGATCGAGGCCACCAGCGCGGTCATCATGATCGGACGCAGCCGGAGAATCGCGCCGGTGCGGATCGCCTCATTGAGCGGGGTACCGCCACGGCGCAGCTCGTTGACATAGGAAATATAAACCACGGCGGTCAGCACGGACACGCCGAACAAAGCCAGGAAGCCGACACCAGACGACACTGAGAAGGGCGTGCCGGTGATCCATAGCGCGATGAAACCGCCCACCGGCGCCGAAAGCAGCACCCCCAGCACGGTGATGAAGGGGAATTTGAAATTGCTGTAAAGCACAAACAGCATCAGGAAGATCAGGAACAGGGTCAGCGGCAGGATGATGCTGAGCTGGCGGCTCGAAGCGGTATATTCGGAATATTCGCCGCCCCAATCGACGCGGTAGCCGAACGGCACCTTGACCGCCTGGTTGACCTGCTTGATGGCGTCGTTCACCGCGCTCGCCAGGTCGCGGCCCTCGACCGAGAATTGCACGCCGATATAGCGGGAATTGTTCTCGCGATAGATGAAGGAGGCGCCGTTCTGGATGCTGATATCGGCGAATTCCTTGAGCGGAATCTGCTGGCCGCCCGGCGTCGCCACCGGGATGTTGCCGATCTCCTCGGGATTGTCGCGATATTGCCGCTCAAGACGCACCACCAGATCGAATTCCTTCTCGCCCTGCACCACCGACGTCGCCGTCACCCCGCCGATCGCCGCCTCGATGAGATTGTTGATGTCGTCGACATTGAGGCCATAGCGCGCGATGCGGGCACGATTGATGCGGATGATGAGGCTGGGCTGGCCCAGCTCCTGCACCAGAGTCACCTCGGTGATGCCGCGCACATGCTGGAGAATCTGTTTGATCTGCCTGCCCTTTTGCTGGAGGACGTTGAGATCGGTGCCGAAGATCTTGACCGCCAGCGCGCTCTTGAGCCCGGTTTCGGCCTCGTCCACCGCGTCCTCCGCCGGCTGGGTATAGTTGAAGATGATGCCCGGAAAATTCGTCAGCCTTTTGTTGATCGCCGCGATCAGCGCGGGCTTGTCGCGATAGGGCCCGGTCCATTCGTCATAGGGCTTGAGCCCGACAAAGAATTCGACATTGAAGAAACCCGTCGCGTCGGTGCCGTCATCGGGCCGGCCAAGCTCCGAGGTGACGGTCGTCACTTGCGGATAGCTGCTGAGGATGCTGCGAATCTGGGGGGCGATCTTCGCAGCCTCGTCGAAGGAAATCGTGTAGGGCATGGTCGCCCGCACCCATAACGCGCCTTCGTCGAGATGCGGCATGAATTCGGCGCCGATATCGGGAACCAGCAGCAGAGACGCCCCCAGCGCCAGGGCCGAGGCCAATGTGGTCTTCCAGGGCCGCGCCAGGCACCAGTCCAGGCCTTCGACATAGCGGGCCCGCACATAGTCGAGCACGGCGTTGCGCCGCTCGCGCACGCCATCGCGCATGAACCAGGCGCAGAGCACCGGCAGCAGGGTCAAGCGTGACGATCAGCGAGCCGATCAGCGCGAACACCATGGTGTCCGCCATCGGCTTGAACAGCAGCCCGGACGGCCCCGAAAGCACATAGATCGGCAGGAAGCTGACCACGATGACGGCAACGGCATAGACCAGCGGCCGGTCCACCTCGGCGGCGGCATCCTTGATGATCTCGACGACGTTGAGCGGCCGTTCCTCATGCAGCGCGATCTGGCGGAAGATGTTCTCCACCATGAACACCGCGCCATCCACCAGAATGCCGAAATCGACCGCGCCGATGGACAGAAGATTGGCCGACGCGTTCTGGAGATCGAGACAGAAAAAGGCGAACAGCAGCGCCAGCGGGATCGTGACGGCGACGATCAGGCCGGCCCGGAAATCGTAGAGGAAGAAGATGAGGACAACGACGACAAGCAGCACGCCGCGCAACAGGTTGCCCTCGACCGTCTTGGTCGTCAGCGCGATGAGGTCGCTGCGGTCGTAAAAGGGATGGACCTTGACGTCCTTGGGCAGGATCTGGCCGTTGAGTTCCCTGGTCTTGGCCTCGACCCGCTTGAGGACGTCCTGGGTCTTCTCGCCCTTGCGCATCATGATGACGCCTTCGACGGCGTCATTCTGCTTCTCATAGCCGAATTCGCCCAGCCGCGGGGCGATGCCGATGACGACGCGGCCGACATCCTTGACCAGGACCGGCGTGCCATTGTGCACCGCCAGCACGACATTGCCGATGTCCTCGAGCGTGACGAGGCGGCCCATGCCGCGCACATAGTAGAATTGCCCGCCCTGCGAATAGAATCCGCCGCCGGCATTGCTGTTGTTGGCGGCGAGCGCGGCCTCGACCTGGGCGACCGAAAGGCCGGCGCCGGCGATCTTGGTCGGATCGAGCAGCACCTGATACTGCATCGTGCCGCCGCCGAAACCGGAATCGTCGGCAACGCCCGGCACCGACCGGTATTGCGGTTCGACGGTCCAGTCCTCGATGGTCTTGAGCTCCATGGCCGAGCGGTCCGGGCTTTGCAGCACATAGCGGTAGATCAGGCCGGAGGGCGAGGTGAGCGGCGACACCGACGGCGTCACGCCGTCCGGCAGGCCGAGATCGCCCATGCGGTTGAACACCCGCTCGCGCGCGAAATAATTGTCGGTGCCGTCCTGGAAGGTGAGGATGACGTCCGAGAGCCCGTAGAGCGAGATCGAGCGGATGGTCACCGTCTGGGGAACGCCGTTCATCTCGCGCTCGATCGGAACGGTGATGAGGCGCTCGACCTCTTCGGCGGCGTGGCCCGGCCATTGGGTGATGATCTCGACCATCGGCGGCGACAGGTCGGGATAGGCGTCCACCGGCAGGCGGTTGAGCGCGCGCGTTCCCGCGCCGATCAGCATCAACGTCAGCAGGATGACGAGAAAGCGCTGCTGCAGCGACGAACGCCACGATCCGGTTGATGATCGAGCGCTGGTGCGACTGGCGCCGGCTCGGGGGCGGGTTGATCGCTCATTGCGACTGCATGAATTGGAGGAAGAGGGCGCCTTCGACCACGACGCGGTCGCCGGCTGCGAAGACCGGCGGTGATGTCGTACCGGTTGCCGGCCCGGTAGCCGAGCGTCACCCGCCGCCGGGCGAAGCTGCCGTCGCGCAGGGCCAGATAGACGAAGGGAAGGTTTTCGTCGTCGCGCAGGATCGCCGAATCCGGCACCAGCAGTCCGGTGCTTTCGCGGCGGTCCTGAATCGCGACCCGCACATACATCTGCTTTTTGAGCAGATCGCCGGGATTGTCGACGACGACCCGCACCGCCGACCGAGCGCGTATCCGGATCGACCACGGCGGCGATATTATCCACCCGGCCGGAGAAGGGCGTGCCCATCGATGCCGGTGGTGATCGTCGCCGGATCCCCCACCGCGACATTGGTGAGATCGGAGCCGAACACCTGGGCCATCACCCAGACCCGCGAAAGATCGGCGACCGTGAAACAGGCGGTGGAGCCCGCCTGCAGCAGCTGGCCGGGCGTGATGAGCTTTTCCACCACGGTGCCGGCGATGGGCGACGCGGATCATGCCTTCGATCCGCGAAACCGGGCGGCCCTGCTGCACCGCCTTGATGGTCGCGGGATCGACGCCCAGCGCATTGAGCGCCTGCAGGGCGGCGTCGCGGTCGGCCTCGGCGCTCACCGCATCGGTCTCCGCCTGCTCGGCCTCGCGCTGCGACACGCTGTGATGGGCGAGCAAGGTCCTTGTCGAGATCGGCGATGCGCCGCGCCGTGTCGGCGGTGGCGATGGCCTTGCGATAGGCGCTGATGGCGGCGGCAAAATCGGAAGAAGCGACCGAGGCCAGCGGCGTGTCCTTCTTGACCTTCTCGCCGAGCGAAACCAGCAGCCGCGTGACCGGACCGGTGATCGGCGAAATGACGCTGGTGGACTGGTCCTGGTCGAAATCGACGGTCCCGTTGGTATCGACGGTCTTGTGGAAGTGGGCCGGCACCGACGGTGTAGAGGTGGATGTGCTGGCGTTGCGCCTGGGTGAGCGTGAGGTTGCCGCTGTTGCCCGGGGCCTTCTCGCCGCCCGGCGAGCAGGCCGCGGCGACCAGCGCAAGCGCCATGATGCAAGCGCGGCCCACGCCAATTCGGCCATGCCGGACACGCGCTGCGTGAAGCGATTTAGTTTTCATGTTTGTTCCCGGCCAGTTCGGTATGGTGCCACCAGCCGCCGCCCAGCGCCTGGAAAAGCGCGGCCGTATCGGCGAACCGGTCGGCCTCGGCCTGCAGCAGCCCGATATGGGCCTGCTGATAGGCCTGTTCGGCGGCGAGCAGCTGAAGGTCGCCCGCATAGCCGTCCTTGGCCTGCCGCTCGACCATGTCCAGGCATGTCTTGGCGGCGTCGTCCGCGGCGGCCGCCGCCTTCAGCGCCATCGGCGTCCTGCTGCAGGGCGGTCAAGGTGTCGGCGACATTCTCGAACGCGGTCAGCACGGTGCTGCGATATTGCTGGGCCGCCTGGTCATAGGCGGCGCGCGCGGCGCGCTCCTGATGCAGCAGCGTTCCGCCCTCGAAGATCGGGGCGGCGACCGCCGCGCCGACGCTCCAGAAATCGGTGCCGGGGGTGAAGAGTTTGCCGAATTCCAACGCGCTGTTGCCGGCAACCGCGGTGAGCTCGATATTCGGCAGCCGGTTGGCGACCGCGATGCCGATATCGGCGCTGGCCGCGTGCAGATTGGCCTGGGCCTGCAATATATCCGGGCGCTGCGCCACCAGCGCCGAGGGGAGGCTGACCGGTACGTCCTTCGGCAAGTGTGAGCTTCGCCAAGCGTGAAATCGTTCGGGGGCGCCTCACTCGGATAACGGCCGACCAGGGTCGCCATCAGATTGGCGAGCTGGGCCTGCTGCTTGATGAGCGGCGGCAAGGTCGCCGCGACCGCAGCCAGTTGCGCCTTTTGCGCGGCGAGATCGACGCCGCTGGCATAGCCCCTGTCATATTGATATTGCAGAATCCGCAGCATGCGGTTGCCGTCATCGACAAGCGCACGGGTTGCTTCTATCTGGGCGTCGATCGAAGCCTGCTGGATCGCGGTCACCACCACATTGGCGACCAGGGTGTTGTAGGTTGCGGCCGTCTCGTAGCGCGCGACATCCTGTTGGGCCTGGAGCGACTCCACGGTGCGCCGGTTGAGCCCGAACACGTCCGGCATGTAAGAGACGGACACCTGCGGCGTGAAAAGATTGAACTGGTATTCCTGCGGCACCACCGGATAGTTGGGAACGGGCGCGAGGGTGATGGGTTCTCCTTGCCGGGTCGCGGAAAAATTCGCGGAGAGGCTCGGAAAATAGGCGCCGCGCTGGGCAAGGACATTTTCTCTTGCCGCCCGCAGCGCGGCTTGCGCGCCCTTGAGGTCGGGATTGTTCTTGAGCGCTTCGGCGATCAGCGCGTCGAGCGGCTTGGAATGAAACAGCGTCCACCAATCCGCGGCGATATCGCTGCCGGCGACAAAATGCTGGGCGTCGCCGCCGATCGGCTGTGGGCGTCGCCGCGGTGTCGGACAGCGGCTTGGCGGTATAGCCGCTCACTTTGGGCGCGGCCGGTGTCTTGAAGTCGGGACCGACCGCGCAGCCAGTGGCGGTCAGAAGCGTGAATGCCGCCAGACAAAGCGGGGCGGCCGCGGAAATCCCACGGACCGCGGCGATGGACATTCGCCCTTCACTCTTCGACATCCATACCCCAAATGGCGTGAACTGTTACCGATCGATGCGCGTGCATGAATCACGCGCGGCGGGCGCAAAACGCACCGATGGCGCTTGCGCGGCGTCAAATGACGCAGGTCAGTGTTTCGGGGGAGCCCGGCTTCGCCAATTCCGCGCGATGGCGACAGGAATTGCGGACGGAATGAAGAATGAGGCTACCCGTTCCACCAGGCCGGCCGGACCGAACAGGATGGGTGCCATGGGCGTGAAAAACGTGCCGGCATGGGCATAGGCTTGGCAAAATGGGCAATCAAGCGGATTGCCGTCGAAAGGCAGATTGGCCGGCGCGGGCAGGTTGGCAACCACGCTTTCGACGCTTCCGCCCGCATGTTCCGGAACGCCGTGAAAATGGGCTTGGATCACACAGGACTGGAAGATGAAAGCCACGAGCACGACAAAGGCGGCCACGCGCGGCGGCAAATCCGTCAATCGAAGGTTCGGACGCTGCGGCCCCGCTGTCGCCACGCTTGCACCAAACTCCAGGCTCTCCCTATTTATCCTCTATTGGGTATCTTTTCGCAATCCGGCGCGGCGCATTGCCAAGGAAATTCGCCGCCGACAAGGCTTTTTCGCGGCTGCGGGCGGCATGACCTGCACGCCGAAGCGGCAATATGAACCCACGGTAATCAATCGATCCGGCTGCAAGCTCTCACCGCACTAAATTGGGCGGGCGAAATGCTTGGGGCGACGGCGCGCGAAGCGCATCGCCGGAGCCCTGCATCAATGCGACCAGGGCTGTTTGCGGTCGAAGCGGAAATTGTCGGAATAGGCCTTGGGCCGGGGCCTGACCAGATGCGGCTCGAACACTTGATAGGGGATGGCGTGCTTTTCGGCATAGGCCATCGCCTCTTCCTTGGTGTCGAATTCCAGCGCCAGTTGCTGGCGCATATCGTCCGAGCTGGTCCAGCCCATCAGGGGATCGGGCATCCGCGGGGTTTCCGGCTCATATTCCAGGACCCATAATTTCGTCCGGGCCTTGCCCGACTGCATGGCGTTCCTGGCCGGTTTGTAGATGCGGGCGCGCATGATGCTCTGTCTCCAATTCCGTTTCGGGACCGCCCTTGTCCGCCAAAGCGGACTCGAAGCGGTGTCCGTCCTTGTAAGCGCGAGCGCCGCGCCGACGAAAGCCGGACATGGTCGGAGCGGCGTGATTTGAACACGCGACCCTCTGCTCCCAAAGCAGATGCGCTACCAGGCTGCGCTACGCTCCGCCGTCCTTGAGCCGGTTCCCTTACACGCTGCGCCGCCCACGGGCAACCGAGCCGGAATCAGCCCGGCCGGTTGGGTTTTTGTGCCAGTTCCGGGGCATGGACCCGGGCCCCCTCGGAAATCCCCAAGGCGGCGGCGCGGCCGGCATTGAGTTCGATCACCAACTGCACCGGCTCGCCAGAAGGGATGGTTTCCTCCGAATAGGGCGTGGCGTTGGCCTTGATCCGGGCGATGGTGCCGTCGGCCCGGACGAACAGCATGTCTAGCGGCAGGATGGTGTTCTCCATCCAGAAACTCACCAGCTGCGGGGTGTGGAAATCGAACAGCATGCCGGCATCGGGCGCCATCGATTTGCGGAACATCAGTCCGCGCTCGCGGCTCTCATTGTCGGCCGCCACTTCCACCCGGAAGCGATGCGGTCCGGTCTTGGTATCGATGACGATGGTCTCGACCGGAAGCCCGGCCTGGGGGCCGGACGCCTGCGCCAGCGCCAAGGACGGAGACAGAAATGACGGAAACAGAAGAGCGGGGAGCAAGAGCGCCCGCAGAAACTTGATCAGGCGAATGGACGCGCGCATCTGGGTACCCGGGGAAAAGCCGCGTCTTTGATTAAGAGTGGATTTCGGGGAAATCAATCGGCGCCGGGTTCATCCGCCAGTTCGACCTCGGCCGCCAATTCCCCCTTGGGCCCGTCGCCGATGCGGAAACGCAGCTTCTGGCCTTGCCGCAATTCGCGAATGCCGGAACGCTTAAGCGTCTCCGCATGCACGAAAATATCCGCGGCACCCGGCCCGCGGGACAGAAAGCCATACCCCCTCACCCGGTTGAACCATTTCACCGTGCCGGCGTGCCAATCGCCTCGCGCGGAAATGGACTCATAAGGCGAACGGTCGGGCGGCGGCAGGGGCCCGGCGGTCGAATTGTCCAGCGAGATGAGCCGGCTCGCCACCGGGCCGCGCGGTCCCTCGACCACATCGCAGACCACGCTGGCGCCCTCCTGGATCAGGCCGAAGCCCGACTGCCGGACACAGGCCTGGTGCAGCATGATGTCGGAGCCGCCATCCAGCGGCGTGACAAATCCATAGCCCTTGGTGAAATCGAACCACTTCACCCGGCCCCGAATCCGCGAGGGACCCTGCTGCTCGGGGCCCAACTGCGAATCAGATGAGGGCGGTGGCGCGCCGCGTGTCATCGGGGACTCCATTCATCTTGTTTTTGTTTTGAAGCTGCCACATATCATCTGCGTTGCAAATTATTATACATTATTAGCGAAAGAATATTTTTCGGGCTTGCCGCGCGTAAGTTGTATCAAGCGCCACGTTGGTCGCGGGTGAACCGTGCAAGGCCGTTTGCCGACTTGTCGGGAGCGCTTGCGCTGCTTATCGCACCGGCAGAGACTTTTGGCATGAGCGAAGAATTGGACAGCGCGGCCGCCTGGCTGGCGGCGGGCCGCAAGGTTGCGCTCGGGACGGTGATTCGGACCTGGGGTTCGGCGCCGCGCCCGGCCGGCAGCCAGATCGCGGTGCGCGACGATGGCAGCTTTCTGGGCTCGGTGTCCGGCGGCTGCGTGGAAGGCGCGGTGATCGAAGCCGCGCTGGCCGCCATCGCCGACGGTCGAGGCCGCGAACTGGAATTCGGGGTCAGCGACGAAAAGGCCTGGAGCGCGGGGCTGGCCTGCGGCGGCAAGATCCGGGTCCTGGTCGAGCCGGTCACCCCATGAAACGCGCCATCCTGGAGAGGCTGGTCCGGGAGCGCGACCGGGCCCTGGTCCGCGCCCTCGACCGCGCCTCCGGTGAGGAACGGCTCATCGATCCGTTTCACGATTCCTCGCCGCTGGGACTGGCGGCCCGCGCCGCCGCCCGCGCCGATGTCAGCGGTGAAGCCGAAATCGAGGGACGGAGCTGGTTTCTGGAAGTCCATAACCCGCCCCTGGATCTGGCGCTCGTGGGTGCGGTCCATATCGCCCAGCCGCTGGCGGCGATGGCCGGCTTGGCCGGCTTTGGCGTGCGGGTGATCGATCCGCGCGGGGCCTTTGCCGCCGAGGCGCGGTTTCCCGGCATGACCCTGATCCGCGACTGGCCGGACGAAGCTTTCAAGGCCCATCCCCTGGGCGGCCGCTCCGCCCTGGTGGTGCTGGCGCATGACCCCAAGATCGACGATCCGGCGCTCTTGGCCGGCCTGGCCTCGCCCGCTTTCTATATCGGCGCCTTGGGCTCGAAAAAGACCCATGCGGCGCGGCTTGGAGCGGCTGGCCGCGGAAGGCCTGTCGAAGGAGGCCCTGGCGCGCATCCACGGGCCGGTGGGCCTCGCCATCGGGGCCCGCAGCCCGGCCGAAATTGCCCTTTCGATTTTGGCGCAAATAACCCAGACTTTGCGGTCCTGACAGGTTTTGCGACAAATCCTGGTTTGCCGAGGGTATGCCGTGACCGCAAAGTTGCGATCCATGACCAAAGAAGAGACCAAGCCGCACATCCTCCTGGTGGAGGATGCCCGCGACATCCGCGAGCCGCTGGCGCGCTATCTGCGCGAGCATGGCTATCGCGCGACCACGGCGCCGGATGCCGCCACCGCCCGCAAGGTGATGAAGGGCGCGGCCATCGACCTGATCGTGCTGGACATCATGATGCCGGGCGAGGACGGGCTCAGCCTTTGCCGCTCCATCCGCGAGACCTCGCAGATCCCGGTCATCCTGCTCACCGCCCGCGGCGAGGAAGTGGACCGCATCATCGGCCTGGAGATGGGCGCCGACGATTATATCGCCAAGCCCTTCTCGCCGCGCGAGCTGATCGCCCGGGTGACGGCGGTCTTGCGGCGCACCCAGGCGCTTCCGCCCCGCCAGAAACCGCCCGGCGCCGAACGCGTCCGGTTCGGGGACTGGACCCTGGATACCGGCCAGCGCGAACTGATCGGCCTGGACGGGGTGGCGCTGCCGCTCTCCTCCGGCGAATTCCGGCTTCTCACCGCGCTTCTGGAGCGGCCCAAGATCGCGCTCACCCGCAACCAGCTGCTGGACCTCACCAAGGGCCGCGACGCCGACCTGTTCGACCGGTCGATCGACAACCATGTCAGCCGGCTGCGCAAGAAAATCGAGCCGGATCCAAAGAATCCGCGCTATATTAAGACGGTTTGGGGAGGCGGCTACATCTTCGCGATGGAACCGGAAGCGGCGTGAAACTGAAATTCTGGCCCCGTACTCTGGTGGTGCAGCTGATCGCGGTGACCGCGGCGGCGGTGGTGATCTCCAATCTGGGCGTCACCTGGTGGTTCGAGCGCGGCAACGAGCAGCAGAATGAATCCTCCCTGGACGAGCGGGTGCTGGACCGCGCCGCCGCCGTCGCCACCACCTTGAGCGCCATCGCGCCGGCTTCGCGCGCCGTGGTGATGAAGACCATGAGTTCGCATTTCTGGCAGTTCAAGGTGCTGCCGCCCGGGGAGGTTGCTCCGACCCGGCCGATGAACGACGCGGAAATTCGTTTCGCCCAGCGGCTCGCCTCTTCCTTGCCGCCCCAGGCGCGGTTCGGGCCGGTATCGGTGCAGCTGCATGAGTCGCCCCGCAGCATCCCGCGCTATCTTTTGCCCGTAAGCGCGGACAAGAATTCGGTCGAAGCCTTCCGCTTGGTCATTCCGCTGGACAACAACACGCAGCCTGTCGGCGGTGTTTTTGCGGCCTCCCGCGCGCTGGCCGATGGAAGTGATGGTGGCGGCGCTGGCCGCGATCCTGGTCGCCTCCGCCGCGGCGGCGCAGATGGCGCGCCGGGTGGCGCGGCCGCTTTACGACCTTACCGCAGCCGCCTCGGTGGTGGCGCAAGGCGGCACCGCTCCCCATGTCGCCGAAAAAGGTCCCGACGATGTCCGCAACGCCGCCATCGCCTTCAATCGGATGACCGAAAAGCTGACCCGCACCCTGGAAAGCCAGCGGCATCTGCTGTCGGCGGTGGGGCATGATCTGCGCACCCCGATCACCGCCATGCGCATCAACCTGGAATTCGTCGAGGATGACGAATTGCGGGAGGGGCTGCAGCAGAATCTGGACGAGTTGCAGGATCTGACCGAACAGGTGCTGGCGGCGGCGCGCGGCTCCAGCGGCGAGGCCAGCCGCAATGTCGATCTCTCCGCCCTGGTGGAAAGCATCTGCGCCGACCTGGACGATCTGGGCGAGCCGGTGACCTGGCGCAGCCATGCCCCCGCCCCGGTGAGTTGCCGGCCCAACCAGATCCGCCGCGCGGTCCGCAATCTGGTGGAGAATGCGGTGGCCTATGGCAGCAAGGCCGATGTCCAGATCGCCAGCAGCCCCGACGGCTATGACATCGTCATCGAGGACGAAGGCCCCGGTATCGCCGCCAATGACCGGGTCCGGGTGTTCGAGCCCTTTGTGCGGCTGGAGAGTTCACGCAACGCCGCCACCGGCGGCACCGGCCTGGGCCTGACCCTGGCCAAGGCGATCGCCGAAGGCCATGGCGGCAGCATTGTGCTGGAAAATCGGAACAAGGGCGGCCTCAGGGCCCGGATGCACCTGCCCCGCATGGCGGCCACGGCCTAGACATTCTAAATTGACGCCATGCAATTCGGACGGTTCCCGCTTTCCGGCGCGGTCGGCGCCATTCTGGCCCATGGCATCCGCCAGGGGGCGGTTTCCTTTCGCAAAGGCCGGGTGCTGTCGGCGGAGGATGTGGCGGCATTGCAGGATGCCGGCCTGTCCGACGTCACCATTGCCTGGCTGGAGCCGGGCGATGTGGGAGAGGATGAGGCGGCAACGCGGGTCGCCGCGGCCTTGGCCGGCGCCGGCAGATCGGTCAGGGCCGGCGCGGCCTTTACCGGCCGGACCAATCTCTATGCCCGGCAGGCCGGGCTGGCCCTGATCGATGCGGCTGCAATTGCGGAGGTGAATGCACGGGACGAAGCCATCACCGTGGCGACGCTTGCCCCCTATGCCAAGGTGGCCGAGGGCCAGATGCTGGCCACCATCAAGATCATTCCCTTTGCGGCACGCGAAACCAGCGTGGCGGCGGTCGAGGCGCGGCTGGGGGCGGATGAACCCGCCATCCGGGTGGCGCCGTTTCTGCCGCATCGGGCGGCGCTGATATCCACCCATCTGCCGGGAATGAAAGCCGCGCTTCTGGATAAGAGCCGCCAAGCCCTGGACGCGCGACTAAGGCCCTTGGGCTCTTCCATCCAATTCGAGCGCCGGGTGGCGCATGAGATCGGGGCCGTGGCGGAGGCGATCGACGCGGCCGCCGCCGCTGGCGCCGATCCCATCCTCCTGTTCGGGGCCAGCGCCATCACCGACCGGCGCGATGTGCTGCCCCAGGCCCTGGAGCGGGCGGGCGGCCATATCTCGGTCCTGGGCATGCCGGTCGATCCCGGCAATCTGCTGATGGCGGGGCGCCTGGGGGGCCGCACCGTGTTGGGCCTGCCGGGCTGCGCCCGCTCGATCCGGCTCAACGGTTTTGACTTTGTCTTATGGCGCGTGCTGGCGGGACTGCCGGTGGGCAGGCCCGAGATTTCCGCCATGGGGGTGGGCGGCCTGCTGGCGGAAAGCCCCGCCCGACCCCATCCCCGCGAGACGCCGCGCGCGCCGCGCATCGGCGCGATCGTCCTGGCGGCCGGCCGATCGTCCCGGATGCGCGCCGGCGGCAACAAGCTGGTGCAGCCGCTTGGCGGACGTCCCATGGTCCGTCATGCGGTGGAAGCGGCGCTGGAAAGCGATGCCTCGGAGGTCGTTATTGTCACCGGAAGCGAAAAGGCCCAGGTCGAGGCGGCGCTGAAAGAACTGCCGGTGAAATTTGTCGATAATCCAGATTTTGCAATGGGTTTGAGCACATCCCTCATCTGTGGCCTTAACACGCTTTCGGCCGAATGCGACGGTGCGCTGGTTCTTCTGGGCGACATGCCGGCGGTGGATGCCGGACTCCTGGGCCGGCTGATCGCCGCCTTCGATCCCCTGGAGAGCCGGGCCATCATCGTGCCGGTGCATGGCGGCCGGCGCGGCAATCCGGTGCTCTGGGGCCGGCGCTTCTTTCCGGAAATGCGCGAGCTGACCGGCGACGCCGGCGCCCGGGCCCTGTTCGGCCTTTATCCGGAACTGATCTGCGAAGTGGAGGCCGGTTCGGACGCCCCCCTCACCGATATCGACACCCATGAGGCCTTGTCGGCCTTTCGGGCGCGCGAACAGACATGAGCGATCCGCTTTACCGCAAGGAATTGCTGCGCCTGGCCGCCGACGCGGCGGGGGCGGGCCGGCTTGCGCAACCGCATGGCACCGCCACCGCGCACAATCCGGCCTGCGGCGATCGGGTCACGGTGGACATCCATCTTGAAGACGGGCGGATCACGGCCCTGGCGCATCAGACCCAGGCCTGTGTGCTGGCCCAGGCCTCGGCCGCCATTCTGGGCGCGGAGGCCAAGGGCTTGGACCGGACCGGCCTTGAGGCCTTGCGCGGCCGGGTGGCGGCGATGCTGGAGGGCGGCGAAGCGCCGCCGGCGCCGTTCGAAGCTTATGGCGTGTTCGACGGCGCCGCCGCCCACAAAGGCCGGCATGTCTGTGTGCTGCTGCCGTTGAAGGCCGCGTTGGCGGCACTGGAGAATTCAGAGACGGCCGAACCAGGCGCTTAACGGCCCCAGCGTGAGCTGGTCGGCGGCCAATTCGGCCTCAGCGGTACCAAAATCGAGCGGCACAGCTTTTCCCGGCACGGTCCATGGAATCGCCACCCGGCCCAGATTGAACACGCAAAGAATGTCATCACGCCGGAATGCGATCAGAGGCAACGGCGCCTCCAGCAATGTGAGCCCGGCCTGGCGCAGGCTGGGATGCTGCTTGCGGGCCTTGAGCAACCTGCGGGCGAAAGCCAGGGTGGAATGGGGATCGCGCTCCTGGGCCGCAACCGACAGAGCGGCATGTTCGGGTCCCAATGGCAGCCAAGGCGTGCCGGCGGTGAAACCGGAATGGGGCTTTTGCCCGTCCCAGGGCATGGGCGTGCGGCATCCGTCCCGGCCCTTGAACAAGGGATAGTAGAGATCGCCGACCGGATCCCGCAATTGATCGCGCCGGAGATCGACCTCCGGCAAGCCCAGTTCTTCGCCTTGATAAAGCAGGATGGTGCCCCGCATGGCGAACAACAGCGCCAGCATCACCTTGGCCGAGCCGGGGCCGAAGCGGCTGGCGGTGCGGGGCACGTCGTGATTGGAAAAACCGATGGCCGGCCAGTGATCGGGAAACCGCGCCAGCGTTTCCAGATGGGCGCGGATCGCGGCCGCATCTTCCGCCCTGAGCAGCGCGAAATCATAACCGGCATCCAGGCCCTTGTCGGACCCCAGGTAACAGCCGGCGCGTTCGAACTCCTCCGAGAATTCCCCGAACACAAAGCGGCTTTCAAATGCCTCGACCCGGCGGCGGATCACATCCAGGACCGCCTTGTTCTCCTCGAGATTGGAATCATGGAGATGGCGCTGCATGTTCGCGGCCGCCGACCATTCCAGGGGCCCGCGTTCCGTCGCGGGGATGGCCGGATTATCGGCCAGCGACGGGTCATGCAGAAAGGCATTGGCGACATCGAGACGGAATCCGTCCACTCCGCGTTCCAGCCAGAAATCCAGCACTTTCAGCGCCGCCTCCCGGGCCGCGCCATGGGTCCAGTTCAGCTTGGGCTGCTGGCGGAGGAATTTGTGATGATAATATTGCCGCCTGGCCGGCTGATAGGCCCAGGCCGGGCCGCCGAACACCGACAGCCAATTGTTGGGCACGGTGCCGTCGTCCCTGGGATCCGCCCACACATACCAGTCCCGCTTGACCGGATCGCCGTCGCGGCTGGCCGCGAACCAGGCATGTTCGTCGGAAGTATGCGCCAGCACTTCGTCCAGCAGGACTTTCAGCCCGCGGGCGTGCGCGGCTTGGATCAGACCGGTGAGATCTTCCCGCGTGCCGTAATCGGGATGCACGTTTTCATAATCGGAAACGTCATAGCCCCAGTCGCGGTTGGGCGACGGATGGATGGGCGAAAGCCAGATCGCGTCCACGCCCAGATCCCGGATGTAGTCCAGCCGGGCGCGAAGGCCGGCCAGATCGCCCTGCCCGTCGCCATTGGAATCCAGAAAGCTGCGGATATAGACCTGATAGACGACCGCGCCTTGCCACCAGTGGGAAGCACGCGTCAATTGATCTAGCGGACCGTTTGAAGCGGCGAAGGCCGCGCGCCTTGGCGAGCGACCCTGCCCGGACACCTATATCTCGTCGGCGCTGGCGACGACCTTGTTCACCAGCCCGTATTTCTGCGCCTCTTCCGCGCTCATCCAGAAATTCCGCTCGGTATCGGCGACCACCTTTTCATAAGGCTGGCCGGTCTCCACCGCGATCTCCTTGATCAGGCGGGCGCGCATCTTGATGATCTCCTCCGCCTCGATGGTGATGTCGGATGCCTGGCCACGCACCCCGCCCAAGGGCTGGTGCAGCAGAAACCGGGTGAAAGGCAGGCAATAGCGGTTCTCGCGCCTGGCCCCCAGATAAATGTGGGCGCCGGCGCTGGCCACCCAGCCGGTGCCGATCACCTTCACCCGGTTGCCGACAAAGCGGATCATGTCATGGATGGTGTCGCCGGATTCGACATGACCGCCGGGAGAATTGACCACCACCCTTATATCGCCCTCGCTTTCGGCATAGGCCAAGAGCTGGGCGGTGACCCGCTCGGCCATCTTCATGTCCACTTCGCCGAAAATCAGCACGGTGCGCGACTTGAACAGCGCCTTGGCGATCTCGGAGGATTGCGGCTCCGGCGATTTGGATTTCTCGTCGTCTTTTTCTTCGGGTTCTTCGTCGGCGCGGCGCAAGGTCAACTCCGGATTTCAGGGGGATTCGGTTCAGTCTAACGGGGATATAGGGTGGAACAAACCGCTTATAAAGCCTGAACGGCCGCCGTCAAAACCGGCCCGATTTCCTTGTGCAAGACCAAGTCCGCATAGGGGTCTTGCTCGGTTTCCTCCCGATTGAGGATAACAAGCCGGGCGCCGGCCCGCTTGGCCACCAGAGGGAAGGCCGCGGCGGGATAGACCACCAGTGACGAGCCAGCCACCAGGAACAGGTCGGCCGCCTGGCTCGCCTCCTCCGCCCGCGCCATCTCTTCTTCCGGCATCGCCTGGCCGAAGGAAATGGTGGCGGTCTTGATGATGCCGCCGCAGAATTTGCAACTGGGCGGCTCGCCATGGGCGTCGAAATGTTGACGGATGTCGGCGATTTCCGCCCGGGTCTGGCAGGTGAGGCATTTGGCGTAGCGGGTATTGCCGTGCAACTCGATCACCTGGCTTTCCGGCACCCCCGCCGCCTGATGCAGATTGTCGATATTCTGGGTGATCACTTGGGCGGCGATGCCGCGCCGCACCAGTTCGGCCACGGCGAGATGGCCGGCATTCGGCTTGACCGCGTTCCAGGTCTCTTCCATCTCGAAGCGGCGTTGCCAGGACAAGCGGCGCGCCCCGGGATCGGCGACATAATCCTGGAACTGAACCGGCATCATCTTGGTCCAGATACCGCCCGGCGAACGGAAATCGGGAATGCCGGATTCGGTGGAGATGCCGGCGCCGGTGAACACCACGGCGCGGCGCGCCTGGCGGAGCATGTCGGCAAGCGCGGCGATATCAGAATCCACTATCCGTCTTGCCCGTTACGCGCCGCCGGTCCGCTAATCCATGCCGCCCGGCTTCACGTCGCCGCAATCCGCCTTCACCCAATCGCCCTTGAAGGTGGAGGCGGCTTCCACCGGACGGCCGTCCACCACGCCCTTCATGTGGTAAGAACCGCTATAATGTTCCGCCCCGCCGAAGGACAGCTGCAACTGGCCGCTGCCCTTCATCTCGCCGTTGCAGACCATGTCGGCCGCCATCGAATTCGCGGTCTGGCTGGTCACACGGGTGGTGCAGCCATCCTCCTTGCGCATCTTCGGCAGCTGGTTGGAATCGACCTGCGCCTGCGTCATGCAGATCTGATAGGTGATGGAATGAGCCCCCGGCATCTTCATGCCCATGGCCTTCATCTGCGCCATGGCTTCCGGCGGCATCTGCATATTGAGCATGGACATGTTGTTGGTGACATTCCACAAGCCGGCCTTGCCGTGCCCGGCCAGCGCCGCACCCGGCGTCAGCAACAATATAACCGACGTTCCGATCAGCAATTTCTGTCTGACCATCGATACCCCCGCGCGAAAGACCGGGAAATCTGACATGCCGGCGCATTCTTGAAAAGCGAGAACCGGCGGGAAACCGGGACTGAGCAGGGGCTCCAGATCGGCGCCGCGCGCAGCGCGATTGGGTTGAGGGCGATTTCCCGGATAGGCGCGATTTTCCGGCGAAAGCCGCGCTCCGGGCGGCCATAATCGCCATCCGCCAGGGGGCAAATTGACACGGCTGCCATGCGGCCGGGCGCTGGCAATCCCCTGCCCCGGCGGCTAGATTTCCCTGAAGCGATAAAACTCAAGGGGAAACGCGAATGCGCCGGATTATAAGCACGCTTACCAGCATTTCATTTTTGCTGATGCCGACGGTCGGCATGGCCGCACCGTCCGCCAATTCGCAGGTGGCGGAATTCAATGGCGCAGCGGTTTCCCAGCATTATCCCCCGCCGGTCGAAGCTCGGGACGGCATGGCGGTCAGTTCCCAGCATGACGCCACCCAGGCCGGAATCGACATCCTGGCGGCCGGCGGCAACGCGATCGACGCGGCGGTGGCGATCGGCTATGCGCTGGCGGTGACCCATCCCTGCTGCGGCAATATCGGCGGCGGCGGCTTTGCCACCATCCATTTGGCCAACGGCAAGGACACTTTCATCAATTTCCGTGAAAAGGCCCCCGAAGCCGCCAGCGAGAACATGTATCTGAACGCCCAGGGCGATATCGTCAAAGGCTTGTCCACCAAGGGCTATCTGGCGGTGGGCGTGCCCGGCACCGTCATGGGCATGGAAAAGATGCGGACCGAATACGGCACCATGACCCGCGCCCAGGTGATGGCGCCGGCGATCAAGCTGGCCGGAGACGGCTATGTCCTGCGCCAGGGCGATGTGAATATCTATTCCCGCGGCGCCGAAGCCTTTTCCAAGCAGCCCAATGTCGCGGCCATCTTCCTCAATCACGGCCAATCCTGGAAGGTCGGCGACCGGCTGGTGCAGAAGGAACTCGCCGCCACCTTGAAGGAAATCTCGGCCAAGGGGCCAGACGCCTTCTATAAGGGCGATATCGCCCAGCGGGTGGCGGCCGCCAGCAAGGCCAATGGCGGGCTTCTGACCATGAAGGATTTCGCCGACTACACCGTCACCGAAACCCCGCCGCTGACCTGCTCCTATCGCGGCTATGAGATCATCTCCTCGCCCCCGCCCTCCTCCGGCGGCGCCTCGATCTGCGAGATTCTCAACATCCTGTCCGGCTATCCGATGAACAAGTTGCCGGTGCACGGCGTCAAGAGCGTCCATTACATGGTGGAAGCGATGCGGCATGCCTATGTGGACCGCAACTTCTCGCTGGGCGATCCGGCTTTCGTGAAGAATCCGCTGGACAAGATTCTTTCGGCCAAGCACGCCGCCGCCATCCGGGCGGCGATCGATCCGGTCAAGGCGACACCTTCCTCGGAGCTTGGGCCCGGCAAGCCGCCGCATGAAACCACCCAGACCACCCATTATTCGGTGATGGACAAGTACGGCAACGCGGTCGCGGTCACCTACACGATCAATGGCGGTTTCGGCGCCCAGGTGATCGCCGGCGATACCGGCTTTTTCCTGAACAATGAGATGGACGATTTCACCTCCAAGGTGGGCGCGCCCAACATGTTCGGCCTGGTCCAGGGCAAGAACAACGCCATCGAGCCCGGCAAGCGGCCGCTCTCCTCCATGAGCCCGACCATCGTCACCAGGAACGGCAAAGTGTTCATGGTCACCGGCAGCCCCGGCGGATCGCGGATCATCACCATCACCCTGGAGTCGATCCTCAACGTGATCGATCACCACATGGACATCCAGGCCGCCATCGACACGCCGCGCATCCATAATCAATGGAAGCCGGACACGGTCTATATCGAGCCCAATGCGCTGACGCCGGAGGTTCAGAAGCAGTTGGAGGCGGACGGCTATAATTTCACCGAAAACCGCACCTGGGGTTCGGATGAAGGTATCATAATCGGGACCAAGGACGGCAAACGGATGCTTTACGGCGCCAATGACGATCGCAGCCCGGCCGGCGCGGCGATCGGCGATTGATGCGGCCGAAAGGCTGTGGAAACGGGCGGCGCGGCTTTGCGGCTGCGCCGTCCGCCCATAGTCTATCCGCAAATGCCGCCTCGCGGCCGGCTTCGGATAGATAAAATAATAAAACGGACAAAAGGAAACCCCATGCGCCGCTTTCTGAGCATTCTGGTCGGCACCAGCTTTCTTCTCAGCCCCAGCCTGGGCATGGCCGACTTCACCGGCATCGCCCCACCGCAGGTCAGTCCGCCGCCGGTGGAAGCCGAACACGGCATGGCGGTGAGCTCGCAGCATTATGCCAGCGAGGTGGGGGCGGCGGTCATGAAGCAAGGCGGCAACGCCATCGATGCGGCGGTGGCGATCGGCTATGCGCTGGCGGTGACCCATCCCTGCTGCGGCAATATCGGCGGCGGCGGCTTCGCCACCATCCATCTCGCCAACGGCAAGGACACTTTCATCGATTTCCGCGAGAAGGCGCCCGGTGCAGCCAGCGAGAACATGTATCTGGACGCCAAGGGCAATATCATCCCCGGTCTCAGCCTGTTCGGCTATAAGGCGGTGGGCGTGCCCGGCAGCGTGATGGGCTTCGAGCAGATGCGCAAGGAATACGGCACCATGAGCCGCGCCAAGCTGATGGCGCCGGCCATCGGGCTGGCCGAGAATGGCTTCATCCTGAAACAGGGCGATGTCGATCTCTTGCATTGGGGCACGCAATATTTCGAAAAACAGCCCAATGTCGCGGCCATCTTCCTCGATCACGGCAAGCCCTGGAAGGTCGGCGGGCGGCTGGTGCAGAAACAGCTGGCCGCCACCTTGAAGGAGATTTCGGCCAGGGGCCCGGATGCTTTCTACAAGGGCGACATCGCCGAACGCGTGGTCGCGGCCAGCAAGGACCATGGCGGGCTTTTGACCATGAAGGATTTCGCCGACTATAGGGTGGACGAGACCGCGCCGCTCACTTGCAGCTATCGCGGCTATGAGATCATTTCCTCGCCGCCGCCCTCGTCCGGCGGCACCACCATGTGCGAGATCATGAATGTGCTGTCCGCCTATCCCATGGACAAGATGGCGCCCCATTCCGCCAAAAGCGTGCATCTGATGGTGGAGGCGATGCGGCATGCCTATGTCGACCGCAATTTCTCCCTGGGCGACCCCGCCTTCGTCAAGAATCCGCTCGCCAAGCTGTTGTCGGCCAAGCATGCGGCGGGCATCCGCGCCAAGATCGCGCCGGTCAAAGCCACGCCTTCCTCGACGATCCGCACCGGCGTGGTTCTGCATGAGAATAACGAGACCACCCACTTTTCGGTGGTGGACAAGAACGGCAACGCGGTCTCGATCACCTACACCATCAACAACAATTTCGGCGCCAATGTGATCGCGGGCGATACCGGATTCTTCCTGAATGACGAGATGGACGATTTCACTTCCAAGGTCGGCGCGCCCAATCTGTTCGGCCTGATCCAGGGCAAGAACAACGCCATCGAGCCCGGCAAGCGGCCGCTCTCCTCGATGAGCCCGACCATCGTCACCAAGGACGGCAAGATATTCATGGTGATCGGCAGCCCGGACGGATCGCGCATCATCACCATCACCCTGGAAGCGATCCTGAACGTGATCGACCACCACATGAACATCCAAGCCGCGATCAACTATCCCCGCATCCATCATCAATGGATGCCGGATATGGTCTATGTGGAAAAGGGCGCACTGGCGCCCGATGTGCAAAAGCAACTGGAAGCCGATGGCTATAAAATCCAGGATGACGATCCCTGGGGCGAGGCCGAAGGCATCGTGATCGGCGAGAAGGACGGCAAGCGTATGCTCTATGGCGCCAATGACGGGCGGGTCGAGGCCGGCGCGGCGGTAGGCTATTGACGCCCGCCGCGCGCCTGGCCTGGGCTGCTGCGCTGGCGGCCTTGGCGCCGGGATTGGGCGCGGCGGCGCCTTTCCAGTCGCCGGAGACGGTATTGGCGGCGGCGCCGGCATCGGACTGGCAGCCGCTCGATCCTGCGGACACGCTCTATATGGATCTGCCCCAGGGCCGGGTGGTCATTTTGCTGGCGCCCGGCTTCGCGCCCAGGACGGTGGCCAATATCAGGAAGCTGGCGCGGGAAAAATATTTCGACGACAGCGCCATCGTCCGCGCCCAGGACAATTACGTGGTGCAATGGTCGCAGGAGAATCCGACCAAGAAGAAATCTCAGGCCGGGCTCAAAGGCTATGCCGAGTTCGACCGGCCGACGGCGGCCAGCTTTGCGCGCCTGCCCGACCGCGATACTTATGCGCCGGAGACCGGATTCGACGGCGATTTCCCGGCCGGCAGCGACAGCAAGCGCGAATGGCTGCTGCATTGCTATGGCATGGTGGGCGCCGGCCGCGACAATGCCCCCGATTCCGGTTCCGGAGTCGAACTTTATGCGGTGATCGGGCAGGCGCCGCGCCAACTCGACCGCAACATCAATTTGGTAGGCCGGGTGGTTCAGGGCATGGAATGGCTCTCGGCGCTCAAGCGGGGCGCAAGCGCCCAAGGCGCCTATCAGGGCTTCTATCAATCGCCGGCGCAATACACGAAAATCCGTTCCATCCGGCTGGCCTCGGACTTGCCGGCAAAGGACCGGGTTCCGCTTCAGGTCCTCAAGACCAATTCCAAATCCTTCATGGCTTACGTCGAGGCCCGGCGCAACCGGCACAATGACTGGTTCGTGCGCCCCGCCGGCGCCATCGATGCTTGCAACATTCCGCTGCCGGTCAGAGTCGCGCCACTTTGAACCGATTTAATCTGCCCTGTTCTTCTGCGGCGGCGGTTTCGCAAGCCGCATCTGGCAATCGAGATAGGCCGCCGTGCCGGGAATGGCGCCGCTGCCGATACACTGTTCCCTGATGTCGCGCGCGCGCCGCTCCTGCTCCAAATTGGAAGCGTCGGTGCGGGTTTTTTCGATCTGCTGACGGGATACGCACCCGGCCAGCAGCAAAATCGAAAGCATGATCGGCCATGGCAAACGCATTTGCGAGCCTTGAAGGGGCGCAGCGCGCGACTATACACCGGATAGGGATTTTTCGCCCGCCGCAAACGGCTGACAGTTCAGCGCCCCTGCCTGTGTCAGGGCCTGTAGCCTTCGTTGAGGCAATCATTTTGCCACGCCTGGTTGAAGGCATCTTGTGAGAGGGCGTGTGTTCCCGTTTCCAACTCGATATAGGGACCGGCGGTTCCATCTATATAGACGATGAAGCGCTTGCTCCGGTCCCAGCTGCCATCCGGAAGCTTCACCTTGACCGCCCCGCAGGTTTGTCCCGTCGAACTGTTTCCGGTGACCTGGATTCCCAAAAACTGAGCGGACGGATCATTCACTTCCGTCCAAATCTTCTCTTCGGCATTGGCGATCGCCTGGGGCTTCCAGTCCCCTCTGCTGCAGGCGGCAAGACCTGACAGAGCGCCGGCCAGAACCAGGCATTTCACGCAAATATTCCGGCATTTCGCCACGACGTGCATCCAAGTTATCTATCTTCACATGCCGGCTATAACGCGAATTTGCTGAATTAACCGTTATGCTTCCGAAGGTTGCGCCCCAAATTGGGCTTGAAGGGTTATTTGGCCGGTCCGGTTCCGTATCGCCATCGACATCGCTTCCACGGTCCAGCGCACCATCTCGCCAAGGTGATCCCTGGTTCCGGCCTTATCCATTTGAATCACTTTGTTTCCGGCTTTCCGGCATCCATTCTTTGCCGCCATGTTCCCGGGAAGCCGTTCTTTCCGGATGGGCGGGTGATTCCGCAACATTGCCGCCGGTCAATCGCGGCTTCACAAAACATACGCGCCGCTGACACCGCACAGAGACGTGCCGACATCATAACGGCGATGCAGAGTTGGGCGATTTCTCGTCACGCCCCGAATTGCGAACCTCGGCTTCCAATCTGGAGATGCTCATGAACCCCCTGACAAAATCCATCAACCTACTGCGTCTCACAACAGCCATTCTCTTCACCGCGACCAGCATCGCCCCGGCCTTTGCCGGTCAAGCGACCACCACGCCAATCGAGCATGTCATTATCATCGTCGGCGAAAATCACACCTTCGATAACCTGTTCGGCACCTACGTGCCCAAGCGCGGCCAGACCATCGACAATCTCCTGAGCAAGGGCATCGTCCGTGCGGACGGCACGCCGGGTCCGCGCTTCTTCATGGCGAAACAGCGCATCGGCCTCGATCAGGTCCGTTACGATGCCAAGACCGCCTCGACCGGCGCCTATGCCGCGCTGCCCCAGCCCTACACAACCTGGGCGTCGAGCGACGCCACCGGTCTGCCGGAGAATGTGCTTGACACGCGTTTCCCCGCCAATCTGCCCAACGGCCCGTTCCAGATAAGCAAATATGTGCCCTATGCGGCCTATACCGGCGACCCCGTCCATCGCTTCTTTCAGATGTGGCAGGATATCGACAGCGGCAAGCACGACAAATTTGCCTGGGTCGAGGAGACCATCGGCACCGGATCGAATGGCGCGCCTTTTCCTGCCAGCGGCTTCAACCCGATGGAAGGCGCCATTTCCATGGGTTTCTACAACATGAATCCGTTCAAGGACGCTGCCGGCCATAATCAGCCGGGTGATGCTCCGTTCTTCAAGCAACTCGCCGACCAATACGCGATGAGCGACAACTATCACCAGGCCGTCATGGGCGGCACCGGCGCCAACTTCATGGCCCTGGTTACCGGCCATGCCGCTTTCTTCACCAATCCGCAAACGCTGGACGGCTCGCCGGCCGTGCCCTATGCGAACCAGATCGAAAATCCCGATCCGGTCCCCGGCACCAACAATTATTATAAGCAGGACGGCTATAGCGGCGGCTCCTACGTGAACTGCTCCGATCCCAAGGCACCTGGGATCGCGGCGATCGACTGGCAGCTCTATGCGCACCATGTGCGCAACAGCCGCTGCGCACCAAGCCATTATTACCTGGTCAACAACTACAATCTGTATTGGAACCAGACCAGCAGCCAACCGCAGGCTCTCGGATCCGACAAGTTCATCCTGCCGCCGCAGTCGGAGCCGACCATCGCCGACGTGATGACCGCTCATGGTGTCTCCTGGAAATATTACACCGCCGACCGCGGCAGCGATGTGACCAACTTCGCCAGCGCCGTCGATGGCGTACCGCTGCCCTATCACTATTATTGCGGCATCTGCGATCCGCTGACCGGCTTCCTCAAGATCATGAAGAATCCGTCCGAAGAGGCCAAACTGCAAAACTTCGGCGCCTTCCAGCACGACATCCAGAACAACACCCTGCCGGCGGTGTCGTTCTTGCGGCCCTTCGAAGCGCTGGCCGGCCACCCCGCCAACTCGACGACCGATCTCTACGAAAAGTTCCTCGAAGTGGTGATCAATCTCGTCAAATCCAATCCGCAGCTCTGGGCCAAGACCGCCATCATCATCACCACCGACGAAGGCGGCGGTTATTACGATTCAGGCTATGTCCAGCCGGTGGACTTCTTCGGCGACGGCACCCGCATTCCTTTCATCCTGGTCTCGCCTTACGCCAAGCAGGGCTATGTCGATCACACTTATTACGACCATGTCTCGCTGCTGAAGTTCATCGAGCGGAACTGGAAGCTGCCGACCGTCTCGCCGATCAGCCGCGACAATTTGCCGGACCCCATCCAAGGTCACGGCAATCACGGCTACATACCGATCAATGGTCCTGCTATCGGCGATCTCATGAACCTTTTCACCTTCGCCGGTCACGATTTCGATCACGGCCACGAGCGGGGCCGCTGATCGCGGCTTGATCGGTTGATCCGGTCTCACGCAAGATCCTAACAAAGCCGAAGCCCGCAGCGTTTATCGCTGCGGGCTTTGTATTTGGTTCAGCCGCGCAGGGATGGCGCCTCCCGCGCCGTCGTAAACCGGCGGATTTCGTGCTTGCTTCCTGCCGCGCCCGCCCCTGTCTGCGCTGTCGCGCCGGGCTAGCTTGGCATTCATTTCCGTTTGCGCCGCAAACGAAAACAAATGGCACCCGCCTCGCGCCGGTCACGCCACCGTTCGAAGAGATCTTCAGTTTTTGTAAGCTCGCTGCGCTCGCTAACAAAAGACTGGCGCGCCCTCGGGCAAGCCACAACTCCAAATGCGTCAACGGCTTAGCGCGAGGTTGGCACGCAATTGAAGCTATTGAAGGCCAAAGGTCATTTTGAGCACCGGGCCGGCTTTTATGCGGCCCGGCACATATCCGGATGCCCTATACCGAGATATAGTAAAATCAGATGCTGTTGGCGTCGGCGGAAGTCACGCCGATGCGGTTGACGTCGCCGCACGGCATTATGGGCGCAAATCCGGGCTGCGCGATGATGATGCGGATATTGGCCATTGCAACCGGAATCCTGGCTCTCGTAATGCCCGGTTCGGTAAAGGCTGGGTTGCCCGGCCATCAAAATCCAGACGCACGCCATGCCGAGTTGTTTGGAATTCGATTGGGATATCCTCTCGATCTTCCGGCCTGCAATGGCGGTTTTGCCTCCTCCACGGGGAAGTTCCAAAACGGCCTTTGCCGGCAAAAGGTAACTCCAATTCAGCCCGGTGCCGCTCAGATAACGATCCGTTTTGCAGATGATGCTTTGCCGCAATTTATCGATCCAGCGGCGCTGGGCACATTCAATGTGATCGTGTTCAAGGGTGTCGTTCAAGGAATTGAATTCACCACTGACGGGCTCGAAGGCCAGAGCCCGGTCCTGGGCATGCTTTTAACGAAATTCGGGAAGCCTGTTCGGGTCGATCGCAATGACGTGTTAAACGCCAATGGACAAAAAGTTGGTGAGATTGACGCAAATTGGCTGGTCGGTACCGATCATGTGAATTTTAAGGGTTGCACCGACGTGACCGATCGCGGGTACATCGAAGCAAGTACAACCGACCAAACATACCGCGCAAGACAAGAAAAGCTGAAAGAAAAGCGCGCAAACCCGCACGATTGACGCCGCGGCCAGCCTCCGGCGTCTGAATTTTCTCTTGGACAAATCAAGTCGAGGCGATGGCAGTGCCGCTCCAGTTTGCAGTCCCCAGACGCAAATCCACCCTCCGTCCGGGAATTACTCGGGCGCCAAGGCCATTTTCTTCAGCATGTACCCCTAATAGCCGGTGGTCACCGCCGAAGGTGGATCAAATGGCCGAACCATACACAATATAAGCACCGACCCCGGCGATCAGGATCACGGTCACTAGGATGGCTAGAACCTTAGGCAATAAACTCCGGCTATCCTTGTCATTGATGAAAGTTTGATGTTCCAAGAGCGGTCTCCCGATGTTGAAGACCTTGGAATCATACCCCTTTGCAGCGGGTCGCGTAAGGGGAAATACGCGATTCGAGCCCAACGCCGCCGGATATTACATCTTTTGGCCACACCGGAATTGGGCGCGGCAAAGGACATTCGACGGAAAGAAAGCAAATTAGAGAAAAGCACGCCACCTTTCACGTTCAATCATTGTAGGGCTCAACCTTCACTTTGGAGCCCGTATGTAACTTATCAAAATTACCTATAGCCACGCGGTCCCCCGGAGCTAGTCCCGATAAGACCAGAGAGCGAAGAATTGGAGTCGGAGTGGGATTTTTCTGCTCCGCCACGCGAGGTGCAGGATAGCGGCGGCGTTTGCTGTCGCCAGCCTCCCTCGCGCCGGCTGTGCCGTTTGATCAGGGCGCGACCGCGCCCCGGCGGCCGTCCGCCGCCGCCGCGGAGCCGTCGCGCGGCAGCGCGGCTGGCGTGAGCGAATAAGATTAAGGAATGGCGCCTCCCTCGCCTGCTTCGCAGGCTCGAAGAGGCGCTCAGTTTTTCTAAATTCGCTTCGCTCATTAAGAAAAACTGGCGCACCCTAGGGGGTCGAACCCCTCTTGCAAGATTGAAAAGGTGGCGGCTTTCGTGGCCCATCAATGGGTTACGCTTACAAACCAAGCCACACCGCCCCAAGCAATATCAATGACTTGTTTCCGGTAGCTACAAACTCCGTGGATCCTATAATGCCTACAGTCGCGTTGCCGTCCGCGCATCGCCCAGATCGCGGCCAAACCGATGTTTCCTTATTGAACGGATCAGCCTGGTTCGCCGCCCGCCAGAGGCGCCCGCATGTCCTGCGCGGGCGCGCGGCCGCGCAAGGGGCGCATCGTCAGCCAGGCCAGCCCATAGAGCGCCAGCGCGATGAGATAGAGGGAGGAAAAGCCGAAGCGCATTGAATTATATTCAAGAGCCCCGCCAAGCATCGCGCCCATCAGATTGTAGGCCATCGCCGCGGACAAATCTTGTGTCCCCTTGATCAGGGTCGAGAATACCAGGCCGGAGAAAAAGAGCGGGCTAACGAGAACCGTGATCATCAAGAGCTTCTGTGGGAACGATGATGCCGGAACGCTGCCATGCGTAGCCAATCCATAGCCGGCCAACAGGACAGCGAACAGACCAACAAAGGCTAAGGTCGTGGATTGGCGCGTCAACCGCGCGGCGAAAAGATTGGCCAGATATGCCATCACCAACACGCTGCCAATGGTGATGCCGATCACTTGCCAGGTATTGCCCAGCAAAAGACCCAGTTCGGTAATGGCCTTGGTCTCCACCAGCATGAAACCGCCACCCAGGAAGAAAAAGGGAGCAAGGACGGCTGCCAGCTTGCGGCGGGAAGCAGTTCGCGGACCAAGACGTAGGCAATGCCGAGGACCAGCGCCAGCAGCATCAGATAGGTTTCCGGATACATCCTCTTCTCGAGATAGAAGAAGGGCCAGTCGTCACTGGGCAAATCCAGGTTTTTCCCTGACGTCGAGGCATAGGAGGCTGTGATGTCCGTAAGCGCGTGACGCTTCAGGAACTCCAGGGGCAATATGACGGGCGCATTCTTGCTTACCATGAAGGTGGTGGTGTTGACATTGTCGTATCCGGTCAGCACCGCCACCGGCGGTCCCGCACCCGGCAGCGATTTGAGAATTGAAATATCTTCTCGCCCATCAGCTGGTTCGGCAGGGCGAAGGCCACGCTCATCAACCCTCCCGGCCTGAGATGGTCGAAGGCGTCCTGCAGTCCCTCCTTGGTATAGACGAAGCTGTCCACACGCATATTGTTGCCGTGCGAGACAACGATATGAGAATCCAACACGCCGTAAACGATCGCATCGTAGGTGGCGCTGGTGGTGCGGAAGAAATTTCCGGCATCGTTGATCACTGAATGCACGCGTGGATCTTGATAGGGATGCTCTGGATGATTTTCGATTCCGAGATCGCGGATGGCGGGATCACTCGACCGCATCGACGTGGCCGGCATTGTTGCGCAAGGCGGAAGCGACGTCGTTGCCGCTGCCGCGCCGACGATGGCGACCCGAGCCACCGAGCGTGCGGTTTTAAATGGCAATTCGTAATAGCCGATTACTTTCTTCAGCTCGACGTCGTTCTCGTGATTGGAGTTGCCGGGGCTGAGATCGTAGATTTTCTGGAAATAGCTGCCGGAAATAAGGATCGCCATCAGGCCATTGCCCTGGGAGGTCCTCTCGATCATCTGATAGGGGGAATAGATCGTCTGGATCAGGGGCGTAACCGGCCACGCTGCCAGCAGGACACAGCCAAGGCCGAACCAACCGCGATCCCGCGCGCCGCGCGCGAGACGAGCTGAAAGAAGGCCAGCGCCGCCACCGACACGCCGAACCAAATCACTGGTCCGGCCAGGCCCAGCTCAATATGAAGAGAAGGACGACGCCCGCGATGCTGCCCAGAAGGTTGTAGCCATAGCTTTGCAGCGGCGGCATGCGCTGCATCAACCGACCGCACAGTTGGCCGACCGGCAGCAGTGCCAACGTGTTCAGCAGGAATGTGAGGGCGAGGAGCAAATAGACGGGGAGCGAGTGCCCAATTGGCCTGCACCCGGTTTTGAAGACACCGAGTTTGGTGTTTTTATGGAACCGGGAGGTGGGTCATGGAGAGACGGAAGTTCACACGAGAGTTCAAGCTTGAGGCGGTGAAGCTTGTCACCGAGCGCGGTGTATCTGTGGCGCAGGCCTCGCGCGATCTGGGCGTCCATGGAACGGTGCTGCGGCGCTGGATCAAGGTGGGGCTGGGGACGTGCAGCAGGCGTTTCCCGGCCATGGTCGGCAGGGTCCGGAGCAGGCGGAGATCACGCGGCTGAAGCGCGAAGTGACCAAGCTCAAAGCCGAACGAGACATCCTAAAAAAAGCCGCGGCCTACTTCGCGAAGGAGAGCACGTGAAGTTCTCCTTCATCGCGAAGCACCGGGGGATATGGCCGGCGGGATGGATGTGCGGGGCGCTCGGTGTCTCGCGCGGTGGCTTCTATGCCTGGCTGACGCGGCCCCGCAGCGAGCGCAGCCGCAGCGACGAGGAACTGGGAGCGAAGGTCCGGGCCAGCTTCCTGGCCAGCGACCGGACCTATGGTGCCCGGCGTGTGTGGCACGACCTGATGGCGGAAGGGATTCCTGTGGGCTGCACCGGATCGAGCGTTTAATGCGTCAGCAGGGGCTTAAAGCGCGTCCCCGCCGCCGCCGGCTGCCGTCCGATCCGGGTGAGCGGCAGGCGGGCGCCATCGCCTCCAACATGCTGGATCGCAGCTTCGAAGCTCCGGCTCCAAACCGCAAATGGATCGCCGACTTCACCTATATCTGGACAGCAGAGGGCTGGCTCTATGTGGCAGCGGTCGTGGATCTGTTCTCCCGGCGTGTGGTCGGCTGGTCGATGAGCGCCACGATGACGGCCCAGCTCGTCACCGATGCCCTGGTGATGGCGATCTGGCGCCGGGGAAAGCCACGGGCACTGCTCCATCACTCCGATCGCGGCAGCCAGTACACCAGCGAGCAGTTCCAGCGCCTGATGGCCGATCATGGCGTTACCTGTTCGATGAGCCGGTCGGGGAATTGCTGGGACAATGCGGCGATGGAGAGCTTCTTCTCCTCGCTCAAGACCGAGCGCACGGCGCGAAAGACCTATCGGACGCGGAACGACGCCAAGGCCGATGTGTTCGACTACATCGAACGCTTCTACAACCCGAAACGGCGGCACTCGACAATCGGATATATGAGCCCAATGGACTTTGAGATGAAGGCAGGATTAGCTTAAGCGCGTGTCACCCAAACCGGGTGCAGGCCAAAGATGCCAAATTTGGCCAGTTCGTAAAGCGAAACCAGCCCTCGGGAATGAGCGGTGGACCCGGTTAAATGCGCATGAACATCTTTAGCTCGCGAATTCAAGGTGGACGGGATCGCGGCGTGCCTCGGGTTGCACTCGCGTTGGCTTCTTGCTTTCTTTTACTTAGTCGTCCGTGAAGAATTTCCAAGCCGTTGATTTTGAATCTGAAACTGGTGCGGAGAAGTAATCGATTTTGCCGGAAAGTCGCATTGCGGATGGGGATTTCTTGCAAATTGGAATCGTGATTCTGTGCGTCTGAGGTTTATCAGGCGAGGCAGCGATGCGTCCCAAGGAACGGCGTGAAACGGGCAGAGCGATCTTTTACGCTCGCGGCTGGACGCGATCATCGACATGAACCATGCGCTGGTGAAGCTGGCGCGGACCATCGACTGGGGCTTCCTGGAAGTGCGGTTCGGGTCGGTCTACAGCGACCAGCCAGGCCAGCCGCCGCTGCCGACACGGCTGATGGCGGGGCTGGCGATCCTGAAGTACACGCACGATCTGTCGGACGAAGCGCTGTGCGAGCGCTGGGTAGAGAACCCCTATTACCAGTTCTTCTGCGGCGAGGAGTTCTTCCAGCACCGGCTGGTGTTCGACCGCTCGTCGCTGACGCGTTGGCGCCAGCGGATGGGTGAGGAAAAGCTTGCCGCGCTGATCCAGGAGAGCCTGTCGGTTGCCACACGAACCGACGCGATCAAGCCGTCCGAGCTGTCGCGGGTCATCGTCGATACGACGGTACAGCCCAAGAACGTGATGTTCCCGACCGATGCCAAGCTTCTGAACCGGGCCCGGGAGATACTGGTTCGCCTGGCCAGCAAGCACGGCGTCGATTTGCGCCAGTCCTATGTGCGGGTGGGCAAGTACGCCCTGATCAAGCATCAGCGCTACGCCCATGCCAAGCAGTTCAAGCGGGCCAACAGGGCCTTGAGAACGCTGAGGACCTATCTGGGCCGCGTCATCCGCGACATCGCCCGCAAGATCGACGGCGATGAAGGGCTGCAAGCCGCCTTCGTCCGGTCGTTGTCGCTGGCCCGCACTGTACGCGACCAGAAGCAGCATCAGCGTGGATACAAGGTCTACTCGCTGCACGCTCCCGAGGTGGAGTGCATCGGCAAGGGCAAAGCCCATAAGCCTTACGAGTTCGGCGTGAAGGTCTCCGTCGCCACCACCCTATCGCACGCCAAGGGCGGCCAGTTCGTCACCCATGTGAAGGCGATGCCAGGCAAGCCCTATGACGGCCATACGCTGGCGGTGGTCATTCCGGAGATGGAAGCGCTCATCGGCAATACCATCGAGCGCGTCATCGCCGACAAGGGATATCGCGGCCACAATGCGCCGCCCGATTACAAGTTCCGCGTCTTCATCGCCGGCCAGAAGCGGCGGATGACGCCCAAGATCAAGCGCGAGATGAGGCGCCGGTCAGCTGTGGAACCCGTCATCGGCCATCTGAAAGCCGAGCACCGGATGGGCCGAAACTATCTCGCTCAACGATCCGGCGATGCCGCCAACGCTGTCCTCGCCGCAGCCGGCTACAACTTCCGCCTCCTCATCCGCTGGCTGAGGCTTTTGTTGTTCCAAATCCTGCGCGCGATTACGGTCACGCCTCGGCTCAATCCAGCCTAACACTCAAACTTCACGGCCGACTACTTAGCAGTTGCGGAAAGCCCGTTGAAAAGAAGCAGGCATCACCGCAAGCTTTTCAGACGCCAACAGCTACGGAGGTTTTCAACTTGCGGTCGCGGTGTGCTGATCTGGGAGACAAGCTGCTCGAGCAAACACAGGCTGGCATCGGCTCCGCGCGATATGCAGATGCAAAATCCCATTACAACCCAATGACAAATCGTTGTTACGTTGAGGTTGATGTAAGCACAGCAGACTTGGGATCGCCAGACTATAAAGTCACCCAGCGCCTCTATGATGGCCAAACCAAAGAAAACTTAGCGTGGTTTGAAACTAAAGGGCCCTCGGCTACCGACGATAGGTGTGCACAATACCTAGACATGCCAGCAGAAACGTCTTGTCGTCAGATCAATGAAAGATACTTCTTGAGCTGATGGCCGACAATCGCCAGCAATGATTGCCTTGCGCCAGGTTGATACCGACCAGCGAGTTCAGGCAGCCCATGCAGCGCCGCTAATCCGCCACGGCTGCCGGTGTGCTGGCGATGCGCTTGGTGATTTTCATTATTTTCCGGCGGAAAGTGCGGGAAAGACCTGCAGCGAACCCATCAAACCATCTATCATCCTCGAAACAAGCCAAACCTTTCCGGCGCAACGGTCGGTCACATATGCGGTTCCTTCTTGTCCGGCT
>CAVZBS010000007.1:0-156737 GCA_963773575.1 uncultured Alphaproteobacteria bacterium
CTTCCCAAGCTGCATACGAGGGTTCGTTTCGCTTTGGCTTGACGCTGCCGCTGCGCCAATTCTCAATTCCTTCACCCGCTCCAATACTGACTTCCCCGATCCACGCGTCCGTTTTCAGGCGCGGCCCTAAAATGAGGGTTTCGGTTTAGGGTCCATCGCCTCCCTCGCCAAATCGCGCATTTTGTCCATGAAGGAGCCCGACCGCAGATATTGCAGGTGTGCGGCAAATCGATCCTCGGCAAGAACTTTGCGGCCGAGATTTTTCTCCTCCTTTTTCATCAGGTCCAGAACCCGTTTATCCTCGTCCGCCTCAAGCCAATAGCCGTGCCCCTGCTCGCAAAAATCCATTTCGAGATCGTAAAGCCGGTATTGAAAACTTTTCATCAGCTTGCCGCACTGCGGGCATTTGCGGTTTGTGGGCGCGGAGCCAAGCATGAGGCTTCCTTTTTCATCGTCGCCGAAATCGAAGACTTCATCCTCAAGCTCGGTCAGCTCCTGGCTGGTAAGCCACATGCCTTGGCAGGAGGGGCAGATTTCCATCTCGATCCCGTCGCGCTTCTTTTGCGCCAATTCGGCATCGCAGTTTGGGCACTTCATGAAGCCTCCTGTTGCTCGATCTCCAGCGGACCCTTGATTCAACTTTGCGCCTCAATTGCGCGGTGCGACAAGTCTCAACCTTTTAATCCGCTCCGCTTTTGCGCGTTTGCGGCCGGAACCCGTTTCTTTCGAGGGCCGCGCCGCCACCCACCAAGGCTCCCGTTCCATGCTAGGATCGCCGCGCCAGGGTGGGGGACAAAGGGTGGGGACGAAGGGCGGGGGACGATATGGCCGAGCAGGAACAGGTCTTTGTGAAATGCGCCCGGCGGCTGGTGCCGCTGATGATGCTGCTCTATTTCGTCAACATCATCGACCGGGTGAATGTCGGCTTCGCGGCCCTGACCATGAACCGGGATCTGGGCTTCAGCCCGTCGGTCTATGGCCTGGGCGCGGGGGTGTTTTTCCTGGGCTATTCCCTGTTCCAGGTGCCCGGCAACGCGATCCTGGAGCGGGTGGGCGCCCGGCGCTGGATTTTCCTGATCCTGCTGGCCTGGGGGGCGTTGTCGGCCGCCAATGCCAGCATTGAGAGCCCCCGCGGCCTTTATACCGTGCGCATCTTCCTGGGCCTGGTCGAAGCCGGCTTCTTTCCCGGCATGGTCCTCTACACCACCTACTGGTTCACCAAGGCTTACCGGGCCCGGGTGGTGGCGGTGTTCATGGTGGCGCTGCCGCTGGCCAATGTGGTCGGCGGCCCGCTGTCCAGCCTTATTCTGGGCATGAATGGGGTTCTGGGCCTGGCAGGCTGGCGCTGGCTGTTCCTGCTGGAAGGCGCGCCCGCCATCCTGCTGGCCTTTGTGGCGCTCAGATTTCTGCCCGACAAGCCCGCCCATGCGCCCTGGCTGAACCGGGAGGAGCGCGCCATCATCGCCGCCCGGCTGGCGGCCGAGGACACCTCCGACAAGCGGGGGTTCTGGCCGGCTTTGGCCGATATCCGGGTCTGGGCCCTGGGCATCGTCTATTTCGGCTATTCGGCCGGCCTTTACGGGGTGAGCCTGTGGCTGCCGCAGATCGTGCAGGGGATGGGGCTGTCCACCCTGGCGACGGGATTCGCCGTCGCCCCGCCCTATATCGCCGGCATCATCGCCATGGTGCTGTGGAGCCGCTCCAGCGACAAGAGCGGCGAGCGCATCTGGCATGTCGCCTCGGCGGCGCTGCTGATGGTGTTCGGTCTGGCGGTCGCCAGCCTGATCTCCTCCAATCTGGTCATCTATCTGGCGCTGTCGTCGGTGCTGGTGGGGGCGCTGGCCCTGCAGGGTCCCTTCTGGGCCTTGCCGCCGGCTTTTCTGGCCGGCGGGGCGGCAGCCGGCGGCATCGCCTTGATCAACACCATCGGCACCGGCGGCGGCGGCTTTGCCGGGCCCTACATTCTGGGCCTGTTGCGGGATGCGACCGGCGGCTATGCGGCGGGGATTGCGGCTCTGGCGCTCGGCCCGGCGCTGACGGCGGCGATCGTGCTCTATCTGGGCCGGGCGTCTACACCGCGCAAATTCGCGATCAAGCCCACGACCTGATTGCCGGGCCCAAAGGAGGACAGACTTGCGCCAATTCATTGCGTTAATGGCGATGGCGTTGCTGACTTGCGCACAATCGAGCCGAGCGGCGGACATTGCCGGCGTCCAAATGACCTTGCCGGCCAAGGAGCGGCCGGTTCAGGTCACCTATTTCCGGGCACCCGGCGAAAATCCCCGTCCGGCGGCATTGCTGCTGCACGGCGCCATCGGCTTCGCCTCCCGCATCGCCGATTACAGCTGCTATGCGTCCGACCTCGCCAATCACGGCATCGACGCCTATCTGGTCTATTACTACAGCGCCGGGGATGAGCGGGCCATGTTCGGCGGCGCCAACATCTTCGCCGACCGCTATCCGGCCTGGACAAAATTGGTAAGCGACGTTGCCGGCGATGTTTTGAACCGTGCCGACTCCAACGGCAAGATCGGCCTGATCGGTTTCTCGAATGGCGGCATCCTGGCGACAGGCGTGGGCGCGCGCGACCCGGCCGTCACCGCCGCGGTGATCTATTACGGCACCCGGCCCTGGCCGCTGAAGGAGCCGATCACGCGGTTGCCGCCGCTCCTGATCTTGCATGGCGATGCCGATACGATCATCCCGGTCGCGCAAGGGCGCGAACTCGCCGACCTCGCCAAACGGCTGGGCGGTACGGCGGACCTGGTGATCTATCCCGGCGAGCGCCACGGCTTCGGCAGCCGCCTCGACACCGCCAATGGCGCCGACGCGCGCGCCCGCACGCTCGCCTTCCTGGAAAAGGCATTAAAAGCGCCCTAGCCGGTTCGGATTGTGCCGGCGGGCCCGGAAAGCGGGAGTTTTTCCCGAAAATGCGGTGTCCCGCCGCGGCGCCTTTTCGGGCTATAAAAGCGGGCTCAAACTGCGGGACCGTCATGTCGCTGCAAATCCGGATTCTTGGCGTCATCGCGGCCCTCCTATTGTTGACGCTGGTCTCAGGCGGCGCGCTCCTGTCGCTGCACGCCCGGTCCATGGTGGAACGGGAGGTGCGCACCGCCTTCGAGGGCGCCCGCAATTCCGTGCATGACACGCTGGAAAGCGATGTGGAGCACACCGTCACCCTGCGCCAGGTGGTGGCGAGCTTCCAGGGCCAGCGCCATGTCCGCGCCGCCCTGGTCAACGAGCAAGGCAAAGTGATCGTCAAGTCCGAGATCGGGCACATCGCCAACCCGGCCCCGGACTGGTTCGCCCGGTTGATGCGGCCGCCGCAAATGTCCGCCCGCATCAACATCAATCTGCCGGAGTATCCCTGTGTGGTGCAATTGACCAGCGATCCGCGCAGCGAGATCGCCGATGTGTGGAATCACGCCCGCGACGCCTTCCTGATCATGCTGTGGTTCTGTGCCGCCACCATGGGCGTGGTGTGGCTGGCCCTGGCCTATGCGTTGCGCTTTTTCCGCCGGTTCCGCGAGGGGTTGCTGGCGATATCGGACGGCGGTTATGACGCGCGGCTCGACACGGCCGGACCGCCGGAATTCGCCGCGCTGGCCCGCGGCTTCAACCATATGGCGGCGCGGTTGCAAAGCTATTCCGAAGCCAATCGGCGGCTTCACCGCCAGGTCCAGACGGTCCAGGAAGAGGAGCGCGCCGGCATCGCCCGCGATCTTCATGACGAAGTCGGCCCCTATCTGTTCGCCATCCGGGTCGACGCCGATGCGGTGGCCAGATCCGGCGATCCAAAAGCCCGCCAATTGGGCGGCGCCATCCGCGAGGCGGCGCTGCATATCCAGCATCATGTGAAGGAAATCCTCAGGCAATTGCGGCCGGTGGACCGGCTGGAGTTCGGCCTGGATAGCGCCCTGGCCGAGCTGGTGGCCTTCTGGTCCCGCCGCCATCCCGAAATCCGTTTCGAGCGCGCGCCCTCCGCCGCCGCCGGGCTTGCCCGTCCGATCGAAGAAGCCATCTACCGCATCGTGCAGGAAAGTCTCAGCAACGCGGTGCGGCATGGGCAGCCGGAAACCATCCGTATCGCCATCGCCGACGAACCGGACCGGGTGCTGGTCACCATCGAGGATGACGGCGGCGGCTTCGGCGCAAACGGCCCCGCCGCCATGACCTTGGGCCAATGGGGCTTGAAGGGGATGCAGGAGAGATTGCAGGCCATGGGCGGAACCTTGTTCATCGAAGAGCTGCCGGACGGCGGAGTATGCGTCCGCGCCTTGTTGCCGAAAATGGCGGAACTGGAAGTCGCGTGAACCGGATTCTTGTCGTCGACGATCACGCCATTGTGCGCTCCGGCATCCGCCGCCTGTTGGCGCCGCGGCGGGATATGGAATTGCATGAGGTCTCGACCGGCGAGGAGGCGCTGGACCGGGCGCGGGTCTTGAACTTCCAGTTGGCGATTCTGGATCTCAATCTGCCGGGACTGGGCGGGCTGGAATTGCTGCGCCGGCTGATGAAGACCGATCCGCGCCTGCCGGTCCTGGTCTTCACCCTGCATACCGAGGCGATCTATGCCGCCCGGGCCCTGGAATCCGGCGCCCGCGGCTTTGTCAGCAAGAATGCCGCGCCGGAGGAGCTGTTGGCGGCGATCGACACGGTGCTGGCCGGCGGCACCGCCATCGAGCGGGAGATCGCCGGCGAAATGAGCGTGCTGGAAGACGGCGAAAACGCCTATCTGCGGCCGCTGAGCCAGCGCGATCTGGAGATTTTGCGGCTTCTGGCCCAGGGCAACAATCTGGACCAGATCGCCGAGGCGCTGGGCATCGCCTATAAGACCGTGGCCAACACGCTCGGCCGGATCAAGGAAAAGCTCGGGGTCAGCCACACCGCCGACCTGATCCGCATCGCCATCGGCCGCGGGCTCACCGATCTCACCTGACCGGGCTTGAACAGTAGGCCAATTATCGCCGCCGCCCCATTTTGGGTAGACTGGGTTCGGGGAGGGGTTTATGTCGGTACCGCAATTGCTTTTCCATGCCCAGAGCTTGGCGCATCAGGGCCGCAGCCAGGAGGCGCTGGCCCTGTTCGACCAGGCGCTGGCGCAGGCGCCCGATATGGCGGAAGCCTGGTTTCACCGGGGCAATCTTTTGACCGCGATGGGACGCCCCGAAGAGGCGGCCGCGAGCTATACAAAAGTGCTCTCGCGCCTGCCCGGCCACGTCAATTCCCTCAACAACCGGGCGGTGGCGCTGCAGAGGCTGGGGCGCTTCACCGAGGCGGCGCGCGATTTCGAGGCGGTGCTGGCCAACGCGCCCCAGCACCGCCAGGCGCTGGGCGGACTCGCCAATTGCACCTTGCATGCCTGCGACTGGTCGCGGCGCGAGGAATGGATACGCCGCCTGCATGCCGCCGTCCGCAGCGACAGCGCCGACGTCACCCCCGGCCTGCTTCTGGGCTATAGCGACGATCCAGCGTCGCTTCTGGCGGCGGCCCGGCATCTGATCCGCCACCGCTTTCCGGCCGCGCCCGAACCCTTGTGGCGCGGCGAGCCCTTCTCCCGCGACCGGATCCGGCTCGCTTATTGCTCGGCGGATTTCAACGCCCATGCCACCGCCCGGCTGATGGCGGAACTGATCGAGCGGCATGACCGCGACCGGTTCGAGATCATCGCCATCGATTTCAGCGCCGAGGACGGCAGCGACATCCGCGACCGGCTGGTCAAGGCGTTCGACCAGTTCCACCGGCTGCGCCGCGAGTCCGATTCCGTTATCGCCAAAAGGATCGCCGATCTCGGCGTGGATATCGCGGTGGATCTGAAAGGCTTCACCACCGAGGCCCGCACCGGCATTTTCGCGCTCCGGCCGGCCCCCATCCAGGTCAACTATCTGGGCTTTCCCGGCAGCATGGGCGCGAACTTCATGGATTATATCCTGGCCGATCCGGTGGTGCTGCCGCTGTCGGAGCAGCCTTTCTATGCCGAGACCATCCTGCATCTGCCCGATTGCTACCAGCCCACGGATTCGACCCGCCCGCGTTTGCCGCCGCCGGCGCGGGCGGAGGCCGGCCTGTCGGACGAAGGTTTCGTCTTTTGCTGCTTCAACAACAATTGGAAGATCACCCCGCCTGTGTTCGATATCTGGATGCGGCTGCTCAAGGCGGTGCCGCGCAGCGTGCTGTGGCTGTTGGAGGACAATCGCGAAGCCTCCGCCAATCTCAGCCGCGAGGCCACAAATCGCGGCGTCGAACCGGACCGGATCATTTTCGCGCCGCGCGCCACCATGAACGCGCATCTGGCGCGGCACCAACTGGCGGATCTGTTCCTGGATACCCTGCCCTATAACGCCCATACCACGGCCAGCGATTGTCTGTGGGCGGGGGTGCCGCTGGTGACCTGCCCGGGCAACGCTTTTCACGGCCGGGTGGCGGCGAGCCTGCTCAATGCCATCGGCCTGGACGAACTGGCGACGGAAAACCTCGCCGACTTTGAGACCCTGGCGCTCAGCCTGGCACACGATCCCGACCGGCTGGCGGCGCTGCGCGAAAAGCTGGCGCAGAACCGCATAACCCAACCCCTGTTCGACACCGCCCGCTTCGCGCGCGCAATCGAAACCGTCTATCGCGCCATGCGCGAAAACTGGAAGGCTAAAATTCGTTAAGTCCCGATTTGATCGCAAGACCGGGATGGCCGGGTCCGGCGCGGTCCTGCTAATTTGAACCGTATTCGCCAAGGATCCGTCCGATGCCGCCATCCGCGCCGAGAATGGGTGCGCCGGAATGGGCCGCCCTGCTGATCTTGTCGCTTTTGTGGGGCGGCTCGTTCTTTTTCTTCAAGGTCCTGGTGGCGACGCTGCCGCCTTTTACCGTGGTGCTGGGCCGGGTTGGGATCGCGGCGCTGGCCTTGCATGGCCTGCTGATGATAAGGCGCGATCCGCTCCGCTTGCCGCGGCGGGACTGGGGGCCGTTCCTGATCCTGGGATTGCTCAACAATGTCTTGCCCTTCAGCCTGATCGCATTCGGCGAGACCCGCATCACCAGCGGCGCCGCCGCCATCCTCAACGCCACCACGCCCATTTTCACTGTGCTGGTCGCCCATGCCTGGACCGCCGACGAGAGGCTGACCCCGGCCAAGGCGGCAGGCGTGCTGGCCGGCTTTCTGGGGGCTGCGGTCTTGATCGGGCCTGAAGCGCTTTCCGGTCTGGGCCGGGGCGATCTTCTGGGCGACGGCGCCTGTCTGTTGGCGGCGCTGATCTATGGGTTCGGGGCGGTCTATGGCCGCCGCTTCAAGGCCATTCCGCCGCTCAAGATCGCCACCGCCCAAGTCACCGCCGCCACCCTCATTCTGCTGCCGGTGGCGGCCCTGGCCGACCGGCCCTGGGACCTGCCCATGCCCACACCCGGCACCTGGGCGGCATGGCTGGCCCTGGCTTTGCTTTCCACCGCGCTGGCGTACCTGCTCTATTTCCGCATCCTGAAAGCCGCCGGCGCCACCAATCTGGTTCTGGTCACTTTCCTGTTGCCGGGCAGCGCCCTGATCCTGGGCGCCGCTTTCCTGGGAGAAGCGGTCACACCGCGCGCCCTGGGCGGGCTGGCCCTGATCGGGCTGGGACTTGCGGCGATCGACGGCCGGGTCTGGGGAATGACGCATCGCCTGCTGGACGCGAAGCGGACGCCAACCTAGCATTTGTCCGGAAAACAGGGGTTCAGTGGTGGGGACGGGCCGGTGGCGGGCCGTCTCCGTTTCAGGCATCGGCGGCTCAACGCCAAAAGCTGGGGTTCAGGGAGAACATCATGAACAGAAATTTGCGGTCCGGGATTTCGCGCGCGGTGGCGGTTCTGGTGGTCCTATGCGGCATGGCGTTGATTTCGTCGGGCGCCGGCGCGGCGGACCTGGCATCGCAGTCCTGCGACGCGAAAAGCGACTCGAACCCGCCCTTCTGCAAGGCGGTGCGGGGCGACCGGGCGGAAGGCTGGATGGCGCAAGGCCGCTCGGAAGTGATGGCGCGCAACGGCATGGTGACCACCAGCCAGCCGCTGGCGGCCGAAACCGGGCTGGAAGTCCTGCGCAAGGGCGGCAATGCCGTGGACGCGGCGGTGGCGACGGCGGCGGTGCTGAACCTGATGGAGCCCATGAATGTGGGGCTGGCCGGCGACATGTTCGCCATCATCTACACCGCCAAGGATCACAAGCTGCATGTGATCAATGCCAGCGGCATGGCGGCCTCGGGCGAGACTTTGGCCTTCCTCAACGCCCATGGCTACAAATGGGACCCCAAGAATAGCGGCCCCGGCTCGGGCATGGCCCATGGCGTCTTGTCGGTGACGGTGCCGGGCGCGGCCTGGGGCTGGGGCGAGGTGCTGGACAAGTTCGGCACCATGACATTCAAGCAGGTATTGGCGCCGGCCATTCAATATGCCGAACAGGGCTTTCCCATCTCCGAGCGCATCGCGTCGGACTGGCATCTGCCCAAGGCGGTGAATGCCGATCGCAGCCAGTTGGAGCATTGCTGCACCGAACTGGACCCGGATTCAGTGGCGACCTGGTATATCGACGGGAAACAGCCCAAGGCGGGGCAGATCTTCAAGGATCCGGACCTGGCCAAGACCTTCCGCATCCTGGCCGCCAAGGGCCGTGACGGCTTCTATAAGGGCGAAGTGGCGCAGGCCATCGTCAAAAAAGTGCGCTCCCTGGGCGGCACCATGACCATGGCAGACCTGGCCAACTATAAGGGCGAATGGGTCGAGCCGGTGATGACCGACTATCACGGCTATACCCTGGCGGAATTGCCGCCGCCCAGTCAGGGTTTCGCCACCAACGAAATGTTGAACATCCTGGCGGCCTGCACCGGCAAGGTCTATCCCGGCCAGACCCTGGCGTCGCTGGGGCCGGTCGATCCCCGTTACTGGCATCTGCTGATCGAGGCCAAGACCCTGGCCTATGCCGATCTCAACCATTTCAACGGCGATCCCAACGCCAATCCCGGCCTGGCCGCCAAGGTCAAGGTGTTGACCAGCATGGCGCATGCCGAGAGCCTGTGCGCCAAGATCAGCCCCGACAAGGCGATGGCGATGCCCAGCGGCGACGCGTCGGGCGATGGCGATACCATCGTGCTCAGCGCCGCCGACCGCTGGGGCAATATGGTGTCCTGGGTCAATTCCAACTACGCCAATTTCGGCTCCGGCATCACCGTGCCCGGCTATGGCTTCATGCTGCATAATCGCGGCGCGCTCTTCACGCTGGATCCCAACAGCCCCAATGTGATCGCCCCCCACAAGCGGCCCTACAATACACTGGACGCCGGCTTTGTGCTACAGGGCGGGCGCACCGACGGCCAACTGATGACCCTGCTTCTGATGGGCGGCGACATGCAGTCCCAGGGTCACGCCCAGGTGATGGTGGACATGGTGGATCTGGGCGCCAATCTGCAGGCCGCGTCCGACATGGCGCGATTCCACCATAATCAGGTGCGCGACACGGTGGGAATTGAGTTCGCAAGCTTTCAAGCTGGTGGGGCCGCAGCTCGAGGCGATGGGCCACAAGGTCCAGGAGGCCGATGGCGCGAGCATGGGCGGCTTTCAGGCCGTCCTCCTCACGCCCGATCCCAAACTGCCCAAACCCGACGGCTGGAAGGACTCGCAGCAACCCATCAACGGCGCTTATCGCGCCGGCACCGATCACCGCAAGGACGGCATCTCCGTCGGCTGGTGAGGCCGGCGATGCGACATGTTTTGCCGGATGAGATCGCCGGGCGCGTCGGGATCACCTCGCTTCTTCCCGCCATGCGGGAGGCGCTCAAGGCCGAGGCGGAAGGCCGGGTGGAGGTGCCGCCGCGCGCTGGCTGGCAACTGGGCGGCGGCGCTTTCGGGATGCTGGCGATGCCGGCCCGTTCCCAGGAACTGGGGCTCGCCGTCTTCAAGCTCCTGACCCTGGTGGACGCCAACCGGGCGCGCGGCCTGCCTGGGGTGATGGGGGAATTGACTCTCCTGAAGGCGGATACCGGCGAGGCGACAGCCCGGCTGCCGGCGGAAGAGATTACATTGCTCAGGACCGCCGCCTGCAGTGCCATTGCCACCGAACTTCTCGCCCCGCCCGATGCGGACAGTCTGGCGCTGTTCGGGTCGGGCCCGCAGGCGGCGCATCATGCCGAGGCCATGCTGGCGGTCAGGCCGATCGCCCGGGTGCTGATCTGTGGGCGCGATGCCGGCAGAGCCGAGAAACTGGCGGACAGTCTGCAAATCCGCTTCGGCCTGGAAACCACGGTCGGGCCCGATCCCAAGCGCCTGCGGGACGCGGCGATCATCTGCACCGCCACCAATTCCCGCGAGCCGCTGTTCGAGGTTGGTGAAATGCGGGCCGACGTCCATATCAACGCCATCGGCGCCTACCGGCCCGACATGCGCGAACTGCCGGCGGCGTTGCTTAAGGACGCCGCGATCTTCGCCGACAGCATATCGGCCGTGGCCCGCGAAGCCGGCGACCTATTGGCGGCCTTCGGCTCTCCGGACGCGGCTGCCAGCCATATCCGCGCCATCGGCGAATTGGTGGCCCGGCCGCCCGCAACCCGTCCCAAAGGCCGCACTGTTTATAAAGCGGTTGGCAATGCGGGCCAGGATCTTTATGCCGCCGCGTCCATTCTGGCGTTGCTGGACTCGTGATCGGCCAGGACCGTTAGACCGCGATCGGCGCCTTGATGGAGGGGTGCGCCTGGTAATTCTCCAGGGTGAAATCCTCATAGCGGAAGCCGAAAATATCCGTCACCGCCGGATTCAGCCGCATCACCGGCAAGGGATAGGGCTTGCGGGAAAGCTGCTCCTCGGCCTGGTCGAGATGATTGAGATAAAGATGGGCGTCGCCGAAACTGTGCACGAATTCGCCCGGCTTCAGTCCGGTCACCTGCGCCACCATCAGGGTGAGCAGCGCATAGGAGGCGATATTGAACGGCACGCCCAGGAAGATGTCCGCCGAGCGCTGATAGAGCTGGCAGGAGAGCCGTCCCTCCGCGACATAGAACTGGAACAGGCAATGGCAGGGCGGCAGCGCCATCCTGGGCACATCGGCCGGATTCCAGGCGGTCACGATCAGCCGGCGCGAATCCGGATTGGTTTTGATGTCGCGGATCAGATTGGCGATCTGGTCGATGGTGCCGCCCTGGGCGGTGGGCCAGGACCGCCATTGATGGCCATAGACCGGCCCCAACTCGCCATCGGCGTCGGCCCATTCGTCCCAGATGGTGACGCCGTGATCCTGCAGCCAATGGATATTGGTGTCGCCGCGCAGGAACCATAGCAGTTCATAGATGATGGATTTCAGATGCAGCTTCTTGGTGGTGACCAGCGGGAAACCGGCCGCCAGATCGAACCGCATCTGATGGCCGAAAATGGAGCGGGTGCCGGTGCCGGTGCGGTCGCGCTTTTCCACGCCCGTGGCGGAGCGCTTTTTCCATCAGATCCAGATATTGGCGCATTTTTCCATGATTCCGGCGCGGGATTCGCGGGCTTCAAAAATTAACCCCCATGCTTATATTAGAAAGGCTCGGGCAACCGGCTATGGCGATAAACGGCTTCGTAATAAGCGGCCCGGACCCGGGGGCGGTACCCGGCGCCTCCACCATAAACCCATCTCCGGTGGGTTTTTGTGGGGGCGAAACAGGATCGACGGACGTGTAAAGGCTGTCCTTTCGCCCGGTATGGTTCCGCCGTTATCGGGCTAATCGTACAAGTGCCAACGATAATGAAATGGTACTCGCTGCCTAATTGAATAGGTAAGCGCGGTTCGAGGGGTACCGGGCAACAGAAACCCCTCACTTTCATTAATTGGCGCTAGGGCGCCCCCTTATTTGATGGCGCGCCGCGCAAGCGCGGCAGCGCAGGGGTACCGGGCAGCAGATCGATAGCATCAGCGTATCGATCCTCACTTTCAAGAAGCGCGATTGCGGTACCCCTCGTTTATTTTGGCGAACACGCTTCGCGTGCTTCGCTGGGGTGCCGGGCACGCCTAGCTTTTCTTATGAGCAAAGCGAATTAGAAAAGCTGGCGCCGCTTCGAGCGTCGGCGGAGCCGGCGCGAGAGCGGACAGACGCGTCTCCCACTTGACAGCTTGCCGGCCCACAGCGGACGCTTCCCGCCAGGGAAAACTTGGCCATGACCATCACCATCACCGCCTTTGAACAGTCACCTGACAAAGGCAAGGGGCTGGCGCGTGATACGCGGGTTCGCTGGGCGCTTGAGGAAGTGGGCCAACCCTACGAAGTTCGCCCCGTTTCGTTTCGCGCGATGAAGGAACCCGCGCATCTGGCGCTACATCCTTTCGGCCAGATTCCGACCTATGAGGAGGACGATCTCGCTCTGTTCGAGACCGGGGCGATCGTGTTCCATATCGCCGAGCGTCATGCCGGCCTGCTTCCGGATGATGCCAATGCCCGGGCGCGCGCGATCACCTGGATGTTTGCCGCGCTCAACACGGTGGAGCCGCCGATCCTAGAACGCGAAACCGCCAGACTCCTGGAGGGCGACAAGCCCTGGAATGCCGAGCGCCTGCCCCTGGTCGAGGATCGCGTCCGCGACCGGCTGGACCAGCTTTCCGACCGCCTGGGCGATGCCGACTGGCTCGATGGCGGGTTCAGCCTGGGCGACCTGATGATGGTGTCGGTGCTGCTGAGGCTGAAATCATCGGGCATGCTGGACGAATATCCGAACCTGGCCGCCTTTGTCGCCCGCGGCGAAGCGCGGCCCGCTTACAAGCGGGCTTTCGCGGCGCAATTGGCGGAATATACGGCGAGCCAGCGGCCGGCCGGTTGATGTCCGTTCACTCAGCCACCTTCAATTTCCAGCTTTCCCCGCGCCGGTCGTACCAGGCCAGCCCGGCCGCCAGGATGCAAATCACCCCGCCCATCGCCACTGCCCGGCCGGTGCCGAAATGCTCCGCCACCCAGCCCAGGATGAGGGAGCCCCAGGGCAACATGCCCATGAATCCCATGGCATAGAAGGCGACCACCCGCCCCCGCATATCGTCGCGCGACATCATCTGGATGATGGAATTGGTGGAGCCGCCCAGCAGCATCAAGGAGAAGGCGGCCGGCAACAGAAGCGCCAGCGACAGCCCGAACCAATGGGACTGGGAGAACAGGATCAGCCACAGGCCGAAACTCAGCGCCGCCGCCACCGGGGTGGCGAACAGATGACGGTTGGGCACCCGGGCGAGCGCATAGGCGCCCATGAAGGCGCCCGCCCCCACCCCGGTATAGAGGAATCCCAGCCCCTCGCTGCCCTGGTGCAGCACGTCGCGGGCGAAGGCCGGAAGCAAGGTGAGATAGGCCGCGCCGAAGGCCGAACACATCGCCATCAGCATCAGCGAAACCCGGATCTCCCGCTCGCCCCAGACATAGAGAAAGCCCTCCTTCACCGCCCGGAAGGGCGCGGAATGCTTGCGCGGCGGGCGCGCCGCGAACTGCATCAGATAGACGCACAGGATCACCGCGCCATAGGAAAAGGCGTCGACCGAAAAGCAGATGCCCGCGCCCACCAGCGCGATCAGGATGCCGGCGATGCTGGGGCCCACCACCCGGGCCAGGTTGAACATCATGGAGTTGAGCGAAATAGCGTGGCGCAGATCCTCCTTGCCCACCATTTCCACCACCATCGCCTGGCGGGTGGGCACGTCGAAGGCGTTGATGAAGCCCTGGACCAGGGCCAGGCAAACGATCTCCCACACCTGGATCCAATGACCCAGGGTGAGGATCGCCAGCGCCGCCGATTCCGCGCAGGCCGCCGACTGGGTGATCAGCAAGGTCCGCCTTCGGTCGAACCGGTCGGAGATGGCGCCCCCGAAAGCGGAAAAAAAGAACACCGGCACCGCGCTGGCGAAGGAAGTCACGCCCAGCAGCAGCGGCGAGTGCGATAGGCTGTAAACCAGCCAGCCCTGGGTCACATTGGTTATCCAGGTCCCCATCAGCGACACCAGCTGCCCGGTGAAGAACAGCCGGTAATTGCGGTGCTGAAAAACCTTGAGGAAGGCCAGCGCGCCGCGGTCTTCTCGGGCTTCGGCGGGCAGGATTTCGGGCGGCGGCGCCTCCAGCGGCTGGCCCGGCGGCAGGCGCGTCCCATCCTCGGGCGCCGGCGTTTGCCGGGTGTTGTCATCATCCGTCATTTTGGCTGGGCTTATACCGTCTGCGATTGGTGCCGCAAGCCACGGGTCCGTCCCAATGATCCTTTTCCGGGGGACGCGTGAATCGTGGCCAGGGACAGGGTCATTTTATTCCGGCTCTTTCATGGCCGCCCCGCAATTCTTGGCCCATGCCCGGCAAAATTATTCTTAAAGGCGCCAAGCGCCGCCACCGGTGCATCCGCAACGGCTTGATATGGCTTCCGGTTCCTCACTTGCGGCGATTGCGCCAAAACGGCCCGGTTCCCGCGATTGACTCCCAATCGGCCGGGCTTAGTCTAAAATACCTCATGGCGAAGGATTTCATCGGCTACCAGGCCCTGACCGACCAGGCGTTGCGCGGCGTCGTGCGCGACGCGCTCCGCCGTATCGAGAAATCCGGCCTGATCGGCGCCCATCACTTTTATCTCACCTTCAAGACCCATGCCGAGGGCGTGGAAATTCCCGATTTCCTGAAGGAGCAATATCCGGACGAAATGACCATCATCATCCAGCACCAATATTGGGCGCTGAAGGTGAAGGACGATTATTTCGAGGTCACCCTGACCTTCAAGAAACTGCCGGCGCCGCTGCACATCCCCTTCGGCGCGCTCACCGCCTTTTTCGATCCCGGGGTGCAGTTCGGGCTGCAGTTCCGCGGCGATGCCGAAGCCAAGCCGGCGCCCGCGCCGGTGATGGTGCCGGTGGAAAATCCGGAAAAAGAAGCCCCGGACGATTCCGCCCTGCCCGCCGACAAAAGCCCGGCCGGCGAGGTGGTCAGTCTGGATTCTTTCCGCAAGAAATAGTACCCGGGCGCGGCCTCCCAAGAACCAAGGCGCCATGACCGACAAGAAGCCCGTCACCCGCACCGAAACCGACACTTTTGGCCCTATCGATGTGGCCAGTGACCGCTATTGGGGGGCCCAGGCGGAGCGGTCCCGGAACAATTTCAAGATCGGCTGGGAAAAACAGCCCCTGCCCGTGATCCGGGCGCTGGGCATCATCAAGCGCGCCGCCGCCGAAACCAATATGGCGCAGGGCCATCTGGACCCCAAGCTGGGCCGGGCCATTGTCGCCGCCGCCCAGGAGGTGATCGAGGGCAAGCTCGACGGCCATTTCCCGCTGGCGGTGTGGCAGACCGGCTCCGGCACCCAGTCCAACATGAACGCCAATGAGGTGATCTCCAACCGCGCCATCGAGATGCTGGGCGGGGTGATGGGCTCGAAAAAGCCCGTCCACCCCAACGATCACGTCAATATGAGCCAGTCCTCCAACGACACCTATCCCACCGCCATGCATATCGCCTGCGCGGAGGAGATCGCGCACCGGCTGCTGCCCGCCCTGCAGAAGCTGCGCAACGCGCTGAACGACAAGGCCGAGCAATGGAAGGCGATCATCAAGATCGGCCGCACCCATACCCAGGACGCCACCCCGATCACCTTGGGCCAGGAATTTTCCGGCTATACCACCCAGGTCCAGAACGGCATCGAGCGGATCGAGCAGACCCTGCCCAAGCTGATGCAACTGGCCCAGGGCGGTACCGCGGTCGGCACCGGGTTGAACGCGCCGGTGGGTTTCGACCATATGGTGGCCGACCGGATCGCCGCCATCACCGGCCTTCCCTTCACCACCGCCCCCAACAAGTTCGAGGCCCTGGCGGCCCACGACGCCATGGTGTTCAGCCACGGCGCCATCAACACCGTGGCCGCCAGCCTGTTCAAGATCGCCAACGACATCCGGTTTCTGGGCTCGGGCCCCCGTTCCGGCCTGGGCGAATTGGCGCTGCCAGAGAACGAGCCCGGCTCCTCGATCATGCCGGGCAAGGTCAATCCCACCCAATGCGAGGCGATGACCCAGGTCTGCGTGCAGGTCTTCGGCAACAATGCGGCGATCACTTTCGCCGGCAGCCAGGGCCATTTCGAGCTGAATGTCTATAATCCGGTGATGGCCTATAATTTCCTGCAAAGCGTGCGGCTGATGGCGGACGTGGCGGTGAGCTTCACCGACAATTGCGTGGTGGGGATCGAGCCCCGGCTGGACAATATCAAGGCCGGGCTGGAACGCTCGCTGATGCTGGTGACGGCGCTGGCGCCCAAGATCGGCTACGACAATGCCGCCAAGATCGCCAAGACCGCGCACAAGAACGGCACCACCCTCAAGGAAGAGGCGGTCAAGGGCGGCTATGTGACGGCGGAGGAGTTCGATGCCATCGTCCGGCCCGAAGACATGATCGGGCCGAAATGAGTGTGGCTTGCTGAAGAAACGCTCCTTCTCGCTTTCCGGCCACCGCACCTCGGTGGCGCTGGAGCAGGAGTTCTGGGCCGTGCTGGAAACCGAAGCCGAAAAGACCGGCCGCAGCCTGGCCGGCCTGGTGCAGGGTATCGACGCCATGCGCGGCGCCCGGCCGCTGGCCAGCGCGCTTCGGCTGCATGCCCTTGCCGTGGCGCGGACCAATATCTAACCTCGCGCAATGATCACGCTCTTCCACACCCCCAAGACCCGCTCGACCCGGATGCTGTTCCTGCTGGAGGAACTGGGCGTACCTTACGAAATCCAGTTCGTCTCGATCCGGCGGGCCGACGGCAGCGGCGCGCTCGACCCGGCCAATCCCCATCCGCACGGAAAAGTGCCGGCCATCCGCAACGGCGACGAACTGGTGTTCGAATCGGCCGCCATCGTGGCCTATCTGACCGACACATTCCCCGCTGCCAAACTGGCGCCCAGGCCGGGCGAGGCCGGGCGCGGGCAATATCTCACCATGCTGGCCTATTACGGCGATGTGCTGGAACCGGCCTTTGTCTCCAAATTCCTCAAGATGGAGGTGCCGCGCGGCACCGCCGGCTGGGTGTCGGTGGAGGAGGCCATGGCCTATATCGACAAGCTGCTGACCGCCCAGCCCTATATCGCGGGCCGGAAATTCACCGGCGCCGATATTCTCTATGCCACCACTTTCGGCATGTTCGCCCAGAATCCGATGATGCCGAAAATCGCCTCGGTGGAGGCTTATGTGAAGCGCTGCCTGGAACGGCCGGCCTATGCCCGGGCGCATGGCCAAGGACGCGCCCGCCGCGAGCACATGACCGAGATCGTCAATCTGCGCCGGGCCCGCAAGCAAAAGGCGCGGAGCGAAAAGGAAAAGACGGCGGAGGCGAACCGCGTCTTGCATGGCACGCCCAAGTCCCTGCGCGATCTGGCCAAGACCCGCACGGAAAAAGCCGCCCGCGACCTGGACGCGCACAAGAAAGACTAGGGTTCGTACCTAACCAGAAAGCCCACATCAAACTTGTCCTGGCCCGCAAATGCGGGCCATCCAGGCGACGCAGAATTCCGTTATCGGCATGGAGCGCGCTTCAACTGGATGGCCCACACTCCGGTGGGCGATGACAAGTTGTTGGCATAATAGATAGCGATGAAGTTCCCGAACTTTAGCGGTAAAGATCCTTGTAGGTCTCGCGCAACAGCGCCTTCTGCACCTTGCCCATGGCATTGCGTGGCAACGCGTCCACGAACAGCACCCGCTTGGGCAGCTTGTAGGCCGCCAGCCGGTCCCGCAGCGCCGCGATCACATCGGCTTCCGACAGAGCCGCATTCTTTTTCTTCACCACCACCGCGGTGACGCCTTCGCCGAAATCGGGATGCGGCACCCCGATCACCGCGCTTTCCACCACGCCGCCCAGCGCGTCGATCTCGCTTTCCACTTCCTTGGGATAGACATTGAATCCGCCGGAGATCACCAGATCCTTGCCCCGGCCCACGATCGCGACATAGCCCTGCGTCGTCGATCCGCCCCAGATCGCCGGTGATGAAAAAGCCATCCTCGCGGAATTCGGACTTGGTCTTTTCCGGCATCCGCCAATAGCCCTGGAACACGTTGGGGCCCTTGACCTCGATCATGCCGATTTCGCCTTGCGGCAGAATCTTGCCGGTATTCGGATCGGTGATCCGCAACTCCACATCCGGCAGCGGCAGGCCCACCGTGCCGGCGACCCGCGGCCCCTCGTAAGGATTGGACGTGTTCATGTTGGTTTCGGTCATGCCATAGCGTTCCAGGATGGCGTGGCCGGTGCGCGCCCGCCAGTCGCGGTGGGTCTCCGCCAGCAGCGGCGCCGAGCCGGAGACGAACAGGCGCATATGCTGGGCCGTTTCTTTGGTCGAGCCGCGGATCGGCCAGCAGCCGGGTATAGAAAGTCGGCACCCCCATCATCGCGGTGGCTTGCGGCAACAGACGGAAGACCGCGTCCACATCCAATTTGGGCAGGAACAGCATCGCCGCGCCCGCCATCAGGATGGTGTTGGTGGCCACGAACAGCCCATGGGTGTGATAGATGGGCAGCGCGTGCAGCAGCACGTCGCGATCGGTGAACCGCCAGATCTGCTTCAGGGTCCGCGCGTTGGATGCCAGATTCTCGTGGCTGAGCATCGCGCCCTTGGACCGGCCGGTGGTGCCGGAGGTGTAGAGAATGGCGGCGAGATCGTCGGGCCCGCGCCCGACATTCTCGAAGGTCCCGAGCTGGCTTGCCGCCAGCGCGAGCAAGCTGCCGCTCTCGCCATCGGTTCCCAGGCTGGCGGTCGGCACGCCTTCGACCATCTCTTCCCGCCCCGGCGCCGCCACGAACAGCGCCGGCTCGGCGTCCGAGATGAAATAGTCCAGTTCCGCCCGGGTATAGGCGGGGTTGAGCGGCAGCCAGATCGCGCCGGCCCGCAACACGGCGAGATAGAGCGCGATCGCCTCCGGGCTTTTTTCGATCTGCGCCGCCACCCGGTCGCCCGGCCTGACGCCCCGCGCCGCCAGCGCCTGCGCCAGCCGGGCGGACAGCGCCCAGAGCCCGTCGTAAGTGAGGACCCGGCCTTCCGACGTGGTGATGAAAGCCCGCTCCGGCGGGGCGGCAGGGAACTGATCCAGAAGATGCGATGCCATGGCCGGTTTGTGCGGGCATCGGGCCCGGTCCGGCAAGAGAACAAAAGCAGGACTTTTCCCGCCCGCCCCTGCTACAATATCGAGAACTCATGAGCCCTCATCCCTATTCCGACCCGCTGGACGCGGCCTTCGGCGGCCACGAGCCGTCCGCCCCAGTTCCCCGCGATCCGCCCTATCTCGCCGGCCTCAACACCGAACAGCGCGAGGCGGTGGAGGCGGTGGACGGTCCCGTGCTGGTGCTGGCCGGCGCGGGCACCGGCAAAACCCGCGTCCTCACCACCCGGCTGGCCCATATCCTGGCCACGCGGCGGGCCTGGCCGGGCCAGATCCTGGCCGTCACCTTCACCAACAAGGCGGCGCGGGAGATGAAGGAGCGGATCGGCAGCCTGATCGGCGGGGTGGTGGAAGGGATGCAATGGCTGGGCACCTTCCACGCCATCGGCGCCAAGATGCTGCGCCGTCATGCCGAGCTGGCCGGGTTGAAAAGCAATTTCACCATTCTGGACGCCGACGACCAGCTTCGGCTGATGAAGCAACTGATCGAGGCCGAGGGCATCGACGAAAAGCGCTGGCCGGCCCGGACCCTGGCGGCGATAATCGACAATTGGAAAAATCGCGGCCTGAAGCCCGAGGACGTGTCCCAAAGCGAGGCCCAGGCCTACGCCTTCGGCAAGGGCCAGTCGCTTTACCGCCAGTATCAGGACCGGCTGAAATCGCTGAACGCGGCGGATTTCGGCGACCTGCTGCTCGAGACCTTGCACATCCTCAAACACAATCCCGACATCCTGGCCGATTACCGCGACCGCTTCCGCTACATGCTGGTGGACGAATATCAGGACACCAATGTGGTGCAGTATCTGTGGCTGAAGCTGCTCGCCACCGAGAAGGGCAATGTCTGCGTGGTGGGCGACGACGACCAGTCCATCTATGGCTGGCGGGGGGCGGAGGTGGAGAACATCCTGCGGTTCGAGCGCGATTTTCCCGGCGCCAAGGTGATAAGGCTGGAGCGCAACTACCGCTCCACTCCGGTGATATTGGGCGCGGCTTCCGGGCTGATCGCCGCCAACAAGGGCCGGCTGGGCAAGACCTTGTGGACCGACGGCGAGCCGGGCGAGCAGATCAAGGTGCAAGGGCTGTGGGACGCGGAGGAAGAAGCCCGCAATGTCGCCGCCGAGGCGGAGGACCTGCACCGTCAGGGCGCGCGGTTCGGCGACATGGCGATTTTGGTGCGCGCCTCCTTCCAGATGCGCGAATTCGAGGACCGGTTCATCTCTCTGGGCCTGCCCTATCGGGTGATCGGCGGCCCGCGCTTCTATGAGCGGGCGGAAATCCGCGACGCCATGGCCTATCTGCGTCTGATCGCCCAGGGCGACGACGATCTCGCCTTCGAGCGCATCGTCAACAAGCCCAAGCGCGGCATCGGCGACGCCAGCGTGGCGACCCTGCACGCTTTCGCCCGCGCGAGGCAGATGCCGCTTGTTGGCGGCCTCGCGCGAGATCGCCGAGACCGACGAGCTGCCGCCCAAGGCGCGCAAATCGCTGCGGGAGCTGGCGGCCAATTTCGTCCGCTGGAGCGAGACCGCCCGGGTGTTGCCCCACACCGAACTGGCGGAAATGGTGCTGGACGAGTCCGGCTATACCGACATGCTCAAATCCGACAAATCGGCGGAAGCCCCGGGCAAGCTGGACAATCTCAAGGAATTCGTCCGCTCGATGGAGAGTTTCGAAGTCGCTGGCGGCCTTCCTGGAGCATGTCTCGCTGGTGATGGAGTTGGCGCAGGACGAATCCGGCGACCGCATCAATCTGATGACCTTGCATGCCGCCAAGGGGCTGGAATTCGAAACCGTGTTCCTGCCCGGCTGGGAGGAAGGCCTGTTTCCCAGCCAGCGCACCATGGACGAGAGCGGGCTGGCGGGCCTGGAAGAAGAACGCCGCCTGGCCTATGTCGGCCTGACACGGGCCAAGCAGCGAGCGCGGATTTCCTTTGCCGCCAACCGGCGGGTGCATGGCAGCTGGCAGAGCGCGCTGCCGTCGCGTTTCCTGGGCGAAATTCCCGAAACCCATGTCGAGACCGTGGTGGATGAAGGCTTTTACGGCGGCGCCATGGGTTTCCGCGACAATGCCGGCGGCCCGGCTTTCTCCAGCACCTATGACAGCCCGGGCTGGAAGCGGGCACAACAATATAAGGAGGCCAGCCGCGCCAACGCGCCAGGCCCGCACCCGCCCGCCTTTGATCGAGGCCCAGGCTTATGCGGTGCAGACCTCCGATCCCGGCGCCTCGCACTATGCCCGCGGCGACCGCGTCTTCCACCAGAAATTCGGCTATGGCCGGGTGCGCTATGTCGAAGGCAACAAGCTGACGGTCGAGTTCGACAAGGCGGGCGAGAAGAAGGTCATCGACCAGTTCGTGTCGCGAGCATGATAGGTGTCATGGCCCGCGAATGCGGGCCACCCAGACCGACACGGGTTCAGGAGTCCAAGGTCGGCGCGAGATCGCGCCATTGCCGATTATCCCGTTCAATCAAGTTGATTTTCCACTCGCGCTTATACTTCTTCAGCCGGCTTTCACGATGAATGGCCTGCCCGATATCATCGAAGTTTTCGAAATAGACCAACATCTTGACACCGTATGTTTTGGTGAATCCTGGGACCATCGCTTCCTGGTGCTCCCAGACCCGCCGCGCGAGGTTATTGGTCACGCCGATATAGAGCGTGCCATTGCGTTTGCTCGCAAGAATGTAGACATAGTAGGTCTTCGACATAGGTGATGGTTCGCCTGGGTGGCCCGCACTCCGGCGGGCCATGACACTCTGGGTTGGACCGACAAATCCTGCAATGAACCCCTCACCTCCCCTCTGGAAAGCCTCGGTGGCGCTGGCCAAAGAGGAGGCCGCCGACATGGCCTCGCTGCTGGAACTGGCGTCCGGGCCGCAAGCCGTCCTGATCGCCGAGGAACCGTTCGGCACGGACGCCACCGTCGAAGCTCTGTACACGGAGGAACCCGACGCCGCCTGGCTCACCCGCATTGCCGGGTGCGCGATTCTGGTCGAGCCCCTGCCCGACCAGGACTGGATCAAACACAGCCAGGAGGGATTGCCGCCGGTCCGGGCCGGGCGTTTCTTCGTCTATGGCGCGCATGACGCGGGCCAAGTACCCGCCGGCGTGATCCCGATGCGGATCGAGGCCGGCATGGCCTTCGGCACCGGCCATCACGAGACCACCGCGCTGTGCCTGGCGGCGCTGAGCGACCTGGCGCGGGCCCGGCGCTATCGCCATATGCTCGATCTGGGTTGCGGCACCGGCCTGATCGCCATCGGGGCGGCGAAATTGTGGAAGCGCCCGGTATTGGCCTCCGACATCGATCCCGTCGCCATCGAAGTCACAAAGGAGAATGCGCGCGGCAATGGCGCGGGGCCGCTGGTCCGGGCGGTGGTAGCGGACGGGCTGATCAATCCGGTGCTGGCCGCGTCCGCGCCCTACGATCTGATCGTCGCCAACATCTTGGCGGGGCCGCTGACCCGGTTGGCGCCGCAGATTGTGGGCGCCCTGGCGCCGGGCGGAACCCTGATCCTGTCGGGCCTGCTGCACAACCAGGAGGATCTGGTCCTGAGCTTTTACCATCGCCTCCAGCTCAGGGAACGCTACCGTGAAGGTCCCTGGAGTGCTCTGGTCTTGATGAAGCCGAGGCGTTAATTTCCTTTTTTATGCCCTACCGCTTCGCTACTTGAGGGCATGCGCCACGACGGTTCCTGGAGCGCGCTGGTCTTGGAAAAGCCGAAACGCTAGAATTTCAGGTATGGACAAGAACACCACCTTCCAAAATTACGATGATCGTTCCGACGCCGCCACCGTCGCTCCCCGGCTGGCGGCCTTGCGGGCCGAACTGGCGAAGCGCGGGCTGGACGGGTTTGTCGTGCCCCATGCCGACGCCCATCAGGGCGAATATCTGCCGGCCTCCGCCGAGCGGCTGGCCTGGCTCACCGCCTTCACCGGCTCGGCCGGAGCGGCGGTGGTGCTGAAGGACAAGGCGGCGATCTTCGTCGATGGCCGCTACACACTGCAGGTGCGCGCCCAGACCGACACCTCCCTGTTCGAGCCGCGCGACCTGGTGGCGGAGGGTCCGCAAGGCTGGATCCCAGACCATCTGCCGGAAGGAGCCAGGCTGGGCTTCGATCCCTGGCTCACCACCGCCAACGGCGCGGCGGGCCTGCGCCAGGCGGCGGAGCGGGCCGGCGGCAGCCTGATCGCCTGCGAGAGCAATCCGATCGACGCGGTGTGGACCGACCGCCCCTCGCCGCCTGAGGACAAGGCGGTGCCGCATGCGCTCGATCTGGCCGGCGAGGAGAGTGCCGCCAAGCGCGCCCGCCTTGCCGAAGCCTTGAAGAAAGCAAAAGCCGACGCGGCGGTGCTGAGTTTGAGCGATTCGGTCTGCTGGCTGTTCAATATCCGCGGCCACGACGTGCCGCACACCCCATTCGTGCTTGCCTTCGCGATTCTCAATGCCGATGGCGGCGCCGATCTGTTCCTGTCCGAGACCAAGCGCAGCGAAGGCCTCGCCGCCCATCTGGGCAACAGCGTGCGGCTGCGGCCGGCGGCGGAATTCACCGACGCGCTGGACGCGCTCAAGGGCAAGACAGTGCTGGCCGATCCCGCCAGCGCCGCCAGCGCCATCTTCGACCGGCTGAACAAGGCCGGCGCCAGGATCAAGCCGGCCCCTGATCCCTGCCAATTGCCCAAGGCCTGCAAGAACCCGCTGGAGATCGAAGGCACCCGCAAGGCCCATATCCGCGACGGCGCCGCCCTGTCGCGCTTTCTCTGCTGGTTCGCGCGCGAGGCGCCGAACGGGGCCCTGACCGAAATCGACGCCGCCCAGGCGCTGGAAGGATTCCGCGGCGCCACCGGCTGTCTTTCCGATCTCTCCTTCGATTCCATTTCCGGCGCCGGCGCCAATGGCGCCATCGTGCATTACCGGGTCACCCGCTCGACCAACGCGCCGATCCGCAACAACCAGATGTTCCTGATCGATTCCGGCGGCCAATATCCCGACGGCACCACCGACGTCACCCGCACCGTGATCGTGGGCACGCGCCACCGCCGACATGCGCGACCGTTTCACCCGGGTGCTGAAGGGCCATATCGCGCTCGCCACCGCCCGGTTTCCCGAAGGCACCATCGGCATGCAGCTGGACAGTTTCGCCCGCCGTCCGCTTTGGGAAGCCGGTCTGGATTACGATCACGGCACCGGCCATGGCGTGGGCTCTTACCTGTCGGTGCATGAAGGGCCGCAGAACATCTCCAAGCGGCCGATCACCCAGGCGCTGATGCCGGGCATGATCTGCTCCAACGAGCCCGGCTATTACAAGACCGGCGAATACGGCATCCGGATCGAGAATCTGGTGGTGGTGAGCGAACGCCAAGCCTGTTGTGGGCGGCGAGCGGCCGATGATGGGGTTCGAGACCATCACCCTGGCCCCGATCGACCGTAATCTGGTGGAACCGGGCCTTTTGACCGAGGGCGAAAAGGCCTGGCTCAACGCCTATCATGCCCGGGTGCGCGAGACGATCGGGCCGCTGCTGGACGCGGAAGCCCGCGCCTGGCTGGAACAGGCAACGCGGCCGGTCTGACAGTCAGCCGCTGATAAGCTTCAGCCAGGCATCCTCGTCCAGCACCTGGACATTGTGCTTCTGCGCCTCTTTCAGCTTGGAGCCGGCGCCGGGCCCCGCCACCACGATATCGGTCTTGGCCGACACCGAGCCCGAAACCTTGGCGCCCAGGGCTCTCCGCCCGCGCCTTGGCCTCCTGCCGTGTCATCTTTTCCAGTGTGCCGGTGAAAACCACCGTCTTGCCGGAAACCGGCGAGGTCCGTACCGGCGCCGCCATCGGCGTCACTGTCAGCCATTTCAGCAGCCGGTCCAGGGCGCGGACATTGTGCGGTTCGCCGAAGAAATCGCAGATCGCTTCCGCCACCACCCCGCCGATGCCTTCCAGGCTTTCCAGCTCCTCGCGCGCAGTCTCCGCCTTCATGCCGGCGATGAAGGCCTCGATGGTGCGGTAATGCCGGGCGAGCAGCCGGGCGGTGGTCTCGCCGACATGGCGGATGCCCAGCGCGTTGATCAACCGGTCGAGGGACACGGTGCGGCGGCGCTCGATCGCCGCCACCAGATTCTCGACCACCTTGTCTTCCCGTTCCTTTTCCTTTTTCGGCTTCTTGACCGGCTCCTTGCCTTCCGCGGCCCGGCGCTCCTCCGACAACTGCGGCGCGATGTGCGGCCAGCACCCGGCTCACTTTTTCCGGTTTCTCGGTCAGGGCGAAGATGTCGGCGGGCTCCTTCAGCAGCCCCTTTTCGTGGAACAGCTCGATCATGGTGCCGCCCAGCCCCTCGATATCGAAGCCATCGCGGGCGACGAAATATTTGAGCCGCTCCACCGTCTGGGCGTCGCAGATCAGCCCGCCGGTGCAGCGCCGGTCCACATCCTCCTTGCCGGTCTTCTCGTCCACCTCCCGCACCGCATGGCTGCCGCAGACCGGACAGGTGTGGGGAAATTGATAGGGCTTGGCGCCGCGCGGCCGCTTGTCCTCGAGGACTTGCAAGATCTGCGGGATCACGTCGCCCGCGCGCTGGATCACCACCGTGTCGCCGATCCGCGCATCCAGCCGGGCGATCTCGTCTTCATTGTGCAGGGTGGCGTTGCGCACCACCACGCCGCCCACCGTCACCGGCTTCAGCCGCGCCACCGGCGCCAGCTTGCCGGTGCGGCCGACCTGGATCTCGATGTCTTCCAGCACCGTTTCGGCCTGCTCGGCGGGGAATTTGTGGGCGATGGCCCAGCGCGGGCTGCGGGAGACGAAACCCAGCCGCTCCTGCAGATCCAGCCGGTCCACCTTGTAGACCACCCCGTCTATGTCGTAGCCCAGCTTGGCCCGCCGGGTTTCGATATCGCGATAGAAATCCAGAATCTGATCCAGGGTCCGGCAGCGCTTCACCAGCGGATTGACCACAAAGCCGTAAGCGCGAAGCTTTTCCAGCATGCCGCATTGGGTGTCGGCCGGCATCGCGCTCACCTCGCCCCAGGCATAGGCGAAGAAGTTCAGCGTGCGGCTGGCGGTGATGGCGGGATCGAGCTGGCGCACCGAGCCGGCGGCGGAATTGCGCGGATTGGCATAGACCGGCTTGCCGTCCTTCTCCTGGCGCCGGTTGAGCGCCTCGAACGCCTTGTGGGTCATATAGACCTCGCCGCGCACCTCCAGGACCGCCGGCGGCTTGCCGCCCAGCCGCAGCGGAATGTCGGAAATGGTGCGCAGATTGGCGGTGATGTCCTCGCCTTCCTGGCCGTCGCCGCGGGTGGCGCCCTGCACCAGCACGCCTTTCTCATAGCGCAGCGACGCGGACAGGCCGTCGATCTTGGGTTCGGCGGTGACCGCGATCTCGTCGTCTTCCTTGAGGCCCAGAAAACGGCGGACCCGGGCCAGGAATTCCGCCACCTCCTCGTCGCTGAAGGCGTTGTCCAGCGACAGCATCGGCTTGGCATGCACCACCTTGGCGAAGCGCTCGGCCGGCTTGGCGCCGATCCGGTGGGACGGGCTGTCGGGCCGGACCAGTTTGGGAAAGCGGGCTTCGATCGCCTGCGTTGCGGCGGCGCAGCGCGTCATAATCGGCGTCGGAAATGACCGGCGCGTCCTCCGCGTAATAATGCCGGTCATGCCCGGCGATGTCGCGCGCCAGCTTTTCCAGTTCCTTTTCCGCCTCGGCGGCGGTGAGTTTCTCGACCGGCTTGCGCATCAGGCGGTCTCGGCCCGCTTGCGCGTTTTCTTCGGCCGGGCCGCTTCGGCCACCAGCCGCTTGGCGGCGGCGCGGGCCTCCGCCGTCACGCTGGCGCCCGGACAGCATGCGGGCGATCTCCTCCAGCCGGGCCTCGTCTTCCAGCAGCGCGATGCGGGTCTTGTCGCCGATCCGGGAAATGCGGAAATGCCGCGCCGCGCGGGCCGCCACCTGCGGGGAATGGGTGACCAGCAGCACCTGGGTGGTTTCCGCCAGCCGCTGCAGCCGCTCGCCCACCGCATCGGCCACCGCGCCGCCGACGCCGCGATCCACTTCGTCGAACACCAGCACGCTGGGCGGCGCGGTCTGCGCTAGCGCCACTTTCAGCGCCAGGGAGAAGCGCGCCAGTTCGCCGCCCGAGGCGATGCGGGCTAGCGGGCCGAAAGCGGCGCCTTCCACGGTCGCGACCTCGAAGGCGATCTTCTCCAGCCCGTTGGCCGTGCCGGCGTCGTCGGCCAAAGGCTCCAGAGCCACGCGGAAGCGGGCATGGCCCAGTTTCAGCGGCGCCAATTCGGCGGCGACGGCGGCTTCCAGCTTCCGGGCCGCCGCAGCGCGCGCCTTCGACAGTTTGCGGGCGATTGCGAGATAGGCCTCGCGGGCGCGGACGGCTTGCGCCTCCGCTTCCTTCAAGGACGCGCCGCTGCCCTCCAGCGACTCTTCCTGGGCCCGGAAATCCGCCAGCACCGCCGGCAAGTCATCGGGTGTGCTGCCGTATTTGCGGGCCAGCGCCCGCAATTCGAACAGCCGCTCCTCCTTGCGTTCCAGCGCCCCGGTGTCGGTGTCCAGGCGGGCCAACAGCGCGTCCAATTCGCGCCGCGCCTCCTCGGCCAAGCGCGAAGGCCTGCTCCAGCGCCGTTTCCGCCGCGGCGGCGCGCTTGCGCGCCGCTTCCTGCAGCCGCGACAGCTTCTTCAGCGCCGAGGCCAGAGACGCTTCCGCGCCGCGCTCGCCGGACAGGGCTTCGCAGGCCGCGTTCAACTCCTCGGCGATCCGCGCCGCATGCATCATCAGCGCCCGCTCGCCGGCCAGGCTTTCCTCTTCGCCCGGCCGGGGATCGAAGCCGGACAATTCCTTGACCGCGGCGCGGACATAATCGGCATTCTTCGCGGCCTCGGCCGCCCGCGCCTTCAAAGACCCCAGCCGGTCGCGCGCCGCCGACCATTCGCCATGCCGCGCCGCCACCTCGCGCAACGTCTCTTCCAGCCCGCCGAAAGCGTCGAGCAGACCGCGATGGGTGGCGGTGTCGAACAGGCCGCGGTCATCGGCCTGGCCATGCACTTCCAGCAACAGCCCGCCCAGATCCTTGAGCAGGCCCACGCTCACCGCCTCGTCATTGACGAAGGCGCGCGACTTGCCGTCGGCGGCGAGGGTGCGGCGCAATACGATCTCCTCCGCCCGCGCCATGCCGCGCTCGCCGAGCAGCGCCCGCGCCGCATGGCCGGGCGGCGGATCGAAGACGGCGGTGGCCGAACCCTGCGCCGCGCCGGGACGCACGGCCGCGCGGCCGCGCCCGCCCACCGCCAGCCCCAGCGAATCCAGCAGGATGGATTTGCCCGCCCCGGTCTCGCCGGTGAGCACATTGAGGCCGGGCCCGAATTCCAGCGCGACCTGCTCGATCAGCACGATGTCGCGGACCGTCAGCGCGGCGAGCATGCGCGTTCGTCTCTATGGAGCTTTTCCGGACCGAATCTAAGCGGTTCCGCCGGACCTGTCGCCGGGGAACCCGCGCGAAAAACCCGGCACAATCAAAGAATCCGGTGGAAAGCCTGGCTGATCCAGGAGCCCTTGTCTTCCACCGGGCGCAGGTTGCGGCCCTTCAGGATATTATAAGCGTCCACATACCATTCGCTGCCGGGATAGTTGGCGCCCAGCACGGCCGCGGCGGTCTGCGCCTCGCTGTCCAGGCCCAGCGAATAATAGGCTTCGGTCAGCCGCTCCAGCGCCTCGGCGATCTGCGGCGTGGTCTGGTACTGCTGCACCACCACCCGGAACCGGTTGATGGCGGCGATATAATCGCCGCGGGTGAGATAATAGCGCCCCACCGCCATCTCCTTGCCCGCCAGATGATCCTCGGTGAGGTCGATCTTGAGCCTGGCGTCGCGGGCATATTCGGTGTCGGGGAAACGCTGCACCACGTCCTGCAACGCCACCAGGGCGCCTTGGGTGTTCTGCTGGTCGCGGCTGACATCGACGATCTGCTCGTAAAGCGAAATCGCCTTCAGATAGAAGGCATAGGCAATCTCATGGCTGCCGGGATGCAGCGAGATATACTGCTCGGCGGTGGAGATGGCGTCGCTATATTTGTTGGCCTGGTAGGAGCAGAAGGCGCTCATCAGCATGGCGCGCCGCGCCCACACCGAATAGGGATGCTGGCGGTCGACCTCGTTGAACTGCTTGGCGGCATCGTCCCAGTTGCCGCGATTGATCTGGGCCCAGGCGTCGGCATAAATCTGCTCGACCGGACGCTCCTGATATTGCGCGGCATCCTTGTTGAGGTCGTTGCTGGCGTCGTCCTTGTCCAGGCCCAAAAGGCTGCAGCCGCCGAGCGCGGTCCCCAGCAGCAGCGCCAGAAGCGCACCGCGGGCGGTATGGGCAAAAGGGCGGCCGGAACGCGGCATCACGCGACGGATCTCCATAATTTTTCTGTATATGCAAAGGCTTACGCCGGATCAAGCGCGGTCTTGCCGATGCGCGGATTTCTTATAGCACAGGGGCGGCCATTTCAGGGAAGCATGACCGATTCGTAATTGACCGGATCGGAAAACAGGGCCCGCAGCAGCCGGTTGTTGAGGGCATGGCCGGAGCGGATACCCTGGAACCGCGCCAGCAGGGGCGCGCCCGCCAGTGCCATGTCGCCGATCGCATCCAGGATCTTGTGGCGGACGAACTCGTCGGCGAAACGCTGCTTGTCCCGGTTAATCACGCCCTGATCGTCCAGCGCCAGGGTGTTATCCAGCGAGGCGCCGCGGGCCAGATTCATCCGGTTCAAGCTTTCGAGTTCCTTGATGAACCCGAAGGTGCGCGCCGGGGCGATCTCCGCCCGGAATGCCTCCGGCGAAAAGGCAAAGCGGAAACTCTGCCGGCCGATCGCGGGCGTGGGATATTCCAGCAGGAATTCATAGGACAGGCTTTCGGCCGGATGGAGCGCGGCGGATGCCTCCTTCTCCGCCACCTGCACCGTCCGCAGCACCCGTATGGCGCTCAAAGGCACGCCCGAGGATTTCAGCCCGGCCTGCTCGATCAAAGTCAGATAGGAGCGCGCATCGCCCTCCAGGATCGGCGGCTCCGGTCCGTCCAGAGTCACAGTCAGATCATCCAGTCCGGCGCCCGCCACCGCCGCCATCAGATGCTCGATCACGCCCACCCGGATGCCGGCCTGCTCGATCACCGTTCCCAGCCGGGTTTCGCTCACCAGGTCATAGCGGGCGGGCACTTCCGCGCCGCCGTGATCGCTGCGCCGGAACAACACGCCCTGCCCAGCCGGCGCCGGAGACAGGGTCATGGCGACCGGCACTCCCGCATGCAGGGCCGTGCCGGTGACCGCGATTTCGCGCGCCAGGGTCATTCGCTCGGTCATGGCGGGCTTATAGCAGGGTTCCAGGCCGGGAATGGCCTATTCCGGAAATTGAGGCAATTGCCGGCCGATCCTGTATAATCAAAAAATGGTTATTGTTCGCAAAGGGACCCTGTGTTTGGCGTTTGTCGCGCTTCTGACCGCGAGCACGGTCAGGGCCGATGTGGTGGCGGATTTGCCCTACCGTATCGATGCAGACGGCCGGGTCTCCACGGATGTGTTCGTAAACGGCAAGGGGCCTTTCAGTTTCATTGTCGACACCGCTTCCAGCCGCACCATGCTGTTCGAACATCTCCGCGAGCAGTTGGGTCTGAAGCCATCCGCGCCAGATCGCCTCAAAGTCTATGCCATGAGCAGTATGGGCACGGCGACGCCGGTGAAGCCGGACGAATTGCGTCTGGCGAATGCGCGCTTTACCGATTTGACCATGGGCGTGCTGCCCGACGATACCCGGCCGCTGGAGAGCACTCTGAGCACAGACGGCATTTTGGGCATGGACACATTGTCCCGCTACTTCCTGGTGATGGACCACGACACGCTACGCTTCAAGCTGCTGGACCCTGCTGATTCGGAAGGCGCGGTCTATCGCCATTGGCCGTCCGAGAGACTCACTCCGCATCACATAAAGGACAGTGACATCACTTTGTGGTGGCTGGATGCCGAGTTCAGCGGCAAAACGGTTACCGCCTTGTTGGACATGGGGTCCGGCATCACCATGATCAACTGGAATGCTGCTGAGAAGTTGGGCCTCAGCCTTTCCAAATACAGCAAGGAAAAAGTGCCCGAGACCATACGCGACGCGTTGGGCACGCTGGAGCCGGTAATAGTCATCACGGGCCTTTCCATCTCGCTGGGGCGCCGGGAATTTCCGGTCAAGTCCGTGATCGTGGCCAATGCCGAGGTATTCCGCTATTTCGGGGTGGACGATAGAGCCGCCGCCATCATCGGGTCCGCCTTGCTGCGCACCAATTCGCTGGCGATCGATTTCGGAAAGCGGCGCGTCTATGTCGGACCCACCACAATACCGGAGGACAAGCCGTCGGAGGACAAGCCGTCGGAGGACAGGCCGTCGGAGGACAGGCCGTCATAGAGCGGTTCCAGGAAAAATGCGCGTCGGTTGCCATGACGTTGCCGCCGAGCAACTCCGTCCGGAACTGCGACAAAACAAAAAGATAGAGTCTCTCAAAGCCGCTTCTGCAGAAAGACCAATGTCAGCCAGCGGTCGAATTTGCGGCCCACTTCCGGCAGACGGCCGCTTTCCTCGAATCCCATTTTCTTGTGCAGGGCGATGCTGAGGCCGTTCTGGCTGTCGATGCCGCCGATCAGCATGTGCAGGCCCTGGATGCGCGCCTGCTCGATCACCGCCGCCAGCAACGCCTTGCCGATGCCGCGGCCGCGCGCATCCTCGCGCACATAGACCGAATGTTCGGCGGTCAGCCGGTAGCCGGACGGAATCCGGAACGGCCCGTAGCTGGCATATCCCAAAAGGCCGGACCCGTCGCGCGCCGCCAATATGGCGTAATCCCGCTTGCGGGCGGCGAACCATTCCGCCATCTCGGCTTCGCTTTTGGGATATTCATGCCACGAGGCGGTGGTGTGAAGGGCGGCGTGGTTGAGGATGATGGTGATGGCGGGAATATCCCCGGTCCGCGCCTCATCGATCCAAAAGTCCATAAGCCTATCTTAGCAAAAAAGGCGGCATAAGCGTTCCCTTTTGCGTCTTGGCCGGAAATTTCTTCCCCCGCACGGCGAAGCCATGGGCGGGGGAGCGAGGAAGGTATCCAAACCTTCCGAACGTCCGCTAGCGGGCCTGCCCGTGTGGCGGACAGATGGGGGGCATCAATTCGACTGCCGCCTTAGAAAGGCTGGGATCTCGAATTGTTCGTCGGCGCCGTGATCGGGGAAGAGGTCTTCGCCCCCGGACATGGACGCCGCCTGTTCGACGGGCTGAGGCCGCTGCATCGGCGCCGCCGTGGCGCGCGGCCGGTCGGCTAGGCGCGGCTCGGACCGGATGTCGCCCGGGGCCGCTTTCCTGCGGCCGAACAGGCTCCAGCCGGCCTTCTTTTCCGCTTGCGGCCGCGGCGCCAACGGCTGCTGCTCCAGCGGCCGGTAGCTTTCGGTGGCGGGATATTTCACGGCTGCCATCGCGGCGGATTGGGGATCGGGGATGGCGGGGGCCTCCTTGCCGCCCAGGATCAGCGTATCGTCGGCGTTCGCTGCCGGCGCGGCGTTCAATTCCGCCGCCAGGCTTTCGACCTGGGCCTGCACCGGATTGACCGTCGCCGCCGGCTTGGGCTGTTCGATGCGGAAGGCCTGCGGCTTCAGATGCGGTCTCAGCGTATGCACCTTTTCCGGCAGCTTCAGCGACTCCGCGTCGATACCGGTGGCGACCACCGAGACCCGGATGCGGCCTTCCAATTCCGGCAGGATGGTATTGCCGAAGATGATATTGGCGTCGGGATCGACTTCGGCCCGGATGCGGTTGGCCGCCTGCTCGACCTCGAACAGCATCAGGTCCGGGCCGCCGGTGATGTTGATCAACACCCCCTTGGCGCCTTTCATGGTGACGTCGTCGAGCAGCGGATTGGAAATCGCCATGTCGGCGGCCCGCATGGCGCGGTCCTCGCCTTCGGCCTCGCCGGTGCCCATCATCGCCTTGCCCATCTCGGTGATCACCGACTTGATGTCGGCGAAGTCCAGATTGATCAGCCCCGGCATCACGATCAGGTCGGTGACCCCGCGCACGCCGGCATGCAGCACCTCGTCGGCCATGGCGAAGGCCTGGGACATGGTGGTGCGGTCGGAGGCGACGCGGAAGAGATTCTGGTTGGGGATGATGATCAGGGTATGGACATATTGCTGCAGCTCGGAAATGCCCTTCTCCGCCACCCGCATGCGGCGGTCGCCTTCCAGCGCGAAAGGCTTGGTGACCACGCCGACGGTGAGGATGCCCGCCTCGCGCACGGCGCGGGCGATCACCGGGGCGGCGCCGGTGCCGGTGCCCCCGCCCATGCCGGCGGCGATGAACACCATATGGGCGCTTGCCAGATGCGCCATGATCTCGTCCAGCGTTTCTTCGGCTCCGGCCCGGCCCACATCCGGCTGGGCGCCCGCGCCCAGGCCCTCGGTGGTGCCCGCGCCCAGTTGGATGCGCACATCGCATCTGGATTGGGACAGGGCCTGGGCATCGGTGTTGGCGACGACGAAGTCCACGCCCTCGAGTCCCGCGTCGATCATGTTGTTGACGGCATTGCCGCCCGCCCCGCCCACGCCCAGCACGGTGATGCGGGGACGCAGTTCCTTCAATCCCGGTACTTTGAGGTTGATCGCCATTTTCAGATTCTCCTCAATGACATCGCCAGGTCACCCTGCAAACACCCGAATCGGCCAACTGATTCGCGGTTATATTGTTGAATCATTCCAACCACCGGCCGGTCAACCGCCTCCACCAGCCTTTGTCCTTTTGTTCGGGGGCCATCATCGCCAGTTCGGGATTGATCATCTCGGGCGGCATGGTGGCGCCGGCCGTCAGCAGCCCGATGGCGGCGGCATAGTCGGGTCCGGCATTGGCCGCGGCCAGGCCGGGGAAATTCTGCGGCCGGCCGATTCGGACCTGCTTGTTGAGAAGCCGCGACGCCAGCTCGCGGGTGCCCGCCAGCTGGCAGGCGCCGCCGGTCAAGACGGCGCGGCGGCCCGCCGCGGCATCGAAACCGGAAGCCTGCAGGCGCTTCTGCACTTCTTCGAAGATCTCGGTCAGCCGGGCCTGGATGATGCGGGTGAGCATGGACCGGGGCACCCGGATGGCGGAATCCTCGCCGTCCTCGCCCATCTGGGGCACGGACACCAGATCGGCTCCCATATCCATATCGCCCAGGGCGGCGCCGAACAGGGTCTTGACCCGCTCGGCGGCGGAGAGCGGGGCGGAGAGCCCGCGCGAGACGTCATAGGTCACGGCCAGCCCGCCCAGCGGCACCACATCGGCATGGACCAGATGGCCTTCCAGGAAGACGGCGATGGCGGTGCAGCCGCCGCCCATATCGATCACGGTGGCGCCGATCTGCCTTTCATCCTCGCTGAGGCAGGCCAGCCCCGCGGCATAGGCCGAGAACAGCGTCCCCACCACATTCAGGTGGCAGCGTTCCACCGCCAGTTTGAGATTCTGCAGCGGGCTGGGCTTGACCGCCACCGCATGCATGGCCACACCGATGCGCTGGCAGAACATGCCGGAGGGATTGCGCACCCCGCGGGCCTCGTCCACCACATAGGCGGTGGGCGCGCTTTGGATGATCTCATGGTCCGCCAGCTGGCAGCGGGCCCGGCCGTCGCCCAGCAGCGCGCGCAGATGCGCGTCCGACACCAGGGCGCCGTCCAGCGCCATCACCGCCCGGCTGTTGACCGACACCGGCTGGCCGCAATTGACCGTGATCAGCACATTCTGGATGCGGGCGTCGGCATGGTTTTCCGCCGCCGCCACGCAGTCGCGGATGGATTCTTCCGCCAGCTCCAGGCTGGTCACCGTCCCGGCCCGGAGGCCGGCGCTTTCGCGCAGCGCGCTGCCCAGAATCTTCAGCCGGCCCTGTTCGGCCCGGCCGATGACGCAGGCGATCTTGGAGGAGCCGATATCCAGCGCCGACACCAGGCCGGGGCGATAGGCGGGAATTTCGTTATGGACGCGCAAGCGGACCGTCTCGCCCATGGCTCAGGTTTCCTTCCCGCGCTGGACATTCTTCTTTTCGCCGCCGCGCAGCACGAAGAAATATTGGGTGGGCGAACGCAGGTCTATCTCGGTCACATTCCGCTCCAGGATTCCATCATCCACGATCAGATGCTCCAGCGCGTCCAGCTGCTTCTGCCATCCGGTCTCTGGCAGCTTGGCCACCACCCCGTCATTCAGAATCAGGTTCCAGCGCCGTTCCGACACATATTGATAGGCCGCCACCCGGGCGGCGATGCCGCGATGGGCCATCACCGCATCCACCAGGTCGGCGGCGGCTTTGGGCGCGTCTTCGCCGATCAGCTTGGGCAGGTTGGCGAATTTTTCCGCGTCCCGGGTGGTGATGACGTCCCCGGCGCGTTCCACCACCGCCAATCCGGCCGGGGATTGCCACAGCGCGAAGGGCCGCTTCTCCACCACGCTGACATAAAGGGAATCGGGATAGCGCCGCATCACCTCGGCGGATGCGATCCAGTCCAGCGCCATGATCCGGGCGCGGGCCTGGGCGAGCCGGGCGGCAAAGATCGACTCGCCGGGCTTCATCCCCAGCGCCGCCAGGATGGTCTCGGGCGGCACGCGCTGGTTGCCGGACAGATGAATCTCCGAGATTCCGAAACCGGCATCGGCCACGATCGCGTCCATCGCGTCATCGACGCCGTGGATCGCCCGGCCCACCGCGCCGCTGATGAACAGAGCCGCGACGGCGGAAAACACGATCAGGCCCAAACTCATCAGCAGGACCGGGCGGCGCAGGAAGCCGAGAAGCCCGCGGCCCAATTGTGCGAGCAGACCGCCCGGCAATTGCCCGCGCCGGCCGAAAGGCTTGGCCGCTGCCCGTTCGCGCGAAGACCGGGCCGGCTTGCGCGCCGACCGCGCCCGGGGATTGTCCCGCGCCTTGCGCTCGATCTTCACCGATCGCATGAGGCGTCCTCCACCAGCCAGCGGCACAATTGGGCGTAGGAGACGCCCTGATAGGCGGCCTGTTCCGGCACCAGCGAGGTGGGCGTCATGCCGGGCTGGGTGTTGGTTTCCAGCAGCACCAGCCGGGGCACCGAACCGGTATCGTCATAGCGGAAATCGGTGCGCGACACGCCGCGGCAGCCCAGCGCCTGGTGCGCCCTGATCGCCATCGCCATGCAGTCTTCGGCGACCGAGACGGGTATCTGGGCGGGCAGGGTATGGCGCGAGCCGCCGGCGGTGTATTTGGCGGCATAGTCGTAGAATTCGAGTTCAGTGGTGATCTCGGTCACGCCCAAAGCGCGGTCGCCCATCACCGCCACCGTCAATTCGCGGCCGGGAATGAATTCTTCCACCATCATCTCGTTGGACAGGGTCCATTGATCGCTGCCCAGTTGCGCGGGCGGACGGTTGTCGCCACGGCGGATGATGAAGACGCCGACGCTGGACCCTTCATTGACCGGCTTGACCACATAGGGCGGTTCCATCAGATGCCGCTCCGCCGCCGCCCGCCGGTCCGCCAGGATGGATTTCGCCACCGGCAGTCCGGCCAGCGCGATAGACGTCCTTGGTGCGCTCCTTGTGCATGGCCAGCGCCGAGGCCAACACGCCGGAATGGGTATAAGGCAGGCGCATCAGCTCCAACATGCCCTGCACCGTGCCGTCTTCGCCGAATCGCCCATGCAGGGCATTAAACACCGCATCGGGCTTGACCTGAAAAAGCTGGTTGCCGGGATTGTCGCCGGGATCCACGCTCACCGGCTCGAAGCCCTCTTCCGCCAGCGCCTTCAACACCCCGCGCCCGGAGGACAGCGAAACCTCGCGCTCGGCGGAGCGGCCGCCCATCAGGACCGCGATGCGGCGGAAAGCGCTCATGGCTCAGCCTCCGCATGCGAAGGCACGCCGATGCGCTTGATTTCCCATTCCAGGGCCACACCCTGGGTTTCGAGCACCCGGCGGCGCACCTCCTCGCCCAGGGCCTCGATGTCGGCGGCGGTCGCATCGCCGGTATTGATGAGGAAGTTGCAATGTTTCTCGCTGACCTGGGCCGCGCCATGGGTCAGGCCCCGGCAGCCGGCACGGTCGATCAGTTCCCAGGCCTTTTGCCCCGGCGGATTCTTGAAGGTCGATCCGCCGGTCTTGGCCCGGATGGGTTGGCTGATCTCGCGGCTGGCGGCCAGCGACTCCATGCGGCCCCGGATCGCCTTCGGCGCATCGGACACGCCTTCGAACACGGCCTCCAGAAAAATAAGGTCGTCACCCGCCTTGATGTGGCGATAAGAGAAACCCATATCGGCCGCGGTGAGGGTTATCTTATGGCCTTCGCCGTCCAGGGCCGTGGCTCCCACAAAGACATCGGCGATCTCCCGGCCGTAGCAGCCGGCATTCATCCTGAGCGCCCCGCCCACCGTGCCCGGCACCCCGCGCAGGAATTCCAACCCCGCGATGCCGGCATCGGCGGCGACCCGCGCCACGGCCGCGTCCAGGGCGGCGGCGCCGGCGCGGATACGGGTTCCTCTCGCCTCGATCTTGCCGAATCCGGCCGGCAGCCGCACCACCACGCCGGGAACCCCGCCGGCGCGCACCAGCAGGTTGGAGCCCACCCCGATCACCTGGACCGGAAGGTTGGCCGGCCGCGCCGCCAGGAACATGGCCAGATCTTCCATGTCGGCGGGACGGAAAAGAATCTCGGCCGGGCCGCCGGCGCGGAACCACAGCAGGTCCTTCAAAGCCGCGCCGCGCATCAGCGTGCCGCGCACCGGTGGAAGCATGTCGCAGGGCCTGGTCATAGGCCCTCCAGTTTTTTCTGCAGGCCCTGCATCCAGCCGGTGATCGAACCCGCGCCCAGCCCCACCACCACCCCGCCGGGTTTGAGATGGGGCGCCACGGCGGCGGCGAGATCGGCTTCGCCTTCGATGGTCAAGACGTGGCGATGGCCGTGCGCCCTCAGCGCCTCGACATAGGCGTCACGGTCGATACCCGGGATCGGCTGCTCGCCGGCGGAATAGACCGGGGCGATGACCGCGACATCGGCGTCATTCAGGCATTTGGCGAATTGCTCGAAGGTATCGCGCAGGCGGGTAAAACGATGCGGCTGCACCACCGCCACCACCGGTCCCTTATAGGCCTGGCGGGCGGCGCGCAGCGCCGCGGTGATCTTGAAGGGATTGTGGGCGTAATCGTCGACGATGGCGGCGCCGTGCCATTCGCCCAGCTTGGAGAAGCGGCGGCCCACGCCCTTGAAACCGGCCAGCGCCTTGCGGATCACGTCCTCGCCGACCCCCAGCTCCCGCGCCACCACGATCGCGGCCAGCGAATTCTGCACATTATGCTCCCCCGGCATCGGCAGGCTAAGACTGGCGAAGCGGGTCTCGGTGCCCTTGCGGCGGTCGGTGAAGATCACTTCGAAATGGGAGGCGCCCTCGGAATAGGAGACATTGAGGGCGCGGGCATCGGCCTGGGGGCTGAATCCATAAGTGACGATGCGGCGGTCGGTGATGCGGCCCACCATCGCCTGCACTTCCGGATGATCCAGGCACAGCACCGCAAAGCCGTAGAAAGGCACATTCTCGACAAAGCGCTGAAAGGCGTCGCGCATGGCGTCGAAAGTGCCGTAATAGTCCAGATGATCCGGATCGGCGTTGGTGACCACCGCCACCGTGGCGGGCAGGCGCAGGAAGGTGCCGTCGCTTTCATCGGCCTCCACCACCACCCATTCGCCCGCGCCCAGCCGGGCATTGGTGCCATAGGCGTTGATGATGCCGCCATTGACCACGGTGGGATCCATCCCGCCCGCATCCAGCAACGCCGCCACCATGGTGGTGGTGGTGGTCTTGCCGTTGGTGCCGGCGATGGCGACGCAGGACCTCAGCCGCATGATCTCGGCCAGCATCTCGGCCCGGCGGACCAGCGGCAGCGATTGCGCCCGGGCGGCGTCGAGTTCGACATTGCCGGGCTTGACCGCCGAGGAATAAACCACCGCGTCGGCGCTTTTCAGATTGGCGGCGGCATGGCCGATGGCGATGGGGATGCCCATCGCCCGCAGGCGCTTGACATTGGCGTTCTCCGCCATGTCGGAACCCTGCACCTTATAGCCCAGATTGTGCATGATCTCGGCGATGCCAGACATGCCGATGCCGCCGATGCCGATGAAATGGATGGCGCCGATATCGAGCGGCACCCTGGTGGCGATGGGGCCGGGCTTCATGGCTGCCCTCCCGACAAGGCTTCGACCATGTCGGCCAAATTCTTCGTCGCGTCGGGCATGGCCAGCGCATGAGCGGCGCGCGCCCTTGCCGCGAGACCGGCGGGATCGGCAAAGATCGAGGTCAGCAATTGCGCCAGTACGGCCGGACTGAGATCGCTTTGGGCGATGGTCCAGCCGGCGCCCGCCCGCGACAGGATTTCCGCATTCGGGGTCTGGTTGTCGTCCAAGGCGTGCGGCAACGGCACCAGAATGGCGGGGCGTCCGATCGCCATCAGTTCCGCCACCGTGCCGGCGCCGGCGCGCCCGATCACCAGTTGCGCCTCCGCCATGCGCTGGGGCAGATCGGTGAAGAAAGTCCGCAGTTCGGCTTCCACCTCGGCATTGTCGTAAATGGCGCGGACAGTTTCGATGTCCTCGGGCCGGCATTGCTGGACAATCCGAAGACGCCGCTTCAGGGCCTGCGGCAGGCGGCTGACCGCCGCCGGCACGATTTCGCTGAAGGCCCGCGCCCCCTGGCTGCCGCCGAACACCAAAAGGCGCAAACGTCCGTCCGCGGCGGGCGGCTCATAGGGCGCGCCCCAAAGGCCGATCACATCCGGCCTCAGCGGATTGCCGGTGAGCACGATCTTGGTCTTGTCGCGCGGGGCGAAGCGGGCGATGGGAAAGGCGGCGGCCACGCGGCGGACCCGGTTCATCACCAGCCGGTTGGCGCGGCCCACCACCGCATTCTGCTCGATGATGGCGGTGGGAAGGCGCGCCAGGATCGCCGCCAGCATCACCGGCACGGACGGATAGCCGCCAAAGCCGATCACCGCGGCCGGCTTGATCCGGGTGAGCTTGGCCAGGGCCGAAAACACCCCGGCCGCGATCTGGAACGGGGCGGTGACGGAGTTGAGCGGCGCCGAAGACACGGTCTCGATCCGGTCGCCCGGAAAAGAAGTGGCGTAATTGGCGAAACGGGTATCGGTCATCACCACGATCTTGCGTCCGCGGCGGCGCAGTTCGCCGGCCAGCGCCTGGGCGGGAAAGAGATGGCCGCCGGTTCCCCCGGCCGAAAGCACGATGGTGCCGCTCATGCCTCCACTCCCAGCGCGCCCAGCAGCGATTCGGCGCGAATGGCAAGCTTGGGACGCTGCCGCGTCACCGCCAGGGCAAAGCCCATGGTCAGCGCGATCGAGAAAAGCGACGAGCCGCCATAGGAGATGAAGGGCAAGGTCATGCCCTTGGCCGGCAGCAGGGAGACCGCAACCCCCATATTGATGAAGGCCTGCACCGCGGTGACGATGCCAAGGCCGGCGCCCGCCAACTGGCAAAAAAGATCGCGGGCATTGGCGGACCTGAGCAGGATCCGCACGGTGAGCAGGCCGAACAGCGCCGCGATCACGGCGCAGAGCACAAAGCCGAACTCCTCGCCCGCCACCGCGAAGATATAGTCGGAATGCGCGTCCGGGATCCGGTACTTGATGGTGCCCGCGCCGGGCCCGACGCCGGCAAAACCGCCATGGGCAAACGCCTTCAGCGCCAGTTCCGCCTGGTAGCCGATATCGGAGGAACTGAGGAACTGCAGCACCCGGTGGTGAACATGGGGAAAAATCCAATAGGCGCCGAATCCGAGAACCGTGCTGGCCCCGGCCAGAAGCCCGATCCAGCCCAGCGGCAGGCCGGCGAAAAACAGCATCGCGCCCCACAAGGACAGCAGCAGCCCGGTCTGGCCGACATCCGGCTGCAGCAACAGGATCGCCACCGCCGGCAGGATCAGAAGCAAGGTGATCACCGGCTTGGATAATTTGCTCGGGGTGCGGTCGGCCAGCACCGCGGCGGCGAGCACGGCAAAGCCCGGCTTGAGGAATTCCGACGGCTGAAGGCTCATGAAGCCGAAATTGAGTTCGCGGCGCGCGCCCAGCACATCGCTGCCCAGAAACAGGACCAGGAAAGACCCGATCAGCGCCAGCGCGAACACAAAGGCGGCCACGATCTTGACCTGCCTGAGCGACAGAAGCGAAGCCCCCGCCATGATCGACAGCGCCAGAACCGCGAACACCAACTGCCGGATGGCATAGTGGAAGTCGCCGGCGGTGAGCGGCCCGCCGGTGATGGCGGGGCTGGCGGCGAAGGCCAGCATCAGGCCGATGCCCAAAAGCACACCCATGCCGGTGAGCGACACCTTGTCCACCGTGAACCACCAATTGGCGAAGCTGCCCTTGTCGGCGCGCGAGATGCTCATGACGCCGCCCTCACATCCTCAGGCAACTGGGTCACCAGGGTACGGAACAGATCACCGCGCGCCTCGAAATCCTTGAACTGGTCGTAAGAGGCCGAAGCCGGCGACAGCAGCACCACCGGCGCCGGCGCCGGGGAGCGCGCCGCATCGGCGGCGGCCGCTTCCACTGCCCGGTCGAGGGTGCCGGACATCTCATAGGCCACCTTGCCGTCCAAGGTGCGGGAGAATTCCGCCGCCGCCTCGCCGATCAGATAGGCCTTGCGGATGCTGGGAAAATAATCCGCCAATCCGGCGATGCCGCCTTCTTTGGGCTTGCCGCCGGCGATCCAGAAAATATCGGCATAGCAGGCCAGCGCCCTGGCCGCCGCGTCTTGGTTGGTGGCCTTGGAATCGTTGACGAAGCGCAGTTTGCCGATCCGCCGCACCTCTTCCATCCGGTGCGCCAGTCCGGGAAAGGAGGCGATGGCGGCGGTGATCGCCCTTGTGTCCTTGACGAAGATCTTGGCGGCGGCATAGGCGAGCGCGATGTTCTGCCAATTATGCGCGCCCGGCAGGCGGTGCGCTTCCTCCAGCGCCATCACCGCGATCGCGCGCTGGTTCTGGGCGTCGTAAAGCGTGCCGTCGATGGCGAAAACCCCGCGGCCCAATATCTTTCCCACCGAGACTGGCGTGGCCGTGGCGCCGCCGCGCGCCGACCGGGCGGTGAAGATCGCCGCGCTATGGGCATCGTCCACTCCGGCAATGACATGACCGCTCTTGGGCACCTGGCGCAGCAGCCGCTCCTTGATGGCGGCGTAATTCTCCATACTGCCATGCCGGTCGAGATGGTCGGGGGTGAGGTTGGTCAAGCACCGCCACATCCGGAAGGAGCCCTGGCGTCAGGTCGATCTGGAAGCTGGACATTTCCAGCACATAGATCGGTCTTGGGCCCGGGCGGGGCCAGGTCCAGCACCGCCTTTCCGATATTGCCGCCGACCTGGGCGTCAAAGCCCGCCGCCGCCAGGATGTGGCCCAGAAGCGCGGTGGTGGTGGATTTGCCGTTGGTGCCGGTGATCGCGATCACCGGCGCCTGGCCGGGCTGACCGGCATCGGGCCGGATCTCGCGCGCGAACAGTTCGACATCGCCGATCACCGGCACATCGGCCGCTTGGGCATGGATGACGACCTCATGCGGGCTGGGATGGGTGAGCGGCACGCCGGGGCTCAGCACCAGGGCGGAAATGCTTTCCCACGGCCATTCACGCCAGGGCATGATCTCGCCGCCCAGTTCATGGCCCAGATCGCGCGCCGCGCTGTTGTCGTCCCAGGCGATCACCTGGGCGCCGCCCGCCAGCAAGGCCCGCACGGCTGGCAAGCCCGGTGCGCGCCAGCCCGAAGATGGCGACCGTCTTTCCGGAGAAGCTGCGGGCTGGGATCATGCCGTCACCGCAGCTTCAGAGTGGCCAGGCCGAGCAGCGCCAGCACCACCGCCACGATCCAGAAGCGGATGACGATGGTGGGCTCGGTCCAGCCCAGCTGTTCGTAATGGTGATGGATGGGCGCCATCCGGAAGACCCGCCTGCCGGTGAGCTTGAAGGAGACCACCTGCACCACCACCGATACGGTCTCCAGCACGAACAACCCGCCCACTATGGCGAGCACGATCTCATGCTTGGCCACCACCGCCACCGCGCCCAAGGCGCCGCCCAGCGGCAAGGAACCGGTGTCGCCCATGAAGATGGCGGCGGGCGGGGCGTTGTACCAGAGAAAGCCCAGGCCGGCGCCGACCAGCGCCGCCAGGAACACCGCCAATTCACCGGACCCATCGATATAAGGGATCTGCAGATAGGCGGAAAATTTCTCGTTGCCGACCAGATAGACGATCAGGGTGAAGGTGGCGGCGGCGATCATCACCGGCACGATGGCCAGCCCATCCAGGCCGTCGGTGAAATTCACCGCATTGGCGGCGCCGGTGATCACGAACCCGCCCACCAGAATGAACAGAAGGCCCAAAGGCAGCAGCGCCGTCTTGATGAAGGGAATGGCAAGCATCCCCGACAGCGCCGGGGTTTCGGATCGCATGATCAGCCAGGTGGCGATGAAGGCGGTGCCGAATTCGATGCCCAGCCGCAACCGGCCGGAAAGACCGGCGGAACTGCGCCTGGTCACTTTCAGATAGTCGTCCAGAAAGCCCAAAAGGCCGTAAGTGGCGGTGACCAGAAGCAGGATCCAGACATAGCGGTTGGACAGGCTGGCCCACAAAAGCGTCGATGCCACCCAAGGAATAAGAATGAGCAGTCCGCCCATGGTGGGGGTGCCGGCCTTTTCGATCACATGCCGCGCCGGTCCGTCCTGGCGGATGGGCTGGCCCTTGCCCTGGCGCAATTTCAGCCAGGCGATCAGGGCGTGGTTGGTGAGAAACCCGATCAGGAGCGCAGTCATCACCGCCGCGCCGGAGCGGAAGGTGAGGTATCTGAACAGCCGGAAGAAGGCGAACTGGTCGGTATGGGTGAGAAGCGACAGATAATAAAGCATCAGCCCGCCCCCCGCAGCGCCTCGATGATCACCGCCATGCGGCTGCCCAGCGACCCCTTCACCAGCACCGTGTCGCCGGGCTTCAGCGCCGATTTGAGCTTGGCCGCCAACCCGGCGGAATTTTCCGCATAGCCGCCGCGGTGGCTCTTGGGCAACGCGTCCCACAGGGCTTTCATCTGGGGGCCGCAGACGAATACCAGATCGGTATGGGCGGCGGCGATGGGCTGGGCCAGCGCGGCATGCAGCGCCGGTCCGCCCTCGCCCATTTCCAGCATGTCGCCCAGGACCGCCAGCTTGCGGCCCTTGGCCCGTCCCAACAGGGAAAGCGCCGCCGCCATGGAGGCGGGATTGGCGTTATAGCTTTCGTCGATCACTTCAATGCCGCCTATTTCGAAACGGGCGCCGCGGCCCTTCAAGGCCGAGAATTGCTTGAGCGCGGCGGCGGCGTTCAACACATCGCCATCGGCCAGCGCCACCGCCGCCAGCGCCGCCACCGCATTCATGGCGATATGTTCGCCCGGGGCGCCGACCAGAAATTCCACCACCTGGCCCAGAATGTCGGCCTTCACCCGCATGCCGATGCCGTTCACCGCGACGGAAACAAGTCTCGCCTCGCCGGCTTGGCCGAACCGGACGATGCGGCTGGCGCCCACCTGCCTGGCCCGGGCGGCAAGCCGGTCGGCATAAGGCGAATCGTCCGGGATCAACGCCGCGCCGCCGGCCACCAGTCCCTCGAAAATTTCCGACTTGGCGTCGGCGATGGCCTCGCAGAAGCCGAAGAATTCCAGATGCGCCGGCGCGATGGTGGTGATCAGCGCCACATGCGGCCGCACGAAAGTGACCAGGCCGCGGATCTCGCCGGCGTGATTCATGCCGATCTCGAACACGCCGAATTCGGTGTCGGCCGGCATGGAGGCCAAGCTGAGCGGCACGCCCCAATGATTGTTGTAGGACGCCGCCGAGGCGTGGGTGCGGCCGATCGCGTCGCAGCAGAGCCGCAGCATCTCCTTGGTGGTGGTCTTGCCGGCGCTGCCGGTGACCGCGAGGATGCGGGCATTGGCGCGGATGCGGGCGGCCCGGGCCAGATCCTCCAATCCCCGCTGGGTATCGGCGACGGTGAGAAGCGGGCCTTTCGCCTCCTTAAGGTTGCGGCTGACCATCGCTGCGGCCGCCTTGGCCTCGAAAGCCGCCGGCACGAAATCATGGCCGTCGCGCGCGCCCTTCAGGGCCACGAACAGATCGCCCGGCTTGAGGGTGCGGGTGTCGATGGAGATGCCGCTCACCGCGAAATGCTCGCTGGCATGTCCCAGGGTGGCGGCCTCGGTTTCCGGGGAGGTCCATAGCGTCATGCGGCGCGGCCCCCCAACGCCAGAGCGGCCTTCACCGCTTCCTCCCGGTCCGAAAAGGCGCGGACATGATCGCCGACATATTGGCCGGTCTCATGGCCCTTGCCCGCCAGCACCAGCACGTCGCCGGGCTTCAAGGCGGCGATCCCGGCCCGGATGGCTTCGGCGCGGTCGCCGATTTCGCGCGCGGCCGGCACGGTGGCGAGAATTTCCCGGCGGATGGCGGCGGGATCCTCGCTGCGCGGATTGTCGTCGGTGACGATCACATCATCGGCGAGGGCGGCCGCGATCTGGCCCATCAGCGGGCGCTTGCCCTTGTCACGGTCGCCGCCGCAGCCGAACACCACATGCAGCTTGCTCTTGGTATGGGCGCGCAGCGCCTGCAGGACTTTCTCCAGCGCGTCCGGCGAATGGGCGTAATCGACATAGACCGGGGCGCCGCTGGCGGCGAATGCCACCTTCTCCATCCGTCCCGGCGCGCCCTTCAGATGCGCCAGCGCCGCGAAGACAAGGTGCGGATCCGCGCCCAGTCCGATCGCGAGCCCGGCCGCAACCAGGGCGTTGGAGGCCTGAAAGGCGCCCGCCAGCGGCAAGGTCACATGATAAGTCTTGTCCAGGCAGGCAATGGTCAGCGCTTGGGCGTCGCCGCGGCTGGCCCGCGAGACGAGTTTGATGCTCTCGCCCGTCTCCCCCACGGTGAGCAAATTCAGGCCGCGCCGTTTGGCCGCTATAATGAAAGCGTCGGAATGCTCGGCATCCTTGTTGACCACCGCCACGCCCCCGGCCGCCACCACCTCGGTAAACAGCCGGAGCTTGGCATTGAGGTAATCCTCGAAGCTGTGGTGATAATCCAGATGATCGCGGCTGAGATTGGTGAAACCCGCGGCCGTCACCATCACCCCGTCCAGACGGTACTGGTCCAGGCCGTGGCTGGACGCTTCAATCGCCAGATGGTCCACGCCCTGATGCTTGAGCTCCGCCAGCAGGCGGTGGATTTCCACCGGATCGGGGGTGGTGTGGCTGAGCGGCACTTCGCCTTTGGGGCCCACCAGGCCCACCGTGCCCAGGCTGGCGGCGGGCTCGCCCAATTGGGTCCAGATTTCGCGCAGGAACGCCACCACCGAAGACTTGCCCTTGGTGCCGGTCACCGCCACGATCGTCTCCGGCTGGGCGCCATAAAAGCCCGCCGCCATCCGCGCCAGCCTCAGCCGCGGATTCGTATCGCCGATGAAGGCGACGCCCAGCGCCTTGGCCTCAGCCTCGACATCCGGATGCGCCAGCACCACGCGAGCGCCGCGCTTGACCGCGTCGGAGAGAAAGCGGGCGCCATCGGTCTTGGTGCCGGGCAGCGCCGCGAACAGATAGCCGGGCTTGATCTGGCGGCTGTCGCTGGTCAAGCCGGTCACATCGAGTCCTATAAGGTCTTTTGCCGCCACCATGGCGCTTTTTCTTTCTTGCCTGCCACATTCGTCTTGGAATGGGGCGCCATTATGAATTTCCGTCGGCCAATTGCGTCGGCGGCATGATTTTCGGCACGCCCAGAAGCGGCGCGATGCGCGCGATGATCCGGCCCGCCAAAGGCGCGGCGGTAAAACCCGCCAACGCCAGGCCGCTGGTCGCCTTGATGCCGTGCGGCCGGTCCAGCAGCACGAACAGGATGTAGCGGGGATTGTCGATCGGAAAGGCGGCGAAGAAACGAAGTCCGCAACGCATGCGGGATGTAGCGGCCGTCGGGACCGGGCACCTGGGCCGAGCCGGTCTTGCCGCCGACGTCATAGCCTTCGACATTGGCGTTCTTGCCGGTGCCGTTGGTCACCACATAGCGCAGCAATTGGCGCATCTGAAGGCTGGTCTGGCGCGGGATCAGCTGGGCGCCGCGCCGGTCGGCATCGGTCTTGAGAAAGGTGGGGGTGATCTGGCGCCCGCCATTGACGATCGCCGCCGCCGAGGCGGCAAAGCGCAGCGGGCTGACCGAGATGCCCTGGCCGAAGCCGATGGTGGCGGTCTCGATGGCGCCCCAATTGGTTGGATAGAGCGGGCGGGCATGCTCGGGCAATTCGGTGCGGATCGGCGACAACAGTCCCATATGCTCCAGAAATTGCTTCTGCCGGTCGCCGCCGGAGAGCAGCGCGATCTGGGCCGTGCCGATATTGGAGGATTGCGCCAGGATATCGCGCACCGAAAGCTGGGCCGGCATCTTCTCGGCCTCATGGATGGTGTAGCGGCCGATCTTGTAGCCCTGGCCGATCGGAAACATCTCATCCAGCTTCACGGTGCGATCCTCCAGCGCCAGCGCGAAGGAGAAGATCTTGAACACCGAGCCCAGCTCATAGACGTCCTGGGCCATGATGTTGCGGGTGGTGTCGTCGCCGGTGAGCCGGCGGCTGTTGGGATCGAAATCCGGCAGCGACGCCATGGCCAGGATTTCTCCGGTCCTGACATTCATCACCAGCCCGCCGGCCGCGCAGGCGCTGAACGTCTTCCGCTGCACCGCGAGTTCGTGCGACAGGATATATTGCACCCGCATGTCGATGGAGGTGGTGACCGGCTCGCCATCCTCGTCGCCGCGAAGCCGGTCCTGCAGCCCCAGCTCCAGGCCCGAAACGCCGTTATTGTCGGGATCGGTCACGCCCAAGAGCTGGGCGGCGATCCGGCCATCCGGATAATAGCGCTTGGCGCTGGGTTCGAATTCCAGCCCCGGCAGTCCCAGGCGCATCACCCGCTGCACCACCTCCGGCGTGATCTGGCGCGCGATCAGGACGTAGGGATGCCTGCTGCCGGCGAAGCCGGCGCGCAGGCGGGCTTCGCTGGCGCCGGTGGCGGCGGCGAGATCATGGGCGGCCTCCATCTTGTCCCAGAAGACATGGGGGCGGGCGTAAAGGTCCTTCACCGGCAGGTCGCGGGCCAGCAATTCGCCGTTGCGGTCGACCAGATCGGCCCGGGCGGTGACGGCGCGGTCGGAGGCGGCGTCATGGCCGTACGCCGTCAGCAGGGTGACATCGACCAGACGCAGACCGATGACGGCAAAGGCGGCGGCCGAGATGACCGCTCCGATGACTATGCGCCGCTGAAACAGGCCGGGACCGTCGCGCATCGATTTCTAGAATCCCGCCTGGTCGGAAATGGGCTGGGGCGCAAGCGTGGGCCGGACCATCGGCGCCGAAGCGCGGGGCGCCAGCGCATTGGCGGTGCGCAGCGGTGAATTGTTCAGCGGCGCCTCGCCGCGGCGGGGCAGCTGTTGGAAGGAGGAGAGTTGCGCCGAAGCTCGTGTCGCTCATGCCGTCGGCCAGCGCCAGTTCCTGGATGCGGGCGGGGCCGGCGACCCGGGCCCATTCCGTCTGCAGCACGCCGATATTGGAGCGGACATCGCGGATCTGGTGATCGACCTTGCCGAGCTCCATCCGCGCGACCCGGGTCTTCTCGGAGACATGATAGAGCCCCAGGATTGAAAGACCCATCAAGGCCAGGCAGAAGAAATTGAGCACCCGGATCATGGTCCTGTCTCCTTCAAGCCGCCAGCCGTTCGGCGATCCGCAATTTCGCGGAACGGGCGCGGGGATTGTGGGTGATCTCGTCCGCCGACGGGGTCTGCGGACGGTTGCTGAGAAGCCGGAATTGGGGCCGGTCGGCGGGCCCCGCATCCGGGGCATGGCGCGAGGCGCGGGGACGCAGGGTGCTGTGCCGGTTGAGGAATTGCTTGACGATGCGGTCTTCCAGACTATGGAACGACACCACCGCCAGACGGCCCAACGGCGCCAGAATGTGAAGAGCCGCATCCAGGCCGCGCTCCAGCTCTCCCAATTCGTCATTCACATAGATGCGCAGCGCCTGAAAGGTGCGGGTGGCGGGATGGATGGCCAGCCTGAGAGCGGCGGGCCCCTGCGCGTCCGACACGATCCCGGCCAGTTCGGCGGTGGTGGCGATCGGCCGGGCGGCGATGATCGCGCGGGCGATGCGCCTGGCATTCCGCTCCTCGCCATAACGGGCGATGATATCGCTGAGCGCGGATTCCGAGGCGGTATTGACCAGATCGGCGGCGCTCTCCCCCGACAGGCTCATCCGCATGTCCAGCGGGCCTTCCTCGCGGAAGGAAAAGCCCCGCGCCGGGGTATCGAATTGGAAAGAGGACACGCCCAGATCCAGCACCACGCCATCGGCCGGCCTGAATCCGTTTTCGGCGGCGACCCTATCCATCTGGGAAAATTCGGATTCGACCAGAACCAGCCGGCCGCCGAACCGCGCCGACAATTCTTGGCCCCGGGCGATGGCCTCGGGATCGCGGTCGATGCCCAGCACGCGGCAATCGGCGGCTTCCAGGATGGCGCGGGCATAACCGCCGCCGCCGAAAGTGCCGTCCACGTAGCTGGCGCCGTCGCGGGGCGCGAGCGCCGCCAGCACTTCCTTCAGCATGACGGGCAAATGGCCGCTCATGCTTTTTCTCCGCCTGCCGCACGGGCGCGTTCCAGCCGCGCCTTTACCCGCGCCAGCGCGTCCGCCTGCACCGGCGCATAGGTTTCGGCATCCCAGATCTGGAATTTCTGGGACAGGCCGACAAAGGCGATGCGATCCTTCAATCCCGCATGGGCGATCATCGCATCGGGAAGCCGCACCCGGCCCTGATCGTCGGCGACCAGAAGCTGGGTGCGCGAAATCACCGCCGTGGCCTCGTCGTCATGGCTGGGCGAGAAGAAAGGATCCTGGGTCGAAAGCCGCGCATGCAGCGTGTCGATCACGGTCTGGCCGAATGCCTCCAGCGCAGATTCCGCGAAGCTGGGGCAGACATAGACGCCTTGGGTGTTTTGCGCCGCCAGGATGTGGCGATAGGGCGCCGGTATGCAGACCCGCCCCTTGCTGTCGAGCGACCCCATGACCGTTGAAATGAACGGCTGGACCAACCCGGTCATTGCGCGCCATGTCCCCCTGTCCCAATCGGCCTGGGCGGCCGGTCAGTCGGCCGTTGTTCAGGCGGGGTTGCGGGACCCCTGGGACAGCATGGGATAACATGGGACGAAGCGTCGCGTCAAACAAAAAGCCCATATTTTTGAGGGACTTGTCTAGTTGTTCGGTACCGGCGCCTCACAATGGGTTGGGGTTGCGAGAACAAATCCAAAACGTGGAAAGATTGCAGTGACATCCGTAAATGATGTCTTAACCACGAACGATGTTCGACCGGCGCAAAGGTGGGACGCATCGCCCAGGGGCGCGAAGCGATTCAAATTCCGTCATGCTTGGGCAACATGCAATCGAGGCAAAGGAACAAGCGAGATGAAGATCGGATTTATCGGGCTGGGTCAGATGGGTTTGGGCATTGCCGGCAATCTGATGCGCGCCGGGCATACGCTGACGGTCTGGAATCGTTCGCCTGAGCCAGCCAAGTCGCTCGCCGATCAGGGTGCGATCCGGGCCAAGGCGCCGGCCGAGACCATGCAGGGCGAAGTGCTGTTCTCCATGCTCGCCAGCGACCAGGCGATGCAGGAGGTGGGGCTGGATGCGGGCCTGCTGGAAAAAGCCGCGCCCGGCCTGATCCATATCAACCTCGCCACCATCTCGCCTGCTTTCGCCCGTGCCCTGGCGGCGGCGCATGACAGCCGCGGCCTGGGCTATGTGGCGGCGCCGGTGTTCGGCCGGCCCGACGCGGCGGCCAAGGCGCTGCTGGTGGTGCTGGCGGCCGGCGCCAAGCAGACCGTCGCCAAGATCGAGCCGCTGCTGGCGGTGATCGGCCGGCGCACGGTCAAGATCGGCGAGGCGCCGGAGCAGGCCAATCTGTTCAAGCTGGCCGGCAATTTCATGATCATGAGCGCGGTGGAGACGATGGGCGAGGCTTTCGCGCTGCTGAGGAAGGGCCATGTCGATCCCGGCCTGTTCCTGGACACCATGACCGAGGGTCTGTTCGCGGCGCCGATCTACAAGAATTACGGCAAGCAGATTCTGGACGAAGCTTATGAGCCCGCCGGATTCTATATGCGGCTGGGATTGAAAGACGCCAATCTGGTCAAGGGCGCGGCCGACGAACTCGCGGTGCCGATGCCGGCGCTGGATCTGGTGCGCGACCACTATGAGGAAGGCGTCAAGAAAGGCTGGAGCGAGAAGGACTGGGCGGCCATCGCCGCGATCGCGGCCGAAAAGGCGGGGCTCTGAACGCGGATCCCTTCGGCCTGGCTCGCTTCGTCGACGCCCAGGCGCCGGTCTGGCCGCTTGTCCGCGCGGAACTGGCGGCGGGCCGCAAGCAAAGCCATTGGATGTGGTTCGTCTTTCCCCAGATCGCGGGGTTGGGCTTCAGTGCGATGGCGCAGCTTTACGCCATTGCTTCCGCGGATGAAGCCCGCGCCTATCTCGGCCATTCCATCCTTGGTCCCCGGCTGATCGAGGCCACGCGGCTGGTGCTGGCGGTCGAAAGCCGCAGCGCGAACGAAATTTTCGGCGCACCCGACGATCTGAAATTCCGTTCCTGCATGACCCTGTTCGACGCCGTTTCTCCCAACGACATTTTCGCCGAAGCCTTGAAGAAATATTTCGGCGGCGAGCGAGATGCCGTTACCCTCGCAAAATTAAGTGTGTAACAATCAATCCGAGCGCTGGTGAAGCTTGACCGGAACCGTTCGCATGGCTTGGCCGCCATGCTCACCCCCCGCGCATGACAGGAGAGATCGGCTTGGTCGAGCCTTTCTTCCCCCGCAAGGCGAAGCCTTTGGCGGGGGAAGATGTCTGCTAGCGGGCTTGCCCGCGTGGCAGACAGTTGGGGGCAAAAAAGAGAATGTCAGACGGCCTGTAAGCCGGGTTCTGTACCGCTTTCGCGGCGATGACCATTCCTCTGGGATGTGTGTCGCCACACACCTCGCGCGACCGACCCGGACGGCGATGCGGAAAACATCACCTGCCGTCCCTATTTGGTCTTGCTCCCGGTGGGGCTTGCCGTGCCGCCTCTGTTGCCAGAGCCGCGGTGCGCTCTTACCGCACCATTTCAACCTTGCCGGGCCCAATCTTCCAAAGAAGACCGGGGCCTTAGGCGGTGTCATTTCTGTGGCGCTGTCCCTGGGGTCGCCCCCGCCGGCCGTTAACCGGCACCGTCTTTCCGTGGAGCCCGGACTTTCCTCGAACGGGTTGCCCCGCCCGCGGTCATCCGGCCGTCTGACACCCATATTATACGGAGATTTCAGGCCAGCGCAAAATCCACGATCGCCGCCGCGTGCAGCTGCATGGTATCGAACAGCGGCACGGTGGCGTCCGTCTCGCCGACCAAAAGCGGGATCTCGGTGCAGCCCAGGATAATGGCCTGGCAACCTTCATCCACCAGCCGCTGCATCACCGCCCGGTAGCGGGCCCGGGACTCGTCGCGGATGATGCCCTTCACCAATTCGGTCTGGATCACCTCGTCGATGGTCTTGCGGTCCGCCGCATCCGGCACCGCCACCTCCAGCCCGAACTTGGTGCGCAAACGGCCGGCGATGATCCCCGGCTCGTCCATGGTGAAGCGGGTGCCGATCAGCCCCAGCTTGGTCATGCCGGATTTGCGCGCAGCCTCCCCCAAGGGATCGGCGATGTGCAGCAAGGGAATGCCGGCGGCCTTTTCCACCGCGTCGGCCATCAGATGCATGGTGTTGCAGCAGATGGCCAGGAAATCCGCGCCGCCCTCAGCCAGCCTCTTTCCCACATCCGACAGCAATTGGGTGGCTTCCGGCCAGCGGGCGGATTGCTGCAGCCGGGCCACCTCGCCGAAATCAAAGGAATAGATCAGCGCCTGGGCCGAATGCACTCCACCCAGCCGCCGCTGCACCTGGCGGTTGATCAGCTGGTAGTAGACCACCGAGGATTCCCAGCTCATCCCCGCCAGCAGGCCCATGGTCTTCATCCGCGTTCCCCTTTTCCGCCATCGTAGAGGCGCGCCAGGCCTGAGAGCAGCCGCCGGGTTTCGTCACCTGCTATGCCGTCCACGCGGGACGGACGAAAATGGCGCTGAAAAGCGATCAGCGTTTTTTCCAGCGGCGCCTCGGGGTCATAGCCAAGCCGGACCAGTAGGCCGGCGACCGCGCCTTCGCCCGGATCATCGCCTTCGGCGGGCCAGATCCCGATGCCCGCCTCCGCCAGCCTCTTCCAGGGGAACAATTCGCCTGGGTCTTCCTTGCGGTCGGGCGCCACATCGCTATGGCCCAGCACCCGCCAGGGCAGGATGGCATGGCGCGTCAGGATCTCGCGGCAGAGTTCGATCAGCGCCGCGATCTGCGGTTCGGTGAAGGCGCGATAGCCGAATTCATGGCCGGGATTGACCAATTCGATGCCGATGGAACGGGCATTGATGTCGCGGGCGCCGGCCCAGAAGGATAGTCCGGCATGCCAGGCGCGGCGCTCTTCCGGCACCATCGCATAGACGGTGCCGTCCTCGTCGATGGTGTAATGGGCCGAGACCCGGGCTTCCGGATCGCACAGCCGCGCCAGCGCGGATTCTGCCGGTTGGCATGCCGGTATAATGCAGCACCAGCATGTCGATGGCGGCGCCGCTGCGCGAGTCCTGGTTGGGCGAGGGACGCTCCAGCGTGATCATCGAAGGCCCCGTTCGGACAGGATCTTGGCGTAGGCGGTGTTGATCGCCGCCAGCTTGTCGTTGGCGAGCTTGACGAACTCCTCCGGCACGCCGCGGGCGATCAGGCTGTCGGGATGGTTCTCGCGCACCAGCCGGCGATAGGTCTGGCGGATCTCGTCCTCGTCCGCGGCATAGGACAGGCCCAGGATCACGTAAGGATCGGTCAGTTCCGGCGCGAAATGCGACGCCCGGATGCGGCGGAATTCGTTGGGGGCGAAGCCGAAAATCTCCGCCACCCGCTCCAGGAAGGCGCTTTCGCCCGGATGCAGCACCCCGTCGCTCTTGGCGATCTCGAACAGCCCGTCGAGAATATCCTCCAGCATGGCGGGATTGTCCCGGAACAGCTGGGCGATCTGTCCGGCATAGGTCTCATAGCCCGCCACATCCTGGCGGGCGAGATTGAAGATGCGCCGGACATTGGCTTCCTCCTCCGGCGGCACGCCGAACACGCGCCGGAAGATGGCGAATTCCTCCTCGGTGGCGACGCCGTCGGCCTGGGCCATCTTGCCGCTGAGCGCGATGATGGCGATGGTGAAGGCCACGCCGGGATCGCTCTCGCGGTCGAACAGGAAATGACCGGCCACCGCGCCCACCAGCGCGCCCACCGGCCCGCCGACCAGGAGCCCCGCCGCGGCGCCACTGACTTTTCCCCAGACCGACATGGGTTGAGTGTTTATCCCAAACCGGCGCCGTCCCGCAAAGCGCTCAGGCCGCATCCACCGCGCGGGGATTGTAATTCAACAGCGGCGCCAGCCAGCGCTCGGCCTCCGCCACCGTCCAGCCCTTGCGGCGGGCATAATCCTCCACCTGGTCGCGCTCGATCTTGCCGACGCCGAAATAGCGGCTCTCGGGATGGGAAAAATAGAATCCGGAGACCGAGGAGCCCGGCCACATGGCATAGTTCTCCGTCAGCCGGACCCCGATCCTGGCCTCGGCATCCAGCAGCTTGAACAGGGTCGCCTTCTCGCTATGCTCGGGCTGGGCGGGATAGCCCGGCGCCGGGCGGATGCCGCGATATTTCTCCGCGATCAAATCCTGGTTCGAGAGCTTCTCCTCCGCCGCATAGCCCCAATAATCGCGTGCGCACCTTTTCGTGCATGCGCTCGGCAAAGGCTTCCGCCAGCCGGTCGGACAAGGCGCGCAGCAGAATGGCGGAATAATCGTCCTTCGCCGCCTCGAAGGCCTTGATGTGCGGTTCCTCGCCGATGCCGGCGGTGACCACAAAGCCGCCGATATAATCGGGCGTACCCGCTCGGCGCGACGAAATCGGCCAGCGCCAGATTGGGCCGTCCCGCCTCCCGCGCCATCTGCTGGCGCAGCGTGTGCAAGGTCGCAATCGGGAATTTCCGCGCCTTGTCGCCATAGATCAGGATGTCGTCGTCCAGCGCGTTGGCGGGCCAGAAACCGATCACGGCGCGCGCGGTCAGCCATTTGCCGTCCACGATCTTCTGCAGCATCGCCTGGGCGTCGCGATAAAGATCGCGCGCCGCCTGGCCGACCTTGTCGTCGTCCAGAATCTGCGGGAAAGGGTCCCGCCAGCTCCCAGGTCTGAAAGAAGGGGCCCCAGTCGATATAATCCACCAATTCGCCCAGATCGTAATTGTCGTAAGCCCGGATGCCGAGGAATTTCGGCGCCGGCGGCGCGTAGCTGGCGAAATCGGGCCGGGCGCGGTTGGCCCGCGCCTGGGCCAGCGACAGGCGCTTGCCGCGGCTGCGCTGCTGGCTGGCATGGTTCTTGGCCAGCGCTTCATATTCGCTGCGCACCTGGGCGGCATAGCCGGCGCCGCCATCCTTGCTGAGCAGGCTGGAGGCCACGCCCACCGCGCGCGACGCATCGGTGACATAAACGGTCTGGCCGCGGCGGTAATTGGGATCGATCTTGACCGCGGTATGGACCCGGCTGGTGGTGGCGCCGCCGATCAGAAGCGGAATGTCGAAGCCCTGGCGCTCCATCTCGGACGCGACATGCACCATTTCGTCCAGCGACGGCGTGATCAGGCCGGACAGTCCGATGATGTTCGCCTTGTGCTCGCGCGCGGTGTCGAGAATCTTCTGCGCCGGGGTCATCACCCCCAGATCGATCACCTCATAGCCGTTGCATTGCAGCACCACGCCGACAATGTTCTTGCCGATATCGTGCACATCGCCCTTCACCGTCGCCATGACGATGCGGCCGGCGGTCTCCTTTTGACCGGCCTGGTGTCGGCTTCCATGAAGGGCAAGCAGATAGGCGACCGCCTTCTTCATCACCCGGGCGGACTTCACCACCTGCGGCAGGAACATCTTGCCCGATCCGAACAGGTCGCCCACCACATTCATGCCCGCCATCAAGCGGGCCTTCGATCACGTCCAGCGGGCCTGGCGGCGGACCGGCGCGCCTCTTCGGTGTCCTCGACGATATAGGCGTCGATGCCATGGACCATGGCATGGGTGATGCGGTCGTTCACCGGCAGCGCCCGCCAGGCGGCGTCTTCCACCTCCGCAGCCGCGCCGTCGCCCTTGATATTCCTTCGCCAGATCCAGCAGCCGCTCGGTGGCGTCCGGCCGGCGGTTGAACAGCACGTCCTCGATCCCCTCGCGCAGGGGGGTGGGAATGTCCTGATAGACGGTAAGCTGACCGGCATTGACGATGCCCATATCCATGCCCGCCTTGATGGCATGGAACAGGAACACGCTAGTGCATCGCCTCGCGCACTTTGCTCGTTGCCGCGGAAGGAGAAGGAGAAATTCGAGACCCCGCCGGAAATGTGGGAATACGGAACAGTCCCGGCGGATCATCGCGGCGGCCTCGATGAAGGCCTTGCCATATTCGTTATGCTCTTCCAGGCCGGTGGCCACCGCGAAGATGTTGGGATCGAAGATGATGTCTTCCGGCGGAAAGCCGACTCTTGTCGACAAGAATGTCGTAGGCGCGCTTGCAGATCTCGATCTTGCGTTCGCGGGTATCGGCCTGACCGGTCTCGTCGAACGCCATCACCACCACCGCCGCGCCGAAGCGCAGGATCTCGCGGGCATGCGCCGACGAAAGCATCCTCGCCTTCCTTCAGCGAGATGGAATTGACGATCGCCTTGCCCTGGCAGCATTTCAGGCCCGCCTGGATCACGCTCCATTTGGAGCTGTCGATCATCAGCGGCACCTTGGCGATGTCGGGCTCGCCCGCGATCAGGTTGACGAAGCGGGCCATCGCCGCCTCGGAATCGATCAGCCCCTCGTCCATGTTGATGTCGATGATCTGGGCGCCGTTCTCCACCTGGCTGCGCGCGACTTCCAGCGCCGCCTCATAATCATTGGCCGCGATCAGCTTGCGGAATTTGGCCGAGCCGGTGATGTTGGTGCGCTCGCCGACATTGACGAAATTGAGATCGGGCGTGAGGGTGAAGGGCTCCAGACCCGACAGGCGCATATAGCGGGGCTTTTCCGGGATGGCCCGCGGCGTGACGCCCGGCGATCGCCTCGCCGAACGCCTTGATATGAGCGGGCGTGGTGCCGCAGCAGCCGCCGACGATATTGACCAGGCCGGAGCGGGCGAATTCCCCGATCATCGCCGCCATGTAATCCGGGGTCTCGTCATAGCCGCCGAATTCGTTGGGCAGGCCGGCATTGGGGTGGGCGCTGACCAGCGTGTCGGCCACATGCGCCAGATCGGCGATATAGGGCCGCAGCTCCTTGGCGCCCAGAGCGCAATTGAGCCCGATGGCGAAAGGATTGGCGTGGCGCACCGAATGCCAGAAGGCTTCCGGGGTCTGGCCGGTCAGGGTGCGGCCCGACAGATCGGTGATGGTGCCGGAAATCCACACCGGCAGCCGCACGCCCAATTCGGCAAAGACTTCCTCGATGGCGAAGATCGCGGCCTTGCAGTTCAGGGTGTCGAACACCGTCTCGATCATCAGCACGTCGGCCCCGCCGCGCACCAGTCCGCGCGCGGCGTCCCTATAGGTGGCGCGCAAATCGTCGAAGGTGATGTTGCGGAAGGCCGGATCGTTGACGTCGGGCGAGATCGAGGCGGTGCGGTTGGCCGGGCCCAGCACGCCGGCGACCAGCCGCGGCCGCTCCGCGGTCGCAAAGCCGTCGCAGACCGCCCGCGCCAGCCGCGCCCCGGCCTCGTTCAATTCGCCCACCAGATGGCCCAGGCCGTAATCCTCCTGGCTGGTGAAGTTGGAATTGAAGGTGTTGGTCTCGAGGAAATCGGCGCCGGCTTCCAGATATGGCGGCCGATCTCGCTGGATGACGTCCGGCTTGGTGAGGGTCAGAAGGTCGTTATTGCCCTTGAGCTCGCTGGCATGATTGCCGAAGCGTGCCCCGCGGAAATCCTCTTCCGCCGAGCTTGAAGCCCTGGATCATCACGCCCCAGGAGCCGTCCAGCAGCAGGATGCGCTTTTGGGCTTCCGCCTTCATCCAGGCCAGACGGGCGGCGCGGTCGAAACTCATGACGAAATCCTTTGGTCGCAAACCCATCAGCCGGCAGGCGGCATAGGTGAGATTGGCCTGGTTGAGGGTGTAGAAATGAAACTGGTCGAAGCCGCGCGCGCGCAATTGCTGAACCTGGTCGGCCAGCACGGCGGCGGCGATGATGCGGCGGGATTCCGGGTCGTCGTCCAATCCGTCATAGGCGCGCGAAAGCCAGGCGGGGATCGAGGCGCCGCATTTGGCGGCCATGCGCTCGACGCCGCGGAAATTGGTGGTGGGCATGATGCCGGGCACGATCGGGATGGCGATGCCCGCCTTGGCGGCATCGTCGCGGAAGCGCGCGGTGGCGTCATTGTCGAAGGAGAATTGGCCGAGCGCGCGGGTTGCGCCGGCCTCCATTTTCGTCTTCAGCAGTTCGATGTCATGGCCGCGGCCGGGCGAATCCGGATGGCTTTCGGGATAGAAGGAGACGCTGATCTCGAACGGGGCGACGCGGCGGATGCCGGCGATCAGTTCCGGCGTGGAGCGATAGCCGTCGGGATGCGGCCGGTAAGGCCCCGCCATGCCGGGCATGTCGCCGCGCAACGCCACGATGTGCCGGATGCCGGCATCCCAATAGCCGCGCACGATCTCGTCGATCTCAGCCTTGGATGCGCCGACGCAGGTGAGATGCGCGGCGGGCTTGAGGGTGGTCTCCTCGACGATGCGCTTGACGGTCGCGTGGGTGCGTTCGCGGGTGGAGCCGCCGGCCCCATAGGTGACCGAAACAAAGGCGGGCTTGAGCGGCTCCAGCCGCTTGATCGCAGCCCAAAGCGCGCGCTCCGCTTCCTCGGTCTTGGGCGGAGAAAATTCGAACGACACCGACAAGGGCCGTCCATTGTCGATCATCTCTTTCAGGCTCATGCCGCCTCTTGCATCTTGGGCGCGCTCTTGGCGGCGGCGAGCCAGAGCTTGACCGTGAGTTTGTCGGTGGCGGGTTGGGCGGGCGCGATGGTCTCGCTGCTCCCGGGCTTGAGACCGGCGCCGGCGAACCAGCCTTCCACCTCGCGATCCGAAAAGCCCAGTCGGCGATGGGCGAAATCCTCGCGCAGGAATTCCAGCGCATGCGGGGCGAAATCGGCGATCAGCAGGCGGCCGCCCGGCGCCATCACCCGGGCCGCTTCCGCCACCGCCGCGCCGGGATCGTCGAGATAATGCAGCACCTGGTGAAAGATCACCGCATCGAAGCCATCCACCGCGTTGGCGGCAAAAGGCAGGCGATAGGTGTCCGCCAGCCGCACCTGGGCATTGGTGAGATTTTCCCGGAGCAGCCGGTCGCGGGCGATCGCCAGCATGTCCGGGCTGACATCCACGCCCACGGCGCGGCGGGCATATGGCGCCAGCAATTCCAGCATCCGCCCGGTACCGGTGCCGGCATCGAGCAGATTGTGGATCGGCCGGGCGGTCATGCGCCGGACGATGGCGGCTTCCACGTCTTTCTCGGGCGCGTGCAGGGCGCGGATGCGTTCCCATTCCGGCGCATTGGCCTTGAAGTAGGCGGCGGCCGCCCGCGGCCCGCGTCCGGCGCACCAGCGCAAGCCTGGCGGTATCGGCCTCACTCAGTTCCGGTTCCGCCAGCTTGGCCAGGGCCGCGCCCAGCTCGGCGCCCTTACCCCTGTCGGCGGCGCGATAGAAAACCCAGCTTCCTTCCTTGAACCGTTCCAAAAGGCCGGCTTCGCCCAGAAGCTTGAGGTGGCGGGAGACCCGCGGCTGGCTCTGGCCCACAATCTCGATCAGCTCGCTGACCGTGAGTTCGGCCTGGCGCAGCAACAGCAGCAGCCGCAGGCGGGTCGGATCCCCCGCCGCGCGCAACATGGCCACCAGCTTGCTCATCGTCATTCCCAAAACATATAAACATATCTTTATATGCTTTATGAACAGACAAAAACAAGAGCTTTGACACGGCCTTAGCGGTCTGGACAGAGGCCCCAAAAACCCCGAAAACCTCCTCCTTTCCGGGCGGGGATGGTGGGATGCGAAGGCTTTGGCTGGTGGCGTGTTGCGGGCTTTGGCTCAGCGCCTGCGCCTCGCTGCCGCCGACCCCGGAAATGATCGCCAACAACGACCCTTACGAGCCGACCAACCGCGACATGCTGGTGTTCAACGGCAAGCTCGACCGCTACTTCGTGGTCCCCACCGTGGCGGTTTATTTCGTGCTGGTGCCGCCGGGCGGCCGCCGCGCCGTGCATCACTTCCTGGAAAATCTCACCCTGCCCACCACCTTCGTGAACGATATGCTGCAAGGCGAGTTGAAACGGGGAAGCCAGACCGCGGCGCGGTTCCTGGTCAATACCACCATCGGTTTCGGCGGTTTTCTGGACCCGGCCAGCCGGATGAAGATTCCCGATCATGGGGAAGATTTCGGCCAGACCTTGGGGGTCTGGGGGGTGGGCGAAGGCCCTTATTTGATGCTGCCCTTTTTCGGCCCCTCCAATCCGCGCGACGCCTTCGGTCTGGCGGCGGATATCGGGCTGGATCCCACCAACTATATCCATTTCAAGCAGCATATCTGGTGGGATGCGGGACGGGAGTATCTCACCGTCCTGGATCTCAGGTCCCAGACCTATCAAACCGAGCATGGGATTCAGCGCAGTTCGGTCGACTATTACGCCAGCCTGCGCAGCCTCTACCGGCAGCTGCGCGAGAATGAAATCCGCAACGGCCGCCCGCCCGGGAAGCAGGATTTGCCTGAATTTTGACCCTGTATCCATGTTGATTCTTGCAGGCGCCGCCTTGAACTTGCCACACCCGCAGGCAAACTTAGCCTCTCTCGAAAGAACGGAACCATGATGCGTCTTCCTTCGATCCTGCGCCGCGCTATTTTGATCATCGCCATGACCCTTGGGTCCGGATTGCTGCCGGCGGCCCCCGCGCTTGCGACAACCTCCAACCAGGCGGAGGAATTCGTTCAGACGAATATCCGGAAAGGGTTGGACATCCTCAACAACAAGCAGATCTCCACCGGCCAGCGCCGCAGTGAGTTCGAATCCTTTCTGATCGGCCTCACCGACATGAAGCGCATCGCCAATTTCACGCTCGGCCAATATCGCCGCAGCGCTAGCCCGGCGGAGCTGTCCGATTTCCAGGCCGCCTTCCAGAATTACGCGGTGGCGGTCTATCAGTCCTATTTCGACAAATATGCCGGCCAGAGCTGAAGGTGACGGGCAGCCAGACCCGCTCGCCGGACGATTTTATCGTCATGACCCAGTTGATCGATCCCAACGACCAGACCGGCCAGCAGCCTCTGGAAGTGGATTTCCGGGTCCGCACCGACAGCGGCAAGCCGGTGGTGGTGGATTTCTCGGTGGCGGGCATCTGGCTGGCGCTGGAGGAGCGCGATCAGTTCACCGCCTTCCTGGGCCAGAATAACGGCAATATCCACACCCTGATCGCCCATCTCGACGACCTGGCCAAACAATTCAAGAGAGGGTGAGGAACGGCGCGGCGAAGCCGCGCGAGCATGTCCGGTGGACATGCGAGAGTGACGAACGCCCGGAGCACAAGCGACGGGCCGGATGAGCCACCGCGCGATGATGCCCCGCGCACGCAAGCGACGGGCCGGATGACGAACCGCCCGCCCCTCACGCCCTCGCGAACCGCTTATATTTGATCCGGTGCGGCTGGTCGGCATCGATGCCGAGACGACGCTTCTTGTCGGCTTCGTAATCCTGGTAATTGCCCTCGAACCATTCGACATGGCTGTCGCCCTCGAAGGCCAGCATGTGGGTGGCGATGCGGTCCAGGAACCAGCGGTCATGGCTGATGATCATGGCGCAGCCGGCGAAATCCTCCAGCGCCGATTCCAGCGCGCGCAACGTATCCACGTCCAGATCGTTGGTGGGTTCGTCCAGCAGGAGCAGATTGGCGCCCGATTTGAGCATCTTGGCCAGATGCACCCGGTTGCGCTCGCCGCCGGACAGCTGGCCGACCTTCTTCTGCTGATCGCCGCCCTTGAAGGCGAAGGCCCCGACATAGGCCCGGGAATTCACCTTGGTCTTGCCGAATTCCAATATATCGGTGCCGCCGGAAATCTCCTCCCACACATTCTTGTTGGGATCGAGCGCGTCGCGCGACTGGTCGACATAGCCCATCCTGACGGTGGGGCCGATGTGCAGGCGTCCGGCATCGGGCTTTTCCTGGCCGGTCAGCATGCGGAACAGGGTGGTCTTGCCGGCGCCGTTGGGGCCGATCACGCCGACAATGCCGCCCGGCGGCAATTTGAAATTGACGTTTTCATACAGCAGGCGGTCGCCATAGCCTTTGGCGAGCGCCTCCGCCTCCACCACCACCGCGCCCAGCCGCTCGGCCACCGGAATCATGATCTGGGCGGTGCCCTGACGCTGTTCCTGGGATTTGGCCAGCAGGTCCTCATAGGCGTTGATGCGCGCCTTGGATTTGGCCTGGCGGGCCTTGGGCGATTGCGAGATCCATTCCCGCTCGCGGGCGATGGTGCGCTCGCGCGCCGCTTCCTCGCTCGACTTCCTGCTTCAGCCGCTTTTCCTGCACCGCCAGGAAGCAGGTGTAATTGCCTTCATGCGGAATGCCGCGGCCGCGATCCAGTTCCAGGATCCAGCCGGTGACATTGTCCAGGAAATAGCGGTCATGGGTGACCAGGATGATGCAGCCCTTATACTCGCGCAGCGTGTGTTCCAGCCAGGCGACGGATTCCGCGTCCAGATGGTTGGTGGGCTCGTCCAAAAGCAGAATGTCCGGCGCGTCCAGCAACAGCTTGCACAGCGCCACCCGGCGGCGCTCGCCGCCCGACAGGGTGGCGACATCGGCATCGCCATCGGGACAGCGCAAGGCGTCCATCGCCTGATCCACCTTGCTGTCCAGATCCCACAGGCCCTGCGCCTCGATCTCGTCCTGCAGCCGGGCCATCTCGTCGGCGGTTTCGTCGGAATAATTGGCGGCGATTTCGTTGAACCGGTCCACCAGCGCCTGCTTGGCGGCCACCCCTTCCATCACATTGCCGCGCACATCCTTGGCGGGATCGAGCGTGCGGCTCCTGCGACAGATAGCCCATGCGGATGCCGTCGGCCGCCCAGGCCTCGCCGGTGAAGTCCTTGTCCAGCCCGGCCATGATCTTCATCAGGGTGGACTTGCCGGCGCCGTTGACGCCGACAATGCCGATCTTGGCGCCGGGATAGAAGCTCAGCCAGATGTCTTTGAGAACCTGCTTGCCGCCGGGATAGGTCTTGGACAGACCCTTCATCACATAAACGAATTGGGGACCGGCCATCTATTTGAATTCCTTGATCATTCTTGCAGCCAAACCATCTGTGCGGGTTCCGTGTCGGATTGTCGGGGCCAGGAACCCGTTCGGCGACCTTCATACCCGCATCGTCTGCGAGGCTCCAGCGGAATAAGATCTTCGTTTTCTTCAGGAATTTTCCCGCGGCGGTCCCCGGTGCCCGGGTTCGTCCGCCGGTCGCGCGCTTGCCGGTCGACGGCGCGTGAAAGGGTTTCGCCTTTTGCACTTTCGATGTTTGAGGGTGCACGATCTGCTTTGTGTGCCAGCCCCGCATCGGCCGCCAGATCGGGAGCGCTGGCGAAGCTGCAATCATAATGCCATCAATCCGAAATCTCGATGCCACCGATCTGTTAATGGCCCCCGTTAGGTTCCAGCACCCATCGGGCGCGAGATTCCATCGCGTTTCGAATCCGGGCAAGCAGCGGCAGCCAATTTCCCAAACTCCAAGGAGCTGGACACGATGAAACTTTCCGCAAGCGTATCGGCCATTGTCAGCGCGACATTGGCCTTCTCGACGGGCGCTGATGCGTTTCCCTACCACAAAGCGCCTTACATCCCCATTGGGTTCACCCACCATGCGGAGCCCCGCACCCCCATCAAGCATGTGGTTATCATTTATCACGAAAACGTCTCCTTCGACCATTATTTCGCCACCTATCCCAAGGCGACCAATCCCAGCGGCGAACCGGAATTCCATGCCAAGTCGGGCACGCCCTGGGTCAACAACCTGGTCGCCAGCCATTTGCTGACCAACAATCCGAACTATACCAACACCGCGAATGGCAGTGACGCGGCCAATCCATTCCGTCTCGACCGCACCCAGGCCAGCACGGCGGACCAGAACCATGCCTACACGGCCGAGGAGCAGGCCTATGACGGCGGCGCCGCCGACCTGTTTCCCAAATATACCGGCAATGGCACTTCCGGCGGCGTCGGCGCCTTCGGCACCAAGGGCCAAGTCATGGGCTATTATGATGGGAACACCGTGACCGCGATGTGGAATTACGCGCAGCGCTTTGCGATGGACGACAACGCCTATACCGATACCTTTGGCCCCTCGACCCCGGGTGCGCTGGAGGCCGTTTCCGGTCAGACCAATGGCATGGTGAACGTCGCGAGTTCAAAAACCTCCTACTATGTCCCGGACGGTCACGGTGGCTACACGATGATCAACGATGTCGATCCGGCCACGGACGTCTGCTCCAGCACGACCAACCAGGCGCGGATGACCGGCAAGAACATCGGCGATCTGCTCAACGCGCACGGCATTTCCTGGGGCAGCTTCATGGGTGGTTTCGACCTCACCCAGACCAACGCCAACGGAACCAGTGCCTGCGCCCGCAGCACCTTCTCGTCGGTGGTGAACGCGACGGTGACCGACTACATTCCGCACCATGCCTGGTTTCAATATTACCAGTCGACGTCCAATCCGACCCATGCCCGGCCGAGCGCGATCGCGGCGGTGGGCCATAGCTTGGAAGCGGACCGCAAGACCATTGATCCGGCCAATCACGAATATGACATCAACGACTTCTACGCCGCGGTCAAAGCCGGTAATTTTCCTGCGGTCTCTTACCTGAAGGCGCCGGCCTATCAGGACGGCCATGCCGGCTATTCCGACCCCCTGGACGAGCAGGCGTTCACGGCCAAAGTGATCAACTTCCTCCAGAAACAGCGGGAATGGAAAGACACCGCGATAATCGTAACCTGGGACGATTCGGATGGCTGGTATGACCATGCTTTCGCGAAAACCACCAGCCCGTCCTTCGACCCCACGGCCGACCAGCTCAACGGGGCCGGCATCTGCGGCAAGGGCACACAAGCCAAGGGCTTGAACGGTCAACCGGTCAACGGGCGCTGCGGACCCGGCACCCGGATTCCCTTCCTGGTGATTTCGCCCTACGCCAAGGAGAATTATGTCAGCCACAAACAGATCTCCCAGGCGTCCATCGTGCGTTTCATCGAGGACAATTGGCTGAACGGTCAGCGGCTCGGGGGTGGTTCGTTCGACGCCAGCGCGGGCAGCATCATGGACATGTTCGACTTCCACAGGCCGCAAACCGCGCGGCTGTTCCTCGATGAACAGACAGGCGCGCGGGAATGGGACGCTCGCTAGACTGACAACCGGCCATCGGGGCCATAGTGGCGGTCACTATGGACTCTGGCTGATCCCGACAGCTTGGTGCGCATCCCCGGACGGGGGTGCGCACCGCTCTTTCATGGGATGGATCGAGACCCGAGGCAGACGACGCAGTGAAGGACCGACACTTCGCCAAGACACGGCCGCGCCGGCCGCTGATGACGGTCGGCGGCTTTTTGATTGCTGTGGTCCTGTTGGCCGGCGGCGCCTTGTTTCTGATGCCGGTCCCTTTCAACACCTGGCTTGCCCAGCCGCGCGATGGCTTCTGGCTGACGCTGGGGATCAATCCGCATCCGGTCCAGTTGACGGACCCGCCGGCCCAGCCGCTTTCGGCCATGGCGCAATTGGGGCGGAAACTGTTCCATGATCCGAACTTGTCCGGCTCGGGGCGGATGTCCTGCGCCGGTTGCCACAGCCCCGACCATGCCTATGGTCCGCCGGGCGCGGTTTCGGTCATGCTGGCCGGACCCGATTTGCGTACGGCCGGTTTCCGCGCCGTGCCGTCCTTGCGTTACCTTTACCGTCAACCAGCATTCAGCATCGGCCCGGACATGTCGGGCGACGATGACGCGGTCATGAGCTTGCAGCAGCAAGCGAGTCAGGCCTTGAACCACACAAGGGTCCTGAAGACCGCGCAAGTGCCCCAGGCCGCGGCCGGCAATCCGGTGCCGCAGGGCGGCATTTTCTGGGACGGCCGGGCCAACACCCTGCAGCAGCAGGCAAGCGGGCCTTTGTTCAATCCGGTGGAAATGGCCGCCAGCACGCCGGCGGCGGTGGCGGCGAAACTCGAACGGGCGAAATATGCGGAGGATTTCCGTGAGCTGTTCGGCCCCAATATTTTCCAGGACCCTGGGCAGGCGGTGGCGGAAGCAATGTTCGCCATCGCCCGCTATCAGATCGAGGATCCGGGCTTTCATCCCTTTACCAGCAAATATGACGCCTGGCTGGCCGGAAAGGCCCGCTTCACCGCCGCCGAGACCCGCGGCTATCTTGCGTTCAACGATCCGGACAAAGGCAATTGCGCCGCCTGCCATCTCGACAGACCGACGCGGGACGGACTGCCGCCGCTATTCACCGACTTTCAGTATGAGGCCTTGGGCGTGCCGCGCAATCCGGCGATCCCGGCAAATCGCGACCCGCGCTATTACGATTTGGGCATCTGCGGTCCCTACCGCGCGGATATGCGCGAACAACGCCAATATTGCGGCATGTTCCTGACCCCGAGCCTGCGAAATGTCGCCACCCGGCGGGTGTTTTTCCATAACGGCGTGTTCCATTCGCTGGATAAGGTGCTGGAATGGTATGTCGACCGGGATCTCGCGCCGGCGCGCTTCTATCCGCGCGGCGCGAACGGAACCATCGTCAAATATGACGACTTGCCGGCGCGGTACCGGGCCAATGTGGATACCGTCGATGGACCGTTCAACCGCAGGCCGGGCGACCCGCCTGCGCTGAGCCAGCGGGAGATCGGAGACATCATCGCCTTTCTGAAGAGTTTGACCGACGGATATGACTCTGACGGAAGCTGATCGATCAAGCAGGCGGCGGCGCCACGACCCGTGCAGATCTCTTGTGGAGTTTGCCAACGGACCGGGGCGCGGATCGCGCCCATGATTCAAAAGTGATCTAAAAGTGATCCAAAATCAGAATTTGATCTTGGCCCGGCTCAATAGCGAGACCGAAGTGGCGCCGGTCTGGCCCTGATAATTCATCTGATAGGCGGCGTTGGCCTGAAGCGCCAGCGCGCCGTCCAGGAAGCTGGTGACATAGCCCAGTTGCAGATCGGTTTCCTGATGGTGATTGGAGAACCGGTCATTGGCGATGAACAAGGGCGGCAGATCGCCGGACGCCGACACCGCGCTGAAGCCGTTGTCGATCATGCCGAGCGCGGGCCGGGAGAAGGACAAGCCCAGCGCATCGTCGCCGAACAACCCATGCTTGGCGATGGCCAGAGAATAGGAATGCGTATCGAGGGCCAATTCCTGGCTGCGAAGATCCAACTGGCTGAGGCCTTGGCCGAAGGAGGCCGTCGTTACCCAGCCATTGCCGAATTTCAGATGCGCGGTCATCTCCAGCGCCTGGGTGGTCGCCTTGCTGCCCGGAATCAGGCTCGATAATCCGCCCAACTCCCGCTGTTCATTGTGCAGAGCGGAGACCCCGAAATCGGCCCAGTCATTCACGTCCCAGGACACGCCCGCGAGCAGGGACTGGGAAAGACCGCGGTCAAAGGCCAGCGGCAATCCGGTGGCCGCGGGCTCAAGCGCGCGCCGGTCCCGCCGGTCGCTCCATTGCGAGGCGCCCAACCGGACATGCAATCCCGGGGCCGGCATATAGGTGGCGCCCAGATAGTGGCCGCCATTGGCCAATCCCAGAAAATCGAAATCATTCAGCAGCGGCGATTGCAGGCCGTCATAATTGCCGAACCGCCGGGTGAGATCGACGCCATATCCGGTGTCCACCGCCAGGCGTTCGCTGAGCGCGGCGCTGGCGGTGAAATCATGCGGCATGGAAGCGGTGCCGAAGCTGGTCTTGAGCACGGTGGGATCGGCCGCGAAAATATTCCCGCTGACACGGGACGAAGGTCCCTGCAAAGCCGCATCGGGAAGCGTCGCGGCGGAAAGAGCCGGACTATCCTGCGAAGCGCCAAACGAAGTCAGGCTGGGCGGCAGGCGCAACTCCTCGGCACCGGCTTGGCCCATAAAGGCGACAAGACCGGCCGCGGCAAGTGCGGCTTGAAAAATATGCTTCATGCCCAGTCCTTAGTCCGAGAAACCCGGACGGTGTCAAAATATCAGAGAAAATGCCTCGGCCTCAAGGAAAGACCGCCATTTCCCTGGTGTTTTTGGGTCACAGACACAAAGTCTGACAATCAAGGTGAAGGACCTTCTGCCAAGTTGCGCAACAAAATTACTCAAATCCCAGCAATTTCGCATCCGTGCCCGATCTTTAGGCAAAAGCCAGCAATTTACATGTCTGGAGTGGAGTTTGAGCGCCGCGAATCGCGATGCCGCGGCGCCGGCTCTGCATGGCTTCGAAACCCGGCATGCCGGGTCGTCCACCCGGCGTTGAAACCGACCAAGGCGCATGACAGGTTCGGCGCGCGGAAACGAGCGAAATGACGATGACGCGAAAGGGCCTCGGCGCCGCGCTGTTTGCGCTCACCCTCCTGCCAGCGGCAGCGGCGACAAAACCCGCACCGCCCGATCTGAACCGCATAATCGCTTTTCCCGGCGGCGTGATCGCGCATCCGGGCCTGGTTTATGCCGAGATCGCCGGTTACCGGCCGCTGACCCTCGATCTCTATCAGGCGCCGCCACGGCCGAAAGGATCGTTGAGGCCCGCGATCCTGTTCGTGCATGGCGGCTGGTGGAAGGCGGGCGACGACCGCCATCTCACCGGATTCGCGGATTTCCCCGCGACCCTGGCTGCGCTGGCGGCCAAGGGCTATGTGGTGGCGAGCGTGAACTACCGGCTTTCCGGCGAGGCGCATTTTCCGGCCGCGGTGCAGGATGTGAAATCCGCCATTCGCTGGCTGCGCGGCCACGCCGGCGATTACGCCATCGACACCACCAGGGTGATGCTGTGGGGCGCGGAAGCGGGCGGCCAGATCGCCGCGCTGGCGGGGACCAGTTGCGGCGTCACCGCCCTGGAACCGGCGGCCGATGCCGGGGCGCCGCCGGCGTCCGATTGCGTGCAAGGGGTGATCGACTGGTACGGTCCCAGCGATTTCGCCAGTTGGGATGCGGATTTGGGACGCACGCCTGAGCCCGGCAAACCTACCGATCTGGGCGCCTATCTGGGCTGCGAACCGGCCGACTGCGCGCCCGGCATCGTGCGGGGCGCCAGTCCCATCTCCTATCTGGAATCGATGAGTCCGCCTTTTCTGATTCAGCAAGGCGCGGCCGACACGGATATGCCGCCGGCCCAGTCCCAGAAATTGTATGATGCACTGAAAGCCCGGCAGGTGCCGGCCGACCTGATCGTCTATCCGGATATGGGCGAAAATTTCACCAAGGACGGCACGCCCGATGCCGCCGTCCAGGCCAAGGCTGTCGCCGATATGGAGGATTTCATCGCCAAGACATTCCCCGCCGCGCCGCCCGCCAAACCGTCTTCCGGCGCAAAGGCTTCCCGTCCGCAGATCATTCCCAAGCCCCGCCCGGCCAATTCCTCCCCCGGCAAGGCCACGCCATGACGGAGCTGGAGAAAGCCGCCTTCGATTGGGCCGATCCTTTCCGGCTGGAGGCCGGGCTTTCCACCGAGGAACGGCTGGTGGCGGGTTCGGCGCGCGACTTTGCCGCTGCCAAACTTGCGCCGCGGGTCCAGGACGGGTTCCGCAACGAACATTTCGATCCGGCCATCCTGCGCGAAATGGGCGAGATGGGATTTCTGGGCATGACCTTGCCGGAGGAATGGGGCGGCGCCGGCCTTTCCTATGCCTGTTACGGCCTGGTGGCGCGCGAGCTGGAGCGGGTGGATTCCGGCTACCGCTCGGCGATGAGCGTGCAGAATTCGCTGGTGATGCATCCCATCTTCGCTTTCGGCAGCGACGCGCAGAAACGCAAATATCTGCCCAAGCTGGCGAGCGGCGCATTGATCGGCTGCTTCGGCCTGACCGAGCCGGATCACGGCTCCGATCCCGGCTCCATGATCAGCCGCGCCACCAAGGACGGCGCCGGCTACCGGCTGAACGGCGCCAAGATGTGGATCACCAATGCGCCGATCGCCGACATCGCCCTGGTCTGGGCCAAGCTGGACGGGAAGATCTGCGGCTTTCTGGTCGAGCGCGGCGCCGAAGGCTTTTCCACCCCCCGCATCGACGGAAAATTTTCGCTCCGCGCCAGCGTCACCGGCGAGATCGTCCTGGAAGATGTGTCCGTCCCGGCCGAGGCCCTGCTGCCGGAAGCGGGCGGCCTGGCCGCGCCTTTCGCCTGTCTCAATCGCGCCCGCTTCGGCATCGCCTGGGGCGCGATGGGGGCGGCGGAATCCTGCTGGCACACCGCCCGTCAATATGTCTTGGACCGCCGCCAATTCGGCCGGCCGCTGGCCGCCACCCAGCTGGTGCAGAAGAAACTGGCCGACATGCAGACCGAGATCGCGCTGGGCCTCAACGGCGCGTTGCGATTGGCGCGGATGATGGACGACGGCACCGCGTCCCCGCCCCTGATCTCGCTGATGAAGCGCAACAATTGTGGCAAGGCGCTGGCCATCGCCCGGGAGGCCCGTGACATGCTGGGCGGCAACGGCATATCCGACGCATTTCCGGTGATCCGGCACATGCTCAATCTGGAAGCCGTCAACACCTATGAAGGCACTCACGACATCCACGCCCTGATCCTAGGCCGGACCCAGACCGAGCTGCAGGCCTTCCAGCAGGAGAAAGAATGAGCGCGATCAATCCCGTCACCGACCTCGCCCGCGACGGCGATATCGCCGTCATCACCTTGAATTCGCCGCCGGTGAACGCGCTGTCTGAAATCGTCCGCGAAGGCCTGATCGCCGCCCTCGCCCAGACCGAGGCCGATCCCGCAGTCAAAGCAACGCTCCTGATCTGCGCCGGGCGCACCTTCATCGCCGGCGCCGACATCTCCGAGTTCGGCAAAGTGCAGACCGGCGCTTCCCTGCGCGACGTGCAGGACGCGATGGACGCGGCGAAGAAGCCCATCATTGTGGCGATCCACGGCACCGCTTTGGGCGGCGGGCTGGAGACCGCCATGTGCGGACATTACCGCGTCGCCGTGCCGTCGGCAAAACTTGGTCAGCCGGAAGTGGCGCTGGGCCTGGTGCCGGGGGCCGGCGGCACCCAGCGCCTGCCGCGCCTGGTGGGCGTGGAAATAGCCTTGCAGAAGGTGACCGACGGCAAGCCGATTTCGGCCGAGGAGGGATTGGCGCTGGGCCTGCTGGACGCGCTGATGCCGGAGAAGGACTTGAAGGGCGGCGCGCTCGGCTTTGCCCGGCAGTTGCTGGCTGCCGGCAAAACGGTGCGCCGCACCCGCGACCTGAATGAAAAAATCAGCGGCGTTTCGCCTACACTGTTCGCGGATTTTCGCGCCAGCCACAATTTTCGCGGCTTCGAGGCCCCCGAAGACGCCATCAAATGCGTCGAAGCGGCGACCACCATGCCCTTCGACCAGGGATTGGATTTCGAGGCCCGGATTTTCCTGGCCCGGATCAATTCGTTGCAAAGCCGGGCGTTGCGCTATCTCTTTTTCGCCGAGCGCAAGACCGGCAAGATTCCGGGACTGGCCGATGACACGGCCATCCTCTCCATCGCCAAAGTGGGTGTGGTGGGCGCCGGTCTGATGGGCGGCGGCATCGCCACCGTCTTCGCCAATGCCGGCCATGCGGTGACGGTGGCGGAAGCCGACAGCGCCGCTTTGGCCAGAGGCATGGCCGCAATCGAGGATGCCTATCAATCCAGCGTGAAGCGGGGGCGTCTCACCGCCAAAGAGGCCGAGGCGCGCTTTGCCCGCCTGACCGGTACGCTGAAATTCGAGGACCTGGCCGATTGCGACCTGATCGTGGAGGCGGTGTTCGAGAGCATGGCGGTGAAAAAGGATGTCTTTGGCCGCCTGGACAAAACCGCCAAGCCGGACGCGGTCCTGGCCAGCAACACCTCCTTTCTCGACATCGACCAGATCGCGGCGGTGACCGCGCGGCCCGGCCAGGTGCTGGGCCTGCATTTCTTTTCGCCGGCGCCGGTGATGAAGCTGCTGGAGATCGTGCGCAGCGCCAAGACGACGGACAGCGTTCTCGCCACCGCCATGAAGCTGGCCAAGGCCATCGGCAAGGTGGGGGTGCTGGCCGGCAACGCCCACGGCTTCATCGGCAACCGCATATTGCTCAAGCGCCAGGACGCGGCCAATCAACTGGTGCTGGAAGGCGCCTCGCCTTATTTGGTGGACCAGGTCCTGACCCAATTCGGCTTTCCGATGGGGCCGTTCGCCATGGCCGATCTGGCGGGATTGGATCTGGGCTGGAACGCGGCCGCATCGCATGGCGAAAGCCTGCGCGACCGGATGTGCGAGGCGGGACGGCGGGGCCAGAAGACCAAGGCCGGCTTCTATGATTATGATTCCGCCCGCAAGCCCACCCCCTCGCCCGCCGCGGAAAAGATCGTCGCCGATTTCCGCGCCGCCAAAGGCGTGTCATCCCGCGCCATCGGCGAGGATGAAATTCGCGCCCGCTGTCTTCTGCCCATGATCAACGAAGGCGCGATCATCCTGGCCGAAGGCAAGGCGCTGCGCGCCTCCGATATCGATATCGTCTGGCTTTATGGCTATGGCTGGCCGGCCTATCGCGGCGGTCCGATGTTCTATGCCGACACGATCGGGCTTGCGGATGTGATCGCGGGCTTGCGCAAATACGGCCTCGCGCCGGCGCCGCTGCTGGAAAAGCTGGCGGCGGATGAAAAGTGCCTGTCCGACGTCACGGTCTGAGCCGGCAATTCAGGCCCGCGCCGCGATCGCTTCGATCTCCAGCAGAAAATCGGGCCTGGGCAGCGCCGCCACCACCATCAGCATCGAGGCGGGCCGAGCATCGCCCAGCATGCGGGTGCGGACTTGGTTGTAGGCGGGAATATCTTCCGCCCGGACCAGATATTGAGTGATCTTGACCAGATCACTCACCGACATGTCCGCCGCCGCCAGCATCTTCACAATGTGCCCCCAGGCGCGTTCGGCTTGGCGGGTGATGTCCGCCGGCAATGCGCCCGCCGCGTCCATGCCCGGCGTGCCGGAGGTGAAAAGCCAGCGTTGATTCGGCCCGGTTTCGACCGCGTCGCTATAGGTACCGATCCGGGCCGCCACGCCGATAGTGTGAAGCTTGTGCGTCATGCCGTTACTCCCTGCACAGCCTGGGCAGTGGAAAGCCCGCCCCGCCGATTGGCAAGCAGGCAGAACTGCCAATTCGCGCGTTTGACCGCACCGGCGCGAATTTTGCGCTTCCGGAAAAATTGGCCTAAAATCCCGCGCGGGAAATGGCGTTATGGCCGACTATATATCACGCCCCCGGCCCCGGACAATCTCTTGCGGAGAGAACGCGATGGTCACGCTTCAGATCAATGGTCAATCTCACACGATCGACGCTCCGGACGACATGCCGCTGCTCTGGGCCTTGCGCGATATCGTGGGCCTCACCGGCACCAAATTCGGCTGCGGCATCGCCCAGTGCGGCGCCTGCACCGTGCATCTGGACGGCAAGCCGGTGCGCTCTTGCCTGTTGCCGGTCGGATCCGTCGGCAACCGCGCCGTCACCACCATCGAGGCGATCGGCGAAACGCCCAACGGCGCCAAGATCCAGAAAGCCTGGCTCGACATCGAAGTGGTGCAGTGCGGCTATTGCCAGTCCGGCCAGATCATGTCGGCCACGGCGCTGCTGAACCGCACGCCCAATCCCAGCGACACCGATATCGACGCGGCGATGGCCGGCAATATCTGCCGTTGCGGCACCTATGTCCGCATCCGCCAGGCGATCAAGAACGCCGCCAAATCCGCCTAAGCGAGGGCCCGATGTCCAGCTCTGCCGAGCCTGCCCAGGCAGGCGAATTTTCGCGCCGCCATTTCCTCAAGGTCGGAACCGCCGCCGGCGGCGGATTGATGCTGGGTTTCAGGGTCGGCGACGCCTCCGCCCAGGAGATGAAAGCCGCCCCCGCCGGTGCCGGAGGGCTATACGTTGCGCCCCAACGCCTTCATCGCCATCGCGCCGGACGGCAAAGTCAGCTTCCAGATCCCGCAGGAGGAAATGGGCCAGGGCGTCTATACCTCGCTGTCGCAATTGCTGGCGGACGAACTGGACGTCGATTTCGCGCAAGTGACGCCGCTTCCGGCGCCCCCGGTCGACGAGGTTTACGGCAGCCCGCGCTCGCACCGCATGATGACCGGCGGCTCGACCTCGATCCGCAGCTTCTATACCGCCCTGCGCGAAGTGGGCGCCTCCGGCCGCGCCATGCTGGTGGAAGCCGCGGCCCGGCAATGGAATGTCAAGCCCGAAAGCCTGCGCACTGAAAACGGTTTTGTGATCGACGACGCCCATGGCGGGCGCAAGCTTTCCTATGGCGGGCTGGCGCCAAAGGCCGCCAAGCTGCCGGCGCCGCAGAAGGTGACGCTCAAAGCCGACAAGGACCTGAAATTGATCGGCAAGTCGGTGAAGCGGCTGGACACGCCCGACAAGGTCAATGGCAAGGCCCAATTCGGCATCGATGTCCGGATGGACGGTCTCAAGATCGCCACCCTGGCCGCCTCGCCGGTGGTGGGCGGCAAAGTCGCCCATGTCGATGACAGCAAGCTGAAAGCCATGCCCGGGGTTCAGCTGGTGGTGCTGGACGACATCGTGGCGGTGGTTGGCCCCCATTTCTGGGCCGCCAAGAAAGGCCTGGACGCGCTCACCATCGCCTGGGACGGCGGCGCCAATGCCAAAATGGATTCCGCCGTCATGTGGAAGGAATTGCGCGACACCGCGATGAAGGCCGGCGTGGTCGCCAAGGAGGACGGCGATGCGCCGAAAGCCCTGGCTGGGGGCGACCGCATCGACGTGGCCTATGAGCTGCCCTTCCTGTCGCACGCCCCGATGGAGCCGCAGAATTTCACCGTCCATGTCCGTGACGGCGGCTGCGAGATGTGGGGGGGAAGCCAGGTGCAGACCGGCGCGGTGGCGGCGGCGGCCAAGACGCTGAACACCACGCCCGACAAGATCCTGTTCCACAATTACATGCTGGGCGGCGGCTTCGGCCGCAGGCTCGACACCGACATGGTGGTGAAGTCGGTGCGCATCGCCCAGAAGGTGGACGGGCCGGTGAAGGTGATCTGGACCCGGGAAGAGGACATACAGCAGGACATGTACCGTCCCGCCTATCGCAATGTGATGTCGGCCGGCCTCGGCAAAGACGGCAAGATCACGGCCTGGACGCACCGCATCGCCGGCGGCGCGGTGTCGGTGCGGATGTCCGGCAAGCCGCTCAAGGGCGGGCTCGACCGCGGCTCGCTGGAAGGCGCCGTCGGCAACGAATATGGCATTCCCAATTTCCGGGTCGAATATATCGAGGCCGAACCCCGGGCCCTCAATATCGGCTATTGGCGCGGGGTGGCGCCCAACAACAATGTCTTCGCCACCGAGAGCCTGATGGACGAATTGGCGCTCAAGGCCGGCCAGGATCCCATCGCCTTCCGCCTCGCCCAATTGGACGGAACCCCGCGGCTGAAAGCGGCGGTCCAGATGGTGGCCCAGAAATCCGATTGGGGCGGTCGCCTTGCCCAAACGGGTGGGCTGCGGCGTCTGCGCCCAGTTCGCCTTCGGCACTTATATCGCCACCGTCACCGAGGCCGAGGTGGACGAAACCGGCCAGGTCCATATCCGCAAGGTGCATTCGGTGATCGATGCCGGCCGCATGGTCAATCCCGACACGTTGATGGCGCAGGTGCAGGGCGGGTTGACGTTCGGCTTCACCGCGGCGCTCTATGGCGACATCACGGTGAAGGATGGACGCGTCGAACAGAGGAATTTCAACGATTACCGGATGATGCGGATCAACGAGGCCCCGGATATCGAGGTGCACATCATCAAGAGCGACGAGGCGCCCGGCGGCATCGGCGAACCGGGTTGTACTGCCGGCCCGCCATCCCTGGTCAACGCCATCGCGGCCGCGACCGGGGTCAGGCTGCGCAGGCTTCCCATCGACCGTAACCTTCTGGCGGGCAGGAAAATCGCATGAGCATGAGAGGATTTGGCATCGCGATTGCGGTCATCATCGTGGTCGCGCTGGGGTTTCGCGGCCTGGCTGGTCTTGATCCCGGGCCCGATGGCGTTCGCCAAGGGTTCGACCGTGGCGCTGGCGGATTATAGTGGATCCAATCCCACCGGGGTGCCGGCATCCCTGGCCAATGAGGGCCTCATCAAGCGCGGCGAATATCTGGCTCATGCGGCGGATTGCTTCGCCTGCCATACGGCCAAGGACGGTCAGGCCTATGCCGGCGGCTTCGCCTTCAATCTGCCGGGCATCGGCACCATCTATTCGACCAACATCACCCCCGACAAGGAAACCGGCATCGGCAATTACACCGATCAGGAATTCCTGGCCGCGCTGCGCAAGGGCATCCGCGCCGACGGCCAGCATCTTTATCCGGCCATGTCCTACACTTCTTACTCCTACATGACCGATGCCGATGCGCTGGCGATCAAGGCCTATCTGTTCAGCCTGCCGGCGGTGCGTGCCGCCGCCAAACCCAACCAACTGGCCTGGCCCTATAACAACCGGAGCCTGATGGGGGTCTGGGACGCCTTCTATGCCGCCGACCAGCGCTTCCGCCCTGATCCCTCGCAAAGCCCGGAATGGAACCGGGGCGCCTATCTCGCCGAAGCGATGGGCCATTGCGGGGAATGCCACACCCCGCGCAACCTCGCCTATGCCATGAACAACCGCCGCAAATTCGCCGGCGCGCTCACGGCCGGCTGGCGGGCCTACAACATCTCCAGCGACGCCAAGTCGGGCCTGGGAAGCTGGAGCGACAATGATCTGTCCACCTATCTCTCCACCGGCCATGCCGACGGGCATGGCGGCGCGGCGGGCCCGATGGGCGAGGCGGCAGACGACAGTCTCACCTATCTGACCCCGGGCGACATTCACGCGCTGGTGGTCTATCTCAGGAGCGTCCCGGCCCAGGACACCGATCTGCCACGGGTCGTGGATAAGCCCGCCCCGGCCGCCTATAATGAAGGGGTGGCGGCGGATGTGGATCCGCGCGGCGCCATGATCTTCGCCGGCGCCTGCGCCAGTTGTCACGACTGGACCGGGGTCAGCCCGCTCAGCAAATACGCAACCCTGACGGGCGTGCGGGCGGTCAACGATCCCTCCGCCACCAATGTGGCGCAGGCGATCATTCACGGCGTCAATCGCGACACGGCACAGGGCCATATCTTCATGCCCGCCTTCGGCAGCGCCTATTCCGACGACGAGATCGCGGCGGTGGCGAACTATGTCACGGCCCGGTTCGGCGCCAAGGGCGCGCATCTGTCGGACAAGGATATCGCCGCGCTGCGCAAGCAAGCGGCGCAATAGTAGGTTAGTCTCCCCTTCCGGCCCGGGGCCGGAAGGGGACCTTGGCCGATGATCCTGCCCGCGCTTCCCATCGGGTTTTCTCTGGTGGCGGTGACCGCCTTGGCGGCGGTGGCGGCGCGGCGCACCAGCTTCCCGCCCTCGATATTTCTGGTTCTGGTCGGGCTCGGCCTGGGATTTATTCCCGGCATGCCGCGGATCGAATTGCGGCCGGACCTGGTGCTGACCCTGCTTCTGCCGCCGGTGCTTTATTCCGCCGGGGTAGGCATGAGCTGGCGGGGCTTCAAGGCGAATATCCGGCCCATCCTGCTGATGGCGGTGGGTTGCGTGCTGTTTACCGCCGCGTCGGTGGCGGTGGTGGCGCGGGCGTTTCTGGACCTCACCTGGTCGGTCGGTTTCGTGCTGGGCGCGGTGGTGGCGCCGCCGGATGCGGTGGCGCCGATGGCGATCGCCAAGCGGTTTCCCATTCCGGAGCGGGTCCTCACCATCCTGGAAGGCGAGGGCCTGGTCAATGACGCGACCGCGCTGATCCTGTTCAGCTTCGCCATCACCGCCGTGGTCCAAGGCGGGTTTTCGCCCCTGTCCGCGATGGGAGGCTTTGCCGCGATCGTGGTGGGCGAGATCGCCTGGGGATTGCTGCTCGGTTGGGGCGCGCTGCAATTGCGCCACTGGGCGCGCGAGCCCCGGGTGGAGATCATATTGGCGATGCTGACCCCTTATGCCGCCTTCTGGCTGCCGGAGAGTCTGGGCGGATCCGGGGTGCTGGCGACGGTGACGGCGGGGCTGTATGTGAGCTGGAACGGTCCCCGCTTCATCGCCCCGGCCACCCGCCTGCAGGGCTTCTTTGTCTGGGACCTGATGGTCTATCTGATCGAAGGCGTGATCTTCCTGCTGACCGGATTGCAGGCGCGGGTGATCGAAGATTCCCTGAGCCAGCCGGATTGGTGGCGGCTGGGCCTGGCGGCGGTCTCGGTGACCATCGCCATTATCCTGGTGCGGTTCGCCTGGGTGTTCGCGGCCAGCTATCTGCCCTGCCTGATCTGGCCCAGTTGGCGAAAGCGCAACCCGCCGCCGCCCTGGCAGGAAACATTCGCCATCGGCTTTACCGGCATTCGCGGCGTGGTGTCCTTGGCCGCGGCCCTCTCCATTCCCCTGATGGCGGGTCCGGCGCCGTTTCCGGAACGCAGCCTTTTGCTGCTGGTGACATTCGTGGTGATCCTGGCCACCCTGGTCGGCCAGGGCTTTTCCTTCGCCGCCGTCATCCAGAGGCTCGGCCTCACCGAAATGGGCCGCCGCGAGCGGGACGCGGCGAAGAAGCGCGAAGTGGCGGCCCGGCTGGCCGGCATCGACGCGGCGCTGGCGCGGCTGGACCGGTTGGAAAGCGCGGGACTGGCGCCGGAGACGGTCGAGATCCTGCGCCGCCGGCACAATGATCGCCGCACCTATTTCATGGCCGCCTGCAAGGATCTGGAAAGCGGCGAGGCCGTCGCCCATTCCACCGCTCTGCAACTGGAATTCCTGGGCGCCGAACGCGAAGCGATCGCCGATCTCTACGCCAAGGACGCGCTGGAAGACGAGGCACGCCGCCGGATCGAGCGGGAATTGGATCTCGACGAAAGCCGCATCCGTCACGCCGCCGAAAGCGGCACCAGCCGGATGCGCTAAAGAGGATTCAACGAAACGCGATCAGGCTCTAGATCGGGGCGCCATGGGCGCGCAACAGGGCGGTGGCCTGGGCCACGCTCTCGCGCACGCCGCGATTGAGATCCCCGATGGTGATCACCGACCGCACCCCCTCGGCATAGATGCCGGGGGTGGCGGCGCGCACGGCGCTGACCTTGCCGGCATCGACCGTCACCTTGTCGCCATCGGGCTGGGTGAGCGCCACCTTTGCGAATTTCCCGATCGCGGTCCTGTCGCCCAGCATCTTGCCGATCGAGGCGATGTAACCCTTGGTCTCGGCCGGCAAAGGCTGACCCCGATAGAGATGGTCCTCGACTGTGCCGGGTCCGGCATTATAGGCCGCGAACATGGCGGGATAGCCATATTTCAGCTTCAGCCATTTCAGATAGGCGGCGCCGGCAAATATATTGTCGCGGGGATCGAAGGGATTGTCGCCCAGGCCATATTGCGCCGCCATTTCGCGATAGGTGCCCGGCATCACCTGCATGATGCCGATCGCGCCGGCTGCGGACACGATCGGCATATCCTCGCCCATCATGGTGCGGCCGCCGCTTTCCTGGCGCATGACGGCATAAATCCAATTCGCCGGCAGCTTGAATTTGCGGGAGGCCAGCGCGATCAGCCCATCCCAGCGGCGCATCAGCCGGGCGGGCGACATCGCCTGCTCTTTCGCGAAAACCGACGGCGCGGCCGGTGCCGGCATGGTCCTTGGCGGCGGCGAAGCGAGATCGGATATGCGCGCAGGCGCCGAAATATGTCCCAGCTGCTGCATCACCGCCATCACGGCGACAATGATGCCGCCCAGCAGCAGGGATCGCGCGATGCCGGGCTGAGGATCGCGCATCTGCGCCGATACGGTCCTTTTCCTCAAGGCAACCGCGGAACTGACAAGCGAATGTCTGCCGGACAAATCATTCCTCTGTCGATAAAGGCCTTGCGGATCGTCAAGATCGCTTCAGCCGGCGGCGAAATGGGTGCCGGTGTCTGAACACCTGCTGTGTCCGCGCGAATGCCGGTCGCGCCGAAAACACGCCAGACCTATAAACACAAATGCCGCCGGGAAAAACAGAAAAAAACGTCGCGGCCCGCGCCGCAAGCGCCATCGCCTTGATTCGCCTGCAATTCACCGGCGATGGAACCGGCGATGGAACCGGCGATGGAACCGGCGATTTTCATGCCTCCGGCGGCGAAATTCCGGTCACTTCGCGCGACGGCGCACCGCACGCGCGCCGGCCAGATCGTCATGGTCGAGAATGACGCAACCGTGTTTGGAGATTTCGTATCCTTGATCCGGTCAGCGCGCCACCAGTGCGGGACACCAGCGGCAAGCGCAAATCGCCTTGCCAGACCGGCCGGCCGGCGCGCGCGGCATGGGATGCAGGCCGGGATCGCGCCCGGCGGGACTTGTGGGATTTCTTTACGCGCTCGCGTCCGAATTCTCCCGCCAGCCATCCTTGATGTTCCTTTGCGGCCCCGGGGACGGCGGGAGGCCCAAGCCATGGCGCGTTAACTATTTCGTCATCGGGATTCTCGTTGAAAAATCTTGACGTTAACCATTTCTTTGGTGTATTAACCATTTATTAACTTTCAGAGCGGCCGGTCGAGACCGATTCAGACGTCGCCAAAATGGGTAATGGGCCGATCAGCGTCGGCGGAAAAGGGTGGCGTCAGGGAAGCATGACAAACCACATCAGGTGCGGACATGCTTGCCTATGAAGAGTTGAAGGGGTCCAGCGGACGGGAAATCTGGTTCCGGCCGACCCGCTATGACGCCCGCAAACTGTTTCCCAATCATCCCCCGCGGGTGCGGGTGAAATCCACCAGCTATCAACTGCATGACATCAGCCTCACCGGCGTGGCGGTTGTCGCCAAGCAGGCGGTGGAAGACGAACTCTCGCTGGGCGAGACCGTGCCATTGATCTTCCAGCAGGCGGGGCTTTCCATCTTCGAAGGCCGCGCCAAAGTCTGCCGGACCGAGAGCACCGTCTTCGGTTCCAAGCTGGCCTTCAGCCTGGTGGACTCTTATGTCGATTTCGACCGGCTGCTCAGCCGCAACGTCCAGGCCCAGATCGCCGCCAATGGCAGTTTTCTTTCGGCCGAACGCAGCGCCCTGGTGCCGCGCGAATACCGCGCCTTCTGCGCCGACGTGCTGGGCGTGCTGCGCTCCTACCGCGATTTGCTGGACAAGAATATCCATCTCGCCGACAGCTTCTCGCACGCCTTCGACAATGTCGGCGCCTATGAAGCCTGCGAGGGAAGGCTGATCGAGCAGTGGCGCACGCTTTGGCTCACCGGCAACGATATCGTGCGCGAGGTGATGTCGAGCCGCGAGGAACGCGAAGCAACCAAGGAGTTCACCGAGCTGGTCCTGACGCCGGAAATGCGTGCCGGCGCCATCTGGGACCGCTCCTACATAAAACCTTTGGGCTATCCCGGCGACTATCAGATCATGAACCAGGTCTATGACTGGGAGCGGCTGGGCGCAAATGTCTATCAGCAACTGGTGCATCGTCTGGGCCTGGAAGTGGCGGAATGCATCGACACCCGCATGCAAGTGGTGCGCGGCAAGATCGCCGAGATCGTCCGCACCAAGGGGCAGGACCGGCCGGCCCGCATTCTGAGCCTGGGCAGCGGTCCGGCGCGCGAGATCGAGACCTTCCTGGACGGTCCCCATGCCCGCGCCGGCAAAGTGGAATTCACCCTGGTGGACCAGGAGACCCTGGCGCTGGGCTATGCCTATGACCGCGCCTATCCGCCCTCGCTCCGGCTGGGCGGCAGCGCCCGGCTCCAGTGCATGAATATCTCCTTCACCGATATCCTCAGGGTCAATGGCGGACTGCAGGCGGTGGCGCCGCAGGATCTGATCTATTCGGTGGGCCTGCTCGACTATCTCAGCGACCGCCGCGCCGGCATGCTGGTGCGCCGTCTCTATGAGGCGTTGTCGCCCGGCGGCCTGCTGATCATCGGCAATATGAACGAAACCGCGCTGTCCAATCTCTGGCCGATGGAATTCATCGCCGACTGGACCCTGCAATATCGCAGCGATGCGGAGATGCGGGTCTGGGCGGAAGGGCTCAACCCGGAGGAATGCTGGACGGAAACGGAGAAGACCGGCCGGGTGCGGCTGCTCTACCTGCGCAAGCCCTGACGGTCACACCGCCAGCTTGAGGCTCTCGCCCACCTTCGCCCTGGCGGCGATGAAGCGCTCGCGCGGCAAGACCACCATCACCGCGGTACCGACATTGACCTGGCTTTCGATCCATAGCGCGCCGCCATGGAGTTCGGCCAGCTTCACCGCATAAGGCAGGCCGAGCCCGGTGCCGCTATGGGCGCGGGTCCTGGAATTCTCCACCTGCTCGAACGGACGCAGCACCCGTTCTATATCGGCGGCGGGAATGCCGATGCCCTGATCGCGCACTGCGACCGTCACCGACTGGTCCTGGTTGAGCATGATCTCGATTTCGACCGATCCGCCCTCATGGCTGAACTTGACGGCGTTGGAGACCAGATTGAGCAGGATCTGCAGCATCAGCTTGGCGTCCGCCCGGACGATCACCTCGTCGGCGCAACTCTTGAAGGAGATGGCGACGCCGGTCTGCTGCGCCTTGAGCTCGCACATGCGCACGCTTTCCCGCGCGATCTGGGCCAGATCGGTGTCCCGTTCGTCCAGGGTGAGCTTGTTCGCCTCCGCCTTCGCCAGGTCCAGAATGTCGTTGATGATCGACAGCAGGTGATGGCCGCTGTTGGAGATGTCCTTGATGTAATTCGCGTAGCGGGGATTGCCAAGCGGCCCGAAGGTCTCCTTGTCCATGATTTCGGAAAATCCGATGATCGCATTCAGCGGCGTGCGCAGCTCGTGGCTCATATTGGCGAGGAATTCGCTCTTGGAATGATTGGCCTTGTTGGCCTCCACCAGAAGCAGATTGGTGATCTCGTTCTTCACCTCGATGATGCGCTGGGCGATGAACCCCTTGCGGGTCTGGGTTTCCTGGATATAGCTCGACATCAGGCCCACCGAAGTCGCCATCAGCAGGAAGAAATTGTTGGAGATTAGATTGGTGGTCGAGAGCGGATTGAGCACCACCGCCGAGACTTCATAGGCCAGCACCAGCATGGCGGAAATCAGCAGGGTGGCGACGAAATTGACCCGGATGAAGCTGCCGCAATAGATCACGATCATGATCACGCCGGCATAATAGTTGCTGTTATAGGGCGGCGGCATGATCGCGGTCATCGCCACCACGCCCAACCCCGACGACACCATCTGCAGCGCCAGCACGAACTGGCCGATCTTCTCGAAATAGCGGGTGAAGGAGATCGCGCAATCGGCCAGCAGAATGGGACCGACAATGGCGTAGCGGATGATGAAGACCGAGTTGGTGGCCGCGCCGGACACCCGCGCGTCCAACAGACCGAACAGCATGTAAAGCGCCGTGCCCGCGAGCAGATACACGCGGATGAACAACATGGAATCCAACAGCGCCCGCCGCGCAAACCGGCGCTCGGTCTCCGGATCGAAAAAACGCAACCAGACCCGCGAAAAAGCGAGCGCGTCCACGCCTATACTATTGTCTTTCATGGATCATTCGAACGGGGGAACGCCCCTGGGCCCTCCATCGCGGAAGACTAGGACCGGCTGGGTAAACAAACTGGCAAGCCGATAGCGTTAATAAATTCTTTATACTGTCGGCTAGACCATGCACCCCGAAATATGGGCGGCCCGCAATCCTGGCCGCGTGTTCCGGGGAGATCACCATGCGTCGTCTTATTTTGGTTCTGCTCAGTCTGTTGCCGGCCACGCCGGCCCTGGCTGCCGGCTTCGGGCTTCGCGAGCAAAGCACCGAGGCGATGGGGGAAGCCTATGCCGGCGCCACCGCCACCGGCAGCGATGCCGGATTCCTGGCCTATAATCCGGCCGCCGCGGGCGCGACCGAGGGCGGCGATTTCGCGCTCAGCGCGATCTCGATCATGCCGGGATCCTCGGCGGCTTATACAACGGCATTGACCGCGGCCGGCACGCCCGCCGGCGGCAATGCCACGCCCAAGGATTTCATCCGCAACGCGCTGATCCCCGATTTCGCCTTGCGCCAGCGCCTGGACGATCGCTGGTCGGCGGGACTTTCGGTTTCGGTGCCTTGGGGTCTTGCCACCAAATATCCGGATGGTTGGGCCGGCCGCTATTACGCGCTGAACACCAAGCTCCTCACCGTCAATGTCACCCCGGTGGTCGCTTATGATCTGATGCCGGGCCTCACTATCGGCGGCGGCATCCAGGCGCAATATGCCAAGGGGAATCTGTCCAGCGCGGTGGATATCGGCACCATCGCCGCCTTGTCGTCACTGCCGGGCGCGGTCCCCGGCACCGCAGACGGCACCGCTGCGATCAGCGCGCATGGCTGGGGCTATGGCTTCGTGCTGGGCGCCCGCGCCGAACTGGATGATGGCTGGACCTTGGGCCTTTCCTATCGCTCGGCCGTGCATCACACCTTGAATGGGCCTTGGACCTTCACCCTCGACAGCGTTGGTTTTGGCGCCGCCATTCAGGGTGCCACCGGGCTGTTCGCCAACACCACCGCCAAGGCCAAGATCACCACCCCCGCCGAATTGGGGATGGGCCTGCGCAAGAAATTCCTCGACGACTGGACCTTGCTGGCCGAAGCCGATTGGACGGACTGGTCCAGTTTCAAGAACCTGACCGCGGTGGCGGCCAATCCGGTTCAGCCCAATGACGTCACCATCGCCAATTGGAAGGGCAGCTGGCTGACATCGCTGGGGGTGGAATATGCCGCCAGTGATGACATCTCGCTCCGGATGGGTACCGGCATCGATCAGACACCGATCCCCTCCGCCACCTTGAATGTGCGCATTCCCGATGCCAGCCGCACCTGGCTGGCGGGCGGAGTGACCTGGCATGCCGCGCCGGACATGGATTTGAAATTCTCCTACGCGCATCTGTTCAACGACACCCGCACCATCGACCAGACCGCGGCCATGACCGGCAATACCCTGCGCGGGACCCTGATCGGGACCACCAAGTCCAACGTCAATGTGGTGGGTCTGTCGCTGGATTATCGCTGGCAGTAACCGAAACCCGAATTCCCGGGGTTACTTCGTCAACGCCAGAATCTGCGCGTGAAGGTCGTCGGCGATCGCGAGCCCCTGTTCGCCGGCGCGCCGGCGCAATTCCAGCCGCCGGTCGCCGGGCAGCCGCGCCCCATCCGCCGCCACCGTCGCCGCCAGTTCAGCCATCCGCCGGGCAAAGCCTTCGCCGGCGAAATGATCGGGGTCCAGCGAGATCAGAAATTGTCCCAATTGCGGCGGACCGCCGGTGGCATCCAGGAAGGGGCTGGCTTCCCAGCTGAAATGAGCTCCCGCCAATGCGCCGCAGAGAATATCCACCATCAGGGCCAGCGCCGACCCCTTGGCCCCGCCGATGGGCAGCAAGGTTCCCGCAAAAGCCTGAGCCGGGTCGGTAGTGGGATGACCGGCGCTGTCCACCGCCCAGCCTTCGGGGATCGGCTCCCCCTTGGCCTTGGCCGAAACGATCCGGCCGCGCGCCACCACCGACAGCGCCATGTCGATGACCAGGGGCGGGCGGCCGGGAATGGGGGCTGCGAAAGCCAGCGGATTGGTGCCCAGCCGGGCGTGGGCGCCGCCATGAAACGCCATGGCCTTGGGCGTATTGGCATAGGCGAAGGCAACCAGGCCCTGATCGGCCAGCCGCTCGACATGGCGGCCGGCCTGGCCGCAATGATGCGAGGCGAAGACGCCGGCGCTCGCCACCCCGAATTCGCGCGCCAACGGGATCAGCGCGTCCAGCGCCATCTCGATGGCGGGATAGGCGAAACCGGTGCGGGCGTCGATGCGGCGGACGGCACCGGTGCCGCTGATCTGCGGCGCGGCGAAGCCGTCCACTTTTCCCACCCGCGCCTGTTCGGCATAGGCGGGCACCCGGGTGAGCCCATGTCCCGCCTGGCCGTCCATCTCGGCCGCAACCAGAGCTTTAGCCGTGACGCGGGCATTGGCTTCAGAGGTGCGATTGGCGGCAAGCGCGCTTGTCGCCAGCCGCTCGGCCTCGGCACGGGAAAGCGTGACGCTCACCGGATCAAGCGCTGCGATACAATTTGGTCATCACGAATTCGCGATGCCCCAGCGCCTCGGCGGCGGTCAGCCGGCCATTGGCGGTTTTCTCGATCATGCCGATCAGGACATCGCCCGCCTGGTCGATGGTCATCTCGCGCCGCACGATGCCGGAGATATCGACATCGATATGCTCGCGCATCAACCGCACCGTGCGCGGATTTCCGGTCAGCTTGATCACCGGCATGATCGGATTGCCGATCACATTGCCCTGGCCGGTGGGAAAGACATGGACCACATAGCCGGCCGCCGCCTGCAGGGTGCAGCATTCCGCCGCCGCCGAGGACGTGTCCATGAAATAAAGCCCCTTGCCGCGGGCGGGCGCTTCGGCCGGTTCGAGCACATCGATGAATTTGGTCACCTTGCCGATCTTTTCCAGATTGCCCAGCGCCTTTTCCTCGATGGTGGTGAGGCCGCCGGCGATATTGCCCTTGGTGGGCTGGCTGTCGGACAAGTCGGAGGTCTTGTGGGCCTCGATCACGTCGTCCTGATAGGCCTGCCAGGTCTTGAGGAATTTCTCCTGGATCTCGGGCGAGATGGCGCGGGCAGCCGCCAGATGCTCGGCGCCGGTGAGTTCCGAGGTCTCGCCGAAACAGCCATAGAGCCCCAGCGGCACCAGCTTGTCATACATGTTGCCGACGGTGGGGCAGGAGGCCAGCCCGGTGGTGGTGTCGCTCTCGCCGCATTTGGCCGCCACCCAGACATCGGCGAGCGGGCAGGGCTGACGCACCTGCTCCGTGGCCCGATGCACGAATTCCTTGGCCTGGCGCGACGCCGCCGCCACGGTGGCGATATCGCCATTTCCCTCGATGGAAAAGCCCGCCACCGGCTTGCCGGTCTTGGCGATGCCGGCCACCACCTTTTCGGTCCAGCCGCCCTCGATGCCGATCACGATGCAGGCGGCGACATTGGGATTGGACCCGGTGCCGATCATGGTGCGGAAATGCAGATCCAGATCCTCGCCGAATTGCAGCCGTCCATAGGCATGCGGCAGGGCGATGGTGCCCTGGATATGGGCGGCCACCGCCTCGCAGGCGGCGTTGGAAATGTCGTCGAGCGGCAGGATCGCCACATGGTTGCGCACCCCGACCCGGCCATTCTCGCGCCGGTAACCCCAGATTTTCCGATCAGCCAGATTCATCGGCCTGCTCCTACCAGCGCTTGGTCTTGAGATTGTGGATATGGACATGCTCGCCCTTGGCGGTCGGCGCCACCACCTTGCCGATATCCTCGCCATATTTGATCACGGTGTCGCCCACCGCCAGATCCTTGAGCGCGATCTTGTGCCCGATGGGAACGGCCTGTTTGGCCCGGATATGGAAGTCGCTATTGTCTTCGGTGACCACGCCCAGCATGTCGGTGCCGGCGGCCAGATCCTCGACCACCACCACCCCGACATTGTCCCGATGGTCATGGACCAGAAGATGCGGTGCGCCCATCTCACTCCCCTTATTCTATTCTATGGCAACCGGACCATGACATCCCAGATGCGGCTTTCCCTGGCAAGACGATGCCTGCGCGCAAATCCGACGGCGCGCATGAAATCGGTGTAAATTCATGCTGGATCAATGGCTGCGGGTGCGGCGGACGGCGTCATGCCAGCCCGCGATCAGCCGCGTGCGCGTGGCCGGGTCCATTTCCGGCTCAAAGCGCCGCTCCAGCCGCCAGCTTTTGGCGAAGCCGTCCTGGTCGGGCCAGACACCGGCGCCCGATCCCGCCAGCCAGGCCGCCCCCAGCGCCGTGGTCTCCAGCACCACCGGCCGGTCCACCGGCGCGTCCAGAATATCGGCCAGCCGCTGCAGCATCCAGTCGCTCGCCACCATGCCGCCATCCACCCTGAGCACCGTGTCGGAGGCGCCCGGCCAGTCGGCCCGCATCGCCTCCAACAGATCGTGGGTCTGATAACAGACTGCTTCCAACGCCGCCCGCGCGAATTCGCGAGGGCCCGAATTGCGCGTCAAGCCGAAGATCGCACCGCGGGCATGCGGATCCCACCAGGGCGCGCCCAGCCCGGTGAAGGCCGGCACCAGATAGACCGCCTGTTCGGGATCGGATTGCGCCGCCATGGGTCCGCTCTCCTCCGCATGCCGGATCAGGCGCAACCCGTCGCGCAGCCACTGCACCGCCGCACCGGCCACGAAGATCGAGCCTTCGATGGCGTAGGTGGTCTCGCCCTTCAGGCGATAGGCGATGGTGGTGAGAAGCCGCTTGCCGGAGGCGATGCGGGTCTTTCCGGTATTGAGCACCGCGAAACAGCCGGTGCCGTAAGTGGATTTCAGCATGCCGGGCTCGAAACAAGCCTGGCCGATGGTGGCCGCTTGCTGATCCCCGGCTATGCCCAAGATGGGTATGGCGGCGCCGAACAGGAGCGGATCGGTCGCACCGAAATCGTCCCGGCATTCCCGGATTTCAGGCATCAGCGGGCGTGGAATCCGAAACAGTTTGAGCAGATCCTCATCCCACTGGCCGGTGTCGATGTTGCACAAAAGCGTGCGCGAGGCGTTGGTGATGTCGGTGACGTGCACCTTGCCGCCGGTCAGCCGCCACATCAGAAATGCATCCACTGTGCCGAAGGCGAGTTCGCCCGCCGCCGCCTTCTCGCGCGCGCCCTCTACCTGATCCAGAATCCAGGACGCCTTGGTGGCGGAAAAATAAGGATCGAGCAGGAGCCCGGTCCTGGCGGTGACCATGGGTTCGACGCCATCGCGGCGCAGCCGCTCGCAGACATCGGAGGTGCGCCGGTCCTGCCAGACAATGGCGTTGTGGATGGCGCGGCCGGTCCCGCGATCCCAGATCAACGCGGTCTCGCGCTGGTTGGTGATGCCGATGGCGGCAATGTCGGTGGCGGACAATTTGGCGTCCGCCAGCGCGCCGCGCATGGTGGCCAGCACCGTGCGCCAGATATCCTCCGGATCATGCTCGACCCAGCCGGAGCGGGGAAAATGCTGGGGAAATTCCTGTTGCGCCACCCCCCGCACCCGATAGCGGCCGTCGAACACGATGGCGCGCGAAGAGGTGGTGCCCTGGTCCACCGCCAGTATGAATTCCGCCATTGTCCCTCCCCGTCAGGCGCGGACGGCCTGATTTCTTATACTGTCTTTTTCAAGATAGCGGGTCAGCGCCGCCATTTCTTCCTTGGAAAACCGCAAGCCCAGCTTGCCGCGCCGCCAAAGAATATCATCGGCGGTACGGGCCCATTCCTTCTCCACCAGGAAGGACACTTCTTTTTCGCCCAGATCGGCGCCGAATAGAGGCCCCAAGGCGCCGCCGGCCAGAATTTTGCGCGCCTCGGTGCCATAGGCGCGAGCCAGGCGGCGGATGGTGGCGGGCGCGATCTTGGGCGCATGCGCGGCGAGCTCAGAAACCAGATCTTCGAACCCATTCTGGGGGAAATCGCCGCCCGGCAATGACGCGCCGCGGGTCCAGGGCGGGCCGCGCCGGCCCAAAACCTGTTCGACCTTCTCCATCGCCTTCTCCGCCAGATGGCGATAGGTGGTGATCTTGCCGCCGAACACGTTCAACAGCGCGCCGCCGCCGGCATTCTCTTCCAGTTTGAGGACATATTCGCGGGTGGTCTCCTGCGCCTTGCTGGCGCCGTCGTCATAGAGCGGCCTGACACCCGAATAGCTCCAGACGATCTGGTCTTGGGTGACGGGCGCGCGGAAATATTCGCTGGCCGCGGCGCAGAGATAGGTGGCTTCATCGGCGCAGATATGCACCTTGGTCGGATCGCCTTCATAGTCGCGATCGGTGGTGCCGATCAGGGTGAAGTCGTTTTCGAACGGAATGGCGAAGATCACCCGGCCGTCCCGGTTCTGGAAAATATAGCAGCGGTCATGCGGGTAGAGCCGCCGCACCACGATATGGCTGCCCTGGACCAGGCGGACATGGCGGCGCGGTGGTTCGTGCGCGACGCGGTTCAACACCTGGTCCACCCAGGGGCCGGCGGCGTTGACCACCAGCCGCGCCCCCACTTCCCGCTCGGCGCCGGTTGCGTGATCCTTGAGGGTCACCGTGAAGCCGCCTTGGCGCCGGGCCAGAGACGTCACCTCCGTCCCGGTCAGAATTTGCGCGCCCCTGGCGGCGGCGTCGCGCGCGTTCAACACCACCAGCCGCGCATCCATCACCCAGCAGTCGGAATATTCGAAGCCGCGGGTCATGGACGGCTTGAGCGGCTCGCCCGCAACATCGCGCCTGAGATCGAGGCTTCGGGTGGGCGGCAGTTTCTTGCGTCCGCCGATATGGTCGTAGAGAAACAGGCCCAGCCGGATCAGCCAGGCCGGCCGCGAGTCCGGACTTTCCGGCAACACGAAACGCAGCGGCCAGATGATGTGCGGCGCCATGGCCCAGAGCCGTTCGCGCTCCTTCAACGCTTCCCGGACCAGGGAGAATTCGAAAAACTCCAGATACCGCAACCCGCCATGGATGAGCTTGGTCGAGGCCGAAGATGTGCCGGAGGCGAGATCGCCCTGCTCCGCCAACAGCACCGAGAAGCCCCGCCCGGCCGCGTCGCGGGCGATGCCGCAGCCATTGACGCCGCCCCCGACCACAACAATGTCGAACGGCTCCAAACCTAGATGCCGCCCAAACAGACCAGTTTGAGCTCCAGATAACCTTCGATGCCGTATTTGGAGCCTTCCCGGCCCAGGCCCGATTGCTTGGCGCCGCCGAAAGGCGCCATCTCGCTCACGATCATGGCGGTATTGACCCCGACCATGCCGGTCTCCAGTTTTTCCGCCACCCGCCAGACCCGCGACAGATCGCGGGCATAGAAATAGGCCGCCAACCCGAACTGGGTGGCGTTGGCCATGGCGACCACATCTTCTTCGGTCTTGAATTTGATGATCGGCGCCAGGGGCGCGAAGGTTTCTTCGCGGGCCACTTTCATCGCCTGGGTCACGCCGGTGACGATGGTGGGCTCGAAGAAGGTGCCGCCCAGGTCCGGCTGCTTGCCGCCGGCGACCAATGTGCCGCCCTGATCCAGCGCGTCCTTCAGATGCGCCTGCATCTTAGCCAGCGCCCGCTGGTCGATCAGCGGCCCCATGTCAACGCCGGCTTCGGTGCCGCGGCCCAATTTGAAACCGGCAACTTTCGCCTTCAATTTTTCCACAAAGGCGTCGTGCACGCTGTCCTGGACATAGATGCGGTTGGCGCAGATGCAGGTCTGGCCGGAATTGCGGTATTTCGAGGCCGCCGCGCCTTCCACCGCCGCGTCCAGATCGGCGTTGTCGAACACGATGAAGGGCGCGTTGCCGCCCAGTTCCAGCGACAGCCGCTTGATCTGGCCCGAGGCTTCGCGCATCAGCCAGGCGCCCACCGCGGTCGAGCCGGTGAAGGTGATCTTGGCGATCTTGGGATTGTGGCAGAATTCCTCGCCGATCGGCTTGGCCTCGCCGGTGACGACCGAGAAGCAGCCCTTGGGCACGCCGGCGCGCTCGGCCAGCACCGCCAGCGCCAGGGCGGAAAGGGGGGTCTGCGGCGCCGGCTTCAGCACCATGGTGCAGCCGGCGGCGAGCGCCGGCGCCACTTTGCGGGTGATCATGCCGTTGGGGAAATTCCAGGGCGTGATGGCGGCACAGACGCCCACCGGCTGTTTCAGCACCAGGAAGCGCTGATCGCCGCGCGGGCTGGGAATGATATCGCCGTCGATGCGCTTGGCTTCCTCGCCGAACCATTCCAGATAGGCGGCATTGCCGATGATTTCCCCCTTGGCTTCGGCCAGGGGCTTGCCCTGCTCGCTGGTGAGGATCAGGGCCAGATCCTCGGCATTGGCCATCACCAGATCATACCAGCGGCGCAGGATCCGGGCCCGTTCCTTGACGCTTTTGGCCGCCCATTCCTTTTGCACCTCATGCGCCGCATCGATCGCCCGTCGCAGCGTTTCCACTCCCAGATCCGGCACCTTGGCCAAGAGCGCGCCGTCGAAGGGGTCGCTCACCGTCATGGTCTTGCCGTCCGGCGCGGAGATCCACTCGCCGGCGACATAGGCCTTGTCGGTGAACAGCGAGGGGTCCTTCAGATCGAGACGCCGGGGCGCGTCCTGGTGCGGGGCATTCATGGGGCGAAACTCCTGGAAAACCGCGGAATGCTAACGCAATTCCCCGGCCTCGCCCAATCTCGGCTGGCGCATATCGGCGCTGCCGCGATCCAGCCACGGAATCTCTAACATCCCTTCGCCTATCCGGACCCCAAAAAACCAGATAATTTTCCCAAAGGCGCGGACATCAAGGGAGACAGGGATGGACCGGCCCGCGGCCAAAATTCTTGTGGCGGGGGCCGTGCTCCTGGGGCTGGGGGTTTGGGCCTGGGAGAGCCGCGGCTTTTCCCAGCCCGCGACGATCCCGGGAAAGCCTGTTGAAACCCGCCCCCCGAAAAAACCGGCGACCGGCCCGCCTTCCCCGGCCAGACCCGGGCCCCGTTCGAGCCCGGCCCCGCCTTTCATATCAGCGTCCTCACAGACCGGCTGGAACAGCCCTGGAGCCTGGCTTTCCTGCCGGGGGAACATATCCTCATCACTGAAAAACCCGGCGTCATGCGCATTCTGGACAGCCATGGGCTGCTTTCGCAGCCACTGGCAGGCGTGCCCCGGGTGCGGGCCATCGGCCAGGTGGGCCTGCTGGATGTGGCGCTGGATCCGGATTTCGCCGCCAACCATCGCCTGTTCTTCAGCTTCAGCGAACCGGTGGGAATAGCGGACAGCACCATCGCCGTGGCCCGGGCCCGGCTCGAGGGTCACAGTCTGACCGATCTTCGGGTGATCTTCCGGGCCCGGCCCGCCCTGTCCGCCTGGTCCCATTCGTCCAATTCGGGCGGGCGCATCGCCATCGGCCCGGACGGCAGTCTCTTTATCACCATCGGTGACCGGTCCCGATCTCCGCCCTGGGACATGGCGCAGAAATTGGACACGGATCTGGGCAAGATCATCCACATCACCCCGGACGGCGCCCCGGCACCCGGAAATCCCTTTATCGGCCGTCCCGGGGCGTTGCCGGAAATCTATTCCTATGGCCATCGCAGCGAGGAAGGCCTGGCCTTCGACGGCCAGGGACGGTTGTGGGAAAACGAGCATGGTCCGCGCGGCGGCGACGAGCTGAACCTGATCGAGCCGGGCAAGAATTATGGCTGGCCGCTGGTGACCCACGGCATCGATTACCCGGGCGACCCCATCGGCGAAGGCAAGACCGCCCTGCCTGGCACGGTACAGCCGCGCTATTACTGGGATCCGGTGATCGCGCCGTCCGGTCTGGCCTTTTATACCGGCAATCTCTTTCCGCAATGGAAGAACAGCGTGTTCGTCGGTGCCTTGCGCGGCATGCTGCTCGACCGGCTTACGCTTGCGGGCGACAAGGTGGTAAGCGAGGAGCCGTTGCTTTTAGGCCAGCATGCCCGCATTCGCGACGTCCGGATGGGGCCGGATGGCGCGCTTTATGTGTTGAGCGACGAAGGCAGGCTTTACAAGCTGGCGCCTAAGTAAAGCCGGCTCAACCGCCCAGCGTCATCAGCAGTCCCGCCATCAGCCGGCCGCGCTCGGCGAGGCTCTCCACCACGATATACTCGTCGCGTGTGTGCAGCAGATCGCCGCGCGCGCCCAGCCCGTCCAGGGTGGGAATGCCCAATGCGCCGGTGAAATTGCCATCCGAACCGCCGCCGGAGACTTCGGCCGCCAGATCGAAGCCCAGTTCGGCCGCGATCCGGCTGGCGGTCTCGAACAGCGCCCGGTCGCCCGGACTTGTATGCCAGAAAGGCCTGACCGGTCCGTGGACCAGTTCGATTTCGGTGCCCGGTGCGGTGGGCCTGAGATCGGTCAGGGTCTGCCGGCCCCGCGCCAGCGCCGCCTCGCTGGTGGAGACCGACAGAATTTCCGCCTCGCAGTCCCGCGCCACGCAATTGACCCATTGCCCGCCCCGGACCACGCCGGTGGAGAAGGTGCAGTCCGGGGTGCTGAGACGGTCGATGGCGATGATCTGGTGCGCCATTTCCTGGATCGCCGAGCGTCCCTCATTCAGCCTGAGACCGGCATGGGCCGGCCGGCCATGGGTGCGCAGGGTGTAGCGGGACACGGCATGGCGGCCCACCACCACCGCGCCGCTGCGCCGCGCCGGCTCGGGAATGAGAACATAGCGATGGCGGCCGGCTTCGGCCTCGACCAATTCGCGGGTGGAGGGGCTGCCCACTTCCTCGTCGGAATTGAGCAGAACCGTCACCGGCAGCGGCGGCGTCAGGCCGGCGCGGCGCAGCGCCGCAATCGCCTGCAGCGTGAGAACGATGCCGCCCTTCATGTCCAGGATACCGGGACCGTGGCAGCGCCCCGCTTCCTCCCGCCACGGCATCTCCTTAAGCGTGCCAAGCGGGTGCACCGTATCCAAATGCCCCATGACCAGGATGCCGTTGCCCGGCCCGCCAAAATGGGCGCGCACGCAATCGCCAAACCCCTGATCGCCTGGCAGGATTTCGATTTGGGCGTCCAGCCGCGCCATCGCGTCCGCCGCCATCGCGGCCATACGGCCGACCGCCGTCGCGTCATAGCTGGGGCTTTCGCATTCCACCCAGCGTCGCAAAACCGCCATCGCCTCCGGCACGTCGAACGGCAGATCGGCGGGGCGGAAATGGGACATCTGGTCCTTCTGGGCGGCCTGGATTGAAAATGCGCCAGCCAAGCTTAAAAAGCGGGCCTGCTCAGCGTCAACAAACCTCGTCGGCGATGACCGGAAAGTCCAAGTCGGGCTATATACTCGGCCGGTGTCGAAACCGGGTGGGGGCTTTTGGCCGCCGCCGATAACAGAAGGAAAAGGGCGATGCCGGCGACCGCCGCAAATGCACGAAACCTGGAAAATTACTGGATGCCCTTCACCGCCAACCGGCAATTCAAGCTGGCCCCGCGGCTGTTGGAGAGTGCCCAGGGCATGCATTACCGCGACGTGGACGGCAATTCGATCCTGGACGGCACCGCGGGATTGTGGTGCGTCAATGCCGGCCACGGCCGGCGCGAAATCACCGAGGCGGTAACCCGGCAGCTGGAACGCCTCGACTATGCGCCGTCATTCCAGATGGGCCATCCCATCGCCTTCGAATTCGCCGAAAAGCTGGCCGAGACGGCGCCGGGCGGCGCCGCCGCCGCACTGGACCGGGTGTTTTTCGCCGGCTCCGGTTCGGAAGCCGTCGACACCGCGCTCAAGATCGCGCTCGCCTATCAGCGGGCCATCGGCCAGGGCACCCGCACCCGGTTGATCGGCCGCGAGCGCGGCTATCACGGCGTCGGCTTTGGCGGCATCTCGGTGGGCGGGATCGTCAGCAACCGGCGCGTTTTCACGATGTTGCCGGGCAGCGATCATTTGCGCCACACCCATGATCTGGCGCGCAACGCCTTTTCGCCGGAACTGCCCGAACATGGCGCCGAATTGGCCGAGGATCTGGAACGGCTGGTGGCGCTGCATGGCGCCGAAACCATCGCGGCGGTGATCGTGGAACCGGTGGCGGGATCGACCGGGGTGCTGCTGCCGCCAAAAGGCTATCTGGAACGGCTGCGCGAGATCACCAAGAAATACGGCATCCTGCTGATCTTCGATGAGGTGATCACCGGCTTCGGCCGCATGGGCACGCCTTTCGCGGTGGATTATTTCGGCGTCGTGCCCGATCTGGTCACCACCGCCAAGGGTCTTACCAACGGCGCCATCCCGATGGGCGCGGTCTTTGCCAGCCGGACGGTTCATGACGCGCTGATGCAAGGTCCGGTGGAGCAGATCGAACTGTTCCACGGCTACACTTATTCCGGCCATCCCGCGGCCTGCGCGGCCGGATTGGCGACGTTGGACATATACAAGAGACATGGGCTGTTGACCCGCGGCGGCGCCCTCGCCGCCGATTGGCGGGAGTTGATGCACGGATTGAGAGGTCTGCCGAATGTCATCGACATCCGCACCGTGGGCCTGATCGCGGGCATCGAATTGCAATCGCGCCCGGGCGCGGCCGGCAGCCGTGCCTATGAGGTTTTCGTCAAATGCTTCCAGGACGGGCTATTGGTTCGGATCACCGGCGACATCATCGCTTTGTCGCCGCCATTGATCCTGGAACGCGAACATATGGACGTGATGGTTTCCAAGCTTGCCAACGCGATTCGCCAGACACGCTAGACACCGGCGCACAGACCCGCCGCCGGAATGTGACAGCGAGACGTGAAAACATCCGCAGCGGCAATCCGAATTGACGGACCATGGCCGCGCCATCAGGTTTCGCAGAGTGCCGAAATTTTGCTCCGATGGAGCGGGTCCATTGCAAGGAATCGAAAGAGCTGGGGACATGGTCCGGGTCGCGCTGCATTGCCAGAAATGCGGATCGTCCGGGGTCGCCCTGTGGGAGGCGACGCCGGCGTTCCGGAGATCATCTGCGACCACTGCGGCACCGGGCAGCCTGTGTGATAACACGCTATTCGCGCCAAGCGCGGACGGGCTGCTTGTGCGCTGCAACTTGAGCGCAACTGATTCTGCCCGATTCCGCGGTCGCAATATCCGATGGGCCATCGCAACCGTCCTTAACATGGCCCGCAAATTGTCGGGATCGGCGGGCCGTCACCGGCTGGGGCCGTCGTTGGGTGCCATTATCCGCCGCTAAACAGGCATTTTTAGCGACAGAATCGGGAGATGGGGCGCAGATCCCCGGCCACTAGGAAAGAAAAAGACCTGATCGGCATCAAAGATGCCATAACGGTATATAGACAAGCTTGTGGAATTGAACTTATCGTGACAGCGGCGCCGTGTATTGGGCGCCGTCCTTATTTGGGGGCGTATCGTGCCAAAGGCCAACACCCATGCCATCGACAAAGCGATCGGTGCACGCCTGAGAATGTACCGCCAGCGCGCCGATATTTCTCAAACCACGCTGGGCAAGCAGTTGGGAGTTTCGTTCCAGCAGGTGCAGAAATACGAGAACGGCACCAACCGTGTTTCCGCGGCGACGCTGATCAAGATCGCCAAATTCCTGAATATCTCCGTCAGTGAACTGATGGTGCTCGACAGCCAGCAATCCGCCGGCACCAGCTCCAGCAAAGACCTGGCGCGGTTCGCCAAGACATCCGAAGGGCGAAGCCTGATTCACGGATTCATGGCGATCGGCGATCCGCTCTTGCGCCGCCACATAGTCGGCCTTGTAAAAGCGCTTGGCAGTTGATTTGGGCAAAGCGGATTCGGCCGGCAGCCGCCTGTCTTGTTTGGCTCTAGCTTGACCGTTCAACCCCAGGATAGCGGAACCGGCCGTCCCGCAGCGCCGTTCCTGGCAGATAAGCGCGCATGATAAGTGCGAAATTTTTCGCAGGCACGGGCAGCCAATTGGCGTTCGGATCCGCCGGCTTGTCCTTCTGAATAAGAATGTCGAGCCCGCCATCCGCCCGATAGCGAAGGCCCTCGGTCAGACTGCCAATGGCATAGCGATGAAGTTCATTGTCGCTGAAAAACATGCTGCCGTCCGGCATCATTTCGTAGATCGAGAGGGACCAGAATGCCTTTGCCGGCGGTGTGCCTTTAGCCAGGCGCAGGCAATAGCGGTGGGCCGAGTCGAATGGCCTGCCGTCGCGGTCCACCATGGCCATGGTATAAACCGATTCCGCCGCAACATTGGCCGCGATCCCGCGGATGGCGATCTTGGCGCGGGTTTCATAGTCGGTCCCGAAATCCCCTGTCGCTGGCGGCAGATATTGCCAGCCTTGATCGCACAGTCCGATTTCTTTGCTGGCGGCAATCAGCCCGGCGCGGGCATCGGCAAAATTCTTGTCCCACCAGGCGCGCTGCTCCGGCGTCAAAGGCGGCGCATCCGCGCCGATGCCGACATGGCCGAGCGCCCGCAATATCGGGGCATCGGCGGCGGGTGGCGGATCCGTACGCAGCACTTGATTCACCACGGCGACGAAATTCTCGGCGTCTCCGGAAACCGGCGCGATCAAGTCCGGCCTGGCGGGCGGCGGCGCCGGCCCGCACAAGACCAGCGCGTCCTGCAGGCGGTGAACTTGCGCATAATCCGAGGATCCTTTCACCAGAATGCGCACCTGGGCCGAGATGTGATGACCGGGCGCCCGGATCGGGATTGTCCCGTCCGGCGCGTATTTCCGCCACCCGGGGCCAACGATCAGAAATCGGCCATTGCCGCCCCCGGTTGTGCGGGTGCCGATATAGGCAAAATTGTTGGTATAGGCGTCCAGAAAGGCGATGGAATAATACCGGCCGCCGAATTCGGGTACGTCCAGCGCCACCGGGCCGGCCGACAAGTCGATCACCGCGCTGGAATAAAGCGTATCGTTGTTGGGCGTGGTCAGCATGCGATGCCGGTGATCCGCCAGGGTGCGGCGATGGGCAAAGCTGTTGACGGGCACCCGCCTGCGATTGCCGGGATTGTAGCTGAATCCATAGACCAGCCGGGCGGTCTCGAATGCCGGAATGCCGTACTCGAACGCCTTGGCAATCAGACCGGCCGGATCAGGTGCGGCATCCGGCATCGGTCAGGAGGCCGCGGTGCCCGTCATGGCGAATTTCGCGGCGATCCCCTTTCGGTCGATCTTGAGATTCGGGCGTAGCATGCCGTTCTCCCGGCTGAACGGCTCTTCAGCAAAGGTGATCTCGCCGATCTTGACCTTTTTTCCCGCCATGGTCTGGTCGACGAATGTGCGGATGCGCTTCACCGCGCTTTCCGACCGGTCCCGACCCTGCACCACCACGCATGTCAGGTGCGATACGCCCGGCTTCTGAAAGATGACGGACTGAGCGATATCCTCGCAGGCATTCAGCTCGCCTTCCAGGACTTCGGGATGAATCTTATAGCCGCCAGGCGTTACGATCAGTTCCTTCTTCCGGCCCAGGAGATGGAGATAACCGTCGGAATCCAGTCTTCCGATATCGCCGGTAACGACACGATCAATCCCCCGGAACGTGGCTTCATTCTCGCCCGGGGCGCATTGAAAATATTTGCGGGTGAGAAAGCGTTCGCGATGAACGATGATCTCGCCATCCTCCGCGAATGAGAATTCGACGCCTTTAAGCGGCTTTCCCACCGAGCCGTATTTGTCGGAAAAAGGCGGCCGATAGGTCAGAGAGCCCGCCTCCACCAGTCCATAGGATTCGCAGAGCGGCAGCCGCATCCGGTCGAAGAACCGGCAGATATTGCGATTGAGCGGCGCCATCCCCGAAATCAAGAGCCGCATCTTGCGGCCGAAAACGGCATAGACATCGCGATAGGCGAACTCGGCCAATTTTCGGCGAAGGGTCTGCCCCAGCGGAAGGGTCGCCAAAGCCGCACCCAGTCTGCGCCGCCAGCCATCCGATCCGGGCGCGGAGAAACGATTATGGATGAGCTGATAGAAGATGGGCGGCGCGATCAGAATCGTCGGCTCCAGCGACTTCATGGCGGGATAGAGCTGGGTATAATCGGTGACGATGATGTCGAAATCATACCAGATCGCCGCATAATACATCATTCGTTGCTGGAAGTTGGACATGGGGAGGAACAGCACAAGCCGGTCCTGACGCCCGACCCCGATAACTTCCATTATCGGCGGCAACATCAACTCCGCGCCTCCGCGGCTGATCACCAGGCCTTTGAGGCCGCCGGCGGAGCCTGAGGAAAATGCCAGGCAAAGAACATCCGCATCGTCGCCGCCTGTATAAGGCTGCCGGTGCAGAGCCCGGACTTTCTCGTTACCCGCACTGTCACTCCCCATCACAGCGATGTAGGTGTCTTCGCCGGAAAAGGAATGTCTTGCGGTTCTGGCGAGCAGAATGAGAGACAGATTGTAGCGCTCGACAAGTTCCAGCCCCAAGGAACCGGCAAAGTCGTCGGTAAAAGGCACGGTGATGGCGCGGATATCGACCAGCGCCAAATCATAGACGATATAGATGTAGGAATTGGGCGCGAATACGCCCACCCGCATTCCCGGTTTCACGCCCCAGCGAGTCAGTTGCGTCCTGGCGCGGGCGACATCCTCGGCCAGATCGGCATAGCCGTACCGAACCGGCTTGCCCCGCTCCAACGTGATGATCGCGCCCTTCTTTGCGGAAAGGCCGGAGACAAGCTGATCGAACTTCAGGTCGTTCATTCCTCGGTAGCCCCCAAGACCCAGCCCGCGGTCGCCGCCGCCGCGCGCAGATCAGACCCGCTCGCGCAAAAGCCGCTCGACCGCCGAAATCAGGTCGCCCGCCGTCCGGCAATCGACCACAAACTCGCCGAGTTGATCCGTACCGACCGAAAATTCCTCGTCTATCGCGAAAATCAGGGAAACCATCGCCATGGAATCGGCGTCGAGATCGGTCACCAGATCCGTGTCGCGCGTGATCGGTCCCCGGCTACGGCCGGGGAAACTCGCATTGAGGAGGGAAATGACATAAGTCTCGATGGAGTCAGCTTTCATCTTCACATTCCAATCTGCAGCATTTGCATCCTAAGACAGGATCCGCTGCCGGGTCTGCGGCCCGGCACGGAAAGGGGCGTTCCTGTTCCGGAACGGATGGCGGCCCAAGGACCCGGCCGGTCCCGGCGGCTAATTCTGGACATCATAGCTGTAGCGCTCGAACAGGATTGACCAGGCCTTTTTCAGGCGCTCCCGCCAGGCCGGTGGGGGCTGCGCCGCCATCGCCTTGCGGCTTCCGGTTTGGATGCATTTGCGCAAAAGATGGGGGCGGATGGTCTCGAAGCCTTCCCATCCGAACTGCCGGTAAATGCGTTCGACGGTGGCGAGGGGGTCCACTGCCAAGTCTTCGTATTTCACGACCACAAGCCTGTCATCGCTAAGGCCGGAAAGCCCGGCCTGCAGCTTTTCCTCGCATCGCATTCGTTCCGCCAGGATCACCTCCCGTAACTCGCGATTGGGCAAGCCAGGTGTGAGCCCATAGCGAAGGGAAAAAGCACGATAGGTCTTCATCATGGATTCGAACTGTTCGTAAGGGTCGCGCACCATCAGAATGAAGCGGGCATTGGGAAGCAGCCGACGCAGCGTGCGCACACGGTATGAATGGGAAGGCGATTTCAAGACCACGGGCTTGCGGCCGCCTGAAGTCCGAACCGCCCGGAAAAACTGAAGAAAAATTTTCTCCCAACGCCGGGCATCTTTTTCCGGAAGATCGGACGGATCGCAAAGTCGGATCGAATTGCCAAATTCACCCGCGGCAATCAGACCCTCATAGGGCGAGCGGGCGCCCAGGCCGAGAAGAGCGAATTCGTCCTCCTGCGGCGTCCGCCATCCCGTGGTCATATGATCCTGGGGACGGCGGACTTCGCCAAGCTGACGGGCGCTGACGAGCTTTTCGGTGAAAACGAAATGGTGCGGATGAAAGCAGGCATAAGTGGAAGGGTAGGAAAAGCCATTGTCCAGGCAGAGAAGCTCATGCAGGAAGGTTGTGCCGGATCGCCAGAATCCCAGGACGAAAACCGCCTCCGCATCCGAAACGGCGTGACGCGATCCACCCACTACAAGCGATTGCAGAGCGGCAACAACGGATCGTATAGGGCCGAGCAGATAAATTTGCCGCAACAGTGAAGCGGTGACCGGGATGGTCCAGGACCGGCACAGGCGGGTCCAGGCCGGCGCCGACAAGTTGAGATAGGCTGCTTTCGGCCGCTTGCCGCCCAGTACTCGGCCATCGGTAAGCATCGGCGGTTTTAATCCTTTTTCCGCGGTGCCACTTTTGATTCCAGCTCTTTCTTGACACGGAACAGTTGCACGGCCTCGTCACGGTAGCCGAAATCCTCCAATGCCCGCGCAATCCCTGCCAGTGAGGTCAGAAAGTAATGAAGAGGCGGCAATTCGTCGGATTCCATTATTTGGTTCTTCTTGCTTCTGACAGCAGATCGCGCCATTTCGAACTGCCCATCACCTCACCATAACGCGCAATCACCTGCGCAACCGAGGCATGAAACATTTCGTCTGGAACGGACCCGATATTTCGGCAGGCCGACGCATCAGAAAGATAGGTAAATTTATGATGGCGATGATAGGCATCAACTCCGGTGGAAAGACAGACGGTCTCTCCAAACAGGCCTGCTATCGTGAAGCCTCCGCCGGCATCCTCCATCGTTTGCGCGAATTCGGTATTTGAATAGCAGGATGCTTGCGTGATATCGAAAATCATATCATCGCGTTTCGGCTCAAACCCCTTAAGCCAAGCCGGATACGATCGCGGTTCAGATACCGAAGGCGGCGGCGCGACACAACGCACAAAGGCAATCGATGCTGCAGCAGATCTTGCCGACACCAACAGCGTTTCACAATTATCAAGGACGCTTCTCAGCAATTTCCGATTTAGAGAAGAAAAATCTGCTTGATGAAGCCCAACTAGTATCAGAATCGATTGCTCAACCTGACTCTTATATTTCAAGAAGTTGATTACGGACGCCACTGCGTTACTCCTCAATGGAAGGCCGGCTGACTTCGCGCGAAGCCGAAAGTTCCAGTATGCCGGGTCGATGCCACCTACCCTCCGGCCTGATCAGCTTGTAAGGGTCTGCTCCAATTCGCACCGCATCGGGATGAGGTTGAATATCGGCCACCATTTCGACGTAATCGAAATCGGAAAACACCAATTCCCTTCCGCCTTCATACAAGCGGAAACCAAACCTGCTCCAAAAGTTGACGAGCCGCTTTTGCGCGTGGCCATAAAGGCGACGATACCCTTTCATTTGACAAAGCTCGATTGCGGCTTTCACCAATTGGAACGATAAGCGCGTCGTCCGGAATTCTTTGCGCACCGCCAGGCGCTCAATCTTCGCGAAATCGGCAAAATAGCGAACTCGGATGCAGCCGGCCGGCTCACGCCCGACATATCCGATCAGGTGCGTCGCGGAGGTATCGTTGCCATCGAATTCCTCTTCATAGGGGCATTCCTGTTCACCGATATACACGGCGCTCCGAATGCTGACGACGCGCATGAGATCGTCGAAGGACCTCGCTACGGAAACGCTAAGATTGCCCTGACCTCCACTACTACCGTTATAGCTGTCGTAGAGGGGCGGAGGTTGGGGCGTTCGATTGGGGGCACGTACAAATTCATACAGGTGGGTGGCCAAAATGCCGGAGATCGTGGGGTTTTTCCTAAGCCCCAATGCTTCATTATAGCGTACACCGTCCTCGGTATTGGGCCTCGAATAAAGATTTACGCCGTCATAGGGAGGCACAGCGAGTTCGTCCATTAGCAGACTGATGCCACCGGCAAGAATCCCGGGAGCGTAAGTCGCCCACATGTAAAGGCCTGCTGGCCTCTTTCCGGGCTTAGCGACGAGACTGAGATCAGGATCCGCGCCATTGAAGGTTCTGCCGGCCAGGCGATAAAGGCCTTTCGCGGTCAGCGGCAGCATCGCGAAAAACCCCTCGCCGACCGGTGCCACGGGATCAAACTTGCGCTTGCGCGCCACAGCCCAGACACAATCTGGGTTGTGCAGGAGAACTCTCCGGACGATGTCGGAACCTGCTATCCCCGGGATATGAGGGCTTGACATACGGAGCAAATCTTCAATCATCCATGGCTCTGCCCGGAAAAGCACTAAGTGCTTGGCATATCTGGATGAATCGAGGCTTCCCAATGGGTGCCTAGTTTTTTCGCGCTTGACTGGCGTGGGATTTTCGCGAACCAATCGCAGAGGGTGTTCGGTCATGGGTGCCCCTGCCTCGTTTGAACGTGTTACAACGTTTCGTTGCGGGTAATAGGGATATTCTTTCTTGGTCGGCAACTTGCGTATGCAGTCTTTGGAGGAACAGGGTGTTCCTCAAGGTGAACATGCTCTTGTAGTTAAGCCCAGACGGGTTCCGGACTGGGAGACGGTACGCATCTTCCTGGAAGTGCTGCGTAGCGGCAGTTTTCGCGCCGCATCCGATCGCTTAGGACAATCCATCAATGCGTTGCGGCGGAAAGTCGATGAAATCGAGCACGCGCTTGGCGTGATCCTTCTCACCCGCCACGTCGATGGAGTCCGGGCCACCGCTGAAGGCGAAAAAATATATAGTGCTGCGCTGCGGATGGAAGCCGCTTCATTCGATTTGCTGAGGGCGCACAACTCTGCCGAGAAAGATGTCGAAGGAGAAGTCCGCCTCGCCGTGACTGAGGGAATTGGCACCTTCTGGCTGGCCCCCCGCCTGGTGGAATTCCAGCGTGCCAACCCGAAACTGATGGTCAATCTAAGTTGCGCAATGAAATCAGCAGATGTCTTGAGATTGGAAGCTGATGTTTCTATTCAGCTGGAACGTCCGGTGGCGCCTGATCTCAGGATGGCCAAAATCGGCAGATTGCATTTTATGTTTTTTGCAGCCAAATCCTACCTGGATACTTATGGGCATCCGCGATCCATATCCGATATACAGCATCATCGTTTGGTCATTCAATCCGATGATGATGTGCGATGGCGAGACCTATACGACAAGCTATTTCCCGGCATCTCTCCCATTGGCCTGGTGTCGCTACGCAGCAATGTTGGCAGCGCCCATTATTGGTCCATCGCAAAAGGCGCGGGTATTGGAATGTTACCAACCTATGGTCACGCATTGGGTGCGCAGCTTGTTCCGCTAGATCTGGGCATAATCCAACCGCTCGATATCTGGATGGCATACCACCCGGATGTTAAGCGAATTGCCCGGGTCAAGCGGATGATTGATTGGATCACCCAATCATTTGATCCGCAGCGCTTCCCTTGGTTTCGTGACGAATTCATTCATCCCGATAAGCTTACCGAGGTATACAAGGGCGAGCCGTTGGCAAATCTATTCGCTGGTTATCTGGGCAAATAGAATCTTTAAGGCCCTGATACGCGCGACGTCCGATCGATCGCCAGTAATCGGAGAAATATGGCATGGCCGGTGAAGTCCTGCCCTCCTGGCGCTCATCGTGGCGCAGTTTTGCCAGTCAGATCTTCCAGTCTCGCGGTTGAATAATTCACGGCATCGGTAGCGGTCGCGCGAAAATTCTGGATAAAGACTTCCATTCCTTCCGGCGTGAACCGGTCGGCATTGTAAAAGAGCTTTCCCAGAATTCCGTTGGGATATTGCGCCAGACCCAGATAGATTTCGCGATAGATCGCCGGCCGGAACGCATCGGGTGCGGTGAGGGTGCCTTCGAAAGACGGCACCGAATGCAGTTCGCTGTCGAAGAAATTCCTTTGCAGCGGCACGAAATTGAACACCGTGGCGCAGAAGGGTTTTTCGGGCGCAAAGATCGCCTGATAGAGCTCGCAGGACAGTCCCAGATGGGCATAGCCGCCATAATAATCCCTGGCGAATTCTCTTAGGAAATCGCCGAAAGTGGCATTCGGCCTGATCCTGGCGCAAACCGGCATATTGGCGACCAGAAAGCCGAACGTGTTGCGAAATCGCGGATTGACGCGATCGGCGGTATAGGCGGATGAGAGGATTTCCCGCTGCCCGCTCCATCGCGCGATCGACAGCTGATAGACGGCCAGCAAGACCAAGGTCAGGGATATCCGGTTGGCCTGGGCCAGCGCCGCCAGGCGTGTCACGATCTGGTTATCGATGAAGAAGTAGCGGCGCCCCCGTCGTCCCGTGGTTCCGCCATGATCGCCCGGCAGCCGCGCGGGCGGCATGTCCCGTAATTTTCGGTGCCAATAGGCCAGGTGCGAATCCAAATCCCGGTCGAGCGAACGGCGCTGGGACCGGGCATAGTCGCGATATTGCGCGGTGACGGGATCGAGACTTATGGGGCGCCGGTTTCCCAGGGCCGCATGAAGGGCGCGAATTTCGCGAAACAGCAATTGCGAGGACCAGGCATCGGATAGAAAGCCATGGGCCAGAAACCCCAACGTGACATGGCCGTCTTCGTCGCGAAAAGCCTGGCATTGAAACCCGTCCTGGGCATAGAGATCGATGGATTTCTGGATGAATTCGCTGACCGCGGATTTTCGCCCCGGCCGGTCGTCGGTGAGGTCCTCCTTGCGGACATTCGCCACCTCAAGGGAACGGGTCTTCCAGTCCTCAACAATCTGAACCGCCCGGTCGTGGCAGACGGCGAGCCTGGTCCTGAGCGCCTCGTGCCGGCGAACCACAGTCGCGACCGCCTCGTAAAGCAGACCGATATCCGCGGACGCTCCCATCGGGACGAACATGGGGTTGGTGAAGGGCACATTGGCGGCAAAATCATCCAGCCGCCAAAGCTGCTCGGCTCTGGGGGCAAGCGCATCGGGCAGTGATTCGATTTTGTCCAGGCCCAGAACATGGCGGGCCAATAGCCGGGCGGCTGGTTCAGGATTGCCGCCCTGGGCGGGCGGGCTGCCGGAATACGCTTCAACCCGCGTTTCGGGCGCTAATTCCCGATTTTTGGGCTCGAAATCGCTCATCGCTGCGGCTTTACGCTGTTCGGGGTGTTTTGAATAGGTACTCACCTCAAGGCTTTGCGTTCCATATTTGGAACGCCCCTTTCCGCCCCCACCCGCATACAGGCCTGGCCCCACCCCCTACCCTGTTGATGAATCGCCGATCCGGGACGGCATTGGCCGGTTAATTCCGGCTATCCCAGGGGATAGAAAAATGGAGCATCATCACCAGCCCGCGATTCGACAAAGTCAGCCAAGCGCCCGCGGCCCAGCCCAATCCGGCCCGATTCGGGTGGTGGGGCAAGTCAAATGGTTTGATTTTATAAAGGGTTACGGCTTCATCACCTCTTCCGAGAAGAAAGACGATATTCTGCTGCATCAGGTCTGTGTGCGGCAGTCCGGATTCCGCACCGTTCAGGAAGGCGCCACGGTTGTCTGCGAATCGGTCATGGGCGCGCGCGGATGGCAGGCGGTCAAGCTGATATCGGTCGACAATTCGACGGCACGGCCCATGCCGGCCCCGGCCGACCAGTCGCCCCGCTATGTCGCCGAAGCGACAGGGCCCGCATTCGAGGGCGTGGTGAAGTGGTTCAACCGCTCCAAGGGCTATGGCTTTATTTCACGCGGCGCCGGCACGCCCGACGTTTTCGTCCATATGGAGACGTTGCGGCGCTGCGAAATCGGCGAACTTCGCGAGGGACAGCGCGCCAGAGTGCGCATTGGTTATGGTCCCAAGGGCGAAATGGCAGCGGAAATTTCACTGATTCCCGATCGGGATTGAGTCCCAACAATACCAAGGCGCCGCGTGAACAACCAAAAGTTGCATGCGGGCCGGGGGCGGTCCGCGGCCGGGCCTGGCGCGATTTTTGGGCCGGTCTCCAGCATGCTCCGGAGGGATCCAACCCAGACAATTGCCCAAAAAAAGCCGGCCTACCCTCGACTTTCGGGGTGGACGCCTATTCGTTGTCCGGCAGGGTGTAGCAGATATATTCGCCGGAATAATTGCCGCCCGACACCGCCACGACGATGTACTGCTTGCCATTGACCATATAGGTCATGGGCGAGCCCGACTGACCCGCCGGCATCAGCACATCGCCGACATCCTTGCCGGTGGCCTGGTCATAGGCGCGCAACATGGCTCCGCGCGGATGATCCGGCGTGGTCGTCACCTGTCCGTCGCCGGCGATCACCAGGCTCCTGGTCACCAGAGTGCCGATATTGTAGCTGACCTGACCGGTGCGCGGAATGTTGAGGCCTTTCAGCGCCGGGTTGGTGCGGATGAAATTGGGCGACTCGCCCGCCGGGACCTGCCAGACGATGTCGCCCTGGTCGAGGTTGATGGCGCTGATGGTGGCATAGGGCGGCTTGATCAGCGGCAGGCCGTTCACCTCCAGCCCGAAATCATCGGCGTCACTGGCTGGTGGTGGCGGCGCCTTGACTTTCAGCGCCGGTGCGGAATCGGCGCCCGCATTGGCGCCCGAGGCATAGACCATCTCGACTTTGTGCCCGATGATGCCTTCGACATAGGGCAGGTCGGTGAAGCCGGGCGGCGGCGCAACCAGGCCCATGTCCTGGATGCAGGCATTGCAGGCATAGAGATAGGCGGTGTGGTTCTCCGGATTGAAGGAACCGCCCGGCCAGTTGGTGCCGCCATTGGCCGGGCCAAGCCCCAAGGTCGCCAGCGGACCCGGCCGCTTGCTCAACACGGGTGGAGTGAAGATCGGGCCCAGCTTGTAATTCTTGACGATGTCCAGGGCCTTCTGGCGCAGTTCCGGCGTGAAATCGATCAGGTCATCCACGGAAACGCCGGTGCGGGCATAGGCGGCTTGGCTTGGTGGGGATGGGCTGGGTGGGCGCATACCATTCGCCGGGGGCGGTGCCTTTCTCCACCTTGCGCTCCGGGATCGGCCATACCGGCTTGCCGGTGATCCGGTCGAACACATAGAGCATCCCCATCTTCGAGGGCTCCGCCACCGCCTTGATCGGCTTGCCGTCGACGGTGATGTCCATCAAGAGCGGCGCCGACGACATGTCATAGTCCCAGATCTCGTGATGGATGAACTGGAAGTACCACCTCACCTTACCGGTCTTCAGGTCCACCGCCACCAGGCTGTCGCCATAAAGCCCGTTGCCGGGGCGCTTGCCGCCATAAAAGTCCGAGGTCGGCTGTTCCACCGGCAGATAGGCCAGCCCGGCTTGCGGGTCCGCCGTCATCTCCGTCCACACCCCCGTGTTGCCGCTATAGGTGTTGGAATTGTCCAGCCAGGTTTCCGCACCCGGTTCCCCCTTCTGCGGGATGGTGTGGAACTCCCACAGTTTCTTGCCGGTGCGCACGTCAAAGGCCCGGGCCGAGCCCTTGTTGTTCTTGAAGCTGGTGGGGGTGAAGCCTTCGCGGAAGGATGAACCCACCAGGATCTCATCGCCCACCACGGTGGGGGCGGACTGCCAGCCGATCTCGCCGGTGGTCAGGTCGGGTTCGATCTTCTGGTCGTCATCCGCCTTCAGGTCGATGGCGCCGTCATTGCCGAAGCTCTTGACCCGCTGGCCGGTCTTGGCGTCCAAACAGATCAGCTGATAGCCGGGGGTGACGTAAAGGACGCGGGCTTCCTTGCCGTCCGACCAATAGGACAAGCCGCGGCCGGACAATTGCCGGGGGGCGGCGGCGCCGCGGGCCCCTTCCTTCTCGCCATGCACCCACAAAAGCTCGCCGGTGACCGCGTCCAGCGCGATCACGCCGCGCCGCGAGCCGGCGGTGGCATAGACCACGCCGCCTACCTCGAGCGGCGTGCCTTCCAGCTTATATTCCGGACGGTTGCCGATATTGTCGGTCTTGAACCGCCAGGCCACTTCCAGGTCCGAGAAGTTGGAGGCGTTGATCTGGTCCAGCGGCTTGAACTTGCTGCCCGAAATATCGCCCGTATAAACCGGCCAATCCACATTCCGGCCGGTTTGGGCCAAAGCCGGCCCGGTGAAAAGGATCGCCGCCACACCCAGCAACAACTTATTTCGCATGATTTTCCATCCCCTTGAAATTTTCTTATTCTCCGGCGCGCTGCCGGTTTCTCCCGGTCAGCCCATTTCCTTGATCTGGGCGAGGCCCTTGCGGATCGCCGCCTTCTGCGCCTCGGTGACATCGAGATTGGGTGGCCGCTGATAGAATTGCGGTACTCCCATCTTCTGGCTGAGCGCGTATTTCATCGGTCCATAGGAATCGATCTCGCCGCCCAGCTTGCGCATCAGAGTCTGCTGCCTCTGAAACTTCTCGAATGGCGCATGCGTGTCCCGGCCGGCGCGGTGGGCGGCAAACACATCACCGATCTGCCGGGTGAAGAGATTTCCTTCTGCCAGGATCGCGCCCATGCCGTGGTGAAGCGCATATTCCAGCTTGGTGTCGGTGCCGCTGCGCATATTGAGATCGGGGAAGTCCTTCACGAATTGCGAATAGATCGGCATGTCCTCCTCGGAATCCTTGATGCCGGCGAGGTTGGGATAATGCTTGAGCGCGTTCAGCAACTCAGTCGAGATCGGCACGGCGCTCAAGGACGGGATGTGATAGAGATTGATCGCCAGGCTCCCCGGCGCCGCGTCGAACAGGAGCGAGTAATAACGCACCAGCCCCGCGAGCGGCGGATTCTTGTAATAGAAGGGCGGAATGACCAGAACGCCTTCGGCGCCATGATCGGCCGCGTGCTTGGACAGTTCGATCGTCTCCGGAAAATTGGAGGTGCCGGTACTGCAGATGATGTTCAAGCCGTTCTTGTTCCTGCCGGCGACGTCCATCACCTGCTTGCGTTCCGCCATGCTGAAGGAGGGATATTCGCCGGTGGTCCCCAGCACCACCACGCCATCGGCGCCTTCATGCTTGAACCAGGCCAGCACATCCTTGAAGGCGCCCGGATCGAATTTCAGAGCCTTGTCGCAGGGCGTCACGCTCGCCACCCAGAAAAGCGTTTTGGATTTGCTTCCCAGATTGCGCGTGCCTGCGGCCGCGGCCATGCCGGATTTCGCCGCGACCGCCGCGCCGATCACCAGCCCGATCGCGCTTCTACGTCTGATTTCCATCAGGTCCCTCCCCGGGCGATTTGAGAACACTTTACATTGTTAGCGGGTGGTGCGCCTCCCCGAAATTCGGGGCAGGCGCCATGCAAAATCAATACTTTACGCGGATACCGACTCGGAAGCTGCGCCCGATCGCGTCATAGATGTCGTCGCGGATGGACTGATCGTAGAAGTTGAGGACGGCGTTGCTGCCGGCCGTGATCGGGGGCGGGGTGTTGATGACGTTGTCGATGGCGCCGTAGAACTGGATGTTGGTGTTCCATTTGTAGGAACCGCGCAGATCCAGATAGGCAACCATGGGGATGTGGTTGTCATCCACGTTCAAGGGGCCCCAGCTGTTGTTCAGCTTGGCGGACCCGATGACCCGGCCCTGCACCGTGCCCTGCCACGGGCCCTGGAGAAAGGTGGCCGAGACCGTGGTGCGGAATTTGGGAATTCCGCGGGGCGAGGTGTCCGGCCCGATGGCGCTTCTATGCCTGACGTCCATGAGGCCCTCCCTGGGCGATCTCCGGGAGAGTTCACACCCTTGGGCGGCAATAGGTTTCCTCCGAATTTTTTGGCCCGGGCCATCCGGGTTTGAAAAGGGCTCCCTGGGCGATATGATTCTGGCTTGGAGCCCGATCCCTCAAGGCATCCTTTGGCACCGGATCTCCGGAACAATTTGGCGCAAGCTGTCGAGCACCATCAGGCGGGGCGGCTGGACGCGGCGGTTGCCTGTTACCGCCAAGCGCTGACTTTCGACCCCGCCCTCGCCTCGGCCCACTATAATTTGGCCAATGCGCTTTATGCGCTGGGGAAGTTGAAGGAAGCCGAGGCCAGCTATCGCCGTGCGCTGGCGCTGAAGCCGAATCTGCCTGCGGCGTATAACAATCTTGGCGTCCTGCTCCTGGGACAGGACAGGCTGGACGAGGCGGTAGACTGCCATCGCGCGGCGCTTGCACTCCAGCCGGATTATGCCGAGGCGTTCAACAATCTGGGGGCGGCCCTTTGCCGCCAAGGCGCGCTGAAGGAAGGCGAGGCCGCCATCCGCCGCGCGCTCGCCCTGAAGCCGGACTTCGCCGGCGCCCTGGATAATCTCGCTATTCTGCTACAGAACCAGGAACGGTGGGATGAGGCGATCCCCGCTTTCCGCCGCCTCCTGCAGAGCAGACCCGAAAATGTCGATATCTTGAACGGCTTGGCGTCCGCGCTGGCGGCGCGGGGCGATTCGGCGGGCGCGCTGGAAGCAATCCATCGATCCCTGCGGCTGGGGGATAGCATTAGCGCCAAGCGGATTTTCGTGGATATCGTCAAGCCGCTGCATTGGACGGGCGACAATCGCCAAATCCGGCATTTCATGGCGCGCGCGCTGACCGAACCCTGGGCTCGTCCGGGCGAACTTGCCGGTACCGCAGCCAGCCTGATCAAGCAAGATGCCCGGATCGGCGCTTCGGTAAAGCGGGCCCTCCAGGCCTGGCCGCGATCGCTGGCGGCAGCGGATTTGTTCGGCCCCGAGGGGGTGCGCCCGTTTTCCGTTGACGCGCTGCTTCTGGCGCTTATGACCTCGACGCAGAACACCGACATCGAACTCGAGCGCTTTCTCACCCTGGCGCGGCGCGTGCTGTTAGAGGCGGCTGAAGGCCGCGAGGCGCCAGACGCGGGCCTGGCGTTTTACGCCGCGCTGGCACGCCAGTGCTTCATCAACGAATATGTGCATTTCCGGGACAATGAGGAATTTCACTGGATATCGGCGATGCGTGACGCGGTGGCTGCTTCGCTCGAAACCGGAGCGGAGATTACCGCGCTGCAACTTCTGGCGGTGGCGGCCTATTTTCCTCTTCACGCGCTTTCCGGCTCGGCCAGACTGCTGGACCGCTCCTGGCCAGAGTCTATTTCCGCCCTTCTCCTGCAACAGGTGCGCGAGCCGCAGATGGAGACGGATTTGCGCGCCACTCTTCCAAGCCTTACGCCGATTGCGGATGCGACGTCACGCTTGGTGCGGAGCCAGTATGAGGAAAATCCCTATCCGCGCTGGGTCCGCATGCCGCCGGTCGAGAAGGCAAGCGACATTGCCGGGTATCTGCGCCAGAAATTTCCCTTCGCCCCAATCCAGCCTGCGCCCGATAGGGATGTTGCCGAGTTTCTCAGCGCCGGCTGCGGCACCGGCCAGATGGCTCTCGAGATGGCGCAGGGCTTTGCGGCGCATGTGCTCGCGGTCGATCTCAGCTTGGCCAGCCTTGGCTATGCCCGGCGCAAGGCCCTGGAGCTCGGCCTGGCGGGAATTGAGTTCGCCCAGGCGGACATCCTGGAGCTTGGCGTCACCGACCGCCGTTTCGACGTGATCGAATGTTCCGGGGTGTTGCACCACATGGCTGAGCCTCTCGCGGGTTGGCGGTCGCTTCTGTCGCTGCTCAATCCCGGCGGTTTCATGCTGATCGCGCTTTACAGCGAAAAGGCACGGCAAGGCATTGTCGCGGCGCAACGATATATTGCGGAGAAAGGCTTTGGCCCATCCCCGGACGACATCAGGCGTTGCCGCCAGGATCTGCTGGACATGGACCCAAAGCGGGAGCTCGGCACCGCCTTTGGCGATTTCTTCGGCACCAGCAGTTGCCGCGATCTGCTGTTTCATGTCCAGGAACAGCGGATGAGCATTCCCGCCATCGCCGCGTTTCTCGATGACAATGCTCTGGCATTCCTGGGCTTCGAAACCGACCGGGCGACGCTTGAAGCTTATAAGCGGCGTTTCCCCGGCGATCCCGCTGCTGTCGATCTCCAGAATTGGGATGCGTTTGAGAACGACAACCCGGACACCTTCACCCGCATGTATGTGTTCTGGGTGCAGAAGAAGCCGGATTGAGGCTGGCGCGCCACGCATCCACAGGCCGTAAAAATGATCGGGCCGCTCGGTGGCGGAACGGGACATGCCCTGCCCGGCTCGCCCGGCTTCGTTTGGTGTGTGTCGCTATTTGCGGTTTCTGTGTCATTTTCGTTCTTCCATGGACGACGATGAGCCAAAATACTCCCTTAAAGACACCCCAACCGGCTTCGGAAATGCTGACGGGGGACATTTCTGCTCTTGTGGATCGAAGGCCTCGTTCATCATTTACCGAAGCCAACCTTCATCGGTACGACGCTTAAAAGAAAAACCCGCCCCTCCCCTTCAGGGAGGAGCGGGTCTCGGAGACATATGCCTAGAAGTTGTAGGTCAGCCGTCCATAATAATAGCCGCCATTGGGATCGAAAGCCGCAGTGGCGGTGGAATTGATAATCAGGCCACCGTCAGCAGGGTTTCCGTCACCGGGACCAGAACAATAGGCGTACGGTGCATAGGGCACGGGGCTGGTGCGGATCCCGAACACATTGTTCCCGCCAATCGCGAACTGCAGGCCCTCGGTGATATTGACCGGGCTTCGATATCGGTCAGGCCGACAGCGGCCTGAGGATCGTAATAATAGGGCGGTCGCCAGTGGGCGTGGTGAAATTATGCTGCGGCCCGTAAAAGGTCTCTCGGAACGTAAAGCCAAACTCGTCCAGGCTCCAGTTCGCGGTCAGGGCACCTTATCCTGCGGCGCGCTGTGCACATAATTGTACAGCGAAGCGGGAGTATTAAACGTCGCGCCCGGATTCGACGCCAACAACACCGCCGGCGGCGGCGCGATATGCGAATCGAGGTCTGATTGTAGTTGCCGGCCAGGGTCCAGTTGATAAACCGGCATCGCCCAGATCGGTAGGAAAATTGACCGTCAAGTCGATGCCCTGGGTCTTGGTGTTGACGCCATTGAGGAAGGCGGTAACGCCGACTGGGTGACCGTGGGATCAAGAACCCTGCCGCTCGCGGCAATGGCGCTGTTGACCAGCGGCGTAGTTCATGGCGCGCCAAAGCTATGGACGGTGCTGGAGGCCAGGATGCGATTGCCCAGGAGATGCTGTAGGCATCCAACGTGGCGCTGAGGTGCCGACGGATGGGCGACGATACCGGCGCTGTAGGATGGAAACTTCCGGCTTGAGCTGGCCCAGGCCCAGGACCCCGGCCGCCGGCAAGTCGGCCTGCAGCTGCACGGTGGCAGAGGTCGGCGACACGTTGACGGCGGTGTAGAATTCTTCCGCGATGGTGGGTGCCCGGAAGCCGGTCGAAATCGTGCCGCGGATCGCCCATTGCGGGTTGAAGTCATACCGGGCCGTGACTTTGCCGATCTGGGTGTCGCCGAAATCGGTATAGTGTTCGGCCCGGCCCGCGACGTCGAAGATAAGCGCCTCGATCGGCGCAACCGCGAAATCGATATAGCCGGCATAGTTTTTGCGGCTATGTGGTGTCGGCGACGCTCAGGAAACCGGGGAAGGAGTTGCCGCCTTCCTTATATTGCGACGCCGGGTCGCCGGCAGAATGGCGTAGCGATCTTCGCGCGCCTCCACGCCGACCGCCACCGTCAGGGGCGAAGCCAGGCCGACATTATATTGATGGCTGGCATCGATGGTGCCGGTGAACTGGCTGGCGATGAAGGTTCCGTCATAGAAGTTGGCCGGCGAAGTGTGGGTATCGAGGAACAGCGACCGGTTGCCCGTGTTGAGGGTGTAGATATGGTCGATATCCTTGCCATAGCCGATATCGGCATCGATATCCCAGCCCGCCACATTGAGCTTGAAGCCGGTATCGTACTGATAATCGTCTTCCTTCAGGCCCTCGAGCGGCTGGAAACCTTCCGGGTACATGATGAGTTCACCGGGGTCGGTATAACTCCGGGATTGCCGCTGAAGGCGATCTGGTTCTGGGCGTTGATACCGGCCGTAACCGTGCCTGGAGGCCGGTAGACGCCAGGCCAGGGCGTTGCCCCCACCCAAACGGGGCGCAGGCCGGACGCGTCATGGCCGTGGCATAGCCATCCGTATTGGTCGCGGAGCAAGGCTGGTTGGAGCCCGGGGTAGCGATGACCTTGCCCGGCATGCGCACATTTTCAAACGACCGGCCGATCCGGTGCGCCACCGTGCCGAAGGCATACCAGCTAATATTGTCCGTGAAATCATAGCCCGCATTCAGCGCAGCCTGGGTCAACTGAATTCCGGATTGCCCAGAATGGGATTGATGTTGGGATAGTTCGTCATTTTCTGGGCGACGGCAAGCGGAAGGCCGCTACCAGTCGAGCAGCCGGATCGGTGGTCGGGCTGCCATCCGGGTTGCAGACGCGTTCGTCACAGCCGCCATACTGGGTGAAATTGCCGTAGGATTTTTCCACGGTGAAGTTGACGAAGCCCTTGTCGAACAATGGCAGGCCCATATTGTAGGAAACATCCTACTGTTCGCCGGGTTTGTGGTCTTGGCGGCTGTCATATGCGCCGGCCGTCGCCAGGAACTGGCCGCCGGAGGAATTCTTTTTCAGGATGATGTTGACGACGCCGGCGATGGCGTCGGTGCCGTACTGGGCGGCGGCGCCGTCCAGCAGCACTTCGACATGGTCGATCGCCGCTTCCGGGATCAGCGACAGGTCGGCGCCCGAGAGCTGCCGGACGCGAAGTCGCCCGAGTCGACATGCAGGTTGCCGGTATAGTGGCGGCGGTGGCCGTTCACCAGCACCAAGGTGTCGTTGGGCGATAGGCCGCGCAGCGCGGCAGAAAAGGTCAGGTTGGCGGTATCGAAGCCGAGATGCTGGGCGGTAAAGGACGGCACGGTCTGGCCCAGCGCCGAACGCAAATCCTGCGTGCCGGTGCCTTGCTTCAGGGCGTCGGTGCCCAACACGGTGATCGGCGCGGCGCTGTCGGCGGCCGTCAAGCCTTGGACGCGGGTACCGGTGACGATCACGGTCTCGTTAGAGGCCTGGGCATTCTGGTCTTGCGCCATGGCCGGCGCGGCGGCCCAGCCAAAAGCGGCGACCGAGGTTCCGAGCAGCAAGGCACGCTTGAGGTTGGCGCCGTACGACGTTTGCATGATATCCCCTTCTATTTATGGAAGAATTTCTTCCTATCAGTCTGGCATTTAAGCCAAACTTGAACGGAAGCTTATCGCAAATGACATAATCGAAAAAAGCGCGCCTAGGCCTAAATATCCATCCATGTAACATATTCGTACGAGGCAGGTGCATCTTTGCAACAGGCTGGATGCCCAGGCTAGGCCATCGAACTCGCCAACACCGCACGGCGAAAAGTTCAGGCCGCCATGACCCGTTTATGGAGACGTTTGATGGCATCCAGCGCGGACAAAACCGCGCCTTCCTGCCAGGCCGGAAACCGCGAACAGTGTTCGCCCGCCAGCACGATGCGGTTATCGACGGCGCAGAGTTTGTCGTAATTCCTGGCCCGGTTCTCCTCCGTCCAGCGCGCGGCGCAGCCCAAGGTGAACGGCACCCGATGCCAGGCCACGGCCACGCCGTTCATGAATTCCGACTTGTATTGCGGGTGGATTTTTGAGCCCTGCTCCACGGCCGCTTTGACCTGTTCTTCCGGCGGCAGGGCCGCGAAATTGAAGTCCGGCAGATTGTCGCCATAGCCATAACCGCCCAGCAGCACGGCGGGGCCGTTCTGGAAAAATCCGGTCGACGGATAGCTGATATTGGTGATCGGCTGATCGGTGTAGCTGATGCCGCCATAGATATCGTCATCCTCTTCCCAGAAGCGGCGCTTGAACTGCAGCCCCACCTTGAATGACGATTCATACGACAAGGAATTGATCGCGTTGCGCATCGGGGCGCCCACATTCATCGGGATCTGCCCCAGGATCGAGGCGGGAATGGTGCAGACGCACCAATCGGCCTGGACCGTCTTTGGCGCCCCGCCCTTCTTGGTGTCGATATAGGTGGCCGTCACGCCCCTGCCGTCCTGGCGGATGCTCGTCACCTTGCAATCGTACCGGATCAGCCCGTCCAGCTGGCGGGCAAAGGCCTTGCCGATCATGCCCATGCCGCCGACCGGTTCGAACAACTGGGTCTGATAGTCGTAGGACCGGCCTTCGAAGAAGGTCCAGACATCGGCGGTGAAAAGCTTGCCCATCGGCAGGGGATCGGAATTGACCGGAGGCGGGCTCAAGCCGCCGCCCGGGTCCACCACATAGCCGCGCATCTCGCTGACTTGGTCGCTTTTCCTATATTCGTAATTCCTGTCGAGCGCCCCCCAGGATCTCAGGATCTGCAGCAGTCCGTCTTTTTCGTCCCGGCTCAGCGCCGCATCCAGCTTGTCCTGGGCGGTGGCCTTGGCCAGCAACTCGGCGACATAGCCGCTGAAATCGATGTCGATTTCGCGCCGGCGGATGGGCTTGCCGCCAAACGCCTTGGTGGAATGGATATAGGCGCTGTAGTTGGTCATGGTGAAGGTCTCCAACGCCACGTTGAAGAGCTTGCAGTAATAGAGAATGCCGCGGTGATGATGCGGCAGCCGCCAGGGGCCGGGATTGAAATAGAGCCCCTTGGCGAACTGGATTTTCTGGGTGACGCCGCCGATATCGGTGTAGGTGTCGCCGCCATAAAGCGACCAGTTCCGGCCGCCGGGGCGATCATTATATTCCAGCAGCTGAACCTTGTAGCCGGCCTTGCGCAGCTCATAGGCCGCCGTCATGCCGGCAAGTCCCGCGCCCAGGATCAGGACCGAGGCCCCCTTCACATCGCCCGACAATTTGATCGGACCGTCAAAGTCCGACTTGCCGGTGTATCCCATCGCCAGCATGGTATCGTACATCAGGGCGCCGCCGCCGGTGGCCCCGATGAACTTCAACAAGGAGCGGCGGCTGACGGGATGTTTGCTGGGATCTGGCACGGATATTTCCCCTTCCTGGCGCGATGTGTCCCGCGGTGTCTTATAAGTCTCGGACGGTTTTCAACTCTTTATAGCTTGTCCGGGCGAGCGAGTATGACAATTGCGGTAATGTTCGGACCGGAGCGCCAGCCCGAACCCTCACCCCGCCGCCAACAGAAATTTGGATTATAGGCGGCCGGCGCACCAGCCCCGCAGGTGGCGGGATACCCCCGCGTGCGTTATAAACAACGGTATATAACGATATCCGGGGATGCCGCCATGAGACCTCCATACGTCACGGCCTTGATTTGGTTCTGGCGACCACCGCGTCGCAATCCGTGACCGCGCAGGGGATTGGCCCGCCCCGGCCCATTGTGTTGGGGCCGCGCCGGCATTACCGGCGGCCTTGGCGGGGTGGGCTCATAAGAACCCGGTCACCGCGGCAACGGGTGCCGGGCTGAAACCCGCCATGCTCGCACTCGACCGGGGCGCGACCGTGAGGCTTCATCCCACCCGTTCGGTTTCCTATGTCGTGCAGCCGGACAAGCCGGGCGGATGGGTGGCATGGCGGGCTGGTCGGGGTGATGATCATTGAACCCGGCACCTACCAGATCAATCTCGGCTCGGGCGCCTGGATCGATCTGGTCCGGGATGGCGCGAAAGTGGTTTCGACGGCGCATGCGCCGGGCCGGCCTGTTCCGGCATTCGCAAAACGGTGCAATTTCCGCTGCATCCCGGGCGTTATGTGATCCAGATCTCGGCCAATGCCGACCCGACCCTGGCCGTCATGGTTTCGCGGGCGCCCTAATGCGCCGCCCGGTTGCAGGCGCGATGGTCGCTGCCGCAGCTTTGCTGACGGCGGGCCTGTCCAAGCCCCAGAGCTATGCCTGGCATCTTCCGCCCGACGTATCGCCCGCCGGTGCCGCCGGACAATTCCATGTCGGCCGCGAAAGTGGCGCTGGGCCGGCGCCTTTTCTATGACGCCGATCTCTCCATAGACGGCACGCTGTCCTGCGCCACCTGTCACGAACAGCACCGCGCCTTCACCGAAGGCAATGCCACCCATCCGGGTGTGGGCGGCGTGCCCGGCCGCCGCAACGTGATGGCGCTGGCCAATGTCGCCTATTTCGACCCCCTGACCTGGGCCGATCCCCGCCAGCACAGTCTGGAACAGCAAGTGGCGGTGCCTTTTGCCGGTACCCATCCGGTCGAGATGGGCATGGCGGGAAAAGAAAAAGAGTTGGCGCAACGGCTGGCGGCCGATCCCTGCTATCGGCGAATGTTCTGGCGGCCTTCCCGGAACGCCGGGGACGTATCGACATGACCGGCGTCACGCGGGCGCTGGCCGCGTTCGAGCGCACGCTGTTGTCATTCGATTTGCCTTACGACCGCTTCCGTCGCGGACAGGCACATGCCATTTCACCCATGGCCAAGCGCGGTGCGGCGCTCTTCTTCGGAAAGGCGCATTGCGCGGCCTGTCATTCCGGCATCAATTTCACCGACGGAAAATTCCACAAAATCGGCTTCTACAATAGCTACCCGGCCGGCGACCGCGGCCTGATCGAGATCAGCGGCGCGGCCAAGGATGATGGCGCGTTCCGCACGCCCTCCCTGCGCAATGTCGCGCTCACCGGACCTATATGCATGACGGCTCGGTCAAGAGCCTGGCCGCTGCGATCCGCGACCATCTCGATCGGGGAAAACTACGCCCGTCGCGCGACAAGGCTCTGGCGCATATCCGGATCGGCGGCCAGGAGTTGACCGATCTGGTCACCTTTCTGGACAGCCTCAGCGACCGGAATTTCGTCACCGATCCCGCTTTGGCGCTGCCCAAAACGGCTTGCGGCAAGCCGCTCTGATCACGCGATGCAAGCATATCACTGGCGAAAGCGGATCTCGGCAAAGAAACTGCGCCCCGCTTCCGGGAAACCGGCCTCAAGCTGGTAATTCTCATCGAACAGATCTTCGATCCCGGCATTGAGATCGAAATTGTCGGTGAACCGGTAATTGAAACTGATCCTCATCAGCGCGAAGGCGCCCGTTTTGAAATAGAGAGTGCCGGCGGTGTTGCTGGTCCAGCGGTTGGACGCCAGCCGGATGTCCGGCGTGACGGTGAAATCCTTCAGCGCCATCCAGGACAGATAGACAAAGGCCTTATGGCCGGGATCGCCGGTCATTGCAGCGGCGCGACATCCGATGGCGTGTGGATATGGCGCAGCTGAAAAGTGTAGTTGGCGCCGAAGGCGAGGTCGTCCGACAGCCTGTCCGCCACTGCGGCTTCGAAACCGTAATAGGTGCCATGGCCGACATTCTGGCTCTGGGTGGTGCCGGTGGGCGCGGGCGGCGGCAGGATCACCGACTCGATGGCGTTGCTGACTTCGCTATAGAAGATGGAACCGTCCAGCTGCACGCCCTGGAAATTCTGATGGGTGCCGATCTCGAAATTCGCCGCCCGCTCGGCCTTCAGCCCGGGATTGGAAGCGGCGCTGTTGAACCGCGTGGAAAAGCGCTCGAAGATGGTGGGAAAGCGCGTCCGGTCCGAGACATTCACATAATAGGAGGAGTTCCGGTCCGGATTGTAGATCAGTGCCGCCTGGCCGTTGAGCGCGCTGCCGTCCTTCAGCGGATAATTGACGAAGGTGCCGGCAGAGGCGGCACTGGACGGATCGATAAAGTCCTGCGCCTTGAACAGATGCCGCCAATCATAGCTCATCCCCGCCACCAGATTAATTTCGCCGGTGGGATGCCAACTATTCTCCGCCGCCAGGGAATAGGTGTCCTCGACCGTGTATTGATGCGGTTCGGTAAAGGGCACCGAATAGATGGTTTGCCATTCGTCATGGCTGTCCTGGCGATAGAAAAACGAGCCTTTCAGCGTGTCCGAGGGGAACGGATCCGTATCGAACTCCAGACTGCCGCCATAAGCGTAATCGTCGTAATAGCTGCGGAAGGATTTGGGCAGCGACTGGGTGGTGAAGCTGGCGTCATCAAACGAGAACAGCCCGTTGGTGAAAGTGTTGTAGTAGAGCTTGGCTTTCACCAAGCTGCTGTCGCCCAAGGCGGTGCTGGAGAGGAAATAGAGGCTGGAAATGTCCCAATAGGGCCAGGTCCAGTCGCGCTGCCGGCTCACCGGATCGGATACGGCGAAGGGCGCGTCCTTGCCGGCGGTCTGCTTCAGATAGCTGATGGAATATTCGTCGGTGGCGCTGGGCGTATAGCCCGCTTTCAGATGCAGGCTCCAATCGCGGCTGCGGGAATTGAGCCGAAAACCCGCCGGCTGGGTCGCGGTCGCCTGATAATCATCGGAAAGCTCGACGCGCGACTGTTCACTCCAGGCGGTCGAGGCCATCAGATAGAAATCCTCCTGCCTGGTGCCGACCGAAAGCGAGGCATCGCTCCGGTCCAGCGATCCGGAATTTCCCAAGACCAGGCCCGAACGGACATCGATTTCGAACGCTTCGGTCGGCTTGCGGGTCACCAGATTGATGGCGCCGCCCATGGCGCCGGGACCGTTCAGCACCGAGACATAGCCTTTGGCGACTTGAACCTGGGACAGGTCGGCGGTCAGGAAACGGCCGAAATCCAGGCGGTTGTCGGCGGGCAGATAGACCCGGATGCCGTCGATCGAGATCGGCACTTCGAACCGGTCGAACCCGCGCACGAAAATGAGCTGTTCGTTGCGGGGACCGCCGGAATTGGACGAGGCCACCCCCGGCATCAGGTTGACGGCGCGATCGAGGGAGAGTTCGTGAAAGTTGTAGAGGGTCTCATTGTCGAGGGTGGACGCGCTCATCGCTGGCGCCGCCGTCTGCTCGGCGGTGACCGTCACGGTCTCGATCTGGCCCAGATTGAAGGTGCTGGCCGGCGACTGCGACCAGGCCGGTCCCGCCACCAGCCCGGCGGCCGAGGCGAGCAAAAAATGGCGAATGCGCATGAAATATCCCCCGATCTGCCTCGCAAGCAATATATATGGCCGAATATAGCGGCAATAACGGTCCGGATGCCGATTTATGGATCGCCGGGCCGGCGCTAAGCTCCCGGAAAATTGGGAGCCTCGCATGGCAAGCGATGGGCTTGGCCTGTCAGCATCCCGGCCGTTCCGGTTCAGCCAGGGGCAGCGGCGGCCGTCGCATTGGCGCTACGCAGCGCTGGCGATGGTGGGCGTTGTTGCCATAGTCTTGCTTTTCGACGGTCATGTCGGGCGGGTGGACGATTTTCAGCGCCGTGCCTGTCTGGAGCCGGTTTATGCCGGCCTGTTCGGTACCGGCCCGGGGACTTTGGAACGCTGCATTGCGCGTCGGCCTCAGCTCTTCGGCGCGCGGGACGCCGCGTGGTTGCGCTATGTCCGGCATCTGGAAGCTCCGCCCCGCAGCATCGGAGCAGGGGCAGGCGATTTGCGAATTCCAGGTCAAAGCGTCGGAGGATCGCGCCGGCAAAGGCTGGCGCAGCGGACGTTACCGACGCTCCGGTTGCTCAAAACACTGCAAGAGCTTTGAGCCGGGCGCCAGCTCCCGGATCGTACTCTCGAGAATCTTCCGGTCGCGAAAGGTCTCGACCCCGCCGGCTTTCAGAGTGGACACGGCGCCGGCGGCGGTGCCCATGGCGGCGCACACCGCCGGCGGCAATCCGCGCAGATAACCGGCGAGATAACCCGCATTGAAGCTGTCGCCGGCGCCGATCGTGTCGGCGGGCACCACCGTCACCGGCGGCACGGACCAGAACTGCCGGCCTTGCCGCACGATCGCGCCTTTCGCACCGCATTTGACCGCGATAACCGGGACTTTGCCCGTCATGATATCGAGTGCCGCCGCGATCGAGTCCGTCCCCGTCATCCGCAGCAACTCTCTTTCATTCGGCAGCAGAATGTCGATGAGCGGCAACAGTTCATCCAGAACGCCGTGCCACCGATCCTCCGGATCGTCGTTGGTGTCCAGCGACAGCGTCAATCCTCTTTGCTTGATCGCATGGAAGAGGCCGGGCAGGTCCCGGTGCAGACCGTTCAGCAGGAACAGGGATGACAGATGAAAATGTCGCGACGAACAAATATGGTCGAGATCCAAATGTCGCAGGCTGAGTTCGCGCGTCACTCCCAGATAGCTGAGAATGTGGCGGGCCGCGCCGTGATTGAGCAGAACCGTCGCGCCCGAGCCCGCCTTGCTGTCGCTGTCCCGCAAATGGGAGATATCGACGCCCTGCCCGCTCAGCCAGCCGCGCGCGATTTTCCCGAACGCATCCTTGGCCGCCAGCGCCGAGAAGCCAACCTTGAGACCTAGGGCGGCAAGATTATGGGCCAGAATTGCGGCCGAGCCGCCCAGAGTGACGCAAAAACCCGACGCGATGAGTTCCCGCTCAACTGGCATCGTCTCCGGCAAGCCGTCGAGCACCAGATCGAGATTCAGGTCGCCGACAATGCTGATGTCGAACCGTTTCGGATGAGCTGGCATGAGGTCTCGGTTGCTTGCCGGGCGGGACCAGAATGATAGCATCAATCTGGCGGGTTCGATAAAGCGCGGATGGGGGGAAGGATTTGGCGGCGGGTAGGCAATTCTTGGATCGTCTGTCCGGCTTTGGACAGCGCGGCGTTACATCGGTTTGCTCGGCGCATCCCTGGGTGATCCGGGCCGCCGCCGAAGAGGCGCGCGATCACGGCTCGCTGCTGCTGATTGAAGCGACCTGCAACCAGGTGAATCAGGAAGGCGGCTATACCGGTATGCAGCCTCAGGATTTTCGCGATTTCGCCTGCGGGATCGCGGCGGGCGCGGAGATTTCCAGCAAAAGCCTGATGCTGGGCGGCGATCATTTGGGTCCCCATCCCTGGCGCAAAATGCCGGCCGAAATCGCCATGGATCGCGCCAAGGCGATGATCGCAGATTATGTCCGGGCCGGTTTCACCAAGATCCATCTCGACGCCAGCATGGCTTGCGCCGGCGATCCCGCCATCCTGCCCGGCGACATGATCGCCGAACGCGCCGCGCAATTGGCGCAAGCCGCGGAGGCCGCGCGCGGCGATGGCGATCCGCCCTTCTACATCATCGGCACCGAAGTGCCGGTGCCGGGCGGCGCCTCGCACGGTTTGGAAGAATTGGCCGTCACCACGCCGGATGCCGCGGCCGAAACATTGAGGGTTCATGAGCTGGCTTTCCGCAAAGCGGGGCTGGCGGTTGCCTGGTCGCGGGTGGCTGGGTTGGTGGTGCAGCCCGGGGTCGAGTTCGACAATGAGACCGTCACCGATTACCAGCGGGCCAAGGCCGAACCGCTTGTCCGCTGGCGGCGACAAAAGGCGGACGACATTTTGTTTGAAGCCCATTCGACGGATTTCCAGCGGCCGGAAAATTACCCCGCCCTGGTCGAAGACGGATTTGCGATTCTGAAAGTCGGCCCCGGTCTTACCTTCGCCATGCGGGAAGCGATCGGCGCCCTGGCCGAGATCGAGCAGCAGACCGTCGCGCCCGACGCCCAGTCCCGGCTTATGGAAATCGTTGAATCCGTCATGCGCGACAATCCCGCATCCTGGAAAGACTATTATGCGGGCTCGGAGGCGCAGCAGAAGATGCTGATGTGGAACAGCTATAGCGACCGCATCCGCTATTACTGGCCCGATCGCCGGATCGAGGCGGCGATGGCGAGGCTCCTGTCCAATCTTTCCCTGACGCGGTTGCCGGAAATTCTATTGAGCCGCTATCTGCCGGCGCAATATGCGCGGGTGCGCGCCGGCCGGCTTCCGCCCAAGCCGGAAGCGCTGATCCTGGACAGGATCCGGGACGCACTTGGTCCCTATACCGCCGCCTGCCGGATCGGGTGACCGGCGGGGTCAGGCTTCTTCCGGCGGACTCTCGAACCGCACCAGATCCCCACGAAAGCCGCGGGTGCGGATGGCGCCATAAGCGATGCCGGCGATCATCCAGACCGCCCCCAGGATCATGGCGGCACGGTTCAGATGCAGCCAGATGAAACCGCAAATCAGAAACCCCAGCACCGGAACCAGCAGATTGCTCCAGGTCCGGCGCGCGCCCCGCCACCAATAATGCACGAAGGCCGCGGCATTGACCCCCATGAAGCTGATGAAGGCCCCGAAATTCAGCGCCTGGGCGCCCACCGCATAGGCGCTGCCGCCCAGGGCGGCGGAGAAATATTCCAATGTCGCCGCACCCACCAGGGCGAAAAGCCCCACCAGGATGATGCCGTTGCGGGGCACCAGATGGCGCGGATCGATGAAAGAGAAAAAGGCTTTCGGGATCGCGTTGCCCCGCCCCATGCCGTAGAGCAGCCGGCCGGCGGCGAGCTGGGCGGCGATGGCCGTGCCCATATTCGCCACCAGCAGAGTGAAATTCATCACCTGGAACAGCGCATAGCCGCCCACCCGCTGGGAGACCAGGGCGAAGGCGGATTCGACCCGGTCGGGCGGAAAGTCCTTCGAACCCCAAACCAGCTGCGCCGCATAGACTTCCAAGCCCGACAAAAGTCCCGTGAACACACAGACCAGCACCGTGGCCAAAAGCACATTGCGGCGGGGATTTTCCGCCTCCTCGGACAAGGTCGAGATGGCGTCGAAGCCGATATAGGTGAGCACCGCCACCGAGGTGCCGGCATAGATGCTTTGCGCGTTAAAATTCGACGGGTCGTAAAAGGGTTGAATGAAATCAAGGGTGCCGTGATGCGCCCGCCAAAGAAAATTGATCACCGCAGCGAAGAACAGAAGCACCACCAGCACCATGGCCGCGCATAGAACCTCGTTCAGGCGGGCCGAGGTCTTGATGCCGTGAAGATTGACCCAGGTGAAGAAGCCGGCAAACACCAGCAGCCAGGCATAAAAGGGCAATCCCGGAATGATATTCATCGCCGCCTTGGCGGAGAAGGCGGTGCAGATCAGCGGATTGAGCAGATAATCCATCACCATGTTCCAGCCGGTGACGTAACCCAGCACCGGATGGATCGCCTGGCCGACATAGGTATAGGCCGAGCCGGCGCTGGGATAGACCCGCGCCATCCGGCCATAGCTGATGGCGGTGAACAGCATCGCCACCATGGCGATCAGGATGGTGGTGACCACATGGCCGTGCGCGGTGTTGCTGATGACGCCATAAATGCCCATCGGCGCGGTCGGCTGGATGATCACCATGCCGATGAAGATGAGATTCCACAGGGTGAGCGCGCGGCGAAGATGGGGCTTGCCGCCGCTCACGCTCATGCCCCCGCCGGATGGATCACAACGCCTTGAACCACCCGGTTGATCATCCCGCTTGGACTGGGATTGTCGGGGTTCAGTCCCTTGGCCAGGCTCAAATGATAACCAAACAACTGGGGAATGATGATCTCGAACGGGGTGCGCAATGCGTCGGGAAGATGCGGCGCGACGGCGGGAATGACCGCGTCGAATAAGCCTTCCGCATCCGCCGGATCGGCGATGCCGACCAGATAACCGGTCTTCTTGGCCCGCAATTCGCGCAACAGATCCCGTTCATACAACCGCCGCCTGGGATCGCTGGAGAGAAGGCAAAGCAGAAGCGTATCCGGCCGCAGAAACGACAAGGGCCCGTGCCTGAGACCGAGATAGGTTTCCGCCATCACCGCAAAGCCGCCGGCGGTCATTTCCATCGCCTTGAGCCTTGCTTCCAACGCCCAGCCGGCAAGCGGCGAGGAGGCCAGAACCGCGATCCGGTCGCGCGCCAGCGCGGCCGCGGCGCGGCAATCCCGGTCGATGGCGGGCAACAGCTTTTCGGCAACCGCGCCGCACCCCGCCACCGCGGATTCCGCGGCCCCGGGCTGAAACAGCGCAAGCCCGGCCAGCACCAGATTGGAAAAGGAACTGGTCATCACCAGGCTTTGGTCGTTGGTGCGCGGATCGAGCAGAACGATGCCATCCAGCCGCGATCGGGTGAGAGGACTTTCGGGATTGCAAGTGATGGCCAGTTGAAAAATCCCGGGCCGAAGCCTTCGGATCTGTTCAACCACCGCCGCGCTTTCCGGGCTCTGGCCGGAGCGGGCCAGCGAGATCACCGCATCCACTCCGGCGAGATGGCGCTCCATATCGATCAGCAAATCCGTGGTCGGCACGGCCAGGCTTCCCGGCCGCGCCGCGGTGATCGCGGTGGCGGCATAGGCGGAAGTGCCCGCGCCGGTGAGAAGTATGCGGCCGGAAAGAAGCCGGCCCGGATCGAGCCGGGTCGAGGCGGTCCGCACCCGCTCCAGGGTTGTCGGCCACAGGGCCGGCTGCTGGAAAATCTCCTGGTAGGTCCAGGACTCGGAATCGGTAACTGAGGAAGGCGGCATTGGTCTTCCAATTTGCTTCCGCTGGCGGTTGGCTCCGCCAAGCCGCATAGCATTACCTCAAAGACGCGCGAACCGCGACACGCGGATGCCGGAGATGACGCTTGGCGATCAGTTCTGGAATTTCAGCGTTCGCAGCGTGGTCCGCAGGGTCGCCGCCTTGTCGGCGCCGTTCGCCGCCTCGAATTGAGTCTGGGCCCGGCGCCAGAGCGGCAAGGCGGTCTTGAGCGCCGCCTTGCCGGCCCTGGTCAGGCGGATCGCCCGTTGCCGGCCGTCCTTTTTCGACGGCGCGATGCTCACCAGTCCCGCCGCCTCCAAGGGGCGCAGATTCTTGCCCGCCGTGGTGCGGTCCAGGGCCAGCCTTTCGGCAACCGCGTTGACCGACGCCTCTTCCAGGGTGTTGACCAGCGCCAGGATGGCGAATTGGGTGGCGCGCAATCCGCTCGGCGCCAGCTGGCTGTCATAGAAATTCGAGATGCTGCGCGCGGCCCGGCGCAAGGCCATGCAATTGCAGGCAATCAACTCGGATTTTGCGCTCTGCTCCATAATCATGAGGATATGCTCTTATTACCGGCGCGGCAAGCGATCGGCCGTATGACGGTTAAAATATCGCAGAGCCGGCGGAATAGGGCTTGATGCTTTCCGCAACCGAGTCGGCGACATGCTCCTTGGTGATCAGCCCGATCACATTCGAGGCCCGCGGCACCCCGTCGCCCCGCACCACCACGGTCATCACCGCTTTCTTCCGCCACATCCGCCCGATCACGTTGAACATGATGTCCTCGGCCCGGGCCACCGCGAATTGCGGGCTGGCGGCATCGCCCAACCGGACGCCGGTGGAAGCGCCCTCCAACCCGCGCCGCAGCGCGGTATTGACCCTGAGCACGCCCACGATCCGGTCTCCCTGGGTCACCACCACATGCCGCAGCCTGCCGCCATGATCCAACTTAAGAAAATCATCGAACGGCATGTCCTTGGGCAGGATCAGAATGTCCTTGTCCATCACCTCCCCGGCCCGGCGGACCAGGAACATGTTCGCGTGCAGGGCCTTGGGAATGAAATGGCGGCGGGCCTGAAGCTTGATGGTGTAGATATTCTCGCGCGACAGGATGCGCCGGATGCCGATGCTGATCGCCACCGCGATGATCATCGGCACCACGATGCCGTAATCCAGGGTCATTTCGAAAATCATGGTCACCGCGGTCATGGCCGCGCCGGTGCCGCCGCCGACCATGGCCGCCATCCCGACCATGGCGAAAGCGGGAACGCTGACATTCAGGACCGGGAACAGCAGATGCGCCAGGGCTCCGAATGCCGCCCCCAACGTGGCCCCCATGAACAGGGACGGCGAAAAAATCCCGCCCGATGAACCGGAGCCGAGGCTGGCCGAAGTCGCCAGCATTTTCGAGACGAACAACAGGGCCAGGAACGGCGCGGCGCCGACCGCACTCAGCAGAACGTCCTGAATGGTCGCGTAGCCCACGCCTTCGATCTGGTAATGGCCGGAAAAAATCAGGAACGCATACATCGCCACGCCCACCAGGCCCATGCCGATGGCATGGCGAAGATACGGGTTGCGGATCCGCTCGAACTGCTCCTCGGCGTAATGCAGGCAGCGCACAAAGCCGGCCGCGCCAAAACCGGTCAGCACGCCCAAACCCGCATACAAGACCAGCATATAGACGCCGGAAGGATGGCTGGAGAGGGTGCCGACCGGCGGCACATGGAAGGCCGGCCTCGGCCCGAAAAAGATGCGCCCGATGAAGGTGGCGGTGCCGGTCGCCAATGCAACCGGAAGGAAGGTGCGGGTGCTGACTTCCGGCATCATCAGTTCGACCGCGAACAGCACCCCGCCGATGGGCGTATTGAAGGTGGCGGCGATGCCGGCACCGGCGCCGGCCGCGACCAGGGTGATGCGTTGCCAGACCTGGAGCCGCAGGACCCCACCCAGGCTCGAGCCCAGCGACGCGCCGATCTGGATGATGGGTCCTTCGCGGCCGACCGCCGAACCGCTGCCGATGGCGAGCGCCGAAGCCAGTGATTTCACCACCGCCACCATCGGCCGGATGGCGCCTTCATTGTAGAAGATCGCATCCATCACTTCGGGCACGCCATGGCCGCGGGCTTCGGGCGCAAATCGCTTGACCAGATAGACCACGCCCATGCCGCCGATCACCGGCGCCAGAATGACCAACGGACCCCAGGGAGACGCGGACGTGTGAAGGCTGGCGTCATAGACCGTGGAAAAGCGGCCGAGAAAGAACAGGTTGTGTACCAGGGCGATCAGCGCACGAAAGAACACCGCGCCGAAACCGGTAATGACGCCCACAATGACGGCAATCAGGGAAAACAAGACCGGGTTTGCAAGTCTTTCGGTGGCCTGGCGGGCTGGCCCGTCATGCGATCCGGCTTGTTCTGGGGCAACCATGGTCTGGACCTGCCACACATTGCAAAATCAAACAACCTTGGGACAAAATCTTTCCGATTATTTCCGCGGGCCGCGTCGATGCCGGGTGAAATCCGCTTGCCGATTCGCGCATTGGCGCAAACGGGCTTAACCGCTAGGATTCGCAAAGAGCAACAATGAGTTGGGGTGGAAAATGCCTGTATCAGCGCCGGAAATCGATTGGCCCAGCGAATTGTACGAACAGGGACCCGCCGAGGATCCCGGCATTCTCTTTGCGGGGCAGGCCAAAATCGCCGGTGTGTCGTTCAAAGTCTCCGCCTTGCGGGTGTGCAAGGGTACCCGCCTGCCGGATTATCGCGACGAAGTGCCGGAAGAATCCTATGAGACATCCTTGAACAATATGCCGGAGGATATCGAGGACCTGGTCGAGTCGATCCAGCCCGAACTGATCGCCCTCAACGGCGCCGATTATCTGTTATGGATGGTGCCGCAGGCGCGGGACTGAGCAGCCGGCGCGTTTGACGCGTTGCCCGCGATAACATGACGGACGCGTAATAATCGACCCGATCGCGGTTGAATTTGCCGCATGTTGCGATGGGCTCCAACAGAAGGCTTAACGCGTTTGCGTTATGACGGAATCGGAAAGGGGCTCGGAAAGAATGACGGCTGCCGCGATAGAATCTGAAGTTAAAAGACGGGATTTTCTGTATGTCGCGACCGGCGCCGTGGCCGGCATGGGGACGCTGGCCGCGCTGTGGCCGTTCATCGATCAAATGGAGCCGGGCAGCGATGTGCTTTCGGCGGGGGCGCCGCTGTCGGTCAACCTGTCCTCGCTGCAACCCGGCCAGCAGATCGTGGTCGTTTGGCGGTCCCGGCCGGTTTTCGTCGTGCGCCGGACACCGGCGATACTGCAGAAACTGAAAGCCCAATCCCTGCTGACGCGGCTGCGCGATCCCAATTCGGAAGAAAATCAGCAGCCGACCTATGCCACCAACTGGTCACGTTCGCTGGAGCCGGAATATCTGGTTCTGGTCGGAATCTGCACCCATCTGGGCTGCATTCCCACTTTCACGCCCACCCCCGGCAGCATCGATGCGGAATGGCCGGGCGGCTATCTCTGCCATTGCCACGGTTCGCGATACGATCTGGCGGGCCGGGTGTTCAAGGATGTGCCCGCGCCCTACAATCTGCCGGTGCCGCCCTATTCCTTTCCCGACAAGAATACCGTCATGATCGGGCAAAATCCGAAAGGCGAGCAATTTGCGTTGAGTTCCGTTGTGCAGATCTGAGGTCCTAGGACGATGGGTGATCTTCGGCCAAGCCGGATGCGGTCGAAAGAGGATGGGCGATGCTTTCCAGCGACTGCCCCTCCGCGTCGAGCCCCATCTTCCATTCGGTGACCGCGGCGATCACCAGCAACAGGCCCGCCAGGGCATAACCGCCGCTCACCATGACATTCGATCCCGACTGGATCAGCCAGCCGAACAAGAGCGGCGACAGGCTGCCGCCGATCGCGGTGCCTACCGCGTAAAAAACGGCAATCGCCAGGGCCCTGGTCTCCAGCGGAAAAATCTCGCTGACGGTGAGATAGACCGAACTGGCGGCAGCGGAGGCGAAAAAGAAGATCGCCATCCAGGCGGCGGTCTGGGTCATGGCCGAGAAGCGGTTCAAGGCGAACAGGACCGCGGTCAGAAGCAGGAGGATCGCGCTCAGCGCGAAAGTGCCGGTGATCATTTTCCGCCGTCCGACCGTGTCGAACAGGGCGCCCAGAAGCAGCGGTCCCAGAAAATTGCTGGCCGCCAGCGGCAGGAGATAAACCCCCACGCCGTGATCCGACACGCCATAGAAATGGGTGAGGACGACGCCATAGGTGGAAAACACCGCATTGAACAGAAAGGCCTGCGCGATCATCAGGACGATCGACAGGATGGCGCGGTCGCGATGGGTGCCCAGCATCGCCTTGAAGATGACACCCAGGCCGAATGTGAGCCGGGGATGCACTTTCAGCCTGCCCGTCGCCGGCGGCAGTTTCTTGCCGGTGATGGCCGCGACCTCGTCTTCCACCGCCCGCACGGTGGTTTCCGCTTCCTGGGCCCGGCCGTGAATCACCAGCCAGCGCGGACTTTCCGGAATCATGCGGCGCAGAAACAGGATGAAGAATCCCAGAATGCCGCCCACGCCGAAGATGAACCGCCATCCTATCCCCGCCGGCAAAAACCGCGGATCGAGGATCACCAGCGAAACCGCCGCGCCCACCGCCGCGCCGATCCAGAAGCTGCCATTGACGATCAGATCGACCCGGCCGCGATAGCGCGCCGGGATCAATTCGTCGATGGCGGAATTGACCGCGGCATATTCGCCGCCGATGCCGAAGCCGGTGAGCACCCGGAACAGGATGAAGCTCCAGAAATTCCAGGCTAGCGCGCTCAGCAGCACGCCGACCAGATAGGTCAACAGCGTGGCGTAGAACACCCGCTTGCGTCCCTGCCGGTCGGTCAGCCAGCCCCAGAACAGGGCCCCGACCACCGCCCCCACCACATAAAAGGAGGATACCGCCCCCAACTCGGTGCTGGAGATGCCCAGCGCCTTCGGATTTTGCAGCACCGGGCCGATGGCGCCGACAATGGTGACTTCCAGGCCGTCCAGAATCCAGGTGATGCCGAGCGCGGTCACCAGAAGCAGATGAAAGCGGGTCCAAGGCAGCCGGTCGAGCCGCGCGGGTATATCCGTCTCGATGACGGCGCTCACTTGCGCCATGTCTCGCCCCTCTTCCCAATTTCTTGGTTCGGCTTCGCGGATATCGTCTTATCCGCCGGTGCTTCGCCTCGCCTCTCTTCGCGCACGGAACATCATGACCGAACCAACCAAAATCGCGAACCCTTCGTCAAGCGGCGTGACCTGTCGTGGAACTCGGATAAGGAGGTTCTGGGAAAATACGCACAGTCGCCGCGGGCGGATGAAAACCACCCATCTCCGGGGAGGTACCTTGGGGAGGAACCGGAGATGGGTGGCTGGTCGCATCCATTTTGCATGGACTTGCGATAGAGGCGGCCGAAACCGAAGCGTGGATGTGCGTCAGCGCGCCGCGCGGACCTGGGCGGGCGTCACCGTGTCCTTGTAATCGTTGCCGAAATGGGTGCGGATGTAATTGGTCACATCGGCGATCTGCTGATCCGAGAAAACGTCTCCGAAAGCCGGCATCGCCTTCTGGCCGTGAATCACCACCGAAACCGGATAACCCGCGACCTCCAGCTTGGCATTCCCGGCCAGGGCCGGATAAATGCCGGCGCCCACCGCACCACGCGCGTCGGGCATGTGGCAGGCCTGGCAGACGCCCTTATAGATCGCCTCGCCGCCCTGCTGCGGCAACTGACTGCGCGGAAATCCGATCTGGGCGCCGGCTTCGAATATCAGTGCCGAGGCCGCAAGAAGGCCGGCGCCAAGCACAGGCGCAAGGAACCAAGTTTTCATGCTCATTCTCCTCACGCCGACAGGACGCGCTGATGCAGGCGCTTGATCGCGTCCAACGAAGACAGCACCGCCCCTTCCTGCCAGGCGGGAAGCCGCGAGCAATGCTCGCCCGCCAGCACGATCCGGTTGTCCACCGCGCATATGGCGTCGTAATGCTTGGCGCGGTTTTCGTCCGTCCAGCCGCCGGAGCAGCCCAAGGTCCAAGGCACGCGGTGCCAGGACACCGCCACCCCATTCTGGAATTCCGCGCGATATTGGGGATGGATATGGGAGCCCTGCTCCAAGGCCGCCGCGATCATCTCCTGGGCGGAAAGCGCCTCGAAACTGTAGGTGTTGATGCTGGCAAAGGCATAGGCGCCCAGCAGCACGGCCGGGCCTTTATCGAAAAAGCCGGTCGAAGGGTAGCCGATATTGAAAATCTGCTGATCGGTATAGGTGATCCCGCCATAAATGGCCTCGTCCTGTTCCCAGAAGCGGCGCCGGAACTGGAGCCCGACCTTGGCGGCCGGAATATAGGAAAGCGAGTCGATCGCATTGCGCATCGGCGCGCCGACCGTGATCGGGATCTGGCTCAATACCGAAGCAGGAATGGTGCAGACGCACCAGTCGGCCTTCGCGGTTTTCGGCGCTCCGCCCTTTTTGCTGTCGATATAGGTGACGGTGACGGTTTTTTCGTCCTGCTGGATGCGAGTGACCTTGCAGTCATATTGGATTGCGCCACTGAGGAGTTTCCCGAACGCCTTGCCGATCTGGCCCATGCCGCCCACCGGCTGGAACAGCGTGCCCTGGAAATCCAGGGTCTTGGTCAGATAGCGTTCAATCCACATGGTGGAAGCGAACAGATCCTTGCGCGGCAAGGGCGTCGAATCGACCGGCACCGAATCCAATCCGCCGCCGGGCGGTCGGTCGAAGCCGCGGAATTCGCTGGCCGCCTCACCCATCTTGTATTGGTAATTCCGGTCCAGCGCCCCCCAGCGCCGCAGCATCTGCAGCAGCCCATCCTTCTCGTCCTTGTTGAGGGCGTCGTCCAGTCTGTCCTGGCTGGTCGCCTTGGCCAGCAATTCGGCGATATAGCCGTCATAATCCGCCACGACTTCGCGGTAGCGCTTGGGCTTGCCATCGAACGCCCGTGTGGAATGGACATAGGCGTTGTTGTTGATGGACACGAAAGGCTCCAGCGGCACATTGAGCAGTTGGCAGTAATGCAGAATGCCCTGGTGATGATAGGGAATGCGCCAGGGACCGGGATTGAAATAAAGCCCCTTGTCGAACTGGACCTTTTGGGTGACGCCGCCCATTTCGGTATAGCTGTCGCCGCCGTAAAGCGACCAGTTCCGGCCGCCGGGCCGGTCGTTATATTCCAGGATTTGGACCTTGTAGCCCGCCTTGCGCAGCTCATAGGCCGCCACCATGCCGGCGATCCCCGCACCCAGGATCAACACCGAGGCGCCTTTCACCTCGCCCGACAGTTTGATCGGGCCGGTGAAGTCGGAGGTGGCGGCATAACCCATATCCACCATGGCCTGATACATGGCGGCGCTGCCGGCGCTCATCCCGATCAGTTTCAGGATCGAGCGGCGGCTGATTGAATTTTCGCTCTCGTTTGGCATGACGCCGTCCCTCCTGGCCTGACGATTGAGTATAAGCATATGCCCTTATTTGTGAGCGTATATGCTCTTATCATGCACGCCGCAAGCGGCGGTAGGCCGGGCCGGGCAGTGAGATGCCGGAATTGGCGCGGGCGCGACAATTCCTCACCGGAATTTTCACAATCCTTACAGTTTCGTGACCGCACATCGCCTTTCCATGCGTGAGGCAAGTCGCGGTTGCGATCCGGTCCGGACTTCGCGGCCATTAAACGTAACCGGCTTGCCATTTCCTGTCGGAAGGCGGCAAATTCAGGAATTCCAATAAGCCGGTGCGGTTCAAGCACCGGCATGTGCTTGAACCTGGGGAAGATTCATGCATCGCCGCACGCTTCTTGCCTCGCTCACCACCGGCGCGGCGCTGATGGCCTCGAACAGCCGCCTCGCCTTCGGCCAGGGCAATCAAGGCGGCCCAGGTCCGCGCAATTTGATCACCGACGTGCCCGGCATCCGGGTGGGCCAGGCCGAGGATCCCAAAGTGCGCACCGGCGTCACCGTGGTCCTGCCCGACGCGGAATCCACCTGCTCCGCCGATGTGCGCGGCGGCGGCCCCGGCACCCGCGAGACCGATGTTCTCAATTCCTGGAATCTGGTGCACGCCGCCGATGCGGTGGTGCTGTCCGGCGGCTCGGTCTATGGCCTGGCTTCGGCCGACGGGGTGGCGGCCTGGCTGGGCGCGCAAGGCCGCGGCTATGCCATGGCCAAGTCGCCCGGCGTGCCGGTTTCGCCGATCGTGCCGGCGGCGATCCTTTATGACCTGGCCGACCGTGGCGACAAAGCCTGGGGCACCAATCCGCCCTATCACGATCTGGGGATGCGCGCGGTGCAGGCGGCGGGGCTGGATTTCAAGCTCGGCACCGCCGGGGCCGGCTATGGCGCGGAATCCGGCGCCCTCAAAGGCGGCATCGGCTCGGCCTCCTATGTGACCAGGGACGGCATGACGGTGGGCGCCATTGTCGCGGTCAACAGCCTGGGTTCGCCGGTAGTGCCGGGCACCCGCAATTTCTGGGCCGGCGCGTTCGAGATCGGCAATGAATTCGGCGGCCTCGGCCCCGGCAGCAAACGCGTGGTGGGGGAGGATTGGGGCCAGACCAAGGTCAATCCCGGGGCGCGGACCAACACCACCATCGCCTGCATCGCCACCGATGTGGATTTGACCATCGATCAGATGAAGCGGGTAACCATCATGGCGCAGGATGGCCTGGCCCGCGCCATCCGTCCCATCCATTCGCCGTTTGACGGCGATGTGGTGTTCGGCCTTTCCACCGCCAAGCAGAAGATCAAAGGACCGTCCGCCGATTTCGCGGCGGCGCGGATCGGTGCGCTGGCCGCCGACGTGCTGGCCCGGGCGGTGGCGCGCGGTGTCTATGAAGCGACATTGCCGCCCGGCGCGCAGGGCAAGACCTGGCGCACGCTGTGATGCCGCAAGGACCCTTCTGACATGTCGCCGTTCGCCCGCGTCATCATCGGCGTCGCGGTGCCGTTTCTGTCGGTCATCCCAACCGTGCCGCTGCTGGACCGGCTGGCGGTGGCGCCGTTCGGCGTGCCGTTGGGATTGCTGTGGCTGTTCGCCTGCATTCCGCTCACCTCGGTGTGCCTTGCCGTCTGCTGGTTCGGCTATGACCGCCACCGCCCCGAGGAGCATATCAACACCAATTACGATGCTGGTTACGACACCGGCGAGCCGTCATGAGCGCGGCTTTTCTCGCCATCATTTTGGTTTCGCTGGCATTGGCTGCCTTGTCAAAGCGCGGCCATCTGCATCAGAAAGCCGAGGATTTCTTCGTCGCCTCCGGCCAGTTCAATACGGTGCTGTTCTTCTTTCTGGCGGTGGGCGAGACCTACAGCATCACCACGGTGCTGGGCTATCCCGGCGGCGTCTATGCCAGCGGCACCGGTTTCGTCACCTGGTTCGTCGGCTATATCCTGCTGGCTTTCGTGGTCGGTTATTTCCTCAATCCCTTGATCTGGCGAGCCGGCCGCATTCACGGCGCGATCACCCTGCCCGACCTGTTCCGCCGTCATTTCGGCAGCCGCGCGCTGGAGTTGGTAGTGACCTTGGCCTCGCTCCTGTTCCTGATCCCGCTGGGCATGCAGCAGTTTCTGGGCCTCGACATCGTGCTGAAAGAATTGGGCTGGGGCATCCCGCCCCTGGCCCTGGCGGGCATCGCAGGCCTCCTCGCCTTCACTTATATAATCATCTCCGGCATCCGGGCTTCGGCCTATGTCGCGGTGCTGAAGGATATTCTTCTGATCCTTGCGATCCTTTTGATGGGCCTGGTGGCGTTGCGCCACTGGCCGGGCAGTCACGGGCTGGCGGTTCCCGAAACCGTCGCCTGGAAGCAGGCGATGCGCCCGACCCTGAAGGGCGACATCTTTTCGATCACCACCATTCTCCTGCAGTGCGTCGGCTTCTGCATTGTGCCGCAGACCTGCGCCTATGTGTTCACCGCCCGCTCGGCTTCGGCGGTCAGGCGGGCGCAGGTCACCATGCCGCTTTATATGATGATGTTTCCCTTCCTCACCCTTGTCGCCTTCTTCGCGCTGGGACACGGCATGCATGTCGCATCCGCCAATGACGTGTTTCCCGCCGTGGCGGAGATGCTTTTGCCCGCGCCATTGGTCGGGCTGGTGATGGCAGGCGCGGCGCTTTCCGCCCTGGTGATCCTGACCGGCATCTGCTTGGCCATCGGGGCGCTGGTGTCGCGCAATCTTCTGCCGGGCCTCAGCAACGACCAGCAGCGCGGCTGGTCGAAACTGGTGATGGCGCTTTATCTGCTGCTGTCGATTGCCAGCGCCGCGCACTCGTCGCAATTGATGGTGACCATCAACAATCTGTTCTATTTCGGGATCACCCAATCCCTGCCGGGTGTGCTGGGCATCCTGTTCCTGCGCCGGATGCGGCCCGCCGCCATCATCGCCGGTCTCATTGCCGGCGATGTGCTGGCGACCGCGATCTATGAATTCTCCGTTCCGGTTGGGGGCGTGAATGCCGGCTTTATCGGGCTGATGGCCAATCTGGCCATCGTGTTTGCCGCGCTTTATGTCTTCCCCGACAGCGAACGGGTGCCGATTGCCGCCATGACGGGACGCCGGACAAGTTGAGCGTTTATGCCGTGAATCATAGGATCGTCGCATGATCGAAGAAAAACTCTTCATCGCCGGCCGCTGGCAGGCCGCGAACGCCACTCTGCCGGTCGAGGATCCGTCCACCGGCGAGACCATCGGCACCCTGGCGGCAGGCAAGGCCACCGACATCGACGCGGCCGTGGCGGCGGCGAATGCGGCCTTTTCCGGCGGCTGGGGCAAGCTGACGGCGGCGGAGCGTGGGCGCCTGCTCGCACGCATGAGCCAGATCGTGCGGGACAAGGCCGAAGCGCTGGCCGCGATGGAAGCCCAGGACGTGGGCAAGCCTCTCAAACAAGCCCGCGCCGATGCGCTGGCGCTGGCGCGATACCTGGAATTCTATGCCGGCGCCGCCGACAAGCTGCATGGCGAGACCATTCCCTATCTTGCCGATTACACGGTCTTCACCTTGCGCGAACCGCACGGCGTCACCGGCCATATCATCCCGTGGAATTATCCGATGCAGATCATCGGCCGCTCGGTGGTGGGGGCGCTGGCGGCGGGCAACGCCTGTGTGGTGAAGCCGGCGGAAGAAGCCAGCCTGACCGCGTTGGCCTTCGCCCGCATCGCCGAGGAGGCGGGACTGCCGCCGGGCGCGCTCAATGTGGTGACGGGGTTGGGCGAAGAAGCCGGCGCGGCGCTGGCGGGCCATCCGGGGGTCCATCATGTCTCCTTCACCGGCTCGACCGCGGTCGGCGCCCTGGTGCAGGCGGCGGCGGGAAAGAACGCGGTGCCGGTGACGTTGGAACTGGGCGGGAAATCGCCCCAGATCGTCTTCGCCGACGCCGATCGGGAGCGGGCCCTGCCCTTCCTCGTCAATGCCGGAATCCAGAATGCCGGGCAGACCTGTTCCGCCTCCTCGCGCCTGCTGATCGAAGAGGCGATCTATGAACCCATGCTGGAGCAGCTCGCCGAACGCTATCGCGCCCTGCGGGTGGGTGCCGCCCGCGACGATCTCGATGTGGGGCCGCTGATTTCGGCGGCGCAGAAGGCGCGGGTGGAAAATTATCTGTCCCGCGGCCGGGCGGACGGGCTGTCCATCGCCGCCCAGGGCGCCATCGCCTCCAATGCGCCGCGCGGCGGCCATTTCCTGAAACCAACCCTCTTTGCCGGTGTCTCCCCGGACCATCTCCTGGCACAGGACGAGATTTTCGGACCCGTGCAGGTGGTGATTCCGTTCAAATCCGAGGAAGATGCCATCCGCATCGCCAACGCCACCGATTACGGCCTGGTGGCGGGGGTATGGACGCGCGACGGCGGCCGCGCCATGCGGCTTGCCCGCGCCGTGCATGCCGGCCAGGTCTTCATCAACAATTACGGCGCCGGCGGCGGGGTGGAATTGCCCTTTGGCGGCACCGGCCGTTCCGGCCATGGCCGCGAAAAGGGATTCGAGGCGCTTTATGCCTTCACCCGGCTCAAGACCGTCGCCGCCTTTCACGGATAGGATCGAGCATGCGTCTGAAGGATAAAGTGGCGATCATAACCGGCGGCGCCTCCGGCTTCGGCGAGGGCATCGTCCGGCGTTTCGCCGCCGAAGGCGCCCGTGTGGTGATTGCGGACGTGAATGGCGACGCCGCCCGAAAGCTCGCCGTCGAACTGAAAGGGCTTGCGGTTCAAACCGACGTGTCGCGCAAGTCGGACGTCAAGACGATGGCCGAGGCCGCCATCCGCCAGTTCGGCGGTATCGATATCCTGGTCAACAATGCCGGCATCGGCCACCGCCCGCAGCCACTGGACGCGCTGGCGGAAGATGAATTCGACCGCATCCTGGCGGTCAACGCCAAGTCGGTTTACCTGACAGCGCGGGAGATCGTGCCGGGCATGAAAGCCAAGAAGCGCGGCGCCATCCTCAACATCGCCTCCACCGGCGGTGTCAGCCCGCGGCCAAATCTCACTTGGTACAATGCCTCCAAGGGCTGGATGATCGCCGCCACAAGGGCGATGGCGGTGGAACTGGCGCCGTTCGGAATCCGGGTGAACGCGATCAATCCGGTGGCGGGGGAAACCCCCTTGCTGGCCACCTTCATGGGCCAGGATACGCCGGAAATCCGGGCGAAGTTCCTGGCTTCGATTCCCATCGGCCGTTTCTCCACGCCGCAGGATATCGCCGCCGCCGCCTGCTTCCTTTGCAGCGACGAAGCGTCCATGATCACCGGGGTGGCGATGGAGGTGGATGGCGGGCGTTGCATCTGAGGTGCATCTGGCAAGGGGAAAACAAACAAAGGGGAAACGCACATGAACGCGATCATCGAACTGGATAAGGTGTTGGACGCAATCGAATCCCGCCGGGACGAGATCGTCGCCCTGACCCAGGAGCTGATCCGTTTCCCCACCGTCAATCCGCCGGGCGAGGCCTATCGGCCTTGCGCGGAATTTCTCGGCCAGCGCCTGGCCCGCCGCGGCTTTCGGGTCGAATATGTCCGCGCCGAAGGCGCGCCCGGCGACAGCGACAAATATCCCCGCATCAACATGGTCGCGCGCTATGAAGGCGCCCGTCCCGGTCCTTGCGTGCATTTCAACGGTCATCTCGACGTGGTGCAGACCGGCGCGGGCTGGACCGTCGATCCCTTCGCCGCGACCGTGCGCGACGGCAAGGTCTATGGCCGCGGCGCCTGCGACATGAAAGGCGGCATCGCCGCCGCGGTGGTGGCGATGGAAAGCCTGATCGGGTCCGGCATCGCCTGGCCCGGCGCCATCGAAATCTCCGGAACGGTGGACGAGGAGTCGGGCGGCTATGGCGGTGTGGCCTATCTGGCCGAGCGGGGCTGGTTCTCCAAGCCGCGGGTCGATCATGTGATCATACCGGAGCCGCTCAATGTCGACCGGGTCTGCATCGGTCATCGCGGCGTGTGGTGGGCGGAGATCGAGACCTTGGGCCGGATCGCCCATGGCTCGATGCCGTTTCTGGGCGACAGCGCCATCCGGCATATGAGCGCGGTGCTGGAAAAATTCGAGCACGAGCTTTATCCGGCGCTGGCGGCCAGGCATTCCGACATGCCGGTGGTGCCGGAAGGCGCGCGGCAATCGACCATGAACATCAACTCCATCCATGGTGGTCCGGCGGAGAGTTTCGAAGGCTTGCCGGCGCCCTGCGTCGCCGATTCCTGCCGCATGGTGATCGACCGGCGTTATCTGATCGAGGAATCCTTGGCCTCGGTGAAGCAGGAAATGACGTCGCTGCTGGACCGGCTGGGCGGCGAGCGGCCCGGCTTCCGCTACAAGATGCGGGAGCTTTTCAGCGTCGAGCCCACCATGGCGGACCGCAACGGTCCGGTGGCCACGGCCACCGCGAAAGCGGTGCGCCGCATCCTGGGCCGGGAGGCCAAGATCGTCTGCTCGCCGGGCACCTATGATCAGAAGCATGTGGACCGGATCGGCCGGCTGAAGGAATGCATCGCCTATGGCCCCGGCGTGCTCGACCTAGCGCATCAACCCGACGAATGGGTCGGCATTCAGGATATGGTGGACTCGGCCAAGGTGATGGCGGTCTCCGCCATGGAGCTGCTGACCCGCAACTGAGCGGCTCAGATGGTGGGCCAGCCCGGGATCGCGACAGGACCCGCCGCCTTCACCCGAGCCCAGACCCGCCGTCCCACCTTGTCGGCTTCGGCGACCAGAGCGGCCTCGTCCAGAGTCAGCACCTTCCGGTCCTGCATCACGAATTTGCCGTCCACCATCACGGACTCGACATCGGACGGCTGGCCATTGTGAATCCAGGCCGACAGGATGCGGCCCGCCGGGACCAGATGAGCCTGCTGGGTATTGAGCACAATCAGGTCGGCCTTGCGGCCCACTTCCAGCACGCCGATCGCCTGTTCCTGGCGCAGGGCCCGGGCGCCGCCCAGCGTCGCATCCTGCAGCATGTCTTCCGGCTGCGGCCGCACCCCCGGAAAGGGATCATCGCGGCGGATGCGCTCGGTCACCAAGGCGATCCGCATCACTTCCAGCATGTCGTTGGTGTTGTTGTCGGTGCCGTTGGCGATCGGGCATCCCGCTTTCCTGAGATCGGGGATCGGCGGAATCACGCCCCGGTTCGCGGCCATCGCCGCCTGATGCGAGATGATGGTGCGGGTCTTGCCCAGAAGCGCGATATCGGCGGCGTCGACATAGCGGCAATGCGCGGCGAAAAGATGCGGCCCCAGAAAATCCGCCTTGGCCAGAAAGGCGGGCGGACTCATGCCGTAATAGCGCTTCATGAAGGCCACTTCCGCGCGGCTCTGCGACAGATGCACCGAATAGCCCACACCGTGCTTTTCGGCGAAGCCGCGCACCGCCCTGAACAGCTCCGGCGAGCAGGTCTCCGCCAGGGCGGCAGCCGGGAAAACGTTGATGCGGCCCTGGTCCTTGCCGTGCCAGGCGCTGAACAGATCGCTGATCCGCTGCAGCCCCTCCTCGCGCTTTTTGGTCGAGAATTTGGGTTGTTCGCTTTTGACCAGCCCTTCCGGGGACATCGGACCGGGGACATTCTCGCTGTCGCTGGCCAATTCCATCAGCACGCAGCGCAGGCCCGACTGCGCCAGGGCCGCGGCATAGGGGCTGATGCCGCCCGCGAACTCGACCACCGCTGTGGTGCCGCCCTTGAGGCATTCCAGCACCCCGATGGTCGCCATCAGTGTCCGCTCCTCGCCCGAAAGCAGGCTTTCCGGCCTTAAGGCCAGATGCGCGGAATTGGGAAAGCCGAAATCCTCGTTGAAGCCACGGCCGATGGTGGCGGTGAGATGGGCATGGCAATTGATCAGCCCCGGCAGGATCGCCTTGCTGCGCCCGTCATAGACCTGGGCATTGGGATAGGCCTGACGCACAGTATCGGTGGCGCCGATCGCCGCGATCGTGCCGCCTTGGACCGCCAGCGCCACATCGTCGCGAACCGAACCCGGATTGACGAGTTTGGTATGGGTGAAGATCACCGCGCCTGCCGGCGCGGCGCCCGCGCCGGACTGATCCATCAGCAGCGCCGCGGCCCCCACGCCGGCTCCGGCCAGCAATTGGCGGCGATTGACAGACGGCGATTGGGAAGAAGGTGTTGAATTGGGCATGGAGCGACCTCCTTCGGGCATGGCCGGCCATTGACGCGTTAAAGCCCAGGCGAGTCAATCTGCGCCGGTCATGGATTCGACGAATGGAATCCGGCCGTTCCTCAGCGGCGAAATGAAAGCGGATTGCCGCCGATTGGCAGAGACCGCCGCCGCGGATTTGGAAACGATGCGCGGATTCAAGGCATTGTCTGCCGGGCAGATCCGGACGCGCGATTTTCCCGTGCCGGGGCGATTTTCGCGGCGCCGTCTTGTGCTACGGTCGGGCAAATGGGGAGACGCGTCAAATGAAGAACATTGCCGTCCTGGCGGCGCTGTTGCTGGCGGCCCCGGCCGCCGCCGCGGCGGATACCATCCACCAATTTAACGGGCTTGCCCTTTCACCGGCGGGCGACAGGACCGCGACCATCGAAAGCGACGATCCCGGCAATCTCGCCCAGGAGCCGCACGGTCAAATCCAGGTGCGCGACGTGGCTGGCAAGATCGTGGCCCGTTACGATCCCTGCGCCGCCTGCCGTTACGCCAATCCGGTCTTTTCGCCCAAGGGGGACGCGCTGGTCTTCCTGGCCACCGACGACAAGGCCGGCAAGGTCACGCTCTATCGGGCCGCGTCCGGCAAGCCGCAGATTCTGGCGACATTGTCAGGCGTCGCCAACACCCCGCGCTTTTCGCCTGACGGCAGCCGCATTGCCCTGCTGGTGACCTTGGGGGCGCACAAGAAGACCGGCGCGACCCAGGCGGCGGCGCCGCAAGTGGGCCAGATCGGCGAAAGCCAGGACGAGCAACGGATCGCCATCCTCCCGGCCTCCGGCGGCGCGCTCAAGCCGATCTCCCCAGCCGACACCTATATCTACGAATATTCCTGGGCGCCGGACGGCAAGGGCTTCGCCGTCACCGCCGCCAAAGGCAATGGCGACGACAATTGGTGGATCGCTTCCCTGGATTATGTGGATGCGGCAAGCGGCGCGCTCCGGGTGATCGCCAAGGTCAAAACCCAGATCGACATGCCGCGGATTTCGCCCGACGGGAAAAGCCTGGCCTTTATCGGCGGATTGATGAGCGATTGGGGCTCGGTCGGGGGCGACATTTACACCGTGTCCCTGTCCGGCGGCGAGCCGGCCGACATCACCCCGGGCTACAAGGGCACATTCCAGGGCATCGATTGGCGGGGTTCGCGGCTGATGGCGACGGCCCTGATCGGCGACAGCGATGCTGTCGTTTCCATCGAGCCGGTTTCCCTGAAAACACAGACACTGTGGTCAAAGCCGGTGACCGTGGCGAGCCAGACATTCGACAATCCGATCGCTATTTCCGCCGATGGCAGGATCGCCGCCACCGTACTGCAGGATTTCACCCATGCACCGGAAATCGCCCGAGGCACCTTGCCCAATCTGGCGCCCATAACCCGCACCAATTCCGGCCTGCCGGCGATGGCGGTGGCTGAGAGCGTGCACTGGAAGAATGAAGGCTATGACGTGCAGGGTTGGCTGCTCAGGCCGCCCGGGCTCGGCCCCGGCAAGCATCCCATGATCACCATCGTGCATGGCGGGCCCTCCGCGGCGACGCGGCCGCGCTATATCGCCGGCGGCGGCCAGCACGGCACCGGGTTCGACTTTGTCGGGCCCTTTCTTGCCCATGGCTATGTCGTCTTCTATCCCAACCCTCGCGGCTCCTATGGCCAGGGCGAAGCCTTTGCCCGCGCCAATATCCGCGATTTCGGCAAAGGCGATCTGCGCGACATACTGGCGGGGATCGACGCGGTGGAGCGTGTGGCGCCGGTGGACGATGCGCGGCTGGGCCTTTACGGCCATTCCTATGGCGGCTGGATGAGCATGTGGGCCAACACCCAGACGCGGCGGTTCAAGGCCATCGTCGCCGGCGCCGGCATCGCCAACTGGATCAGCTATTACGGCCAGAACGGCATCGACAAATGGATGCTCCCCTTCTTCGGCGCCTCGGCCTATGACGATCCGGCGGTCTATCGCGCCGCTTCGCCGATCACTTTCATCAAGCAGGCCAAGACCCCAACCTTCGTCTATGTCGGCGAGCGCGACGTGGAATGCCCGGCGCCCCAGTCGCTGGAATATTGGCATGCCCTGCATACGCTGGGGACGCCGGTCACCCTGATGATCTATGCCGGCGAAGGCCATCATTTCCACAAGCTGACCGATCTGGAAGATCTCACCGGCCGGGTGATGGATTGGTATGGGCATTATCTTGCGAAGACGGGCGCCAGCAATCAGGATGGCGGCATGCCGACCGGTTCCAAGAGACATTGAAGCGATATGAAAGGCTTGGCGACGGGAATTTTCCTTTGTCTGGGCGCGATCCTGTTCGCGGCGCCGGCGTTTGCGGCCTGTCCGGTCAAACCGCCGCCAGGGTTGGTCAATTCTGGAACCCTGACCATCGGCTCGAACATGACGACGCCGCCGCAGATGTTCGTGCAAAACGGTCAGCCGGCCGGGTTCGAGATCGATCTGTCGCGGGCGATCGCGAATGCGATGTGCCTGAAACCGCGCTTCATCAACATCGCGTTCGGCGGGCTGTTCCCAGGCCTGGAGGCCCACAAATTCGATTATGTCAGCTCGGGGTTGGGCATCACTCCCCAACGCCGGCAGGTGTTCGATTTCGTGCCCTATTTCGTCGGCGGCATCCAGTTGGTGGCGCGCAAGGACAGCGGCCTGCATTTCAAGGATGAGAACGGGCTTTGCGGCCACAGCGTCGCCACCATTTCCGGCACCACCCAGGCCAAGGCGCTGGAGCGTGTCAACCAGAAGGTCTGCAAGCCGGGCCGCAAGATCGCACTGAAGTATTTTCCCAGCTTCAACGACGCGGTGATCCAGCTGCGCAAGAAATCGGCCGATATCGCTTTCGTCGACTGGGCCTTTGCCGCCTATGTCACCCATCTGATGCCGGAGTTGGCGCTTGCCAGCCCCATCATCTCGGGCCGTCCGGACGTGCCGCGCAACCAGCTGGGTCTGGCCTTCCGCAAGAACGACACGCCGCTGGTGGCGGCCGTGTCGGCCGCGCTTGCGCATATCGAAAAGACCGGCGAGTACGGCAAAATTCTCGACAAGTGGCATCTGCAGAACGGCGATATCCGAAAAGCCCCCTGATTGCTACAATCGCCGGCGCGCGAGGGGGAACCGGCGATGATTTTCGACAGCAAGGCGTTTTTCGACACCCTGTTTTCCACCCAGTTTCTCTGGCCGGCCGCAACCACCTTGGGAATCACGCTGGTCTCGATGATGCTGGCCATCTTGCTGGGCTTTGGCGGCGCGCTCGCCGCCCTGTCGCGCCTTGCCGCGCTGCGCTGGCTGGTGCAGCTTTACCTGGGCTTCTTCCGCGGCGTGCCGGTGCTGGTGCAGATCGTGTTCTGGTACAATGCGGTGCCGGTCCTGACCGACAATGCGATCAACTTGCCCGCCCTGGTCGCCGGCACCCTCGCATTGGCCTTGAACGAAGGCGCCTATATGACCGAGATCATCCGCTCGGGCCTGATCTCGGTGGATCCGGGCCAGCGCGAGGCCGCCCGCGCCCTGGGCATGACCCGGGCCAAGGCCATGCGCCGGATCGTGGTGCCGCAGGCGCTGGCGGTGATCATCCCGCCCACCGGCAATCAGTTCATCGCCATGCTGAAGACCACCTCGCTGTTGTTCGCCATCGCGGTGCCGGAGATTTTCTCCACCGGCACCAATATCTACAGCCAGAATTTCAAATATTTCGAAGTGCTGCTGGTGGTGAGCATCTGGTATCTGGCGCTGACGGCCCTGCTCACACTGATCGAAAAGGCGATCGAGCGCCATTTCAGCATCGGGCGGCGGAAATCGGGCCCGGCCATCGCCGGCATTCCGGTCGGGGAGCATGGCTGATGGCCCTGGTCGAAATCGACAACGTCCACAAGCGCTTTGGGCACCAGGAGGTGCTGAAAGGCGTCTCGCTGACGGTCGAGACAGGTGAAGTGGTCTGCCTGCTGGGCTCCAGCGGCAGCGGCAAGACCACGCTTCTGCGTTGCATCAACCATCTCGAGACCATCGACCAGGGCGAGATCCGGGTCGCGGGCGAGTTGGTGGGCTATGTCCGCGGGCCCGACGGCAAGCTGCGCGAGGAAAAAGACAGGATAACCTCCGCCAAGCGCGCCCATATCGGCATGGTGTTTCAGCGATTTAACCTCTTCGCCCACCTGACCGCGCTGGAGAACATCATAGAGGCGCCGGTCCAGGTGCTCCGCAAGAATCCGGCCGAGGCCAAGGCGCGGGCGCTGGAACTGCTCGCCGGGGTCGGCCTGAGGCAAAAGGCCGGACATTATCCGCACGAGCTTTCCGGCGGCCAGCAGCAGCGCGTCGCCATCGCCCGGGCCCTGGCGATGGAGCCGCGCCTGATGCTGTTCGACGAGCCGACCTCCGCCCTCGACCCCGAGCTGGTGGGCGAGGTCCTGGAAACCATGCGCCGGCTGGCCGCCCAGGGCATGACCATGATCGTGGTCACCCACGAAATGTCCTTTGCCCGCGACGTGGCCGACCGCGCCATCATGATGGCCGACGGACAGATCATCGAGGATGCGCCGCCGGCGGAATTCTTCTCCAGTCCCAGCCATCCCCGCACCCAGGCCTTTCTCTCCCGCATATTGAGCCCGTCATGACCGCCCATTTCCATTCCAGTGTCGCGCCGCAAGATCCCTCCTGGTGGTTCGCGGAGGCCATGCGGCAAGAGGCAAATGACATGTCCTCGCCGGCACTGACCGGTGAAATCAGCGTCGATGTCGCCATTGTCGGCGGCGGCTATACCGGCCTGTGGACCGCGCATGCCCTGAAGACCCGCAAACCCGATCTGTCCATCGCCCTGATCGAGGCGAAGCTGTGCGGCTGGGCCGCCAGCGGCAAGAATGGCGGCAAGGTTCACGGCTATTGGGCGTCGCTGGCCTCCATGTCCAAATCTATCGGCGACGATGCCGCCCTGGCGGTGGCCCGGGCCGGCACCATGGCGCAGGACGGCATCCGCGCTTTCGCCACCGCGCCCGGGCGTGACGTCTGGTGGCGCGAGGCGGGCAATCTGCGGATCTCCGCCGCGCCGGCCCAGGACGCCAAGATCGCGTCCTATGTCGATACCGCGCGGCGGCTGGGCGTGCCCGACGCGGCGCGACCCCTGACCCCCGCCGAGGTCGCGGCATATTGCAAATCCCCGGTGTTTCGCGGTGGGGTGTTCCTGCCGGAAGGCGCCAATGTGCATCCGGCCCGGCTGGCGCGGGCCTTGCGCACAGCGGCGATGGAAATGGGTGTGCGGGTTTTCGAGAACACGCCGATGACCGGTCTGGACAAAGGCGCACCCAACCGCATCCGCACCCCCAAGGGCCAGATCATTGCCCGCGAGGTGGTGCTGGCCACCAATGCCGATCTCGCCGCCGAACCGCAAGTGAAGCCGCATGTCACCGTCTTTTCCAGTTTCTCGGTGATGAGTGAGCCGGCGCCGGACCGGCTTCGGGAGATGGGCTGGCTGGGCGAGGAAGGCCTCTCGGACATGCGCATGTTCGTACATTATTTTCGCAAGACGCCGGACGGAAGGGTGCTGATGGGCTCGGGCTCGGGGCCGATCAGTTATGGCGGCGGCACCACCGCGACAAAGCTCACGGAAGATCCTGCCAGCGCGTTTCGCGCTGAGCGCGGCCTGCGGCGGCTGTTACCGGGTTTCGCTGATGTCCCGATCGCGAAAGCCTGGGGCGGGCCGATCGACATATCCGCCGACCGCCTGCCCCTCTTCAAGACCATGCCGGGCAGCCGGGTGCATTACGCCTGCGGCTTTTCCGGCCATGGGGTCAATCCCACCTACATCGCCGGCCAATGCCTGGCCTCGCTGGTCTTAAGCGAAAAGGACATATGGGCAAATCTGCCGCTTTGCACCCGCGATGTGCCGCGGCTGCCGCCGGAACCTTTCCGCTATATCGGCGGCAATGCGATTCGGGATGCCGTACTGGCCTGCGAGGACGCGGAAGAACGCAATGCCAGGCCGCCGGTGATCGCCTCGGCGGTTGCGGCGCTGCCGGGTCTGCTGGGCCTTCGCATCGGCACCCGCTGACGAAAGCGGGATCGCGTGCGGTGCAGCGGAAATGCCGTCCCTGCCAGAATTGCCGCACGACGTTGACCGTCATCCGGACTTCCGCACAAAGTAAGAAAAAGGGGAGACGCATGGCCAAGGACGGGATCAAAGTCGGCCGCCGCAATTTTCTGAGGGGCGCCACCTTGGCCGGGGCTGGCGCACTCGCCGCGCCGCTTGCCGCCGCGGCGCAAGACAAACCCACGCCCGCCCGCGCGCCCAGCATTCCGCCGGTGCCCAACCAGGAAGCCGAGCGCGGCACCCCACCCGACATCGAACCGCTGACCCAAACCAGCAGCGGCGGCGATTTCATGGTGGATGTGATGCGCGGGCTGGGGATCGAGCATGCCGCCGCCTTTGTCGGTTCCAGCTTTCGCGGCATCCATGAGTTGCTGATCAATTACGGCATGCTGAGCGAGCCCATGATCGACTATCTCGCCTGCATGCACGAGGAAGTCTCGGTCGCCATGTGTCACGGCTATGCCAAGATCGCCGGCAAGCCGATGGCGGCGATGATGCACGACACGGTCGGCCTGCAGCATGGCTCGATGGCGATCTACAACGCCTATGCCGACCGGGTGCCGATCTTCCTGATCACCGCCTCCGCGCCCGATCTGCGCACCCGCAAGACCATGGTGCAGTTCATGCATTCGGTGCAGGACGGGGCGGCGATCGTGCGCGACTTCGTCAAATGGGACGATCAGCCGGGCTCGTTGCAGCATTGGGCGGAATTGGCGACCCGGGCCTGGAAATACGCCATGACCCCGCCTTACGGGCCGGTGCTGCTGGTCACCTCATCGGACCTGCAGGAAAACCCGATCGACCGGGATCCGCCACCGGTCATTCCCAAGCCGCCCCAGATCGCCCCGCCCCAAGCCGAGGATGGCGCGCTGCGCGACGTCGCCCGCATGCTGGTCGCGGCCGAATCGCCAGTGCTGGTTTGCGACCGCTTGGCCCGGACACAAGCCGGCATGCAGTCGCTGGTCGAGCTGGCCGAACTGTTGCAGGCGCCGGTGGTCGATGCCTCGGCGCGGATGAATTTTCCCTGGCGCCATCCCCTCAACCAGTCCAGCCGCGGCCGGGCCCCGATCACGGAAGCCGATGTGATCCTGGGCATGGAGGTGACCGATTTCTGGGGCTGGACCCATGCCTTCGTGCCCCACACCGAATTCAGCACCCGGCCGATCACCAGGCCCGGCGCCAAGCGCATCAGCCTCACCGCCGTCGATCTCAACTTTCATTCCAACTACCAGGATTTCGAGCGCTATCCCGATGCCGATCTGGCACTGGCGGGGGATGCCGAGGCCAGCCTGCCGGCGCTGATCGAAACCTGCCGCGCCCTGATCGACCGCGGCAAGCGCAGCAATTTCGAGACGCGCGGCAAGAAGTTGGCCGACGCGCATCAACTATCGTTGGTGGAACAGCGGGCGCTGGCCGCCGAAGGCTGGGACAGCCAGCCGATCACCACCGCCCGGCTGGTGATGGAGCTTTACAATGTGATCCGCGACCAGGACTGGACCTTGGCTTCTGGCACGCTGTTCCAGAATGCCTGGCCGCAAAAACTGTGGCATGCCGACAAGCATCATCGCTATATCGGCGACGCCGGGGCTTACGGCATCGGCTATGCCGCGCCGGCGACATTGGGCGCGGCGCTGGCCAACAAGCAGCATGGCCGCCTCACCGTCTCGATCCAGTCCGATGGCGATCTGATGTGCTGCCCCAGCGCGCTGTGGACCGCGGCGCATGAGAAGATCCCGATTCTGTACATCATGCACAACAACCGCGCCTGGCATCAGGAGATCATGCTGCTGCAGCAGATGGCCAATCGCATGCAGCGCGGCATCGACCGCACCACTATCGGCACCACAATCCGCGATCCCAACATCGATTTCGCCAAATTGGCGGAGAGCATGGGCGTCTATGGCCAGGGACCGGTCATCGATCCCAAGGAGCTGAATGCCGCCATCCGGCGCGCCGTGGATGTGGTCAAGAAGGGCGAACCGGCCCTGATCGACGTTGTCTGTCAGGGACGGTGAGCGCCATGACCAGAACGCTTCTCATCACTCTCATAATCTTGGGGCTTGTTAAGCCGGTTTTGGCGCAGCAGCCGGCAGCCGGCGATGCCGCGCGCGGCAAGGCGCTCTATATGCGCGATGCCTGCTATACCTGCCACGGCACCACCGGCGCCAGTACCAGCTTTGCGGGGCCAAGATTGGCGCACACCAATCTGACGGCAGGTGAGATCCTGCGGCAGTTGCGTCGCCCCCGGGCCCAGATGCCGGCCTATACCGAAAAGGTGCTGTCCGACGGCGACGCCGCCGATATCGCCGCCTATGTCCTGTCCCTATCGCGCGGGCCGGCACCCACCGGAAAAGATATCCCGTTGCTCAATCAGTAGGGCAAAGCGCATACTCAAAAGGTGGGAATCATCAGGCCTCATCGCGGCGCCGCCGAGACCGGCGCCCAAGGGCCTGAGGGCCGCCAATGCACAAAAATTCGAACAGGGGGAAACGATATGAGCATCCGCAACACCGTCACCACATTTGCGCTGTTGCTTCTGGGCACCGCGCCGCTGTTCGCGCAGCCGACCTATCTAACAAGTCCCAGACAAACCAGCGCCCCGGAAATCCCGTTCGATTCCATCGAATTCGGGCAATTGCCGGCCGACATGTATCTGGGCGAGGCCGCCGGCGTTGCGGTCAATTCCAAGGGCCATGTCTTCATCTATAGCCGCGGCAATTCCATCGGCCCCGCCTATGGCGCCACCGCGTCCCAGCTTCTGGAGTTCGACTCCGACGGCAAATTCATTCGCGAGATCGGGCACAATCTTTATGCCTGGTCCTTCGCCCATGCGGTGCGGGTGGACCCTGAGGACAATATCTGGGTCGCCGACAAGGGTTCGGATATGGTGATCCGGTTCAATCCCGAGGGCCGGGTGACGCTGGTTTTGGGGCGCAAATCCGAAGCCTCGGACGAGAATGCCCATCCCCTCGCCCATCCCAATCCGCCCTTGCCGCCGATCGACGGCATGTTCCGGCAGGTCACCGACATGGCCTGGGATCCGCAAGGCAACACATACATCAGCGACGGCTATATCAATTCGCGCATCGCCAAGCTGGACAAGGACGGCAACTGGGCCGCTTCCTTCGGCGAACCGGGCAGCGGTCCCGGCCAGCTCAGGACCCCCCATTCGCTGGCCGCCGACAAGGACGGCAATCTCTATGTCGCCGACCGCGGCAATCGCCGCATCCAAGTGTTCGACGGTGAGGGCCATCTCAAGCGCATCATCACCATCGATATCGACTATCCTCATGACCTGAAGCAGGTGATCAAGCTGGATGGGCCCAACGGTCAGCCCTTGAGTCTGCTCCAGATGGGAGCACCCTGGGCGGTCTGCATCACCCCGCCCAGCGCCGGTTCCCCGCAATATTTGTTCACCGCCGACGCCTATCCCGGCCGAATCTACAAGATGACCCTGGACGGGCATGTGGTAGGCTGGCTGGGCAGGGCCGGAAAAGCCCTGAAACAATTCGGCTGGGTCCATGGACTGGCCTGTCCCGACCAGAACACGGTCTACGCCGCCGAGCTTTTGAACTGGCGGGTGCAGAAGCTGACATTGCATCCGGCGAAATGAACCCAACAGACCATCCCTGGGAGGATAGGCATGACAGAGTTTATCCGTGATGAGGTAAAAGACGATCTGCTCAGCCGCGGCTATTCCCGCCGGCAGATGATGCGCGCCGCCATGATGTTCGGCGGCGCCACCGCCGCTTTCGCATTCGGCCCGGAACTGGCGCTGGCGGCGGACGCCAAGCGGGCGAAAATCCAGATCAGCCTGAATGAGTGTTGGGCGGGGCCGTTCGAACCCGGCGTCAGGGCCGCGACCTCGGTCGCGCCCCAATGCAACCGCTACTCGCCGAACGACGAGCATGGCAGGCTGATGAAGATGATCGCCGAGATCGAGAATATTCCCGAAGACCACATCTCCACCTGGCCCGGCTCCAACCCGGCCCTAGCGCGTTCGGTGGTGGCCTATTGCTCGCCCACCAAGGGCCTGGTGCTGGCCGATCCCAGCTACGAGACCCCGGTCAGGGCCGCAACCTGGCTGAATGCGCCGATGAAGAAGGTACCCTTGAAGGCCGATTACAGCCACGACGTCAAAGCCATGCTGGCCGCCAATCCCGATGCCGGGGTCTATTATGTCTGCTCGCCCAACAATCCCACCGGCACGGTGACGCCGATGGCCGATATTGAATGGCTGGTGGAGAACAAGCCCACCGGCGCCATGGTGGTGATCGACGAGGCCTATATCCACTGGACTCCGGACTATCCCAACAACACCGCCACCCATCTCGCCCGGGCGAATAAAGATGTGCTGGTGATGCGCACCTTCTCCAAGATCTTCGGCATGGCCGGCATGCGGGTGGGCTTCTTCATGGCCCGGCCCGACATCATCAAAAAGCTGCAGATGTACGATGACGGCTTTTTGTCCTTCCAGTTGCCGGCGCCGTCGGCGGCCTGCGCCACCGCCAGCCTGACCCAGAAGGCGTTGATGGACCAGCGCCGCCAGGAGCTGATCGCGACCCGGACCATGACCGAGGATTTCCTCAAGAAGCGCGGGCTCAAGGTGATCGGGCCCAGCCAAGCCAACATGGTGATGGTCGACTGGAAGACCAAGACCGCGAAAGAGATGCAGACCGCCTTCCGCGCCCAGGGGGTGGAAATCGCCCGCACCTTCCCGGCCTGGCCGACCGTGTCGCGCCTCACCATCGGCTCCAAGGCCGACATGGAGGGCTTCTTCGCGGCCTTCGACAAGGTGGTATCGGCCTGAAAGCCATCCACAATATTCGCAAATAACGATGACAGCGGGCGCTCGAAAGGGCGCCCGTTTCTTCATGGCGAGATTCTATTCCACCGAATGATAAAACGAATTTGCTGCATCGCAGCAGTCGCTGGACGCAACCCCGGTTTCGCAAATCGGTTCTATGACTGGGCCGCGGCGTGAAATAAGGGATCGCGCCGGAAACTGGAGGCGACCATGGCGGCCAATATTCATCGTTTGGACAAGGTCTCCGCCCGCCGCGGCGCCAAGCTGCTGCTGGAGGTGCTGCGGAGCGAGGGTGTCGACTATATTTTCGGCAATCCCGGCACCACCGAATTGCCGCTGATCGACGCCCTGCTGGAAACGCCGGACCTGCGCTACATCCTGGCGCTGCAGGAGGCCTCGGTGGTGGCGATGGCGGACGGCTATGCCCAGGTGACCCGCAAGCCCGCCTTCATCAATCTGCACACCGCCGGCGGGCTGGGCCATGGCATGGGCAATCTGCTCAACGCCAGCGTGTCGCAGACGCCGCTGGTGGTGACGGCCGGCCAGCAGGATTCCCGCCACACCATCACCGATCCCTTGCTGTTCGGCGATCTGGTGACCATCGCCGGACCAGCGGTCAAATGGGCGCATGAAGTGGCCCATGCCGATCAGTTGCCGATCCTGGTCCGGCGCGCCTTCAATGACGCCAAGGCGGCCCCGACCGGGCCGGTGTTTCTGTCCCTGCCGATGGATGTGATGGAGGAAATGAGCAGCGTGGGGATCGACGAGCCCTCGCGGATCGACCGGCGGCCGGTGGCGGGATCGCTACCGGAACTGGCCGCGCATCTGACCCAGATCACGCCCGGCCGGCTTCTGATCATCGCCGGCGACGAGGTGCATTTCAGCGACGCCGCGCCGGAAGTCGCAAACCTGGCGGAGATGCTGGGCGCGCCGGTCTATTGCTCCTCCTGGCCATCGCATATCCCTTTTCCCACCAACCATCCGCTCTGGTCCGGCAAGATGCCGCATAACGGGACCGAGATCGCCGCGCTGCTGTCGAACTATGACGCGCTGTTCGCGCTGGGCGGCAAATCGCTGATCACCATCCTTTATACGGAAGGCTCGGCGGTGCCGCCGGGCTGTGCGGTATTCCAGATGACCGCCGATGTCCGCGACCTGGGCCGCAGCTACATGACCGAATTGTCGGTGGTGGGCGACATTCGCGATTCCCTCAGGGTCCTGAACCCGATGATCAAGGCCGCCACCGCGCCCACACTTGGCGCCCGGGCGGAGCTGGCGCGGCAGGCCGGCGAGCGCCAACGCCAAAACCGGGCGGCGCTGGAGGCGCGCGCCGCCGCCGAATGGGCGGCTCCCACCATCACGCCGCTGGTGGCGGCGCATGAAGTGATGCGCGCCATCGGACCCAGCCTGCCGATCGTGGATGAGGCGGTCGCCACCTCCGAGCATGTCCGCGCCTTTCTCAACAGCCCGTCCAATCACCAATATTCGTTTCTGCGCGGCGGCGCGCTGGGATGGGGCATGCCGGCGGCGGTGGGCGCCAGTCTCGGGCTGGACCGGACGCCGGTGGTGTCGCTGGTCGGCGATGGGGCGGCGCTCTACTCGCCCCAGGCGATCTGGACGGCGGCGCATGAGGCGCTCCCCGTCACCTTCATCGTCATGAACAATCGCGAATATAATATCCTCAAGAATTTCATGCGCACCCAGACCGGCTATCTCGCGGCCCGCACCAACCGCTTCATCGCCATGGACATGGACCAGCCCGCCATCGATTTTCTGGCTCTGGCGCGGTCGATGGGGCTGCCGGCGCGGCGCATCGAAAAAGCCGCCGACATCGCGCCGGCCACCGAAGCCGCCATCGCTTCCGGCAAACCCAACCTGATCGAGATCGTGATTTCGACCGAGCCCTAACCCGGCTGCCCCACATTGTTGCCGGTATGACGGATGACCCGCACCGGGAAGTCGTAAGCCGCCAGCCGCTTCAACTCCTTTTCCAGCAGATCCTTCACCCGGGCCCGCGACAGGTTCGCCGCCTCCAGCATTTCCCGTGTGTTGAGCAGAAGCGAGGCCCCCTGATGCCCCTTCGGGCCCGGAATGCCCAATTCCAGCGGCACGCCGCCGCGCACCCCGAC
>CAVZBS010000008.1:0-17507 GCA_963773575.1 uncultured Alphaproteobacteria bacterium
TGCACGCGGAACGGGCATTCGGGGGAATGACCAGACATGGCGTTGAAATCGTCAGGCCCGGAGGACGGAACCGGTCATGCCGGACATCGTGAGCGGCTCAGGGCGCGCTTCCGGAACGGCGGCGCCGGCGCCATGCCGGATTACGAATTGCTGGAGCTGACCTTGTTCGCCGCCCTGCCGCGCAGGGACACCAAGCCGCTGGCCAAGGCCCTGCTGGCGCGGTTCGGCAGCTTTGCCGAAGTGATCGCGGCGCCGCCGGCGCGTTTGCTGGAGATCCCCGGGGTGGGCGATGCGGTGGTCCATCAGCTCAAGATCGTCGAGGCCGCCGCCGCCCGGCTGGCGCAAAGCCGGGTGATCGGCCGGCCGGCGCTGTCCTCCTGGTCGGCGCTGCTGGATTACTGCATGGCGGCCATGGCGCGCGGCGAGGCCGAGGAATTCCGGGTGCTGTTCCTGGACCGCAAGAATGTCTTGATCGCCGACGAGGTGCAGGCCCGCGGCACGGTCGATCACACCCCGGTTTATCCGCGCGAGATCGTCAAGCGGGCGCTGGAGCTGAGCGCCTCGGCGATCATCCTGGTGCACAACCATCCCAGCGGCGATCCCACCCCGTCCAAGGCCGATATCGCCATGACCCGCGAAGTCGCCCAAGCCGCCAAGGCGCTCAAGATCGCGATCCACGATCATCTGGTGATCGGCCGCGGCGGTCACGCCAGCTTCAAATCGCTGGGTTTGCTTTGATTTTTTACTCTTTCTAGAGGGAGCCCGGCCGATGCTGCCGCCATGGCAGCCCTGATCGACCTGTTCCGCGACGCGTCCTGGATGACGTCCGAACGCGTGCAGCGCCTCGGGCTCGGGGCCATGCTGGCGGTGTTGGCCGTCTTCGGCATCAACAGCCTTCTCTATATCGGCCACGGACTGGTGATGCCGTCCGGCGAGCAGTTGGGCCGCGACTTCGTCAATTACTGGGCGGGAAGCCGACTGGCGCTGCACGGTCAGGCTCCACTCGCCTACGACCTCGGCCGGTTCGCCGACTATGAACACCAATTCGCTGGTCCCACCGCCCGCTGGTACGGCTATCCGCCGGTGGCCATGTTGCTGGGACTGCCCTTCGCCCTGGTTCCCTTTGTCCCGGCCTGGCTTCTTTGGACGGGTATGGGCGCGCTTCTGGTCGCCTGGGTTCTGTCGGATGAGATCGGCTGGGGCTGGGGCTTGGTCGCCGCGATCGCTTCGCCCGCTTTTCTGCAAAGCGCGATTGCCGGCCAGAATGGCGCTTTTAGCGCCGCATTGCTCGCAGGCGGGGTCCTGCTTCTCGACAAGCGCCCCAAGCTGGCGGGCCTTCTGTGGGGGATGTTGTGCTTCAAGCCACAGCTCGCCTTGCTGCTCCCGATTGCGCTGATCGCCGCACGGCGCTGGCAGAGTTTTGTTTCGGCGGCCCTCACCGTGCTTGCGCTAGTGATCGCCAGTGGTGTTTTTCTGGGATGGCAGACCTGGACCGCCTTCTTGCGCGACTTGCCCATCCATGGCGCGCTTCTGGCCGGCCGCTATGGCATGTGGCCGCGCATGCCGAGCGTGTATCTGATGGCGCGATGGTTAGGCGCGTCAAGCACATTGGCGTACGTCGCTCAATTTCTCTCAGGGGCGATGGCGGCGATTTTGGTTTGGATGATGTGGCGGCGGCCGGTCTCTTTCAAACTCCGGGGTGCGGTTCTGATGATCGGGGCATTCCTGGCGACGCCATATGCTTGGGACTATGACATGGTGATGCTCTCCATAGCCGCGGTCTGGCTGTGGGCCGACGCAAGCCGCACCGGGTGGCGACCCTGGGAGAAGACGGCGCTCCTGCTTTTGGTTGCCGGACCGCTGGTCACGCCCATCCTCGCCTATTCAATGCATCTGCAGCTTGGACCGGCCATTCTATGGCTGGCGATTTGGCTCGCCGCAGTCCGAATCTGCGCTTCTGCACCCATACAGCAGTCCATTTGTGGCACCGTCGATTTCCAGAATGATCGATTACCCTCGAACGCGGCGTGAACTCCGCTCATGTCAAAGCGATTCGCGGTGCACTGGTGCGCAGAAAATCCGCCTCAGCTGGCGGCTCTTTGCGGCTCGCGAAACAAGGCGATCAGGGCGGCGGCAAGCCCGCTTTTGACCAGGGTGGCCAGCAGGAAAGGCGCTACACCAAGCGCGAAAGCCTTGGGCCATCCGACAAGCACCGCCAGCCATGCGACACCAAGCGCGAATATCACCGCATGGCCCATCAGCATCGCGAACCCAGCCCATGCCAGGGATTGCGGCCGGCGCCGTCCGGCCGCCCATCCCGCGAACAGAACGGCCGGCACAAACCCCAGCAGATAGCCGCCGGTAGGCCCAAGCAGATAGGCCGGACCGGCCAGCGCCCCCGCGAAGACCGGAAAGCCGGCAAGCCCTTCGGCCAGATAGGCGAGCACCGTCGCCACGCCGAGACCGCTGCCGAACACATAACCGATCATTAGCACCACCAGGGTCTGCATGGTCGCCGGAACCGGCCAGAACGGAACCTGGATCTTTGCCGAAAGCGCCAACGCCAAACTGCCGCCGACGATGACGGCGGTTTGCCGCAAGGCCCGGCCGGCCTGTGTGTGGGCAATTCCAGGCAAGAGGCGGCGGGCAGATATCATGGCGCGTGTTTCCGAATGGAGGACCGCACTTCGATATTCGACTTGCTCATTCCTGGCAATGCCGGGAATCAGCGCCCGTGATAGGCGCGCTCAAGGGCGGCGGCATCGATTTTCACCATCTTCAGCAAGGCTTCGGCGGCGCGCTTGCTTGCGTCTTTGTCGGTGGAGCGCATCATCCAGGACAGGTTGTCCGGTATGACCTGCCAATAGAGCCCCCAGCGGTCCTTCAGCCAGCCGCACTGTTCCGCCTTGCCGCCATTCTTCAGATGGGCGTCCCACAACCGGTCGATCTCGGCTTGCGTCGCGCATTGCATGACAAAGGAAACCGCGTGGTTGAAAGGATCGAGCGGTCCGGCATTGATCGCCTGATAGGGCCGCCCGGCCAGAACGAAATCCACCACCTGGACCGTGCCGGCGGGGCCGGACGGCGTGTCGACTGGCAGTGTCGAGACGCTTTCGATCCGGGAATCCGGCAGCAACGAGACATAGAAGCGCGCCGCTTCCTCCGCCCCCCTCTCGAACCACAAAAACGGAACAATCTGGGTCATGGCCGCCTCCCGGTTTTGGGGGGCGAATCCGCACCAGTTCGATCCCGCGGTCAAGCTTGCTTGGCTGGGGTTCCCGGCTTTGCTAGAAGCCTGCCTGCCAAGGAAGGTCATTTGTCCCATGACCTCCCGCGTCGCTATCCGAGGCCGTGTCATGATCCCCCGCTACGCCCGTGAAGAGATGGTTTCGATCTGGTCGCCGGAGACCAAATTCCGCATCTGGTTCGAGATCGAGGCGCATGCCACCGACGCCTTGGCCGAGTTGGGCGTGGTGCCCCGGGAAGCCGCCGACAAACTGTGGGAACGCGGCCGCGACGCCAAATTCGACGTCGCCCGCATCGACGCAATCGAGCGCGAGGTCAAGCATGACGTGATCGCCTTCCTGACCCACCTGGCCGAGATCGTGGGACCGGAAGCCCGCTTCGTGCATCAGGGCATGACCTCCTCGGACGTGCTCGACACCTGCCTGAATGTGCAGCTGATGCGCGCCGCCGACATCCTGATCGGGGATGCCGATGCGCTGCTGGCGGCGTTGAAGAAACGGGCCTTCGAATACAAGACCACGCCCACCATCGGGCGCAGCCACGGCATCCATGCCGAGCCCACCACCTTCGGCGTCAAGCTGGCCGGCTTCCATGCCGAGTTCGACCGCGCCCGGGCCCGCTTGGTCGCCGCGCGCGCCGAAATCGCCACCTGCGCCATTTCCGGCGCGGTCGGCACCTTCGCCAATATCGATCCCAGGGTCGAGGAACATGTCGCCAAGGCGATGGGGCTGCAGATCGAACCGGTCTCGACCCAGATCATCCCGCGCGACCGCCATGCCGCCTATTTCGCGGCCCTGGGCGTGGTGGCCTCGTCGCTGGAACGGCTGGCGGTGGAGATCCGCCATCTGCAACGTACGGAGGTGCTGGAGGCGGAGGAATATTTCTCGCCCGGCCAGAAAGGTTCCTCCGCCATGCCGCATAAGCGCAACCCGGTCCTGAGCGAGAACGTCACCGGCCTGGCCCGGATGGTGCGCGCCTATGTGCTGCCGGCGATGGAGAATGTGGCGCTCTGGCATGAGCGGGACATCTCGCATTCCTCGGTGGAACGCTTCATCGGCCCGGACGCCACCATCACCCTGGACTTCGCGCTTCACCGCATGACCGGGGTGGTCCAGAAACTGGTGGTCTATCCCGCCCGGATGCAGGAGAATCTCGACCGCACCCATGGCCTGGTGCACAGCCAGCGGGTGATGCTGGCGCTGACCCAGGCGGGCGTTTCGCGGGAAGACAGCTACCGTCTGGTGCAGCGGAACGCGATGCGGGCCTGGAACGGCGAAGGCAATCTTTTGGACCTGCTCAAGGCCGATCCGGAGGTGGCGAACGCGCTTTCCCCCGCCAAATTGGAGGCCATGTTCGATCTGGGCTATCACCTGAAGGAAGTGAACACCATCTTCGACCGCGTCTTCGGCAAATAACCATTTGAAATAAAACAGATTTCCCGGCGGCTGTGGACGGGAACCCGCTATGCGGACGCACCGCTCCGGGAATCATTGCCGAGCGCCTTCCGGCTCCCTAAATTCCAACCACGCCCGGTTTTCCCGGTGCTCAAGGACATCCCCCCATGAAAAGACGCCGCGTCATCTACGAAGGCAAGGCCAAGATTCTCTATGAAGGCACCGAGCCCGGCACCGTCATCCAGTATTTCAAGGACGACACCACCGCCTTCGACGCCACCAAGAAGGCGGTGATCGAGGGCAAGGGCGTCCTCAACAACCGCATCAGCGAATATCTGATGACCCAGCTGGCGGGGATCGGCGTGCCCACCCATTTCGTGCGCCGCCTCAACATGCGCGAGCAGCTGATCAAGGAAGTGGAGATCATCCCGCTGGAGGTGGTGGTGCGCAATGTCGCCGCCGGCTCCATGTCCAAGCGGCTGGGGATCGAGGAAGGCACGCCGCTGCCCCGCTCGATCATCGAATATTATTACAAGAATGACGGGCTGCACGATCCCTGGGTGAGCGAGGAGCACATCACCGCCTTCGGCTGGGCCAGCCCCCAGGACCTGGACGACATCGTCAATCTCACCATCCGGATCAACGATTTCCTCTCCGGCCTGTTTCTCGGCGCCGGCATCAAGCTGATCGATTTCAAGCTGGAATTCGGGCGGCTGTGGGAAAACGACTATATGCGCATCGTGCTGGCCGACGAGATCAGCCCGGACAGCTGCCGGCTGTGGGACCTGCAGACCAACGAGAAGCTGGACAAGGACCGGTTCCGCCGCGATCTGGGCGGGGTGGTCGAAGCCTATAGCGAGGTCGCCAGGCGGTTGGGCATCATGCCGGAGTCCGCGCAGGGCGAGAACAAGGGGCCGGTTCTGGTCAAATGATTATGGCCTACCGCTTCGCTATATGAGGCCTGAATGAGAGCGCGCGTATTTGTGACATTGAAGAATGGCGTTCTCGATCCCCAGGGCAAGGCCATCGGCCATGCCCTGAACGGGTTGGGTTTTTCCGGGGTTGGCGCAGTGCGCCAGGGCAAGGTGATCGACCTGGAATTGCGGGAGACCGACGCCGCCAAGGCCAAAGCCTCGCTGAAAGAGATGTGCGAGAAGCTGCTCGCCAACACCGTGATCGAGAAATACGAGATTGAACTGCGATAGGCCGCTCATGCGTATCTTTTTGCGGCTCGGCGCGCCTTTTCTGTTCTTGCTTTCGGCCTGCCCCTCATTCGCCCAGACAGCGCCGGACGCGCTTCTGGCCCAGTCGCCACAGCAGCTTGCTCAGTTGCGGGGCGATCCGCATGTCGCCAAAGCAATGAAATTCCTCCAGATTTCGGACACCGGCGCCGATGTGCTGGCCAAGACCGGCGCGGTGATCGACAAGGTGGTGCTGGCCGAGCTGCATGAATTCCCCGGCCAGAATGCCACCTTCTGGCGGAACTTCCGCGTCATGGTGCAGGGCGAGATCAGGACCGAGGCCGACAATTTCATGCTGATGTCGGCTGAGCTTTACGCTCAGCGTTTCACCGACGCGGAACTGGACCAGCTGATCGGTTTTTATTCCAGCGGCATCGGCGCCAAATATTTCAAGGCGCGCCAATCGCTGGACAGCGACGAACTGGCCCTGGCCAATGCCTGGAGCGATCAGATCGTGCCCAAGGTGCTGGACAAGGTGCGCGCCCGAATGAACGCCGGCAAGGACCGAACCCCATGAAATCCGCCGTCATCGTGTTTCCCGCTTCCAATTGCGACCGCGACGCCGCGGTGGCGCTGGAAGACATGACCGGCCAGAAACCGGCCATGGTCTGGCATCAGGACAGCGCATTGCCCGATGTGGATCTGGTGGTGCTGCCGGGCGGCTTTTCCTATGGCGACTATCTGCGCTCCGGCGCCATGGCCAGCCAATCGGCGGTGATGAAGGCGGTCAAGACATACGCCGAAAAGGGCGGCGCGGTCTTGGGCATCTGCAACGGATTCCAGGTTTTGACCGAATCGGGCCTGCTGCCGGGCGCCTTGATGCGCAATGCCGGCCTCAAATTCGTCTGCCGGCCGGTGGCGCTGACGGTGGAGGAGACCCAGTCCGCCTTCACCCGTAAATATGAGAAGGGCCAGGATGTGGTGTTTCCGGTGGCCCATGGCGACGGCAATTATTACGCGGACGAAGAGACCTTGAACCGGCTGGAAGGCGAAGGCCGGGTGATGTTCCGCTATCGCGACAATCCCAACGGCTCCATCCGCAACATCGCCGGCATTCTCAATGAAAAGCGCAATGTGATGGGGCTGATGCCCCATCCCGAGCGGATGGTGGATCCTTTGACCGGCGGCACCGATGGCCGCGCCCTGTTCCAGAGCCTGATCGAAGCGCTTTCATGATTCAGAAATTGGCATGACCCAAATCACACCCGAACTGATCCGCGAGCATGGCCTCTCGGACGAAGAATATGCCCGCATCAAGGCTTTGCTGGGCCGCGACGCCAATCTGGTCGAATTGGGCGTCTTCTCGGTGATGTGGAGCGAGCATTGCTCCTACAAATCCACCCGCGCCCATCTGAAGAAGCTGCCGACCAAGGGCCCGCAAGTGATCCAGGGGCCTGGCGAGAATGCCGGGGTGGTGGATATCGGCGACGGCGACGCCGTCATTTTCAAGATGGAAAGCCACAATCATCCCAGCTTCATCGAGCCCTATCAGGGCGCGGCCACCGGCGTGGGCGGCATCATGCGCGACGTTTTCACCATGGGGGCGCGGCCGATCGCGATGATGAACGCGCTGCGCTTCGGCGAGCCCGGGCATGCCAAGACCCGGCATCTGGTCTCTGGTGTGGTGTCGGGCATCGGCGGCTATGGCAATTGCATGGGCGTGCCCACCGTGGGTGGCGAGGTCAATTTCCATCGCTCCTACAACGGCAATATCCTGGTCAACGCCATGTGCGTGGGCTTGGCGCGCACGGACAGGATTTTCCTGTCCGCCGCTAAGGGCGCGGGCAATCCGGTGGTCTATGTCGGCTCCAAGACCGGCCGTGACGGCATCCATGGCGCCACCATGGCCTCGGCCGAATTCAACGAGGACAGCGAGGAAAAGCGCCCCACCGTGCAGGTGGGCGATCCCTTCACCGAAAAATTATTGCTCGAAGCCTGCCTGGAACTGATGGCGACCGACGCCATTATCGCCATCCAGGATATGGGGGCGGCTGGCCTCACCTCGTCCTCGGCCGAGATGGCGGACAAGGGCGGCAGCGGTATCGAGCTTGATCTCGACAAGGTGCCGCAGCGGGAAGAGAACATGACCGCCTATGAGATGCTCTTGTCCGAAAGCCAGGAGCGGATGCTGGCGGTGCTGAAACCGGGACGGGAAGCCGAAGCGGAAAAGATCTTCCGCAAATGGGAGCTGGATTTCGCCGTGATCGGCGTCACCACCGATACCCATCGCTTTGTCGCCCGGCACAAGGGCGCGGTGGTCGCCGACATTCCGGTGACGGCGCTTTCGAATGAGGCCCCGGTCTATGAGCGGCCCTTCGTCCGGCGGGCGCCGCAATCCGGCCAGCCCGATTTCGACAAGAGCAAGCCGATCACCGCATCCCTGGCCACCATTCTTGCCGCCCCCGACATGGCCTCGCGCCGCTGGGTGTGGGAGCAATATGACCATAGCGTGATGAACGACACGGTCGGCCCGCCCGGTGGCGACGCCGCGGTGGTGCGGGTGCACGGCACCAAGAAGGCGCTGGCCGTCACCACCGATGTCACGCCGCGCTATTGCCGCGCCGATCCCTTCGAAGGCGGCAAGCAGGCGGTGGCGGAAGCCTGGCGCAACCTGACCGCGGTGGGCGCGACGCCGTTGGCGGTGACCGACAATCTCAATTTCGGCAATCCCCAGAAGCCCGAGATCATGGGCGAGATCGTGGCCGGCATCGAAGGCATCGGCGAGGCCTGCCGGGCGCTCGACTTTCCGGTGATCGGCGGCAATTGCTCGCTTTATAATGAGACCAATGGCGAGGCCATCCTGCCCACCCCCGCGATCGGCGGGGTGGGGCTACTGAAAGATGTCGCCAAATGCGCCAGCATCGGCTTCAGGCGCGAAGGCGATATCGTGATCGTGATCGGGGAGACACGCGGCCAACTCGGCCAGTCCATCTATCTGCGCGAGATCGAGGGCCGGGAGGAAGGCGCGGCGCCGCCGGTGGATCTGACCGCCGAAAAGAAGCATGGAGACTTTGTGCGCGGCCTGATCGAGGCCGGCCGGATCGATACCGCCCATGACGTGTCCGACGGCGGGCTGCTGGTGGCGGTGGCCGAAATGGCGCTCAAAGGCAATATCGGCGCCGATATCGGCCAGGCCTCGCTGCCCGATGCGATCCCCTTCTTCTTCGGCGAGGATCAGGCGCGCTATGTCATCGCCGCCCCCTTCGGTGAGGCCGAGCGGATCGTCGAAGAGGCGCGCAACGCCTATATTCCGGTGACGGAGCTGGGCCGGACCGGCGGCGACGCCATCATCCTGAACGACCGGACCCAAGTGAAATTGTCGGTCCTGCGCGCCGCACATGAGGACTGGTTCCCCCGCTTCATGCGCCGCGAAGAAATTCCACTGACCAATTGAGGATGACTTATTTCTATGTCCTACCGCTTCGCTACTTGAGGACGATGCCATGGCGATGAAAGCAAGCGAAATCGAAAATTATATCCGGGCGGCGTTCCCCGACGCCGATATCGAGATCCGTGACCTGGCCGGCGACGACAATCATTTCGCCGCGGCGATTGCGTCCGCCGCCTTCAAGGGCAAGTCGCGGGTGGCCCAGCACCAGATGGTCTATGCCGCGCTGAAAGGCCATATGGGCGGCACCCTGCACGCCCTGCAATTGCAGACCAGCGCCAAAGACTGAATTCGCGCGTTATAGGGTCATGCACCGCACCCTTCATGCCACGCTGGCGCCCTTGATCGTCCTGGCCGCGTCCGGCGCCGCCCGGGCGGTGCCGGAGGATGGCGGCGCCCTGCTCGAGACCGACCAGGGCCTTACCTACCGGCAATGGCTGCCGGTCGATTTCGCCCGCCACCGCCACGATGTGCCGCTGATCTTGTTCAGCCACGGCTTTGGCGGCTGCGCCCAGCAATCGGCGACCCTCACCCAGGCACTGGCGGATGCGGGCTATGCCGTGCTGGCGCCCAATCACCGGGACGAAGGCTGCTCGCGCTTCCGCGGCAATATGGGGCAGATATTGGGCGCGGGCCGCATGCGGCCGGACCAGCCCTTCACCGATCCCAAAGCCTGGGGGCCGACCTCCGAGATCAGCCGCCGCCACGATCTGGAGGCGCTGCTCGACTATGCCCTCACCCACGCGCCGTACCAGAATGCCGTCGATCCCAGCCGCATCGCGGTGATGGGCCATTCGCTGGGCGGATATGCCGCCCTGGGGCTGGCCGGCGCCTGGCCAAGCTGGCGCGATCCGCGCATCAAGGCGGTCTTGGCGCTTTCGCCCTTTGCCGCGCCTTTCCTGGCCGCCGGAACCTTGGGCGATATCGCGGTCCCGGTGATGTACCAGACCGGCACCCGCGATATCGGCATCGAGCCGGCCCTGTTGAGGCGGGGCGGCTATGCCGCCACCCATGATCCGAAATATCTGGTGGTCTTGCGGGGCGCCGGCCATTTCGCCTGGACCGAGCTCAACCCCGCTTTCCAGACCACGATCGCAAATTATGCGATAGCCTTCTTCGACAAGGCCTTGTCGGGAAAGCCCGCGCCGCTGCTGAAAGCCAAGCCCGGCCCACAGGTGGCGCGCTATCTCCATGCGCCGTGACGCGGCCTATAGCAAGTCGCCCCAGTCTTTTCTCCGCGCGGACCGGAACGCTTGCTTGTCGCGGCGGGCCACGAATTGAGTGCGCAAACCTGATTCATCGCACAGCGGAAAACCGATCCCGGCCTTGGTTTCGGCCGCGGGCTTGATGATCCGCGCCTCGGCCCGACGTGGCAGCGGTAGCCGCGATACCGCCACATAAGCATAAGGCTCGTCCTCAAACGGCACTTGCGCGGATTTGGCGATCCGGTGATCGCGCGAGCGCGGCAGGCGCTGAATGAAATGGCACCAATCGCCACCCGTCATGGGACAGGCGGCATCATGCGTGCAGGGCGCCGCCACATGCCCGCCCGCTTCGATCAGCGTGGCCCGGGCGGCGCGGATGCGGCCGAAACCGGAGGGCGTGCCGGGTTCGACCAGCACCAGCATGCCGTCCGTCACCGCCCAAAGATCGCGCGCGGTCCGGGCGGCATCGGCCTTCGGCAATTCGGCCAGTACATAGCCGGCCGTCACCAGATCGGCATGCGGCTTGGCGGCGGAAAGACTCCCCGCGACGATCCGGGCCTCCGGCAACAGCCGCGCCGCCAGCTCGCGGAACACCGGGTTGGGCTCGATCAAAGTCATCGCGCCCATCCCGGGCCACACCTCGCGCCCCGCCCAGGCCGCCGTGCCCGGCCCGGCGCCGATATCCAGATGGCTTAATGGCTGCAAACCTGGCGCCGCCTCCTCGATCCGGGCAAACACGGCCCGGATGGCGGCATAGGTGGCCGGCGCGCGGGCCACCAGATAGGCCAGCCCGTCCAGATGATCTGCGACGCTCGCGGAAGTTCCGCCCCCGCGATAGGCGGCGGAAAGCCTGGCGGCGCGGTCCGACAGGGTTTTGCGCGAAACCCCTTCCAGCAGCAGGGCGATTTGGGCCGACGGCGTCATGCCGCCTCCTTGACCCTATCCCGGGCGGTGCTTAGATCAAGCTGGCTACCCAAAGGGTGATCCCATGTCCGATGTCCAGGCGCGCATTGCCGATGATGTGAAGAACAACGAGGTGCTGCTCTACATGAAGGGCACGCCGGTGTTTCCGCAATGCGGCTTCTCCTCCATGGTGGTGCAGATCCTTTCCCATCTGGGGGTGAAGTTCAAAGCCGTCGACGTGCTGGCCGATCCGGATATCCGCCAGGGGATCAAGGAATTCTCCAACTGGCCCACCGTCCCCCAGCTTTATGTGAAGGGCGAGTTCGTGGGCGGCGCCGACATCCTCAGGGAGATGTTCGAGGCCGATGAGCTGCGCGCCTTCCTGGCGGAACGCGGCATCGCGCTCGAGCCGGTGGATTAATTTTTCTCGAAGTGTTTCTTCCAGATCGGCGCGATCGCTGGGCGCCGTGACACCGCGTCGGCCAGGGCGCTCAGCCGCGGCAGGTTCTTTTGCCGCCATTCCTGTCCCACGCTCCAGCGGCTGAACATGGCGGCATAGATGTCGAGCAGGCAAAAGCCGCCCGCCAGCAGATAAGGCCCCGCCAGCACCCGTTCGAGCAGAAGCAGCCTTTCGCGTACCCGCTCCCGCGCCACTTCCCGCAGCGCCTCGGCCGCACCGCCATCGGGCGCGAACCGGGCCGGATAATCCACAATCTCGACAAAGGGATAGATCTCGCTCGCCATGAAGGCGAGCCAGCGATAGGCGGATGCCCGGGCGGGCGCACCTTGGGCGGGCAGAAGCCCGCTTTGCGGGAAATGATCGGCCAGGGTGAGCAGGATGGCGGCGGATTCGGTGACGATGCCGCCTTCCGGCAGCCTGAGCGCCGGAATCTTGCCGGACGGGTTGAGGCTGAGGAAGCGGGGCTCCTTCTGCTCATTTCTGTCCAGCGAGATCAGCTCGAATGTGTAAGGCGCGCCCGCTTCCGCCAGCGCCGCCTCGGCGGAAAAGGCGCCCGAACCTAGATCGCCGTAAAGCCGGTAGCTCATGCTTTTTGCCCCCCTCTGTCTTCCTCGGGTCGAACCCTCGGAAGACATCTCCCCCGCCAGCCGCTTCGCGGCGCGGGATAAGAAAGCCAGGACTAGGACGCCCCATGGCAGACTAGCGCCACCCTGGAAAAGAAAAAGCCCGCAAGCGGACTTGCGGGCTTTGCAGAAAAGGAATGGCGCGGCTGCGTTCGCCGCCTTTCGCATGTCCACCGGACATGCTCACGCGCAAAAGCGCGCCGGCGGCTCACCTACCGAGAATAAAATTCCACGATCAAGTGCGGATGCATCTGAACCGCATAGGGCACATCCGCCAGCTTGGGGGTGCGCAGCAGCTTGGCGGTCATCTTGCCGTGATCGACCTCGACATAGTCGGGGGTGTCGCGCTCCCCGCTCTTGGAGGCCTCCAGCACCAGCGCCATGTCCTTGGCCTTGGGTGAAAGCTCCAGCGCGTCGCTGGGGCGCAATTGATAAGAGGCGATGGTGACGCGGCGGCCATTGACCTTGACATGGCCGTGGCTCACCAGCTGGCGGGCGGCGAATGGGGTGGGCACGAACTTGCTGCGATAGACCACCGTGTCGAGCCGGGTCTCGAGCAGGCCGATCATGTTCTCGCCGGTATCGCCGGGGCGGCGCACCGCGTCCTGGTAATATTTGCGGAACTGCCGCTCGGTGATGTTGCCGTAATAACCCTTCAGCTTCTGCTTGGCCTGAAGCTGGGTGCCGTAGTCGGACAGCTTCTTGGCGCGGCGCTGGCCGTGCTGGCCCGGGCCATAGGAGCGCTTGTTGACCGGGCTCTTGGGGCGGCCCCAGATATTCTCGCCCATGCGGCGGTCGATCTTGTATTTGGACGTGGCGCGCTTGCTCATCGGTCTCTTTCGGGTCGGAGGTCGTTCAAAGGCGGCGCACTATAGGCACGGCTTTCCCCAAGTCAAACACCGGCAACTATAAGTTGAACATCGACCATCTACCATAGAAAAAACAACGACTTATGCCTGCATAGGCAGGGGACAGGGCACTGGTGCAGTTTGAAATATGGCTAGGGTTGATGGGCCGCCAGCGTGGCCCTAGGCTCTAACCATGGCAAAGACCATGGAAGAGGCGATGGCGGAACTCCGGCGGGACGTGATCCGCTGGAAGGCTGAAATTGCCCAACTACAAGCTGCTGGCAACCACGACATCGTTGAGAGAATCAAGGAATGGATAGCGGAAGCCGACCGCATCCTTGATCGTTGGGGTGCCTGACCATGCCTAAAGCCCCAACAGGCCCTAAAAAGCCAGCCCCGCCTAAATCCAAAAAGCTCCCCCGCAAGTTACCGGAAGATCCCATAGCTCGGGGCGTCGCCATAATGCGGGAGGCGACGGAGAAGAAAAAGCCGCAAGGCTCTAAGTAGGTTTAGCTATTCACTTCGGTCGCCTTGGGGCCGTCCTCATCTTTGTAAATCATCTTGAAAATGCTCTCGGCCGTGGTGAGCCAGAGTTTACGTTTATCTGCGCCCCACAAATTACCTGCGCTTTTCCCCTTTCCGGGCAATTCATCCAAAAGCCCTTGAATAAACGGGTGAAGGCCACAACCGCCGCCATTCCCAGATTCATCTTCCGGTTTAGGCGGAAGCGGCGCATCCGGTTTGGGAGCAATCCCGGGCTTAACAAAGCGTCCGGTCGCGGCATCGATAAACGATGCGTATTGGGCCGATTTGGTGAAGGTCTGCCGGGCTCGCTCTTTTTGCTTTGGCGAAACGCCCAATTGCTCCATTTGCCGCTCAATGGCAGCGGGCGGTGGCAACGCATTGCCCTTGTACCGCTCATACATAGCTTGGAAGAGTTCAACTTTTAGGAAGGCGGCAATCCGAGCCAGGTGTTCCTTTCCAGACCCCCCAAGGGCGTCGCGGCCCTCCTGCGTTAGCGTCACACGTCCTTGGCCGGTCTCGATAAGGCCAAACATGCGAGCTGCGCCGAGACGGCTTCGGAATGTGCCGCCGCCGGAAGATTGCCCCATCCAGGCCGCCAATTCGCCCACCTCGCATGATGAGCCAAGCCATCGGCGGCGTGGGGTCGGTCGCGCGCTCCTGACCCATATTTTCCAGGTCTTTCAACAGAGAGGCGTGAAAGCCGTCTGCCTCAAGGTCGAGGCATCCAATCCGTCCGGGGCTATTCAACTCTATGAAAATCTGGGAATGCGCCGGATAGCGGATTGATCCGCCCGCTCACAATCCCAAGTCAACCTATGACGGTGCCGGGCGACGGGCGCTGATACAGCTTGAACCGGGTAATATTGGCGATATCGTGAAGCGGATCGAGGAACGCGATGATTGAGTCCCAACCCCTTATTGCCGTGCGCAACGTCCGGGCGGCCGGCCGCTGGTATGCCGAATTGCTGGGCGGGGATGGCATGCCGGAACATCCCCACCGCGATGTCTATGAGCGCATCTCGATATCCGGCCGGCTGGTCCTACAGCTTCACGCCTGGGACGAAGAGGATCATCCGAACCTGGTCAATGTCGACTTCGCGCCCCTCGCGCACGGCGTGGTGTTATGGTTTCAGGTGGATGATTTCGACGCTGTGGTTGAGCGGGCCCGCAAACTCGATGCCGACATCATCGCAGGACCGCTGGTCAATCCCGCGCCAAAGCATCGCAAAATCTGGCTGCGAGACCCTGACGGCTACGTGGTGGTCATCGCCAGTCCTGACGGCGAGGCGATTTGAAACAGGGAAGTGAGCGAATTTAGTGGATCAGCGCCCTGAATAATTCCGGCCTGATCGCAACGAACAGCGCGATTATGAGGCCGATGGCCACCCCTACGGCCATGCCAGCCGCGACCTCACGCGCGAGCATCCTTTGTTCGCCGACCGTCATTTCGCTCTCCCACAGACAGCGGCGATTTATACCACAATCCCAGGTTAAACCGTACCGGTGCCTTGGGAGGGTGCTGTCACAGCATAAACAGTGATGCGATTGCCCGAGTTGCGGAGTAGGCCTAGGATAACTTCGTCGTTCCACGGCAGGAGCCTGAGATGTCTCTGTCCGCCTATATTGTCCTGACGGGTTTGGCGATTATTTGCGCATTCGCGGCGCAACGGCTTGCCATGAGCCAGGGGCGCAAACCACTACCCTGGATGATTGCCGCTTTATCGTTCGGCCCGTTCGCTCTCATCCCGCTCGCCCTTATGTCGAAGCACTCTCATGCCTGAATATCCGAACGGCGAGAAGCAAGAGCGAGCTGAAAGCCGATGATCGAAGGCACCTGCCATTGCGGCGCGGTCCGCTGGACGTTCGATGTGACGCCGGACAGCGCCACCACCTGCAACTGCACCATCTGCCGGCGCTATGGCGTGCTATGGGCTTATGATCTCAAGGGCGACCGGACCCGGGTTTCCGGTCCCACCCGCGCTTACGTCCGCACCGCGGGTGCGTGGGGCGAACCCGGCGTCGGCTTCCACTTTTGCGTCAATTGCGGCTCAGTCACCCACTACCGCGCCCTCAAGGCGGACGCGGAAGGCCGCATCCGCACCGCCGTCAATCTTCGCATGGCCGAGCCGGACGTCGTAGCCCATCTCCCGGTCCGCCATTGGGAAGGTCTGCAAACCTTCACCAGCCTCGGCCAGGATGGACGCTGCGTCACCGATATGTGGTTCTAGGAAACCGCCGCGACCTCAAGGCAAACTGAACCAGTGCGCCGCCCTACTTGATGGTGAGTTTCTGGACGTCATACATGGAAGCCGAGCCGATATAGACCAGGTTGGGGCTCCGGCAATCCAGGGCATGGATCAGGTCGCCGGTATCCTCCGCGCCATGGTCCTGGCCCGTAACCGTCATGCCGAGCACTTTTCCGGTCATGTCCATCTTGTAGAGCTTGCCATTGCCGTCGCCGCTGAACATGTATTGCGGCGACGTGTTGGTGATGCACAAAGCCCATGGCGCGCCAATGCCGGTGATGGTCCTCTCATAATTCAGATTGTCGTCATAGACCTGGATGCGGAAATTTCCGCGGTCGGCGACATAGACGTTGTTCTGGGCGTCCACGGCGATGGAATGGGGGGTCTTGAACTGGTCCTGGCCGCTGCCATTGGTGCCAACCATCTTCAGCCAATGGCCGTCCGGCGAAATCTTGACGACGCGCGAATTGCCGTAACCGTCGGACACGAAGATGTTGCCTTCCGAATCCCAGGCCACGTCGGTTTCACGGTCGAATTCACCCTTGCGGCCGACCGGCTTCGGCGGCGCGGCCATCATGGGATGGGCATATTTCAGGATTTCGAGATTTCGCTCCAGATAATCGATCGCCTCGGGCGTCCGGCCGAGCCACAGGATCTGCTGGCCCTTCGGATTGTACTTGACGATCATGCCCGAGCCTTCATCGACCTGCCAAACATTGTCGTCCCGGTCGACGCGGACTTCGTGCGCGAATGATGCGGCGTAATTGTGCGGAGCCCATTCCTTGACGAACTTGCCGGCCTGATCGAATTCCCACAGCATCGCCGCCGTGCCGCCGCGCGCAACGCCTTGCGGATTGGTGCGGGAATAGACGAACAGATGTCCTTTGGAATTGGTGGCGACGCCCATGGTTTCGCCCATCGTGTATCCGGGGATGCTGAGGTGCATATATTCGTCTGTGACGTTCAACTGCGGATAGTTTTTCTCCAGCGCCGCCTGCTGAGCCCGAAATTCCGGGGTGCCGTTAATCCCCTGCGACTGGCTTGCCGTGATGCCGGCAAACCATAATACGGCGACGATCGCGGTCCTGCGCATAGTCATTGGTATTCCCCCTGTTTGGCCCGTATCCCCAGGATATTTGGTTGGATGTTTTCATGTGGGCGGCTGCACGTCAATCGACCGGACCGACTGCCGCCGCTTTCCAGTCCGGCAGGGTGCTTCCGGGTTTGCCCGGCCGCTTTCCGGCGGGGGCGTTACCTCGACCGCGTTGGGTGCCCTCCTGTTTGCCGCCCCGGCTTTGGTTGCCCTTCCGCCACCCCAGGTCAAACTGTAACCGTGCCGGTGGGGGCACCGGTTCAGGTTGGAATTTTGGGCCCGTTGCTAGGTTTCGGTTTGAGCCGTATGGTCGATCGGTAACCCCCCGAGTGCCC
>CAVZBS010000009.1:0-38320 GCA_963773575.1 uncultured Alphaproteobacteria bacterium
GCTTGCGCAGGAGGCTTGGGTGACCGCTCTTTCCGTGACGCTTGAGGATGTCCGCGCCGCGGCATTCGCGACACCAACCCGCACCCGGCTGCAACCGCCCGCTGGTTAAGCTCCGCAGCCGGTTTGGCCGGCGCTCCGCCTTTCGGACGGCACAAGGCCTCGGGCAGCTTATGGATCGGCGCTGCCACCACCTTCGGCCCGGTCCCCGGGGGGCGCCCGGCGCCATGTCCGCCGGGGTTAACCTTTCCCGCTCGCTTACGAAAAATTTTTCGCAAATCCCGGAAGAAATCGCTCTGCCTGTCGTTGTTGGAACGGTTGGGGATCAGACGTCTGCATGTCGGCGTGGAATCCGCCGGGCTCGTTAATTTGTGCGCCGCCAGAGGGTGTCGGCACGCAAACGGGGCAGATTCGGTACGGGGAGTCCGGGAGCGATGGCGGGGGAAGCGTTGGCTGACGGTCTGGAGGCATGCCCGGCCGCCCTTTGGGCGCGCGAGCCCTCAACGACACCGCCAGACCGAAGGCCGACCTCCATGCAGCCCAAATTGCGCAAATCCAACACCAGCGGCTTTCCTGGCGTTACGCAGGCGGGCAAGAGCGGGAAATGGAAGGCCGAGATCCGAGTTGGGGGCGTCTATCGCTATCTGGGCCTGTTCGATACCGCCAAAGAGGCGCATGCCGCCTATGTCCGGGCGATGGCATATACGCCCCAAACCGGCCGGCCGATGCTCAGCCCGGAACAGATCCGCAAGCAGCTTCTCGCCACCGTGCGGGCGCTTTTCGACGCCCATGGGATCGAGGCACTTGCGGTGCGCTTCCTGATGAGCCAGGAAAAAAGCCTCTATCAGAGACTGATCAAGGCGGGATTGAATCAGCCGTCCCTGCTTTCGGCGCTGGGCCTGACCGCCGAATACCGTACCTGGCGGAATTCCGTGCGCCGCTACCGGGGCAAGGTCAAGTCGAAATGGTCGTGGGAGACCGCCGTGGCGGCAGCCAGGGAGCTGGTGGCCCGGGACGGCGAACTGAAAAGCGTGGCGGAAAGCCGAAAAGCCGGTCTCTCATCCCTGACCAGTGCGGTGCATCGCGCCGGCCGGACATGGGATGAATTGCGCATCGCGGTGGGGTTGAAGCCGTCGGGGGGATCACATATTTCCGAAAACGGCATGATCTGGAGCAGCCGCGCCCAAGCCAGCTTGTCGAATTTTCTCCATGCCCGCGGCATTCCGCACAAGAAGGGGGAGCGTTATCCGCTTCCCCGCGCGAAAGTGAGCCGGCGCCGCTGGGCCCGGTTCGATTTGCATTTCCGCTCGAAGTCGGGCGGTTGGATCGACGTGAAGGTGGGCGACGCCGCCGACGGAAAGCACCCGGCAGGTCGATTGGCGGGCTATGTGCAAAATCCACACTTCCTGCGGGTTGGTTATGGAAATTGCCTGTCACCTTCAGCGCTGGAGCGGACACTTGAGCCCTATATCGGCATCCTGGCGCCGCTCAAGACGAGGAAAGCAAAAAGGGCCCTGAAATCCAGGCGTCGACGGATCAAGCCAAAAATGTGAAAGGCGCGACGCCAACGACGGATTTCGATCGATGGGCTCAATTATCGAGCGCGACGGAAACCGTCGCGCCGTAAGCGCGCCGTCGAAACCGGCGCGGGGCTCGCGCCCCGCCCCATCCCTTGGCAAAAACGGCCTCATCCCAACCCGGCAACCGGAGCGCGGCAAACCCGCCCGACCGATGCAAACATGCTTTGCAGTTTTGCCGCGCTTGCTCCTCTTCTCCTACACATATGAGATACGGAGCAGGCGGCGGCCGGCGGACCGGTGCGTCACCTTTGAAAGAAGATCACGCGCAGTCCGCCGCCGATATTGGGGCTGGCGTTGGTAAAGCCGGCAAGCCCATAAATGCTGAGCCGCCAATTGTCGACGAAATCCCACAGCAGGTAAGGCGAAAGGCTGAACTGATCGCTGAGGGTCTGGTAATAGGGCTGGCGGTAATTCACGGACAGTCCGAGATTGGTCCTGTCGCCGGCGCGGAAATTCACTCCCGCATTGGCGAGGACACCGTCCTCGAGCCTGATGCCGCGGAAATCGCTCAACCACTGATAGCCCAGATTGCCGAACAGCATGATATTGGCGCTGATCGAATGATTGAGATTGGCCTGCAGCGTGTAGTCGTATTTGCCCGTGCCGAGTTCGCTGGAGGCCGTCGGCACCTTCACATTGCCCTGCAGCTCGATGCCGGGAAATGATGTGTCGTCTTTGGTGAGCGCCCAGGCCGCGCCCAACGTGACGTCGCCCATGCCCGATCGCGTGGTAACCGCATTGCCGCCGCCCACCACCACGCCGCCGGCATAGGTGCCCGGCCCGCGCACCCGGAGATAGGGGATTGCCGCCTCGAACCTGACCGAATCCATTTGCACGCGCAGCGCGAAGGGCGCGTCCAGCACCGTGGTGTCGGAGCTTCCGCGGTATTTGCCGGAGGAATAGTCGAAGCCCGTCGACGCGTCCCAGCTGACGGCCGCCAGCGCGGGCGCCGGCATGGCGAGGCTTGTCAGACAGAGAAGCAAGGCGCTTCCGCGTTTCCGCATACCCGAACCCATCCGGCCGTATTTCCTTGCCGTACCGAAAAGACACGGAATCGCGCATCGGACCAGCCCGTCCTTTCTAGCCCCTGCCAATTAATAATGAACGAATAATTTCCTTCCAGACCGGAAGGGACGAGCCGCGCGGTCAGTTCCGCGCGCCGCGCCAGCCTTGGGCGCGTGCCCGGATCTCGCGCGCGGCATCGAACGGCGCGCCGGCGATTCGCCCTTCGACCGCGCGCCGCAAGGCGTCGGGCATGTCCGTTGCCGCCATGCGATAGGCGGCGCTCGCGTCTTCGGCTTTACGCCATATCAGCGCGTCGACCACCCAAGCGCCGCCACGATGGCAGGCGAGGCCCGCGCTTTCGCCGTTGGAGAAGGTTCGGCAATCGTCGCCCGCCTTGTCGCGGAAGCTGATGCCGATCGCCGGACCGCTGCCGGTCGCTGCCGCGGCCAGTTGCGTGTCCAGCACATGGCCAAGCGCGCCGGCGGCCATCACCGCGCCCGACGGCAAGACAGTGAAATCGCCCGGCGGTTTCAGCCCCACACCCAGCGCCAATCCCGCCGCCAGCATCGCGCCCGCCGGCAGCAATTGCCGGATTAGAAACCGCCGGCTCAACAATTGACGCAACCGCCAGCGCCAGGACACCGGCGCGGTCAACGCGGCATGAATCAGCCGCGGCGGCATGGCGTCGTCCAGATCGCGGTAGCGCGCGCGCATAAGGCTGCGCAGTCTTTCCTGTTCAGCCACATAGGCGCCGAGATCCGGATGGCGGACCAGCGCTTGCGCGATCTCCTCCATTTCCTTCGGCGAAAGTTCGCCATCGACGAAGCGATCCAGAATTTCGCGGTTCAGCTCCATTTCAATCTCCGATAGAAGCCGCCAGGCTTTGACGGGCCCTGGCCACCCGGCTGGTCAATGTGCCCATCGAAATGCCCAGATGATCAGCGGCATCGCGATAGGAAGCGCCGTCGATCAGGACCAGTGCCGCGGCCTCGCGCTGTTCGATAGGGAGATTCTGCATGGCGGCGCCGAGGTCAGCCAAGCTCAGCCGGTTCAGCGCCGCCCGCTCTCCGTCCATAGCGGCATTGGTGCCGTCTCCAGCGATCTCCGCCATCGCCAGCGCCTCGCGCTTCGAAGCCCGGCGTCCATCGATGAATCGGTTTCGCGCGATGCGGAACATCCAGCTATCCAGGCGCGTGTCCGCCTCCCATTGATGCAGGTTCTTCAATGCCCGCTCGACCGTGTCCTGGACCAGATCGTCTCCGTCCGCAATCGAACCGGTCAGCGCAATTGCGAACCGGCGCAGCCGCGGAAGCAGCGCGATAATCTGGCCCCGGATGGAGTTGAGCGATGAATTCGTCTTCGGATGCATAACGCTGGAGGGGCCGGTTTCTTCCATTGGCAATTAATTTAGGATGCGGAAAATAAAGTGTGGGTTTGCCGCGTTGAAGAAAGCATAATGCCGATCAGGGCTTCGATGGCACGCTTTGCGCCGTTAATTCTCATTCTCATCCTGGCGGGGAGCGGGTCTGCGCTGGCCCAGGGGCGCGCCGTCGGTCGACCGGCTGGTGTTGGCCCGCCGTCCCTGCCACCCACGGCGGTTGGACCGCCTGCTGCCGTGACTGCGCCGCCCGCCGCCATTGTCGCACCACCGGCCGCGGTTATTGCGCCGCCTGCCGCGGTTGTCGCACCGCCTGCCGCCATTGTCGCACCACCGGCTGCGGTTATTGCGCCGCCCGCCGCGGTTGTCGCACCGCCTGCCGCCGTGGCCGGGCCGCCGGCTGCCGTTGCCGGAGGACCGCCAGCGTCCATAGTTGCACCACCGGCCGCGGTTGTCGCACCGCCTGCCGCCGTGGCCGCGCCACCAGCTGCTGTCGCTGGTCTACCTGCCACGCCGCCGGGTCTTGCCGGCACGGCGCCCGGTCTCGCCGGCACCACACCCGGGCAATCCGGCACCGCGCCCGGTCTCGCCGGCACCACACCCGGGCAATCCGGCACCGCGCCCGGTCTCGCCGGCACCACACCCGGGCAATCCGGCACCGCGCCGGGTCTTGCCGGCACCACACCCGGGCAATCCGGCACAGCGCCTGGTCTTGCTGGCACCACACCCGGGCAATCCGGCACGGCGCCCGGTCTTGCCAGCACCACGCCCGGGCAATCCGGCACCGCGCCCGGTCTTGCCGGCACCACGCCAGGGCAATCCGGCACCGCGCCCGGTCTTGCCGGCACCACGCCCGGGCAATCCGACACGGCGGCCGATCCCGTGGCGACTATCCCCGGCCAGGTGACGCGTGAAGTCGCGCAGGGCGCGCAGGATACGGTGGGCCGTCCCGAGAACGGCGGCGGTGCTTTGGCTTCGCCGCTTTTGGCGCGTGACGATCAGGGCCATATGATCGCCAGCGGCGAAGTGGTGGCGGTCTCGCCCACGCCGCAAAGCCTCGACATCGCCCGCCGCCTGCGCTTCACCGTGAAGCGGCAGGACACGCTCGATGGCCTGGGCCTTTCAGTGGCGACGCTCAAGGCGCCCCAGGGCCTGAGCGCGGTCCAGGCGCTGGCCGAATTGCGCCGCGCCGATCCGCTCGGGACATACGATTACGATCACGTTTATGATCCCAGCGGCGGCGGCGATGGGGTAGCGGCGACCCGGACCGCGGCGTCCATGCCCGATGTTCAAGGCGTGCGCGTCGGCATGATCGACGGCGGTGTCGACGGCGTCCATCCCGCCTTCCGCCATGATGCCATCATAGCCCGCGAATTTGCCGGCGCCGGCCGATCGCCCGCCACCGTGCATGGCACCGCAGTCGCGTCGCTGCTGGTGGGGCGCGACGCAGACTTCTCCGGCTATCTGCCCGGCGCGCAACTCTATGCGGCCGACGTTTTTGGCGGTGTCGCCGACGGCGGAAGCGCGGCCGACATCGCGCGCGCGCTGAACTGGATGGCCGATAGCGGGATCGCCGTTACCAATATCAGCCTGGCCGGTCCGCCCAACGCGCTATTGGGGGCGGCCGTGAAGGCTTTTGTGGCATCCGGGCATTTGCTGGTGGCGGCAGCCGGCAACAATGGACCTGCCGCCGGTCCGTCCTATCCCGCCGCCTATCCCGGCGTTGTCGCAGTGACGTCGGTGGATGGCCAGAAACGCTTTGAGATCGACGCGAGCCGCAAACCGGCACAATTCGCGGCCCTCGGCGTGGATGTGCGCGTCGCAAGTCCGACCGGCGGCTACGCCATCATGACCGGAACCTCTTTCGCGGCTCCCGCGGTGTCGGCGCGATTTGCGATGGTTCTGGATACGCCAAATGTCGCGGACAGAAAACTGGCGCTGACCGAGCTTTCAGAGGTCGCGACGCCGCTTGAGCCTGGCAGTGACGCGCCACGTTATTTGAGGGCACCCATACTGGTCGATGCGCCCGCCTCATTGCGTGGCGGCTTGAACGCTCCTGCGCGTTTGGAAAACTAAGACCGGCCAGCCCTTACCGTCGTTCTCGAAGCGCCGAATACCCGATATCGCGTCGCGCCGACGCAATGATCCTTACCGTCACGCCGGTGCAAAATATCAATCGGGCCGCCCGGGCGTTTCAACCTTGTGCGATCCGCTATCGGCGGTTGATCGGTGTCCGGATCGCTGGCCAATCAGTGGCCAAGTGTTTGTTCGCTTCGCGAAGGACCAATGAAATCTGCGCCGCGAGGCCAAGCCGTCTCCGATAGCCGGCATGCCGCCGATATCGGCACTTTTTTATCCGCAACTTGGCGGCCGCGACCGCGAGAACCGTCGGGATCCAATCCATAGAATTTTGGGCGCTCAAATCTCGCGCAGTTAACTAATCAAACAATAAGCTAGCTGCGATTTCATAATCGTCGGTGTGCCCATGTTAAGTGGCGGAACAGTGCGACAATCACGCCAGCTTCTAACGCGATTTTGGCGGTCGCGCCGCGGCAATGTCGCGATCATGGCGGCATTTTTGGCGCCCATATTGGTGGGTTTCTGCGGGCTGGGTGCCGATGCCGGCTATTGGTATTTCCGCCAGCGGGACCTGCAGGGCGCCGCCGACATCGCCGCCTATAACGGGACGATGGCGTTGAGAGATGGCAACAGCCAGTCCACAGTCACGACGGTCTCCACTACGGGCGCCACCAACAATGGCTGGAATTCCGCCCATGGCAGCATCACCGTCAACATGCCGCCTACCTCCGGCGGCCATCAGAACAACCAGTCCGTCGAAGTGCTGCTGGCGGAGAATGAACCCCGCTATTTCACCGCCATCTTCTCCAGCGGTACGGTGCCGGTGAATGCGCGCGCGGTGGCGACTTATACTCAGGGCGCCGATGCCTGCATGGTGGGCCTCAACCGCCACCAAGCCGATACGGTCCAATTCTGGGGCAATGCCAATGCCAATTTTCAGAGTTGCAACATCGTATCGGACTCCAATTCCAGCACCGCCTTTGCTGTCGGCGGCGCTGCCAGGGTTACGGTGCCGTGTGTGGACACGGTGGGCGAGGATTCCGTCTCCTCCGGCCTGACGCTGACATCCTGCAGCAGCGTTACCACCAACGCGCCCTATGTCTCGGATCCTTACGCGAATGTGCCGGCCCCCAGTGTGGGCAGCTGCTCCGGCGGCGGCGGCAGCGTGCTCAATCCCGGCACCTATTGCGGCGGGCTGACTTTGCAAGGCACCGTCACGCTGAATTCCGGTGTCTATGTGATCTCGGGCGGCACGCTCAAGATCAACGCCAGCGCCAACGTAACCGGCAGCGGCGTCACCTTTTTTCTCACCAATGGCGCGACACTGCAGCTTAATGGCAACGCTAACCTCAATTTGTCCGCGCCAACTTCCGGCACTTACAAGGGCCTGGTCTTTTACGGTGACCGCACCCAGGCCACGGCAAAGAACACCATCAACGGCACGGCCACTTCCCTCATCACCGGCGCGATCTATTTTCCCAGCCAGGAAGTGGATTTCCTGGGGAATTTCAGCGGTGCCGGCGGCTGCACCCAGGTGGTCGCGGACACGATTTACTACACCGGTTCCTCGGTGTTCAAGACCAACTGCACCGGCACGGGCCTGGCCCAGATTCCGGTGCCCGGCAGCGTGAAATTGGTGGAGTGATCAAATGGGCAAAATATCGCGGGCAATCGCAAAACTCGTAAAGAGAGATGAGGGCGTCGCGGCGGTCGAGTTCGCCATGGTGCTGCCGGTGCTGGCGTCAATCGTCATCTGCCTCCCGGATCTGAGCCAGGCCGCGGTCGGCGTGGTCCAGATGGAGAGCGCCGCCCAGGCCAGCGTGCAATATGCCATGGCCGGCGGCACCGATATGACCGAAGCCCAGACCATCGGCATGCAGGCCTGGTCCTCCAAGCCCACCAATGCCGTGCTGACGACTTCGGAATATTGCCTCTGCGGCGCCTCTGCCGGGACCTGCGGGCAGTCCTGTCCCGACGGCAGCAACCCCGACACCTATTTCGCAGTCACCGCATCGGGCCGGTTCGGCGGTTCCGTGATCAATTTCCAGAAGTCGGTCACCCGGTCGGTGAGAATCCTATGACCCGCGGATCCCGTTCGAGACGCAATCGATTTCTATCCGACGAGAACGGCGCCACGGCGGTGGAATTCGCCCTGGTTTCCACTGCCTTCCTCACATTGGTGATCGGCATCTGCTATGTCGCCATCATGGTGTTCAACAATATCAGCCTGGAATGGGCCCTGACCAAAGCGTCACGGCTGGCGGAAATCAACAACACCGTCACCCAGACCGACATCAGCCAGGCGGTGAACAGCTATCTTTCCTCGACAGGGCTTCCCAATGCGACGGTGGTCTATACCTCCTCGACCTCGGGTGGGGTGCGGACGGCCTATATCGCGGCCAGCTACCGGCGCACCTTCGTCCTGCCGATGGTGTCGACCTTCAACATCACCTTCAGCTCCAACATCACCGTACCCCAGCCAAGCTGAGGGCATGGCTTTGAAGGCGCCAGGCCTTGCGCCGCAGCGGCCGCGGGCCGGTCAACTGCCGCCAAAGACGCTCGGACGCAAATACGCCGCCGGCTTGAGGCCGGCGGCGCACCCACGATGGAACAGCAAAAACCGGTGTCAGGCTTGGACCAACCCGCCTAAACGGCGTCGGCGCAACGTAAACCCGACCATGCCAAAGCCGATGATCATCATTGCCCAGGTAGCGGGCTCTGGAACTCCGCCCGGAACGCCAGGAATAAAGCCAGCAGACGTGCTCCACTGGAAGCCTGCACCGGTGATTTGAGAAAGCGCGTCGTATCCATCTGGCAACTGCACAGTGAAAGTGCCAGTCCCCAAGATGTGCGGATTGAAATTGGTGACGCCAGGGTTGTGATTGCTGTCGCTCGTGCCGCTCGTGATTAGATCGAACGGCTGGCCGCCAACCGCGTATGGCCCCACGGTTTCCAAATAGAATGTGTCACCGCTCAAACCAACGCCCCAGTGCGTGGGGCTGCCGAGCGTGTTGCTATAGGAGCCATCTGTCGGGGAAATGGTCACCAACTGGCCAGATTGAGTAAGACTAGTAACCGATGTGGGGGCAACGCCAAAAAACAATTCAAAACCGCTGAGCATCTGAGAGGCGATGGGATTTGCAATTGAGTTGGTCAGTTCAAAAGTCAACGTCGTACCCGATTGTGAAACGGATGCGCTGGACCAACCATTCGAAGAGTTAAATATGACTGCCGCGCTGGCGGAGGCCGACATCGCGAAAGTCATGATCCCCGCCGCCAGGGCACCGGCGAACAGACGCTTCATCGAAACTCTCCTGCTTTTAATTCGTCGATTAAAATTTTACAGGGACCTTTAACGCCGGGCAATTCGAGCCCCGCCAGGTCGCGCCGGTTCCCCGATGCGGAATCGGTCAATGCGATTCCACGATTTCAAGGAATTAGTACGTCTATGTTCCCCGGCGACGCTTTCGTTGTCGGGTCCGGCGCCTCTGGCGCAAGACAAAATTTTTTGACGCGTATGGTTAATGTCCGACACTTGGCCGCGCGAGGGTTTTCGCGAGCACTTAACGATGAATTTCACCGGCCGGCGGTTGGCGTCACGCACGGCATCGCGGTGGCAATTTGTTATAAATTCATGGTCCGCGCGTTTCGCGTCCATCGCGTTTCCCGCTTGCGCGGAATCCGCCGCAATAATCGCGCGTCAAAATAACAATGTCCCATTGGCTCCCGCCAAATGGGGCCAAAGGACCGAGTGCCGCCGGGAGTCGCTAGAAAGCGCAAGTGAAAATCGCGCGTCGCCAACGCCCAATTTGACCGAGGTCGAGCCGCGTCCGGTTTCGGCGGAGTTGGAAGGCGGTAAGAAAGGCGCTGCTTGGCATGCAGCCGGCCGCTGCTTTCGAGTGAAAACATAAAGTCCGTCACGCAGGGACCATTTCAGCTGATTGATTTCCGCCAACGCTCAACTATAGGCTCTGAAGATCCGTTGCGAGGAGCCTGTGGCGAAATCCGGTCGGTTTGTTCTTTGGTTTGGAGTAGCGGGCCTCTTTGCTCCAATCGTTGACGGAATATTCTTCCTGTGGCCCAACTTATATCCCTTCAAGGCCTTGGGAACGGCTGACAGAGTATTTGAATTGGGCCGCTTCGCCCTCTGGCCCATGTCGATACCCGTCGCTATGGCGATCGATATTGGTGGCGCCAGGGCGATAGGTGCATTTTTGTTCGGCCTCGTCACCAACATATTCTTATATGTATTGATTGGGGCGATAGCCTATCAGGTGGTTATCGTGCGCAAACTACAGCGCTAAATGAAGCCACTGGGGATGTCGGCCAAGCCGTTCGCCGACCACACCGATAGCGGATCAATTGAGGGAAAGCTTGGCGGGCCTCGGCCTAAGACATTGAATATTTTGCGGTGGCGCTGCGGCATCCCACCGGCGACTGTTGACGCCGGTGGGAAATCCACATGGGATGGCCCAGCGTGTATGACGTTTCGAAGGCGCCAGGCAATAAATCCTATGCCGGTTCGTTCGCGATGCAAAACAACAATTTGCAACGATAGGATAACGGCAGAATAATTGTGAAAAATCAATAAGTTACGGGAACATCGAGAGCCGATCATGACCGCGCCAGGCCTGGCACGACCCAGGGCTTCCGCAGCGCCAGCAGGGTTAAGCCTCGGCAGTCCGTGACGAAGGTAAGCCGATCATGCGCATAGTGATGAGCCAGCACTGCCCCTCCCACTATGAGGTGGGGATATAAGGATTGTGCGCAGATGTCCCACTTCCAAAGCAGGGCATCTGCTTCGCAAATTCCAAATGAATTAAATCCCATGGACTGCGATTGACCGATTCTGTTGAAAAACTCCGTGGTGGCCACGGATGACTGGCGCCTGTTTGGTTTTTGCAGGCGTCGGTCTGACGACGGTGCGGTCGGATAGTCTATGTTGCCATTGCGGGCTGGGGCGGCGGGATTAGCTTTGCCAGCTTTCTGAGGTTTTGAACGGTGGCGGCCAGAAGGAACTCGTCGTGGGCTCCGCAAGGTCCTCGTAATCGCAGCCGGTCGAGGCGCAGGATGCGCTTGAGATGCGCGAACAGCATCTCGACCTTTTTCCGCTGGCGTCGCGAGACGGTGTAGGCATCGGTTTTGGCGATGTCGCGCGCCATGTCGCGGGCGCCTTCGTGGATGCTGCGCGGCACCTTCCGGGCCGGTGTGTTCGGACAGCACCGGGGCTTCAGCACGCAGTTGCCGCAATCGTATTTGCTGGCCCGATACATCAGCGTGTTGCCGTCGTTCACCAGCGTTCCCTTGCAGGTCAGCATCTTGCCGCCCGGGCAGAAGTAGACATCGCCCTCATGGTCGTAGGTAAAGTCGCTGCGGGAGAAGGTGTCGTCGGTGCGCTTCGATTTGTCGAAGACCGGGATATGCGGCTCGATCCCGCGCTCGTGCACCAGCCAGTCAAGCATCTCGCCCGAGCCATAGGCCGTGTCGGCTGCGAGCCGCTCCGGCCATAGACCGAACCGCTCGTCGACCCGGTCGATCATGGTTTTGGCCGCCGTCACTTCGGCCTGGCGGATCGCGGTCGAGGCTTCGACATCGACGATGACCGCGTTGTCGAGGTCGATCAGGTAGTTGGTGGAGTAAGCGAAGAAGGCCTGTCCGCCATGCGCGCCCGTCCAGCGTGCCGCCGGATCAGCCGGCGAGACGAACTTTGGCGTCACCTCGCTGGCGCCACCGAAGGCGGCGTCATCGAGTACGGCGAGGTACTCATCGATAGCGCGGCTGGCCATCTCGGGCGCCAGTCCCTTTGAGCCTTCGACACCCCTCTGCCGGTTCGCATCGGCCTTGATCAGGCTGGCATCGACGGCAAAGCCCTCGCCGCCGACCAGGCCCTCCGCCATGCATCGGTGCAGCACCGCCTCAAAGAGATGCCGCGTCAGATCGCTGTCGCGGAAACGGCCGTGGCGGTTCTTCGAGAAGGTGGAGTGGTCGGGGACCTCGGCATTCAGTCCAAGCCGGCAGAACCAGCGATAGCCCAGATTGAGGTGAACCTCTTCGCACAGCCGGCGCTCCGAACGGATCCCATAGCAGTAGCCAACCAGCAGCATCCGGATGAGCAGCTCGGGATCGATGGAAGGTCGCCCAGTCGAACTATAGAACGGTGCCAGACGCGCCCGCAGATCGCCGAGATCGACAAACCGGTCGATGGCTCTCAGCAGATGGGTGGACGGTACATGTCGTTCGAGCGAGAACTCATAAAACAAAGCGCCTTGATCGACCTGCCGCTCGCCCATCATCGACCGCACTCCCGCTTCGACACCGGCAGTGAATCAGCGCCATCCCTTCGTCGCAACTGAAGAGTTTTTCAACAGAATCGACCCAAAGCGGACATCGCCGCACCCACGAGCTGACGCCGCGGTCGGACGGCAACTCCGCCAACACGGACATTGCGGCCGACCGTTGACTATGTGTCGTGCCAGAAGCAACGTTGTTTACGAGCTGGTTCAAGAAGGTTGGGGGGTATTGTGAATAAGCATTGGGTGGGTGCCTTCGGGGGGTGTATTGCTTTGATTATCGCTTCCGCATCGGTGGCTTCGCCTCAATCCCCAGAAGAGCTTTCATTCGGCGCCGGCCGGCCAGTGCCGCCCGGCAACGTCTTATTTGGCCAAGACACGTTTAATGCCGTGTGCTGGGCTTGTCATTCCCGCGACCTGAGTGGCGGGAAGGCGCCACCGCTTACGGGGCCTGCGTTTTATAAGATATGGCAAGGAAGGAGGATTGATGCTCTTTTTGACTTTGTCCGCAATACGATGCCTAAAGACAGCCCCGGTTCGCTATCTGATCAGATGGCACGCGATTTGGTCGCCTACATCGTTGCGCGCTCCAATAACCCTGGGAGTTTAACGGACGGACAAATCGGAAAGTAGGGCACGAACACCGGGACAGTGCCGGGGCAGACCCGTGACCTTTCTTGGTCCAAGAAGCCGGGCTCCAAAAGGCTGCCCCTTAGAGGAATTAGCAGCGATCGAGAATGAACCGTGATCGTATCGGCAAAATTTCACAGTCAGCGGAACTATTGCCCCGCGGGGCACGGCGCGTCTTCGGAACCATTGATTAAGCCGGTTGAACCCAGGATTGCTTGGGCCACCTTAGTCGCGCAAAAGGAATGGCGTTGGCCTCGCCGGCGCGCTGTTCGGTCCGGACCTTCGTTGCAAGAAGATCACGGGTGTGAACACCAAGCTTCCGAGTTGGGTCCGCTTTTGGCGCAAAGCAGACATGTCCGCATCCGACCCATAGCGGACATATCCTGGTTGGACCCGTTACGGCTCAGCCATGCCGCAACTTCGCAAGTGCGGATTTATCGGCAGGCGTTAGATCAAATGTGCCTGCCCGGGCGAATTGCTTTCAGGCGTCCGCTTCGCACGCACACATGCCGGCGCTGAATGTTACCGTCCCGCGAAGGGAAGGGCAGTCGCTGACGGCCTCTGGTACCAGTTGGCGCTCCCGGATACCGATGCCCACCCCTGGCCGGGCCAGTCCGGAAATTCTTTCATTCGTTCCGCCAGGCACTTAGGTCCCGGTTGGGTTCCCCGCAAGCTGGACATGCCGCGCACTTTAATATCACCTTCCGTCAACGCCGCCCGACGGCGGCCATTTGGGGGAGCGAAGCATGTCGAAGATCGAAAGGGTCCTTGGCTTTTCGGTATCTCTTTGGGCGGTGACAATGACGGCCGGCGCCGCGACCGGCGCGGCCCGCACGGATTGGCCGTCAGTCAATCATGACAACACTTCGGTGCGCTATTCGCCGCTCACCCAGATCAACCCCGGCAACGTCAAGAACCTACAGCAGGTTTGGATCTATCACCTGAAACCCAACGATTTCACCGGCCGGCTACGCTATGACGAGTCCATTCCGATCGTCATCGGCAACACCATGTATCTGGGCTCGCCTTACGGCGAGGTGATCGCGCTCAACGCCACCAGCGGCGATGTGAAGTGGAAATTCAAGCTCCCCAATGACGATACCCCCGCCAAGCGCGGCATTTCGTACTGGCCCGGCGACGGCAAGGTCAAGCCGCAGATCGTCTTCGGCACCGAGAGCGGGTTGCTCTACGAACTGAATGCCGCGGATGGCACCATCAATACCACCTTCGGCGAGAACGGCGTGGTGGACGTCAAGACTCCCGACGTCATGAACGGCTTCAAGACTCCCTACAGCATTCTGCAGGCGCCGGCGGTCTACAAGGATTTGCTCGTTGTCGGCGGCGGCACCGGGGAGGGTCCCGGCGGCTCCAATGGCGGCGCCGGCCCGGCGGGCGACACCCGTGCCTTCGACGCCAGGACCGGCAAGCTGGTCTGGACGTTCCATACCGTGCCGCGCCCCGGCGAGGTCGGCTATGACAGCTGGGATGAGCCTGAAATCCACGATTGCCCGCTCCGGCGTCAACACCTGGGGTTATTTCTCGGTAGATGAGGCGCGTCATATTCTCTACATGCCGCTGGGCGCGCCCAACAATGACCGGGTGGGCATCGACCGGCCGGGCAACGGGCTGTTCGGCTCCTCGGTGGTGGCGGTGAACGCCGACACCGGCGCGTATATGTGGCACTTCCAGATGGTGCATCACGACGCCTGGGACTATGACGCGCCTGAAGCGCCTTTGCTGGTGAACATCCGCCATGGCGGCAAGACAATTCCGGCGGTGCTGGCCATGAACAAGGCGGCGCTGCTCTTCACCCTCGACCGCGTCACCGGCAAACCGATCTTCCCGGTCGAGGAACGCTCGGTGCCGGCCTCCGACGTGCCCGGTGAGAAAATGTCGCCGACCCAGCCTTTCCCTTCAAAGCCCAGGCCGCTCGGCCAGCACACGGTCAGCCGCGACAATCTCTACAAGGGAGACCCCACGCTTCAGTCCTATTGCGAGCATATGGTTGACGACAATCATATGAAGCTGGGCGGGCCTTTCATGCCCATCGCCAATAATCAGTATTCGATCTCGCCGCCGGGACCGGCGGGCGGGGTGAATTTCTGGGGCGGCACTTTCGATCCCAGGCGGAATCTTTTCGTCACCAATGTCAGCAACGTGTTCCAGCCGATGCGGCTGGTGCAGCGGGATGACGGCAGCTGGGCCAATCAGGGTCCACTGGCGGGCCTGCGCCGCTTCGGCGATGTCGAGCATCACCTGCTCTGCGGTCCCACCCCCTGGGCGAGCTGATCGCGGTCAACATGGATACCGGCAACGTCGTCTATGACAAGTCGCTGGGGGTCTCCGACATGCTGGCACTGCAGTACCAGAACACCGGCCGGCCTGGCGGCAGCGGCGCTTTCACCACGGCGTCGGGCCTGACCTTTGTCGGCGCCACGGATGACAATCGCTTCCGCGCCTTTAGGACCGCCACCGGCGAAAAGGTGTGGGAGACCAAACTCAACTCCTCGATCGAAGACAGCCCGATCACCTATCAGGCCGCGGACGGACGGCAGTTCATCGCGGCCGTGGCCACGGGGGGCGGCATCGGCACCGCCACCACCCAGGTCACCGGCGATGCGCTGATCGTCTGGGCGCTCCCCAAGAAATAACGACAGCACGCACGGGGTTGGTCATGCATCGCACAGTCTTGGCCGCGGCCGGCTTTTTCCTTTTCACCCTGTGTCTTCTTACTTTGGCGGCGACGGGCGGGACCCCGCCGGCCGCGCCTGCCGGCGTGGAGCCCGGCGCCAAATTGCCGCCCGGCGAGGGCCGCGATGTGGTGATGCGGGTCTGCGGCAAATGCCATGATCCCAGCATCGCGGCGACCGAAGAGTTGGACGCGGAAGGCTGGAAGGAATTGGTCGACCAGATGGCCGCCAATGGCGCCCAAGGCAGCGACGCCGACTTCGCCGCCATCGTCACCTACCTGACCAAGGCGTTCCCGGCCAAATAGCCGGTCGATATTTCCTTCGCCATGGGCGGGCTCAAACTCCGCCCTGGAGGATGTGTTGACCGCCCTTCGAAGCTAGATCGGCCAGCGCGGCGTCTTCCACCGCGTCCGGATGCATCAACCAAGTTGATGATGAAGGTGGGCGTCCGGCCAATGCCGATGCGCTTGGCCAGCCCCAACCAAGCCTCATCGCCAGAACGAAACGAGGTTGACGATGGCTGACTGAATTTGCGAAAGCGCCTGTCCCGGGCCGCCGGACGCGGCGCTGTCCAGATAAATGCCCAGCACCAGACCCAGCAAAACCCCGATCACAAACTTTGCCATCAGTTCGGTCCGCCTTTCGCGTAAATTTTACACCATTGCCACCGGGAGACAATCGCAGTGGATGGCGTGATCAGGCGTTGCGAAGCGGCAACAAGTTCGGATGTTACAGGGCGAGATGAAGCACGGGCGCGAAAATCGCGACCATCCCGCCGGCGGCAATCGCCACGCCATAGGGGACCCCGCGGTCCATCCGGCCCTTTCCGCGCATCTGTAGCATGACCAACAGCCGGGTCGGCTCCATCGCCAGAAGGCACAGGGCCAACGCCCCGCCGGCGAGGCTCATATACAGGATGAATTGCGGCAGCCGGCTGAGGCCCACGAACAGGGCCACAACCGTGACAAGCTTGGAATCTCCGGCGCCGACCACGCGGAAAAAATAGAGCGCGCAACTTGTGACGAACATGATCAGCGCGGCGCCCAGCGCGGAAGTCAGGGACACGGATGGCCCTACCAGCCACCAGGCCGCAAACAGCGCGATCACGGCCAGGATCGTCCAGTTTGGTATCCGCCGGGCTTTGACGTCATTGGCCCCGGCGATGGCTAGAACCAGGCAGAAAAGAAGCAGGACCGCCCAGCGCGCGAACTCAAGGGGCGGCGCCATGAACCTCTCCGAGGCCACCGCTGCTTTCCAGGCCGTGAACCATTTCCAGATTGGCGGCAGCCAAGGCGTAATATTCCCCCTTTGCCTGTATCGCCTGCGCCAGCAGGGTCTCGGCCTGCGGATAGTCGCCGCGCGCCATCGCGGCAAATCCCGCATTGTTGAGTACCGCGGCGCGGTCGCCGGTGCTGGCGCCTTCGATGGCACGGGCATAGTCGCCCTTCATGGCGATGGCCAGACGCAGATTGTTGCGCGCCGAGGCCAAATCCGGCTTCTTCTTCAGCGCGGCGATGAAATCTGCCGCCGCGTCGTCCAACTGGTCGTGGGACAGGCGGGAGAAACCCCGATTGTTCAGCACCAGGGCCGATCCGCCGGAAGCCGAAAGCGCGCGATCATAAGCGGCTTCGGCCTTGGCCCATTCATGCGCGCGGTCATACACCGTGCCCAGCGCGTTCCAGGCATGCCAGGCGGCGGGATTTGCCGCCACGGCCGATTCCAAAACCGGAAGCGCGTCGTCGGACCGGCCGAGGAGCAGCAGGGCCAGGCCTTCGCCTTCCAGCGCTCCGGCCCGAACTTCCGGCTTGGTGTCGACCGTCTTGAAATTGGTCAGTGCCGCCTCAAAGCGGCCCCGGGCGAGATTGAGGTTGCCGGCCAGAAGCACCAGTTTCGGATCCGCGCCATAGGCAACCAGGGCCTGGTCCAGCAGGTTGCCCGCATCCAGATAGCGCTGATCGTCCAAAGCCCGCTGAATTTGAGACAGGGTTTCGGTGCTGGCGGCGGGCGCCGCAGATTTGGAATCGTCGAACCAGCCGGCCTTTGCCGGTGCCGTCGCCAGCGCCAGAAATCCGGCCATCATCGCGCAAATGACGGTTGCGCCTTTTCCGAAACCGATCATCACCGCACTCCTGTTTTGCCGCCATCCGCCTGGGCGATCTGATTGCGCCAGATTTGCGGAACCTGCCTGCCGCCGGGCCTGAAGTTGAGATAGTCGCGCCCCAGGACAAGTCTGAGACCGCTGGTCTGGTCGTCGGCCGTCAAATCCGCGTGAAATGGCAAGGTGCGGACCAACGCCTTGGCCACCGTGCTCATGGACTGATTGTACATCACCACTGTTTCCGATTGCGCGCGCGGCGCCTGGTCGGCGGAGGACGATACCGTCCAGCCCAGGCCGGACAGGCTGGCCCTGACCGGCCTGGCGGCATCGCTTCGACCCGATGCATTGACCACCATCAGGGGGCGGCCGGTCAGCAGGATGATATTGCCCGCCGTCTCGGCATGCAGTTGCGTTCTTGCCGTTGTTCCGGCGGCGAGCATGGTCACCGCCGGGCGCGGCTTGGACGCGGGAACCCGCGGCGGGGTCAAGACGGCAACCGGCTTCAATTCGATGATGTCGGGATTGGGCGCGACCGCGGCCGTCTGCGGGTCCGAGATCGTGATCTGCTGCGGTGGGAGAGAAGCGGCCTCACTGATACTAAGAACCGGATGCGAGGATGGCACGGCCGCATCGGCCAGGGCCGGCGCGCCCGCATCGCCTTCCGCCAACCCCTGCAACTCTCTGGAGTAAGCCAGATTTTCCGCCACGATGGCGGATTTGGGGTCGAGCGCTGCAGCCTTGGCATAATAGCGGGCGCTGAGATCAAAGCGTCCCAGCTTGTCATAGACAACGCCAAACGCATTCTCCACCCGCACATCGCCGGGATTGAGGGCGCGGGCGGCCTGCAGATAATCCAGCGCCAGCGCGTAGTGCCGGCTATTGATCGCGGTCACTGCGCTTTCGTAATAGCTGGTCCCCGGCGACGCCGTATCATGCGCCGCCCCCGCACCAATCAGGGACTGCCAGTCCAGCCCTTCCGCGAAAATCGGAGCACAGGCGGCCACACAGGCACCGGCCATGGGCAGGACCAGCATGCGGGTCAAGCGTTTGAAGTTTGCCATCAGCCGCCTCCGTGATGCGCCGTCAAAGCCGGGATGAGAGTTCGTATGACATCGATGATCGCCGGAAGCATCAACGCCCCCACGATTACCGGCAGAATGCAAGTGACCAGCGGAACTGTCATCAGGACCGGGATGCGCATGGCGCGTTCCTCGGCGCGCAGGAAGCGGGTTTCGCGCATCTCGGCGGAATAGGTCCTGAGGGTCTGGGCGACGCTGGCGCCCAGGGACTCCGTCTGGATCACCAGGGCGACAAAGGAGCGGATGCCGGGAGCGTCGGCGCGGTCGGCCATGGCGCGCAGCGCGTCGGCCCGGCTGCGGCCGGCGCGCAATTCGTCGGAAACCCGGGCGAATTCCTGTGCGATGCGGGGATGGGATTCGCGGACTTCCTCGCCCACCCGGACGAAAGTGGCATCCAGGCTCAGGCCGGCTTCGACACAGACCACCATCAGATCCAGGGCGTCGGGAAATTCGATTTCCAGGTCGGTGCGCCGGGCGCGGGCGCGGTTGCTGACAAAGGCGGACGGCGCGATGAAGCCCAGTCCGCACAGAAGCAGGATGCCGAAGATAAAGCCCGTCCCGCCGATGGGTTGGGATGAAAGGATGCGGATCAACAGGAATGCCAAGGGCAGGCCGATGGCCAGCAAAAACCGCGTGATCACATAGAGCACCGGCGCGGCGGGATTGTCGAAGCCGGCAAGCGACAATTCGATGCGCAGTTTCTGTCGTTCCGCGTTGTCGCTGATGGAGGTGGAGGATTCCACCCATTGATAGAACCGGTTGTCGAGTCCGCGGCCCCGCAGCAGCGGCGTGGCGGACGGGGCGCTGGCGAAATCACGCTCTCCCAGCCTCCGGCGCTGTTCCAGGCTCCGCTCCACTTCCCGCGCCACCGCAATCGTTACCGCCACGATGGTGCAGAAGATGAGGGCTTCGATGATCAGGTCCAGCGGCAGCGACATGGCGCAAATCCTAATAGCGGAAATTGATGATGCGATGGATCATCACCCAGCCGATCAGATAGAGGATTCCGATGATGCCCACCGACGGCCAGAAGATGGGGTCCGAGAATTTCGAAGTGTAAAAGCTGGGATGGATCAGCATCATGAAGGAGATCAGAAGAATGGGCAGGACGCTGAGCAGGAGCGCCGAGGCGCGGCCTTCGCTGGAAAGCGCCTTTACCCGCTTGGTCAGCGTGGCGCGGCCGCGGATCACCGAAGCAAGGCCCTCCAATATCTCCGCCAGATTGCCGCCGGTATCGGCCTGGATGCCGACGCTGACGGCGAAGAAATGCGCGTCCGGGGAGCCGGTGCGGCGGGCGAAATTCATCAGCGCCTCGCGGAATTCCGAGCCGTAAGTGGTCTCGTCCACGATCAGGCCGAACTCCGTGCCGATCGGGTCGCCCATCTCGTTGCCGGCCAGCTGCACCGCGGAGATCACCGGATGACCGGCGCGGATGGCGCGATTGATCACATCCAGCGCCACTGGCATCTGTTCCTCCAACTGGCGCAGCCGCTTGGTCCGCTTGCGGCCGACCCACAGCCAAGTGAGCGATCCGCACAAAAGAAAGCTGGCGACCAGCGAGAAGGTGCCGTTGACGACAAAGCCGGAGAAAGACGCGGCCCGGAATATCGCGATCGCCAGCAGCCACAGGAAAACCGCGCCGCCGGCGACCATGGCCAGAAGCCGCGGCGGCGAAATCTCGAGTCCCGCCTGCTGGCAATGGGTCCAGAACCGGTCGTAAAGCCTGAGCAGGGGCGTTTCGGCATTGACGCCCGAGGCCGGCTTGCGCACCAGCGCGGCGTAAACAGCTTCGGGCTGCATGCCGGAAGCCAGCAGGGTGAGACGGCGATTGACGCGCTCTCTGCCGTCGCGGGAGGAGAAGAAGAACTGGGCGACCGCATACACCGCCAGGATCACCGCCAAAAAGGCGGCGAGATAGATCAGGGATGCCAGGATCGTCTGCATGCTCAAGCCGACCGCCTTCCCGACGCGAAGTTGATGGGCGGCATGGAAATGCCCCGCGTCATAATCAGGTCCATGACATGAGGCCGGATGCCGGTGGTCTCGTAATCGCCCTGGACCGAGCCGTCCGCGCCGGTGCCGCGGCGGCGGAAGCGGAAGACTTCCTGCAGCGAGATCACGTCCTGCTCCATGCCGGTGATTTCCGAGATCGAAACCAGGCGGCGGCGGCCGTCCTCCATGCGCTCAAGCTGGATCACCACATGGATGGCGGAAGCGATCTGGCTGCGGATCGAACGGGGCGAAATGTCCAGCCCCGCCATGCCGATCATCTGTTCCACCCGCGACAGCGCGTCCCGGGGGCTGTTGGCATGGACTGTGGTCATCGAGCCTTCATGGCCGGTGTTCATGGCCTGCAGCATGTCGAAGGCCTCGCCGGCGCGTACCTCGCCCACGATGATGCGGTCGGGCCGCATCCGCAGCGCGTTGCGCACCAATTCGCGCTGGGTGACCTCGCCGCGGCCTTCGATGTTGGAAGGCCTGGTTTCCAGCCGGCAGACATGAGGCTGCTGCAGCTGCAATTCGGCGGAATCTTCGATGGTCACCACCCGCTCGCGATGTTCGATGGAGGCGGAAAGAGCGTTGAGAACCGTGGTCTTGCCGGTGCCGGTGCCGCCGGAGATCAGGATGCTCCGCCGGGACTTGACCATGGCCTCCATCAGCCGCGCCATCTCTTCGCTGATGCTGCGCAGTTCGACCAGCCGTTCCATGTCGATCGGCTTCCTGGAGAATTTGCGGATCGAAACCAGGGGGCCGTCCACCGACAGAGGCGGGATGATGGCGTTGACGCGGCTGCCGTCGGCCAGCCGGGCATCCACCATCGGCTGGGACTCGTCGACCCGGCGGCCCACCGCCGCGACGATCTTGTTGATGATGCGCACCAGGTGGCGCGTGTCCTGGAAATGCACGTCCGTCAGTTCCAGCAGCCCGTTGCGCTCCACATAGACGGTCTTGTGGGTGTTAATCAGGATATCGTTGATGCTGTCGTCCTTGAGCAGCGGCTCCAGCGGGCCCAGCCCCAGCAGTTCGTCCAGCACGTCCTCGGTCAATTGATCGGTCTGGGCGACGCTCAAAAGCCGCTTCTCCTGGGTGAGAAGCTGGGCGACGACGCCGCGGATTTCGCTCCGCAGGGTCTCGCGCGGGGTCTTTTCCAGCAGGCTGAGATTGAGCATATCCAGCAGCCGCTGGTGAATGCGGATGCGCAGCGCCGTCCCGTCCTCGATTGCGTGCGGGCTGCGGCCGGCAAGATCGCGGCTTGCGGTTTCGCGGGCTATGTCTTCCTTGAACAGCATGGCGTCACCGCATCTTTAAGGCAGCCGCGCCGGCCAGCGCATTGGCGGCCATCGCCTCGGCCAGAGTTTCGACCATCTTTTCCAGCTTGGTGCCGCGGCGCACCTCCGACAGGGCCATCCCCTGGTTGACGGCGGTACCCATGATCCGCACGTCTTCCGGTATGACCATATCGAAGCCCCGGCCAATCGCCCGTTCCGCGGTCTTGACCGAAAGCATGTTCTGCTGCTCGCTCGAGACGGCGTTGCAGACCAGGGTCAACGGCACGCCGTCCAGCTTCTGCAGGCCGAGCACGCCGAATTGGCGGCGCACCAGATGAACATGCGGCACCGATAATTTCGTCACCAATATGATGCGGTCGGCCATGTGCAGGACCCGGTCGGTCCAAGGCGTCCAGGCCGAGGGCAGATCGACGATGGTGAGGGCAAAATCGCGTTTCAGCCCGTTCAGCAGCCCTTCCGCCAGCTGCGGGGTCATGGCTTCCAGTGCGGTCACCTCGCGCGGCGCGGCCAGCACCCGGGCGCCGGATTTGTGGGCGGTAAGCGCGGTGGCGAATTGGGTGTCGCTCAAGAATTCGCCTACCGCCAGGCAATCGCTGACCGTCAGAGCCTCGCCGATATCGAAATAAAGCGCGGCGGCGCCGAACTGCAGATCCAGATCGGCGAAACAGACCCGGCCGGGATCGCCGGTCTTGCCGGCGGCGAGAATGGCGGCTTGCACGCCCAGGGCGGTGGCGCCCACCCCGCCACCCGCCTTCAGCAGCGCGACCATCTGGCCCGGCCGCCGTGCGGGTTCCCGGGTGGCGATGCCGCGGGCCAGCAGCCGTTCCAGGCTCAACGCCAATTCGGCATTGCTGACCGGCGCAGGCAGCACATCGGCGGCCCCGCCCTGCAGCAGCGCGCGGGTGCTGGACAATTCGGCGTTGCGCAGCACGATCACGATCTGCGGGCTGGTCGGGTTCAGTTTGCACAGCCTGACTGCCCGCTCCAGCCGCTCCGGCTGGGCGGCGTCCACCTCGGCGAAAAGAATGTCCAGTTCCGCCGGATTGTCCGGCACGCTTTCGCCCAGCGAGGTGAGCATCACATTGGGAAACAGAGCCGCGACGGCGGAAACCTGTTCCGGCGTCACCGCTCCATCCACATAGCCTGCGCGGACGGTGCGCGCGGATTCGCCGTTCTTGCCGGCAAATCCTTTCCGTCCGTTTGTCCACTCCATCAACGCAATTACTCCCGACACCGTTTTTTGCTTTACGGGCTGGTCGCGCCCATCGAGACCCCGGCGCCGCCGCCTGATCCATTATCGGCGTTGCCGACCGAGGCGGCGCTGGAGGCGGTGACCGTGCTGGGCTGGATCACCTGGTCCTTGCCGTAACGGGTCTGAGCCAGATCGACTCGGGTCCCGTTCGCGCCCGGGGCCGGAGTTCCGGTATAATGGGCGTCGGGATCGGCGATCTGGGCGACCGTGTCGGCGTTCACCGCGTCGCCGAAATCCGGCGACAGCCGCATCTGGCTCTGGGCGCAGGCGCAAAGCCCCAGCCCCAGGCCGGCGATCAGGACGATTTTCAGACAGTCAGCGCGCATGATGGACGCTCCTCAATAAAGAACATGGCCATAGGGGCCATCCACGCCGCCCTTGCCGGGATTGGCCGACATCAGCGCCCGGTCCTCGGGCTTGAGGTCTTCGGCCTTGCCGCGCTGGGCCCCGAACAGGAACAGCTCGAAATCGGATGGCGGCACGAAATGATCGGCGGGCGTGGCCGCGGCCATCCGGCGCGGAGTGACCAGATGCGGCGTCACCACGATCACCAGTTCGGTCTGGTCGCGCTGATAGCCGGTGGAACGGAACAGGCTGCCGATGATGGGCAGGTCGCCGATGAACGGATATTGGCGGACGCTGTTCTGGTAGCTGTCCGACAACAGGCCGGCGATGGTGAAGGATTCCCCGTCGCGCAATTCCACCGTGGTATGGGCCCGGCGCACCTTGATGCCGGGCACCTCGATGGTGCCCAGCTTCACCGAGGTGGTGGGATCGATGCTGGAGACTTCCGGATTGACCACCATGTTGATCAGCCCGTCCTGCAGGATGGTGGGGGTGAAGGCCAGCGAAATGCCGAACTGCTTGAACTGCACCGTGATGGTGGGATAGTTGCTGCCGCCACTGTTCGACTGGTTCACCGGGATGGGGAATTCGCCGCCGGCCAGGAAGTTGGCGGTGTCGCCCGACATGGTGGTGAGGGTGGGCTCGGCCAGGGTCTTGACCAGGCCCTTGGTCTCCAGCGCGTCGAACAGGAAGGAGAGATCGCCGCCACCCACGCTCCAGCTGATCATGGCGGTGCCGAAGGTGTTGAGCACGCTCTGGGCGGTGTTGACCAGCGTGTCCCCGGTGGTCACCGCCACCTGCGGGCTGGAGCCGGTCGGCGTCTGCTGGGTGTTGAGGCGCAGATCCTTGGCGGTGGTGCGCTGCATTTCGACGAAGCGCACCGACAGCATCACCTGCTGGGTGCCCTGCACCGAGAGCATGTTCACCACCTTGCCGGGATCGTAGGTATCGGCCAGGGCGGTCACCTGGTGCAGCGCCGCCGGGCTCGACACCGTGCCGGACAGGATGATGGACTGGTTGGCGGCGCTTATGGCCACATTGTTTTCACTGGGCAGGATGGCGTGCAGCCGGGATTTCAGGCCGTCCAGATCCGCCGACACCACCACATCGGCGGTGTAGAGCACTTTCTTGCCCGCGCCATAAACGGTGAGCGCGGTGGTGCCCATGCCCTTGCCCACCACATAGACCGAATGGGAGTTGAGCGGCAGGATATCGGCGATCTTGGGATCGGCGATCATCACGTCGGAATAGGTGGTCGGCAGCTCCACCAGCTTGGATTTGCCGATGCCGATGGTGATGTCGACGGCGCTGGCGCTCATGTCGGTCATGGGCGCGTCGGCGGCAAAGCCGGTGCTGGCGGACAGGCTAGGCCATGGCGGCAAGGGCCAGGCGGCCGTCGCCAATCTTAATAGGTTTCATCCGGTTGCTCATGGTGCGCGTACCCCCGCTGGCACAGCCGCGGCGGTGCTCTTGAGCGCGCTGCCGACGGCAAAGGAAAATTTCGAGGCTTCGACTGCCGCGCACCACCCGCACGCTGGGGCCGCTGGCGGCGGTCCGGCGCGGGGCAGGGCCCAGATCGGACGACCGTCATCGGCTTCTCGGTCAGGGTGGCGTCGTCGGCGACATGGCGCAGCGCCAGCGAGACCGTGCCCACCTGCTGGCCCAGCGAGATGCTCTGGGCCTGTTCCGGGGTCACTTCCACCGTCACCGACTTGGCCACGGCGGGCTTGTCGGCCTCGTCATTGTCGGACTGGTCCACGCCCAGCACCCGCACATTCTGGGCCAGCACCTGGGTCAAGGTGTCGTTCTGCTTGCTGCCGGCTGTCGGTCTGGCGGGTGAGCAGCACATCCACCCGGTCGCCGGGGAGCACGAAGCCGCCCACGCCGGTGACGTCGTTGGAGCGGAGGGCGACCGCCCGCATCCCCGCCGCCACCACGCCGGACAAGTTGAGCTTGCCGCCGGGGCCGGTGATGTTGCCGGGCAGGATCGGCTCATTCGCCACCATGGAATGCAGCGCCAGGCGCTGGGCGCCGGTGAGGTCGGTGACGGCATGGAAGGCGCCGGCCGGCGCGGCGTCGGCCGGATAGGCCACCACTTTCAGCATGGTCGGCAGAAGCGCGCCGCCGCGCGGCACATTCGCCGCCGCCACCACCACCGGCACGGTGGCGCCGTTCGCGGTGACCGTCGCGGCCGGCGCGTTGCGCGTCGCGCGGCTGAGATAGGTCCGCGTCAGCATGACCGCGATCAGTCCGAAAAGAATCGCGGCCGCGAGCGTCGAAATCGTGCGCATGGAAATCGTTGACATGGCAATCCACCCTCCGCCATTTGGCCGCGCAAAATCGCGCGGCGCATGGCCGCTCAGACAAGCGCTTCTCCTAGAAAGCGTTGCGAAATTTCAGAAAGGATGGACGATGCGTCTTTGGCGCACCGTCCACATTTCATTAGGGCGCGTAGTTGTAGGCTTTGATCACGTCGCCGGCTGCATTCATCGCGGTACGCGATTGCGCTGCCCAGATACAAGACTGCCCCGGCAACAGCCGTGCCGACGATGGTCAAGATCAGAGCATATTCGGCCGCCGCGGCGCCCAACTCGTCGGAGAGATAGGAGGAAATGAAGTTACGCATGAAAGACACCCCATGTTGTTTGCGGATGACGCCACGCCTGCTCCTTCGAAAAGCACTCGCATGACGGGGTGAAAGCTTTAAGCTCACCCATTAAAAAGAGTACAACTTGTTAGTACATTGTAAAGCGCGATGGCCGCTAAGACCTTGATTTTAAGGGGAAATCCAGAATCATGGTTAATTTCCGGATGTTGATTCGCGAATAAACAATCCGCGATTGGGCTTAGCGCATTAGCAATTTCCACCCGCAATCATTTGCACGCCAAACCGTCAGCGCGCGGCGAGAAACCGCCAGCGATTGTCCGTAGACAGAGAAAATCCCCGCACCGCGATGCGCGCGGCGATGACGGATGAAATCAGAAGCAGCGCCAGCAACACGAATTCGATCGATGCCGGAATCGCGTCCGGCGGATAGAGCAGCATCAGAAACGGGGTGAAGGGCGGCACGAAGATAAGCCAGCTCGGTCCCGGCGCGGCGCCGGCGGTGATCGAGGCCAGCGGAATGAAGAAAGCCACCACCAGCAGAATGAACATCGGCCGCGACAAATTCTGGGCCGAGGCGCTGTCGCGCGCTCTTGCTCCCAAGGCAATTGTCAGCGAGCCGTAAAATCCGTAAGCCAGAAGATAGATCAGCGCCGCGCGCAACAGAGCATGAGGCGCCGCCAGTTCGGCGATGACGCCGGCGGCGGAGCCGGCAGTCCGGCCGAAGAAAGCGAGCGCCGCCGAAGAGCCCAGCCAGGCCGCCAGGACCAGCAGCGACACCGCGCCCACGCCCAGAAGTTTTCCGGTCATGATCTGCCAGGGCGCGGCGGCGGCGAGCAGGCTTTCCAGCGCCCGTGTCGCCCGCTCGCGCACCACCGTTTGCAGCAGCATGCCCAGCGAGCCGGTGAGGGTGAGCCACAGCATCATCATCAGGGCGAAGCGGGCGATCGCGCCGGCATCGAGCCGCCGCGGCGGCGCGGCCGGCAGGGTCGCATGCACGCGGAGCATCGCGGCTGCCGAGGTCCGGCGGGCCGCGTCGCGCTCGAGTATGCGCGCCACCAGGACCCGGCCGCTGCCGGAAAGTGGAAAATGTGGATCGAAATCCAGCTCCACCCGGCTGGGCGCGGGCTGTGCAATCGAGAGGGGGACGCCGATTTTCCCGAAACGATAGTGTCGGCCTTCCAGCCGTCCGGCTTCGGCAAGTGCTGCCTTTGCCGATTGCGCCAGCGCAGGGTCGGGGCTTTCGATACGAACCGCCAGCGGCGCTGGAACCCGGTGATAATTTTGCGCGAACAAAAGTCCGCCGCCCACCACCAGGGGGCCGACCGCCAGCGCCACCCAGAAACTCAGGGTCGCCACATAGGTACGGAATTCGCGTTCCGCGATCAGCCAGACAGGCCCGGTCATGCGGCGCGGCTTTCCGGGCGCGCCTCTTCGGCCAGATGCCAGAAGGCGCCCTCCAGGCCGGGCTTGATCGGCTCGAAGGCGAACAACGGCACTTTGCGCTCGGCGATGGCGCGCACCAGGGCGGGATGGGTGACCTGCGGCGGCAGAACCACCCGCCAGCGCGCCGCTTCGCCCATGGCGCCGGTCAGGGGAAAAATCTCGCCGCCCAGGGCGCGGGCGGCGTCGGCGAGCCCTTTCGCGTCGCTGGTCACCACGATGGCGCCATGCGGGGCCAGCGCCGAGGCGTCCGGCACCGCGCCCTCGAACACGGTGCGTCCGCCCGACAGCATCACCACCCGGTCGCAAACAGTTTCGGCCGCCGCCATGGAGTGGGTCGAGAACAGGATGGCGCCGCCCCGGCCGCGATATTCCGCCAACAGCGACAGCATTTCGGACTGGGCGAGAATGTCGAGGCCGGTAAGCGGTTCGTCCAGCAGCAGCAATTGGGGATCATGCACCAGGGCGGTCAGCACCTGCACCCGCTGGGCATTGCCTTTGGAAAGCTGGGCGATCTTGTCGTTTTTGCGCGCGCCCAGCCCGATGCGCTCCAAAAGCCGGTCGGCGGCGTCAAGCGCCGCCCGCCTGGGCATGCCCTTGAGCCGGCCGTGAAAGGCGATGGCCGCGCGGGCCCGCTCATGGGGGAAGAGGCCGCGCTCTTCGGGCAGAAACCCGATCCGGGCCCGCGCCGCCCGGCTGAAGGGGGCGCCGAACAGGCGGATCTCGCCCGCGTCCGGCTCGATCAAGCCCAGCGCGCAACGCAAGGTCGTGCTCTTGCCCGCGCCATTGACCCCGATAAAACCGGTGATGGCGCCCGCCGGCACCGACAGGCAGACATTGTCGATGCCGCCGCCGCCGGGAAAATGCTTGGCGAGGCCGGTGATCTCGAGGAGGGCGGCGGGCGGCATCCCGGCACTAGACCAGAGCCGGGTTTACGTCTTGTTAACGCCGTTTAAAGCCCGAAAGTTCAGGGGAAGCAGGCATGTGACTGCAACGGCACCGAAATGTTCACTAGTCCGGTATTCAGCGCCATCGTGGCGGTGCCGGTCACCGAATGGCCGCAAGCCGAGTTGGGGTCATAGGCATAGGCGAAGCTTGGCGAAAGCGCCGGCCCGGTATAGCGGCTGAGGGCGTAACTCTCCGTGCTGGCCGGGTCGGTGCAGATCGTGGTCTTGACCGCGGCGCAGCGGGCGGCGTCCTCGGTGGCATATTGCAGCGTTTCGTTGGCGTAGATCATGGTGGAGACGCCGATAATCCCCAGCACCAAAGCAAGGAAGGGGATCAGCACCAGCGCGAATTCCGCGGCGCTGGCGCCTTTCTGGTCGGCGAGGAATCGGCAATATGCGCGCATGGTCACCCCAGCCGCATCCAGGCGGTGCGCGTGATCGGAGTGGTCAGAAGGCTGGCCACCGACACATCCGAAAACAGCGGCGCATAGCTGTAGGATGCCGTGATAAGGATGTAGTCGCTCGGCGCGTCGGAGGCATATCCGCCATAGGTGCCGCAATTCGCGCTGGGCTTGGTGGGGAAGGTCCCGGTCGAGACCAGTTGGCCGGTGCCGGCGCTGACGCATTTATAGTCTTCATTGGTCGCGGTGACGGTGACTCCCGAACCCAGGGGCGTGCTTTGCACCGCGGTGGTCATCGCGGTCGGCAAGTTCAGGCATTTCTCGTAAGCGTTGGGCGTTGCAGGCAAATTGGCGGGAAGCGCGCAGGTGGCCCAGGCAGCCTGGGCGGCGACCTGGGTGGCGTTTTCCAACTCCATACGCTGGAAGACATAAGTGCCCAGATCGATCACGTTCAGCAGCGGGACGACCAGAAGCGCCAGCACCAGCGCGAATTCCGCCGCCGCCGCGCCGCGCCGGTCCGCGCCGCAGCGAAAGCAAGCACCGCGAATGCGACATGTCAGATCGCGTGCTCCCATCACTGCACCAACGCCTCGCGCACCGGCGTTCCGTCCATGGGCAAGGTCACGCCGGCCTGGGCGCATTGCGATTGGTCTTCCAGGATTTTTCCGGTGCCGTTGGACTGGAAGGTGTAATCCACCAGCGCGAAGCAGGAATAGCCGTTGCTGGCCTTGTTGACGATGCCGCTGAATTGAATGTTGGAATTCGGCAGATAGATCAGGCCGGTGATGTTCCAGGTGGGACTGTTGCCGGCCGCCGTCATGTCAACGCCGGACGTGAGCGCGGGATCTTGATAAAGGGAGAATCCAGACCAGTCGCCGGAGGTCGGCGCCGCGAAGTCCAGAATTCCTCCGTTGGTCGGAATATGCGACGGATTGAAGCCAGCGATGCTGGGGCCGGTGAAGATGATAGAGAGGCCCGAGCCCGCCAGAGTCTTCAACGTGTATCCGTTCATGTCGAGCTTGCCGTTCTCGATCACCATCAGGCTGCCGGGAGAGGCGGTGGTGAGGTTTACATTGCTCGTCAACTTGACGTCGCCGCAATAAATTTGAGTGGCTGGCAAGGTTACGCTGCCAGTCAATAAATTACTGGCCGGCAGCGAACCGCTCGATTCCTGATAGTATGTCGCCTTTTGGTTGGGCGGACTGCAAGTGTTGGCGGGAATCTTGGAAGCTTGCGCAAGATAAGGATCGGTCATCGGCGTGCTGGTGTAATCGGAAGGGTTGCATTTCTTGTTGGTGCCGGAATAGATGATATCAGTGGCGCCGCCGCTGCTGTTGGTCCCGTTGCAGGTGGTGTTGCCGTTGGCCCGCACATAGCAGCCGTCCAGATCGACGCTGTTGCCGCCATTGATGTGAAAGGAATCGCCCGTGCCCAGGGACAGCAGACAGTATGAGGTCGGCTGTTCGCGGGGGCTCGCCACGGCAAAGGCCGTGATCATCTGGCCGCGCCCGCTGCCAAGCGCCGATGTGCCGCTATAGCCAACAATCTGCGTGATATAGAGCGGCACGGTTTTGGTGATGGTCACCCGATAGCAATGGCTGTTGCAGACCGCGGGGACGGTGTTGTCGGTATTGATGACGGTGACGGTGGCGTTGCTGGCTCCGTCTGTGAAGCCGTAATTGGCGGCGACGGACTTGGCTTCGGCCCTATACGAGGCGTTGGCTGTCGGGTCGGCATTGGTGGCCGCAGCCAACGCGGCGGAATCCGCCGCATTCTGCATGCCGCGCTGGATCATGAACCAGCTGGAGGTTTCCGCCGCCAGCCCCATGGTGCCAATCAAGGGCACGATCAAGAGCGCCACCAGTGGCGCGATATTGCCCCGCCGGTTCCGAGCGAAACGCCGGACCAGCTTTTGCATCAATTTTCTGAAAATTTGATCGTTCCCCGCAACACGCATGCACGCCCCGCCGTTCACGCCAGCCGACGAGGTTCACTATAGGTTGCGGCCATCACGGGCTCAATTGAGCTTCCGGGAGACGCGATGGATTAATGCGTTATGGTAAACGCCAATCGCGATCGGCAATAGACAATTGCACCGTATGCAAATCGGATGCGTAACTTTATGCGATCTCTGCATTTTCCAATCACTGTAATATCGCGCAGAGCGTCGTGTCGGCATCGCGGCCTTTTGGGAAATGCGTTATCGCAGGCTCAAAGCTTCCTTCCCCTCAGTTCCGTTCGCCAACTCAACTGGTGCCATTCGGCAGCAGGCGCGGCTGCTGCAGCGCCTGGCCGATGGTCTGGAAAATGGAGATCAATTCGGAAACCGAATTCACATCCGACGCGCAATGATCCGCATTGTCGGAATAGAATTTCGCCGCATCGGTTGCGATGTTTTTCATTGTATAACAGGCGTTCTTATATTTGCCGGTGTCAGTGCTGCAGCCACCACTGCCATTGGCACCATAGGCAATGGAAAAAACCCAGGTACCTTGTCCATTCGGCCCCGGCGTTATGCTGGCACGCTGTGCGGCTTGAATCGCCTGCTGGCACTGATTTTTTGCTTCTGCGGTCGGCACATCCTTTGCGGAGGCGCTGGCGTCTCCGTCGCTGAGAAATATCATGACGTTTTGGGATTTTTCCGTCGCCGTCGCTGTGAGTTGAGCTTGCGCCTGGTCAATGACGTCACGGTAGAAGGTGCCGACTCCCCCCGGGGCCGCGAGTTTCGGGCAGTCGCCGCCGCCTTGTGTCACGGATACCAAGTCGGAACTTCCATCAAGCTTCGACGAAGAATCGGACTTGCGATAATCGGATGACGCGGTCACGACCAAATAGTTGGGATTGTCATTGTATGCCACAACCTTATTGCGACCCGCATTGCAGTAGTCCGAATTCTGCAAGCCGGGAAATGTCATTAGCCCGACCTGATCGATGGAAGGATTGAGCTCGCTCAGCAAGGTTTGAACCCCGCCTAGTGCACAATCGAGTTTACTGGGCGAGCCTGAAATTCCGCAGCTTCTGTCCGTGCTCTGCATTGAGGCCGTGGTGTCCAGCACGATCATCACATTCAGCGGCACCGGCTTGCCGCCCGCCGCCCCCGCGGTCGAGGTGACCGACACCGGGAAGGTATCGATGCCGAAGATCTTGGCGAAATAGGTGGGTACGCTGGTTTGCTGCGTAACGATCAGCCCATTGGCCTTGGACGGTCCCAGGCAGCCGGCGCCGGTGGAAGTGAAGCATTTGGCGGTGATGCTGGCGGTGACGGTCAGGTGCGGGATTGCATTCCTGCCGCCCGCGGCGGAGCTGTAGGCGGTGGCGGTGGCGACCGGATCGCCGCTGCCATTGCTGATGTCCTGGGCGCCGGCCAGCACCGCGGCGTCGGTCGAAGCCTGCAGCGCATGTTTCACCTGCAGGGCATGGCCGACATCGATCGCAAATCCCATCATTCCGATCAGCGGCACAAGCAAAAGCGCGAAGATCGCCGCGGTGGCGCCGCGCCGGTCATGCCAGAGCCGGCGGGCCAGGGGAGAAAGACGCATCCGTCTCATTCGACTCTCTCCGTTGTCTGGGACTGCAATTGGCAGCCCGGCGCGAAATCAACTCCCATGATGCTGAGGTCGCAGGAATGGGAGGCGGTGACGCTGACGGGCCGGCCCGCCGCGCCGGCGAGCAATGTGGAACAGCTCCCGTCGGCGCCGCAGGCGGTGCCGTCGACCGACAGGGCGATGGTGGCGCCGGTGATGTTGGGCGCCGAATTGTTGAAGGCGGTCATGCTGTCGCTATAGGGCGTGGCGCTGCCGCGGCTGATCGCCAGAACCCGGGCGCTGGCGCGGGCGCCGCTGGTGATCTCGATGTCATTGTTGAGAACGATGCCGAATTTGATGATCGCGAACAGAGCGATCAGCAAGACCGGCAGGATCAGCGCGAATTCCGCCGCCGATGCGCCGGTGTGATTTCGAATGAAATCGCCACGAGAAATCGCGCGAACGCCGTGGCAATTGCTGCGCATCGCATTAATGCACACCCCGCGCCCCCATCACCGAAAGTAATCCCTATTTCACTGTATGGCGTGTCCCCCCATCTTCCAACGCAGCGCATGAATTTCGCCATCAATTAGCCATGTCATGGTTAATCCAGCCGGGTACACGGTTATGGCTTTTTGCTGCTTGATGGGTTCAAGCCTCGAACTTCCAAACGCGGCTATTTAAGCATCCAGCGCGGGATGGGCGGCTGACCATGGCAGCTGCCGCAAGGCTGAAGCGCCGCAATCGCACCTCTTTGGCGCGGGAAATATGGAACGGTGATGTTGAATCTGAAGCCGATATCGGGAGCGGAATCTTCGCCTGATTTGCCGGGGCGCGAATTATGTCCTCGGCGGCGGAAGGCGGCTCGCAAGTCCGGTCTGTCACCTTTTTGGTACCGACGATTGTTGGCGCGGATGTCGACGACATTGTCCGACCGCAGCATCGCAATAGTTTGGACAAGAGTGCGTCCAGGGCCCTTTTGGTTATTGACGCTCTCAAACGACCCTTCGCGAGTTTCGCGTCTGTGCGCCACCTGTGAGCCAGCTTGTGCGCCACAATGGCGGGAATAAGGGTGAAAACCGGCGCCAGCCGGTATATCGTATTATCTCTTTGATCTATAACCCATATTCTTGAAAGTCGGCGGGTTTCTGTTTAGTTGCAATTGGTTATGTATAACCATGGCATGGGAATCATGATCCCTTGGTCGGCGGTTCAAATCCGTCCGGTGCGGCCAGGCTTGCGCAGGAGTTTTGGGTGACATCTCTTCCCGTAACGCTTGACGATGTCCGCGCCGCGGCCAAGGTGATCGCCGGCCGGGTTGAACGCACGCCGATGCGCCATTCGCGCACTTTGTCCGAGATCGCGGGTTGCGAGATCCATCTCAAATTCGAAAACCGGCAATTCACCGCCTCGTTCAAGGAGCGCGGCGCGCTCAACCGCCTTGAGGCGCTCACCCCGGAAGAAAAGAAGCGCGGCGTCGCCGCCATGAGCGCCGGCAATCACGCCCAGGGCGTGGCCTATCACGCCGGCCGGCTGGGCATTCCCGCCACCATCGTGATGCCGAAAACCGCCCCCTTCACCAAGGTCAAGCACACAAGCGATTTCGGCGCCCGGGTGGTGCTGGAGGGCAACGATCTGAAGGAGGCCAATATCGCCGCCCGCGCCATCGCCGATCGCGACGGTCTCATCTTCATCCATCCCTATGACGACGCCAAAGTCATCGCCGGCCAGGGCACTTTGGCGCTGGAAATGCTGGAGGACGTGCCCGAGCTGGACACGCTGGTGGTGCCGGTGGGCGGCGGCGGGCTGATCTCGGGCGTGGCGGTGGCGGCCAAGGGCGTCAAGCCCGACATCGTCATCTACGGCGCCCAGGCATCGCTCTATCCGGTGATGCGCCAGGCGATGCGGGGCGAAACGCTGACCGAGGACCCGCCCGCCCAGACCATCGCCGAAGGCATCGCGGTCAAGCAGCCGGGCCGGCTCACCACCGAAATCGCCAAGGCGCTGGTCTCGGATATTCTTCTGGTGGACGAGGCGGCGATGGAACATGCGCTGGCCATGCTCCTGGAGATCGAAAAAACCGTGATCGAGGGCGCGGCCGCGGCCGGCTTCGCGGCGATCCTGGGCAATCCGGACCTGTTCAGGGGCCGCAAGGTCGGCGTGGTGATGTCGGGCGGCAATATCGACATGCGCATGCTGTCGAACGTGATCCTGCGCGAACTGACCCGGGAAGGCCGCATCCTCACCCTGGACGTGGCGATCGCCGACCAGCCTGGCGCGTTGTCGCGGGTGGCGGCCCTGGTGGGCGAGGCCGGCGGCAATATCCTGGAAGTCTCGCACAACCGGATGATGAGCGGCATGTCCGCCAAATCGGCCACCTTGGGCATGGTGATCGAAGCCCGTGACGCCGAGCATGCCCAGGATATCCGCAAGGCCCTGGACGGCGGCGGTTTTCCGGTGATGAGCGGGCGCCGCCGGGCCGATCACTAAAGCGCGATCCGGAAAAGTGGAAACCGGTTTTCCGCAGATCGCGCGACAAATCAATGCGATCATGCTCTCGCTCCGCCGCGCCATTAACCTTCGCGCCGGAACAGGCTTGTCGGCGCCCCTGCTTGTCCTAATTTGGGACGGCAAGCGGGGGGCCATGCCTAAGAGTATCGCGCAACTGACCGGGGTGATCGTCTGCGCCATCGTCGCTTTCGGCACCGATCTCGACGTGACCTATGCGATGCCCCTGGGCGTGGCGGCGGGCGCGCTGGCGATATTCTTCGTGTCGCTGATGGAAACGCGGGAACGCGGCAAACTGGCGGTCCGCTCCGTCAGCCGCCAACGGGCGGAATGGAATTGAGCGCGTTTTCCAGTTCCTGGAAGCTGGGCTGATATTCGCCCGGCACGCTGCCGCGCCCGATCTCGACCGAAACCTGCGCCGCATTGCCGTGCAGATGCGCCACCAGGATGTCGCGGATGACATGATAGAACAGCGCATCCTCGTCCACGATCGCCTTCAACCGGGTGCCCATGGGTCCGACAATGCCATAGGCCAGGAACACGCCCATGAAGGTGCCGACCAGGGCCGAACCGATCATCTTGCCCAGCACTTCCGGCGGCTCGCTGATCGCCCCCATGGTCTTGATCACGCCCAGCACGGCGGCCACGATGCCCAGCGCCGGCAGGCCGTCGGCCATGGATTGCAGCGCGTTGGCGCCCGCCATCGCCTCATTGTGATGCTTTTCCAGCAGCTTTTCCATCGCCGTCTCGACCTGATGGGGATCCTCCAGGCTCATGGTCATCATCCTGAGCGTGTCGCAGATGAAATCGAGCGCGAAATGATCCTTCATGATCTTGGGATAGCGCTTGAAGATGGAGGATTCGGCGGGCTTCTCGATATGCGCCTCCAGCGCGATCAGGCCCTTGGACTTCATGGTCTTGGTGAGCAGGAACAATAGGCAGAGCAGATCGCGATAGTCGCCCGGCTTCCATTTCGGTCCGGAGATCACCTGGCCGAGCGAGCTGCCGGTTTTCTTCATAGTGTACATCGAGCCGGCGATCAGCATGGCGGCGATGGCGGCGCCCAGAATGGTCAGCAATTCGTGCGGCAGGGCTTCGATCACCACGCTCAGCGAGCCGCCCGACATCAGAAAGCCGCCGAACACGCATGCGAAGAGAACGACAAGGCCGCCGATTTGAAGCATGAAAGGAAAACCCGCCCGCGCCTGAACTTCACCGGCGCACACCCAACCGGGCACGCGCCGTTGCCTTATTATTAACGGCAGGGCTTAAAGAGGGATGAATTGCCCGCCAAAGGCGCGGGTTTGGACCATTAACGCTTTGTCAATCGGCGGCGCCCAGTCGCGCCTTGGTCTCCGCCAGCTTGCGGGTCACCAGTTGGGCCAATTCCCGGGCCACCACGTCGCTCATCCGGCTGGTCTCGTCCGCGGCATGGGCGGCGCGCACGATCGCGCAGACATGCAGGGCGATCACATGATCGTCGGGGGCCAAGCCGAATTTCTCCATTTCCTCGAAATAATGGCACAGGCCGTCGGCGATGCGCCCCGTCGCCCTGAGGCCGACGGTTTCGGCGAAGCCGCGTATCTCATGCGCCTTTTCCGCCGTGATCCGGTGGTCGCCGATGGCCTGCTCCAATTCGCGCACATAATCGCGCACGCCGCCTTGCAAGGCTTCGCTGGCTTGCGCAATCACGCCGGCGCCCCGGGTGATGGTGTCGCTGGCACGCAGCAGGCGGGACAGTTTGGCGACGTCTTTCTTGCTCACCATCTGGGGATAGGCGTCGGGCGGAATGACCTGGGCTTTCCTGGTCATTGCACCGCCAGGTCCTGGAAATCGTCATGCCGGCGCCAGGGACCGGCGTAATTCTCAGCCGGCTTGCGGCGCCGGTCGGGACCGGTATAGCTGTCGCAGCGGAAAAAGGCGCGCGGCCGATCCACGATCTCGGCGATACGGGCGAAGAGGCTTTGGGCCGTGATCGGCTTGACCAGAAATTCGGTGATTTCGGCATCGCGCGCGGCTTCCACCCGGTGCTTCTCGGTGTGGCCGGTGGTCATGATGATGGGCATAAAGGAATTGATTCCCCGTTCCGCCGTCCTAATCGCGCGGGTGAACTCCAGTCCATCCATCGGCGTCATCGCCAGGTCCGCCAGAATGAGATCGCATTTCCTTTCACGCAGGACCTCCAGCCCCGACACACCATTGCCGGCCTCGTAGATCTCGCGGATACCGACCGCATTGAGCAGCATGCGCAAGAGGGAACGCATATGCGGATTGTCATCGACAATCAGCACTCTGAGCGAACTCCAAGACAGCCCCCGACATCCGCGTTACGCTCCCCGACTTTACGCCAACTCCGGCCGCGTCCGGTCGGCCAATCCCCTGATCGGGCGTAGGGCCGGTGCAAGGAACGCGACACGCCGAAATTGCCACCGGAAGTTACAAAAATTTGGTTATCAACCGGTTTACGAATTTGTCGCGGGCGATCGGTTTACGAATGGGCCGGGGCGGGGTTAATTCGGGCATGGGCGGATTTTCCCGCGTTCCCACCGGCCTGCTTCTGACGGCCAAGGCGTTTTTCAATCCCGTGGCCTTTGGGGTCGCCGGCGCGATCCTGGATGAGGCGGGCCGGGTGCTTCTGGTGCGCCAGACCTATATGTCCGGATGGCGCCTACCGGGCGGTGGGATCGGTCATGGCGAAGCGCCGGAAGCAGCCCTTCGCCGCGAGATGCAGGAGGAAACGGCCTGAAAGGCGGCGAGGCACGTCTGTTCGGGCTTTACAGCCGCAAGGTCTGGTGGATCACCCATATCACCGCGCTGTTCGTGGTTCGCGGCGGCACGGTCGAATTCCGCCCCAACCTGGAAGTGCGCGCCATTCAATGGGCGGTGCCCGGTGCGCCGCCGGCCGATACCGCCGCCGCCACCGCGCGGCGGTTGGGCGAGATTGCATCCGGCGCAGAGCCGAGCCCCCATTGGTAAGCCTTGCCTTTGCCGGTTGCCCCGCGTAGTCGAAGCCCATGCCGCAAATGGCTGCGAAATATGAATGGGAAATCCGGCCGGAACAGGCCGGTGACGAGCCTTTCATCGCGGCCTTGACTGAAGCCGGTTTCGGTCCCGGCCGTTACGCCAAATCCGCCTATCGCCTGCGTGAAGGCGTGAACCCGGTGGTGGAACTGGGATTT
>CAVZBS010000010.1:0-58946 GCA_963773575.1 uncultured Alphaproteobacteria bacterium
AATAAACGGTAGTCGGTCAGTTTGGATTTTTTAAGTTCGATATCTTGCCAGCGCCCCCTCCCGTCTCGGCACCTTTAAGTTGGAGATCGAAATCGGGGCGCAGTGATCGGGCTGACACATCCTTCAGGATGCGACGACGGCGGGTTGATGCAGATCAGGACTTTGCCCTGCAATCATATGCCAAGGTCTCATCTTGTCGCGAAAGGCCCGAAGGTTGAAAACATCCGTCCAGAAAGCGCCCCGCGCAGCCCCCCTGCATTGGGGCCTGACCCCGGCCGAGGCACAATCGCGTCTTGCCGCCGAGGGATTCAACGAACTGCCGCGCGGCCGTCGCCGATCCCCCTTGCGGATCGTGTTCGAGGTCCTGCGAGAGCCGATGCTGGCGCTGCTGATCGCAGGGGGGGTGGTCTATCTTCTGCTCGGCAACCTCGGAGAGGCGCTGATCCTGCTGGCCTTTGCCTGCCTATCGGTCGGCATCACCGTAGTGCAAGAGGCGCGAACTGAACGGGTGCTGGAGGCGCTGCGTGATCTGACCAGCCCGCGCGCATTGGTGATCCGGGGCGGAGAACGCTTGCGAATCGCGGGGCGAGAGGTGGCCCGGGGCGACCTGATCGTGTTGTCCGAAGGCGACCGGGTGCCCGCCGACGCGTGGCTGCTTGAGGCAAGCGGCCTGTCCGCCGATGAATCCCTGCTGACGGGCGAGGCCGTTCCGGTGCGCAAGCAAGTCGCAACATCCGATGTCACGGCAACGAACGTTCCGCGACCGGGCGGCGAGGATCTGCCGATGGTGTTTTCGGGCAGTCTGATCGTGCGCGGGACGGCCATTGCCGAGGTCACGGCGACCGGACCTGTCAGCGAGATTGGCAAGATTGGTTCATCCCTTTCCAAGCTGGAGATCGAAACGCCGCATCTGCAACGCCAGATGCGCAAGCTGGTCATCGTATTTGCTGCCGTGGGGGCGTCGGTCAGCGTGGCCGTCGTGGTGCTTTATGGCGTGTTCCGTGGTGGCTGGCTGGAAGGCGTGCTGGCAGGCATCGCGGTCGGCATGTCGATGCTGCCCGAGGAATTCCCGATGGTGCTGGCTGTGTTCATGGCGATGGGAGCGTGGCGGATTTCCAAGGTCCGGGTGCTGACGCGGCGAGCCTCGGCGATCGAAACACTGGGGGCGGCAAGCGTGCTGTGCACCGACAAGACCGGCACATTGACTGAGAATCGCATGACGATTGCCGAATTGCGCCTGGCGGACGGGACGCCGGCCACGATCAGCGACGCAAACTTGCCAGAGGCGTTTCGCGAACTTGCGGCGGCGGGGCTTATGGCCTCGGCCCCCGAACCGTTCGACCCGATGGAGAAGGCGTTTCAAGCGTTGGCAACGGCGGACTTGCGCGCGGGTGAAACCCTGCCCGGTGCGGGGCGCAAACTGGTGCGGACATATGCGTTGGACGCCGATCTCTTGGCCATGTCGCAGGTCTGGGCTACCAGGGGCGCGGAATGGCAGATCGACGCCAAGGGCGCCCCCGAGGCGGTGGCAGAACTGTGCAGATTTGATGACGCTGCCCGAGTGGCGCTAACAGCGCAGGTCGATCAGATGGCGAAGGCCGGATTGCGCGTGCTGGGGGTAGCCGAGGCCGCCTTTGCCGGGGCCGATCTGCCCGACAGCCAGCGCGATTTTGCTTTTCGCTTTCTTGGTCTGGTCGGCCTGGCCGATCCGTTGCGCGCCTCGGTGCCGGATGCGGTGGCGCTATGCCACAGCGCAGGCGTTCGGGTGATCATGATCACCGGCGACTACCCAGCCACGGCGCAGGCCATTGCCGCGCAGGCGGGCCTGCTAGGCGGCCGGGTGATCGACGGCAAGGAACTTGAGGCGATTTCGGACCCCGATCTGGTTCGCGCCGTGCAGGATGTCACCATCTTCGCCCGCATCATGCCGGAACAGAAACTTCGCATCGTCAATGCGTTGAAGGCAACCGGCGCGGTGGTCGCCATGACCGGTGACGGGGTGAACGATGCGCCTTCGCTGAAGGCCGCAGATATAGGCGTGGCAATGGGCGAGCGCGGCACGGACGTAGCGCGCGAGGCAGCATCGATCGTGCTGCTCGACGATGATTTCGGCTCCATCGTCACCACGGTGCGGTTGGGGCGCCGGATTTACGACAACCTGCGCAAGGCGATGAGCTTCATTCTTGCGGTACATGTGCCGATTGCGGGACTGGCGCTGATGCCGCTTCTGTTCGGGATGCCGATTCTGTTCGGCCCCATGCATATCGCCTTTCTGGAAATGGTGATCGACCCGGTCTGCTCACTCGTGTTCGAGGCCGAAATCGAGGAGAAGGGCTTAATGAAACGCCCGCCGCGCCCGCCAGCCGAGCCGCTGTTTTCCGGCTCTACAATCCTATGGAGTCTGGTCCAAGGCGCGCTGGTTCTAGTTGTCACCGCCATGATCTTTGCGCTTGCCCCTGGTTACGGGTTGGACGCCGATCAAGTGCGCGGGCTGACCTTCGCTTCGCTGGTCCTTGGAATCGTTGTGCTGATCTTCGTAGACCGCTCGCTGTCGTCCTCCATCGTCACTGCAATCCGGCGGCCCAACCGGGCCCTGGCGGTGGTGGTGCCTCTGGTGGCCTGCTTGCTGGCGATCACGCTGTTCTGGCAACCCGCCCGCAATCTGTTCGGTTTCGCCGCGCTGCAACCGGTGTTTCTGGCCGTCCCGCCACTTGCCGGTCTGGCCGTGCTGCTGGTGCTGGAGGCACTAAAACCGGTCTGGCGTCACACCGAATGAAATCGCTACTCTGCTACGCGAAGTGGCCGCCGAGCATGGCCGGGAAATAGGGCTGGAAATGAGGAGCGACTGCACCAATAGCGTTCGCTCGGGGTTCCGCCTCACCTGCAGCTTGGACAAAACCTGATTCCACGTGGAGCTTGTTGTGACGGAGCTGGCAGTGTCCGAAAGACGGGCGTGTCAGGCTCGAGTGCCAGCCAGTGCGCGAGACCGGGGGGATCTTCTTGGCAAGGCGGGTGGCGTTGCTCGGCCGCGGATTTAAAGGCCGTCGATAATCAAAAGTCCACATTTAATCGGAGATCGACATGCCGGCCGCTGAACCCGTAAATGTCGTAGGTGCCGCTGCTGCTCACGTCCAAACTGCGCCGGTCGAAGATATTCTGCACCCAGAGCCGCAATGTCGCTTGGTGCTTGGCCATAACAAAGCTGTAGCGCACATCCGCGTCCACAAAGGTCTTTTCTGGAATCGAGACCAGATTGTCCAAAGTGGAGGCCATATGACTCTGATGACTGATCTCGGTGCCGAGAATCAGGCTGTCGGTGTTCGGCGGCCGCCAATTGAGGTTGAAATTGACTTTGCGCGACGGGATTCCAACCGGCTTATCTCCCACAAAGCTTTTGTTGACGGCATCACCGGTCACCTGGGGCTCGGAGAAGACCACCCCGGCGACCAGCGTGAGCCGCGGCAGGACTTCGCCGCTCATGGAAAATTCGAGCCCCTTATTATGGATCTCGCCCAGTTGCGTGTAGAGATTGCTGGGATTGAGGTTGAAATAGGGCTTGTGGATGTCAAACCAACCCGTCAAGAGGTTCACGCCGGGGATTAGGTGCAAGCTCAGGCCGGCGTCCATCTGTCTGGTAGCAATGGCCGGCAGCGCTTGGCCCCGGTTCGAAGCATTTTGCGGAACCAGCCCATTGTCCTCCAGCCCTTCAGTGTAATCGCCGTAGAAGGTTACGCTGGGCAAGATGAAGCCGGTCACCGCCATGTTGAACAGCCATGGTTCGTCCTTGGTGATGATCGGCGCGGTACCAGAAACAAGCGAGCGCTTCCGGTAATGCGGCTTTTGAACACCGACCCCGATAATGCCCACATCTTTCCAGGACACCTGATAAGACAGGCCCGGCGTCAATTCACCGATATGATCAATGGTCTGGGTGGAATATTGAAAATCCGGTTTCGGTACATGGATGTACTGGCCGATCGCCACCGCTCCGAGATCCACAACATCCGAGCCGCCGCTGTGGGCGTTGAAGTCGCGCATCCTGAAAGACAGGGTCACGCGGTGCGACAAAAGACCGTCGGTGAAGCTGCGTGCTAGGCTGATCTCACCGCTGGTCGATCCCCATGCCGACGGTGGATCGGCATAGACGTTCAACTCTCCCGCACCTTGGGGGTTCAGGTCCTTCACTTCGAGGAAGAGGCCGTGCGGTTTCGACTTGGCCGACCGGAACAGGCCGGCCTTGAGATCCCAGCCTCCGGCAAATGTCGCCTCGACAATCGCGCCATAGGTGGTCTCGATACTGCGATCATGCGCCCAATCCGGACCGAAGAAATGGCGCCCGGGGTTGGGTTGCGGAAGGAATGAGCCACTAGGAGTATAGGCTTGCTGCACATGCACGTCATAGAAATCCGCTCTGGACCAGAAGGGCAGGATCTGAATATTCGGCGCCGGATTCCATTTGACCAAAACGCCTTGATTGGTCTGGTAAGCGGAAAATCCGTTGGCGCCTACCATGCGCTGGAAACCCACGCCGCCCCCGATGCTCAGCACGTCATTGATAAGCGGTGTTGCGCCGTCGAATTCCAATGAGGCGGCGCCGCGGGTATCGATTTCGCTGAAACTGCTGAGTTTGGATTTGTTTCCAGGCGCCCGAAGCGTAAAATCGACAATGCCGGTGGGAGCGGGAAAGGCGTAACCTTGCGCCGCGATGCCGACCCGAATGGCGAAGGAATTTTGCAGGCGTTGATTGAGCCGCGCCACTTGGTCGAAATAGAGACCGTCCAGCCGGACATTGCCGGCAGTGGTGGGTGAGAACCCGCGCACATCACGCGGCGAGTAGACCCCGATCCGGTCATGCCCGACGCTGGTTCCAAATGCATCCACTGCCGAGGTGACGGCATTTTCGGAAGCGCTTTGCGCATAAGCGGCTGGAGCGGCGATGATCGACCAAATCGTGGCCGCGATCATGCGCCCCGCAATTCGTCTGCGTTTAACAAATACGGACAACTCTGCCCCATTTCAGGAAAGGAACCTGTCGCAGACTTAAAGCACTGATCGCGGCTTGAAAATGCGGCGATCAGTCGTTCCGGCGGAAATTCGGTCGGAAAATATTCTTCGGGCATGGCATGCGCGCATTTCGGAGCTGCCGGCGCGGATCGAATGCCAGAAAAACGGAGATCACCTGCTTCCGTGCGGCAGCCGAATGGACACGCCTGTATATTTGACATTCGGCGGCATCCGCGCCGATACAGGCGGGCTTGGCCGGTCAGAGGCCGAGCGGGGTCTTGCCTTCGGCCTTGAAACCGGCATTGACAGCGGCGAGATCGGTCTGTTTCAGCCGACTCCAGGCCGCCAGCGTAGTGTCGAGCATTTTCGACAGCGACGCATAGGATGCCCCCACGTCGGGACTAGGATCGGCATCGGCGCCGTCGACCGCACGCTCGAGCTTCTGGAAGTCGGCCGCCAGGCTTGTCAAGGACCCGGCGCGGTCCGGCGGCTTCGGGCGGCCGGTCGGGACGGCGGACGGCAACGGAATTTCCGACAAGTCCGAAATCGCGGCCATGGTTTGGGTAATCTTGGCACTCATCCCGGCTTCCTGCGGCGCGCGTGCTGCAAGCGCCTTCATCAGATCACTCGCTTCCTTGAGCGCGGCGGCGGCCTTGGCTCCTGCGGTCTGAACCTTCATCGCCAGGTGGAACTCGCGCAACAGTCCCGCCATGGGGACTTTCACGCGCGGATCGGGTTTGAGGTTGAGCGGCTGGCGCACGCTTTGCCCATCGGCGGTCAGTTCGACCGTGTAGCGCCCGGGCGGTGCCCAGACCCCGTCGGGCCGCAAGGGATTTTGTGGCCCGACCGTGCCGGGATAATGGAGATCCCAATAGAAGCGATGCATACCGGGTGCGGCCGAGGGAACCGGGTGCGGCCGCGCCCATTCCGGCGCATAGGCGAGCTTGAAGGCGTCGGGCCGGGGCGCAGTCTCGGTGCTGGTGAAACTCCGCACCTTATGGTCGTTGGCGTCGTACACGGTGAGCGTCACCGGGCCGTCGGTGGTTGCCGGCAACAGATAATCGATGGCGGCGCCGTCGGGCGGATTGGCGGCCATGGGCTCGTCCTTAGGCATGGGGGTCCCGGTGAACCCGGCAGCGCGCGCGCGCACCGCTTCGGCCGGCTTGAACAGAACGATTCCAGACGCCTGCGTGGCCCGGTCCATCTGCCGAAGCGGCGTGACGTCGTCCATGATCCAGAATCCGCGCCCATGCGTGGCAATCACCAGATCGTCGCCATGCACGTCGATGTCGCGCACCGACGTCATCGGCAGGTTCTGTTGCAGCGACTGCCAATGCTCGCCATCGTCGAAGGAGACATACATGCCCTTTTCCGTGCCGGCATAAAGAAGGCCCCGGCGCACGGGATCCTCGCGCACCACATTGACGAAACTGTCGCGCGGAATGCCGGTGTCGATGCGGGTCCAGCTCTTGCCGCCGTCGCTGGTGCGGTAGATATAGGGTGCATCGTCGTCGAGACGGTGCCGGTCGATGGCCAGATAGGCGATGTCGGGATTGAAATGGGACGAGCTCGATGCCGCCCACCTTCGACCAGGGCGTCAGCGCCTTGGGCGTGACTTGGCGCCAATGCGCGCCGGCATCGTCCGTCCGCCAGACCAGCCCGTCATCGGTTCCCACCCAGAGCGCCTTGGCGCTCAAGGGCGAGGGCGCGATGGTATAGATCACCCCGCGGCGCTTGCTGACATGGTCGTCATCCGCAGCCGTGGCCGGATCGAGGTTGGACGGAATCGCCGGCATCGGGGCGGGTCAGGTCCGGGCTGATCGGCAGCCCAGTGCTCGCCGCCGTCGGAGGTGCGGAACAGACGCTGGTTGGCGAAATAGAGTGTCTTGGTGTCGCGTTTGGAAAAGGTCAGCGGCAGGGTCCAGGCGCCGCGAAAATGCAGCGCCGGATAGGCCAGGGTGGGGTCGACGTCGCGGGTTTGCTGGGTGCGGGTGTCGAGTTTTTCGACCCGGCCGCCATAGACGATGTGCGGATCCTTCGGATCGGGCGCGATCATGTCGCTTTCGCCGCCGGCCGTGACCTCGTGGAATTGCTCCATGGTGATGCCGTCATAGGCGGTGGTGCGGCTGGGCAGCGCCACGGCGCCGGAATCCTGCTGCGCGCCATAGACCCAATAGGGAAAGCGGTTGTCGGTGCTGACGTGATAGATTTGCGCGGTCGGCTGGTTGTACCAGCTGCTCCAGGTCTTGCCGCCGTTGAGCGTGATCAGCGTGCCCTGGTCGACGCCGAGGATCTGCCGGTCCGGGATCGGTCGGATCGATCCACATCTGGTGGAAATCATCGCCGGTGGGATCGCCCTTGAGCGCGATGAAATGCTTGCCGCCATCGTCGGAGCGCAGCACGATGGTGTCCATCACATAGACGCGGTCGGCGTTTTTCGGATCGGCGGTGATGTCGGAGAAATACCAGCCGCGATTCCAGATCCGCTTGTCGCCGAGGTGTGCGTCCAATGCGCGCCGCCGTCGTTGGAGACGATAGAGGCCGGCTTCGTCGGCCGGGCCGTCGGCGATCACATAGACGCGCGACGGCTCGCTCGGCGAAAGCGCCAGAGCCCATGCGGCCGGGATGGGCGGGAAATCCGTTGCCGGTGATCTGGCTCCAGTGTGCTGCCGCCATCATGCGACACATAGAGCCCGCTGCCCGGGCCGTTCGATGGCGGATAGACGCTCCAGGGCGGGCGCCGCGTCTGCCACAGCGCGGCGTAGATCGTGTTCGGATCGCCGGGCTTGAAGGCAAGGTCGATCGCGCCGGTATTGTCGTCCTTGAACAGGACCTTGCTCCAATGCGCGCCGCCGTCGGTGGAGCGGAACACGCCGCGCTCGGCATTGGAGCCATAGGCATGGCCTAGCGCGGCGACGAACACGATGTTCGGGTCCTTCGGATCCACCAGAATGCGGCCGATCTGCCGGCTGTCGGCAAGCCCGATGAAGGCCCAGTGCTTGCCGGCATCTGTGCTCTTGTACATGCCGTTGCCATGGGCGATGTCCGAACGCATGTCGGCCTCGCCCGTGCCCACATAGATCGTGTTGGGATCAGACGGCGCGATCGCCAGCGCGCCGATGGATCCGACCGGCTCGCTGTCGAAGATGGGTTGCCAGGTGCGTCCGGCGTTCCGTGGTTGAGGGTGGCAATTCCGACGTGGTCTTCGTCACACGCGGCACGGCCATTCCCGTGCCTGGAATTCAAGATTGCGAGCTACAACTCCCCGCTGGGGAAGATCGCTTCCGTTCCTCCCGGTGAATTTTTCGGTCCGCGCGGTTTGCAAATCGAGACGTCGGCTAAACTGTTCCCGAGAAGGGACAAGGATGGCTGGGACTCGCTTAATACCGAACTCGACCTTTATGGGATTGGAAAATTCACCGTCGCTTCGCTGCGAGCGCTACTTGCACCTCGGATCGCTGCTGTCGAAGGCGACCCATTTGCTGCGCTGGATGATGGGGAGCGGGATAGTATAGTCGCAGCCGGGATTCGGCGCGCAGTTCTGTCCCATATTGCCCTGCGCGACCGACCAGTGCTTGATCAACACCAAGACGAAATATTCCGGCTACCAATCAATGTCTGCTGCTTTTTGTCTGGCCCGCCGGGCACGGGCAAGACGACGACATTGATCCGGCGGCTCGGGCAGAAGACCGCAGTTGACGACGCGGGTGCCCTCGGTGCTGAAGAGCTGTCATTGATTCGGCAAGCCGAGGAGGCATCCGGCGGGACACCTCACCGCACAAGTTGGGTCATGTTTTCACCCACAGAACTTCTGCGTCAGTACGTGAAAGAGGCTTTCGCGCGCGAAGGATTTCCGGCCACTGATCATCACACTCGAACCTGGAGTGAGTATCGCCGAGAGATCGCCCGCGATTACCTTCGCCTCTTGCGGACCGGCAGTGGTAGCGGGCCATTTATCGAGCGGCTCAGCGATGACCATGTGGATCGTGAGGCTACCACAGCCAATCCGGCCGGCTGGTATGACGACTTCGATGCATACCTTCGGGCTGCTCTGCATGAAGAGATCAGAACTGACATCCAAGGATTGATCGATGCAGATGAACGAACTCTAGTTGAACTCGGGCGCAAATTGCGATCTTTGCTTGGCGATGGAGAGATGCGTCTCGGGGGCTCTTACTCACCGCAGATCGCCGGCCTACGCGAAGAGATCAGAGCCGCACTGGAACAGCGTCGCGCAGAAGTCGGCAAGATTATTAATCTGACGGTAGAATCGTGTAGTCCACAGCAATTCTAATTTTCTGTCGGAACTTAAAGGAGAAATTGAGCGGGAGATCGCGCAGATCGAAGAGCCTCAGGACGATACCGATGATGATACTGACCTCGATGAGGAAGAGGAAGGAGTGGCAGTCCGTTCCGTAAGCCGGGAGCATGCTCGGTCCCGCTATGAACGGGCGGTAATTGCTCTTGCGCAGGCACGGCTGCGCCGCCGTTCTGTACCACCGAAATCCTTCAATGCCCAATTGCTAGACTGGCTTGGAGAGGATCGCGTTCCAGCTCGCGAGGAATTGCAGGCTCTTGCGCGGATTTCGGAGGAGCAGAGGCGGTTGCGCCGCTTCGTTAACTTCGATCGGCGCCTTCTCCGCAGCATACCCCGGTTCTACAAAAGGTTTCGCACCGAGAGAGCAGAGCTAATCAAATGGTACCGCGCAGCGCCTAGCAGGTCCGCCGACATTTCTTGGCGGGAACTTGATACTCGTCATCTTGTCTACGTTGAGGATGGCGGACCAAGTAATTGCCGGTTACCGCGGCATGCCAGCAGTCACAATTCCGGAAGGCGGTACCCTTCGGTTCGACCAGCAGGTACAGCCCTTTCTCGTCGTACAGCTTGTATGGTTTCGCGCGCCGGCTGTGCGGCTTTGACGCTTACGGTGGTCAGCGGCATGGTGCCCCCATTCAAAAAAAGGCCCCCAAAAAGGCCCCCAGATGCCCCAAAAGGCCCCCACGGCGTTCTGGGCCTTGGACGATCTTCGGACGGCCTTGGCCATTTATGCTGATATTGAATGGTTTTTTGAATTTTCCAGACGTCTCTGGATGACAGTGGACGGACCGATGGTGCCCAGAAGAGGACTCGAACCTCCACGCCTTGCAGCGCTAGTACCTGAAACTAGTGCGTCTACCAATTCCGCCATCTGGGCAGATGCCGAAGGGCCGGATGTTTAGAGTCGGCGCTTGCCGCCGTCAACCACCGCCCTCTTTTCGCCGGCCCGGCTTCCGGTTAAACACCAGCGCCTGCAACCGGATTCTCCCCCATGGAAACAAGACAGATTACGGTATTCGGAGCCTCGGGGTTCCTGGGCCGCCACACGGTGCGGGCGCTGGCCAGAGCCGGCTGGCGGATCAAGGCGGCCTGCCGCCACCCCAACCGGGCCTTCTTTCTGCGCCCCCTGGGCCAGGTCGGCCAGATCGCGCCGGTCAAAGCCGACATCACCGATCCGGACCAGGTCGAGGCGGCGCTGAAAGGCTCCCAGGCGGTGGTCAACCTTCCCGGCATTCTTTTCGCCCGCGGCCAGAGCTTCGAGGGCGTCCATGCCACCGGCGCCGGCAATGTGGCGGCGGCGGCCGCGCGTCTCGGCGTCAAAAAGCTGGTGCATATTTCGGCGATCGGCGCCGATCCGGAATCGGATTCGCGCTATGCCCAGACCAAAGGCGAAGGCGAAGACCGCGTCCGCGCCGCTTTTCCCGCCGCCGTCATCCTCAGGCCTTCGCTGATATTCGGGCCGGAAGACAAATTCTTCAACCGGTTTGCCGATCTCGCCCGCTTTCTCCCTGCCCTGCCCCTGATCGGCGGCGGACATACCCGCTTTCAGCCGGTCTTTGTCGGCGATGTCGCGGCCGCCATCGCCGCGGCGCTGGAAATGGATGCGAGCGGAGGGCCGGACCTATGAACTGGGCGGTCCCATGACCTACAGCTTCAAGGAATTGATGCAGATCATGCTGCGCGAGATCGGGCGCCGGCGGCTGTTGGTGCCGGTTCCGTTCGCGCTGGCATCGCTCAAGGCGATTTTCCTGCAGCTTGCGCCCAATCCGCTGCTCACGCCCGACCAGGTGAAACAGCTGCGCCATGACAATGTGGTGTCGCCCACCGCCGCCGGCTTGGCCGATCTCGGCATCCAGCCCACCACGGTGGAAGCGGAATTGCCCGCCTATCTCTGGCGCTTCCGCGCCAAGGGCGAATATGCCGACCAGTTCGCGGAGAATCCGGGTCAGAGCCAGATATAGGCCGCCAGCGCCAGGGCGGCGGCGATCCGGTACCAGCCGAACGGGGTGAGGCCGTATCGGGCGACGATCACCAGGAACTGCCGGATCACCACATAGGCGACCAGGAAAGACACCACAAAGCCGACCGCGATATCGAGCCCCTGGCTTTCGCTCAAGGCGGCGCCTTTTTTGTAAAGCTCGAACACGGTGGCGCCCAGCATGGTGGGCACCGCGAGATAAAAAGTGAATTTGGTCGCCGCCACCCGGTCCACGCCGAGAAGCTCGCCTCCCAGAATGGTGGCGCCCGACCGCGACACGCCGGGGATCAGCGCGAAGACCTGGCAAAGCCCGATCTGGAACGCCTTCGACAGGGGCAGCCGTTCGCCGTCGAACCAGCGCGGGCTGGGCGCGACCCGCTCCAGCGCCAGGATGACCAACCCGCCCACGAACCAGCTCAAGGCGATGAACGGCATGGCGATGGTGGGATTGAGCAAGCGTGGAGTTGAGCCATTTGGAGATCAGCACCCCCACCACCGCCGCCGGCAGGAAGGCGATGACGATCCCCAGCGCGAAACGGCGGGCATCCGCGGAGGACGGCAAGTGCACCAGCGCCTGCCAGAAGGTCTGAAAATAGATCGCCACCACCGCCAGGATCGCCCCCAGCTGGATGACCACGGTAAAGGCCTCCCAGTTGTCGGAGATGCCCAGCAGCCGCTCCGCCACCAGAAGATGCGCCGGTGGAGGACACGGGCAGGAACTCGGTCAGGCCCTCGACAATGCCCAGCCAGACGGAAACCAGAATGTCATGCATGTGGGAGATTCCCTGACGCCGATGGCCACACCTAGCATCGCCGCGCCGGCCGTGCCATCGCCGCCGGACGAAGTTTTGGTATGGTGCCGGTCATGGGACGGAGGGAAATCAGACGGGCCGAAGGCGGATGGCTGAGCCGGGTTTTCTGGGTCCTGTTCGTGCTGCTGGTGGCGGCGCCGGTGCTTCTGCTGCTGGTCTTCCGCTTCCTGCCCCTGCCCGGCACGCCGGAGATGCTTTGGAGCCTGATCCAGGGCAAAGGCGCGCACTATGCCTGGTCGACGGACATCACCCCCTTCCTGGGAAGGGCGGTGATCGGCTCGGAGGACCAGAATTTCTGCCGCCATCACGGCTTTGACTGGCAATCCATCGACCAGGCGGTGGCGGCGCATGAGCGCCATCCCCAGCCGGCGGCTGCGCGGCGCCAGCACCATCTCGCAGCAGACCGCCCGCACCCTGTTCCTGCTGCCGGTGAGAAGCTGGGTGCGCAAGGGCCTGGAAGCCTATCTCACCGTGCTGGTGGAAGCTTTGTGGCCCAAAAAGAGAATTCTCCAGGCCTATCTGAACCTGGTGGATTGGGGGCACGGCAATTTCGGGGCCGAGGCGGCGGCCCGGGCCTATTTCCATGTCGGCGCCGGGCGCCTGTCCCCGACCCAGGCCGCCCGGCTGGCGGCGGTGCTGCCCGATCCCGACAAATGGAGCGCGAACCGGCCCGGACCCTATGTCGCGGCCCGCACCGAGACCCTGATCGCCCGGGCCGCAGAGGTCACCCGCGACGGGCTGGATTTTTGCGTTAAATAGAACCGTCACGTAAAATCCCGAAAATGCGCCGCCTGATCCATCTGATGCTGTCGCCAAGCTGCCGGCTCGCCCGTCTGATCGTGGCGGAGAAACGGGTGGCCTGCGACCCCTCCCATGCCGAGGACGCCCGCAATCCCATGCCGGTATTCGTCGATCTGGACGGCACCCGGGCCGAAGGCCTGTGGGCGATCGTGGATCATCTGGAATCCAACTATCCCGAGCGGCCCCTGGCGCCGGAGGATGGAGAGGAACGCCGCGCCAGCCTGCGCTGGCTGGATTGGGCGATGGGGCCGTTCCACGAACAGGTCACCCAGCGCATCCTTTACGAGAAAGCCGGCCAGCGTTTTACCGGCGCCCCGGGCCGCCATGCCCCCGACATGAACGTGATCCGCGCCGGCCGCGAGGAACTGAAGCTGGCCCTGGGCGCGCATCGGCCGGGCGCTGGAAGAAGGCGGCAACCTGTCCGGCCGGGCCCCGGCGCTGGGCGATCTGGCGGTGGCGGCGCATCTTTCCACCCTGGACTATTTCGGCGAAGTGCCCTGGAGCCAGTTTCCCGCCGCCAATGAATGGTATGTGCGGATGAAGTCGCGGCCGAGCTTCCGCTCCATCCTGGCCGATCGCGTGCCGGGCCAGCCGCCCGTGATGCATTATGCCGAACTCGATTTCTAAGGATGCGATCCTCGCCCGGGCCGGGGCCGAGGGCTTCGATGCGGTGCGGGTGACCAGGGCCGAAGCCGCGCCGGAAACCCGCCAGGGCCTGTTCGCTTATCTCGCGCCGGAACCATCACGGCGACATGGACTGGATGGAGACCCGCAAAGAGGCCCGCGCCGATCCCCGCGCGCTGTGGAGCGAGGCGCGTTCGGTGATCGTGCTGGGGCTGAATTACGGCCCCGAACGCGACCCGCTGGACATTCTCGAGCGCAAGGACAAAGGCGCGATCTCGGTCTATGCGCTGGGCGAGGATTATCACGACATCGTCAAGAAGAAGCTGAAGGCGGTGGCCGGATTTCATCTTCGAACGGACCGGGGCGGCGGTGAAAGTCTTTGTCGACACCGCCCCGGTGATGGAAAAGCCGCTGGCGCAGCGGGCGGGACTGGGCTGGCAAGGCAAGCATACCAATCTGGTCAGCCGCGAATTCGGCTCCTGGCTGTTCCTGGGTTCGATCTTCACCACCTTGGATCTGCCGCCCGATGACCCTGAACCCGATCATTGCGGCAACTGTCATCAGTGCCTGGACGTTTGTCCGACCAACGCCTTTCCCGCGCCCTACCGCCTGGATGCAAGGCGCTGCATTTCCTATCTCACCATCGAGCATAAAGGCCCCATTCCGCGCGCGCTCCGCCGGGCGATCGGCAACCGCATCTATGGCTGCGACGATTGCCTGGCGGTGTGCCCCTGGAACAAATTCGCCCGGCAGCGGCCGGGAGATGCGAAGCTGCAGGCGCGGGCGGATCTGGCCGCGCCGGCCCTGGCCGAACTGGCGCGGCTGGACGATGCCGGCTTCCGCGCCCTGTTCCGCAAATCGCCGATCAAGCGGATCGGCCGCGCCCGCTTCCTGCGCAATGTGCTGACCGCGATCGGCAATAGCGGCGATCCCGCTTTGGCCGTGGAAGCAACCGCGCGGCTGGCCGATCCGTCGCCGCTGGTGCGCGGCGCGGCGGTGGACGCGTTGCGGCAGTTATTGTCCAACAACGCATTCGACGCGCTTGCCCGCGAATATGCCGGCAAGGAACAAGATCCGATCGTGCGCGACGAATGGAACCCTATTTCGGCGCCGGCCCCAGATCCGTCAGGGCCTGGCGCGCCGCCTCTGCCGTTCCCCCGCCCAGCTTGATCGCGGCCTCGAAGTCCCGCCGGGCGGCCACGAGATCGCCGGCATCGCGGGCGATGTCGCCGCGCTGGATCAGCGCCCCGGCGGATTTGGGATCGAGCCTGAGCGCCGCATTCGCGTCGTCGCGCGCCGCCAGCAACTTTCCCTGCGCTTCGCGGGCACTGGCCCTGAGGATCAGAAGATCCGCCCGCCGGGGCGCCAGTGCCAGCGCGGCGTTGAGGTCGGATTCCACCTCGTCCCATTGTTTCAACATCGCCTGTGCCCGGGCGAGATCGGCATAGATATCCGGATCATTGGCCGACAGCGCCAAGGCCGCGGAGAAACTGGCGGCGGCTTTCCCGGCGTCGCCCGCCAGCATCCAGGCATTGCCGGCCTGGTCGAACACGGCGGCGCGCAGCGATCCCAGATCGGGGGCGCGGCCCAGCGCGTCCAGCCGCGCGGCGGCTTCCGGATAGCGCTTCAACGAGACCAGCGCCACCGCCGCGCAATGGTCCGCCGGCGCGCCGCCGTGTGCCTTGCTCCATTTCGTCGCCAAATCCAGCGCCGCATCGGGATCGCGATCGGCAAGGCTGAGGCAATTCTCATAGCGCAGCTTGGCGTCGGCGCGTTCGAAAGCCGACTGCGCATGCGCCACGCTTGCCGGCAGCAACAGGGCGATCGCCGCAAAAGCGCCACGATATAAATACGGCCGAAAGAACATCATGCGGATGTCTATAAATCAAATATGGTGGCGCGAGAATAGAATGGAGCGGCAAGGAGCATCTGTTGGAGCGGTTCCAGGAAAAGTGTGCAACGGTTGCCATGACGCTGCCGCTGGGCAACTCCGTCCGGAACCGCGACAAACAAAGAGATAGAGCATTTTCGCGATTTAGCGAAAATGCTCTAGGTTGCGGACCGGGAGAAGTTTCCATGCAGCGTTTCATCCTCGCGGTCCTCGCCCTCTGCTTTTTTGCCGCACCGGCGCTGGCGCAGGACCGGATGCTGGGCCTTCCGCCCCAGGCGGCGCCCACCGCCCATATCGATGTGCATCAACTTCCCGTCCTGGACGCCACGCCCAAATTCGATCCCGCCCGCGCCACGCAGGCCTATCTGGCGCAGGTGAGCGGGCCGGCGCGGGCCAGGTCCGACGCCTATTTCGAAGGCGGATATTGGCTGATGACGGTGGATCTGGTCTGGACCCTGGCGATCATGGCCGGGCTGCTATGGCTGGGTGTTTCAGCGGCGATCCGCGACTGGGCGGCGGCGCGGACCGGTAGGGCCGTCTTTCAAACCGCGATCTACGCCGCCGGCTTTACCGGCCTGGTCGCGGCGGCGGAATTTCCGCTCACATTGTACGAGGATTTTTTCCGCGAGCATGCCTATGGCCTGTCCAACCAGTCCTTCCGGTCCTGGCTGGGCGATTACGGCACCGGCCTGGCGCTTTCCCTGGTTGCGGCGCTGATCCTGATCCCGCTCATCTATGCCGCGATCCGGCGGACCGGAAGGAATTGGTGGTTGTGGGGCGCGGGCATCGTCATCGCGTTTCAGATTGTGCTGGCGGTGATCTATCCGGTTTTTGTCGCGCCCTTGTTCAATCATTATGCGCCCCTGCCCGACGGCAAGCTGAAAGCGCAAATTCTGTCCCTGGCGCGGGCCAATGACATTCCCGCCGACACTGTCTGGGTGGTGGACGCCTCCCGCCAGACCAACCGGATTTCGGCGAATGTCTCGGGCTTTCTGGGCACCACCCGCATCAGCCTCAACGACAACCTGCTGAAACAGGGCACACAAGACGAAGTGCTGGCGGTGATGGGCCATGAGATGGGCCATTATGTGATGGGACATGTGCTCAGGGCCATTCTGTTATCGGGGCTCCTGATCGTCATAGCCTTCGCTTTCGTGCAGTGGGGATTCCGGTTTCTCATCGCCCGCTTCGGCGGCCAATGGCGGGTGCGGCAGCTGGAGGATGTGGCGGGGCTGCCGGTGCTGGTGGGGCTGATCAGCCTGTTCTTCTTCGTGATGACCCCGGTCAGCAACGGCATCACGCGTACCGCCGAACATCAGGCGGATATTTTCGGCCTGGATGCGGTGCGCAAGCCCGATGCTTTTGCCGCCGCGATGCTGAAACTCTCCACCTATCGCAAGCTGGACCCGGGAAAGTGGGAAGAGATTCTCTTCTATGACCATCCTTCCGGCCGCACCCGGATCATGGACGCGATGGTATGGAAGAAGGAGCATATCCGCGACCCGGACATAAGCGACACGGTGAGCCCCCAATTGGGGGAACCGGAGTGATCAATCCGGCAATTGCGCCTTCAGCGCGGCATAGAGCGGATTGACGGTGTCGAAGACGTAATCCGCATCCTGGGTGGTGGCGGGCGCGTTGCAGCCTTCCGACCGCAAGGCACTGACCGCATCCATCAGCTGTCCGCGCGGCACCAGCAGTGAATATTCCCCGCCCGCATCGGTGGGGCGCGACAGAAGCGTGGCCCCGGCCACCCGCGCCAGCGTCTCCAAAAGCACTTCCGCCCGCCCGTCCAGCCGCACCCGCAAAATCTGCGAGGTCTTGGCCCGGGCCCGGGCACTGAGCCGGGCCAGCAGTTCCTCGCAGGCGGCGCGCGCCGGCGCGCTCCAGTCGGCGGCGAGCGAGGCGGCGAGTTGCGCCTGGCTTTCCAGGATGGTGCCGTCCTCCAAGGTCTTCAGGCCGTTGGCGGCCAGGGTGGTGCCGGTGGTGGTGATGTCGACGATCGCCTCGGCGGTGCCGGCCGCGGGCGCGCCTTCGGTGGCGCCGGCGCTTTCCACGATGCGGTAATCGCTGATCCCCATTCGGGCGAAGAAGCTGCGGGTGAGCTGGGTGTATTTGGTGGCGATCCGCAGCCGGCGGCGATGGCGATGGGCGAAGGCGGCGCAGACATCGTCCATGTCCGCCATGGTCGAGACGTCGATCCAATATTGCGGCACCGCCACCACCACATTGGCGAAGCCGAAGCCCAGCGGCCGGACCAGATGGATGCGGCCCTGCAATTCCGGCGCCGCCTCGCGCAGCAGATCCTCGCCGGTGATGCCCAGATGCACATCGCCGGCCAGCAGCGAGGCCGCAATTTCGCCCGCCGACAGCAGCAGCACTTCGATGTCGCCAAAACCGTTCAAGGTGGCGCGATAGCCGCGCCCGCCGGCCGCCTGCTTCAGCACCGCGCCGGCATCGGCGAAATAGGCGTGGCAATCCTCCTTGAGGCGGCCCTTGGAGGGAATGGCAAGCGTCAGCGCGGCCATCACGCGCCTCCCTGCAGCCGCCGCACCGCCAGCACCCGCTCGGTGCGGATGGCGATGCCGATGGCGTTGACCGCGCGATCAGCTCCGAGCATTTCCAACAAAGTGTCGTAGCGGCCGCCGCCCGCCAACTGCACCGGGCCTTCCCTGTCGCGGGCCCAGAGCTCGAACACGAAGCCGGTGTAATATTCCATGTTGCGGCCGAAGCGGGCCACGAAGCTGATCTTGTCGGCGGCGACGCCAAGCGATTTGAGCGCCGACAGCCGCGCCTGCATGGCGGCCAGCGGCGTGTCTAGGGCGATGCCGGCCGCTTTCGTCAGGCTGCGGATCTCGCCCAGCGCCTGTTCCGCCGTGCCCGACACCGACAACAGGCGGGTGATCACATCGGCGATGCGCGGCTCCAGCCTCAGCGCCGCCGCATCGGCCGCCTGCTCCATCAATCGTTCGACAATCTCCTCCCGGGTGCGGGCGCCTTGCGGCGCGTCGGCCACCATATCCATCAGCCCTTCGATGGCGGCGCGGGATTCGGATTCGCTCAAGCCCCCCAGCGAGCCCAGCAGCCGCTGCGCATCGCTGGCCGCGCCCTTGGTCATGCGGTTCAAGAGCGCCTCGAAATAGCCGGCCCGCCAGAAATGCCGCTTCAGCCGCGACCGCCATTGCGCCGGCACGTCGAGCGCATCCACCAGCGCCCCGAACAGCGCCAGATCGCCGATCTTGACCGAGAAATCCTTCAGCCCGGCGGCGCGCATGGCGTCCACCGTCAGGGTCATGATCTCGGTCTCGCCCGCCGCGCGGTCGGCCAGCCCCAGAAGCTCCGCCCCGGCTTGGAAGAATTGGGTGGGCCGGTTGGGCTCGGCGGGCTGATGCCGGAACACCAGGCCGTTGTAGCAGATGCGGGCGGGAAACCGGGTGTTGCCCTGAACCGCCTGGTGACAGATGGGAATGGTGAGGTCCGGGCGCAGGCAAAGGTCGCGGCCCGACGGATCGGTGAGAGTGAAAGTGCGGCGGCGGATTTCCTCGCCCGACCGGTCGAGGAAGATGTCGGCGGGCTGCAGCACCGACGGCTCCTCGCGGACATAGCCGCGGGCGCGGAAGGCGCCCAGAATGGCCTCGGCCTGGGTTTCCAGCCGCTTGAGGTCCTCGCTGCCGTAATAGGGAAAAGCGGCCATCAGCTTTTCCTCAACATGTCTTTGACCGCCGCCACCAGATTTGAACGGGGAACGCTCGCCTGCGCCTGGCGGTTGGCCACCCAGGCGGCGCGGCTTTCCACCGATTTGGCCAATTCCGCGCCCAGCGCCAGATCCTTCAAGGTGACTTCGCCCCGGGCCCGCTCGTCGCTGCCTTCGATCACGGCGATGGCGGCGCCGCGCTTGTCGGCATATTTCATCTGGTCGCCGAATTTGCCGGTGCCGACATAGGCCTCGGCGCGCAGACCGGCCGCGCGCAACTCGGCCACCATCCTGAAGCTGGCGGCGGCTTCGGCCTTGTCCATCACGGTGACGACGATCAAGGGCGCCAGATCGCTTTCCGCTTTCAGTACGGAAATCAACCGCGACACACCGATGGAAATACCGGTCGCCGGCACGGTCTGGCCGGTGAAGCGCGCCACCAGATCGTCATAGCGGCCGCCGCCCGCCACCGAGCCGAATACCACCGTCTCGCCGGCTTCGTTCCGGACCGGGAAAGGTCAGCTGCGCCTCGAACACCGCGCCGGTGTAATAGTCGAGGCCGCGAATAGTGCTTGTATCGATTACAATCTGCTCGTCCGTATAACCGCAATCTTCAGTGATCTTTTTGATGGCCCAAAGATCTTGAACTGCCAAAGTGCCGTGATAACGGTCAGTCTTTGTGGTCAACAACTCCATGATCAGTTCGGTTTGATTGGCGTTGAGGCCCGCGCCTTTCGTGAAATCTCCTGATTCATCTTTTCGACCTTCGCCGAGCAACGCGCGAACGCCGACTTCTCCCAGCCGGTCAAACTTGTCCATAGCGCGCAATACGGTTCCGCGCCGAGTCTGGTCGATCTCGGCAGCCTGCATTACGGTGTCCAGCAACTTTCTGCTGTTCAGCTTGACGATATAGTCGCCGCGCTTGAGGCCCAAGGCCTCCAGCGTGTCGGCCAGCATCATCAACAGTTCGGCGTCGGCGGCGGGCGAGGCGCTGCCCACTGTGTCGGCGTCGAATTGCAGGAATTCGCGATAGCGTCCCGGCCCTGGCTTTTCGTTGCGCCACACCGGCCCCACCTGATAGCGGCGATAGGGCTTGGCCAGATGCTGGAAATTGGCCGCGACATGGCGGGCGAGCGGCGCGGTCAGGTCATAGCGCAGCGACAGCCACTGGCCGTCATCGTCCTTGAGCGAAAACACGCCTTCATTGGGCCGGTCCACATCCGGCAGGAACTTGCCCAGGGCGTCGGTATATTCGAAGGCCGGGGTTTCCAGCGGCGAAAAGCCATAGGATTCGAACACAAGCCGGACGGTCTCCAGCACGCGCCGCTCGGCCGCGATCTCGGCCGCGCCCCGGTCGCGGAAGCCGCGCGGCAGCCGCGCCTTGGGCCGGGTCTGTCGGGAATCGCTCATACTCTTATATGTCCGCCTTCGCGCCGGCGTTGTACTGGCCGCGGGAGGTACGGGCAAGACAGAGCTAGAGGCCGGATTTCACTGGGAAATCCGGCCTGCCGGCCAGGCCTGACGGCGGGAAATCCGCCCGGGCGCTATTTGCCCGGGGACCCGGACATCATGCCGCCCTGCTGCATCCGCTTCAGCTGGGCGTCCCATTTGTCGAGGGCATCGCTCTTTTCGGCCGCCGTCAGCTTCAGCCATTCGGAGTCATATTTGGCCTTGCGGGCCTGGCGCTGATCGGGGGTCTCGGTCCGGTCGTGCGCCATTTCCTCCTTGCGGGCGGCGGCGGCCTGCTCGGCGGTCATGCCCTTGGTGGACCGCTCGCGGTCCACGATCATCATCGCCATATTCTGGCGCGAGAAGATGCTGAAACCGCCCATGCTGTTCATCTGCATGCCGCCGCCCTTCATGCCGGGGCCCTTCATGCTGGGTCCGGACATGCCGGGGCCCTTCATCATATTGCCGCCGCTCATGCTGCCGCTCGTGGACTGGGCCATGGCGGCGCCGGCAAGCAGCAGCGTTGCCGCCGGGACAATGACGAGACCGGAGATGCGCATCTTTTTTCCTCCATCCCTACCGGGATATTTGCGGCCTGCGGAACCGGTTCGCGCGAGCCTGTTTGAACCAAGAGAATTGCCGCACCGGACCACTGTTTTTCCATTGGCGGATCGCACCCGTGCGGCAGACATGCGAAATCCCGCTCTGCAGATATTCGCGCCCGCCCCCGCCGGGGTTACGGAGGCGGAATGAAAATGTCGCCCGGACCGTCCCGTCCCCGCCCCGGCCCTTGCCGGACGTAAATTTCGTCCAATGATCCCAGCAGCTTAGAGGCTTTCCGGGACAAGGCCGATGGGAACCGCCGTCAAGCGGCGTCGGTCGCCTGTTGCGGGGCCGGCTTGGCGACCAGGAGTACAAGCATGGCCAGGACGATGGGCGGCAGGGTGACCAGGCACACCATGTTCCAGCCATAGCTGGTCAGCAGGTCGCCGGACACGAAGGAGCCCACCACCATGGTCCCGAACACCAGGAAATCGTTGAAGGATTGCACCTTGGTGCGTTCCTCCGGGCGGTGGCATTCCAAGACCAGCGCCGAAGCGCCGAGAAAGCCGAAATTCCAGCCCAGCCCGAGCAGGATCAAGGTCAGCCAGAAATGCATGATATTGACCCCGGTCAGCCCCACCGCCGCCGAACAGGCGGTGAGCAACAGGCCGGTCAGGATGATCCGCGGCGGACCGTAGCGGGTGATCAGCCGGCCGGTGACGAAGCTCGGCCCGTACATGGCGATCACATGCCACTGGATTCCCAGATTGGAGGAATGGGCGGAAAGGCCGTTCAGCCGCATCGCCAGCGGCGCCGCCGTCATCACCAGATTCATCAGCATATAGGAGACCACCCCGCACAGGACCGCGACCATGAATTTGGTCTGGCGGGCGATCTCGGCCAGGGGCCGGCCGCCGTGAATCTCGATCGCGGTCGGCTTGGGCAGCTTGACCCCGAACAGCACCACCGCGTTGATCACCGCGACGGCGGCCTGGGCGGCATAGGTGCCGGCGAACAGATAAGGCGACCACAGATCCATGGTGGCGTCGATCAGCTGCGGTCCCAGCACGCCGGCGAAAACCCCGCCCAGCATCACCGCCGCCAAGGCTCGGGCCCGCAAATGCAGCTCCACCCCGTCGGTGGCGGCGAAGCGGAAGGACAGGACCACAGCCGCATAGGCGCCGCCGAAAAAAGTCCCGACGCAAAACAGCCAAAAGGAATTGAGCAGGATCGCCGTCGCCCCGATCAGGCCGACAAGAACCCCGCAGCCGGTCCCGATCAGAAATGTGGTACGGCGTCCGAAGCGGCGCGAAATCGCGCCCGCCGGCAAGGTGGAGGCCGCCATCCCGATCACCAGAATGGTGATAGGCAGGGTGGAGAGGCTTTTGTCGGGCGCCAGCGCGTGGCCGATGATGCCGCCGGTGGCATAGATGACGGTGGAGTTCGCCCCCGCCATCGCCTGGGCGATCGCCAGGCGGAGAGTATTCCTGCGCGCGGTGGTGTCGGGAACTGCAGCGATGCTCACGCCGACCTCTTGCTGTTGTTATGGGCGGCGAGGCGTCAGGCCGCCCTCCCCTTGCCCGAGGCCTTACCGAACATGTGGGGTCGGCGCAACCGCAATTGCTTTGGCGCTTAAGTCGTTGATTTTAATAGCACAGCCGGGTGGGATCGAACCACCGACTTCCGGATTTATATCTCTGCGGAATGGGGAACGGTCGGCAGGCCTGGGATCAATTGCTCAGGGGACACTTTTATTAGCGTGATTCCAAAACAACTTTTCTGATGGCGTCTATGACAACATCCGGCTTTTCAAGCTCTATAAGGTGACCTGAGTCAGGAATAATGACCGACTTACCACGTGTTGAACGGTGGGAGAGCTTGTCGTGACCGCGCTCCCACACCTCTTGAGCGGCTGCCTTTCCTGCCTCGCTTATCGTCATTGCCCGAGACATCAGTCCCGCAGTCAGAACCATCATCGGAAGATTGCCGAATGTTCGCGCAACTCGCCGTTCTTGGTCGCCATCTACGCCATCCGCAAACTTTTTGCCTTCCCTTCTCTGGCTGAGGTTTTCGGCCTCTGAGGCGACACTCGCGAAATAGGAAGGACGGCTAAATTGCTGCGTTACATATTCCGAATCTTCAGGCGTAAGGTCACCTGATAGATAGAAGCAATTATGACTGTGGTCCTTGGATAGCTTACCCTCCTCAGCCAACTTTCCACAGCTTCGCATCAAAGCGGCAAAGCCCTTTTTGTCGTCCTCTATAACCTTCGCATCCTGCTCACTCACCGGATACCCAAATTGACCCGAGAAGGAAGGATCAACCAGGACAAGCCCCGCTACATCCGATCCAAACTTGTCCGCATAATAGGTTGCAAACAGCCCGCCCAACGATGCGCCCACCAGCACCACGCGGTCCTTGATCCCATCGGCACGCAGTAGCGCATGAAGATCGCTGGCGGCGTTTTTGGCGGTCGATGGCTTTTCGGAAGGATCGCTATAGCCCAGGCCCGCGCGGTCATAGAAGCATTCCCGCGTGAACGTGGCGACCGGCCCTCGAACTTTGCGCCAGTCTGCGAAGTTGCCACTGAGACCTTGCATGAACACAACGGTGGGCGAGCCTTTGCCGGTGCAGACAATGTTGAGACGGCGGCCGTCGCTTATGTCCACCAAATGCTTGTACGACTGTAACGGGTCGATTGAAGGCATGACCCAGGCTGTCTTGCTCGTTGCTAGCGTAAAATCCAGTGGGAGCGGCGAGCCTTGAGTTCAGGTTCCTTTGATGCTTTTGCCGTCCGTGCTGACCATTCCTTTATAGTTGCCGCCAATTTGAGCGACAGCGAATGTCAAGACGGAATTCTCCAGCGAAGCCGAACTCATCGGAAAACTCTCCCAGCCCTGATCAGTGCTGTAGACCGTTCCCGCCAAGCTCCCATTCGGTGCCTTCGAGATTTTCAAAGCGATCCGTAAATCCTGACCCGCGTGAAGCGTTCCTTGCCATTGCCCCACCATGTCTTGCGCCGATGCGGGTTGAACAAGGATGAGTAATGCAAGGATCGCAGCATACCGCATCAAATGCTCTCCCCTACTCGCGACGATTATCCATCAACTACTTGCCCCGGGCAGCGCCTCTAACCAGCCAATTCCAGCAAAAAGAGCATGGCAAGTCTTGGTCTGCTGCCCAGAGTACCGGTCAAGTGTAGACACTGAACCAAGTGTGTTATCCCCAGCGTACTCCAGAACGACTATTCGCCGTGCGGCGCTGCTTACCGTTGCCGTAAGTTATTGATTTCAATGGTACAGTCGGGTGGGCTCGAACCACCGACCTCCGGATCCACAATCCGGCGCTCTAACCAGCTGAGCTACGACTGCACGGCGCTTGGCGTAAGCGCCGGAAGCTAGGTGCGGGCCCCCGCAAAAGCAAGCCGGAATAACCCCTTGGACCGGGATTCGGCTTGAGCCCTGGCGTGGAATTCCGGCCGGTTGGCAGGCGTCCGCAAAAATGTATCGTTCCCGGAGAGTTTCGCCGGGACGCCCCATGCGCCGCATCGCCCTTGCCGGGTTTCTGTTCATTCTGGTCGCCAGCGGCTTGGCGTTCTACTGGTTCACCCGTCCCCTGCCGGTGCTGACGGTGACGACCTGGCCGGGCGAATATGGCCGCGCCCAGGCCGCGGCCCAGATGCGGCCCTATGCGGCCGCCAGGCGGGTGGATGTGCATCTGGCCGAATATGACGGCGGGCTCCAGGGCCTGAGGCGCGCGGTCGCCAGCCGCAATTACCAGACCGATGTGATCGATTTCGAATTGCCGGAGGCGATCGAGGCCTGCGACCAGGGGCTGCTGGAAAAATTCGCCACGGCGCGCCTGCCCGCGGGCGCGGACGGCACTCCGGCGGCGCGGGATTTCGTCAAAGGCGCGCTGGGCGCGTGCTGGGTGGGAAGCGTGGTCTATTCCCAGGCCGTTCTTTACGCCAAGAATAAATTCTCCGGTCATGAGCCCGCCACCCTGGCGGATTTCTTCGACACCGCGAAATTTCCCGGCCCCCGTGCCTTGAAGCAGGGTGCCAAATTCAATCTGGAGATGGCGCTGCTGGCCGACGGTGTGGCGCCCGGCGATGTTTACAAGACCCTGGAAACCGATGCCGGTATCGCCCGCGCCTTCCGGAAACTCGACACCCTGAAGCCCGGTCTGATCTGGTGGCGCGGCGCGCATGAGCCGGCCCGGCTGATCGCCACCGGCCAGGCGGTGTTTTCCACCGTGCTGAACGGCGACATCTTCACCGACCGCGCCACGCCTTTCGGGGTGATCTGGGACCGCCAGCTTTATGAATTCGACGCGTTCGGCGTGCCCAGGGGCGATCCCCGCAAGGACCGGGCGGTGGATTTCATCCGCTATGCCACCCGCTCGCTGCCGCTGGCGCATGTGGCGGAGTGGGTGCCTTACGGCCCGGCGCGCCACTCCGCTCTGTCGCTGGTGGGCGACAATCCGGAATTGAAGATCGCCATGCGCGACTATTTGCCCACCCAGCATTTCGACACCGCTTTTGCCGTGGATGACGGCTGGTGGCGGGCGCACGGCCCAGCGCTGGCGGCGCAATTCCAGGCCTGGATGGCTGGCGCCAATTGAGGGGCCGGATTAACAGGGGGCCAATTGACAGGAACGGTCTGTTTGACCTGAATGGCTCAGCCTCCTAACACCGGTCACGATGCTCGGCTACGCCCTTAAACGTTTTCTCGGCGCGGTGCCGACCCTCTTCCTGATCATCACGCTGGCCTTCTTCATGATGCGGGCCGCGCCCGGCGGCCCCTTCGATTCCGCCCGCAAATTGCCGCCCGAGATTGAGCACAATATCGAGGCCGCCTATAATCTCGACAAGCCGCTGATCGTCCAATACGGGCTCTATCTGGACCGGCTGGCGCATGGCGACCTAGGCCCCTCCTACAAGACCAAGGATTTCACCGTCGCCCAGCTGATCGGCATCGGCTTGCCGGTGAGCATCCGGCTGGGGCTGTGGGCGATGGCATCGGCGATGTTCTTCGGCGTGGCGCTGGGGATCTGGGCGGCGCTCAGGCAAAACCACTGGCAGGATTATTCGGTGATGGCGCTGGCCATGTTCGGCATCACCATTCCCACTTTCGTCACCGCGCCGATCCTCACCCTGATCTTCGGCATCTATGGCATCCACATATTCGGCCAGGATTTCACTCTGCCGGTGGGCGGCTGGAATGGCGGAGCACTGCGCAACATGATCCTGCCGGTGACGGTGCTGGCGCTGCCGCAGATCGCCATCGTCGCCCGGCTGACCCGCGGCAGCATGATCGAGGTGCTGCGTTCCAACTATATCCGCACCGCCCGCGCCAAGGGCCTGTCGGGCGAACGGGTGGTCCTGCGTCATGCCTTGCGGGCGGCGCTGCTGCCGCTGGTGAGCTATCTGGGGCCGGCCGTGGCGGGGGTGCTCACCGGCTCGCTGATCGTGGAGGAGATATTCGGGCTGCCCGGCATCGGCCGCTATTTCATCCAGGCCGCGCTCAATCGCGATTACACGCTGGTGATGGGGGTGGTGATCTGTTACGCGGCGCTGATCATCGCCTTGAACTTCCTGGCCGACATTCTTTACGGCCTGCTCGATCCCCGGGTTCGGCTCACATGAGCGCCTTGGGCCTTCCCGGCGGGCGCAAGGCCGAGACCCTGGAGCGGGCCTTTGCCGGCCGCAGCCTGTGGGCCGATGCCCGCGCCCGGCTGTTCCGCAACAAGGCGGCGGTGACCAGCATGGTGGTGCTGGCGGTCATCGCCCTGCTGGCCGTCTTCGCTCCCTATGTGTCGCGCTATCCCTATGACGCGATCGATTACAGCATCGTCTCCTGCGCCCCGGACTGGTGGCCGATCCCCGCCGCCTGCACCGCCGGCGGCGCCCACTGGTTCGGCACCGATTCGGTGGGCCGCGACCTGTTCGTGCGGGTGCTGTACGGCGCCCGGGTGTCGCTGGCGGTGGGCTTTGTCGCCACCTTCGTGTCGCTGTTGATCGGGGTGCTCTATGGCGCCACCGCCGGCTATGTCGGCGGCCGGGTGGACGCGGTGATGATGCGCGCCGTGGATATTCTCTATTCACTGCCCTTCATCTTCTTCGTCATCATCCTGATGGTGTTGTTCGACCGCAATTTCATCCTGCTGTTCGTGGCGATCGGGGCGGTGGTGTGGCTGACCATGGCCCGGATCGTGCGCGGCCAGACGCTGTCGGCCAAGGAGAAGGAATATATCGAGGCGGCGCGGGCCGCCGGCGTCTCCGGCTTCGGCATTATCACCAGGCACATCATCCCCAATGTGGTGGGGCCGGTGGTGGTCTATGTCACCTTGACCGTGCCGGACGTGATCCTGATCGAGAGCTTCCTCTCCTTCCTGGGCCTGGGCATCCAGGAGCCGCTGACCAGTTGGGGGGTGTTGATCTCCGACGGCGCCAACACCATGGAATCGGCGCCCTGGATGCTGGTCTTCCCGGCCCTGATCATGGGCGTCACCCTGTTCTGCTTCAACTTCATCGGCGACGGGTTGCGCGACGCGTTCGACCCCAAGGATTATTGATGGCGGCGCTCCTGGAAATCCGCGATCTGGACGTGCATTTCAAGACCCAGGACGGCGATGTGCATGCGGTCAAGCGGGTGAGCCTGGATGTCGAAGAAGGCACCTGCCTGGGCATGGTGGGGGAAAGCGGCTCCGGCAAGAGCCAGCTGTTCCTGGCCGCGATGGGGCTTCTGGCCGCAAATGGCCGCGTCACCGGCAGCGTCAAATATCGCGGCCAGGAATTGCTGGGCCTGGAGGCGCAGCTTCTCAACCGCTTCCGCGGCTCCAGGATCACCATGATCTTCCAGGATCCCCTCACCTCGCTCACCCCGCATATGACGGTGGGGGCGCAGATCCTGGAAGCGCTGACCTCGCACCGGAAACTGCCGCGCGAGGAGGCGGGGCGGCGGGTGCGCGAGATGCTGGACTATGTCCGCATCCCCGAGGCCGCGCGAAGGATGCGGCAATATCCCCACGAATTGTCCGGCGGCATGCGCCAGCGGGTGATGATCGCCATGGCCACCATCACCGGGCCTGACCTATTGATCGCCGACGAACCCACCACCGCGTTGGACGTCACCGTGCAGGCCCAGATCCTGGAAATCTTGCGCGCGCTCAAGACCGACAAGAAGACCGCGCTGGTCCTGATCAGCCATGACATGGGCGTGATCGCCGGCAGCGCCGATAAGGTGCAGGTGATGCGCGAGGGCGAGGTGGTGGAGCGGGGCGCGGTGGATGAGATCTTCTATGCGCCGCGGCAGGATTATACCCGCATGCTGTTGAAGGCGATGCCGCGGCTGGAAGACACGCCCAGTCTCGCCACCCATCCCGGCGACATGTTGCTCGATGTCCGGGATGTGAAAGTCACCTTCCCGGTGAAAGGCGAAGGATTGTTCGCGCCAAAAAGACAGCTAAAGGCGGTGGATGGCGTCTCCTTCACCCTCAAGGCCGGCGAGACTTTGGGCGTGGTGGGCGAAAGCGGCTGCGGCAAGTCCACCCTGGCGCGGGCGGTGCTGCAATTGCTGCCCGCCGATAGCGGCCGGGTGGTGTGGCTGGGCCGGGACCTCACCCAGGAAAAAAAGGAAACGGTCCGCCGCGCCCGCAAGGATTTCCAGATCGTGTTCCAGGACCCGCTGGCGAGCCTGGACCCGCGCATGCCGGTGGGCGTGTCCATCGCCGAGCCGCTCAAGGCGCTGGAACCGGGATTGGGGCGCGAAGAAATCCGCGCCCGGGTGGCGGCGATGATGGATAAGGCGGGGCTCGATCCCCGCTGGATCAACCGCTATCCGCACGAACTGTCCGGCGGCCAGAACCAGCGGGTGGGCATCGCCCGGGCCATGATCGTGCGCCCCAAAATGGTGGTGTGCGACGAGGCGGTGAGCGCGCTGGACGTCTCCATCCAGGCCCAGATCGTGGAGCTGGTCAAAGCCCTGCAGGCCGAGACCGGCATGGCGCTGATCTTCATCAGCCATGACCTGGCGGTGGTGCGGCAATTGTCCCACCGGGTGATGGTGCTCTATCTGGGACGGGTGGTGGAATTGGCGGCCGCCGGCGATCTCTATCGCGATCCGCGCCATCCCTACACCAGGGCGCTGCTGTCGGCGGTGCCCGAGCCCGATCCCAAGCGGGAGCGCGCCCGCAAGCGCAGCCTGCTCACCGGCGACCTGCCCTCGCCGCTCGACAACCGGGTCGGACTGGTCTTTCTGAAATCCCGTCTGATCGACGATCCGCATGCGGAGCAATACCGGCCAAGCCTGATCGAGGTCTCGCCCGGTCACCTGGTGGCGGAGCACGATCCGGCCTGAGCCGGAAATCCGGCGTCAGCGCACCCGCTGCACCTGATATTGGTTGCCGTCATTGCGCATTTCCAGGGTTCCGCCGCCGAACAGCCCGCCGCCCACCGAGACCAGGTAACGCGAAGGCGGTTCCTTCCAATGCGCGTAATTCACATCGTCTTCCTGCTGGCGCCAGATCGATCCGTCTTCCAGCGTCACCGTGAACATGCCGTGCTTGTCGAAACTATAGGCCTTGAGATGCAGCCAGGCGGCGTTGCTGTGCCGGACCGGCGCGGCCGGCGCTGCGGCGGCCGTCCGTGGCGGCGGCACGGCCATGGCAGCGGCGCCCGGCACCAGCCTTTGCTGAAACTCCGGCGCCGGCGAAAGTCCCAGCCGCGCCCGCATCGGCTGCACCGCGCCATAGACGCAATCCAGCCAGTTGCGGTCATTCGTCAACTGATCACAGCGGGCGATGGCGGCATGGGAATCCTCCCGCGGCCCGGCCTGGGCCGAAAGCGGCAGGAGAACCAAAACCATCAGTCCGGCAAGGAAGAGTCTCATGTCACATCTTCAGCGCAGCCGCTGAACCTCATATTGATAGCCGTCATTGGGATCCAAGACGCCGGTGCCGTTGTAGCCTTCCGACACCGATACGCGATAGGTCTTGGGCGGCTTGCGCCAATTTGCCCGGTGCGGATCGCCCACCGATTGCCGCCAAACCGAGCCGTCGGACAGGGTGACGGTGAACAGATGCGCGTCGTCGAAACTGTAGGAGAGCATCTGCCGCTCCTTGCTCACGCCCTCATGGGCGAACAGCCGGCCGAAAAAACCGCGCCTGGGCTGCGCGGCCGCCGCTTGCGGCCGCGGCGGCGCCCCTTTGCCCGGTGGCGGCACCAAAACAAGCTGGCGCTGCGGCGCCGGCGACAATCCCAGTTGGGCCCGCATCGCTTGGGCCGCGCCATAATAGCAATCCAGCCAGGCGCGGTCGTCCGCAATCGCGGCGCAGCGCCCTGAAGCGCCCATCACGTCTTCACGGGTGCCCGCTACCGCCGGCGGCGCGGCGGCGCAAAGACCGAGAGCGAAAAAGACCGGCACTTTCTTCATCTTGTACCCCCCCGGGAAAATGCGGAGTGTTTATCACAATTCCGTGACGGCTATTTCACCCGTATGACCCGGTAATCCTGGTCGCCCCTGACCCGCATGGTGTGACTGCCCATGATATCGGGCGTGACCACCACCAGATAGGTTTCGGGCTTGTCGGCCCAATGGGCCCGCACATCGTCGTAAGGCGACTGTTTCCAGACTTCACCATCGGCCAGGGTGGCGGTGAACAGGCCATCCTTGCCGAAGCTATAGCCGGTCAGCCGCGTCGTGCCGGTGTTGAAATCGTCCCCGCCGCTGGAACCGAACAGATTGCCGATGCCCAGCCAGCCGCTACTGTCCTTCTTCATCGGCGGCGCCGCCACCGGCGCAGCGTTGACGAGCTTGACTTGCGCCTCCGGCGCCGGCGGCAATCCCAGTTGGGCGCGCATGGGCTGGGCCGCGCCATAGAAGCAATTGAGCCAAGTGCGGTTGTCGGTGAAGCCGGCGCAGCGCTGGACATTGGCCAGGACATCGTCGCGGGTGGGATCGCCCGCCGCCTGTGCCGGCCCGGCCAAAAGGACGGCCAAAACAGAGGGCAGAACCGCCAATAATCCGATCAAGCGCAGCGACATGATGACCCCGCCGGAACCCGTTTCTGGCCGCGAATATAATGGACATTGCGGCGCTAATGCTATGGTGTTGCTGGCAAAAATGGCTCGCAAAAGGTCGCCGCGGCATGGCATGGGATAGACATCTGAACCGGCGGCTGGTCCTGGGCGGCGGCGCCGGCCTGGCCATGCTGGGCGGCTATTTCGCGCTGCGCGGCGGCAGCCAGGGAGCCAGCCACCGGGCGCCGGACGCGGGCACTTTCCGGCTGGGCAATGCCGCCGAACCCTTCACCCTGGACCCCACCATGTCGGACGCGACCTGGGAAAATTTCATCATCGGCGATCTGATGATGGGGCTGACCACCGAGGATCCGAAGGCCCGGCCCATTCCCGGCATGGCGGAACGCTGGGAAACCTCGCCCGACGGCCTCACCTGGACCTTCCATTTGCGCGAAGCGCAATGGTCGGACGGCATGCCGGTCACGGCGGAGGATTTTCTGTTCGCCTGGCGGCGCCTGCTCGATCCCAAGATCGCGGCCTCCTACGCCTATTACCCGTATGTGATCATAAACGCCCAGGCGATCAATGCCGGGCATCTGCCCGGCTCGGCGCTGGGCGGCGCGCGCGATCGATGCCCGCACCCTGGAAGTCCATCTCGAGCATCCCGCGCCCTATCTGCCGGAAATGCTGGTGGCGGCGCCGATGATGCCGCTGCCGCGCCATGTGGTGGAGAAAAAAGGCAAGGACTGGACCAAGCCGGGCAATTATGTCGGCAACGGCGCCTTTGTGCTGAGGGAATGGATCCCCAACGATCACGTCATGGCGGTGAAGAATCCGCGCTTCTTCGACGCCGCCAATGTGAAACTGAAGCGAGGTGATCTATTACCCGACCGAAGATTACGGCGCGGCGTTGCGCCGGCTGCGGGCCGGCGAACTCGACGTCCAGGACCGGCTGCCGAATGAGGAATATGGCTGGATCAAAAAGAACATGCCGGAGATGATCGACCCGGTGCCGCAGCTGATCCTGGACATGATCGCGGTCAATCTGCAGAAGAAACCGTTCGACGATATCCGGGTCCGGACCGCGCTCAATCTCGCTATCAACCGGGAAGCCATCACCGACAAGATCGTTCCGGTGGGCTACGTCCCCGCTTACAATCTGATTCCGCCCAATATCGCGAATTTTCCCGGCGGCAACGCGCTTTTCTTCAAATCCATGCCCTATCCCGAGCGCACCGCCAAGGCGCAGCAATTGATGCGCCAGGCGGGATTTGGACCGGACAAGCGTCTTCGCGCCACCTATTTGTTGCGTTCCACATCCGCCGGATCCTACCGCGCCGTGGCCGCGGCCCTGCAGCAGATGTTCGCGCTCATCTATGTGGACATCTCCATCATCCCCACGGACACTCAGGTTTTCTACAAGCAGATTCAGGTACACGATTTCGACATGTCTCAGCCGGGCTGGCAGGCGGATTTCGACGACGCCTCCAATTTTCTCGACCTGTTCCGCACCGGCGGCGGCAATAATTGGGGCGCCTACAGCAATCCCGCTTTCGACCGGATGCTGAATGCGGCCCAGAGCGATCCCGACATCCAGAGCCGCGGCCAAAAGCTGGCCGCCGCGGAGCGGATCCTGCTTGAGGACGAAGCCTTCATGCCGCTGTTCTTCTGGGTCAGCGGCAATCTGGTCCGGCCCTATGTCAAGGGCTGGGTCTCCAACGACATGGATGTGCATCGGAGCCGCTGGATCTCCATCGACGAAAAGGCGCGCGCGGCGCTATTCGCATGATCCGGTCACTGCTCCTGGCCCTGTTGCTTGTCTCCAGCGCCGCGCAGGCAGCGACCCTGACCCGGGGCAATCCCGGCGAACCGGAATCGCTCGATCCCGCCCGGGCCGGCATCGAGGCCGACGAGAATATCGTGGGCGACATGCTGGTAGGGCTGACCACGCCGGACACAAGGGGCGAGCCGATCCCGGGCGCGGCGACGCGCTGGGAGATTTCGCCGGACGGCAAGACATGGACCTTTCATTTGCGGAAGGAAGCCTGGTCCGATGGTACGCCGGTGACGGCGGATGATTTCGTCTTCGCCTGGCGCCGGCTGCTGGATCCCAGGACCGCGTCGCGCAATGCCTATATTCTGTGGCCGGTCAGGAATGGCGAGGCCGTCACCGCCGGCAAACTGCCGCCATCCGCCCTGGGCGTGACCGCCAGGGACCGGCAGACCCTGGTGGTGGAACTGGCGCACCCCGCGCCCTATCTGCCGGAGGTGCTGGCGCTTCCCTGCGCCGCGCCGCTGCCCCGGCATGTGGTGGAAAAGCTGGGCGACAAATTCGCCCGGCCCGGCGCCTATGTCGTCAACGGCCCCTATCTGCTGAAAGAATGGATTCCCAACGATCATGTCCTGCTGGTCAAAAATCCCCGTTTCTATGACGCGGCCCATGTGCGCATCGATGCGGTGCGATATATTCCCTCGCCGGACGCCAATGCCGGACTGAAACGCTATCGCGCCGGCGAGCTCGACACGCTGGATCCCATTCCGATGGGCCAGATCGACTGGATCCGGGCTCATCTCGGCGGCGAACTCCATGTCGCGCCGATGCTGGGGATCGCCTATCTGCCGCTCAATCTGAACGATCCCGCCCTGAAAGATGTGCGGGTGCGCCGGGCCCTCAACCTGGCATACGACCGCGAACCACTGGTCGAGAAGATATTGAAGCTGGGCGAAGCGCCGGCTTACGGCTATGTGCCGCCGGGTGTCTCCAACTTCTCTGGCGGCGCGGCGATGGATTTCAAATCCCTGCCCTATCCGGCGCGGCTGGCGGAAGCCCGCAGACTGATGCAGGCGGCCGGCTATGGCCCCTTCAACCGGCTGCAGCTGACCTTATCGACCACCACCAATCCGGATTCCCGAAGGGTTGCCGCCGTGGCGCAAGCGATGATGTCCCAGATCTATGTGAGCCTCAGGATCGAGACCAGCGATCCCCAGGTCTATTTCCACAGCCTGCGGCTGCACCAGTTCCAGATCGGGCGGGCGGTGTGGCTGGCGGACTATGACGACGCCAGCGACTTCCTCGATCTGCTGCGCTCGGACAGCGGGAACAATTACGCCGGCTACCGCAATCCCAAATATGACGCCTTGCTCGATGCCGCCCAGAATCAGCCCGATGCCGCAAAGCGCGCCGGCCTGCTGCGGGCGGCGGAAAAACTGCTGGTCGGGGATTATCCCTGGATTCCGGAACGCTATTATTCCCAGGCGGTGCTGGTGAAGCCCGCCGTCAAGGGCTGGGTCCCCAATATAAGGCTGGTCAATCGAAGCCGCTGGCTTTGGCTTCAGCAATAACCGGCGGCGGCAATTAACCAACCGAGGAAAATTTCCCCCGCCCCTCTGACTTTCCTACCGGCGCATCACTGCGCATGCTAAAGGAATGCAAAGGACAAGCCGGTGCGGCGGGAAACTTCCACTTACCTGAATGCGGTGCGCTTCCTGGCGGCGCTGGTTGTATTCCTCGGCCATGTGGCGGGCAAACGTTTCACGGGAGGATTCCTCTGGCCGCTATCCGATTTCATGGATGTAGCCGTCATCATTTTTTTCGTTCTTTCCGGATATGTCATTGCCTACGTCACCGATAGACGCGAACAGACGTTGAGACTTTATGCGATCAATCGGATTGCGCGCGTTCTCTCGGTTACAATTCCTGCGCTGATACTCACTTTTCTGTTGGATAATGCCGGCAGGCATATCCACCCGGATTATTATTCCGCGGCCTGGGGATTTTCGAATGATCATGCCTGGCTGCAATATCTCGCCGCCCTCACCTTCACCAACCAGCTTTGGTGGAACGACATCAATGTCGGGTCCATGCTGCCCTACTGGTCGCTCGGATTTGAAGTCTGGTACTATGCCATGTTCGCCGCATTCTGGTTTTCGCGCGGTCCGACGCGCTACATCCTGACGCCGGTTCTGTGCCTGATCGCCGGGCCGAGAATTCTTGCCCTCTTTCCCATCTGGATCGGCGGGTTCGCCCTCTATCACATGAGCCGTACCCGGTTGATGGCGCCGGTCTGGGGGCTTTTGCTTTTTGGGGCGACTGTCAGCGTGCCTCTCTATATGCTGGCGGAGACCATCCACTCCGGGCTGCATATGGGCAATTCGCTGATCGTGCGATATGCCGTGGCCCTAGTTTTTGCGCTGAACATCGTCGCCATTCAAAATATGGGCGGCTATTTCAGCGACTTGCTGAAAACGCTGGAGAAACCGATCAACTGGTTCGCCGGCATGACCTTCTCGCTTTACCTGTATCATCTGCCGGTCGCCCAGTTCCTCACCACAATCATCCCCTGGCCGCCCCAAGCCTTGGCGACGCGGGTGATCATCGTCGCCGGCACATTTGTAATCATCATCCTGCTGGCGCTTCTAACCGAACACCGCAAAAATATTTGGCGGCAGCTCATTGCCTGGCTTTTTGACAAACTCCAGACCGGCGATGGCGCGCTGCGCCCGCTTTCCTCAGGCTGAAAATCGCGCGGACAACTGCGTTCAGCGAGCGACGAACATCTTGCGTTTTTTGTCGCTTAAGCTATTGATCCGATTGGTGCGACCCCATAGCTCAGCAGGATAGAGCGGCGGTTTCCTAAACCGTAGGCCGGAAGTTCGAGTCTTCCTGGGGTCGCCACATTACCAACTAAATCAAATACTTATGCGAACCATGGCGGGCCGGCGAGCTATGTGACTGGGCGAGACGGGTCTGGGTAAACATATGGGTAAACAGGTCCACGCTCAGCTGAGACATGGCGGCAATTGGTTTTCCGTTAAGGACCGCGCAAGCCCCATTGTGAGCCAATTCCCTGTAGAGCTAACGCAGCCTATTGAAAGTTAGGGGCCACTTCGAGATTCGCGCCAATATCCCATTCGGCGCCAAGCGGGCATGGCTGCATTTGACGCAAAGCGGACCTTGGCGATGATAAGTTGGCGTCCAATCCAGTGCGAAGTTTCTATCGCCGGTACGCGGTACGTATTCAGCCTATTGATGCGCCTGCCTTTGCCCGGCTCATTCCGAGTGTCAGAATGCGATGCAGCAGCCTTGTGTAATCAAGCCCGTCATACTGAGCCGCTTCGGCGAATTCCTCGCTTTTCGCTATTTCGGGATTGGGATTGGCTTCAATGAAATATGGAGTGCCGTCGACAGAAAGTCGAAAGTCGATACGCGCATACCCATCGAGCCCCAGTGTTCGGTATATGCGTTTCGCTGTTCGCTGAATGCGGGCACGTGATACCGGCGTGAGATCTTCGGCCGGCCCCTGCGCGATTCCGACGCGTTTCTGATAATCAGGATCGTGTTTGGCCATTTGGGTGGCAATCTGCCGCGCCCCCTGACCGCCCAAGCTGCCAAATTTCAATTCCCACACTGGCAGAACGCGCAGCCGGCTGTTGCCGAGCACGCCGACATAAAGTTCACGTCCCTCGATGTACTGTTCGGCGATCGCGGCAGTCCCGAGCCGATCGTGAACGAAGGCTACGCGCTCTGCAAGCTTCTCGTCCGTATCGACGATGGATGCTTGCGAGATACCGAAGGATCCATCCTCGCTCAGGCTCTTAACGATCAGCGGCAAGGGAAGGCGCGAAGGCCGTTTGACCTTGCGGCGCATCGGAAACACAACAAAGGCCGGTACCGCGATCCGGCGATGGTGCACCAACGTTTTGGACAGATCCTTGCCGCGCGCCAAAATCAGACCCCGCGGGTTACACCCGGTATACGGGATTTTCATCAGCTCGAGATAGCTCGCAATGTGCTGATCGTATTTGGACGCATAGTGGAACTCCTCCAGCAACGTATACACCACATGCGGCTTGAAATTTTCAATCTCGTCGCGCACCGGCTTGATTTCCTCCTGCACGCCGAGAGGCCGAACGTTATGGCCAGCCACGCGCAAGGTGCTCACGACGTCGAATTCCGTTTTCCATTCAAAGATTTCCCGCTCGGTGTATCCGTCGGTCGAGTCAGGAGGCACGCAGTCCGGATGCATCAGAACTAGAATGCGCAGGCGTCTCATATAGCGATCCATTTTCGCCGCGACGGACCAAACAGCGCTTGCGTGGTCTTTGCGGTCAACAGGATGGTGAAGTTGACGACAAGTTTCCGTTCAGAGCCAGGGGCTCGGAGATCGAGCTCGCGGCAGCGGGCGATCAGATCATCAAGAACGGCATCGAGCGTGAGCTGGTTCTCGCCCGTCCATCGCGAGACCATCTGCCTGACTTCCGCGCGGTGCCCCCTGATGAAGGCTGCCGCTGGCCGCGCCCGTCGATGTCGTGGATCAGCGGAGAAGAGATGGGAGAGGTCGCGGTCGTACTTCTTCGGTGGCTTGAAAGTGTAGAGCGCCTGTTTTTTCTGGTAGTGCTCGCCAAGCGTTTGGCTGAGCTCGGACAATGGATCGACACGCTCCCGTGTCGTGACCGGCGGCCGCTCCCCTGCAATCTCGCCCATCAGTTCGTTGACATATTCGAGCTTCTTTAGCGCCGGCCAGCCGGCATAGCGTGTCCGCCAGCTCGACCGCGGCCTCAACCACACCGCAAAGGTTTCGGCAAAATCCTCGTCCGGATGACTCTGCGCATACCAGCGCGGAAGATGCTGGACGTAACGCCGGCTGGCCGGATTGGGCCGGTAATAGAGCGGGTAGCGTTTGGAAGACGGGCCGAACAACTGTTGCCAGCGCCGGCGGCGTTGCAACTGGTAGGCGTGCTGAACAGCGTGGCCTGCCTCGTGACGGAGAATGGCCATGCACCCGGACCAAGTACCGCCCTCAACCTCGAGCATCATTTTCTTCTCGAGTTCCATCAGGCGGGGATGGGCCAGATAGAACGGGATGGCTATGCCGGGTACGTCCGCAGGGCTAAACCATTCGCTCGATATCCATGCGTGCGGCCGCAGCCGGATGCCCCGGGCTTGAAGCTCTTCATTCAGAGTTCCGAGACAATCTTCGAGCCAGGTGTCTTCGACCTTAATCCTCAGACTGCTGAGGCGCCGCTTGAGCAACCGCTCATCCGACAGCTTCTCCCAAGAATACTTGCGACGTGGCATGGGCATCAATAGATCATAAAACCCTGTCCGTTTCGAAAGCTATATCCACGCGTAGCGATAGTGGAATCCGCGAAGATCAGGCGCAACGCCTTGATGCTGATGCCGAAGCGTTTTGCGATTTCGGCCGGGTTAAGATGGCAATCCATGGTTGGCCCATTCTATCGACTTTCTAGACCTTGCTGGCCATCCCCAGGGGTGCGAGTCAAACGCTTTTTTACTCGCACCAAACCAGTTTCATTGTACAGGAGCCAACTTGGCACCTGCCCTTCCCTCCCCTTTCCCCTTCCCGCTCCTCGTACCGGTCGTCGATCAGCGCCAGGCCCAGCCTCACGCACTGCTTCACCCCGGCGATCTTCATGATGGCGTCGCCGAACCCACGTTCCTTCAGCATCTTGCCGAACATCTTCTTCTCGACGGGGTCTTGGCGACCGTAAGCAGCGGTTCGGTCTCCAGGAATGTTGAATTGGAAGGCCAATTTCGAGACTGGATGGCCGGATCTTGCTGTTTTTGAACACCGATCCATTGGCCCAGCCCTATGCAATAGAAAGGTTGTCGCGACTTAAGGTTTTCGCGCGTGAATGGTCGCTACATCTGTTCGATCTGGTTTCTGCTAATGCCGATAGTGACGACATTGTGCTGTTCATCATAGCTGACATTATAGGCCGGAACGCTGATCAGGCGGCGAGAAGGCGATAGCTGGATCACCAAGCCGCTTGGCCTGCCATTTCCGTCTATATCGACTTTCCGCACCGTGCCGATCTCATCGTGGTTCAGGTCTATGATGGAAGCGCTTTGAATATGCGGCGGTGTGGAACGATACCCGTTCAGTGCCACCGGCGACTTTCGCGGCATGCCGGACGGGTTGGAGATGTCGCCGTCCGAAGTGGGGCGGAGCACCATCGCCGCACCGGCTGCCAGCAAAAGCAGAGTTCGCGTCATGCCGACCAAGTTCCAAGCGTTACAGCGTCGAACCTCAGCCCTGGTTTCACTTATATGCCGCTGACCCAATGAAACCAAGCAATTTATAGGAACCCGCATTTTTTGGAGCAGGTGTCTGAAAACTCCGCGCGGAAATGAATGCTGGCGCCCCTACAGGCTTTAGCGGTTGGCGATATCAGGCCGTCAACAAGCGCAGCCCGGTCACCGTCAAAATGGCCGCCAGGATCAGCCGAAGCACTAGATCGGGCAGGCGGGGCGCGGCCAGGCTGGCAATGCCGATACCGGGCAAGGACCCCAACAGCAGCGACTCCAGTACCGTGATATCGATGCTGCCATTCATCACATGGCCCAGCCCCGCCACCAAGGTCAGCGGTACGGCGTGGGCAAGATCGGAACCGGCGATCTTGACGACCGGGAGCTTGGGATAAAGCAGGATCAAGGCGTTGACGCCCAGCGCGCCTGCCCCCACCGACGAAATAGTCACCAACACGCCCAGCACGAGGCCCGTCACCACCGTGAAGCAAAGGGTCTGCCGTGCCGTTAACCCTCCGACACGCCGGTAATAGGTATCGAACAGTTGCTGCCGGAACATCAGGGCCAGAGCGGTGGCGATCAGCGCTACGCCCAGCACGCGGGTGACCAATGCGTTTGTGATCGCCTGGTCGACCTTCAGCAGATGAAGGCAGAGGGTTGTGAGCAGCGAAGCCGGGATCGAACCCGCCGCCAGTCGAGATACGACTTGCCAATCGATGGTCCTGTTGAAGGCGTGGACCAGGGAACCACCAGTCTTGGTGATGCTGGCATAGAAAAGATCGGTGCCCACCGCCGTAATCGGATGGACGTGGAACAGGAGAACAAGAAGCGGCGTCATCAGCGCGCCGCCCCCAACCCCGGTCATGCCGACCAGGAACCCGACGACAAAGCCCGACAGGACATAGAGCGGATCAATGGCGATCGGCATGACGCTTACGATGGGCACTTTCCGGGAGGATTCGGGTTGGGGTTCCGCAATTTCTCATATTGCGAGGGAGACGACAATTGCATCGGGTTTTGTGTATTTTCCTCGAAAATTCCGAACCGACGCGCCCTGACAATGAAATTGCGCGCATTGGCGCCGCGGTGCGGAAAAGTTTCCCGGTTTGCCCGCATCGGCCATTTGGGGGCGATGACTCATCGCGGCCAGTCAGAAAATTGCAGCCAGAACCAGCGGCCGCAGCGAGTTTTGCGCCCGCGAACGGGTCACGGACTGTTCCATAATGAGCCATCCCCATCCGTGTACGGAACAAGAACCGGCGCCCCGGGCCGAAACCGAGGCTGCCAAAGTTCCGCCATAATTGTCAAAGTTCCGCCACATTTATAATGACAAAGCGGATTCAATGGCATAGCATTGATTTGTTATCGCTTTGAAGGCTTCAGCATGCAAATACCCCGTCGGAAGACCCGGCTGGCCGACAAGGTTGCGATAGCGTTCGCGTCGCTGCTTTTGGCGGTCGATATGATGGTGCGCTATCCAAAACCCGCCGTAGCGGCGACGCCGCATGTTCAATCAGACCTCACGATGTGCCTGGTTGTGATGGTTCCCGGCCTTTGCATAGTCGCTTATTGCCTTTTTCTTGAGCGGCACACGCTGTGGGCGCATGCAAGCCACCAAATTGAGCTTCGACTGCGCTTTGCCCGGCGCAAGTCGCTCTATTATTCCGGCCTGCGCCGCGCCTTCCAGTTCCAGCGCGCTTGATGGAGATCAAGAATCCCGCGGACAGGCGGGATGAGGCGGCGCCGGAGCTATACGAAACGATGTGACGTTTGCGGCGGGTTGGAAAAATAATTTACTGAACTGATCGAATGGTCCCAATCTTCCCGCGGTTGCCGGTGCGGCATGGCGGAGAATCAAGCGTCCAGCAGCGCCAATTGCCCGCTCAGGGCATGCACCGTGTCGGGAAAGGGCCGCGGATGGCCCTCATGGCGCAGGCAATCCCATAGGCGCTCAAAAGCGAAGCGCACGGAATGGAGCAGCGCCCGGCGCGTCAACCCTGGATCTTGCGGCCGGCGATAGCGGCCAAGCGCATAAGGCGTGACCCATTCGGGATAAGCGTAGAGCAGCGCCAGGTCCTGCGCGGGATCGCCGAGCCTGGCGTCGCCGAAGTCAATGACGCCCAAAGTTCCGGTCTCGGGCTCCAGAAGCACATGGTGATAATCGAGGTCACCGTGAATCAGCTGCTCCGGACCGACCTCGGCGCGTGCAAAGCCCTCATAGAATGAATCGAGCCGTGCCAGCAGCGTCGGGTCCAATTTGTGGATCAGATATTTCCGCTGCTCCCGGAAATAACTGCTGCTGTATCGCCAGTTCGGCTGATTGCGCCAGGTCCGGCCGCCGCCGGCCAATTCGGACGTCAGGCCATGCAGGGCGCCGAGAAGATCGGCGAATTGTTCCGCGACGGATTCCTGAATGGACCGGTCCTGCGACTGGAACAGGCCGGGGCCGAGCTCCACGCCCTTGAGCATCTTGTAGCCGCCGAAGCTCTGATCGGGCGCGACATAGACATATTCCGGCACTTTGACCGCCGTGCATTGGCGCAGACGACGCAGCAGCCGCAATTCCCGGGAAAAAGCGGCACGGCGCCACTCCCGGCGGGGAAACCGGAAAATCCAATCATCGTCCAGAACCACCACCACATTGGCGAAGCTGGAATCGATCAACCTGGCGTTGCGGAATGAGAAATCGGGAAAATGGTCCTGGATCTGCTTCAGATAGGCCGGCAGCATCGCCCGCCCACGGAAATAGGACTTCACCGAGAGCGCGGCTCCCATTGCCGCATGGGGCAACAATGCCGCAGACAAATTCTTCAGATTGCCCATCCGCGCCCAGCAATTCACAAAAATGTCACAATGGCTCTCCAGTCCCTGCGGGATCAAGATAAATGTTTCGTGGTCTTAACGGATTGGATCGTTTCCCGATCGACGCACGGCCGCCTCTCGGACCTTTGAAGCGACGCGGCGGATGATGTTCGAGATTCACAGGATCCGACCGATCGAACCCGGCGCCTCCTTAGCGCGGCGGGTTGGAGCGGTGGTTCCCTGACCCATAGGCCGGACGTTCGATCCACCTCGAGGCCGCCACGGCTTGGTCCAGAAATCGCCACACTCGGACGAGCACCCGTGCCATTTTGCAATCGCCGGAGCGAATTTGGCGCGGAATTTCGCTTTCATCGGAAAAAATCCGCTTGCGGCTCGTTCTCTTCCTGCAACCAGGAAAAGGCGGCCCCCGACAGGAGCCGCCGTCGAAGGAGACGGTCATGCGAATCACTTTGCGCAGTGCAATGGCAGTGACGATTTTCACCAGCGCGGCCTTGATGGTCACGCCGGCCCTTGCCGGGCCTTTGGGCGGCGGTTTGGCGGGTGGGATTGGCGGCGGTGTCGGCGGCGGCATTGGCGGGTTGGGTGGAACAGCCGCGGGCGGTATCGGCGGCGGCCTCAACGGGGTGCCGGTCACCACCTCCACCGGCATGAACGGCGCCGCATCCGCCAGTACGCCTTCCATGACGGGCGCAACCGGGGCGCTGACACAGGCGACCGGCCGGACCGAAAATTCAGCCAACAACGACGCGAGCGCGGCCGAAGGCAAGGCCGAGGCGGCGCAAAAACATGCCGGCGACACGCTGAACGGCACCGCTTCGGCAGATGCCAATGGGTCGGCCGTCATCGATGCCGCAGGCCATGGCGCATCCGCGTCCGGCAATATGTCGAGCAGCGGCGCCACCGGCATGGCCTCCAACGCCGGCGGCCGCGCGATCAAGGGCGTGAACCGTGCTGGCAATCGCGCCGAGACCACCGCAAACACGGCCAAGTCGCGGGCCGCGCAGGATCTGAACAAGCAGCAGGTTTCCGGTTCGGCGTCGGCTTCCGGGTCTGCCGGCGGTTCGGTGCAGTAGCCTTCCTCCTCTCTGAAGGCGAAATTCGACAAGATAGGCGGCCGGATGTTTTGCCATCCGGCCGCTTTTCTATTTGCCGCCTCGGGCGTACAAGGCGGAACCTCCGAAGGAGACATGCATGCCGATCTATCGCGCGCCGGTCGAGGATTACCGCTTTCTGATTCATGAATTCCTGGAGGTGGAAAAACACCGCGACCTGCCGCAATTCGAAGACCTGTCGCCCGATCTGATCGACGATATTCTCACCAACGCCGCCAAGCTCTGCGAGGAAGTGCTGCAGCCGATCAACCAGTCGGGCGACGAGGAAGGCTGCCATTTCGAGAACGGGGTGGTGCGCACGCCCAAGGGCTTCAAGGAGGCCTATCGCGCCTATAGCGAGGGCGGCTGGGGCGGATTGTCCGCGCCGGCGGAATTTGGCGGCTCGAACATGCCGATGCTGATGAGCATGGCGCTGGGCGAGATGGCGATGGCCGCCAACCAGTCCTTCGCCATGTATCCGGGGCTCACCTCCGCCGCCTATGGCGCCTTGATCGCCACCGGCGCCGACTGGATGAAGCAGCATATCGTGCCCAAGATGGTGTCGGGCGAATGGGCCGGCACCATGTGCCTGACCGAGCCCAATTGCGGCACCGATCTGCGCCTGATGAAGACCCGGGCGGTGGAGCAGCCCGACGGCACCTACCGCATGACGGGCACCAAGATCTTCATTTCCGGCGGCGACCAGGACCTCACCGACAACATCATCCATATGGTGATCGCCAAGATCCCCGACCCCGACGGCCGGATTCACGACGACCTATCGACGGTGAATTTCTTCATGGTGCCGAAATTCCTGGTGGGCGAGGACGGCAAGATGGGCGCCCGCAATGCCGTCAATACCGGCGGCATCGAGCACAAGATGGGGATCAAGGGCCAGGCCACCTGCGTGCTCAATTTCGACGACGCCATCGCCTGGCGGCTGGGACCCAAGCCCGAGCCGCTCAAGCCGGGCGAGAAGCGTTCCGCCGCCGCCGGCATGGCCGGCATGTTCGGGATGATGAACGCGGCCCGGCTTGGTGTCGGCGTGCAGGGGATCGCCATCGGCGATGTCGCCTACCAGAACGGCTATGCCTATGCCCATGAGCGGCGGGTGGGCCATGCGCTGACCGGCCCCAAGGAGCCCGACAAATCCGCCGACCTGGAGATCGTCCATCCCGACGTGAAAAGAATGCTTCTTCATGCCCGCGCCTTCGTGGAGGGCGCCCGGGCGCTGGCCTGCTGGACACGCCTTCAACATGTCGGTCGGCCATTCCAAGCGGGAGGACGCCGCCACCGCCGCCCTGCTCGCCGATCTGATGACGCCGGTGCTGAAGGCCTTCTGCACCGATATGGGTTTCGAGGCCGCCAATCTCGCCATGCAATGCTATGGCGGCCACGGCTATATCCGCGACAATGGGGTGGAGCAGTTCGTCCGCGACGGCCGCATCAACCAGACCTATGAAGGCGCCAACGGGGTGCAGGCGATGGATTTGGTGGGCCGCAAGCTGGGCCGCAAGGGTGGCGCCGCGCCGCTGGCCCTGTTCGGGCTGTTGACCGGCTGGCTGGCGGAAAATGAAAAGGACGAAATCCATCGCGCCCTATGTGAAGGGCCTCAAGCGCGGGATCGAGACCTTGCAGGCCGCCACCATGTGGCTGGCGCAGAACGGGCTCAAGAACCCCAACGATGCCGGCGCCGGCGCAACCGACTATCTGCGGCTGATGGGGATCGTGATGCTGGCCTGGATGTGGGCCCGGATCGCCAAGCTCTCGGCCGGCAAGGATGGCGAATTCCATAAGAGCAAGCTGATCTCGGCCCGCTATTGGATGGAGCGGATGGTGCCGGAATGTTCGCTGCTGCTGGAGCGCATCCAGGCCGGCAGCGCCACCGTGATGGAGTTCGAATAAGCCCATGGACGGCGGCTGCACCTGCGGCGCGATACGCTACCGGATGGAGGCCCCGCCCCTGATCGTGCATTGCTGCCATTGCAGCTGGTGCCAGCGCGAAAGCGGCAGCGCCTTCGCCGTGAACGCCCTGATCGAAAGCGCCCGGCTGACCCTTCTGGAAGGCGCGCCCGAACTGGTGCTGACGCCGTCGGCCAGCGGCAAGGGCCAGAAGATCGTCCGCTGTCCGGTCTGCCGGGTGGCGGTGTGGAGCCATTATCCGCAGGCGGGCGACGCGGTCTCCTTTGTCCGGGTCGGCACTCTCGACAATCCCGGCGCCTGCCCGCCGGATGTCCATATCTATGTCAGCACCAAGCAGCCCTGGGTGGTGCTGCCGGACGGCGCACGCAGCTTATCCCGAATTCTATGAACCGCGCGCGGTCTGGCCCGAGGAAAGCCGGGAACGCGTCCGCGCGGCGCGGAAAGCTGCCTCAGGATAAAATCGTCTTCAGTTTCGCCGTCAACGCCACGCTGTCGCCCTTGATGTCCACCAGCTTGAGCCGCCCCTTCTGGCCGGAGCGGATGGTCACTTGCGCTTTACGCAGATCCAGCGCCTCGGCCAGGAATTCCACCAGCGCCGCATTGGCCGCGCCTTCGACCGGCGGCGCGGTCAGCCGGATCAACAGCACCGGCCGTCCGTCGGCGCCGGCCGCGACACCGTCGATCCGGTTATGCGCGGCGCGCGGGGTCAGCCGCACCGAAAGCCGCAGCCCGCCCGGGACAGCGGCGTAAGGCTTATCGTTCATGCCGCCTCGGCCAGCTTGGCCAATTGGCCCAGCAGCGATTTGGCGCCCTTGAGCCGGTCTTCGGGGGTGGGCCAGTCGCGGCTGACCACGATCTTCTGGTCGGGCCGCACTTTCATGGTGCCGCTATGCTGGCTGATCAGCTTGATCAGCGCCACCGGATTGGCGAACTGGTTGTTGCGGAAGGCGATGGTGCCGCCCTTGGGGCCGGCGTCGATCTTCTCCACCCCCGCCGCCAGCGCCAGCTGCTTGATCGCCACGATCTCGAACAGATGGTTCACCTCCTCCGGCAGCGGCCCGAAGCGGTCGATCAGCTCGGCGGCGAAGGCGTCGATATCCGCGCTTGTGTCGAAGCCCCGACAGCCGGCGATAGAGCGACATGCGGACATTCAGGTCGGCGACATAGTCTTCCGGGATCAGCACCGAGGCGCCGAGATTGATCGCCGGCGACCATTGCTCCTCCTTATCCACGCCTTCGCCGCCCTGACGCAGGGAGGACACCGCCTCCTCCAGCATGTCCTGGTAAAGCTCGATCCCCACCTCGCGGACATGGCCGGACTGTTCCTCGCCCAGGAGATTGCCGGCGCCGCGGATGTCGAGGTCGTGGCTGGCGACGGAGAAGCCCGCTCCCAGCTGATCCAGCGATTGCAGCACTTCCAGCCGCCTGGTCGCCGCCTCGGTCAGCTTCTTGTTCGGTTGGGTGGTGAGATAGGCATAGGCGCGGGCCTTGGAGCGGCCGATGCGGCCCCGCATCTGATAAAGCTGCGACAGGCCGAACATGTCGGCCTTCTGCACGATCAAGGTGTTGGCGGTGGGAATGTCGAGGCCGGATTCCACGATATTGGTGGAGACCAGCACATCCACCTTGCGCTCGTAAAAGGCGGTCATCACTTCTTCCAGCACCGTGGCGCTCATCTGGCCGTGCGCCACCGCGGTCTTCACTTCCGGCACCGTGGCTTTGAGGAATTCGTCGGCCTCGCGCAGATCGGAGATGCGCGGCGCCACGAAGAAGGACTGGCCGCCGCGATAATGCTCGCGCAGCAGCGCCTCGCGCACCACCAGGGGATCGAAGGGGGTGACGAAGGTGCGCACCGCCAGCCTGTCCACCGGCGGGCGTGGTGATCAGCGACAGGTCGCGCACCCCGGACAAGGCCAGCTGCAAGGTGCGCGGGATCGGCGTGGCGGTCAGGGTGAGCACATGGACATCGGCCTTGAGCGCCTTCAGCCTTTCCTTGTGGCCGACGCCGAAATGCTGCTCCTCGTCCACGATCACCAGACCCAGGCGCTTGAATGTGATGCCTTCGGACAAAAGCGCATGGGTGCCGATCACAATATCGACCGTGCCCTCGGCCAGGCGCCGCCTTGGTCTCGCGCGCCTCCTTGGCGTCGACGAAGCGCGACAGCTGGCGCAGCTTGAGCGGAAAGCCCATGAACCGCTCGGCGAAAGCGCGATAATGCTGGCGGGCCAGAAGCGTGGTCGGCACCACCACCGCCACCTGCTCGCCCGCCATGGCGGCGACGAAGGCGGCGCGCAAGGCCACTTCCGTCTTGCCGAAGCCGACATCGCCGCAGATCAGCCGGTCCATCGGCCGGCCCTTGGCCAAGATCGGCGATGGTGTCGGCGATGGCCTTCTCCTGGTCCTCGGTCTCCTGATAGGGAAAGCGGGCGCAGAATTCGTCATAAAGACCCTGGGGCGGATCGACCGGCGGCAGGGATTTCAGTTCGCGGGCGGCGGCGACCTTGATCAGCTCGGCGGCGATCTCGCGCACCCGCTCCTTCATCCGGGCCTTGCGCTGCTGCCAGCCGGCTCCGCCCAGCCGGTCGAGCGCGGCGGTGCCCTCGTCGGCGCCATAGCGGGTGAGCAGCTCGATATTCTCCACCGGCAGGAACAGCTTGCCGCCGTCATACTGGATTTCCAGGCAGTCATGCGGCGCGCCCAGGCGCCTCGATCGCCTTCAAGCCCGACATAGCGGCCGACGCCATGCTCGATATGGGTGACCAGGTCGCCGGGCGCCAGCGCGGAGGCTTCCGAGAGGAAATTCCGGGCCCGGCGCTGGCGCGACTGGGCCCGGACCATGCGGTCGCCCAGCACATCCTGTTCGCTCATCACCGCGAAATCCGGCGCCTCGAAGCCATGCTCGATGCCGAGACAGGCGATGCCCACCGCGCGCGGGTCGAGTTTCCGCGCTTCCGGCCAGTCCGCCACCCGGCGGATGGCGGCAAGGCCGTGATCGGACAGAACCCCGCCCATGCGCTCGGCCGAGCCCTCGGTCCAGCTCGCCACCAGCACCCGCTTGCCCGCCCCTGCAGGGCCTTCAGATGATCCGCCGCCGCCTGGAACACATTGAGATTGCCGTGGCGTGCGCTCGGGCGCGAAGTCGCGGCCCTGGCGGCCGCCGGCATCGATACTGGTCTTGCCTTCCGGCGCCTGAAAGGGCGAGAGGTCGCGGACCAGATGACGCGCCAGACGCCGCCTTCCATTCGGCGTCGGTCAGATACAGCGTTTCCGGCTTGAGCGGCTTGTAAGACTGGGCCTTGACCGCTTTCGGGTCGGCTTCCTGGCGGCGGAACTGCTCGCGGGTGTCGTAGCAGTCGGAGATCAGTTCCAGCCGCGCCGCCTTGGCCTCCTCCACCTGGTGGCCGAGCATCACCAGAGTGCGCGGCAGATAGTCGAACAGGCGTGTCGAGCCCGTCATAGAAAAGCGGCAGCCAATGCTCCATGCCCTGCGCCTTGCGCCCGGCGCTGACGCTTTCATAAAGCGGATCGTCGCTGGCCGGACCGAAGGCTGCGACATAGCCGGTGCGGAACAGGCTGATGGCGGCGGGATTGAGCGGCGCCTCGCTGGCGGGCAGAAGCACGATCCGCGCCACCGCGTCATTCGACAATTGGCTGACCGGATCGAATTTGCGGATCGCGTCCAGGGTCTCGCCGAAGAAATCCAGCCGCAGCGGCTCCTCCAGTCCCGGCGGCCACAGATCGACAATGCCGCCCCGAAGCGCGAAATCGCCCGGATCGCGCACGGTGCCGGCGCGGACATAGCCGTTGGCGGCGAGAAAAGCGATCAGCGCGTCGCGGTCGACCTCCTGGCCGGCTTCGGCCGAGACGCTGGCCTGGCGGATGGCGGCGCGTGGCGGCACCCGCTGCAGGATCGCCGCCGCGCTGGTGACCAGCACCGCCGGGCCTTCGACGCCGCCGGCCAGCGCCGCCAAAGTGGCAAGCCTTGCGCTCTCGATGTCGGGCTTGGGCGACACCCGGTCGTAAGGCAGGCAATCCCAGGCCGGAAACGGCAGCAGCCGCAATTCGGGCGCGAAGAACCCCACCGTGGCCGCGAAGGCTTCCGCCTGCTGCTCGTCGCTGGCCACAAACAGCACCAGGCCGCCCCGGCGCCGCGCCGCTTCCGCGGCCAGATAAGCGTCATAGCCGGTGGGGGCGCCCGAAACCGTCAGCCGGCCATCCGTCTTGGCGATATAATCTAGACGTTCCACGTCTGGCCCTTGCGGCCGCAGACCGCCTTCAACCCCGCGAACACCGGGTTGTCATGTTGGGCCGGCACCGGCTGGGCGCCGCGCAGCCAGGCATAGACCTCTTGGTCGGGGGCCGTCAGCAGGGCCTCGAACTGGTCGAGGCCAGGCTCGTCCAGGCCCCATAGCGAAGCCTCGGCATAGGCCCCGAAGATGAGATCCACCTCCTTGAAGCCGCGCCGCTGCGCCCGAAACAAAAGCCGTTTGCGGCGGATCTCCGAAGAGCCACCCTTTTCGCCGTCATCCATGGGGGCCGGATATAGCGCTCGCCCTATATCCGAACAATGGCCGCCCGAGCCCTAGGGTCAGATTTTGGGCTATGGCCTATTGGGGGAAGTAGACCCGGTTAAGACCCCGCTCTCGCTAAAAATGCATGTTGCAGCAGACCGGGTCTTCCCGATGCCAACCCGGGTCGTCTGGATCACCCAGAATTTCATTCAGGGAATATGCTCCTATCTACCCCTTGAACGGGACATAGGATCGCAAAATCGGGAATTTTGATTCGAAATTCGTGTTTTTGGCGGAAATACAGGAAATTTTGCTGTCCTTAGAGCGATACAGCGTGTCCGCCCTATGTTGGACTTCACAGTCCGAACGCAGGATAAGCCATTAAGGGCGAAGATCTATTTCAAATTTTTCGTGCGCAAATTGTCGTGTGCTCAGATGGACACCAAGTGGCGATTCGCGGTGTCTTTTTGCGGGTAGGGACACGAAAATAGACACGACAGATTTCGCCATTTCATACCGGGTGTGGAATATCGTCCTTGATCCCTATCAGCCGGCACAAATCCACCCCAAGAAACGCTCTTCCGAGGTGCAATTTTACACACCCGTCTATACCCCCTTATACCCGGGTATACCCCCCATTGTCGGTGAAGCGACCAACTGTCTAGGGTGCTAGGTTCTATTGAACGGCCTGGGCCAAATCCGTGACCGCGGCCCATAAGAGAGTCCGCGCGAAGCTTGACACCGGTGTGAATCAGGTGTTGTGGCGAATGGGTCTTCACTCCAAGCTGGATCTTATGGCGTGGGACGCTTCCATAACCACGGCCCAGTTGACGGCCCGCGCTAAACTTGACAGCGGAGCGAATCGGGTTGAGCTGCCAGTTATTTGAGTTCCATTGTGCGGTTGAAAGTATGGATTACGCAATGGGCCGCCGCCCAACGGAGGGGCCGCGCGAAGCTTGACAACCGCGCGAATCGGGTTGGGCTTCCAGTTATTTGACCCCGATTTTGCTGCATAACCGCATTGGCGCATCCGGCCCGTCACCGGCACACGAAGTCGAAAACTCTGGCTTCGGATGATCCAACGTTCGGGAGCAGAGCATCACTACCACTGTGCCTCGATGATTCGCAAGCCTAATATCTCCATTTTGATATGTACATTGTATATACCTAGATATATAGCGTACATATGAGCAAGGACCGTATTTTTGATGCTGCTAAGAGCGTGCTCGAACAGGATGGGATAGCGGGGCTTTCCGTCCGCAAGGTGGCACGGTGTGCTGGCGTGTCACCAATGGCGATGTACAACCACTTTGCTGACAAGGACGCATTGCTAAATGCCCTGATGGAGGATGGCTTTGCCGCCTGGGAAAAGATCGTGCGGGCCATTCGCACGCAGGATCCGGTATCGTGGCTGGAGCGACTAATGGCCGCCTATATGGAATTTGCCCTACGCGAGCCTCACCGCTTTGACGCAGCCTTCTTTCTACCGGCAACGAAAGCGCGAAAATATCCCGATGACTTTGTTGCTGGCCGCTCGCCCGTAGTGGCGTTGATGATCGTTCGTATCGACCAGGCGAAAGCTAATGGACGCCTGGGCAACAAGCCTGCGCTCGACGTGGCGCTAGCGCTCGCCGCTTTGGCCCAAGGGCTTGTCTCCATGCATCGTGCGGGACGCTTTTCGAGCGACAAACAATTCAAGGTGCTCTACCGCAACGCGGTCCACCACTGCCTCGAATCTTTTACCATCGCGGGGGATAGTAAATGACTGTTGTATTAGCTGCGCTTTTGAGCGCGGCAATGTTCTATCTTTCGCAAGGTCTGAACAATGTCTGGGCGCTGGCGTGGTTTGCGCCCGCGCCGCTCTTGTGGCTCGCCTATAGCAAGGCGCCGACGTGGCAAATCGCGCTTGCCAGCTTGAGCGCAATTCTCGTCGGCGACATCTATGCCCTGCAATGCTACGGCCGACTGCTGCCGCCGCTAATATATCTCCAAGTGATTGGGCCGCAGGCCGTCATGTTCCCTGCTGCCATTGTCTTTGCACGAGTGGTGCAACGCCGCATGATGCCGCTCGTCACGCTGTTTGCCTTTCCGGCTTTCTGGACGGCTTTCGAATACTTAAGCGAGGTTGTCGCACCGAATGGTACCTTTGGTGCCTTCGCATATAGCCAGGTGTCTGCGCCGATTCTGATCCAGAGCGCATCACTGTTTGGCTTTTATGTGATTACATTTCTGATCTGCCTGTTCGCCAACACGCTCGCCATGGCACTCAAAGCGCGCCGTGAGACGGCAGTTGCCATCGGCTTAGGCGCCGCAATCTGCGCGGCGAATGTCGTGTTCGGATGTGTGCGGCTGGCGGAGCCTCGAGGCGAAACGATCCGCGTGGCGGCAATGGTCAACGAAACCGCGCAGACGAAAGCTTGGCACGCCCGAACGCTTGCCCAAGCCGTCGCTGTCTCCCAGACCTATGCAAACGCCATTCGTCATGCTGCGGCCGAAGGTGCTAAACTCGTCGTTACGCCGGAGGGAGGAATTATTGCGACGGCCCCGACTCGCTCTGCCATCCTTGCGCCGCTGATTGCCGTCTCAAAGCAAACCGGCACGGAAATCATTGCCGGTATCGTTCAGAGCAAACCGCCTGCCGATGTTGCATTCTCAATCCTACCCAATGGCTCGCTGCAACGCTACGACAAGCGCCATCTGGTGCCGATCATGGAGAAGATGTTCACACCCGGTCGCAGGTCTGGCTGGCTCGGCCAAGGTAGCGCTATGGAAATCTGCAAGGACATGGATTTCCCGCGCACAATCCGCCACGAGGCCGCACAAGGCGTGCGTCTAATGGCCGTTCCGGCTGGCGACTTCGGCAAGGATGCTTGGCTCCACGCACGAATGGCTGTCATGCGCGGGGTGGAGGACGGATTTGCTCTGGCGCGCGCAGCCAATAATGGGCTGGTAACGGCGAGCGACGCCGAAGGACGCCTCATTGCCTCAAAGGTTGACACCCCCACCGGCCTGACGATGATCGTCACCGCTCTGCCTTATGGCCCCGGCCCGACGCTCTATACCCGCATAGGCGACGTTTTCGCATGGCTGTGTGTTATCGCTTCGTTGGCGATGATTGGGGTGTCAATTGTACGAGGCTTTTGGGCTCGCCATGAAACGCGATCATAGGCTTCTTGCCCCTCGCCATCCCACGAAGGATTGCCTTGTCGGGCTTTTTCCAGATGGTGCCTCCTGTCACACTGGCGTTCCGGCCCCATCCCTCTCTGCTTCCCGCTTAAGATCTTTTGCACAGTGTGAAAAAATTGGCCCGAAATCTCGCAACATTCTTTTGACGAATGGCAGCGTCAGTCCCGAGCACCACCCTAATTTTGAAAATTCAAAATATCGATTGCGCATTTTCGATTTGGAAATGATCGACTGCTTCGCGCAAATGTGTTTTGCAAATTAGTCAGGTTGGCAGTTTCCCAAGCCGCATACGAGGGTTCGATTCCCTTCACCCGCTCCAGCACTTAGCAGTTATCCATAGGCCAGTTTTACACCGGGTTTTACAGTTTCTCGCGTTTCAACCTACTCTCAGCGCTTGATCTGGGAAATCTTGGTGCCTTCCAGGCTCACGCCTCCCATCAGACCCTGCTGATCGAAGATGAACGCATAAGCGTCGTCCTTCAGGGTCGAGGTGGAAAGGTTCCTGGCGACGCCCTGATCAACGACCACGATGGTGGGGCCGATGCCGACTTCCCAGCCCGAAGTGCTATGAACATAGTCCACGGCCCTCGGCGTCATCAGGAATACGACATAACCGTATGATTGTGCGCCGGCCTGGAATCCCCAGGATGCAGTTACAGAATTGTAATAGCCGTCTATCTTTGAGCCCGATCTCAGCTCCCCTTCTCCATAGGCACCGCCGAACACAAGCCCGGCTTTGACGATATTGGGGAAGACGAGAATGGCGCGGGCCTTCTGCGCGATGGCACGTGCGGCGGGATTGGAATGGTAGAGGGCTTCCAGTGCCTGGCCGGCATCGCGATCGAGTTCTTTCGCAGAGGTTGCCGCCTGGGCGACCTGAAGGGTTCCGGTCGGGATTTGCAGTGCGGCCGCGAGGCCGAGTGAAAGTGCAATGTGTCGTATTTTTGTCATAGGTTTGTATCCTTAATTGGGTGGACGTGAACCCGGCGGATGCCAGGATCACGGTATGAATATGCGAAGTCGTCAGCTGATCTTGGGATCAGTCGAAGCGCCAGTTGCCGTCCCGGGCTCGGCATGAGGTGCCAGTGCGTGTCAGTGCGCGGCCATTGGCATAGGTGGTTTCGGTGAAATCGCGGCAGACCGTGCCGGAGCGGCGAAATTCGCGCGTCGGCATGAAATAGCCGCGCTCCGCGCCGTGATTCCAGGAATAGCGCTGCCCGATATCGCCATTCAATCCATGCGAATAGGTGCGGAAGGCATAAGGTTGGCTGTCGCAGGAAATGTCCCTGGAGATGGTGTTGCCCAGCAATCCGCCGAGCACCGCGCCACCGACCACGGCGCCGCCATTACCATGGCTTGCCGCTGAACCGATCAGCCCGCCCGCCAGTGCGCCGAAGATGGTGCCGGCCGCCGTATTTCCGCGATGGCAATCCTGCTCATAGGCGCCCTGACGATAATAGTTGCCCTCGGGAGCGCCATTGCGGCCATTTCTGTCCTTACCTTCGCGGCGATAAGTGCCGTTGCGGTCGTAATGGCCGTTATGATCCGAATGGCTGTAATAATTTTCCTGCGAGTGTCCCTGTCGGTCGTAGTTGCCCTGATTCCAGCTGCTCTGGGCCAGTGCCCCGGTAGCGATGGCAGCAAAAGACGCGGCGGCTAGCAGTAATGTTGCGAATTTCATTTTCGAATTCTCCTGGTGGAATGTTGCGCCGGCCGGCTGGCCTGGACGCGGGTGCCGCATAAAAGCGGGCTCGAACGCGGACGAGTGGGATTATCGCGGTACGTCAGTCCATAGTGGGCGCCGAACGGGCTTCACCGTGATTCTTGGTAGCAGCAAGGGCAGCCACCGGCGCCGCCGGAGCGTAGATCTGCTTAATCATGTGGTGGAACTTTCTGGAGGCGGAAGTCCGCCCCCACTGCGACACTTGGTGAGGATGCAAGCCGATTACAAGGCCGCGCATGGCATTATTCCGCTTAATTTGAAAAATGCGGACTCATGGTATCCATTTGACTTCTGTTGCCCAAATGCCATCCGTTTCAATGTGCTGTCTGAGCCTTCAAATTGAGGTGCCAGCGAAGCAGATAGTCAACACCATCAACTCCTCGCTTGGCGACACAGAACAGCAGAACCAATAAGTCGCGATCCTAATAAATTTATTATCCCAAACGCTCGAACAGAATAGGCCGTGGCGTCGAGATGGGCGAAACACCGGTTAATGATCGTGCACGCTTCGGGCTGTGTACATCGAGCCGGGCAGCCTCTGAGAGACCGCCTCGCATAAATCATTTAGCGGCAAGCTGCGGAATTAACTGCTGACCGGCGACATCTTCTAGGGCCTCGAGGAGGCAAGATTGGTCATAGAACAATGGCGCAAGCACAACAACACCGTCAGCCCCGCAGTCATCTCTCGGATGTCACCCGCCTGCACCGCAGAACTTTAACCCCTCTTGCCACCTCTGGATTAGGGCGCTCCGATACAATAATCTCTCAATCACGAGGTACAAAATATCCGTCAGGCCACAACCGGTTTGGCCACCGGCTTCGGCGCGTTAACAAGTGTGCGGAAACACCGAGGGAAAGAGGCGCGGTGACTGATAATGCTCTAGAAAAGCAGAATGCTCGCCTCCTGGAATTGCTGAAGCGTGCAGGGGTCGATACGGCCCGGCGCGATGTCGTAGCGCGCGCGCAAACCATCCTGACGGATGAATTGCACCATCGCACAAAAAACATGATTGCCATGGTGACGGCGATAGTTCGCCAGAGCTTGAGATCCGCCACCAATCTTGCGCAAGCCGAAATCGCCATCGGCACGCGGCTGATCGCCATGGCAAGAGCGCATGACCAGCTGCTGACCTCTAATTGGCAATCGGCCTCCCTGGCAAAGGTGATTGAGGACGCGATCGAGCAGCACAACGGCCTGTCTGGCCGCATTATCGTTCAGGGGGAGGAGATCGAGGTGACATCCTCATCCATCATACCCCTATCACTGCTCATCAATGAGCTTTGCACCAACGCGACCAAATATGGGGCGCTGTCAAAGGATGGCGGGGTGGTAAGATTGTCCTGGGCTGAGGACGTCGCGCGGCGATCCCTGATCGTCCGATGGGTCGAATGCGGCGGGCCACCGGTCACAAAAGCGGCTACGGCGAGCTTCGGGATGCGGCTGATTGAAAGCGGCATCCCCCGACAACTCGGTGGAAGCGGACATTTGAATTTCCTGCCATCCGGGGTTGCGTTCGAACTCACCATTCCCTTGGACCGGCTGCGGCCGACCAAGCCGGATTAGTCTTTCCTCCGGCAAGTCCCGAGAAAGAATTGGAACGTAAACGCGCTTTGTGTGTTATAGGAAGTGCTGGGAGACCGATTGGGCCGTCCCCCATTTTAAGTGTCGTTTAGCCCATCATTTTTGAAACAATCGAGCAATGAGCCGTCTTGCGTCCGCCCAGCGGTGCGCCCGAACGGTTGCGACTCGAAGAAATGGCAAGTCGTTGTTCTATTCCCGCATGCGCCCAGAGGCTGTCGCCATCCTTGGCGTGGTCCTCATCCTGACCGCTCTTTGGGGGGCCTGGTATTTGAAGGCGCCAGACATTTTCCTGTTCTGAGCGGCATATGCAAAATTTCTATATCCGATTTGGTCGGCGATTTGCGATTCCATCCACGGCGCAAATCCTCGACGAGCTGAAGACCGACTTTATTCCCGGCTATGTGCCAATCAGTCGAGGCTGCCATCAGACTTGCACGCACCCCGATAAGGAAAGCGAGACAAATGAATCAGATCGATAAGCAACCGCACGAATTGGACCGTTGGGAAAATGAGGGCGGTGCGCTGCCCGCCGAAAAAGCGAGCGACGGCGCTCCCGCCGGGTTATCGGAGAAGGCGTTGCTGCCATTAGCCGGTCGCGAGGTGGTTCAGGTCAAAATCGGTCCAACCCGACCGGCCGCGCATGACCGGTTCTTCGCGAACCTTAAGGAAGTAACCGCGAATAATCTCAAGAATCTGGAAGCGACGGGCGGTCACGGCGAGGCGCACACGGAATTGCAGCGGGAGAAGAAGACGGTCCTGGCGAGGCAGCACTTTAGCAATCGCGCGACCTACAGAGCCAATCTTGTCAATTGCGAAATCACCAATGCAGGCCGCCAGCATGCGCGTGGTCTGTCATCCTGAATGGGTGGAACAATATGCCGTCAGAAATCGACAAGACAAATCCCGTGTCCGATTTGGAATTGATGGAAAAATACGGGATTAGCCGGACACCGGCCGATTATTTTCATTATGGGCAGTACCGCTACACGAATCTGAAGGATGCGATCGCCCAGGCGGAGCGCGATCATTTGTCCTTGTGTTGAAGGCCCACCGATCCCGTCATGAATTCAAGCCTGCCCACAATGGAGGATACATCGATGACAGCTCTCACCGCCTGCGATGCAGCAACTGAGACACTTCAAAGCCTACAGCAGAAGGTCGTCTTCATGGATAAGCGCGTTATCCCGCCCTTCCGCCGGCACGACAATCGAATTACCGGCACGCTTCATCTGCCCCGCTCGGTGCGCCAGAGCGGCCGACCGCGTTCCGCGAATTCGGCCGCAGTCTGATCGGCAACAGAGTTTTCCCCGACATTGTGGGCTATGGCCGTTAACGTCCCATCTGCGGGTCCGGGAAGACGCTCGCCTCACTTGTCACATGGCGGGCTCATGTCCATCTCAGCGGGAGTGCTTGAGGTGAGCGGTGCCACTGCGAGCGCGCAAGAGACCAACATGAAGAACATAAACGACAATATGGCAAAATTGCCAGATCCCAGAATATTAGACATCAGAAATGGTGTCCTTGGGAGCTTATCCTTTTCCAAGCCTGATAGAAGTCTGGCGGGAAAAATGCCGGTGCTTTCTGCCGCGCCTTTGCTCTTTACGCATTAAGCCGCTACCCAGCACCGGCACGTATTCTGCGCCCATCAGCGCGCAGACGGGCCGTCAAACATGCTTTCCGCCGGAACGGCATCGAATGGTCCCAAGCCTCGATCGTAGCAAAATATCGTGCCGCAATATGGGCACGGGATTGTGTCAAGGTTTCCCATTTCGAGATAGACGTGCGGATGATCCTGGGGCGGTGTGGCGCCGATACATTCGAAGTCCTTCACACCGACGCGAATTTCCTTCACCCCGCTATCATTCCGGAATTGCCGACAGGTTTGGCTTTTGGCCGCGCCAGGCATGCCAATAATTGTCGTGTATGAGGTGTTCATGAGCCTCCCGAATTCCTGCCCGACGATAAGTTGAAATTCCGAACGAGTTCGTCGCCAACCCGGGCAAGCATTTTTGCCGAATTGCCCGCAACCTCGTGCGACAGACGCAGACCCTACATCAATTTCTCGATTGCACGCAGGGTTATCGCTGCTCCCTCCCGACTTATCTCCGATAACCGCTCGCAAAATCCTTGTAATCCAAAGAATTCGGACCATCTCAATTGTGGCGCCGAATGATCAGCGCCCAACAAGAAGGTTTCACATGACCGATAAAGTCACGCCAATGGCGTCCGCCCCTGCATCCACGCCTTCGCAAGATACACCGGTTGACACGAAGATCGCGCAACCGAGCAAAGACGATGGAAGCACGCCTAGGGCCGATCCGGGCCCGGCGCCGACCACCAAGCGTTGAATTGAATGCGGGAGTTTGCGTGGCATCCTCCCGCATCTCGCCTTTTGAGACGGCTCCCCGTGCTTGAAGGCAGTGTCACGAAATTGTGGGGTTACGGGCGGCCGTCAGCCAATTCCAACTCATTGCGCGCTTATGGCCAGGCGTTTTGGTGCATCGCCCCGCCGCAGCAAAACCCGCACTTGAAGGCCATGCGCCCATGACGGAAGCAGACAAGGTAGCGTACCGACTTAGCCGGGCTTATGCGGAGGGCTGGAATTTCGCCAGAACTGCTGACCCGAATAACGGGATCGCGTCCAACCCTTATGCCGCTGAACCCGAGCGGACGCGTTGGAATGAAGGTTACGCCAAGGCGGCGAGTTGAAAGACAACGGCGATGCCTGCAGCGGTCGAGGTTGGCCAGAACTGGTCCATATGGATTCCTGGCCGGCGACGATGGTTGCTTGCGACCGTGGTAGGTCGTGCGGATGGAAAGGCAACGCTCAAATATGACAGCGCAATCGGGTCCAGATTACCGGATTCAAGCATGGGTGCTTGCTTGAAAATGTCTTCTGCCTCAACAAATTTGCCTCGATA
>CAVZBS010000011.1:0-573023 GCA_963773575.1 uncultured Alphaproteobacteria bacterium
CCCAAAATCCCCGACGATATGTCCGCGAATGCCGTTAAGAAGCGTGCGGCGGCCTCTGCGGTCAGCAAAGCCAAGTTCAAGGCCAAAGCTGCCGAGCCGGTGCCGCCCCCGAAAGTCCGGATCGCAAAGAAAAGATAGCCGACACGGCGCAGGGCATCGCAAGCGGGCGGCAGACTCACGTGACGGCCCAACCCCTCTCCAACGCATGCCGCGACCGTTTCGTCCGCCGCCGGGTGCTGCCTATCCGCGGGCCGGCGTTCCGGAAAGAGCCCGAAATGCCAAAGCCCGCATCATCCCGCATCATGACGGGTGCGCCCGCACCATCGCCGACACAATCTGAGACAAGCTGTTTCTTGCCAGTATCGCCGGGCGGCCCATAATCGCCGGATGCCGAGCACCTCGCCAAGGCAGATGCGCTTTATTGTCCGGCACTTCCGGCGCGGTTTTGAGCCGGGTGATGCCGAACTCCCGATCGCGGAGATGCAGTTCGAAGCGGCGGACAAAGGCGAAGCGATCACGATCGTGGAATCCGCGCTGGCGCCCAAGTTCAAGCCCAAGACCGACCGGATCGAGCTTCTGGATGACCAAGACAATCCGGTCTGGCGGAAGGACGCCGAGGCCTGAGACGCCGCCGGCGGGTGCCGAGCCAAGGTAACGGAACCACTAAGAAACATGGTTAACGGAGATCTTCGCGTAGACCTTCAACCAAGCCGCGGAAGCCATTCAGGCGGTGAGCGAATAGGCAATTTCGCGATTCCTAAATAATCCTGTCTTGATGCCGGCGCGCCACTGGACAATCGCCGCGAATTGTCCCGTAAATGAACAACGGATAATCGGGGTCATTCGACATGCAAAAACTTCTGTTGGCGGCGGTGGCGGCCGTGGCGATGCTCGCCGCGCCTGCGGCGCAGGCGGCGACGGTGTTCAACCTGACCTTCACCGGCCTCACCTCCGTGTCGGGAAGCCCGAGTCTGGTGAACGGCACCGGCACCGTCACAACCATCGGCGGCAGCGGCAGCGGGTTCGAGAATGCCGATCTTTCCAGCGCCGGTTTCCAGATCACCGACATCGATATCACGCTCAATCTGGCGCATTTCGGCTTGAGCAACACAGTCGCCGCCGACCTGACCACCTTCAACGGCAATCCCCTGGCCTTCGGCTATCTGGGCACCGATCCCGCCGGCGCGGGTTTCCTCGACCCCAAGATCGTGCTGACGGCTTTTTGGGGCACCGATGTGTTCACCGTTTCGGATTCAATTCAGGGCCAGCGGAATTTTTTCACAGGCACCTTCGACATCTCTCCCGCCGGGGTACCGGAGCCTTCAACCTGGGCCATGCTGATCCTGGGCTTTGGCGGCATCGGGGTGATGCTGCGCGGCACGAGGCGGAGACAGGCCGCGCTGAACGCCGCCCGCGCATAAGTCCGGCCCTGTCGGCCCATCCATCGCGCTTTGGCGCTGGCTGGAATCTTCCTTGACTGGAATCTTCCCGGCCGGGAGCGGCCGGGCCGGCCGCATGATCCGCCGCCGTTGATCGGGATCAATCTGCGATTGCTTCGCACGCGCTAGCGTATCCGGGAACTTGGATGGAGTCCCGATTGCCGATCGCGGAGATTCTTTTCTACCTTCCCACCTATCCCGACAGGCCGTCCCCACGCCAGATCCTATGGACCGCGGCGCTGGCCCATCAACTGGACGCGAAAGTCACCGCGATCGTGCCGCAGCTTGATCCGGATCCCGCAACCTGGCCGCCGGTGATGGGCGCTTATCCGGTGGATGTCCGGGGCCTGATGGCGGAAAGCGTCAAGCACAGCGAAGAACATGCGCGCGCGCTGACAAATGAGGCCATGCACCTGTTTTCGGACGCCGCGGTGCAGATCGACATCCGCAAGCGCCGGGCCAGGCTCTACCAGCCGACGCAACATCTGGTCGATATCGCGCGCCTGCACGACCTCACCATCTTGCCGGTTCCCCAGACCGATAGTTTCGACCGCGCCTATGTCGAGCCGGTGATTTTCGGCTCGGGACGGCCGGTCCTGCTGCTGCCGCCAGGGGATGAAAGCGCGCCGCCCCAGCCAGTCAAGTCCGTGCTGGTAGCCTGGGACTTCGGCCGCGAAGCCGCCCGGGCGCTGTCCGACGCCCTGCCGCTCCTGGCGAAGGCCGAACAGATCACGATTTTGTCGGTCGAGGGCGAGAAAGATATCCGCACCGCCGGCACCCTGGCGGAGTTGAAGGACCATCTCGCCGCCCATGATCTCGATTGCCGCTTCGTGCAAACCCGCCTCAAACACGCATCGATCGGCGAATGCCTGGCCGCCACGGCCAGGGACGCGCAGGCCGATCTGCTGGTGATGGGGGCTTACGGCCACACCCGCTTGCGCGAGTTCCTGCTGGGCGGGGCGACGCGCTATATGATTGCAGAGCCACCGCTGCCTATTCTGTTGTCCCATTGAGCCGGGCGCCGCACATAAAGAGGAACACATGATCAAGACCATCTTGGCCTCGTTGACCGGCTTCGAATCCGACCGCACGGTTCTGGACGCGGCGGCGACGGCGGCCCGGATCGATGGCGCCCATATCGATTGCCTGCATACCCGCATCGATGTCTCGCAGAGCGCCGATTTCATAGGCGCCGCGGCCAGCCATCGCGATGTGCTGCAGGACCTCACCCGCAAGCTGGCCGAGGAGGAACGCGGCCGCTCGGAGCATGCCCGCGCGGCATTCGAGGAGGCCTTAAAGCGCCATGCCCTGCCGGCAAAGGACAAGCCGGACGATTCGAGCGGCGTGTCGGCGGCCTGGACCGAACTCGCCACGTTGCAGAACGAAACCTTGCACCGGGCGCGCCGGCACGACCTGACGGTCATGGCGCGCGATCCGGAACTCTCCACGGAGCGGCTTCATAATGTGCTGATGCAATCGGGGCGGCCGCTTCTGATCGCGCCGGCCCGGCCGGTGACCGTCATCGGGCGGACCGTCGCGCTGGCCTGGAAGGAAGACCCCAGCGCGGCCCGGGCTGCCGCCGCCGCCATGCCGGTCCTCGCCAAGGCCGGGCAGGTCTTCCTGCTTTCGGTGCCGGAGGGCGGCAAAACCGAAGCCATAAGCCGCGCCTCGGCCGATGCCCTGGCCGGACAATTGCGCTGGCACGGCATCAAGGCGGAGCCGCGCCTCAAATCCGCCCAACCGCTTTCGGTCTCCGAGACGCTGCTGGAAATGGCCTATGCCTGCGGCGCGGATATGCTGGTAATGGGCGCCTATGGCCACAGCCGCATGCGTGAATTCGTTTTTGGCGGCGTGACCCGCGACATGCTGAAGGACTGCGCGCTCCCCCTGTTCCTGTTTCACTGAACTCCAGTGCTTCCGCCCGAACAGCTCCCGTCGGGCCTGAGCGCAAGCGAAGCCCGCGCCCGCCTGGCGGCGGAAGGTCCTAACGAGCTGCCCCAACAGCGGTCCCGCAGCCTTTTCAAGATTGCGCTGGGGACCGTGCGCGAGCCGATGTTCGCGCTGCTTCTGGGTTCGGGAATTATCTATCTGTTGCTGGGCAATCCAAAGGAAGCGCTGCTGCTCTTGGTTTTCGCCTGCAGCTCGATCGGCATCGCCATCATTCAGGAAGGCCGCAGCGAGCGGGTGCTGGAGGCTTTGCGGGACTTGACCAGCCCGCGCGCCCTGGTGATCCGCGACGGCGTGCGGATCCACATTCCCAATCGCCAGGTGGTCCGGGGCGATATCGTGGTGCTGGCGGAGGGAGACCGGGTGCCGGCCGACGGGAAAGTCCTCACCGCGGAGGATCTGCAGGTGGACGAATCGCTTCTCACCGGCGAAAGCGCGCCGGTGGGCAAGCGGCCCATGGGTCCGGGCGATCCCACCGTCCCGCCTGACCTGGGCGGCGAGGACTTGCCTTACATCTATTCCAGTACCCTGGTGGTGCGCGGCGGCGGGCTTGCCGAAGTGACCGCCACCGGCGCCTCGAGCCGGATCGGCCAGATCGGCCGCACGCTTTCAACCATCGAAACGGCGACACCGAAGCTCACATCCGAAACCCGCCGGGTGGTCCGCCTGGTTGCGGTCATCGGCATCGCCTGCTGCGCCGCCGCGGTAATCCTGTTCGGACTGTTTCGCGGCTCCTGGCTCGAGGCATTGCTGGCCGGCATCGCGCTCGGCATGTCGATGGTGCCCGAGGAATTTCCGCTGGTCCTGACGGTTTTCACCGTCATGGGCGCCTGGCGGCTGTCCAAGGCGCGGGTTCTTACCCGCAAGGCGGCCGCCATCGAGACTTTAGGCGCCGCGACCGTGCTCTGCACCGACAAGACCGGCACCCTCACCGAGAACCGGATGTCCATCGCCGAAATCCGGGCCGGCGGCGAAATCGTGCGCCCGGATGGCGCACGCGGGCGCGCCATCGGCGAGGCGGCGGCGAACACACTGACATGGGGCATTCTGGCCAGTTCGGAAAATCCGTTCGACCCCATGGAAAAGGCCTTTCACCAATGCAAGGACCTGGCCGCCGCCGCCGGGTCCTCGAACGCCCTGCGGCCGAACCGGCTGGTCAAACTTTATCCGCTGCGCCGGGAGATGTTGGCGGTGACGCAGGCCTGGGAAGGTGATTCCGGCGAATACCGGGTCGCCACCAAGGGGGCGCCCGAGGCGATCATCGCGCTGTGCCGGCTGGGCGCGGGGCAGGCGGCCGCCATTCGCCGTGACGCCGATCAGATGGCGGCGGCCGGCATGCGCGTCTTGGGCGTGGCTGAGGCGCGTCACCCGCAAGTGCCGCTGCCGGAAAATCCGCAAGGGTTCGATTTTCGATTTGCCGGACTGGTGGGGCTGGCCGATCCGGTGCGGCCGGGCGTCGCCGCCGCCATCCGCGAATGCCAGACCGCAGGGGTTCGCGTGATCATGATCACCGGCGATTATCCGCTGACGGCGGCTGCGATCGCCAAGGACGCCGGATTGCCCCAAGCAGACGTAGTTTCCGGCACCGATCTGGATGGCATGAGCGATGCCGGACTTCAGAAGGCGCTGAAACACGCCAACGTCTTCGCCCGCATCGCCCCCGAGCAGAAATTGCGGCTGGTCAGGGCCCTGAAAGCGAATGGCGAGGTGGTGGCGATGACCGGCGACGGCGTCAATGACGCGCCCGCGCTCCGGGCCGCCGATATCGGCGTGGCGATGGGAGGCAGGGGTACCGATGTGGCCCGCGAAGCCTCCGCGGTGGTGCTGCTCGACGACGATTTCGCCTCCCTTGTCCGCACCATCCGGCTGGGCCGGCGGATCTATGACAATCTCAGAAAGGCGATGGGCTATATCATGGCCGTTCACATTCCCATCGCCGGGCTGGCGCTGCTGCCGCTCCTAACCGGTCTGCCGCTGGTGCTGGCCCCGGTCCATATTGCCTTCCTGGAAATGATCATCGATCCGGTCTGTTCGATCGTGTTCGAGGCCGAGCATGAGGAAGCCAATATCATGCGAAGGCCGCCGCGCGGGCCGGATGCGCGGCTTCTGTCCGCTCGCCTGATCGAATGGAGCGTGATCCAAGGTGTGCTCGCCTTCCTGATCGTGGCATTCGTCTATGTCGCGGGCGTCGAATGGAAAATGCCGGAGGCGGACCTGCGCGCGCTGACTTTCGTGACCCTGGTATGCGGCAATCTCGGCCTGGTCCTCGTCAACCGCTCCTTCTCGGCCGGCCGGGCAAGCCTGATCCGCGGCACGACCGCCACCTTTTGGGCGATTGCGGGCACCGCTCTTTCGATCCTGTCGGTCGCGGTATTCTGGACGCCGGCACAGGCCTTTTTCGGGTTCGGCGCCTTTCACGGCCATGATCTGGCCTATGTGATTCTGTCGGTCATGACTTTGATAGCGGTGCTGGAAGGCGCCAAGGTAATCTGGCCTAACCGTTTTCAGCGCGAATTGGCCCGCTGACGTCTTTTGCGGCGGGCCGCGCTTTGCGCCGGATCAAGGACGGGGATGCGATTCCAGGTGAAATTGCCGCAATGAAACAGCCCAGGCTGCATCCGGCTTTGGCCGGGGATGGCATGCCGCACACTTTGACCGATGCGCATGTCGCCCGCCACAAGCGGCTTCTTATCCGCGAAGCCGTTCTGGTGTCGGTCATGCTGGTCCTGGCGGTGCTGATGGTTTCGATCAGGAACCCCGGCCCGGTCCTGGCGATGGACATTCTTCTCATTCTTGCCGGGACATTAATCGCGGCGTTGGCCATCGTCATGCGCGGGCGTGAAGACCGCTGGTGGCTTCTCGTCTATGGTCTGGCCGCTCTCGCCGCCGGCATTAGCCAACTCCTGTGGTCGTTCGGAGTTGCGATCACCATCCTGCTGTTGCTGGCGATCCCGCCGCTGGCGGATGCCGCCGCAAACATCATCATTCTGGGATTCTTCATCTTGCGGCGCCGAAAAAGATGAAGAAGCTGAAACTTGCGGTCTGCGCGCTCAATCAAGAACATCGGGCCTTCCTTGCAATCGCGGCAATCGGCGATTGAAGAACAAGTCAGAGGAGGTCTTATGCACATCTCACGGATTGTGCTCGCTGCCGCATTGACGGCGGCGTGCGGAGCGTTCGCGGCTGAGGCCGCACCCACCGATCACAACGGTACGGTCAATTCCTTCACCCAGCGCAGGAGGCGCATGCGCGGCAGGAGGTGATCAATGCGGGTTACCGGCCGACCGCGCTGCAATTTGTCCAGGACGGCAATTTCTTTTTCAATGCCACCCGCGGCGGAGATATTTACTCGGTGACGGTGACATCGGCCGGCAAGGTCTATGCCAGCACGCCCTTGCCCAAAAGCCAGTCCTCGCGGCCGGCCCGGCCTGGACACCCCTTGACGCTGCGGGGCCCCGCCATCAGTTTGCCGCCGGGGCCCCGTGGCGAACTGGTAGACGCACCGGACTTAAAATCCGTTGTTCCGAAAGGGACGTGACCGTTCGACTCGGTCCGGGGCCACCATAAAATCAAGCACTTAGCGAAGGTACGGAACATCGTGCCCTGTCGGCGATCCGCCTGGGGGCACTCTCGGGGGCACAGAATAACTGGCCCGCCAGGGGGCCTAGGAATGCCACCCACGCCGTTCTGTTCGACGGTCCAAGGAGACTGCGGAGCAGGGGTCACGATGGCCCGCCACGCGCCACAAGCGCGGAGCTACTGTCAGCGCAGGATTACGCGACCGCCAGCACATGGAGCGATCTTCATCACCAAGACGGCGTTGCCGATGACGTCAGCCGTGCGCTTCTGGCCTTGGGGTCCTTTAGGGACGGGTCACATCTTGACGCAAAGATGGCCTGCAGGCGCTTGGCATGGCGGGTCTGGGTGCAACATGTAATTTACGCGGGCATTAAACGGGTTATCTGACATCACCCAGATGGCAAATAGGGTAATGCCTACTGCCGCAACCAACCCCGCCAACTTTGGCCAGTTCTCTCCCATGATGGGACCGTAGCCCCGCCACGGACCCTCATCAACCCGGTTGGATTTCAAACTGTAACAGTGCCCATTCCCCGGCATTGGTACAGTTGGACCTAGGGTTGTGGGCCACCGTTTAGATCGTCTATCGCGGCTTGATAGCCCTCGCGTCGGAATGTAGTCGCAAAAAATACCGAGACAGCACCAATCCAAGCCAACCCGCAAAGTGCGGCAATGGTGCGAAACCATGTGTATTGCCCTAGCCAAAATCCTGCGGCGATCATGAGAACGGGATAGACCGCCATGTAGCACCGGACCCATACTTGCGTTGAAGGATAGCGAGCGTCCAGTTGGCTCATGCTGTAGCGGTTTCCCATTCCTCGATCAGTTTCACGATATGACCAACATCCCAAAGGCGCTGTTCAAGGCCACAGGTCATCGCCGGCGACATGCAAACCGCTGAATTAATCCGCGCAAAATTATACCAGCAAGTGTATAGGGCAACAATGTGGACGTGGTTTTCCGGCGATATTGTACTTAACAAACCCACCACAACCGATTATGGGTAAATGCGTTTGAGCAAATGGCACTACCGCGGAAGATGGTCCCCAAGAAAGGTCATATAGTTCGCTGCATCTGCCATTGGAGCTGCCCCCGAGAGATTGCCTTGGTCTATCGTTACCCACCCATTCATAACTGAGCGGTCTCGATACGGCGGATTCGGAAAGCGACTCCCGAGACGCCGCATAATTTCGAGCCGGAGCGATAGCGCGGTGCGGCGATATGTACTAGCAAAATAAAGACGCGCCTCACTCCTAATACGTTCGGGGTCAACTGCCTTAGAAGTCTGCATGTCTGTATGCGCTTGGTAGTCTCGAAGCTGCTTGGCCAGGGCATAAACCCGATCATGGATGGCCTGATTAGACAGAGACCTTATGTCTAGAGCAGGACTGAACAAATCGCTATTGAAGGCCAATCGTGCCAATAGCAGCCCAACCACGCCTAAGAGAATAAGGACGGCAACGCGCACTAGTCCTCTTTTTCCTTAATCTGCGTCGACTTCGCCTTGGCAATCTTCTTCAGCTTTTCCTCGAAGCGTGTCTTGTTCTCGTCGCACTCAAGGCGCTGCTCAAGCCCGCAAGCCATACCCGGGGACACACCAGAAAACTGTGTAGCAGAACCCTAGCGATACCGGCTTTACTTGTCCAGGATTTTGTTCCTATTCTGTTCTCATGACGGATGTGGACGGCATATGGCGAAATCAGGCCTGGGATGAAGCCACCAAACACATTTGGACCATGGCCGTGGGGCCGCTCTTTCATATCGAGATGACGCGCGGCGGGGTCTCCGGCTGCTCTGGCGTGTTCTGGCGGGCTCGGGTGAACGGCCACTTCGTAGCTCATGGCCATCTGGAAAAGGCTAAGGCCAAGGTGGATTGGCTACTGTGGAATGACCTACGATGCTCGGCAGACGCGTACAGGCGCATCCGAGAGCGTGTGAAGGCCCCCGGCTTTCCCTATGATGGGAGTTGGTAGCCGGGACAGATCGAAGATAGCAGGTGGCCTGAAGTCTCGGCTGCCGGTGCCATAACTGAGTCTGTTCCACAATCTAAGATGGCGCAATAAGGGTGAGCGATGTCACAACACGAAATACCGACAGCTGTCAATCGGCGTTGGAAAGGGACCCCTTATCGGCATTCAAAAGGGACCCCTTTGAGCGGCGGGCTTTTGGGGTAGCGCTCGCGGCGTCGGAGCTGGGTAGGGAAGCGGAGACGGCGCGAGCGCGGGTTGAGTGATCGTCGTCGCGGCTTTTGAAGCGCCAGCTATCGTTACCAGTTTCTACAATGTCGCAGTGATGGGTCAGGCGGTCGAGCAAGGCGGTGGTCATCTTGGCATCGCCGAACACGCTGGGCCATTCGCCGAAGGCGAGATTGGTGGTGACGATGACGGAAGTGCGCTCATAGAGGCGGCTGACAAGATGGAACAGGAGTTGGCCGCCGGACTGGGCAAATGGAAGATACCCCAGCTCGTCAAGGACGATGAAGTCCATGCGGGTCAGGTGCTCGGCAAGCCGGCCCTGTCGCCCGCTGCGGGTCTCGGTCTCGAGCCGATTGACCAGATCGACCACGTTGTAAAACCGGCCGCGGGTGCCCTTTCGGATACAGCGTCTGGCGATGGCGATGGCCAGGTGAGTCTTACCTGTGCCGGTGCCGCCCACCAGCACGACGTTGCGGTGCTGGGCGATGAAGCCGCCAGCGGCGAGATCATTGACGAGCGTCTGATTGATCGGGGTGCCTTCGAACTGGAAGTCGTCGATATCCTTGGCAAGCGGAAGCTTGGCGATGGTGAGCTGGTACTTGATCGATCTCGCCTGCTTCTCGCTAATCTCAGCCGTGAGAAGATCGCCGATAATGCGCTGGGGCTCATGCTGACGCTTGACGGCGATGGCCATGATCTCGTCAAAGGCGGCCTTCATGCCATAGAGCTTTAGCTCGCCCATGAGATCGAAGAGTTGGGTTCGTTCCATTATACAGTTCTCCTGAGGTGATCATAACGGGCACAGTCAGCGATCGGCGCATGCCGTAGGGTTAGCGCCGCGGGCGTGAGGATCGTGGCCGAGGGACCAGGATCGCGTTGACGTGCCAGGATATTAAGAACGACATCGGCGGAGTGAACGCCGTGAGCAAGCGCCTCGGCACAGGCAGCTTCGACGGGTGACAAGCCGTCGGTCAGCACCGCGCCCAGGATATCGACCATCTGCCGGTTGCCGTCTTTGGCGCCGGCGAGCTTGCGCCGCACCCGTTCCATCGCCGCCGGCAATACCCAGTCCTTGAAGGGGGCGCCGTTGCGCAACGCGCCAGGCTTCCTGGCCAGCACCGGCACATAATGCCAGGGATCGTAGACTGTCTCGCCCCGGCCGAACGAACGCGCATGCTCGCCAACAACCCGCCCGTCCTGGCGGATCACGATGCGATCGGCATAAGCATGGACCTCGACCGGTCGCCCGACCGCGCCCGCCGCTACCGAGTATTTGTTGTTGTCGAAGCGCACCAGGCAGGTCTTTGAGACGGAAGCTGGCACGGCGTGAAAGCCATCAAACCGGCCGGCATAGGGCACAAGCTGCGGACGCTCGGCCTCGAACACCTGCCAGACCGTCTGGTCAGTGAACTCGGGGTGCTGATGCGCCTTGGCGTAGGCGATGCATTTATCGAGCAGCCAGGCATTCAGCTCGTCCAGCGACTTGAAGCGCAGCCGCGGTGTGAAGAATCGTTCCCGGACCAGCCCAACCTGGTTCTCGACCTGACCCTTCTCCCAGCCGGACGCCGGCGTGCAGGCCACCGGATCGATAAGGTAATGGCTGCACATCTGCAGGAAGCGGCGATTGTAAAGGCGGCCCTTACCCACGAAGATCGTCTCCACCGCCGTCTTCATGTTGTCGTAGATGCCCCGCCCGCAGGTGCCCTTGAACAGCGCAAAGGCCCGGTCATGGGCGTCGAACACCATCTCTTGCGTCTCGCGCGGATAAGCCCGCACGTACAGCATCCGGCTGTGACACAGTCGGACATGGGCCGCTTTTACGATCATCGTGACCCCGCCCAACAGGACCACTTCATGGCTCCAGTCAAACTGGTAGGCTTCCCCAGGCGCGAAGCTCAGCGGCACATAGGCCGATGCCGTGGCCGCACCACGCTCCTGGCTCCAGCGTCGCGCATAGCGCCGGACCGCATCGTACCCGCCGGCATAACCTCGCCCGCGTAACTCCTCGAACAGGCGGATCAGCGTCAGCCGTTCTCGCGACGCCTTGCTCTCATTCGCTGCCAGAAGCCGATCAAGCTCGGCGCTCCAAGGTCCCATCTTCGGAAGCGGCTGCCGCTGCCGCTCATAGTGGAACTCCGTCGCCTCAGACCGGATGACCTTCCGCACCACCTTCCGGGACACACCAAGCTCTCGGCATATCGCCTTGATCGGCTGACCCTGAACAAAATAGGCACGACGGATCTTTGCAATCGTCTCCACAACCAGCATCCCAACCTCGGCTTCCATCTCCATGAAAGCCACTTTGGACCCTAGCCCCGGGGTCCCAATTGGATGCCGATTACCCCTAAAGCGGGGTCCTTATTCCATGCCGAAACACAAGTACACCTAAAAACAATCTGCGCCGCTGAATTGGGATTGTTGAATTGGACGGATCCCCGGCCTTGACCGGTAGAGCGTCACCCGGACTTCGCCGGAAGTTAATACAGAACGAGCTTGTTTGACTTCGTAGTTGCTCCAGAAGGACGAGTCGGCATTCGCCCGCTTGGGTGAACCAAAATTTTTCCCGACCGCAGTACCCGTATAGCCCGAGAACGAGCCGGTCGCTCCCACCTCCCGCCGGGCCCATCGCTCTAAGGTCTAGAGGCAGGTCAGGAAGGCCACCCGGTCGCGAATGCACGCTTCCTGGCCGCAAGGACCAACAGGCGGAAAAGCCCATTGTCCCCTTTTGTGCACCACGCCCGGATAAAGGCGATTTATATTTGGCCTAAAAGGGTATGTCTGGCGGTCTCGCTCCGGGTCCGCAAATGGAAGAAGAAAGGGGTATAACAACGACTGTTCAGATAAGCGTGTGAAATAATTGAATTATTGGTGCCGGCTACAGGATTCGAACCTGTGACCCCCTGATTACAAATCAGGTGCTCTACCAACTGAGCTAAGCCGGCATGCCATGTGACATCGCGCGGTTCGACCGGCGCGCCGCCTTGGTTCCCCTACCACGCCAATCCTTGCGTTTTCAATTCAGAGCGGCAAACGCGGCGGGTCAGCTGTTCTTCCAGCCCAGCGCCAGCATGCCCGCCCCCATCAGGGCGGCGCCGCCGCTGCGGTTGACCGCCCGCTGCACCTTGGGGCTCTTGAGCTTGTCGCGCGCCTTGGCCGCCAGCCAGCCATAGAGGGCGGCGTTGATCGCCGCCAAACTCACAAAGGTGGCTTCCAGGATCGCCACCTGCGGCCAGAAGGGCCGGGCGGTGTCGATGAATTGCGGCACGAAGGCGATGAAGAAGATGATGCTTTTGGGATTGAGCGCGGTCACCGCATAGGCATGGGCGAAGATGCGCTTCAGCGACAAATCTGGCGCCGCCGCGGTGTCCGCCGCCGCAACCGGCGTCCGCCACAGCTTGATCCCCAGATAGATCAGATAGAGCCCGCCCACCCAGCGCAACCCGGTAAAGATCAGGGCCGAAGCGGCCAGGATGGCGCCCAACCCCAGCATCGAGCAGGTCATGGCGGTGAAATCGCCAAGGCTCACCCCCGCCACCACCGCCGCGGCCGGCCTGCGGCCATGCCCCAGCGCATAGGACACCACCACCAGCACCGTCGGTCCCGGCACCGCCAGCAGAATGTTGGAGGCGACAAAAAAGGCCAGCCAATGGGTCAGCGACATCCGATCCTCTCCCCGCGTCTCGGCGAAGCGTATCAGCGCCGATCAGATTTCCAAAATATCGTTGGGAAACCGGTTCTTGGGCGGCCCGTCGGGCGGGAAATGCCTGGCCAGCTGGGCGCCGCAGATCTCGACGGCGCGGATAAAGCCGTCTGCCGGCTTGCCGGCCTTCATGCCTTCACCCACCGCCCGGACCGCGTCGTTCCAGGGCCCCTCGCCCACCGCCTGGTGAATGGCGTGATGCGCCACCAACTCGACCTGGCGATCCTCCAGCGAGGCGAAAATCAGGATATGCGGCTCGGCCCGGGTAAGCCGGGCGCCGGCGGCGGCGAAATGGCGGCGCGCGATCTGGCGGATGCGATGGCGCTTCAAGAAACGCGGCGTCGCCGCCCGGCGGACCGACGGCAAGGACACGATCAAGGCGACGATGACGAAGATGCCCGCCTGCACCAGCGTATAGGTGGTGAGCGAGCGCAGGATCAGGCTTTCCACGGCGCGCAGGCCTTCATCCGTCCAGCTGGAAAAGATGTCGGCCATCGCCAGCCGGTGCAGACCCGCCAGAACCAGAATTGGCGGCAGCACCAGCGCCGCCACCGCCGCCCAGGCCAGCGGCACTTCGCGATAGCGCGACACGCTGCGGGCCAGAACGCAGAAAATCTCGCCGGCGGTCCCGCGCTCGACCTCGGCGATGGCGGCGCGAATCCGGGCGTGATCGGCGTCGGTCAGCATCACCAGCTTCCCGAAGCGCCGCCGCCACCGAAGCCGCCGCCGCCGCCGCCAAACCCGCCGCCGCCAAACCCGCCGCCGCCGAACCCGCCACCGCCAAATCCGCCGCCGCCGCCCCAACCGCCGCCACGACGGCCGCCGCCGCCAAGCCCGCCCAGGAACAGGAGCGGCCAGAAGCCGAAGCCGCCAAAGACGCGGCCGAAAGCGATGGCGATGAAGATGATGATGATCAGGATGGAAAGCGGGGTGGCGCCGCTGCCGCCATTATGTTCGAAGCTGCTTTTCCGCCGCCGCCGCCTTGGCCTCCGCCGCCGAGGGATCGAGCGACAATTGCTGGACCAGCGCGTCCACGCCCGCCTCGACCCCGCCATTGAAATCCCCGGTGCGGAATTTCGGCAGCACCGCCTGCTGGATGATCACTTCCGACAGGGCGTCGGTCAAAATCGGCTCCAGCCCATATCCGACTTCGATCCGGACCCGGTGCTCGTTCGGCGCCACGATCAACAGCACGCCATTGTTGAGCTTGGCCTGGCCGATGCCCCAGGCGCGGCCCAGCTGATAGCCGTAATCGGAAATCTCATAGCCCTGCAGCGAGGGCAGCGTCACCACCACCAGCTGGCGCGAGGTCTTGGCTTCCAGCGCCGCCAGCTTGCCGTCGAGATCGCCGACGGTCGCCGGCGACAGGATATGGGCGTCGTCCACCACCCGCCCGGTCAGGGCCGGAAATTTGGGCGCCGCTTGCGCCGCGCCCGTCTGCGCCGGCAGCGCCAGACAGACAAAGGCAATCAGGACCGCGACAAACCGCATTACGGGTTGACAGGCGGCGGCGGTGGCTGGGTCTGGGTCGGCGCGGCCTGCTGGCCGTTGAAATTCACCACCGGCGCGCCTTGCGCCTGGGTGCTGGCGGCGAATTCCTGGGCCGGCTTCTGGCTCTTGTAGAGGGTCGCAGCCCAGATCACGCCCGGAAAGGTGCGCAGCTCGGTATTGTAGTCCTGGACCGCGGCATTGTAGTCGCGCCGGGCGATCGCGATGCGGTTCTCGGTGCCTTCGAGCTGGGCCTGCAGCGCCAGAAAATTCTGGTTCGATTTCAGGTCGGGATAATTCTCGCTGATCGCCATCAGCCGCCCCAACACGCCGGAAAGTTGATTCTGCGCCTGCTGGAATTTCTGGAACGCCGCCGGATCGGTGATGGTGGAGGCGTCGATGGAGACATGGGTGGCCTGGGCGCGGGCCTGGGTTACCTGCGATCAGGACGGTCTTTTCCTGCGTCGCATAGGCCTGCACCGTCGAAACCAGATTGGGGATGAGATCGCTGCGGCGCTGATAGGCCGCCTGCACATCGCCCCAGCGGGCCTTCACCGCCTCATCCTTGGCGGGTATGGCATTGACGCCACAACCGGCCAGGGTCAGCGCGATTCCCAGCGCCGCGAAAATCTTCGAAAATCTGCTGATTGTCGTCATGGGCATGGAGCCCTCTTAAACCCTTAGGCCAAAGATGGGCAAGCGACAGGGAACCGCAAGGGATTGCGGCGAATATTTTGGGCTTGCAATGCGTCGGAAACCGGCGGCGCCGTCAGGACGTATTGGCGGCCGGATCGCGCGCGGCCGGGGCAAAATGATCCGCCACGGCTTGGGCGCGGGCGACATCTTCGGGCTTCATCTGGTCGCCCAGCTGGCCGGCACGCTGGCGCGCCTGCGCGTCACCCCCCTTGGCGGCGATCAGATACCATTTCAGGGCGGCTTGCGGATTCTGCTTCACCCCTTCGCCGCGCTCGTAGAGCACCGCCAGATCGAACTGGGAATCGATATAGCCCTGGCCGGCGGCGCGGTTGAACCAGGCGGCGGCGCGCGATGCATTCTGCGGCGTGCCCTGGCCTTCGGCATAGGCGATGGCGACATCGTGCATGGCCTTGACATTGCCGCGCAGGGCCGAGGCCTCGAACCATTGAAACGCCCGGTGCGCATCCTTGGCGACGCCGTTGCCGTCGCGGTAAAGTGTGCCCAGGAAATACTGCGCGGTCGGATCGCCCTGCTTGGCCGCCGCGAAGCCCCAGCGCAAGGCCGCTTGCGTATTCGCCGGAACGCCCTGGCCGTGCAGATAGGCCAGCGCCAGCGCGGTCTGACTGACGGGGTCGCCGCTGTCGGCCAGCGCCATGGTGCGGGCCTGCGGTCCCTCGACGATCTGGCGATGACGGATGCTGTCGGCTTGCGCCATCGGCCGGCTCTTCATGCTGTTCCAGGCCAGCGCGGTCGCGGTGATCAGGAACAGACATCCCACCGCCGTCCATATCGCCCAGCGTGGAATGGCCGGCGATTTGGCCGCCGGCGCCTCTTCGACCTTGGACGCCTCGCGCGCCGCGCGGCGGGCGTTGGTGAGCAGGTCGTCCATTTCCTTCGGCGTGAGCTGCGGCGGCGGCTCCAGATCCGGAATGGGCAAAGGAACCGTCCTGGGCGGCGCCGGCCTGGCCTCCGCCACCATGTCCGGCGGTGCCGCGGGCTCATGCACATCCGCCGCGTCCGGCGATGTCGTCATGGGTTCGGGCGCAAGCTCCGGCGGATGCGCGGTTTGCTCCTCCAAAAGCGCGATGCCGCGGCTCAGCAATTGATCGGACTTGTCCTGGCGCGCTTCCAAGGCGGCCAGCGCGCGCTCGAATACCCGCAGCCGCCGCTCCAGCCAGGCGTCGGGCGCGGGCTGCGGCGCGGGCGCCGACCCGCCATTCGCCGCCAGCGCCAGCCGCGGTTCGGCGGCGAGATTGGCCATGTCCTGCAATTTTGCCACGTCTTCGTTCATCACCGCTGCGATCAATTCCTCGCGTCCCGAAAAACACTGGCGAAACCGGGCCCTTGTGACTCCGGCTTCGGTACAAAGTTCCCGGATGTTAAAAAGCGACGCATCCTGGCGGCCCATCTGCGCGCGTGCCGCCGCAATCAACGCCGCGCGGACAGCCGCATCATCTTCGTTCTCGACCACATGCGCACCCACGAGCCCGGAACCAGACTATGCGGCGAAGATTACTAACGGTCTGGAAAATTCCCTCTAATTCGAACCGAATTGGAGGCCGTTTATTCCGCGGGCTGCGGCCGGGGCCGCGAGGAGGTCCTGGCGGTAAGCCGCATCAGCACAAATATGGTTAGAATAGTGACAATATAGGCCAGAAGCTGGGCCCCGTCCGGCGCCTGAACATAGCCCACCAGCGTATGCAGCAGCCGGCCGGGAATACTGTCTTCCCGAAGCAGCCAGGAGGTGTCCCAAATCGTGTCAGTCATGGTGTCGATGTAACCGCCATTCTGCAGGAACAGCGCCGCCTGCGCCGCCATGCCCGCCGCCAGCAATGAGATCAGGCCCGAGGTGACCTGAAACAACCGTCCCGCCGGAATGGTGAGAAGGCCGAAATACATCAGCGCCGAGACGCCGGCGCCCGCCAGAGTCCCAGCGCGCCACCAACCAAAAGCGCGGCGTTGGAGGTGCCGCCCTGGGCGGCGATGCCGTAAAGGAACAAAACCACTTCCGAGCCTTCGCGCAGCACCGCCACACCCACCACCACGCCCAAAGCCGCCAAGGTCCGCTTGCCGGTGACCACCGCATGGCCGGCCGCTTTCAGCTCAAGCGCCATCTGGCGGCCATGGCTCGCCATCCAGACATTGTGCCAGATCAGCATCGTCACCGCCAAAAGCAGGATGGAGGCGTTGAACAATTCCTGGCCGTTGCCCTGGAACAGGGCCGCCAATTCTCCGGCGAAAGCCGCAACCAATAAGGCGCCCACTATGCCCGCCAGCACCCCGCTGCAGACCGCCCGGCCGCGTTTGGGCACGCCCTTGGTGGCGGCCAGCACGATGCCGACGATCAGACCGGCTTCGATCACTTCGCGGAAGACGATGAGCAGCGCCGACAGCATTATTCCGCCACCACCACGCCTTGGGCGGTCGCCGCATGATATTCCCCCATGAAGGGATAGCGGCCCGGCGCCAGCGCCCGGATCCGGACATTGCCCTTGGAATTGCCGGCCACCACTTTTTCCACCTTGAGCGCGGTGGAGTCGAATTCCTCCGCCGTCGGATCCTTGTTGGTGAGCGCGATGATGGTGGGCGTGTTCGCCTTGACGTGAATCTCCGACGGCGTGAAGCGGTGATTCTGCAAGGTGACCGCGATGGGCCCGCCGGCCAGCGCCGGAGTCGCGGCCGCAACCAGCAGAGCGGTGACAAGAATGCGCGTCATTCGGTCTTGCTCGGGTAACTGAATGTCCAACTCACGGTGATCGGCTTCCACCAGGCCGGCACGCCGGATGCCTTGTCCACATGGCGGATGAAGCCATGGCTGGTGGGCGGCGAAATGATATAGGTCAAATGGTAAACACCCGGCCCCGCCATATCGACGCCATTGGCGTATTGGGGGCCGTTCCTGGCGGCCATGGGAAACAGGATGCCGGTTTTTTTATAGGTCCTGTCGCCGTCCTTGGTGAGCTCGAAATGGATATCCAGATAGGGGATCCAGGCGTCCTTGGGAAAGCCATGGCGCTCGGCGGCGGTGGCATGAACATCCGCCTCCAAAAGCACGCTGTCCGCGTTCAAGCCCATGCCCGGCGGATTCCGGCCCAGCTCCACCCCGGTCAGATAACCGGGCATGATTTGCATGCCGTCCGTTATCACCGGCTCGCCGATCGCGAAGGCCTGCACCGCCAGGGCTGGCGCGGCCGGAAAAACCAGGACGTACCCGGACAAAAGCCAAATCAAAGACCGTCTGCGCATAAGCCCATGCGATCGATTGCATAGTCCTTATAGATGCGACTAATTCTTAAGTACAGAAGGATTTCCCGAGATTGGAAAAAATTAAGCCGGACCGGCCAACCGCCCTGCCGGGCATGGCTGAATCGATCACAAAGGCGTTATCGGTATTGAAATATCAGCATTATTTCCCGCCGCCGGGACTGTGCTTAATCCGCTGTTAACGTCCCGATGCTAGAGAAACAGCCGGGCAAACGGGCCTTAGAACCGGCCGATGCAGAACGCATTGAGGGGTCAAGTGGGACTGACGGCACACGATATGAGCGATATGGGGCGGCTGGCTCAACTCGCGATGAATCCCAGGGATGGCGCCAGCCGGGAAGAAATCTACCTGGCCGTCGCCTCGCTCTATCGCATCCAGGGCGCGGGCCTCAACAGCCGCGAACGCGACCTGATGCGCGAGATCCTGCGCCGGCTGACCCGCGATGTGGAAATGGCGATCCGGATCGCGCTGGCCGAGCGGCTGGCCGACGATGCCAGCGCGCCGCACGATCTGATCCTGCTTCTGGTCGACGATACCATCGAAGTCGCCAGACCGATCATTCTCAGAAGCCCCCTTCTCACCGACAAGGACGCGCTCAGGCTGATCGCCGAAGCCAGCATCAGCCACCAGGAAGCGGTTGCCGGCCGCCCCAATATCGGCGGTGCCGGTCACCGACGCGCTGGTCAAATGCGAAGCCGAGTCGGTTCTGGTCGCGCTGGTGCGCAATGCCACCGCCCGGATCTCGGAGACCGCCTATCGCACCCTGGTCGATCGTTCGCGCGAATTCTCCGGCCTGCAGGAACCCTTGGTGCGCCGCGAAGACCTGCCGGTGGAACTCGCCAATCGCATGTGCGCCTGGGTGTCCGACGCCCTGAAAACCTATATCGCCACCAATTACCAGATCGCGCCGAAACAGGTGGAGACGGCCCTGTCGGAAGCCACCGAAGCGCTGAGCCACGAACCGGCCGGGCCCAAGGACCCGCCGGCCGACAGCGCCCAGAAGCTGGTCGAAAAACTGGCGGGGTCCGGCCAGCTCAAGGCGGGCTTTCTGATGCGGATCCTGAGCCAGGGCCAGATCGACCTGTTCGATCTCGCCTTCTCCCGCCTGCTGGAGATCGATCTGGCCCGCTTCCGCAAGCTCTTCTATGAAGAGGGCATAGAGCGGGTGGCGCTGGCCTGCCGGGCCGCGGGCATCGACAAATCCGTGTTCGCCACGGTGTTCAATCTGTCGCGCCAAGCCCGTCACGAGACGGCCAATTTGAGCCGCGGCGACATGGACGTGGCCAGCGCGGTGTTCAGCGAATTCACCAAGATCTCGGCCCTGGACGCACTGCGCGCCACCTCGACCCGATAGAACCCCCGCCAAAACATGCTATTCTGCCGGCCATGCAGGACAGTTTCGGCCGCTCCATCAATTATTTGCGCGTTTCGGTGACGGACCGCTGCGATTTCCGCTGCGTCTATTGCATGAGCGAGCACATGCATTTCCTCCCCAAGGCGGAGATCCTGTCGCTGGAGGAACTGGAGCGCCTGTGCCTGGTTTTCGTGGACAAGGGCGTGGAGCGGCTCCGGATCACCGGCGGCGAACCCCTGGTGCGCAAGAATGTGATGCGGCTGTTCGAGCGGTTGGGCGCGCGCATCGGCAAGGGCCTGAAGGAGCTCACCCTCACCACCAATGGCAGCCAGTTGGCCCAATATGCCCAAAGGCTGCGGGATGCCGGCGTCCGGCGGGTGAATGTGTCGCTCGATACCCTCGATGCGGATCTCTTCCACCGCATCACCCGCTGGGGCGAATTGGCGAAAGTGATGCGCGGCATCGAGGCCGCGGCGAAGGCGGGACTCGAGATCAAGATCAACACCGTGGCGCTGAAAGGCTTGAACGAGGATGAGCTGCCCGAATTGATGCGCTGGTCGCATGCCGGAGGCTTCGGCTTCACCTTGATCGAGACCATGCCGTTGGGCGAAGTCGAGGAAGACCGCGCCGACCGCTATCTGCCGCTGTCGCTGGTGCGCGCCGCCTTGGAACGCCAATTCACGCTGACCCCCAGCACCTATCGCAGCGGCGGCCCGGCGCGTTATTTCGATGTGGCCGAAACCGGGGGCCGGCTGGGGCTGATCACCCCCCTCACCCACAATTTCTGCGAAAGCTGCAACCGGGTGCGGCTGACCTGCACCGGCACGCTCTACATGTGCCTGGGCCAGGACGACCGGGTCGATATGCGGGCGCCGCTGCGCGCCTCGCCGGACGACGCGGCGGTTCATGCCGCCATCGAGACTGCGATGCGGCTGAAGCCCCGCGGCCATGATTTCGTGATCGACCGCCGCAACGGAACGCCGCAATTGGCGCGGCCCATGTCGCTGACCGGGGGCTGAAGTCGACCATGCCGGCCCTTCATTTCACCGCGGCGCCCGAAGCCGCCGAGGCGCTGAAGGCCATGCGCCGCGCGCCACCAAGATGTGGGCCCGGACAAGGCCGACATCATCGTCGCGCTGGGCGGCGACGGTTTCATGCTGCAGGCCCTGCATGCCTTTCTCGGCACCGGAAAGCCCATTTACGGCATGAATCTGGGATCGGTCGGCTTTCTGATGAACGAATACCGGGAAGACGGATCTGATCGAAAGACTGGCCGCCGCCGAGCGCGCCGTCGTCCATCCTCTGCGGATGAGGGCCCATGGCGCCATCGGGCATGATCGAGGCGCTGGCCTTCAACGAAGTCTCGCTGCTGCGCGAAACCCGCCAGGCGGCCAAGATCAGCATCCTGGTGGACGACCGGGTGCGGATCGCCGAGCTGATCTGCGACGGCGTGCTGGTTTCGACCCCGGCCGGATCGACCGCCTATAATCTTTCCGCCCATGGCCCGATCCTGCCGATCGACGCCGCCCTTCTGGCGCTGACCCCGATCAGCGCCTTCCGCCCCCGGCGCTGGCGCGGCGCGATTCTGCCCCATCGCGCCCGGGTCCGGTTCGAGATCCTGGAAAGCGCCAAGCGCCCGGTCAGCGCCGTGGCCGACAATTTCGAAGTGCGCGACGTCAGCGCGGTGGATGTGGCCGAAGACCGTTCCATCGCCATGACCATGCTTTATGACGCCGGCCACAATCTGGATGAGCGAATCCTGGCCGAACAATTTTCGGATTAGCGTTTGCTTTACGCTGACGGGTCACACGTCCTTAACGCTGGTTAAGCTAACTTCGGCGGGGCTGCGCCCAATTCTTGGGCAGCGGCGGACTGGATGCCGGGATGAGCGGATACCGTTTCGACAGGCTGAAGATGCTGGTGGTGGACGATAACGTCCATATGCGCAAGCTTGTCGTCACCATTCTGCAAGCTTTCGGCGTCTTCCAGATCTCCGAAGCCGAAAGCGGCGAGCGGGCCTGGGATATCCTGCGCGAAGTCAATCCCGATGTGCTGGTGCTGGACTGGGTGATGGAAGGCATGTCCGGCCTGGATCTGGTCGGATGATCCGCGCCGATCCCCAGACCCCCAATCCCTTCGTGCCGGTGATCATGCTGACCGGCCATACCCATATCGACCGGGTGCGCCAGGCGCGCGACGCCGGCATCAACGAATTCATCGCCAAGCCGGTCTCGGTCAAGATCATGATGAGCCGCATGTTGGCGGTGATCGAAAATCCCCGTCCCTTCGTGCGCACCAAAAGCTATTTCGGCCCCTGCCGCCGGCGGCGCGGCGATATGGAATATCGCGGACCCGAGCGCCGCGCCGACAAGACCCTCCAGGCGGCGGAATAGGAGACCGGCATGGCACGCCAGCAGCCGATCGAACTCTTCATGCCGCCCAATATGCTGAAGGCAAAAGTGGGCGGCGACGTTTGTCGGCCTCGACATGGCGGCGATCAACCGCGCCGAGACCGCGATGGAAGCCCTGAAATGCGAATTCGCCGGCTGGGCCCAGGAGGATGTCGAAGCGGCTGGTCGCGGCGCGCCAGGCCTTCGCCGGCCGGCCGGACGCCGCCGCCCGCGCCGGCCTGCTGCGCGCCGCGCACGATATCAAGGGCCAGGCCGCGACCTTCAACTTTCCCCTGATCGCCCGCGTCGCCGGCTCGCTCTCCCGCCTGATCCGCGATCTGCCGCCCGACGCGGAGCTGCCGCTGTCGCTGGTGGACGCGCATGTCGACGCCATCCATGTCATCTATCGCGACAAGGTGATGGACATGTCGAACAAGATGGCGCTGGCGCTGGCCGAGGAACTGGAAGCCCGGGTCGACGAATTGCTGGGCGGCCTAAGAGCTTTTCCGCGCGCGGCGGAGAACAGATCCAGCAGGCCCGAGGCGAAGGATAGCGGCGCACGTGCCGCCGAAAAATCCGCCGGGTTGCCAATTCATCACCCCCGCCAGCAACGACTCGATATTCGTATCCGCCGCGCGGGCCGCGACCGCCTTGGCGGCGGGCGGCGCGGCGCCGGCCGCGGCACGATTCGGAGCCGGTCCGTCGCTTCCCGGCTGCCGCATCGCCCAGTCATAAATCTCACGGACATTCTTGGGCGTGCCGTCGGCATGAAAGAAGACGTTGCGATTGGCGCCGGCGGCCTGGGGAAAGATCTGGGCGGCGCTGGCGGTGGGCGCGCTTTGATTCATCCGGATCAGCTTGCAGGCGGCGTCCGGCCCCAGGAAATGGGCGGCGTAGAGCTCGCCGCCGCAGACCGGGCGGCCGAGATTGGCCTGCATCGCGCTCTGGGTGGCGCGGGCATATTCGCCCGCCATCAGGGCGGAGACTTGCGGGATTTTTCTTGAGCGCCAGGATTTCCTGGCGGTCGGCGTCGGTGGCGGCGTGATAGCGGCCGTCGGGAGCGATATGGATGGCATCGGCGAAGGTGCCCAACCCATATTTGGCGCCATGCTGCTTGACCAGCCCGAGCCAGGTCTGGTCGACGAATTGAAACAGTCCGGCGGCTGATGAGGTGGCGGATTGCGCATTCGCCTTCAGGCTGGATTCCCGCATGGCGGTACCCAGCAGATAGTGAAAGTCCGACCCGGTGGCGGCGGCCGCGCTCTTGAGCGCCGCGACAATGACATTGGTATCGGTGACGGACCCGACTGGCATGGGTCCAACATTGCCCTTTATGGTTAACGGGACCTTACCGCCGCCAGAATCGCCTCGCGTTCCGCCGGTTCATAAGGCTCAGCCGTACCAAAGCCCCAGACCGGTCCCGGCCAGGCGGGGTCGCCGGCATGGCGGCCCACCACATGGATGTGAAGCTGCGGCACCAGATTTCCCAGGGCGCCGATATTGAGCTTGGCGACATTGGGAAATTGCCGCACCGCCTCGCCCGCCCGCAGCAATTCCTCCAACAGCAAAGCGCGGTCTTCTTCGCCAAGGTCCGCGATCTCGATCATGCCCGGACGGCGCGGCACCAGGATGAGCCAGGGAAAGCGCGCGTCATTCATGAGCAACAACCGGCAGAGCGGCCAGTCGGCGGCGAAAGCCGTGTCTGCCGCAAGCCTGGGATGGAGCTGAAAACTCATCTGACGGAACTCACGGGGCAAGGCTCATTTGGAAAACCGGCGCGGATCGAAAGCGGCAATGCCGGGGCCGCGATTCAGAATCTGATTCGCCAGGCTTTCGGCCACGGCCGGCGCGAACAGAATGCCGTTGCGGTATTGGCCGCTCGCCAGCCACAGTCCCTCCACCGCGGTCGGTCCCAGCAGCGGCAATCCGTCGGGCGCCCGCGGCCGCAATCCCGCCCATTGATCGGTCATCGCCCAGCGGCGCAATCCCGGCATCAGCTTTGCCGCCGCCTGCCGGAGATGGTCGCGGGCGTCTTCGGTAAGCGAGGTGTCGAAGCCGGCCTCTTCCACCGTCGCGCCCACCGCCAAAGCGGTACCCCGCGGCACGGCATAAATGCCCTGGCCCCAGACCACCGTCCCGGGCGGGGTTTCGCCGGCCGGCGGCGTCAGCAGGATCATCTGGCCCTTGACCGGCGAGACCGGCGCGATGTCCGGTTCCAGCTGGCTGCTCCAGGCGCCCGCGGCCAGGACAAAGAGGTCGGCGTGATGCAGCCTGAATGGGGTATGGGCGACCGCGGCCCGTCCCTGGCGGCGCTCGATCCTGACCACCGCCTCGTTGGGCGAGAGTTTGCCGCCCGCCCGTTGCAGGGCGATGGCCAGCGCCGGGCCCAGCGCCCGGCTGTCCACGATCGCCTCGTCCGGCGCCCACAGACCACCCGCGCTTTCGCCTTCGACCAGGGGTTCGATCTCGCGGATGCGCGCGACATCGACCAGTTCCAGGCCGGGTTGGGCTGCCGCCTGGCGTTCCAACCGCGACAGGCCCGCCGCATCCCCGGCCAGGACCAGCGCGCCCTTTATCTCGTAGCCGATCCTGCGGCCACTTATGGCTTCAATTTCTTTGGCAAAATCCGGCCATAATTTGTTGGAATAGCAGGAAAATTCCATTTCATCCGGCGTGGGATCCAGAAGCTCCGCTGCCACAGCCAACATGCCCGCCGAGGCCCAGGTTGCGCCGGCGCCCGGCTGGCCTCGCTCCAGTACTGTGACGTCTTCGCCGGCCTGGGCCAGCCGCCAGCCGATGGCGAGGCCGGCCACGCCCGCCCCGATGATCACGATTTTCATGGCCCCGCCTATAACTCGAAAAATTTCCCCCTCATACCCATCTAACTGCAGGGCCCCTTCCGCATTTAGGATGGGGTTGGAATTGCGGCAGGAGAAGATCATGGAAAAAGCACTGTTCGGCGCGGGCTGTTTCTGGGGGGTTGAGGATTTCTTTCTGCAGGTGCCGGGGGTGAGCGACGCGGTCAGCGGCTATGCCGGCGGTACCAGCGAGAATCCCAGCTACAAGCAGGTCTGCCATGGCGACACCAATCACGCCGAGGTGGTGGAGGTGACGTTCGATCCCGCCAAAGTCTCCTATGCCGAGCTGGTGGAGCTGTTCTTCCGGATGCACAACCCCACCCAGCTGAACCGGCAGGGTCCGGATTTCGGCACCCAGTATCGATCCGTGATTTTCACCCATGGGCCGGAACAGGCCCGAATCGCCCGCGAACGGCTGGAAGCCGCCAAGGCATCCGGCCGCTACAAGGCGCCCATCGTCACCCAGGTCGAGCCCGCGCCCCCATTCTGGCGTGCCGAGGACTATCACCAGCGCTATTTCCAGAAGCATGGCGGCCATTGCCATGTCAGCTTCGCGGAATTGCAGCAGTCCGACGCCTGAGACCGCCGAACACGAATTCAGGCCGCCGCCTTGCTGCGTTCCAGTTCCTCTTCGTTCAGCCGCATGGTGACCAAGACTACGATCATGGCGGCGAAGCTGGTGAGCGTGCCCGGCAGCCAGATGATCAGCCCGCCATAATGCTGGTCGTTGAGCGCCGTCATATCCAGAATCCGGCCGCAGATATTGTAGACCGGATAATAGTCGGTCATCGACAGCGACAGGATCGCGCCCAGCACCATCTGCGGCAGTTCGATCAAGAGGATCATCAGCCCGCGCACCAGATGGGACAGCCGGGCCGGCGGCTTGGGCCTTGAATCCAGTACCAGCGACCAGAACATCACCCCGTTGATGGCCATGGTCCAGTTCATCAGCATGTAGAGATTTTCATCCAGCATCACCCGGGTATGAATGGCGGGGATCAGCCAGAAATAGAGCAGGCCCACGAACAAAGCCGGGGCGATGGCGGGATGCTGCAGCACGTCCAATAGGGCCTTCACCGGGCGGGCGGTCGCCAGTGGCTTGAGGAAGTCCGGCATCCCGGCATAGAGCACCGGCCCGCCCATCCCCAGCGCGATCAGGAAGGCGCCGGCATGATGCAGCACGAAATGAGCCCAGCGATGGGCGAAGAACAGATGCTGGGCGTAATAGTCGATCCGGGTCTGCAACACGATGTAGATGGACAAAATCCCCACCAGAAACGAGATTTTGCGCCACAGCGGCGGATGGCGGTCGCGGGGCAGGAGCTTCAGACCCTGCCGTACCAGGCCAGGGTCAGGAAGGTGGCGAGATATTCCACCCAATGGAACTGCCAGGGCAGGAAGCCCGGCAGCTCGGCGGGAAAAGCGCGGCTGATAAGCGACAGCGCCGCACCCGCCACGAGCAGCGCCCCGTAAAGCAGCCAGGATGAATTCCGCGTCATCGGAAAGCGACTTTACGCGCGGTTCTTTGGCGCCTCAAAGCGTGATAAGGACGCGGCCGATGCGGATTGCGGCATTCATCCTGGTTCTGATGCTGGCGGGTTGCGGGCGGTCGCCCTACCACATGACCGACATCGCCGGCGCCATGCCGCGGCTCGATTTCGATCTCACCCGGGCCAGCGACGGAAAGTCCGTGGACGGAGCAAGTTATCGCGGCCATCCGGTGGCGCTTTATTTCGGCTACACCAACTGCCCCGATGTCTGCCCGGCGACCCTGGCCAACTTGACCAGCATGATGACCAAATTGGGCGACAGGAATTTCAGGGTTCTATTCGTCACCGTCGATCCCAACCGCGACACGCCCGCGATCCTGAACCAATATGCCCATGCCTTTTCGCCCCAGATGGTGGGGTTGCGGGGCACGCCCAACGCGCTGGCCGACCTGGCCCGGCGCTACCGGGTGGCCTATTCGGTGGACCCCGGACCGCCCTATACGGTGACCCATTCCAGCGCGGTGTTCTTCTTCGACGCCAAGGGCAATGCCCGGCTGGTCACCACCGACACCAGCGATCCCGACGCCATGGCGGAGGATGTGGAACGGATGCTGAAATCGTCTTGAGCCGCGAGCCCAGATAAATCAGATATGCAGCGCGCATCTTGTCCGCGTCCAGCACCGCTTCGTGCAACATCTCCGATAGCGTCGGATGCGGGAAGATGGTGTTTTCCAGTTCCTGGTCGGTGAGTTCGCCGGTCTTGGCGATGACATAGCCCTGGATCAGCTCGGTCACTTCCGCCCCTATCATATGCGCGCCCAATAATTCGCCGGTCTCGGCATCGAACACGGTCTTGATCAGGCCTTCGGCCTCGCCCAGCGCGATGGCCTTGCCGTTGCCGATGAAGGGGAAGCGGCCGACCTTGATCTTGCGGCCCAATTCCTTCGCCTTGGCTTCGGTCAGGCCGACACTGGCCACTTGCGGCCAGCAATAGGTGCAGCCGGGAACATTGGCGGTATTGAGCGGATGGACGCCCTTCACGCCCGCGATCTTCTCGGCCACGATCACGCCTTCATGCATGGCCTTGTGCGCCAGCCAGGGCGGGCCGACCAGATCGCCGATCGCCCACACCCCGGGCACCCCGGTCTCGCCCCATTGGTTGACCACCACATGGGTGCGGTCGGTTTTGATGCCGGCGGCTTCCAGGCCGATATTCTCGACATTGCCGACAATGCCCATCGCCAGGATCACCCGGTCGACGGTCAGACTTTCGGTCTTGCCGTCCTTGGCCTTCAAACTGGCGGTGACATTGTCCGCGCCCTTTTTCAGCTCGGTCACGGTGGTGCCGACTTTGAGCTTCATCCCCTGCTTGGTGAAGGCCTTGGCGGCGAAGGCGGAGATTTCCTCGTCTTCCACCGGCAGCACCCGGTCCAGCACCTCGACCACCGTCACTTCGGCGCCGAGCGTGCGGTAGAAGCTGGCGAACTCGATGCCGATGGCGCCGGACCCCACCACCAGAAGCGATTTGGGGAAAGCGGGCGGCACCATCGCCTCGCGATAGGTCCAGATCAGCTTGCCGTCCGGTTCCAGGCCGGGCAAGGTGCGGGCCCGCGCTCCCGTCGCCAGGATGATGTTCTTGGCGGTGTATTCGCTGGTCTTGCCGTCCTTGGTCGACCGACGAGCTTGCCCTTGCCGGCCAGCTTCGCCTCGCCGGCGATCACGGTGATCTTGTGCTTCTTCATCAGAAAGCCGACGCCGTTGGACAGCTGCTGCGCCACCGCCCGGCTGCGGGCCACGATCTTGCCGATATCGAATTTGAGATTGTCGGCGCTGAACCCGAATTCGTTCAGCCGGTGCATCAGATGCCAGATCTCGGAGGACCGCAGCAGCGCCTTGGTGGGAATGCAGCCCCAATTGAGGCAGATGCCGCCCAGCCGGTCGCGCTCCACCACCGCCGTCTTCATGCCCAATTGGGCGCAGCGGATGGCACAGACATAGCCGCCCGGACCGCCGCCCACGACGATGGCGTCGAAACTTTCACTCATCGATGAAGCTACTTTCTCGGTCTATCACGCATAAACTCTTGAAAATCTCGCCAGCTGCAAAAGTGATGATCTTGCTTGTTCTTCATTTTCCAGCGCAACCCACCCTTGCTGACCACCAACTCCCCGAATTTGGTGTTGCCGTCCTTTACAGAAAAATTGACTCCATTTTCTTCTCGACTGAGAGGATGACTAGTCAGAGTAATAGTCACGTTTTTTGCTGACATTCTCGCCTCCAAATTTCGTTGAAACAAATTCGGTCACGCAACAACGCAACAAATACTCCTCCAATTAATCGTCACTAAACTCCATACAGAAGCATCGAGGCCGGTTCCTCGATAAAGCGCTTGAAGGTCTGCAGGAACTGGGCCCCGGTGGCGCCGTCGATCACCCGGTGATCGCAGGACATGGTCACCGTCATCACCGTGGCGACCTCCAGCTTGCCGTTCGACCACGACCGCGCGCTCCTCGCCCGCGCCCACCGCCAGGATCGCCGCCTGGGGCGGATTGATCACGGCGGTGAAATTCTTGATCCCGAACATGCCCAGATTGGAGATCGAGAAGCCGCCGCCTTCATATTCCTGGGGCTTGAGCTTCTTCTCCTTGGCGCGGCCGGCCAGCGCCTTCACTTCGTTGGAGATCTCCGCCAGCCCCTTGGTCTCGGCCTTGAACACGATGGGCGTGATCAGGCCGAAATCCAGCGCCACGGCGACCCCGACATCGGCATGTTTGTGGCGGAGGATGCGGATTGTCGGTCCAGCTGGCGTTGACGTCGGGATGCTTGATCAAGCGCCATGGCCGCGGCTTTGACCACGAAATCATTGACCGACAATTTGTAGGCCGCACTTTGTCTTTGCGCGGCAGCGGCCTCGTTCAGCCGCGCCCGCGTCGCCATCAGCGCGTCCAGATTGCAGTCGATGGTGAGATAGTAATGCGGGATCAGCGTCTTGGCCGAGGTCAGGCGCCGCGCGATCGCCTTGCGCATGGAATCGTGCGGGATCTCTTCGTAATCCTCCGGCTTGTAGAACAGCTTGGCATCCGGCAGGGCCGACACGCCCATCGCCGCACCAGCGGCAGCCGCCACTGCCGCGGCGGGCTTTGGCGCCCGGCTTCGCCGCTTCGACATCGGCCTTGACGATACGCCCGCGCGGGCCGGAGCCGGTGAGCGCGGCCAGGTCGATGCCCTTGCCGGCGGCGATGCGGCGGGCCAGCGGCGAGGCGAAGAGGCGCGCGCCTTGCGGACGCGGCGCGGGCTGGGGTTTTGGCGCCGGCGCGGCTCGGCCTTGGCAGGCTCGGCTTTCGGCGCGGCCATGGGCCTCGGCGGTTCCGGCTTTTTCGGCGCTTCGGCTTTCACCGCTTCGCCGATGCTTTTCATCGCCGCGGGAATATCGACGTCGCCGGCTTTCTCGCCTTCGCCCAGAAGCACGGCGATGGGCGCGTTGACCTTCACGCCCTCGCTGCCTTCGGGCACCAGGATCTTGCCGATGCGGCCTTCATCCACCGCCTCGAATTCCATGGTCGCCTTGTCGGTTTCGATTTCGGCCAGAATGTCGCCGGACTTGACGGTGTCGCCTTCCTTCACCAGCCAGCGGGCAAGCTTGCCCTCTTCCATGGTGGGCGACAGCGCGGGCATCAGGATATTGGTCGCCACGGGTCTAATCCTTGTAGCAAACCGATTTGACCGCCTGCGATCACATCCTCGACCGAGGGCAGCGCCAGCTTCTCCAGATTGGCGGCGTAAGGCATGGGCACATCCTTGCCGCTGACCTTGGTGGGCGGCGCGTCCAGATAGTCGAAGGCATCCAGCGCCACCCGGGCGGCGACTTCCGAACCCACCGAGCAGACCGGCCAGGCCTGCTCCACCGTGACGATGCGGTTGGTCTTCTTGACGGACTCGATCACGGTGTCGATATCGAGCGGGCGCAAGGTGCGCAGGTCGATGATTTCCGCATCGATCCCTTCCTCCGCCAGCCTGGCGGCGGCTTCCTCTGAAATGCTCATGGCGATGGAATAGGACACGATGGTGACGTCCTTGCCCGGCCGGGCGATGCGGGCCTTGCCGATCGGCAACACATAATCGTCGATCTTGGGCACCGGAAACGACCGGCCATACAGGATTTCATTTTCCAGGCACATCACCGGGTTGGGATCGCGGATGGCGGCCTTGAGCAGGCCCTTGGCGTCGGCGGCGGTATAGGGCGCGATCACTTCAGGCCCGGCACCGCGGCATACCAGGCGGAAAAATCCTGGCTGTGCTGGGCGGCGACGCGGGCGGCGGCGCCGTTGGGACCGCGGAACACGATCTGGCATTCCATCTGGCCGCCCGACATGTAGCGGGTCTTGGCGGCGGAATTGATCAACTGGTCCATGGCCTGCATGCCGAAATTCCAGGTCATGAATTCCACGATCGGTTTCAGTCCCTCGAAAGCGGCGCCCACGCCCAGGCCGGCAAATCCATGCTCGGTGATGGGAGTGTCGATCACCCGCCGCTCGCCGAACTCCTCCAACAGGCCTTGCGACACCTTATAGGCGCCCTGATATTGGGCCACTTCCTCGCCCATCAGGAACACCAGCTCGTCGCGGCGCATCTCCTCCGCCATGGCGTCGCGCAAGGCTTCGCGCACGGTCATGGTCACGAATTCCGTATCCGCCGGCAGTTCGGGATCGCCGGGGGCGGTGAAGACGGGCTGATGGACCGGCGGCGCGGCTTCCGCGGGCTTCTTGGCCGCCGTGGGCGGCGGCGCCTCCGGCTTGGATACGGCCGGTGCAGCAGCCGGTGCGGGCGCGGCGGCGGCCGATGCGTCTTCGCCCTCGCCCAGAAGCACGGCGATGGGCGCGTTGACCTTCACCCCTTCGGTACCCTCGGGCACCAGGATCTTGCCGATGCGGCCTTCATCCACCGCCTCGAATTCCATGGTCGCCTTGTCGGTTTCGATTTCGGCGAGGATGTCGCCGGACTTGATGCTATCGCCTTCCTTCACCAGCCAGCGGGCCAGCTTGCCCTCTTCCATGGTGGGCGACAGCGCGGGCATCAGGATTTGGGTGGACATCAGGCGAGCACATCCGTGTAAAGTTCGTCCAGGCCCGGTTCCGGGCTCTCGGTGGCGAATTCCGCCGCCTCCGTGATGATGGCGCGGACATCCTTGTCGATCATCTTGAGATCGTCTTCGGTCACGATCCCGCTCTTCACCAGCTTCTGGCCGAAATGGTCGATGGGGTCGCGCTTTTCACGCACCTCGCTCACTTCCTCGCGGGTCCGGTATTTGGCGGGGTCGGACATGGAATGACCGCGATAGCGGTAGGTCTTCATTTCCAGGATGATCGGCCCCTTGCCGCTGCGGCAGAAGGCCATCGCCTCGGCCCCGGCCGCCTGCACCGCCTCCACGTCCATGCCGTCCACCGACATGCCGGGAATGTTGAAGGACGAGCCCCGCTTGGAGAAATCGACCACCGCGCTGGCGCGCGCCACGCTGGTGCCCATGGCGTATTGATTGTTCTCGATCACATAGACCACCGGCAGCTTCCACAACTCGGCCATGTTGAAGCTTTCATAGACCTGGCCCTGGTTGGCGGCGCCGTCGCCGAAATAGGTCAGGCAGACCGCGTTGTTGCCCCGATACTTGTTGGCGAAGGCGATGCCGGTGCCGAGCGGCACCTGGGCGCCGACGATGCCGTGGCCGCCATAGAATTTCTTGTCCCGGCTGAACATGTGCATCGAGCCGCCCTTGCCCTTGGAATAGCCGGTGGAGCGGCCGGTCAATTCGGCCATGACGCCTTTGGGATTCATGCCCGAGGCCAGCATATGGCCGTGATCGCGATAGGCAGTGATCAGCTGGTCGCCGGGCCCGACATTGGCCTGCATCCCCACCACCACGGCTTCCTGGCCGATATAGAGATGGCAGAAACCGCCGATCAGTCCCATGCCGTACAATTGACCCGCCCGCTCTTCGAAACGGCGGATCAACAGCATGTCGTAATAAAGTTTCTTGAGGGCTTCGGAATTGCTGCGGCCAGGGTTAGCGGCGGATTTTTCTTGTTTTTCGCTGCGTTTTACGGGTTCGCTCATACGAAACTGCACTCTGTTTGGGCGGGGGCGGACGACGAGGATTGGGTTTTGGCAAGCTCCCGCGGCCTTGGCAAGCCTTTATAATTTTGTTGCGCTGCAAACTTTCGAACACTGTTCGTTATTTGATCGCCCCTATCTGTGCGCCACGCGGGCAAGCCAGCTAGCGCACATCTTCCCCCGCCAGCGGCTCCGCCGCGCGGGGAAGAAAGCCAGGACCAAGACGCCCGAGAGCTTATGGGAGAAGCCGGAGCCTAATGCGCCGAGCGCGGCACCGCGACCTGGTTCGGGGCGCCGTCCATCAGCTGGCTGCGGGCGAGTTCCTGCACCAGGTCGGGATCGGCGCGGGGGCCCTCCATCAGCTGGATGCGGTGGGAAAGCCGGTCGCGCGACGCCGACAATTGCGCCAGCTTTTCGTGCTGCATCTGGAGCTGGCCTTGCGTGTCCTCCAGCGCCAGAAGACCGCGTTCGCCCCAAATGGCATAACCGCCGAAATAGCCCACCACCGCGGCCGAAAGAGCCGGCAGCAGCAGGGCCAGAAACAGGCGGGTGACCGAACGCTTGATTCGCATGGCCCACCGAATCACGAACTGATTCGGCCGGTCAAGAGAAATTGTGTCAAAGATTTAAGGAACTTAGCGGACCGGCCAGCTTTTTGATTCCCCCTCTGGCCTTCGCATCGCAAGCGCTGCTACGGCCACCTCCCCCATCAGCATGCTCCGCATGCATGGGGGAGGCAGGTTCCGACCAAGCCTCTAGAAGCACGTTGATCGGGGCGGCGCGTCTTGGTCCGGACTTTCTTCTCCCGTGAGGCTGATAAACCAAAGCTCCAGCGGAGCTTTGGTCAGCCGAACGCGGAGCGACCGGCGGGGGAAGATGTCTCTGAGCGCTTGCGCGAAAGAGACCGATGGGGGCTAACACAAATGGGGGCTAACGAAGGACGGAGCGTCCCGCATAGACGGCGGCGTCGCCCAGCTGCTCCTCGATCCGCAGCAGCTGGTTGTATTTCGCCAGCCGGTCGGAGCGGGCCAGGCTGCCGGTCTTGATCTGCCCGCAATTGGTCGCCACCGCCAGGTCGGCGATGGTGGAATCCTCGGTCTCGCCGGAGCGGTGACTGACTATCGCGCGATAGGCCGCCTTGTGCGCCATGGAAATGGCGTCCAGGGTTTCGCTCAAGGTGCCGATCTGGTTGACCTTGATCAGGATGGCGTTAGCGACATGGCTGTCGATGCCGCGTTTGAGCCGGGTCACATTGGTGACGAAAAGATCATCGCCCACCAGTTGTATTTTCCCGCCGAGGGCGTCCGTCATGGCCTTCCAGCCGTCCCAGTCATCCTCGGCCATGCCGTCCTCGATCGAGACGATGGGATAGCGGGACACCAGATCGGCATAGAGCTTGACCATCGCTTCCGGGCTGAAGGTTTTGCCCTCGCCTGACAGGACATATTTCCCATCCTTGAAAAATTCGGTCGAAGCTGGATCCAGCGCGAAGAAAACATCCTCGCCGGGCCTATAGCCGGCCTTCTCCACCGCCTTGGCGATGAAGCCCAAGGCTTCGTCCGGATTTTTCAGATTGGGCGCGAAACCGCCTTCGTCGCCGACATTGGTGTTGAGGCCGGCGTCATGCAGCGCCTTTTTCAAAGTGTGGAAAATTTCCGCCCCCATCCGCAGGGCTTCGCGGAAACTCGGCGCGCCCACCGGCATGATCATGAATTCCTGGAAATCGATGGGATTGTCGGCATGCACCCCGCCATTGACGATGTTCATCATCGGCACCGGCAACAATTCCGCCTTGGCGCCGCCGATATAACGATAGAGCGGCAGGCCCGACGCGACGGCCGCCGCCTTGGCCACCGCCAGCGACACGCCCAGAATGGCGTTGGCGCCCAGCCGCGCCTTGTTGGGGGTGCCGTCGAGCGCGATCATCGCCTTGTCGATGCGCGACTGTTCCTCGGCATCCATGCCGCAGATCGCGTCGAAGATTTCGCCATTGACGGCGGCGACCGCTTTTTCCACCCCCTTGCCGCCATAGCGTTTGCCGCCGTCGCGCAGTTCCACCGCCTCATGCGCCCCGGTCGAGGCGCCGGAGGGAACCGCGGCCCGGCCAAAGCTGCCATCTTCCAGCCGCACATCCACTTCCACGGTGGGATTGCCGCGGGAATCCAGGATTTCCCGGCCGGTGATGTCGAGGATGGCGGTCATGGGCGGTCCCTTTTCGAAAAATTTGCGGTGTCTTTACGGGAAGTTTGCCGGATTCGCCACCGCTCGGCATTCTTCCCCCGACGGAGGCCGGTTGCACCCCGCGTTTGATAGGAGTGAAGGGCGTCCAGTCAAAGGAAATTTCCATGTTTCGTTTCAAATCTCTCATTGTCGCGGCCAGCCTGGCGGTCCTGCCGCTGCCGCTCCTGGCCGCCACCCCCGGCGCGGTCCAGGCCGAGCAGGCTCCCGCCATGCCCGGACCGGGCGGCGGCTTCGCCCGCCATGGCGGCGGCCCACTGGCCGGGTTTTTGACGCCGGAGCAGCGCGTCGCATTCATGCTGCAGGCGCGGGACGAGACCCGCGACATGAACCGCGACCAGCGCCACGCCTGGCGCCAGGGCCAGATGCAGAAGATCCAGGCCATGTCGGACAGCGAGAAGCAGAAATTCAAGGCTGACCTGCAGGCCCGCTGGGATGGCCTGCCGCAAGACCGCAAGGATCGCATCGAACAGCGTCTGGCAGAGCGCAAGGGCCCGCCCCCCGCGCGATAACATCCGAAGTCTGTTAGGATTGTGCCCCGCGCCGGAAACGGCGCGGGGTTTTATGTCAGCCAAACAACTCGGGGGGATTTCATGCTTGCCGCGCCAGCCACGATACTAAGCGCCGCCGTCACCATCCTGACGGCCCTGATCCTGTTCTACACCATGGGTCTGGTCGCCCGGACCCGGGGCAAACACAAGATCTTTCCGCCCGCCATGCTCGGGAATGCCGAGGTGGAGCGAGCGCTCAGGGTGCAGGGCAATACGGTCGAGCAGGTGGTGATCTTCCTGCCGCTGCTGTGGGTCGCCACGCTTTACTTCCACGGCTGGATACCGGCGGCGTTGGGCTTGGTCTGGTGCATCGCCCGGGTGATGTACGCCGTCGGTTATATGAAGGAGGCCAAAAAGCGCGGACCCGGCTTCGGCATCGCCGCCCTCGCCTCTCTGGCGCTGCTGGTCCTGTCGATCTGGGGCGTGGTGGCGAGCTGGATGGCGGCGAACGCTATCTAATGGTCGCACAGCCCCGGGCGCGGACGCGCCCAATTAATCTATGGGCGCCTCCGGCGCCGCTCGGAAAACCGCGGCGCCGCGTTAGCGCGTTGGCGCCGCACTTTTCCTGGCTGATGCTCCGTTCTAAAGAGCACGCTTCACCACAGCATCGATCTCGACCAACTGCTCCAGCAGCGCCGGGAAATCCTTGAGCTTGACCATGTTGGGACCGTCGGAGGGCGCGTGATCCGGGTCCTGATGCACCTCCATGAACACCGCGGCCACGCCCGCCGCCACGGCGGCACGGGCGAGATAAGGCACCATGGCGCGGTCGCCGCCGGACTTGTCGCCCTGCCCGCCCGGCGACTGCACCGAATGGGTGGCGTCGAACACCACCGGCGCTCCGAATTCGGCCATGATCGGCAGAGCCCGCATATCGCTGACCAGGGTATTGTAGCCGAAACTCACGCCGCGCTCGGTCTGAAGCACATTGGGATTGCCGGCGCCGGTGATCTTGGCGATCACATTCTTCATGTCCCAGGGCGCCAGGAACTGGCCCTTCTTCACATTGACCGCCTTGCCGGTATGGGCGGCGGCAACCAATAGATCGGTCTGACGGCAGAGAAAGGCCGGGATCTGCAGCACATCCACCGCCTGCGCCACCGCCGCGCACTGGTCGCGCTCATGCACATCGGTGAGAACCGGCAGGCCGAATTTGGCGCGGATGTCTTCGAATATCGGCAGGGCATTCTCCAGGCCGATGCCGCGCGCCGAACCGGCGCTGGTGCGGTTGGCCTTGTCGAAGCTGGTCTTGTAGACCAATCCGACCCCGGCCTTGTCGCAGATCTCCTTCAGCGCCCCGGCCATGTCGAAGGCATGGGCGCGGCTTTCCAGCTGGCAGGGCCCGGCGATCACCGCCAGCTTCAAACCGTTGCCGATCTCCACCGAGCGGAGCTTCACCACCTGATTGGGGCGGATGACGGGATTGGTGTTCATGGCGCCAGTTTACGGGAGCGGGACCGCAAGCGCAAAGCGGCCCGCCGGTTCAGTGGAAGGCGGCGGCGGCCAGCGCGGCGGGCCCGGCGATGGGGGTAAAGACGTTCATCGCCTGCCAGAACAGGCTGGTTCTGACCCGGATCACGTCCCCCGGCAGAATGCGGGCGAGATCCCTGGTCTGGACCGGCTGTTCCACGGCGCTGCCTTCATGGCGGACATAGATCGTGCCCTGCACCGCCTGCTCGGTGAAACCGCCCGCCAGCGCCACCGCGTTCAGGGCGCTGATATTTTCCACATAGGGATATTCGCCGGGCCGGTTGACGGCGCCGATGATGTAGAAGGGCCGGTAGGTCATCACCTCGACATTGACCCGCGGCTGCTTGAGATAGCCGTCGGTCAGCGCCGCGGTGATGCGCGCCTCCAGCGCCTGGGCGGTATCGCCCTTGGCCCTGAGCGTGCCGATCAGGGGAAGCCGCACCAAGCCGGAACCGTCCACCTGATAGTCGCCGGACAGATCGGCCTCGCCGAAGACCGTGACCCGGATCTTGTCGCCGGGGCCGAGCCGGTAGGCGGGATTGACCCGGTATTCGCGGTTGGGATTTTGGTAATAGGCCATGGGATCGATCGGCGCCTGGGTGCCATAGAGCGCGTCATTGTCGGTGCCGGACGCCGGAATCGCGGCGGGACCGGACATTTGCGGGACTGGCGTTTGTTGGACGGGTGCCCGCGGGGCGGGCGTCTGTGGAATTGGCGCGGCGGCGGGCAAGGGAACATAGCCATAGGCCGGCCCGGATGCGGGCGCATCCTCATAGGCGCCGCGCAGAGAGTTTGGCGGCGCCAGGTCGGGCGCGGGCGGGGAATAGCCGGGGATCGGCTTGATACCGTAGGGCTGGGACTCCGGAACCGCATTCTCCAGCGGCGCAAAGCCGTAGGGCTGGGTCTGTTGGGCTGTGACCGGGATGGGATTTCGCGAAATATCCTGGGCCCGGGCCGCGCGGACGCACAGGAACAATATCGCGAAACCGCCCGCGATTATCGACAATCTGAGGAAAATCACCACGCTCCGGCCCATGGCGCACCAGGGTAAAGGCGGGATCGTTAATAGAATCGCTACGATCTCCCAGGCCGCAGTTAAGGAACCTTCAACAACCGCCCGGAAGGAGCCTGTTCCGGTCAGCCGAAAAACATCGCGTCCCACCCTCTTTCGAAGACACCCCCGACACACCATCTGTTAGGGTATGAGGATGAAACCCGCCGGTTGTTTTCTGGCCACCCTGCTCCTGCTGAGCGCCGCCGCCGTTCCAGCCACCGCCCAGGCGCTGCCGCCGACATCGCAACAGCTTCAGCAACAGCATGATCAAGTCATTCAAAAAGAAACCAACGCCACCCACGACAATCTGACCCAACTGCAGATTCAGCAGGCGCAGCAGCCGCAGCCCACGCCGGTGATCACGCCATCGGGCCGGGTTGTCGCCCATCCGCCCGGCTATATCCCGATGCCCAATCCCAATCGCTGAAAGCCGCCTAGACCAGCCTGCTTTGCCGGACGGCGGCGGCGATGAAGCTGGTGAAGAGCGGATGCGGCTGAAGCGGCCGCGATTTCAATTCCGGATGGAATTGCACCCCGATGAACCAGGGGTGATCGGGAATTTCCATGATCTCCGGCAGCCGACCGTCCGGCGACCAGCCCGATACCTGCATCCCGTATTGAGCCAGCGCGCGGGCATAATCCACATTCACTTCGTAACGATGGCGATGCCGCTCGCTGATCTCGGTCATGCCATAGACTTGGGCCACCCGTGAACCGGGCGTGAGCACCGCCGGATAGGCCCCCAGCCGCATGGTGCCGCCCAGATCGCCGTCGGCGCTGCGGGACTCCATTTGATTGCCGCGGGTCCATTCGGTCATCAGCCCGATCACCGGATGCTTGGGCCTGCCGATTTCGGTGGTGCCCGCGCCTTCCAGCCCCGCCAGGTCGCGCGCCACTTCGATCACCGCCATGTGCAGGCCGTAGCAGATGCCGAAGAACGGCACCTTCTTCTCGCGGGCGAATTTCACCGCCTGGATCTTGCCTTCCGTGCCGCGCTCGCCGAAGCCTCCCGGCACCAGGATGCCGTCGACATTCTCCAGAAAGGAGGCGGCGTCGTCGCGTTCGAACACCTCGCTGTCGATCCAGTCCAGATGCACCCGGACATTGTTGGCCAGGCCGCCATGCGCCAAGCGCCTCGCTGAGCGATTTGTAGCTGTCCTTGACCTGCATATATTTGCCGACCACGGCGATGCGGACCTCGCCTTCGGGATTGGTCACCCGCTCCACCACCGCCTGCCAGCGCTTGAGATCCGGCGGCGGCGCGTTTTCCAGCCCGAACACTTTCAGGAGTTGGGTGTCGAATCCGCCTTGATGATAGGTGATGGGGACCCGATAGACGGTGTCCACGTCCAGGGCCGGAATGACGCGTTCGGCGGAAATATTGCAGAACAGGCCGATCTTGCGGCGCTCCTCTTCCGGGATGGGATGGGAGGCCCGGCAAAGCAGGATATCCGGCTGGATGCCGATGGCGCGCAACTCCTTGACGCTGTGCTGGGTGGGCTTGGTCTTGAGCTCGCCTGCCGCCTCGATATAGGGCACCAGGGTGAGATGGATGAAGGCGGTCTGGCCGCGGCCCAGATCATTGTGCAACTGGCGGATGGCCTCGAAGAAGGGCAGCCCCTCGATATCGCCCACGGTGCCGCCGATCTCCACCAGCAGAAAATCCAGACCGTCGGTGTCGGCCAGGACGAATTCCTTGATCATGTCGGTGACATGGGGAATCACCTGCACGGTGCGGCCGAGATAGCCGCCCTTGCGCTCCTTCTCGATCACCTGGCTGTAGATGCGGCCCGAGGTGACATTGTCGGACTTCAGCGCCGAGACGCCGGTGAAACGCTCGTAATGGCCCAGATCCAGATCGGTCTCCGCCCCGTCGTCGGTGACATAGACCTCGCCATGCTGAAACGGGCTCATGGTGCCCGGATCGACATTGAGATAGGGATCGAGTTTGCGGAGACGGACTTTGTACCCGCGCGCCTGCAACAGCGCGCCGAGCGCGGCGGACGCCAGACCTTTTCCGAGGGAAGAGACCACGCCGCCGGTGATAAAGATTAACCGGGCCATGGGAGGCCAACATGGCGAAAGCCCGGCCCGACCTCAAGCGCAAAATGGAAAAAATTTCAGCCCCCCACAAGCGGGTGAAATCCGTTGCCCAAATCTTCGGCTTTGCGCACGGTGTTCGGCGCGTTTACTGATCCGCTGAACGCGCTCGCCTTACCGGGCGACGCGGGTTCGCCGCTCTCGCAGGTCCACCGGACCTGCTCGCACCCTATTGGGCGACGCGGCTCACTGCGGTTTGGGGACCTGCGGGCCGGCCGGAGCCGGTGTCGGCGGCGCTTGCGGCTTGGGATTGGCCGCCGGGGCCTTGCTGGTGGTGGGCGTATCCAGGATCGACGATTCGTTGCGGCCATGCAGCGCCAGGAGATTCAGCCCGACGCAGGTGAGAAAGAACAAGGCCGCCAGAATCGCGGTGGTGCGGGTGAGCGTGTCGGCGGCGCCGCGCGGACTGAACAGGCCGCCCAACCCGCTTCCGCCGCCGCCCATGCCCAAGGCGCCGCCTTCGGAGCGTTGCAGCAGCACAAAGACGATCAGCGCGATGGCGATCAGCAATTCGGCGAATACGAGAATGGTCTCCATGACCCGTTCATTGTTCTGAATCCGGCAGGCGGCCGGATAAGGTCGGGGTCTTTAGAGCAAAGCGCGGCAAATGGGAAGCCGGAGCTCAAAATCCGCCAAAACGGCCCCAAATTCGCTTCAGGACGCCAGTGCTGGCGCCTGGTTCCGGGCCCGGATGATCGCCACATTGGCGTCGATTTCATTCAACTGGTCGGAAGACGATTTCTCCGGGCAGATCTGCTGGTTCAAGCTGAGTGCGGCATGCCCCAGAAGATGCATCGAGGCATTGCGGTCGACATCCCCCTTCAGCCCGTCGGTCGCCGCCAGGATCGAACCGCACCATTCCACCGCTTTATGCTGGCCGGTATCGGCCAGACGCCGCTCGATCCCGCGGGTGAGGTTGGCAAGCTTTTCGAGATCGGACCGGAACTGCGGTTCATCCGGGTTTTGGTCCTGAATCAGGCGCCACAACACGCAGATCTGGAACGAATCGCGGCGCAGTTTTTCGCCCGCCAGCTTCTCGCGCGCCAATTGCAGTTCCGCGTCCAGCCTCTTGGCGACGGCGTCGGGCGGTATCCTGTCCTTGGCTTTCATCTTGAGCGAATTGGGCGGATCGAACAATTCGCCGTCCTGGGAACGGGCGGCACCGTGGCGGCGGTCGGGACCCACATAATCGGTGGTGATGACGAAGCTCTTGCGCCGCTCGATATGCGCCTCGATCCGCGTGCCCAGAAGCGCGGTGGAGAACGGCCGGAGCAGAAGATCATCGGCGCCGGAATTGATCACCTTGGTGATCAGGGCCGAACTCTTCTCCCAGGCCGTCACCATGATCACGATAAAGGGGTTGTAGCCGGCGCCCCCCTGCCGCAATTGCTGGATCACCTGGCAGAGTTCGTCGGCGACGCCCTGCGCCTCGGCCAGCACGATATCGGGCGGCTGGCATTGAATCGCTTCCACCATCGCCTCCAAGGTGGGGACGGTTTCGGTGAGGCGAAATCCGAGCGCGTATAAGGCAGCCCGGGTGGCCGTGCGATTGGCCGATACCGGATCGTAAATCAAGGCATCGACGCTGTCATAGCTGAGACGCGCCATCTTGTGACCTTATGCTCCTGCAAAGGCAGAATGACGCTTGGCATATTAAAGAAAAGTCGAGATAGCTGGTTAACGCTGGCCCGCCGCGCGGATTATCTCCAGGAAATCGCGCGCCTTGAGGCTGGCGCCGCCGACCAGCGCACCATTTACATTGTCCAGCGACAAAATGGCCCGGGCGTTGGCGGGCTTCACCGAACCGCCATAGAGGATTCGGCATTCCCTCGCCTGCCGGTCCCAGATGTTCCATCAGGCAGTGGCGGATATGGGCGTGCATGGCCGCTATGTCTTCCTGGCTGGGAGTTCTGCCGGTGCCGATGGCCCAGACCGGTTCATAGGCGATGGCGGCATTATCGGCATTGGCCCCATTGGGCACGGCGCCGATGATCTGGTCGTGGCAGACTTGCGGGGCCTTGCCTGCGTCCCGCTCCGCCTCGGTTTCCCCGATGCAGATGATGGCAAGAAGGCCCGCGCGCCACGCGGCTTCCGCCTTGGCCGCGACATCCGCATCGTGCTCGCCGTGATATTGGCGCCGCTCGGAATGGCCGACAATGACGGCGGACGCGCCCGCGTCCTTCAGCATCTCCGCCGAGATATCGCCGGTGAAGGCGCCGGACGGCTTGGCATGGCAATCCTGCCCGCCCAGCGCGAACGCGGCTTTGACCGCCCCGGCCGCCCGGGCGATCAGGCTGGCCGGCGGGCAGACCAGGACGTCGCAGGCAACGGACCCGGCCAGGCCCTGCCGCAGAGCCTCAAGCTCGGCCAGATCGGCCGAAAGCCCGTTCATCTTCCAGTTTCCGGCTATCAATTGACGCAAATTCCTATCCCCATGCGAGAAGCCGGGGCCCCTGGCGGCCGCCGCTTGCCCTGAAACCGCCCCCTCCCTATCATTCGTGGCCGTTTTCGCACAATCCGTAGGACATCACGCATGATTCAGTGGATGCATCAGCTGTCCAAGTCTTGGCTGGCCTCTCTGTTGATGGGCGGCCTGGCGCTCAGCTTCGTGGTCTGGGGCATTGCCGACGTCTTTACCGGCCAGACCACCGGGGCGCTGGCGACGGTGGGCTCCACGGAAATTTCCACGGATGATTTCTCCCGCACCTATCGCAACTTCCTGCGCAACCGGGGCCAGCAGATGGGCATGGAACTGACGCCCGATCTGGCGCAGAAAATGGGCCTGGACCGGGGGGCGCTGGACCAGATGATCAGCCGTACCGCCCTGGACAATGTGGTGAACCGGCTGGGCCTCACCGCCACCGACGCGGATGTGGCCAAACAGGTGCGCGCCATACAATCCTTCAAGGGACCCACCGGCGAATTCAACCACGCCGTTTTTCTGCAGGCCGTGCAGTCCCTGGGCTATACCGAGCAGGGTTTCCTGGACGAGTATCGCGCCGATGATGCCCGCGACCAGCTCACCACCGCCCTGGAGGTGGGCTTCGTCATGCCCGACGCCTATTCGCGGGCCTTGTTCCAGTTCGTCACCGAAAAACGCGCCGCGGATTATGTGATCCTTTCGCCCGACGCGGTTGGCCCGATCGCGCCGCCCGGCGACAAGGTGCTGGCCGACTATGTCAAGGCCCATGCGGCGCGCTTCTCCACCCCGGAATACCGCGAAGTCGAATATGCCGAGATCGCGCCCCAGGATGTGACCGGCCAGGTCCAGGTCAGCGACAAGATGATCGCGGACGAATTCAACACCCATGAATCCGAATACAACGTGCCGGAGAAGCGCGACATCCAGCAGATCGAATTCCCCGACGAAGCCGCCGCCAAGGCGGCGCGGGACAAGATCGCGGCCGGAACCGTCACATTCGAGGCCCTGGCGGCCCAGCACAAAATTTCGCCCCAGGACCTGTCGCTGGGCACGCTCGCCAAATCCGACATGCCGGACCAGGCGCGCGCCAACGCGGCTTTCTCGCTGCCCCTGAACGAAGTCAGCCAGCCGGTCAAAGGCGCCCTCAACGGCTATGTGCTGTTGCGCGTCACCAAGATCGCCCCGGCGATTGCGCGCACGCTCGCCGACGTGAAGGACCGGATCCGGCAGAAACTGGCGCTGGAACTGGCCGGCGCCAAGATCACCGACATCGTCAATGCTTTCGAGGACGCCCGCTCGGGCGGCGCCGATATCGCCGCGGCGGCGAAAAAGACCGGCATGAAATATGTCCGCATCGCCGCGGTGGACAAGAACGGGCTCGCCCCGTCGGGCCAGCCGGTGCAAGGCCTGCCCAGCGATCCGGAATTTCTCTCCACCGTCTTCTCCACCGAAGTGGGCGAGGACACCGATCCCTTCGCCGGCAAGAGCGGCGCCAACTACGCCATCAAGGTGGATGGCGTCACCCCGGCCAAGCTGAAGTCGATGGACCAAGTCCGCAGCGACGCGATCGCGGCCTGGACGGCCGAAGAAAAGGCCGGGGCGCTTGCCGCCAAGGCCGTCACCCTGGCCGACCAGGCCAAGAAGGACGGAAACCTGAAAGCGATCGCCAAGGCGCTGAAGGTGCCGGTGCAACAGAGCCCGGCATTGGCCCGCCAGCACGTCGGACATCACATTCTCGACGGACCTGGTCACCAAGCTGTTTGACGCCGCTCCCGGCGGTATCGCGGAAGCGGCGCAAGGAACCGGCGGCAATTACATCATCGCCCAGCTGACCGGTATCGCCCATCCCAGCGACCGGGCCACCGAACGGCTTTACGCTTCGGGCCGGGAGCAAATCTCCGGACAGGCGGCGACCGACTTCACCAGTTCCTTCGCCGATGCGGCGCGCCTGCAGCAAGGCGTGAAAGTCAACCAGGCGGTGTTTCAGCAAGCCACCGGCGCAAATTCGTGAGCCTGAGCCCGGACTTCGACAGCTTCGCGCGCTTATGCCGCGAAGAAGCCGCAGGCCGTGTTCCGGCGGCTGGTGGCCGATCTGGAAACTCCCGTCTCGGCCTTCCTCAAGCTGGGCTTTGACGGCGGCAGGGCCCGCGACAACGCCTTCCTGCTGGAAAGCGTGCAAGGCGGCGAAACCCGCGGCCGCTATTCCATCATCGGGCTGAAGCCGGACCTGATCTGGCGCTGCCGGGGCGATGTCGCCGAAATCAACCGCCAGGCGCTCAGCGGCGGCGCCTTTGTGGCGGAGACGGCGAAGCCGCTGGATTCGCTGCGCGCCTTGATCGCGGCGACCCGGATGGATCTGCCCGCCGGCCTGCCGCCCATGGCCAGCGGCCTGTTCGGCTATCTGGGTTATGACATGGTGCGCCAGATCGAGCATCTGCCCGGCATGCCGCCCGACGGACTGGGACTGCCCGATGCGATCCTGCTGCGCCCCACCATCATCGCGATTTTCGATTCGGTGAAGGACGAGATCGTGGTGGTGACGCCGGTCTGGCCCGAGGCGAACCTGGAGGCGCGCGCCGCCTATGCCCGGGCCGGCGAACGCATCGAAGAGGCCGTTGCCGCCCTGGACAAGCCGCTCCCCCCCAAAATAGAAGCGCCCGCCGACATGCCGGTGGAGCAGCCGGTCGAATCCAACATGACCAAGGAGGAATATTTCTCCGTGGTCCGGCGCGCCAAGGATTACATCCGGGCCGGCGACATATTTCAGGTGGTGCCCAGCCAGCGGTTCCGCCGGCCCTTCACCTTGCCGCCCTTTTCGCTCTATCGCGCGCTGAGGCGGCTGAACCCCTCGCCCTTTCTTTATTTCCTGGCCTTTCCCGGTTTCTCGATCGTGGGATCGAGTCCGGAAATACTGGTGCGGCTGCGCGACGGCAAGGTCACCATCCGGCCGATCGCCGGCACCAGGCCCAGGGGGGCGACGCCGGACAGCGATGCGCGCCTGGCCGAGGAATTGATGGCCGATCCCAAGGAACGCGCCGAGCATCTGATGCTGCTCGATCTGGGGCGCAACGATGTCGGGCGGGTGGCCAAGATCGGCACGGTCAAGGTCACCGGCAGCTTCTTCATCGAACGCTACAGCCATGTGATGCATCTGGTGTCGAATGTGGAAGGCGACATCCGCCCCGGCCTGGATGCGGTGGATGCGCTGGCGGCGGGATTGCCGGCGGGCACGCTGTCGGGCGCGCCCAAGATCCGCGCCATGCAGATCATCGACGAATTCGAAAAGGAGAAGCGCGGGCCCTATGGCGGCGCGGTGGGCTATTTCGCCGCCGACGGTTCGATGGATACCTGCATCGTGCTGCGCACCGCCCTGGTCAAGGACGGGATGATGTATGTCCAGGCGGGCGGCGGGGTCGTCGCCGACAGCGAGCCGGAGGCCGAATATCAGGAGACCGTCAACAAGGCCCGCGCCCTGATGGCGGCGGCGGAAGAAGCCGTGCGCTTCGCCAGCGCCGGAAAGAAGGGGCAATAGGCGGGCCTGCTACCGCGCCGCCATCAGCGAGGCTTCGTTCATCTTGAGACGGATCGCTTCCGAGATCGGCACCAGCCTGACACCGTGATCCTGGGCCAGCCAGGCCGAAAGCATGGCAAGGGTGATGTCATGGGGATGGCCGATGGCGATGGCGACGCCTGTCCGCCGGGCTCTCTCCACCAGCTTGTCCAGCTGCGCCTGAATGGCGGAAACCGAAAGAATGTCGTCCAGGAAAACATCGCGGCCGGCGCTGGGCACGCCGAATAAATGCGACACCCGCACGATCTGCGATCCCGCGATGGTCCTGGAATCGAAGAAGAAGAGATGCCGCTGGGCCAGCGCCTCCGCCACCGGCGTCAGCGAAGCGATGTCGGTGGAGAATTTGCTGCCCTCGTGATTGTTGATGCCTTTGAGGCCCGGCACCCGCGCCAGAGCCCAGGCCAGCCGTTGCGGAATTTGCGGCGAATCCACCTCGAGCGTCATCGGGCCGGGATCCTGGCCGCCGATCGCTTCCATCGGCACATGCGCCAGGACTTGGTGGCCGTCCGCTTCGGCTTCGCGCGCCAAATGCGGCGTCGCCGCAGCATAGGGCAGGAATGACAGAGTGACGTTCTGCGGCAGACCCATCGCCTTCATGGTGCCGGCCAAATCCGGACCCAGATCGTCGATGCAGATGGCGATGGCGGGAACCACCGATTCTTCGGCCCGCAATACGGGTTCCCGCGCAGGAGGCGGATTGGAGGCGATTTGAAGCGATTGTTCCGGCGCCGGTTGCGATACCGCTGGGGGATTTTCCCCCGGCGGCAACACATGCGGCGCCGCCGATGGCGGCGTCGCGAAACCGGTCAGGACAAGCTGCCGCCGATCATCCGGAACCGTTTTGACCGAGGCCTGGGCCGCCATGCCGGGGGTGATCGCTTCGGCGAATTTGCCAAGGCCGGCAAGCGCCGACGGTCCGCCAACCGCTACCGCGGCAAGGAACAGCGCCGCCAGCGCGGCATCGCCGGCGCGCCCTTCCGCCCAACGCATAATCCGGCGAATCGAGAAACGCCAATCCATGCCGGATGTGGGCGCGGACCGTGATTCAAGTCAATCGGCAAAAACTGGACCTTGGTGCAGGTCGAAGACTTTCTTCCCCCGCGTGCAAAGCACTGGCGGGGGGAGATGTCTCTGAGCGCCTGCGCGTAGGCGCGAGCCGGAGCGCCAAAGCAAGCTGCGCGAAAGAGACAGAGGGGGGAACAATAACTGGTAGCGGCGGACGTCAGTCTGCCGCTACCGGGCCGCCGCCGGACTTGGCCTTGCGGCACAGCCACACCGTGCCGATCAGCACGAATGAGATCCATCCCGAGATCCAGAAGATATCGTTGGCGCCCAGCAGATAGGCCTGGCCGGTCATGGTGCGCACAATCGCGGCCTTGGCGCCCAGATCGGGCAGTCCCAGCCGGTGCAGTCCCGCCAGCGCCTGGTTCAGCGCCGGACTGAAGGCGGTGGTGAGATCGGCCATCCGGCTCTGATGCAGCGCCTCGCGCCGGTCCCAGATGGTGGTGACGATGGAGGCGGCGAATCCGCCGGCGGTGATGCGGGCGAAATTCGACAGGCCCGACGCCAGCGGAATGCGGTCTGGCGGCACCCCGTCCAGCAGGATGGTGACCATCGCCAGGAAGTAGGTCGCCATCGAAACGCCCTGAACCAGGAGCGGCACCACGAAATCGAAGAAACTGGCATTGGCGGTGAGATTGGCGCGCATCAGATAGGAAATGCCGAAAGCGATGAAGGCGACGGTGGCGATGATGCGGGCGTCGATGCGCGAGCATGGTGCGGGCGGTGATCGGCGTCAGCAAGACCGCGATCACGCCGGTGGGCGCCGCCACCAGCCCCGCCCAGGTCGCGGTATAGCCGATCTGGGTCTGCAGCCACAGCGGCATCAGAAGATTGTTGGCGAAGAACACGGCATAGCCCAGGCAGAAGGCCAAGGTGCCCAAGCGCGAAGTTGCGGTTCTTGAACAGCGACAGATCCACGATCGGGTGGATCTCGGTCAATTCCCAGATCAGGAAGGCGACAAAGCCGATACCGGTGATCAGCGCCTCGATCACGATGGTGGTCGAGGAAAACCAGTCCGCGTCCTTGCCGGTGTCCAGCATGATCTGCAGCGCGCCCACCCAGATGATCAGAAGCCCCAGCCCCACCGTGTCGATCGGCAGCTTGCGGGTGAGCGTTTCGCGGCTCGCCAGCGCCCGCCAGGACAGAAACGCCACGATCGCCCCCACCGGCACATTGATCAGGAAGATCCAGCTCCAATGAAAATTGTCGGAGATATAGCCGCCCAGGATGGGACCGCAGATCGGCGCCACCAGAGTGGTGATCGACCAGATGCCCAGCGCCGTCGCCCGCTTATGGGCGGGGAAAATCGAAATCAGCAGCGCCTGCGAGCCGGGAATCATCGGGCCCGAGGTTCCGCCCTGCAGCACCCGGAAAAAGATCAGCGAGGACAGGCTCCAGGCGAGGCCGCAGAGAAGCGAGGCGACCGTGAAGGCGATCACCGAGAACACGAAGGTCCGCACCACGCCATAGCGGCCCATCAGCCAGCCGGTCAGCGGCACCCCGATGCCGTTGGCGACCGCGAAACTGGTGATCACCCAGGTGCCCTGGTCCGGGCTCACGCCCAGATTGCCGGCGATGGTCGGCAAGCGAGACATTGGCGATGGTCGAATCCAGCACCTGCATGAAGGTGCCCAGGGCCAGCGCCAAGGCGGTGAGCGCCAGGGTGGCGCCCTTCAGCGGCGGCGGCTCGGCGGGAACCAGGGGAACCGGACCTTCCGGGCTGGTATCCTCGATGTCTTCAACGGTGCTCATTGGCGCACAGGGCTCATTTGCGGTTGGGCGCCTTGGCGTCCGATACCTGCATGGCGCCATTCTCGGCCAGGATGCGGGCGATGATGCGATCGGCCCGCGCATCGCTGTCGTCGCCGAGATCGGCCCTGGTATTGCCGGGCTCGACCTTGCTGCTCACCAGCGAACCGGAGGTATCCCCGATCGAAACCGAGGCGGTGACGGAAAGTCCGATGCGCAGGGGATGCGCCGCCAGATCCTTGGGATCGATCGCGATCCGTACCGGCACCCGCTGCACGATCTTGATCCAGTTGCCGCTGGCATTCTGGGGCGGCAGCAGGGCGAAGGCGCTGCCCGAGCCGGCGCCCAATCCCTCGACATGGCCGTGGAAGGTGACGCCGCCGCCATAGATGTCGGTGGTGATGGTCACCGGCTGGCCCACCCGCATATCCTCGAGCTGGACTTCCTTGAAATTGGCGTCGATCCAGACATCGTTCAGCGGCACCACCGCCATCAACGGCGTGCCCGCCGCCACATGCTGTCCCACCTGCACGGTGCGCTGGGCGATGACGCCGTCCACCGGCGCCACGATCCGCATATGGTTCTGGGCGATGACGGCGCTGCGCAATTGCGCTTCCGCCGCCAGCACATCGGGATTGTTGGCCACATCGGTGCCGGCGATCTGCGACAGGGCCTGGTCGCGGCCGCCCCGCGCCGCTTGCACTTGGGCCTCGGCGGCGCGGACATTGTCGCGGGCATGAGCCAGTTCCTCGGCGGAGACCGCGCCGTCGGAAGCCGCTTCCTGACGCCGCTGATAATCGGTGCGGGCCAGCGCCAGGGCCACCTCGGCCTGGGTCAGCTGGGCATTGGACGTCTCGGCGTGAGAGAAGTCGCCTTTCACGGCGCGCACGGCCCGGGCCAGATTGGCTTCGGCGGCGGCCAGATTCACATTCGCCACCGACGGGTCCATCTCGACCAGAAGCTGGCCGCGACGCACCAGCTGGGTGTTGTCGGCATAAAGCGCCATCACGGTGGCATTTTCCCGGCCGGTCACCGTCACCACATTGCCGGCGACATAGGCGTCGTCGGTGCTCTCATAGAAACGGGCGTCGAAGAACCAGTAGGCCCCATAGGCCAGTCCGGCGATGGCGATCACCGCGCCCAACAGCAGAAAGCCGCGGCGGCGGCGGGAATTGTTCGAAGCGCTGGCATCGCTCATGGCGTCAGTCCTTGGCAATGTGTGTGTTGTCGGTCGCGGTGAATCCGCCGCCCACCGACAGCAGCAGCGTCACCCGCTGGATGGTGGAATTGGCGATCAGGGCCGCCATCTGCTGGCGGGCGGTCAGAAGCGTATTCTCGGCGGTGAGCATGGCGATCTGGTCCGACAGGCCGGAGCGGTAGCGGGTCCGGGCCAATGCGAAGGAGCGTCCGGCGCTGTCGAGCGCCGCCTGCTGATCGGCGCGCTGGGCCTTGAGGCTGGCAACCTCGGTGATGGCGTCGGCGGTCTGGCGCACCGCGGTCAGCACCGCGCCGTTGTAGTCGGCCACCGCCGCGTCGAGATCGGCGGTGACGCCGGCATAACGGGCGCGGATCTTTCCGGCGTCGAAAATCGGCAGATGGATCGCCGGTCCGGCGCCATAGGTAAAGGAATTCCCGGTGATGAGATTGGAAAGCCCGATCGCCTGAAAGCCGGCCAAGGCGGTGAGATTGATGTTGGGATAGAAATCGGCATGCGCCGCTTCGCGCGCCTTCGCCGCCGCTTCCACCCGCAGCTTGGCCGCCAGGATATCGGGCCTCCGCGCCAGAAGATCGGCCGGCAGCGCGGCGGGCAACTCCAGCGCGCTGTCGAGATTGGGCGCCGGCCGGGTGATGCCGGCGTAAGCCGACGCCCCTTCGCCTGCGATCGCGGCGATGGCGTGGACATCGAGGTCGCGCCTGGCCTCGGTGCGTTTGACATCGACCCGGGCCAGAGCCAAGAGCGCCTTGGCCTCTTCCACCGCGCTGGCATTTTCCAGTCCGGCATTGAACCGGCCCTGGGTGAGCTTCAGGATTTCCTCACGCTCCGCCACGGTCTGATTGGCGATATCGATATCCTGATAGGCCAGCAGCAGATTGATATAGGTCTGGGCCAGCGCGCCCGACAGCGCCAGCCGCGCCGCCGCCGCATCCAGCGAAGCCGCCTCGGCGTTATCGCGGGCCCGGGCGATGATCGCGGCCTGCTTGCCCCAGAAATCGAGATTCCAGCTGAGATCGGCCTGCACCTGACCGTACCAGCGATAGCTGCCGCCATAGGGCGGCGGAATGATGTAATCCTTGCTGAACAAGAGGCGCTGCTCCTGGCCGTCGAGAGCGGCCTGGGGCCGGTCATCGGCGCGGGCGCCGGACAATTGCGCTTGCGCGGCGCGGATGCGTGCCAAGGCTCCTTCCAAAGTGGGATTGCCGGAAAGCGTCGATTGCGCCAGCCGGTCGACCTGGGGATCGCGGAAGGCTTTCCACCATTCGTCGGAATAGGCCGGCGCCGGCTGGGCGGAAAGGCCCAGGCTTTGAGAGGCGATTTCCTTGGTCTCAGGCGTGGTCGGCGGCGCGGAGACGCAGGCCGACAGCAGCAGGCTGGACAAAAGCGCGAATGTCTTCTTCATGACGAAGTTCCCCGCCGATGGCGATGCCCGCGACCGGATTGGCTGCCGTCTCTTTCATGCCGTTTGCGCCCGCGCGCGCTGCATGCGTCGCGCTTGCCTTCGGCCGCCGCGGTCAACCGGCCCATAAGCTTGATCAGAAGTTTGACCTCCAGATGACTGAATCCGCCGAGCAGCCCGTTCCAGTGTTCCACCACCCGGGGCAGCAGCGTTTGGACCAGACTTAATCCTTGCGATGTCAGGTTCAATGCCACCACCCGGCGATCGGTTTCGCTGCGGGCCCGCGCCACCAGGCCGCGCTCCTCCAATTCGTCGACAATGCGGGTGATCGCGCCGGCATCGTGGCAGATGTCGCGGGCAAGTTCCGCGGCGGTGGACTGGCCCCATTCCCGCAGCGCCATCAGCACCGTCCACTGCGTAAATGTCAGGGAGGCGTCGGCGAACAGGGCTTCCAGCTGCGGCATGATCAGGTTCGAAGTGCGGCGGATCAGATAACCCACCGAATTCTTCATGCCGTAATGGCTGGCGTGATAAAAAGGCCGCATAACCCCATCCTTGGCAGGGACAATAACTGCGCAAGCAATCATTGCCTGGGCAAGTATATAGGCGGCGCGCCGCGGGCGGGCAATCCCATATTTTTGCCTTGTCAGCCATGCGCCGGACGCGGCACATCTGGATCATGGCCTGTTATGTCTATGTCCTGGCGACGCGCGAAAAGAACGGCCGCGTCGTCACGTATGTGGGCTGGACCCTGGATTTGGAACGGCGGCTGGCGGAGCATAACGGCCAAGGCCGGCGCGGCGCCAAATCCACCCGCGGCCGCGTCTGGATCCTGCTTTACGCGGAAAAGTGCCGCACCAGGCGCAAGGCGATGGCCCGGGAACATGCCCTCAAACACGACCGGAGGTTCCGGGCCCGGCTGCGGGCAAGCTGACCAAATCCCAATCTTTGGTTATCGGCTCCTTAACCCTGTCTGCCTAACCTGCCCGGGACTTTTCAAGGTGAAGTTCCATGTGCGGCATCGCGGTGGCAGTCAATTGGGAGGACGCGGATCTTGTCGTCGAGCAGATGATCGCCGGCATCCGGCATCGCGGCGACATCACCGATCCCCTGGTCATTCCGCACAAGGACACCGCGATGTGCACCCGGCGCCTGCGCATCGTGGACGGCCATAATGGCGTGCAGCCCCAGGCTTCTTTCGACGGCCGGCTCCTGGTTGCCTTGAATGGCGAAATCTACAATCACGCCGAATTGCGCCGCGAGCTGGAACAATCGGGCGTGGCATTCCGCAACCAGAGCGATACCGAAGTCCTGGCCAATGCCCTTCAGATCTGGGGCGCGCAGGCCCTGAAGCGGATCTCCGGCATGTTCGCTTTTGTGGCGCTGGATACCGCGACCGGCGAGTTCCTGGCCGCCCGCGATCCGTTCGGGGTCAAGCCGCTTTACCTGATCCAATCCGCCACCGGATTCCTGTTTTGCTCGGAAATGCGGCCCTTGCTGGAGGCCGCGCCCGAGGGCGAGGTCATGCTGCTGCCGCCGGGCTATCTCTTGACCCGCAATTTCTGCCGCCAATTCTACTGCCTGCCCGAGCCCGCACAGCTGGGCCAGGGTTCGCCCGGGACACTCGACGCGCTTTTGGCGGAGGCGGTGCGCATCCGCGTGCCCCCGGATTTGCCGGCGGCGGCGCTGTTCAGCGGCGGCATCGACAGCACCCTGGTGATGCATTACGCCCGCCGCCATCAGCCGGACATGCCCGGCTATATCATCGCAGGCAGGGATGCGCCCGATCACGCTTACGCCCGCGCCTATGCCGATCTGACCGGGCTCGACCTGCGCGAAGTGGCGTTCGAGGCCCAAAGCCGGGAGACCCTCTCCCTGCTCGAGACCGTGGCCGGAGCGGTGGAGGCTTTCGAGCCCGCGATCATCCGTCCCGCTCTTTATGGCTGGCTGGTGTCACGCCGGATTCACGCCGACGGCTACCGGGTGGCCTTGTGCGGCGAAGGCGCCGACGAATTATTCGCCGGCTATGGGCCGCTGGAGCATGTCTTCGCGCAGGGCAACGCGCTCGGCCGCAATGTCCGCGAGCAATGCCTGAGCATGATGCACCGGGCCAATCTGCAGCGGGTGGATCGCACCTCCATGCGCTTCGAGCTGGAAGTGCGCGAACCCTTTCTGGATCTGGCGGTGGTGGAGTATGCGCTGGGGCTGGACGCAACCGCGCTGCTCAAGACCGTCGACGGGCTGCCGCGCGGCAAAGAGCCCCTGCGCGCGCTCTACGACCTATACCCTGACGCCTTGCCGGCCCTGATCCGCGACCGGCGCAAGATCCATTTCGACGAAGGCGCCGGCATCGCCTCCGAGAGCGCGGGCTGGCCGGCCCTGTTCGAGGAAGCCGTCAGCGACCGCGAGTTCGAGGACGGCAAAGCGCAATTCGCCGGCTTCGAGATCGCCACCAAGGAAGAGTTCTTCTATCTGCGCGCCCTGGCCCGGAGCCTGGACGTCAACCGCATCCCGCACCTGAAGAGCCGCACCCGGCTTTATGTGCCCCAGGATACGCCCGCCATGCCGGAGGCGATGAAGCGGCTGAGGCCCGCAAACGCCTAAAGTCTATTCCGCCGCCACCCGGTTGCGCTTGTCGAAGGCGTCCCACACCCCGCCGTCCCCGTCCCAGCTGCCGCGGCTGGCGCCCTTGGAATATTCGGTGGCCCGCTGCTCGAAGAAATTGGCGTGCTCGACACCGTTGAGGATCTCGACCAGCCAGGGCAGCGGATGCGGCTTGATCTGCTTGTAGCCGGACTCCGTCTCCTCGAAATTGCCGAAGGTGGGCGACAGCTTGAGCTGGGTCAGCCGCCAGTCGGCGATATAGCGGACATAGGCCTTGATGTCGGAGGGCGACATGCCTTTGATCTCGCCCAGGCTGAAGGCGAGATCGACGAAGCGCTCCTCCAGCCCCACCATGGTCTTGGCCACGTCCATGATGTCGTCGCGCACCACTTTGGTGACCGCGCCGGTCTCCTTGTTCCAGGCGTGGTAGAGTTTGGTGATGCCCTCGCAATGCAGGCTCTCGTCGCGCACCGACCAACTGACGATCTGGCCCATGCCGTTCATCTTGTTGTGGCGGGGGAAGTTGAGCAGCATGGCGAAGCTGGCGAACAGCGCCATGCCTTCGGTGAAGGCGCCGAACATGGCCAAGGTCCGGGCCACATCGGCGCAGCTCTTGACCCCGAATGTGTGCATGTAATCGGCCTTGGCGCGCATGGCGTCATAGTCGCGGAAGGCTTCGAACTCGGTCTTGGGCATGCCCAAGGTCTTCAGCAACAACGCATAGGCGTCGATATGCACCGTCTCCATATTGGTGAAGGCGGCCATCATCATCTGCACTTCCAGGGGCTGGAAGAGCGGAATATAGCGTTTCAGGTAATTGTCGCCGACCTCGACATCGGACTGGGTAAAGAAGCGGAAGATCTGGGTGAGCAGCCCTTTCTCGGCATCGGTGAGATGGCCGGACTGCCAGTCCTTGATGTCGCCGCCGAGCGGCACTTCCTCGCCCATCCAATGGGTCTGCTGCTGGCGTTTCCAGCACTCATAGGCCCAGGGATAGCGCTCCACATCATAGGTGCCGCTGGAGGTGAGAAGCCCTACCTTGCCGGTCCCGATCAGGTCATGCGGATCGAGGGCGCCGAGATCTACTGACATGCCAGGCACTCTTCGTAATCCGTGCGGTTTTCGGCGACGGCTTTTGTCCCGGTCTTTTCCAGCTGACCGGCGAAACCAGCCCGGCTGATGGATTTGGAGCGGCAATAATAAAGGCTCTTGATGCCCCGCTCCCACGCCGTCCAGTGCAGCATGTGTAGGTCCCATTTGTTGATGTCGGCGGGCAGGAACAAATTGAGCGACTGGCTCTGGCAGATGAAAGGGGTGCGGTCGGCGGCCAGCTCGATGATCCAGCGCTGGTCGATCTCGAAGGCGGTGCGGAATACGGCTTTCTCCTCCTCCGATAGCCCGTCCAGATGCGCCACCGAGCCTTCCTGCTCCACGATCGACTGCCAGGCTTCCGGCGTGTCCAGGCCCTTGGACGCCAGAAGATCCTGCAGATAGGGATTGCGGACCACAAAGGCGCCGGACAAGGTCTTGTGGGTATAGACATTGGCCGGGATCGGCTCGACGCAGGCCGAGGCGCCGCCACAGATGATGCTGATGGAGGCGGTGGGGGCGATCGCGATCTTGTGGCTGAAGCGCGACTTCATCCCCTTCTCCGCCGCGTCCGGGCAGGCGCCGCGCTCTTCCGCCAGAAGATAAGACGCCGCATCCGCTTCCCGCCTTATCTTCTTGAAGATGCGCAGATTCCATGACCTGGCCATGGCGCTTTCCATGGGAATGGATTTGGACTGCAGGAAGGAGTGAAAACCCATCACCCCCAGGCCCACCGAGCGCTCCCGCAGGGCGGAATATTTGGCCCGGTTCATGCTGTCGGGCGCGGTCTCGATGAAACTGGTCAGCACATTGTCGAGCATGCGCAGCACATCCTCGACAAAGCCCTCCACCTCCGACCACTGGTCCCAGGTCTCGATATTGAGGGAGGACAGGCAGCACACCGCCGTCCGCTCGGCGCCGGTATGGTCGATGCCGGTGGGAAGGGTGATCTCGCTGCAGAGATTGGAGGTGTTGACCTTGAGCCCCAATTCGCGCTGGTGCTTGGGCAGCGCCCGGTTCACCGCGTCGATATAAAGGATATAGGGCTCGCCGGTCTGCAGCCGGGTCTCCAGGATGCGCTGCCAGAGCTGGCGGGCATTGACCTGGCGCAGCACCTCGCCGCTCTTGGGGCTTTTCAGGCCGAACATCTCGTTGTCACGCACGGCCTGCATGAATTCGTCGGTGATGTTGATGCCGTGATGCAGATTGAGGCCCTTGCGGTTGAAATCGCCCGAGGCCTTGCGGATTTCCAGGAACTCCTCGATCTCCGGATGGGAGATGTCGAGATAGACCGCCGCCGAGCCGCGCCGCAGCGAACCCTGGCTGATGGCCAGGGTCAATCCGTCCATCACATGGATGAAGGGAATGATGCCGGAGGTCTGGCCGGTCTTCACCCGCTCGCCGATGGAGCGGACCTTGCCCCAATAGGTGCCGATGCCGCCGCCATTCGACGCCAGCGCCACATTCTCGTTCCACACCCCGACAATGCCGTCGAGCGAATCGGAAACATCGTTGAGGAAGCAGGAGATCGGCAGGCCGCGCTTGGTGCCGCCATTCGACAAGACGGGAGTGGCCGGCATGAACCAGAGCTGGCTCATGGCGTCGTAGAGCCGCTGGGCATGGGCCACATCGTCGGCATAGGCGCAGGCGACGCGGGCGAACATGTCCTGGAAACTTTCGCCCGGCATCAGATAGCGGTCGGTCAGGGTCGCCTTGCCGAAGGCGGTCAAAAGAATGTCGCGCGAGCGGTCGAGCGTGAGGTCGGCCGGTGTCGGCTTAGTGAAAAGCGGCCCCGGCATGGGCGGCTGGGCGGCGGGCCTGGCCAGATCCTGGGGGGCGGATTCGCGAACCGGCTTGGGCTTGGGGTTTGCGTTTTTTTTCGCCAATTGCGGCCGGTATGGCGTCTCGACCAGCTGGCCTTGCTCGTCAAAATCCCCGAAGAACTCAAGCTTACCGGCTGCTGACATCAACGCCCCCAATAACCGCCCGGATTCAGGCCAAACGGCCCAAATCCACTCAAAACCGCCGGCTGCCGAGAGGGGAAATTCGGGCATTGGCCGGATCGCCGTGCGATCCACCAGATGCCTTCGTTACCCCTAGAATTGTGACAAATCGGACAACCCAGCCGCTATATCTAGTGACCCATTCTCGGGTTGCGTCAAGCAAAATTGGCCTGTGGATAAGCGGCCAGGCAAAAAAATTTCGGGTTTGCCCCCTCAGAACAGGTATCGAGCACTTGAAGCCGGTTAACGAATTCTTACTTATCGGCAAACGAGCGTTCGTAGCTCAGCGGATAGAGCGCCTCTTTTGCGAAGAGGGTGGTCGCGGGTTCAAATCCTGCCGGGCGATTAGAAGGCGGCGGCCAAGCGGCTTAGCCGCCTTCACCTTTTGTATGGGGAACTTCTAGTCTTCCCCGCAATCAATAGCGAGAATCGCCTCGACGCGACCTAGAACCTCGCACATAATTTCTTCGGTTGCGTCGGCGTAGTATTCGGCATTCCGGGCAATCCAATCCACACTTCTAATGTGGTCGGACAGAACCGCGCCAGTTACGCGGACTCCACGGGGTAATTGTACCTCAAAGGAACCGCCCTTCAGTTGATTGGTGATAGGGCATGCCAACATGAGTCCGGTTGCGATATTGAAGTTCTTCGGAGACAAAACTAGGGCGGGCCTTCGCCCGCCCTGTTCCGTACCGGCGTTCGGTGTGAAATCCAGATAGACGATGTGACCTCGCTCTGGCTGATACGCCGGTTTGCGACTTACCATTCCTCCTCACCGCGCCTTTGGCCCCAATCCGTTTCACCGTGACGGTGGGTCGGCTTATGGTCTGCCAGAAGCTCGGACAACTTGAATTTCTTGCGCGCAGGTCTGACGATGAGATTTCCGTCCTGAACTTCAACGACGACTGAGGCGCCTTCCTTTAAATTCGCCCCTTCCACAACATGGCGCGGCAAACGCAGCGCTAAGCTGTTACCCCATTTGGCGATTGAAGTTTGCATAGTCCTTTTCCCTCGATAATCCGTGATGCCTCTCTCGGATACACAACGTATATACGCCCAACTTGCTTCACCGCAAGTGAAGGAATGGTAAATCCTTGATTCTACGTAGAAATACTTAGTAGCCGCAGATATTTTCGCTAGCTATTTCAAAGTGTTAATTGCACACGAAGCGCCGGCAAAATTGGGCTTCCTGCTATGTAAGCCGGTCAGCCAGCTTTTGAAGCTGTGCGGCCTTCTGGCGTGCAAGACGGGCTGTGGCGGCCTCCCAGCCTGGGGGCGGGGAACGATGCCCCGGCTTGGAATCGGCCATCCTGGCTTGCCGTATTGTCTGTGCCGAGCAGCCCAATGCCTCGGCTAAGTCCTCTGGACCCGTCTTAGAGAAAAGGGCGTCGGTCGCCGAAACAAAATCTACCGGCATGTAAACAATCCTATTGACACGCCGCTAAGCGTAAACTAACTTGTTTACATGAACAAGAGCGATATCACCCGCAAACTAACGGTCCGCGAGTTCTTCAAGCGGTTCCCGGACGAGGATGCCTGTTTAGAACATGTAATGACGGTTCGGTATGGGCATCGCCATACCTGCGGTAATTGTGGGGTGGTAGACGCTACCTTTCACCGCCTTCAAAACCGCAAAGCCTATGCCTGCGCTCACTGCGGCGACAATCTCTATCCCTGCGCCGGGACCATTTTCGAGAAAAGCCGTACCCCGCTTCAGATCTGGTTTTATGCGATTTTCCTCTTTATCTCGACGCGGCATGGTGTGAGCGGAATGGAATTGCATCGCCAGCTTGGGGTGACCCGGAAATGCGCCTATCGGATGGGAATGCAAATTCGCCAGTTGATGAGCGCCGCTGACTATCAAGGATTGCTAGGAAGCCTCGAAGGCCAAGTTGAAATGGATGAGGCTTATGTGGGCGGTCGCCGGGCTGGCCGGCGGGGCCGTGGTGCGGCTGGCAAGACAGTTGTTCTTGGGATGAAAGAGCGAGGGGGTTTTATCCGGGCTGAGGTAATTGAACGCGCCGATACCAAAAACTTGGCAGGTGCCTTTCACCGCAATATTGACCACTTTGCGGTTGTTTCGACAGATGAGCTTTCGGCCTACAATTTACTGGAGCGCGAAGGCTTTATTCATGGTCGCGTGAACCATAGCGCGGGCGAATATGCCCGCGTTGATGAGAATGGCTACAACCATCATTGCAACGGCGTTGAAAACTTCTGGAAGCTATTCAAGGCATCCGTGCGGTCAACGCATATCCAGATCAGCAAAACTCACGCGCAGCGTTACCTTAACCGCGTGTCACTCAAACCGGGTGCAGGCCAAACTACCGTGAGATGGGGAACGCGATGTTCGATCTTTTGCTGGCCGCTGTTTGACGGCGCGAGCCAGTGCAAATTCAAGGTCACCCTCCGGTATTTCGGCCCCTTGCGCCTCTTGTTGGGCAATAAAAGCCTGTAATCTCCCAGTTTTGAGAGCTTTTTTGAGGGATAGACGCGCGTCAACCATGCCAGACTCTAGACGGATTCCAGCCTTTTTGCTATCAAAGTGAGGATGCGGCACCGCGCCACCAAGGTTCACGACATCTTGGGGCGCGGTTAACCGCTAAACTATAACATGCTCATCTTGGGCATTTAACATCACCTCAATTCCTGTGCCGCCTGTGAGGACGGATTAGAGGTTAGCGAGCGTGACCCGCCGGGAAAGGCTTCCGTGGTTGCACACGGGGCCTTTTTCGTTTGGGGCTCGTGCGAAACTCATTTCACAAGCCTCATAATTGGTTTTGCTGACACGTCTGTGGGCGGCCAAGGATCTCCCTCGCGCCATGCCTCGATAGCCACGCGATTATTGTAGAAAGTTCCCACGGCCAGGCCGACTTCTTTCATGGCCTTAAGTACAGAACCGCCTTCGTTTCTAATACGTTGGATTGTGCGCACCTTTTCGGCAGTTAGCCTTGATGGCGCACCAATCGGAGCGCCTTTGGCTCGCGCCTTCACCATGCCTTTGCGTGTAAGGTCGGCATGTTCGGCAGTCGATCTTCCCCCTTTGCCGGCGTTCTTTTGTGCGAGCGCGTGTATTTTTCGTTTCGAATAGCGGTCCTTGTGGTGCCACTTTCCCCATTGGGCATGGAAAACATCATTTCCTTGTTCCACTAGCTTCTTCAGCGCCCACCGGACAGATTTCGCGGGGTCATCAGCATCAAAATCTCGTCCAGCTTTTACGAGGGCATCACAAATTTCAGCTGGAGTCATGGGATCCTTGGACGCCAGCAGCAATTCCGGGATGATGTCGATCAATGGCAGCCGTGCCAATCTTTCATCGCTCAATCCGTGAGAGATAACCTTTGCCTGTTCAACAGAAACAGGACCTCCGCGCTCAATTTCCTCCAAGATGTCCGCCATTTCGCGGAGCACCTCTAGGCGCAATAGCTTTGCGTCAGTCGGGCCAAGATTTTTAAATTTGGTAGGCATGATTAAACGCTCTTTGTTCGACAGAAAAACCCTATCGAACCCTGGCACCTTCTATTAAATCTACAGGAATGGTTGTCAAGGGGCGTTTATTATACGTAGGATTACTATCCTATATTTCTACCTGTCCTGAGGGGGCAAACCCGAAAAATTTTCATGGCAACAAAAAATCAATCGTTGCATTGGCGCCGGTACCGCGAATGTCCGACTCGGACCCCGAAAACCTCGCGGATCAACTCAGCCGTCAATTCGCCCTCGCCCGCCACCTGCCCCTGTTTCAGCGCCAAAATGGAGGTGGCGTAGCGCGCCGCCAAAGTCAGGTCGTGCAGCGACGCGATCACGGTTCGCCCGCTTTCCGCCCAGGCTTTCAGCCGCGCCATGGCGGCGAAGGCATGCGCCGGATCGAGCCCCGTCACCGGTTCGTCCACAATCAGGACATCGGGCTTGCCGACCAGGGCGCGGGCCAGCATGGCGCGGCAGAATTCGCCGCCCGACAAGGTGGTCACCGATTGGTCCTTCCTATCCAAGAGATCGAGATCCGCCAGGGCTTGGGCGATGGCGGAATCGAAACCCGGCGGCAAGGGCCCCAGCGCCGGCAGATGCGCGGTCAGCCCCAGCGCCACCAGCCGCTCCACCGGAAGCGGCCATTCGCAGAGGGGATTTTGCGGCAGATAGGCCCGGCGCCGGGCCAGATCGCGGCGCGGGATTTTCGGCAGCGGAATGCCGTCCAGGCTCACCTCGCCCTCACCCGGCCGGATCAGCCCCGCCAGCGCCGACAGGAAGGTCGATTTGCCCGCGCCGTTGGGCCCGATCACGGCGATGAAATCGCCGGGCCCGGCGGTGAGCGAGACGTCGTGCAATATCCGCGCGCCCGCCGCGCTTGACCCCGACCCGCTCGGCCAGCAGCACGCTCATCGCCGGACCCCTCTCATGGAGACGTCCTTTTCAGCCGCACCACCAGCCAGAAGAAGAAGGGCGTGCCGACCAGGCTGGTGAAGACGCCCAGCTTCAATTCCGGGCCGATGTGAATCTGCCGCGCCGCGATGTCGGCCAACAGCAGCAGCAACGCGCCCGCCCAACGTGGCGGGCAACAGAATCCGGCTGGGCTGATAGCCGACAAAGGGCCGGACCAGATGCGGCGCCACCAGGCCGATAAAGCCGATGGCGCCGGTGACGGAGGTGGCGGCGCCTACCGCCAGCGCCGTGCCGGCGATGGCTGCGATCCGAAGCCAGGTGAGGCCGATGCCCAGGCTTTCGGCCTGGGCCTCGCCCAGGCTGAGCGCGTCCAGCGCCCGGCCAGTGGTTGCCAACAGCGCGCCGCCGGCCACAATGAAAGGCAGCACCAGCCAGAACTGGGCCCAGCTCTTGTCGGCCAGCGAGCCCAACAGCCAGTTCATGATCTCATAGGCGGCATACGGATTGGGCGCGAAATTCAAGGCCAGCGCGATGCCGGCCGCGGTCAGGCTCGACACCGCCGCGCCGGCCAGCACCAGGGTGATGGTGCCGCCGCCCTGTCCCAGCCCGAAGGTCAGGCCGCAGGCCAACGAGCGCGCCCACCAGCCCCAGCAGCGGTCCCGCCACGCCGGAAATGGCGGTGACGCCGAAATAGATCGCCAGCACCGCGCCCAGGGCCGCGCCGGTGGAAACCCCCAGCAATCCCGGCTCGGCCAGCGGATTGCGGGTGAGACCCTGCAGCACCGCGCCGGAAAGACCCAGCGCGCCGCCCACCAACAGCGCCAGCAGGCTGCGCGGCAGCCGGATATCATCCACGATCAGCCGCGCCAGGGTGTCATGCCCGGCATAGACTTCGGCCGGGGTCAGCCAGACCCGCCCGGCCAGCAGCGACAGCAGCGAAGACCAGCGCGAGCAGAATGGCCAGCGCCTGGGACAGCCGCGTCATGGCACACCACCCGGCTGTTTCATCGCCGCCTCAAGCCGGCCCCGCAATTGCTTGGCGGCATCGGCGCTCTGAGGCACGCCGCAATTGAACAGGGCGGCGGGATAGACGATGCGGCGATCGCGATAGAGCTTCAGCAGCGCCGGATGGGCGTTCTGGTCCATCCGCAGGCTGGGCGTGTCGATATAATCGTCGCCGTAAAGCAGCACATCGGGTCTGGCGGCGATCAGGCTTTCGACATCGAAATAGCCGTCATGGGCGGCGATATCGATCCCGCCCGCCGCCGTCAGCACGGCATTGAACAAGGTCGCTCGCCCCGGCACGAAGCCGCCACCGCCCCACCCCATCACCCGGACCGGATGCTTGGGTCTGGACGCGGCCAGGGCGCGCAAGGTGGAATCCATTCGCGCGATCAAGGCGTCGGCGCGCGCGCGAGCGCCCACCGCATCGCCCACCAGCCTGGTGACCGCGCGGATCTGAGTCGAAATTCTCCGCCGGCGGCACCTCCACCACCCGCGCCCCGCTCCGCGCCAGCACGCGGGCCATTTCCGGCGCGGTGAAAGTGTCGGTGAGAACCAGATCGGGCCGTGTCGCCAGCACTTCCTCGGCGCTGTTGTGGTTGACCGGAATTCCGGCCGCCTCGGGCCATAATTTCAGCGCCGCCTTTTCCCGCGACAGGAAGGTGACCGAGGCGATGCGCGACGGCGGCACCAGATCCATCAGCAATTCGTCGGTGCAGATCTTGAGCGACATGATGCGATGCGGAACGGACGCGGCCATCCCCTGCCCCGAAAGCAGAAGCAGTGCGACAGCCGCGCCCAATCCCTGTTTCATTCAGTAGCTCGCCCTGATGCCGGCATAGAAGGCCCGGCCGGGCTGCAGAAATCCGACCGGGTTCTGATAGGTCCTGTCGAACAGATTACTTGCTCGGGCGGTCAAGGTGAAATGATCGGTCAGGGCGTAGGACGCCGCAATATCGGCGGTCCAATAGGGATGGGCGTCCAGCCGCGACACCGAGAAATCCCGGCTGCCGTCGATCCAGCGTCCGACATAAAGCAGGCTGGCGTCCAGAGCGAGCGCCTCCATCGCCTGCCAGCGCGCCTCGGCGCTGATCTTGTTTTTGGGCCGCCGCACCAGTTCCTGATGCAAATCGGCATCCTCGGCCTCGGTATAAGTGTAATCGGCCCTGAGCCTGAGGGTCTCGAGCGGCTGCCAGGCGAGATAGGCCTCCAACCCTTGGGTTCGGGCCCGGCCGATATTGACATAAGTGGAGAATGTCACCGGATCGGTCTCGATCAGGTTCCGGATGTTGTTGTGGAACCAGGTGAGGCCGCCGGTGACCCCGAACAAGGTCTGGTCCAGGCCGACATCATAGCCGGCGCTGGTTTCGGGCTTGAGATCGGGATTGGCGAAAAAGAAAAAGACCGGAAAACTCTCATACAGTTGCTCCAGCGACGGCGCCTTGAACCCGGTGCCGTAGCTGGCATGCAGCCGGGTCGCCGCGAATGTCAGCAAAGGCGCAATATGCCAGGTGGTCTTGGCGCCGTAGCGGCTATCGTCGTCATAGCGCAGGCTGAGGCTGTTGTGGAAATCCACGCCCGGGATCAGGTCCTTGAGGCTGGACTGCAATTCGCCATAACCGGCATTGGTGGTGATGCCGGCCGCAATCGGCACATGGATGGCGTCGCGCCCGGTCTCCGCGCCCAAAAGCACGATCTCGCCCGGGGCAACCGTCATCTGCCCCTGCCAGTCGAGCTTGATGCGGTCGCCCGACGAGGGGATGGAGCCGTTGTTGGGGTCCTGGTCGCTGACCACATTGCTGGAATAGCCCAGGCCAAAGGTCTGATCGACCGGCCCCAGCACCCAATGCGCGGTGCCGCGCGCGTCATAGCTCAGGGTGTCGATGCGGGTCTGGTCCGGCGACGGATAGGAGGCAAAGGTGGTTGGATCGAAGGCGTCGCCGGTCACCCGCCCCACGCTGTTGCTGGCGCGGCCGGTAAATCCCAGATCGAAATTCCCGGTCACATCGTAGCCAAGCTTGGTGGAGGCGGTGACGGAGTCGAAATAATCGTCATGGCGGGTTTCGCCCGGCAAGAGCAAATCCAATGGCGTCACCGGCGTGGCGCCGGCATGCAGGTGCGCAAGGCTGAGGCGATAATGCAGCGCATCCGTGGAGCCGCTGGCCGTGGCGCTTTGGTTGAAGGTGTCGAAGCTGCCGCCTTCGGTTTCGGCCGAAAGCGTAAGCGGGCCCTCCCCCGATTTGGTGATGATGTTGATGACGCCGCCGATGGCGTCGGAACCGTAAAGCCCCGATTGCGGCCCTCTAAGCACTTCCACCCGGGCGATATCGGCGCTGAGGAATTTGCCGAAATCATAGGCGCCGTTGGGGCTGGCGGGGTCGGAGACATCGATCCCGTCCACCAGCACCTTGACATGGTTGGAGTTGGCGCCGCGCAGGAAGACCGAAGTCTGACCGCCCTCGCCGCCGGTCCGGACCAGATTGAGGCCCGGCACCTCACGCAGCACATCCGGCAGCGATCGGGCCTGGCGGGCGGCGATGTCGCCGGCATCGATCACGGTGAGCGAACTTCCCACCTGGTCGGCCGGGGTGGCGATGCGGGTGGCGGTGACCACCACATTCTCCGGCGGGACGGAAAGATCATTGGCGCCATCGGCCCAGGCCGGTGCCGTCAAAGCCGCCAGCGCGGCCACGGAGAGAGATTGAATTCTCAGTTTTTCGAATTTCATCACGACGACTCCTGAAGGGGAGCCGGCACGGCACATTCCGGTTTGGTTTGGTTCACAAAAGGCCCCGCGACGACTCCATGCTTGTCGCCGCAACGGTTCACCCCGTAATTCCCGGCACACCCCGGCCGAAAACTGGACGACAGCGCGAGGCAGGTTTCCTGGCTCCCGGGTCGCCGCTCACGCCCGCCTTCCCGATCCAAAGTGGATCAGTGGCAATTGGGACGCCTGCTCGCCGGTTACAGTTGCGGGGGCAGCCGCGGTTTCGCACCGCGTTCCCTACACCTTGCACCTGGAGGGAACCTTGGCGTCAATGCCGGCCAAATGCAACCGCGCATCTGTCATGCAATCGTATCATTAGCCCCAATCTGGCAAGGGCATTGCGCGCTTTCGGTTAAACCAGCTATTGGCTAAGCTTCAACGGTCCCCCAATGATCGAAGCCAAATAATCGAAGCCAAGTAATCGAAGCCAAGTAATCGAAGGATGTCCCATGCCGCTGCAAATCAATGACATCGCGCCGAATTTCACCGCCGAAACCACCGAAGGCAAAATCGATTTCTACAATTGGGCCGGCAATCACTGGGTGGTGCTGTTTTCACACCCCAAGGATTTCACTCCGGTCTGCACCACCGAACTGGGCCGGGTGGCCCGGCTCAAGCCGGAATTCGACAAACGGGGCGTGAAGGTGATCGGCCTGTCGGTCGATCCGGTGGAAAACCACGCCAAATGGTCGGCCGATATCGCGGAGACGCAGGGCCTGGCGCCCAATTATCCCATGATCGGCGATACCGATCTGAAAGTCTCCAAACTGTATGGGATGCTGCCCGCCGATGTCCAAGGCACCTCCGAGGGCCGCACCCCGGCCAACAACGCCACCGTGCGCAATGTCTTCATCATCAGCCCCGATAAGCGCATCCAGTTGGTGATCGCCTATCCCATGACCACCGGGCGCAATTTCGACGAGATCATCCGGGTGATCGATTCCATGCAGCTGACCGCCAGGCACAAGGTGGCGACGCCGGCCGACTGGAAACAGGGGGAAGACATCATCATCACCGGCGCGGTCAGCGATGAGGAAGCCAAGACCCTGTTCCCCGGCTACAAGACCCTCAAACCCTATCTGCGCACCGCCAAGCAGCCGCGTTGAGAGCCGGAGGCCGGCCTCGCTTCAATGGCGCTTGAAATACTGAACCGCGCGCTCGTGCTTCTCGGCGGCTGCGCGGGTCTTGAAGGTGCCCAGATTGCGCCGCTTGCCGGTCTTGGGATCCTTCTTGCGCGAATAAAGCCGGTATCCGCCGGACGGCAGTTTGCGGATCATGGAGGCCTCCCAGAGCGGTTCCAGGAAAAGTGTGAAGCGTTGGCACGCTGTCGCTACCAACTCCGTCCGGAACCGCGACAAAAAATGAGATAGAGCAGTTTTGCAATTCAACGAAACGTAAAACTGCTCTACGCGATCCAGAGACCGTGTTTCCTGTGCCAATCCTCGATCGAGAGTTTGGGATATTCCGGAAAGCGGGAATCGCCCGGCCCGAAATCCGGCTTCACCCATTTGGGCTTGTAGCGCAGCATCAGATGCACCTTTGACGGCGGCCGGGGCAGTTCGGTGTCGATGGTCGAGGCGAAGGGATGCACCAGCTCCGGCCATTCCGGATCGTAAAGCCACAGCGCGCTGGCGCATTTGGAACAGAAATGGCGCTGGCCGCCGCTGATCCGGCAGACCCCGTCCTCGCCTTCGATCCGGGCGTGATAGATATGCACCGCTTTCTGTCCGCGCACTTTCAGGCTTTGATGGTCGCCCATCAGGTTGATGGCGAAGCCGCCGCCGCCCGCGGTCTTGCGGCAGATGGAGCAATAGCAGAGCTGATAGGGATAGGGCGTGTGGCTCATCACGCTGAACCGCACCGCACGACAATGACAGGACCCTTCCAGTTTCATGGCCATGACCGCCTCCTCCCGATGGAACGCCCGGCCGGCCGGAAAGCTGCCGCGGCGGTGGAATTGTGGCAGTATGTTTAGCATGACCGAAGCCTCCCAAACCGGCGTCATCACCACCACCGTCGCCACCCGCGACGAGGCCCGCCGGATCGCCGGCGCGCTGCTGGCCGAGCGGCTGGCGGCCTGCGTCCAGCTTGTGGAGATCGAGAGCCATTATGTCTGGCAAGGCGAACAAAAGGCCGGGCCGGAGGTGATGCTTCTGGTCAAGACCCGGGCCGGGCTGTTCGAAGCCGCCATCGCAAGGATCAAGGCGCTGCATCCTTACGAGGTGCCGGAGATCGTGGCCCAGACTTTCGCGGCCGGTTTCGACCCCTATCTGGACTGGATCGCCGAAAATACGGCCTGAAAGGCCGGCTGAAAAAGTCGAAATCCGGCGCTATATGGCGTATCAATTCCCGGTCCCGCGAGTTCATTCCGGCAATTCAACCTGTTACGGCCAAGATGCTGCTTCTGATCGATAACTATGACAGCTTCACCTACAACCTGTTCCACTTCCTGGGCGAGCTGGGCGCCGAGGTGCGGGTGGAGCGGAACGACGCGCTGACCGCCGACGAGGCGCTGGCGCTGAAGCCGCAGGGGATCGTGCTGTCGCCGGGCCCCTGCACCCCCAACCAGGCCGGCATCTGCCTGGAGCTGATCGAGAAGGCGGACGGCCAAGTGCCGATCCTGGGCGTCTGCCTGGGCCATCAGGCCATCGGCCAGGCCTATGGCGGCCAGGTGGTGCGCGCGCCGGAGCCGATGCACGGCAAGCTCTCCCGCATGCATCACACCGGCAAGTCGGTGTTCCGCGGCCTCAACAATGATTTCAACGCCACCCGCTATCATTCGCTGACGCTTGAGCCCGGCAGCATGCCGGAGACGCTGGAAGTCACCGCCACCAGCGAAGACGGCGTCATCCAGGGGGTGATGCACAGATCCCACCCCGTCCATGGCGTGCAATTCCATCCCGAGAGCATCGCCTCGGAGCAAGGCCATGCCCTGCTCGCCAATTTCCTGGCGATGACGCGATGAGCGGTCTGATCGATCTGGCGCGGGCGGCGGATCAGCCTCTGACCGCCGAGGAAGCCGGCCGCATCTTCTCGCTGCTGTTGAGCGGCAAAGCCGCGGAAGAGGAGATCAAATCCTTCCTGCTGGCGCTGACGGCCCGCAAGCCCACCACAGCGGAATTTGTCGGCGCGGTGACGGCGATGCGCGCCCAGATGAAAGCGATCACGGCGCCGCCCTTGGCCATCGATTTGTGCGGCACCGGCGGCGACGGCATGGGCACGCTCAATATCTCGACCGCGGTCTCCTTTGTGGTGGCGGCGGCGGGCGTGCCGGTGGCCAAGCATGGCAACCGCTCCATGTCGTCCAAGAGCGGCGCCGCCGACATATTGGAGGCGCTGGGTGTGCGGATCGACCTGGAACCGTCCCGGGCGGAGCAGGTTCTGCGCCAGGCCGGCATCGTGTTCCTGTTCGCCCAGACCCATCATCCGGCGATGCGCCATGTCGCCGGCGCCCGCCAGGCGATCGGCAAGCGCACCATCTTCAATCTGCTGGGCCCACTGGCCAATCCGGCCGGGGTGACGCGGCAACTGGTGGGCATTTTCGCCGAGGAATGGCTGACGCCCTATGCCGAGGCGTTGCGCGCGCTGGGTTGCGAGCGCGCCATGGTGGTGCATGGCCGCGACGGCCTGGACGAACTCACCACCACCGACATCACCTATGTCGCGACCCTGGCCGAGGGCGTCATCACCCGCTCCGAAATCGCGCCGGAGGATGCCGGCCTTGCCCGCGCCGGCCTCGCCGATCTCAAGGGCGGGACCCCGAAGGAGAATGCCGCGGCGCTGCTGGATCTGCTGGACGGCAAAGGCCGGGCCGCCTACCGGGACATCGTTCTGCTCAATGCCGGGGCCGCCTTGATTGTGGCGCAGAAGGCGAAGACAATTGGTGAAGGCGTGGCGCTGGCCCGGCAGGCGATCGACAGCGGCCGCGCCCGTACCGTCCTGAACCATCTGGTTGCGGCTTCCAACGCGTCATGAGCATCCTGGACCGGATTTTCGCCTACAAGAAAGACGAAGTCGCCGCCGCCAAGGGCCGGCTTGATCGCGCCGAAATAGAGGCGCGGGCCCGCGACGCCGGCCCGGTGCGCGGCTTCCGCGCCGCGCTGGAGGCCAAGAAGGCCTCGGGCGAATTCGGCCTGGTCGCCGAGATCAAGAAGGCGAGTCCGTCCAAGGGCCTGATCCGGGCCGATTTCGATCCCCCGGCGCTGGCCATGGCCTATGAGGCGGGCGGGGCGGCCTGTCTCTCGGTTCTCACCGACACGCCCTCCTTCCAGGGCGCGCCGGAATTTCTCACCGCCGCCCGCGAGGCTACCCGTCTGCCGGTGCTGCGCAAGGATTTCATGCTGGAGCCTTATCAGGTGGCGGAAGCGCGCAGCTGGGGCGCCGACGCCATTCTCATCATTCTGGCCATGGTGGACGACGCCACCGCGCGCGCCCTGATGGAGGAAGCCGCCCGCTTCGGCATGGACGCGCTGGTCGAAGTCCATGACGAGGCCGAACTGGCGCGCGCCGCCGGACTGGACGCCCGGCTGATCGGCATCAACAACCGCAATCTCAAGACCTTCGTCACCGAGCTCGGTGTGACCCAGAGGCTGGCGCCGAAAGCGCCGAAGAGCGCTCATCTGGTGGCGGAAAGCGGATTGTCGGCGCCCGCCGACCTCAAGCGCCTGGCCCAGGCGCATGTCACCTCGGTTCTGATCGGCGAGAGCCTGATGCGGCAAAAGGATGTCGCGGCGGCGACGCGGCGGCTTTTGGGCGATGGGTTTCTCTGATGAGCAAGCTCTCGCATCTGGATGAAAAGGGCGCCGCCCATATGGTGGATGTGTCGGGAAAACCCGTCACCGCCCGCCAGGCGACGGCGGAAGCCCGGGTGACGCTTTCCGAGGAGGGCTTCGCCGCGGTGATGGACGGCACCGCCCCCAAGGGCGATGTGCTGGCCGCCGCCCGCATCGCCGGCATCATGGCCGCGAAGAAGGTGCCGGACTCTGATCCCGCTCTGCCATCCGCTTCCAATCGCCAAGGCCGCGATCGAGTTCGAACCCGATGCGGAAAAATCCAGCATCCGCATCGTCGCCACCGTGGCGACCAGCGGCCAGACCGGCGTGGAGATGGAAGCCCTGACCGCCGTCTCGGTGGCGGCGCTCACCCTCTACGACATGATCAAGGCGGTGGATAAGGGCGCGGTGATCGAAGCCGTGCGCCTTTTGGCCAAATCCGGCGGCAAGAGCGGCGCCTACAAGGCGCCATCGCGTCCGATGCCGAAAGCGGCTCTCCGGGCCAAAACCGCCAAACCGCAAACCCGGGTCAAGCCGGCGGCATTGATGGGCGAAGTCACAGCTCCCCGGCCACGGGCGTCAGGAGCGCAAGCGGAGAGCCGGCGCCAGGCCTTTCGCGAATTCATGATTTCGCATCGCCTGCGTCCCACCGCCTGGGCCAAGCAGGCCGGCGTCGCCAGCGGCGAAATTCTGGGCTTTCTCACCGGCCGCTCCCGCGGCATGCCGTCCCAAGTGGCGGAGAAGCTGGCCCGTGCCGCCGGCGTGCGGGCCGAAGACCTGTTCAAATGATCTCGGTCGAAGAGGCGGTCCAGCGCATCCTGGCCGGGTTCGCGCCGCTGGAGAGCGAGCGTATCGCACTGGCGGATGCGGATGGCCGCACGCTGGCTGCCGACGCGCAGGCCAAAATCGATCAGCCGCCTTTTTCTTTGTCGGCGATGGACGGCTATGCGGTTCGAAGTCGCGATCAGGGCCCGCGCTGCAGTGGTCGGCAGCGCCCCGGCCGGCCATCCCTTTTCGGGCAGGCTGGGTCAAGGCGAAGCGGTGCGGCTGTTCACCGGCAGCGTGGTGCCGGAAGGCGGCGACGCGGTCCTGGCGCAGGAAGACGCCCGCATCGAGGACAGCCAGGTTTATTTCGACAGTGTTCCGCGGCCGGGACGGTATATCCGCGCCCAGGGCTTCGATTTTCGCGCCGGCGCGGTGCTGGTGCCGGCGGGAAAATGCCTGACGCCGCGCGATCTGGCCCTGTTGGCGGCGGGCGATGTGGCGGAGGTCGAAGTCCGGCGCAGGCCGCTGATCGCCTTCGCCGCCACCGGCGACGAACTGTCCCGTCCGGGCGAACCCCGCAAGCCGGGCGGGGTGGTGGCTTCATCCGTATACGGACTGAGCGCCCTGATCCGGCGCTGGGGTGGAGAGCCCCGCGACCTGGGCATCATTCCCGACCAGGCCGAGGCGATCGCGCCCCTGGCCGATGACGCCGTGCGACCTGTTGGTGACAATGGGCGGCGCCTCGGTGGGCGATCACGATCTGGTGCGCTCGGCGCTGGGGCCGGAAGGATTGGTGCTGGATTTCTGGAAGATCGCCATGCGGCCGGGCAAACCGCTGATCTTCGGACGGATCGGCCCCAGGCCATTCCTGGGCCTGCCGGGCAATCCGGTTTCCACGCTGGTCTGCGCCCTGCTCTTCCTGCGCCCCGCCATCATGGCCATGCTGGGACGGCAGACCGAGACAATGCTCAGGCCGGCGCGTCTTGCCGGATCGCTCCCCGCCAATGACACAAGACAGGACTATGTCCGCGCCGCCTGCGCCTGGCGGGACGGGCATTTATGGGCGCGGCCCTTTCCGCAGCAGGATTCGTCGGGGTTGAGGATTTTTAGCCAATCCGATGCCCTGATCGTAAGGCGCCCGCAGGCGCCGGCCCTGTCGGATGGTGCGGATATCGCGGTTTTGCCGCTGGATTGATGGCCGGATCGAAAGACAACCGGCGTTGACGGGGTCTGGGAACTGAAAGTAGAACAATTCTCCATGTTTCGGCTTTGTTCGCGCTGATTTGCCGGCAAAGCCCTGCAGAATGGCAAAAGCCGGGATGCGCCGGCCGTGAGAGGGACATGGTCCATGCTGACCCGCAAGCAATATGAACTTCTGGTCTTCATCCATGAGCGGATTCGTGAATCGGGGGTTCCGCCCTCCTTCGACGAGATGAAGGAAGCGCTGGACCTCAAATCCAAGTCCGGCATCCACCGGCTGATCACGGCGCTGGAGGAGCGCGGGTTCCTGCGGCGGATGGAAAAGCGCGCCCGGGCGCTGGAAGTGATCCGGCTGCCCGACAATATGGCGGAGACGTCCGAGGCCGGCCACCACCCGCAGCCAGGCCCAGCGCATCATGCCCTCGGCGCGGCACGGCCGCTCGGAGGCACGCATGGCCGATCCCCGGCACAATGTGCCCCGCCGGGCCATGGGCGACAGCGACCATGCGGTGAATGTGCCGCTGGTGGGCCGCATCGCCGCCGGCACGCCGATCGAGGCGCTGCAGAACCGGATCGCCGATGTGCCGGTGCCCAGCGGCATGGTTGCGCGCGGCGATCATTACGCGCTGGAGGTGACCGGCGATTCCATGATCAACGCCGGAATCCTGGACGGCGACACGGTGATCATCCAGCAGGCCGACAGCGCCAATACCGGCGAGATCGTGGTGGCGCTGGTGGACGACAATGAGGCGACCTTGAAGCGGCTGCGCCGCCGGGGCGATTCCATCGCGCTGGAAGCCGCCAATCCCGCCTATGAGACCCGGCTCTATGGGTCCGACCGGGTCAAGATCCAGGGCAAGCTGGTGGGGTTGATCCGCCGCTACTGAGAGTCTGGATTTACCACCCAGGGGCGGGCGCCGCGCCAGCGATTGACGCTGAGCGCCCGAAGCGGCGACAGGGTGATGGCATAGCCGCCGCCTTGCGGCGATCGCCTTTTGCCCCAGAACCAATCGCGGCCCTTTGCAGGCGATAACCGGCGCCGCGCTGATCACCAGGTCCGCCTTGGCGCAGTCATCCGCCAGCGCCTCCGGCCGGAGCGACGAAGCGATCAGGAGACCATCGCTGCGGGCCACACAACCCACCCCGTCGCAGCGGATGAAATTCCCGCCCACCGCATCTTGCCAATCGCGCGCGATCGCCGTCGCGCTGAAGCCAGCGGGTGGCCGTATAACGATCCTTGGGCGGGCGCACAAAATGCAGCAGACCGCTCGGGCCGCGCAACGCCACAGTGCGCGCATCGGGGGCAATCAAAAGATCGTAGCCGGGTGTCGCCAGCGCCAACACCACGCCCGCCAGGATCGGCACCAGGCCCCACCAGCGCCAGCTTCGCCGCCAGATCAGGAGCCACAATCCGCCCAGCACCATCAGCACCAGCGCCGCGCGGGAGAAGGAGGGCGTCAAGCTCACCGCACCCGGCAAACCCGAAACAAAACGTCCCAGGGCCAGCATCACGCCGATGCCGGAGCTCAGCAGCTGCAGCGGCGCATGCTCCAGCCCGAAGGGCATGGCCGCGACGCTCAAGGCCGCCGCCGGCATCACCCACAGCCCCATTACCGGCATGGCCAGGAGATTGCCCAGCACCGCGTAATGGGTGGCGCGGCCGAAATAGAACATCGCAAAGGGCAAGGTGGCGAGGCTGGCGACCAGGCTGGTGACCGCGATGCCGCGCAGATGCCGGTAAAGCCAGCCATGCGGCACCAGCCGGGCGCGGCCCTGCTCCCATTCCGCCACCGCGATCAGGCTCGCCACCGCCGCGAAGGACATCTGGAAGCCCGGCTCGGTGATCGCTTCCGGCCTGAACAGGAGCAGGATCGCCGCCGCCAGCGCCAGGGACCGCATCGAAAGCGCCGGCCGGTCGAGCAGGATCGCCAGCAGCATCATCGCCAGCATGACAAAGGCGCGCGTCGCCGAGGACGCCGCCCCGCTGATGACGAGGTAAAAACCGGAAACCAGCAAGCGCCGCCGCCCGCGGCCCATTTCTTGATCGGATAGGCCAGCGCCAGCGCCGGGATGGCCGCCAGCAGCGCCCGGATCAGCCAGAAGAAGCCGGCCCCCACCAGCGCCATATGCAGCCCCGCGATGGCCAGCACATGCGCCAGTCCCGCATCGCGCAAGGCGGATTCGTCTTCGGCGTCGATGCCGCCGCGCTCGCCGGTGATGATGGCGCTGGCGATGGCGCCGCGGCTGGGCGGCAGCGCCGCCCGGATGCGCCTGGTCATGCGGGCCCGCATCGCCTCGATAAAAGCGGACACAAGTTCGATCGGGCCCGGCGGCCGCGCCAGCGGCAGGGCCTCCGGCGCGCCATAGGCAAAGCCCACCGCGCCGATCCGGGCGAAAAAGGCGGCGCGGCCGAAATCGCCGTCTCCCGGCTCTGTCGGTCCGGGCGGCGGCATCAATTGCGCGGTCAGGCCGATGCCTTGTCCGACATGGAGCCCCTCCGCGCCCTTGCGCACCAGCACCCGCACCAAGGCGGGCGGATCGGGCAGCCGGCCGGAGCGGACATCACCCACCACCACCCGCAATCCCGAGCGTCCCCAATCCAGCGCCGCCACCCGGCCGGTCAGATGGGCTACCACAGGCCGCGCCAGAACCGGGGCCGCGACACGCGCCTCGCGCAGCTTGGCGGCGGCAAAACCCAGGGACAGCGCCGCCAGGCCGGCCAGCAGGGCGCGGCTCCACACCCGGCTTGACTGGAAGGCGGCCAGCGCCGCGGCCAGGAACAGCGCCGTGGCGGTCCAACCCACCAGCAGCGGCGGTTCGATGGGAAGCGCGAAATAGACCGCCGCGCCCATGCCCAGCGCCACCGGCAGCCAGAGCGGCCAGCGATGCCGTTCCTCCAGCGCCGCCAGGCCCAGATCCGGCAGCAGCCAGCCCAGCCTTGGCCGGTCGGGCAGGCCCCAGTTCCGCCACAGCTGATACGGGCCTGTTCTCACCGAAGTCCGTTTGCTAAAGGGTCGCCACCATGACGCAAAATTCAAAACCTGTCCTGCGCTTCGCGCCCTCCCCGACAGGCATGCTGCATATTGGCGGCGCCCGCACCGCGCTTTTCAACTGGCTTTATGCGCGTCATTGCGGCGGCACCTTTCTGCTGCGGATCGAGGATACCGACCGCGAGCGTTCCACGCCGGAGGCGGTGGCCGCCATCCTGAACGGCATGCAATGGCTGGGACTGAATTGGGACGGCGATGTCGTTTACCAATTTTCCCGCGCCGGCCGCCATCGCCAGGTGGCCGAGCAATTGCTGGCGGAAGGCAAGGCCTATCGCTGCTACGCCACCGCGGAGGAATTGACGGAGATGCGCGAGGCCCAGCGAAAGGCGGGCAAGCCCATCCGCTATGACGGGCGCTGGCGCCACCGCGATCCCGGCCGAAGCGCCGGCCGGAGCGCCTTCGGTGGTGCGGCTGAAGGCGCGGGACGACGGCGAGACCATCGTGCACGATCTGGTGCTGGGCGATGTGCGCTTCGCCAATGAGCAGATGGACGACATGGTGCTGCTGCGCTCGGACGGCACGCCCACCTACATGCTGGCGGTGGTGGTGGACGATTTCGACATGGGCGTCACCCATGTGGTCCGCGGCGCCGATCATCTCAACAATGCCGCCCGCCAGCTGCAGATCATCGAGGCGATGGGATGGCCGAGGCCGATTTACGGCCATCTGCCCCTGATCAACGGCCCGGACGGGCAGAAACTTTCCAAGCGGCACGGCGCGCTGGCGGTGGAGGCCTATCGCGACATGGGCTACCTGCCGGAGACCATGCGCAACTATCTGTTGCGGCTGGGCTGGAGCCATGGCGATGACGAGATCATTCCCACCGAAAAGGCCGTCGCCTGGTTCGATTTCTCCTCGGTCGGCAAGAGCCCGGCCCGGATGGACTACAAGAAGCTCGACAATCTGAACGGCCATTATATCCGCGAAGCCGCCGACGCGGTGCTGGTGGCCGAGTTGGCCGGCGTTCCTGGAACGGCGCACCCCGCCCCATATTCTCTCCCAGACCGCCCGGGACCGGCTTTTGGCCGCCATGCCGGCGCTGAAGGAGCGGGCCAAGACCCTGGTGCAACTCGATCAGGGTGCGGAATTTCTGTACACGGATGGACCGCGTGACCTGGACGCCGGCGCCGCCAAGATCCTGTCGGACGCGGCCCGCGGCCGGCTCGGTCAAATCCTGCCGGCGCTGGAAAAGACGGATTGGAGCGCAAGCGCCTTGGAGGCGGCGGCGCGCGGCTTTGCCGACGCCTCGGGCCTCAAGCTCGGCGATGTCGCCCAGCCCTTGCGGGCGGCGCTGACCGGCAAGTCCGCCTCGCCGCCCTTGTTCGAGATGTTGGCACTGTTAGGACGGGAAGAATCCCTTCGGCGATTAAGGGCTTACGCGGCCTGACGAAATTTCAATCTCTGGGCTGCAAATTAAGTGACGGGACCGGCAAAGCCCGCTTATATTGCAGCGCAAGATAAGGCAAGAACCGGGGAAGGCAGGAGAAAATATGCGCGAAAGCCAGATCAAGCCGGCGGGAACGGCCAAGTTCACCTACAAGGACAAGAGCTACGACTTCCCCACTTATCGCGGCAGCCAGGGGCCGGAGGTGGTGGATATCCGCAAGCTCTATGATCAGGCGGGCATCTTCACCTACGACCCCGGCTTCACCTCGACCGCGTCGACCGAATCCGACATCACCTTCATCGATGGCGACAAGGGCGTGCTGGAGTATCGCGGCTATTCCATCTCCGATCTGGCCGAGCATTCCAGCTTCATCGAGACCTGCTATCTGCTGCTCTATGGCGAGCTGCCCGACAAGGCGCAGATGCAGAAATTCCAATATTCCATCAGCCATCACACCATGGTGCATGAGCAGCTGGCGACCTTCTATCGCGGTTTCCGCCGCGACGCCCATCCCATGGCGGTGATGTGCGGCGTGGTCGGCGCGCTGTCGGCCTTCTATCACGACTCCACCGACATCACCGATCAGCGCCAGCGCGAAGTCGCCAGCCACCGGCTGATCGCCAAGATGCCGACCATCGCCGCCATGGCCTTCAAGTACCATGTCGGCCAGCCCTTCGTGTATCCGCCGCAACGAGCTCGGCTATACCGAGAATTTCCTGCGCATGTGCTTCTCGGTTCCGGCCGAGGACTATAAGGTCAACAAGGTGCTGTCCAAGGCGCTGGACACCATCTTCATCCTGCATGCCGACCATGAGCAGAACGCCTCCACCTCCACGGTCAGGTTGGCGGGATCCTCGGGCGCCAATCCCTTCGCCTGCATCGCCGCCGGCATCGCCTGTCTGTGGGGACCGGCGCATGGCGGCGCCAATGAAGCGGCGCTCAAGATGCTGGAGGAGATCGGCACCGTCGACCGGATTCCCGAATTCATCGCCCGGGCCAAGGACAAGAATGATCCGTTCCGGCTGATGGGCTTCGGCCATCGCGTCTACAAGAATTACGATCCCCGCGCCAAGGCGATGCAGGTCCAGGCCCACGCGGTGCTGGACGAATTGGGGCTGCATGACGATCCCTTGCTGAAGGTCGCCATCGAACTGGAGAAGATCGCCCTCAAGGACGAGTATTTCGTCGAAAAGCGGCTTTATCCCAATATCGACTTCTATTCCGGCATCACGCTGAAGGCGCTGGGCTTTCCCACCTCCATGTTCACGGTGCTGTTCGCGCTGGCCCGCACCGTGGGCTGGATCGCGCAGTGGAAGGAGATGATCGAGGATCCGCACCAGAAGATCGGGCGTCCGCGCCAGATCTATACCGGGCCGACGGAGCGGAAATACGTCCCGATGGCGGCGCGGAAATAAGTCTCTTATGGTCGCGCAGCCTGACCCGAACCGCCTCGCACTTCGGGGGCTGCGCTGGTTTTTTCATGGTCGCGCAGCCTGACCCGAACCGCCCTGCACTTCGGGGGGCCGCGCTGGTTTTTTTCATGGTCGCGCGGCCTGACCCGAACCGCCCTGCACTTCGGGGGGCCGCGCTGGTTTTTTCATGGTCGCGCAGCCTGACCCGAACCGCCTCGCACTTCGGGGGGCCGCGCTCCGATAAATTCCAACAGAACCCGGGCGGCGCGGAGCGAGGGGGCTTCTTCCCCCTCGCCCAGACGGTGGGCGAATTCCTCCATCGCCTCGCGCTGGGCCGCGCTTGCCGCCGGGTCGCGGAACAGGCGCTCGACTTCCGCCGCCAGCGCTTGGGGTGTCGCCGCATACTGCTTGAATTCGGGCACCGCCCCGCGATCCAGCAGGATATTGATCAAGCTCATATAGGGCACGGTCATCAGCCGATGCGCCAAGGCGTAGGTGAGCCCGCCTACCCGGTAGGCCACCACCATCGGCGTGCGCGCCAGCGCCACTTCCGCCGTCACCGTGCCCGATGCCGCCAGCGCCGCGTCGGCGGCATCGAAGGCGGCGTATTTGTCGGTTTCACTTTCCAGGATATGCGGCCCGGTCGGCCATCCGGCCGTGGCTTGGCGCACCTTTTCGGCCACATGGGGCATGGTGGGAAGCAGGATCACCAGATCGGGAATGTTTTTCGCCAGCAATTCCACCGCCTGGCGGAAGACCGGAAGAATGAACCGGATCTCGCTGCTGCGGCTGCCGGGCAAAAGGACCAGCACCGGCTGGTCAGCGCCTATTCCCAGTCTGGCCCGCAAGCCCGCCCCACCCGTCATCCGGGCCCGCCGCTCGATCACCGGATGGCCGACAAAAGCCGCCCGCAATCCGTATTTTTCGAAGAACGGCATTTCGAACGGAAACAGGGCCAGGATCAAGTCGAAATAACGGGCCATCGCCTTGGCCCGGTAAGCCCGGCTGGCCCAGACTTGCGGGGCGACATAATTGACCGTCCGGATGGAGGGATCGCGCTTTTTCACCGCCCGGGCGATGCGATGGGTGAAATCCGGGCTGTCGATCAGGACCAGCGCGTCGGGATGGGTGCGAACCGCATAATCGGCGGCCTGTTTGACCCGCGCCAAGATCCGGGGAATCGCGGGCACCACTTCCCGCAGCCCCATCACCGCCGTGGCGTCGAGCGGAAACAGGCTCGCCAGTCCTTCGCGCGCCATGGCCGGACCACCCACCCCCACGATCTTTATCCGCTCATCCGACAATTGCTTGATGCCGGCCATCAGCTGCGCGCCCAGAAGATCGCCCGATGGCTCGCCGCACACCAACATCAGCGTCTTCGGCGCCGTCACGGGCGCACACCCGCCACGAACAGGCCCAACCGGTCGGCTTCCGCCGCCACCGCGCGCTTGTCCACGATCAGCGATTTGCCCGCTTCCAAAGCGATACCGGCAAGACCCGTGGCGGCGGCGCGCCGCACGGTCTCGACCCCGATCACCGGCATGTCGGTCTTGGCGTCCTGGGTCGGCTTCAACGCCTTGACCAGCACGCCGCGCCGGCGTTCCGGCGTGCCCCTGAGCGCCTCGCGCAGCTGGCCCACCCGGGCGATCATGGCATCGGTGCCTTCCGCCGCTTCCACCGCCAGCGCCAGGCCGTCGCACACCACCGCCGCCTGGCCGACATCCAGCGCCCCCAGCGCCCGGATAATGGCAAAGGCGCGGGCGATGTCCGCCTTGTGATCGTCATCGGGAACCAAGCGGCCCAGGGGTCCCTCCGCCGCCACCAGGCCCGGTGCCGCCTCGGCCACGCCCACCGCGTGAAAGCCTTCCGCTTCGAACAGGCCGATCAGCATGCGCAGCAGCGCGTCATCGCCCTGCCGCGCCGCGGCGATCACCCGGGGCAAGATCATCACGCCCTTGGCATCGAGCTTGAGTTCGGAAAATTTCGGCCGGTCCACCCGCCCCACCAGCAGGACATCGCGCGCGCCCGCGCCGGCAAGCGCCTTCAAGGCCCGGCCGGGCTCACCCAGCGACACATCCGCGTGAGGAAAGTCCTTCGCCCATTCGCCGCAAAGACCGCGCAACGCGACGATGAAGACTTCGCGCCCGCCATCGCGGGCGCTGTCCGCCACCGCCCGCGGCAGATCCCCGCCGCCGGCGATAAGGCCCAGGCCCCCGGCTTGCGGCCGCCCTTGCGTCATTCGTCATCGCCGCGCCGCCGCGCGGTGCAAAGCTTTTGCTTGGCGGGCGCCAAAATGAAATCCACGATTTCACCGATCTCGACCACATCGGGCCAGCGCATCTTGGCTTCGACTGCCCGGCTTTTGATATCGCCATCGCCGCCGTAAAAGATCGCGCGGAAGGCGGCGCGAAGGCTGTTGATGGTCTGGCGCGAAAGCCCCCGCCGCTTGAGCCCGATCAGATTGAGCCCGGCCAATTCGGCATGATCGCCGAACGCCATCGCATAGGGAATGACGTCGCGGTTGATGCCGGTGAGGCCGCCCACCATCGCGCCCTTTCCGACCCGGCAGAATTGCTGTACCGCCGACAGGCCGCCGAAGATCACGCCGTCCGCGACATCGGAATGGCCGCCCAGCGCCACCGAATTGGCGAAGGTGACGTCATCGCCCACCACGCAGTCATGGCCGACATGGCTGGAGGCCATGAAATAGCCGCGGCTGCCCACCCTGGTGACGCCATGGCCCTTGCGGCTGCCGCAATTCATCGTCACCAGTTCCCGCAACACGCAGTCGGGACCGATCTCGAGCCGGCCCTCGGCGAAATCATTGTCGCGGATCTGGCCTTCCCCGCCCAGCACCGCGCCGGGATGCACCACGCTGCGCGCGCCGATCCGGGTGACGCCCTTCACCACCACATGGGAGAGAAGCCGCACCCCGTCTTCCAGCACGGCGCGGGGCCCGACATGGCAGAAGGGACCGACCTCGACACCGGCGCCCAGGCGGGCGCCGTCTTCAATCAGGGCTGTGGGATGAATCATCGCGCGATTCCACGCCGGCATGGATGGTGGCGCTGAACTCGGCCTCGGCGCACAGCGTGTCGCCGACGAAAGCCTGGCCGCCGAAACGCCAGACCGGACCACGCCGGCGGATGGCCTTGACCGGCATCCGCAACATGTCGCCGGGATGGACTGGCTTGCGGAAGCGCGCCTTTTCGATGGTCATGAAATAGACGATGTCTTTTTCGCGCTCCAGACCCAGGCTGTGCATCACCACCGCGCCAGCGGTCTGGGCCATGGCCTCCACGATCAGGACACCCGGCATCACCGCATAATCGGGGAAATGACCCGTGAAATAGGGCTCGTTGATGCCGATCGCCTTCCAGCCGGTGGCGCTTTCCAGCTTCACGATATCGGTCAGCCGCTCCACGAACAGCATCGGCGGGCGGTGGGGCAGAAGCTTCTTGATCTGCGCGACCTCGAGCGTGGCCTCAGTCATCATTGTCAGTCATCATCGTCCCGCTTGCGGCGCCGGACGAGCTGGCTCACCGCATGAATCTCTCTCAGCCATTCTCTTACAGGCTTTGCCGGAACTCCGCCATAATCCCGGCCGCCTTCGATCGCCTGCCCCGACACCATGGCGCTGCGCGCCGCCAGCCTGGCGCCGGGTCCGATCCGGGTGTGATCGGCAATTCCCGCCTGTCCGCCCAGAACGGCGAAATCCGCAATCACCGAACTGCCCGCGATCCCCACCTGGGAAACCAGCACCACATGCCGGCCGATCCGCACATTGTGGCCGATCTGGACCAGATTATCGATCTTGCTGCCTTCCCCGATCACGGTGTCGCCCAAGGCGCCGCGATCGATGGTGGTGCCGGCGCCGATCTCCACCCCGTCCTGGATGATGACCCGGCCAAGCTGGGGGATCTTGGCATGGCCCGCCGCAGACGAGGCAAATCCAAATCCGGGCTGGCCGATTGCCGCCCCCGGCAGGATCGTCACCCGGTCGCCGAGATAGGCATGACTGATGGTGACATTGCTGCCGATCTCGCATCCGTGGCCGATGGCGACACCGGGTCCGATCACCGCATTGACGCCGATACGGACCTGGTCGCCGATCTCCGCGCCCGGTCCGATCACCGTGCCGGGTCCGACAGTCACACCGCCGCCCAGCCTGGCGTGCGGCGATATCGGCGCGCTTTGAGTCCAGACCGGCTGCGACGCTTCGGGATAGAACAAGGCCGCCACCGCCGCAAAGGCATGCGGCACCGAGGAAACCGGCAGGAGCGTCATGCCGTCCGGCACGCCGGCAAGCCTGGCCTTCTCCGGCACGATGCAAAAGCCGGCCTGACTGCGGGCAAGCGAATCCGCCAATTCCCGTCCGCCGGAAAAGAAGGTCAGATGGGACCGGCCCGCGCCATCGAGATCCGCGACATCCGCGATCCCGGTGGCGCCGTCCCGTCCCGCCGGCAACGCGATGCCCAAACGCGCGCAAATCCCGGCCAAATCGTAAGGGCCGCAATTCCGGTAGAAGCGAGGATCCGCCATGGCGCCGGCGCGATATGCCCGGCTATTTCTTGCCGGAAGCGGGCGGGACGGCCAGCGACACCTTCAAGCTGGGCAGCTTCTGATTGAGCTGCTCGATGGCCGCCGCGGTGATGTCGAAAGCTCTTCATCGCATCGGGCGAGGCATAGACCAGCGCATTCTTGTCCAGGATCATATTGGCGCCGCGCTGTTTCATGATGTTCTGCAGAATGGGTTCCAGGGCCTGAGCGATGGTCTGCTGGGCCCTGATGAAACCGCCCTGGATCATCTGCTCCTTCTTTTCGGCGGCGGCCTGCATGCCGGCCTGCTTGTCTTCGAACGCCTTGACCCGCTGGGCCTTGACGTCGGCGGCCAGGATGGCGACCTGCTGCTGCAGCTTCTGGGCCTCGGCGGCCAAAGACTTTTGCTGCCTGGCGATCTCCGCCTTGGCTTGATTGGTGTATTGTTCGATTTGGCGCGAGACGTCCTGACCCACCTTGGACAGGCGCAGGATCGCCTGGCGGTCGATCAGGAGAAATTTGGGTTGCAGCTGGGGCGGATTGGCGGCCAGCGCCGGCACGGCGCCGGCGACCAGGAATAGGAATGCAAGCAGGGTCTTTTTCATCGTCTTAGAATCCTGTTCCAGCGGAGAAGTGGAGAATTTGCGGTCTGTCATAGCTTGCCTTGGCATAGGGCACGGCGATGTCGATCTGCAACGGACCGAAGGGCGAGCGCCAGCCGAAACTGAGACCGGCGGACGCCCGGAACGCGAAATTGTCCTTGACGCAAGAGACCGTGGTGCAGGCGCGGATGACATTGTCCACCCGGCCCAACGTACCGAAATCCGTAAAGGCGGAAATAGAAATGCCATAGCTTTCCGGCAGAAGCGAGGGAAGCCGGGTCGACAGTGTTCCGATCGCATAGACATCGCCGCCGATGGCGCCGGTATTGCGCGGCGCGTCCAGGTCGCGCGGACCGATGCCGGCCAGGGCAAAGCCGCGGAAACTGTCTCCGCCTTCAAAATAACGGTCATTGATCGGCACGGCCTGGCCATCATAGCCCTGGATGACGCCGCCATGTATCACCAGCGAGTTGACGATGGAACCTTCAAAGGCGGGCCGATAGGCGGCGAACTGGGCCTCGGTCTTGAGAAAGCGCAGATTGCCGCCGAATCCGGCGAAATCCTGGCTGAGCGAGAAGGCCATGCCGGTGGTGGGCTTCCTCACATCATCGAGATCGTTAAAGCCGTAGGTGAAGCCGAAAATGGAACCATAGGTGCTGCCGGCCGCCAACTGGATTTCCAGCGGCGCGCCCGAGAAAGGAAAGACCTGCGCGATCTGATAGGTATAGCGCAATGCGACCGAGGAATATTCGGAGATCGGAAAGCCGAGCCGGAGCTGAAAGCCGGTGGTGTCGCTGGAATAGGTCGCCTGCCGGTAATCGGTCTGCGACTTGTAGATGTCGAAGCCGGCCGATAACGGACGATCGAGAAAATAGGGCTCGGTGAAGCTGAACTGATAGAGCTTGGCGATATAGGAAACCGAAACCGCGGCTTTCAGATATTGGGCGCGGCCGAACAGATTCTGCTCGGTATAGCTGAATTCGCCGGTGAGCTGGCTGGCCGAGGAATAGCCCAGCCCCAACTGCAACTGCCCGGTCGGTTGTTCGGTGACCGATACGGTGATGTCGGTGCGGTCCGGCGCGCTGCCCGGGGTGTTCTTGACTTCCACATCCTTGAAAAAGCCCAGGCCGCGGATGCGGGTGCGCGAACGGTCGACCAGCACCCGGTTGAACGCATCGCCTTCGACCAGGCGGAATTCGCGGCGGATCACCTTGTCCAGGGTGCGCGTGTTGCCGACAATGTTGATCTTGCCGATATAGACCCGGGGGCCCTGGGCGATGTCGAAGATCAGATCGATGGTCTTGTCGTCGCGATTGCGGGCGATGCGGGGATGGACCTCGGCAAAGGCATAGCCCTTGGTGCCGGCCGCATTGGTCAGCGCATCGATCGCCTTCTGGACCTCCTCGGCGTCATAAACATCGCCGCTGGCGATCGGCACCAGCGGGCGCAGCGACTGGGGCGTGAGTTCCTTGATCTGGGAATTGATCACGACCTTGCCGAAGCGATAGCGCTGGCCTTCATTGACGGTGAAGGTGATATAGAAATCCTTGCGGTCCTGGCCCAGTTCCGCCACGGCGCTGACCACGGTGAAATCGGCATAACCGTGATTGACGTAAAAGCGGCGCAACTGCTCGCGGTCGAATGCCAGGCGGTCCGGATCGTAATTGTCGTTGGAGGCGAGAAATTTATACCAGGCGCTTTCCTCGGTGGCGATCTGGCCCTTGAGCGTGGAATCGTCGAACACCTTGTTGTCGATGAAGTTGATGCGGGCCACGCCGGTGGTGGCGCCTTCGGAAATCTCGAATATCAGGTCGACGCGATTTTGCGGCCGCTGAATGATCTCGGGATCGACCCGGGCGGCGAATTTGCCGTTGCGGCGATAAAGCTCGATGATCCGCTGGACATCGGCTTCCACCCGGGCGCGGGTGAAGGTGCTGCGCGGCTTGATCTGGACTTCCTTGGTGAGGTCCTTGGTCGAAACCTTGTCATTGCCTTCGAACACCACCTGATTGACGATGGGATTCTCGACCACGCGAATGGCCAGCGTGCCGCTGTTGAAGCTGATCCGCACATCCGAGAACAGGCCGGTGCCGAACAGGGCCTTGAGCGCCTTGTCGGCATTGGCGGGGTCGTATTTGTCGCCGTCATGGATGTTGATATAGGAGAGCACGGTGCCCGGCTCGACCCGCTGGGTGCCGGCGACGGTGATGCGTTGGATGATGCGGGCCGGCTCGCTGGGTTGCGGCGGCGGATTTTCCGGATTGGCGCGCTGGGCGTTCAAGGTCGCGGCGCGGTCCTCGGCGCCGGGGCGCAATTGGGCGCCGGCCGGGCCTGCGAACAGGATCAGGCAGATGGTCGCCGACGTGGCGCGCAGAGCCGCTTTGTTATTGGCGATAATCCGCATTCCGCCGTCCGGCACTCGTCTTGATGGCGCGCGTCACCAATATCGGCAGCGGCCGAAGTTTCAGAAAAGATTCAGTCGAGCCAGGTCATTCCAGGTGGTCAGGAGCACCAGCCCCAACACCAAAACCAGCCCAAGCCGAAATCCGACGTCTTGGGCCCGCTCATCCAGCGGCCGCCCCAAAACAGCCTCGCATGCATAGTACAGAAGATGCCCGCCGTCGAGCAGCGGAATGGGAAAAAGGTTGGCAAGCCCAATGCTTACAGAAAGTACAGCCGAAAGCTGCAACAGCGCCAGGAACCCGAATTCCGCCACCTGACCGGTCATCTTGGCGATTCCCACCGGACCACGGAATTGATCGGCGCTGGCATAGCCGCGGATCATCTGGCCGATGCCCTGGATGGTGGTGCGTATGATGTCCCAGGTTTCTCCGCACGCGGCGGTGAAGGCTCCCGGCAGGCTGTAATATTTGGTCGTAATCGGCGCGGCGGGCGAAGGGCTCACCCCGATCACCATATTGGTCCCCATATCGCCCAAGATATCCTTCATGCGGGTGGCCCGGGGCATGACGTGAATTTTCGTCGGCCGGCCATCGCGCAACAAATCGATGGTCAGGGTCTGCCCGCCGCTGACGCTGATGATCTCGGGCATCTGCTCGAAATCGGTGATGGACGTGCCGTCAATGGCGGTGATCCGGTCGCCGGACTTGATGCCGGCCGCTTCGGCGGCGCTGCCTTTCACCACACTGCCGACGATCGGCGCCAGTTCGGGGCGGCCATTGTAATAAAGCAGTCCGGTGAACAGCAGGATGGCGAGGATGAAATTGGCGACCGGCCCGGCCGCGGCGACCGCAGCGCGCTGCCAGAGCGGTTTGAACATCAGGGATTGGGCGCGCTCGGCCTGGCTCATGCGCGCGGCCGCCGCGTGATCGGGCGCGCTGGCCGCGTTGATGTCGCCCGCGAACTTCACATAGCCGCCGACCGGCAGCCAGCTCACTTTCCAGCGGGTGCCCTTTGCGTCGGTCCAGCCGAATATCTCCTTGCCGAAGCCGACCGAGAACACATCCACTTTCACGCCGCAGGCGCGCGCCAGCAGGAAATGGCCCAGCTCATGGAAGAATACCACCAGGGTGATGACAAACAGAAAGGCCGGGAGCCCCAGCGGGGTCCAGGCCGCAAGGCCGCGCAGCGCGTCAAGCATTTCGACCTCTCAAGTCCCCACCCGTTGACAAATCTGTTCCGCCAGCATGCGGGCCCGGGCATCGGTTCCCAGCACCGTGCCGAGATCGCCGGCCTCGCCATTGGCACCCTGCCCGGCATCGGCATTCAAGGTTTCGCCCACCACCTTGGAAATGTCCAGGAATCCGATGCGGCGGTCGAGAAAGGCCTGCACCGCGATCTCGTTGGCGGCATTGAGCACGGTCGGCGCCAGGCCGCCGGAGCGCAAGGATTCGATGGCCAGATTGAGCGCCGGAAACCGGTCATGCGCCGGCGCCTGGAACACCAATTGGCCCAGCTTGGCCAGATCGAGCCGGCGCGACGGCGAGGAGATCCGGCGCGGCCAGGCCAGCGCATGGGCGATGGGCGTGCGCATGTCCGGCGCGGACAGATGCGCCATGGTGGTGCCGTCGCCATAGCCCACCAGGCAATGGACGATGGATTGCGGGATGAACCAGCACATCCAGTTTTTCCGGCGGCAGCGCAAACAGGAAATGGGCCTCGATCAGCTCCAGGCCCTTGTTCATCAGGGTGGCGCTGTCGAGGGAAATCTTGCGGCCCATCACCCAATTGGGATGGGCGACCGCCTCCTCCACCGTGGCGGCCGCGCATTTTTTCCAGCGGCCATTCCCGGAACGGACCGCCGGAGGCGGTGATGGTGACCTTGTCGACCTCGCCGGCATCCCCGGAACCCAGCACTTGAAAGATCGCATTATGTTCGGAATCGACCGGGATGACCTGAGCCCCCGAGCGCTCCAGAGCCTCGCGAAACACCGCGCCCGCCGCGACCACGCATTCCTTGTTGGCCAAGGCCACGATCACGCCGCGCTCGATCGCGGTCAGGGCCGGCTCGATGGCGGCGGCGCCCATGATCGCCACCATGACGAAATCCGAGGCAAGCTCCGCCGCCGCGATCACCGCGTCGCGTCCGGCCGCCGCTTCGATGCCGGTGCCGGCCAGTCCGGCCCTCAATTCCAAATAGAGCGAGGGATCGCCGATCACCGCCCGCCGCGGCCGAAATGTCCGCGCCTGTTCGATCAGAAGCTTGGCATTTGCCTGGGCGGTCAGCGCCATGAGCGGAAACGCGTCCTCGCCATAGACGTTCCGGGCATGGGCGATGACATCCAGGGTGTTGACGCCGATGGAACCGGTCGAGCCCAGGACCGTGACGCTGCGATGGAGCGCGTCCTCGAGCGAAGGCGCGTTGTCGAATGTGCGGGTGGCGGCGATGGGTTTCACGACGCCACCCCGAACAAGGGATTGAGGCCGGTGAGAAAGATCAGCAACGCCAGGATGACGCTGGCGGCGAAAGTGGAATCCATCCGGTCCAATACGCCACCGTGACCCGGGATCAAGGTCCCGGAATCCTTGATGCCGAAATGGCGCTTGGCGAAGCTTTCGAACAGATCGCCGGCATGGGCGGTGACGCTGAAGACCAGAGCGAACAGGGCGGCGGCCCACCAGGCTCCCCCCAAAAGCCAGGCGTAGCAGCCGAAAACAAGCGCCGCGGTCAGGCTGCCGCCGATGGTGCCCGACCAGGTCTTGGCCGGCGAAAGCCTGGGCGCCAGGCGCGGCCCGCCGATCAGATTGCCGAATATCAGGGCGCCGGAATCCGTCGCCCACACGATCAGAAACAGCCCGACGATTATGAGATTTCCCCGTGGCACGAAGCTGCGCAGGAACACAAGCGCCAGCGCGGGAAGCCCCAGATAAATCACGCCCAACCCCTGCCACAAGGCGTGCTGATGGCGGCTTTGGGCCAGCACCGCCAATGCGGCCGCGCCCACCACCAGCAACAAAAGGCTCGGCCAGGCCTGACGGGTGATCAGCAGCGCGACCACGGCCAAGGCCACCGTCACCGCGCTGATCGCGGTCTCCGATCGGCAGCGTCCCTCGCCCGCCACCATCCGGTGCCATTCATAGGCAGCCGGAATGGCGATGGCCACCACCAGGCCGGCAAAGATGGCGGGAGACGAGAACAGCGCCCAGATCGCCGCACCCGCCAGCACAATGCCGAACAGCGGCCGGGTGATCCAATCCATGTTCCAGCGGATGGCGCGATATCCCGGCGCGTGGTCGCCGGCCGCCGGGGGATGGGACTGCACGTTGCTCACGCTACCGCTTCCGAATTGACCGCGCCGAAGCGCCGGTCGCGCGGCGGCGAAGCTCTTCAGCGCCTTCAACAACTCGTCGCTACCGAAATCCGGCCACAGCGTGTCCACGAACAGAAGCTCGGCATAGGCCGATTGCCAGAGCAGGAAATTGGACAGCCGCCGCTCGCCGCTGGTGCGGATCACCAGATCCGGCTCCGGCAGGGCGCTGGTGAAGAGCCGGCTGGAAAAGAGTTCCGGCGTGATGGTTTCCGGATCGAGCCGGCCCTCGGCCGCGGCCCGCGCCAGTTCGCGGGCGGTGGCGGCGATCTCCTCCTGGCCGCCATAATCGAAGGCGAAAGTGAGATTGAGGCCGGTATTGTGGGCGGTGCGGCTTTCCGCATCCAGGATCATCTGCCTGGATATCGTTCGCCACCCGGCCGCGATGGCCGATGATGCGCATGCGCACATTGCGCTCGACCAGTTCGTCCATGTCGCTGCGGAAATAGGTGCGGAACAGGCCCATCAGGGCGCCCACTTCGGCCTTGGGCCGTTTCCAGTTTTCGCTCGAAAAGGCGAACAGGGTGAGATTCTCCAGGCCGATATCGCAGGCCGTGCGCACATTTTCCCGCACCGCGTTCATGCCGGCGAAATGGCCCGCCTCGCGCGGCAGATGCCGTTTCCGCGCCCAGCGTCCATTGCCGTCCATGATGATGGCGACATGGCGGGGCAGAATCCGGGGAAGGTCAGCCAAGGGGATCGCCATACGGCCGCTCACACCTGCATGATTTCCTGCTCCTTGGCATGGAGCGCGTTGTCGATATCCTTGATATGGGCGTCGGTGAGCTTCTGCAGTTCCTCGCCCTTGGTATGATGCTCGTCCTGGCCGATCTTGTGATCCTTCTCCAGCCTTTTGAGCATTTCCATGCCGTCGCGGCGGACATTGCGCACCGCCACCCGGGCGGCTTCGGCATATTTGGAGGCGAGCTTGCTGAGCTCCTTGCGCCGCTCCTGATTGAGCTCCGGCAGCGGAATGCGCAGCAACTGGCCGTCCATCTGCGGGTTCAGGCCCAGGCCGGCATCGCGGATCGCCTTGTCCACCGCCTTGGCCAGGCCCTTGTCCCACACCTGCACCGTCAGCATGCGCGACTCCGGCGTCGGAAATGGTGCCGACCTGGTTGATCGGCACCACATTGCCATAGGCCTCCACCGTCACCGGATCGAGCAGCGCCGGCGAGGCCCGCCCGGTCCGCAGACCCGGCAAATTCGCCCTTGAGGGTGGTGACCGCGCCGTTCATGCGCCGGTTCATTTCGTCCTTGTTATATGCGTCTGCCATCGTTCCTTATTCTTTGCCCTGGCTCCCTTCGGAATCCTAACCCAAACCCCGGCGGGAGCTTCATTTTTCTTCGATAATGGTTGCCCGGCCCTCGCCCCGGAGGACCTGGGCCAGGGCGCCCTTGTCGTGCAGCGAAAACACCAGGATCGGAATGCCATTTTCCCGCGAAAGCGAGATGGCCGAGGCGTCCATTACCTGCAAGATCCCGCGCTAACACCTCGTGATAGCTCAGAGAATTCGTAGCGTTACGGCATCAGGATACTTTTTGGGGTCGGCGCTGTAAACACCGTCTACTTGGGTGGCCTTGAGCATGGCGTCGCAGGCCATCTCCGCCGCCCGGAGCGCCGCCGCCGTGTCGGTGGTGAAGAAAGGGTTGCCGGTTCCGGCCGCGAAAATCACCACCCGGCCCTTTTCCATGTGCCGAATCGCGCGGCGGCGGATATAGGGCTCGCAGACGCTGCTCATGGGGATGGCCGACTGGACCCGGCTGGGCAGGCCGGTGCGTTCCAGCGCCGCCTGCATGGCCAGCGCGTTCATCACCGTGGCCAGCATGCCCATATAGTCGGCGGTGGCGCGGTCGATGCCCTTGGCGGCGCCCGGCCAGGCCGCGGAAGATGTTGCCGCCGCCGATCACCATGCAGATCTGGGTGCCGGCGTCGGCGGCTTCCTTCACGTCGCGCGGCGATGCGGTCGACCGTTTCGGTATCGATGCCGTAGGCGCCCTGGCCCATCAACGCCTCGCCGGAAACCTTGAGCAGGACACGGGCATATTTCGGCGATGCGACCATTCATCCTCCGTCGGGCAGAGCATCGGCTAGGACGCGCATAGCGCAGCCCGGCCGTGCGACCCAAAATTAACGCGAGCCGGCCATCTTGGCGACTTCGTCGGCGAAGTCGCTTTCGACCTTTTCGATGCCCTCGCCGACCTGGAAGCGGACAAAGCCTTCGATCGCGACCGGCGCGCCCAAATCCTTGGCCGCCTTCTCGATCACCTTGGCGACCTGGGTCTCGCCGTCGATCACGAAGGTCTGCGGACAGCAGCACCGTTTCCTCGTAGAATTTGCGCATCCGGCCTTCCATCATCTTCTCGATGACGGCATCGGGCTTGCCGGACTGGCTTGGCCAGTTCCCATCTGCACATTGCGCTCGCGCTCCACCACATCCTTGGAAAGATGCTCAGGCGTGAGCGCGAGCGGGCTGGCGGCCGCCACATGCATGGCGATCTGCTTGGCCAGCACCGAAAGCTTGGCCTGGTCGGCGGTGGATTTGAGCGCCACCAGCACGCCGATCTTGCCCAGCTCGGGCGAGGCGGCATTGTGCACATAGGCCGCGACCACGCCGGGATCGACCGACAGCGCCACGGCGCGGCGCACGCTCATATTCTCGCCGATCTTGGCGACCAGCTCGGTCAAGGTCTGCTGCACGGTCGATGCGCCATGCTTGCGCGGCCAGCAGCTTCTCCAGATCGCCGCCTTCCTTCGAGCGCCAGATCGGCGGCGGACTTGACGAAATCCTTGAATTCATCGTTGCGGGCGACGAAATCGGTTTCGGCATTGACCTCGACCAGGGCGCCGGCGCCCTTGTCCACCGCCACGCCGATCAGCCCTTCGGCGGCGGCGCGCCCGGCCTTCTTGGCGGCCTTGGAAATGCCCTTCTTGCGCAGCCAGTCGATGGCCGCTTCCATGTCGCCGTCCGGTCTCGGTCAGCGCGGCCTTGCAGTCCATCATGCCCGCGCCGGTCTTGTCGCGCAGATCCTTCACCATGCTCGCGGTGATGTTCGCCATTGCAATCTCCATTCACAACCCGCGCCAGGTCTGACGGCGCAGGCTTCGACAATTGGAACTCAGGCCGTGGCTTCCGTGGGCGCAGGCGCCTCGACATGGCTGGACGTGTCTTGGATCGCCTCCGCCGCGCCGATATCGACGCCGGCTTCGATCTGGCTCTGTCCCAGCCCGTCGATGATGGCGCGCGCCGCCAGATCGCAATACAGCGCGATGGCGCGGGCGGCATCGTCATTGCCGGGGATCGGATAGGCGATGCCGTCCGGATCGGAATTGGAATCCAGGATCGCGGTCACCGGAATGCCCAGCTTGCGGGCCTCGGCGATGGCGATGGCTTCCTTGTTGGTGTCGATCACGAACAGCATGTTGGGAAGCCCGCCCATCTCCTTGATGCCGCCCAGCGAGCGTTCCAGCTTGTCCTGCTCGCGCAGCAGGCCCAGCAGTTCCTTTTTGGTGAGGCCGGAATGCTCCGCGCCCGACAAGCGTCTCTTCGATCGAGCGCAGCCGGCGGATCGAATGGGAGATGGTCTGCCAGTTGGTGAGCGTGCCGCCCAGCCAGCGATGGTTCACGTAATATTGGGCGCAGCGCTTGGCGGCGGCGGCGATCGGCTCGGAGGCCTGGCGCTTGGTGCCGACGAACAGGATGCGTCCGCCGCCGGCCGCGACATCGCGCAGCGCCACCAGCGCCTGGTGCAGCAGCGGCACGGTCTGGGTGAGGTCGAGAATGTGGATGTCGTTGCGCGCGCCGTAGATGTAGGGCGCCATCTTCGGATTCCAGCGCTGCTTGCGATGGCCGAAATGGGCGCCGGCTTCCAGCAGCCGACGCATGGAAAAGTCTGGCAAAGCCATGGATTTCGTCTCCTTTTCCGGTTGGCCAAACGCGCGGGTTATCTCCCTTGAGGGAAACACCGGACGGGGAGGCCGGAACACCCGGCCTGGACCCACCCGCGCGTGCGAGATGCCGGGCTTATACGGTGTGCAGCCTTGCCTGACAACCCTGGTCTGCATCCAAAAAGGGGCCTTTTCCGGGCTTTCCCATGCTAGAAAAGCCCATGAAGTCTCCCGTCCGGCCGGTCCTGCGTGACCTTCGTCCCAACGGCATCGTTGAAGTGGCGAGCCTGGGCCTGGGCGGCCGGGCTGATCCCGCTCTGGTTCGGGGAAAGCGATCTGGTGACGCCCGAATTCATCCGCGAGGCGGCGGCCAAGGCCCTGGCCGAGGGCAAGACCTTCTATACCTGGGCCCGCGGCATCCCCGAATTGCGCCAGGCGATCGCCGACTATCACCGGCGCACCGTGAATGTGGCGATCGATCCGGAACGGGTCACCGTGCCGGGCGCGGCCATGCTGGCGATCGTGATGGCGCTGCACCTCCGTGATCGAGACCGGCGACAATATCGTGATCGTCGCCCCGGTCTGGCCGAACATCTTTCATGCCGCGCAAGTGGCGGGCGCCGACGTCGGACTGGTCAGGCTGGACGAGGACTGGCAGGCGGGCCGTTGGCGGCTCGATCTGGACAAACTGTTCGATCGCTGCGACGCGCGGACGAAAGCGATTTTCCTGTCCTCGCCCAACAATCCGACCGGCTGGACGGCGAGCCGCGAAGAACAGCAGGTCCTATTGGATTTCGCGCGCCGGCGCGGCATCGCCATCATCAGCGACGAAGTCTATGGCACCCTGATCTATGACGGCCGCTGCCATGCGCCGTCCTTCCTTGAGATCGCCGATGACAATGATCCGGTCTTCGTGATCAATTCCTTTTCCAAACCCTGGGCGATGACCGGCTGGCGGATCGGCTGGCTGACCCATCCGTTGAATCTGGCAGAGGCGATGCGGATCCTGTCGCCCTGCTTCAACACCGGCACCGCCACATTCAACCAGTATGGCGCGCTGGCGGCACTGACGCCCGAAGGCGATGGGTTTCGTGAGACGTTGCGCCGGCGCTGCGCCGCCAACCGCGCCCTGGTGGCGGATTTCATCGCCCATCAGAACCGGTTGCGCTGGATCGAGCCCGACGGCGCCTTTTACGGCTTTCTGGAGATCGAGGGTCTCACCGACAGCCTGGCCTTCGCCAAGGACCTGGTCGATCCGCGCCAATGTCGGGACCGCGCCCGGTTCCGCCTTCGGTCTCGGCGATCCGCGCGACGAAGCCTATGTCCGCATCTGCTTCGCCCGCGACGCGGCCGGGCTGGCCGAGGGCCTGAAGCGGATCGAAACGCTGCTAACCGCTTAAACGGCGTCCACCGACACAACCCCGGGAATCGCGGCGATGGTGCCGCGCAGATTGGCGGTGACGGCATGGCGCTTGGAAAGCGTGATCTCCACCTCCTCGCCCGGCCCGCCCGGCACCACGAAACTCACCAGCCCTTTGCCGGACTGCACCAGTTCGGCGGCGATGGTCGAAAGCGCCGCGGTTGAATCCAGGCGCACCACCATGCCTTCGCCGGCGCTGGCAGCGGCCTGATCCAGGTCGGTGATCGAGGCCGCGCGCAATTTCAATTCGTCCCCGTCCCAATCGGCGCTGGCGGTGATGACCAGGCTCTTGCCCGCTTCCAGCAAGGGCCGGCTGGCCGCCAGCACTTCCGGAAACAACATCACTTCGAACATGCCGGTGGCGTCGGAGAATGACACGAAGGCGTAAGCCTGGTCGTTGCGGCCGCGCCGCTCGGACTTCTTGATCAGGGTGCCGGCCAGCCTGGCCTTGAAGCCGGAACGGCGATCCTCGATCAGGCTGGCATAGCTGGTGACCCCCAGCCGCTTCAGCGCCGCGCCATAGGCATCGAGCGGATGGCCGGAAAGATAAAATCCCATGGCGCCGAATTCCTCGCTCAGCCGCTCATGCGCCGGCCAGTCGGGCACCGGCGTCAAGCGCAGCTCCTCGGTAGCCGTATCGGCGCCGCCGAACAGGCTCACCTGCCCGCTTTCGCGCTCCCGGGCCGCGGCCTGGGCGCCGCTCAAGATCCGGTCGGAATTCTCCACTAGCTGGCGGCGGTTGCGGTTCAAGCTGTCGAAGGCGCCCGGCCCGGACGAGATTTTCGAAGGCCCGCTTGTTGACCAGCCTGGGATCCACCCGGCGGGCGAAATCGGAAATGGATTTGAAGGGCCCGCCCGCCGCCGCGGATCGTCCACCACATGATCCATCGCCTGGCGGCCCACGCCCTTGACCGCGGCCAGCGCGTAGAACACCGACATCCGGCTCGCGCGTCGCAGGCGAACACCGCTTCGGAGCGGTTGATGTCCGGCGGCACGATCTTCACGCCCAGCCGCTGCGCCTCCTGGCGGAAGATATTGAGCCGGTCGGTGTTGCCGATATCCAGGGTCATCGAGGCGGCGAGGAATTCGACCGGATAATTCGCCTTGAGATAGGCGGTCTGATAGGCGACCTGGGCATAGGCCGCGGCATGGCCCTTGTTGAAGCCATAGCCGGCGAATTTCGCCGCCTGCTCGAAAATCTGCTCGGCGACCGAGGGGATGATGCCCTTCTCGCCCGCGCCCTTGAGGAATTTCTCGCGGTGCACCGACCATTTCGGACGCGATCTTCTTGCCCATCGCGCGGCGCAGCAGATCCGCCTCGCCCATCGAATAGCCGGCCAGCTCGCGGGCGATGCGCATGACGTCTTCCTGATAGGTCATCACCCCGATAGGTCTCGTTGCAGGATCGGCTCCAGCAAGGGATGGAGATAGTCCGGCGCCTCCTTGCCGTTCTTGCAGGCGATGTATTTGGGGATCGAATCCATCGGGCCCGGCCGGTAGAGCGCGACCAGCGCCACCAGATCGTTGATATGGTCGGGCTTCATCTTGCGCATCAGGTCGCGCATGCCCGCGCCTTCGAGCTGGAACACGCCCGACGCTGTCGCCGCGCGCCAGCATTTCGAAGGTGGCGCCGTCGTCGAAATCGATGGTCTGGGTGTCGAGCAGGATGCCGCGCCGCTTGAGCAGCTCCTCGGCCTTGGCGATGACGGTGAGGGTCTTGAGGCCGAGAAAGTCGAACTTCACCAGCCCGGCCTTTTCCGCGTCCTCATAATCGAACTGGGTCACCGGCATGTCGGAGCGCGGATCGCGGTAAAGCGGCAGGATCTCGTCCAGCGGCCGGTCGCCGATCACCACGCCGGCCGGATGGGTGGAGGCGTGGCGGTAAAGGCCCTCGATCTTGCTCGGTGATGGCGAACAGGCGCTGGGCCATCGGCTCGGCTTCGGCGATCTGCTGCAGCCGCGGCTCGCTTTCGATGCGCGTCGTGCAGCGACATCGGCTTGCCCGGCGGATTGGGGATCAGCTTGGCGATGCGGTCGACCAGCCCCAGCGGCATCTGCAGCACCCGCCCGACATCGCGCACCGCCGCGCGCGCCTGCAGCGAACCCAGCGCGATGATATGGGCGACGCGGTCGGCGCCGTATTTGTCGCGCACATAGCGCACCACCTCGTCGCGCCGCTCCTGGCAGAAATCGATGTCGAAATCCGGCATCGAGATGCGCTCGGGATTGAGGAAGCGCTCGAAGAAAAGGCCGAAGCGCAAGGGATCGAGATTGGTGATGTCCAGCGCCCAGGCCACCAGCGAGGAGGCGCCGGAGCCGCGCACGCCGACCGGGATGCCGCGGGCCTGCGTCCATTTCATGAAGTCCGAAACGATCAGGAAATAGCCGGGAAAGCCCATCCGGATGATGATGTCGAGCTCATAGGCCAGCCGCTCGTCGATAGACCTTCTCGTCCGCCGCCGGCGCGATGCCGGCCATGCGGCGCGTCGAGCCCGGCTTCGGCCTGGGCGTTGAATTCCTCTTCCGGCGTGCGGCCGGATTCCGGCACGAATACCGGCAGGATGGGCTTGCGCTTGCCGGGCGGAAGGCGCAGCGCCGCGCGATCTCCAGCGTGTTCTCGATCGCCTCGGGCAGATCGGCGAATTGCGCCGCCATTTCCGCCGGGCGACTTGAAGCGATGCTCGCGGGTCAGCCGGCGGCGGTCGTCCTGGGAAACAAAGGCGCCGTCGGCGATGCAGAGCAGCGCGTCATGCGCCTCATACATCGGCGGCCGGACCGAAATGGACATCGTTGGTGGCGACCAGCGGCAGATTGCCGCTCATAGGCGAGATCGATCAGCCCGGTCCTCGGCGGCGCGCTCCTCGGCCAGGCCGTGGCGCTGCAGTTCGACATAGAGCCGGTTGGGGAACATCGCCGCGAGCCGGTCGAGCAGTTCCGCGGCCGCCTCGCGCTGGCCCTCCAGCAAGCAGGGGATTGAGCGGCCCGCCCGGGCCGCCGGTCAGCGCGATCAGGCCCTCCGCATGGGCCGCCAGCAGAGCCGGCCTTCACATGCGGCCAGTCGCCCGGCTCGGCGTCCAGATAGGCGGCGCTCAGCAGCTTGGTGAGATTGCGGTAGCCGGTCTCGTTCTGCACCAGCAGCGGCAGGTGCGGCGGCTTCCGGCGGCTGCCATGCTGGACGACGGGCGCGGCCGCCAGTTCCACCGACAGCAGCGCGCCGACGATCGGCTGCACCCCCGCCTTGGCCAAGGTGTCGGAGATCTCGTAGACGCCGAAGAGATTGTTGGTGTCGGTGACCGCGACCGCCGGCATGCCGCATTCCACGCGCCAGCGCCGCCAGCTCCTTGGGCCGGACCGCCCCTTCCAGCAGCGAATAGGCGCTCTTCACCCGCAGATGAACGAAAGAAGCCATTTTGCGTGACGCTGCCATCGCCGCGACGGGTCCAACAAAGATGCTGCCTGGCCCTTATCGCCCGTCAGGCGGGGCTTGTGCGGTCCCTAAAGGCGGATATCCACAGTCAAAGGACGGTCAGGACCGCCTGCGCCCAGTTGGCCAGAACAAAGGAAGAGGCCATGAAAATGACCAACCCCACCCCCGCCGCCGCATCTTTCAGCCACATGATGTCCCTCCATTTTCGAGGGAGTGTTCTACTATTGTTCTTGTGACTTGACAAGAACAAAAAGAGATCAAAAGAATGCCTGACGGGTTTATGGTCCGAGTTGTGGGGCCGCAGTTTGCTGGCGAGCGTGTCGGTCGAATTGAGGCTGGCGGTTAGAGACGCAGAGAGAAGGCTAACTTTTTCTATTTTTCGCAATGTCCCCTACTCGAAGTTGGGCGGTGCTTCGGCTTTGTTTGATGCGAGTGCTTCAGGGCAGCATCTAACCTACGCTGCGTCTTCTCACTGGTAAATTTGTCTCTCTCATCAGCCGTTAGCGATCCAATGCTCAGAAAACGAAACCCTCCAAAACTATCCTTGGCCTGCACCCGGTTTTGAAGACACCGAGTTTGGTGTTTTTATGGAACCGGGAGGTGGGTCATGGAGAGACGGAAGTTCACACGAGAGTTCAAGCTTGAGGCGGTGAAGCTTGTCACCGAGCGCGGTGTATCTGTGGCGCAAGCCGGGCGCGATCTGGGCGTCCATGGAACGGTGCTGCGGCGCTGGATCAAGGATGCGGCTGGGGACGTGCAGCAGGCATTTCCCGGCCATGGTCGGCAGGGTCCGGAGCAGGCCGAGATCACGCGGCTGAAGCGCGAAGTGACCAAGCTCAAAGCCGAACGCGATATCCTAAAAAAAAGCCGCGGCCTACTTCGCGAAGGAGAGCACGTGAAGTTCTCCTTCATCGCGAAGCACCGGGGGATATGGCCGGCGAGATGGATGTGCGGGGCGCTCGGTGTCTCGCGCGGCGGCTTCTATGCCTGGCTGACGCGGCCCCGCAGCGAGCGCAGTCGCAGCGACGAGGAACTGGGTGCGAAGGTCCGCGCCAGCTTCCTTGCCAGCGACCGGACCTACGGTGCCCGGCGTGTGTGGCACGACCTGATCTCGGAAGGGATTTCCTGTGGGCTGCACCGGATCGAGCGCCTGATGCGCCAGCAGGGCCTAAAAGCGCGCCCCAGACGGCGGCGGCTACCGCCAGACCTGGGAGAGCGGCAAGCGGGCGCCATCGCCTCCAACATGCTGGACCGCAGCTTCGATGCCCCGGCCCCGAACCGCAAATGGATCGCGGACTTCACCTACATCTGGACGGCAGAAGGCTGGCTCTATGTGGCGGCGGTCGTGGATCTGTTCTCCCGGCGCGTGGTCGGATGGTCGATGAGCGCGAGCATGACGGCCCAGCTCGTCACCGATGCCCTGGTGATGGCGATCTGGCGGCGGGGAAAACCCCGGGCATTGCTCCATCATTCAGATCGCGGCAGCCAGTACACCAGCGAGCAGTTCCAGCGGCTGATGGCCGATCATGGCGTCACCTGTTCGATGAGCCGCTCTGGCAATTGCTGGGACAACGCTGCGATGGAGAGCTTCTTCTCCTCGCTTAAGACCGAGCGTACGGCGCGTAAGACCTATCGGACGCGGAATGATGCCAAGGCCGATGTGTTCGACTACATCGAACGCTTCTACAACCCAAAACGACGGCACTCGACGATCGGATATATGAGCCCAATGGACTTTGAGACGAAGGCAGGATTAGCTTAACCGCGTGTCACTCAAACCGGGTGCAGGCCACACTGGCAATTTATCGCTGCGAGGGATGGTGCCCTTAGCATCTATCATTTTTACTGGGCACTCGAGGGACTCAACATTGCCCTAAATAACTGTAGCCATTGGTCAGCTAAGCTCGATCTCAAAAAACTTAAAGAGACTAGAAAGAGATTCAAAAAATGGTTCCCGAATGCTGTCGAATTGCGACATGCCGTGGGACATGCTGCTGAAAAAACTAAAGATCGCAAGGACCACTTGAAACATGGCTTTACCGGCATTTGCAAAATACCGGGGCTCAATCTTGGTCGCGTCAACAATTATGTGATTACAGACCACCTTTATCGCCGGAATTTCTGCAATACTTGGATGGGTAAAATCGAATGCTACAAGATCAACCGCGCGAATTTGGATCGCGTGGCTCTAACCCGGAATGCGGTCTTCGATCTTTTTGACGAAATGAATGGAAAGGCCCGGGGCCGCTAATAAAGCGCACTCCATAGGCACCATATTCAAGTGGCCATCTGCCTTTCGCCCTGACAGGAGCAAAAGAAGATCAAACCTGGCAATTGCGCTATTCCTTGGATGCGCTTAATGCGAAAGCTTTGTGTCTTCCACCAGCCTGCCCTCGTCCAGCACCAGCGACCGGTCCATCCGCGCCGCCAGCTGGAAATTGTGGGTGGCGACCAGGGCGGCCAGGCCCTGGTCCCGGGTGATCTCCAACAGGGCGTCGAACACCCCACCGGAGGTGTGGGGATCGAGATTGCCGGTGGGCTCGTCGGCCAGAAGGATGCGCGGGCGGTTGGCGAGCGCCCGGGCGATGGCCACGCGCTGCTGCTCGCCGCCGGAAATTGCGCAGGACGATGGTGCAGCCGCGCCTCCAGCCCCAGCCTGGTCAGGAGCCGCGCGGCCTCCTGTTGGGCCTCGGCCCGGCTCTTGCCCGCGATCATCTGCGGCATCACCACATTCTCCAGGGCGTCGAATTCCGGCAGCAGATAATGCGCCTGATAGACGAAGCCGATCATGTCGCGGCGAATCCGGGTGCGTTCCTGTTCCGGCAGGCGCGACGCGGCCTGGCCGCCGATATAGACCTCGCCCGCCGAGGGCGATTCCAACAGGCCCGCCATATGCAACAGCGACGACTTGCCCGCGCCCGAAGGCCCCACCAGGGCCACGATCTCGCCTGGTGCAAGCGTCATGCTGAGATCGCGGAAGACTTCCAGCTGGCCCTCGCCTTCCTTGTAGCGGCGCGAGACATTTTCCAGCCTCAATATCTCAGCCATACCGCAGCGCCTCGACCGGATCGAGCCTGGCGGCGCGCCAGGAGGGATAGAGCGTGGCCAGGAATGTCAGCGCCAGCGCCATCGCCACCACCGCGGTGACTTCGCCCGCATCCATCTCGGCCGGCATGCGGGAGAGGAAATAGACGGTGGGATCGAACAAGGTGGTGCCGGTGAGCCGCGACAGGCCCTGGCGGATGCTCTCGATATTGGCGCAGAACAGAACCCCGATGGCGAAACCCAGAATAGTGCCGATCACCCCGATGCTGGCGCCGGCGATCAGGAACACCCGCATCACCGCCCCGCGCGACGCCCCCATGGTGCGCAGGATGGCGATGTCGGCGGACTTGTCCTTCACCAGCATGATCAGGCCGGACACGATATTGAGCGCCGCCACCAGGATGATCAAAGTGAGGATCAGGAACATCACATTGCGTTCCACCTGCAACGCCTCGAAGAAATTGGAGTTAGTGTCCTGCCAGGGCACCAGCCTTGTGGCCCGGCCGGCCGCGTCCCGGATGGCGGGCAGCATGGTGAGGTCACTGTCGGGATCGGCGACCATCACCTCGATGCTGCTGACGCTGTTGTCGTAATTGAAGAAGAGCTGCGCCTCGGCCAGCGGCATGAAGATGAAGCTGGTGTCATACTGGGTCATGCCGATCTTGAAGGTGCCGGCCACGGTATAGGTCTTGATCCGGGGCGTGGTGCCGAACGGGGTGACATTGCCCTTGGGCGCGATCAGGGTGATGGCGCTGCCGGGATGAAGTCCCATCTTGCGGGCAAGTCCGGCGCCGATGATCACCTCCTCGCCGCTCTCGAAATTGGACAGCGCGCCCGGCGACAATGTCTTGGAGACGATGGAGAGGCCCTTGAGATTGGCGGCGCTGAGGCCCCGCACCACCACACCCCCATTGACCCCGTTCTGGCTCGCCATCACTTCGCCGTCCACCACCGGGACGGCGCGGGTGACGCCCGGCACCGCCAACACCCGGCGGGCCAGCGCGTCATAGCCGGTCAGGGGACCAGCCGCGCCCTCGATGGTGACATGGCCGTTCAGGCCCAGGATGCTTTTCAGAAGCTCGTGCCGGAAGCCGTTCATCACCGACATCACGATGATCAGGGTGGCGACCCCCAGCGCGATTCCCACCAGGGAAAAGCCGGAAATCACCGAAACGAAGCTTTCCTGGCGCTTGGCGCGCAGATAGCGCAGCGCCAGCATCCATTCGAAGGGCGCGAAAGCCCCAACCTTGCGTGATTCGGCCATGGCGCCCGAGGTTAAGGGGCGGTTCCGGCCCCGTCCACTTGCTTCTAGTACACGGGGCTTCTGGTCCATGGTTCGTCCCGGTGCTGGCACCGGCCGCCTCAACCGGCTAAGAGACCCCCGAAAGCCCCGACCCGGAACCGTCATGCAGCGCGCCCTGAACGTCACCCGCGAAAATTTCGCCGACTGGTACCAGGCGGTGGTGCGCGACGCCGACATGGCCGAATCCAGTCCGGTGCGCGGCGCCATGGTGATCAAGCCCTGGGGCTATGGGGTGTGGGAATTGATCCAGCAGGAGCTGGACCGGCGCATCAAGGCCACCGGTCATGAGAATTGCTATTTCCCGCTTTTCATCCCGCTCTCCTTCATCGCCCGGGAGGCCGACCATGTCGAAGGCTTCGCCAAGGAGATGGCGGTGGTCACCCATCATCGGCTGAAGATGATCGACGGCAAGCTGCAGCCCGATCCCGATGCCAAGCTGGAGGAACCGCTGATCGTCCGGCCCACCTCGGAGACCATCATCGGCGATGCCTTCTCGCGCTGGATCCGCAGCCATCGCGACCTGCCGATGCTGATCAATCAATGGGCGAATGTGGTGCGATGGGAGATGCGCCCCCGGCTGTTCCTGCGCACCACCGAATTCCTCTGGCAGGAAGGCCATACCGCCCATGCCGGCGAAGCCGAGGCGGTGGAAGAAACCCGCCGGATGCTGGAAGTCTATCGCACTTTTGCCGAAGAGATCCTGGCGATGCCGGTGATCGCCGGCGAGAAGCCGGAGAATGAACGCTTCCCCGGGGCGGTGAACACCTATTCCATCGAGGCGATGATGCAGGATGGCAAGGCGCTGCAGGCCGGCACCTCGCATTTCCTGGGCACCCATTTCGCCGAGGCCCAGAACATCAAATTCCAGGACGAGACCGGGGCGCTCAGCCATTGCTACACCACCAGCTGGGGCGTCTCCACCCGGCTGATCGGCGGGGTGATCATGACCCATGGCGATGATGACGGCTTGCGCCTGCCGCCGGCGATCGCGCCCCGCCAGATCGTGGTGGTGCCGATGCTGCGCGACAAGCCGGAAGACGCCGAGGTGCTGGCCTATTGCGAAAAGCTGGTGGCGGAGCTGTCGGTCCTGACCGCCTTCGGCCAGCCGGTGCGCGCCTTTCTGGACACCAAGAAGATCAAGTCGGCGGAGAAACGCTGGAACTGGGTGCGGAAAGGCGCGCCCCTGATCCTGGAGATCGGTCCGCGCGACGCGGCAAGCGGCAATGTCACCTTCATGCGCCGCGACCTGCTGCGCGAAGGCGACAAGGTGAAATCCATCGCCCTGCCGCGAGCCGAATTCCTGGAAAAAGCGGTGGCGCTGCTGGTCGAGATCCAGGCCCGGCTCCATGCCGAGGCCAAGGCCCGGCTGGACGGCAATATCCGCACCGATCTCACCAGTTTCGAGGCGATGGCGGCTTACTTCGGCGAGGAAGACGAAAGCTTCAAGGGCTGGGTGCGGGTGCCCTGGTCGCGGCCGAGCGGGGCAGCGCTGGAGGCGGTCGAACAGAAACTCAAGACGCTCAAGCTCACCATCCGCAATGCGCCCGAAGATCAGCCCGCCACCTTTGGCGCTTGCATCTTCACCGGCGCTCCCGGGGTCGAGGAAATCCTGATCGGGCGGGCTTATTAGACGTCGCTTCAGCGCTTTTTCGGCTGGCAGCCCGGCGGCGGATTGAGCAGCCGGTCGAGGCTGCGTCCATCCAGTTCGACATAAGGTGCATCGCCCGGTCGATGGGCGCCGCCCCGGTTCTTGAGCGGAATCATGACACTGCGCGGAACCGGAACCCGGGGGGCCGGCACATCGGCCGCCACCACCGGATCGCCGTTCACATCCACGCCGGGGACATAATTTGGCTGGTCCAGCCGGGGATCGCAGGGACCGGTGGCATCGTTTTGCAGCAGCGGCTCGGGCCGGCTTGGCCCGGTAATAGCTCCTGGCCCGGCAGCCGCCGGTGCTACCGGAGCAATCAACAGGATCAGGACCCCAGCGGTAAGACATTTGTAATATTGTTGCGTCTGTTGCACTGCAATATCCACAGATATTTCGTGACAGGACCCGCGAAGCACAGTATCAACAAAGACATAAAGACTCGCTAAGGGGACACGCGGAAAGCGGCCAAGTTCGGGGATGAATATGACGCCGGAAGGCGGGCAAAGGCCGGAGGATCCTCCGGCCTTTCGCATTTTGGGCGGGCGCTCAGACTTCCAGCCAGCCGAAACCGACGAAGATATAGAAAACCAGCCACAGCACCGCCGCGATGACGGTGGTCCAGATCGCCTTCTGCTTGAAGCGGGGAGTAAGCGGCGCGCCGGTTTCCGGATCCACCGCCCCCAGACCGATCGGCAACAGGCAGAACAGCACCAGAAACCACAGCACCGCATAGGCGCTGAACAGCACCACATAATGCAGGACGGCGGGGATGTAGGTCATGCCTGCTCCAGTTCGATCAGGGTGCCGAGGAAATCCTTGGGATGCAGGAACAGCACCGGCTTGCCATGCGCGCCGATCCTGGGCTCGGCGGATCCGGCCAATCGGGCGCCGTCCGCCAGCAGCCGGTCGCGCGCCGCAAGGATGTCGTCCACCTCGAAGCAGAGATGATGCACCCCGCCTTCGGGATGGCGGAGAAGGAAATTGGCGATGGGCGAATTGGCGCCCAGGGGCGACAGCAATTCGATCTTGCTGCCGGGAAGCTCGACAAAGACGGTGGTGACGCCATGCTCGGGCTGCGGCACCGGCTCAGACACTTTCACCCCCAACAGACCGCGATAGACCGAGGCGGCCTTGTCCAGATCCGAGGTGGCGATGGCGACGTGATTGAGGCGCTTGATCATACCTCGACAATCGTAACACGGGTGATGGGCTTCTTGCCCCAGGCTTCCTGGGCGGCGCGGCGGGCGGCCCGGCGCACCGTCTCCTGCAATTCCTCCAGATCGCTCCTGCGGGGATTGTGGCGGCGGAGCGTTTCCGCCACCGCGGCCCGGACCGCGCCCTCCACCGGCTGCGGCATGCCTTCCGCCAGGATGGCGGCATCGGCCGCGACGCGGCCTTTTTCATCCAGCACCAGGGTAATGGCGATCAAACCGGCATAGCTCATGGCGCGGCGGGTCTTGGCCAGTCCCTCGCCTTCGGCCACCAGCACCCGGCCGTCGAGATGGATGCGGCCGGAAGGCACTTCGTCGATCAGCTCGGCCGGGCCCGGCGCCAGGCGGTAGAGATGGCCGTTGGCGGGCACCAGGGCCGCGGGCACCTGCAGCGATTTCGCCAGCCGCGCATGTTCGGCCATGTGGCGAAGCTCGCCATGCACCGGCACCGCGATCCGGGGCCTGGTCCAGCGATACATCTCCGCCAGCTCTTCGCGGGCGGGGTGGCCGGAGACATGGACGAAATGCTCTTCCGCCGTCAGCACCTCCACCCCCAGCGCCGAAAGCTGGTTGTGCAGATCGAAAATGGCGAGATCGTTGCCCGGAATGACCCGCGAGGAAAAGATCACCGCATCGCCCTTGCCCAGCCGCACATCGGAATGATCGCCCCTGGCGATGCGGGCAAGCGCGGCGCGCGGCTCGCCCTGGCTGCCGGTGACCAGATAGAGAATCTTGTGCGCCGGCCACTCGCCCGCATCCCGGGCGTCGATGATGGCGGGAAAATCGGCCAGATAACCGCTGTCGCGCGCCGCCGCCACGATCTTGTGCATCGAGCGGCCGACCAGCGCCACTTGCCGGCCATGGGCGCGGGCGGCATGGGCGACGCTGTCGAGGCGGGCGACATTGGAGGCGAAGGCGGTCACCGCCACCCGGCCTTTCAGCGTGCCGATCAGATCCGACAGGCTGTCGCGCACCTTGGCTTCGGAGCCGGAATGGCCCTGGACCAGCGCATTGGTGGAATCGCAGACCAGCGCCAGCACGCCCTCGTCGCCCAGCTTCTTGATCGCGGCCGCATCGGTGGTGAGCCCCAGGATCGGGTCGGGATCGAACTTCCAGTCGCCGGTATGGGCGATCAACCCCAGCGGCGTTCGGATGGCCAGCAGGTTGGCTTCCAGGATCGAATGGGTGATGGCGATGAATTCGATCGCGAACGGTCCCAAGCTCAGCGATCCGCCCGGCGGCACGATGCGCAGCGGCGCGGTGATGCCGGCTTCCTGAAGCTTGCCCTCGATCAGCCGGGCGGTGAATTGGCGTGGCATAGATCGGGCATTTCAGCATCGGCCACAAAGGCGCGATGGCGCCGATATGATCCTCATGGGCGTGGGTGGCGACGATGCCCAGCACATTCTCTCGCTGTTCGGCCAGGAAGCGGATATCGGGCAGGATGATGTCGACACCAGGGGCGTCGGTCTCCCGTCCGAAGGTGATGCCGCAATCCACCACGATCCATTGCCGGCGATGCGCCGGACCGAAACCATAGGCGTTGAAATTCATCCCGATTTCGCCCGACCCGCCCAGCGGCAGGAAGACCAGTTCCTCGCCCTTGGGCATCAGGCCGGCTTCGCGTTGCGGGCGTGGATCAGCATCAACCCGCGCAAGGTGAGATCCGGATCGACATGCTCGATGGTCGGAATGTCGGGGCGGAAGAGATGCGCCAGCCCGCCGGTGGCCACCACCGTCATCGGCTTGCCATATTCCGCCTTGATGCGGCCGATCAAACCCTCGATCAGACCGACATAGCCCCAATAGACCCCCGATTGCATCGAGGAAACCGTGTCGCGCCCGATCACGGCTGGGCCCGGTGGATGGCGACGCGGGGCAGAAGCGCCGCCGCCTGGTGCAGCGCCTCGATGGAGAGATTGGCGCCCGGCGCGATCACGCTGCCGACAAAGTCGCCATTCTCGGCCACAATGTCGAAATTGGTGGCGGTGCCGAAATCGACCACGATGGCGGCGCCCGGATAGCGTTCATGCGCCGCCACGGTGTTGCAGAGCCGGTCGGCGCCCACCGATTGCGGCCGCTCCACATCGGCCTTGATGCCCAGATCCAGGGCCGGATCGCCCACGATCAAAGGCTCGGTCTTGAGATATTTGCGGCAGAGATTGCGCAGATCGAACAGCACCGCCGGCACCACGGTGGCGATGATGGCGGCGTCGAGATTGGCGAAGGACAGTCCCTCCAGCGTCAGCAGCTGGGTCAGCCAGACCGCATATTCGTCGGAGGTGCGCTGGCCGTCGGTCGCCACCCGCCATTGGGCGCGCTGCCGGGTGCCGTCATAGATGGCGAAAACGATATTGGTGTTGCCGGCATCGATCGCGAGCAGCATGCGTCACCTGAAGAAAATGTCGGCGGCGGGCAGCACGCTGGACCGCCCCAAGCCTTCGTTGAGCAAAAGCGCGCCGGTCTCGTCGATGCCTTCGAACATGCCGGACCGCTCCTCCGCCGCCAGCCGCGCCCGGATGCGCGTACCCAGCCCGGCCGCCCGCGCCAGCCAAGCCTCGCGGATGGGCATCGAAGCCCCGCACCCGCCAGACCTCATACCATCTCGCGAACTCGCCCGCGAGCGCCGCCAGGGCATCACCCGCCGATGGCACTCCCGCACCCAGCGCCCGAAGAGAAGTGGCGGGAAACTCGGTACCGTCCGGATGATGTGCGAGATTGACGCCGATGCCGATGGCAAGCCCGGACCCGCTCACCGTCTCCAGCAGGATGCCCGCCAGCTTCTTGCCGTCGGCCAACACGTCATTCGGCCATTTGAGGGCGATGCGCGCCTCGCCGCCTGCGAACAAAGCCGCCATGTCCGCCGCCGCGATCGCCGCGACAAAACTCAATTGGGCCCAGTCGCCCTGGACCCGGTCCGGCTTGAGCAACAGCGTGGCGGCGAGATTGCCGCTCCGCGTCTTCCAGCTCCGGCCGCGGCGGCCGCGGCCCGCGGTCTGCCGCGCCGCTGTCAGCCATAAGGGGCCGGCCTCGCCCGCCGCCGCCAACCGGCGCGCTTCCTCATTGGTGGAATCGATTTCGTCAAACCGCTTGAGGCCGTATCCGCTAGGCCAGCCGGACAAGACGGAACCGCTCAAGGAAACAGCGACCGGGCGGCGGCATCGGCGGCGGTGATCACCGGCGAAGCGGCGACGATGAAAAGCAAGGCCACCGCGCCGGAAAAGATCAGGATCGCGCGCGAACCCATCGCCATGCCGCCGTCGAACACCGGCGCCGGTTCGTCGAAATACATCAGCTTCACCAGCCGCAGGTAATAGACCAGGCCTATCGCGCTCGCCAGCACGCCCAGAATGGCCGGCCAGATCAAGCCGGCCTGGATGGCGGCCAGGAAGACATAGAATTTGGCGAAGAACCCGGCCAGCGGCGGCAGGCCCGCCAGGCTGAGGAAAAGCAAGGCGAAGACCAGCGCCAGCATCGGGATCGGTGCGCGCCAGCCCGGCCAGGTCGGCGATGGCCTCGACCGGCCTGCCGCCGCGGCGCATGGCCTGGATGGCGGCAAAGACGCCGAGATTGGTGAAGACATAGATGGCGAGATAGATCAGCACGCCGCGGGCGCCCAGCGCGGTGCCCGCCGCCAGGCCCAGCAGCGCATAGCCCATATGGCCGATGGAACTATAGGCCATCAGCCGCTTGATGTTCTTCTGCCCGAGCGCCGCCACCGCGCCCAAACCCATCGACAGCACCGAAATCACGATGATGATCTGGCGCCATTGCTCCAAGGCATGCGGGAACGGGATCAGGATGGCGCGCAGGAACAGGCCCATGGCGGCCACCTTGGCGGCGGTGGCGAAATAGGCGGTGACCGGCGTCGGCGCGCCCTCATACACGTCCGGCGTCCACATATGGAACGGCACCGCGGAAACCTTGAAGGCCAGCCCCGAAACCAGGAACACGATGCCGAAGATCAGGCCGATATTGACGCCGGACTGGGCGATGACCGCCGGCGATGCGGGTGAATTCGACCGAACCGGTGAAGCCATAGATCAGCGAGATGCCGTACAGCATCATCCCCGACGAGAGCGCCCCCAGCACGAAATATTTCAGGCCCGCTTCCGTAGACCGAAGATGATCGCGGTTGAAGGCCGCCAGCACATACAGCGCCAGCGACTGAAGCTCCAGGCCCATATACAGCGCGATGAAGCTGCCGGCGGAGACCATCAGCAGCATGCCCAAGGTCGCCAGCACCATCAGCACCGGCAGTTCGAAACGCGACTGGGCGGTGGCGCCGAAGAACTCCTCCGCCAGCAGAACGGACAGCGCCGCGCCCAGAAGGATCAGCACCTTGGTGAAGCGGGCGAAGCCGTCCGCGACAAAGGCGCCTTGGAAGGCCGATGCCTGATCCGGCACCGCCCAGATCACCGCCGCCCCGGACAGAAGCAGCAGCAGAATGGCGCCCAGCGAAATCGCCGCGACTTCCCGCCACGGCTTATTGAATTTCGCTCCGGCTCGCACCTTCGCTTATCGCACCGGCCAGCAGCAACGCCATGGCGCCGACGGCCAGGATCAGTTCCGGCAAAAGAACCAGGAGGTCGGATTGCAAATTCACGGTTCGCTTCCCCCTGCCGCAGAGGCGAGCTTGCCGCCGCCGGCCTGCGCAACCCTGTTCTGAGCGGCATGATCGAAGGCCAAGGCGGTTCTATTGTCCTGGATCAGCTTGGCCACCGAGGGCGTGGTGACGTCGAACACCGGCTTGGGATAGACGCCCATCGCGATGGTGATCACCACCAGCGGCGCCAGGATCGCGATCTCGCGCAGGCTGAGATCCTGAATGGTCTGGAGCGTGGGCTTGACCAGCGCGCCGAAAATGACCCGGCGGTAGAGATAAAGCGCATAGGCCGCCGACAGGATCACTCCGGTGGCGGCGAAGATCGCGATCCAGCTATTGTGCAGGAACGCGCCCAGCATGGTGAGGAATTCGCCGATGAAGCCCGAGGTGCCCGGCAGGCCGACATTGGCCAGGGTGAAGACCATGAAGCAGGCGGCATAGACCGGCATGCGGTTGACCAGCCCGCCATAGGCGGCGATCTCGCGGGTGTGCATGCGGTCATAGACCACGCCGACGCAGAGGAACAAGCGCGCCGGACACCACGCCATGGCTCAGCATCTGGAAGATGCCGCCTTCCACCCCCTGATGGGTCAGGGTGAAGATGCCCATGGTGACGAAGCCCATATGGGCGACGGAGGAATAGGCGATCAGCTTCTTCATGTCCTCCTGGGCCAGCGCCACCAGCGAGGTGTAGATGATCGCCACGATGGAAAGCGTGAAGACCAGCGGCGCGAACATCTCCGCTGGCGGAGGGGAACATGGGCAGCGAGAAGCGCAGGAAGCCATAGCCGCCCATCTTGAGCAGGATGCCCGCCAGGATGACCGAGCCGGCGGTGGGCGCCTCGACATGGGCGTCGGGCAGCCAGGTATGGACCGGCCACATCGGCATCTTGACCGCGAAGCTGGCGAAGAAGGCCAGCCACAGCCAGGTCTGCATCTGCGGGCGGGAAATGGGCGCTGGAAAGCAAGGTGGCGATGTCGCTGGTGCCCGCATACCAGTACATGCTCATGATCGCCAAGCAGCATCAGCACCGAGCCGAGGAAGGTGTAGAGGAAGAATTTGAAGCTGGCATAGACGCGCCGCTTGCCGCCCCAGATGCCGATGATCAGGAACATCGGGATCAGGCCGCCTTCGAACAACACATAGAACAAGCACCAGATCCAGCGCGCAGAACACCCCGATCATCATGGTCTCGAGCACCAGGAAGGCGATCATATATTCCGGCACCCGGTCCTGGATCGCTTCCCAGCTGGCGGCGATGCAGAAGGGCATCAGTCCCGCGGTCAGGACCACGAACAGCATGGAAATGCCGTCCACCCCCATGTGATAGGAGATGCCGCCGCCCAGCCAGTTCGCTTTTTCGACCAGCTGGAAGCCGGGATTGTGGGGATCGAACTCCGCCCAGACCACCAGCGACAGGGCGAAGGTGACGATGGTGGTGATCAGCGCCACCCAGCGCGCCAGGCCCGGGCGCGGCATCACCAGGATCAGCGCCGCGCCGATCAGCGGCACGAAGGTGACGAGGCTGAGGATCGGCAAATTCATAGCCCACCTCGCCTGCACGACGAACCAGGTCGCCAGCGCCACCACGCCCAAGCAGCATCGCCAGGGCGTAATGATAGACATAGCCGGATTGCAGCCGGACCGCGCCGCGGGCCGCATCCAGCACCCGCGCCGAGACCCCGTCGGGACCCAGCCCGTCGATGATGGTGCCGTCGCCCTGCTTCCACAGGAAGCGGCCGATCCAGAAGGCCGGGCGCACGAAGATCAGGTCATAGAGCTCGTCGAAATACCATTTGTTGTAGAGGAAGAGATACAGCATGCCGCGCCGCGCCGCGAGGATGCGCGGCAGTTCCGGGTTGAGGATGTAATAATAATAGGCGATCAGGAAACCGATGATGGTCAAGGTCATCGGTGCCAGCTCCACCCAGACCGGCAATTCGGCCTCGCCCGGTTTGGGCAGGAAGATGGAGGCGTGCCAGAATGTGCCCGCCCCCTCGCCCACGAAATAATGGAAGAAGACCGCGCCGGCGAAGGCCGCGCCCAGCGCCAGCACCGCCAGCGGCACCAGCATCACCACCGGCGATTCATGCACCTCTTCCAGCTTGGGCAGATGATGTCCGTGATCGTCATGGGCGGCACCATGCTCCGGCTGATGATCCAGTCCGCGATAGCGGCCATGGAAGGTCATCAGGAACTGGCGCCAGGAATAGAAGCTGGTCATCCCCGCCGCCAGGACCAAAAGAATAAAGGCATAGGTGGCCATGCCGCCCTGGCCGCCATAGGTGGCGTTGATGATCGCGTCCTTGGAATAGAAGCCGGCCAGGCCCACGCCCAGATACGGAATGCCCACTCCGGTCAGCGCCAGATTGCCGATCAGCATCATCGCCCAGGTGAAGGGAATGGACTTCCACAATCCGCCCATCTTCCGCATGTCCTGCTCGTGATGCATGGAAGTGGATCACCGCGCCGGCGCTGAGGAACAGCAGCGCCTTGAAGAAGGCATGGGTGAAGAGATGGAACATGGCCGCGTCATAGGCGGCGACGCCGGCGCCGGCGAACATGTAGCCCAGCTGCGAGCAGGTCGAATAGGCGATCACCCGCTTGATGTCGTTCTGGAACAGGCCCACCGAGGCGGCGAAGAAGGCGGTGGTGGCGCCGATGAAGGTGACGAAAGCCGCCGCATGCGGCGCCAGCTGGAACAGAGGCGAGCAGCGGCAGACCAGGAACACGCCCGCCGTCACCATGGTGGCGGCATGGATCAGGGCGGAGACGGGGGTCGGGCCTTCCATCGCGTCGGGCAACCAGGTGTGCAGCCCGATCTGCGCCGACTTGCCCATCGCGCCCACGAACAGCAGCAGGCACAGGGTGGTGAGGATATCGACGCTGTGGCCGGCAAAGATGAACGACTTGCCGGCGAACGCCGGCGCGGCCTGCGAACACCGCGTCGAAATCCAGCGTCTTGAAGACGTAATAGACGCCGAAAATGCCCAGCGCGAAGCCGAAATCGCCCACCCGGTTGACGACAAAGGCCTTGATCGCCGCCGCATTGGCGGACGGGCTGCGTGTACCAGAAGCCGATCAGCAGATAGGAGGCCAGGCCCACGCCCTCCCAGCCGAAGAAGAGCTGGAGGAAATTGTTCGCCGTCACCAGCATCAGCATGGCGAAGGTGAAGAGCGACAGATAGGAGAAGAAGCGCGGCCGGTCCGGGATCCTCGTGCATGTAGCCGATGGAATAGAGATGGACCAGGCTGGAGACCCCGGTCACCACCACCAGCATCACGGCGGTGATGGTATCGACCCGTATCGTCCAGTCGATCGCGAAATCGCCGGAATGGATCCAGGGCAGGATCTGGATGATGTGTTGGTGGCCCTTCCAGCGCCACATCGTTGAAGGCCACGATCGAGAAGGCGGCCGAAACGAACAGCAGCGCCGGTGGTGACGAGTTCGCTGGGTCGCGGCGCCGATCACGCGGCCGAGAAGCCCGGCGATGGCCGAGCCCAGGAGGGGAAGGAAGACGATCGCCGCGTACATGCGCCTCAGCCCTTCATCACATTGACGTCCTCAACCGCGATGGTGCCGCGGTTGCGGAAATAGACCACCAGGATGGCAAGCCCGATGGCGGCCTCGGCGGCGGCGACGGTGAGCACGAACAGCGCGAAGACCTGCCCCACCAGATCGCCGAGATAGGCCGAGAAGGCGACGAAGTTGAGATTGACCGCCAGCAGGATCAGCTCGATCGACATCAGGATGATGATGATGTTCTTGCGGTTGAGGAAAATGCCGACCACGCCGATGGTGAACAGGATCGCCGCGACGGCCAGATAACTGGATGAGCCCGACCGTCATGCTCTTACGCCCCCTCGCCCGGCTTGATGTCGACCATCTCCACCGCCATCGCGGCGGTGCGCGCATTCTGGACCGCGATATTCTGGCGGCGCACGCCGGGCCGCGAGCGCAGGGTGAGCACGATCGCGCCGATCATCGCCACCAGCAGCACCAGCCCCGCGATCTGGAAGTAATAGACATAGTCGGTATAGAGGATGCGGCCGAGCGCCTCGGTGTTGGTGAGACCGGCCGGCGTGGCATGCGCCTTGGCCGCCAGCGCCGCCGGATGCAGAGCCCACACGCTGCCCGCCATGATCAGCTCGGCCACCAGCATGAGGCCGATCAAGCCGCCGAAGGGCAGATATTGCAGCGCGCCCCGCTTGAGCTCGGAAAAATCGATGTCCAGCATCATCACCACGAACAGGAACAGCACCGCCACGGCGCCGACATAGACGACGACCAGGATCATGGCGAGGAATTCCGCCCCGGCCAGCACGAACAGCCCCGCGGCGTTGAAGAAGGCGAGGATCAGGAACAGCACCGAATGCACGGGATTGCGCGCCGCGATCACCATGATCGCCGAGCGCGATCAGGACCGCCGAAAACAAATAAAATGCCATTGCCTCAAGCATGCGTTTCGTTCGCCTTTCGCGCCCGTGCCCTACCGGTAGGGCGCGTCCAGTTCCAGATTGCGGGCGATCTCCCGCTCCCAGCGGTCGCCATTCGCCAGCAGCCGGTCCTTGTCGTAATAGAGTTCCTCGCGCGTCTCGGTCGAGAATTCGAAATTCGGCCCCTCGACGATCGCGTCCACCGGGCAGGCCTCCTGGCACAGCCCGCAATAGATGCATTTCACCATGTCGATGTCGTAGCGGGTGGTGCGGCGCGAGCCGTCGTCGCGCGGCTCGGCCTCGATGGTGATGGCCTGGGCCGGGCAGATCGCCTCGCACAGCTTGCAGGCGATGCAGCGCTCCTCGCCATTGGGATAGCGGCGCAGCGCATGCTCGCCGCGGAAGCGGGGCGAGAGCGGCCCCTTCTCGAACGGATAGTTCGAGCGTCGCCTTGGGCGAAAAGAAATAGCGCATCGAGAGCAGGAAGCTCTGGATGAATTCCCAGAAGAAGATCTGCCGCGCGGTACGGTCGAAACTCGCCATGGTGAGGCCTTTCAGGCGTGATGGCGGAAGACGAGCACCCAGCCCGCCGTCAGCACCACCCACAAGAGCGAAGTCGGAAGAAACACTTTCCAGCCCAGCCGCATCAGCTGGTCATAGCGGTAGCGCGGCACCATCGCCTTCACCATCGCCATCATGAAGAAGAGAAAACCGAGCTTGAGCAGGAACCAGATGATGCCCGGAACCATGGTGAAGGGCGCACACGTTGAAGGGCGGCAGCCAGCCGCCCAGGAACAGGATGCTCATCAGCCCGCACAGCAGGATGACGTTCATATATTCGCCCAGGAAGAAGAGCAGGAAGGGCGTCGGAGGAATATTCCACGAAGAAGCCGGCCACCAGCTCGGATTCCGCCTCCAGCAGGTCGAAGGGCGGGCGCTGGGTCTCCGCCAGCGAGGAGACGAAGAAGATCACCAGCATCGGGAACAGGATGGAAAAGGCGTTCCAGTGCGCGAAGGCCAGCACGCCGGCGGTCTGCTGGGCCTCGACGATGCGCGAAAGGTTGAGCGAGCCCGCGAACAGCAGCACGGTGATGATCACAAAGCCGATCGAGACTTCGTAGGACACCATCTGGGCGGCGCCGCGCAGCGCCGACAGGAAGGCGTATTTCGAATTCGACGCCCAGCCCGCCATGATCACGCCATAGACGCCGAGCGAGGACATCGCGAACAGATAGAGGATGCCGACATTGATGTCGGCCAGCACCCAGCCCTTGTCGAAGGGGATCACCGCCCAGGCGATGAAGGCCAGAGCCACGCTGACGAGCGGCGCGATGAGGAACAGCACCTTGTTGGCGCCGGCCGGGATGATCACTTCCTTGAAGAAGAATTTGAGCGCGTCGGCGATGGTCTGCAGCAGGCCGAAGGGCCCCACCACATTGGGCCCGCGCCGCATCTGCACCGCCGCCCAGATCTTGCGGTCGGCCAGGATGACCGACGGCGACCGCCAGCATCAGGACCAGGCAGAGGATCACGATGAACATCGCCTGGCTGAGGAACCAGGCCCAGCCATAGGGCAAGCGCGACCCCCGTCTTGTCGAACAACCAGGTCCAGAAATGGATCAGCGCCATCTTTTATTCCGCCGCCATCTTAGCCGCGCCGTGCACCAATTCCCGGCTGCATTGGGCCATGGTTTCGCTCGCGCGCGCGATCGGGTTGGTGAGGTAATAATCGGCGATCGCCGCGCGCGAGCGGCCGCGATTCGTCCAGAGCGTCCGTTCGCGCCCGACGCCGCTCCAGGTCGCCGCGGCGGTGTCGCCATGGACCGGCGCCTCGCCGATCTGGGCGAAATGCGGCGCCTCGTTTTTCCATCGCCGCCCGCAGCGCGGCCCGGTCGTCATAGGGCAGCCTGGTCGCCCAGCACTCCGACAGCGCGCGCAGGATCGCCCAGTCTTCCTTGGCCTCGCCCGGCGGGAAGACGGCGCGTTCGGCGCGCTGCACCCGGCCCTCGAAATTGACGTAGGAGCCCGTCCTTTTCGGTATAGGCGGCGCCCGGCAGGATCACATCGGCATGATGGGCGCCGGCATCGCCATGGCTGCCCTGATAGACGATGAAGGCGCGGCCGAGATGGGCGACGTCGAATTCGTCGGCGCCCAGCAGATAGATAAAGTCGATCTCGCCTTTCTGGGCGCCGTCGACGATGCCCGCCACGTCGCGGCCGCCTTCGCCCGGGCAGGAAGCCGAGATCGAGCGCCGCCACCCGCGACGCCGCGGTGTGCAGGATGTTGAACCCGTTCCAGCCGCCTTCCGCCGCCCTGCCGGCCGGGCCGATCATGCCGGTATCGGCGGCGATGCGGGCGGCGAGCTTGAGAATGGCCGCGCCGTCGGCGCGGGTGAGCGCGCCCGCGCCCAGAATGATCATCGGCCGCTTGGCGGCTTTCAGCACCTGCGGCGAAGGGATGGCTGCCGTCGGCGATGGCTCGCAAGCACGGCGATGTCGGTGCCCAGCTGCTCCACCGGATAGGTGAGATCCGCGGCCGGGCCGATATTGGCGACCTTGACGGGACCGGCCAGCCAGGTCTTGCGGATGCGCGCGTTCAGCACCGGCGCTTCCCAGCGCGGATTGGCGCCGACCAGCAGGATCGCGTCGGCGGCTTCCACCCCGGCGATGGTGGTATTGAACAGATAGGTCTGGCGCGGCAACTGCCGTCGGAGATTGGCCGCGATCTTGGCGCCGTCCTGGCGGCAATCGAGATGGACGCACGCCCAGCGCCGTCATCAGATCCTTGAGCGCCTTGATCTCTTCCGCCGCGGCGAGATCGCCGACGATCGCGGCCATCTTGGCGGGCGTCGTGCCGCGACCCGGGCGGCGATGGCGGCAAAGGCCTCCGCCCAGCTGGCCGGCTTCAGCTTGCCGTTCACCCGCACATAGGGCCGGTCGAGGCGCTGGCGCAGCAGCCCGTCACAGGCATGGCGCGCCTTGTCGGAAATCCATTCCTCATTCACCTCTTCGTTCAGGCGCGGCAGGACCCGCATCACCTGCGGCCCGCGGGCATCGACGCGGATGTTGCAGCCCTGCGCGTCCATCACATCGATGCTTTCGGTCTTGCGCAACTCCCAGGGCCGGGCGTTGAAAGCATAAGGCTTGGAGGTCAGCGCGCCCACCGGGCAGAGATCCACCACATTGCCGGACAATTCGCTGGCAAAGGCCTTTTCGAGATAGGTGGTGATCTCCATATCCTCGCCGCGGCCGGTGGCGCCCAGATCGGGCACGCCCGCCACTTCGGTGGCGAAGCGGACGCAGCGGGTGCATTGGATGCAGCGGGTCATGATCGTCTTGATCAGCGGGACCCATATATTTGTCTTCGACCGCCCGCTTGTTCTCGTTGAAGCGGTGGAAGGCGGCGCGGCCATAGCCCATCGCCTGGTCCTGCAGATCGCATTCCCCGCCCTGGTCGCAGATCGGGCAATCCAGCGGATGGTTGATCAGCAGGAATTCCATCACCCCCTCGCGCGCCTTGCGGGCATAAGGCGAGGTGGTGTTGATCTTGGCCGGGGTGCCGTCCTTGTTGGGGAAGATGTCCTTGACCTGCAGCGCGCAGCTGGCCTGCGGCTTGGGCGCGCCCACCCATTCCACCAGGCACATGCGGCAATTGCCCGCCACCGACAGCCGCTCGTGATAGCAGAAGCGGGGGATTTCCGCGCCCGCCTGCTCGCAGGCCTGCAGCAGGGTGAGCGTCTCTTCCGCCTCGATTTCCTTGCCGTCGATGATCAGCTTGCGGGTGGCCATCACGCGCACCTTTTTTCTTGCCAGAGCCGGGCCATGGGCGCGGTCTCCCAGCCGAAGGCGAATTCGCCGGGACCGTGCTCGGTCAGATGGTCGAGGCGTTCCTTGGCCTCCGCCAAGGTCGGGATATGCCCGGCCTCGATCCACCACATCACCAGATGCGGGGTTTGCATCTTTTCGAAAAATTCGCCCTTGCGGGCATAGATTTTGGTGTGAATGGTCTGCCAGACGAATTTCTCCAGCGACTCCACACTTTCCCAGACCGTCAGATTCACCGCCATGGAGGGATCGCCCAGCCAGGGAATGTTGGTGGCGTTGCCGCTCTCGTCCTTCAGCCGCCAGACAAAGCCCGGCATGCGTTCGGCGGCGGCGTTGACCCGGTCGAGATTGTCGAAGAAGCCGGCCATGGCGGGATCGTCCCTGCCGCCCAAAAGCCTGCCGATATTGAGTTGCGCCAGATGCCGCATCGCCCTACTCCGCCGCCATCCGGGCGCCCGCGCGCGCGGCGATCCGCCGTTCGATCTCGGGCCGGAAATGCCGGATCAGGCCCTGGATCGGCCAGGCCGCCGCGTCGCCCAAAGCGCAGATGGTATGGCCTTCGATTTCCTTGGTGACTTCCTGCAGAAGATCGATCTCCGCCACCTTGGCGTCGCCCTTCACCATCCGGGTCATCACCCGCCACATCCAGCCGGTGCCTTCGCGGCAGGGCGTGCACTGGCCGCAGCTTTCATGCTTGTAGAAATAGGCCAGCCGCTGGATCGCCTTCACCACATCGGTGGACTTGTCCATCACGATCACCGCGGCGGTGCCCAGCCCCGACTGCACCGCCTTGAGGCTGTCGAAATCCATCAGCACATCGTCGCAGATGGATTTGGGGATCAGCGGCACCGAGGCGCCGCCCGGGATCACCGCCAGAAGATTGTCCCAGCCGCCGCGCACCCCGCCGGCATGCCGCTCGATCAGCTCGCGCAGCGGAGATGCCCATTTCCTCTTCGACATTGCAGGGCTTGTTCACATGACCGGAAATGCAGAACACCTTGGTGCCGGTATTGTTGGGACGGCCGATGCCGGCGAACCAGTCGGCGCCGCGGCGCAGGATGGTCGGCGCCACCGCGATGCTTTCGACATTGTTGACGGTGGTGGGGCAGCCATAGAGCCCGACATTGGCGGGGAATGGCGGCTTCAGCCGCGGCTGGCCCTTCTTGCCTTCCAGCGATTCCAGCAGCGCGGTTTCCTCGCCGCAGATATAGGCGCCGGCGCCATGATGGACATAAAGATCGAAATCCCAGCCATGGACATTGTCCTTGCCGATCAGCCTGGCGGCATAGGCCTCGTCCACCGCCCGCTGCAGCGCCTCGCGCTCGCGGATGAACTCGCCGCGCACATAGACGTAGCAGGCATGGGCCCGCATGGCGAAGCTGGCGATCAGGCAGCCTTCGACCAGGGTATGCGGGTCGTGCCGCATGATGTCGCGGTCCTTGCAGGTGCCCGGCTCGCTTTCGTCGGCATTGACCACCAGATAATGCGGCCGCTCCTTCACCTCTTTGGGCATGAAGGACCATTTGAGGCCGGTGGGAAAACCCGCGCCGCCGCGCCCGCGCAGGCCGGATTTCTTCATCTGATCGACGATGGCCTCCGGGCCGCGTTCCAGGATTGCCTTGGTGCCGTCCCAGGCGCCGCGCTTCTTCGCCGCCTCCAGACCGGGATCGTGAAGACCGTACAGGTTGGTGAAAATGCGGTCGCGATCGGCAAGCATCAGGAGGCTGCTCCCGGCGGTTTGGGATTGGGCGTCTCCGCTTCGCTCTTGGCCGGCGCCTGACGGCCGATCATCGAGCCGTCATAAAGTGCGGGATCGGTCAAGCTGGTGGCCCCGCCCATAGGCTCGGAACTGTGGCGGTCATTCTGCGGTCCCGGCTTGACGGCCCGGCCGGCGCGCAAATCCTCCAGCAGTTTTTCGGTGACCGGCCCGTCCAGGTCCTCATAGAAATCCTTGCCGATCTGCAGCATCGGCGCGTTGACGCAGGCGCCCAGGCACTCGACTTCCATCCAGGAGAATTTGCCGTCCTCCGAAACCGTGTTTTGCGAGGGATGGATATGCTTCTTGCAGGCCTCGACCACCGCATCCGAACCCGCCAGCCAGCAGGGCGTGGTGGTGCAGACCTGGACCAGATGGGTGCCCACCGGCTCCAGATTGAACATGGTGTAGAAGGTCGCCACCTCCAGCACCCGGATGAAGGGCATGGCCAGCATCTCCGCGACCTTCTCGATCATGGGATGGGTCACCCAGCCTTCCTGCTCCTGACCCCGCCACAAAAGCGCGATCACGGCCGAGGCCTGGCGGCCGGGCGGATATTTGGCGATTTCCTGTTTCGCCCATTCCGCATTCTGGGCGGTGAAGACGAAGCCCGCGGGCTGCATTTCGGGCGGGGCGAGACGGCGCAGGCTCACCGGTCCACCTCCCCGAACACGATGTCGAGCGAACCCAGCACCGCCGACACGTCGGCCAGCATATGGCCCTTGCACATATAATCCATCGCCTGCAGATGCACGTAGGACGGCGCGCGGATCTTGCAGCGATGCGGCTTGTTGGAGCCATCCGCCACCAGATAGACCCCGAACTCGCCCTTGGGCGCCTCCACCGCGGCATAGACCTCGCCTTCAGGCACATGAAAGCCTTCGGTATAGAGCTTGAAGTGATGGATCAGCGCCTCCATCGAGGTCTTCATCTCGGCGCGGCGCGGCGGCGTGACCTTGTGATCGGCCGAGACCACCGGCCCCGGGGTCATCTTTTCCAGGCACTGGTTCATGATCTTGGTGGCTTCGCGCATTTCCTCCATGCGCATGATGTAACGGTCGTAATTGTCGCCGTTCTTGCCCACCGGAATCTTGAAATCGAGTTCGTTGTAGCATTCGTAAGGCTGGGTGCGGCGCAGATCCCATTTCACGCCGGTGGAGCGCAGCATCACCCCCGACATGCCCCACATCTCGGCCTCGGCGCGGTTGACCACCCCGATATCGACATTGCGCTGCTTGAAGATGCGGTTCTCGGTGAGCAGCCCCTCGATATCGTCCAGCACCTTGGGGAAATGCTCGCAGAATTTGTAGATGTCCTCGGCCAGGCCCGGCGGCATGTCCTGATGCACGCCGCCGGCCCGGAAAAAGGCGGCATGCATGCGCGCTGCCGGAGATGCGCTCATAGAACACCATCAGCTTCTCGCGCTCCTCGAAGCCCCATAGCGGCGGGGTGAGCGCGCCCACATCCATCGCCTGGGTGGTGACGTTGAGGAGATGGTTCAGGATGCGGCCGATCTCGCAATAAAGCACGCGGATATACTGGCCGCGCCTGGGCACCTCCAGTCCCAGCAGCTTTTCGATCGCCAGGCAGAAGGCATGCTCCTGGTTCATCGGCGCGACATAGTCCAGCCGGTCGAAATAGGGGATCGCCTGCAGATAGGTCTTGTGCTCGATCAGCTTCTCGGTGCCGCGATGCAGAAGCCCGATATGGGGATCGATGCGGGTGACGATTTCGCCGTCCAGATCCAGGATCAGCCGCAGCACGCCATGGGCGGCCGGATGCTGGGGCCCGAAATTCAAGGTCAGCTGCGGCTCTTCGGCCGGGCCGTTCGAGGTTTCGGTGGGGATGTTTTCGATCGTTACGCTGGTCACGGTTTCTTCCCCGTGTCGCCGGAGGTGGCGTCCGGCGCCATCGCGGCCTTCTCGTCGCCCGGCAGGATATGCGGCGCGCCTTCCCAGGGGCTCATGAAATCGAAATCGCGGAATTCCTGCACCAGCTGCACCGGCTGATAGACCACCCGCTTCAGTTCCTCGTCATAGCGCAACTCGACATAGCCGGTGAGCGGAAAATCCTTGCGCAGCGGATAACCGGAAAAGCCATAATCGGTGAGGATGCGGCGCAGGTCCGGATGGTCCGCAAAGGCGATGCCGTACATGTCGAAGGCCTCGCGCTCGAACCAGCCGGCGGCGGGATAAAGCCCGATCACCGAGGGGACCGCCTCGCCTTCCCCCACCATCGCCTTGACCCGGATGCGCATGTTCCGGGTGAGCGAAAGCAGATGATAGACCACGTCGAAGCGCTTTTCGCGCCTGGGCCAGTCATTGCCGCAGATATCGACCAGGATCTTGAATTCGCAGGCCGGATCGTCGCGCAGATGGGCCATCACGTCACCGATGCGTTCCGGCGCCACGGTGAGGGTGAGCTCGCCCGCCGCCAGCTTGCGCTCCACCAGCGCGGGACCGAGCGCGGCCGCCAGCATTTCCGCGAGTTGAGCGAGATCCGCCATCTAGCGCTCGATCGTTCCGGTGCGGCGGATCTTCCGCTGCAGCAACAACACGCCATAGACCAGGGCCTCGGCGGTGGGCGGACAGCCCGGGACATAGATATCGACCGGCACGATGCGGTCGCAGCCCCGCACCACGGCATAGGAATAGTGATAATAGCCGCCGCCATTGGCGCAGGATCCCATCGAGATCACATAGCGCGGCTCGGGCATCTGGTCGTAAACCTTGCGCAGCGCCGGCGCCATCTTGTTGGTCAGGGTGCCGGCCACGATCATCACATCGGACTGGCGCGGTGAGGCGCGCGGCGCAAAGCCGAACCGCTCCAGGTCATAGCGCGGCATGGAGGCCTGCATCATCTCGACCGCGCAGCAGGCAAGCCCGAAGGTCATCCACATCAGCGAGCCGGTGCGGGCCCAGTTGATCAGCGCCTCGGCGCTGGTGACCAGGAAACCCTTGTCGGCCATCTCCTGCTGCAGGGCCTTGAAATAGGGATCATTGTCGGTGATCTGGGGGGCCGCGCCCTCGACACCGGAACGGCCGGCCTGTCCGGCGGGGGTCGACGAAGTGATCACTCCCATTCGAGCGCTCCCTTCTTCCATTCATAGATGAACCCCACCGTCAGAACCCCCAGGAACACCATCATCGACCAGAAGGCGAAAACGCCCGTCGCGCCCAGGGTAATCGCCCAGGGGAACAGGAACGCGACTTCGAGGTCGAAAATGATGAACAGAAGCGACACAAGATAGAAACGCACATCGAACTTCATCCGGGCGTCGCCAAAGGCCGGAAACCCGCATTCATAGGCGGAAAGCTTTTCCGGATCCGGCTTGGAGGGGGCGATCACCAGCGGCATCAGGATCAGTGCGGTGCTCAGGACGATCGCAATCCCCAGAAACACCAGGATCGGAAGATATTCCAGAAGCAGTTTTTCCATGCCGTCCCCAAACGCCTTGGCACAGGATCGGCTGGCGCATGCGCGCCTGTGTCAGGCCGGACCTTGTTATTTCGCGGGCGCAGTATAGGCAGACACTGTCGCCGCGCAACGCGGGTTTAGCGGAAGATTCGCGGCGACAGAACAGGAATTTTCGCATGGGCTGTATCATCTTGCCGGGATGATCCGGCCCTCGATGAAATGCTGTCTCCTTCGTCATGCGGACGATGGCAACACGGGCAATAATTGCGAATGATTCCTAACTGATATGCCGGTTCCTCCAAGCTGGCGGCATCCGGGTGGCGCGCGCGCCCCGAACTCGAAGAAGAACAGCAAGAACAAGCCATTTCCGGTTGGGAAATGGCGGGAGCGACGGGATACCCGCGACCCGCCGCAAGGCCTAGCGTCAGCGTCATGGCCTTGCGGCCAAACCGACACTTATTTGGGTATCCGGAACCATCTCCCTGGCGGGAAATGGCGGGAGCGACGGGGCTCGAACCCGCGACCTTCGGCGTGACAGGCCGACACTCTAACCAACTGAGCTACGCCCCCGCGGGCGCCGATGGAACCCAAGGGCGCGCGAAGGGGGCCGATGTAGGGCGGCCCGCACCCCAAGTCAAGCGATGGCTGCGTCCTATGGCAGCGGCGGCAATCCGTCCGCCAGCCCGTCCCGGCCAAACCGGCGGCGGCGCTGGATCGGCATCGGACGATATTGCTCCGCCGGCTGCGCCACTTTGGGATTGAACTCTTCGGGCGTGATCTTGCCGTCTCCATTCCGGTCCAACTGATCGAACAGGGAATAGGCGGCGGCGGAAAATTCGCGATAGTCCACGCAACCGTCCTGGTTCCAATCCTGCAGCGGCGTGGCGGTGGACCGGTCGGCGGCGATCCGCGCCTGGTTGATGGCGTCGACCTGATCGGGGGTGAGACAGCCATCATGATTGGTGTCGAACGCGGCGAATTCTTTCTTCAAACCTGCGATCAATTCGTCGCGGGTCAGCGTGCCGTCATGATTGGCGTCGTATTTCAGCAAGAGCGCGTTGGGGCCGCCGTGAAAATTTTCATTGCGCGGCGTCGGGTTGGGGTTCCGGGCCGGTTCCGGCCTGGAGGAACCGCAGGCGGCAAGCATTGCCACTAGGCCTAGCGTAGGGAGGCGCGCAAGACGCAAAACGTCATTCCTTATTCGTCGCCCGCGCCTAGCGGAGGCTTGAAATTTTGGCAAATATAACCGTTACCGTTTTGTCGCACCATTACATCCGCGAAGGGTGTTTAAAATGATGGTCAGGATCGGGGTGGGGACTGAGATGGACGACATACCTTGGTACGCTGAGGCATCATTGCGCGCGCCTGGCCGCGTATTCTGCGCCGGCAGCCTGGCGCAATGCATCCGCAAATGGCAGCGGCTGCCGGAAATCGATCGCAATTCCGCCTATATCAACCTGGCCAAGGAATTCGGCGGCCGCATGAAGCTCGGGCGCGACGATGTGGCGGCGCTCGCCGGTCATGACGATCTGAGAAGGATCTGACTGTTTGCCGCAACGCGGGCGGCCCGATTCCCGCCGGCCGGCGCGACTTTTCATTCGGTCCAGCCGTTCATTCGGACCAGCCGCATGGGGAGACTTCTGTTGAAGAGGGTGGGTCTGATGGCAGCCGGTTTGGTGGCAGCTTTGGCCCTGGTGCTGGCCGCGGTGATTTCCTCCGCTCCCGACTGCAAGACGTCCTGGGGCAATGCGGCTTGTCTGCCCCTCCAGCCCCAAGCCCAAACGGCCCCGAAACCCCTGACTGCCCCCAAACCCCGGCCCGAACCGGGCGGCGCCAAAGCTGGCGGTTCCGCGAAGCAGGCCGTCCGGGGGCAAGCCAGGCCGAAAAGCCCGGCGGCTGGCCGCCGCGCGCCGGGACAAAGCCTGGCCGGGGGGCAGGCGAAAGCCGCAAGCCGGGCGGCGATGGCTGGCGCCACCCATGCCCGCCGGGGCCCGGTCGGCAATTTGGGCCCGGCGCCCGGCCGATCGGGCTGGGGTGACTTCCCATGCGAGGAGGCTTGCCGCTATCGGGCCTGGTTCGATCGCTATGCGGCCTGGTATGATGCCTATGGCCGATATGATGCCGCCCCCGGTGCGGAGGCTCGCGCGCGGGAGGGCCCGATTTTCCGCGATATGCCGCAAGAAGATTCCACGCCCAGCCCGGCGCGCGCGCAAAATGATCGCGCGCGTCTCGATCCCTGGCACGGCTACGATTCCCGCGACGGTCTGGAAAACGGATATTGATCGAGACGTGCCGAAAAAGGAGCCGGACGTCGCGATTTCCGCGCCATCCGGCTTTGGCCCCCATTGTTCAAATCGCGCTGTGGCGTGAATCCTAGCAGTTTCGCGCCCGGATGCGACAATTCCGTGTAAGGATGGTTAAAGCCGCGTATTTTTCCAGGAAGAACAGCCGGGGCGCGTGCCATCGGATCAGAATGGTGGGCCGACCGAGATTAACCTCGGTACCGGGTCATCCTGGTCCTCAAAGCCGCCTAGCGAATAAGACAGGCTGATCGATATACGCGAGCCCCTAGAAATCCATTTTCCCTCAAAGCATCCTCGACATCTTTACAAGATTGCGGGCAGTTCGGTCCCAAAATCACAGAATTGATGGCCCGCTCAGCACGAAATTTCCTGTCCCGGTACTTTCCAAATGGATATTCCAAGTAGCACGCTGTTCGCGAACCTATGGCCCGCTCAAGCGGGGCCCGCCAGGATACCGGCTCACCATCGGACATTAGGCCGGTCCAGGTGAAGATTTCGGGCCCGCCGGGTTCTTGAGGCTCTCTATTTTGGGCGTGCACAGAATTGAATTTCTCGCTCGTAGCTCCATGAATGATGTTTGAGCGCTGAAATGGCTGCGATCGCACCGACCGTTCCCTCGATAGACCGCATCAGATGTTCGTCGCGGCGCTCGGGAAGGATCGAAGCAATTTCGAGTGCAAGCTTTCTGAAATCCGAGGGGAGGCCTTCGTCAAGGTATCTTACCTTTTGGCACCGTGCCGGTAAGTCAAACAAGGCGCTAGCCCTGAAACCAATGGCGATCCCGCCATAATTTGCCCCATACGCACCCCACATTGGAAGCTCATCGGCGTTCAGGGAAAAACAAGCGGAGAACAATTGCGAATTTTCGCGATGGTTACGGAGGCTAACCTCAAATGCGTCGAGAAAATCTCCCCGTGCGCCCTCATACACCTGCCTTCAAACCGACCGGATGGCGTCGGTAAAATGATCGAGCCCTAGATGTATTTCCCTAGGATCGTTCGCTGCCTCAAGATCCGTGAAACGGAGGCGCTTGGACGTCAAAATTGCAAGGAAAGACTCCCAGGAACAGTACTGATAGAGCGTCTGAGTTGGATGATATTGCAGATAGGTCATGTGGATCGGCCGGAGCCCGGGTGTGGACGATTCGATTTAGTTTCAGTGGTTCGATCCTTTGTGATTGTCAAAAGGGGACCTGCGGATCACAAGCCACAGCCGACGACCGCGCTTTTGTTGCTCCCTATAACACTTGCCCCATAGCAGAAAAATCGCAACCCATTCTGCATCATAACTCAGCAGGGCCCGTATTGTCCGGATGCGTTCCCATCAAAGCCGCTTCTTCGCAAAAGCTCTACCTGAGGCAGACTTAAGATATTTTTCGAATGCGTATGCCTGCTTCTCATCAGAGAAAGCGAGATAGGTCTTGATACACCAGGGCGTATATTTCGAGGTATGCGGAACGTCACCGGCATTGTGCCTTTTAAGGCGCTCTCGCAAATCACTGGTCACCCCGACATAGTGCCGTTCAGGATCATCCCGACTGCGGAGAATATAGACATAGTTCATGCCGTGCTCCCCGGTCACACGCCCGCCTGCGCCCATCGGGCTTCGGCGCGGCAGCCTTCGCTCGCCTCGCTGTAGGCAATGGCGATTGGCTTGCCGAGCCGTAGCTCGCGAGGCGAGCCAAGGCTGGTGGGCGGTGACGGGCTCGAACCGCCGACCCTATCGGTGTAAACGATATGCTCTACCAACTGAGCTAACCGCCCGGAGCGGCTCCAGGAAAAGTGGATACCACTTTTGCGTCCGGAGCCGCGACCAACAAAATCCAGAGCGGCTCCAGGAAAAGTGAATACCACTTTTGCGTCCGGAGCCGCGACCGACAAAGAGATAGAGCATATTTGTGTTTCATCAAACGCGAATATGCTCTGGGCGGGCCTCATATCACATCGCGCCCGGCGGCCCAACGCGATTTTCTTGAGGCCTATTGCGAACTCAGGACGAAGCTGTTGCCTTCGCTGTCCCTCATGATCGCGAAGCTGCCCCAGGGCTGCTTGGTGGGCGGCGCGCTGAATTCGACGCCGCGCTCCGAAAGCTGGCGGAAAGTGGCCTCGACATCGTCGCAGGCGAGCGAGCCGTTCATTCGGGTGCCGATGCGGCCCTCCTCGCCATCCATGGTGAACAGCACCAGCCGGGTTTCCGCTTTTCCCAGGCGCAATTCGATCCAGCGCCGGCCCGGACCCATTTCCTGGTCGGTCGAAACCTTGAAGCCCAATTTCTCGGTATAGAATTTCAGCGCCCGGTCCTGGTCGGCGACCGGAATGCTCATGAATTTGAGATGGGTGATCATGGGGCCTCCCGATCCCGAACTGTGCGGAAATCCCGCTTGCCCTGGCAAGCATCCCAGCGCTTACTATAGCAATGGTTCGTAAAGCCGGGCTGGACGATTATCTGGTGGAAACGCTGCTGCCCGATCTGGTCGGGCATGACCGGGCCCCTTCCGCCTTCCTGGTCTATCTCAAGCTGTGGCACATGACGGGCGGGCCCGGCCGCGCTGTCCAGGTCAGCCTTTCCACCCTGGCGGCGGAGACCGGACTGTCGAAATCCTCGGTCCAGGCGGCGCTACGCCATCTGCGCCGGCGCGCCTATATCGACAGCCGACGCGCGGCGCCGACCGCGATCCCAGCCCATACGGTGCTCGCGCCCTGGCGGAACCGGTCGGGGACTTGATTCAGCTGTTCAGGGAATCCTTGAGCTGCTTGCCGGCGCGGAAACGCGGCTGCCGGGAGGGCTTGATGGTGATTTCCTCGCCGGTCTGGGGATTGCGGCCCTTGCCGCCGGCGCGGGTGGCCACCACGAACACGCCGAAACCGGTCAGCCGGACCTCTTCGCCCGCCTTCAACGAGGCCGCGATCAGGTCGAACACGCCATCCACGGCCTTTGCCGCATCATTCTTCGGCAGGCCGGTGTGATCGGCCAGCCTCTGGATGAGTTCGTTCTTGTTCACGAGTGACTCCTTTTCGCGCGATTCGTCCCGTTGTCCGAACTCTAGGGGGGCGGCCCAAGCCTTGCCAAGGCGAAAAGTCAGGGAATCAGAGGGTTTTTACCCAAAAATCGCAAAGAAGAAGGGCCCGAATTCGGATTCTGGGCCCTTCTTTCCGAGAGATCAGTGGGTGATCAGCGGATCGGGGTCGCCCTCGTCCAGCGCCACCCGGGGTACGATGTCGGCCTCCGGCTCGCTCCAGTCGATGGGTTCCGGCTCCCGCACCAGGGCGATCTTCAGCACCTCGCCCACGGTTGCGACCGGGATGATCTTCAGCCCCGACTTCACATTGTCGGGCACCTCGGCCAGATCCTTTTCATTCTCCTTGGGGATGATCACGGTGGTGATCCCCGCCCGAAGCGCGGCCAGCAGCTTTTCCTTCAAGCCCCCGATCGGCAGCGCCCGGCCCCTGAGCGTGACCTCGCCGGTCATCGCCACATCGCGGCGGATGGGGATGCCGGTCAGAACCGACACGATGGAGGTGGCCATGGCCAGGCCGGCGGACGGGCCGTCCTTGGGGGTGGCGCCTTCGGGCACATGGACATGGATGTCCACCTTGTCGAAGGTCGGCGGCTTGATGCCGAAATTGGTCGCCTTGGAGCGGACATAGGACCTGGCCGCGTCGATCGACTCCTTCATCACCTCGCCCAGCTTGCCGGTGGCCTGGAAGCGGCCCTTGCCGGGCAGCATCACCGCCTCGATGGTCAGGGTCTCCCCGCCCACCTCGGTCCAGGCCAGGCCGGTGACCACGCCGACCTGATCCTCGCCTTCCATTTCGCCATAGCGGTATTTGCGCACCCCGGCATAGCTTTCCAGATTCTCCGGCGTCACTTCGACCGCCTTGGCCTTGGACGACATGATCTCCTTCACCGCCTTGCGGGACAGATTGGCGATCTCGCGCTCGAGATTGCGCACGCCCGCCTCGCGGCTGTGATAGCGGATCAGATCGCGCAGACCCGCGTCGGTGATCCGCCATTCCTCGTCCTTCAACCCGTGCGCCGCCATCTCCTTGGGGATCAAATGGCGCTTGGCGATCTCGACCTTCTCGTCCTCGGTGTAGCCGGGGATGCGGATGATCTCCATCCGGTCCATCAGGGGCTGCGGCATCCTGCAGGCTGTTGGCGGTGGTGACGAACATCACGTCCGACAGGTCGAAATCGACCTCCAGATAATGGTCGTTGAAGGTCGAGTTCTGCTCCGGATCCAGCACCTCCAGCAGCGCCGAAGACGGATCGCCGCGATAATCCGCGCCCAGCTTGTCGATCTCGTCCAGCAGGAACAGCGGATTGGCGGCCTTGGCCTTCTTCATCGACTGGATGATCTTGCCGGGCATCGAGCCGATATAGGTGCGGCGGTGGCCGCGGATCTCGGCCTCGTCGCGCATGCCGCCCAGCGACATGCGCACGAATTCGCGCCCCGTGGCCTTGGCGATGGATTTGCCCAGCGAGGTCTTGCCCACGCCCGGCGGACCCACCAGGCACAGGATCGGACCCTTGATCTTGCCGACGCGGCTCTGCACGGCGAGATATTCCAGGATCCGCTCCTTGACCTTCTCCAGGCCGTAATGATCGTTGTTGAGCACGGTCTCGGCGGCGGCGATGTCCTTCTTGATCTTGGACTTCTTGCCCCAGGGCAGCGACAGCAGCCAGTCGAGATAGTTGCGCACCACGGTGGCTTCGGCGCTCATCGGCGACATGGAGCGCAGCTTCTTAACTTCGCCCAGCGCCTTTTCGCGGGCTTCCTTGCTGAGCTTGGTCTTGCGGATGCGCTCTTCCAGCTCGTTCATCTCGTCGCGGCCTTCTTCGCCTTCGCCGAGTTCCTTCTGGATCGCCTTGAGCTGCTCGTTCAGATAATATTCGCGCTGGGTCTTCTCCATCTGGCGCTTGACGCGACTGCGGATCTTGCGCTCGACCTGCAGCACGCCGATTTCCGACTCGATCAGGGAGAGAACCTTCTCCAGCCGCTCGGTGGTGGACAGCGTCTCCAGCAGGGCCTGGCGGTCGGCGATCTTGACCGACAGATGCGCCGCCACCGAATCGGCCAGCCGCGCCGGATCGTCGATCGGCCGCCACCGCCGCCAAGGTCTCGGACGGGATCTTCTTGTTGAGCTTGATATACTGCTCGAAATTGGTCTTGACCGTGCGCAGCAGCGCCTCGCTCTCGCGGGCGGGCGGGCTATCCTCGACGATCTTCTCGATCGTGGCCTGGAAGAAATCGGTGCGGCCGGTGAAACCGGTGACGCGGGCGCGGCTCTTGCCTTCGACCAGCACCCGCACGGTCTGGTCGGGCAGCTTCAGCAGCTGCAGCACCGTCGCCATCGTGCCGACATTGTGCAGCCCGTCCGGCGCCGGATCGTCGTCGGCCGCGACCTTCTGGGTCAGAAGCAGGATCTGCTTTTCGTCATTCATCACCTCTTCCAGGGCGCGGACGGATTTCTCGCGGCCCACGAAAAGCGGCACGATCATGTGGGGGAAAACCACGATGTCGCGCAGCGGAAGGACCGGCGCGATATTCGCGCCCGGCTCGTCTGTCTTGCTCACGGCGTCATCCGCCATCTTATGCTCCTGCCGGCAAGCCCGCCGGTTGAAATGGCCCGCCCGCAGCGGCACGGACCCAATGAAAGAACCGCCCGATCATCCTTAAGGCCGGCTCCGAACAATATAAAATGGGCTGCCCGCTGCCCATTTTCAAGGCAACGGAACGGCTCAGCGAAGCGTCCCGCCGCGGGAAGGCGGGGAAACCGGATCCCCCTGCGTCGCGCGAAACCAGCCGGGAGCGGGTCGGCATGACCGGTTCCGTCAGGACGCCGTCTGCTCGCGGGCTTGGCCCTTGTCCGAGTAGGTGTAAAGGGGCCGCGCCTTGCCGTCGACCACATCGGCGGTGATGACGACCTCCTGGACGCCGTTGAGGGTGGGAAGCTCGAACATGGTTTCGAGCAGGATGCCTTCCAGGATCGAGCGCAGTCCGCGCGCGCCGGTCTTGCGCTGGATCGCCCGGCGGGAAATCGAATGCAGCGCCTCCTCCTGGAAGCGCAGCTTGACGCCTTCCATCTCGAACATGCGCATATACTGCTTGGCCAGCGCGTTCTTGGGCCGGGTCAAAATCTCGATCAGCGCCTGCTCCGACAGATCGCCCAAGGTGGCCAGCACCGGCAGCCGGCCGATGAATTCCGGGATCAGGCCGAATTTGAGCAGATCTTCCGGCTCGATTTCGCGCAGGACCTCGCCGGTGCCGCGCTCGTCCGGGCTTTTGACATTGGCGCCGAAGCCCATCGAGGTGCCCGGAGGTGCGCGCCGAGATGATCTTGTCCAGCCCGGCAAAGGCGCCGCCGCAGATGAACAGGATGTTGGTGGTGTCCACCTGCAGGAATTCCTGCTGGGGATGCTTGCGCCCGCCCTGGGGCGGCACCGAGGCGACGGTGCCTTCCATGATCTTGAGCAGCGCCTGCTGCACCCCCTCGCCCGAGACGTCGCGGGTGATGGAAGGATTGTCGGACTTGCGGGAGATCTTGTCGACCTCGTCGATATAGACGATGCCGCGCTGGGCCCGCTCGACATTATAGTCGGCGGACTGCAGCAGCTTGAGGATGATGTTCTCGACATCCTCGCCGACATAGCCGGCTTCGGTCAGGGTGGTGGCGTCGGCCATGGTGAAGGGCACATCCAGGATGCGCGCCAGGGTCTGCGCCAAAAGCGTCTTGCCGCAGCCGGTGGGGCCGATCAGCATGATGTTCGACTTGGCGAGCTCGACATCGCCGTTCTTGCCGGACGAATTGATCCGCTTGTAGTGGTTGTGGACGGCGACCGAGAGCACCTTCTTGGCGTGGCTCTGGCCGACCACATAATCGTCCAGGACCTTGAAAATCTCCTGCGGGGTCGGCACGCCCTCCTTGGATTTCATGAAGGAGGTCTTGTTCTCCTCCCGGATGATCTCCATGCAGAGCTCGACGCACTCGTCGCAAATGAAGACGGTGGGGCCGGCGATCAGCTTGCGCACCTCATGCTGGCTCTTGCCGCAGAAGGAGCAATAAAGCGTGTTCTTGGAATCGCCGCCGCTGGCCTTGCTCATCTCACTTCCGGTCCTTCCACCGGGGGCTTTCGCCCGCTTCGCAGCTCCGGACCGAGATCCATGCTGCTTTGCACCATGGGCGAGGGGCCGAAGCACCACGCCTCCCAACATTCGACCACGTTAGCGGCGATGGGATCAAGATTTGTTTAATCTGGCTCAAGTGCTGGAAAATTCAGGAACTTTCGTGTTTTTCGGCATTTCACGACGCCGCGTCACCTTCCGGACGGCGCACCATGACTTGGTCTAACAGCCCGAAATTCTTGGCTTCTTCCGACGTCATATAGGTGTCGCGGTCGAGCATTTTTTCAATCGCCTCCACCGTCTGGCCGGTGTGCTTGGCATAGATCTCGTTTAACCGTCTCTTCAATTTGACGATCTCCTGGGCGTGGCGGGCGATGTCGGCCGCCTGGCCGTAAAAGGAGGCCGAGGGCTGGTGAACCAGGATCCGGGCATTGGGCAGGGCAAACCGCTCCCCCTTCTTGCCGGCGCAGAGCAGCAGCGAAGCGGCCGAAGCCGCCTGGCCGATGCAGAAGGTCTGAACCGGCGGCCGCACATATTGCATGGTGTCGTAGATCGCCAGGCCCGCGGTCACCAACCCGCCCGGCGAGTTGATGTACATGTGGATTTCCTTCTTGGGGTTCTCGGCCTCGAGAAAAAGCAGCTGGGCGGTGATCAGGCTGGCGCCGTAATCCTCGATCGGGCCGGTGATGAAGATCACCCGCTCCTTCAGGAGCCGGGAATAGATATCGAAGGCGCGCTCGCCCCGGGCGGTCTGCTCGACCACCATCGGCACCAGGGTGTTGTTGTGGAATTCGCAGGGGATTGGTCATGGGCCTATTCCGATTCGATATCGTCCGGCGACAGTCTTACACCATCGCCAGCCTAATATAGTGTTCGGGAGCGTCGGCGCGAGCCGGAGCGACAAAAAAAGTCCTCGTCGGCGCGAGCCGGAGCGACAAAAAAAGTTCTTGTCGGCGCGAGCCGGAGCGACAAAAAAGTCTTCGTCGGCGCGAACCGGAGCGACAAAAAAGAGTCCCGGCCGGCAGAAGCCGGAGCGGCAAAAAGAGCCTGGATTGCCGGGGTCAAGCCTTTTTCACGCTTTCGGGCAGATCGTCCGGATCCTTGAACAAGGTCTCGCGATCCACTTTCTTATCGGTGACCTTGGCCAGCTCGGCGATGAAATCCACCACCTTGTCCTCGAACAAGGGCGCGCGGACTTCCGCCTGGGCCTGCTGATTGTTGGCGTAGAATTGGAAAACCTGCTGTTCCTGGCCGGGAAACTGGCGGGCCCGGGTCATGATGGCGCGATTGACCTCTTCGCCGGTGACGCTGATGCCGTTCTGCTCGCCCAGCTTGCCCAGCACCAGGCCCAGCCGCACCCGGCGCTCGGCGATGGCGTGATATTCCGCCTTGAGTTCCTCTTCGGTCTTGCCTTCGTCGGCGGCGGTCTTGCCCTCGCGCTTCAACTCGTCTTCGACCTGGGCCCAGATGGTGTTGAATTCGGCTTCCACCATGGCGGGCGGCAGCGGAAAGCTGTGGGCATTGTCCAAGCCGTCCAGGATGCGGCGCTTCAGATGCAGCCGGGCGGCGGCGGTGAAATCGCCCTTCACCTGCTCGCGCACCCGGTCCTTCAGGGTGGCGAGGCTGTCCAGGCCCATTTTCTTGGCCAATTCGTCGTCGATCTTGGGTTCGTCGGGCGTCTTGATTTCCTTGACGGTGACGGTGAAGACCGCCTCCTTGCCGGCCAGATCGGCGGATTGATAGTCGGCCGGGAAGGTCACTTTCACCTCATGGGTTTCGCCAGCTTCAGTGCCGATCAACTGATCCTCGAAGCCGGGGATGAACTGGCCCGATCCCAGGGTCAGATTGAAATTCTCGCCCTTGCCGCCTTCGAATTCGATGCCGTCGATGCGGCCGACAAAGTCGATCTGGACGATGTCGTCCTTCCCGGCCGCCTCGCCTGGCTGGCGGGCGGCATAGCCGCGGCTCTGTCTGGCCAGACGTTCCAGCGCCTCGTCGATATCGGCATCGGCGACGTCCGCGGTCAGGCGCTCGACCTCGAGCTTGGAGACGTCGGCGACCTCGAAATCCGGCATCAGGTCCACGGTGACGGTGAATTCCAGATCGGCCTTGCCGTCCACCACCTGCTGCACATCGCTCACCGGCTCGACCCGGGGCTGCAACGCCGGCTTGAGCTGATTGTCGCTGATGGCTTTCTGGCTGCCTTCGGTGACGGCCTGTTCCACCACCTCGCCCATCACCGATTTGCCGAACTGCTTTTTGAGGAAGGAGACCGGCGCCTTGCCGGGGCGGAAGCCCTTGAGGTTCACCCGCGGCTTCAATTCTTCCAGCCGCTTGGTGACCCGGCTGTCCAGCTCGCTGGCGGGCACGGTTACGGTGAATTGGCGGCGCAGGTCCTCGGAGACCGTCTGGGTGATTTGCATAATGTACGTCCTTAATTCATTTCCCTGCCGGGGACCTGGTGCGGGCAGAGGGACTTGAACCCCCACGACTTTCGTCACTGGAACCTAAATCCAGCGCGTCTACCAGTTCCGCCATGTCCGCGTTTAGGGCTGACTGCCCTTGAAGCCGGCCCCTATATCAAGTGTTGCGGGGGGTTACCAGCCGTTCCCGCAGGGTGGAAAGGCTTTCGGGCGGGATTTCGGGCTCAACCGCGCCGGTCCCGACCGGGCGGGCTGCTCGAGAGGACTTGATCCGGCGGGACCGAGAAAACCGCTCAAACACCGGCCCGGCGGGGCCGGCGAAAAGTCAAAGCGTTTCCCCCGACGCGGCGGAGCGGGTGGAAGCGGATTGGATCACCGGCTCGGGCCGGTAGCCGGCCAGAGATCCGGGAGCAAATCGGGCCAAGACGGGACCCGGCGGAAGCCGGATCGCCTCCGCGGCGCGAACCGCCAGGACCGCCAGAACCGTCACGCCGCATCCCCCGAAAATGTCGATCAGATGATGCCCGCCCTGAACTGGCGCCGAGGCAAGCACGACAAGATTCAGAATCAGGACCGGCCAGCGCAGCCAGCCGATCGTGCGGGCATACCAGACCATCAGCATCGCCAGGACCGCGTGATAAGAGGGAAAGGCGATCAGGCCACGGATATCGGTTGGCGTGATGTATCCCGGGCCGTTATGCAGCAGCTTGACCAGCTCCCGGCCATAGTCGGTGGTCACGTCCAGCACCAAATGGCGCTGCACGGACGGCGAAAGCGCATACATCGATTTGGCGCCCAGCGAGGGCACCGCCGCCCAAATGAAGATCGCGATCAGCGCACCAACCGCGATGGCCAGACAGAAGCGGTAGACTTCTTGTGGCCGGCCGCTCCAGGCCAGCACGATCAGAAGGAACGCGATCTGCGGCAAGGTGGTGCTGTAGACATAGAAGAACACCATGTTGAGGGTGGGATGATGGGACATCGCCGTCATCACCCGGACCCAATCGAACCCCATCGCGTGGTCGATGCCGCTGAGCAGGATATCGATGCGCGGACCCGCGACGGTCAGAAGAAAATAATTGAGAACACTGGCGGCGGCCGAGAAAGCACAAAGAAAGCTTGCGCCCAGCAGCATCGCGGCAAGATTCTGGTCCTTCCGCTTCACCTGATAGAAAAGACCGCCCGCCAGCAGCGCCAGCGAGAGAAGCCCCAGCCTGGCATAGGCAAGGACGTCTATCGAAAAATGGCCGAACGCCGCCCATACCACATCGGCCGCGATCGTGATGGCGGCAAGAAGAAAAAGCATGCGCGGAAGGGAAGAGTTCATCGCCAGACCCGGAACCCCTATCTAAGGCGCCAGTCTTAAGGATTCTTTTATGGCCATGCCGGAATTGCGCAGACCGGGAGTTGCGTCTGTCAGATCGCGGCGTGGCTCGACCGTTCCCGCAGGCCCGAGAGACTTTCGGGCAGGATTTCGGGCAGGTCCTCGGCGATCAGGCCGGGGCCGAACCGGCCGGCCGCGTCGCCATGCAGCCAGGCGGCGGCTGAGGCCGCCTCGAAGGGCGCCATGCCCTGGGCGAGAAGACCGCCGATGAAGCCCGCCAGCACATCCCCGGCCCCGGCGGTGGCCAGAGTCGCGGGCGCATTGGCGTTGATGGCGGCCCGCCCGTCGGGCGATGCGATCACCGTGTCGCTGCCTTTCAGCAGAACCACCGCATTGGCCCGGGCCGCGGCGGTGCGGGCGGCTTCGACCTTGCTGGGCGCGGTTTTCAGAATTCGCGGGAAGACGCGCTCGAATTCGCCTTCATGCGGCGTCAGCACCGCCGGATGCTTGATCTGGGCGAACAGGGATTTGGGATCGTCCCGGAAGGAGGTAAGTGCGTCGGCATCCAGAACCGCCGCCGCGCCACTGGCCAGCACGGCCTTTACCAGCGTGCGGGTCTTGCCGCCCACACCCAGCCCCGGACCCAGCACCACCGCATTCAGGCGCCGGTCGGACAGAAGCTGCTTCAGCCCTTTGGCGCCCTCGAAGGGTTTGACCATGATCGCGGTCAGATGCGCCGCATTGGCCGCGACGGCGTTGCCCTCGGCGGCCACGCTGGCGAGGCCCGCGCCGATCCGGAGCGCGCCTCGCGCCGCCAACCGGGCCGCACCGGTGGCATGGGCGGGGCCCGAAATCACCACGCAGTGGCCGCGGGCATATTTATGCGCTTCCGCGCGCGGCCAGCGAAATTCCGCAACCCAAAGGGCGGGCGAATTCTCGAACAGGCGGATGCCATCGCAGGCGCTTTCTGGGATGCCGATATCGGCAACCAGCACCTCGCCGCATAATCCGCGCCCCGGCAACAACAGATGCGCCGGCTTGAGGCGAAAGAAAGTGACGGTAAGATCGGCCCGGACCGCGGCGCCGCGCGCCTCGCCGGTGTCGCCATCCACGCCGGAGGGCACATCCACCGCGATGACAGGAACCGAAGCGCGGTTCATCGCCTCCACCAACCGGCGATAGTCGCCTTCCAGCGGCCGCGACAAGCCGGCGCCGAACAAGGCATCCACGATCAAAGCGGCGCCGTCCAGCGCCGACAGCGCCAGCGGCGACCGTGCGCCCTGCCATTTCGCGGCCATGGCGGCGGCATCGCCCTTGTGACCGCCTCCGGCAGCGACCAGAACCTCGAAACCGTGCGCCGCCAGGTGGCGGGCGGCCACGAAACCGTCGCCGCCATTATTGCCCGGACCGCACAGCATGGCGACCCGGCCGGGCGCATAGCGCGCCGCGATGGCATCGGCCACGGCGGCGCCGGCATTTTCCATCAAGGTGAGAGAAGGCGTTCCCGATTTGACCGCCAGCGTATCGGCTTTGGCCATTTCCTTATTGGTGAAGACCTCGCCGGTCATGCGAACCCATCCGGCATGTCGTCGAAATGCGGATCGGCCGCTTCATAGGCCTTGGCCGCCTGCAACACGCTCCAATCGTCGAACGGCCGGCCCACGATCTGCAGGCCCACCGGCAGGCCGTCGGTGGTGCGCCCGCAAGGCACGCTGGCCGCCGGTTGCTGGGTGAGATTGAAGGGGAAGCTGAAGGGAGTCCAACGGGGCCAGGAGCCCCCATCGTCAAAGGGCGAAATCCGGCCGACGCCGAAGGCCGGCACCGCCAGGGACGGCGTCAGCAGCAGATCATAATCCTCCATAAACACGCGCATCCGGCTGGCGTAAGCGCCGCGCGCGCCATTGGCTTCGATATAGGCATGAAGCGGAATCCGCGCGCCGTCCTGTGCGATCGCGGCCAGGCCCGGATCCAGCAGGGCCAGCTTCTCCGGCGGGGCGTTGCCAAACATGAAACCAGCGCCTGCCCACCATAAGGTGCCGAAGATCCGGGAGGGATCGCCGCCGGGCGGATCGACCATTTCGATTTGCGCGCCCAACTCTGTGAAACGCATTGCCGCCGCGGCCACCAGTTCCGCCACCTCCGGCGCCACATTTTCGGCAAAACCCATCCGGGGGCTGAAAGCGACGCGTTTGCCGCGCAGGCCATTTTCCAGGCCGTCTCGAAAGCCCGGCGCCGGCGGCAGGGCCTGCCAGTCGCGCGCGTCGGGTCGGGCGATCACGTCCAAGAGCAAAGTGCTGCCTTCGACATCCCGGCTCATGGGCCCGACATGGGCCAGGGTGCCGAAGGGCGACAGCGGCCAGGCCGGCACCCGGCCGAAGCTGGGCTTGAACCCGAAAATGCCGGTGAAGCTGGCCGGGATGCGGATCGAGCCGCCGCCATCGGTGCCCAGCGCCAGCGGCGCCAGCCGTGCCGCCAAGGCGGCCGAGGACCCGCCGGAGGAACCGCCCGGGCGTGGTATCGAGATTCCAGGGATTGCGGGTGATGCCGGTCAGCGGAGAATCCGTCACCCCCTTCCAGCCATGATCCGGGGTGGTGACTTTGCCCAACAACACCGCGCCGGCCTCGCGCAGCCGCGCCACCGAAGGCGCGTCCTGGTCCCAGGCCTGGTTGGGATCGACGGTCCGCGACCCGCGCAAGGTGGGCCAGCCCCTGGTGAGCAAAAGATCCTTGATCGCCACCGGCACGCCGTCCAGCGGCGACAAGGCTTCGCCCTTCGTCCAGCGCACTTCCGAGGCGCGCGCCTGGGCAAGCGTGGTGGCTTCGTCCACCAGGCAGAAGGCATTGACCTTCGCGTTCAATCTGGCGATGCGGGCCAACAGCATTTGGGTGATTTCGACCGGCGAGATTTCGCGCCGGCCGAAGGCGGCGGCCAGCCGCGATGCGTTCCATTGCCAGGGCTCAGCCATGGCCGAAATGCGATTTCAGCCGCGCCAGCGCGTCTTCGATCACGGCGCGCTGCTTGCAAAAAGCGAAGCGGACATAGGTGTCGGGCTTGTCCGGACCGGAGAAGAATTCGCTGAGCGGGATCAGCGCCACACCAGCCTCGCGCACCAGCCGCTCGCAGAAGGCGCGATCCTTCTCGTTGGTCAGGCCGGCGATGCCGGCGGTCAAGAAATACGTGCCTTCGCTGGGCAACACCTCGAACCCGATGTCGCGCAAACCCTCGGACAACAGGTCGCGATTGGCCTGAAGCCGCGACGCCAGGGCGACCGCCAACTCCATTTCATGCGTCAGGCCATGGGCCACGCCCAATTGCAGCGCCGGCGCGGTGGTGAAAGTCAGGAACTGATGCGCCTTGGCGATCACCGAGATCATCTCGCGCGGGCCGGTCAGCCAACCCACTTTCCAGCCGGTGAGGGAAAAAATCTTGCCCGCCGATCCCACCCGCACCACCCGCTCGCGCATGGCGGGCAAGCTGGCCAGGGAGATATGCGGCCGGCCGTCATAGGTGAGATGTTCATACACCTCGTCGCAGATTGCATAGGCGTTGCATTCGCCGAGCGCCCAGGCGATCGCCGCCATCTCTTCGGCATCGAACACCCGGCCGATCGGATTGAGCGGACTGTTGACCATCACCACCCGGGTGCGCGGCGTGATCGCGTCCGCCAGCAGAGCGCCGGTCAGGCGAAAATCGGGCGGCGCCAGCTTGACGGTCTTGACCACCGCGCCCGCCGCTTCGGCGATCGGACGGTAGGAGTCATAGGAGGGCTCGATCAGCACCACTTCGTCGCCCGGCCCGGCCAGGCCCAGAATGGCGGATGTCAGCGCCTCGGTGCCGCCCGAGGTGACCAGCACCTCGTCGCGCCAGTCATAATCCAGCCCATAAAAGCGCTTGGCATGATCCGACAGCGCGCGCCGCAATTCCGGCAGGCCGGGCATGGGCGGATACTGGTTGGGTCCTTCCATCAGAACCCGGGCGGCCTCGGCCCGGATCGATACCGGCCCGTCCAGGTCCGGGAAAGCCCTGGCCGAGATTGACCGCCTGATGTTCGCCGGCGAGCGCCGACATGACGGTGAAGATAGTGGTTCCCTGCCTGGAAAAGACCGGGTTGAAGGCGGGTGCGAGGCTCATGGCCGGTCACCTTCGCAGAGGCCGGCAGGGCTGACAAATGGCTGGGCCTGCAGCCTGCAAATCGAGCAGATTGCCCCTATAATAGGCAGGTGAAACCGCCGCACCTGTGAGCAACCTCCACAAATCCTTGAAAGCCAAGGAGATTGCAGCAAAAAAGATCGGCATAAGTCCTGCAACTTCGTTAAAACCGCGCTCCAAGAGGGCGCCCGGACGAGCGAAGGTATCCATGAAAAAAATCGAAGCCATCATCAAGCCGTTCAAGCTCGACGAAGTGAAGGAGGCGCTGCAGGAAGTCGGCGTCCAGGGCATCACCGTGACCGAGGCCAAGGGCTTCGGCCGCCAGAAGGGCCATACCGAGCTTTACCGGGGCGCCGAATATGTGGTGGATTTCCTGCCCAAGGTGAAGATCGAGATCGTCATGCCGGAAGACCGCCTGGAAGCCTCGGTCGAGGCGATCCAGAAGGCTGCGCGCACGGGCCGCATCGGCGACGGCAAGATTTTCGTCCTCGATGTCGAGGAAGCCATTCGCATCCGCACCGGCGAGACCGGCGCGGACGCCATCTAACGCCGGTCCATGCCGGAGCGACCGGGATAATTCCGAAGGCGCCCGCCAGGCGCCGGGGTGTTTAACAGCAACGTTGAAGGGAAGAACGAACTCATGGCCGACAAGAAGACGAGCGCAGGCGACATCCTGAAGCTCATCAAGGAGAAAGACGTCAAATATCGTCGACGTGCGCTTCACCGACCCGCGCGGCAAGTGGCAGCATGTCACCTTCGACCTATCCATGGTCGACGAGGATTTCCTCAATGACGGCACCATGTTCGACGGCTCCTCGATCGCCGGCTGGAAGGCGATCAACGAGTCCGACATGCTGCTGCAGCCGGATCTCGACACCGCGGTGATCGATCCCTTCTTCGCCCAGACCACGCTGATCCTGGTCTGCGACGTGCATGGAGCCGACGACCGGCCAGCGTTATGGCCGCTGCCCGCGCTCCATCGCCAAGGCGGCCGAAGCCTATGTGAATTCCTCGGGCATCGGCGACACCACCTATTTCGGTCCCGAAGCCGAATTCTTCATCTTCGACGATGTGCGCTTCGACGTCGGCCATGAACAAGGGCTTCTATTACGTCGACTCCAAGGAAGGCGCCTACAACACCGGCACCGAATATGAGGAAGGCAATCTCGGCCACCGTCCCCAGGTCAAGGGCGGCTATTTCCCGGTGCCGCCGGTCGACTGCCGAGCAGGACATGCGCGGCGAGATGCTCGCCATCATGGGCGACATGGGCATCGAGCCCGAAAAGCACCACCATGAAGTCGCCACCGCCCAGCATGAGCTTGGCTTCAAGTTCAATACGCTGACCAAGTGCGGCGACTACATGCAGATCTACAAATATGTGATCCACCAGGTCGCCCAGGCCTACGGCAAGACCGCGACCTTCATGCCCAAGCCGATCTATGGCGACAATGGCTCGGGCATGCATGTGCATCAGTCGATCTGGAAAGGCGGCAAGCCGCTGTTCGCCGGCTCGGGCTATGCCGATCTGTCGGACACCTGCCTCTATTATATCGGCGGCATCATCAAGCATGCCAAGGCGCTCAACGCCTTCACCAATCCGCTGACCAACAGCTACAAGCGGCTGATCCCCGGCTTCGAGGCGCCGGTGCTGCTGGCCTATTCCTCGCGCAACCGCTCGGCCTCCTGCCGCATCCCCTTCTCGCCCTCGCCCAAGGGCAAGCGCGTCGAAGTGCGCTTCCCCGATCCGGGCGCCAATCCCTATCTCGCCTATGCCGCCATGCTGATGGCGGGCCTGGACGGGATCGAGAACAAGATCCATCCCGGCGGCCCGATGGACAAGGACCTCTATGCGCTGCCGCCGGAAGAGCTGGCCAAGGTGCCGCAGGTCTGCGGCTCCTTGCGCGAGGCGCTGGACAATCTCGACAAGGACCGCGCCTTCCTCAAGAAGGGCGGGGTGTTCAGCGACGACTTCATCGACGGCTATATCGAGCTCAAGATGAGCGAGGTCTATGCCTTCGAGCACACGCCGCATCCGGTCGAGTTCAAGATGTATTATTCGGTTTGATCGCAAGACAGGCGAAAGCGAGAGGGCGCGGAGCGATTGCCGCGCCCTTTTTGCTTCGAGCCGGTTCTTTCAGGCCGGCACTGCGGCCTGGGCCGGCGCCTTGACCGGCAACACCACATAGGCGGCGCAGCCCGCGCCCTCCTCGCTCTCGATCCAGGCCCGGCCGCCATGCAGTTCGGTCAGGCCGCGGACCAGCGCCAGGCCCAGCCCGGTGCCGCCGGCCTGGCGGTCATAGCGGTTGTCGACCTGGGCGAAGGGCGTGAAGATCCTGTCCAGCTTCTCGCGCGGGATGCCCGGCCCGTCATCGCGCACCATGATCTGAAATCCGCCATCGCGGGCCCGGCTCGCCATCACCCGGATATGCCCGCCCTCCGGGGTGAACTTGACGGCATTGGAGACCAGATTGATCAGGATCTGCTTCAAGGCGCGCTCGTCGGCGTAAAGCGGCGGGCAGGCCGGATCCACCGCGATGGCGAGGGTCTGCTTCTTCTCGCTCGCCTTGGTGCCGATCAGCTTGAGCGCGATGTCGAAGATGTGGCGGGCGTCCAGCGGGTTGGGCGAAATCTCCATCCGGCCGGCCTCGATCTTGGCGATGTCGAGCAGATCGTTGATCAGCGACAGAAGATGCGCGCCCGAGGAATGGATGTCGCCGGCATATTCCTTGTAGCGCCGGCTGCCCACCGGACCGAAACATTCCTCGGCGATGATCTCGGAGAAGCCGAGAATGGCGTTCAGCGGCGTGCGCAATTCATGGCTCATATTGGCGAGAAAGGCGGTCTTGGAGGCGTTGGCGGTTTCGGCCTCGAACCGTTTCCTCAGGGCATCGTCGCGGGTTTCCTCCAATTCGCGCGCCAGATCCTCGACCTGAAACCGCAGCCGCGCATCCTCATGCATGTGGTTCACCAGCGGCCTGCCGGTCCACCACATCTGAAGCGCATAAAGAGGCGCCGCCATGAGCGATGATATAATCGGGCAGCGTATGGCCAAGCGCGAAGCGAACCGATGTCATGAGTGCGACCGGCACCAGGGCGGCGATGAACATGGCCATGTTGCTGCCCCTGGCCACACTCAGGAGCGAGACGACCCCTGTGGCACAAGCGGCGAGAAAGAGGTGATTGACCGGATTGCCGGGATCCCACAACAGCCACGGCATGGTGCCCCAGGCCGCGCTGATGGCGAGCTGGACAACGCACAACCGGACATACCAGGGCTGAAGATCGCCTTCGGGATTGCGACGCCATTTCCCGCCGGTACGCCGCGGTTGTCGCTCCGGTGAACAGCATGGCCGCCAAAAGAGTGAGCGGAAGATAGAGGGTGACCGTCAGAGCGCGATGCCCGAAGATACCCGTCAGGTCGGAGCAGAGCAGGGCCAGCGCCAGCGCCCAGAAGGGCGAGGTCAAATATGTCGTGCGCACCGAATGCGCGGCCAGGTCGAGCTGGGCCTTCAACACCCGCGCATCGTCGCTCCTTGCCTTCTGTAAAGATATCCAGCACGTGATTTGACCTGCGGCACGTGATTTGCCCCGCGCCGCCGGCGCGGCGGCGCAAATCTTATGGGTGCCGCGTCTTAACAATTGCTGACATTGCGCTCAGGCCCGGGCGCGGTTGTCGCTTGCCGACCTTGATCAGGTGCGATCTTCTTGGTTGACGGAAAGTAAAGCGTCGCCGTCAACCCGGCGCCGGCTCTCGAGCACGAGTCTGCCGCCATGCAGCCGCGCCAGGCCGTCGGTCAGCGCCAGCCCCAGGCCGGTGCCGCCGGCCTCGCGATCGAACCGGTTGTCGATCTGGGAAAAAGGTTCCAGCACCCGCGCGAGCTTGTCCTCCGGAATCCCGGGCCCATCGTCGCGGACGCTGACCGCCAATCCGCCATCCGGGCGCCCGCCGCAGGCGACGACGATATGCCCGCCGTCCTGGGTGAATTTGACGGCGTTGGAAAGAAGATTGAGCAGCATCTGGCGAAAGGCGCGCTCATCGGCCAGGACCAAAGGGGTGTCGGGCGCGATCTCGATTTCCAGCGACTGGTGCTTCTGGGCGGCGCGCGAGGCCATCAGCCGGCTCACGCCCTCCACCACCACGCGCGGATCGACCCAGTTTGCGTTCGATCTCCATCCGTCCGGACTCGATCTTGGCCACGTCCAGCATGTCGTTGATCAGGGACAGGAGATGGGCGCCGGATTCGTGAATGTCCGTGGCATAATCGGAATAGCGCTCCAACTGGTCGCGGACCCAGGCTTTGATGGGCGATGATCTCGGAAAATCCCAGGATCGCGTTCAACGGCGTCCGCAACTCGTGGCTCATATTGGCGAGAAAGGCGGTCTTGGACGCGTTGGCCGATTCGGCCTCGTAGCGCTTGCGCAACGCATCGTCGCGGGCTTGGCGCAACGCCGCGGCGAGGTCTTCGTTGGCGAACCGGGCCGCGATCAGCGCTCCGATCTGGCGATTGGAACCGCGTCCCCATCAGCCACAGATAGAAGAGATAGGTCAGGATAACCGGAATCATGACACGGGCCAGCGCGTCGTCCGAGGTGGCCAGCCGCAGCAGCAACGATCCGCCCTGCATCAAGATCGCCGCAAGCAGCAGCCGGATATGAACCGAACGCGCGAACACGATCGCATAGCTCACCAGCGACATGATCATGATGAGGAAAATCTGGTTGACCGGATTTCCCGGCAACCAGAACAGGAAAATGAACAATGCCCCATACGCTGCTGAACAGGACCTGGCCGGCGATCAGAATTTTCTCCACCTGCGGGACCATTTCCGCCTCCACGTCGGCGATAGCGCGCGATAGATCAAGAAGGGCAACGCCGGCGCTGAAAATCTGCAGCCCCATCCGCCAGCCACAGATTCGAAGCGCGGCACCGGACCGAAGGGGCTCTCGGACAAGGCAAAGGCAGGCACGAAAAGCGCCGTAAATAGCGGATTGAAGACGATCGTCGCCTTCAGACTGTCGATGACGATCTGCAGCCGTGCCTGCAAGCGCACGCCGGTCGTTGGCAGACGGCAGATGGCGATGCTGATGCGTGATCGTCGGCCACGGCAGCTGCCGGGATTAAATTTCCCTCTTCAAATTAAGGTACAAGCGTTAACAATAACTCTCTCCAGGAAAACCGTGCGTCGGCGCGTCCGCTTGGTTAACGTGCCGATGAAACCAGCGATTCGGCCATGCCCAAAAACACGCCCGACCTGTTTGCCGCCGCCCGCCCCGGCGCCAAGACCTATACCGCGAAGGATATCGAGGTCCTGGAGGGGCTGGAACCGGTGCGCCGCCGGCCGGGCATGTATATCGGCGGAACCGACGCCAGCGCGCTGCATCATCTGGCCGCGGAGATTCTGGACAATGCGATGGACGAGGCGGTGGCGGGCCATGCCGGTCGCATCGAGCTCGAGCTTCAGCCCGGCGACATCCTCATCGTCCGCGACAATGGCCGCGGCATTCCGGTGGACCCGCATCCGAAATTCAAGAACAAATCGGCGCTGGAAGTGATCATGACCACGCTGCATGCCGGGCGGCAAATTCGACGGCAAGGCCTATGAGACCTCGGGCGGGCTGCACGGGGTCGGCGCCTCGGTGGTCAACGCGCTGTCCGAATGGATGGAGGTGGAGGTGGCGCGCGACAAGCGCGGCCACAAAATGCGTTTCGAGCGCGGACATGCGGTCGGGAAGTTGAAAGACATCGGCGCGGTCAACCGCCGCGGCACCATCGTCACGTTCAAGCCCGACGCCAAGATTTTCGGCGACGCGCATTTCTCGCCGGCGCGGCTCTACCGCATGGCCAAATCCAAGGCCTATCTGTTCCGGGGCGTGGAGATACGCTGGCATTGCGATCCCTCCCTGATCAAGGACGAGACGCCCGCAGAGGCGACCCTGAAATTTCCCGGCGGGCTCTAGGATTTTCTCAAGAGCGAGATCGGCAAAGCCGCAGACCGTCAATCATCGCGATTTCGCCGGACCGCACCGAGGACCGGGATAGCCGCGGCGCGGTGGAATGGGCGGTGGCCTGGACGCCGGCGATCGATCCCTTCGTCCGCTCCTATTGCAACACCATTCCCACCCCGCAGGGCGGCACCCATGAGCAGGGCCTGCGCAACGCCTTGACCAAGGCGCTGCGCGCCCATGGCGAACGCGCCGGCAACCGCAAGACCGGCCTCATCACCGCCGAGGATGTGATGGAGGGCGCCTGCGCGGTGCTGTCGGTCTTCATCCGCGAGCCGGAATTCCAGGGACAGACCAAGGACAAGCTTTCAAGCCCGGACGCCCAGCGGCTGGTGGAAAGCGTGGTCCGCGATCATTTCGATCATTGGCTGGCGGAAAGCCCGGCCGAGGCCGACCGGCTGCTGGAATTCGTCATCGATCAGGCCGAGGACCGGCTTAAGAAGCGCCAGGAAAAAGAAGTCTCCCGCAAGGCCGCCACCCGCAAACTGCGCCTGCCGGGCAAGCTGGCCGACTGCACCCGCAGCGAGGCCGAAGGCACCGAGATTTTCCTGGTCGAAGGCGATTCCGCCGGCGGCAGCGCCAAACAGGCGCGCGACCGCGCCACCCAGGCGATCCTGCCTTTGCGCGGCAAGATCCTGAATGTGGCCAGCGCCGGCGCCGGCAAGCTGCAGCAAAACCAGGAACTGTCGGATTTGGTGCAGGCGCTGGGCTGCGGCACCGGCGCCAAATACCGCGAAGAAGATTTGCGCTATGAGCGGGTCATTGTCATGACCGACGCCGATGTCGATGGCGCCCATATCGCCTCGCTGCTGCTCACCTTCTTCTATCGCGAGATGCCGGAATTGATCGGTGGCGGGCACCTTTTTCTGGCCATGCCGCCGCTCTACCGCCTCGCCCAGGGCCCCAAGACCATCTATGCCCGCGACGATGCCGACCGCGAACGCCTGCTCAAGAGCGAATTCCGCGCCAACGCCAAGGTGGAGGTCTCCCGCTTCAAGGGGCTGGGCGAGATGATGCCGCAGCAATTGAAGGAAACCACCATGCGGCCGGGCAGCCGCACCCTGATTCAGGTACAGGTGACGGATGGCGAGGAGACCGACGATCTGGTCGAACGGCTGATGGGCAAGAAGGCGGAATTGCGTTTTCAGTTCATCCAGGAAAATGCCGAATTCGCCGCCGAGGTGGATGTCTAGAGCATATTCACGTTTCTTCGAATTGTGAAAATGCTCTACCTTTTTGTTTTGTCGCGGTTCCGGACGGAGTTGCCTAGCGGCAGCGTCCGGCAACCGCTGCACACTTTTCCTGGAACCGCTCTAGCGCGGCAACGCAATCCGGCTGATCAGAAGGGTTTGATCGCCCGCACCGGAGGGAACCGCGTCGCGCGGCCGCGCCATCATCAGGGCCGCGCCTTTCAAAGGCAGGCCGCGGCGCATTTCGATCAGATCGTAGCTTCCGGGGTCAACCGGCTTCAGGGTCAAGACGGCGGTGGCGCAGTCGGCGGTTCCGCACAGAAAGCGCGACACCGGCGGCAGATCGCGGAATGCGATGCCATCGATCGCCTTCACGATAAAGCGGGCTTTCCCGCGCGCCACCAGCATCATGCCGTTGGCCTCAGGCGAGCCATGCAGGGTCAAGACGACATCGTCGCCCTGGCGGTGACCGGTCGCCCAAGGCTCTGAATATTGGGCCTTGCCGGCCTGCGCCACATAGCCGCGCCGGAAAAGCGGAGCGGCCTCGATCTTGGACCCGAAATTGCCGGCCCGGCGCAGCGCGGGCGGCAAGCGCGCCACCGGATCGGCCAGCCATTGCGCCGCGCCCGCCTGCTCGACATAGCGCAGATTGAGCCGTTCGGGCGCAACCGGGCTGAAGGGCGAAAGAAAACCGGCAATAACCGCGAACAACAGAGCCAGTCCGGCGGAAACCAGTGCCGATAACCGGACAAAGCTCTGGTTCAGGAGCGGCGACACCGCGATCAAGGCGAATCCGGCGCTGACCGTGAACAGCGGATGCGCCCTCAGCCCCATGATTGCCTCGCCGCTCGCCGCCAGATCGAGCCAGGTGAAGGCGCAGGCCAACCCCGCCACCCCGATAGCGATTTGCCGCCATCGTGCGCCCGCCCGCACCGTGACCAGCAGCAAAATGGCGGCGATGAAAGAGGGAAACAGAAAATAGGGACTGAAGCCCGGCAACAGCGCCGCCGCGATCACGCCAAACCCGGAGATCCATAGCCAGGCTTCCGTCACCCCGAAACCAAACCAGGTTGCCGCCAGCGCCACCGCCCACACGCCAAACGTCAAGGCCAGACGCAAGGCCCAGGGATGGGCAAAGGACGGGATCCGGCTCGCCCGACAAAAGGGCCGCAACCGTATGCAGCAGAAATCCCGCCGCCACCGCGCCCAGCAGCAGGGCCGGCGGCGCCGCCGCCGCGATCAGCCGCCGCCGCCAGGGCTGCGCGGGCTTTCGGGTCAACCATCCCGCCAACGCGATGATGGCAAAGGCCAACAGCGACAAGGGCAGCGCCCAGTTCTTCGGCAGGCGCGGCAGCCAGACGCCCAACACATCGAAATAAATCGCATCGCCGCTCTTGAGCGCCGCGAAATTTTTTTGCGACAGCGCCTGCAACAGCCCCAGCGCCGCTTCGCCATGCTGCTGCAAGGCGCGCGGATCGAGATTTCGGCGCTGGTCCAGCGGCGTATGGTAATCGGCCACCTTTCCGAGAAAGGCGAAATTGTAGCCGGTGAACCCCGCCTTCAGGAACGGCGTCAGATCGGTGTCGTTGGGCAGGATCTTGTAGATCTCGGGGTAAAGCGAACTGGTCGCCAGATGCGGCACCGCCCGCGCGTAGAGATCGACCAGCGCGGAATCGCCGGCGCTGGTCTGGAACAGAAAACTGCGGCCCTGACTGCCCCGCGCCTCCAGATTGATCACCACCCCGACCCGGGCGCGCCATCGGGGATCGGCCAGAAACGCGTTCGCCCCCAGCATGGCATTTTCTTCGCCATCGGTGAAAAGCGCCAGAATCGGATGCCGCGAAGTGAGACCGCCGGCCTTCCAGGCCCGAATGGTTTCCAGGATGGTGGCGACACCGGAACCGTCATCGCTGGCGCCCGGCCCCGCCGCCACCGAGTCCATATGCGCCATCAAGACGATGGCGGGGCCCTCGCCCGGCGCCACTTCGCCGATCAGATCGGTGACGGTGGCGCAGGTGACCGCGTCGGCGCGGGTTTCGGCATAACAGCTCATGGCGCTCAGCCTGTCGGTCTTCACCTGGAGCCGGCGAAGCTCGGCCATGAGCCGGTCGTGAACGGCCGCATTCTCGGCCGCGCCGGCCGGATGCGGGCGCTCGGGCCCCAGCAGACGCGCCAGAACCTCATCGGCGCGGGCGGCTGAGAATTGAGTAGCGGGCGCCTCCGGGCCCAGCGCGGCCGGACGATATTGGCCATAGAAACAAAGCAGCCAGACCGCGATTGCGGCGGCCCCGATCAGCCAATTGCGCCAGAAAACCATCTTCCCTCCAGGCTGGCGCGAAGCGCCGTCCGGCGCAACCGGAACCAAGCCCGTCCACCGCCATCCTGGCCAAAGAAAAATTAACCCCAGAAGATTCATTGACTTTCGGAAGTTTCTTCCTATTTTGCGGTGCATCAGAGCGGGTGGCCAATCCGGGCCGCCAGGCTTGGGCGCAAGCGACGCGCCCTTTCAGGAGCGTGTCACGACCCAAGTAACGATTTCCGGCGCGGAAGCCGGAACCGGCGAAATTGCAACCGCGATCTCGCCCCCTGCCCCGGACGGCTTTAACGGCCTGGGCCTTTCCCCCGAAATCCTCAAAGCGGTGGCCGATACCGGCTATACCGTGCCCACCCCGATTCAGGCCCAGGGCATCCCGATCGTGCTGGAACGGCGCGATCTGATCGGCATCGCCCAGACCGGCACCGGCAAGACCGCCAGCTTCACCTTGCCGATGGTCGAAATGTTGAGCCGCGGCCGGTCCAAGGCGCGCATGCCCCGCGCCCTGGTGTTGGAGCCCACCCGCGAGCTTGCCGACCAGGTATCGGAAAGCTTCAACCGCTACAGCAAATATTCCAAGCTCAGCCACGCGCTGCTGATCGGCGGCGTCTCGATGGACGACCAGACCAGGAAGCTCGATCGCGGCGTCGATGTGCTGATCGCCACCCCCGGGCGGCTGCTGGACCATTTCGAGCGGGGCCGGCTGATGCTGTCCCAGGTCAATATCCTGGTGATCGACGAAGCCGACCGCATGCTGGACATGGGCTTCATCCCCGACGTGGAGAGGATCTGCAAGCTTCTGCCCTTCACCCGCCAGACCCTGTTCTACTCCGCCACCATGCCGCCGGAGATCCGGCGCCTCACCGACCAGTTCCTGCACAATCCGGCCCGGGTGGAAGTGGCGCGGCCCGCCACCACCGCCAGCAACATCACCCAGGAGCTGGTGGAAATCCCCGCCAATGACTGGGCCAAGCGCGAGGCCCTGCGCCGCCTGATCCGGGAAAGCGAAGCCAGCCTCAACAACGCCATCGTCTTCTGCAACCGCAAGCGCGATGTCGATGTGGTTGCCAAGTCGCTGGTCAAGCATGGCTTCGACGCCGCGCCCATCCATGGCGATCTCGACCAGTCGGTGCGGACCAAGACCTTGGACAAATTCCGGGCCGGCGAACTCAAGATCCTGATCGCCAGCGATGTCGCCGCCCGCGGGTTGGACGTGCCCGGCGTCAGCCATATCTTCAATTTCGACGTGCCGATTCATGCCGACGACTATGTCCACCGCATCGGCCGCACCGGCCGCGCCGGCCGCAGCGGGCACGCCTATATGCTGGCCACTCCGCGTGACGCCAAATATGTCGATTTCATCGAAAAGCTCATCGGCAACAAGCTTTCGCGCCGCTCGATGACCGATATGGAGGTACGCGAGGATCGCGGTCCGCGCCGGGAGGCGCGGCGCGGCGGGCGTGAACGCGGACGCGGCGGCAAGCAGGGCCATGATCGCCGACCGCCGGGAGGAAAATTCCACGATCATGTCGCGCCGACCGCACCGGTCCGCGAGGCGCGAGCGCAGGAAAATGTGCCGGCCCCGGCCGCTCCCGAAACGGCCAAACCCGAGCGCCCCGCCGGGGCAAAACCGCAGCCGAAGCGGCGCGCCGCACCCGAAAAAGAATCGGTGGACCACAGCCAGCTTCCAGCCTTTCTGTTCCGCAAGATACCGGATCTCAAGCGCGAGCCGCAAAAATGATAACCCAGTAAAATAGGCGGAAAAGCAGGAAAAATCGCCCGCCCGGACCGGCATATTTAACGCTTTCTTACGGACCCCTCGACCAATCTCGCTCGCCACTCCCGTCGGTTCAGTCGGGGGGTCGGGGGATGTTGTGTTGAGACCTGATCGCGAACAAAAATGTGCCGGAACCGCATTTGAGCTGATGCGCGAGCATGGCGTGGTTCCCACGCCCGCCAATTTCGAAATTTTCTACAGGCATGCCGCCGGCGAAGATCGGGGGCTCAGCCAAGCCATCGCCGACATGCTGGCGCAGAAGAAATCCTTCACGCCGGACGCCTTGCAGACTCTGCAACAACGGGCGCATCCGGCCCAGGCGGTCGAGCAGGTCGGCCAAGGCATACATTCGGTGATCGCCGGCGTGCTGGGGCGGCTGAACGATGTCGGCCGCGATGCCAGCCATTACAGCAATCGATTGTCGGCGGCGACCGGAGAGCTTCACACCGAGCAGTCGCCCGCCGAATTGCGCCGGCTGGTGGACAGTCTTCTCGGCGCCACCCACGAGATGGAGAGCCGCACCAAGAGCCTGGAAAAGGAATTGCAGAAATCCTCCGACCAGGTGAATGAACTGCGCACCAAGCTGGACACTGTGCACAAGGAAAGCCTGATCGATCCCTTGACCGGGATCGCCAACCGCAAGGCCTTCGACCTGGCGCTGGCGGAAGCCGAGGAGCAGGCGGGTTTGGGCGCCGCGCCGGTCTCGCTTCTGCTTTGCGATATCGACCATTTCAAGAAGTTCAACGATAGCTGGGGACATCAGACCGGCGACCAGGTGTTGCGGCTGGTGGCGAACTGCCTGTCGGAAAATGTCAAAGGTCGCGACACCGCCGCCCGTTATGGCGGCGAGGAATTCGGGGTGGTGCTGCGCGGCACCGCCCTCAGCGACGCGGTGCATGTCGCCGATCAGATCCGGCAATCGGTGGAGGGGCGCCGGCTGGTCAAGAAATCCACCGGCGAAGTGCTGGGGACCATCACGATTTCGATCGGCGTGATCCAGTTCTTCGTCAATGAAAAATCGGAGACGGCGGTCCGGCGGGCCGATGCCTGCCTTTATGGCGCCAAGCAGAGCGGCCGCAATCTGGTGGTCTCCGAGCGCGATCCCGGAATGGCGCTGTTCTCGATCAACGCGGCTTGAAGCCTTTTTGGGATTCCCCCATCTGTCTGCCACGGCCGCAAGCGGCCTAGCAGACATCTTCCCCCGCCAGGCCTGCGGCCGCGGGGGAAGAAATTCCGTGTGTGGCTCATCTATTTGCCACGGCCGCAAGCGGCCTAGCAGACATCTTCCCCCGCCAGGCCTGCGGCCGCGGGGGAATAAATTCCGTGTGTGGCTCATCTATTTGCCACGGCCGCAAGCGACCTAGCAGACGTTCGGTTGGCTGCCCGCCAACCTCACTCCCCGTGAGGCCGATTGGCGAAAGCTCCGGTGGAGCTTTCGCCGGCCGAACGCCCGCGCAGCGGGCAGCAACGCTCCGCCGCACGGGGGAAGAAGGCAAGTGTATGCTGCGACACCTGTTCGCGAATGAGCCATAGCGGTCTATGCTGCCCCGATCATTCGCGGGAGGCGGGCGCTGCGCACGGATTTCGAACGCTGTTATGTGACGGTCCGGGCGGGGGTGGCGGTTCTCACCCTCAACCATCCGGAAACCGTCAATGCCGCCTCCTATGCCATGATGCAGGGTTGCCTCAAGGCACTGGACTGGATCGAGGCCGATGCCGGCCTCAAGGCACTGGTGCTCACCGGCGCCGGCCGCGGCTTCTGCTCGGGTGCGAATTTGATGGAGCCGCCAAAGGAAGGCAACGATGTCGGCGAAATGCTGGAGCAGACCTATCATCCGTTGCTGCGCCGGCTGCGCGACACGCGCCTTCCTATCGTGACCGCTTTGAACGGTCCCGCCGCGGGCATGGGCGTGAGCCTGGCCCTGATGGGTGATCTGGTGATCGCGGCCCGGTCGGCGTTTCTGGCCTTGGGATTTACCCGCCTGGGCCTGGTGCCGGATGGCGGCTCGACCTGGCTTCTGCCGCGGCTGGTGGGGCTGGCGCGGGCCCGCCAACTGGCCCTGCTGGGCGAGCGCCTGCCGGCCGAAAAGGCCCAGCATTGGGGGCTGATCTATAAAGTCGCGGAAGACGAAAGCGTTCTGGATGAAGCCCTGGCGCTGGCGGATTATCTGTCGCGGGGCCCCATGGCGGTGGCGCTGACCCGGCAACTATTCTGGGAAAGCACCCATCACAGTTTCGAAGACCAGCTCAGGCGGGAACAGGCGGCCCAGAGCCAGGCTGGCGCCACGGCGGACTTCCGCGAGGGCCTGGCCGCTTTTTTCGAAAAGCGCGATCCCCAATTCAAGGGCGAATAGGTTGAGTCAGCGGCGCCGCTTCTTGGCGGACGTTGCGGACTTTTGCTTCTTTTTCGCGGTCGGCGATTGCCGGGCCACCGCGAAGGCGGCGCGCGCCCATTGCGCCAATTCGTCCGGATCGTCATAGAGCCGATCGGGCAATTCGTAATAGGAGGTGAGCACGCCCTCGGCGTTTTTGAACCTGTAATAGAGCGGTCCGGCGCCTTCGGCGATGAATGCCTGGCGATTTTTCTCGCCGGTTTTGAGATAAATCCGTTCCTGATAGACGATGCCGAACATCAATCCGTCGCGGAACAGACCTTCGGCGCCGAACATCCGCCGCACCGCGATCTTGCCGAACGGCGCGAACAGATCATCGAAGCGATTGGGATCGCTCCCGGCCGGCATCTCAGCCGGCGCTTTCCCGCGCCGGGGTGATGGAAACGCTCTCGCCGCAGCCGCAGGCGGCGGTTTGGTTGGGGTTGCGGAACACGAAGCGCGAACCCAGTTTGGTGGTCTCGAAATCCATCTCGGTGCCGATCAGGAACAGGATCGCCTTGGGCTCGATGAAGATCCTGACGCCCTGGTCCTCGACCACCTCGTCCAGCGGGCTGACCGCTTCGGCATAATCCATGGTGTAGCTCATGCCGGCGCAGCCGCCATTGGTGACGCCCACCCGCACGCCCTGATACTTGCCCGCCGCCTCTTCCATGATCTGGCGCAGCCGGGCGGCCGCGGCCTCGCTCAGCCTGACCGGCTTGGGACGCTCTCTTCTGGGACGGGCGGTTTGCGACATGGTCTTATCCATCAATACATGTTGAGTTCGAGCTTGGCTTCCTCGCTCATCCGGTCCGGCGTCCAGGGCGGATCGAAGGTCATGTTGACCGTCACCTGGCCGATGCCGTCCACCTTTTCCAGCGCCGCTTGGACATTGCCCGGCATCTCGCCCGCCACCGGGCAGTTGGGCGCGGTCAAGGTCATGTCCACGGCGACGTCCTTATTGTCGGACACGTCCACTTTATAGATGAGGCCAAGTTCGTAGATATCAACCGGGATCTCCGGGTCGTAGACCGTCTTCAGCGCCGTCACCAGCTTGGAAGTGAATTCGTCCAGTTCCTGGGGACTGAGGGCCGATTGCAGGGCGGGTTCGCTCATGCCGCGCCCTCCTTTGGCCTGGTGGCGCCCTCATCCACCGCATTCTTGAAAGTATGCCAGGCCAGGGTGGCGCATTTCACCCGCATGGGAAACTCGGACAGACCCGACATCGCCTCCAGACGCTCCCGGTCCTCGGCTGAAAGGCCCGGCACCGCCTCGCCCTTCACCAGATGCAGGAAACCCTGCATCAGCTTGTCGGCCTCGGCCAGGGTGCGCCCGGCCAGCAGTTCCGTCATCAGCGACGCCGAGGCCTGGCTGATGGCGCAGCCCTTGCCCTGGAACTTGATATCGCCAACGCGGCCCTCTTCGTCCAGCGCCAGCATCACCGTCACCCGGTCGCCGCAAAGCGGATTATATCCCTCGGCCATATGGGTGGCGCGCTCCAGCGGCCCGAAATGCCGCGGATGCCGCGAATGGTCGAGAATGACTTCCTGGTAAAGCTCGCGCAGCGACGAATCCATGCTCTCTAACCCAAAATCTCTCTGGCCTTGGCGAGCGCGGCCACCAGCGCATCGACATCGGCCCGGTTGTTGTAAAGCGCGAAGCTGGCGCGGGTGGTCGAGGCGACGCCGAACCGCTCCATCAGCGGCTGGGCGCAGTGATGACCGGCGCGCACCGCCACGCCCTCACGATCCAATATGGTGGCGAGATCGTGGGCATGCATCCCCTCGGCCTCGAAAGACAGGATCGCGCCCTTGCCGGGGGCGTCCCCGATCACGCGCAACCAGTTGAAATCGCGTACTCTTTCCCGCGCATAGGCGAGCAGATCCTGCTCATGCGCCTTGACCGCCGCCCGGTCGAAACCGGCGAGATAATCCAGCGCCGCCTTGAGCCCCACCGCCTCGATGATGGGCGGGGTTCCCGCCTCGAACCGGGCCGGGGGATCGGCATAGCTGACGCGGTCGCGGCTCACTTCCCGGATCATCTCGCCGCCGCCATTGAAGGGCCGCATGACTTTCAAATGCGCCCGCTTGGCGTAAAGCGCCCCGATCCCGGTCGGCCCGTAAAGCTTGTGACCGGTCAGCGCGTAGAAATCCACGTCCAGCGCCTGGACATCGACCATCTCATGCACCGCGCCCTGGCAGCCATCGGCCAGCACCGGCACGCCCTTGGCATGGGCGCGGGCGACGATTTCCTTCAGCGGCGGCACCGTGCCCAGCACATTCGACATATGGGTGATCGCGACCAGTTTGGTCTTGGGTCCGATCGCGGCGTCCAGCGCCTCGACATCCAGGCTGCCGTCATCGCCGACATCCACCCATTTCAGGACCGCGCCTTGGCGCTCGCGCAGGAAATGCCAGGGCACGATGTTGGAATGGTGCTCCATCACCGAGAGCAGGATCTCGTCGCCGGGCGCGATCCGGGGCGCCAGAAAGCCGTAGGAGACCAGATTGATCGCCTCGGTGCCGCCCTTGGTGAAAATGATTTCGTCCTCGCGGGCGGCATGGAGGAATGTCTGCACCCGGCGCCGCGCCGCCTCATAGGCGTCGGTGGCGGCGGCGGAAAGATAATGCACCCCGCGATGGACATTGGCGTAGCCGGTCTCGGCGAATTGCGTCATCGCCGCCAGCACTTGACGCGGCTTCTGGGCCGAAGCGCCGCTGTCGAGATAGGCCAGCGGCTTGCCATAGACTTCGCGCGACAGGATGGGGAAATCGGCGCGGGCGCTTTCCGCGTCGAAGGCCGGCACGAATTTGGCGGGAGCGGTCATGCCGTCACCGGATCCAAGGCGCGGGCAACCGCGCCGCGCACCATTTCACGCAGATCGGTGTTGGCGATATCCGCCAAGGCATCCTCCAGAAAAGCGTGGATCAGAAGATGCCGCGCGTCTTTTTCGGGAATGCCGCGGGCGCGCAGATAGAACAGCGAATCCGCGTCCAGGTCGCCCACCGCCGCGCCATGGGCGCATTTGACGTCGTCGGCGAAGATTTCGAGTTCGGGCTTGAGATCGGCTTCGGCGCGGTTACCCAACAGAATCGCCTTGGCGGTCTGGCGGCTGTCGGAGCCGTTGGCGCCATGCGCCACCGTGATCTTGCCCTGATAGACCGCCTGGGCCTTGCCGCCGGCGACCTTCTTGAACAGCTGGGTGCTCTGGGTGCGGCCCAGCGCATGGGTGATATGGGTGGTGACGTCGGCATGGGCCGCGTCCGCCAGCACGCTGACGCCGGAGAGATGCGCCTCAGCCCCCTCGCCTTCCAAACCGATGACCAGTTCGAGGCGCGACAGCTTGGCGCCGAAATTGGCGAAATGGCCGTGATAGCGCGCGTCCCGCGCCAGGATCACGGACACCTCCTCCACCTGCACCGCCTCCGACGCCGGCGACAGGCGGACATGATGGAGTTGGGCGTTGTCGCTCAGCGCGATTTCAAATCCGACATTGCGGGTGCCGGCCGGGTCGCCGTGTTCCAACAAGGTCAGCGCCGCGCCTTCTTCCAGCACCAGCAGCGCCCGCACATGCCCGGGACCGGAGAAATCAAGGTGCAAAGGCGCTTCGATCACCCGGCCCTTCGGCACCTCAAGAGCAATTCCGCTTAACGCCTTGGCGAAGGACAGCGTACTCAGCGCATTCACATTGCGCTTGCCGTAATGGGCCTTCACCCAGAAAGGCGGGGCGGGTTCTTCCAGCGCAAAGATTTCCACGCCCGCCGGCACCTGGGCGGCGACCGCCCGCGCGGTCTCGTCGCCGAAGCCCGCGTCGCCCAGCGCGCGCGCCAGATCGGAATATTTCCATTCCTCGACCCGGCGGGTGGGAAGCGCCGAGCGCCAGACTTCATGCCGCATCCTTCACGATCTGCTCGTAACCCTTGGCTTCCAGCTCCTGCGCCAATTCCTTGCCGCCTTCCGCCACGATGCGGCCCTTGGCCAGGACATGGATACGGTCGGGCACGATATAATCCAGCAGGCGCTTATAATGGGTGATGACCAGCATGGCCCGCTCGGGCGACCGCAGCGCATTGACGCCTTCGGCCACCAGCTTGAGCGCGTCGATGTCCAGGCCGGAATCGGTCTCGTCCAGGATCGCCAGCTTGGGTTGGAACAGCGCCATCTGCAGGATTTCCAGCCGCTTCTTCTCGCCGCCGGAAAAGCCCACATTCAAGGCCCGCTTCAGCATCTCTTCGGAGACATTCAGAGTGGCCGCCTTGGCGCGCACCGATTTGAGCACCTGGACCGCGTCCAGCTCGGACTCGCCGCGGCCGCGGCGCTGGGCATTCAAGGCGCTTTTCAGGAACATCATGGTGGTGACGCCGGGAATCTCCACCGGATATTGCATCGCCAGGAACACGCCCTTGGCGGCGCGCTCCTCCGGCGGCAATGCCGCCAGATCCTCGCCATTGTAGGTGACGCTACCTTCGGTGATCTCGTAACCGGAGCGGCCCGCCAGCACATAGGACAGCGTGGATTTGCCCGAGCCGTTCGGCCCCATGATGGCATGCACCTGGCCGGTCGCCACCGTGAGGCTCAAGCCTTTGAGGATTTCCTTGCCGTCCGCTTCGACGTGCAGATTTTGATTTCCAGCATACTCAACCCACTGAACCTTCCAGGGAAATGCCGACCAGCTTCTGGGCCTCGACCGCGAACTCCATCGGCAATTGCTGCAGCACTTCCTTGCAGAAGCCGTTGACGATCAGGGCCACCGCCTCTTCCTGGCCGATGCCGCGCTGCAGGCAATAGAACAGCTGGTCCTCGGCGATCTTGGAGGTGGTGGCTTCATGCTCGATCCGGGCGGAGGCGTTGCGGCTTTCGATATAGGGCACGGTATGGGCGCCGCAATCGCCGCCGATCAGAAGCGAATCGCATTGGGTGAAATTTCGGGCATTGTCCGCTTTGCCATAGACGCTGACCAACCCGCGATAGGTGTTCTGCGCCTTGCCCGCGCTGATGCCCTTGGAAATGATGCGCGAGCGGGTGTTCTTGCCCAGATGGATCATCTTGGTGCCGGTATCGGCCTGCTGGAAATGGTTGGCGATGGCGATGGAATAGAATTCGCCGATCGATTCGTCGCCGCGCAGGATGCAGCTGGGATATTTCCAGGTGATGGCGGAGCCGGTCTCCACCTGGGTCCAGGAAATCTTGGAGCGCACGCCCCGGCAGTCGCCGCGCTTGGTGACGAAATTGTAGATGCCGCCCTTGCCCTCCTCGTCGCCCGGATACCAGTTCTGTACCGTCGAATATTTGATCTCGGCATCGTCCAGCGCCACCAGCTCCACCACCGCGGCATGCAGCTGGTTCTCGTCGCGCTTGGGCGCGGTGCAGCCTTCGAGATAGGAAACATAGGAGCCCTCGTCCGCCACGATCAGAGTGCGCTCGAACTGGCCGGTCTCGCTGGCATTGATGCGGAAATAGGTGGAAAGCTCCATCGGGCAGCGCACGCCCTTGGGCACATAGACGAAAGTGCCGTCGGAGAAGACCGCCGAATTGAGGGTGGCGAAGAAATTGTCCGTCACCGGCACCACCGTGCCCAGATATTTCCGCACCAGCTCGGGATAGTCGCGGATCGCTTCGGAGATCGGGCAGAAGATCACCCCCGCCTCGTTCAGCTTTTCCTTGAAGGTGGTGGCGACCGAAACCGAATCGAACACCGCGTCCACCGCCACCCCGGCCAGCGCCATCTGTTCGGACAAGGGAATGCCCAGCTTGTTGTAGGTCTCCAGCAGCTTGGGATCGACTTCGTCGAGCGATCTGTTTCTAGGGCGTGTGTTTTGGGGGCCGCGAAATAATAGGCGTTCTGATAGTCGATGGGCGGATAATGCACCCGCGCCCATTTCGGCTCCTTCATCGACAGCCAGCGGCGATAGGCGCCCAGCCGCCATTCCAGCATCCAGTCCGGCTCGCCCTTGCGCGCCGAAATGAAGCGCACGGTTTCCTCCGACAGGCCCTTGGGCGCCCGCTCCATCTCGATGTCGGTGACGAAGCCGTATTTGTATTTCTCGCCCAGGCTCGGCGACGGTTTTCTGCGTTTCGTGTTTTTGGGTTTCTCGGGCGGCGGACGACATGGCGTTACCTCACGCGGCCTGGCGGGCGCGAACCCGCGCCGCCAATTTCGACAAAGAGGCAACCACCGCGTCGGCGTCCTCCATGATGGAATTCCAGCCGAAGCTGACCCGGATGGCGGCACCGGCCAGATCGTCGGCCACGCCCATCGCCTTCAGCACATGGGAGGGCGCGATCTTGCCCGACGAACAGGACGAGCCCGAACTGACCATCACCCCGTCCAGATCCAGCGCCATCACCATGGTCTCGGACTTAAGACCTGGAACCGCGAAATTCGAGGTGTTGCCCAGCCGCGCCGCGCCGGCGCCGGCGCCGAACAAAATCGCCTCGGGCAAAGCCGCTTTGAGCGCCGCCTCGAACCGGTCGCGCACGGCCGCAACCCGGACCCGCTCATCCGTGTCGGCCGGCAGCGCCGCCACCGCGGCGCCGAAGCCGGCAATGCCCGAAAGATTTTCGGTTCCGGCGCGCAGGCCCTTCTGCTGTCCGCCGCCGGTCATTTGCGGCGCCAGCGGCGCATCCGGGCGCACGATCAGCGCGCCCACCCCTTGCGGACCGCCCAGCTTGTGCGCCGAAAGCGTCAGATAGTCGCAAAACCCGGCATCGAGATCGATCTTGCCGGCCGCCGTCACCGCATCCACCAGCAGCAGCGCGCCGGTTTCGCGGCACAGGCGCGAGACCTGGGCGATCGGCTGGATCACGCCGGTCTCGTTGTTCGCCGCCATCACCGCCACCAGGGCGCGGCCCTTGCCTTCCCGCAACGACGTGCCGAGCCCATCCAGATCGAGCACCCCCTCCGCGGTCACCGGCAATGTCTCGAGCCGCACGCCCGCAATCCGCGCCGCAACCGCCTCGGCCGTCTTGAGCACCGAACTATGCTCGATGGCGCTGACGAACAGCCGGGTGATGCGGGCGGATTTTTCGGTCTCGCTTTGGTCAATGGCGCCTTCGACGGCGCCCCACAGCGCCAGATTGTTGGCCTCGGTGGCGCCGCTGGTGAAGATCACCTGATCGGGCTTTGCCTGGACCAACCGGGCGACACATGCCGCGCGCCTCCTCCACGATCGCGCGCGCCGCCCGGCCATGCGCATGAACCGATGACGGATTACCGGTCACGGTCAGGGCATGCGCCATCGCCTCCCGGCAAAGCGGGCGCAATGGAGACGTCGCGTTGTGATCGCAATAAGGCATAAGGTTCAGGCCGCCTCGAAATCCTGCTCACTGGTTTCGCTTCCGGCGCCGACGCCGTCGAAATCGTTGCAAGGGCGCGATTTGCCCAGCACCCGGCGTTCCACCACATCGGCGAGCGAGACCGAGGACAGGAAGACGTGAATCTGCTGTCCCAACTCCTCCCACAGATCGTGGGTGACGCAGCGGGCGCCGGTCTTGGTGCAGCCCTTGGCGCCGTTCGGCTTGCAGCGCGTGGCCGCGATCGGCTCATCCACCGCCACGATGATGTCGGCGATCCGCAGCTCCGATGACGGCCGCGCCAGACGATAGCCGCCGCCCGGGCCGCGCACGCTGGTCACCAGCCCGCCGCGCCTGAGCTTGGCGAAAAGCTGTTCCAGATAGGAAAGCGAAATGTCCTGCCGCTCGGCGATGTCGGCCAATGCCACCGGCTTCGAGCGGTCGCTGGACTCGGGCGCCTGCCCGGCCAGATCGGCCATCGCCATCACTGCATAACGCCCTTTGGTGCTCAGCCGCATGGCCGATCTCCTTCAAATAGCGGCGTTTTTTCTTGGGCCGGGTGGGCTGCTTGGTGTAAGAAGCGCGGCCCGTTCCGCAGAAAACGCCTGGATTCCAGCAGGAGGGGTATAGATTTCCCGACCACCACGGTCAAGTATTGGCTGCGACTTCTCCCAATCCGCGACCAAGCCATTGAAAATAATGAACTTCATAATGATATTGGCAATCGAGAATCCGAGTAATTCGCTATGCTAAAGTCGCAGACCCGCCCGGCGGCAGGAACCAATCATGCCTGACATTATTCTCCCCGGTTCGGCCGGCCGGATCGAAGCCCGCTATCAGCGCCAAAAAAACGTCGGCGCGCCCATGGCGCTGGTGCTGCACCCTCATCCCCAGTTCGGGGGCACCATGAACAATCCCCTGGTCTATGACCTGTTCCACATGTTCCACGGGCTGGGCTGCACCACGGTGCGTTTCAATTTCCGCGGCGTGGGCCGCAGCCAGGGCACCTTCGACAATGGCTCGGGCGAATTGTCCGACGCCGCCGCCGTGCTGGACTGGATGAACACGCTTTATCCCAATCCGTCCCATGTCTGGGTCTGCGGCATTTCCTTCGGCGCCTGGATCGGAATGCAGCTTTTGATGCGCCGGCCGGAGATCACCGGCTTCGTTTCGATCGCGCCGCCGGCCAGCATGTACGACTTCGCCTTCCTGGCGCCCTGCCCGGCCTCGGGCCTGATCGTGCACGGCACCAGGGACAATGTGGTGCCGGAGCCCGATGTGCAGAAGCTGGTGGACCGGCTGACCGCCCAGAAGGGCATCAAGATCACCTATGACAAGATCGAAGGCGCCAACCATTTCTTCGACAAGCATGAAGCCGATGTGGTGGAGACGGTGAAGGACTATGTCTCCAACATGATGAGCAAACCTAGAGAAGGTAGATAAGCGCGCGGCCCTTTTGCGCCCGTCGATACGCTGGCGCTATCGACTGTCGGGCGTATAGCTCAAACTAAGATTTGCGGTGATATTTGCCGCCGGTCATGGGCTGGCGCACGCCAGTGGTGGTCGGCAGCGACAGCGGCAGGCCCTTTTTTGAACGCATCGCCAGATAGGCGAAGCCCTCGGCTTCCAGGGAATCGCCGTCCCAGCCGGCATCTTCGGCCGAGATCACCGGCGCGTTCACCCGCGCCCTGAGCTGATCCATCAGGAACTTGTTGTGCCGGCCGCCGCCGGAGACGATCCAGGTTGCGGCCGGCTCGGGAAAATGCTCCCGCGCCCGGGCCAATGATGCGGCGGTGAAGGCGGTCAAGGTGGCGGCGCCGTCCTCCGGCGACAGGTCTTTGACCGCCTCCATGCCGAAATCCAGCCGGTCCAGCGATTTGGGCGGGACCCGGTCGAAGAAGGGATCGGCCAGCATCATGTCCAGCGCCGCGTCGTCGATCTTGCCGCGGCGGGCGAACTGGCCATCCTCGTCCACCGGCACGCCGGAATGTTTGTGCATCCAGTCATCGATCGGCGCGTTGCCGGGGCCGGTATCGAAGGCCAGCACCATATCGCCGGATATATAAGTGACCTGGGCCACGCCGCCGATATTCACCACCGCGATCGGCGGCGCGAGCCGGGTCCGGCGGGCCATCACGGCATGGTAGAGCGGCATCAGCGGCGCGCCCTGGCCGCCCGCCTTGACGTCGGCGGTGCGGAAATCATTGACCACATCGATGCCGGTCGCCCGCGCCAGCACGGCGCCATCGCCGATCTGCCAGGTCCAGTGGCGCTCCGGCCGGTGCAGGATGGTCTGGCCGTGAAAGCCCAGCAGCGCCACCTGGTCGGCGGTCAACCCGGCCTTCCGCAGCAACGCCCGCACGGCTTCGACATGGGCCTCGGTCAGATGCCGCTCGGCGTCCCGGATCGCATAGGGCACCGGCGCCGCCCTCCGCCACATGGCGCGCCTCTTCCAGGGCGGCCCGCAGCAAGGCCCGCGTCGCCGGGTCATAGGGGATGGTAAGGCTGGCCAGGGGCCGGACAATTTCTTCGCCATCGGTTTCGATCAGGGCGGCGTCCACCCCGTCCAGGGAGGTGCCGCTCATCAGGCCTATGACTTTCGAGATTTCCGCCATCTATGCTATTGCCCGCTAGATTCTGTTATCCCCCATCTGTCTGCCACGCGGGGGAAGAAAGTCAGAGCCACTATCATGCCTGCCGCGCCGCAATTCCAGTCCGCATTCCTGAGGAATTTCGTCGCCCGCGGCGCCTATTATGACTGCTCGGCGCCGGCGGACCTCGACGCCCTGTTCGGCCGCGAGCGGGTTACCGCCTATATCGGGTTCGATTGCACCGCCAAATCGATGCATATCGGCAATCTGGTGCAGCTGATGACCCTTCGCCGGCTGCAACAGGCCGGCCACCGCCCCATCCTGCTGATGGGCGGCGGCACCACCAAGGCGGGCGACCCCTCCGGCAAGGATGAAACCCGGCTGATCCTGTCGCCAGAACAGATCGAAGAGAACAAGCAGAGCATGCTCGCCGGCGTGCAACATCTGCTGAAGTTCGGCGACGGTCCCGTCCGACGCGATCATGGTCGACAATGCCGAATGGCTGGACGAAGCTCGAATACATTCCCTTCCTGCGCGAAGTCGGACGGCATTTTTCCGTCAACCGCATGCTGACCATGGACAGCGTCAAGCTCAGGCTCGACCGCGAACAGCCCATGTCATTCCTGGAATTCAACTATTCCATCATGCAGGCCTATGACTTTGTCGAGCTCAACAAGCGCTATGGCTGCCGGTTGCAGTCCTCCGGTTCCGATCAGTGGGGCAATGTGGTGTCCGGCATCGAACTGGGCCGCCGGATGGGCACGCCGCAGCTGTTCGGCCTCACCACTCCGCTGATCACCACCGCCTCCGGCGCCAAGATGGGCAAGACCGCGGCGGGCGCGGTCTGGCTGAACAAGGACATGCTGAGCGTCTATGACTATTGGCAGTTCTGGCGCAATACCGAGGATGGCGATGTCGGCCGGTTCCTGCGGCTTTTCACCGACATGCCGGAGGCGGAAATCGCGCGGCTGGAAAAACTTCAAGGCGCGGAGCTGAACGAGGCGAAAAAGATCCTAGCCACCGAAGCCACCGCCATCCTGCATGGCCGGGAAGCGGCGGAGGACGCCGCGCTTACCGCCCACCACGCCTTTGAAGAAGGAGCGTCCGCTGGCCTACCAATGATTGAATGGAATTGGTCAGAGGGAGACAACTCCAGTGGAGAGAGCTTCGATCTTCGTTCAGCAGCGGCGTTGCTGAAGGGATCAGGAATTGCCACGTCGTTATCTGATGCCAGACGTAAAATTGCGGAAAGAGCTGTTCGAATAAATGAAAAACTGATCGAACGCCATGATGAGATGTTCGGCAAAGACCAGATTGATCCGCATACGGGCGCTTTCAAAGTCCAATACGGAAAGAAAAAAATTATCCTGATAAAGCCCATGTGACGCCCGCGCCCTTCGCTTACGCTCAGGGCGTTCGCCGCTCGAAATGGTCCACTGGACCATTTCGTCTGCCTTCGGCAAACCGCTCCTCTACTCAGGCTTTGCCGGCGGCGGAGTCTTCTTTGCCGCCGGCGCGTTCGAGGGCGCGTTGGCCGCGGTCGGTATATGGCCCTCGAAAATCCGGCGCAATATGCCCGGTGTCAGCACCGAAAGCGGATTGACGTCGATCTTGGGCTGATCGGCGTTGCCGGTGACCGAATAGGTGACGCCGAACACGCCCTCGCCCTTTTTCGACACCAGGACATCGCCCAGAAGCGGAATATTGCCCAGCACGGAGTTCAACCCATAGGCCGGCACCAGGGATCCCTTGAGCGCCACCTGATCCTTGGGCCGGTCGATATAACCATCGGCGGTGACGCCGATGGCCGGGCCGCGGGCGTGTGCGTCATGCACGCCGATCACATTGTTCTTGGAGGAAAAAGGCACGCTCAGATCATCGACCGAAATGCCCTCCCCGCCCATCAGGTCCGTCAGGCCGGTAAGCGATCCGGCCGAGAAAAGCCGCGTCAGCAAGGGCTGATTTACCACCTGGAAATCATCGATGTTCAGCGTTCCCTGATAATCGGGCGTGGTGCCGCCCGCTTCCGGATCCCCGGCCCGGCCCGGCAGATCGGCCACCAGCTTGAGCTTGCCGCCCCTGATGCTGGGAAAGGCGAACAGGCCCTTGATCAACTGCCCGGCATCCTCGGCCTCGATGGTGAATTTGCGTCCCGCGGCGGTCATTTCGATATTGCCGCCGATCGGGGCCTTGCCGAGGGAACCCGAGAGCGACAAGGCGGAGGGCCGGTTGCCGATGCCGGACAGCTCCAGATTGAAGGGCGCGATCGTGACGCCATCGCGCATCGCCAGGCGATCGAGCCGGGCGCTGATATGAAACGGCCCGGCCGGCGTCTCGTCATGGGCGGCGGCGCCATTTCCGGCCGCGCTGTCGGTCTTGCCCGCAGTCCGGCCGATCATCGAACCGTCCAGCGAATGTCCGCGCAGGACATAATCGTCGCCGGCGGCGGTGCGGGTGAGGGCAAAGGACAGATCGTTCAATGCGCCCATCTTCACCGAAGCGAAATTCAGAACCGACAGCGATCCGCTGCGGTCGAAACTGGCGGTGCCGTTGGCGGTAAGATTCGGGCCGGTCAGCCGGATGGTCTCGTCATGGATATTGTTGCCGGGCACGAAATTCACCGTCACATGGCCGTCCGCCGCCTGCCCCGGCTCCTTGCCCACATGCAGGATGGGAATCTCCAGCCCCGCATTGGTCAAATCCATGGTCACATCGGCGGTGGTGAGCTGGCCGCGATGACCCTGGATATCGGCGCTGACCGCTACCGGACCGGTCAGGATATTCTGCAACCCCACATGCAGGGCCTGGCGGGCCGCGTCCGTCATCAGGCCCTTGGCGGTCAGCTGCGTGGTGATGGGCTGGGTGGTGTTGAAATCCTCCTGCCAATCGGTGTCGAACCGGGAATCCGCCAGCATCACGGTCCCGGTTTCGTGCAGGTGGGAATTGTCGATGTCGAAATTGACCGCGCCGCCCGTCAGCTGCAGCCGCCCCAGACTCACGGCAAAGTCATTGACCTGCGCCTTGACGGAAATCCCCACCGCATCCACCGCCAGATCCTGCAGCATCGGCACCTGGAAGGCGAGATCGACGCTGGCGCGGCCCTTGGTCTGTTTCGGGTCGATGCCGAAACGGGTGGGATAGCCCAAAGGCTTCATGTCGATCAGGGTCATGATGTCGCCCATCTGACCATCGACATGGGCGCTGAACTGACCGGTGGTGCCGTGCTGATGCAGGTCGGGAATGACGGCCTGTCCGCCGCGAACCACCAGATTGCCGATCCGGCCGCCGTCGAAATCGGCGCTGAAACTATCGCCCGAAAGGGTGGCGTCGCCCGACACCCCGGTCAGATGGGTGAGACCTTGAACATAATTTCCCTCCACGCCCCGAAGCGGGAAGGTCAATGTCAGGGACTCGTCCGGCAGGACATCCTGGTCCAGCTGTCCCGCCGGGAAATGGGTCTGGAAGCTGAAGGGACCCAAAGTGCCGGCAAAGATATTGGCGTCGATCCAGGACCGGGCGCCTTCCGCCACCGGCAGCGGCCAGTAACGCAGCAGCGTCTTGACCGGCAGCGCCGCCAAATTTCCCGAGATTGCGATTCCGGGCGCCTGACCGTCCTCCCCCAATGTGATGGCGCCATTGGTGGAGAGGTCGAAGCCGGGCGCGGTCAGGCTGGCGCGGGTGATATCGAAGGTGCGGGAGGAAATCTGATAATCGCCGTTGAGCTGCAGCGACTGAAAGCCGACCGTCTGGGCGAAGATGCCGGGCATGTTGAGGGCGATCCGGACCGAGGACAGCCCCCAGTTGATGCGGGTCAAGCCGCCCTGATCGTAATGGAAATCCGCGCCGCCTCTGAGCCGCACAATGCCTTGGCGCGATTCCAGTGACGCCTGGTTCAAGGCGAGATGGTGTTTCAATCCGTCATAGGCGCCGCTCAGGCGCAACTGCCGCACTTGGAGCTTGCCGCCCTTGAGCGACGCCAGCGGCAAGTCGCCCGCGGCCGTCAAATCGAAATCCGCGCGGGTGATCTGCGTACCCGGCGCGACGATGTATTGCGCCGCGAGATTGACATGGAGCGCGGCATTGCGGAGCGGGGCGAACCGGCTGGAATTCGCCGCCAGGGCCCGCGGATCGAGCCCGGTGATCAGGACATTGCCGCTGATCGGTCCGTTTTGCGGCGGCAGGATCATATCGGCTTTGACATGGGCGGTGCGGCCGGAAATGGAGACATCGGAATCGATATGCACCGCGATCGCCTTGCCGCTGGCCGACAGAATCAGGCTGGCGGCGGGCGCGACCGCGTGCAGGCCGGTGGTCTCGTCGAACAGAGCAAGTCGGGCATCGCGGACCGCAAAACTTTTGAGGCCGGAGGTCGATGAGCCCTTGGCCTCGATCAATTCATTGAGTCGTTTCAGGACATCGTTGGCACCCGCCTTGCCTTCGGGGCCCAGCCGGATGCCGCCGTCCTTCATGTGCACCAGAGAAAGCTGGACACCCACAAGCGTGATCCGCTGCACCTGGACGTCGCCGGACAGAAACGGCCTGGCGGCAAGATCGATATCGGCCTTGGGCGCCTCGGCCACCATCCGGCCGTGGTGGTCGAAGATCTTGGCGCCCAGCACCACCAGATTGATCCGGCCTTCGTCCCGGCTCCATTCGATGCCGGCCTGGTCGTATTTGAGGGGGATGCCGGGCAACGCCTCCTGGATCGCGCCGGCCAAGGTTCCCGCGAAAGGGCCCAGCGAAACCGGCCCCATCAGCAACCGGATGCCGGCGCCGACCATGAAAAACACAATGGCCGCGACCAGCGCCCCAACCGCCAGGGCGGCATGGCTGATATGATGGGCCTTGATCAGATTGGCGAAAGGCAATCTCAAAGGGAGCGGTCCAGCCTGGGAAAAACAGACATTATGGCACCTGTTGGGCCTAAAAAGGGCAGACAACCCATTATCTTGTAAAGATATTTCGGGTTGCCTTCGGCGCGTCCGGCCCCGTAAGTTACTTCAAACGGCGGATTTCGGGCAGGCGGCGGTATGGCGTTGGAGGCGGGCGACAAGGCCCCGGAGTTTAAGCTTGCGACGGATGGCGGGGAGACTGTTTCCCGCGCCGGGCTCGAAAGGCCGGCCCTTTCTGCTCTATTTCTACCCCAAGGACGATACCTCGGGCTGCACCCGGGAGGCGGTGGATTTTTCCGCCGCAATTGCCAAATTCGCCAAGCTCGGCATTCCCGTGATCGGGGTTTCCAAGGACAGTCTGCCATCCCATGAGAAATTCCGGAAAAAACATAAATTGAAAATTATTCTGGCTTCCGATCCCGACATCAAAGCCGCCGAGAAATGGGGCGTGTGGGTCGAGAAAAGCCTGTATGGCCGCAAATATATGGGGATGGAGCGGGCGACGTTCCTGGTCGATGCCAAGGGCGTGATCGCCCAAGCCTGGCACAAGGTCAAAGTTCCCGGACATGTGGAAGCCGTGCTGGGCGCGGCAAAGAAATTGTAAAGTCGAACGGACGGTTTAGGTTGCGATTAACTCCAAAATCGCTTTTCGGGCTGCAACGGGTTTACGCGCAAGCGTCGCGCGGGTGAAAAACCATCCGAGGGCGGTGCACCCATGATTGTCAGCGATGCGTTGGGACGAAATTCGGCGATTGCGGCCACGTTCATCGAACGGGCCTGGATCTGGATTCACCAGACCTTTCCGGAACGCCAGATCTATATCCGCAGCAACGGGCGGGTGCAGTTCTTCACCTTCGGCCCTTCGCTGCAGGCGACATTGGCCGGACTTACCTTGATTTTTCTGGGCTGGGTGGCGTTTGCCACCGTCAATGTCATTTTCAAGGACCGCATCATCGCCGCCAAGGATCACCGCTTCCAGGTGATGCAGACGGCCTATGAAAACCGCCTCGCCGACCTGCAGATTTCCTATGACGAGTTGAACGGCGCCCTGGTCAGCGCCGAGGACAAGTTCAAGGCGACCGCCAACGAGATCAAGACCAAGCAGAACACCATTACCGGCTTCCTGAACCGCAAGTCCCAGGTGGAGGCCTCCCTTGTCCCGCACCATGATGAAGCCCCGTCCGCGGCCGGCAAGGATGCCGGCAGAGATGATGGCCCGGCCGGCGACAGTATCGATCTCGGTGCGCAAGGCGAATCCGCGGTCGATTTCGGCGACGACACCAATGCCGGCAGCACGCTTTCGGTGATGCCCGGACCGGCCGCGCCGCAGCCGCGCATAGCCAAGCCGGTTCATGCCGGGCTGCTGGACCAGGTCTTCACGAAATTGCGCAAGATGGCGGTGGCGCTGTTTTCAGGCTCCGCGAAGGGCTCGGCGGCCTTGTCCGCCGCCTACGCCCGGCATCCGGGCCTTCGCGCGCTGGCTGATGAGACCGGCCGGCTGGCGGCGTTGAGCCGATCCGAAAGCCTGCTCATGACCAAGACGCGCGATATGCTCTCTGAGGATGTGGTGGCGCTGCGCGACGTGGTGCGCCAGACCGGCATCAATCCCGATCAGTTCGAGGACAAGGTCGCCGCCGGCGAAGGCATGGGCGGGCCGGAAATCCCCCTGGACCAGGTCCGGGTCAACGGCATCCATGACGCCGCCTTCAATGCCAGCTATCTCAAGGCCAGCGCCGTTCTGGGCCAGCTCAGCGATTTGTCTTTCGAGATGCGGCACATTCCGCTCAGCGTGCCGGTCAGCGGCCCGGGCATCGACCGCAGCAGCGGCTTTGGTCCCCGGCTTGATCCCTTTACCGGCCGCTATGCGTTTCACCCGGGGGTGGATTTCGCCGGGCCCTGGGGGACGCCGATCCACGCGACGGCGCCGGGAACCGTCATATTCGCGGGCAGCCGCGGCGGGTACGGCAATATGGTGGAGATCGATAACGGGTTGGGGATTCATACGCGTTACGGCCATCTTTCCAAGATCACGGTCCGGGTCGGGGCCAAGATCGAGAAAGGCGAGGCGATCGGACGCATGGGCTCGACCGGCCGGAGCACGGGGCCGCACGTCCATTATGAAATCTGGTACGACCATACCGTGCGCAACCCCAGCACATTCATCGAGGCAGGCCGCCATGTTCTCTAGCAAAAGCAAAGACACCAAGCTTACGCCCGCAACCATCCCCGTCCCCGCGCCTCCGCCCAAACGTGCCGGCCGGCCCGGCAGCGTGCCTTCGATCGTCAGCGCCGATCTGACGGTGACCGGCGCGCTCAATACCAGCGGCGATATGCAGATCGACGGCACCGTCGAAGGCGATGTGCGCAGCGCCGGCCTGGTGATCGGCGAACAAGCCAGGATTCAAGGCGAAGTCTGGGCCGAGGATGTGATCGTGCGCGGCAAGGTGGTCGGCCGCATCCTGGCCCGCAAGGTTCTGCTGACCGCCACCAGCCATGTCGAGGGCGATGTCCTGGCCGATGCCTTTGCGGTGGAGGCAGGCGCCTTTTTTGAAGGCAGCTGCCGGCATTCGGACAATCCGCTGGGCGAGGACAAGAAGGACAGGAAAGCGCCGCAGCCGGCGGCCTCCCAGCCGGCGCCGGCGATTCAAACCGGCCTGGCCGGATTGTCTCCGCTGCAGGCGACTTAGGGCCGGCCCGCAGCGGAGCGGGCGATCGCCTATTCGAGATCTTCGACTTTCTCGCGCGGCTTGCCGCCTACTTCCTGGGCCAAAGCCGCCGCCATGAAGGGATCGAGATCGCCGTCAAGCACATCCTGGGGGGCGCGGCTTTCCACCCCGGTGCGCAGATCCTTCACCAGCTGATAGGGCTGCAGCACATAGGAACGGATCTGGTGGCCCCAGCCGATATCCGATTTCTCGCCGACAAAGGCGCCGGTCTCGGCCTTCTTCTTTTCCAGTTCGATCTCATAGAGCCGCGAGCGCAGCATTTCCCAGCAGATGGCGCGGTTCTGATGCTGGCTGCGCTCCGACTGGCTGGCCACCGCGATGCCGGTGGGCAGATGGGTGATGCGCACCGCGCTTTCGGTCTTGTTGACATGCTGGCCGCCGGCGCCGCTGGCCCGATAGACATCGATGCGCACATCCTTTTCCGGAATCTCGATATCGATGGACTGGTCGATCACCGGATAGACCGTGACCGAGGAAAATGAAGTGTGCCGCCGGGCATTGGCGTCGAAGGGCGAGATGCGCACCAGCCGGTGCACCCCGGCCTCGGTCTTCAGCCAGCCATAGGCATTCTCGCCCTTGACCAGCAGGGTGGCCGATTTGATGCCCGCCGCCTCGCCTTCGCTTTCCTCGATCAGCTGCAGCTTGTAGCCATGCTGCTCCGCCCAGCGGGTGTACATGCGAAACAGCATCGCCGCCCAGTCCTGGCTTTCGGTGCCGCCGGCGCCGGCATGGATTTCCAGATAGGTGTCGTTTGCGTCCGCCTCCCCCGACAGCATGGATTGAAGCCGGAGCTGCTCGGCCCGCTTCTGCAGGGCATCCAGGGCGGCCTCCCCGTCCTTTACCATCGCGGCGTCGCCTTCGGCTTCCGCCATCTCGATCAGGCCGGTTGAATCCGCCAGTTCATTCTCCAGCCCGCGGATGGCGGCGATGGCGGTATCGAGTTTCTGCCGCTCGCGCATCAGCCTTTGGGCGGCGGTGGGATCGTTCCAGAGCGAAGACTCTTCGGCCCGGGCGTTCAACTCGTCCAGGCGGCGCAGCGATTTGTCCCAGTCAAAGATGCCTCCTCAGCAGGGCCACGGCCTGCTCGATGTCTTCGACGCTGCGTTGGGTTTCCGGGCGCATGGCCGGGATATAGGGGCTGGCTTTGCGCCCGTAAAGGGCAAATTCAGGGGACCGGCGTCTTGCTCGAGGGCATCGGTCCGATCGAGAAGAGATCGCGTTGGCCCAATTCGGCCGAACGCATGCGCTCCAACTCCGCGGAATAGCGCTTGAGGGCATAGGCTTCGGTCAGATAGCCGATCACCGTCCGCTGGTTGCGTGAATTCAGGACCGGCAGGGTCTCGGTCTCAAGCGCGTCGAACCGGGTGAGCGCGCTGCGGATATTCTCGGACGGCAGCAGGAATTGGTTGGGCGCCTCGGCCAGGTCGCTTGCCACCGCGCCATCCAGGGCATCATCGATTTCCGCGTCATGCAGGTCGGCAATGTCGATGGCGCCGATATAGTCGCCGGACGCACCCACCACATAGAGCCGCTTGGCGCCCCCCACCGGATAGGCGGCCCTGAGCGCCCGCAACCCCGTATTTCCCGGGACCGTCTTGGCGTCGCTGCGCATCAACCGCCCCACCGTCATGTCGCTGATCCAGCCCACGTCATGGGCGCCGCGGATCGAAAGACCGCGCAGATGAAAGCGCCAGGTGGCGAAGGAATAGCCGAACAGGATCCTGACCAGGGTGGAGGCCACCGTCACCGCCACTACCACCGCGATGGCGACCTGAAAATCGCCCGTCGCCTCCAGGACCAGAAACACCATGGTGAGCGGCGCGCCGATGATGGCGGCGGCGACCGATCCCATGCCCGCCAGCATGAAGACATTCTGTTCCGCCTCCAAATCGGGGGAAAAATAGGCGACGGCCTGGGCGAAGATGGCCCCGAACAGGACCCCCAGAAACAGCGAGGAGCTGAACAGCCCGCCGCGAAAACCCGAACCGACCGAAACCGCCGAAGCCAGGAGCTTCATCACCAGCAGGATCACCAGCGCCGGCACCGTCCAGCGGAAATCGAAATGAAACTGCACCGCGCCGTGCCCGCTGCCCAGAACCTGCGGCGCATACAGCGCCAGGCCCGACAGCAGCAGCCCGCCGATTGCCGGGCGGAGCCAATTTGGCACCTTGGAGGCGCGCAGAATCCGCTCGGTCCAAGTCACCGCCCGCATCGCCGCCACCGCGATCCCGGCCGCTCCCAGCCCCAGAACCGCGAACAGGAAATAACTCTCCGGCGATACGATGAGGCCGCCTGTCACATCGAACAGCGCCTTCATGTGAGACATGACCCGCTCGGTCAGCGCGGCGCAGACCGTGGCCACCACCACCGGGGCCAGCGCGCGGGGGGTGTAGCTGCCCAGGATCAGCTCATAGCCGTAAAAGGCGCCCGCCAGGGGCGCATTGAAGGCGGCCGCGATGGCGGCGCCGGCGCCCGCGGTCACAAAAATCCGCTGATCGGCGCGGCGCAGCCGGAACCAGCGTCCCAGCCAGGAATAAAGCCCGGCGCCCAACTGGCTGTATCCCGCCTCCATGCCCAAGGACGCGCCGGCGCCGTTGGAAATCACGGTGGTGAAGGTGAGCCAAAGCGAATCGCGCAACGACATCCGCCCGCCATGCAGCGCATTGGCTTCGATGGGGTCGACGATTTCGTTGAGCCGCCTGGCGCGCAACGCCCGCGACAGAATTCCCAGCAGCAATCCGCCCAGAAGCGGCACGAACAGAAGCCGCACCGGCGACACGCCAATGCCTTCGCTCAGGTAACGGTCGGCGGGAATGCCGAAATTGAGGACATGCAGCCAGGACACCCCTTCGCGCAGAAGATCCACCACCGCGCCGGTAAAACAGCCCATGACGGCGCAAAGAAGAATCTGTCCCGGCTCGGCATCGCGCAGATCGTGCTGCAGGGTGGCAAAAAAAACCCGGCCGCGGCGCAGCCAGATTTCGAACCGCGCCGGTTCCCTAAGAAGAACCATGTCGTGCCTCAACCGGTCCTGGCACGCGGTGGCCTCAATAGAGACCCCCGGTGCCTTCGCCGATATCGCCGGTGGTGCCGCGTCCGGCCGCGGTTTGGCCGGAGGTTGCGGCCGCGCCCGGGACGGGCGCGACATCGCCGGCGGTAATGGTGGCAAGGGTCGAGGCATTGGCTTCACCCGGCGCCGTACCCGCCTTGAACGCTTCCATGATCGCGCCGGGGCTGCCCGGCGGCACCGGATCGCCGCTCTTCCAATCGACCGGCACTTCCTCGATGCCGGGCGCGACGCGGAACGGCGTGGGCGGCGCATCGGCCAGGGCGTCCTTCATGAAGTCGCGGAAAATCGGCGCCGCCACGGTGGCGCCCTGCTCGGTCCGGCCCAAGGTGCGCGGCGTGTCGAAGCCGACAAACACACCTGCCGCCAGATCGGGCGAGAAACCGATGAACCAGGTATCCTTGGCGTCCGACGAGGTGCCGGTCTTGCCGGCGACCGGCTTGCCCACCGCCCGCACCGTGACGCCGGTGCCGTGCTGGACCACGCCTTCCAGCATGGAGACGATCTGATAGGCGGTGCGCGGATCGATGATCTGGGCCCGGGTATCAGGCAAGAGCGGCTCCTGCTGGCCGTGCCAGTCCGGTTCATCGCAACCTTCGCAATTGCGCGCATCATGCCGCCAGATGGTGCGGCCGTCGCGATCCTGGATCCGGTCGATCAGCGAGGGCTGGATTTTCTTGCCGCCATTGACGAATTCCGAATAGCCGGTGACCAGCCTGAGCAGAGTGGTTTCATAGGCGCCCAGCGAATTGGCCAAGAGCGGCGGCAGCTTGTCGTAAACCCCGAAGCGGACGAGCATAGGGCACGATCTTGTCCATGCCCAGCGTATAGGCGAGCCGGACCGTCATCACATTGCGGGACAATTCCAGGCCCCGGCGCAGCGTGGTGTCGCCGAGAAATTCATGCTCGAAATTCTCCGGCCGCCACAGGCCCTGGCCGGGCCCCATATCCATCACAAAGGGCGCGTCCAGGACTTTGGAGACCGGGGTATATCCATTGTCCAGCGCCGCGGCATAGACGAAGGGCTTGAAGGCGGAGCCCGGCTGGCGCATGGCCTGCATGGCGCGGTCGAATTGCGAGGAGGCATAGGAAAAGCCGCCGGACAGCGCCAGAACCCGACCAGTGTGCGGATCCATCGCCACGATGGCGCCATTGACTTCGGGAACCTGGCGCAGGCCATATTCGCCTCGCTTGCCTTCCGGCTCGACATAGAGCACGTCGCCGGGCTTGGCCGACCTGCTCCGGCCGCTGCGGCGCCGCCCCGACATCGGCGCCTTTCAGTTCCGGCCGGGCCCATTTGTAACCGGCATAGGGAATGAGGCCGGTACCGCCGTCGGCCAGGCCGATCCTGATCGATTTTTGCTGATAGCCCAGCGCCACCGCCAGTTGCCAACTGTCGATGCCGGACTGGTCGGGCAGCTTGATCAGCTGAGCGTGCCAATCGCCATCGATGTCGATATGGTTCTTGGCGCCGCGCCAGCCATGGCGGCGGTCATACCGCACCAGGCCGGTACGTAGCGCGCTCACCGCATAATTCTGCAGCCTGGTGTCGAGCGAGGAGCGGACCTGCAGGCCGCCGTCATAGAGCGCCTTCTCGCCATATTTGTCGTAAAGCTGGCGGCGCACTTCTTCCACGAAATAATCCACGTCGGCGGCCTGGCTGCCCAGCGCCCGCATCTGGGCGATCAGCGGCTCGGCCTTGGCGGCGGCGGCCTGGGCGCGGGTGATATAGCCATTTTCCCGCATCTGGCCGATCACCCAGTTGCGCCGGTCCACCGCGGCGGCGTGATTGAAGCGCGGGTCATAATTGGCGGGCGCCTTTGGGCAAGCGCCGCCAGGAAGGCCACCTCGGCGATATCCAGATCGTCCAGCGACTTGCCGAAATAATTGAGCGCCGCCGCGGCCACGCCATAGCTGTTCTCGCCCAGATAGATTTCGTTGAGATAAAGCTCCAGCACCTTGGCTTTGGGATAGGTCGCGTCGATGCGGATGGCGAGGATCGCCTCGCGGATCTTGCGGCTGAACTTCACGTCCGAATTGAGCAGGAAGTTGCGCGCCACCTGCTGGGTGATGGTGGAGGCGCCCTGCGGCCGGCGCCCCTCCAGCACCAGCCCGACATCCTTGATCGCCGGCGCGCAGGATGCCGGACGGATCGATGCCGGGATGGTTGTAGAAATTGCGGTCCTCGGCGCTGATGAAGGCTTCGGAGACCAGTTTGGGGATATAGGCCGCGGGCACGAAGATGCGCGATTCCCGCGCATATTCGCCCAGGACCGTGCCGTTGCCGGCATAGACGCGGGTGGTGACGGGCGGGCTGTAATTCTTCAGCGCTTCGACGCTGGGCAGATCGCGCGTCACCGTATAGACGTAGAAGACACCCGCCAGCAGCCCCATGGCGGCAAGCGCGGCGGCACCGAGACCGGCATATACGAGCAGACGGCGGAGCATCGATCCTCTGGCGGCTCTTTGATTTGGGTTCACTTATAATACCCCTTTTGGGTTGAAAAGAGGCGCTTTGTCCCGGAATTTCATGATTGCGCGGATTTCATTGCGAAGTTCCGGCCTTGCCCCCGCCGAAATTGCGATCCACCGCATCGGCGATGGCGTTCGCCACCCGCCGCCGCCAGGCGTCGGTCTTCATCTGGGCCGCATCCGAGCGATTGGACAGATAGCCCAGCTCGATCAGCACCGCCGGCACATCGGGGGCCACCAGCACCGCTAGGCTGGCGGAGCGGTGGGGACTGCGCGCCAAAATGTCGGTGGCGCCGTGCAATTGATGCAGCGCATCTTCGGCGAAGCGCGAAGACTGGTTGATGGTGTCGCGCTGGGCGAGATCGATCAGAATCGGCGCCACCGGGGCGTCGGTCGTTTGAGAGATCCACGCCGGCGATGATGTCGGATTGGTTCTCGCGCTTGGCCAGCGCCGCCGCCTCGCGGTCGGAGCGGCCGTCGCTCAATGTATAGATCGAAAGCCCGCTGACGGAGGGATCCGGGATTGGAATTGGCATGCAGCGAGATCATCAGATCGGCCCTGAGCTTGCGGGCGATCGCCACCCGTTCGGGCAAGGGAATGAAAACGTCGCTGTCGCGGGTCATGTGCACGACATAGCCCCGCGCTTTCAAGCACTTTGCGCCAGCCTCAGGCCCTCGGCCAGCACCAGATTCTTCTCCATCCAGGCCGTTGACGCCGTCGGTGCCGGAATCGATGCCGCCATGACCGGGATCGATCACCACCACCTTCCGGCCCGCGGGCCTTTGCGCCTGCGGCGACAAGCGCGTTGAGCCGCTCGGCGTCGGCTTCGCGCGCTTTCAGATCGGCGGGCCAGCCCGCATCGGCGTCGAACTTGGTTTGCGGGGTCGGGAAAAGATCGATCACCACCCGGTAGCCGAAACCGCGGGAGGGCGGAAGCACCAGCGCCTCGGACACGCTGACCGGCCGGTTGAGATCGATCACCATCCGCGAATTGCCCTTGCGGAACATGCCGTAGCGATAGGACTTGATCACACCATGCCGCCGACGGCCGCGGCGGCGCGCCCAGCCGCCAGGACACTTCCGGCATATCCATCACCACCCGGTCCGGATTGGTCAGGGTGAAGGTGCGAAGATTGACCGGATCGCTGAGTTCGATCACGAAGCGGGTGCGGTCCTCATGCTCGCCGATGCGCGCGCTCAGCACGATCGGCGGATTGGTTCCGGCATTGCTGCCCGGCGACGGCCCCGCGCCGGCGGGCGGCGGCGCCTTGGCCGGCGCTTCGGGAAGATTCGCGGCAGGGGGTGGCGCGTCCGGGCCGGTCTGGCTCTGACGCAATAGGCGGGCGATCGGATCATCGGTTTCGCCTTTGGGTTGTGCAGCCGCGTTCAGAGCCAGTCCCAGCCCTGCCAGCAGCACCCCTAGAGCTATGATTCGAAACAATTTTCCGCCTCAGCCGTGGTCGGGAGCCAAATTGATCCCAAAATCTTTACGCTTCGTTAGCCGCCACGCCGCAGTCTTGGGGCGTGCAAACCCTTGCCGGGAGGCGACCCGCCCCCTACAAGGGAGTTCTCATGCTGCTCCGCTCCGGCCCCGGCCGGGAAGGTGCATGGTCCGGATGCCCGGCCGTCTCCCCAGATACTTGTCTTGAGACGGCGCAGGAAGCCATCCATTGCGACTGCAGCGCTTTCCCCGCCCCCGGGCGGGCCGAATTCGAATTTAAGTGTTATTCATGACCGGCAATTTGCGACCTAACCCGACCCGCCTGGCGATTTTTCGCGTCGGGCTCCGGCGGTTGCTTGCCCCCAACAATATGGCCCGCTGCCGCCCCCAGTTTCGTGCTGATGCGCGATCCGGACGCAGGCGCGCGCCTCGGAGACCTTCATGGCCAAGCGCATGCTCATGGACGCCAACCACCCGGAAGAAACCCGCGTGGTGGTTCTCGACGGTTCCAGAGGTCGAGGAATTTGATTTCGAGGCCGCCGGTAAGCGGCCGCTCAAGGGCAATATCTATCTCGCCAAAGTGACGCGCGTGGAACCCTCGCTTCAGGCGGCGTTCGTGGAGTATGGCGGCAACCGCCAGGGCTTCCTCGCCTTCTCGGAAATCCATCCCGATTATTACCAGATCCCGATCGCCGACCGGCAGGCGCTGTTGGCCGAACAGGAGGCCGAGGCCCGCCGCCGCCAGGAAGACGATATCGAAAGTTTCGAAATCGGAACCGGCGTCCGCCGGGATGAGGAGCAGCCGGACGCCGAACCGGAAGACGAATCCGGCGAGGACATGCCGGAAGACCAGGAAGACGCCCAGCCCGTGCCGCTGGACGCCGCCAGCATCGAACCGTCCCCCGACGGCGAGGCCGAGGCCGACGATGCGGCGCGCGAAGCGCTGGAGGCGCCGCCCCGGAACGAAGATGAAGACCATGCCGATGTGTTCGTCCATCACGGCGGCGCGGACCTCGAGCGCGAACCGGATGAAGACGAGGAGGAGATTTCCACCAAGTCCGAATCCGGCCATCTCCATGAATCCGATTACGGCAACGATCCGGACATCGCCGCCGCCGAGGCCGCCGAGGAAAATGAGGGCGAAATCGAGCCCGTCACCCCACAGGCAGGCGAGCCGGACGGCGAAACCGCGGCCGAGGCCGCGGCGGAAGAGAATGAAGGGGCAATCGAGCCGGTCGAAGCCGAGGCCGGGGGAAAAAAGCTCCAGATGCAGCGGCCGGCGCAGAAATGGATGCGCCGCCGCCACTATAAGATCCAGGAAGTCATCAAGCGCCGCCAGATTCATCCTGGTCCAGGTGGTCAAGGAGGAACGCGGCAACAAGGGCGCGGCGCTGACCACCTATCTGTCGCTGGCGGGCCGCTATTGCGTGCTGATGCCCAATACGCCGCGCGGCGGCGGCATTTCCCGCAAGATCACCAACGCCGCCGACCGCAAGCGCCTCAAATCCGCCGCCCAGGGCCTGGAGCTGCCGGAAGGCATGGGGCTGATCATCCGCACCGCCGGCGAGAATTGCACCAAGCTGGAGATCCGCCGCGACTATGAATATCTGATGCGGTTATGGGACACGATCCGCGAAAAGACGCTCAATTCCAATGCGCCGGCCTGCGTCTATGAAGAAGGCGATCTGATCAAGCGCGCCATCCGCGATCTCTACAACAAGGAAGTCAAGGATGTGGTGGTGGAGGGCGAAGCCGGCTACCGCAACGCCAAGGACTTCATGCGCATGCTGATGCCGTCCCAGGCGCGCCATGTGCACCAGTACAAGGATACGGTGCCCTTGTTCCAGCGCCTGCATATCGAACAGCAGCTGGACGCCATATTCTCGCCCACCGTCACCCTCAAATCGGGCGGCTATATCGTCATCAATCAGACCGAGGCGCTGGTCTCGATCGACGTGAATTCCGGCCGCGCCACCCGCGAGCATTCCATCGAGGAGACCGCGCGCAAGACCAATCTGGAAGCGGCCGACGAGATCGCCCGCCAGTTGCGCCTGCGCGATCTGGCCGGCCTGATCGTAATCGATTTCATCGACATGGAAGACGGCCGCAACGATCGCGAGGTCGAAAAACGCCTGCGCGAGGCGGTGAAGAACGATCGCGCCCGCGTCCAGATCGGCAAGATCAGCCAGTTCGGCCTGTTGGAAATGTCGCGCCAAAGGCTGCGCGCGGGCGTAGTGGCCTCCTCCACCGTGATCTGCCCCCATTGCGGCGGGGCCGGGATCATCCGCTCGGTCGAATCCACCGCGCTTCGGGTGCTGCGGGCGCTGGAGGAAGAAGGCGAGAAGAACCGCGCCAGCGCCGTGACCGTGAAAGTGGCCGGTGACGTGGCGATCTACACCTTGAACCAGAAGCGTCGGGAACTGGCCCGGATCGAATCCGAATATGGCATGGATGTGAGTTTCGAGCCCACAGACGGTCTGATGGCAGGCCATTTCGAGCTCGACCGCACCCGCGTCCGCGCTCCGGAGGAAAGGCCGCGCAACCACGCGGTTTCCATCGAGGCGGGGTTTGTGCCGTCCGAGGAACCGGAAGACGACGCTCTGGTGGCGGAAGAAGAGGCGGAGGAAGACAACCCGGTCGAGGAGGCCGCCGACGGCGAAAGCGAGGCGTCGCAGCCGGCACGCGAGGCCGAAACCGGCCGGCGCCGGCGCCGGCGCCGGGGCGGGCGCAGCCGCGACCGCGGACCGCGGTCCGAAACCGACAGTCAGGAATCGCGCATGCAGGAAGAGGGCGCGAATAGCGAAGCGACCGCCGCAAGCGAAGCGGACAGTCCGGCTCTCGCCAATGGCGACGATCAACAGGGCAACGGGCAACAACCGCAAGCCGGCGAAGCCGGCGGCAAACGGCGGCGGCGGCGGCGCGGACGCCGCGGCGGCCGCAGCCGCGATCAGGATGGTCCGGCGCCGCCCGCCCATGCCGCGCCGGCCGATCGTTTCGGCACCCCCGATGAGATCGATACCACGCCGGTCGGCATGCTGCCCGGTGCCAACGCGCCCGGCGCGCCGGCCGCACCGGTCTGGTCGTTGCAGGACGACATTCCCGACACCACGCCGAAGGAAGACGAATCCAAGCCCGTCAAAAAAGGCTGGTGGCAGCGGGCTTTCAGCAACGACAAATAGCCGCCGCTGAAAGTTTTTCTTGGCCCTTTTTCGCGGCCCGAGTCAGCTCTTTTCGCGCATTTCCATGCCGCTCAGGTCCTGGACCCAATCCAGCGCGGACCGGCACCAGATCTGCCGCCGCGGTCTCAGTTGGGCGCGTTCGGCGATGGCGCCGATGCGCAAATTATATGCGGCGGGATGCTGAACGTCGGAGGCGTAGATCGGCGTGCCGCAAGTCGCGCAGAAAGCCTGGGCGCGGCCGTTGCCGCTTTCGGCAGTCTTGACATAGATCTTGGGAGCGCCGGTCAAAATGCGAAAATCCGCCGCCTTGGCCGGAACGCTGACCCGATAGGCGGTGCCGGTCAAAATCTGGCAGTCGGTGCAATGACAGATGCTGACATGCGCCGGCTCCACCTCCGCTTCATAGCTGAACTCGCCGCAATGGCAACGACCGTGAATCTTCATCGCTGGCTACTCGCTGGTGGAAGCGCCCAGGCCATGGCCGCCCGGATCGGGCAGCGCCACGCAGACAGTCTGGCACGAGATCACATTCACCGTCACCATCGGCGCGGCACCCGTCGAACGCAGATCGCCGGGCCGGCCCAATGCCTGCCCGGCCGCCATTTTGAGGAGGGCATAGGCGATGGCGGCGGTGCCGTTCGGCCCCCCTGCCCCGGCGCCCGCCAGAACCACTTTTCCATCCGCGTCGCGCGCGATCAGCGGGGTCAGGAAGGCGCCGGCGATACCGGCCGGCGTTGACGGGGCGCTGGCCAGCAATACGCCGCTGTTGCCGGCGCTATGGCCGCCGCCAAAGGGTCCGTTCAGGGTCACCCCGCACGTCACCGCCTGGCCCTTGGTATCGACAGCCGCAAAACCGGTGCCGCCCAGATCGGCCGGAAGCGCGGTGATGCCGAACCCGGTCAGGCTTTGGCGCACCGCCGCCACCACCGCGGTTTCCGGATCCCGATTGCGCGCGGCATTGGCGAAAAGCGAGGCGGCAAAGGCGCCCGCGCCGGTGGTTTTATCCGGAATGGCCGCCGCCAGCCCGCCCTCATTCATCACTTGCGGCTGGGTGATGCTGGTGCGGCCATCGGCAAGGTCGGTGGCGGATATCCCGCCGCCCTCGGCGCCGGAGTAGCGCAGTATGTCCGCGGCCACCGCGCCCTGGTAAAATCCGTCCACGCCGTTCAGGCGGATTTGGGACAGGCTTTGCGACAGGTCCGGGTTGGTCACCACCGTGCCTTCCGGCTTGGGATTGCCGTCCTCGGTGAGAAATTCCTGGGCCAGCGGCGCATCCAGCCGGACGATATTCTGCGCATTGGCCAAGCGCAGGGACAGAGCATGGCTGATGGGAAAGCCGCTGGCGGCATAGGCCTCGCCGCCAGAGACGTCGCGTTGCCAGGGAAGCGCGCCGAAGGCGGATTGAAGCTCGTAAAAGCCTTTGACCGCGCCCGGCACCGCATAGGCACCGCCCTTCACCGCCGCGCGCGGCAGAAAGTCATATTCCTTGAGACCCTTCACCGGATCGGAAACCAGGCAAATGCCGCCGCCGCCCAGGCCCGCAGCCACCGGATAGGTCGCGGTCATGACGAAGAACATGGCCGTGGCCGCGTCGGCGGCGCTTCCGCCCTGGTCCAGAATGTCCTTGCCGGTTTCGACCGCGAAAGGTTCGTCGCCCACCACCAGCCCCCGGGTCGGGAAGGCGGTGGAATCGTCGCCGAAGCCCAAGCGCGATCCGATCTGCGATCCCACGGAGCAGCCGGCCAGAAGGGCCGCCAAAGGCAGGGCAAAAAAAGGCGCGGTGCGAAAACCAAGCATGACAGTCCCGTAATCCATATATTAAAGCGTGTTGCGGTTATGCCGGAACCGCGGGCAAGGGGCAACGCGGGTCCTCAAGGTGGCCCGTTGGGTGGATTTGACCTTGCCCGTCCGGCCACCTACCCTCGCGGCGAACGGGGGATGATGGAGGCTATAGTCTTGCCGCGCATAAACCCAGTTCCCGTGGCCCCTGTTCCCAGGCGCTCGGCCAGCCGGATCGCGTTCGCGGCAGGCTTTGCCGTCTCCGCCCTCATTGCCTTCACCAGCCTGGGCAGCGCGCCCGCCCATGCCCAGGGTATTTCGCTGCTGCGCGATACCGAAACCGAGGACATGCTGAACAGCTATGAGGCGCCGCTGGCCAAGGCGGCGGGCCTCGATCCGGCGCCGCGGGTCTGGCTGGTGGGCGACCCGATCGTCAACGCCTTCGCCTCCTACGGCGACGGCGGAGAAAACATCTTTGTGATGAGTGGCATCATCCTGGTCTGCAAGACGCCCAACGAACTGATCGGGGTGATGGCGCACGAAACCGGCCATATCGCCGCCGGCCATCTTTCGCGCACTGAAGTGGGCGCCGAACATGCGATGGTCCCCATGCTGCTGTCGATGGTGCTGGGGGCGGCGGCCATGGCGCTGGGTTCGGGCGATGCCGGCATGGCGATCATCAGCGCCGGCCAGGCGATCGCCCAGGCGCAGATGAACGCCTTCACCCGGGTGCAGGAATCCACCGCCGACCAGATCGCGTTGCGGCTGCTCAACGCCACCCATCAGTCGCCGCTGGGGCTCTATCACACCTTCGAACGCTTCGCGGCCGACGAGGCGCAGAGCGCCTACAAGATCGATCCCTATGCGGTCGATCATCCGGTGGGACAGGAACGTCTGGCCGATATTCAAAAAGGCGTGGACAGTTCGCCCTGGCGCGACGTCAAGGATCCGCCGCAAGTGATGCATACCTTCCAGATGGTCCAGGCCAAGCTGGCCGGCTTTACCCTGCCGGTGGACGAAGCCCTGAAGCGCTATCCCGAAACCGACACCTCGGAACCGGCGCGCTATGCCCGCACCATGATCTATTTGCGCAAACCCGAACTGGCCAAGGCGCTCGCCGCCACCAACAGCCTGATCACGGACGAACCCGACAATCCCTTCTTCTATGAAGTGCTGGGCCAGATCTATGTCAGCATGGCCAAGCCGCAATTGGCGATTCCGGCCTATCAGAAGGCGGTGGATCTCAGGCCTACCGCGCCGCAGCTGCGGCTGGGGCTGGCGGTGGCGCAGCTGGCCACCGAGGATCCGCGCTTCGCCGGCGCGGCTTTGCAAAATCTTAAGGCTGCCTCGCTGATAGAGAATGACGATGTCTTCACCTGGTACGAAACCGCCCAAGCCTACAGCATGCTGAAGAACCAACCGATGGCGGACCTTTCCACCGCCGAGGCCTATTACAATGCCGGCGCCATCCGGCAGGCCGGGATCTTCGCGATCCGCGCCCGCAAGGGGTTGCAACAGGGTACGCCGGATTGGGAGCGCGCCAACGACATTGTCGGGGTGGTGAGCGCCCAAATGCAGCAGCAGCGATAAAGGACGAGCGCGATGCGGGACTGGACAAGTGTGTTGGCCGGCGCGCTGGGCGGGGCGCTTCTGGCGGTGGTGATCGTGTTCATGGCCGCCGGCCAGGGCTGGCTTCCCGGCCGGGGCCAGGACGTCAATATCCGCGGCTATCTTCTCAGCCATCCCGAACTCCTGGCGGAAATGACCGACCGGCTGCAGACCCAGCAGGAGGCGGCGGACGACGCCAAGGCCGCCGCGGCGATGAAGAAGATCGGCATGGCGCCATTCTTCGATCCCAAGATCGCCTTCGTCACCGGTCCCGCCGACGCCAAGAAAAGCGTGGTCGAATTCTATGATTATAACTGCCCCTATTGCCGCGCCTCGCAGCCGGCGCTGGAGAAATTCTACAATCGGCACAAGAACGATACCCGCTTTTCCTTCATCGATTTTCCCATCAAGGGGCCGGACTCGGTGATGGCGGCGCGGGTGGGGCTGGCGGCGAGGCTGCAGCCCGACAAATATCTGGCGCTGCATTTCGCGCTGATGAACGAACGCGATCCCGTTGACCAGGCCATGGTTCTTGCCGACGCCAAGAAAGCGGGCCTCGACATGACCAAGCTGAAGGCCGACATGGCCAAACCGAACATCGACGCCGCCATCGCCGCCGGCAAGGCGCTGGCCGCCCATGCCGGCATCGACGGCACGCCCACCTTCATCGTCAATGGCGTGATCCGTCCGGGCGCGGTGGATGACGACACGCTCAAGAGCTATGCGGCCGATAGCTGAGGCGGCTGCCGCTTAAGGCGCTTTTCCCTCGGCCACCGCCTGATTGACCCGGTCGCGAATCTTGTCCATGTCGGCTTGCCCATTGGCGACATAGGCGTTCATGCAGGCGGTATAGGCGTGCAAATCGGCGTTATATTGCGCCACCTGCTTGTTGTAACCCTTCACGTCCCGCCCGGTGTTGGTGACGGTCACGGAGCCGGACTGAACCGTGCTGGTCTTCACCGGCGGCAATTCCGGCTTGGCACCCGGCCTGGTGCAATCGGGGCCTGGATAATTGGCCAGTGCGGGAAGATTGGTGCCAGCGCTGGCGGCTGTCGCCGACAGCAGAAGGGTCACCGCGATCATGCCCTGCTTCATGCCCGGCACCCTGCGGTTCAGATCAGCCCGGTCAGCGGGCTGGAGGGATCGGCGTAAGCCTTTTTCGGCATCCGCCCCGCCAGCCAGGCCTGGCGCCCCGCCTCCACCGCCAGTTTCATGGCTCCGGCCATCTTCACCGGATCCTTGGCATAGGCAATGCCGGTGTTGGAGATCACCGCGTCGCAGCCAAGCTCCATGGCGATGGCCGCATCCGAGGCGGTGCCGATCCCGGCATCCACGATCACCGGCACTTTCGCGTCTTCGATGATCATGCGGATATTGACGGTGCTCTGGATACCCATGCCGGAGCCGATCGGAGACGCCAGCGGCATGATCGCGGCGGCGCCCATTTCCTCCAGCCGCTTGGCCATCAGGGGATCGTCGCTGCAATAGACCATGACCTGAAAGCCCTCCCGGATCAGCATTTCGGTGGCGCGCAACGTCTCCAGCATGTCGGGATAGAGAAGCTTCTTCTCGCCCAAGACTTCCAGCTTCACCAAGGTCCAGCCCCCCGCCTCACGCGCCAGCCTGAGGGTGCGCACCGCCTCCTCGCCGGTGAAGCAGCCGGCGGTATTGGGCAGATAGGTGTATTTTTTGGGATCGACGAAATCGACCAGCCGGGGCTGGTTGGGATCGGTGAGATTGACCCGGCGCACCGCCACGGTCACCATCTCCGCGCCGCTCGCCTCCAAGGCGCGGGCGTTGTCTTGGTAGCTTTTATACTTGCCGGTGCCCACGATCAGACGCGAGCCGAACGTCCGGCCGGCGATGAGGAGCGGCTTGTCTTGCCGCGGCACCTCATTTTCCGGTCGCGCGCCCTCACGGAAAACCGCTTCACACTTTTCCGGGGCGCGCTCCACCGGCACATTGCCGCCGCCGATGAAATGCACGATCTCGAACCGGTCTCCCTCCGCCACCATGACGGCGTCATAGGAAGAGCGCGGCACGATCTTGAGATTGCGTTCGACCGCGATCTTGGCCGGATCGAGGCCGAGCGACTTCAACATGCCGCGAATGCTGAGCCCGGTCTGAAGGGCGCGGACCTCGCCATTCAGGGTTACGTTCATATTTGCCGCCATATGCTTGCCCTTTAAGCGTTTCCGTTCCGCCCGCCGAACGATTATAAGGCGTGACGCGTCGGACCTCACGGAAACTCTATGGCAAAAAAGCCTAAAAAATCCAAGACCTTACCGATATACCTGGTGAATGGTCCCAATCTCAACCTGCTGGGGACGCGGGAGCCGGAGATTTACGGGAGCACCACCCTGGCCCAGATCGAAAAAATGGCCGCCGAGCGCGCCCGGGGGCATGGCTATGAACTCATCGCCAGGCAAAGCAACCAGGAAGGCGAGCTGGTGGAGTTCGTGCAGGAGGCGCGCCGTTCCGCTTCGGCCCTGATCATCAACGCCGCCGCCTATACCCACACCTCGGTGGCGCTGCTCGATGCGCTCAAGATGCTTGAGATGCCGGTGATCGAGGTTCATATCTCCAACCCGCAGGCGCGCGAACGCTTCCGCCATCATTCCTATGTTTCGCTGGCGGCCACCGGCGCCGTTACCGGTATCGGTCCTCACGGCTATCTTCTGGCCGTGGACGCGGTCGCCCATCTCTTGGGGGAACGGAATTGAGCAAGGACGATATGAGATCGCGCGGCCCGGGCGACAAGCCGGGCATCGATGCCGAGGCGATACGCACCCTGTCCGATCTGCTGCAGGAGACCGGGCTGACCGAAATCGAGATCGAGCATGACGGCGCGCGCATTCGCGTCGCCCGCGCCGGCGCGCTGGCCACACTCGCCGCCCCAGCCATGGCGGCGGGCGTGCCGGCCGCCGCTTCCCCGGCGGCCGGATCGGCCCCCGCTTCCCATGCCGGCGCCGTCACCTCGCCCATGGTGGGAACCGTCTATCTGTCGCCGGAACCGGGCAAGCCGGCCTTCGTCAAGCTGGGCCAGGAGGTCAAGGAAGGCGAAACGCTTTTCATCGTCGAGGCGATGAAGACCATGAATCCCATCCCCGCCCCCCGCAGCGGAATTGTGAAGGAAATCTGCGTCGAGAATGCCGCGCCGGTCGAGTTCGGCCAGACGCTCCTGATTCTCGGCTAAGGCATGTTCGACAAGATTCTCATCGCCAATCGCGGCGAAATCGCGCTTCGCGTCATCCGCGCCTGCAGGGAAATGGGCATCGCCACCGTGGCGATCCATTCCACCGCCGATTCCGAGGCGATGCATGTGCGGATGGCGGATGAAAGCGTCTGTGTCGGCCCCCCGCCGGCCGCCCAATCCTATCTCAATATTCCGGCCATCATCGCGGCCTGCGAGATCACCGGCGCCGAAGCGATCCATCCCGGCTATGGCTTTTTGTCGGAAAACGCCAAATTCGCCGACATCGTCACCGAGCACGGCATCACCTTCATCGGCCCGGCGCCCGAGCATATCCGCATGATGGGCGACAAGATCACCGCCAAGCAGACCGTCAAAGCGCTGGGCATTCCCACCGTGCCGGGTTCCGACGGCGAAGTTTCCGACGACGATGCCGCGCGCGTGGCCGAGGAAATCGGCTATCCGGTCCTGATCAAGGCCACCGCCGGCGGCGGCGGTCGCGGCATGAAGGTGGCGAAGACTGCGGAGGAGCTTTTCTTTGCGCTGTCCACCGCGCGCGCCGAGGCCAAGGCCGCGTTCGGCAACGACACGGTCTATATGGAGAAATATCTGGGCCGGCCGCGCCATATCGAGATTCAGATCCTGGCGGATTCTCACGGCAAGGTGGTGCATCTGGGCGAGCGCGACTGTTCGCTGCAGCGCCGCCATCAGAAAGTGTGGGAGGAAGCCGGCAGCCCCGCGCTCAATGCCGCCGAGCGCGACGAAATCGGCGCCACCGTCACCGGCGCGCTGTCCAAGCTGGGCTATCTCGGCGCCGGCACCATCGAATTTCTGTATGAGGATGGGCATTTCTATTTCATCGAAATGAACACCAGGCTGCAGGTCGAGCATCCGGTGACCGAGGCCATCACCGGCATCGATATCGTCCGCGAGCAGATCCGGGTTGCGGCGCAAAGCCCGCTGTCCTTCAACCAGAAGGATATCGTGTTCGAGGGCCACGCCATCGAGTGCCGCATCAATGCGGAAAATCCTTTCAGCTTCCGGCCCTCGCCGGGCCTGATCACCCAGTTCCACACGCCGGGCGGGCTGGGGGTGCGGTTCGACTCGGCCATCTATGCCGGCTATCGCATCCCGCCCTATTATGACAGCCTGGCCGGCAAGCTGATCGTGCATGCCCGCAGCCGCAACGAATGTCTGCTTCGGCTGCGCCGCGCGCTGGACGAATTGGTGGTGGACGGCATCGAAACCACCATTCCGCTGTTCCAGAAGCTGGTGCGCGAGCCCGACATCATCAACGGCGATTATTCCATCCATTGGCTGGAGAAATATCTGGCGCGCTTGGGTCACTAGGCCGGTGTTCGCGCCGGTACGCTGGCGCTACGGCGGGCTGGAGAAATATCTGGCGCGCCTGGGTCACTAGGCCGGTGTTCGCGCCGGTACGCTGGCGCCATGGCGGGCCGGATCACGAACGCCCCTCCTGAAGCCGGGCTTTCGCGAAATCCGATTTTGCCGCTATGCTGGCCGTCCACTCACTGGGGGATGGCATGGGTTTTCTGGATTCCTACAAGCCGCAGATCAAAAGCATTCTGCGCATTGTCACGGGCCTGCTTTTCTTCTCTGTCGGCCTCGCCAAGATCGTGCATTTCCCGGCCGTGCCCTCCCTCGCGAATGTGACATTGACGGAATGGCGGAAGGGCCGGCCGGCACGATCGAACTGATCGGCGGCGGCCTGGTTTGCCTGGGACTTTACAGCCGCTATGCCGCCTTCATCTGCTCGGGCGAAATGGCGTTCGCTTATTTCCTGGCGCATTGGGCGCTCTTCTCGGGCTCGCCGCACAGCTTCTTCCCGGTCATCAATGGCGGCGGCACCGCGATCCTTTATAGTTTCGTATTCTTCTATCTCGCCGCCGCGGGACCGGGGCCCTGGGCGCTGAACCAGAAATAGCCCCGGGCAGCCTTCGGTGAGCAAGCCGCCCCTTGACGGGCCCGTGGATTAGGCGCCGCTGAGCAACTCCGATGAAGCCGGCTTACATCATCTCCGCCTATAAGCGGCCCGATTTGCTGTTCCGGCTCGTCACCGTCCTGGGCGGCGCGCCGGTGGCGATCCATATCGACCGCAAATCCGGCATATTCGGCAGGGTGCGGGACCGGCTTGGCGGAACCTCGAACATCACGCTGTTGCGCCGCCATGTCTGTCACTGGGGATCGTTCGGGCATGTCCGCGCCAGCCTGGAAGGCATGGCCTGGTTTCTCACCACCGATGCCGACTATGCCATCCTGCTGACCGGACAATGCTATCCCCTGAAATCGCAAGCGCAGATCAAGCTGGATCTGCGCGACCTTGATGGCCGCTCCATCCTGGAAAATGCGGCCTTTCCCAAGCCGGAATGGCAGGGCTGGAATCAGGGCGGGTTCCGGCGCATCGATCGCTTCTATTTCCGGTTCGGCTCCGCGCCTTACGCCTTGAAGCTGTGGCCGCGGCGGTTGCCGGCAGGATTGCGCCCTTATGGCGGCTCGGGATACTGGTGTCTGTCCCGCGACGCCGTCGCCTATGTTCTGTCCTTTATCCGCGCCCATCCGCAGGTCACCCGCTTCTTTTCGACCACGCTGATTCCGGATGAGATGTTCTTCCAGACCATATTGGCGAATTCCCCGCTGAAGGACGGGCTCATCAGCGCCTTGATCCATTTCACCGACTGGTCGGCCGGGGGCGGGAGCCCCGCCATTCTCGACCAGGACATGCTGCCACTGGCCATGGCCAGCGGCGCCTGGTTCGCCCGGAAATTTACCGATCTGAAGGTCCTGGACTTTGCCGATTATCTGCGCCGGCATCCCCCTTCATCCCCGCCGCCCTCCCCCTGGCGCGCCGCGGCCGCCACCGCTGCGGCACCGGGGTGTTCAGGATAGTCTAAACAGCGCTACTGTTCGGCTATGCATGCGCCGGGGCTGACGCCGGAAATTCTGTTGCGCGCTTACGCCCAGGGCCTGTTCCCGATGGCGGAGCGGCGCGACGACCCGGCGCTCTATTGGGTGTCGCCGGAGATGCGCGGGATCATCCCGCTCGAGGATTTCCATATTCCCCGAAGACTGGCGCGCACCATTCGCAGCCGCCGCTTCCGCGTCACCGCGGACCAGGCCTTCGGCCAGGTGATGCGCGGTTGTGCCGAGCCGGCGGATGGCCGGGAAGAGAGTTGGATCAATGGCGAGATCCTGCGGCTCTATACCGGCCTGCATCGAAGCGGCCATGCCCATTCGGTGGAATGCTGGCAGGAGGACGCGCTGGTGGGCGGGCTGTACGGGGTCTCGCTGGGCGCGGCCTTTTTCGGTGAAAGCATGTTCAGCCGGGTCCGCGACGCATCCAAGGTGGCCCTGGTCGATCTGGTGGAGCGGCTGCGCCGGGGCGGATTTGCCCTTCTCGACACCCAGTTCCTGACCCCGCATCTGGCCGGTTTCGGCGCCCGCGCCATCCCGCGCGACCAGTATCTCACTCTGCTCCACCGGGCGATCGCCGGCCAAGCGGTCTGGTCAAATGTGTGAGGATCGGGACGCGGCTTACCGGCCGGCGTCCTCGGGCAAAGGCTCCAACTTATCCTTGTCGGAGGAATCGGGCGAACTCACCTTGACCGGTTGGGTGGACGACATGGCCGCCACCGGACTGGTGGTCTGGCCGTTGGAGCAGCTGATCACCCACACGTCATAGAGCGGATGCTGCAAGCCGTTGAGCCCGGGGCTGGAGGCATACATCCATCCCGAAAAGATCCGCTTGACGCTCTGGCCCGGGCGGTGGTCGTCGATCTGGAGAAAGGCGGAGGTCTCCGGCGGCTCGCTGGGCGGCGTGGAATAGCAATAGCGCGCGGTGATGGTGAGGGTGGCGAAATTGCACCGGCTTTCCGATCGGAGCCACGATCTGGGTGGGCTGCCCGGTGATCTTGTCCAACCCGCGCAAGGTCAAGGTGGTGCCCGGCGCGTCCGCCAGAGGCGGCGGCGCGTTATCGGATGCAGGGCCGTTTGCGTTCTGCGTATCGGCGGCCGGCGCATCCGCCGCGGCGGGCGGCGGCGCCGTCTGCGCCAAGGCCAAACCAATTCCCGCAACCGGGAAAATGACGCCAAGGCACCAGGCGACAGGCCCTCTCATGGGCTCGGCGCCTGCTGCTGCGGCTTGGAGGGCGGCTGGGTGGCGAACCGGCTGATCAGCCCCATCAGATCCACCGATCCTTGGGTGTTCTCGATCATGCCGCCCGCCGCCAGCATCTTGTCGCTGCCGCCCGGGGTGATGGAGATATAGGAGCTTCCCAACAGGCCCGAAGACGTCACCACCAGCGAGGAATCATCGGGGATCTTGATATCTTTGCGGACATCCATGTGTACGGTGACCAGATAATTTTGCGGATCCAGCGTCAGATCCGAAACCGATCCGATCTTAATACCCGAAAGCCGCACATCGGTTCCCACCCCCAGCCCATCCACCCGCGGCAGACGCGCCTGGATCTCGTAGCCTGAAAAGCCGCCGGAACCGGTGTGCATATAGGCAAAGCCGATGAAAAGGGCCGCGACCGCCACCACGATCGCGCCGATGACCGTCTCGGCGAGATTGCTGTCCCGCATCCGCGCTATTCCGGCTTCCACGCCTGATAATCTCCGGTGGCAGGGGGGCGATGGCCGCTGCGCTGCAAGGACCCTTCCGGGCGCCAGGCGCCGTCGGTGCCGGTGAGGTTGGGCTGATGCGGCGCTTCCCAAGCCTTGGCCTTGAACGGCGCCTTGGTGGGCGGCTCGGCAAACGTATGGTGCAGCCAGCCATGCCAATCCGGTGGTACCCGGCTGGCTTCGACTGTCCCGTTATAGAGGACCCAGCGCCGCGAGCCGTCCTTGTTCTGGAAATAGCGGTTGCCGAAATCGTCCTGGCCCACGGGCGTGCCCTGCGGTCCAGGTGGTCCAAAGCGTGCCGAAGGTGGCGGAGTTCCACCAGGAAAAGATCATTTTCAAGAAGGGCATGGCCGGGTTCCACAGGCGCGCATCAGATTCGCGGGACTATAGGGGCGCCGCCGCCCGCCGCCAACTGGCGCGGGCGTCGCGGTGGGACAAAACGGCCGGAAAACGCAGGCCTGGCAAGCTCCGCGCGATCCTCAAGCGGCCGCGTTCGCCTTCCTGGAGACTCGCTTATCCACAAAGCGTCCCAAGCTCCGTGCGATGCTGTGATGAAAAATCGCAAAAAATATTTTTGCGATGAAATCCGGCCGCCGCTTGACTCGCGGTTTTTCAGGCACTTCGACCACCACTAGATCTGGTGGGTAAGGATTCGTTTACCACTTACCGCTTGCGGTGATGATCCGCTCGTGTCCATACTTTGGGTCAGTCACCCTTCGTGACCACCAAATCTGGCGGGATGGAAACACCACCGACCGAACGGGCTCTGGAGCCCGGCGGGTGGGAAACTGTCCCCCGATGGGTGCCGCGATGGGAGCTGGGGCCGTTCAATTTCCAAAGTTTTTGAGGTGTTCCATGCGCATCCGGCGTCATTTCACGGTCGAGGGCCATTCCCCGTACCAGGGCATCGCTTTCCGCACCGCCTCCAGCGAGATTCGCAACCCCGACGGCTCCATCGTCTTCGCCCAGGACGGCATCGAAGTGCCGGAAAGCTGGAGCCAGGTGGCGTGCGACGTGCTGGCGCAGAAATATTTCCGCAAGGCCGGTGTTCCCCGGCAATTGCGCGCCGGTGGCCGAGGAAGGCGTGCCGCAATTTCTTTGGCGGCGGCAGGCGGCGGGCCCGGAAACCACCGGCGAGCATTCCGCCAGGCAGGTGTTCGACCGGCTGGCGGGCACCTGGACCTATTGGGGCTGGAAAGGCGGCTATTTCGACGGCGAGGCGGATGCGCGCGCTTTCCATGACGAACTCTGCCACATGCTGGCGACCCAGAAATGCGCCCCCAACTCCCCGCAATGGTTCAACACCGGTCTGAATTGGGCCTATGGCATCGATGGTCCCGGCCAGGGCCATTATTATGTCGATCACCGCAGTGGCCGGCCGACCAAATCCAGTTCGGCCTATGAACACCCGCAGCCCCATGCCTGCTTCATCCAGAGCGTCAAGGACGATCTGGTCAATGAAGGCGGCATCATGGATCTGTGGACCCGGGAAGCCCGGCTGTTCAAATACGGCTCGGGCACCGGCACCAATTTCTCCACCCTCAGGGGCCAAAATGAGCGGCTGTCCGGCGGCGGCAAATCCTCCGGCCTGATGAGCTTCCTCAAGATCGGCGACCGCGCCGCCGGCGCCATCAAGTCGGGCGGCACCACCAGGCGCGCCGCCAAGATGGTGATCGTGGATATCGACCATCCCGACATCGAGGATTTCATCGAGTGGAAGGTGATCGAGGAGCAGAAAGTGGCCTCCCTGGTCGCCGGCTCCAAGCTTGCCGCCAAGCATCTGAAGGCGGTGATGCGGGCTTGCGTCAATTGCGAGGGTTCGGGCGGCGACTGCTTCGACCCGCAGAAGAATCCGGCGCTCAGGCGCGAGATCCGCGCCGCCCGCAAGGCGATGATCCCCGACAATTATATCGAGCGGGTGGTGAGCTTCGCCCGCCAGGGTTACAAGGACATCGAATTCGAGACTTATGATACCGACTGGGATTCCGACGCCTACACCTCGGTCTCCGGCCAGAATTCCAACAACAGTATCCGGGTCACCGACGAATTCCTCAAGGCGGTGCTGGAGGATGGCGACTGGAACCTCACCTATCGCGGCAGCGCCAAGATCGCCAAGACCGTGCCGGCGCGGCAATTGTGGGACAAGGTTTCCTATGCGGCCTGGGCCTGCGCCGATCCCGGCATCCAGTTCCATACCTCGATCAATGACTGGCATACCTGCCCGGCGGGCGGCGACATCCGCGCTTCCAACCCCTGCAGCGAATACATGTTCCTGGACGATACCGCCTGCAATCTGGCGTCCTTGAACCTGATGCAGTTCCGCCGCGGCGAAGGAACCGCCAAGAGCTTCGATGTGCCGGCCTTCGAGCATGCGGTCCGGCTATGGACCATCGTGCTGGAAATCTCGGTGTTGATGGCGCAGTTCCCTTCCAAGGAAATCGCGCAGCTTTCCTATGACTATCGCACCCTGGGCCTGGGCTTCGCCAATATCGGCGGGCTTCTGATGTCGGCCGGCATTCCCTATGACAGCCGCGAGGGCCGGGCCATCGCCGGCGCTATCTCGGCCGTGATGACCGGCCGGGCCTATGCCACCAGCGCCGAGCTGGCGGGCGAACTGGGCCCCTTCCCCGAATATGCCGCCAATAAAGAGTCGATGCTGCGGGTCGTGCGCAACCATGCCCGCGCCGCGCATGGTGAAAGCGCCGGCTATGAGCGTCTGTCGACCCCGCCCGTGGCGCTGGACATCGCCGCCATCCGGCAACCGGATCTGGCCGAGGCCGCGGGCCGCGCCTGGGACGATGCCCTGAGCCTGGGAAAGGAATTCGGCTTCCGCAACGCCCAGGCCACCGTGATCGCCCCCACCGGCACCATCGGGCTGGTGATGGATTGCGACACCACCGGCGTCGAGCCGGATTTCGCCCTGGTGAAATTCAAGACCTTGGCGGGGGGCGGCTATTTCAAGATCATCAATCGCTGCGTGCCGGAAGCGCTGGCCAGCCTGGGTTACGGCGAGAGCGAGGCGGGCGCCATCGTCGCCTATGCGGTGGGGTATGGCTCATTGGAAAGCCATACCGGCCGGCTCAATCTGGAGGCGCTCAGGGCCAAGGGCTTTGGTGACGATGAGATCGGGGAGATCGAGGCGGCGCTGGAATCCGCCTTCGATATCCGCTTCGTGTTCAACAAATGGACGTTGGGCGAAGAGTTCTGCCGCGAGGTTCTGGGTCTCGACCCGGCGGAGCTGGACGCGCCCGATTTCGACATGCTCAAGGCGCTGGGCTTCGCCCGGGCCGATATCGAGGCCGCCAATCTCTATGTCTGCGGCGCCATGACCCTGGAAGGCGCGCCCGCTCTCAAGCCCGAGCATCTGCCGGTGTTCGACTGCGCCAATCCTTGCGGCCGCATCGGCAGGCGCGCGCTGAGCGTGGAATTGCACATCCGGATGATGGCGGCGGTGCAGCCCTTCGTTTCCGGCGCCATCTCCAAGACCATCAACATGCCCAACGCCGCCTCGGTCAAGGAATGCGGCGACGCCTATATGCTGTCGTGGAAACTGGGGCTGAAGGCCAATGCGCTTTATCGCGACGGCTCCAAACTGTCCCAGCCGCTGGCCACCACCGCTTTCGCCTTCGACGACGAGGCGGATGACGAAATGCTGGAACCGCCGGCCCCGGCGCCGGTGCAGACCGTGGTCACCGAGCGCATCGTCGAGAAAGTGATCGAAAAGATCCGGGCCCAGGAGCGGGAACGGCTGCCCCATCGCCGCAAGAGCTATACCCAGAAGGCCATTGTCGGCGGCCACAAGGTCTATCTCCATACCGGCGAATATGAGGATGGCAGGCTGGGCGAGATCTTCATCGACATGCACAAGGAAGGCGCGGCCTTCCGCAGCCTGATGAACAATTTCGCCATCGCCATCTCGGTGGGCCTGCAATATGGCGTGCCGCTGGAGGAATTCGTCGAAGCCTTCACCTTCACCCGTTTTGAGCCGGCCGGCCTGGTGATCGGCAACGACTCGATCAAGAACGCCACCAGCGTGCTGGACTATATCTTCCGGGAGTTGGGGATCTCCTATCTGGGCCGCACCGATCTCGCCCATGTGGTGCCGGCGGCCGATGAGGATCTCGGCGACGGCGGGGATGGCGGCGGCGCGGAAGTGGCGATCGCCAAGGTCGCCTCCACCGGCTATCTGCGCGGCCATCTCAAGCAGGTCGCCCTGGTCAAGGGCGGGGCCCAGCCGCGCATGCTGGCGGCAGAGGAACATTTCCAGGAACGGGATGACAGCCTGGAGGCGGACGGCATGGTCGATCTGTCCGAGATCCGGGCCAGCGTCGAGGCGCAGATCGTGACCAATCCGGTGGGCGCGCAGGTAGCCTCGCTGGAGGCGGCCCTCACCTCCCGGCAGGCGGCCAAGGACGCCCATGCCCGCCGGGTCGCGGAGGCCCGGATGAAGGGTTTCGAGGGCGACAGCTGCGGCGCATGCGGCAACTTCACCCTGGTGCGCAACGGAACCTGCATGAAGTGCAACACCTGCGGGGCGACGAGTGGCTGCTCCTGACGGAAGCGACGCCGGCCCGGGAGCAAATCGGCAGCGGTGACGTTATCCGGTCATGCCGCAGGTCCAGTCCATCATCCTCGAATCCGTCAGCTATGACGAAAGTGCACGGACATTGGCGGTGAAACTCCGCGCCGGCGGCCGGGTGCTGATTTACCAGAATGTTCCGCAGCACATTTATGACTCTTTGCTGTTCGCGGATTCGATCAGCGCCTATTTCCAAAGCCGCATCGCGGGCGTCTATCCGGTTCGCGACGTCCCGCCGCGGCCGGGCTGGCGAATGGTTCCGACCGACTGCGCCAAAGAGCCCAAATTGGAGCGGGCGGGCGAAATCCCCGCCCGCGATGCGAAAAAGACCCACCGGATTTAAGCGAAATACCGCAATTCACGGTGCCGCGATGGTTAAGCCCGGCACTGGCACGCCTTTTGCGGTGTGCCGGTGCACAGGTACCCAAACGAGACGGCCATGCGCTTATATTCGCTTCTGTTCTGTCTGATTCTGGCGCTGCTTTCGGTGTTCGTCGCCGCCCGGGCCGGCGCGGCGGAAAAGGCCGACCCCAAGGCGGTGGCGCGCATCCAGGGTGGAATCGTGGACTGCCCTGATTGTCAGCTCGAGGGCGCTGACCTGACCAATAGCTGCGTCAAGGCCAAGGATCTGCATGGCGCGAATTTCGACGGCGCCAACGCCACCTTGATGTGCATGTCCTTCGCCAATTTTCAGGGCGCGAGTTTCCGCGGCGCCATTCTGGATGGGGCCAATCTGGCCGGCGCCCGGCTGGACGGCGCCGATCTGACCGGCGCCCGCACCAACATCACCTCTTTCCTGGGAACCGACCTCCGGCATGTGAAGGGCCTCACCCAGATCCAGCTCAACGCGGCCTGCGGCGACGCCCAGACCAAGGTTCCCGCCGGCTTGAAGGTTCATTTCTGCAGCTAGTCTCTGAGTAGTCTCCCCTAGTGACACCTGCCCCGCCGGTCAAACGGCGGGGCTTTTCTTTTGCGCCCTTCCTTTATGTCAGTGGGGGCCGGATCATTCCGCCGCCTGGGGCAGCGGATCGGGTTTCCAGCGCAGCACCGGCTTGCGGGCCGCGGCGGTTTCGTCCAGCCGCCGGCGGGGCGCAAAATCGGGGCGCGCCTTCGAAACGTTCGCGCCGCCCCGCCCGCGCTTCCTCCGCCAAGCCCCGCAACACCGCGATGAAGCGGTCGAGCGATTCCCTGGATTCGGATTCAGTCGGTTCGATCAGCATGGCGCCATGCACCACCAGCGGGAAATACATGGTCATGGGATGATAGCCTTCATCGATCATCGCCTTGGCGAAATCCAGGGTGGTGACGCCGCTGCCTTCCAGGAAAGTGTCGTCGAACAGGGCCTCGTGCATGCAGGGCCCGTCGCCGAAGGGCGCGCTCATCACGTCTCTTCAGCGACGCCAGGATGTAATTGGCCGACAGCACCGCATCCTCGCTGGCCTGGCGCACGCCGTCGCGGCCATGGGAGAGCATGTAGCTCAAGGCCCGCACGAACATGCCCATCTGGCCCTGGAAGGCGCACATCCGGCCGAACGGCTTGGCGCCTTCCGGCAATTCGTCGCGGTCCTCGATCAGCCGGAAGCCTTTCTCATCCGCCGCCAGCAGCGGCAGCGGCGCATAGGCCGCCAGACGCTCCGACAACACCACCGGCCCCGCCCCCGGACCGCCGCCGCCATGCGGGGTGGAGAAAGTCTTGTGCAGATTGATATGCATGGCGTCGATGCCCAGATCGCCCGGCCGCACCCGCCCGGCGATGGCGTTGAAATTGGCGCCGTCGCAATAAAAATAAGCGCCGGCCGCATGCACCGCCTTGGCGATTCCGATCACCTCGCCTTCGAACAACCCGCAAGTATTGGGATTGGTGAGCATGATCGCGGCCACATCCGGACCGAGCTTGGCCTTCAGCGCCTCGGCGTCCACCCGGCCATCCGGCTTGGCCGGCACTTCGTCCACCGTGAAGCCGGCGAATGCGGCGGTGGCCGGATTGGTGCCATGGGCCGATTCCGGCACCAGCACCCGATTGCGCGCCTCGCCGCGGGCCGCGACCGCGGCCCGGATCGCCAGCAGGCCGCACAATTCGCCATGCGCGCCGGCCTTGGGCGACATCGCCACCGCCGGCATGCCGGTCAGCCGGGTGAGCCAGGTCATAAGCTGGGAAATCAATTCCAGCGCGCCCTGGGTGGCCAGGCGCGGCGCCAGCGGATGCAGATCGCCGAAACCGGGCAGCCGCGCCATCTTCTCGTTCAGCCGCGGATTGTGCTTCATGGTGCAGGAGCCCAGCGGATAGAGCCCGGCATCGATGGCGTAATTCTGCCGCGACAGCCGCACATAATGGCGGATCACTTCCGGCTCGCTGAGCCCGGGAAGACCGATCACGCCCTTGCGGCGAAGCCCGCCCAGTCGCGCGTCATTCGCTTTCACGTCCGGCAGATCGACGCCGGTCGACGCCGTCGCGCCCGATCTCGAAGATCAGCCGCGCTTCCAGATCCAGGCCATGGTCGCCGGAAATGGTGGAGATATCTTTCTCTTGCGCGATGCCGGGCTGCGACGGCCGGCCCTGATTGCTCATGCTCATGCCAGAACTCCATTTTGGTCGCTCGCGCCAACGCTCCATTTCATCGCCGCTTCAAGCGCCGCGAAATCTTCGTCCGTATTGGTCTCGGTCGCCGCCACGATCAGCAGATCGCGGGCGGCCGGATCATGCGGCATCAGCCGCGAGGCCGGCACGCCGGCCAGAATGCCCTTCGCCGCCAGCGCGTCCACCACCGGCGCCGCCGGCTTGGGCAGCCGCAGGGTGAATTCGTTGAAAAAGGCCGGCGTCACCAATTCCACCCCAGGCAGGCGCGACAGCCGCTCCGCCAGGGCGCAAGCCTTGGCATGATTGAGCCGCGCCAGCCGGGTCAGCCCCTCCTCGCCCAGAAGCGACAGATGGATGCTGAAGGCCAGCGCGCAAAGCCCGGAATTGGTGCAGATATTGCTGGTGGCCTTTTCGCGGCGGATATGCTGCTCGCGGGTGGAAAGCGTCAGCACAAAGCCGCGCTTGCCCGCCGCGTCCACCGTCTCGCCGCACAGCCTCCCCGGCATCTGGCGCAGGAATTTCTCCCGCGTGGCGAACAGCCCGACATAGGGGCCGCCGAAGCTCAACCCGTTGCCGATCGACTGGCCCTCGCAGGCGACGATATCGGCGCCTTGCGCGCCCGGCGGTTCCAGAAGGCCCAGCGACACCGCTTCGGTGACCACCGCGATCAGGAGCGCGCCCTTGGCGTGCGCGGCCTCGGCGATCGGCCTGAGATCGCGGATCAGCCCGAACACGTCCGGGCTCTGCACCACCACGCAGGCGGTATCATTGTCGATCAGGGCGGCGATGTCTTCGGCCCGGCCGGGGGTGACCGGCGCCCGCGACACCAGGCCGGACAGATTGGCCACGGTTTCCACCGTCTCGGCGTAATGCGGATGCAGCCCGCCGGACAGGATCGCCTTGCTCCGCCGGGTCAGGCGCTGGGCCATCAACACGGCTTCGGCGGTGGCGGTCGAGCCGTCATAGAGAGAGGCATTCGCCACCTCCATGCCGGTCAGCAGCGCCACCTGGGTCTGGAATTCGAACAGGACCTGCAAGGTGCCCTGGGCGATCTCTGGCTGATAGGGGGTGTAGGCGGTGAGGAATTCCGAACGCTGGATCAGATGATCCACCGCGCTGGGCACATGATGGCGATAGGCGCCGGCGCCGCAGAAGGACGGCACCGATCCCGCCGCCAGATTGCGGGCCGCCAGCTTGGTCAGCGCCCGCTCCACCTCCATTTCGCCCTGGCCGTCCGGCAGGTCGAAGACCGACAAGGGCACCACGGCCTCGCGCGGCACGTCCTTGAACAGCGCGTCGATGCCGGGCGCGCCGATCCGCCCCAGCATGGCGCGGCGATCCTCCGGGGTGAGCGGCAGATAGCGCATCTCAATGCTCCTTCACGAATTCCTGATAAGCGGCCGCATCCATCAGCTTGGCGAATTCGGACCTGTCGCCGAGCTTGAGCTTGAAAAACCAGCCTGCGCCCTCCGGGTCCTCATTGACCTTGCCGGGTTCGGTTTCCAGCGCGGCGTTGGCGGCGGTGACCTCGCCGCCCACCGGGGCATAGACCTCGCTTGCCGCCTTGACGCTTTCCACCACCGCCGCCTCGCCGCCGGCCTTCACGCTTTGGCCGGTTTTGGGCAATTCCACGAACACCACATCGCCCAATTGCTCGGCGGCGTGGCGGGTGATGCCGATCGTGGCCTCGTCGCCATCCAGCCGCACCCATTCGTGCTGGTCGGTAAAACGCGTCTCGCTCATGAAATCTGCTCCTTTTATTTCCTGGCCCGCTTGTAGCGGTTGGGAACGAATGGCATCGCCGCCACTTCGGCGGCGAGCGGCTTGCCGCGCACCAACAGATCGAGCCTGGTGCCGATCGCGGCATACCCGGTTTCGACATATCCCATCGCCACCGGCGCGTTCAGGCTGGGACCGAAGCCGCCGGAGGTGACCCGGCCCACCACCCGGCCGGATTGGTCCGCGATCTCGCTGCCCTCGCGGGCCGGCGCCCGGCCTTCCGGCTTAAGCCCGACCCGCTTCTTGGCGGCGCCTTCCAGAAGATGTTTCAGTATCCGGTCCGCGCCGGGAAAATCGCCGGCCTCTTTGCGCCGCTTGCCGATCGACCAGGCGAGATTGGCTTCGACCGGATCGGTGTCTTCATCCATGTCATGGCCGTAAAGACACAGTCCGGCTTCCAGCCTGAGACTGTCGCGAGCGCCCAAGCCCGATCGGCAGCACTTCGGATTCCGCCAGAAGCGCGCGGGCGACGCGCTCGGCATCGGATCCGTCCAGGGAAATCTCAAATCCGTCCTCGCCGGTATAGCCGGTGCGGCTGATGATGGCGGGCGCGCCGGCCACGCGGACGCGCGCGCGCCTGCATGAAGCTGAGCTGCGAAATGCCCGGCGCATGCCGTTCCAACACCTGTTCCGCCAGCGGACCCTGCAATGCCAGCAGCGCCCGCTCCGGTTGAGGCTTGAGCGTCGCGGCATCTTTGAGCCGTTCGCCGATATAGGCGAAGTCGGCCTCCTTGGTCGCGGCATTCACCACCAGATAGAGATCGGACTCACCCACGAGGCGGGTGGTCATGAAATCATCCTTGATCCCGCCGGCATGGTTCAACAGCAGCCCATAACGCTGCATGCCTTGGGGAATGCCCTGGATGTCGGCCGGGGTCAGCCGCTCCAGCGCCCGGGCCGGATCGGGGCCGCCCAGCAGGGCCTGGCCCATATGCGACACGTCGAACAGGCCGGCTTTCTCGCGGGTGTGCAGATGCTCCTTCAGGATGCCGGCCGGATACTGCACCGGCATGGCATAGCCGGCGAACGGCACCATCTTGCCGCCCAGCTCCAGATGGAGGGCATGGAGCGGTGTCTGTTTGAGAATTGCGGTCGTATCGTTCATCGGGTCCACAAAGCGTAAAGCCCGCGACCGCCCCTGCGGCGGCTGGGCCCCCTCTGTCATGGACCTGAGAGATTTCCCCGGCGGATCGCCGGGTTACCCCTTCGGTGAGCGCGAGCCGCAAAAGGCCGCGCCGCTTTCCAGAAGATCATCTCCCGTGCGGTCCTTTTGCCTGAGAGTTTCCGGGGTGGTTGCTCCTTCGGCGCCTCATGCTGGATGAGGTCTCTCCCGCGCGGGGTCATATGGCTGGCCAGGGCCGCGGCGCCATCCCGGCGGGCTGTCCTGTCGCGGTGCATCATAGGGAGGGGTTGGACCGAGTCAAACCAAAGTCCGGGCAAAGCACCAAGCCCCGGAAGTTACTCACATTCTTTCGGGAACCGCGATGCCTAGCAGCTCCAGGACCTGGGTCATGACCGCCAGTACCCGGGCGCATAGTCCAAGCCTTTGGCCGCGCAGCCCGGCGTCACTTTCGGACAGGATATGATGGGCGGCGTAGAAGCGGCTGAAATTCTGGGCCAGGGTGAAGGCATAGTCGCACAGAATATTGGGCGCGCGCTTCTGTTCCGCCGCCGCCAGCGCATCGCCCAGGGATAGAAGTTGCAGAATCAGGGCGCGCTCTTCCGCCGAACGCACCGCCGCGATGCCCGGCGCATGTCCTTCCTCGCCGGCCTTGCGCAGAATGGATTTCATCCGGACCGCCGCATATTGCAGATAGGGCCCGGTCTTGCCTTCAAAGCGCGAAAACCGCTCCAGATCGAAGATGTAATCGGTGGTGCGGTGGTTGGAGAGATCGGCGAATTTGATGGTGGCGATGGCGATCTGGCGGGCGATGGTTTCGCGCTCTTCCGGCGAATAATCCGCGCCCAGGCCCTGTTCGGCCAGGCGCGACTTGGCCTCCACCACCGCCATGGCGATCAGGTCGTACAGTTTCATCGCCCCGCCGGCGCGGGTCTTGAAGGGTTTGCCGTCCGGACCATTGATGGTGCCGAAACCGGCATGCTCCAGGATCGCGCCGCCGGTGATGCCCGCTTTTCTGGCCGCCCGGAATACCTGCTCGAAATGGCCGTGCTGGCGATGGTCCACGATATAGAGAATCAGATCGGGATGATGGTCGCGGACCCGCTCGATCACCGTCGCCATGTCGGTGGTGCCGTAGAGCATCCCGCCATCGGACTTGACCAGCAGCAAGGGCGGCATGGGTTTCTTGTCGCCCTCCTCCGCCACCGGGATCACCAGCGCGCCCGCGTCCATCACCGCCAGCCCGCGGGCCTTGAAATCCTCCAGCATGGGCGCGATCAGGTCGTGGACGCTGGCCTCGCCTTTCCACAGGTCGAATGTGACCCCCAGCGCGGACAATTCCCGCTCCAGCCCCGCTTCCGACACCGCCACGAAATGCTGCCACAGGGCGCGATAGCCGGGACGACCATCCTGCAATTCCACCGTCGCCCGGCGCGCGGCTTCCAGCCGCTTCGGATCGGCCTTGCAGGCCGCCGACGCCGCCGGATAGAGCTCCTCCAGATCCTCCATGGTCACCGGGGATTGATCCGGGTACGGACCCTTAACAGCCGGCGTCGAAATAGACCGGCGCCAGCCCCTTGACCTCCACTTCGGTGATCAGCTGGCCCATCTGCAGCCCCCAATCGCCGAGATGGACGTCGCTCACCACCCGCCAGCCATTGGTGCGGAACAGGCGCTGCAGGCAATCGCCGATCACCGAGGAGCGCAGATGCCCCACATGCATGGGCTTGGCGACATTGTAGCCGCCGAAATCGATCAGCGCCGTCTTGCCGCCCGCCACAGCCGGTTCGGGCGTCCGGGCGATGCGGGCGTCCAACTCGGCATCGGTGAGATCGAGATTGATGAAGCCCGGTCCCGCCACTTCGACCTTGGCGAAGCGGGGATCGCCCTTGAGCCGGTGGGCGATCTTTTCCGCGATCTGGCGCGGATTGGCTTTGGCTTGCTTGGCGGCGGCCAGCGCGCCGTTGCACTGGAACTGGGCCAGGTCCGGGCGGTCGGAGCTCTGCACCAGACCGAAATTCCGGTCCAATCCTTCGGCGGCGAAGACATTCCCCACCGCGCGCGACAGATCCGCGGCCACAGACGTCATGGCAGATAGCGGCCCATCTTCTTGTTGTATTCCACCTGCGCCGGCGTCATCTGGAATCCCGCCATCAATTCATATTCGTAGGGCTTGTGGCCGCTCTCCATCCGGAGATCGAAGTCGTCCGGCGAATTGCTGAAGCTGGCCGTGGCGGCGCCGGGCGCGAAATCGAAGCTCACATTCACGATACGCTTGGCGATCAGCCGGTCGCCCTGGGTCACCGCCACGAAATAAGGCACCGTATAATGGGCCCCGGCGGTGGAAGGCGCGCGGGTGGCGCGGAATTCCAATGTCAGGCTGGAATCGGTTTGGCCATTCTTCCGGTTGATGTCGCAGTCGGTGCTGGCGCCGGTCATGAAGACGCGAAAGGCCTCACCCGACAGATCCTGGGTCGCGCCGGGCCGGAACACCGCCATCCGCGAGGTGTCGGCCAGAACCACCGCCACCGGGCAATTGTTAACCGCGGCGGTATTGCAGCCGGCCAGCACCAGCAAAGTGAGGCCGAAGGCCGCGAATTGGGAAACTGTCATGGGTGTTAAGGTCCGGCTCAGACTTGACTTTTTGAAGGCTCCGGCCGACTTGTCGGCCCGCTTTGCTTTGGGCGGCGGACTTTAACCAGCCAAGCCGTCCAAGGGAAGCAGCCGGGGATTCGGGCATCATTGGGGCGTCATGGCGGTCTATACCGAAGTCGGTTTCGAAGAGCTGGAGAGCCTCATTTCCGGCTACGATATCGGCATGCCGCTCACCTTCAAGGGTATCGCCGAAGGGGTGGAAAATTCCAACTTTTATCTCCAGACCGATCGCGGCGCCTTCATTCTGACGCTTTATGAAAAGCGCGTTCATCCCGAGGATCTGCCCTTTTTCCTGGGGCTGATGGAGCATCTGTCCGGCCGGGGCATCTCCTGCCCCCTGCCGGTGCGCAGCCGGGCCGGAGACCAGTCCTTCACCTTGAAAGGCCGCACCGGCGCGATCTTCACCTTTCTCACCGGGGTCTCGCTCCAAAAACCGGAGCCGGTGCATTGCGCCGCGGCCGGCCGCGCCCTGGCCGACCTGCACGAGGCGGGCAAGGACTTCCGGCTGACTCGGGCCAATGCGCTGGGGCCGGCCGGCTGGCGCGAGTTGGCCGGGGCCACCCGCGCCCGCGCCGATGCGGTGGAGCGTGGCCTCGCATCCCTGATCGGCGATGCGCGTTCGGCCCTGGAACAGGACTGGCCCCGCCATCTGCCCGCGGGTGTCATCCATGCGGATTTGTTTCCCGACAATGTTCTGTTCATGCAGGAGAAAGTTTCCGGACTGATCGATTTCTATTTCGCCTGCAACGACATGTATGCCTATGACCTGGCGGTGATGCTGAACAGCTGGTGCTTCGAAAGCGACGGCGCCTACAATGTCACCAAGAGCCGGGCCCTGATCGCCGCCTATCGCGCCGGCCGGCCCTTGACGGCTGCGGAAGATGCGGCCCTGCCGGTGCTGATGCGGGGCGCGGCGTTGCGCTTTCTTCTGACCCGGCTTTACGACTGGCTCAATCCCGATCCCAACGCGCTGGTGCGGCCCAAGGATCCGCGCGAATTCGCCAAGCGGCTGCGCTTTCATCTGGGCGTGAAGCAAGCCGGCGAGTATGGGCTGTGAACAGCGCGGCCGGGATCGAGCTTTTCACCGACGGCGCCTGTTCCGGAAATCCGGGGCCGGGCGGCTGGGCCGCGATCCTGAGAAGCGGGGCGCATGAGCGCGAATTGTCCGGCGGCGAAACCCGGACCACCAACAACCGCATGGAAATGACGGCGGTGATCGAGGGCCTGAAGCAGATCAAGCGCGGCTCCCATGTCGTCATCCACACCGACTCCCGCTATGTGATGGACGGCGCCTCGAAATGGCTGGCCGGCTGGAAGCGCAAAGGCTGGCGCACCGCCGACAGCAAGCCGGTCAAGAACGAGGATCTCTGGCGGCGGCTGGACGAAGAAATGACCCGCCATCAAGATCACATGGCGCTGGGTGCAGGGCCATTCCGGCCATCCCGAGAATGAACGGGCGGACTGTCTTGCCCGCGCCGCCATTCCGGGTTGAGCCGGTCGCCGGGAGTCAGAGCAGCGCCACCATGTGATCGGCGCTGGAGACTTCGAACGCGCCAGGCTCCTCGACATTGAGGGATTTGACCACGCCATCTTCCACGATCATGGAATAACGCTGGCTGCGCTTGCCCATGCCGAATTTGCTGGCGTCGAAATCCAGCCCCAGGGCGCGGGTGAAATCGCCATTGCCGTCGGCCAGCATCATCACCTTGTCGCCGGCGCCCTGGGCGTCGCCCCAGGCCCCCATCACAAAAGCGTCATTGACCGAGACGCAGGCGATGGCGTCGATGCCTTTCGCCTTCAGCGTGTCGGAATGCTGGATATAGCCGGGCAGATGCTTGGCCGAGCAGGTGGGCGTGAAGGCGCCGGGCAGCGCGAACAGCGCCACCTTCTTGCCCTTGAACAATTCGTCGGTCGAGACGGGCTTGGGCCCGCCATCCTTCATCCGCATCAGGGTCACGGAAGGAATTTTGTCGCCCACCTTGATCATTTCAGAACCTCCATTGTCAGACGGTTGCAAAACGCACGGGATCAGGACGGCGTTGCCGAAGCGATGTCGTGATGCCGGGCGATAAAGGACAGCGTATCGGCGGGGCCGAGCGGCGGCGAGAAATAAAAGCCCTGGCCATATTCGCAGCCCAGCGAGGCCAGCCAGGCGGCGTCTTGCGCATCCTCGATGCCCTCCACCACCACCTTGCGCTTCAGGTCATGCGCCAGCGCGACGATGGAATGCAGCACCCGGACCGCATCGCCGTCCATTTCGCCGTTGGGTTTGTGGGCGAGAAAGCTTTTGTCGATCTTCACCGTGTCGAAAGGCAGGTCGCGGAATCGGCTGAGACTGGAGGTGCCGGTGCCGAAATCGTCCATCGCCAGGCCGGCGCCCAATTTCCGCAATTGCGTCAGCACCGCCGCCAAATTGCCATCCTCGCTGGCGGCGCTTTCCGTCACTTCCAGGGTCAGCGTGCCGGGGGCAACGGCGTTGCGCTCGAGCGTTTCCGTCAAAAGATCCGCGAAACCCGGATCGCGCAGCTGGCGGCGGGACAGATTGACGTTGACAAAAAGCGGCGGCGACAGCGGAAAGTAACGTTGCCAATGGGCGAGGTCGCTGGCCGCCCGCTGCAGCGCAAACCGCCCCAGCGCCACGATCAGGCCGGTCTCTTCGGAATGGGCGATGAAATCGGCTGGCGCGATCAGGCCCTTGGTGGGATGGCGCCAGCGCAGCAGCGCCTCGAAGCCGGCCACCGCCCGGTCGGAAAATCGCATCACCGGTTGGTAGAAAATCTCGATCTGGCCCTGATCCAGCGCCTGACGCAGATCGGCCTCCAGTGCCACCGCATCGGCTTTCGCCTGACCCTCAAGGCTCTTTTCATAGACCATGGCGCAGCCGCCGCCGCGCGCCTTGGCGGCGGCGAGCGCCAGCTCGGCATGGCGCAACAGCCGGTCGGGATCGCTGTCTCCAGCAGCCAGTCCGGCGCTGGCAGGCGCGAAGATGCTGCGATCCTCGTAAGGATGCGGCGGCTTGCACGTCTCGACCAATGAGTCGCCCAGCTTCTGGGGAGACGGCGCGCCCGCGGAAAACAGAAGCGCAAAGCCGTCACCGCCAATCCGGAAGATCTCGGCCTCGTGCCCGAAACGCTCCGTCAACCGGCGCGCGGTCTGCAGCAGGATCATGTCGCCGCCGCTATCCCCGATGCTGGCATGGATGGCCTTGAAGCGGTCGAGATCGAGCAGCGCCAGATTTGCCCTTTTCAGCCGGCCAGTGAGCCCCGTCATCGCTTCCATCAAAGCGGGCCGCTGCCCAAGGCCGGTCAAGGCATCGCCGGCGAAGGGGGCCGCTTCCTTGCGCTCGGTCACATCGCTCAGAAGCCCGAGACAGTCGGAGGGCACATCCTGCTCGGTGACGATGCTGGCCCGGAGCTCCAGCCATCGCCAGCTTCCGCCCGCACCGGGCACCCGGAATTCCAGCCGGAAAGCCTGACCCGGCTGATCGCGGAACAGTTCGAGCGCGTCATGATAGGTCTGGCGATCCTCCGGATTGAGCCGTGCCGTCCATTCGGCATGCGACAAGGTGGCTTTGTGCGGCGGAAGCCCCGCCAGGAGAACCGCATCCGGTGACAAGGCCAGAAGCTGGGACCGGAAATCCAGGTTGAACACCCCTTGATGCGCCGCCCCGATCGCCGCCAAAGCGAGGTTGGCGACGGGCGCGGCGGGATCGAGCGCCTCCTCGGGCTGATTCTTCGCTTCCAGCAGACGGGCCGCATTCGAGCCGTGCAGGAATGGCAGGACCGCGATTTCCTCGCTGGCGATCACCGCCAGCGCCAGAAGCACCGCGCCGGCGGCCGCGAAACCGCCGGTGGTGGCCGGCGCGGTCGAGGCTCTCGCCCAATCCGCCCAGGCTGGTGACCGCGGCGGCCAGCGCCACCAGGGCAAAGGCGGCGGCGCTGGGCGCGATCACTTGCGCCGCCCGCATGCCGCGCCGGCCGCAGAGGAACAGATAAATGGCGATGGCGGCGCTGCCCGGCACGATCAGCGCGTCGGTCACCAGCGTCGCCGCCGGCACGCCCAGATAGGCGGCGACCCCCAATCCGCACAGACCATAAAGCGCCCAGCGAAAATGCTTCACATGGCGCGGCATGACCTCGGCCAGGGGCACGATGGCGTCGGCCAGCTTTGCCCCCGCCGCCAGGGTCAAGGCCGTCAACAACGCCGAAAGGCCATAGGGACCGCCGATATGGGTTGCGAGACTGGCATCGAACATGCCGGTGCCGGCCAGCCAGCTCCACAGCAGCAGGAACAGCGTGATCGCCACCCATCTGGGCGCGGTATGGCCGATCAATACCGCAAGCCCGCCGGAAATCAGCGCCGCCGCCGCGATCAGCGCCCCAACCGCGGCGATGAAGATGGCGAGCTGGCGGTTGTGGGAGGCCAGCGCCGGCTCGGTCCAGGCCAGGAGCGAGGGCGGCGCATACCGCATACCCGACCCGCACCGCCAGCCCCACTTGCGTCACCGGCGGAATGATCACCCGCCAGGCGCGGGCGCCATAGGCCTTGGCCGGCTCGACCACCACGCCGGAATCCGAACTGGCCACCGCCAGGATCGCCGGCCGCGACGGACGGGGCAACACCCTGAGCGCCAGGCGCGGCGGCTGGCCCGCCAGAAGCACCCGGATGGCGGGGCGCACGCTGTTGTTGGTGGCGGACAGCATGTACCAGACCGAACCGTCCGCTTCCGGCCCGCCCGGCGCATGATAGGGCGTCAATTCGCGCTGCAGATTGATGACATTGTCGCTGCCGCCGAAATCGACCACCGGCGGAGCGTCGGCGGCGAAGGCCGCGCCCAATCCCGCGAGCAGCAGGCCGATCCATGCGAGGGCAAGCGATATCCGCATCCGTCCCTTTTATCGTGACTCACGGGTCTGAGTGGTCCGGCTAACCTAACCGCGTCGCGCTTTTCAAGGAAGCTTCATCTTCCAGCAGCGCGAACAACGCGTGATCGCTCCACTCGCCGTTGATACGCAGATATCTTCGCGCCAGGCCCTCCTCGTGAAACCCCGCCTTGAACAGAAGATTGCGCGAGGCTTCATTCTCCGGCAGGCAGGCGGCTTCGATCCGGTGCAGGCCCAAAGTCCCGAAAATAAAGGGAATCAGCGCGCGCACCGCGTCGAACATGTAACCCTGGCGGGCAAAGCGGGCGCCGATCCAATAGCCCAGGGCGCAGCATTGGGTGACGCCGCGGCGCACATTGGAGAGCGTGCAGCCACCCATCAAGGTATCGTCGCTGATCCGGAACACGAAAAAAACATAGGCCGAATCCAGCCGCGTCTCCTTCTGATACCGCTTGATGCGGCGGCGGAAGGCGCCGCGGGTCAGTTCGTCATCGGCCCAGACCGGTTCCCATTTGGTGAGAAATTCCCGGCTCTCGCCCCTCAGCTGCGCCCAATTGGCGTAATCGGCGATGCGCGGATAGCGCAGATAGACCTCCCGGCCGCGAATGACCGGTTGCTGGCCGCCGGGAAAAGTGAGTCCGCGCATGAAGGCCATCGGCCGCGACTGCATCATCGCGCGCATCTTGCCGGGCGGCGGCGACTGCATCACGCCGCCGCTTCGCGGCCGCGGTTGAAACGGGCGGCGAAAATGTCATGACGTTCGAGTTTTGTCACCGGCCCGATGGCGGCGACGGACGGCCGGGTCATCACCCGGATGGCATAGCGCTTCAATCCGGCCGCATCCACCGCATCGATCTGGGCGAGAATTTCCGCCGCGCTGTGCACCCGGCCGAAGGCGAATATCTGCCCCGCAATCTGTTCGGCGCGGGTGCTGGGCCGCTCCAGCCCCATCAACAGGCCCGATTTGAGCTGCGCCTTGGCCCGTGCCAGCTCGGCTTCGCCGATTGCGGCGGTCATGGCTTCCATTTCGCCCGCGATCACTTGGGACAGCTCCCCGGCTTCCGCCTCGCCGGTGCCGGCATAAATGCCGGTAAAGCCGGTTTCCTGGAAATTGTTGGTGAAGGCGTAAATCGAATAGCACAGCCCGCGCTTCTCGCGCGCTTCCTGGAACAGCCGCGAGGACATGCCGCCGCCCAGCACCATGGCATGCAGCTGCGCGGCGAAGAAATCGGGATCGTTGGCGGCCACACCGGGGAAGGCATAGGTGATGTGCGCCTGTTCGAGATCCTGCTCCATCCGGATTTCGCCGCCGACATAGCGCGCCGGCTGGGCCGGCTGTTCGCCGCCGATTGGAATCGCGGCGAATTTCTCCTCGGCCATGGCCAGGATCGCGCGATGCGAGACCGCGCCGGACGATACCAGGGTCATGGCGCCGGCCCGGTAGCGGCGCCCGGCATAGCCGCGCAGAGCCTCGGGCGTGAAGGCCATGACCGTCGCCTCCTCGCCCAGGATCGGCCAGCCCAGCGGCTGATCCTGGTAGATCACGCCCTGCAAGTGATCGAAGACGATGTCGTCGGGGGTATCGCGCGCCTGCCCCATCTCCTGCAGCACCACCTGCCGCTCCCGCTCCAATTCCTCCACCGCGAAACTGGGATGCGCCAGGATATCGGCGATGATATCGAGCGCCAGCGCCACGTCGTTCTTCAGCACCCGGGCATGAAAGGCGGTCTGCTCGCGCCCGGTATAGGCGTTGAGATAACCGCCCACACTCTCGATCTCTTCGGCGATCTGGCGGGCGCTGCGGCTGGCGGTGCCCTTGAAGGCCATATGCTCCAGCATGTGCGAAATGCCCATTTCCGGCGGCAATTCGTTGCGGCTGCCGGTGGAGACCCACACCCCGAGGGCGGCACTTTCCAGGTTGGCCATCGGGTCCGTGACAACGGTTAAACCATTGGAAAGTATTGATATTTCCATATTCATGGCGCCAGTCTAGAAGAGATGAATTGGCGAATCAAAGACAGCGTGTTGGGCAGGACGTCCAGCCGCTCCGGCAGATCCAGCACCCGCCCCAGCCCTTCGGGCATCGGCGGCGGATGGCCGGTGGCGCGGCGCACCGCCTCGGCGAACTTGGCCGGATGCGCGGTGGCGAGCACCACTATCGGCTCCTCGCGGAAGCCCAGACGCCGCGCCGCGTTCATCGCCACTGCGGTATGCGGGTCGATCAGCCGTTCGGAAAGGCCCGCCATCGCATTGATGGTCGAAAGCGTGTCTTCCTCGTCGGTTGCACACGCATCGTAGCGGGCGCGCAATTTCTCCAGCATGTCCGGCGGCAACACCAGACGCCGTTCACGCGCGAAACCCTGCATCGCCTGGCGCGTCCAGCCGGCATCGCGGCCGGAGGCTTCGAACAGGGCCCGCTCGAAATTCGAGGCGACCTGGATGTCCATCGACGGGCTCAGCGTGTGCCGCGCCGCGCCCGCTTCATAAACGCCCTGGTTGAGCGCGCGCACCAGAATGTCGTTCGCGTTGGTGGCGATCACCAGCCTTTTTGCCGGCAAACCCATGCGCTCCGCCGCCTCTCCGGCGAAAATATCGCCAAAATTACCAGTGGGCACCACGAAGGTGGCGGGCCGGCCCAAGGCCGCGGTGGCGGTGAAATAATAGACGCTTTGGGCGGCGATGCGCACAAAGTTGATCGAGTTGACCGCGGTCAGACCCACCTCGGAGGCGAAATCTTTTTCCGCGAACAGCGCCTTCACGATGTTCTGGGCGTCGTCGAAACTACCCTCCAGCGCGATATTGTGCACATTGGCATGGGGGCTGGTGGTCATCTGGCGGCGTTGCACTTCGCTCACCCGGCCCTTGGGATGCAGCACAAAGATTTCGATATTGGGCAAGCCGCCCAAGGCCGCGATCGCCGCCGAACCGGTATCGCCCGAGGTCGCCGCCACGATTGTGGCCCGGCCGCCGCGGCGTTTAAGGGCGCGGGCGAACAGCCGCCCCAGAATCTGCAGCGCGATATCCTTGAAGGCGAAAGTGGGGCCGTGAAACAGCTCCAACAGATAACGGTTGCCGCTCAACGGCACCAAGGGCGCGATTTCCGGCCGGTCGAAGCCGGCATAGGCGGCCTCGATGTCTTCCTTGAGCGCGTTGGGCGTGAAACTGTCGCCCACAAAGCGCGACAGGATGTCGAAGGCCACGTCCTGGTAGCGTCGGCCGGCAAAGCCGGCGATCGCATCCGGGCCGAATTGCGGCCAGGCCGCCGGCATATAGAGGCCGCCGTCCGGCGCCAGGCCGGCCAGCAGGACCTCATCGAAGCTTGCCGGCGGCGCCTCGCCCCGGGTCGAAATGAATTGGCTGGGTCGGGTCACGCGCTTTCCTTCATGTCCAGGAGAGCCGTCCCTTGGACATGTGGTAGGCGAGATAGACACCCAACAGCCCCCCCGCAAGCCCGAACCAGGTGATGGCATAGGAAAGATGCTGGTTGCGGAATTGAACCACGGTCTGGCCGCCCTTGGGCCAGCCACCCGGATTGGGCGTGGCGTCGGCCTCGATCACCACCGGTGCGGCCAGCCGCAGATGATCGGCGGCGGCGATGCCGGCCAGATCGCGGGCATACCAGATGCGTCTGCCCATATCCGGGGCCGGCGTGAACGGACCCGGCGCATCGGGCACCCGCCACACCCCCATCAGCTTCGTCTCGCCGGTCACGGCCGTGCGGGTGGCGGGATCGCGCTTTTCCCCGGGGACAAAACCGCGGTCCACCAGGAAGATGCGGCCGCTGTCGGTCAAAAAAGGCGTCAGCACATGATAGACCGCACCGCCGTCCGGACCGGTGGTGAAGACATACGTCTCTTTGGCATTGACGAAACGGCCGGTCAGCGCGACCCGGCGATATTGGACCGCATCGGCACTCAGCGTGAGGGCCTGGCCGGGAGAGATCGGCGCCGCCGTCATATGGCCGCTCACTTCCGCGATCAGCGCCAGCTTCCATTTCAAGCGCTGCAATTGCCATACGCCGAGCCCGATCAGGATCGCAATCAGGATGGCAGCCGCAATCGTCAAGCCCGGATAGGGACGAAAGCGCAGACCCATCAGAGTCTCCGCCCCTCCCCCGCCTTATGCTTGTATTGAAGCACCAGAAGCGTGGATTTGGACGAGACGCAGAAAAGCAAGGCTGAGAATGATGATCAGCGGAATCCAGAGAACCCCATGCACCCAGTAGGGCGGTGAAAAAGTGAACTCGACCCACAGCGCCAATCCCGCCACGATGGCGCCCACGATCAGGATGCCGAAAACCGCCGGCCCGTCGCCGGCATCGAACATCGCATAATCCAGGCCGCAGACCGGGCAGGCCGGCATGAGCTTGATATAGCCGTCGAACAACGGTCCCTGCCCGCAGCGCGGACACAGACCGAGCAGCGATGCCTTGAAGGTGCTGACATCAGCCATTCGCTACTCCGCCATTGCCGGCGCCGCCGGCCGCGGCGGCTCCTAAGCGGCCGTCACCGGTCCCTGCCCCCACACATAGATGCAGGCGAACAGGAACAGCCAGACCACGTCGACGAAATGCCAGTACCAGGCCGCCGCCTCGAACCCGAAATGACGGGTGGGGGTGAACTGGCCGGCGATGGCGCGGCCCAGGCAGACGGTCAGGAAGATCGTGCCGACGATGACATGGAAGCCATGGAAGCCGGTGGCCATGAAGAAGGTCGAGCCGTAGATCGCATCGAAATTGCCCGCGCCGGCCGCCAACGAGACGTGCGCCAGATCGGTGAAGGGCTTCAGCGCCAGATTGTTGAAGCCGAAGGTGAAGGGCGCATGGGTATATTCATAGGCCTGCACGCCGGTGAAGCTCGCCCCCAGAAGCACGGTGAGAAGAAGTCCCTGGATCGCGCCCTTGCGGTCGCCCGACTGCAGCGCGTGATGCGCCCAGGTCACCGTGGTGCCCGAGGTCAGCAGGATCAGGGTGTTGAGCAGCGGAAAGTGCCAGGGATCGAGGGTGACGATGCCCGATGGCGGCCAGCTGCCGATCCCGACATCGGCGGGAAAGATCGCGGAATTGAAATAGGCCCAGAACCAGGCCACGAAGAACATCACTTCCGAGGCGATGAACAGCAGCATGCCGTAGCGCAGATGCAGCTTCACCACCGGGGTGTGATTGCCCAAAACCACCGATTCCCGGACCACGTCGCGCCACCAGCCGGCCATGGTGTAAAGCACCAGCGCCAGACCGATGAGGAATATCCAGGGCTGACCGTTCACCGGCAGACCGAAGAAGCCGGTATAATCCTTGTTCATCCAGAACACGGCGCCGGTCAGCATGGTGAAGGCGCCGATGGAACCCACGATCGGCCAGGGGCTGGGGTCCACCAGATGATAATCGTGCCTGACTTCGCCGCTCATGAAACTGGCCCCTCTCTAGTGGCTTATATGCTCGTGCCATTGCACGATTGACATCAGATAGAACAAAATCACCAACGCCGCCCAGCGCCAACGCCAGCGCGATGTTGCGCTTGCGCCGCTCCCGCACCGCCTTGTCATTCTTGTTGAATGGATCCTCACCCATTCCCTCATGTCCAAAGCGCGGGAAGCCCGAGCAGCTTTTCCGCAATCAAGGCCGCGAAGGGCACGAATACATACAGAAGCGAGACACCGAACAGCCGCTTCGCCGCCGGTTCGCGGACCTCGTCGCGCTCGCGCAAGGTGGCGAAGGCCTCCAGCAGCAGCCAGAATCCCATGGTGGCCGACGAGATCAGATAAAGCATGCCGCCCAGCCCGATAAAGGCCGGCACCACGCCCAAGCGGCGCCAGCAGCAGCGCATAGACAAAGATATGCCAGCGGGTGGCGCGCTTGCCCTTGACCACCGGCAGCATCGGCACGCCGGCGCGGGCGTAATCCCCGCAGCGCCACAGCGACAAGGCCCAGAAATGCGGCGGCGTCCACATGAAGATGATCGCCACCAGAATGAGGGGAGCCAGGCCGAGATGGCCGGAGGAAGCGGCCCAGCCGATCGCCGGCGGCAGCGCCCCCGCCAGCCCGCCGATCACGATGTTCTGGGGCGTGCGCCGCTTCAGCCACAGGGTATAGACCACGACATAGAAAAAGACGGTGAAGGCCAGAAGCCCCGCCGCCAGCGCGTTGACGAACAGCCACATGGTGGCGACGGCAAAAGCCGCGATGGTCCAGCCGAAGGCCAGCGCCTCCTCGCGCGCCACATGGCCCAGCGGAATCGGCCGCCCCGCCGTGCGCGTCATCACCCGGTCGATATCGGCGTCATAAGCCATGTTGAGGGCTCCGCTGGCGCCGGCCGCCAGCGCGATGCAGAGCAGCGCCGTGAAGGCCGTGAGCGGATGCAGATGACCCGGGGCGGCGATGATCCCCGCCAGCCCGGTGAACACCACCAGCGACATCACCCTGGGCTTCAGCAGGGCGAAGAAATCGCCCACCGTGGTGACGCGGATATCGCCGACTGTATCGGTAACGGCCATATGGGCTTTGGATCCCTAGTGGATTTGCGGCAATTCGTTGTACTGATGGAAGGGCGGCGGAGAAGGCAGCGTCCATTCCAAGGTCGTGGCGCCCACGCCCCAGGGATTGTCGGCCGCCTTGCGCTTGACCGCAAAGGCTTCCGCCAGCATGGCCAGGAAAACCAGCACGCCGAAGCCGGCGATGAAGGCGCCGATCGAGGACACGAAATTCCAGCCCGCGAAGGCGTCCGGATAGTCCGCGTAACGGCGCGGCATGCCCGCCAGGCCCAGGAAATGCATCGGGAAGAAGGCCAGGTTGACGCCGACGAAGGTGATCCAGAAATGCAGCTTGCCCAGCATCTCGTTGTACATATAGCCGGTGAATTTCGGGAACCAGAAATAGAAGCCGGCAAAGATCGCGAACACCGCGCCCAGGCTCAGCACATAGTGGAAATGGGCCACCACGTAATAGGTGTCCTGCAGCACCACATCGACGCCGGCATTGGCCAGCACCACGCCGGTGACACCGCCCACCGTGAACAGGAAGACGAAACCGATCGCCCACAGCATCGGCGTCTTGAACTCGATCGAGCCGCCCCACATGGTGGCGATCCAGCTGAACACCTTGATGCCCGTCGGCACCGCGATCACCATGGTGGCGAAGACGAAATAGGCCTTGGTGTCGACCGACAGGCCCACCGTATACATGTGGTGCGCCCACACCAGAAAGCCGATAAAGCCGATCGCGACCATGGCATAGGCCATGCCCAGATAGCCGAACACCGGCCGCTTGGAGAAAGTGGCGATGACATGGCTGATCATGCCGAAGCCGGGCAGGATCAGGATATAGACTTCCGGGTGACCGAAGAACCAGAACAGATGCTGGTAGAGGATCGGGTCGCCGCCGCCGGCCGCATTGAAGAAGCTGGTGCCGAAATGGCGGTCGGCCAGCAGCATGGTGATGGCGCCGGCCAGAACCGGCAGCGACAGCAGCAGCAGGAACACCGTCACCAGGATCGACCAGACGAACAGCGGCATCTTGTGCAGGGTCATGCCCGGCGCGCGCATGTTGAAGATGGTGGTGATGAAGTTGATCGCGCCCAGGATGGACGAGGCGCCGGCGATATGCAGCGAGAAGATGGCGAGATCCATCGCCGGTCCCGGCGAGCCATAGGTGGATAGCGGCGCATACAAGGTCCAGCCGCCGCCCACGCCGATGCCGCCGGAATCGCCCTCCACGAACATGCTCATCACCAGCAGCGCGAAGGAGAAAGGCAGAAGCCAGAAGGAAATGTTGTTCATGCGGGGAAAGGCCATGTCCGGGGCGCCGATCATCAGCGGCACCAGCCAGTTGCCGAATCCGCCGATCATCGCCGGCATGATCATGAAGAACACCATGATCAGGCCATGGCCGGTGACGAAGACATTGTAGGTGTGCGGTTCCTTGAACACCTCCAGGCCGGGATACATCAGCTCGGCGCGCATCATCATCGACAGGAATCCGCCGATCACGCCCGCGACGATCGCGAACACCAGATACATGGTGCCGATATCCTTGTGATTGGTCGAATAGACATAGCGGCGCCAGCCGGTGGGATGGTGGCTGTGATCCTCGAAATGGCGGTCCGGGCTATGCTGCTCGAAAGCGAGATCGGTCATGGCGTTGGTTTCCTATTTCGCTGCGACATGAACTTCGGTGTCGAGCGCGGCAAATTTCTTCTTGGCTTGGGCGAGCCATGCCTGATAATCGGCCTCGCTCACCACTTTCACTTCGATCGGCATGAAGGCGTGGCGGGCGCCGCAGAGTTCGGAGCATTCGCCGTAATAAGTGCCGATATGATCAGCCTTGAACCAAGTGTGATTGATGCGTCCGGGTACCGCATCCATCTTCACGCCCATCTGCGGCAGCGCCCAGGAATGAATGACGTCGGCACCGGTGGTCTCGACCTCGATCACCTCATTGACCGGCACCACCACCGGATTGTCCACGCCCAGAAGCCGCGGTTCACCCGCCTTGGCGGCGTCGGCGTCCGACAGGCCCAGCAAGTCATAAGTGAAGCCGGCATTGGCGCCGGGATAATTATAGGTCCAGAACCACTGCTTGCCGATCGCCTCGATGGTGAGGTCGGGCTTGGGGATGGCGGCTTCGAAGTAAAGCAGGCGGAAGCTGGGCACCGCGATCACCACCAGGATGATCACCGGAATGATGGTCCAGGCCACTTCCAGCAGGGTGTTGTGGTGCACCTTGGAGGGGGTGGGATTCTTGTCCGAGCGGAACCTGATCATGATGTAGATCAGAAGCGCCAGCACCAGCAGGCAAACCGCGGTGATGATGTAGAGCAGCTCGGTGTGGAATCCTTCGATCTGGCTCATCACCGAGGATTCCGCCGGCTGAAACCCGATCTCGTAATCCTTCGGCATGGCGAAGGCCGAGGGGACGGCAAAGGCCCATAGGGCGACCGTGGCGGCGGCGACGCCGGTCTTCGGCCAGGAGGACCAGGGTTTCAAAGGCATGGATGACGACCTCGCAAATGCCGGCAGGGGCGCTCAAATCCCCGCACGTTTCAGATTCTTGCGGGGGATTTAGAGGGGTTAAGCCCTTAAAGTCATTGCGACCTTATGGCACGGCCCATCCTGCGCCAACCGGACCGTGCCGGGGCTGGCCCCTGGGGTCTTGCCCCAAGGCGCCATTGCGCCGATATCAAGGGGGTTAAGCATTGGCGCGGGCTGGCCTTTTGCCCGCCCGCTGAAGCCGGAGACCGCCATGGCCGATACCGATTTGTTCTTTTCCCGCACCGGCATGGACCGCGGCCGGGTTCAGCGGCAGTTGGACGAGGCCCTGAAGGGCGCCGACGACGGGGAACTCTTCTTGGAATACAGCCAGTCCGAATCATTCGCTTTTGACGATAACCAGTTGAAGGCGGCCAGCTTCGATACGTCGCAGGGCTTCGGGCTCCGGGCGGTGGCCGGAGAAGCCACCGGCTATGCCCATGCCACCGAAATTTCCGAAGAGGCCATCGCCCGCGCCGCCCAGACCGTGAAAGCCGTGTCGGCGGGCCAATCCGGCACGGTCGCCGCGCCGCCCGCCCGCAGCAATGTCAAACTCTATACCGATCTCGATCCGCTTCAGACCGCCCAGTTCGGCGCCAAGGTGAGCCTGCTGGAAGAGATGAACGAATATGCCCGCGCCAAGGACGCAAGGGTGCGCCAGGTTTCGGCCTCGCTGTCCGGCGAATGGCAGCGGATCGAGATCCTGCGCGCCGGCGGCGAGCGGTATTTCGATATCCGGCCCCTGGTGCGGCTGGGCGTTTCGGTGGTGGTCGAGGAAAATGGCCGCCAGGAATCCGGCAGTTTCGGCGGCGGCGGCCGCGGCGGCTATGAAGCCTATCTCGAACCCACTTATTGGAAGGCGGCGGTGGACGAAGCGTTGCGCCAGGCGCTGGTCAATCTGAAATCGGTGCCGGCGCCGGCGGGCGAAATGACGGTGGTGCTGGGGCCGGGCTGGCCGGGCATCCTGTTGCACGAGGCCATCGGCCATGGGCTGGAGGGCGACTTCAACCGCAAGAAGACCTCCGCCTTTGCCGGGCTTTTGGGGGAACGCGTGGCCGCTCCGGGAGTCACTGTGGTGGATGACGGCACCATCGAGGGACGGCGCGGTTCGCTGTCCATCGACGACGAAGGCACACCCACCTCGCGCACGGTGCTGATCGAGGACGGTATCCTCAAAGGCTTTATGCAGGACCGGCAGAATGCCCGGCTGATGGGTATGAGGCCCACCGGCAACGGCCGACGCCAGAGTTTCGCCGCGCCGGTGATGCCGCGCATGACCAACACCTATATGCTGGCGGGCGACAAGTATCCGGCGGAAATCCTCGCCAGCGTGAAAAAGGGCATCTACGCCACCAATTTCGGCGGCGGCCAGGTGGATATCACCAACGGCAAATTCGTCTTCAGCTGCACCGAGGCCTATGCCGTCGAAGACGGCAGGCTGGGTGCGCCGATCAAGGGCGCGACTTTGATCGGCTCCGGGCCGGAAGCGCTGACCCGGGTCAGCATGATCGGCAACGATCTGAAGCTCGATACCGGCATCGGCACCTGCGGCAAGAACGGCCAGAGCGTGCCGGTGGGCGTGGGTCAGCCCACCTTGCGGCTGGACGGGCTGACCGTGGGCGGGACCGCCGCCTGAGGCGTCATGGCGCAATACTGGTTCCGGCAGAAGCGTTTCGGCTACGGCGCCACCCCCAACAGCTGGCAGGGCTGGCTTCTGACTGTCGGCAGCGCCGCTGCCGCCATTGCTGTCATTATCGCCGCCGATTTCCAGCACGACAACGCCACTCGCTTCCTCCTGATCGCTATCGGGTTGCCCTTGATCGTGGTGCCGACCTTGCTGATTACGTATGTCAAAACCGAAGGAGGGTGGCGCTGGCGCTGGGGACGGGACGGTTGAGATGATCTTCAAGATCGTGCCGCGTACCGAATGGGCGCGTGCGGCCGGGGTCTATAACGGCTCGGCGCATGACCGGATCGACGGTTTCCTGCATTTCTCCACCCGGGCGCAGCTGCCCGAAACCCTCAGGCGCTATTATGCCGGCCAGACGGACCTGCTGCTGGTGGCGGTGGGCACCGCAAAACTGGGGGCAAATTTGAAATGGGAATATTCCCCGTCCCGCGGCGAAGATTTTCCCCATCTTTATGCCGCCCTTCCCTTGGATGCGGTGATCTGGGCAAAGCCGATCGAAAACGGGGCGGACGGCGAATTCCTGCTTCCGGGATGACATCCGTCACCAACGCGGTTTAAGCTTTCTCCATGATCCCCATCATCGGAAAACGCCACGATTTGGGCGACGGCTTCATCGTCACCCGTATTTTGCCGCAGGCGGCGCGCCGCAGCATCGGCCCCTTCCTGTTCTTCGATTATTTCGGGCCGGTGGAATTTCCGCCCGGCAAAGGCGTGGATGTGCGCCCGCACCCCCATATCGGGCTCGCCACCGTCACCTATCTGTTCGACGGCGCCCAAATCCATCGCGACACGCTGGGCTCGGTGCAGGAGATCCGGCCCGGCGATGTCAACTGGATGACGGCCGGCCGTGGCATCGCCCATTCCGAACGCACCGGCGAGGAGTTGCGCCGCCAGGGCCACCGGCTGCACGGCATCCAGACCTGGGTCGGCCTGCCGCAAAAGGACCAGGAGGCCGAGCCCGGCTTCCAGCATTTCGCCGCCAAGGACCTGCCGGAGCGGGAGGAGAAAGGCGTGCGGCTGAGGATGGTGACGGGCGAAGCCTTCGGCCTCAAATCGCCGGTCAAGACCTTCTCGCCCATCTTCTATGCCGAAGCCCGCTTCGACCAAGCCGGCATCCTGCTCGTCACCGCCGAACATGAGGAGCGGGCCCTGTTCATTGTGGAAGGCGAGTTGCAGATCGGCGGCGACGCGCATGGCGTATCCGTTCATGGCGAGGGCGCCATGCTGTTCCTGGAGCCGGGGGAAGTGGTGACGCTTTTCGCCACCGCGCCCGCGAGAGTGATGCTGCTGGGCGGCGCGCCGCTGGATGGGCCGCGCCATATCTGGTGGAATTTCGTCTCCTCCTCCAAGGACCGGATCGAAGTCGCCAAATCCGACTGGCGCGCCGGCCTGTTCGGGAAAATTCCCGGCGACGACCGGGAATTCATCCCTTTGCCCGAGGACGCGCGCTAAGCGCTTTGGCGTATCAGAGGAAATTATATTCGCGGAACAGCCGGCTCATATCGCCATTCCACTCATGGTGGAATGCGTGCAGCAAATCCTCGGCGCGGGTGCGGCCGCGCGTCACCAATTCGCGCAACGGATTGATGAAACCATCCTCGCTCATTCCCGCCCCGTCCAGATTGGCGCGGCGGCGCAGGCCGGACGCGGAAATCTCCAGCATCCGGCGGGCCAATTCCAGCACCGTGGTGTCGCGGAACGGCGCATGGAAGCCCTGCTTGGGCACCATGTCGCGCAGGGCCTGGCGTTCTTCCGCCGTCCAGTCCTTGACCAGGTCCCAGGCCGCATCCAGCGCCGCATCGTCATAAAGAAGGCCCACCCACAAGGCCGGCATGCCGCAGATCCGCCGCCACTGGCCGCCATCGGCGCCGCGCATCTCCAGATATTGCTTCAGCCGCACTTCCGGGAAGATGGTGGTGAGATGATCGGCCCAATCCGACAGGGCGGGTTCGATATGGGCCACCTCCGGAATCTTGCGGGCGAGGAAATCGCGGAAGCTCCTGCCGGCCACGTCGTGATATTTTCCGTCGCGATAGACGAAATACATCGGCACATCCAGCGCGTAATCGACATAGCGCTCGAATCCCATGCCGTCCTCGAACACGAAGGGCAGCATCCCGGCCCGGGCATTGTCGACATCGGTCCAGACCTGGGCGCGATAGGAGAGAAAGCCGGACGGCCTGCCTTCGCGGAAAGGCGAATTGGCAAGCAGCGCGGTCGAGACCGGCTGCAGCGCCAGCCCGACCCGGAATTTTTTCACCATGTCGGCTTCGTCGCTGAAATCCAGATTCACCTGCACGGTGCAGGTGCGGAACATCATGTCCAGGCCATAGCCGCCCACCTTGGGCATATAGCGGCGCATGATGCCGTAACGGCCCTTGGGCATCACCGGCACCTCGGCCAGGGTCCAGGTCGGCGCAAAACCCAGGCCCAGCACGCCGGCCTCGATCTCGCCCGCCACCTCGCGGATCTGCACCAGATGGGTGTTCACCTCGGCGCAGGTCTCATGAATATTCTTGAGCGGCGCGCCGGACAATTCGAACTGCCCGCCCGGCTCCAATGACAGGGAGGCGCCGTTCAGGAAATGGCCGATGATGTTCTCGCCCTCCCGCACCGGTTCCCAGCCGAAACGGGTCATGCCATCCAGCAGCTGGCGGATGCCGGGCTTGTCCTCATAGCCGAGCGGCTTCAGGGTCTTGAGGTCGTAAACGAATTTCTCGTGCTCGGTTCCGATCCGCCAGTCGCTCTTCGGCTTCATGCCACTGGAAAGATGGCGCACCAGATCGTCGCGGCTCTCGATCGCGCCGCCGGCGGATTGCGGAATGGACATGCCCTTGCCTTGGCGGGCCTAAGGCCCTGTTGGAATTGTGTGAATTGACCCCACAGATCGCCAACACTTAGGCACGGCACCCCGGCAAGACAAGCCGGGTCCGGAAAATCATATTTTTGTGTTGACTTAATTAAGTGAAATATGAATAAATGTGCCATGACCACCGCCCAATTTTCCGCCCTGGCCGATCCCACAAGGCAACGCATCGTCGAAATGCTGGCGGGCGGGGCGCTGTGTGCCGGCGACATTGCGGGCCGGTTCGACCTGTCGCCGCCGGCGATCTCGCAGCATCTGAAAACCTTGCGCACCGCCGGACTGGTGAAGGTCCGGGCCGAAGCCCAGAAACGCATCTATGAACTCGATCCCAAGGGCGTGGCGGAATTGTCCGACTGGGTGGCGCACATCCGCGCCTTCTGGACACCGCGGCTGGATGCGCTGGAACAGGCCTTGAGAAAGGACACGCGATGAGCCAGGGCCGGGTGATCGAAGAAGCCGCGATCCAGTTCGAACGGGATTTGCCCGCGCCGCCGGACAAGGCATGGGCTTTCCTGACCGAGCCGGCACGCATCGCCGAATGGTATGGCGAAGGCGTGATCGAGCCGCGCGAAGGCGGCAAGGTCGAATTGATGGGCGGCCATATCAGGGGCGTGGTGACAGGCTGGCGGCCAGGCGAATTCTTCGCCCATACCTGGAACGTGTTCGCGCCTGGCGAAACCCGTTCCAACTGGCCGGTCACCTATCTGGAATTTGGGCTCAAAGCCGATGGCGGGGGCAGCAAGCTGACCCTTACCCACCGGCCCATCCCGGCTCCGGTGCAGCCCCAGACCGCGATGGGCTGGCACAGCTATCTCGACATGCTGGACAAGGCCATCCGCGGCGAAACGGCGGGGCCGCGCGATTCCTATTTTCAGAAGAATGCCGCTCTTTACGGCGTCGATCTCAACAATCTGAAGAGGTGAGGACGATGGACAATTTCGGCAAACGCGTGGACGCGCATACCGTGCGCTTCGAGCGCCTTCTGCCCGGACCGGTGGAAAAAATCTGGGCCTATCTCACCGACGGCGACAAGCGGGGCGAATGGTTCGCATCCGGCCCCCTGCCCGCCAAGGTGGGAGAGACGTTCCAGCTCCGGTTCAAGCACAGCGATCTGTCGCCCCACAAATCGCCACCGCCGGAGCGGTTCCAGGAAATGGACGCGAAAGGCTTCACCGCCACCGAACAGCTTTTGGCGCTGGAGCCGATGCGCCGCCTCGCCTACACCTTTGGCCATGAAAATCCGCCGGCCTCGGAAGTGGAATTCACCCTCAAGCCGGAAGGCGAGATGGTGCGCCTCACCCTCACCCACAGCAAGGTTCCCGACCGCGCCTATGCGGTCAATGTCTCCGGCGGCTGGCACAGCCATCTGGCGATCCTGCAGTACAAGGCCGAAGGCAAAGTGCCGCCGGCTTTCTGGGATGTGTGGCGGGAAACCGAGCACACGTACGAACAGCGCTACGACTGACCATGGCCACGGAAATCAATCCCTTTCTGATGTTCGTGGGCGAGGCGGAAGCGGCGATGAATTTCTACATGTCGCTGTTTGCGGATTCGAAAATCGAAAACCTCAGCCATTATGGCGCGGAGGGCCCGGGCGCGGCCGGCACGGTGAAGCAGGCGACACTGGTGCTGCTGGGACGGCGGTACGAATTCTTCGACAGTCCCGTCCGGCACGCCTTCAGCTTCACCCCGGCGATCTCGTTCGCGGTCGCTTGCGACGATGTGGGCGAAGTGGACCGGCTCTTCGCGGGGCTGTCCCAAGGCGGCCAGGTGTTGATGGAACTCGACGCCTATCCTTTCGCCCGGCGGTTCGGATGGGTTAACGACAAATTCGGTGTGAGCTGGCAGCTGCGCTGGGTATGAGGCGCTCGTAGCCTTGACCGAAAATTCCGCGCGCGGCGCGATTTCGCTATACCGGGCCGCAACCGATTGACGTTAGACTCCCGGGGAACTCTGGCGGGGATGGGCATGGCGAAGATTCCGGTGGGGGCGACCACCGCCCAGGCCTATCGCTTCGCCTTCGGCGGGTTCCTGAACATCTTGAGCGTCGTCTGGCCATCCTGGCTGATCATCTGGGCGTTCGGATTTCTGCTCCGGGCCCAGACGCTGGCTTTCTCCACTGCCATGGCCACCCGAAATTTCGCCGGCATGTCTCAGCTGCTGGCGGCGCTGATTCCGTTTTATCTGGTGGCTCTGTTTCTGCTGTTCATGCAGATCACCGGCATCACCCAACAGGCGCTCGGACTGAGACCTGGGTCGCGCTACTATTATCTCCGTTTCGACAAGCCGGTCTGGAGGCTGATGGGTGCGTCCCTGCTGGCCATCCTGATAATCGTGGGCAGTTATCTGCTGCTGATCGCGGCCGGCGCGTTGCTGGAAATATCGGTGGCGCTTCTGGCCAGAGCCATGCACTGGTCGAGAGCGGTGCCGGCCGCCAGTTTGGTGATCGTGGCGACTGTCGCCTTCGCCGCTTATATCTATTCGCTGATGCGCGCGACCTTCTTCTTGAATCCGGTGGTGGTCGCCGAAGGGCGGATCAGTCTGAAACGGAGCTGGGCGCTGGCTCGCGGCAATTTCTGGCGCATCGTGATCATCATGCTGGCCGTGCTGGTGCCGGTGCTGGCGATCCATACCCTGCTGTTGTTCAGCTTCCTCGCGCACGGATTGCCGCCGGCGCCGCCGCTTCATCCCACCGCGGACCAGCTCGCCGCAAACCGGGCGATGGCGGCTGTCTGGAGCGCCCAGATGCTCAGACGCATCCGGGATTACTGGTATCTGGTCTATCCGGCCTATGCGGTGATCGCGGCCCTGTTTTACGGATTGATTTGCGGCGCGCAGTGCTTTGCTTATCGCGCGCTGACGCAGGAACAGGCTTAACCCCAATCGCCCTTGACCGATTGCCAGACCGCCAAAGCCGCCAGCGCCGCGGTGTCGGCGCGCAAGATGCGCGGCCCCAGCGTGACCGGCGTGACAAAGGATTGGGCGCGCAGATATTCGCGTTCGGACGGATCGAAGCCGCCTTCCGGTCCGGTGAGGATGGCGCTGGGCCTCTCGCCTGCCTTCCGCGCCGCCTCCGCCAGCGGCGCGGCGTCGCCGCCCTCATCGCAAAAGAAGATCTGCCGTTGGCCCGGCCAGGACGCCAGCAACCGGTCCAATGTCACGGCTTCGCCGATCTCCGGCACACTCAGCCGCCCCGACTGTTCGGCCGCTTCCACCGCGTTGGCACCCAATCGTTCCGGATTGATGCGGGAGACAATGGTGCGCCGGGTGAAGACGGGCTGGAGCTTCGCGGCGCCCAACTCGGTCGCCTTCTGCACCAGATAGTCGGACGGCGTCTTTTTCACCGGCGCGAACACCAGCCAGACATCCGGTACCTCCGTCTGCGGCGCGGTCCGATCGCGCACCGACAAGGTGACGGCGCGCTTCCCCAGCTTGGTGATCTCGGCCCGCCACTCTCCGTCCCGGCCATTGAACAAAAGCAGCCGGTCGCCTGTCTTGGCGCGCAACACATGCAGCAGGTAATGCGCCTGGCCTTCGTCCAGCGCCGGCGTCGCGCCGGGTTCCAGCCTGTCGGTCACGAACAACCGGGTCAGACCACCCGCTTCCTTCAAATCCGCCACTTCTTTTTTCGAGTTCCGAAGTCATGCCACACTTGAGCCCGCATGAACCTCTCCCCGCAAGTCCCCGCCGACGCCGTGCCCCGGAACTGGGTCGAGATCGCCCCGCGCCGCATCCGCCCCTATCTGCAATTGATGCGGCTGGACCGGCCGATCGGGACCTGGCTGCTGTTCTGGCCCTGCGTCTGCGGCCTGGCCTTGGGGGCGATGGCGGACGAGCGCACCTTCACCGCCTGGCGCGATTTTTATTATGTGGCGCTGTTCGGACTGGGCGCGGTGGTGATGCGCGGCGCGGGCTGCGCCTTCAACGACATCGTCGACCGCAAATTCGACGCCCAGGTGGCGCGCACCCGCGGCCGGCCCATTCCCTCCGGCGCGGTCAGCGTCACCGCCGCGGTGATTTTCACCGGTCTGCTGGCGCTGGTCGGGCTTGTCATTCTTCTTCAGCTCAACCGTTTCGCGATCGGGCTGGGCGCGGCCTCGCTGCTGCTGATCGCGATCTATCCCTTCATGAAGCGGATCACCTGGTGGCCGCAGGCCTGGCTGGGCCTTACTTTCAACTGGGGGGCGCTGTTGGGTTTTGCGGCCCAGACCGGGCGCATCGATCTGCCCGACCTTTATCTTTATGCCGGGTTGTTCTTCTGGACCCTGGGCTACGACACCATCTATGCCCATCAGGACAAGGAGGACGACGCCCTGATCGGAGTGAAATCCACCGCCCGTCTGCTGAAGGAAAACAGCCCCCGCTGGATTCTGGGATTCTATGCCGTCTGCTTCACACTGGTGCTGGCGGCCGGCTTTGCCGAGCATGCCGGCCGGCTGTTCGCTTTGGTCATGCTGGCGGCGGGCATCCATCTTCTGTGGCAGGTGCGGCGGCTCAAGATCGACGATTCCGCGAACTGCCTGACGCTGTTCCGCGCCAACAGCGTCACCGGCGGCCTGATGGCGTTGAGCTTCGCCGCCGGCGCCTGGTTCGTGCCCTGGTTCGGATGAAGCCGGACGATTTCATCCGGGAGAATAGCGCGCTCGCGTCCCCGCCGCTGGTGCCGGAGATCCGCCTGCATCTCGCCAGCGAAGTCCTGCCGCTCTGGACCAAAACCGAGGAGGAACTGGAAAAGATCGGCGTGCCACCGCCTTATTGGGCTTTCGCCTGGGCCGGCGGCCAGGCGCTGGCGCGCTATGTGCTCGACCATCCCGGCCTGGTGACCGGAAAGCGGGTGCTGGATTTCGGCGCCGGCTCCGGGCTGGTGGGATTGGCGGCGGCGAAAATGGGCGCGCGGCATGTGATCGCCGCCGACATCGATCCGCTGGCCATCGCCGCCATTGCGCGCAACGCGAACGCCAACGGCCTTACCATCGAAACCACCGCAGAGGATGTGATCGGCGTTGAACAGTTCGACGTCGTCCTGGTGGGCGACATGTGCTATGAGCGGCCGCTGGCGGAACGGCTGATGGCGTGGTTAAAGAAAATCCAGGCTGATGTTTTGCTGGGCGATCCCGGGCGCACTTATTTTCCTCAATCGGGCCTGACACAGCTTGCGGTCTATTCGGTGCCGACCACGCGCGAGCTTGAGGACCAACCGATTCGCCGCACCGGCGTCTGGCGGCTCGATCGGGACTAGGCGAAGCGGCACGGCTCTGTCACAGTGGCCCTGTCAATAGGGGGACCTGCATGGCCGATATTCCGGAAAATCCGAATGACGAAGGCGATCTGAAGCGGTCACTGGGGCCGATTCATCTGATCGCGCTGGGAATCGGCTGCATTATCGGCGCCGGGATTTTCGTGCTCACCGGCCAGGCCGCCGCCATTTATGCCGGACCCGGCGTGGTCTATTCCTTCGCCATCGCGGGAACGGGCTGCCTGTTCGCCGGCCTGTGTTATTCCGAATTCGCCAGCATGATCCCGGTGGCGGGCAGCGCCTATACCTATACCTACGCCACCTTGGGCAAATTCGTCGCCTGGATCATCGGCTGGAATCTGGTGCTGGAATATCTGGCCGCTTCCTCCACCGTGGCGGTGGGCTGGTCGGGCTATTTCAACGATCTGATGCTGCATCTGGGCATGCCGATCCCGGCCATGTTCAATGGCGCCCCCATTGCGATGCAGGGCTTCAACCAAATCACCGCCACCGGTTCGATCATCAATCTGCCGGCGGTACTTCTTGTCGCCTTCATCTCCACCGTCCTGGTGATCGGCGTCGCCGCCTCGGCCAATTTCAACAACGCCATGGTGGCGATCAAGCTCACCATCGTGCTGGTGGTGATCTTCGCCTGCTATTCCTACATCGTGCCGGCCAATCATGTCCCCTTCGTGCCGCCCAGCCAGGGCGCGGTCGGCCATTTCGGCTGGACCGGCGTATTCCGCGCCACCGGCGTTCTGTTTTTCGCCTATATCGGATTCGACGCTGTCAGCGTGGCGGCGCAGGAAGCCAAAAATCCCCAGCGCGACATTCCGCTCGGCATGCTGGGCTCGCTGCTGATCTGCACCGCGCTTTACATGATGATGTCTTACGTCCTGACCGGCATCGCGTCTTACAAGACCCTGAATGTCGCCCATCCGGTGAGCAAGGCGGTGGAAGCCCTGCCTGGCACCCAGTGGCTGACCCAATATGTGAATATCGGCGCGGTGGTGGGCCTGGCCTCGGTGGTGCTGGTGCTGCTTCTGGCGCAATCGCGCATTTTCTACGCCATGGGCCGGGACGGCATGATTCCGCCTGCCTTCCATGTCATTCACCCGCGCTTCCGCACGCCGTATAAGAGCTCGATCATTACCGGTATCTTCTCCGCGCTCCTGGCCGGTTTCCTGCCGCTCGATATTTTGGGCCAGCTGGTTTCCATCGGCACTCTGGCGGCCTTTGCCATCGTCTGCGTCGGGGTGATGGTCATGCGCGTGCGCGCGCCTCATGCCAGGCGCCCCTTCCGGACACCTTTTGTCTGGGTCACCGCGCCCTTGGGCATCGGCATGTGCCTGTTCATGATGGCTTTCCTGCCGCTAGATACCTGGCTCAGGCTGGCAGCGTGGACGGTGATTGGACTGGTGATCTATTTCCTCTACTCCATCAAACACGCCAAGCCGAGCAAATACAGCGTGGAAAATCTGGCACGGGAATAGAGCGTGAGCGACGCGCCGGTTTCCCAGGTTCCAGATCCGGTCCTTGCCGAAGATGTCGAGCTTCATCGCGCGCTGGGACCTGTGCATCTCACCCTGATCGGGATCGGCGCCACCATCGGCGCCGGCATCTTCGTCATCGCCGGCACCGTCTCCGCCGAGCATGCCGGTCCGGCGGTGCTGCTTTCCTTCCTGATCGCCGCCACCGGCTGCTTCTTCGCCGCGCTCTGCTATGCCGAACTGGCGGCGATGATCCCGCAATCCGGCAGCGCCTATACCTATACCTATGCCACCATGGGCCGGTTCATGGCCTGGTTCATCGGCTGGAACATGGTGCTGGAATTCGGTGTTTCCGCCTCCACCGTGGCGGCGGGCTGGTCGGGCTACTTTCTCAATCTGCTGAACCAGTTCGGCATCGCCTATCCTCCCGAATGGGCCAATGCGCCGATCGCCGGCACCGGCATTTCCGATCTCCACTGGACCGGCGCGGTGGTCAATCTTCCCGCCGGGGTGATGATGCTGGCCATCACCGTCATCCTGGTGGTGGGCATCTCCGAGTCGGCGCGGTTCAACGCCGCGATGGTGGCGCTGAAGGTGGGCATCGTGGCGGTGGTCATCCTGTTCGGCCTGCCGCATGTGCATATGGCCAATATGCATCCCTTCATTCCGCCCAATACCGGGGTGTGGGGGCATTACGGTCCGTCGGGGGTGCTGGCGGCGTCGGGCACCATCTTCTTCGCCTATGTCGGCTTCGAGACCGTGTCGGTGGGTGCGCAGGAAACCCGCAATCCCGAACGCGACGTCTCCATCTCCATCCTGGCGTCGCTGGCCATCTGCACCCTGCTCTATGTGCTGATGTCGATCGTGCTGATCGGGATCGTGGATTTCCATCTCCTGAATGTGCCCGATCCGGTCTCCTTCGCGCTGGCCCGCGATCCCGGCCTGAAATGGCTGGTCTTTCCGGTCAATATCGCGGCCATCGCCGGCCTGATCTCGGTGGCGTTCGGCTCGATGTACGGCCAAAGCCGGGTGTTTTACGGCATGGCGCGGGACGGCTTCCTGCCGCCGGCCTTCGCTGAAGTGCATCCGCGTTTCCGCACCCCGCATCTGTGCACCATCATTGTCGGGGTGGTGGGGGCGGCGATCGCGGCCATCTTTCCGCTCGACATATTGGCCGACCTGGTTTCGATCGGCACCTTGATGGCGTTCATCTCGGTCTGCGTCGGCATCCTGATCCTGCGCAAGACCGCGCCCAACCGGCCGCGCAAATTCCGCACCCCCTGGGTGTGGCTGGTGGCGCCGGCCGGCATCGCCACCTGCGGCTTGATGATGTTCAGCCTGTCCAACGGAACCTGGGTCCGGCTGGTGGTGTGGACGGCGCTCGGATTCCTGATTTACTACGGCTACAGCATCCGGCATGCCGCGCCACGCAAATGGACCGTGTCTGACGAAAGCTGATCTGAATGGCCTACCGTTCCTTGCGGGATTTCCTCGCCCGGCTCGATGAGGCGGGCGAACTCAAGCGCGTGACCGAGCCGGTCTCCACCGTGCTGGAGATGACCGAGATCCAGACCCGGCTGATCGCCGAGGGTGGCCCGGCGGTGATCTTCGAGCGCCCGATCAAGGCCGACGGCACCGAGAGCGACATGCAGGTGCTGGTCAATCTGTTCGGCACCGTCAAGCGGGTGGCGATGGGCGTCACCATGGGCGGCAAGGAACGCGGCAGCGCCTTGGATCTGCGCGAAGTGGGCGAACTTCTGGCCCAACTGCGCCAGCCGGAGCCGCCGCGATCCCTGCGCGAGGCCACGTCGCTGTTGCCGCTGGTCAAGACCGTGCTGGCGATGAAGCCGAAAAGCGTTTCCCGACCGGCTTGCCAGGAGATCATCTGGCGCGGCGCCGATATCGATCTGGGCAAACTGCCGGTCCAGACCTGCTGGCCGGGCGAGCCTGCGCCCTTGATCACCTGGCCGCTGGTGGTGACGCGCGGCCCGGGCGAAGCGCGCGAGGACAATTACAATCTCGGCATCTATCGCATGCAGGTGCTGAACCGGACCCAGACCATCATGCGCTGGCTCAAGCATCGCGGCGGCGCCCAGCATCACCAGCGCTGGGCGAAAGAGAAGCGCCAGCCGCTTCCCGCCGCCATCGTGTTGGGCGCCGATCCCGGCATCATCCTGGCGGCGGTGACGCCGGTGCCGGAGACTTTGTCGGAATATCAATTCGCCGGCCTGCTCAGGGGAGAGGCGGTGGTGCTGGCCGATTGCGTCAGCCAGCCCCTGAAAGTGCCGGCCGAGGCCGAGATCGTGGTCGAGGGCACGGTTTCGCTGGACGATTACCGCGACGAAGGCCCTTACGGCGATCACACCGGCTATTACAATTCGGTGGAGCGCTTTCCGGTCTTCACCGCCAGCGCCATCACCATGCGGCGCGATCCGATCTATCTTTCCACCTACACGGCGCGGCCGCCCGACGAGCCCTCGATCCTGGGCGAGGCGTTGAACGAAGTCTTCGTGCCGCTGCTACGCCAGCAATTTCCCGAGATCGTGGATTTCTGGCTGCCGCCGGAAGGCTGCTCCTACCGGATCGCCGTGGTCAGCATGAAGAAGGCGTTTCCCGGCCATGCCAAGCGGGTGATGATGGCGGTGTGGTCCTATCTGCGCCAGTTCATGTACACCAAATGGGTGATCGTGGTGGATGACGACATCAATCCGCGCGACTGGAAGGATGTGATGTGGGCCGTCTCCACCCGCATGGATCCGGCCCGCGACATCACCGTGATCGAGAACACCCCGATCGACTATCTGGATTTCGCCTCGCCGGAATCCGGCCTGGGCTCCAAGATCGGGCTGGATGCCACCAACAAGCTGCCGCCCGAGACAAAACGGGAATGGGGCCGCAAGATCCGGATGGACGAAGAGGTGATCCGCGCCGTCACCGAAAAATGGCCGCGGCTGGGCCTGCCGGGGTCCGGAAAACCGGTCTGGAAATAAACCAGTTGCCCTGCCAGCCCGTTGATTAAATCCGCTCCCGCACCTGCGAATTTACACATTCTTCCGCTGCGTCACTGCGGTCTGCGTGCTAGGCTGAGCAAAGTTGGGGAGGGACGGTCATGCGCAATTCTGCTCTCACGGCGTTTCTGCTGTTGCCGAGCGTGGCCCTTGGCGGTACGGCTCAGGCGCAAAGCTGCAGCGCGCCGCAGCTGTTGAATTCCGTCGCCATGACACCTGTCGCCGGCAGCAATCTGATGACGGTTCCGGTCACCATCAACGGCACGGCGCGAAAATTCGTAATCGACACCGGCGACCCGGGCACCCAGGTTTCACGGGCGATGGTGCGGGATCAGAGCCTTCCGGAAAACACCTACAGCGCCAACGCGATGGAATATAATGTCAGAGGCAGTCACAGCGCCCAGGATATCCGCCAGCGGGTCCGCATCGCCGATTTCGCGATCGGAAGCATGAAGGGATCAAGCATGCTGTTCCTGGAATCCAACGACCAAGCCCTCGGCGACACCAAGCCGTATGACGGGCTGCTCGCCAACGACATGTTCAACAATTACGATCTGGACTTGGATTTCGCGGCCAAGCGGATGAATTACTTCAGCGCCGATCATTGTCCGGGCCAAGTGGTCTATTGGCCGGAGAAGCCGGTGGCGGTGGTTCCGGTGACCATCAGGGACAGCCAGATCGTGGTGCCGGTCACCATAGACGGGCATGAGATCGACGCGGTGATCGACACCAGCGCCGACCGGACCGTCATGCGGCGCGGAGTCGCCGAGCAGACCTTCAATCTCGATCCCGACAGTGCGCAAATGACCCCGGTCGAGGGGCTTCGCGACGGCCTTGGCGAGCGGGTCTATACCCATACATTCGGTCTGATCGGGTTCGAGGGCGTGGCGGTGAACAACCTGCCCGTATTGATCCAGACCAATTCCATGGTCCACGCTTCGTACGGTAACATCACCACGGGCAGCCGTTTCCGGACAGCGACGACGCCGCCCATTCCCGATCTCAGCATCGGGATGGATGTGTTGAGCCACCTGCATGTCTACATCGCCTTCGCCGAAAAGAAGCTCTATGTCTCCCCGGCCGGGTCCGGCAAATCCGCGGTCTTCAAAGGTGTGGCGTCTGTTCCGGGGAAATAAGGCGGCCGGCCGCACGCCGCCCGGCCTATGCCGAGCCGGCGCATGGGCCTATACTGGCGATGTGAGGATTCTGATTGCATCGCTGGTGCGTTCCGCCGCGGCTCTGGCAATTCTGGCCCTGGCACCGGCGGCCGCGAAGGCCGCGACCTGTACCCCCTATCTGCGCATTCTCAATTCGGTGCAGATGGGGACCACCGCCGACCATACCGTCATGGTGGTGCCGGTGATCATCGACAGCGGCAAAGAGAAGCTTCTGCTGGATACCGGCGGGCGGGTCTCCCAAATCTCGCGCGCCACGGCCAAGTCGCTCGACCTGCCCATTCGTGGCAGCGACGTGCGGCTGTCGGACTTGGCGGGGAACGTCTCCGCCAGCCAGACCACCGCCAAGAGGCTGATACTGGGCCTCAAGGAGGAAAAAGGCGTGCATCTGGGCATCGCGCCCAACCCGGATCTCGGCACCAAGCTGCCCTATGACGGATTGCTGGCCACCGACCTGTTCGTGGATGCCGATCTGGACATGGATTTCGGCGCCGACCGCCTCACCGCCTTTTCCACCAATCATTGCCCCGGCCAGGTGGTCTATTGGCCGGCCGAGGAGGTCGCGGCAGTGCCGGTGACGGTGCGCAACAATCTCATCACCATTCCCATCCAAGTTGACGGCAAGTCCATGACGGCGGTGATGGACACCGGCGCGCAATACACCGTGATGAATCTGGCCCTGGCCCGCCGCCTGTTCGGCCTGACCCCGGATTCACCCGACATGGAGCCCGTCACCGAGACCAGCGGCGAAAGGTCGATCACGACTTACCGCCATGTCTTCGACCAGCTCACCTTCCGGGGCGTCACGGTCAAGAATTTGCAGATCTATCTGATGCCGGACCAGATGACCGCTCCATGACTCACTCCGGCCCATGGGCGGCGATAGTGCCATTCCCGACGTCATCATCGGCATGGATGTGCTCAGGCACCTGCATGTCTATTTCGCCACCAAGGAGGAGCGGCTTTACATCTCCGACGCCGCCTTGGGCGAATCCGCCCTGTTTCGCTACCGGCACCGCTGATCCCGGAGGCGCGCGATGTCGCATCCGGCGCGGCTTTCGGGATTGCCGGCTTGACGGGCCAACGCCTTTGCGGCATCGAACGCCATGCCCAAACCCCGCAATCCCCAGCAAATCCTGGAAAGCCTGATCGCCGCCGCCCGCAAGCAAGGCGCCGACGCCGCCGATGCGCTTCTGGTCGAGAATGTTTCGGCCAGCGTCTCCTACCGGCTCGGCCGGCTGGAGGATGTGGAGCGCAGCGAAGGCGCCGATCTGGGCTTGCGCGTCTTTGTCGGCAACCGGGTCGCCTTTGTTTCCTCCAGCGATCTTGCCGATGACGCGGTCGCGGCCCTGCCGGCGCGCGCCCTTGAAATGGCGCGGCTGGCGCCGGAGGACAAGTTCGCCGGCCTGGCGCCGCCGGCGCTGCTGGCCCGCGGCACTCCCAATCTGGATCTGGAGGACCCGGCCGAGCCCGCCGCCGAGATCCTGGTCGCCCGCGCCCGTGAGGCCGAACAGGCGGGCCTGGCGGTTCCTGGCGTCACCAATTCGGAAGGCGGCGGCGCCAGCTTCACCCGCGCCGGCATCGCACTCGCCACCAGCACCGGATTTTTCGGCCGCTATGCCGGAACCAGCCACAGCATCGGCGTGGCGGTGCTGGCCGGCGAAGGTACCGGCATGGAACGCGACTATGATCATGCCAGCGCCCGCCATGCCGGAGACCTGGAAAGCGCGGAGGCAATCGGCAGGCGCGCGGGCGAACGGGCGGTCCGCCGCCTCAATCCCCGCAAGGTCAAATCCCAAAGCGCGCCGGTGGTGTTCGATCCGCGCGAGGCGGGCAGTCTGCTGGGCCATTTTGCCCACGCGATTTCCGGCGCCAGCGTGGCCAGGGGCACCAGCTTCCTCAAGGATCGCATGGGCCAGGCGATCTTCGCGCCGCATGTCACGGTGATCGACGATCCGCATCGGATTCGCGGCCTGCGCTCCAAGCCCTTCGACGGCGAAGGCGTCGCCAATGCGCGCCGCGCGCTGATCGACAAGGGCCTGCTCACGACCTGGCTGCTCGATTGCGCCAGCGCCAAACAGCTGGGCCTCGCCTCCACCGGCCATGCGGCGCGCTCCACCTCCGGTCCGCCCATGCCCGCCGCCACCAATCTCTATATGGAGGCGGGCACACTTTCGCCCAAGGCCCTGATCGCCGACATCAAGCAGGGATTTTACGTCACCGAACTGATCGGCATGGGCGTCAATTCCGTCACCGGCGATTACAGCCGCGGCGCCGCCGGATTCTGGATCGAGAATGGCGAGATCGCCTTTCCGGTCTCGGAAGTGACCATCGCCGGCAATTTGAAGGACATGTTCCTTCAACTTACGCCCGCCGACAATCTGGAATTCCGTTACGGCACCAACGCGCCCACCTGCCGCATCGAAGGCATGACGATTGCCGGAGCGTGACCGACCAAGCACCGGAAATGACGGCCAAGAACAGAAGGCCGTGTCGAGTCACGCGACATCAAAAATAAGTGAGCCGCGCGACGCAATGCCGAAGATGAAGGCGATCTGAGACTTCTCGAGGCCTGCGTGCGCGAGGCCGGAACCATCGCGCTGAAATATTTTGGCGGCGACTACAAACGCTGGAGCAAAAGCGGCGGCAGTCCGGTTACCGAAGCGGATCTGGCGATCGACGCCTTCCTGAACATGGAATTGCGCCGGGCCCGGCCCGATTATGGCTGGCTGTCGGAGGAAAGTCGTGACGATCCGGCGCGGCTGGGCGCTGCCCATGTCTTCGTGGTCGATCCCATCGACGGCACGGTCGCCTTCATGAAGGGCCGGCCGCACTTCACCATCTGTGCGGCGGTGGTCGAAGGCGCGCGCCCGGTGGCGGGCGTGGTGTTCAATCCCGCCGCTGGGGAATGTTTCAGCGCCTGCCGCGGCGGCGGCGCCTTTCTCAATGGCGAGGCCATCCAGGTTGGAACCCGGACGGAAATCGCGGGCTGCCGGCTTCTGGCCGACAAAACATTGTTCCGGGATTGGCCGCCCATGCATATCGAAAGTTTCAGCTCCATCGCCTATCGCATGGCGCTGGTGGCGGCGGCGCGCTTCGACGCCATGATCAGCCTCACCAACAAGCATGACTGGGATCTGGCCGCCGCCGACATCATCCTGACCGAGGCCGGCGGGCAGTTGGTGGATTCGGGCGGCAAGCCGCCCGCCTATAACCGCCCCCGCACGGTTCAGGGCGCCACCGTCGCGGCGGGGCCGGGGCTGATAACGCCCCTGCTGGCCGAACTGGCGGCAAAAAATTCGCTTAAACCGCCTGCCGATTCGCCTTAAGGAACGCGGGCATTCCAGCGGGACCGGCCATGACCACCTCCACCCCAACCCAATTGCTGCATCTGGTGTTCGGCGGCGAGCTGACCTCCACCGACAGCATCGAATTCAAGGACCTGTCCAAGCTCGATATTGTCGGCGTCTTTCCCAATTTCGCCGAGGCCCGCCGCGCCTGGGCCGCCAAGGCGCAATCGAGCGTGGACAATGCCCAGATGCGCTATTTCGTGGTCCATATTCACCGGCTGATGGAGCCATACGGCCAAGATTAAAGCTAAGCCATTGGTCGAAAAGGCGTTCCGAACCCTCGCGGGGGCCGGGGAACCCGTGCTAAAGGGGCGCGGATGACCGTTTCCGTTCCCGAGCGTGCCGCAACCGGCCAAGCCATCCGGCGTCTGCTGACCGATTATGTCGGCCGGCAATGGGGAATTCTGGCGCTGGCCATCCTCTGCATGCTGTTCACCTCCGCCATGGGCGGCGGCATTCCCTGGCTGGTCAACAATGTCACCAAGCAGGTGTTTATGCGCCACCAGGCGGACATGCTTCTGCCGCTCTCCCTGATGGCGTTCGGCATCATGGCGCTCCGCGCCGCCAGCCTGTTCTTCGGCCGCATGCTGATCAACTCGCTGGGCGAAAAGGCGGTGGCCAAGGCGCAGGCCGACATGTTCGGCCGGCTGATCCGCCGCGACCTGGCCGATCTCAATGCCGTGCATTCCGGCCAGTTCGTTTCCAATTTTCTCTATGACGCCACCTTGATGCGCGATGCGCTGACCCAGGGCGTCGCCGCCATCTTCCTCGAGCTGGTGCAGCTTCTGGTCTATATCGGCATCGTCCTGGCCAGCGACTGGCAGCTGGGTCTCATCTCCCTGCTGGCCCTGCCGGGCGTGGCCTGGGCGATGGAGCGGCTGGGCGGCTCGATGCGCCGTGCCGCCACCCGCGGCATGAACGAAACCGGCGATCTCGCCGTCGCTTTGTCCGAAGCGATGGACGGGCGGCGGATCATCAAGGCCTATGGCCTGGAAGCGCATGTCGTCGGGCGGGTGGACTCGCGGTTGGCGGCGCGGCTCAAGACGCTTCTGGCCGCGGTCCGGCTCCGGGCCGCCGCCGCGCCGTTGACGGATATCTTCGCCGGCCTGATCATCGCCTTTGTGCTGTTTTTCGCCGGCTGGCAGATTCTGCACAATCAGCTCACCCTCAATACCTTTTTCGGCTTTCTCACCGCCCTGCTGCTGGCGCAGCAGCCGGTCCGCAACTCTCAGCCAGCTCTGGCCGACGGCGTCGGCCGGCATCGCCGCCGCCCATCGCATGTTCGCCGCCATCGACACGAGGCCCCGCATCGTCAATATGCCCGGTGCGGCCGCGCTCAAGGTCCCCCGCAATGGCGGCGCCATCACGTTCGAGAATGTCCGGTTCTCCTATGCCGACAGTCCCGATCCTGGACAGGGTCACGCTCGACATCCCGGCCGGCAGCAAGATCGCGCTGGTGGGTCCGTCGGGCGCCGGCAAGACCACCATCTTCAATCTCTTGCTGCGCTTCTATGAGCGCGATAGCGGGCTGATCGCCATCGACGGCCAGGACATCCATGACGTGACTTTGGAATCCCTGCGCGCCGCCATCGGCGTGGTCACCCAGGAAGCGGTGCTGTTCGACGAAAGCATCGCCGACAATATCGCGCTGGGCCGTCCCGGCGCCACCGAAGCCGAGATCGAACAGGCCGCGCGCGACGCCGCCGCGCATGATTTCATCTCCGAGATGCCGGAAGGCTATCGCACCCGGGTGGGCGAAGGCGGGCTCAAATTGTCGGGCGGACAGCGCCAGCGCATCGCCATCGCCCGCGCCATGCTGCGCAACGCGCCTATCCTGCTGCTGGACGAGGCCACCTCGGCGCTCGACGCCGAAAGCGAGCGCCAGGTGCAGGAGGCGTTGGCGCGGCTGACGGTGGGCCGCACCACCATCGTCATCGCCCACCGGCTCTCCACCGTCCGCGACGCCGATCAGATTTTCGTGTTGGACAAGGGCCGGGTGGTGGAATCCGGCCGGCATGAGGCGCTTTTGACCAGCGGCGGGCTCTACGCGCAACTCTACAGCCACAATCTCGCCGATGTGGAAGGGCCCGCCTGATGGCCGGCCTCCCTTTCGGCATCCGGGTCTGGCGCTGGCTGGGGATCGCATTGGCGCCGGTCGCGCCGCTCCTGCTGCGCGAACGCGCCGCCCGCGGCAAGGAAGACCGCGCCCGGATGGGGGAGCGGCTGGGCATAGCCAGCGCCAAGCGCCCCGAAGGACGCCTGATCTGGATTCACGGCGCCAGCGTGGGCGAGAGCCTGTCCGCACTGCCGCTGATCGAAAAGCTGCTGGCGGAAGACAACTCGGTGCTGGTGACCAGCGGCACCGTCACCAGCGCCGCCATGATGCAGGCGCGATTGCCGCCCAGCACCATCCATCACGACGCCATCCATCAATATGTGCCTTTGGACATGCCGCGGGCGGTGGCGCGGTTTCTGGATCATTGGCGGCCGGACGCCGGCCTGTTCGTGGAATCCGATCTTTGGCCCAATCTGCTGCTGGAAGCGCAAGCAGCGCGGCGTCAAGCTGGCGCTGATCAACGCCCGCATTTCCCAACGCTCGGCGAATGGCTGGCGGCGGCTGCCGCGCATGGCGCATGCCCTGCTGGGGGCCTTCGACGTGATCCTGGCGCAGGACGAGGATTTCGCGGCCCGCTTCCGCGCCCTGGGCGCGCGGCATGTGATGGTGGCGGGCAGCCTGAAGGCGGACGCGCCGCCGCTTGCCTGCGACCAAGCCGCCCTGGCGGAGATGAAACGGATGATCGCGGACCGGCCGGTGCTTCTGGCCGCCCAGACCCATCCCGGCGAAGACGAAACCGTGCTGCCGGCGCACGATATTCTCAAAGCCCGCTTTCCCGACCTTCTCACCATCATCGTGCCGCGCCATGTCGAGCGCGGTCCCGCCATCGCCATGCTGTGCGGCAATCGCGTTTGCGTCCGGCGCGGGGCCAAGGAGCCGATCACGCCCGAGACCGCCATCTATATCGCCGATACCATGAACGAGCTGGGCCTGTTCTATCGCCTGGCGCCTTTTTGTTTTCTGGGCGGCACCTTGGTGCCGATGCAGGGCCATAATCCGCTGGAACCGGCGGCGCTGCATTGCGCCGTGCTGGCGGGTCCTTCCCGCGCCAACTCGGCCCGCGCCTTCGAAGCGGTGCTGGGGGCGCAGGGCTTCGGCAGCGTCCAATCCGCCGCCGATATCGCGCGCGAGGCGGCGCGGCTTTTGTCCGACCCGGAGGCAGCCCGGATGGCGGGCGACGCGGCGGCGCGCGGCGCGGCCAGCCTGTCGGGTGCGGTCGACAGAACCGTGGCGGCGCTGAAAAATCTTCTCTCCCACGATGCGCGCGCCTGAATTCTGGAACCGGCGCGGCCTCGCCGCCCTGTCGCTGGCGCCGCTGGGCGCGCTTTACGGCGCCAGCGTCGCGTTCAAGGCGCGTCATGCCCGGCCCGCGTGGGTCAACGCGCGCGTCCTCTGTGTCGGCAATCTCACCGCCGGCGGCAGCGGCAAGACACCGGTGGCGCTGGCCATCGCCGCCCGGCTGATGTCGCAGAACCGCAAGCTTTTCTTTCTCACCCGCGGTTATGGCGGCCGCGAAGCCGGACCCGTGCGCGTATCCGGCGGGCACACCGCCACAGACGTCGGCGATGAGGCGCTGCTGCTGGCGCGACGCGCGCCCACCATCGTGGCCCGCGACCGCGCCAAGGGCGCCGCCTATGCCGTCGGACAAGGCGCCGAGATCATCGTGATGGATGACGGCCACCAGAATTTCACCCTGGCAAAGGATTTGTCGCTGGTGGTGGTGGATGGCGAAACCGGCTTCGGCAACGGCCTGATGATTCCGGCCGGTCCCTTGCGCGAAAGCGTCGGTCCGGGATTGGCCCGCGCCGATGCGGTGATCGTGATGGGCGGCGGTGATCCCGACCTTCAAACTTTCGCCGGACCGGTCCTGCGCGCCCGGCTGGCGGCGGATGATGGCGCCTTCCGCGGCAAGCCCGTCTTTGCCTTTGCCGGAATCGGGCGGCCGGAAAAATTCCTGGCATCGCTGAAAGCGGCCGGTGCCCTGGTGACCGGCGGCCATTTCTTCGCCGACCATCATCCCTTCCGGGAGGGCGAGATCGACGCCTTGCGGCGAGAAGCGGGCGGCGCCCAACTGGTCACCACCGAAAAGGATTTCGCCCGCCTCCCGGCGAAAGACCGGACCGGCATCGCAGTCCTGCCGGTGCATGCCGAATTCGAGAACCAGGCCGCGCTGGACCGTCTGCTTGCCCGGTTGCTTGACACTCCACCGGGCCCGGTTTAGCGCCAGCACCGCAATGGGCGCACCATCCCTTACCCTCTCAAAAAAACTGCGCTACGGCGCGGAGGCGGCGCTTTTTCTCGCCTTCATGGGATTCTTCCGCCTGATCGGGCTGGAGGCGGCCTCGGCGGTGGGCGGCTTCATCGGCCGTAATATCTTCGCCCGCACCCGGGTGACCGGGCGGGCGCGCGACAATCTCGCTTTGGCTTTTCCCGAGAAATCCGCGGCCGAGCGCAAGGCCATCATCGCCGCCATGTGGGACAATCTCGGCCGCACGGTGGCGGAATATGCCCATCTCGACAAATTCGATCTCGCCGGACCCGATCCGCGCATCCGGGTGGAGAATGTGGCGGAAGCGGAAAAAATCCGCGGCCGGGGCGTGCTGTTATTGTCCGGCCATTTCGCCAATTGGGAAATCCTGCCGATCGCGGCCGCCCGCTTCGGGCTGGACGGCGCCATCGTCTATCGCCCGCCCAACAATCCCTATGTGGACCGGTATATTTCCCGGGCCCGGGCGCGCAAAGGCTATGCCGAGCAGATCAGCAAGCATCACGGGGTGAAGCGGATCTTCGCGCTCCTGCGCGGCGGCAAGGCGATCCTGCTGCTGGCCGACCAGAAGACGAATGAGGGAATCCCCGCGCCCTTCTTCGACCGCGACGCCATGACCACCCCCGCACCGGCGGCCCTGGCCCTGAAATTGAAGGTGCCGGTTCTTTTTGCCTCCAATCGACAGACTAGGCGGCGCCCGCTTTGCCGTCACCGTGCATCCGCCGCTCGAATTCCAGCCAAGCGGCGACGAAGACGCCGACACACGGGCGATGACGCGGGCGATCAATCTCAGGCTGGAACAGATGGTGCGCGCCGATCCCGCGCAATGGCTGTGGATTCACCGCCGCTGGCCCACCGCCCGCGACATTCCCACTGGGAAAAGGACCTGAACACATCCTCGATCATTTTGCGATGCAGCGGGATTGAGGCGGCATCGCCCTAAGTACGAAATCCTTCGTTGACTCTACGAATTTGTTCGTAGTACGATTTCGACATGAAACGGAATCCACCCAAACCCACGGCGTCGGAACTCGAAATCCTCCATATTCTCTGGAACCGGGGGCCTTCGACCGTCCGCGAAGTCCTCGCATCCCTGAATGAAAAGAAAAGCCTGGGATATACCGGGGTGCTGAAGCTTCTGCAGATCATGACGGTCAAGGGCTTTGTGCGCCGCGACGAGAGCAATCGCGCACATGTCTATGAAGCCCGCCGTCCCGCCGACCAGACCAAGCGGCAACTCGCCAGCGACTTGCTGCAGCGCGTGTTTGAAGGCTCCGCCAGCCAGCTGATGATGCATGCCCTGGCCGGGCACCGCGCCTCACCCGAAGAGATCGAAGAACTCCACCGCATTCTGGATGCGTACAAGGGAGACAACCATGGCAAGACTGACTAGCTGGTTTTCCCCGCAGGTCATGCATGCGCTGGGCTGGGCCCTGATCCACTCGGTATGGCAGTGCCTGGCCCTGGCGGCGCTGGCCGCAGCGTTTATGGCGATTTCCCGCCGCCCTTCCATTCGATATCTAATCGCCACGGGCGCGCTGGTTGCGATGCTGGCGGCGCCCGCCACGACGTTCCTGCTTTTGTTGAAACCCGCCGCGCCGGCCCAGGCTTTGGTTTTGCCCAACCTCGTTTCCCGGTTTCCAACTGCATCTGCGGTCATTGATCCGCCAAACACCAGGACGATGCCTCCCCGAGCCACCTCAACGCCCGCGACCAACGGCATTGCAATCGCGTTGGTGGATTCCCAAAAACATTTTCTCCCGCCCCGCTTTCTTTCATCAAATTTTCTTCCGGCGAACATCCTGTCCTGGCTGGTGGCCGCATGGCTTTGCGGCGTGGCGTTGTTCAGTTTGCGATTCGCCGGCGGCTTTCTGCTTCTGGAGCAGAAGCGCCGCAGACAATCCAGGGTCCCCAGCCCCCGCATTCTCGCCCAATGCCGGGAATTGCAGCGCCAACTCGGCCTGAACCGCGCCATCCGGTATCTGGAATGCGGCTGGCTTCAGGCGCCGGCGGTGATCGGCTGGCTTCGTCCCGTCGTGCTGCTGCCGGTCACGGCATTGACCGGCCTTACGGAAGAGCAATTGCGGGCGGTGATCGCGCACGAGCTGGCCCATATCCGGCGCCACGATTTTTTCGTGAATCTCCTGCAGATCCTGGTCGAGACCTTGCTGTTCTATCATCCGGCCATATGGTGGCTGAACCGGCGTATCCGCGCCGAGCGTGAATTGTGCTGCGACGAGATCGCGGTTTCGCTGACCGGCGACCGGCTGGAATATGTCAGGGCTCTCATCCTCATGGAGGAATGGGAACAGGCGCCGGCCCTGGCGATGGCGGCCAATCGCAGCCCGCTATCGGAGCGCATTTTCCACATTCTGGACCGCAAGCCGTTCCGCGCCGGGCAGCGCATGCTGGGCGTGACGGGCAGCATCCTGTTCCTGGCCGCGGCCCTGGGCGCCGCCAATGCCCTGTTCGGGGTCGCCCTTCCAATACCTGCGGCCCGGGCCGAAGCGCGCATCAAGACCGTCCCATCGCCAAACAAGATCGCCCTGAATCACGCCATCAATCACATTGCACCGCCAATCCCACAGCCAAACACGCTGGCAGCAAAGGATGCCGTTTCAAACCAAAGCAGCGGCAACGGCGCAACCGGTCAAGAAATGCCGCAGCGTCATCCGACACCAACCGCAGCTATCAGCCACGCCGAAAAGTTGGTGGCGGCCGGCCAGGTCAAAAAGCTGCTGATGCCGTCGCCTGACCTGCCGCGGCTTTTGTCCGCGGCAGCCCCGGAAACGCCTGTACTGGTAGCCATGAACGATCCGCCAGCTGCACCGGCCCAGCCGAACTCGAAAACTTCTCCCGCCATGGTGGCGGCACTCAATGGCCAACCTGGCACCTCCAATGCGGCGCAAACGACTGGGGCGCAGATTGCACCGACACAACCGACGCCGGCACGGACCTGCACCCTGCCCAAGATCGCCGACACAGCCCCGCTGAAGCCGCTCCCCGGCACCAACCTCATGGCGGTGCCGGTGGCGATCAACGGCTCTACCAAGAAATTCCTGCTTGACCTGGGCATGAAAAAGCCCACAGCGGTTTCTCCGGAGCTGGAGGCCAAGCTGGGCCTTCCCGAAAATCCCAAGACGCAAATGCGGTATTTCGTCGGCTTTGGTGCAATGGGGAACCCAATCTATGCCGATACCCCAATTTATGATCCAACGAGCGGTTTAAATTCCGCAGTTCAATTTACCCATGTTCACATCGGTTCGTTCGGCATTGGCGGAGCCACGGGACACCACCTGCTTTTTCAGGTCACAAATAGAGGAGAAATCAGCCGGTCCGCGCCCTACGAGGGACTTCTGACCGGCGACTTCTTCCGCCAATATGACGTTGAGCTGGATTTTGCCGGAAAACAGATGACCTGGCTCACGCCCACCAATTGCACCGACCCCGATCAGGTCGTGTTCTGGTCGCACACCAATGTGGCGGTCATCCCCGTCACCCTGGCGAAGGACGGTCGATTGCAAATGCAGGCGATGATCCAGGGGCACGTCATCAACGCGGAAATTGATACCAGTTCCGAACACACCGTCATGCGCCGCGATATCGCGGAACTTTATGTGGGCCTGAAGGCCGATACCCAGGACATGGCGCCCCTGGGCGATCTCAAAGACGGCTTGGGCATGCAGATTTATGTCCATAATTTTCCGCAAATCACCTTCGCGGGCGGGGGTGTCACGGCGTTGAATGTGCCAGTGCTGATCCAGAACAACAGCCTGATCCCCGCTATCTACCGGGGGCGTGTCCTGGGCCGCGCGCGCCTCAAGGGCGCGCCCATACCGGATCTCGCGATCGGCATGGACGTGCTGAGTCAGCTTCACATGTATGTCGTTCTAGGAGAGGGAAAGATTTACGTCACGTCGGCGAAATGAGATAAAATTTCATCTCACAGGTCAGGAGCAGCCAGAAACTCCGGAGGATGCCATGTTCAAGCAGACAATTGCCGCGCTCATCGCTCTATTGGGATTGAACGGCGCCGCAATGGCGCAGACGACGGCAAGTGATGTCGCGCCGCCTGGGCTCTTGAACAGTTTGCCGATGGAACGGGTGCCGGGCAGCAATACCATGACCGTTACCGCAACCATCGACGGACATCCCGAAAGGCTGCTGGTCGGCATCGCGGACACCACCCAGTTGTGGAACACCCAGGCCCGGCAGCTCGGCCTGCCCGTGCGCGAAGGCGGTCGGATGATGGACGGGGGCGGACGGTTCTCCGACCAAGTCACCCGTGTGGCGCATTTGACGTTTGGGAGCATGGAAACCGGCGGCTTTTTCTTGAACGTCAGTTCCGATCCCGATTTCAAAAATCCGGGCTCCGATGGCGTCCTTGGAACCGACATGATGCAACGCTTCGACATCGATCTGGATTTCGCGCACCGCCGGTTGAATTATTTCTCGCCCGATCGCTGTCCGGATGCGTGCGTCTATTGGGCGCCAAGCAAAATCAGTTCCGTGCAGATGGTGAGTTATGGCCCGGTGGTCTATGTGCCGGTGACACTGGACGGCCATAAGATCATCGCCGCGCTGGATACCACCGCCGATCGGACATTCCTGAACCCCAAGCTCGCGGCAAAGCTGTTCGGCTTGAAGGCCGGTTCACGGAATTCCGCGACTTTGCGGGACAGCGGGGCTGTCATCAAGGCGGGAATACATGCGTTCTCCAGCCTCACTTTGGGCGGATTGACCATCAACAATCCGCAAATCGCCATCCCATTCGATGTTTTGACCCAGAACACGCACGAATTTCACGCCAACCGCCAGATCGCCAACCGCTATCCCTTGTCGGAATTTCTGCCCCCCATGATCATCGGCATGGATGTGCTGAAACAGAGCCATCTCTATATCTCGTTCCAGAACAGGCGGATCTATGTCTCCCCGGCCGGCGACGGCCCGGCTTTGAGGCCGGCGCCGCTCAAGACCAGCTGGTTCAATGTCTGGAAGTTCGGGTACGACTCCTATCTTCCCTATATCCACCCGCAATTCGGCCTTTGAACGGCGGCGAGCAGACCGCGGGCGGAGATCGTCAGAGCGGGTCCGGCTTGGGCTTGCGGGTGGAGAGCGAGGGATCCAGCTTCACCTCGAACCAGGTCATCGCCCAATGCAGATGCGGACCGGTGGCCCGTCCGGTCTGACCGATCCGGCCGATCAACTGGCCGCGCCTGACCCGCTCGCCCACCTTCACCAGCCGCCTGGACTGGTGGAGATAGCAGGTGGACACGCCATGGCCGTGATCGATCAGGGTGAAGCCGCCATCCAGGAAATAATCGCCGGAAATACTCACGGTGCCGGCGGCCGGCGCATGAATTGGGGTGCCGGTGGGCGCCGCCATATCGACGCCGAAATGCGGGCTCATCGGCACGCCATTGTCGATCCGCTGGCTGCCGAACGCCCCGCTCTCGATTCCCGGCGCCGGCCAGTCGAAGCCGGACAGGAAATCATCGCCCGCCGTGTCGCGCTGGCGGGCGAGATAGATGTTTTCCGCTTCCTTCCTGATCCGCGCCAGCACCTCCGGCGGCGGCGTCACCGTGTTCTGCGGCAGGCCGTTGACGCGCTGGATTTCATACTGCCGGATTTTCGGGGTCAGCGATCTTTTCTCGGACGTCCCGTCGCCCCAGGTGACCGCGACCAGGCTGGGTTTGGTCTGGTCATAGGCGAAGCCGAACGCGAAAGCGCCGTTGGGCGTGAGCCGCACGGGTTTGTCGTCCACAGTGACCTGCGCGTCCGGGCGGGCGGTGCCCAAGGCCAAGCTGCCCTGCTCCATCGTACCCTTGATCACCAGCCGCTGCTTTTTTCCGGCGGCCAGCGCCGCTCCTGACGGCGCCGCGGCGAATGCCAGGCCGGAAGCCAGGAATTCCCGCCGCCGCATCAGGGAACCATGCCTTTTTCCTGCATCCGCTGGGTGGCGATGGCCGGGCTGGCATAGGCCTCCTGCAGGTCCACGCTCCAATAGCGCAGCGCATCCAGCGGAATATGGGCGCCCGTCACCGCGCAGACGACATAAGCGCCGGGCTGCAGCACCTCGAAATCCCCATCCAGGAAGCGCAACTTCGCTTCGCCTCTTTCACGGTCCATGCGGTTCATGATCGGTCAACACTTTGCGTAAGCGGGGATTGCTGGCGGCATTCTAGAACAAAGAACCCTGATCGGTGGATTTTTTTGCGCCGTGGTGCGCGGGGCCGCCTTCGGCGCGAACCGGCTTCTCGCCATCGGCAAAGACCAGGGCCAAAGCCTCTCCCGGTTTGATCCCGGCGGCGCGGCGATGGATCTTTCCCTTGGCATCCTTGACCAGGGCGAAACCGCGCTCCAGCACGCTGCGGTATGAGGTCACGTCCAGGAACGCGGTCCAGGGAGTGCAGCCGCTCCCGCTCCCTGGCCAGGCGAGTACGTTCTGCGCGCAAACCGCGCGCCTCCAGATTCGCCAGTCTTTCGCGGGCTTGCGCGATACGGTTCAGGATCGGCCGCGGTCTGAGCAGCGCCAGCGTCCGGGACAGACGCGCGTGATGGATTTGCAGATTGCGCGCCAGCCCGAGGCCGAGGCGCTCGCCCGCCTGATCCAGCCGCTGCCGGGGTTGGGCGAAAAGCTGCTCCAGCCTGGGCAGGATCCGCGCCAGCTGCGTCAGATGCCGCCTGCGGTCGGACAGGCCCTTGTCGAAACAATTGCGGGCGCGCCGGCCGAGATCGGCAAGCTGGGCGCTCAGATCCGCCAGCACCGGCACCGCCAGTTCGGCGGCGGCGGTGGGGGTGGGCGCGCGCATATCGCTGGCGAAATCGATCAGGGTGGTATCGGTTTCATGGCCCACCGCCGAGATCAAAGGGATCCGGCTGGCGGCGGCGGCGCGCACCACCTGCTCGTCGTTGAAGGCCATCAGATCCTCGATCGAACCGCCGCCGCGGGCCACGATCAGAAGATCGGGCCGCGGAAAGCCTTCCGGCACCGCATTGAAGCCCGCGATCGCCGCCGCGATCTCCTCAGGCGCGCGCTCGCCCTGCACCGCCACCGGCCACAGCAGCACCCGGCGGGGAAAGCGCGCATTCAGCCGGTGCATGATGTCGCGGATCACCGCGCCGGTGGGCGAGGTGACCACACCGATCACCTCCGGCAGGAAAGGCAATGTGCGCTTGCGCGCGGCATCGAACAGGCCCTCGGCGGCGAGGCGCTTCTTGCGTTCCTCCAGCATCGCCATCAGCGCGCCCAACCCGGCCAGCTCCACCTGCTCCACGATCAGCTGGTAGCGCGAGGAGCCGGGATAGGTGGTGATACGGCCCATGCAGATGATTTCCAGCCCGGGCTCGGGACGTACCTTGAGGTGCCGGGCGGTGGGCTTCCAGATGATGGCGTTGAGTACCGCCTTGTCGTCTTTGAGATCGAAATAGATATGGCCGGACGCCGCCGCCTTGAGACCCGAGACCTCGCCCCGCACCCGGACAAAGGGGAAATTTTCCTCCACCGTGCGCTTCAGCGCCGCGGAGAGTTCGGTGACGGTATATTCCGGCAGATTGACCAGTTTCCCGGCCGGTGATTCAGCGGTTTCGCTCATGGGTGCCAGATGATACAGACTTTGAAACGGAATTGGACGAGGCCAAGGTGAACATTCTGCTGGTGGGGTCGGGCGGACGCGAACATGCGCTGGCCTGGGCGCTTTCCGCCAGCCCCCTGCTGACAAAGCTCTATTGCGCCCCCGGCAACGCCGGAATTGCCGAAATCGCCGAATGCGTGCCCATTGCCGCCAATGATTTCGCGGCTCTGGTGGAATTCGCCAAATCCAGGCGAATCGATTTCGCCGTCATCGCCGCCGACGCCCAGCTGGTGAGCGGGCTGTGGGACCGGTTCGAGGCGGAGGGTGTGCCTGCGCTCGGCCCGTCCAAGGCCGCCGCGGTGCTGGAGGGTTCCAAGGGTTTCATGAAAGACCTGTGCGCGGAGATCGGCATCCCCACCGCCGCCTATCGCCGGTTCCACGACCCGGCCGCGGCAAAAGCCTTTGCCGATTCGCTCGGCTTTCCGGTGGTGATCAAGGCCGACGGGTTGGCGGCCGGCAAAGGCGTGATCATCGCCACCTCGAAATCCGAAAGCGACCGCGCCATCGATTTCATGCTGGAGGGCGGACTGGGCGACATCGCCGGGCTGGGCGCTGCCGCGCCGGCCGCTCCCGAGATCGTGGTCGAGGAATTTCTGGACGGCGAAGAGGCGAGCTTCTTTGCCCTCAGCGACGGCCGAAACGTCATTCCGCTGGCGGGCGCCCAGGACCATAAACGGGTGGGCGATGGCGACACCGGCCCCAATACCGGCGGCATGGGCGCCTATAGCCCAGCGCCGGTGCTGACCCCGGCGCTGGAAGCCCAGGCGATGGAGAACTTCATCCGTCCCACCGTTGCCGCCTTCGCCGAGCGCGGCCTTTCCTATATGGGCGTGATCTATCTCGGTCTGATGATCACCAAGACCGGCCCCAAGCTGGTCGAATATAATTGCCGCTTCGGCGATCCGGAGGCGCAAGTGCTGATGCCGCGGCTGAAGGGCGATCTTCTGACCGCCCTGTTGGCCGCCCGCGACGGAGTTCTCTCGGATTTCGACCTGCGCTGGCGCCAGGACGCGGCGCTGACGGTGGTGATGGCGTCGAAGGGCTATCCCGGCGCTTACGAAAAAGGGCACGAAATTTTCGGGTTGGAGGCGGCGGCTTCGCTGCCTGGAGTCATGCTGTTCCACGCCGGAACCCAGCGGCGCGACGGCAAGGTGCTGGCGGTTGGCGGGCGGGTGCTGAACGTCACCGCCACCGGCCGGGACGTGGCCGAGGCCCAGCGCCGGGCCTATGACGCGGTCTCCCGCATCCATTGGCAGAGCAGCTTTTGCCGGCATGATATTGGATGGCGCGCGCTCAAGCGCTAAGGGCGCTTTCACGCTGACGGGGTTGGCGCGCACTCGACCGCTAAGAGCGCTTCGGTCGGGCGCCGGTTGGTTAGGCATTTATTTATCTTTGACCGCAAAATGTTGCTTAACCCTGCACCCGCTAGGTTGTTTCCAGACCCGGAGCGGCGCAACCCAAGCCAATGGCGACCAGAATCGAAATCGAGCGGGAATTGCAGAATTTCATTCCCGCCGGCAAAGAAGCGCGGCTCGGCGCCTATTTCGCGCTGGTGGAGCATGCCGCCCATATCGGTTGCTGGCGCTACGACCTGCGCGACCAGTCCCATTTCTGGTCGCCGGGCATGTACCGGCTGATGGGCATCGATCCCGATGTCCAACAGCCGGACAATGCCTGGCTGCGTCGGCAATTGCCGCCGGACGATCAGGCCCGGGTGACCGAGACCATCGCCCAGGCCATCCGCGCGGGCACGCCCTTTTTCCATCGCGCGCACCATGTGACATTGGGTCCGTTGCTTTCCGGCGTCCGCGATCAGGTGATCGACACCCATGGCGAGGTCGAGATCGGTCCCAGCGGCCGCGTCGTCGCCCTGATCGGCGTCTGCCAGAACGTCACCCAACGGGTGCGCGACGAAGAGGCGCGGGCGCTGGTCCAGGAGCAATATCAGGTGATGACGCGCGAAGCGTCCGACATCATCATCTTCTATACCGGCAGCGGCGATATCCTGTTCGCCTCCGAGGCGCTGGAACGCCTGCTCGGCCGCACCGCGCGCGAAATCGAGCATGGAAAATTCCTCGCCCTGGTCCATCCCGACGACCTCATGGAAGCGCGCAAGATCACCATCATCCCCCGCCGCGGCCGGACGCTGACCGCCACCTATCGGGTGCGGCACAAGGAAGGTCACTATGTCTGGCTGGAAGTGGTCACCCGCACCATCTATGACGGCAAGACCGGCGGGGTGCGCAACATCGTGTCGATCTCCCGCGACATTACCGCCCGCAAACAGCATGAGGACGAAATCGCCGCCGCCCGCGAACGCGCCGAAGCGGCCAATCAGGCCAAGTCGCGCTTTCTCGCCAATATGAGCCACGAGTTGCGCACGCCGCTCAATGCCATCATCGGGTTTACCGAATTGATGCGCCAGGAAATGCTGGGTCCGCTGGGCAATCCCCGCTATGAGGAATATGTCGGCATCGTTCATGATTCCGGCGAACATCTTCTGGATCTCATCAACGACATGCTGGACATGGCCAAGATCGAGGCCGGCCGGCTGAAACTCCAATTCGAGGATATCAACCTCCCCGCCTTGATCCGTGACGCCGCGCATCTGTTTCAGGACCGGGCCGATGCCGGCCAGCTGCGGATCGTGGTGGAAGATATGCCGCAACTTTTGCTGATGGCCGACCGCCGGGCCGTCAAGCAGGTGTTGCTGAACCTGATTTCCAACGCGGTCAAATTCACCCCGCCGGGCGGCCGGGTGACGATCGGCGCGGCGCAGGACGGCGACAGGGTCCGCGTCACCGTCCGCGATACCGGGATCGGCATCGCGCCGGAGGATCTGAAGCGGCTGGGCAAGCCTTTCGAGCAGGCCCGCGCCACCCCCTTTGTGGCCCAGGGAGGCACCGGGTTGGGCCTGGCCCTGGTCAAGTCGCTCAGCGAGAGCCATGGCGGCGGCGTCACCATCGAAAGCGTCCAGGGCCGGGGGACGACGGTCAGCGTGCATTTTCCCGCGCATCAGGCGGCGCGCGCGACCGCCTGACCGGGGCGCCGCTTGACGTCATGGCTTGACTTCAACGCTTGACTTGGGCGCACAGCCATAGCAACCAACCCGCCATGCTGATCATCGCCGGCTTTGTGCTGATTCTCCTGGGCCTGCTGGCCCTTCTTATCGACCGGGCGGCGGCGCATTTCATCTATGATCATGTCAGCGCCCGGGCCCATAAACTCCTGGACGGCATCACCCATTACGCCAAGGCCGGCCACTGGCTGCTGGCGGCGGTGCTGGCGCTGATCGGGGCGGCCTTGGCCCGCCATTTCGGAGCCCGGGGCGCCGACCTGATACTGCTCATCAATTACAGCCTGGCCTTCATCGCCAGCCTCACCTTGGGCAGCGTCATCCTGCATGCCATCAAGCTGGTCTTGGGACGCAGGCGCCCGCGCGACGATATGGAAATGGGGCTTTACGGCTTCATGCCGCTGTCCTTCAATCTCGACTACAATTCCTTTCCGTCCGGCCACGCGCTCACTATCAACTGCGTGGCGGTGATCTTCACCTGTGTGTGGCCGTGGCTATGGCCGCTCTGGTTCGGCATCGCCGCCGTCCTGGCGGTGACCCGGGCTCTGCTCACCGCCCATTTTCTCAGCGATGTGCTGATCGGCGCCGGCATCGGCCTGATCGCGGCCCGCGAAGTATTGTTGCTGGGCTTTCCCGGTTTCGCCCCCGGCTGGTTCTAAACCTGGCTCTGGCGCCGCGCCTGGAAGAATTGCTTCAGCACCCCGCCCGCCGCCTCGGCGTCCCCGGCGCGTCCAACCACGGGGCGATGATGGCAGGTGGGCTGTTCGAAAAAGCGGGGGCCATTGAGGATCGCGCCGCCCTTGGGATCCTCGGCCGCGAACACCAGCCGCGCTACCCGGGCCAGCGAAATCGCGCCGGCGCACATGGCGCAGGGCTCCAGCGACACGAACATGCTGGTCCCGGTCAGCCGCTCATTGCCCAGCGCCCGGGCGCCGGCGCGCAGCACCAGCATCTCGGCATGGGCGGTGGGATCGCGCATCTCCAGGATACGGTTGCCGTCCTTGGCCAGGAGCGACGCCCTCCGCCGACAGCAGCACCGCCCCCACCGGCACTTCGCCGCGGCCGGCGCATGCGTTTGCTTCGGCAACCGCCAATGCTATGGCTTCCTCATCGGTCATGGAGATCCCTTTGGCTCAGGATAGGCCGGAAGGCGAACGCATAGCAAAAGTGATCGCGCGCGCGGGTATCTGTTCGCGCCGCGACGCCGAGCGGCTGATCGCCGAAGGCCGGGTGATGCTGGACGGCGAAACCGTCACCAGCCCGGCACGCAATGTCACCGAACACAATGTGATCCAGGTGGACGGCAAGCCGCTGAAAGAACCCGAACCGGCGCGGCTGTGGCGCTATCACAAGCCGGCGGGCCTGGTGACCACCCACAAGGACGAGAAGGGCCGACCCACCGTCTTCGCCGGCCTGCCGTCATCGCTGGGCCGGGTGGTGTCGGTAGGGCGGCTGGATTTCAATTCCGAGGGCCTGCTGCTGCTCACCAATGACGGGGAGATCGCCCGCCGGCTGGAAGTCCCCTCCGCCGGCTGGGTGCGCAAATACCGGGTGCGGCTGTTCGGCAAGGTGACCCAGGCCGATCTGGACGAGCTCGCCACCGGCGTCACCATCCAGGGCGTGGCCTATGGCCCCATCATCGCCGACCTGGAACGGTCCAAAGGGGTCTATTCCTGGGCGACGGTGTCGCTCAAGGAGGGCAAGAACCGGGAAGTCAAGCGGGTGATGGAATCGCTGGGCCTGAAAGTGGCGCGGCTGATCCGCGTCTCCTACGGCCCGTTTCAGCTGGGCCATCTGGCGGAAGCACAGGTCGAGGAAATTCCGGCCCGGATCTGGCGCGAACAATTGGGAATCGGCCGCAAGAAACGGGCCCCCGAGGTCCATGACGCGCCCTGGAAGCCGGCCCAAGCGGCTCGGCCGCCGCGAAAAGCCGCGCATTTGGCAAAAGCCAAAAGAAGCTGATAGAAGCGCCGCGAAAATGACGAGGCCGAGATGAAAAACAAGCAGCCCAAATTGGCCCCGCCCTATGCCACCGCCACCAAAGACACACGATTTGCCGGCACTTTCGAAGTGCTGGTGCCGGTGCCAGACCGCAACAAGCCGCAGAAAGTGCCGATGCAATTCGGCAGCCTGAACGAAGCCGAGGCCTGGCTGCATAGTGCCGAAGGCAAGGAGATGGTGGCGGAAATTCTCGATGCCGCCCGCGGCTCCAAATAGCCGCGAGTCTCTTACGGCAAAATACGAAAGCGGCGCAGCACCAGATAGCTGATCGCGATCAGGACCAGGCAGAAGCCCAGGGCCAGCCAGAAGCCTTCGCCGGCCCCAGCCCAGGGAATGCCGCCGACATTCATGCCCAGCGCCCCGGCCACGAAAGTCGGCGGCAGCAGCAGGGTGGAGATCACGGTGAGGGCCGACAGGCTGCGATTGGTCTTGGCGGCGATGCGGGTATTGACCTCTTCATAAAGCAGCCGGGCGCGATCCTGCAGCGCGCCGGCATCGCGTTCGAAATCCTCGGCATCCTGCTGCATCAGGGGCAGATGCGGGCTGAGCGGATTGTCGCCCGTGAGCCGGGAGATTCCGGCGCGATGGATGGCGCTGCGTAGGCCCGCGAACTCCCGGTGATAGCGCGACAACTCGCGCCGGACCGGTCCCAGCGGCAATTCCTCGAGCCCGGAGCGGTCGGCCAGCACCCGGTCCTCGATCCGGTTCAGCTCGGCGCCGAGTTCGACCAGCCGGGATTCGACGATCTCCACATAAGCGATTTGAAGCTGGGCCAGGGCCTCGGCGGGACTGTCGAGCGCAAGCCCGGCAGCCACCGCCTCATGCAGCTGCTGGACGGCGCGGACCGGCGTCCGCCGGGTGGTGAAGAGCAGGCGGCTGTTGAGCCAGAAGGCCAGGCGTCCAGGCTCCAGCGACTGATCGTCGAAATCCTTTTCCAGGTCGGGCAGCACCCCCATGGCGTGATCGGGCTTGAGCAGGATCTGGATGCGGTTTTCCACGCCCAGCAGAAGCGACCGGCCGGCTTCGTCCAACTCCGGAAAATCGTTCAGAAAACGGCGGGCGCGGTGATCGCTGAGGCCCAGATGCAGCCACACCCAGTCCGCGCCTTCCTCCAGCATGTCCTTAAGGGTTTCATCCCGCGCCATCCGGCCGCGGCCGCCGCGGAAGACGAAACCGAAGGCGAGCCCGGCGCAGTTGCGCAGCTCATCCATCACACATGCTGCCCGCCATTGATGTGGATCTCCGCCCCGGTGACATAGCTGGATTGATCCGTACAAAGATAATATATCGCCTTGGCCACTTCCTCGGGTTCGCCCAGCCGGCCGAGCGGTATCCCCTCCACCAGCCTTTCGGTGCCCGGCGACAGGATCGCGGTCTTGATCTCCCCGGGGGCGATGGCGTTGACCCTGACCCCCAAGGGACCGAAATCCGCCGCCAATTCGCGGGTGAGCGCCGCCAGCGCCGCCTTGCTGGTGGCATAGGCCGCGCCGGCAAAGGGGTGCACCCGGGACCCCGCGATGGAGGTGACATTGACGATCGCGCCTTGCGCCTTGGCCAGCGCGTCCTTGAGGCCCTGCGCCAGCCAGATGGTGGAAAAGAAATTGACCTCGAATACCTGCCGCCAAAGGTCCATATCGGTATCCAGCACGCCCAGCCGCCCGCCATCCGGCCGCTTGGGCGAAATCGCAGCGTTGTTGACCAGAGCGTGGAGCTTTCCGTACTCCAGCCGGCGTTTCATTTCGCCGGCGGCGCGGGCGGTATCGGCGGCGTCGGACAGATCGACCTGGATGTGGTCTTCGGGACCCGCCGCCCAGGGGCAGTTTTCCGGAAAGGCGTGGCGCGAGCAGGTGATCACCCGCCAGCCGGCGCTGGAAAAACGCTTGACCGTGGCATGGCCGATGCCGCGCGAGGCGCCGGTCAGGATCAGGGTGCGGCGCGCCTCGGCCGGGGATTTGGGCATGTCTTTCGGATCGGGCATGGCGCAAGCCTACCATCGGGCGGAAATCTTGTCCTCCCGCGGGATTTTGCCGGCGGGTCTCTGGTGCGTTCTTGAAACCCGCCCAAAATCCCACCGCCTTGGTCGCCGCCAAGGCCTTGGGATTTGTCAGGGGCCGGCTGCGTGCCGGCCTCAGAAACTCTCGCCCGCGGCGGAGGCCTCGGGCATCTGCTCCAGCCCGGCCGGGTCCTGGTGAATAATGACTTCGGACTTGTCGAAGGCGGCGCAGAGCTCCTGTTCCACCATGTCGCTCACATCATGGGCGCGCGTGAGCTTCATGTCCGGATCGAGTTCGATATGCACCTGGATGAAAGTGTAAAGGCCCGCCTTGCGGGTGCGCAGATCGTGCAGGCTTATGACTTCGGGATGGGCGCGCACGATTTCGATGATCTTCTGCCGCTCGTCGATCGGCAATTCATGATCCATCAGCTGGTCCAGGCTCTTGCGGAAGACCAGCCAGGCGCTCGTCACCAAGACCGCCGCCACGAACAGGGCGATCACCGGATCCGCCCAGATCCACTCCAGTTCGACCGACAGAAGAATGGCGACGATCACCCCGACATTGGTGGCGAGGTCGCCGAGATAATGGGTCTGGTCGGCCGCCACCGCCAGCGAACCGGTGCGCCGCACCACATGCCGCTGATAGAGGATCAGGCTGATCGCCAGCCCGATCGAGACCAGCATCACCATCAGGGCCTGGAGTCCATGCTCGATCGGCTGCGGGCTGATCAGACGCTGGACCGCCTGGATCACCAGAAACAGCGCCGAGGCGGCGATGAAAGCGCCCTGCGCCAGCCCCGCCAGCGGCTCGGCCTTGCCATGGCCGAAGCGATGTTCCTTGTCGGCGGGCGTCAGCGCCTCATGGATGGCGAAAAGATTGAGCCCGGCGGTGAAGAGATCGAGCGCCGAATCCGCCAGGCTTGCCAGCATCGCCACCGAGTGCGAGGCGAAATAGGCAAAGGTCTTGAGCCCGACCAGAAACAGCGACACCCCCAGCGATGCGAAGGCGGCGGCGCGCATGGAACGGCCGCTATCGGACAGGCCGTTCACGGAAAGAGCCTTTCCGTCCGCCAGGGACCTTCGCCGTCCCGGCGATAGACCAGCCGGTCATGCAGGCGGAAGGGCCGGTCGCGCCAGAATTCGATCTCGACCGGGCTGATGCGGAATCCGGTCCAATAATCCGGCCGGGGCACCTTGTTCAGCGCATAGCGGGCTGCGTATTTCGCGATCTGTTTTTCCAGCGCCCAGCGCCCCTCCATCGCCCGCGATTGGGCCGAAGCCCAGGCCCCGATCTGGCTGTCCTTGGGGCGGGTGGCGAAATAGGCATCGGCTTCCGCGCCGCTGACTTCGCTGACCGGGCCGCGCAGCCTGACCGCCCGCCTCAGGCCTTTCCAATGAAAATTGGCGGCCGCCTGGCTATTGGCGGCAAGTTCCCGGCCCTTGGCGCTCTGGCTGTTCGAATAAAACACAAAGCCGCTGTCATCGACGCCCTTGAGCAGGACCATGCGGATATTGGGCAGGCCCTTTTCGTCCACCGTGGCCAGCGCCATGGCATTGGGATCGTTGGGTTCGACCTTTTCGGCTTCCTTCAGCCAGGCGGAAAACAACGCCAAAGGGTCGCGCGCCGCCGCGATGCCACCGTCATCCAAGGGTCCGCCGATCTCGCCCATGATCCTTCCGCCGTAGCATCCCGACCCCGGACAGGCTAGCCTTTGGGGGGAATGGACGCCATGCGCAACCTGTTTCCGGTTTTACCGCTTTTGCTGGCGCTTGCGGCCGGCGGCTGTGCCAGTGCCGAATCCGGCGTGGCGCTGAAAGACACGTTCGATTCCGGCGTCGCCGCTTATGACGCGGGCGATTACGCCAAGGCCTACAAGATATGGTCGAATATCGACGACCAGGATATCGCCGCCATGCGCAATGTGGCGATAATGCGCCGCCAGGGGCTGGGAACCAAGAAAGACCCTAAAGCGGCTGAGGACATGTATGAACGAGCCGCCGAGGCCGGCCTTCCCACCGCCCAAGCCGATCTCGCCGACATGCTGATTCGCGGCGAGGCCGGTCCTCCCGACCCCCAGCGCGCCCTGCCGCTCTTGGAGGCCGCCGCCGCCGCCAACCATCCCCTGGCGCAATATGAGCTGGCCCAGTTCTACGAGAAAGGCGAATTGGTGCCCAAAAACCTGACCGTGGCGCGCAATCTCTACGCCGCCGCCGCCAGCCACGGCATGACGGAAGCCAAGACCCGGCTGGAGCAATTGGGTCCGCCGCCGCCATCCTCACCCGCAACGCCCGCATCGACGGCACAGGCCAACCCGGAAACCGCGCACTAGCACCACGCCGATCCCGCCCTATATTGGCGGTGGGCGCGAATCCCGAACAGCCCCAAAGAGAAGTCATGCGCGATCCGTATCAAGTCTTAGGTGTTGCCAAGACCGCCAGCGAAGCGGAAATCAAGAAGGCCTTCCGCAACCTCGCCAAGAAGCACCATCCCGACACCCATCCCGGCGACGAAACCGCCAAGAAGCGGTTTCAGGAAATCTCCGCCGCCTATGACATTCTGGGCGACAAGGACAAGCGCGCCAAATATGACGCCGGCGAGATCGACGAAAGCGGCAATCCCCGCGGCTTCGATCCGCGCGCCGGGGGGTTTCGCGCCAATCCTTTCGGATTCGGCGGCGCGCCCGGCGGCGGCGGCGGCGGGGGCAATCGCGAGTTTCATTTCAGCTGGGACGATCAGGGCGGCGCCCAGAACTTTTCCGCCGAGGATTTTTTCTCCGAATTGATGGGCGGACAGGGACGCGGAACCCGCGCCAGCCGGCCTGCCCGCGGCGAGGATTTCGCCGTCGCCATCACCGCCAGCTTCGGCGAAAGCGTGATGGGCGGCACCCGCCGCATCGTGCTGGCCAATGGCGAGCAGATCGACGTGAAAATTCCCGCCGGCTTGAAAGACGGCCAGCAGATCCGGGTGAAGGGACGCGGCGGCGCCGGACGCAATGGCGGGCCCAATGGCGATGTGCTGATCCAGGTGACGGTGGCGCCGCACCCCTATCTCAGCCGGGAGGGCAATGACCTCAGGATGGATCTTCCGGTGACTTTGAAGGAGGCGGTTCTGGGCGCCAAGGTGCCGGTGCCGACCTTGAGCGGCACCGTCAGCCTTTCGGTCCCTCCCCATTCCAATTCCGGTACGGTCCTCAGGCTCAAGGGCAAGGGAGTTCCCAGCCATGGCGGGGGCGGCAAGAGCGAAACGGCGGGGGACCTGTATGTCCGGCTGGTGGTGGCCCTGCCCGACAAGCCCGATCCGGCGCTCAAGAGCTTTGTCGAGGGCTGGCAGTCCAGCTTTGATCCGCGCGCCCGCATGAAGTAAACCCCGGCGGCGCCGCCCCTTGGCGGGATGGCGAAACCGGTCCAAATGACTAGAGCGGTTCCAGGAAAAGTGTGAAGCGGTTTTCCGTCCGGAACCGCGACAAAACAAAGAGATAGAGCAGTTTTGCGATTCAGTGAAACGCAAAGCTGCTCTGGGATCGGCGGCCAAGATGGGGAGATTTCCATGGCGTTCGAAGGCCTTATGAAGGGCAAGAAAGGCCTGATCATGGGCGTCGCAAACGACCGCTCCATCGCCTGGGGGGTGGCCAAGAGCCTGCACGCGGCCGGCGCCGAACTCGCCTTTTCCTACCAGGGCGATGTGTTCCGCAAGCGGGTGACGCCCCTGGTCGAACCGCTCCGGCCGGCGGCCCTGATCGATTGCGATGTCTCCGACCAGGCCTCGATCGATGCCGCCTTCGCGCAACTGGCCGGGATCTGGGACGGTCTCGACTTCCTGGTTCACGCCATCGGCTTTTCCGACAAGGAGCAGCTCAAAGGCCGCTATATCGACACCTCGCCGGAGAATTTCCGGCTGACCATGGACATCTCCTGCTATTCCTTCACCGCCGTGGCGCGCCGGGCTGAAAAGATGATGAAGGCCGGCGGCAGCCTGGTCACCCTCACCTATTACGGCAGCGAGAAGGTGATGCCGCATTATAACGTGATGGGGGTGGCCAAGGCGGCGCTGGAGGCCAGCGTCCGCTATATGGCCGAGGATCTGGGCAAGCGCGCCATCCGGGTGAACGCGATTTCGGCCGGCCCGATCCGGACCCTGGCGGCCAGCGGCATCGGCGATTTCCGCTATATCCTGAGATGGAGCGAGTTGAACGCCCCCTTGCGGCGCATCGTCACCATCGACGAAGTGGGCAAGGCGGCGCTGTTCCTGCTTTCCGATCTGGGCAGCGCCGTCACCGGCGAATGCCTGCATGTCGATGCGGGCTATCATGTGGTGGGCATGAAGGCGGAAGATGCACCCGACATCGCGGTCGGCAAGCAGGAGCCGGCCGGCTGATCCTCAACCAAGGGCTTGAGCCTTGCCGTCAGACCGCGCGAATGCACGCTTAAGCCTGAAAGGCGGGATCACGCTCTATTTCGCGCGCCATGGCGAGACCGAGGCCAACCGCCAGCTGCGCTTCTCGGGCAAGAAGGACACGCCCTTGACGGAGAAGGGCCGCGATCAGGCGCGCGCGGTGGGCGAGATCCTGAAGCGCGAAACGGGTCCGCGCCCGGCGCTCTATTTTGTTTCCAGCCCGCTCAGGCGCGCCGAGATCACCATGGAAATCGTCCGCCAGACCCTGGATCTGCCGCCCGAGGGATTTTGCACGGATGCCCGGATCGAGGAGATCGATCTGGGAGTTTGGGATCAACTCACGCAGGATGAGGCCCGGGCGCTGGACCCCGCCTTTTTCGAGGCCCGGGCCGCCGACAAATGGCATGTGCCGGTGCCGGGCGGGGAAGATTACGCCCAGGTGGCGGAGCGGGCCCGGCAATGGGCCGAAAGCCTCACCGAGAACAGCTTTGCGGTGAGCCATGGCGCCCTCGCCCGCATCCTGCGCGGGCTGTTCGCAGGCCTGGACTGGCGGGGCATGAGCGATTTGGACGAACCGCAGGGCGTGGTCTTCCGGGTGCGGGGCGATATCGTGACCCGGCTGGATTAAAGCCGGCTTTTGCTTTAATCGACCCCCATGTCGCACAATACATTCGGGCATCTGTTCCGCGTCACCACCTTCGGCGAAAGCCATGGGCCGGCGATCGGTTGCGTGGTCGATGGTTGCCCGCCCGGCATTCCGCTCAGCGAAGCCGATATCCAGCGCGACCTGGAACGGCGCCGGCCCGGCCAGTCGAAATTCGTCACCCAGCGCCAGGAGCCGGACAGCGTGAAAATCCTCTCCGGCGTGTTTCAGGACGAGCGGATGGCGGAGCAGCTGACCACCGGCACCCCGATCGGGCTGCTGATCGAGAACAGGGATCAGCGCTCCAGGGATTATGCCGAGATCCGCGACAAATACCGCCCCGGCCATGCCGACTATACCTACGACGCCAAATACGGATTGCGCGATTATCGCGGCGGCGGCCGGCAATCGGCGCGGGAGACCGCGATGCGGGTGGCGGCGGGCGCCATCGCCCGCAAGGTGCTGGACCGGCTCTATGGCCGGGTGATGATCCGCGGCGCCTTGGTGCAGATAGGCACGGAAAAGATCGCCCGGGCGAACTGGAACTGGGAGGAGACCGCCAACAATCCTTTTTTCTGTCCCGATGCCGCCGCCGTTGGTCCGTGGACGGACTATCTCGAAGCCGTGCGCAAAGACGGCTCCTCGGTGGGGGCGATCGTGGAAGTGGTGGCCGAGAGTATTCCCGCCGGCCTGGGCGCGCCCGTCTATGGCAAACTGGACAATGAACTGGCGAGCGCCCTGATGAGCGTCAATGCGGTCAAGGGGGTGGAGATCGGCGACGGTTTCGCCACCGCCGCCATGCGGGGCGAGGACAATGCCGACGAAATGCGCATGGGTAACGACGGCAAGCCGGTTTTCCTCTCCAACCATGCCGGCGGCATATTGGGCGGCATTTCCACCGGCCAGCCCATCGTGGCGCGCTTCGCGGTCAAGCCCACCTCCTCCATCCTCACACCCAGGCGCACCATCGACAAGTCGGGGGCGGAGACCGAGATCGTCACCAAGGGCCGTCACGATCCTTGCGTGGGTATCCGGGCGGTGCCGGTGGGCGAGGCCATGATGGCGCTGGTGCTGGCAGACCAGGCCCTGCGCCATCGCGGGCAGATTGGATGACCCCCTCCGGCCTTCGCTGGCTCTAGAGCCAGCGACGTTCATACGCTGCCGCTACTCACCCTCCCCCGCCAGCGCGCTGACGCGCGCGCAGGGGAGGCGGACCTCAACTGAGTCCAATCAGCGTATGAAACTGCTAACTAGCTCGATGTGATCGGAATAGAGAAACTGGTCCACCGGCGTCACCGGGCCGGGACGAAATCCCGCCTGGACCAGGATCGCGGCGTCGCGGGCGAAACTGGCGGCGTCGCAAGAGACATAGGCGATGCGCCGGACCTTGGAAGCGCCCAAGGCTTTCGCCTGCGCTTCGGCGCCGGCGCGCGGCGGATCCAGCACCACCGCGTCGAAGCGATTCAATTCCAGCGGCGTCAGCGGCAGCCTGAACAGGTCGCGCCTCTCGGTGGTGACGGGTTTCAGTCCTTTGGTTTTTCGCGCCGCGTCCGACAGCGCCGCCAGCGCTTCGGAGTCCTGTTCCACCGCATGCACCTGGGCGCTGCGGGCCAGCGGCAAGGCGAATGTCCCCAGGCCGGCGAACAGATCGGCAATATGCTTGGCGCCTTCAGTCAAGGCCCGCACCCGCGCCCGCAACGCCTCCTCGCCTTCCCATGTGGCTTGCAGGAATGCGTGCGGCGGCGGCGCCACGATCACGCCGCCGAATTGGACCTGCGGCCTGATTTCTTCGGCCAGAATCTCGCCATTGAAGACGATGCGGGCGATGGCGGGCCCGGCGAATGCCTTGGCCAACGCGGCGGTCAACTCCGCCGTCAGCTTGCGCGGCCAGCGAAAACCGAGATCAAGGTCGGTGTCGGTTTCGGTGACATGTGCTTCGGCTTTCTCGCCCTCCCGCAAGATTGGCGTCAGCGCCTGCCGCAAGCTATCGGCGAAGTCCAGCAGCCTTGGCCGCAACACCAGGCATTCGCGCATATCCACGATGGCGTGGCTTTTGGCGGCATGAAAGCCGGCGAGCACCCGGCCATTTTCCTTACCGAACTTGAACACCGCCCGGCGGCGGGTGTGTTCGGGCACCAGCAACGGATCCTCCACCGGGACCGTGCCGAGGCCCGCCCGCGCCAATGCGCCAAGGACCATGTCCCGCTTGCGGACGTGATAGGCCTCTCGCGACAGATTTTGCAGGCTGCAGCCGCCGCAGGTGCCGAAATGCGCGCAGACCGTCATGACTTGCGGGCCGCGACCAGGAATTCCTTGTTGCCGTCCCCACCCATGATCGGGCTCTCCATGGTTCCGGTTACCGTCCAGCCTTCCCGTGCATCAAGCCATTGAACAAATCCGCGCAGGATATCTTCATGCGCCCGTGGATCCCGCACGATGCCGCCCTTGCCGATATTTTCGCGGCCGGCTTCGAATTGCGGCTTCAAAAGAGCGACCAGCCATGCGCCCGGCTCGGCCAATTCCAACGCCGGCGGCAAGGCAAGCTTGAGACTTATGAAACTCACATCCGCGACGATCGCTCGGACCGAACCAACAATGTCGCTTGGCTGGAGGTCGCGGGCATTGCGCCGCTCCAGGCAAACCACCCGCTTGTCTCCGGCGATCCGGGGATGCAATTGCCCATGGCCGACATCGATCGCGAAAACCCTGCCCGCGCCGCTCTCCAGCAGGACTTGCGTGAAGCCGCCGGTGGAGGCGCCCAAATCCAGGCAGGTCAGCCCTTCCGGTGACAGCCCGAAGCGGTCCAGGGCGGACGCCAGTTTGAGGGCGCCGCGCGAGACATAAGGATGCGCCGGCGCATACTCGACCCGCATGGTCTTCGAAAGCGGCTGGGAAGGCTTTAAAACCGGTCCGCCGTCAACAAAGACCCGGCCGGCCTTGATCGCGGCCTGGGCCTCGCTGCGGCTCTTGGCATAACCCTGCTCGACCAGAAAAACATCCGCCCGCATGAAGATTCCGTCTTGAGGCGTGTGGAATTTTGGTTCCTAGGCAGGAGCGTCGAGCGATGTGGACAAGACGTCCATGAGCGAAGGCGCGACGCCCCTAGGAGCCAAAAGAACCGCGCCTCAAGCGATTTTGCCTACGACGGTGGGTACCTCGTTCGAACGGCCCAGCGCCGACAGCGCCACCTTGACGATCCCGTCGGCGTCGAGCCCGGCCTGGGCATATTGCCGCTCCGGCGCGTCCTGATCCTGGAAGATATCGGGCAAGGTCATGGGCCTGACTTTCAGCCCCTTGTCGAGCAGCCCTTCCCAGGCCAGCAGCTGCATCACATGGCTGCCGAAGCCGCCGGCCGCGCCTTCTTCAATGGTGATCAGGACTTCGTGCTCGCGCGCCAGCTTGGCGATCAGATCCCGGTCCAACGGCTTGGCGAAGCGGGCGTCGGCGATGGTGGGCGACAGGCCATAGGCCGAGAGCTTCTCCGCCGCCAGCAACACTTCCGGCAGCCGCGCGCCCAAGGACAGGATGGCGATGGAGGAACCTTCGCGGATCATCCGGCCCTTGCCGATGGGTAGGGCCACGCCCTCCGCCGGCCGCGCCACCCCGGTGCCCTCGCCGCGGGGATAGCGGATGACGCTGGGCCGGTCGTTGATCCCGACCGCGGTGGCGACCATATGGGTGAGTTCCGCCTCGTCCGCCGGCGCCATGATGACGAAATTGGGCAGGGTGGCGAGATAAGCAAGGTCGAAGGAGCCGGCATGGGTGGCGCCGTCCGCGCCCACCAGGCCGGCGCGGTCCATGGCGAAGCGCACCGGCAGCGACTGGATCGCCACGTCATGCACCACCTGGTCATAGGCGCGCTGCAGGAAGGTGGAATAGATGGCGCAGAAAGGCTTGACGCCTTCGGCGGCGAGGCCGGCGGCGAAGGTGACGGCATGCTGCTCGGCGATGCCGACATCGAAGCTGCGCGCGGGAAAGGCCTTCTCGAACAGATCCACCCCGGTGCCGGACGGCATCGCCGCGGTGATCGCCACGATGCGGTCGTCTTTCTTGGCTTCCGCGATCAGGCTTTCGCCGAACACCTTCTGATAGGTGGGCGCCTTGGCGACGGTTTTCTTCTGCTCGCCGGTAAGCACGGTGAATTTCGAGACCGCGTGATATTTATCGGGGCTGGCTTCCGCCGGCGGATAGCCATGGCCTTTCTTGGTCACCACATGCACCAGCACCGGGCCGGTGGCGGTGTCGCGGACATTCTCCAATACCGGAATCAGATGATCGAGATTGTGGCCGTCGATGGGCCCCACATAATAGAAACCCATTTCCTCGAACAGGGTGCCGCCCATCGCCATGCCGCGGGCATATTCCTCGGTGCGGCGCGCCATATTGAACAGAGCCCGCGGCAACAGTCTCTTGGCCATGCGCTTGCTGAAATTGCGCAGGCCCGTATAGGGCCGGCTCGATACCAGCCTGGCCAGATAGGCGCTCATCGCCCCCACCGGCGGGGCGATGGACATGTCGTTGTCGTTGAGGATCACGATCAGCCGGTTCTTGTTGGCGCCGGCATTGTTCATCGCTTCATAGGCCATGCCCGCGCTCATGGCGCCGTCGCCGATCACCGCGATCACATGATTGTGGCCGCCCTTGAGATCGCGCGCCGCCGCCATGCCCAGACCGGCGGAGATCGAGGTTGAGGAATGGGCGGCGCCGAAGGGATCGTAGACGCTCTCGCTGCGCTTGGTGAAGCCGGACAGGCCCCCGCCCTGGCGCAAGGTGCGCATGCGCCCGCGCCGGCCGGTGATGATCTTATGGGGATAGGCCTGATGGCCCACATCCCAGATCAACTTGTCTTCCGGGGTGTCGAACACATAGTGCAGCGCCACCGTCAATTCGACCACGCCCAGGCCGGCCCCGAAATGCCCGCCAGTGACCGACACGATGTTGATCAGGTCGGCGCGCAGTTCGCTGGCGAATTGGCGCAGCGCGCTCTTTGGCAGCTTGCGCAGATCGGCCGGAAGCTGGACCTGATCGAGGAGCGGGGTTTTCGCAGGTAGGTTCATGATGTGACCGATATGGGGCGGAACAGGAACCGCGCGCCTCGCCCGGACAGCGCGCATTTATGACAATTCGGTGTTTCGGGGGGGCAAATCAAGCTCATCCCACATCCAGCCTTTCGCCGATGGCGGGGCCACCCGAGCCCTGCACGATCTTCTCAAGCCGGCTTTCCGCGGATTTGAGCTTGGCCTCGCAATGGCTCTTCAGTGCCTGGCCGCGCTCGTAGAGGGCGATGGAATCCTCCAGATCGACCTCGCCCTGCTCCAGGCGGGCGACGATGGATTCCAGCTCCTTGAGCGCAGTCTCGAAATTCATGTCGCTGACGGGTGGGGCCCCGTTCTGCGATTTTGCCGGTTGCGGAATGACAGGTCTCCAACAGCTTTGGCGGACGCTCCATTGCCCCCGCATAGAACGCACGCCCACGCAATTTCGCAGGTTTGGCGGTGCGGCGCCACCCGCGAATCCACATCAAATTATCCCAAACTGGGGCATGTGAGAAACTATCTTGCCGTCAGGGAAGTTGTTCCGGCCGGGGAAGATTGGCCGCCCGAAACGCGACTCCGCCCTGGGGAACTTCGGCCAGGGCGCCCAAAACGGCCCGGACACCCGGCAGGCTGATCAGTGTTTGCAGCCCTTCCAAGGTCCTCAAACCGGCTTCGCTTTGGCCCATCAGGTTGCCCAGGCTTTCCAGGATCCCCCGCCGCCGCGGGTAGAGTTTCATCACCATATGGTCGGCCGGCACCCCGCCCAGCCGGGCCGCCAGATCGGCGGCCGTCCAAAAACCGCCCAGGCTGTCGACCAGGCCCTGGGTCTTGGCGTCGGCACCCGTCCACACCCGGCCCTTGGCCACCGCCTGAACCTGGGGGAAGGGCAATTTGCGGCCCGCCGCCACCTTATGCAGGAAATCGTCATAGATGACGTCGGCTTCGTGGTTGAGGGCCGCCCATTGCTCGGGCGTGTAAGGCTGGATCGCCGAATCCATCAGCGTGTTGTTGCCGGAGGCAATCTGGTCCAACGCCACGCCGGCCAGGCCCAGCGACTTGCCCAGGGACACTTTGCCGGTCAGCACCCCGATCGAGCCGGTGAGCGTGGCCGGCTCGGCCACGATCTTGTTGGCGCTGCTGGAAATGAAATAGCCGCCGGACGCGCCCAAGCTTCCCATGCTGACCACCACCGGCTTGCCGCGGCCTTGCGCTTTTTTCACCGCATCCAGGATCTGATCCGAGGCGGTGACCGAGCCGCCCGGCGAATCCACCCGGAGCACGATCGCCTTGATGCCGGGTGCCCGCGCCGCCTGGCGGATGGCCGCGGACAGATCGTCGCTGGCGATACCGGGGCTGGGATTGAAGACGTCGCCGCCGGCGGTGCCGTCCACAATGTCGCCCGATGCCTCGATCACCGCCAGATTGGCGCCATAGGCGGCACTGAGAGTTCACGGTCTTGATATAGTCGGTGAATTTGACGGGCTTGGCGCCCCCGCCGGCGCGCCCCAAGGCCGCGCCCAGCGCGTCGTCATCATAGCCGATACGGTCCACCAGGCCCTGGGCTCTCGCATCTTCGGCGAATTGCGGACTGGCGTCGAACGCCGCCTGCACCTTCGCCGGATCGAGATGGCGGTCCTTGGAGATCTCGGCCAAGGCCGCATCGCTCCAGGATTTGGTGACTTCGGTGAGTTGCGCCTTGTCCGGATCCGTCATGGACTTTTCCATGTACATGTCGGCGGCGCTCTTATATTCGGCACGCTTGGCCATTTGCGGCACGGCCTGGATCTTGTCCAACAACCCTCTCAGGAAAATCTCGCCCACCGCGCCGCCCGAAACCTTGAAATCGCTCCGGGGCTGGACCCAAATCTCCGTGGCCGCGGCGGCGGCGACATAGTCGCCCAGTCCGGAGGTGAGGAATCCGGTCGCCTGGGCGATGGCGAATTTTCCATGATCGCGGAAACGGTGCAGCGACGCGGCGATCTGCTCGCCCTGCGCCAGCGACAGGGCGCCGTTGCCCAGCCGCACCACCACGCCCTTGATGCGCGTGTCCCGCGCCGCGTCGTCAAGCGCCAGCACGATGTTCATCACCGTCTGCCTGGGACCGGCCAGCGACAGGCTGGAAACCGCCGAATCCGCGATCGGCCGGCGCAGATCCAAAGTCAGCACCATGGTGCCGGGAAGACCGTCGCCCCGGGCCAGTCCGATCACCAGCAGGACCGCGAAAACCAGGACCAGCAGAAAGGCGAATTTGGCAATGCTGTTCAGCACCGCCGCCATGATCGAGCGGAGCCAACTCAAGAAAGCGGTCATGGAAAGGATCCTTGCACGGCGGGCTGCTGGTTATATCGCGGCCCGGCGTGGCAAGACAGCCTCGAATAGGTGCCGAAAATGTCGCTCTTTCATTCGGAAAACAGCGGTTTCCCGAAATCCGGAAATTCCGCGCCGGAGGCTCACATGCCATTCGCCCGGCCGCTCCGGCGATTCCGGCGATGCGCCAGGATCCCGATCGGCCAAGCCATTAACTCTTGCCGATATTTTAACCTCGGTTCGCGGTTTTGTGCCGGAAATGGAGGCTTCCTGGGCCGCCGGGCCCGTAACTTTTTTTCGCGTCTCGCGAACTGATCGCATATAATTTCGGCAAAACAATTATTCAGGGCGGAGGTTGAGTCGGATGCAAAGACGGAACTTTCTTGGCCTGCTGCTGATGGGAAGCGCGGGCGTCTGTCTGGGCGGTTCGCCGGCATTTGCCGGATACCGGTCACCCATAGCGATGCGAATGGCGGAAGACGCTTTCGCCGGAGGCCTATCAAGTGCTGCAGGGAAGCAAGGCACCGAGATGCCCTATTCCAGTCCGCTGGACATGAATTTCCGCAAGGGCACCTATTCCTGCGCCGGCTGCGATCACACCCTGTTTTCCTCGGACACCAAATATGACAGCCACACCGGCTGGCCCAGCTTCTGGAAGCCGCTGCCCAACGCGATCCTGACCAAGAGAGACCTCAGCTACAATATGGAGCGCACCGAAGTCCATTGCAGCGACTGCGGCGGGCATCTGGGCCATGTCTTCGATGATGGCCCCAGGCCCACCGGCTTGCGTTATTGCATGAACGGCGTGGCGCTCAAATTCAAAGCCGCCTGAGGCCTGCGACAAGAAAAAAGCCGCCGGTTGCCCGGCGGCTTTTGCTTTGCGGCCGCGCCCTTATTTCTTGGCGGGCGTGTCGGACGCCGCGGGCGCGGGTGGCGGCGCCTTGGCTTTCTGCTTCGCCAGTTCCGCCATCGAATCATGCGCGGCGGAAAAGCCCTTCAGCGAGAATTTGAGGTCATATTGCTTGCCGTCATCGGCGGTGATCTTCACCATGGCGGTATCGCCGCCATGATTGAGCTGGTCGATGACGCGAATTGTCGAGCAGCATTTCCACATAACAGCCCGCCCGGTCGCAGCGGCGATAGGGCATCGCCTTGGAGCTGAAACTTCCGTCATGGATGACCACGCCCGGCTGCACCGCGATCCCCAGCGGCACCGAGATCTGGATCGCATGCTGGTTCAGATGCGGAATATAGGCGATCGACAGCGCCAGCACGCGTTGCTTGCTGTCTTTCGCGTCCTGCTGCTGGAACATGTCGCAGGGGGACGCGCTCTGGATCGGAAAACAGCGGACCGCCCAGTCGCCGATTTGCTTGATGTCCGGCTGCCCCTGCGGTGCGGCGCCGGCCGCGGTTCCTTGCGCCAGGGCCGCGCCGGAGATCAACCCCGCCAGCGCCAACCCGCTCAACAAAACTGAAATCTTCATGACCACATTCTCCAGAACCAGGAACCGCGCTTGGCTTCTGCGCGATTGTAAGCGCGCTTGGCGGCGCTATAGCCCTTGAGCGAAAGCGGAATGGCGATCGGCTTGGTGTCGCTCACCGTGGCGATCAAAAGCCGGCCATCCTTCCCGGCATCCAGCGCGGCCTGCAGCTTGTCGTCTATGACGATATCGACGATGCAGCCCTGTTCGGTGCAGGTGCGGTATTTGGCCGTCCGCATCGGATCGGTGCCCAGCGACAGGCCCACGCCCGGCTCCAGCGCCACACCCAGGGGCATGGTGAGGTCCAAGGTGGGCTTGCCGTTCGGCGGCTTGCCGATGGCGACCCGAACCACTTCGGAGTGGGACTTGTTGTCCACCACGTCCTGGATCATTTCGCAGCTCACATCTTTTTGATCGGCGGCGGGACAGGCGACCCGCCAGGAATCAAAAGTGGTCATGGATTGGGTGGCCATGTTGTAGCCGACCACGCCCCGCACGGCCCAGCCGGCGACCAGCCCGACGACCAGGGCGACGGCGCCAATGACCAGCTTTTGGATCAGATTTGTCATGGAATTACTCGCCTAAGGAGGAAAACCCAGCAATAGCCGCTCCTTCGCGGCCCCGCGGCTTAAACCGGCGCACGAGTTAGCAGATCATATTCGCAAAGGAAACGGGCGCCAGCGCCATGGCCGCCGTCCCTAGGCGCGTTTGGCGGGATCCGGGGCCAATATGACGCGATTTTAAGGCTTAACGGCTGGCCAGGAGGATGGGCTCGGGGCGGTAGAATTCCGGCCAGACGCGCTTGAATGCCGCAAGCTTGGGAAGGTCGTTAATGACGATATAGGGCTGGTCCGGGTGATGCACCAGATAGTCCTGGTGGTAGCCTTCCGCCGCATAGAAGCCCTTGAGCGGCTCCAGCTTGGTGACGATGGGCTGGGCAAAGACATGCGCCGCCTCCAGCTGGGCGATATAGGCGCGGGCGGTCTTTTCCTGCGCCGGGTTGGCAAAAAAGATTTCCGAGCGATAGCTGGTTCCCTGATCCGGCCCCTGGAAATTCAGTTCGGTCGGATCATGGGCCACCGAAAAATAGATTTGCAGCAGCGTGCCGAAAGACACGATTTTGGGGTCGAAGGTGATTTCGACCAATTCGGCATGACCGGTGGTTTCGGTGGTCACCTGGGGATAGGTCGCGGTCTCTTTGGCGCCGCCGGAATAGCCGGCCACCACTTTCTTGACGCCTTTCACATGCTCGAACACGGCCTGCTGGCCCCAAAAGCAGCCGCCCGCCAACACCACCGTCTCGCTCGCCGCCTGGTTGGCGGGATCCTGGCGCCGGCGCGGGAATCTTCTTGTCCAGATCCTCGCCATGCGCGGCGGCGGAAAGGCCCAAAAGGGCGGCGGCGGCCAGGAGAGCGGCAGGTTTCATGGCGGGGTTCCTTTGGAAGCCAAAATTCAAGTGATCCTACTCGTCAATTCGCCCCCAATTCCATCCGGTTACAGGGTAGTCCGGTCTCGGCGGCCAGCCAGGGTTCAGCGGCCAGTATGATAGCCGGTCTCGCCATGGGAGGAATAATCCAGCCCCTGAACCTCCTGATCGCGGTTGACCCTGACACCGACAACCAGGCCGGCAAATTTGGTGATGGCGAAGGTGCCGACCGCCGACCATAAGAGCCGCCATGCCCACGCCTTGGGCCTGAACCAGGAATTGCGCCCCGACGGCGTGATGCAGCGCAGCGCCGCCCATCGCCCAGCCCGGCCAGGAAGGGCAAGGTCAGTGTGCCCAAGGCGCCGCCCACCCCATGCACCCCCAGAACATCCAGCGCGTCGTCCACCACCAGCACCCGCTTGACGAAATGAACCGCGCAATAACAGACGATGCTGGCGGCGGCGCCCAATACCACCGCCCCCAGCGGGCCGAGATTGCCCGCCGCGGGGGTGATGGTGGCCAGGCCCGCAATCGTGCCCGTCACCGCGCCCACCAGGCTCGGCTTTCCGAAGGAAATCCATTCGATCGCCATCCACACCAGGGTCGCGGTCGCCGCCGACAGATGGGTGGTGAGCATCGCCATTCCGGCGTCGGCATTGGAGGCGAGCGCGCTGCCGGCATTGAATCCGAACCATCCCACCCACAACAGCGAGGCGCCCACCATCACCATCCAGGGCGCATGCGGCGGGCGGACGGATTTGGGGAAATCCATCCGCGGCTTCAGCATCCAGGCGATCACCAGCGCGGAGACGCCGGCGGTGACATGCACCACGATGCCGCCGGCGAAATCGATCACGCCCGCCTTGGCCAGCCAGCCGCCGCCCCACACCCAATGCGCCACCGGGACATAGACGATCAGAAGCCAGAGCGCGGAGATCAGCAGAACCGCGGCGAAACGGATGCGCTCGACATAGGCGCCGATGATGAGGGCCGGGGTGATGACCGCAAAGCTCATCTGGAACATGACAAAAACGCTTTCGGGAACGCCGGTGCCGGGATGGATCATGGCCCGGCCGCCATTCTGCAGCAGCACAGCGGACAGATTGCCGATCCAGTCGCCGTCGCCGGAATAGGCGAGGCTATAGCCGCAGACAAACCACAATAGCGAGGCGACGCAGGCCACCGCGCAGCATTGCACCAGCACCGAAAGGATATTCTTGGCCTGGACCAGGCCGCCATAGAACAGCGCCAGCCCCGGCAATGTCATCAACAGCACCAGCACCGTGGCGGTCATCAGCCACGCTGTATCGGATCCATTCAACACGTCTTACGCCCCATCTGCCTATTTTCAGGCCTTCCCGCCCGAATTGCGTGCAAGATTGGCCTCAGGCGCCGCCGCTGACAAGGTGGCGCGGGCGTATCAGCCGCAGGCTTCTGTGAACCATTTCCGGAAATTGCGCGTTCGATCATCGAGGAACGCAATCCCTGGTGCGTTTGGTTATGCCGTTTATTTTATCCTTCAGCCTATAATTTAGGCGATGTGATGCACATTTGTTCAAATAGGGGCCGGGCCATCTTTTTCGGAAAAACCGAGGCTAGCGATGGTTGGACGCAAAAAGAAAAAGAAGAAGAAGCCGACGGCCCGACAATCGAAATCCAGATGGTCAGCCCGCGTCACCCGGCAATCCGACGCGCTCGATCTTGAGCAAGGTATTTTCGAGAGCGACGATCCCAAACGGATCGCGGCGTCACTCAAATATTCGGCCGAGCACAGCAAGCGGCGCAAATCGGAGCCCTTCCGGTCCGCCATGTCGATGCTGAATTTTTACATCAATCGCGCCGGCGTGAATTTGCCCGCCCGGCGCAAGCGCGTTCTGGAGCGGGCAAAAGACGCGCTGCGGGACCGTTTCGGCAAATCAACCCGGCGCTAGAGGGTGTAATCCGGTTGGCCGGGTTCGGTCCTGCTCATGCAAAGCGCGCGAGGACACGCTTGATCGGCCGCTCGCTTTCGCTCCATTCCTCCCAAGGCTTGCTGCGGGCAAGCAAAGCCGGCGCGGTGCGGACGGTGAACTGCTTGGGATCGAGGCCCGCTTTGACCTGCGTCCAATTGAGCGGCATGGAAACCGTGGCCCCTTCGCGGGCCCGTGGAGAAAGCGGCGCCACCGCCGTGGCGGTGCGGTCGTTGCGCAGATAATCGAGGAATATCTTTCCTTTCCGGGCCCGCTTGGACATGTTGACCAGATAGGCATCGGGACTGTCGGCCGCCATGGCGGCACAGATGGCCCGGGTGAGGCTTTTCGCCTCCGGCCAGCCAATGCCGTCGGCCTGCCCCACTTTCACCGGCGTGACCACATGCAGCCCCTTGCCGCCGGTGGTCTTGCAAAAAGGCGCAAGGCCGATCGCTTCCAACCGTTCCTTGAGTTCCCGGGCGGCCGCGACCACAGCATCGAAGGGCGTGTTGGGAGCAGGGTCCAGATCGAACACCAGCCGACCGGGCAGATCGGGCTGGCCAGGCCGGCAATTCCAGGGATGAAATTCCAGCGCCGCGATCTGCGCCGCCGCCGCCAGCGCCGCCATGCGGTCGATCTGAAGGAAAGGCTGCCTCTCGCCGGAAACCTTGACCTGGGTGAACAAGGCAGAGGCTCCCGGCATGGCATGGCGCTGAAAGAAACGCTCGCCGGCAATGCCGTCGGGCGCGCGCACCAACGAACAGGGCCGGCCCCTTATGTGCGGCATCATCCAGGGGCCGACTTTTTCCAGATAGCGGGCGAGATCCAGTTTGGTGACCGGCTTGCCGTCGCCGGCGTCAGGCCACAGCGCTTTGTCCGGCCGGGTGATCGCCACGCCCAGGACCCGCATGGTCTGTGTCGCGGTCCCGGTTTTTTTCCGTCGTCCCGGCGTCGTCATGCCGACCGGCCTTTTGCCGCCGTCTTGGCTTTCCGGCTTTGTCCGCCTCCGCTGCGATGGGCGGCATCGGAACTCTGTTTGCGGCGCATGAAGGATGTGGGGTCCCTGCCCCGTCCCGCCGCGATGGCGTCCAGATCGCGTCCGGAGGCGACGGAACGATCCTTTTTCAGGATCGCATCGCCGTCGCCGTCGCGGGCATATTCGTCGCGATGCTTGATCAGGAGCCAATTCTTCCGCTTGCCGTCGCCGAACCGGCCGGCGCGCATCCGCACCAGCACCCAGCCGCCGAGAAGCTTCTCGCCTTCCAGGGTGAATTTGAGGTCGCCCTTCTCCAGCATCGCGTCCACATCGCCGTCCGGTATCCAATAGCCGCGATCCCAGACCATGACCGTGCCCCCACCATACTGGCCTTTGGGGATGGTGCCTTCGAAATCGCCGTAGTCGAGGGGATGATCCTCGACCTCGACAGCCAGCCGCTTGTCGGCGGGATCGAGCGAAGGGCCGCGGGTCACCGCCCAGGACCGGAACACGCCTTTCCATTCCAGGCGGAAATCGTAATGCAGCCGGGTGGCGGCATGTTTCTGGATCACAAAGCGCAGCCTCTTGCCGCCCGCCACCTTGGCCGCCCCGCGGGGTTCCCTTGTCTTGGCGAAATCGCGCTTGGCGCGGTAGGCGGCGAGCTTCTTGGGCACCTGGAGACCCTCCCTCCTGTAAAAAAGTGGCTTGCCTCCAGGCCGTTCCCGGCCAAAAATCGGGAACCCCGAGAAGAGATTGGCGGTTTACCGAAAACCAGAATGATTCCAAATGGTGGGGGCCATTAGATGCTTGATTTCCTGCTCAGCAGATATGTTCACCAAGGCACATTGACGGTCAAATATCCTGGTGGAAAATCAATAACTTATGGCGAAGGCCGGCCTCGGGTCGCCATCGCCATCAAGGACCGGGCCGCTCTCTACGCCCTCAGCCTGGATCCCGACCTCAAACTGGGCGAACTCTACATGGACGGCAGGCTGACCATCGAGGAAGGCGACGTTGTCGGGATGCTGGACCTTCTGATGGGCAATATCGCCCGCGTCGGGGGGGCCAGCGGCACCCACCGGGCCTTGCGCTTTCTGCGCCAGGCGTTGCGCATGTTCGCGCAATGGAACCCGGCCCGGGCAGCCCGGGCCCATGTCGCGCATCATTATGACCTGTCGGGTCAGCTTTACGAGCTGTTCCTGGATGTCAGCCGCCAATATTCCTGTGCCTATTTCGTGCACGAAGCAGACACCCTCGAAATGGCGCAGACCGAAAAGAAGCGCCATATCGCCGCCAAGCTCAAATTCGACCGGCCGGATCTCACCGTGCTGGATATCGGTTGCGGCTGGGGCGGCCTGGCGGTGGATCTGGCGCGCGAGCGCCAGGTCAAGGTCCTGGGCGTCACCCTTTCCACCGAGCAGCTTGCCGCCGCCCGGGAACTGGCGCGTCAGAACGGGCTGGCCGAGCGCGCCCGGTTCGAACTTCTGGACTATCGCGCGCTGACCGGCCGCTTCGACCGCATCGTCTCGGTGGGCATGTTCGAACATGTCGGCGCCCGCTACTATCCCGATTTCTTCGCCAAAGTGAGCGAAGTCTTGGCCGATGACGGGGTGATGCTGCTTCACACCATCGGTCGCGGCGACGGGCCCGGCGCCACCAATGCCTGGATCCGCAAATATATCTTTCCCGGCGGCTATGCGCCCGCCCTCTCCGAAATCACGCCGGCGATCGAGAAAGCCGGGCTTTTGGTCACCGATGTCGAGGTGCTGCGACTGCACTACGCCAAGACTCTGGCGGAATGGCAGAAGCGGTTTCAGGCCAATCGCGCCAAGATCGCGGCCCTGTATGACCAACGCTTCTGCCGGATGTGGGAATTCTATCTCGCCGGCTCGGAAATGGCGTTCCGCCACGAGAATCAAGTCGTGTATCAGATCCAGATCGCAAAAAGAGTGGACGCCCTGCCGCTCACCCGCGATTACATGATGCAGCCGCGCGGCGACAATGAAGCCGCCGCCCAGGGCGCGAGGGTCCGGGCTGTCGCCTGAAGCGTGATCCGGAATCCGGTTTTCCGATGATGGCGCGACAGACCAACAAGCGAGAGCATGATCGCGTTTCGCCAAATCGCGGCCGCGCTCTAGAAACTCTCTTGATCGAATCCGTGAATGCGGCAGACGCGGGCGGCGAGCCGCCGGAACTCGGCATTATGGGCGCTCTTGGTGCAGCTGCCATTCTCATGCTGAAAGAGATGGATCATCTCATGCGCCATGGTCGCCATCAAAAGATCGGTGGACTTGACCACCCGGATCGACATCCCGATCTCGTTCAATTCCGGCGTGGTCTTGATCCGGCCGCGGAAATGTCCGAAGCGGTCGCGGGCGCCCATCACCCGGAAAATAAGATTATCCGCATGCGGAAGATTCATCCGGCGGTACGGCAAAGTGGCGCGCAGATATTCATAGGCTGTTTCCAGGCATTCCGGCGTCAGGTGCAGCCGTCCCCCGGCGCCGGTCTTGGCGTAACCCTCTATCGCGCGCTTTCGCATGGGGAATTTTAGCCACAGCCGGGCCGGTCCCGCCAAGCGGCGAAACCGCAAAATAAATAAAGTTTTTGCCGCCCAACCCCTTGGCGGTACCTAGGTTTGGGCTACTATAAATGCTGATTGGAGGCGATTTTGGCTGCTTAGGGCCGCTTTTTTCGCTTCTTTTGGGTTGCCCTGGCGGGATGCTTTCCGACCAGAAGATGGTTTGTCGGGTCGAGGTGCCGTCCCGCTCGTGGCCGATCAGCTTGGCCCACTCGTCGCGGCCCATTTGTCAAAGCCATGCAGGAGTGTCTTAAGGAAGTTGTCGACGTCATCATTGGCGCGCTTGCCGCCCGCATCGAACTGTTTGTCGGCATGGCCGATATAGGCTTCCGGTTGCGCCATGGCGGGGACATCCAGAAAGACCAGCATCCGACGCAGATGATGATTGCCGCCGACGGCGCCCGGCTGGCGGGGATCACGGCGTCCGGCTTTCCTTTCCAGGCAGTGGTGTCATAGGGCCGTGAAGCGATATCGATGGCATTCTTCATGGCGGCGGGCACCAGGCGGTGCGGAAGGCCGGTTGGGCGCCTGAAACGGCCGGGCTGTAGCATGTTCGCGGTTCCGGACGGTGTTGATAGCCACAGTGTGCCAACGTTTCGCACTTTTCCTGGAACCGCTCTAGAATCGCCGCCTGCATGTGGCTGCTTCTTGCTTTTTCCGGACCGGTTTGCTGGGCGGTCTCCACCCATATCGACAAATATCTGGTGGACCGCTATTTCGCCGAGGGCGACACCGCCGTGCTGATGCTGTTCACCGCGCTGACCGGCGTGGCGCTGCTGCCTTTCATCTGGTGGATCGAGCCGGGCATCTTCAAGCCCGCCGCGGGTCCGATCGCGGTGATGACGGTGTCCGGCATCCTCTATATGGGCGCCATGCTGTTTTACCTGCAGGCGATCCAGAGCGAAGAAGCCTTGGTGGTGGCGCCGCTGTTTCAGGCCTCCACGCTTTTCACCTTTCTGCTGGGTTATCTTTTCTTGGACGAGCGGCTGGGGTGGGTCCAGCTTTTGGGCGGCGGCCTGGTCGTCGCGGGCGCGCTTGGACTTTCGTTCCAAGGAAACACCGCACAGGGTTTCAAGGGAAGGCTGGTTCTTCTCATGCTCGCCGCCACCTTCGTGCTGGCGCTGTCCGCCGTGCTGTTCAAATATTTCGCCATCCGCGACGATTTCTGGACCACCACTTTCTGGACTTTTGCCGGAGAGGGCGTGTTCGGCGCCGGTCTTCTGATGCGGTCCGCCTATCGGCGCCAGTTCGCCATTCTGTTCCGCAACAGCCCCGGCGCCGTCGCCGGCGTCAATGCCGCCAATGAATTGATCAATCTGGGTGCGGGCCTAGCCGTCCGCTACGCCACCTTGCTGGCGCCGGTGGCGCTGGTGCAGGCGATCTCCTCCACCACCAGTTTTTTCGTTTTCGCCATCGGCATTCTTCTGACCCTGTTCTTTCCCAAGCTGGGGCGCGAGGATCTTTCTGCTGGCAATTTGAGGCGCAAAGGGGTTGGCGCGCTCCTGATCGCCGGCGGCGTGCTGCTGATCGAGACCCGATAAAAAAAGCCCCTGCCTCGAAAGCGGCAGGGGCGAGATCTACTCAGGGGAGACTTTAGAAATTGAACCGGATACCGGCGCGCATGGTCCGGCCGAGAATGTCATAGACACCCGCCGATGTGTTTATATCCAGGCTGACATTCGACTGGGTGCCCAGCGTGGACACCAGCGGCGGCGGCACGTCGGTGACATTGTCGATGGCGGCATAGATCTGCATATAGTTGTTCCACTTGTAGGAACCGCGCAGATCGAGATAGGCGATCCCGGGAATGCTGTTGTCATCGACTTGCACTCCGGACGTCCAGCTGTTGTTGAGACGGGCCGAACCGATGAACCGACCCTGCACCGTCCCCTGCCATGGCCCTTCCACATAGGTCGCCGACAAGGTCGCGCGAAGCTTGGGCATGCTGGTGAAGCTGGTGAACGAACCAAGTTGGCCGGCGAAGTCGACCGGCGCCCCGCCGAAGGCGGATTTGGTTTCCTCGTCGGTGTAGTTGCCCAGCAGGCGCCAAGCCAGCGTTCCGGACAGGAAATCCATCGGAGTAGTCCGCCTGGAAGTCCAGCCCGGAAGTGGTCAAGGACGCGGCGTTTTGCGGCTGGAGATTCTCGAGCGTCAGCGTGCCACTACCATTATAGACGAACTGGTTGCAGTAGAACTGATCGCCTGCCTGACAAAGCTGCGTTTCCAAACGCGCGCTGGGCGAGGAAATATAGCCTTTGACGTTGATCGAGTACCAGTCGGCCGAGATCTGCAGCCCGTCGATCCAATGCGGGGTCAGCACCACGCCGCCCGAGACAGTCAGTGCCCGTTCCGGTTTCAGGTCCGGATTGCCGCTTGTGCTGGTGAACGCCACGATCGACTGATTGTTGCGCGGATCGATCAGCGTCGCCTGGCTGACCAGACCCTCGATTGAACAACTCCGCCAGGTCGGGTGCCCGGATGTCGTAGGACCAAGTGGTGCGCAGCCGGACATCGTCATTGATCTGGCTGGTCAAGCCTAGCTTCCAGGTTTCCACCATGCCGGAGGTGGAATAGCTGGTGATGCGCCCCGCGGCATTGAAATCCAGATTCTGGACGATATTGTCCTTGAGCAGCGGAACGTCGGTTTCCAGGAAGCCTTCCTCGACCGAATAATGACCCTGGAGCCCGCCAAAATTGCCCACCGACAGAGCCTTGGCCTGGGCCAGCGCCGAAATGTGGTTGACGCCGCCCTCCTTGCGATATTCGCCACCGAACGCCACCGAAGGCGCGCCCGCCCCCGTCAGGTTCCATGGCAGAATGCCCTGCATCGAACCGGAGAAAACGTCCTCGTTCAGGACCATGGTTTCGAAATTCTTGTCCGTGTTCACGTAATTGACGGCGTTGGGGCTGGCCACGCCCTCGCCGAACACGTCCAGCGGCTGGCAGCCATTGGTTGGATTGGTCAGGGACGAACGGCAGGCGATCGAGCCGATCGGCAGGCCGGAGGTGCCGACATTGGCGGCCGTCACGTAAACCGCATCCGAGGCCAGCGTCAGATTGGCGGTGATCACCGTGTGAGTGGGCGTCGAGCGGATGCGGGTTTCGCCGTGCTGATAATAGGCGTTCCACGACCAATTGTCGCCCAACGCCCCGTCCAGGCTGAAGACGCCCCGCACCAACTGACGGTTCACCACATTCACCGGAATGCCGATGGAGTTCTGGAATGCCGCGTAGGACGGATTATGCATATCGACATTATTGGTCATTGGTGTAGCGAACTGGAATGTGGTCACGCTCGCCGCCGCCATCTGGTCCTTGATGGACTGGGGCAGATAGGCGTTGTCGTTATGGATCACCAAGGTCTGGGTGAGCGCGGTGGTGGAATTGTTCATCGAATATTGGTGGCCGTAATTGAGCTGTACCGACGCCTTGATTTCGGGAGTCAGCATGTAGCTGCCATATCCGAACAGCGTGGTGGTGCGGTACGGAAGCGAAAGGGGATCGGTCGGTATCTCGCTGTTCCACGGGTTCGAACTGCCGCCCGCCGCCAGGGTTCCGGTGAAGACGCCGGGATCGTAGGGCGCCGGCGTCCCATTGGAACCGACGAACTGAATGTTGGCGAGCGGACCCGAAAGGATGACGCCGCCCTGGGTCGCCCGCTGCCCGACATTGCTATAGTGCAAATATTGCACAGCGCCGTTGGTGGGCGTGTAGGCCGGATTCTGAAGCAGATAGGTGGAATGCCACCATTTCGCCGAACCGACGAAGACGGAATCCGGGCTGTTGTGATAGGCGCCCGACAGGATGATGTGGCCGCGATTGCCGTCGAAATCAAAGCCATAGGAGGCCTCGGCGCCATAGGCGCGGCGATTGTCCTGACCGGTGTCGCTGGCCTGGATATCGCTTTTGAACCCGGTGAAATTCTTGTTGAGGACCAGATTGACCACGCCGGCCACCGCGTCGGAGCCCCAGGCCGCCGAGGCGCCGCCGGTCACGACATCGATGCGACTGACCAGGGCGGTGGGAATGGTCCCCAGGTCCACGCCGCCACTGACATTCGACGCCACCACCCGCTGGCCGTCGAACAATACCAGGGTGCGCACGATACCGAGATCGCGCAGATTGACGGTGCTGAGGCCGGCAACGGGGTTGAAGACCGAGTTGCCGCCGCCGCCCTTGAGCGGCGACGAGGAGATGCCGACCGCGGGAAGATCGCGGACGGTATCGCCGATATCCGGGTTTGCGGCCTCCTGGATCTGCGCCCCACCCACCACCGTCACGGGCGTGGGCTGTTGATAGCCGGCGATGGTAATACGCGAAGCCGAGACCACAACCTGTTCCACGCCGGTCGCGGCCGGCTCTGGCGCCGGGGTTGATTGGGGCGCCGGTGTGTTCTGCGCCAACACCAGATCCGGCGCCGTGCCGCTCATCACCAAGGGTCGCTCGCTCCGGTCTGAGATCGAAGCGAGCTCGAAGCTTGCCGGCTGCAGATTCTCGCTTCGCCGCGCTTTGCCGGCGAGGCGGACGATCAAGCCGTCATCCCCGTCGGGCGTGGCTTGCAGACCGGTGCCTTTGAGGAGTTCCTTGACGGCGTCCAGACTGCTCATCTGGCCGTGCAGGGCGGGGGCACGGATGCCGGCAATCGCGCCGGACGTATAAAGGATGTTTTGCCCCGATTGCCGGGCGACGGCCTTTAACGAGTCCGAAAGCGGCTCTGCCGGAATGGAAAAGTTCGAACTCTGAGCAAAGGCGGAGCCTGCCGCCAGGGCAAGAATGCCCGCGCTGCACGCCAATCGGGCGTGCATCCGCTTAATTTTAAGGCTGGCCATGGGTCCCCTCCTGAATTGGTGCCTTGTGACACTGGTCACCTAGTTCAGGAGACGATCAGGGCTTCGAAAACCTCACTTCGAAATATTGCGCGGACCGCATGGGATTCCGCGTGCTTCTCGCCGCCTTCGAAAGGGGCGGACGGGCCCGGAAAAAGCAGACCCGCGGGAGGTCAGAAGGTGAAGCGGATGCCGGCCCGGTATTGACGGCCGATCGCGTCGTATATGTCATCTCGGACCGAGGCATCGTAGGGCGTCAGGGAGCCGGTCGTCCCGGCCGTGACCGGCGGCGGCGTGTTCGCGACATTGTCCATCGCCACATAGAGCCGAATATTCTTGGTCCATTTGTAGGAGGCGCGCAGGTCCAGATACGCGACCGGCGGAACGCCATTGTCATCGACACTGAGGGGACCCCAGGCATTGTTGAGCTTGGCCGCGCCGATCACCCGGCTCTGAATCGTCGCCTCCCAGGGATCCTCGGCGTAGGAGAGCGCCAGCGTGGCCCGGAATTTGGGAACCCCGCGGACCGGCGAATCCGGACCGACATTGCCCGCATAGTCGACTATTGTGCCCTGTGCGGCCTGGGTCTGCTCGTCGGTATAGTTGGCCACCAGATGCAGATCGATGTCGCCGGACAAAAAGTGTCTGTGGTAATCGCCCTGGAAATCCAGGCCGGAAACACTCTGGCTGTTGGCATTGATCGGCAAGGTGTTGACTTGCGACAAGGCCCCGCCCGGGCCGTTAAAAACCAGTTGGTTGCAAAAGATCTGCATGCCGGCCGCACACTGCGCCACGACGAAACTTCTGCTAAGGGTGGCAATGGCCTTTTCGATGCGGATCGAATACCAGTCCGCCGAAAAATTCAGCCCTTCCAGCCAATGCGGGGTCAGCACCACGCCGCTCGATAAGGTGATGGACTGTTCCGGCTTCAAGTTCGGATTGCCGGACGGAATGGTATAGACCTGCACATTGGCGCCGGTATGCGGATCGACCACGGAGCCGAGAACGGCGAAGCCGCCGCTGTACAGTTCCTGAAGGTCCGGGGCGCGGATATCGAAGGACCAGGTGGAGCGAAGCCGGATGTCGTCGTTGACCTGGCTGGTCAGCCCCAGTTTCCAGGTCTCAACCACACCACTGGTGGAATAGTTCGTCACCCGGCCGGCGGTGTTGAATTCCAGCGACTGGACGAAATCATCCCTGAGGATCGGCGCATCGACCTCGACGAAGCCTTCCTCGACGTCATATTGACCGTGGAATCCGGAAAAATTCCCCACCGAGAACAGTCTGGCCTGCGCCAGGGGGGCGACCGTCACCCGTCCGCCCTCTTTGCGGTACTCGCCGCCGAACGCCACGGATATGGGACCGGCCCCCAGGTCCCAGGGCATCTCTCCCTGCATCGACATGGAGGCGACATCCTCATTCAGGATGGCGAGCTGATAGTCGCGGCCGGAACGCGCCGGACCGTTGATATAGGTGATGGCGGCCTGGGAAGCCGCGCCGACGCCGAACAGATCCAGCGGCTGGCAGCCATTGACCGGATCGGTGAGCGTCGAGCGGCAGACGATCGCGCCGACCGGCAGGCCGGACGTTCCCGCATTGGCGGCCGTGACCCGCACCGCATCCGCGGCCAGGTCGTAGTTCGGGGTATAGACATTGTTGATCACCACGGTTTTCACCCGCGACTGGCCGTGCTGGTAATAGGCGTTCCAGGACCAGGTGCCGCCGAGATTGCCGTCCAGGTTGATCACGCCCCTAAAGATCTGACGCCGGTTGGTCGAGACTGGAATGCCCAAAGTTTGCGCCTCGGCGGAGAGGGTGTTGCCGATCAAATGCGCGCCATTGGTGCCGATATTGTTCAGATTGCTGGTGCCCAGCGAGAAGCTGGTAATGTTCAGCGCGTCCATTTGGGCGCCGATGCCGGGGTCGAGATAGGCGTTATCGCGCTGGATGGTAATGGTGCCGTATTTGTTGGCGACGAAACTGTTATCCTCCGAAAAGGACTTCCCGTAATTCAGCTCCAGCGACGCGGAAATGGCGCTGGTCAGCCTGTAGCTGCCAAATCCGAAAAAGGTGAAGGCGCGAAGCGGAATGGCGAGATGATCAAGATCGCCTTCGGAGCCTTCGGCGCTGCCGCCATTGGAATAAACCCCGGATATGTTGCCGAAATCGAAGCCGGCCGGGGTTCCGTTCGGACCCACAAATTGGATGCCGCGCAAGGCGTTGGCGTTGGCGCCGAGCGGGTTTGCGGGGCTGGCGGTGATCAGGCCGCCCTGGGTCGCCTGCGACAGGCCGACATTGTCGGCGTGGATATAGCGCGGCTGGCCGTTGCCGGGAGCATAGGCGGGATTATTGACCAGTTTCGTATTGCGGTACCAGGCGCGCTGACTCACGAACAAGGCGTCGGGACTGTCGACATAGGACAGGCTGGCAATCGCGTGCCCCCGCTCGCCGTCGAAATCGGTTCCATAGGACAATTCGCCCTTGAAGACCCGGTGATCATTCTCCCAGGAATTGGCGCCTTCGATATTGGCCGACAGGCCTTCAAACCGCCGGTTGAGAATGACATTGACCACCCCCGCCACGGCATCGGAGCCCCAAGCCGCGGACGCGCCGCCAGTCACGACGTCTATTCGCTGCACCAGGCTGGTCGGCATGGTGGACAGGTCGACCCCGCCGCTGAGCGCGGACGCCACCATGCGCTGGCCGTTGAACAGGACCAGCGTGCGCAGCACGCCCAGATTGCGCAGATTGACCACATCGATGCCCGGCGTGCCGCTGACGATATAGTTGGAGCCGATCGTGTTATTGGGACTGGCGGAGGCGCCGAAGGCCGGCAGCTGCCGGATGGCATCGCCGATATCGGTCTGGGCGTCGCGCCGAAGCTGCTCCCTGCTGATGACGGTGACCGGCGTCGGCTGCTGATAGCCTGCGATCGAAATGCGCGAGGCGCTGACAATGATCTGTTCGACCGTGCCTTCGCTCTGGGTGGAGATTGGCAGAGGCCTGGGCGCGTAAATCGGCGCCGCCGGTTGCGGGACCTGTGTCCGGATCGCCGCCCCGCCCGCGGTGCGGATGATGAAGCCACCATATCCGTCGGGATCCGCCTCCAGATCGGTGTTCTGGAGCAGGATGCCGAGCGCGTCCTCGCCGGACATCGTGCCGTGCAGCGCCGGCGCCGTCAGCCCGGCCACGGCACTGGGCGTAAACAGGATGTTCTGGCCGGTCCGCCGCGCGATCGCCTTGAGCGACTCGGAAAGGGGCTGGACCGGCAGCGAAAAATACGCGCCCTGCGCCAGGGCAGCCCCCGCCGTCAGGACCAGAATGCCCGCACTTCGAAATACATGCGCACGGATCTCCTTGAAGCCGGACATCCTGCCTCTCCCGAACGGTGGTTTTTGTGAATCTCCACCGTTTTTTTATATATACGAGCGGCCGTGGCGCCGTTACTTATCCCTGCAGGATACGAGCATCATCGCCCACAAGCTCAATGCGATCACCAACCACGCGTATCTCGACGGGCAGGAGACGCGAAAGCGAGCGCGCGAAATTCGCGTTGTCGCCGACACGGTAGACGCCGCTGACTTTCATGCCTGCGATCCGCGCATCGTCTACTTCGAGCTTGATGGTGGAATAGCGATTCATTTCAAGCACAACATCGGCCAAGGGGGAATCTTCGAAAATCGCCTGGCCGGTGTGCCATGCCAAAAGCGGCAAAAGATTGGGCTTGTCGAATCTTGGCGAATGACCGGAGGTAAAACGCAATCTTTCGCCGTCGTTCAGCTGGCGCCCGCCGCCGGCATCGGCGGCGTTCGTGACGGTGGCGCGGCCGTGAATCAGAAGCACGGAGATGTCATCGCCTTCGCGACGCACATCGAAGGTCGAACGCGTGCCGATGACCAGTTTTTGGGCCGCTTCGACCGCGAAATTCCGCTTGGCGTCCGGCGCGACGCGAAAATTCGCCCGCCCGTAACGCAGATCGACTTGCCGGATCCTGTCGTTGAAATCCACCACCAGCTTGGTGTCGGTGTCCAGGAATATGCCGGTGCCGTCCTTGACGGTGACATGCTTCTGCTCGCCGACATCGGTCTGGTAGGTCTTTGCCTGGGCGGCCTGCAGGAACGCGAAGGTGCCGCCGGCGGCGACCGTCAGCCCCAAGCCGGCGCTCAGCAAGGTGCGCCGGTTCACGCCCGGCTCCAGCCGAACCTCGCCATTGCGCAAATCGCGGGAAAGCGCGCCCACACTGTCCCACACCCCATTGACCGCCTCGAAGGCAACGGCATGGGAAGGGTCGGCCGTCAGCCAGGCCCGGAACGCCCGCTCGTCCTCGACCGAACGATCGTCGGCCCTCAGGCGGGCCAACCAGATCGCGGCCTCCTTGACATGAGGAGCGTCGGGTGAAAATCGCCTCATCTCACCAGCCCTCGGTCCATTCGGTCAGAAAAAGCACAGCTTTGGCGATGTGTTTTTCCACAGCACTCTGACTGATTTCCAGCCGGCTGGCAATTTCGTGATATTTCAGATTTTGCAACCGGTGCATGAGGAAAATCTCGCGCGTCCGGGGGGTCAGCTTGTTCAACCCGGCCTTCACTCTGGCCAGACGAGCACGGGCGGCTACGACCTCATCCTGAAGCGGCGCCTCATCCTCGACTTCCGGCGCTTCCGCCTGGTTCCGTTGAATTTTGGCGTGGCGATAATCATCGATGCTTATGTTGAAGGCGGTGCGCACCAGGAAGGCAGCAGGATCGTTGACCGTATTTTGGGCCCGGTACCGCTCCAATCGCAGATAGGCGGAATGCAAAAAATCCTCCGCATCGCGGCGGTTACGCGTGCGGCGCGCAATCTGGCGCAACAGATCGCTCCAGATCTCCCGACCGACCGGGATGTCGGTCATACCTCCCCCTTCGTCATTATCCCCCGCTGGGATCACACCATAATGGCGGGGCCCTGTGCCGCCACAAAAATATTTTCATAAAGGGAGGTAAGGAAAATCAATCCTGAAACGTCTATCCGCCGTAGGTTTCCCCAACGGCAATATAGTGACTGCCGGAAATATGGAAAATGACCAAGCTCAAGGATTGGTCCATCTTTTCTGACAAAGCCAGGATAAGTTGGGTGCCCAAATTCTGGGCACTCGAACGGGATTTGAGATGAAATGACATTTGCCAGCGGCATCCACATTGCTGTGCCCGTTGATGTCCGCTGTGACGGCACATGCCCAGCCCGCTGACAAGACCAAGCCCCGAACACCGGGAAACGGCGCCATCCCAGAAAGCGCATAAGCCCTCGCCGGCGCTTCCATCCGAAGGCGCCGGCGAAATCTCCCATGACACCATGATGGAAGCACAGGAACGGCGCGACCGAGACGATCAGGCGCGGCGCGGCCGGGTGCCGGGTTCCTGGCGCGGCATGACCTGATCGGCCGGGATCACCGGCCGCGGCATGCCCATGGCGCGCTCTTCCGCCATCCGAAGCGCGTGTTCGGTCTCCGGCAGTTTCGGTACGTCCAGGCGCGCCGGCTCGCCAAAGCCGAAAGCGGTGGTGAGATCGCCGCAGGTCTCCCGGCGCCATTTGCTCAAATTGGCGACCTCGACCCCGAAACGCGCCTCGAGAAGGCGCAAGGTGGAGGTGTGGTCCAAGGTCGAGCCGCAGACATAACCGCCCCGGCTGAAGGGCGAGATCACGATGCATGGCACGCGGAAACCCAGACCGACCGGCAGGCCGTTGATATATTCGCCCGGCGTCCCCGGCGGCGGTACCGGCGGGGCGACATGGTCGAACAGGCCGTCATTCTCGTCGTAATTCAAGATCAGCGCCGTCTTGGCCCAAAGCTTGGGATTGGACCATAACGCCTGCAAAATCTGGTTGGTGTGGTTTTCGCCGGCGGCCGGCAGGTAATCGGGATGCTCCGACAGGTTCGAGGGCGGCACCACCCAACTCACCTGCGGAATATTGCCGGTCCTCAAGTCCCACAAAAACTCGTAGAAGGGCCGATCGTTCAGGGCGTTCTCATAGAGCGGCGAGATTTGGGCGCCTGCTGATACTGGGTGAAATATTTGCACATGTTGCAGCCATAATCGTCCATGTCGTGATAGATGCGCCAGGAGATGCCGGCCCGTTCCAGTCTTTCGGGATAAGTCTCCCAGGAATAGCCATTGCCGTTATTATCCGGTCGCGGGCCCGCCATATTTTCCATCCGGATCGATGGTGGCGGTCATCAGATAGTAACGGTTGGGATAGGTCGGACCGAACACCGAGCAATGATAGCCGTCGCAGATGGTGAAGGCGTCGGCGAGCGCGAAATAGAAAGGCAGATCCTCGCGGGTGAGATAGCCCATGGTGAAGGGCCCGATTTCACCGTCGGACTCGCGATGGGCCGGAATCCAATTGTCCATCACCCCGCCGTTCCAGGAGGCATGTAGCGGACCCCAGCCATGATCCAGCGCATGATATCTTTGGGCGTTGGTCTTGAGCGTATTGAGGCGGAAGGGCAGGACGAAACCGCCGGGCGACAAAGGATCGGGCTGCCGGAAAACCGAACTGCCGTCCGGCCTGTTGGCTGCAGGGTCGTCGAAGCCGCGCACGCCGGAAAGCGTTCCGAAATAATGGTCGAAGGAACGGTTCTCCTTCATCAGGATAATAAAGTGGTCGATATCGGTCAGCTTCGCGGCACCGGTGCCTTGCGCCGCCGCAGGCGAAGTGGCGATGGCGGACAGGGCCGACGCGGCGGCGGCACCTTGCAGAAAATCCCGACGGTCTATCCCGGCCATGGCGCCCTCCCCCGAAGCGTTATGTCATTGGCCGAGATTAGGTTCCTCCCCCGGCCTGTACAATGACGTTTTGATGTTCGGATCCGGTCGCCCGTGCCGCCTGTTATGTCTTTGTATTCAAAATGATAGTCTGCCACCGGCGTGAGACCGGGAATCGCCGCCGCGGCCGGTGGATGACAACTCCTCGCACCGCCGGTTTTGCAGCGGAAATCCGCGGCGCTATCATCGGTTCATAAAAATTGACCTCGGGGGACGGCGTGGGGCGAGGCTGGACGTTGTTTGTGCTGGGCTGGGCATTGGTGTTCGGCGGCGGCTTTCTGGCGCACAAGATTCAAACCTCGAACGGAATCCGGATCGAGGATGTGCGCTTCACCGGCGGCAATGGCACGCCGATGAGCGGGCTGCTCTATCTGCCCGTCCATGCCACCCATGATCATCCCGCGCCCGGCATCCTGGCCATCCATGGCTATATCAATTCGCGCGAGACGCAGGACGGATTCGCCATCGCCTTTGCCCGTGCCGGCTATGTGGTGCTGGCGATCGACCAGACCGGGCATGGCTATAGCGGCGGCACGGTGGCCGCCAACGGGTATGGCGGCCCGGACGGGCTTCGCTATTTGCGAAGCCTGGATATGGTCGATCCCGCCAATATCGGGCTTGAAGGTCATTCGATGGGCGGCTGGGCGGTGCTGGAAGCCGCAAAGGCCGAACCGGATGGCTACAAGGCCATGGTGCTGGAAGGCTCCGCCACCGGGGTGCGGATCACCAAGGGCGGCACGTTTGCCTCCCCGCCCGGCACGCCGGAATTCCCCAAAAATCTGGCAGTGGTCTATAGCCGTTATGACGAATTCGCGCCCTTGATGTGGGAGGTGCCGCGCGCCTGGGATGTGGGCACCAGCGCCAAGCTGATGGTGTTGTTCGGCGCCGCCAAGCCGGTCACGGCCGGCCGGCTCTATGGTTCGATAGTCGCCGGCGACGCGCGCGAACTGTATACGCCGGCCACCACCCATCCCGGCGATCATATATCGCCCGCAGCGATCGGGGATGCGGTGGACTGGTTCGGAAGAACCCTGTCGGGCGAAACGTCGCGGACAGCGGATTCGGTGTGGGTGTGGAAGGAGGTCGGCACGCTCATCGCCTTCGCCGGATTCGTACTGCTGATGTTGGGCGCGTTCGACCTTTATCTTGGACTGCCCGCTTTCGCCAAACTGGCCGAGACGCCGGAACCGGTGCGCGAACGGCGGACCGCCGGATGGTGGAGCTGGCTGGCCGCCACCAGCCTGATCCCGGCGGTGACCTTCTACCCTTTCATGGCGTTGGGATCGCTGGCGCTGCCGCCGTCGCACATTTTTCCCCAATCCATCACCAATCAGCTGCTGGTCTGGGCGCTGCTGAATGCGGTGATTACACTGATTGGCGGTCTTTTCTTGAAAGGGCAAAAGCCGCGCCTCAACCTGCGCTGGGGTGCGGCAGCCGGTATCGCGATCCTGACCGTGGCGACAGGCTATCTGGCGCTGCTGCTGGCGGATTTTCTGTTCAAGATCGATTTCCGCTTCTGGGTCGTGGCGCTGAAGCTGTTCAGCCCCCGCCAGTTCGGCTGGTTCCTGGCTTATCTGGTGCCGTTCACGCTGTTCTTTCTGATTGCCTTGAGCGCGCTTGCCAGAAACCTCGCGATCCGGGGCGACAGTCCCGCGCGCCAATATGCCGGCGCGCTGGCGGCGATGGCGGGCGGATTCCTTTTGTTCCTGATCGCCGAATACACACCGCTGTTCGCCTATGGCGAATTGCTGGTGCCGCAGGAGGCGCTGAACGCCATCATCTCGATCCAGTTTCTGCCGCTGCTGGCGATCATGGCCGTGATCGCGGTCTTCACCTGGCGGCGGACCAACAGCTATCTGCCGGGCGCCTTCATCTGCAGCTTGTTTGTGACCTGGTACATCGTGGCGGGCACGGCGGTGCAATTCGCCGGCTGACTTACCGGCTTCGACGGCGGCTATAAGCTCGCCAGCTCCTTCAGCTTGATGTTCTTGAAGGGCAGCGAGCGGATCCGCTTGCCGGATGCGGCGAAGATGGCGTTGGCGATGGCGGCGGCGATCGGCGCCACCGAGCATTCGCCCACTCCGCCCCATTTCGGCTTGCCGTCCTTGTCCTTGCCGCCGGTGAGCGCCAGCGCGGTCACCACATCGGGCGCATCCGGCATGCGCACCATGCGGTAGTCGTTGAAATTGCTTTGCACGACCGCGCCATTCCTTGACGGTGATCTCGCCATACATCATCGCGGTCATGCCGAAGATCGCCCCGCCCTCGATCTGGGCGTCCACCAGATTGGGATTGACCACATGATAGGCGTCGGTGGCGGCGAAGACCCGGTCCACCTTCACCATGCCGTCCGGCGCGACCGTGACTTCCGCGATCTGGCCGCCCACCGCGCCGTGATTGTCCACCAGCGAAAGCCCGCGCCCGCGCCCGGCGGGAAGCGGTTTGTGCCAATCGCTGATCTGCTCCAGCTTGTCCAGCACCGCCAGCGAATCCACCCGGTCGGTGAGAGAGCGGCGGAATTCCAGCGGGTCCCGGCCCGCGGCATGCGCCAGCTCGTCGATGAAGCTTTCCAGATAGAAGCAGTTCTGCGAGCCGCCCACCGCGCGCCAATAGGCCACCGGGACATGGGTATTCATGAGCATCTGGCCGGTGTACCAGTTGGGCACTTTATTATAGGGCACCGAAGGTCCGATGCCTTCCAGGGCGGTGAAATCGATCCCGTCCTTCACCGGGCGGCCGGTGGAGCGCAGGATCGAGCCGCAGGCGCTCTGGATGTAAAGCGCGTCCAGCTTGCCGTCGGGCGTCAGCGCCCCCTTCAGCCGTATCGCCGATTGCGGCCGATAGCGGTCGTTGCGCATATCCTCTTCGCGCGACCACAGCAATTGCAGCGGCACGTCGATGTTGCCCGCCTTGGCCACCCGGATGGCGTGAACAAGTTCGTCGCCAAAGGTGCGCCGGCCGAAGCCGCCGCCCAGATACATCTGGTGGAAATAGACCTGCTCGGGCTTGAGCCCGGCTTCCTCGGCCGCCATATTTGGCGTTGCCCAGGGCGGACTGCGAGCCCATCCAGATGTCCAGCCGGTCTTTCTGCAGATGCACCGTGGCGTTGCAGGGCTCCATGGTGGCGTGGGCCAGAAGCGGCGTCTCATATTCCGCCGTGACCACATGCTGGCTCTTGGCGATCGCGGCTTTGGCGTCGCCGTCATTCCTGGCCGCGACCAGTGGGCCGTCCAGCGCCTCGCGATAGTCCCGCGCGAACTGGGCGCTGTCGGTATGCGCGGCTTCACCGCCATCCCATACCGGTTTCAGCTTCGTCAGGGCCTGGTTGGCGCGCCAGTAATTGTCGGCCACCACCGCCACCGCATCGTCGAGCTTGACCACCTGCTTGACACCGCGGGCGTTGCGGACGCCGCTGTCGTCCACCGACACCAGCTTTCCGCCGAACACCGGACAGGTCATGATCGAGGCATAGAGCTGGCCAGGCTCGCGCGTGTCGATGCCGAACTTGGCGGCGCCATTCGACTTGATGGCGGAATCCAGACGCGGCTGGCGCGTGCCGGCGAATTTGAACTGTTCCGGGGTCTTGATCGCGGGCTCGGAGGCCAGTTTCATCTTGGCGGCGTCCGCCACCAGCGCGCCATAACCGAGCGAGCGGCCGCTGGCCCTGTGGGTCACCTTGCTCATGGCGGCGCTACATTCCGAAGCCGGCACTTTCCATTTCTTCGCCGCCGCCTGGATCAGCCGCGCCCGCGCCGAAGCGCCCGCCTGCTGCACATAGGGCCAGGTGGTGCGGATGCCGCGGCTTCCCGCCGTCACCTGATCGCCATAAATGCCATGCTCACGGATGTTGCGGTTGACCGAGGAGAATTCGACCTTGACCTTGCTCCAGTCGCATTCCAGCTCCTCGGCGAGCAGCATGGGCAAGCCGGTGCCGGTACCCTGCCCCATCTCGGCCATCGGGCAACGCAGAATCACCGTTTCGTCCGGCTCGACCACCACCCAGGCGTTGACCTCGCGCGGGTCGGCGCCGTCGGCGGCCCAGCTCGGTTCGGCGAATTCGGCCGCATAGCCGGGAATTGTGAGACCAATCACCAGACCGCCGGACGCGGTGGCGGCGGTGACGACGAATTCGCGGCGGGTACAGTTTCTTTGCGGTGCGTCATGGCATCAGACCTTTCCCGCGGCGCGCTTGATGGCGCGGCGGATGCGCACATAGGTGCCGCAGCGGCAGATATTGCCCGCCATGGCGGCGTCGATGTCGGACTCGTCCGGATTGGGCGTGCGGGTGAGCAGCGCGGTCGCCGCCAGGACCTGGCCGGACTGGCAATAGCCGCATTGCGGCACGTCTTCCGCCACCCAGGCTTCCTGCACCTTGTTCAGAACGCCGTTATGGGCAAGCCCTTCGATGGTGGTGATGTCATGGCCCTGGGCGCTCGCCACCGGCAGCGAGCAGGAGCGCACCGCCTTTCCGTCCATCAGCACGGTGCAGGCGCCGCATTGGGCGATGCCGCAGCCATATTTGGTGCCGGTCAGGCCGATCTCGTTGCGGATGGCCCACAACAGGGGCATCTCCGCCTCGACATCGAGGCTGTGCTGTTCGCCATTGATCTTGAGCGTGATCATGATCGCCTCCGGATGCGCCTGGGGTCAGGCGGGCGGGTTCAATGATTTGCAAACCATATCACGGGATGCCCAATGCGTACACAGCCGGGCCGGACCCGGAATATCCGGTAAGGCCTTATTTTTCCGCAATATTCGGTCTTTCCGACCAAACGGTGCCGCAAATGCTCGACCTGGGCGCGCGAATCCGTTCTCATTTGCCGGCAATCGCGGCCGGCACCGTCGCGCCATTGTCTTAAAAGCCGGGAGAGGCCGAATGGAAATTCCGTTGGAGACAGCGCTCGGCTATGCCTCGCGCGGCCGCAATCGCTGGTGGCGCTATCTTCTCACCCTGATCGCCGCCTCGATGCTGGCGCTGGTCCTGCTGATCCTGGCCGGGCTGGGCCTGGGCGCGCTTCACCTCCTTCCGCGTGATTTCGCCCAGCGGCTTCAGCAGCCCAAGGACGCGGCGTCGTTCTTTTTGGGTATTGGCGCGGTCTTCGGGGCTCTGGCCTTGGCGCTGGCGGCGGCGGCGCGGCTGATCCAGAGCAAACGTCCCAAAGATGTCATCGGCCTGTGGCGCTGGCGGTACTTTCTTCTGGGCCTGATGGTGTGGGCCGCGGTCGAATGCGGCGTGACCCTGATCGACTTTCTGATCGCGCCGCACGGTTTCGCCATCACCGCCTCGGCGGGAAGCGCGGCATTGGCGGGAACGGCCTTGATCGGCCTCGGCATCCAGACCTTTGCCGAGGAATTCATCTTCCGCGGCTACCTCACCCAGGGGCTTTTGCTGGCGTTCAAGCGTCCCCTCCCCGCCGCCATCGTCAGCGGCCTCTTGTTCGGCTCGCTTCATATCCCCAATGGCGGACCGCAGGCGCTGGTTGCGGCCATTTTCGGCATCGTCTGCTCGCTGATCGCCATCCGCATGGGCGGCATCGCGCTCACCTATGGGGTTCATCTGGTGAATAACTATTTCGGGGCGGTGGCGGTGGTCTCGACCAGCGACGTCTTCAAGGGCAGTCCCGGCCTGTTTGTCCAGAACACGCCGCAGCTTCTGTGGTCCGACACCGCATTCACCGTCCTGGCGCTTTTCGGACTGTTATGGCTGGTCATGCACTATCGCAAATTCGAACCGCCATAACCGGCCTGGTGTTATTCTGGCGGCGAGGTTTGGCCGCGGCCGGCCGCAAGATCACCCGATGGTTCGGCGCTGGTCTATTCCCGCGGACAGCTTGGTCAAAAGCCTGTCCAGCGCCCGGCGGTCATTTTCGGTCAACACGGATAGAAAGTCGCGTTCCAGCTTCAACGCGACCGGCACCAACTCGTCATAGATGGCCCGCCCCGGCGCGGACAGCGACAATTGGCTGACCCGGCCATCGCGGATATCGGCCTCCCGGGTCAGGCGTTTCGCAGCCAGCAGCGATTGCACCGCGCGGCTGACCTGCACCTTGTCCATCGCGGTACGCTCCGCCACCTGGCGGGCGGAGAGGCCAGGCGTCTGGCCCAGAACCGCCATCACCCGCCACTCCGGAATACTGAGCCCGAAGCGGTCGGAATAATGCCGGGCGATGGCACTGGAGACCCGGTTGGTCAGGATCGACAGCCGGTAGGGCATGAAGGCATCGAGATCGAGAGCGGTCTTATTCCGCATCGGCCTGATTTTCCGGCCGCGCCTTCGAAAAGGCCGGCAGGCGATAGGCCGCTTCCTCGATTCGCAACAAGGTTGGAAAGGCCGACAAGTCCATCTTGATTCGCCGCGCATTGGCCAGTTGGGGTATCAGGCAGATATCGGCCAGGGTGGGGGCATCACCATGACAGAACCGGCCGTCAACCCGCGTCTTGGTCAACAATTCTTCCAGCGCATGAAATCCCGCTTCGATCCAGTGCACCTGCCATTCCATGACCGTCCTGTCGGTGGCGGCGAATTGGTCGCGCAGCTGCCGCAGAACCCGCAAATTTCCCAAAGGATGGATATCGCAGGCCACGATATAGGCCAGCTGCCGCACCCGCGCCCGTGCCGGCGGATCGGCGGGCAACAGCGGCGGATCGGGCCAGATTTCATCCAGATACTCGATGATCGCCAAGGACTGGGTGATGACGTGATCGCCATGAACCAGGCTGGGCACAATCTTCTGCGGATTGATGGCCCGATAGGACTCCGCGTGCTGCTGGCCGCCATCCTTGAGAAGATGGACATATCGCATGTCAACGGCGAGGTTCTTCAAATTCAGGGCGATACGCACCCGAAAGGCGGCGGAAGACCGGAAATAGCTGTAGAGCGTCAGGTCAGCCATGGCGGATCTCTTGATCGATGGCGCCAAAGATGCTGCGGCCTTCATCGTCGAACATTTCGATGCGCACACGATCTCCGAATGTCAGGTACGGCGTTTTGGGCGCGCCGCCGGCGATCTGCTCCCGCATCCGGCGCTCGATAATGCAGGCCGCGCCCGCTTTTGGGTCGCGGTTGGACACGGTACCGGAACCGACGATGGTGCCGGCGGCAAGCGACCGGGTTTTGGCGGCATGGGCGATCAGTTGCGGGAAATTGAATACCATGTCAATGCCCGCATCCGGGGTGCCGAATTCCTTTCCATTCATACTGACACGCAGCTTGCCGGTGCAGCCGTCCATCGCGCCAGGCTTCGCCCAATTCGTCCGGGGTCACCGCCACCGGTGAGAAACTTCCCGCGGGCTTGGACTGAAAGAAGCCGAAGCCTTTGGCCAGCTCTTGCGGGATCAGATTGCGCAGGGAGACGTCATTCGCCAGCATCACCAGGTGGATCAGGCCGGATGCTCGACCGGCATCGCATCCCGTCGGCACATCCGCGGTGATCACCGCCACCTCGCCCTCGAAATCGATGCCCCAGCCGTCATCCGCGGCTGCAATCGCCTCGGTCGGTCCCAGAAAATGGTCCGAGCCGCCCTGGTACATCAAGGGATCGGTCCAGAAGCTTTGCGGCATCTCAGCGCCGCGCGCCTTGCGCACCAATTCCACATGATTGACATAGGCCGAGCCGTCCGCCCATTGAAAGGCACGCGGCAAGGGACTTTCGCAATCCGACGGATCGAACACGAAGGCGTCGCGGATTTTTCCGGCATTGAGATCCCGGCTCAGCGTGAAAAGGCGCGGCGCCACCGCATCCCATGCATCGAGAGCAACTTGCAGGGTTGGCGCAATCTCCGGCACCAAAGTGGCGCTGATCAGATCCGAAGACACCAGGGCCAGCCGCCCGTCGCGGCCGCCCTTCAGCGAGGCCAGCTTCATTTCGTCTTCCAACTGTCGGCATAGCCGCGATCTTCGGCGGCCTCCGCGGCCGGGGCGAATGTCAGCGGATCGCGGGCGTCGATCATCACCGCGACTTCGTCGGTCATGGTCCTGGCCGCCTTGGCGCCGGCCGCGAAGGCCTTGGGATGTGGGCCATGGGTAAAGCCGGAAGGATGGAACGTCACCATGCCCGGCCGGATATTATCCCGGCTGAAGAAGTCGCCGGCATGATAGAAGATCACCTCGTCGAAATCGTCATTGGAATGGAAGAAGGGCACTTTGAGCGCGCCCGGATCGCTTTCCAGCGGCCGGGGCACGAAGGTGCAGACGATGAAGCGGTCGGCGACGAAGGTGGAATGCACGCTGGGCGGCAGATGAAAGCGGTGGCTCATCACCGGACGGATGTCGCGCCAGTTCAGCCGCGCCGGCGCCAGATTTCCCTTCCAGCCCACCGCGTCCAGCGGATTGAACGGATAGCGGATGGTGGAGATTTGATCGCGCCGCTTGACCATGACCGACCATTCGCCGTCGGGCTGATTGCGGAAAGCCTCATCCAGCCGCGGGGTATCCAGCGCCGCCGGATCGAATTGGGCATGTTGTCCCAAAAGACCGCGGTCCGGCAGCTTGAAGCCGCCGTTGCGGGCCTCGATGGAGAGGGCCAGGGTCGGCTCGGACGGTTCCAGCCGCCACATGGTGCCGCGCGGCAGGAGAATATAATCGCCATCGCGATAGGCCAAATGGCCGAAGTCGCAGAACAGATCGCCCGCGCCCGCATGTACGAACAGCAGAAGATCGCCATCGGCATCCCGCATCAAATGCCGCATGGGTTCCGCGCAGGTCCAGGCCGAGATGGCGCAATTCGGGTTGGAAAGCAGAAGCGCGCCGTTCTCCGGCCCGCTGGAGCGCGCCGCCGCCTTGGCGTCGAAGGCGCGCGGCCGAAGCGGTCCCTCGAACGAAGTCCAGCCGGTCGGGGCATGGCGATGATAGAGGTGGGCGGCGGGGCCGAAGAAACCGTCGCGGCCGATCTCCCGCTCAAAAGTGCCGTCGGGCAAATCGGCATGCGCCTGCCGCGAGGTCTTGCCTTCGGTCCTGGGAAATTCAATCCAGTTGGAGCTCATGGCTTGGTATCCTGCAACACGCCGCGGCGGATCTGATCGGCTTCGATGCTTTCGAACAGGGCCCGGAAATTGCCCTCCCCGAATCCCTGATTGCCCTTGCGCTGGATGATCTCGAAGAAAATCGGCCCGATCGCGTTCTGGGTGAATATCTGCAGCAAAAGCCCGGTTTCCTTGTCGTTGGCGCCATCCATCAAAATGCGGTCGCGCTTGAGCCGGGGTACATCCTCGCCATGGCCTTTGATGCGGTTGTCCAGCCGCTCATAATAAGTGTCTGGCGTATCCTGAAAGTCCACGCCGTTCCGATGCAAACCCTCCACCGAGGCGTAGATGTCTTCGGTGGCGAGCGCGATGTGCTGAATGCCCTCGCCATGATAGGCGTGGAGATATTCCTCGATCTGGGATTTGTCGTCGGAGGATTCGTTGATCGGAATCCGGATCATGCCGTCGGGGCTGGTCATGGCGCGGGATTTGAGGCCGGTCAGCTTGCCCTCGATGTCGAAATAGCGGACCTCCCGGAAATTGAAGAGATCGGCGTAGAAGCCGGCCCATTTGTCCATGTTGCCGCGAAACACGTTATGGGTGACGTGATCGATCGCCGACAGTCCGGCGCCAGGGTGGCCGAAGCCGAGTTTGGGATCGGTGGAAACGAAATCCACGTCATAGATCGAATGCTCGCCATACCGGTCGACCAGATAGATCACGCTGCCGCCAATGCCCTCGATCGCCGGGATGTTGAGTTCCATCGGGCCGACCGCGTTGGCAAAGGGCTTGGCGCCGCGCGCGATCAGGGTCTTGTAGGCTTGGGCGGCGTCCTTCACCCGGAACGCCATGGCGCAGGCGCTGGGGCCGTGCGCCTGGGCGAACCGCGCGCCATGGCTGTCGGGATGCACATTGACGATGAAATTGATGTCGCCCTGGCGGTAAAGCGTGACCGCCTTGGAGCGGTGGCGGCCGACAGCCCGAAAGCCCATCTTCAGGAACAACTGATGCAGCGCGGCCAGGTCCGGACCGGTATATTCGATGAATTCGAACCCGTCCGTGCCGACCGGATTTTCCCAGAGATCCATGCTTTATCCCTTGTTCGGGCCTGCTATAGTTTCATATGCAACTATTTCGAGTCAAGACGCGAACCCGTTTGAAGCCCCGGCTGACGCCAGCTCGTGCGGGATCCTCTCAAATCCGTCCAGGCTTCACGGAGAGAGCCGGAATTGCGTTCAGTGGCATTCAAGCCGGTCCGGTGAACGCAATTGCTAAGGCTCCAGTGTCAAACCGGAACGACATGTGAACATGCGAAATTGGAGAAGAGAAATAAGTCAGTAGGTCATCATGGTGCCCAGGGGCGGAATCGAACCACCGACACGCGGATTTTCAGTTTTCAATACCGATGGGTGGGAAATATTCCAGACATTCCCAAAAGCTTGATTGCGTTCGGTATTGGCGCCAGAGTTGCTTGCAGAACACTCGTTCTATTCCGGAACGAACCGAGATTTTCTAGGCTCAGTTTCACGAAAGTTACACCTGCCTCGGACGATCATCCGAATTGTCCATCGTCAGGTGAATTGAGACACGGATTGCATTTGGGCAAGAGAGGTTTTGGCTCATCCTTGCTTTAAGTGTAAAAGCGCGCCGAATGGTGACTCCCAAATCGGCAGCCCTCAACCCACTGATTTTGCAGCGGGAGTCAGAATTATTCCGAGCTCATGATCGGCGCCGATTCCGAACCCGAGTAAAGGTCGATGAACCGAGGGACGACCTCTCCCAACGTCGTCTGATCCGCTGCGGGCTGGGGTTCAGAATCAATCAGGATCTTTCTCGCGGCGTCGTGAGCTTGTGACAGCGACAAGGCCGGACACTGACCGAGGGTGATGCGATGGGAGCGGCCGTTAATACGCTTGTTGCAAAACCAGACCTTGCCCCCACCGTATGAAACTCTGTGGCCAAATCCAGGAAACCCTATGTCCCAAATTTCTAATCTCTTCCCGCTGTGACAGCGTACTGATTCGACGTACATGGCGGTCAGTTTCCTTCGCATCGCAATTGTATGCCCTGCGGATGCCGGATCTGTCAGGCGTCGAGTTGCAAGAGATTGTGACGGAGAGGAGAGGCTTGCCAAGTTGCGGGAGCGGGCACGCCTCCCAAGTACTTCAGTGTATCGTTGGATAGGCAGGAGTGTGTCTGATTGTTAAGAAAACGGAGCGAGATCTGTCCTTTGTCACGCTTAAGGTGTTGATACGCGGCCAGCGGCACTTCAGGCGACTAGGCCCGCTACAAAGAATCCCAGAAAGGTACTATCGTTTATACGCAGGCAGGCTCATCTAAGGAACTTCGCATGCGATACTCGCTCATGGTCGTGTTGCTGCTTGGAATGGGTTCGGCCCCCGGGGCTGCTGCACAAAGCCTATCTCCACAGGACTGGCCTATGTTTGGCGGCGATGTGCAAAGTACAAGCGCCAACCCGATGCCCTCCGGTATCACCGCGGCCAATCTCAACCAGCTAACGCTGCGGCAAATCAAGCTGGATGGCACCGTGGATGCCAGCGCCATCTACCTGCACGACGTTACCATCCGCGACGTCCAGCGCAATGCCATTTTCGTTACTACCACTTACGGCAAAACACTGGCGCTTGACGCCAATAGCGGTGCCATATTGTGGAAATACACACCGACCGGCTATCTGGAGCTTGTCGGCACGAGGCAGATCACCAACTCGACCCCAGTCGCTGATACGGATCGCCAATTTATTTATGCTGCCTCACCAGATGGTTACATCGAAAAACTGGCCATTAGCGACGGCCGACTTGTCTGGCGCACTTCCATCACCAAGTTGCCGCTGCGCGAGAAGATGGACTCGCCACTGAAATTCTTCCGGGGCCATGTGATTGCTGTGACTGCGGGCTATATTGGCGACCGGCCGCCCTATCAGGGCCACGTCGCGGTTCTTGACGGCACTTCGGGCAAACTCCTCGCGGTTTGGAATTCATTGTGTAGCAACCGCGCTGAATTGATGGAGCCCAGTTCCTGCCCGCAAAGCGATTCGGCAATCTGGGGGCGGGCGGGCGCCGTTATCGATCCCAGCAACGGGGACATCTTCATTGCCACCGGCAATGCAGATTGGAACGGCACGACCGACTGGGGCGATACAGTCATCCAACTCAGCCCCGACGCCACAAGAATGCTTGGCAACTACACGCCGGCCAACACAAATGAGTTGAATGATAGTGATCTTGACCTCGGTTCAACCTCGCCTGTGCTGCTCGGCAACGACTTGCTTGCCCAAGGCGGCAAAGCTGGCAATATCCACCTGCTCAGCCGCAAGGCCATCTCCGGAACCGCTTCCCACACAGACCACGAGTTGCAAACTGTCTCCACGCCGAGCAGCACCGATCTGTTCACTCAGCCAGCGGTATGGCAACATAGCGGCCAAACCTGGATGTTCGCTGCAGACAACGGTGGCACCGCGGCTTGGGAGCTGCAAGATGGCAAGCTCCAGGAAGTGTGGAAGAATGACACTGGTGGCACCAGTCCCGTCGAGGCGGGGGGCCTGCTATTCGTCTATTCCCCAGTAGGTGGATTGAATGTGTACGACGCGACTTCGGGCAAACGCGTCGCCACACTGCGGTGTGGCCCCGGCCATTGGAATAGCCCAATAATACTGCAAGGCGAGATTATGCTGCCCGAGGGCAATGCCAACGATCACGCCACCAGCGGCGTGCTAGACATTTGGAGCCTGTCCGGTGGACACTAAAGAACGCATTTTGATATGAAGCTGATCCACTGCTTGGCGTGGAAGTCCGTTGACGCCGTTCCCGCGCCGATCTCTGATCGGGCCCGCGGCGTCTTACCGGCAAAATAGATTTCGCTCATCCCCCAACATTGAAAATTATTGATTGCGCCTAGGAGATCGAATGATGGCTCAATTGCACCTACAAGAATTTACTACGGTCACTTCCCAAGACGGCAAGCAAATTCAACTCGCGTCTGGACACGTTACGGATAATACCGATCTCGCAAAACAGCATGAATATGTAATCTTCCAGGTCGCAGTAAATCTTCCCACACAGCTAAACGCGGCAATCCTGCGCTCAGAAGTCCTAAGGCAAGCAAGCGAGAAACTGCATCAGCTATCCCAGCACTTTGATCAGATTGGGCGTCACAAGGATCTTTAGGTGTCGCCTGGGACTTGCTGCATTTTGCTTGAGAGTCTTCAAGCCGTACTGATCGATACATTATGCTAAGTTGATATTCCAATGCCGAGGGGCCTATCGGATAAACCACCGGCCGATTCGGAATCGAAGTCTTAAGGGGGGAGTCGCAATAATGCGGGCGCGGCAAAAGATTAGCACGATCGGGGGAGTGCAAGGTTTGAGCCGGAGGAGCATGCTGAAAAGCGCGCTTGCCGTTGGTGGCCTCGTTGGGCTCTCAGGTTGCACGACGGTGCCGCACGGCGCAAATACCTCCGGCCTGCCGATTGAAGATATTCCACCGAGACTCGCGCCCTTCCGGGCCCATCCGGACCGGTTGTTCGATCTCACTGTGTGTTTGAGACCGTTTCGAGCTCAAGGGCCCCGTTTGGACACCGAACAGTTGGGCGACACACTGGTCGTCCACAATTATGGACATGGGGGTAGCGGGTGGTCACTTTCCTGGGGTTCGGCCACCATTGCGGTGCAGAAGGCATTCGCCGCAGGTCCAAAGGAAATCGCAGTGATCGGATGCGGCGTCATTGGCCTTACATCCGCCATTTTGGCGCAACAGGCCGGAGCGCTGGTCACCATTTATGCGCGCGAATTATTGCCGCGCACGCGATCTGCCCGCGCCACAGGAATCTGGACTCCCGATTCGCGAATTTCTTTAACCCAAGCGGCGGGCCCTTCATTCGGAGCGCTGTGGGAACAAATGGCGCGCATGTCGTTTAAGACCTATCGCAGCTATCTCGGACTGCCGGGCAACCCGGTGGAATGGTATGATTCCTACGACCTCTCCGATGTGCCCTTTGAAGAGCAGCAGGCGGCGGATGAAAAGCTCGACACCCTGGGGTTTGGACACTATAGCGATCGCATCCGGGACCTCACACCACAGCCGCGATTGCTACCGCCAGGCGCGGTCCCATTTCCAGTCAAATACGTGCAGCGATCTGAAACCATGATGTTCAACATTCCCAACTACAGTCAGATCTTGATGTCCAACTTCTATGCTGCCGGGGGCAAGATTGAGATCCGCGAATTCCACCATCCGTCTCAACTGACACAACTCAAGGAAAGGGTGGTGATTAATTGCCCTGGCTACGCGGCGCGCGAATGGTGGAAGGACACGAGCATAACGCCGGTCCGCGGCCAAAATGGCTGGCTTATTCCGCAGCCAGAGGTCAACTACGGCATCTTTTATGACAATGTTTCGATGATCTCGAAAAGCTACGGCATCCTGGTGCAGGCGCTCGATGGGGGCGATATGAAGGGTTATGGTAATAGCAACGAAACAGTCAACCGCGCCGAATCAGTGAATGCGGTTAAAGCAATCGAAAATCTATACGCGCGCTTTCCCCAGTCATCACGCGCATAAAAGGCGGCAAAGATGCGAAAGTTGGCAATCTCAATGGCTGTTCTGGCAACCGCGATCGGGATGAGCGGGAATGGCGGAGCAAAAGCGCAAACCAACAAGTCGATTTGGGACGGAATCTATACCGACGCCCAGGCGACGCGCGGATCCGAGCAATATTTTCAACATTGCTCTGTCTGTCACGCAGCAAATCTCAGCGGCACTTATGAAACGCCGCCGCTTGTGGGACGATTTATGCCAGATTGGGCGGGCTCGACGCTGGAGGATCTCTACGAATACATAAGTACCGCGATGCCTTTGGATCATCCTGAATCATTGAGCCCCGCAGCCTCTGCCGACATTGTGGCTTACCTCTTGAAGGAGAACGGTCTGCCCGCCGGACAGGAGGAATTGCAAGCCGGAGGTAGCTTGAACTCCATCACATTTGATCTTGCGCATGCTTCTTCACCTACACCATCGCGCTCACCTGTTCCTAGTAATGGGAAGCGATAGCGGCCCAAACAATGTTTCCAAATTTCGTGCTCACTCTGGACGTGAAATAATCATCGGGATGATTTAGGCGACGTGGAATTTTGGCAAACAGATAGTCAGGCACCATTGGGCTAACCCGCAAGTAAGTCGGACTTGCGTAAGACGAAGCGGTGACGCCACAGAAAAATGGCGACTACCAATATCGCCAGCGGCAAGGCGAACCCAAACTCGTCGATGGCGTACGCCGTAATCGCACCCTTCGCGGCGGTTTACGGCGTGTAGAACGACTAAATAAAGACATTGTGGCTGGCATGACAAAGCGCACAGGGCCAGGATCCTTCACTCCAATTTTGTGTTCACCACCATCGGTCACTCGGCAGTTTCCGGCTTTGGCAGGGCAAAAGACCGAATCGAGCGCACCGTGGGCAAAAAAGGATTGGTGGGTTCATGACCCTAGACGCACGGCCGCCTTCCCCAAGGACACGTATTATATTTGAGCGCTGAGGATGATGCTGAATACACCATTAGACCGCGAGTTGATGCCATGGGTGGCAACCCTACGAGGTCACGCCCCCACAAAACGCTGGCATCGGGCCCTGGACTCGGGAAATGATGACGAATCGGCAGAGAAATCGCTGGCTCGGGGGAGATTGCTCGAGATTGAAGCGGAAGGGGAATTTGTCATGTCTCCCAAATGGATGATTTTTGGTGCCGGGATTTTGCTCTCCTTACCGGCATGGGCCCAGATCAGTGACCCTGACCTGAACGACATTCCCGCCAAGATCGTGCCCGAGCAATCCCGCTACGATTACGAAAAGCAGGTGGTCGAAATTCCCATGCGCGACGGGGTCAAGCTGCATACGGTGCTGATCATACCCAAGGGTGCGCACAATGCGCCCATGGTCTTGACCCGCACGCCCTATCACGCCGACAAGCGGGCCCAAGCCGAGGAGACGCCCTATCGCGCCGTGGCGCTGGCAAGGAGCGATCAATGGATGACGGATGAAGGCTATATCCGGGTCTTCCAGGATGTGCGGGGCAAATATGGCTCGGAAGGCAATTTCGTGATGACGCGGCCGGTGAGGGGACCGCTCAATCCCACCAGCACGGACGAGACCACCGACGCTTGGGACACGATCGACTGGCTGGTCAAGAATGTACCGGAAAGCAACAGTCGCGTCGGCATGGTGGGCTCTTCCTATGAGGGCTTCACCGTAGTGATGGCGCTGCTCGATCCTCATCCGGCGCTGAAGGTGGCGGCGCCCGAAAGTCCCATGGTGGACGGCTGGATGGGTGACGATTGGTTTCACTACGGCGCCTATCGGCAGAACAATGTGGATTACATAACCAGCGAGTCCAGCGTGCGCGGCGACGGCAAGCCGGTGCCGCGCAATATTTATGACGATTACGAGGGTTATCTGCGCGCCGGCTCGGTCAGCGGCTGGGCCAAGCTGCACGGCGTGGAGCAGTACCCTTATTACCAGCGCGCCCTGAAGCACACCGCCTATGACGATTTCTGGCAGGGCCAGGCGCTGGACAAACTTGTGGTCCAGCATCCTTCCAGCGTGCCCACAATGTGGGAACAGGGTCTGTTCGACCAGGAAGACATGTGGGGCGCGGTCCATTCCTGGCGGGCTCTGAAGGCGGCGGGGCACGAGGACAATAATTATCTCGTCATCGGTCCCTGGCGGCATAGCGGCGCCAATTATGACGGCACCACGCTAGGCGAATTGAAGTTCGATGGCGACACTGCCTTGCAATGGCGGCGGGATGTGTTGAAACCATTCTTCGATCATTATCTGAAGGATGCGCCCAAGCCCGAGACGCCGCGCGCCATGATCTACAATGTCGGGGCCAACCACTGGGAGCGCTTCGCCGACTGGCCACTCGCCTGCGACACGGGTTGCACAGCGCCCATGACGCCGCTTTATCTCGGCGGCGGCACCAAGCTATCGTTTGAGAAACCAGCGGCGGGCTCGCAATCCTATGTCGCAGATCCGGCAAAGCCGGTACCTTATCTGCCCCGGCCGGTGCGATTTTCCGACACCCCACGCTGGCAAAGCTGGCTCACCACCGACCAACGGCCCTTCGAAAACCGCACTGACGTGCTGACATTCGTCACGGATGCGCTCACTTCGGAGGTGCGTATCAGCGGCGTGCCGTCGGTCGATCTCTTCGCGGCGACTACTGGCACCGACGCCGACTGGGTGGTGAAGCTGATCGACGTCTATCCCGATATGCTGCCGGAACGGCCGGAAATGTCGGGCTACGAGCTGCCCATCGGAATGGACATTTTCCGGGGTCGCTATCGCGACAGCTTTTCCAATCCCACCGCGATTCCCGCGGGCAATGTGCAGCGATACCGCTTTACGCTGCCGCCCGCCAATCACGTCTTCAGGCGGGGCCACCGGATCATGGTGCAGATCCAGTCGAGCTGGTTTCCCCTCTATGACCGCAATCCGCAGACTTTCGTGAAGAACATTTTCCTGGCCCAACCGCAGGATTACAAAGCCGCGACCCAGACTGTGTTTGAGGGCGGATCGCAGGCCAGCGCCATCTGGCTGCCTATGGTGGGCGCGAAGCCTTGACCGGCTCGAGAGATTGAGCAAGGCAGGGTCACCGCCGTTGGCAGCGATGTTCACGCTGACGGCGCACTTAATCGTTACGCCGTCGGCCGCCCTCGCCCGGTTCAATGCCCGCAACCATGTGAAAAATTAGCCTCTGGGCGCTGGAGCGCTTCCCGGGCCTTGGGTTACGCCGTGGGTTGCAAAGGGCGATATTGGACCGCCCTAGAGCTTCTGGCCGGCGTTTCTGGCTCCCTATCGCGCCAGAGCCCGACCAATATCGCGTCGACCCCAACGAACCCCGAACAAGACAGCTTGTCTCGAGGATTTCTTACGGGCACGAGCCATGGTCCGAGCCACGCTCCGTTCGCACAAAATGTCCAGTCACATTCGATGTCGCGGTGTGACATGCGGTTGTCGAGTCTGAGGGTTGAATGCTCGCGCCGTCTCAGACAGAATTCGCGGGGATCAAGTGCGACAGTGAGCATATGCACAAATTCACAAAATACATGTTTGCGATTGCTAGTCTAACGACAACATCAATCCATGTTGGAGTGCTCATGACCCAAAACATATCCCCGCCCGCGGACTGTCTTGATAAGTTCCAAGTCATAACCACGATCGATCTTGCCACGCAGACGGCACATATGTGATTCAACAATATTCGTCTGTGGATCGAAGGTCAAATTCCATACATTCTCAAGTAGCATTGCACGGGTCACAGGAAATCCAGCATTACGCATGAGATAGGCCAGAAGATCGAACTCCATCGGTTGAAGCGTAATGATACTTCCTGCCCGGACTACTGTTCTCCGGATACGATCCACTTCGAGATCTCGCACTCGAAGCACGGCTTGTTCACCCGCTTTGCGGCGTGTAAGAGCATTGACTCGCGCTACGAGTTCATTAAGCGCAAAGGGTTTGGTGAGATAGTCATCTCCGCCGACGTTTAATCCAGCAATGCGATCATCAATTCCGTCCAAAGCCGTTACAAACAATACGGGCACGAGATTACCTTCAACTACGTATTTGCTTCACAAGATTGAGGCCATCAAGGGTAGGCAATAGTCGATCCACAACTACTGCATCAAAATTACTATGCCGCGCCCTCTCCAATCCTTCCAGGCCGCTTCCACATAACTCCACTTCATACCCCTGACTTGTCAGGGTACTGCAAATATTTTCGGCGGTCTCCACGTCGTCTTCAATCAAGAGAGTCTTCATTGCCATTCCAGATTTGCTGTAATGAATTTCAATCTCTAGCCGACCCGGCTACTGTGTCCGGTTTCACTTCCACCTGGGTCCCTGACCCACAGATCGCCGGAAAACGCGAAAGCAGTATTCAGTGCATCGTTTCCAGCACTGAAGGTCACTGATTGCAATTCGGTGCTCATTACCACCGCGGCACCATCACAGTTTGCTCCCAACCCGTGCCACCTTCATCTCCATCGCTCGTCAAACCCCGAATTTGGCCATTGCGATCAGCGCCAGCACAACGGTGACGGCGCCGCCGATGCGCGTGCCGATCTGCACGAATGGCATCAACTGTAAGCGATTGGCCGCTGTTAGCATGGCGACGTCTCCAGTGCCGCCTTGACTGCAGCGGCTGGCGCTGACGATCGCCGCGTCGATCGGATACATGTTCAGCAGGCGGCCGCAGTAGAAGCCAGTCGCAATCATCGTCACTACCGTCGCAAAGATCGTGACCAGATTTGCCACAGCTAGTGACGAAACCAACTTGTCCCAGGGTGTCATGGTCACGCCGATCGCGAATAGTAGCGGATAAGTCACGCCGATGGCGAAAAAGCGGTAGACCACGAATGCGCCATGTTCCAGGTTCGGCGAAGCGAGCCGCAGGAGCTTGACGACGACGACGGCGAACAGCATTACTACCGGTGCAGGCCAATCCAAATAACGCTGCGTCAGGACACCAACAAGATAAAACGTGACAGTCATCACTGCAGCGCCGGCGACTGTGGCGATATCTGGAGCAGCCCCCGGCTTTTCAGCGACCAAAACTTCATCTTCTTCTTCGCCAGGCTGCAAGCGGCCTTCACCAGTCAATTGAGGATAACGCTTGCCGACAAAATTCAAGAAGCCGGCGATAATAATCGCGAACAGGCTTCCGAGCATTACGGGAGGCAAAACCAGTGCCAGCAAATCGGTTCGGTGCAGAATTGAACCGTAGCCGACCGATAGGGGAATCGCGCCTTCTCCAACACCACCAGCCATGACCGGCATAACGAGAAAGAAGAACGTATGTTTCGCGCCCAATCCCAGCACCACGCCAATGAGAGTCCCGACCGCTGCAGCGAACACGGAGCCGACCGAAATCGGCACGAAAATCTTGAGAAAGCCAGAAATCAGGACATGGCGGTCCATACCCAGGATACTGCCCACAATGATTGCTGCGATGAAGAGATAAAGGAAATTGCTGGCGCGCGTAAAACTCACCACCGAGTGGATGACAGGGACCGGTATCAGGTGCGCATAGGCCAGAAAAGAGGGAATGAACGTGGCGAAGATAGCCGCTGCGCCAATATGCTTAAGAATCGGCAGGTGCTTCCCAATTTCCGCGCAAGCGAAGCCGCCGACGGCCAGCACAGCCATATTCGTCAGGATATCCGACGGTACGTTTCCCGTATTGACGAAAGCCAGAATGATACCGATCAGGCCGACGAAAATCGGAAGCGGAATAATGCCGATCTTCACATCGACAAGCTTCCACCACAGCTTCAACCCAGCGATCTTAGACGGCGTTTTTGATGCCCGCTTCTCCACTCTCGCAGTGGCCTCCTCCAACACGCCCCCCCAACCAGACACCGGTGTAATTCGCTTCTTGTCTGGCGGTATTGGGCACTACTAGCTGCCGTCGATACAAGCATACCGGGAATGCCTGACGCGAACCTGAACATCTTTCGAATCAGACCGGAATATAGGCGTTTCGGGCAATCCGAAGGCGGTCAATCACGCGGGATTCCAACCCGATAGAACTCCGGGCCCGGGGCCGGTTCACCTCGGGCTCGCAGTTGCCCCCGGGGTTCTCCAACATCTAAAAATTTAGTGCACCAGACACATAGACGAAGCGTCCAATCGGTGAATAGGTACCGGTGTCGGCATTATTCGTGTTGAAGGCATCGTACGAAGCCGGCGGCTGGGCATCCGTGAAGTCGTTCACACCCACCGAAAAGTCCCATCCCTTGGCATATTCTCCGAAGATTGCGTCGCCTTGAGCGGAGAGTTGGAAATCCCATGCCGTATAAGAGGAAATCGGAGTCCCCACTTTCCCCGACTTCACGAGATTCTCATAAACTGGGCCACCCGCACCTTCGTCGATGACCGAGGAGATGTACGTGTTACCCAACGTCGCCGTCCAATGCTGAAAATTCCAGCTCAGCGTGGTGTAGAAATGGTATTTCGGAATGGTGCCTTGCACGCCCGTACCGCCATCAGTGCCGGTCCCGACATATTCATAATATGGCGCACCCAGCACGGCCGAGTACTGATAGGAATCAAACACTGTACCCGTGGTAGAACCCGTGAAGGTGCCCTCATCCTCGGTTGACACACTATAGAAACCGTTCAGCGTGAAGCTGCGGATCTTGACGCCCCCCTGATTGATGAAGTGATCGGAGGTGTAGACGTTCAGCGAATTGTTCGGATCCGCCAGCAGGTAATTTTCCAAATCCCCCGGATTTGGGAACGCCGTGGAGGCGAGGACCGCGCCGGGGCGGCCGAAGAAGTTGTTGAGGCTGACCAAGCCCGCGAACGGCGAAGCTTTGCCCAGTGAGTTCACGCTGTTCAACTCGGTGACGATGCCGATCCCAGCCGGAGTACCGCGCTGATCGATCGAGGAGTACTGGACGGTCAGAACAAGGCCTGGAACCTGGTGCGGCGCCCACGTGGCGCTGATCGAGCGTGTTTGCGCCGTACTTGGCTTCAGGTTGGGATTCACGCCATCCTCAGCCTGGAAACCGTTATTGGGAATGGTGTCGGAGAATGCCTTCTGCAGAACGGGAGCTGCGACGAGCCGTGTATCCGTGGGTCCTGCCACAAAGAACAACTGTGGCGCAGTGAAAGACTTGGAATAGCTCCCTCGGATCGTCAAATCGGGACTAAAGGGTTGCCAGCGAAAAGCAACTTTCGGCACGAAGGAGCTGCCGGCATCGCTGTAATTCTCTTCCCGGCCTGCACCGATTATGTCGAGAGCATAGAAGCCTGGGGCATTCCATTTATCGCTGGTGACCGGAACGCGCACTTCGACAAAGCCGGCCTCGACTGTGTGGCTGTCCGAAAAGCGGTCATACGCATAGCCGCCGTCCCAGCGATGCGATGTCGGACCGGTATTGTAGCCGTTCGGATCTATGTGCTCCGAAACACCTTCCTGCCGCCAGCTTCCGCCTATGGCAAAGGCCGGCCGGCCAGCCGGCAGGTCGAACAGAAAACCATTGATTTTGCCGTCAATTGAATCGAGGTTGCTGTCGGCATTCAACTGCTCGGTGCCGTAAAGATTGGCTAACGCCGCCGAATTAATTCCGGCGCGCGCAAAGGGATCGAGTGCCGGCTGAACTACCATGGAATCTTCGGAGAAATTCGCATAAACCTTGCTGTACTTGCCACCGGCCACGGCATTACCGTTAGCATCGTAACCGCCCGCAACCGCCAGCGCTTCATTCGGCGCGTAAATTACATTTTCACCGCGTTCACCCAGCGTATTCTCGCTGTGCGTGTAGGCAACTTCCCAACCCCAATCGGTTAAGAAGGCGCCGCGCAAACCGATAGTACCGCGATAGGATTGCTGCGAGTCGCGATATTTGATTGGCCGCGACCAGTCTGCAAAGTTGACTCCTGTGACATTGGTGGTTAGCGGATTGTAGGGAGAACCAGCCGGCACAGTCAAAGTGATCGCTCTAGGAATGAACTGGCGAAAGCTGTTGTTTTGAGAAAACTCTGCGTCTCCGAAAAGCTCTAGCTCGTCACCAATTAAATTTCCATCGAATGTTGCGTCCAGCGCGGTTTGATCCTGACCGACAACCAGAGACTGGAACTTGGATTGGTCATAGGTCGCACCAATTCCGGCGACGTTATTCTGGTAATAGACACCAGCAGCCTCAAGATCGGCGAGCGAGGTCGCCGTTGCGGCGGTACCAGTCGGCACGACTTCGCTCGGGGAGTCGAGGCCTGTCGCAAGCAAGTCCGTACTGCCGATAGAGCCTGGCACCTGGGAACTACGCCCAGTCAGATTGCTGCTGAACGCGCGCTTGTCCTGAAGGAGCGGCGTGACATGCGAGCGCGAGCCCATCACGGTGAAATTGAGCTTGCTCCAATTGAACCCGCCCACAAAATAGCCGGACTCTTCGTCATATCCACCTGCGGCGCCGCCAAAGCGCGCCCCTACCCGGAGACCATCGAAATCCTTCTTCAGGATGATATTGACTACTCCACCAATTGCGTCCGAACCATAAATCGATGATGCGCCGTCATTCAGAACCTCAACTCGCTCGATCGCGGCCGCCGGAATCTCATTGACGTCAACGAAATTCTTACCGCCGATGGCTGTTATCGCGCTAACCGCCACGCGCCGTCCATTGACCAGAACCAGCGTGTCGATATTGTTGAGTAGAACCTGCGAACCGGCCCCGGTTCTCTGCTTGTCGTTGTTGGCGTTGGTGCTGCCCGTGTCGCCGCGACCAATAAAATTGGGAATCTGCTTCCGCATGATGTCCAGCACATTGGACGTCACACCGCCCGCCTTGATGGCGGAGGCGTCTACAGTGCTTACGTCGACTGCGATATCACCTGGTGCCGTCGGAATTGCGGAACCAGTAACAATGACTGTTTCCGTTGAGGACGCAGCCAACTGCGCGAACGCGGGAGCAGGTGTCAGGGCGGCAACACTGACGATCGCCGACGATACCAGCAAACGGGACGCAATACGGTTATAAAGATTATCCATGACTGTTCCTCCCCTTCGCCCTGAAAGGCGTCTCATTATCCAGAGAGCTTACAGCCCGTACCTGAAGCCAACCTGACAGCTAACTTGCAGTAAACCAAAAAAGGCATACTCCAACCGGAATGCAGGAGCTGTACGGCCTTGATGACAATCAGTAGGCAGGCCTGGCAGCCGACGGCGGCCAATCTCGCTCATCTAAGGGCCCTGGTAACGTCAACGATGACTACAGGCGATAGAACTCTTGCCCCGCCCAAGCAGACGGACAAAGCAGCGCCGGTGTCAGCAGCGTCGGCGCAATGAGGCACAGAAGTCCGAGCTAATCCGGCTCGAGACAGTCCGGAGCTTGACCTGCAGCATTATCGTCGCTTTTCGCGGAAGGCCCCGGGCAGCGCTATTATTTTGCGGCGGTGGCGCCAGGCGCGGGTTCGACCGAATACCAAAGAATTGCGCCGCCGACGCGTTTACCAGGCGACGCAGCAACATAGAAGCGATTCAGCTGGGGAATTAGAATGCCAGATTTTGCACCCCGGGCACTGGGCACTCGTGCCAGCTCTCTGTAGTGGTCCGGATCAATCTGTTGATAAACGCCTACCTCGCCCACAGCACCTGGGACATAAATGCGCTTTCGTGTGCGGTCATAGAACACCCCATCGACGATCGCGGGAACGTCAAGAGTCGCGACCGTCTCGCCACTATCGGTGTTCAAAACGAACATCTTTGTGGGATTGCGTGTGACGACAAAGATTCGATGATCGGCTTCATCAAGTGCCATGGACAGATTGGTTTTGGCACCGGAGATCGACCAATGCGAGATCACCTTGAATGTTCGCTTGTCCACGACGGCCACCTGGTTCTTGTCCGCAATGTTGACGAACAGGCGATGCCCGTTTTGCTCCGCTCGCACAGCTTCAGTATGATCAGAGTCGAATTTCAGTTGCCGAAGGAGGTGCCCCGTCTTGGGATCGATCTCATTCAAATAGCTGACCTTCATATTTACGTCGCCGCCACCGGTCACGATATAGAAATGACCGGTTGATGGATCGTAGACCGACGAATCAGCGCCGGGCGCCAGTTTGACGTGTCCAACCACCTTGTAGGTCGTGGCATCGAGAATTGGGCTCAGATCCTTTCCGCTATCAGTCACAATCATGCGGTTGGTGCCGGGCACAAAGAAGATACCATGTGGCGTATCGACAACATGAAGCGTCTTCTCGTGTTTACCAGTCTTGAGGTTGAACACCTCCAGCGTGCCATGATCCTCGGCCGCCAGGAACAGGCGGTCGGTCTGGATGTCGGCGGCAAAGTGATCGAAATCGCCGGTATAGCCGGGGATATCGGTCCGGCCTTCGAGCTTGAGCGGTTCCGCCGGGCCTGCCAGCGCGACTGCCGTCGTGCCAAGGAGAATACAAGACAGAATCACAAGCTTTCGGAACTTCATGTCCAGACCTTTTTTTAATTGATGACGGCAGAAGTTCTCAATTTACCTTGGCGAAGAGCGCGGCCGCACTCGGAATATTCGATGCCAATTCACCGCCTATGACATTCGCTTTGCGCGCGAGGCTGGATTTATCGTCACCCTTGGCATAGCCATAGACAATGCTGACGGCTCCGATCTGCATGCCGCTGTGGTCGCGAAGCGCGAGTTCAGTCTCAAAACGGTCCCCTTCGGCGTTGACCGCCATGTCCGGCTTACCGGTATTGACTACTCTCATGTCATCGGAATCGGCGACCTTTCCGATACGGCCAATATTGGAGGCGAGAATGACGTTGGTCTTAGTGCTCGGGGGCGTCACATGGAGCGCCAGGACTTGGATGTCGGGATGTTTTGCAAGCGTCTTGTCAACCAGCGCTTGAGCGTAAGTGTTTTCGGAATAGTGCGGATCATAAGGCCAGGCCTCGACCAGATTACCGGGCGTCAGGATCCGATGGCTGATCTCATCGCGGATTCGCATTGCTTCGGCATGCTTTGCTTTTTGATCGGTATGCGCATCGAGTGGAAAGACGACACCCAGTGCACCGATGCGAACACCGGAAACGTCATTGAGCGGCAGCTCAACCTCATAGCGCTGCAGTTCCTTGTTGATTTCGAGATTAGTTTTGCCGTCTCGGACCACACGCATGTCGTCGTCGTCGGCCTTCTTGCCGATGCGACCGATATTCGAGGCGAGAATCTCCGGATCCGCATTCTTGGGCGTCTTGGCATGGATTGCCACGATCAATACATCCGGATGCCTCAAGAGTGTCTGATCGGCTAGATGTTGCGCATAGCTCCGTAACGGCACATTCGGGTCCATTTGTGCGGCCTGAACGAGGTTTGCTTCGTAGCTGATTCGTCGGGAGAGTTCGTACCGGACCGCGCGGGCCGAGTCCTCCATTTCCGCAAGGCCCGCCCCCGGTTCCATACGCAAAACGAGCGACAACGCTCCAGCGGGCTTGTGTTGCATATCAAATTGAGGAAGGTCCGCATTCAGCTGTCCCCGCTCCACCTGGAAGCGCGGCTTACCTGTCTTCACGACAGCCCGGACCTCTGCTGGGGACAAATCGTCCGAGCGACGAACGTTTGACGCGACTACAACGTCGCCGGGCCTCCCGGTTACTTTCGCATACAGTGTGATAGACACGACATTTCGATGCGCTGCGAGCGTCTGTTCGACTAACTGTTGCCCATAACTCCCTGTCCCTACAACCGGCGTCTCATCCGCAAGCGCGCGCCCCGAATACAACGGCGCTGCAACCAGCAGCCCCGACACAACGGCGGCAGATAATTTCATCGTCGATCTCCTTATTCCACCCTGAGCCGTCGAGATTCTATTGGGTTAAAGCCCCGTTTTCATCTCGTTATCACCACAATAGCGACCTCTCCTGAAACAAGGCTGACTTCTACCTGAATGCAAATTCAGGGAAAAAAGACGCTTGCCATTTACCGCCCGGGTGCTGATCATATTGAATCGTGCACAGCGAACTCAAGCCCGGCTATGGCGCGAGAGAAACAAAGCAAGCTCCTATGAAGGTACTGATTGTCGAAGACCACCGCAGGTTAGGGCGCTTCCTGAAGCAAAGCCTCTCGGAAAACCATTATACCGTGGAATGGGCGACTTCATGCGCCGAGGCTCGCGACCTGCTGTCAGAAATGAATTTCGATCTCGTGATACTTGATATCGGCCTGCCCGACGGTGACGGATTAACATTGCTTCGAGAATGGCGCGAGGCCAAATTCAATGAGCCAGTGCTCATTTTAAGTGCCCGCGATTCAGTTCAGGATAAGATTTCTGGACTCGACCTCGGTGCCGACGACTACCTGCCGAAGCCCTTCAGCCTTGAAGAATTGCTTGCCCATATCCGGGCTCTCTTGCGCCGCCAGTCGAGCGTCAAGCTTTCGGTAATTGAGCACAACGGTATTCGCCTGGATCTTCTGAGCCACACAGTCCAGTGCAATGAAAAGCAGGTCGATCTCACCAGCAGAGAATTCGCACTCATAGAGGTTTTCATGCAGAGCCCGGGCCGAGTTCTGACGCGTACCTACATCGCCGAAAAAGTGTGGCCTTCTAACTACGACATCGATACGAATCTCTTGGACGTTTACATGAGCCGGCTTCGAAGCAAACTCGAAACCACGCAAGGTAGACATGTGTTCAAGACCGTTCGCGGTGTAGGATATCAACTCGTATGAAGTCGATCGGAGCACGACTTGCCGCTCTTTATGCGCTCAGCGCAACTCTGACTTTGGCATGCCTGTTTGCAATTGGTTACGTATCGCTCGAAAGTCGTTTAATTCACGGCCTTGATCTTCTTAACGAGGCCGAGTTCGAGCAAATCCGGGGTCACCTCGGTCACGAATATGACCGCATGACGCCCAAGGAGATCGACGAGCGCATTCGGCAAACGACCCAATACGCGTCGGTTCTCTTTTATGTCAATCTTCATGATCGGCACACGCACGATCTCTTTTATTCGAGCAATCTCAACCGGCAAATTATTCCCGACGTACCGGGCAAGCACATCTACAATGCAAGCGTACCTAGTATCGGTGAATTGCGCGTCTCGGAGTTCGTTCTTCATGGCCTTGATGTAACTGTGGGGACACCGCTTAAGCCGATCCAAACGGAGATGCGGATCTATCTTGAAATCTGCGTGGGACTGTTGGTCGTCATGCTTCTTGTAAGCATTGCGATAGGTATGGGCCTCAGCCGGATTGTATTGCAGCCGATAAGGACCATTAGCGAAACCGCAAACCGTATCCGGCACGACAATTTGAGCGAGCGGATCCCGGTTGCTGATGTTCACGATGAAATTTCGGATCTTGCGCGCTTATTGAACCAAACATTCGATCGCCTCGAGGAGTCCTTTGATCAGAACTCGACGCTTTTCTGCCGACGCCTCTCACGAACTCAAGACCCCTCTTGCTCTATTGCGCCTGCATGCGGAGAAGTTGGTTACAGAAGGTAGCCTTTCGGCAGAGCACGAAGAGGTCGTTGTCGTCATGCTCGACGAACTTGCGCGCCTTAATCGGGTCATTGACGAATTGCTATTCCTTTCTCGCGCGGAAGCGAAGGCCATCACCGCGCGCACGGTTCCTCAGGATCCATCGCATTTTTTAGAAAATTTCGATCAAGACGCCGTTGTACTCGCGGAGCATCAGGGCAAGCGTTTCGTGCATGTGCACTCCGGCAAGGGTCAGGTTGCATTTGAGGAGGGACTGCTTCGTCAGGTGCTCCTCAATTTACTTGCCAATGCTCTGAATGCATCCCCCCAGGGTGGGATGGTGGGTCTACGGTCGGAATTCGAGCCAAATCTCTGGCGTGTGAGTATCGAAGATGAGGGCCCTGGTCTATCTGCGGAGCAACGAGAGTTGATGTTTGAACGTTTCGTTCGGTTTGCCAGGGTACACGAAGAAAAGCCCGGTACTGGACTTGGGCTAGCGATATGCCGCACAATCGTTGGGCTGCATGGAGGAAAAATCTTCGCCTGTGGGAGGAAAGACGGGAAGGGATTACGAGTCGTAGTCGAATTGCCGGCACAGATAATATCTCAAATTGATGACCCCGTTGCGTACGGCCAGCCGATCAATGAAGCCTCGCCCAGAACACCGTCGGTCGCGGTATAGGATCGACATTTCTAGCAAAGTCGTCGAATTGTTTCGGGTGAATGGTGCCCAAAAGCAATGGTCGTGACCGGCTCGCGCCTCGCCGCCGTGCAGCAGTAGTTTCATCACCATTACAGGCTGATAGATGTGCGACAAGCGCGCCGCGGTGATCCATGCGTGGCACAAAGCGCTCCTGCATGAGCAAGTGCCGAAACTTATCTACAAGTGGGCGCCGAAGCTAATGGTCGAAGTGCGCTGCTATTTCCTGCAACGGATGAAAACCAAGTGGGGAAGCTGCAATCCTCGGGCGGGTCACATCCGCCTTAACACCGAATTGGTGACGAAGCCCAAGGACCTGCTTGAATACGTGATTGTTCACGAGATCGCTCACCTGATCGAGCCTACTCACAATGATCGCTTCGTCGCCATCCTTCAAAGGCACTATCCAACGTGGCGAGATGCGAGCGCGGAACTGAATGAGCTTCCGCTGGCGGCAGAGGCGTGGCGAGAGTGATTTCGAGTAACGAGATTGTCGGCCATCCGCCAAGCACGCGCGCAAACCAATTACACAGGAATTACACCTCTCCAAAATTTCGCGATTGGTAGTTGTAGCGTAAATCATTGAAATCAAATGGTGCCCAGGGGCGGAATCGAACCACCGACACGCGGATTTTCAGTCCGCTGCTCTACCGACTGAGCTACCTGGGCACACGCCAAAAGGCGGAGGGATCGGCTTCTTAGAGGACGGTTCCGGTCCTGTCCAGCCGGGCCCGGCCGAGGCCGCAAAGGGGGACAAAATCCTTTAATTTTCCGAGGCTTCATCCGGGCCGGGTTCCCCCGATGGGCCGTCATCGGCACCCGTTGCCGCGCCGCCGGGAATGGCATAGCCCCCCTTCAGCCAGCGGCCCAGATCGATATCGGCGCAGCGCTGCGAACAGAAGGGCTGAAAACGCGAATGGCCCGGCTTATCGCAGATGGGGCATTTGCCGGCGGGCGGTGGATTGTCAGCGGCGGACGACATCGAATTCTCCGGTTGCCGCCTTGCCGGCCTCGAACCGCACCCGGCCGGCGCCCAGGCGGGTCAGCGCCTCACGCGTCTCATCCTCATATTGCTTGAGCCAGGCCACCACATCCGGCGCCGCCTCGACCACCAGCTCGGCGCCCGGATTGGCGGCGGCTTCGCGTTCGACCCGGCGCAAAATTTCCATGGCCACACTGTCGGCGGACAAGGCGCGCCCGGTACCGCCGCAGGCCCGGCAGGGCACGCTGCCGCGCCGCATCAGGGGCTCGCGCGACCGCTTTCGGGTGATGGCGACAATGCCGAATTCCGTCATGGGCGAAACCTGAACCGGCGCGCGGTCGAAACCAAGGCTCTTTTCCAGCGCCTCGCACACGCGGCGCCGGTGATCTTCCATGCCGAGATGAATGAAATCCACCACGATCAGGCCGCCGATGCCGCGCAGCCGGATCTGGCGGCCGATTTCCGCCGCTGCTTCCAGATTGACCGCAGCGCCGGTTTCCTCCAATCCGCCGGATTGGGTGAAGCTGCCGGAATTCACATCCACCGCCGTCAGCGCTTCGGTGGATTCGATGGTGATCCAGGCGCCCGAAGGCAGGCTTACCCGCGGCTGGGACAAGACCGCGATTTCCTCTTCCACCCCGAAGCGGTCGAACAGGCCGCGCGGCGCGACTTCGATATGCGCTTCGGCGCCCGGCATGGCTTTGCGGCAATAGGCGCGCGCCACCTCCGCGGCGCCGGCATCGTCAATCAGGACCCGGCCGACATCGCCGCGGACAATGTCGCGCATCGCCCGTTCGATGGGGCCCAGATCGCGATAGAGCGTGGCGGGAGGCCGCGCCGACCGCCGCCGGTCCTGGATGCAACGCCAGACATCGGCCAGCGCCGCGGCATCCTGTTTCAAATCTTGGAGAGCGGCACCCTGGGCGGCGGTGCGGAAGATGAAACCAGCCCCCGGCGCGAGACAGCCGCCGCCGCTCGCCAGCAACGCCTGGCCTAGCTCATTCAATGCCGCGCGTTGGCTTTCATCCTCGACCCGGCGCGAGATCGCAATGCCCGCCTGCTCCGGCGTCATCACCAGAAGCCGGCCCGGCAAGGTGATGCCGGCTGACAGCCGCGCGCCTTTCTCGCCGATCGGATCCTTGATCACCTGCACCAGAAGCGCTTCGCCCTCGCGGACGCAATCGGAAATGCCGGGTTCGCCGGAAGGCTGGCGCGCCAGCATCCTGGCTTCCCTCAGACCCAGGAATCCGGCCCGATCCAGACCGATATCGACAAAAGCCGCCTGCATGCCGGGAAGCACGCGCTGCACCCGGCCCAACACGATATCGCCGATATGGCTGTGGCAGCGGCGGGCCCCCTCCTCCGCGCCGATCAACCGCTCGATGTTCAGCTGCTCCAGCCGGCCATGACAGAGATGGGCGATGCGGATCTCGCCCGGCCCGACATTGATGAGGATTTCCGCCGTCATGTCCCTATTCCGGATCGCACAGGCGAGCGGCCAAAAGCAGATGCTATCATGAAACCGGAAAGCCGCATCCCTCCAGCAGCGCGACCGTCAGCGCCAGCGGCAAGCCCACCACATTCGAATAGGATCCCGAGATTTCCTTGACGAAGATTTCCGCGCGGCCCTGGATGGCATATCCGCCGGCCTTGCCCAGGCCCTCGCGGCTTTCCACATAGTCGGCGATTGTCTTGTCGCTCAGCCGCCGGAAGGAAACCCGCGTCATCGCCAGCCGGGTGCGCAGATGTCCGTCCGGCGTCATCAACGCGACCGCGGTCATCACCTGATGCCGCCGGCCCGACAACAATGTCAGACAGGCGCGGACTTCGGCATCCTCCATGGCCTTGGGCAAGATGCGCCGGCCGCAGGCCACCACCGTGTCGGCGGCCAGGATGAAGGCGGGCCTGTCATGCCGTTCCCGGGCGGCGCGCGCCTTCTGGATCGCCAGCCGCATGGCGTGGGCGCGCGGCAATTCGCCCTTGAGGTGCCGCTCGTCCAGCGCGGCGGGAACGATATGGGCAGGCGCGATGCCGGCCTGGGCCAGGAGCGCCAGCCGGCGGGGACTTTCGCTGGCCAGAACCAGCTCCGGACTAGCGGAAACGATAGGTGATACGCCCTTTGGTGAGATCATAAGGGGTCATTTCGACCATGACCTTGTCGCCGGTCAGGACCCGGATGCGGTTCTTGCGCATCTTGCCCGCGGTATGGGCGATGATCTCATGGCCGTTCTGCAGCAGAACCCGGAAGGTGGCATTGGGCAACAGCTCGCTCACCGTGCCCTCGAATTCCAGCAATTCTTCCTTGGCCATTCGTCCTCTGCGAAACTGAATCCCGAAATGTTTAGCGGTTTTCTGCGCCTTTGCGCGACAGTAAAATTCAGGCCGCGACGGCGGGGGAGATTGCACCGAAACCGGCGGAAATCAAGGATTTTCGAGGGCTTCTCCGCCTCTCGGACCATTTCATGGCCCCTGGAACGCCGTCAGCGGCCAAAAGCTTGGCCCAATCAGCCGAATCGTTCGGCAATCCGGCGTTCAAGGGCATCCCGGACGGATCGGTAGGCGGCCCGCCGCTGCTCGGGCGTGCCTTCGACCATGGTGGGATCGTCGGTTTGCCAATATTCGATCTCAGAGGCCGCCAACCGTCCCCAGGCCTGGGCCCGGTCCTTGGCCTCTCGTGTCAGCGCCACCACCAGATCGAAACAGCCATCCTGCAGGTCTTCCAGGCGATGGGGATGATGATCGGAAAGCGCGAGGCCGATTTCGGCCATGATCTCCACCGCATAGGGGTCGGGTGGGCCGGCCCGGACCCCTGCCGACTTGACATAGATGGCCCGGCCCTTGAGGCGCCGCAACAGCGCCGCCGCCATGGGAGAGCGCACGGAATTCAGGGTGCAGACGAACAGCACCGAGGAGGGCTTGCCCTGTTCGCGTTTCATCGCCGTCAGACCTTCAGATGCAGCACGCAGATGAGGGTGAACAGCCGGCGGGCGGTATCGAAATCGGTTTCGACCTTGCCGGCGAGCCGCTTGATCAGAAGCTCGGTGCCCTCATTGTGCAGCGCGCGCCGGCCCATATCGAGGGATTCGATCTGCGAAGGCGGCGCGGTGCGGATCGCCTTGTAATAGCTGTCGCAGACCAGGAAATAATCCTTGACGATGCGGCGGAACGGGGTGAGCGACAGCAGAATATGGCCCACCCGCGTGCCATTGTCCCGGGTGATGTCGAACACCAGCCGGTTTTCGGTGACGCTCAGCGCCAGGCGATAGGGTCCGTTCGCCGAACCCTTGGGCCGGAAATAGCTGTCTTCCAGAAGATCGGACATCGCCACTTCGCGTTCCTGCTCGATCGCGGGCGTGCGGCGCGCCACGCTTTTGGCGTCCAGGTCGATGGCGCTGATGCGGTGATCCACTCAATCTTCCCGGTTGAGCCGCGCGGCGATGGAGCGGGCATGCGCGTCCAGACCCTCGGCTTCGGCCAAGGTGATGGCGGCAGGCCCCAGCGCGGCGATGGCGCCCCTGTCCAGCGACAGCAAGGTGGTGCGCTTCATGAAGTCCAGCACCGAAAGCCCCGACGAAAAGCGCGCCGAACGCGATGTGGGCAGCACATGATTGGGACCGGCGATATAATCGCCCATCGCTTCCGGCGTGTACCGGCCCAGAAAGACGGCGCCGGCATGACGCACCTGGGCCAGCAAGGGGGCCGGATCGGCGGTGGCGATCTCCAGATGTTCCGGCGCGAAGCGGTTGGACAATGGCGGGGCGTCCGCCAGCTTTTCCACCACGATGATGCCGCCATAGCCGGTCCAGCTCCGGCTGGCGATCTCCCGGCGCGGCAGAAGCGCCAGCGCCCGGTCGGCTGCCGCCGCGACCTTGTCGGCAAAGGCGGCGTCGTCGGTGATCAGGATGCTCTGCGAGGAGGCGTCGTGCTCGGCCTGGCTCAGGAGATCGGCGGCGATCCAGTCCGGATCATTGGCGGCATCGGCGATCACCAGGATTTCCGACGGTCCGGCGATGGAATCGATGCCGACCTGGCCGAACACTTCCCGCTTGGCGGCGGCGACCCAGGCATTGCCCGGTCCCACGATCTTGTCCACTGCGGCGATGCTTTCGGTGCCATAGGCCAGCGCCGCCACCGCCTGCGCCCCGCCGACGCGGAAAATATCACTGATGCCGGCGCGCCTGGCCGCCGCCAGCACCAATGGATTGATCCGCCCGCCACTGGCCGGGGTCACCATCACCATCCGCGCCACCCCGGCCACCTTGGCGGGAATGGCGTTCATCAGGACGGAGGACGGATAGCTGGCGGTGCCGCCCGGCACATAGAGGCCGGCGCTGTCCACTGGCGTCCAGCGCCAGCCCAATACCGCGCCGGTGTCGTCGTGAAAGCTCTCGTCCTTCGGCAATTGCCGGCGGTGATAGGCTTCGATCCGGCCGGCGGCCAATTCGATCGCCGCCAGTTGCGCCGGCGTGACTTCGGCGACGCCCGCTTCGATTTCGGCTGGGGAGACTTTCAGGTCGGCGGCGGTAATGTTGGTCCGGTCGAACTTGTTGGTCAGTTCCACCAGCGCCGCGTCGCCGCGGGCCCGCACCTCGGCGATCAGCCCGCGCGCCTGCGCCGCCACATCCTCTTCGATTTCGCGCCTGGCGAACAGCAGGGCCTCGAGATCGGCGGCAAAACTTTTGTCCTTGGCGTTCAATCGGCGCGCCATCAGAGCCGATCCTCGTGGCTGGGACGGCCGCGCGCCGCCCAAGGTCGGGTCAAATCGGCCAGCTCGGCATCGATACATTCGACCGTCAACCGCATGACGCCGCCGCCTGCCATCAGCAATTCCACCGTTCCGCCCGGATCGCCCTCACCCTTGGGCGCGAACTTGATCGCCAGCAGCGACACCACCGCATCCGGGGCGCCCTGCTTGATATTCGCGGATTGCACCTTGATGACGCTGTCGAAGCGCAGCGCGGCCCGCACCCTCGTGCCGGCGCCATTGGCATCTTCCCACCGGAACCGGTTGAGCAACAGGGCGAAGCGCCGCTGCTTGGGCAGCCAGACAAAGTCCTTCAGCCGGCCGATCGCATCCTGCAGCCGCGCCGACAGCACCTCAAGATCCTCGGCGTCCATTGCCCGCAGTTTGAGGGTGCCGCTCATTCCGATATCCGCGCGATATCGGCGCCGACGCCGGAAAGCTTCTGCTCCAGCCGGTCGAAGCCGCGATCCAGATGATAGACCCGGTTGACGACAGTCTCGCCTTCCGCCGCCAGGCCCGCCAGCACCAGGCTGACCGAAGCGCGCAGATCGGTCGCCATCACCGGCGCGCCTTTCAGCTTCTCCACCCCATGCACGGTGGCGACATCGCCCTCGACCTGGATATCGGCGCCCAGCCGGCCCAATTCCGGCACATGCATGAACCGGTTTTCGAAAATGGTCTCGCGGATGGTGGCGGTGCCGCTTCCCACCGTCATCAAGGCCATGAACTGGGCCTGCAGATCGGTGGGAAAGCCCGGAAAGGGCGCGGTGGTCAGGTCCACCGATTTGGGCCGCCCGCCATTGATGGTGAGCTTGAGGCCGCGCTCCGTCCGGCGGACTTCCGCGCCGGCCTGTTCCAGATGCTCCAGCAGGGCCGCGATCGAGTCGCGCTCGGCGCCGGCAAGTTCGACCTCGCCACCGGCGATGGCCGCGGCAATGGCATAGGTTCCCGCTTCGATGCGGTCGGGCATGACCGCATATGCCGCCCCGTGCAGCGCTTTCACCCCCTCGACCGTGAGCTGCGCCGTACCCACACCCTCAATCCGGGCGCCCATGGCGATCAGGCAGCGGCAAAGATCCGCGATCTCCGGCTCGCGCGCCGCATTGGCGATAATTGTTGTTCCGTCCGCCAGGGTCGCGGCCATCAATGCGGTCTCGGTGGCGCCGACCGACACCGACGGAAAGACGATTTCCGCGCCGTGAAGCCCATCCTTCGCCCGCGCCACCACATAGCCATCGGCCAGGTCCACGCTCGCCCCCATCCGGGTCAGGGTATCGAGATGCAAATTGACGGGCCGGGCGCCGATGGCGCAGCCTCCCGGCAAGGAAACCTTGGCCTCGCCGTGCCGGGCCAGCAGCGGCGCTAGAACCTGAAAGCTCGCCCGCATCTTGCGCACCATGTCGTAGGACGCGAAGGACGAGGTAATCCTGGCCGCCTGCAGGCGGATGGTATCGCCCTCCCCCAGGGACGCGCCGCGGGTGAGCGCAATCGAGACGCCAAAGCTCCTCAGCAGATCGGCCATGGCGCGCACATCGGCCAGCCGAGGGATATTGCGGAGCGTCAGCGGCTCGGCGGTCAGCAGCGAGGCCGCCATCAGCTTCAGCGCCGCATTCTTGGCGCCGCTGATGGGAATGACGCCTTTAAGGCGCCCGCCACCGCGAATACGGATCCGGTCCATGGTTCCTCAAGCTAAGGCCGACTGAGCCAAAAACGATGCTTTTAGCGTGCCGCGGCGACCCGTGACAGCAGGAAAGCGCCCGTCTGCGCTATGTTTTGGTGGTGGACTTTGGCGGGGGTGTCGCGGCTTTTTCCACAAATATTTTATGGATTTTTTCGGGGTTTTTGGGAGGAGCGGCGGCCGGTGATTGCTTGCGCCGCTTCAAATTGGCTCTCAAGGCCGCGGCCAGCCTTTCTGGGGGCAATTTTGCCATCTGGAACTGCACTTTACCTTGGGCTGATCCTTACGTTATAGCAGCGCACCTTGCTTGTTGAATGAGGATGGGAGCATCGCCTCCCGATGCCACGGTTGCCGCAGTAGCGTAGTGGTAGCGCAATCCCTTGGTAAGGGATAGGTCGTGAGTTCAATTCTCACCTGCGGCACCATTGCCTATTATTTAGGCAGTCTTTTTAGTCAAGAATTATTGCATAACTTCTTGATACTAAAAATAAATACTGAACATGCGAGAACATCGCAGAACACTCCAACGCCTCGAAATTGTTGGACAAATGTTGGTATGAAAGCGGCCATCTGTTGGTACGGGTTCATATTCCTAGTACATTTTCGGCATGGCGCTCACCGACCTCCAATGCCGTAAAACGCGACCCGGCGCGAAGCTCACAAAGCTTTCGGATACGGGTGGCCTTCAGCTCTGGGTATACCCCAATGGAACGAGGGCCTGGCGCTGCGCATACCGCTTCGGCGGCAAGCAGAAGCTGCTTGCTCTGGGGCAATATCCGGCGACGACGCTCCTCCAAGCACGGATGGAACGCGACAAGGCGAAGCTGCTGCTCGATGAAGGCAGCGATCCATCGCATGTGAAGAAACTGGCGCGACTTGAGAGCGAGTATCCGGGCGACAGCTTTGAAATCGTCGCTAAGGAATACCTCGCGAAGCTGCGCCGCGAAGGCCGCGCGGAAACCACATTGACGAAAGTTGAATGGCTGCTCGCCTTCGCCCTGCCGGTCCTAGGCCCCCTATCCGTAAGCGCCATACGCCCCATCGAAATCCTGGCCGTCTTGCGCACGGTTGAAAAGCGGGGGCGGTACGATTCCGCGCGACGGCTCCGTTCGACCATTGGAGCGGTGTGCCGCTATGCCGTTGCGACGGCCAGGGCGGAAGTAGATCCGACCGCGGCGCTCCAGGGGGCATTGACCGCACCTACCGTAACGCCGAGGGCTGCAGTAACTGATCCAAAGGCGTTTGGAGCCCTTCTGAGGGCTATCGACGGCTACAGCGGCCAGAAGACGACCCAGGCCGCCTTAAAGCTCATGGCCCTCCTATTTCCCCGGCCAGGGGAGTTGCGTGCTGCCCAGTGGTCAGAATTCGACCTTGAGGAGGCTGTGTGGACTATACCGGCCGAACGAACAAAGATGCGCCGGGCGCATCGCGTACCGCTTGCGCCCCAAGCCATAGCTATCCTGCGTGATCTGCATTCGATTACCGGCGATGGGTCGCTCGTTGTTCCTGGTGTTCGTACCGTGCGCCAACCGATGTCCGAAAACACCTTCAATGCCGCACTCCGGGGCCTTGGGTACGCCAAAGACGAAGCAACAGCGCACGGCTTCCGCGCATCGGCTTCGACCATGCTCAATGAGTCGGGATTGTGGAGCGCGGATGCTATCGAGCGTCAGCTCGCGCACGTCGACGGCGACAGCGTAAGGCGCGCCTACGCGCGCGGGGAGCATTGGGACGAACGCGTGAAGATGATGGCGTGGTGGGCCGATTATCTTGACCAGCTTCGGACGGTGGGGCAGGTCGTGCGGATAGGGCGAAAATCTGCATAGCTTCGATCATCCTCGAGAAGCTAACTGCAAATTTCTCTCTCAGAGTGTGTCTTAACTGACCTTCCCACTCGCCAATACCAAATGAGACATACGTTTTAGAAAAAGACCTCGGCGGGAGCCGAGGTCTAGTACTGAATACTAGGTCAACTTTCATCTGCTGAGATGCGAGGCTGTCAGTTCGGTGAGGTATTCCACGGCCTTCTGTGCTTGACCGGCCGCCGTGAAGATGGCCTTAGGGTCTCGGTCCAGGATTTCGAGCCAGTTTGATATATACGCGGCATGATCTGCGCGTGGCTCGTTGACTATCCGTAATGCAGAACAGAGGAACGCAGCCCCAAGCTCGGCGATCAGTTCCTCAAATGCGTATGCGCGATCTCCGAACCGAACCCCGAATTCACGATTGAGCCGATGCGGTGCACCCGTCCAGTGCGTCAGTTCGTGAAGCAAAACGGCATAGTAGGCTTCGGTGGGAGAGCTTGTAGGCGTGCCAACGAATTGTTCGGGCTTCGGCATTTCGATCCGATCAGTGTGCCGGCTATAGCAGGCTCTATGTGAGCCATGCAGGACATTCGCTTTGGTGGCGAGCGTGAACGCTTCGAGTTGTTCATTGAGCACGACTTCCGATTTTACATTAACCGACGGATACTCCCACCCATCAACTTGTTCGGCATTGAAGACCTGCGTCGCCCGCGCGACAAAACGTGGACGCTCGTCGTCTCCTCCCTCGGATCCTCGGACGCTCGAATTCCTTGTAGAAGACTATGACGGACCCGCGCTCCCCCTCGCGCACCTGCGCGCCGAGCTTCTGCCATTGCTTATAACTTGCCCAATAGCCGGTGATATAGCGTCTGACGGCGGCTGGGCCCAGAGCGCAACGATATTCACGCCTCTATAGGGCGTTTCGGTTACCGCGTTAATTGGCATCGCCATCGGGACAATGCCGGCGTGCCAAGGCATCTTGCAGATACCCGCTCCCGGCTTCAATCGCGGCGATGATCTGCTCGTAACGGACTCGTACACATCGAACTTGGGTTCAGAAAGAACAGTGCTAGACATAGATACCTCCCTTGCACAGCGGGAGCGTCGGACTATTCCGGCGCTCCCGAATGCGGGGGAAGCGGGACGCTCAAAGAGGCGGGATAGGATTTATGTGCGTCTGAGAAGACGGGCGCGTTAATCGGTAATGCGCGATGCCAAGGGCGGCGGCATCGAAAAGACATTGCCGGTCGTCTTCCGATTGCCAGAGCTTCCGCGCATTTGGTAGACGGTGCCGCAGTTCCGGTAAGTGTTCTGAGACTGCTAGCGCGACTGTGTGTCGGCTGGACTTTTTACTGTCCGTAACAGAGGCGTTGACCTCCTCCCGGCTATAGACTGGCGTGTCCATATCGCGGTTATTCGCAAAGCCGCGCATCGTTTGCGCAAGTGAACGAATACGTTCGCTGCGCTGAGAGTCATCTTCCCCAAATTTTTCCAAAATCAATGCGGACGGCTGATACTGATCGAGCAACTGCTTGAACCGCCCCATGCATTGCGCGCTTCTGTTGGCCTTCGCGGAGGCAATACCCCAGTCAACAGGGACAAGCGGCCCCTCAAAGAGTACCCAGCCGAAGCCACGCGAGGTCGGATGGATGGCAAGCACGAGCCCATGTATCTTGGAATGCTTCATGCGGCGGATTTGGTTGCCTCCGCGCGCTTGATGAATTCAGCGAGAAGTCGGACCTTCTTACGCGTGACGGGGTCGTTTTTGGTTTTGAGACTATCGCGGAGTATCCGCGCTCGATCCAGGATGATTCTCTCGATCTCCTGATAGAGCCCAGGAAACACTTCTTTTGCGGATTTCCCGAATATTACCTCCGCGCCCGATAACGAGTTCGACCGTCGGTTGGCTCGACAGATTTTCAAAGCGGGACATTGCGCTCTTGGTCACGTCAAAGAGTGCTGCCATATCGGGTTGCGAAAACCCCCACTGTTTGCGCAGGGTATGTAGATAGCTTGGAAGAAGACGAGACATAGGTTGTGAATAATTAGCGGCCCGTGAGGCCGTCCCCGATCCTCTCAAAATCGGCAAGTTCCGCGTAGACGGGACTTGTTGACACCCTGTCAACTCTATGTCGGCGTGTCAGACGGATGGTTCACGATGCGTGGGGACTTCTAAAGGCATCACTGAGAGGCGTGTGCAATTATCAATTATACCGCACGGAAAGCGCATCGATCTTGGGTTTTTCAGACACGGGCACGATATAGACGCCCTTTGATTTGCTAGTGGAGAGCCTAAGAGTTTTACGTATGACATGGCCGATCCACTTGTCCGGCACCGGCCGGCCATATTCGGAGCCATAGGCCGCATTGAAGCGGTCCGCGATGACTCCGACGCTCACGGGCGACGCATCGGTGGCGGCGAAAGCCTCTCGGAGAATTGCGAGTACACGCCCTTCGACCGTCTCCCGTCGATTGTTCATATATTCCGCCTGTTCATTCATAAGCCGAGCAACAATCTCCGCGCGAAGGACCTCATCATCGACCAAGCTCAAAAGCGGTAGCACGATCTGGTTCACTCTCGGCTCGACACCGGCGATGAGTGCGTTTGGATTCAACTTTGTGTCGAACAGTCGGCATAAACGAAAATGGAGAAGGCGGTTACGCAGCGCAAGCGCCTCATCCTTCAGACTGGAAGGCTGAGAAATCGGAATGTCCTGGCGCAATGGACGCGTTCCCATATCTTCGGTGAGAAAACGGCTTTCCAGCGCAGGATCGTCATAGCTGCCCCGCATGGCGATGATCTTGGGACCGAACACGCGGAACGCTCGCGGATTGAACTCGTTGTCCCGGTTTTGCATCGTGCGTAGCACCGGAAACCCCTTCACATTGCCGTTGTTGAGGATTTTCACTATCTCACTGGTGGCGTCACTGAAGCGAAAATCCGCCTCATCGAGAATCAGCGTGCCGCCGAACCGGTCAAGCGTGTGGAAGATGGGCGACACGGTAGAAGCGCCGCTGGCAAAGAACGGGCGATAACAAAGAGAGCCGATGGCGAGAAGTCCTCGCGTCTTACCTGTGCCGTACTCGCCGCGCAGGCGCAAATACGGCATTTCGTTAAATGCGTCATGGACCCAGGAGAGAAGAATATAATGCGCGGCAATCTTCTCAAAAAGCGGCGAAAGGTCCACATAGCGGTGCAGGAAGGCCGCGATGTCGGCGAGGAGCTCAATCTTGTCGCCATGATGCTCGGGTTTAGACGGTAGCAGAACGCAATCGTTAACGATCAGATTGTTCTTTGCCGAATAGGGGATGAGTGTCTCGCCGGTATGGATGCGCACCTCCTGCTCGATATTCCAGAGGCCGGCATGGCGCGAAACGGCAAGCCCCGTCTTGCGTTTTTCGGGGTCATATACCAGCTCGATAAGAGTGTCGTCCGCCACGCGGCTGACCGTGGGTATGCCGGCGTCCGGTTTTTCATTCCCGTTATGTTGGGTGTTCATGCCCGTATGATGTTCCGGACGGGTCCAAAGCCATAGACGGGACAAATTGACTCCCCGGCAACTTGTCCCGTCTATGGATACCGCGCTGCCTGCGCAAGACTTGGGGCATGGATAATCCGCCACGTACACCCCGCCCCGGGGACCTCATCCTGGACCGATATATGCCGAATGCGACAGAAACGGAGCGCGAAGAGGCGCGGGAAAATCTACGCGCTTATGCAATGGTGGTTCTGCGCATAGCCACCCGATTGGCGATCGAAGAGTACGAGTTGGAGATTCGCACAAAGGAGACTGATGCTGTACTCTTAAAGCGCGGCACGCCGCCTACTATGAAATCCACCTCAAAGACATTCTTCGCGTATATACGCGTGTCTACGGCGAAGCAGGGCACACAGGGATCGTCGCTCCAAGAGCAGCGCGGCGCCATCGAAGCATATGCGCAGCGGAACGGCATCGCGATTGTTGAGTGGTTTGAAGAGCGGGTAACGGCGGCGAAGCGCGGTCGTAGCGTATTTGCGCGAATGTTGAAATCACTTGAGAAAGGTGACGCGCGCGGCATTATCATCCACAAGATTGACCGTAGCGCGCGAAACCTACGTGATTGGGCTGATCTGGCGGACCTCATAGATCGTGGCGCTGAGATACATTTCGCCCACGATGCCCTAGACCTGCGTTCGCGCGGAGGGCGGCTCTCAGCAGACATACAAGCGGTGGTCGCCGCCGACTTTATTCGCAATCTACGCGAAGAGACGCGTAAAGGTTTCTATGGGCGTCTCAAGCAAGGTTTCTATCCATTACGCGCGCCAGTCGGATACCTAGACCAAGGGCGCGGGCAAGCCAAAGCGGTTGATCCCATACGCGGTCCGCTTGTGCGGCAAGCATTCGAACTATATGCGACCGGTGATTATTCATTTCATAAGTTGCAGGCCGAATTGCATCAGCGCGGGCTTCGAGGATGCAAAGGAAACATTATCTCGCTCAACGGTCTTACCACGATGCTCAATAACCCTTTCTACGTTGGGCTGATTCGCATTCGAAAGACTGGTGAATTTTTCCAGGGAGCCCACCCGTCCCTTATCACCAAGGCGCTATATGACCGTGTGCAAAGCATATTACGGGGCAACCGGATCGGGACTCCGTATAAGAATGACTTTATATTTCGTCGCCTCATTCGCTGCTCTGGGTGCGGGCGAAGCCTCATTGGGGAACGGCAGAAGGGTCGCTACATCTTTTACCGCTGTCACACCGTCGGATGCCCCGGTGCTTGTCTGAAGGAAAGTGCAATTGATAAACACATCCGCAACCAGCTTAAGCCCCTGGGCTTTGATCGCGGTGGAGTTGGGGGACTTAAGGGACTTGGTGGAAGAACGCGCTCGCGACCTAGACGAATGACCGGGTGGAGCGCGAGACAACTAGCCGCCTCCTTATCGGTAAGTGCGACGACCGAATCGTCCGCATGACCGATGCCATGATCGATGGTCTAATAGATAAAGAGACATTTGACCTTCGAAACGCGGCGATCCTCGCCGAGAAACGCGGTCACAAGGATCGGTTGGAAGCTATCGCGTCCGCGCCATCGCTTGCTGATCGGATAAGGAAAAAGGTCGAACTCGCAAATATGGCGTATCTAAACTACGAAAACGGAAATCCCGCGGAAAAACGCGATCTGCTGCTTTCAATGACCTCGAACTTTACCGGAAGCGGAAAATCACCAGCAATTACGCTGCAATCTCCCTTCCAGGAGTATCGGGATTGGCGAATTTCTCATCATTGTGACCCATGTCGGGATGAACCTCGAACTCGCACTAAGCAAATACTAGCTATTTTTGAAAAGGCCATTAATTTGTCAACAAGTCCCCCCACATCAAGACAGAACGGCGATGAACCTGGGATGCGTGCTGCATGAACGCTACCCGGACGTATAGCCCTCCCCCAAGTCCCTTAAGTCCCCCAAGTCATCGTTGGCTCGCATTTTGAGCACGGGCGGCTTCAACAAGCCCGTGCTCTTTTGGGCGAAGCCTGACGAGACAGGACCGGGTTGACACCGGGTCAATTACTCCCGTCTACGCTGCGCATAGGATATCGGCGATGATACCGGCAATGACGCAACCGACCGATTACGAAATCTCATACTTTCGGCGCCACCAATCATAGCAATCGCAATACGCCATTCGGCATTAAGCAGCCGGATCGCCTTTCGCATGTCTACATGATCGGAAAGACTGGCGTCGGCAAAATCGACCCTGATCCAAACACTTGCACTGCCAAGACTTAGTCCGCTGGGCGTGGTTTTGCCCTAATAGATCCACACGGCGACCTCGTCGAGAAAATTGCTGCGGATATTCCGCCTGACCAAGCAAGATCAGGTTATCTATCTAAACGCGCCCGATCCAAACCAGCCCTATGGATACAATCCCCTTCGGCGCGTCCGCGACGATAAAATTCCGCTCGCCGTCTCTGGATCTGCTAGAAACTCTCGAAAAGATTATGGCCGGATGCATGGGGCGTGCGCATGGAACATGTCCTGCGCAACAGCTCTATACGTTGCTGGAACGCGATGATGCCGAGCTACCCGACATACTGCGGCTCTACTACCGATGACGATTATCCGCAAGGCAATTGTGGCCGGTATTCGAAACCAGGTTGTAAGAGACTTCTTGGAAAGACGAGTTTGAAGAGTATCCCGCGCGCCTGCGCGCGGAGGCGTGCGCGCCGATCCAGAACAAACTCGGGGCGCTTCTCTCATGACCCCACCCTATATCGCATCCTAGTTGAACCTAAGATTGATCTCCGCTTCCGAGCGCTCATGGACGAAGGAAGGGTTTTACTGGTAAACGTCTACCAAAGGCCGTCTTGGCGAGGACAGCGCGTTGATCCTGGGCAGTCTCAGTTGTCTCGACGCTTGGGCTTGCCGCGTTCAGCCGCGCGGAACAGCACCAGCAAGGGAGCGCAAACCGTTTTTCATCTATCTCGATGAATTTCAGAATTTCACAACGCTCATGCTTGCGAATATGATGACCGAACTCCGCAAGTACGGCGTAGCGCTCACTCTCGCTCATCAACATCTACACCAACTAGAACCAGACATCCGTCATGCCGTGCTTGGGAATGCCGCGACGTTGATATCTTTTCGGGTGGGCCGCGGAAGAGCTGCGGTTTATTGGCGAAGGAATTTCAACCGAAACTCGATATCCAAGACCTGATAAATCTCCCAAACCGTGACATCTACCTAAAGCTAATGATCGATGGAACGCCATGTTAGCTTCCATTCAGTGCGGAGACTGTTTCGTCTGACGAACTGCTCACACGCCACCGCTCTTCGAAAGCGCCTTAACCGATCTAGACAAATGTCAATAGAGCTTATACCCAAACTGTAGGGGGCTTCGACAAACGCGTATCAAATCACACCAACTCGACCCAGGCGATAAGTTCTGCCGTATAGGCGCCCGCACCATTGCGCACCCCCTTTTGGCTAAGTTCGCGCTCGAGCGCTGGCCTCTGATCTGTTGGTGAAGGTGTGTCAAACGATCAGCCTCTCGTCCAGCGCTATCCCGCTGACGGGAGCATGCAGACAATGATCGAGTTGTCATTCCCAGGAGGGCATTCGCTGCCCATCTAAACGGATAGCAATTACTTGAAGAAATACGCGTTGTTCTCCCTGCGGCATTCGGGCGTCCACAAGCCAGCATGTTAGGACACCTCGCATATTAGGGTCGGTGCTTCCCACTGCGACGCCAATTTGTTCTGGAACCGTTGCGCGACCATCGGCTAACAATTCTGATACCAAAGGATGGTCGAGCCTAAAGGATCAGGCCCGTTCTCGGCATTTGCGCGATTGCGATCGGTCGTGAACCGGTACATCACCGAGCCATCGCTTGTCCGCACTTCCAGTATTCCGTCGCTAGTTTCAAATAGCGCCATGCGGCGTATCGGTAACGCGGCTTGCAGAAATTCTCTTTGAGCTCGCCCAACCCTGCCGTCACGTCGGCAAAAGGACGATAGTCGTCCAAGCTAAACCCATCTAAATCTTGAAAGAGCTCAAACACTACCTGTCGCGCTTCGGATGCATTGGCCAGCGCCGCTTCCAATTCCAGACGAGTGCGCCGCAATTCTGGATCGGCCAACGCCTGCTGGTATAAGCGGTCGTAGTTCAATTTCTCGGATAATTGACCAAGAATTTGGGTTCGGAGGTCCTCGGCAATATTGCCGTGCTCATCCACCTTAAGCGAGGCTAGAGTGCTATTTTAGTGCTGCATGGCAATTGTAGAAGGTGTTAAAATTGGCACGTACTTATGAAAATGGTTCAACAATGCTGCGGCACGCGATCCAAGACCTAATTGCTTTTCTGACTGTTGCACGAGAAAAAAGTTTCACTCGCGCCTCGGCGCAACTGGGCGTTTCACCATCCGCGCTGAGCCATTCTCTGCGCCGCCTCGAGGAGCAGCTAGGGATTCGGTTGCTCTCCAGAACGACAAGAAACGTTTCCGCGACGGACGCAGGTGAACGCCTCATTAAATCAATTGGGCCGCGTCTCGAGGAAATTGAGAGCGAGTTAATTGGATTAAGTGAGCTCCGGGACAAACCTACCGGTACTATACGAATTACAGCGATAGAGCACGCCACCGATACAATAATTCGTCCCGCGTTGGAGAAATTGCTCCCGAAGTATCCAGATATCCACGTTGAGGTTATCGTAGATTACGGGCTAACGGATATCGTCGAGAAACGCCTCGACGCCGGAGTTAGGTTGGGGGAGCAGATCGCAAAGGATATGATCGCAGTTCCGATTGGCCCGGATGTGAGCATGGCTGTAGTCGGCTCACCTTCCTATTTCGAAAACGTGCAGCGCCCAAAAAATCCCCGCGACCTAACGAGTCACAACTGCATTAATCTCCTGCTTCCAACTTTTGGTGGCCTGTATGCTTGGGAATTTGAACGTAGTGGACGGGAAATCAAAGTTCATGTTGAAGGACAACTGGTTTTCAACAATCCCACTCTTATAGTGAGTGCAGCACTCGGCGGGCTAGGATTGGCATATGTCCCTGACGTGATGGTTCATCATCATATTCGAGAGAAGCGACTCGTCCGCGTTCTAAGTGAGTGGTGCCCAAAATTTCCGGGATACCATCTCTATTATCCAAATCGCCGGCAGCCATCTCCGGCGTTTTCACTATTCGTCGATACACTCCGGTATCGTCACAACAGGTCGAGACAATAGAAGCACACAGGGATCCTGCACGGCACTCTGGAGGAACGGCGCAGAGAGATCGCCGCTCTGCGCGCGTTGGGCTTTGACGTATCGTCGCAGGAAAAGCGTCTGAGGCGCTCTTCAATATCACTAAATAGAAGGGGTCCAAGCGTCGAATGCCACTGGCCCTCTGCATCGCGGGAGTTACGTGGCGTCTAACTTGCTGCTGTGATATCGGATTTGCCAAGGGGGTAGGCCTCCTCCAGCGACGGTAAGTTGGAATCGAAGCGGCATCTCAGGCGCACGCTGATCTAAAGGAATTTCAGTTAAAGAGATCCCCAGGGGTAAACGTTTCTGGATCGCATGTACGAGGACGTCCTCGACGAAGCACAGAATCCAGTCGGTCATGTCTGCGACCCATTTAGTTACCGGAACACCCTCGATAACGGGCTCTGTTATGATGACGCGACCATTCACATCATAAACGAAAACCCTGGGAAGCTTTGAGCTGCTGCCGGTTTTGAAGACACCGAGATTAGGTGTTTTTATGGAACCGGAGGTAGATCATGGAAAGACGGAAGTTCACGCGGGAGTTCAAGCTTGAGGCCGTCAAGCTGATCACGGAGCGGGGTGTAAAGGTGGCGCAGGCGTCGCAGGATTTGGGTGTCCACTCGACGCAGCTGCGCCAATGGATCAAGGATTTTGCTGCTGACCGGGAGCAGGCCTTTCCCGGCCATGGGCAGATGAAGCCCGAACAGGCGGAGATCGCGCGCCTGAAGCGCGAAGTGACGAAGCTCAAAGCCGAACGAGACATACTAAAAAAAGCCGCGGCCTACTTCGCGAAGGAGAGCACGTGAAGTTTGCTTTCATCGCGAAGCACCGGGGAATCTGGCCGGCAGGATGGTTGTGCGGGGCGCTCGGGGTCTCGCGCAGTGGCTTCTATGCCTGGCTGACGCGCCCGCGCAGTCGGCGCAGCCGCAGCGACGAAGCGTTGGGGGGCAAGGTGCGGGCGAGCTTCCTTGCCAGCGACCGGACCTACGGCGCCAGGCGTGTATGGCGCGACCTGCTCGAAGAGGGGGTATCTTGCGGGCTGCACCGGATAGAGCGGCTGATGCGGCTCCAGGCCTTGCGGGCGAGGCCGCGACGGCGGCGCCTGCCGTCCGATCCGGGTGAACGGCAGGCGACCGCCGTCGCTCCAATGTGCTCGACCGGGCCTTCGAAGCACCCGCCCCCAACCGCAAATGGATTGCAGATTTTACCTACATCTGGACGGCGGAAGGCTGGCTCTATGTGGCAGCGGTCGTGGACCTGTTCTCACGGCGGGTGGTCGGCTGGTCGATGAGTGCGACCATGACGGCGCAGTTCGTCACCGACGCACTCATCATGGCGATCTGGCGAAGAGGCAAACCCAAGGCGCTGCTGCACCACTCCGACCGTGGCAGCCAGTACACCAGCGAGCAGTTCCAGCGACTAATGGCCGATCACGGCATCATCTGTTCCATGAGCCGTTCCGGCAATTGTTGGGATAACGCAGCAATGGAGAGCTTCTTCTCTTCGCTCAAGACCGAGCGCACGGCGCGCAAAACCTATCGTACGCGGGACCAGGCCAGAGCCGACGTGTTCGATTACATCGAGCGCTTCTACAACCCGAAACGGCGGCACTCAACGCTGGGATATCTGAGCCCCATGGAGTTCGAATTGAAGGCTGGTGTAGCTTAAGTGGGTGTCAACCGAACCGGCAGCAGCTCATCCAGGCTCGTGTGTGGTCTAAGAGTGTTGTAGTCGGTTCTCCATGCTTCGATGATCCTGCGAGCTTCTGGCAGGCTGGCGAAGAGATGCTCATTGAGGCATTCGTCACGCAGCCGGCCATTGAAGCTCTCGATAAAGCCGTTCTGGGTCGGCTTGCCCGGTGCGATGTAGTGCCATTCCACACCCCGCTCTTCTTGCCAGGCCAGGATGGCGCGTGAGGTCAGCTCGGTGCCGTTGTCGCTGACCACCATGCAGGGCCTGCCACGCATCTCCACGATCTGGTCCAGTTCTCGGGCAACCCGGACGCCGGACAGGGAGTTGTCGGCGATCAGGGCCAGGCATTCCCGGGTAAAGTCATCGACCACCGTCAGCACCCGGAACTTTCGGCTGGAAGCCAGTGCATCGGACACGAAGTCCAGCGACCAACGCTGGTTCGGTCCTTGCGGGATCGCCATCGGCGTCCGTGTTCCCAGTGCCCGCTTTCGCCCGCCACGCTTCCTGACCATCAGCCTTTCCTCGCGATAAAGCCGGTAGAGCTTCTTGTGGTTCAACATGATGCCTTCCCGCCGCTGCAGGATGTGCAGGCGCCGATAACCAAACCGCCTGCGTTCCAAAGCCAGTTCCTTCAGCCGTTGCCGCAGGGCGTCGTCGTCAGGACGCGTGGAGGCATAGCGGTAGGTCTTCGGCTCCAACCCCACCAACCGGCAGGCCCGCCGCTGCGTATAGCTCTTCTCCTGAATCGCCCAGCGCACGGCCAGTCTCCGCACCCTGGGCGTCAGAAGTTTTTTGCCAGCATCTCCTTGAGCGTTGCCGCATCCAGACCGATTCCGCCAGGAGCTTCTTCAGCCGCGGTTCTCGTCCTCCAAAGCCTTCAGCTTCTTGGCGTCCGAGATATCCATGCCGCCATACTTGGCTCGCCATTTGTAAAACGTGGCGTCGCTGATCCCGTGCTTGCGGCACAGATTTTGCGCCGACAAGCCCAGCCTGATGCTCCTTCAATATCCCGATGATCTGTTCTTCGCTGTAGCGGCTGCGCTTCTATCTGACGCCACTGCTCATCGTTCAGCCAAAACAAGTTGCGTCGCATCTCTCGGCTCCCGAATCATCAGGCTTCAGAGAATCAACAACCGATTCAGCCGACAACATTTTTATTGGGTTCTCACCCTAGATATCCCAGAACTACCGGCAGCTTACACGGAAGCAACTCCAATTATATTCCAACAGAAGGTTTACGAGCCCAGCATTGGATTTGATCATGATCCGATTTAGTGTCCCACAGCGAAAGCCTCCGGACCATGCTTTCGGACGCCACAACTCCATGCTTCCACCCCGATGACCGGGTCGACCGGCCATCTGGGGAATGTCGATATAACCAGAGAATTCCTTGCGGGGTGCGCGGTTTCTGCCAAGAAGCTCGCACGCAAAGCATCCGGATGGCCCGCCAATAGGCTGCATTGGGTTTGCGGCGGAGGGCCGCCCTCCGACCTGTACAAAACCCGTAAACTCCTGAAAAGTCCGAATATTTTCCATTCGGGCCTGGCCAAGGGCGAGCCACTGGAAAACCATCGCCGTATATCAGCGTATGATTTGTCTGTGCGGCAAGCCGGCCCTTATACTGCCTCCGGCTTCGGGGGAAACAGATGCGACTGATTCCATCGTCCTTTGTGGAAAAGCGCTGGCACGAGGCGCTATCGCGGCTGGAGGCCGGGGTGCTCGAATTCGAGGCGCCCAACGGCGAGATCACAATCGCAGGCGGAAAAAAGCCCGGACGCAGGGCTAGGTTCAAGATTCATGACTGGGACGTCCTGCGGCACATCCTGGCGCGTGGCGATATCGGCCTGGGCGAGGAATTCATCGCCGGCAGTTGGGAAACCGACAGCGTCGAGGCGCTGGTGAGCCTGTTCCTGCTGAACCTGGATCACCTGGAGCGGTTCTCGGACGGCAATTTTCTCAACCGGCTGGGTTTTGTGATTCACAACGCGCAGGTCAGGCGCAATTCCATCGCGGGCTCGGCGCGCAACATCAAGGCGCATTACGATGTCGGCAATGACTTCTATTCTCTGTGGTTGGACAAGAGCATGACCTATTCCTCGGCGCTCTATAACGGCGCCAAAACACTCTATGACGCCCAGCAGAACAAATATGACCGCATATTGGGCAAGTTCGACAAGGCGCGCGCCAATGTGCTGGAGATCGGTTGCGGCTGGGGTGGGTTTGCCGAGCGTGCCGCCGACGCGCAGCATCATGTCACTGCCCTGACCATTTCGCCCTCTCAGCACCAGTTTGCCAATCAAAAGCTGAACGGCAGAGCGGATATCCGGCTCGAGGACTACCGTAGAGCCAAGGGCCGTTTCGATCAGATCGTTTCCATCGAGATGTTTGAGGCGGTGGGCGAGCATTACTGGCCGGAATATTTCGCCACCGTCGCCGAGCGCCTGAGGCGGGGCGGCCGCGCAATCATCCAAACCATCACCATTCGCGACGAATTGTTCGAAGACTATCGCGCCCGAAGCGATTTCGTCCGCCACTATGTTTTTCCCGGCGGAATGCTGCCGTCCCTGGCGCGCTTCCGCGAAGAGGCGGAGCGGGCAGGTTTGAAATTCGCAGAAGCCTTTTCCTTCGGCAAAGATTATGCGCGCACCTTGCGCGAATGGTCAGATCGTATGCAGGAAAGTAGCGCCGAGATCATCGGCTTGGGCCATGACCAGCAATTCCTGCGCAACTGGCAATATTATCTGGGCATTTGCGCCGCCGCCTTCAGCGTCGCCCGCACCGATGTGGTGCAGGTCGAACTGGTCAATGCCTACTAAAGGGACAGCCAACGTCTAGCGCCACAATATGTGACATCCACGAAGGCCAATCTTGTCGCATTCTCAACCCCTAAGCAGCTCGGGCCATGTCCGTCAGAATTGGCCTCAACTCCAGTATTTCCTTGAATCGCTCGGTTCGAACTGTATGCAAGGTCAACGATCTAGCGGGGTCTGGATGACATCAGGCTTTGGCCACATGGCAAGTCTTCCCGGTGTGGCGCAGAACCTTGCGCTTGCGCTGAATGCGGCGTTCCTCCTTGGTCATGCGATCCATCTTCCTTGCTGCCCAGCGGCATCATGAAAGATGTCTTGCGAGTACCGATATATCTACACTCTGACAGTATCGCATTTAGGAGCGTTAACCCACTCCGTCCGGGCAAGACTCACCGCATCATTATGACAGTTGAAAGCCATTTTCCCTGAATAGCTTTACGCATGCATCGACCGCCGCGGCGTCATAACGAAGTCCTCTTCCGTCTTGAACTTCGGCAAGGGCGGCATCGAGACCGAGCGCAGGTCGGTACGGGCGATGCGACATCATCGATTCAACAACATCCGCGACCGCCAGTATCTTGGCTTCCGGAAGGATTGCATCGCCGCTGAGCCCATTCGGGTATCCCGAACCATCGAGCCGCTCATGATGCTGTTGAATGATTTGTGCAATCGGCCAGGGAAAATCAATCCCCTTTATGATGTCGTAGCCCGCTTGCGCATGACACTTGACCAACTCGAATTCCAGCGGTGACAATTTTCCCGGCTTGCTGAGAATTTCGGCGGGCACCTGTATCTTGCCGACGTCGTGAATGACGCCCGCGAGTAAAATGCCTTCAATCTTCTTTTCGGAAAGGCCCATCAATCGGGCCATCGCGCTCGCCAGCGTCGACACGCGCCGTTGATGGCCGGCCGTATAAGCATCACGGATCTCGACCATGTTGGCCAACGCGGTGACGGTTTCGATCAAACTCTTCTGCAAACGCTCGACGGCCGCCGCGCGGCCGACTCGATCGCGCAGCGCCACAATGCCGTAGGAAAGGTCATTCGCCAATTCTTCGAGTAGCGCTATTTCCTGCGCGTCAAATGCGTCCGCATTTACCGAGTAAATTGTCAACGAACCCAAAACTCGCTCCTTGTCGTGGAGCGGAAATGCAGCCGCCGACGCCAAATTGCGCTTGAGAGCCTCCTGACGCCAGGGGGCCAAATCAGGATTGGTCGAAAAATCGCGATCGATTTTCGTTGCGTTCGTCTTAATCGCTACGCCGGTTGGACCCTGACCGCGCTCGCTATTGGACCAATCGACTTCAAGTCCTTCCAGATAGCTCGCCTCTGGCCCGGACCACGCAATCGGTTTGACGGATTTGCTGTCAGCTTCATCGACCGAACCGATCCACGCGAGAGAGTAGCCGCCGACGTCAACGATGACACGGCACATTTTGTTCAGCAGTTCCGCTTCCGTCGTAGCATGCACGAGCGCGGCATTTGCCTGGCTCAATGTTTTGAGCGTAACGTTCAGCCGCGCCATGGTCCGCTCGGAGGCGCGGCGCTCGGTGATATCGTGAATTGTGGCGACCATATAGGTCCGGCCACCGAGAACGACAGGCTTACCATTGATATCGGCGAACAGAAGCGTTCCATCCTTCTTCTTTACCGGGACGTCTTGGGCGCCGGCCCGGTCGCCCTTGAGTTGACGTTCAAACCCATTCTTGATCTCGTCGATGGCTTCCGGCGGGTGAATGTCTTCCAGAGTCAGTGCGGTCAGTTCGTCCATGCTATAACCAAGCATGTTGCATAACGCGCGGTTTGTAAGAGCAAATGCGTGCGTCACAGCATCCACCATGACGATGCCGTCCGTAACAGTTTCCATTAGCGTCTGTAGCCGCGCCTCAGAACTCGAAAATGGCTCGTTCTGCATTCCGACGTTCAGTCATGTCGATAAAGCTTGCGCGAAGCAGCCTACCCTCGGCCGAGGGAAGGCGGATCAGCGCCACTTGGCAGTAGGACTTCGCGTCCGTCCGTGGCGCAAATACGCCGCTCAAACTTGACGGTCTCACCTTTCAGAGCCCGCTCAACATTTTTCGCGAATGTGACATCTGCCGAGCGGCCGCCGGGCTGGACAGGACAATAGAAATGCAGCGGCCCGAGTTTCAGGAGATCGTCGCGGTCGCAGCCGAACAGACTTTCGGCAATCTTGTTGGCCTGAATGAAGGATTCCCGGTCGGCATCGTAGACAAGGATGGCTTCTGGAGCTTGCTCGACCAGCAGCCGGAACCTTTCTTCGCTTGCGCGAAGTGTCTTCTCAAACTGCTTGTGTTCCGTGACGTCGATGGCCACCCCGATTGCTGTTGGTTGGCCGTTGTGAATTGCCAGCGACCCATAAGTCAACATATCAACAAAATGACCATCCTTCCGTTTAAGTGCCAATTGCAGTTTTACGATTGCTTGTTTGGCGCTCATCAAGAGCGCAAATTGCCTGACCACTTCCTCCCTGTCGGGCTCAGCAACAAATTCCAGAAACGGATGTCCGATAACCTCCGCCACCGCATAACCCAGCATGTCGCTGAACCGCGAATTGACGTAGGCAACCGCTCCATCGGCAGAAATCATGTAAATGCCAGCAACTTCCTGTTCAACCAGGACGCGAAACTGAGCTTCGTCTTCTCGGATCTTGGCCTCCGCTCGCTTGGCAGCGCTAATGTCGCGAAAGAACCAAACCCGGCCAAGATAGGTACCATTGTCGAGTCTGATCGGCGTGGTGTACCGTTCCAGTGTCCGACCGTCCTTGAGACTGACCTCCTCATGCGCGGTCTCTACGGCATTCGCATAAAGTGCCTTGATCCGTGCGAGAAATTCTTCCTTGTTGGATACTTTTGTACTGACGAGCCTCAAAAGCGGCGCATCGCGTTTTCCGGCGGTCAATTCCGTAGAAATATTCCAGATATCGAGAAACCGTCGATTGTAAGAAAGTATATTGCCCTGTGGATCAACCAAAAGGAACCCATCGGGCGACACCTGGGAGACCGACTGCAAGACTGCCGCATTGAAATCGCGATCTCGCTCGACCCGCTTGCGCACGGAGATTTCGCGGGTAATGCCACGGTAACCCTTAAACACGCCATCGCCTTCAATAATGGAGACGATGGCTGTCTCGACCGGTATCTCATTTCCTTGCTTGGATAATTCAAAATGTTCAATCGGACTCCGTGGCTGCCGCGCGGCGGAAAACATCTGAAATAATTTCGCAATGTGCGGCTTCTCCCGTTCCGGCAGACAATTCATATATTTCTTGCCGATCAGTTCCCATGGCTCATAGCCGATAAGGCTTTTCGCGCGCGGGCTTGCATAGGTGATGATGCCGCTTTCGTCAATTTCCCAAACCCAGTCGCCGATGGCATCGACAAGTGCGCGATATTCATCTTTTGTGGGAGAAGCACATGCCTGCCCAATTCCGCCCAAGTCGGTATGACGCAAATCGTCATCGCCGGAATGGCAAATGGATGGCATCGTCTCGTCGCTAGCGGGACCCGTCACCTCGTCATGACTTCCGGTATGCCGGATAGGTGCGCCCGACCGGCGCTCATACGTCCCACGGCTCGGCGGGCACATGACAATGTTGAGACGACTCCAAAGCTGGTGCTCGTATAAATTTGAAAGCATTTCAACATGCGATCGAACCAACAGTGGTCAGCGGAGATCCCCAACCGGCAATTATGAGAGTAGGATTCTTGATTGGAAGCGCATTGACATTCGTCAACAGAGCCGCGCGACAAAGCGCCAGCAACGTTCTGAGCAATGTCGCAGGGTCGATGTGCGGCGATCACGCAGGGTCAGAAAATATCCCCGAGACGGATATCGGAAATATCAGCGTCCATTTTGTCCCGCAATCCGAAACAACGCTGGCCGTTCCGCCAATTTGTTCCATCAGGCGTCGAACAAGCCCCAGGCCGCGGCGCTTGCTCGATGGAGGGTCGACAAATCCAACGCCGTTGTCGCCAATTGTCAAAGAGGCACTGACGTTGCACGGCGCCAGGCCGACATGGATTTCTCCTTTTCCGTCAGGAAATCCGTGAATATATGCATTCGACACGATCTCGACGAGGACAATGCCCAGTACGGTTACTGAATCCACGTCGAGAGGAAGGGGGGTGGGTTCTCCATCACAGCTCAGGGTCACTTCCAAATCTTGCGCAGCCCGAAGTTCGTGCAGGCTCGCGCAAAGCGAGCGCAAATATCTGTCAAAATCAATGGTACGGCTGAGACCCTTGCCGAGCAGTTGATCGTAGATCGTTGCCAGAACTATTACCCGCCTCGCGATGATAGCAATGCTCCCGTCGGCGGTATCGCCGTGCACGTCAATCTGTTGATTAAGCATCCCGAACACGAGCTGAAGGTTGTTGCGGACGCGATGTTGCAGTTCTTCCGCCAAAACATCCTTTTCGCTCAGCAGGCGCCGCCGTTCGTCAAGCAATCGGTTGTTTTCGACGATGATCTCCTCTATTTGGCTGATTGCGGAGCGCAAATTGGCCGTCTCACGTAGGGTTGAAAGTGTCACCCGCCGGCGCAACTGCATGTCATTAGAGCGCGCGTGGCTCATGCTTGAAAGGCTCGCGCAGGCATTGGTACCGATTTCGGCAATAAGCGGAAACCGGCGGGAAACGGCTGCGATATTGTTCCGGCGTTCGCAATTTCCCAGACCAATTTCAGCCCCTTCACGACGTCTTCAGTATGGTATGGTTTTGCGATCGCCGCCGCGCCATCCTCCGCGGTCAGTGCGCTGTATCTGGGGTCGCTGCCCGTCGCGTAGAGGACTTCAAGTTTGCGTCGCCCCGCCAACCGCCGAACGACCTCCGGCGAGCGACCGCCTCCGGCAAGTCTAACATCGAACACCGCAAGATCAGGCTCATGCAATTCGACAAGCGCCACGGCTTCGTCGACGGTTCGGGCGATCCCACAAACTTCATATCCATTGGCGACGAGTGTGGACTCCAAAATATCGGCAATCATAAGTTCGTCTTCGGCAATAATTACCTTGAGCATGTACGCCATCCTGCGGCCAGAACCGCCCCAATTTGTATCGGATCCAACGCTCGCCGCCCTGACTTTTGTCAATGCGGGCGATGCATTCAACCTATACTCATGTGATTGTTGTCGCGCTTATACCGCAACACCGCGACCGCGGAAGCGGAGCTCATGCATGCCGTCACAGTCATTGGCCAAAATGAAGGGCTTCACGCATAGGTTCAGCGTGATAATAGGAATTGCGCGGAGTGCCGTATGACAAGAATTTCCGAGAGTGGATCCGCGATCGATAGTATCGTCCAATTTATTGACCGCGATCCGCTTACCGGTCTCTCGAGTCCTGCGGATTTTTTTGCGGACCTGGAGCAAATCTTCGCGCGAGCGGCATGCTCCGGAGACGTGTTTGCCATATTCTATCTTGGCATCGACCAATTTGACGATATCGATACCGCTTACGGTCATGAGATCGTTGATCTGTTTCTGCTGGCTGTCGCCAGGCGGCTCAGAAGCGTGAACCGGCAGGTTTTCACACTTCCCCGCTTCCTGCTGGCGCGATTCAGCGGTGACGAATTCGCGATCCTGCTTGCAAATCTCGGCGCCAGAGTCGGCGCCGAGGATTTCTCTCAACAGATCAGAGCCGCGCTGTCGACACCCTATTCAATCAATGGCAGGACCGTTCAGGCCAAGGTGAGCATCGGAGTGGTTCTCTATAGTCCGACGATGGGATTACCGAACAACTCATTGGTGCGGGCCGATCTTGTCGTTCATCGAGCGGGCATAGAGCGCAAACCAAATCAGGCGCACGTTTCAAGCGTCGTGGCAAGCCAGAGAGACGGACACACGATCATTCGAGAGTTGCGCGAGGCAATGCATAATGGTGAATTGGAGCTCTACTACCAGCCAAAGGTCGATATCCCGTCCGGCCGCATCGTGGGCATCGAGGCATTGGCTTACTGGAACCACCCTTTGCTCGGTTTGGTGCCGCCCGCTCAGGTAATTGCCGTCGCCAAACATAGCGGGATTGTTCTGGCGATTGAGCAATGGGCGATTGAGGAAACCTGCAAGCAGCTCTCCAATTGGCGCTTGAACGGCTGTAACCCTCCCATTGCGGAAGTACACACATCAGAAATGCACCTCCATGATCCCGGTGAATTCATTCGGATGATCCGAAGCGCCCTTCACCGATCGCGGCTCGGACCGCACGCTCTTGAGTTGTCGCTTTCCGAACTTGCTCTGATTGCCGCGACCAGCATTAGCGGCGACGTCCTACAGCGTCTGCGCGATAGCGGCGTGCGTCTTGCCGTCAACAATTTTGGCGTGGATCATCGCGCGCTGCAACAGTTCCAGTGTCATCCCGTTGATAGCGTCAAGATCGCGACGCAATTGGTGACCAACTCGGTGAAAGGCGACGCTGGCGCAGCAATCGCGCGTTCGGCGATTGATCTCGCGCACGCGCTCGACCTGGAGGTGACCGCCGACGGCGTCGAAAACGCCAGCCAAGCGAGCTTTCTCATCGCTGCCGGCTGCCGGACAATGCAAGGATCCCACTTCTGCCAACCGCAGCAAGCGTCTCACATGACGAATATCCTGCATCGCAGAGCCATCGCGCCCTCGCCCATTACAGCGGCGAATGATACCGAGGCACGACAGTGAGCCATCCGCGGACGATGTTCGGCTTGAGCAATTCCGGATCTGTGGCGATCCAAGTCGCGTTAATGCTCACGGTTCTAATTGGATTCGGGGCATTGGGCACCGAGGTCGGATATTTCTACTTTAAACAGCGTCAAATGCAAGCGGCATCGGATGCGGCGGCGTACGGCGGCGCCGTCGCACTCAGCACCGGCCATCCCACCGACTTCAGGACAGAGGCGCGTGCGATTGCAGCCAACGCCGGATATGTCAATGGGGTCGATGGCGTCACTGTGGCAATCAACAGCCCCCCGGTAAGCGGCAGCTACACCTCAAATTCTGGCGCGGTCGAAGTGCTGATGACTCAGCAATATTCGGTAAGCCTCATCAACCTGTTTCGGTCGGCTCCGTATGTCGCGCACGCGCGCGCCGTCGCGGTTTCAGGCGGAGTCCGCAGCCTCTATTGTATTCTTGCGCTGGATCTGTCGGCAGCAAACGCTTTAACTGTTGAGAACAACGGCACGGTGGCAAATCCCGCGTGCGGCGTCGCCGTCAATTCGAACAGCAGCAGGGCGCTTACGGTTCGCAATAATGGAGCGATCCATGGTCCGGTCTCCGTGCATGGACAATGGTCACTATCGAACAACGCGACGCTGGATGGCAGTCCCAAAGTCCAGAATGCGCCAGTGGTCACCGACCCGTACGCGTCGATGCAACTCCAGCCCATTCCCGCCTGCACAGCACAAAGCGGCAGTGTTAATGGATCCTCGACAACACTCACCGCAGGTCATTTTTGTAACGGCCTGGACCTGCTCAATAATGCGGTCGTGACGCTCGGCGCCGGTGCGTACTATATCGATTCCAAGCTCATTTTCGCCAACAATGTCACGGTGAACGCGACTGCGGGCGTCACCCTGATCATAAACGGCAATTACGCCATCAATATTTCCAACAACACCAAGCTCAATCTCACCGCCCCCGCGACCGGCCCATATGCGGGCATGGCGATTTTCGGCAGTCGTACAGCGTCATCGACGATTCAGCAATCGTTCAGCAACAACACGGTCCTCAATGTATTGGGCGTCATATATTTTCCGAACCAAATCATCAACTATCAAAACAACAGCGGCACAGGCGGGACACGGTGCACGGAAATAGTAGGGCGCATCGTGAATGTCAGTAATAATGCCTATCTAAACAATGATTGCGCCGACACCGGCGTCTCTCCCCTGGGCGCATCGCCCAGCCAGCTCGCGGAGTAACGGATGTCCACAACATTGCGCGGGATTGGAGCCCTGGCCAAGGAATGCCCGCCCCGCGGGACGGCCGCGATTGAGTTCGCCATTGCCGTGCCCATGCTGCTGATTCTTCTGATCGGAACCATTGAGATCGGCTTTGCAGCCTACCAATCGATGCAAGTGCAGAATGCGGTGGAAGTCGGCGCAATGTACGCGACACAACATGGCTGGAGCGCGTCTGGAATCGTGTCGAGCGTCACCACCGCAACCGGAGCGAACGGAATATCCGCGAGTCCCGCACCGACATTATTCTGCGGATGCCCCTCCGTTAGCGGAATTGCCACAGTGGACTGCTCGACGAGTTGCCCAGATAAGACGGCACCCGGACAGTATGTTCAAGTTAACGCCACACTCTCGCGAATCGTTATCTTTCCAGATTCTGAATTTGGGATTCCGGCGAATATCACCGCGAAGTCGATAGTGAGGATCCAGTGACTGTCTCAGACGTCACTGCCGCGCGATCCAAAGGGTTCATCGGATCGCGCCCGCTGCGGCCAGGCGTTAGTGGCTCTGTCGCCCTCGAATACGGGCTTCTACTGCCGGTCCTTCTGCTACTTGTATTTATGATCATCGATGCCGGGCACCTGTTGTGGATACAAACGACGCTTGACCGCGCCGTGGAGGCGGCTGCGCGTTGCGGCGCGATAGACCAGAACAACTGTGGCACCGCATCCAAAATAAAGAGTTACGCAGTCGATCAGGCCTACGGGATTTCCGCAACATCGAATGCGTTTGTTCCGGAAACTGCGGCATGCGGCATGCGAGTCAGCGCAAACTACGTCTTCACACCCTCTGTCGCTTTTCTCGGAGCCGGCACAATATTGCTGACCGCGACCGCGTGCTACCCAATACCAATCCCGTCATAAGTTTCTCGATGATCCTCATCCTTTCAGGTCGGTTCCGCGGATGACGCAGAAGCAGGCAAATAAGGGGAGAACCGGCTGCTCACCGAATCAATGGGTGCTTCTCCTGCCTGCGACTGGAGACCGGGGGGACGCAGGCAGGAGAAGACCATCGGCCGTCCTTAATTTTTTCTCGGATCGGACGATATCGAAGAAATGTAGGTTCGCGGCGATAGTTTTGGCGTCGAGATCAATTTTACTCACGGAAGTCGCCTGAGCATCATCGCCCGCGAGGCCGTAAATAAGGGCGAGATTTTGTCGCAAACGCGGTGTCGCGTTGGATGAAAGCGCGATAGGCTCCATGATTTGGATGGCTTCGTCGAATCCTCCGGTCAAAGCCAGAGAGAGCGCCAAATTGCTGCGCGCGGCGACGTTATGCGAATCGGAGGTGATAGCAGTACGATAGGACGCTTGCGCCTCTGCATGACGGCCGATCGTGTCCAGCACCACACCCCGACCAATCAGCATTTCAATGTCCTGAGGCGCGATTGCCCTGGCCGCATCGGCATAGGTAAGCGCCTTTTCCGACTGGTTCAGATCGAGCGCCACGCGCATCAATCCGAGTAACGAACGTAAGCGCATAGGAGATTGCGGGCTAATCTGGCTGTAGGCGTAGTTCGCGTCGTCGTAAGAGCCGGCTTCCGCCAGCGTATCACCCAACTCGACCAGTATCGTTGCGCTTTTCGGGTCGGCAGCCTCCGCGCTGCGAAATAGATTCACGGCCGAAGCGTAGTCGCGGGCAGCACGAGCGGCTCGTGCCAACCTGAGAATGGACTCGGGCTGGCTTGGCTTGTCAGCGCGCGCGTTGGCGGTGCCGATTGTATGTTGCTGATTTGCGGAGACGCAACCAGCCAATGCCAAAGCTGTGCCTGCAACCATCAATGATCGAGCCGATGTTTTTAGAACGTCGCTTCTGCTGCCGAAGATCATATTACGATCCTTGTATGAACGGGGCCGGCTTGTGGTGCGATTTTCGCGGTCTCGCGAAATCGCGCCAGTATATTGGACACGCTGAAATGCCATTTCGATGACTTTTGTCAATGCGGTTCACAAAAGGACGCCCTAATAGAATGTTCACGAGCAGGGATTTGAGAACGATCAAGGTGATGGTTCACAATATTTGTGGAGTGAAACAAATGAACTTACTTTGGAAAATCGTAAAGTGCGAAAGCGCGGTGACGGCGATCGAATATGGACTAATCGCCTCGCTCATTTCGATCGTAATTGTGGTCGCTCTGGCATTGGTCGGCGCAAATCTGACAGGCATCTTCAACTCGGTCGCCGCCAAGCTGTGAGCAGTGTCAGTTCGCACGATCTTGCCATTCCTTGTGCTTTTGACGTTCACAATCGAGGCCAATTATGTTCCTGCGCAACCTTCTTCTAACAGCAGGAGTTCTAGCGCTGTTGGCGGGGGTTGGGATCACCACGGCCTGGCTCTTTCAACTGCCCGCCACGCAGGTCATGCCAGACGGGCTGTCCCGGAAGGCTGAAAGCGTTTTGGTTGCGGAACGTCCCCTGGCGGCCGGTACACTTCTTCGCCGCGAAGACATGCATTGGAAGGAGATAGCGTCCGGCGCAATCGCGCCGACCTATCTCCTTCACAGCCAAGTCTCCGAGGCCGCCTATGTTGGCGCTGTGACGCGCAGGGCCTTTGCGGCGGGGGAGCCGCTTGTTGCCGCCGGCCTTGTCAAAAGCAACGAGCGTGGATTTCTGGCCGCGGCATTGGGAGTTGGCATGCGAGCGGTGTCGATTGCGGTCGATGCGCCGCAAAGCGTTTCCGGTCTGATACTTCCAGGTGATCGCGTGGATGTTATCCTGACGCAGAAGTTCAGTGACTCAATACCGGCTGCGCGTCGATCGGTTGGCGAGACCATTTTACGCAATCTGCGCGTCGTTGCGATTGATCAATGGATGACGCCATCAGCGGAGCCCACCACCAATCAGGGCATCGCTGCCGCGGAGCCGCGCATCCCAAAAACGATTACGCTCGAAGTCTCTCCGATCGATGCCGAAAAGCTGATGGTGGCAGTCGAGCTTGGCACCGTTGGATTTTCTGTTCGCGCGCTGGAGGGGGGCACGACAGTCCGCGCGGAAACGAGCGACACGCCGGTCTGGGCGTCAGACGTGTCTCGCGCCATGGGCGCCCCTCCCCGTGGTCCAATGGCGGTGTCTGGCGTCGTACCAGCCAACATCAAAGTGGAGGTCATCCGTGGCTCAAAAGCGCAAGCGCGTTAGCCGAGGCGTACTCTGCGCGGTCCTGTCTTTGCTCTGGAGTCCGCCGGCATCCGCCTTGTCGCAGGATACTCCCGAGCGACCCAAGGATAGTACCCAGCCGACGCCGATAGCCGTTTCAATCAACAAAGCGACGGTGATCCGTCTGCCGACGCCCGCAAAGACGGTGTTCATAGCCAATCCTGACATCGCAGATGTACATGTGCAGAATTCGATGACTATTCTCGTTTACGGCAAGAAGGTTGGCACGACCACAATGTATGCCCTCGACAACAAAGGCGGCGCAATTGACTATTCAGTGCAGGTAGAGGGCCCGTCCGCCGAGCTGCGCACGGCGATCGAAAACGGCTTGCCTGGCGCCAAAGTCGATGTACAGGGCTCCCCCGGGGGGGTGACCGTCTCTGGCACCGTCGCGTCTCCGGCGGACGCTCATAAATTGCGATCGATGGCGCAGCAATATCTGGGCGATAAGGACAAGCTGGCATTCAATGTCGGCGTCGATCAATCCACTCAGGTGAATCTGCAAGTTCGCGTGGTGGAGGTGTCTCGGCAGGCGGAATCAAACTTCGGCTTCAACTGGGGCGCCGTATTCAATAACAATTCGATCGCTATGGGGCTGATAACCGGAAGAGCCCCGTTAAATGCCGTGGCAAATGCGGTCACTGGCACAACCGCAACATCGTTCGGTGACTTCGCGCGCGACGCGTCTCCGCTCGGTCTTTCCTCTCTGGGTTTCGGATATCGAAGCTCGGGCGGGTCAGTTGACATTTCGACCTTGCTCGATGCCCTCCAGTCCGAAGGGCTCATCAGTGTGCTCGCGCAACCAAACTTGACCGCGATTTCGGGCGCGACGTCAAATTTTCTCGCAGGCGGAGAGTTTCCCGTTCCCGTATCGCAGGGCTTAAACCAGGTTACCATCGAATGGAAACGCTTCGGCGTGAGCGTGGATTTTTCGCCGGTCGTCCTCAACGGCAATCGGATCAGCGTGACGGTGCGCCCGGAAGTGAGCGAACTATCCGACGCCGGCTCCGTAGTCCTCAACAATATCAAGATCCCCGGTATCACGGTTAGACGCGCTGAAACCACGGTCGAGCTCGCCAGCGGTCAAAGTTTCGCCATTGCCGGTCTGTACCAGAACAACGTCACGAACCAGATTAAAGACTTTCCGGGACTCGGCGAACTCCCGATAATCGGCGCCTTGCTGCGTTCGTCGAGCTTTCAGCACCACGAGAGCGAGCTCGTCATCATCGTTACGCCCTATATCGTACATCCGGTCTCTCAGTGCGTCGGATCTGCACACGCCTGAAGAAGATCTGCTGTTTGGCACCAGTCTCGACCGCATTTTGCGCGGGCGACTGACACCGCCGCCAGGTCAAACGTCAAACGCCGATGGCAACGCCGACACCGCGCATCTGAGCGGAGATGCCGGCTTCATGCTGGAGTAATCAAAATGAAGCGATCGAAGCATTTTGGGTTATGCAAAATGACACCCGTGATGGGTGCGATGGTCGTGTTCACATTATCCGGTTGCAATACCGACAAAGGCCTTGACACACGCGCTTCCATGCAAAACTGCGCGGCGATGACCGGTCCCGGTGCGGCGCCCTCCTCTTCCCGCAACGATATCGCCGCGCCTTATTTTGGTTGCTCGAACTACGCCAATCTTCGTGCAATGCTTGACAATCCGACGGATATCGACAAGGGCCGCCCGCTTGGCCCTGCAAATGGTGCACGCGAAAGCGTCGCGGTCCAACGCTACCAAGAGGGAAAAAGCAAGGCATTTGGTCAGTCGACCCCGACCACAAGCACGACTCTTCTTACCAACGCCATCACGGCGGGAGCAACGCAGTGACTGTGTCGGTCAGCAATCACGCTAATTCCGGCTCTGGAACGCCTGCCCCGATTGCAATGGTATTTGTTCAAGATCAAGACTCCGAAAACATTATTCGGCAGAGCTTCAGCAATCTCGGCATTACATCGGTCGTTTACAGCAAAGGCGGCATTGGGGCGGCAATTGCGGAGCTTTCGCATGCGCCGTCGCCGCGCCTTCTTGTCGTCGATGTCAGCGGCTCGGAGGCCCCCGACGGTCGCATCAATGAATTGGCTCAGGTCACGGACCCAAGCACCAGCGTCGTTGTTATTGGAGATACCAATGACGTCAGGCTTTACCGCAATCTTAAGGATGTCGGAGCATCCGAATATTATTTTAAACCGCTTGTAGGAACCCTGATCGCTGACACATTCAACAAACTGCTTAACGGTGCAACAAAGCAGCGTGGGCCGCGAACAGGCAAACTGATCTTTGCAATAAGCGTTCGTGGCGGCTCAGGTGCAACGACGATCGCAACATGGTCGGCCTGGTACTTTGCGGAGATGCGTCGGCGCAAAGTTCTATTGCTCGATCTCAATCTGCTTGCGGGTGACGCGGCCCTGCAACTCGACGTGATGCCGACCCATGCCTTGCGCGAAGCAATCGAGCATCCTGAACGAGTTGACGATCTCTTCCTGGAGCGTGCGGTCGTGCAAGTCACGAAGAGGCTTGGCATTCTTGCTTCCCTGGAGCCACTTGATGAGGCAATTGCCTGGCATGATGAGGTAATCCTGTCGCTGCTGCAAAATCTATTGAATCGCTATCATTATGCCTTTGTAGATTTTCCTGCATGGATTGTGCCGGAGCTGGCACGCGTCTTGCAACTTCCCAGCACATGCATGCTTATCAGTGACGGCAGCTTAGTCGCAGCCCGCGACATATCCAGATGGCGAGACAGGATCATCACCAGCTCGGCAGAACGAACGGTGGTCCATATCCTGAACAAGAATGGAGCGCCTGGCGGCCTGCCAATGGATGAATTTGTCCGTATCGTCGGCAAAGAGCCCGACATAGTTATTCCCAACGACCGTGACATTGCCGTGGCTTCGACAATCGGCATCAGACGCTACTCAAGCTCTCATTCTCTGCACCGTCAGATGTCGCCCGTGCTGAAAATGATCGGGGGAGAAGTGGTCGAGGAGCGTCGATCAATCTTCGGTAAACTATTTGGCTGACAATGGCTGAGTTCGGACAAAAGCAGACGGCGATTTTGGAGGCGCGACTCGAGGAAACGTCTCCCATTGCGCAGTCCGACAAAAATGGCGGCGAAAAAATAGCTCGGTCGAGTGGCGCCATTTCAGCAATGGATGTTATTCGCAATCAGGTATTGGTCAGAATTGAACCATCCATCGCTGTCAGGCTTACGGAAAAGGAGATGGCGGCACGGGTCGATCACCTAATCACCGATATTGCCAATGAACGGAAGCTTCTTATCAATCAAAATGAACAGCACAGTCTGACTTCCGCTATCGTCGACGATATGATCGGTCTTGGACCGATAGAGCCTTTGCTACGAGATGATACAGTTGCGGACATTCTGATTAATGGACCGAACATAATTTATGTTGAGCGGCATGGAAAGTTGGAGCTGACTACGCTGCATTTCCGTAACGATGCGCACGTGTTACATTTGGCTCAACGCATCGCTTCCTCGATCGGCCGCCGAGTGGACGAGTCCAGTCCGATGCTTGACGCGAGACTTAAGGATGGCAGCCGCGTCAACGTGATCATCCCACCTCTTAGTCTCAAGGGGCCATGCATATCAATCCGGAAATTCTCGAAGACAGCTATGGAATTTGCAAACTTTATCCAGCTCGGAACGGTTTCCGCCCCACTGGCGCGGATACTTGAAATCGCGGCGCGTTGCCGGTTGAATATCATCATTTCCGGTGGCACCGGGTCCGGAAAGACGACGCTGCTCAACGCTATGTCACGGATGATCAGTCACGGAGAGCGGATCATCACAATCGAAGATGTCGCCGAGCTGCAGCTCCAACAGCCGCATGTGCTTCAGCTGGAGACGCGCCCACCCAATATCGAAGGTGCCGGGCAAATCTCTCAACGCGACCTTGTTCGAAACGCGCTTCGCATGCGCCCCGACCGCATTATTGTCGGGGAGGTGCGCGGGCCCGAGGCATTTGACATGATGCAGGCGATGAACACGGGACATAATGGGTCGATGTCGACCATTCACGCGAATTCCGCGCGTGACGCCCTTGGCCGAATTGAAAACATGATTCTCGCAGCGAATGTCAGCTTGCCCATGCAGGCGATCAGAGGGCAGATGGTCAGTGCGCTCGACATGATCATACAGACGGAACGCATGCGTGACGGCGTGCGAAGGGTTACCGAAGTCATGGAGGTTGCGGGTAATGAGGGGGATATGATCTCTCTCGGGACGATCTCAACCTACCATTATCTCGGGGAGAATGCGGACGGTAGCCTGCTAGGCAGGTTTGAATCAAGCGGCGGCCGCCCTCGCTTTCTTCCGAGGCTGGATTATTTCGGTCTCGCCGATGCATTTTCTGGCCGCTGCAGCCGCGCAGCCGAAATCCGAGCAATAATCATGTCCATCATCCTGCTTACGCTCATTCTGTTGCTTGTCGGCATATCCATGCTTGGCGGCGCGCTTGTCATGAATCGTACGAGACGGCGTGAGCTGGAGGGGCGCGTCAATCTTGTGGCGAACAAGCTTCAGCTGCCGAAAAACCGGCTCGGTCAGGCGGACACACAAGTCATCGGCATTGTCGGAGAATGGGTACGCAATGTTTTCCTAGCCGGCATCCAATATCGCTGGGGTGTTCGTTCGACACCTCTGGCGCTTCTTGCCATTTCCGGCTTTAGCGCGGTTATAAGCTGGCTTGTCATTCACCTGTTGCTTCGGTTCTCCGAGTGGATTGCCGTGCCGGTCGCGCTGGCATCAAGCTTTGCAATACCTCATTTCGTGCTTCGCTTTGAGCAAGCCAAGGCCGGCAAGAAATTCTTGGATGTTTTTCCAGACGCTGTCGACATGATTGTTCGCATGCTTCGCGCAGGTCTTCCCATCGTCGCCATCATGCGCACCGTCGGACGAGAGGCAAGTGCACCCGTCAATTCAGTTTTCACAACGATCGCAGATCGAATCGAGATCGGGATGCCGTTTGAGGAGGCGCTCGTCACCGCGTCCAAACAGGTCGGCCTTCAGGATTTTCGCTTCTTCGCGGTTGCAGTCACGCTTCAGCGTACCACGGGCGGCAATCTCTCCACCACGCTTGAAATCCTCTGCGGCATCATACGTAAGCGGCGAGAAGTGCGAATGAAAGCTCGTGCGGCGACGGCCGAAGTGCGCATTTCCGCCTATTTCTTGGGTGCGATGCCGTTTCTAATTGTCAGCGCCTTATTAGTCGTCGCACCAAATTATCTGACCCCGCTTGTCAAAGATCCCCGAGGCAACGCTATTGTCGCAATTGCGTTTGGCATGTTGCTGCTCGCGTATCTGACGATGCGGTCGATGATGAATCGCGTGGCGCGGCTAGGCTGATTGCGATGGCATTTACATGACGTTCGCACTCGCCAACATCCAGTTTCAATCGAACCATCTGTTACTTTTCGGGGCCGGAGCACTGATGATTGGAGGTGCGACTCTCATTTCCAGGGCTCTAAGACTGCGCAGAGAACTTATGCTAGCACATGCAAGCTTTATTGCACCATGGACCGGGCACCGCGATGGAAACATCGCAGCCAAATCGGCGCCGCCAGGCGAAGCGTTGTCCAGCAGATCGGACGTTTTCGACCGTGAGATTGCGCGGCGCCTGAGGTGGATAGGGGGTGGTGGGTCATACGCAGTGCACGCATTTTTCTTGGGCCGTTTCATCGTCGGCGCATGCTTGGCGCTCGTTGCGATGGTTCTGGGTTGGCGCGTTCCGGCCGTCGCGTCCCATTCGCTGATCTTGATTGGGATTGGCGCCGCCGGCGCGTTCGCCGGTTGGCTCACGCCATATATGGTGGTTCGCTCGATGGTGTCCCGGCGCGTCAGCGCGATGGTCGCGGGCCTGCCCGATGCTCTGGAGCTTCTCGTTATCTGCGCTGAGGCGGGTCTCTCGCTCGAAGAAGGAATAAATCGCGTCACCACAGAACTGAAAGAATCACAACCGGAGCTTGCTGAAGAATTTGCGCTGACGTCCGCGGACCTAAAAATACTTCCCGACCGATATGAAGCGCTTTCGAGGCTTGCCAACAGAATAGATCAGCAGAATTTTCGATCCGTCGTCACGACGCTCACTCAGACCATGCGGTACGGCACACCCCTCGCTCAGGCCTTGCGCGCGGTGGCGTCGGAGATGCGCAATGAGTTGATTGTCAATCTCGAGGAGCGCGCCAACCGTCTCCCCGCGCTGCTCACCCTACCGATGATGCTGTTCATCATGCCAACGATTTTTCTCATCATCGGCGGACCAGCCATTTTGCGGCTGATCGATACCTTTTTCCATTAAGGCGGCAAGTCGCGCCGTTCAACAACGTGGCCGATCATTGAACGTCGATCGTTCTTGATTGCAGCGCCTTTGGGATATCGGCGACAGTCGCATTACATTGTTGACCATGGCGGACGACGTGACATCAATAATCAACGATCCACTGCAAACCTCCGAACGTTGATAATCGTCAATGTCTTTGCAATAGCGGACGCGATAATTGTGGGCTTTTCAGTCACCTTATTTTTTTTCAAGGAGCGCGTAGTCGTGGTAGGCAATGTTCTTGCGTTTCAATGCGCGGCTATTCCGTCATTGGTCTGAAGATGGACGTGCGTGGTTTGAACAGCAGTGTGTCGGTGAGTGATTCACGCGCCAGCAAGAAGGAAATGCCACTTCGCCTGTTCGCCGCGGCATTTGCAATCAGTGTTCTGACTGTCGCTATTAGCGCCATGGTTTCGTGGGAGCTGAATAGCCGCCTCGTCGATTTAGAGACACGCCAACTTCAAATCAGTGAATATGTCAGTCAAGTCAAGTTGTTCGACGAAGTACTGACGATGTCGGCCCGCATGGCCGCCGTCACAGGGGATTCCTCTTACCGGCAAAGATACGACAGATATGACCGCGAACTGGAGGCACTGCTCATAAGGACGAAAGGTGCGGTGGGCCTGCAGGATTTGCGGCAATTTCTTGAAAAAACGGATGCAGCCAATCTTGAGCTTGTGAAAATCGAGCGGCGCGCTCTGGCATTGGCCGCCGAGGGCCAGCAGACCGAGGCCAGCGCGCTGCTGGCCGGCAATGAATATTCCAGGTTGAAACGCGTCTACGCGGATGGCCTGAAATCCGTGGTCGTCAGACAGCGCCGCAGGGTGGAGACGGAACGCCGATATCTCAATTTATTAACAATAACATTTGAGAGCTTAAGCGGCATTTCCATCTTCGTTCTGCTGATGACCTGGCATTTCGCGTTTCGAGCTGCAAAGCGCTGGGGTTGGGAGCGATTGCGGTCGGAGGTAAGACTTCACGAAGCCCGTGACAATTTGGAACTGCGGGTCAGGGAGCGCACTGCAAAGATCGCACATATGGCGCGTCACGACTTTCTAACTGGACTGGTCAATCGCGGCGCTTTCGTCGAAGGAATGCAGCAAAAGTTTGCCATGGCGCACAGAACCGGCGTACATTTTGCGATCTTTTGTCTCGACCTTGATCACTTCAAAGACATAAATGACACATTTGGCCACCCCGTCGGGGATCGATTGCTTCAATTGGTAGGGCAGCGGCTGCAGGCAACCACTCGCGGAACAGATGAGGTCGCGCGATTCGGTGGCGATGAGTTCGCACTAATCGCAAATGACATCGCGGATCCAGCGGATGCTGCTATGCTGGCGGATAAAATCTTAAAAGCTATCAGCGACCCATTCACCATTCAGGGAAAGGAATTACGTTCCGGAGTTAGTATCGGCATTGCCGTTTACGGGCCTGATGCGCCCGATGCCGAGACGCTTTTGTCACACGCGGACTTTGCCTTGTACCGGGCAAAAACGGAAGGGAGGGGAACGCATAGGTTTTTTACAAAAGAGATGGACGTCGAAATACGGGCGCGTATTGAACTTGTCTCTGAATTTCGTGTGGCACTTGCCACCGGGCAGCTTGTGCTGATGTACCAGCCCGAAATTGAAACGGACACCGGCCAAATCGTAGGCGTGGAGGCGCTCGTGCGCTGGCAGCACCCGAACCGGGGCCTGCTTCTGCCGGACCAATTCATTCCGGCGGCGCAAAAGGGTGGATTAATCGTGGCCCTGACACAATGGGTGCTGCGGGAAGCGTGTCGGGAAATGAGAGAATGGCGCGAAGCCGACATCGCTCCGCCGGTAATCGCCGTGAACGTATCCGCGGTGCAGTTCAGCAGACCCCTCGAATTGGAGCGCGATATTGCGGCAATTCTGATCGAGAATGCTCTGCCGGCGAAATGTCTCGAGCTGGCGCTGACGGAAGACGTCCTGATGATTGCATCTCGAGAGCACAACGACGCCCTTCTTAGGCTTCGTGGCAGCGGAATGCGACTTGCAATCGACGATTTTGGCAGGGGATTTTCGTCACTTAACTACCTTAGCGTATTTCCGGTCGACCGAGTTAAAAGCTGGCCCGGGTTCATGTTCAATCTTACGACAAATTCAATCAGCGCAAAAGTTGTTAGGGTGGCGATTAATCTGGCGCACGAATTTCAATTCGACTTCATAGCAGAAGGCGTAGACACGGTGGATCAATTGAAGTTGCTTAGGGCATGGGACTGTCATAAGATGCAAGGCGGTTACTTTTCCGGGCCGTTGTTCGCCCCCGAAATGGCGTCATTCCTGCGTGCGCGATTGAACGCCGCACCCTCGTCCGTCACAGCCTCCGCTGGCTGATCCAAATCGGCAAAGTCGCCTCACAAATAGTGTGAACATTCATGACGCATCGATCTGCCGGTACGCTTCACAACAAGCGGCAGTTATCGCCTCAGAGCAGCGAAACCGTGCGGCGTACGCGCTTAAGTAGTCGGCCCAGCGCCCGCGACCTGCAACAGAAGGAAAATCGTTGGCATTGCCAACGGCACTAATCCAAGCCATTCACGATGGCTCACGATTCCGCCCTGGCGATCGTACGCAGTGAGATTCTGCTGACGATAATGACATCCTGGCGAGTTGGAATATCAATCACCCCGGCAGCCTTCAGGCTGCGAAGGTTGCGGCAAACTGTTTCTACAGTCAGGCCGAGATGGTCGGCCACATCCTCTCGACCCATCAACAGTGCGATCCGTCCTCCGTCTCTTGTGTTGGACTGGCACGCTAGAGAATAAAGGAACAGCGCAACGCGCTCCCTCGCGCTTCGACATCCCAGCGTCACCATATGTTGGCGCGCATCCTGGAGTTCGCCGAGCAAATCCTTCATTGGCAGCAGGGATGCGTCGGAACCTTGATTGCCTTTCTGTCCGAACTGACCGCGGGGATATTGTACGGCGACAACGTCAGTAACCGCCTCGGCCGAATAGGTATATTCACTCAATTGATCCACGCCGAAGATGGTGCCCGCGCGCTTGAAGCTCGCGATGTTGCGGCGGCCATCGGCCATGAGCGTAACCAGGCGCACTATGCCGCTGACGACCTTATAGCAATAAACTGCCTTGTCTCCGTCGGCAAATATGATGTGGTTGCGGCCGAAGCGGCTGACGATCTCGCCCGACCGGGTCGGCAATGGCACGGTGTCGACGATAGAAGAATATGCGGCAACCTCCGGTGATATCATGGGGCTATACGCCAGGATTTCGATGGAGCACTGCGGTTGCCGGAGCGCAGGTTAAGAGTGTCATCGACCACCTCGCATTTCATTCTATTGGTCCGTATCAAGTGGACCGGATAAACCCAAGGATATCGGGGTGACCAGACTGAAAAGGCGCGACAGCCGGTCGGCTTCGCCTTCGAGGCCGATCCATTTCAGTTTGATGATAAGGTGTTTGAGCGCGGGATCGGAAGCGTGGGATAAATTCGGACGTGGCGGATATCCAAGCGGCTGAGCCGACGCGAGGGTCATTCCGCCCATCGGCCCAAGCCGGCTGCGCGTGTCGCTAAACACCGAATTAGGCCCGCTGCATGGCCATAGCGCGCCGACGTCTCTGAATCTCGGACAAGCGCAAGCCGGCCACGCCGGAGGATTGAAATTCGCGATGCCACTCAAGATACTCCTCGAGTGACAATCCATATTGCTCGCAGGCTTCAGCCAAACTCAGGCGCCCACGGCACACAGCATCTACAACTCGTGCTTTGCGAAGAGGCATCCATCGCACGGGCGGATTATGGCGCTGTCGCTGGGTGACCTGTTCAACGGCTTCGAAGCCGGGATATTTCCCGGCGTTTGCCGAACGGTCTACATGCCGTGCGTTCTTATCAAGAGCCCCCGCGTGGATTTTCTCCAGAATCTTTTGCATTGCCGCCTCCTCCCGTCTGAGGAGAGCGTATGCCGGCCAATGATATTTTCCAGAACCGGAATCTACTCACGAAATTCCTTAATTTCGATTTACAAAAGCGGTCCTCGTTCGCATGCAGCATCCACCTCACGCTGGGAATAATTATGATTTTGCGTTGGTGGCCCTGGTGATTCCCAATGAAGTTGAAATGCCACACCGCCGCCAGGTCACAACCATTGTACCGAACGGCGGGACTGCATGCGGCGATAGTCTCACGGCATAATTTCGAGGCGCCGGCGAACCCCGCCGCAATAGAACCGCAATCGATGGCTTCGATTTCAGCCGCCATGATGATGGCTGGCGGCCCCGATATTGGCTGCACCTTTTACCGCCGGACTTCGATCGGGCGGGCGATGCGGGCAAAAGGCGCTGCCGGTCGGGCGGCTGTTAACGTCGCGGCCGTGGGCGCCTATTGGCCCCGGATTCCGTGAAAGTGAGGAATCAAATGGAGCTGCCTGCCGGCTACCGACCGCGACAGGGGGTTGTAACCCGCCCGTACTAAACGCGTTTTGAAATTGCCGGGCGGAGGTGTATCCTTAATAATAAGTTATTGAGCGTTGGCGTTGCGTGTCGTGGTTTCCAGGGGAAACGAAAATGCGCGCTAAACCTGCATCTAAAAAGGGAAAGACCGCTGGAGGTAACATTTCTCCCGCCCGCGGCGGTCGTGACGGCGCGCCAACGTTACCGGTCGTCGCTGTGGGGGCTTCGGCCGGTGGTCTTGATGCATTCAAAGGCCTTCTCGACGCTTTGCCGATCCATAACAGCATGGCTTTCATCCTGGTACAGCATCTCGACCCGGCCCATAAGAGCATGGTGGCGGATCTGCTGTCCGCACATACGATCAATGTCCGTCCGCGAAGCAACGGATGGAACGATTCTCGAGCCGATCATGTCTATATCATTCCGCCAGGGACTTATCTTTCCGTCGGTGGTGGCCGTTTGCGTCTGTCCAAGCCATCGAGCATCACGGCGCGCGTATGCCTTTCGACTTTCTGCTGCAATCCTTGGCAAGCGAGTATGGCGAGCGTGCCAATTGCGTCGTCCTTTCGGGTACCGGCACCGATGGCAGCATCGGCTTAAAGGCGGTCAAGGAGAAATGGCGGCTTTACCATTGCGCAGCGCCCCAAAGAAGCCGGTTATGACGGCATGCCGAAGAGCGCAATTCTCACTGGCGCCGTGGATCCTCGTGCTTCCCGTGGCAAGAATTCCGGAGGCGCTCGCCAATTATGCCGGCCTGATGGCGCCTGCGTGCGCGCGGGACGGCCCGGAACGGCAGAAAGCAGAACCGGCATGGTTGCAGAAGACGATCGACTTCTTGGCACGCACTCCGGCCGCAATTTTAATTTTACAAACATGGCACGCTTCAGCGCCAAATTGAGCGGCGCATGGCGACGCCGAAGGAACTCACTGACGGCGCGGAACGCTATCTACGAGATATTGCGCACGGACGCACGAGAGCGCAAGGCGCTTGTTCAGCGATATTTTCATCAATGTCACAAGTTTCTTCCGCGACCCGATGGTGTTCGATTTTATCGAACGCCACGATTGTCCCAGATCTGTTCCACCATCATCCGCCGGCAGGCCCTTGCGTGTCTGGGTTCCCGGTTGCTGCACAGGTGAAGAGGCATATTCGCTTGCAATGCTCTTTCTCGAGCATATCGAAAAGGTCAATTCTGAGCGAACCCTGCAGATATTCGCAACCGACATCGATCCGGACGCCATCGCATTCGCCCGACACGGCATCTACGCCGGAAGCGATCGTGAAGAACGTGTCGCAGACGCTGATTGACCGCTATTTTCGCAAAGAACGTGACGAATACAGAGGTATCGCCTGCGCTGCGGGACACGGTACTTTTCACCGTGCACGACTTGTTGGTCGATCCGCCATTCTCGCGTATCGACATGATTTCGTGCCGAAATCTTTTCATTTATTTGACGCCAGAGGCGCAGAAAAGAGCGGTCTCGCGATTTCAATTTTTCGCTGAACGAAAACGGCATCCTTCTTCTGGGATACCGCGGAAATGATTGCCGACAGCGACAGCCGGTTCATGCCGATATCGAAGACGAATCGGGTGTATAAGCACATCATGGCGCATGAGCCGCGCGAAGATCGGTTTTTCAATTCGTGCGCCTGATGCCGCCGGGGGTCACGCGGCACGGACATCATTTCGGCGATGCTTTTAGCGAAGCCGCCCTTGCCGAGTTTTGCCAACGATTGCTGCTAGAGTTTTTCGCGCCGGCGTCCGTTCTTGGTCAACCGCGAAAATCGGTCGCCTCTACTATATTGGAGCGATCGGCAATTATCTGAGGGTGCCCGAGGGTAAACCTGTCCATGACTTGTTCGCCAAGGCACCGAAGAGCATCGTGAACAAGCTGAGATATGCGATCGAGAAAGCGTATAGCGAGCACTCTCTCGTCGTCGCCCATGATTGCCATGTTCCGCGCGAGTGGCGTCGAGCACTCGTTCTCCATTCTCGCGCGGCCGGTTTCGTACGAGGGGCGGGAGTTGATGTTGATATTCATTCGTCGATGAGCCGCCACGCGAGAGCAGGCCAGCGCTTTCGCATGAATTCGCCGGCTTCTCCTTATTCCGCCGAGAACGGGCCGAGAACTCGATGACGACAAAAATAGAATTGGAAAGCGTCGTAGCGGGTCTTGAGGCGTCAACAGGGATCAAAAGGGCGCCAACACGGAATTGTTATCAGTCAATGAGGAATTACAGGCGACCAATGAAGAACTTCTGACGTCAAAGGAAGAGCTGCAATCTCTCAACGAGGAGCTAACCTCTCTCAATGGTCAGCTTCAAGAAACATTGCGAGGGTCTCAAAAGACATCCGATGATATGCGGAATCTTCTCAACAGCGTCGATATCGCGATATTCTTTCTCGACGCTGACATGAATATCCTATTTTACACGCCCGCAGCAAAATCGATTATACATGTCATCGGCTCGGACATCGGGAGGCCGATCACGGACCTCAATGCATTGGACGGTTGCCTCCACGATATCGAGGCCGAGACTCTGAAGGTGACAAATGCAGGACACTCCATCGAACAGGAAATTGGGGCGGGGGAATTGCAAAGTTTTGTCCGGCGCATAGCGCCCTACCGAAACCAGGCCGGGGAAGCCTGTGGGGTCATCGTCACATTCATTGAGACCACCGAGCAGAAACGCGCAGCAGCGGTCGTCGATGGCGCCAAAGAACGAGCCGAGCAGGCCGATTTGGCGAAATCGCGCTTTCTGGCAGTCGCCAGCCACGACCTCGGCAACCGCTTCAAACATTGGCCCTGCTTCAGGCGATGTTGACGAAATCCGCAAAGGACGAGAAGTCGCAACAATTGTTGGCGAGATCCGACGAGACGTTGAAAGACATGTCGGGAATATTGAATGCGTTGCTCGACATAAATCAGATCGAGGCCGGCACTGATCTCAAGCCGATATGGTCATGTTCCCGGTCGGCGATCTGCTCGAGCGATTGCTGCATGAGTACGAATTTGCCGCGCAGGCGAAGGGAACTTTCGTTGCGCATGGTGAAGTGCGATCTGCTCATAAAAAGCGATCCGCGCCTGCTCGAACAAATATTGCGAAACCTTTTGTCGAACGCATTGAAATATACAAAGCGCGGAAAGGTACTCATAGGTTGTCGCCGTCACAAGAGAACGATTGGGCATCGAGGTGTGGGATACCGGAGTCGGCATTCCTGACAAAGAAGCGAGAAAATATTTACGCGGCGATTACCAGTCAAATTGACGGGGACAATGCCGCGGAAATCCGGGGCTTTGGCCTTGGCCTTTCCATCGTCAAAAGTTTGGCCTCAATGTTGGGCCACAAATTGAATGTCCGATCCCGTCCGGGCCGGGGATCGATGTTTGCAGTTGATGTGGACCTCGCGACGGACATTGAGCCGTCTGGGCCGGAGCGTCGCGGACCCGCGCAGGCGAAGAGCGGGGATTTGAGCGTTCCGGCCTCTTGAGCGTCGTCTTTATTGTCGAAGACGATGATGATGTGCGTGAACTTCTCAAGCAGCATCTTCAGAACAAGGGCTATCGCGTGGCGGCGGCGGCGGACGGTATTGAAGCCTTGGATTGGTGGAGCGGGAGGCGATCAGGCCCGATCTGATCCTTGCCGATCTCAATCTGCCAAATGGCATGGACGGTTTGCAGGTCGTCGCGAAGTTGAGGGAGCGATTTGACCGACTAGATTCCAGTCATCGTCTTGACCGGCAATATCTCGACCAATGCGATCCGTCAAAATATTGCTCTGCAGGACTGCATGCAGTTCAGCAAGCCGGTGAACGTGAAGGAATTGACCCAGGCAATTCAACGAATTCTGCCCATTTCGAAGTCTGCGGCTGGTCCGATCGAGCGCCGCGCGGCAACGGCGCCGCAACCGGGATCGCCAGGGTGTTCGTAATCGACGACGATCGGCAGGTAGTCGAGGCTATGCAGCGCTGTCCTCCAGGAGAGCGGATTCGATGTCGAAACCTACGCGAACTGTGAAGAATTTCTCAAATCCTATCGCGCAGGCGACAACGCATGTCTTTTCCTCGATGCCTACCTGCCCGGCATGAGCGGGCTCGAATTGTTGCGGCAGCTTCGCAATGCGGGCGATCATATGCCGGTGTTGATCATCACCGGCAGGGGCGACACAGCCTTGGCGGTTGAAGCCATGAAGGCTGGCGCCTGTGATTTCATCGAGAAGCCGATCGGTGGCGGCGAATTGCTTGCAAGCGTCAGGCGCGCACTGGAACCCTCGCCGGAACTGGACGAGCAAGCCGCCCGCCTGAAGGCGGCGGGCATTATCGCGGGTCTTACGCCACGAGAGCGCGAGATACTGGATATGATCCTTGCTGGTAGACTTAACAAAAATATTGCGGCAGATCTTGGTATCAACCAGCGTACGGTCGAAAATCATCGCGCCGCGGTCATGAAGAAGACAGGATCGAAGTCGCTTCCGGACTTGGCCCGGTTGGCTCTTACCGCTACGAGGGCGGGGAGCGACGAGCAAGCTGCTGAAAATTAGATATCCTTGCTGCGCGGGTTCGAGATAGGACTTTATTCAATAGCCGCGATACTGCATTTGACTGCCGTGCCTTCGTGTTCCCCGTCAGCGTCTTTCCTGCATCCGAAGAGTTCGAGATCATCAGGGTCGTAGAGCAGTCTCACCTGCCGCCACGGCGCACGCTGGAGCGGTTGGGCATCCCGCGCCGGACTTTCTGTCGCTTGTATGTTTGCTATCTCCATCGCGGCCCCGAAGCGCTGGAAGACCGGCCTTCGGCGCCGAGCCGGATGTGGAGCCGTGTCCCAGCGGATATCCATGATCAGATCATCGAAACTGGCGCCGGATCAATCCGAACTCTGCCCACGAGAGCAGGCCGTGCGCTTCCCCGACACGCTGGACATGGCGCTTGCGGCGTCAGGCTGCGACCAGTCCAACATCCGGAACAAGCCCGAGTTGCCATCGAAAAATGGCCTAAGCTACATCGCGGGCGGACTGCCTGAATATATCGAGGCCCAGCACGTGAGCAACCATGCGGCGTGCCGTTTCGTCCCCAAACCCGTAGCAAAATTGGGCATTGGGCACCAGACCCCCACGAACCGCGTCCTACTGGAGAACTACTTCCTGCCTCGCAGCCTCGAGGTCCAGATCGAAGCGTCCGCAGAACACTTCAACCACCAGCGCTACAATGAGGGCTCGGACAATTTAACAACCGCCGCTATGGTCGCTGAAAGCACTGGTCCAACATGCGAGCGAATAGGAGACAGCAATGCCCGAGGAGACCATCACAAGGAAGCAGTTTGAGTTGTTCAAAAGCGACGTCGAAGGCGCCTATAATCGCTTAGAGGACAAAATCGCCAAGGTGGAAAAGGAGATTGGAACCCTGCGTTCCCGAGGCCATTAATTCAAATTAGGACACTACGAAAGTCAGCGTTTGCAGCCCGCAGGACCAAAGTCAACGTTAGCAGCCCGCAGGACCAAAGTCAGCGTTAGCAGCCCGCAGGATCGCCTGCATAACATCGCTCTCGAGAAGAGGCCAACTCTCCGCCAATTTACGCCCCGAACTGCACCAAAATGTCTGACGTCGGGCAGTCAACGGGGCTCCTTGAGGGCTATGCGCACGAGTGGTAGGGGCTTGTTTCACGAACCCTCGTTCACTTCGGTCTTAATTGATTGAAGCTGTTTGGCTGCTGAAACCAGGATTTGAACTCGAAATCCACGTCAGGCAGTCGGCAGACTGAGTTCAAAATGTTCACAATTATTGGGAAGCCTCGACGGCTCCGTGCTTGCACTCGGCCCCACCGCATAGACCACCTCCCTGAGGAAGAACCTACGGCCCCCGGGGGACCGTCTAATTTCCTCCAGTCCGACTAACATCTCGAAGCGGCAATCCGAGGAGTAATCACGCCTTCGCGATCCGCCTAGGTGCTCTCCCGGAAATTCTCAGAGTTACAGGGTGGATAACAAATCGGCTCAACAGTCGCTGGCGCCGCTCTTGCCTTTTGCGTAATCGCTCTTCGAACTTTTTAGCGGCAGGCAACAGCTTTGCTACTTCGGATTCATACTTCCCTAGCCGCTTCAGCTCATCGATTTTCGATAATGCCGCGCGATAGAATATGGGATGGTGCGCCCATCTCCCGTGGGGGCGGTCTCCACGCTCAAGTGCTGTCTCAAGCGTTTCCTCGTCAAAGAAAGCAATCAGGTAGAAAACTCGCTGCTTTTCTTCCTTAGAGAACTTATGGGTCCCCAGCGGCCGCAACCGGATATTCATTTCATGCTCCGCACAACGCCTCCGATCTTAGTCGCACTAGTGCAGCTCGCTGAACGGTCGTGACGCATTTTCAAGTTCGAAAAGTCAATGACCCTCTGTATTCTGCGGCATGAACCGCTTGTCCTCCGAAGGCCGCGCCAAAGTCCTGAACCTGCTCTTAGTGGGGAATAGCCTCCCGGCAACGCTCGGATTGCCGACATTTTTTACAACACTGCATTCTTGATCGATCAAGCATCAAAGTTCACTTCGAAACCAACTTAAGAGCGGCGCCAAGATCCCTTATCTCTGCCCCGGACTGCTGATTTGTTAGTCCAAACAATAGGTTATCTATCTCAAACGGTGGAATTTTAAGCTCATCAGCAATCCGCACACGCGTAACCTTGTCAGTCCACAGCGCAGTCAAAACCTTCTGCCAGACTATCGAAGTTTCACGGTCAATTCCGTTTTCTTCTCGCTCTCGAAATCCGCGTTCGGTAGCTTGGATATTGAACATCCGGTACTGCCAGTCCGAAATGATCCCGAGAGTTTTGATCCGATAAATAAACGCCATCGCTGACACGCCCCATCGGCGCTTTAGCTGCACAATCTGGTTCAGGGTATGGACTTGTGGCGCAGTCGCCACAACGTCTGCGGACGGCATTAGGAAAGAAGACGCAAAGCGATTTGCCTCTTCTTCGGCTTTGCGACCCTGCGGACCACCATGTTTATGAAGCACCAGGTGGCCAAGTTCATGACATGCGTCTAGCCGACTGCGCTCCGGCGTTTTCATAAGATTTAAAAATACGAATGGTGTCTCGCGCCGCCAAAGCGAGAAAGCATCCACAGTCTTTGTATTTTCCGCCAAAGCGAATACACGGACGCCCTTTGCCTCAAGCAAATGGACAACATTTTTTATGGGCCGTTCTCCCAAGCCCCACACCTGCCGCAGCGCGCGTGCGGCTACATCGGGGCGTTCGCCGGCCAAGTCCAATAGATCAGGGTTGGGTAATTCGAATTGCTTTTCGACCCAATCGCTAAAGAGAAATGCAAGGACGCCTGCCGCCAATGCGGAATCACGCTCACGCGCCGTCATCGCGGTCATGCTTCGGAAGCTCGCAGCGGCCTCGCTTATTTCGTCGATATCGGCCCCATCGAAAAAGCCAATGGGAAAGTTCAATGCGGCAGCGATCTTCTCCACCGTTTCCGAGGGAGGGATGAATTCGCCGCTTTCATACCGCAACACGGTATGCGGCGTGACGCCAATAGCTTCAGCGAGCCCTTTTTTCGTCAGCCCGCGCCGACGCCGCGCAAGGCTGAGCCTGCCTGGAGTAAACATGACAGCGCGCCTTACTTACGGCGGCGAACTTCAGGAACGATGTCATCAGCACCGCCAGAATCCATATCAATGGCAATCCTGTTCCACTCGCCGAGATCGACGAGAAAAATGCGTTCGTCGAATTTGATGAAATGGCCGCCGTCGAACACTGTCGGACAAGACAGTTCGGCGCGTACATCGTTGCCATCGTCAAAGGTGCAAACTTCCCAGGTCTGGAAGCCGTTTTTTTGCGCCGCCAATTCTTGAGGACCAAAAAGGGACAACTGGCTGTTAAGGTCGATTACCGAACCGGTGGCAGGTCCCTTGCGCGTGCGGTTGCGGGGCGAAACATCGGGATCGCAGGTGCCCTCATCGGTGCTAACCGCGATCACCTTCAGTTTCTTTTCTTCGTTGATAATGCCTTCCACGCCGTTCGTTTCGAAGGCGTCCCACCCTTGATGACCACGGTAGAGTTCCCGAAGACGTCGGGTGGGAAAACTCCAGGCATTGAAGCCAGCGACGGCACGGGCGTCATTGCCGGTGCTACCGGCGCGACCAGCAACGGCGGCGCGCACGACTTCCAGCAGACCCCAGCGGGGATCGTCATGGCCCGCAAGGACAAGACCTAGCTGACGAATGCGCGTATTACGATCCCATTCTTCGGAGCGGATAACGGTGGCGGTCATGGGAAGGCCTCGTAACTTTTTCTAATCACGTTCGTGACAGAGAAAAGTTACGCGGTCAAGCGCCTACTTCTCGTTTTCCACTGGCCGCCGCCAGCCTCTTGCGCAATTTTCTTGCTTCTGGCGACTGTCAGGGCTTTGCCCCTGGCCTTGTCGCCTTTCAAACTTTCGGCACGACCTCGGGTAAGGGCAGCCGGGGCACTGCCCCGGGGCATCCTCGCTTCCCCGGCGGAAAAGGCCACGATCAGCTTTCCAAGCTGGTTCGGGTCACGGGGTGGGCGTTGCTTGAGTGCTTACGCGTGGCTGAAACTGTTTCATGTCAATGCGTCACGACCCGCTAAACGAAGCTGTGGAAGGATGTGAAAAGTGCTCCTAATTTGATGATGGTAATTTTGTTGGTAATCGAGAATTTTCCATTGGAAATTACCGATATACATCAATAAATTAACTGTAGTCTTTGGTTCTCACCTGCGGCACCATTCTATATCGCTCACGGCGAGCTCGCTTTGCTCGCCGCCTCCGCGAGGGCGGCGGACAACCGCCGGGGCGCAGTCGCGCCCTCGAATTGAGCGCGCCAGCGCCAGCCCAGCGGATGCCGCGATCCTATCTTTTGGCGTTGCGGATCAGGTCTTCGATCACGGAGGGATCGGCCAGGGTGGAAGTGTCGCCCAGGCTGTTGGCCTCGCCTCCGGCGATCTTGCGCAGGATACGGCGCATGATCTTGCCCGATCTGGTCTTGGGCAGGCCCGGCGCGAACTGGATCACATCCGGTCTGGCGATCGGCCCGATCTCATGGCCGACAAAAGCCTTCAGTTCGGCATGGATCGCATCGCTGGGTTCGATGCCTTGTTTGAGGGTGACATAGGCATAGATGCCCTGGCCCTTGATGTCGTGGGGGTAGCCGACCACGGCGGCCTCGGCCACCTTGGTGTTGCCCACCAAGCGCGCTCTCCACCTCGGCGGTGCCAAGCCGGTGGCCGGAGACGTTGATCACATCGTCCACCCGCCCGGTGATCCAGTAATAGCCGTCCTGGTCCCGCCGGCAGCCGTCGCCGGTGAAGTACTTCCCCGGATAGGTCCGGAAATACGTATCGATGAACCGCTTATGGTCGCCATAGACGGTGCGCATCTGCCCCGGCCAGCTTTGGGCGATGCACAGATTGCCGGTCACCGCCCCCTCCAGCACCTGGCCTTCCGCATCCACGATCTCGGGCACGATCCCGAACAGGGGCTTGGCGGCCGAGCCGGGCTTCAGGTCGGTGGCCCCGGGCAAGGGCGAGATCAAGACCCCGCCGGTCTCGGTCTGCCACCAGGTGTCCACGATCGGGCAGCGGCCATCGCCCACCACCCGGTGGTACCACAGCCAGACCTCCGGATTGATCGGCTCGCCCACGCTGCCCAGAAGCCTGAGCGAGGCCCGGCTGGTCTTCTTCACCGGCCCGTCGCCCTCCCGCATCAGGGCCCGGATCGCGGTCGGGGCGGTATAGAAGATATTGACCTTGTGCTTGTCGATCACATCCCAGAAGCGGGAGGTGGTGGGATAATTGGGCACCCCTTCGAACATCACGGTGGTGGCGCCATTGGCCAAGGGGCCATAGACGATATAGCTGTGGCCGGTCACCCAGCCGACATCGGCGGTGCACCAATAGACATCGCCCTCGTGATAATCGAACACATATTGGTGGGTGGCCGCGGCATAGAGCAGATAGCCGCCGGAGGTGTGCAGCACCCCCTTGGGCTTGCCGGTCGAGCCGGAGGTGTAAAGGATGAAAAGCGGGTCCTCCGCCCCCATCGCCTCCGCCGGGCAGTCGCTCAAGACCTTGGCCGCCTCCTCGTGATACCAGCGGTCGCGGCCTTCCTTCATCTTCACCTTGCCGCCGGTGCGCTTGACCACGATCACGTCGGTGACCCCGGGAGCCTTCTTCAGGGCCTCGTCGGTATTGGCCTTCAGCGGCACCGGCCGGCCGGCGCGCAAGCCCTCATCGGCGGTGATCACCAGCCGGGAATCGCAGTCGGTGATCCGCCCCGCCAGGCTGTCCGGCGAGAACCCGCCGAACACCACCGAATGCACCGCCCCGATCCGGGCGCAGGCCAGCATCGCATAGGCCGCCTCCGGGATCATCGGCAGATAGATGGTGACCCGGTCGCCCTTCTGGACGCCCCGGGCCTTCAGCACATTGGCGAAGCGGCAGACCTCGTCATGCAGCTGCCGGTAGCTGATCCGCTTGCTGTCCTTGGGGTCGTCGCCTTCCCAGATGATCGCGGTCTGGTTGCCCCTCCTGCCCAGATGCCGGTCGATGCAATTGGCCGAGACATTCAAGCGCCCCGTCCGCAAACCAGCGGATATGCAGATCCTCCATATCCCAGGAGACATCGCTCACCTGGCTGAACGGCTTCATCCAGTCCAGCCGGCCCGCCTCCTTGCCCCAAAACCCGTCCGGGTCCCGAACCGACTCCCCATACCGCGTCCCATAAGACACAGCCGTCACATGCGACCGACGTCCCCAATCCTCACTTACTGGGATGATATGACCATTCATGACGAGCTTTGGTGCGAAACAATCAGTTCCTGGTGCCGACCGGCACGACTTCGCGGCCGACCGTGGTGTTGGTCACGATCGCAAAGCTGCCATACATGGCCAAGCGCGCCGCACAGAAGGCCGACCCAGCCGCCCAGTTGGTGCAGCATCGGGTTGCCCATCATGGCGCCAAAGCCCAACAGGAAGAAGGCGATCCAGAGGGTCAGGAAAATCCCGAACAACAGCCGGGTGAGATAGAAAGTGCTGATCCAAAGGCCGAAGGTGAACAGGCCCCACAGGACCAGCGTGAAGCCGATGGCGCTGTCGGCGCCCGATAGATTCAAGAGCTTGTTGCCGCCGAAAAACACCAAAGACGCAAACCACCACCAGAACGCGCCGTAACCGATAAAGGCGGTGGTGCCGAAGGTGTTGCCGGCCTGAAATTCCATGATGCCGGCAATGACCTGGGCCGTACCGCCGAACGCCAAGGCCAGAGGAAGAACGACCTGCTCGCCGGCCGCGGGCAAAAGACCCGCATTCACGGCGCTGAGAAGGATGGTGGTCAAACCGAAACCGACCAGCCCCAACGCCGCCGGATTTGCCTTGTCCAATGCTGCCTCCCTGGTTTGTTATTCGGACCCGGTTGCCGGAAGCGGGATTGCCGTTTCCGGCAATCCCCTTCCCGCACTTCAAGCCCGCCCCCAAGCTAGAATTTCTGATCGAGTGTGAGCAGATAGGTCCGGCCCAGGACGGTATACAAGCCAGTGTTTGTAAGTCCCGGGAATGAACCGACCTGTTCGGGTCCCTTGGCAAACAGGTTGGTGACCACCAGGGATGCCCGCGTGTCGGTGGTCGGCAGCGTGTATCCCAGAATGAGATCGAAATAGTTTGCGAGTGGTGGGCCAGCGATCGTGCTCTTGGGATTGGTGATGATCGACGAGTCCTTCATCGCTCCGATCAAACGCCAACGCAGCGCGATATCCGCACCCCAATTGTGATAGGTGAAGGTGGAGTTGACCCGCCATTTTGGGAATCCGCCATATCCGCCGGTCGTCAGGGTCGTGCCGGCGTTTTGCTGGAAGGGCGCGCCGGCCAGGAACTGCTGCTTGAAGCTGTCCAGATAAGTGGCCACGATGTCCACGCCAAGCGTGCCCGCATCCGATCCCCAGCCCGTGCTTTCGCCGATATCGGTGAGCCAGTTTGCTTCGACGTCAACGCCTGAGGTCTTATCCGCGCCGATATTATGGAGCGGTGTGAGCGAGTTCGCCAGCGTGCCGTTGGTGGGGCTGCGATTGAGCAGGGCGCAGAAGTAATTGCTCGCCGAATAGTTGGGATTGCCTCCGTTCAGATTGAAGCAATTGTCCACGATCGTATTCATGGTGAGTTCTTCGATCGCGTCACGAAGCCGGATATTATAATAATCGACCGAAATCGAGGCGTTCTGAAGCCAGGGCGTATCCCAGGCGGGCTGATAGACCGCGCCGCCCGTGAAGGTGTCCGCCTTCTCGGGCCTGAGGGTGGGATTGCCCACGGCGATAGCGGGGATCTGGGAATCGTTGTTGGCATAACTTCCCGCAATCGCCGACGGCATTCCCTGTGCCGTGCAAAGTGCCTGGATCGCCGCGCCATTCGGCCCGTTCACATAAGGGAGACGCTGTCGCAAGGATCGCTGGCGCCATTGGCCGCCAGGGTGCTGATGTTGGCGTAATAGGTCGAATTGCCCGAAAACAGTTCCGCCACAGAAGGCGCCCGGATGGCGCGTTCATAGCCGCCGCGCAGCCGGAAACCGTCGGTGACCGCCCAGTCGATATCGCCCTTGTAGGTATTGGTGCCACCCGACAACACATAGTCGGAATAACGATAGGCGATGTCGAGATTGACGCTTTGGAAGAAGGGCTCGTCTTTGATCACCGGAACCAGCAATTCGCCGAACACTTCGCGGACCGCGGACGAGCCCTGCGTCGGCGTCTGCGGATTGTAGGTGAAGGGATCGCCGGATTGAATTTCCCCGTCCGGCTTGTAGCTGAAGGCGATATTGCGATAGTCCGCGCCCAAGGCGAATTTGAGATCGCCCGCCGGCAAGGTCCAAACGGTACCCCTGAATGTCGGCATTGAGCACGTCCTGGGTAACAACGGTGCGCTGGGTGATTTCCGGCGCGGCAAGCCGCTCGCACTCCGCCGAAACCGGATTATAGCCGAAGGGATTGTAACCGCCGGCGCACATGCTGGCGCCGCCGTCCGGCGCGTTCAGCATCTGCTGGATGACGCTGAAGCGCACGGCGCCGGTGCTGGAATAATCGGTCGCGGTCTGGCCGTGGCTGGCATAGACGTCCCAGGTCATGGTATCGCCCAGCACCCCGTTCAGGCCGCCGACGAACTGATAAATGCTGTTGGCGTTAGTGATGGTGCGGTAACCGAAGGAATAGAACCGGTCGTTCAAGATTGAAGCGGCGGCCGTCCGCATTCGGCGCGCTGCAACAGTGTGTTGTGGCAAGAGCGCTGTCGGAACGAAGGGATTGTTGTATCGGGACGGTGGGGACCTGGGTGGCGCTGGTCACGGTGGGTTCGCACGTTCAGCAAACTCGTATAGTTGGTGTAGAGCGCCTGGCCAAAGAAGTGGATGTCCTTGGTGAGCGCCCAGTCGCCCTTGGTAAAAGCGCTCCAACGATCCAGCGGGTACTGCTCCCACTGGCCATAGCTGACATGGTGCACCGAGCCGCCGGCGACGTCGTCCAGAGGTTGGCCTTTTGAATTCAGCGCGGGTATCAGGTTGTAGACGGTGTGAGGCGCTGTCGGGTTCGGGCCAACATTGAACAAGCTGCCGTCGGCATTGAAGCCCAAGGCTTCCGAATTCTTGACGTTTCCGGCCGGGGCGCCGAATTGGGCGAAATAGGCGTCGATCACATTCTGTGGAATTGATTGGAGCCGGGCACAAATTCGCCATTGACCAGGGGCACCGGATAATTCTGGAACTGATTGAGAAACGGAATCGAGGCATAATTGACCTTGGCGCGACGGGTATATTCGACCGCGAACATGATGTTGCCGCGGTTGTCATCGGTTTCCAGGCCGCCCACGGCATTGATGTCGAACTGGCTGCCGCCAAAACTCTGGGTGGTGCCATAAGCGGTCGCTATTTCCAGCCCTGCATAGGCGCCCTGGTCTTCAAATTCACCACACCGGATACCGCATCCGAACCATAGACCGCGGAGGCGCCGCCGGTGATGATCTCGACATTGCCGATGATGCCCTGGGGCAGCTGGTTGCAAGTCCACGGTGCCGTCCGAGGCCGAGGGAAGCAGGCGGCGGCCGTCCAAAAGCACCAGGTTGCGTTGCGGCCCCAGGTTCCGCAGATTCACATTCTGCTGACCGCTGCCGCCGATGAACGGTCCGGTGCCGGCGGTGGCGACGGAGAATTGCGGCAGCTGCACCAGTCCCTGCTCCAAGGCGACCTGGCCGCTCTGCTTGAGGGTGTCCGGCGACACGGACACCGTCGGGCGTGGCGGTATTGTAGTCGGGGCGGGCGATCAGCGAACCGGTGACCACCACCGTTTCATTGCCGGTCGGTGTGGCGGGGCGGTTTGCGCAAAGGCGGAAGACGCCAGGAACAACGGCAAAGCGGCGCTGGACAGGAGCAGCCGCGAGCTGATTTTGGGCGCAAAGAGAGACTTCGTGCAATTCATAGGGATCCCCGATGGTTAGTGAATGTTAAGCTGTTCCGCGTCCAGAGCAGTTTTTGTGTGCAGGTGCGTAATCCGGCCCGGCACTTTCGGCCTTGCGGTGCAGCACCAATGTCAATCCGCTGAAATTTCAGCATTTGCCCGGCGCTTGCGGCACCCGCTCGCCGCGCATGGTTCGACATGCGTGCCATAAATGCTCCCCCTAACGGCCTTTGACCGCCGGCCAATTCAACCGACACCCGTGTTCTAAATCACACGCGTGTTTTTATTTTCCCTATAGAGATTTAGGTCAGGTTCTAGGCTTTTGACGATGGACAAAATATGGATAAAGTTGGACTTTTGTGGAGTTGATGTAGGGCTCGGAGTTCCGAACAATGCATTCCAATGCTCTGCCTGTGATGGTCGATCGCCACCTGCCGCTCCTGCCGATGGGCCTGGTCAGCCCGGCCTTCAGCTGGGCCAGCGTCGACGACGACCTGAATTACATCTTCCATATCGCCAGCGGCCGGGGAACGGTGATAACCCAAAGCGGCGTGATGCGTTTTTCCGCGCCCTGCGCCGTGATCGTGCCGGCGGGCGAAGCGCATAATTTCCAGTTCGACCTCAATGCCAGCGGCATGGCCCTGACCATCTCCGCCGCCTATCTGGAAAATTTGCTGCATGCGGGAAAAAGATTTCACCATCTTGTTCGCGGCGCCGGTGATCGTGCCCCTGGTTTCCGAGCAGCTCACCTGGCCGCTGGCGCGGCTGGCGCATGAATTGTCGGGTTCCGACGTGGCCCGCACCGCGGCGGCCAATTCGCATCTGCTCAGCATTCTGGTGCAATGCGTCCGCGCCCTGGAGCATTCCCGGGCGATCCAGAGCGCCCACCCAAGGCGGCGGCCACCCTGGTCACCCGTCTGCGGGAACTGATCGAGCAGCATTACCGGGACAATATGAGCCTGGCGCAGTATGCCGCGACCTTGGGGGTGACCCAGACCCGGCTTCGGGAAGCCTGCCTGATGGTCACCGGCATGTTGCCCAATCAGTTGATCCAGCAGCGCATTTTGCTGGAGGCGCAGCGGGCGCTGCTCAACTCCACCATGACCATTGCCCAGACCGCCTATTATCTGGGTTTCAACGATCCGGCCTATTTCTCGCGCTTCTTCACCAAGGCGATGGGGCAGTCGCCGCGCATGTACCGCGAAAAGCCGAAAAGCAATTAGCGGTTTCGCGGGCCGCGCAGCCGAATCCTTCCAACCGCAAACCTGCCCCACCGAACGACAAATCCGTGGGGCAACTCCCGAGTTCAAGGACGCGGCGCGTTCTTGGCCTTGCCGGAAATCAGATCGTCCTCGCTGAACAGCCGCCCGTTCAGCATCACCTGTTTGACATTGTTGGCATTCTCGATGTCCTGGAGCGGGTTGCCTTCGACCAGCACGATATCGGCCAGCTTGCCGGGCTCGATGCTGCCCGCGTCCAGATCCAGCAACCCGGCCGAGTTGACGGTGGCCGTGCGCAGGGCTTCGTAGGGCGTCATCCCGAACTGGACATAGGAGTAGAGCTCGGCATGCAGGAACATGCCTTCCGGTTCGTCGGTGCCGGCGGTGATGCGGCCGCCCGCCTTCTGGATGTCCATCACCGCCTTGCCGGTGCCGGTGTCCTTGGCCGGCAGGAAGCTGCCGACAATGTTGTTGAAATTCCGGATCTCGTTGCTGAGCCAGGGCGGGTCCATCGCCAGCCGCGGATCGTTCTTCAGTTCCGGATGCGCCGCCAGCAGATCGCGCATGCCCCCGAAAACGGTGGGGGTCAGGGTCATGTGCGACTTGCCGACGATCTGGATCACATCGTCATAGGCATGGTTGAAAGTGTGCTTGGGCGAGTAGCCGCGGCGGCTGGTGGCGCCGGTATGCTCCACGCTGTCCATCCCATCATAGGCGGCGGGGTAGATTTCGTGGGTGGTGACGGGGCTGCCCACGCCATGGGCGAAATCCACGATCAGCTTCTGCTGGATGTCCGGCATCCGGACATAGCTCTTATAGAGATCGAATCCCAGAATCCGGCCGCGATTGAGCTCCATCATCAACTGGGCATTGGAGGAGATCGCCACCCCCATCTTGTAGTAAGTCCGCTTCCACTCCATCAAATGGCCGGTATCGAAGATTCTGGGCTGCACCCGGATGCCGGCATCGCCCGCCTCCCGGTCTTCCACCGCCTCGTAAGGCAGATCGCCCGGATTGCGCAGCGTGGTGACACCGTAGGCCAGGAAGGCGCGCCCCTGCTCCTCGCCGAAATCGCTCTGGCGGTGGCTGTGATTCTCGATCAGCCCGGGCATGGCGGTGAGGTTGGGCGCCTCGATGGTGTCGGCGCGGCCCGCCACATGCGGGCCGACGCTGGTGATCCGGTTACCGTCCACCACGATATCCACGTCCTTGCGGACGGTCTTGGAGATGCCGTCGACCAATTGACCGACATGCAGCACCAGATGGGTCTTGGGAACATAGACCCGATAGGTGAGGTCCAGCGGCACGGTCCTGACCGCGCCGGTCTCGGTATCCAGGATCCTGAGCTTGTCGTCGGACTGGTAGAGCACATGCCGGCTGTCGCCCGCCCAGCTGGGGGCATAGGCGATCTCGGTGGTGATATGGCGGGGCGGCCCCTGCGGCGCGCCGGTTTCCGGCGAAACCGGGAAGATCGCCAATTCGCCCTCATAGACCGCGAGCATATGGGTTCCGTCCGGCGACCATTTCGGGCCGTTCCAGCCGCGGCTGTCGATCGACATATTGGGTTCGGGCGCGAACCATTTGTCGTCGCTATTGGCGGGGGTGCCGGTCGAGGACATGGTCAGGACCTGGTTGGTGCCCTCCCGGTATTTGCGGTTGTAGGGGGCCACCATCGCCAGCGCGATGCGCTTGCCGTCCGGCGACCAGGTGGGCGTGCCGGGGGCGAAAATCGATTTGTGGATTACGGTCACCTGGCCGGTGGCGACATCGGCCACCGCGATGCTGGCCGTGCGCCACATCCCATCGACATTGACAAAGGCGATGCGCTTGCCGTCCCGCGAATATTGCAGCGAAGTCGGCTGGGTCGGGATGTTCGTCAGCTGGCGCATCTGGCCGGTCTGCATGTCCCGGATCCAGATCTCCAGATGCTTGCCGCCCCGGTCGGTGGACCAGGCCAGGTACCGGCCGTCCGGCGACCAAGTCGGATCCAGGTCGTAAGCCGCGTCATTGGTGAGGTTTTCGGGCTTGCCGCCGGTGGTCGGCAGCAGCCAGAGATCGCCCAAGGCCACAAAGGCGATGGATTTGCCGTCCGGCGAAATCACCGGCCGCTCGATTCCCAGCACCTTGCGCGGCGCCTGGTCGTCGAAATCGCGCTTCTTGCGGACATAGGTGTTCTGGGCGGGGGTGATCTCCAATGTCGCGGTGAAAGGCACCGCCCTCACCCGCCCGCTCAAGCTGCGGCGTTTGATCTGGCCGTCGGCTGTGTAGAAGAATTCGTCCTTGGAGACCCAGCTGGGGCGGAAGGGAAAGACCACCTCATTCTTGGTGATCGGCTTGCCGTCCATGTTGAGCTGGCTGTTCAGGCCGACCGAGGATTCATAGACCAGCTGTCCGTCCGGCCCGATGGAGGCGGCCTCGATCTTGCCGTTGGAGGAAGCCAGCTTCTTTTCGGCGCGGGTGGCGACATCCACCCCCCACACGCTCTTATAGCCGTCGCGGCTGGATACGAAGACGACTTCCTTGTCGTCCGCGGACCAGGCCGGCATCGTGTCTTCGGCCGGGTCGGTGGTCAGCTGGCGCAATTCGCCGGTGCGCACGTCCAGGGTCCAGATATTGTTGTCGCTGCCCAGCGGATTTCCCCGGTCCGAGGAAAAAGCGATATGGGTGCCGTCATGGCTGAAGATCGGCTCGCGGTCGTCGAAGGTGCCCTCGGTCAGCATATGCTGGTTGCTGCCATCGACCGCCACTTCCCACAGGTCGTAACCGCCGTCGCGATAGCCGAAGAAGATGATATTCTTGCTGTCGGGGGACCATTGCGGCTGGCGGGCGTCATTGAAGAGATCGGTGATGCGCTTGGCGGGCCCGCCGGTCACCGGCAACACCCAGATGCTGCCCTGCAGATCCATCGCCAGCATCTTGCCGTCGGGCGAGACCGACACCGCCATGGAGGTGCCCTGGTTCACGGTGATGCTGACATGCTCAGGCGGGTGGATGGCCGGCGCTTGGGCCTTGGTCGGCAGCGTGCTCGCCAGCGCGGCGGCACCGAGCAGGATCGGCAGGACAAGACTGCGGCGCATGAAAACCCCCTAAAATCCTTTGTTTTTCGTCATAGCAGGCCGCCAAAAAGGGCGAAAGCCTCAAGACTTGGACAAAGATCCGGGAGACTTGGACAAAGCTTGGGCCTGCAATCCAACCAAGCTTGGCAGCGGCCGTGACGATATCGTCTCGTGGAGTTGAATGCCTGGCCTTATTCGCAACCGCAATATCCGGATTCCATTCGCTCCGGCGGGAACCGGCGGCGGGCGCATCGCCTGTTGCGACGCTTCAAGCCGGCTCGATGGTTGCCGCCGGCAGCGACACCGTCATTTCCAGTCCCTTGGCCTGCCGGTTGCGCGCGGAAATGGATCCGCCATGTACCGCAATGGCACGTTGGGCGATCGCCAATCCCAGCCCAAAGCCGGACCCATCCGCGGACACCCCAAAAGGCTTGAACAGCGCCGACATCGCGTCCTGGGGCACGCCCGGTCCCTCGTCGGCGACCGCAAGATCGAAATTGCCGCCGACATGGCGCAGCCGGGCGGTGACCTTGCCGCCTTCGGAGCGAATAGCGCACCGCGTTGCGGACGATATTCTCGATCGCCCGGCTCATCAGCCTGCCGCTGCCGAGCGCGATCCATTCGAAATTCTCGTCCTCCGGCACGATATCCAGCAGCACCTCCACTCCCTTGGCCGACGCCTCATAGCGCGCGTCCTGGACCACCGCCCGCACGATTTCCGCGAAATTGAAATAGTCCTCGCCCCGGCTTTGGCCGCTTTCCAGCTTCGACAGGGTAAGCAGTTCGCCCACCATCTCGTCCAGCTTGGCCGCCTCCTTGGTGATGCGGTCCAGCGAGGTGGACAGCTTGGCCGGGTCCTGCCGCGCCAATTCGATCGCCAGATTGAGCCGGGCCAAAGGCGTGCGCAGTTCGTGGGAGACATCGGCCAGAAGCCGGTCGCGGGCGGCGACCAGTTCCTCCAGCCGCATCGCCATCTTGTCGAAGGCATGCGCCAGGTCCGCGATTTCGTCCCGTCTGCGGCCCATGGCGGGCCCCAGCCTGGTGGCGAAATTGCCCCCGGCAAGACGGCCGAAGCCCGCCTGCATCCGCTGGATCGGCTGGGTCAGATACCAGGCCAGAATGGCGCTGAAGCCCAGGCCGCCGATCACCACGGACAGCAGAACCTCTATCGGGATGCCGAAAAAGCCATTGTGCGACGATTGGGGGTAATACGAGACGCGATAGACCGTGGTGTCCGGCGCGGTTGCAAGTTCGCTGACCACCGGCCGGTGGCGTGTGGGCCGACTGGCCGCCAGGCTCACCTGTATGCGATTTTGCCATTCCCGCGGCCATGTCTTGCGTTCGGCATCAAAGGCCTTCGGCCCGCCTTTCTCTATCGCCGTGGTTGCCGCAGCCACCGAGATGCTCGCGAAACTGCGCATATAGGATGTGTCCGGATCGGGCCTGACCAGCGTGAAGGCCAGCCAAATACCCTGACCGATCAGGATGAAGGTGAGCCAGAAACCCACCAGGATCTTCCAGAACAGGCGCCGTTTCATGGCTTGAGCCTCAAACGGTAGCCCACCCCGCGGATGGTTTCGATTTCGATCTCGCCGTCGCTGCAGGCGGCCAGCTTCTTGCGCAGATTGCTGACATGCACGTCCACGCTGCGGTCGTAGATCTCGCGCGGCCGGCCCAGCACCTTCAGCGACAAATCCTCCTTGCTGGAGACCAATTCGCCCGCCCGCATCAGATTTTCCAGAAGATCGAATTCCGAGGTGGTCAATTCGAAGACCTGCCCGTCGCACGACACTTCCCGCTTGCCGGGCGACAGCTCGAGCTTGCCCATCTTCAAGGCGGCGGGCGGCGTGGCCTCGCGCCGGCGGCGCATCACCGCGCGCAGCCGCGCCACCAGTTCGCGCGGATAATAAGGTTTGGCGATATAATCGTCGGCGCCCATCTCCAGCCCGACCACGCGATCGACATCGCCGCCCTTGGCGGTGAGCATGAGGACCGGGATGTCGCTGGAGCGGCGAATGTGGCGCAGCACCTCGTTGCCGTCCATGCCGGGCAGCATGACATCCAGAATCACCGCGTCGAACTGACCCGACAGCGCCTGAGACGCCCCGTCCGGCCCGTTGAAGGCGGCGGTGGTGCGAATGCCTTCGCCGGCCAGATACTCGGTCAGCATCTCGCTCAACTGGGTGTCGTCATCGACCAGAAGGACGTGCAAATTAATCTCCTGTAATCGCGGCGGATGCTGCGCCGGCCAAAGGGCTTTGTCAGCAGGCTTTTCGCATTCTTAACAGTATCCTTCCGAACACTTTACCCCATGGCGCCGCGGGCACGTCTAACCTTGGGGGCATGAATATCCGGGCGACATTTCCGGCCTCGAACATCCGGCAGCCGGCACCGGCTGGGAGCTACCGGGCGAAATTCAACCCCAGGGCCGAGATATTGGACGAGGTGGTGGCCGGACTTTTGTGGATGGCGCTCGATCTGCCCCAGGACGTGTCGCGGCCGGAGCTGGAAGGCTTCGCGCATCGGCTGGTGTCGTGCATCCGGATCGGCGCCAGCGAGGCGGCGGTCGAGCGCGAGATCACCGGATTGCAATCCGGTCAACTCGGCCGGCCGGCCAATCCGGCCGCCATTCACCGTCTCACCGGGCGGGTGATGGACGCGGTCAGGAATTCCTGAGAGCGGCTTTTCGAAACATTTTCACTTCGCTGGCAAACACCTTACGCCGCGCGATCCGCGAACATCCTATCTTCCCACTGTTCGCCAATGACGGCGAACAAAGCAGATGCGGAGACCCCCATGTCCTATTTCGATGCCGACGAACTCCTGAGCAACTTCCTGCATGCGGCGCTGGCCATTCCGTTCGGAATTTCCGCGCTCATGATCGCCGCGCATATCGTGTCCCACCTTGCCTGATCCCCGAAAGCGCGCGCCGGGCTCCCGATGGGAGCGGCGCGCGCTTTTCCTCTCATCCGGCCTGGATCTCGCCGATAACGGGGATTGAAAAGCATCCGGGCTTGCGGTCCACTGGCGTCGCATTCGAGCCCGAGACGTCCATGCACCGCTTGCTGATCCCGGTTTGCGCCGGCCTTGTCTGCCTTGTCTGTTCCTTCACGGCCTTCGCGGATGAAGGCATGTGGACCTTCGATAATTTTCCCCTGGCGAAGGTCAACCGGGAATACGACCTTCATCTCGATCAGGGCTGGCTCGACCGTTTGCGCGGCGCCGCGGTCCGGCTTTCCAGCGGCTGTTCCGCCTCCATCGTCTCTGCCGACGGATTGGTGCTGACCAATCATCATTGCGTGCGCGATTGCGCCCAGGCGCTGTCCAGCGCCGGCACCGACTATGTCAAGGACGGCTTTCAGGTCGCCAAGCGCGAGGACGAAAAACTCTGTCCGGGCATGCAGGCGGACGTGCTGGCCGCGATCTCCGACGTCACCGGCCAGGTGAGCAAGGCCACCGCCGGCAAGACCGGTCAGGATTTCGTCAAGGCCCGCGACTCCGAAATCGCCGCCATCGAGAAGGACGGATGTGCCGGCAAGGAAGACAAATTCCGCTGCCAGGTGATCAGCCTCTATCAGGGCGGCCAGTACAAGCTCTACACCTACCGCAAATATTCCGACGTCCGGCTGGTATTCGCGCCGGAGGGCATGACCGCCTTTTTCGGCGGCGATCCCGACAATTTCAACTTTCCCCGCTACGACCTGGATTGCTCCTTTGTGCGGCTTTACCAGGATGGCAAGCCGGTGCGCACCCCCGATCACCTCGCATGGAGCACGGCGCCGCCCAAGGATGGCGAGCCGGTTTTCATCGCCGGCAATCCCGGCTCGACCCAGCGGCTTTTGACCGCGGACCAGCTTACCAGCTTGCGCGACCTGGCGCTGCCCGAAACCCTGATCCTGTTGTCGGAACTGCGCGGCCGGCTGATCCGCTTCAGTGCGGAAAGCGCCGATCACGCCCGGATCGCCAATGATCTGTTGTTCGGGGTCGAGAACAGCTTCAAGGCCTATCATGGCGAGGAGAAGGCCCTGGTCGATCCGGCGCTGATCACGGCCAAGCGGGCCCAGGACAATGATCTCAAGGCAAAGGTGGCGCAAAATCCCGCGCTGGCGGCCCAGACCGGCGATCCCTGGGCGGAGATCGCCAAGATCCAGCCCGAATATCGCGCCCTCTATCTGCGCTACACCATGATGGAGACCCGCGCCGGACTGGGCTCCGACCTGTTCCGCTTTGCCCGCATCCTGGTGCGGGCGGCGGAGGAACGGGCCAAGCCCAACAGCGAGCGGTTGCCGCCCTATACCGACAGCCGGCTGCCTCTGCTCAGCAAGACCCTGCTCGATCCCCAGCCGGTCTATCCCGACCTCGAACAACTGACCCTGGAATTCTGGCTGTCCAAGCTGCGTGAGAATCTCACCGCCGACGCGCCTGGAACCAAGATCTTTTTAGGAAAAGATGCGCCGGAAACCCTCTCGGCGCGGCTCGCCAAGTCCAAGCTCGGCGATCCCAATCTGCGCAAGGCGCTGTGGGACGGCGGCATGGCGGCGATCCGGGCGTCGGACGATCCGATGATCAAATTCGTGCTGGCCACCGATTCCGCCAGCCGCGCCATACGCAAGGAATATGAGGAGAAAGTCTCCGGTCCCACCGACCGCGCCGCCGAGAAGATCGCCCGCGCCCGGTTCGCGATCTACGGCACCGCTGTCTATCCGGACGCCACTTTTTCGTTGCGCCTCACCTACGGCAAGGTCGAAGGCTGGACCGACAATGGCGTGACGGTGCCACCCTTCACTTATTATAAGGGACTGTGGGAGCGGGCCACCGGCCAATTCCCGTTCAACCTGGCGCCGCGCTGGCAGAATGCGCAAGACAAGGTCGATCCCAACACGGTGCTGGATTTCGTCAGCGACAACGACATCATCGGCGGCAATTCGGGATCGCCGGTGGTCACTGCCCAGGGCCAGGTGATCGGAGCGGTGTTCGACGGCAATATCGAAAGCCTTGGCGGCGCATTCGGGTTCGACGACCGGGTCAACCGGGCGGTGGCGGTGGCCACCGCCGCCATCACTGAGGCGCTGCGCAATGTCTATAACGACCGGACATTGCTGGCCGAGCTTGAAGGACAGAGCCGGCCATGAGAGCGGGTGCGGTTCGGCCCACGACCCGGCGCGGGTTTCTGGCGGGCGGCGCGGCTCTTCTCGGCGCCTTGCCGGCACTGGCGCAAGCGCCGTCCCCGACCGGAAAATCCCGCCTGATCCTGCTCGGCACCGGCGGCGGACCGACGCCCAAGCCCAACCGCTCGGCGCCCGCCCAGGTGATTGTCGTCAACGGCGTCTCCTATGTCATCGATTGCGGCAATGGCGTGGCCCGGCAGATGGTGCTGGCGGGCGTGCCCCTGGCCTCGCTCCGGGATGTCTTCATCACCCACCAGCATTCCGACCACAATGCCGACTACGGCAATCTGATCTGGCTGAGCTGGGCGGCGACCTTGACCGCCCATGTCAACACTTACGGTCCGCCGCCGCTGAAAGAGATGACGCGGCTGTTCCTGGAAATGAACGATTACGACATCAAGACCCGAATGGCCGATGAGGGCCGGCCGTCGCTCAAGGACATGATCTCGGTGCATGAGATCACCGGAGGCGGTCCGGTGATGCAGGATGCCAATCTGAAGGTCACCGCCGCCTTGGTGCAGCATCCGCCGGTCAAGCCCGCCTTCGCCTATCGCTTCGACTGCCCCGACCGCTCCATCGTCATTTCCGGCGACACCAGGCCCTCGGAGAATCTGGTGCGGCTGGCCAAGGGCGCCGACGTGCTGGTGCATGAAGTGATGTATCTGCCCGCGCTGCAGCAGCTGATCGGCACCGAGCCCAATGCCAAAACCCTGATGGCGCATCTGCTGGCGGCCCACACCACCACCGAACAGGTCGGCCGCATCGCCACCGAAGCGGGGGTGAAAACCCTGGTCCTGAGCCATTTCGTGCCGGGCGGTCCGGTCCCCCGGGTCACCGACCAGCAATGGTACGACGCGGTGCGGCCTTATTTCTCCGGCAAGCTGATCGTGGGCCGCGACCTGCTGGAGATCTAGCCCGCATTGACAAGCTGGTGACCCCGGCGGCACCGTTCCCGGCATTGCTGTTCAAAGGGGGCATGTCATGAGCAAGGAAAGCCTGATCATCGCCACAGCCATCGGACTGATCCTCCAACTAATCATGGTGGTCGCCGGCCATTATCTGCCGGCCATCCGGGAAAAAGGTTTTGCCATCGGCGGCATGCTGATTTCGCTGGTGGCGGGCCTGGTCTATGTCCGCCTCGCCGCGGCCGGCTGGTCCGGCGCGCTCTCGGGCGGCGCCATCGCCGGCGGGGTCTGCGCCCTGCTCGCCATCGCGGTGTCGGTGACGTTGAAGGACGTGCCGGCGCAGATCCTGATCGTCGGCACGCTTGCCTCGGTGGTCACCGGCCTGGCCGGCGGCGCCGTCGGACGTTTGATCGCCTGATTGTTATTTGCGGTAAACCACGCCGCCCTTCATCACGAAACCGACATGCTCGACTGCGGTGATGTCGGTCAGGGGATTGCCCGGCACCGCGATAATATCGGCGTAAAAACCGGGTTTGAGCCAACCGATCGCGTCCTGCCAGCGCAGGATGCGGGCGCCGTTCAGATAATCTGCCCGCAATACCTGAAGCGGGGTCATGCCGTATTTCACCATCAACTCGAATTCCCGCGCCTGGGTGCCGTGCGGGAACGGGCCGACATCCGAGCCGATCGCGAAGGGAATGCCGGCGGCGAGTTGACGCTTGAAGGCGGCGATCTTGTAATCGAGCATGGCGCGCTCGCGCGCCGCCGCCGCCGGCGTGGCCGCATGATCGGCGAAATATTCGAAGATGGTGAAGGTGGGGACCGCCGGAATGTCCTTCTGCTTCATCAGCGCCATGGTCTGGTCGCTGAGCTGGGTGGCGTGATCCATGGAGGCGACACCGGCCTCAGCCGCATAAAGCGTGCCGGGTTCGCCCTGGGCATGAACCCCGACATTGGTGCCGAGCCTGGCCGCCTCGTCGACCGCCGCTTTCAATTGCGCCTCGGTATATTGATAGGGGGTGTGAAACTCGCCGTTCCGCATCCCGTCCGCGCCGGTCTCGTAGATTTTGACGAAATCGGCGCCGTCCTTGTGCTGCTGGCGGATCACTTGGATCAGTTCGTCCGTATCGTTTGCATAATCGGCGTTGCTGGGAACATGCGCGGCCGGGTTGAAATGGATCGCGTCTTCATGGCCGCCCAGGATGGAGATGGCATTGGCGCTGACCCGAAGCCGGGGTCCCGGAATCAGGCCCTGGTCGATGGCGTTGCGCACCGCGGTCGAGGCATAGCCGGCACCCTCGGTGCCCATGTCGCGCTCGGCGGTGAAGCCCGCCATCAGGTCGGCCTTGGCCGCCAGGGTGGCCAGGATGATCCGGTGCGGTTCCGATTCCACCACCGTCTGCATGTCTTCGGCGCCGGGATGCAGGAACAGATGCACATGCGCGTCGATCAGCCCGGGCATCAGGGTCTTGTCGCCCAGGTCGATCACCTCGGCGCCGGCCGGATGGGCGACGGAAGTGCCCACCGCCCGGATACGGTCGCCCTCCACCAGGATCTCGCCGGGGCTGATCATGCGTCCGGCCCCGACATCGAACAACCGCGCCGCATGCAGCACGATCGGTTGCACCGGGTGTTCCGCCGCGCTCTGCTGCGCCTGGGCAGCCGGGATAAGAAGCAGGAAGGAAAGCGCGCAAAGCGCGGCCGGCCGAATCGTCATGTCTCCCCCGAATATCTTGTATGACCCGGGCCCAAATAGACTTTAATCCCCTCCGGATGGCAAATAGGACAGGACGCGCATTCCGGAGTTGGCGCATGGATGACACAAGCCTGACCCTTCAGTCCCTGCCCACGCCCTGTCTGTTGCTGGACCAGGCGCGGCTCACGCGCAACGCGGAGCGGATGCGCGATCAGGCTACCCGTCTGGGCGTCACGCTGAGACCGCATCTGAAAACGGCGAAGTCCGTGGATGCGGCGTTCTTCGTCCTGGGTTCGCCGGCGGGCCCGGCAACCGTCTCCACCCTCAAGGAAGCGGAGATTTTCGGGGCGGCCGGGATTCCGGATCTGCTTTATGCCGTTTGCATCAGTCCGCAGAAGCTCGCCCGGGTCACCCGGTTGCGCAAGAAAGGCGTCGATCTCAAGATCATTTTGGATTCGGTTGCGGCCGCGGAATTCGTGTCCCGGCATGCGACACAAGCCGCCGATCCGATTCCGGTGCTGATCGAGATCGATGTGGACGGCCACCGGTCCGGCGTGCCCTGGGATGACCGCGACACATTGCTGTCCATCGGGCGCGTCCTGGCCGATGGTGACGCGGAACTCCGCGGCGTGATGTGTCATGCCGGCGAAAGCTATGCCTTGCATGACCAAGGCGCGCTGGCTGCGTGCGCCGAGCGCGAAAGGGCGCGGATCCTGGCCGCCGCCCAGACCTTGCGCGACCAGGGCTTCGCCTGCCCGGTGGTCAGTCTCGGCTCCACGCCCACCGGCCTGTCCGCATCCGGCTATGACGGCATCACCGAGTTGCGCGCCGGGGTCTATATGTTTCTCGACCTGGTCCAGGCCGGGATCGGGATTTGCGGCGTCGACGATATCGCCTTGAGCGTTCTGGCCACGGTGATCGGGCATCAGCGCGACAAGGGCTGGATCATCACCGATGCGGGCTGGATGGCGCTGTCGGCGGACCGCGGCACGGCGCGGCAAGCGACCGACCAGTATTACGGGCTGGTGTGTGACCTGGAAGGGCGGCCCTATCGCGATCTGGTGGTGCTCAAGACCAGCCAGGAGCACGGCACCCTCACCGCCAGGCCGGGCAGCGGCGCCAATATCCCGCCGCTTCGCATCGGCGACCGGGTTCGCATTCTTCCCAATCATGCCTGCGCCACCGCCGCGCAGCATGACCGCTATCATCTGTTGGATGCGAATAACGCGGTTTCCGCGATCTGGCCCCGCTTCGGCGGTTGGTGAAGACGCCACCAGCCTTTGTTGCCGGACACAGGCCGTTCAGCGCGCGGCCAGCGCGGCCTCGGTATAGGGAAAAGACTTCAGATCGGGCGGCAGCCAATGCCGCCTTGCTTCGACCGAGAACAGCCGCTCCCGGCTCCAATAGTCCAGCAGCCATTTGGAATCGCCCATCGGCGATTCCAGCAGCGCATTGAGAATTTCGTGCAATGGCCGGTCCGGCGACGCCACCAAGCAGGCGCTGGCGGCGGCCAGCGACGCCTGGGTTATGGTCTCGTGATAGCCGCTGGTATCGGTGTTGGGGGTACCGCTGGCCTCGTTATAGGCCCGGATCAGTCCCGCCATCTTGGTGGACAAATCGAGCGCCGGACGGTGCCGGATCAGCCACAGGGTCACCGCGAAATGGGCGGCATGGGTCCATTCCGGCTTCGGCAGGGAGCGGTCGAGAAATTTCGCCGCCACCCGCGCGATCTCCGGGTCGCTGGAAAATTGCCGCCCCTGCATGATCCCCCCAAATCAGACGGCGAGAATAGCCGAAAAACCCACCGGAGAAACGCGGCACGGTTTTCAATTTTGAATTTCAGCCATGCGGCGTGCCGCGATGGCGGTGAGGAAGGCGGCATAACTCCAGGCCAGGTGGCGGGCGGAATTCTGCGCCCCTGTCACTTGATCGAACTGCTCGGACAGATCGCCGCTTTCGGGGGTAAAGGCGCGCACGGTTTCCAGGAAGGCATCGCCCCTGGCCCGCGCCCCGGCGCGGTAGCAGAATTCCGCCGCGCCCAAGCTGGCGAAATAATAGGCCCCGCCGGAATAATATTCGTCGCCGGCATAGCGGCCCATCGCCGGGGCGCGCCCAGCGGGACGGGTCCGGTTTATGGGATAGGCGGCATCGAACAAGCCTTCCAGCCGCTCAAGCGTGGCGGCGTAGCGCGGCCCCGTCACTCGGGCATGGTTGGAAGCCAGGATGACCGCCATATCCAGCTGCTTTTCCGGCGCGCCGCCTTCCACCCATCGTGAACAAATATGATTCTCCCCGGCGAGCCAGAAACCCTCGAGCAGCGTCTCGATCGCGGTCGCCTCGGCGCGGCAATGTTCGGCTTTCCCCGCCTCGCCCCGCCGGACGAGCCAAGCCGCGCCTTCCGTGAGCGCCGCGGCCGAGACCCGGAGCGTATAGGCATGCAGGCCGAATTCCTCCTCCCAGATATCGAAGCTGGGTTTGCGCGCATGCCGCAGCACGAAACCCAGATCGCGGCGGAGCAATTCTTCCGCCTCGCCTTCCGCGTCCCAGCGCAGCAGGGTAAGCGCCCGCAAGGCCGGTCCATCGTGCTGCGGCCGGGGCCAGTCGGTGATGTCAAGCGTGCCGTCGGGATTGACCCTTGTCTCCGTGCCGATCGCCGCTCCATGCGCCGTATCGAGATCGCGGCGCAGAAAGCGGCGGAAATCGGGATCTGTCCGCTCGCGCCAATCGGGCGGCATGGCGCGGCCGTCAATCGCGCCCAATCCCAGGCTGAAGCGGACGAAATCGTGGAAATGCGCATCGGCTTGCGGCAAATCGCGCCGCAACAGGCGCAGCGCATCCATCACCAGGGCGCTGTCGCGATACCAGTGAAAGAAATAATCCGGTTCCGGATCGTAAGCGGCCAGCACCGGCGAGGCCACCACCGACCCCGGCTTGGGGCGGATCACCTGGCCGAAACGCGGCCGCTCCTTGACGATGCCGACCGGTGAAATGGATTTCAGCATCATCGCCGTGGCATGATCCCATTCCCGCGCGATCCATCGCTCCAGCACGTTCATGACCCTGGCCAGCGGAAGCCCAGGCGGCTCAGCCCGGTCTGGACTTCCGGCGCCGCCATGAACAATTTCCACAACAGCCGGCTGCGGAAATTCTCCATCATCACCACGATCGGCCCCTGATCGATGGCGAGATATGTATCGGCCCACCAATCCCGACTCTCGTTGAAAGCGTCGGTAAAGCCGAACCGGCCCCAGAGTCTGTCCCCATGCGCGGACAGGAAATGGCGCAGCGTCCGCATGGCGGCGTCGGGCGCGTAAGGAAAACTGGACAAGGCGGCGGTGGGCGAGATGGTGCCATTGTCGTGACCCGGCGCATGCGCGTCATAACCGTCGGGGTCGTCGCTGGCGGTCAAGCCCCAGCAATCCGGCCCATAGCCCTTGAACCCACCGGGATTGGCGATGCAATGGGCGCGATTGATCGTCACCTGCGCCACATTCTGTTGCCAGTAATCGGCATGGGCATCGGCAAGGCTGTGCGGGTCGAGGCCCAAAAAGGAATAATGGGCGAAAAACAGCGGCCCGCCGCCATCCGGTCCCAGCGGCAGATGGACGCCGCCTTGGACGCGGCCGTTGCGGTAATCGGGCCCGGCGCAGAAACCGCTCTGATAAACCGCAGGCGCCACCGCATGCCTGGACGCGCCTGCCGCCAGCACATAGGTGATCAAAGTCTCGTTCCAGCCCCGGATCTGGTGATTCATCGCCCAGCCGTGACGCGGGCTCCAATGCCAGTAAAGAACATCCTCGCCGCGCCGGTACCAGTCCCACTCCACCCCGTCGAACAACGCAGTGATGCGCGCGCCCAGCCCGGTCTCACCGGCGAAATATTGCCGGGCGGCGATCAGACCCATCATCAGAAAAGCGGTTTCCACCAGATCGCCGCCGTCATCCCGCGGCGTGAAGGCAATGGTTTTTCCGGTCTCGCCATGCAGGAAATGCGGGAAGGCGCCATGGTGCCGCTCGGCCCGTTCCAGGCAATCGAGCATGCGGGCCAGCCGCGCCAGAGCGTCCGCCCGGCCGACCCAGCCCCGCGCCACAGCCGCGACCAGCGCCATGATGCCGAAGCCGCTGCCGCCCACCGCCGCCAGATCGCCGGGCGGATCGGCTGTGGTGGTGGAACGGTCGCGGGCCAGATAACTCGCGGGCTCCGCGCCCTCCCAGAAAAACCGGAAAGTCTGCCGCGCCACCGCGTCCAGCAGCGCCTCGTCGCCCAATTCCAAAAGCCCGGCCGGAGTCAAAGGCGCCCCCATCAGCCCGGCTTGCGTCGCGGCGGCGCGTCGGGCTTGGCCGCATCGCAATCCACCACGGCGCGCCGGAAATCGGCGACCCGGAGCAAAGTGGCGCGCCAATCGGCGATGGTGGAGAAATTGTCGACGAACCAGCGCAGCGAGGACTGCACCTGGTTGAAGGCGCCGGCGGCCATCATCAGGCCGCCGAAACTGATGGTGCCTTTGAAATAGGCCGGCGCCGCCACCAGGATGGGCACGATCAGCATCAGCCAGCCATAACCGGCGGTAACCCAGGTGAGCTCGGTGACCCCGGTCACCAGGCTTCGCATGGCCAGCAACACGCCCTTGAGATCCAGGGTAATGCGGGCGGCCGCGCGCGCCTCGTCGCCATCCCGCTCGATCTGGCCGATATGCTCATTGACCCGGTTGAGCGAGGTGCGCAGTTCGGATTCCCGCTGATAGCGGTTGGCGTTGCGGCGGATCAGGCCATATCCCACCTGATAGCTGAGCAGGGATCCGGCCACGGCATAGATGATCGCCGCCCACACCATATAGCCGGGAATGACAAAGCCGTGGGCATAGAGACGAAAGGAAATGCTGCCCGAGATGCGCCACAGCACGGTCACGAAGGTCGCCAGCAATATGGAGGATTGCAGCAGCTGGACGCCCAGATCGGAGGACAATTCGGTCAGGTGCCGCGCATCCTCATGCATGCGCTGATCGGGATTGACCCCGACCTGGCCCGCCTTGGACAGGCGATAGGCGCGATGTGGTTTCAACCATTCGCCCACCAGATCCAGGACCAGGCCCTCGCGCAGCTTGAGTTTCAGCATCTCCCCCAGCCAGCGCTGCCCCACATTCAGGATCAGCAGCGCGCTGACGATGCCGGTGAAAACTCCCAGCTGGGTCACGAATTCACCCGAATCGCGACGCGCCAGCGCGTCATAGAAAGGCTGGTTCCAGCGATTGAGCCGGATCTGGCCATAGGCGGTGGCCGCCACCACGATGAAGATCATGCCCGCCAGCAGGAAAAGCCTGTTTCGGACCGGCGAACGCCACAAGGCCCGGCTCATCATCCATAACTGCGGCAGCAGCCCGGACTCGTGGTCCATTTGGTGTTCATCATCCGGTTGATCGAGAAACATGCGCGAGATCCTGCTACGCCCGATGCGGAAACGGGATAGAAAAAGCGCCCGGTCCGGTTATGGTGCCGGAAAAAGGAGCCTCAAGGTGAGCCGCATCGAATCGCTGATCGCTACCATGACACTGGGCGAAAAGCTGGGCCAGATGACCATGACGACGGCGGATTATGTCATCACCGGGCCGGTCACCTCCGCCGACCTGAATGCGGGCATCGTCGCGGGCACGATCGGGAACCTCCTCAATCTCTATGGCGCGGACAAGATCCGCGACGCCCAGCGCCTGGCGGTGGAAAAGAGCCGGCTGAAAGTTCCCTTGCTGGTGGGGTTGGACGTGATCCATGGCCATCGCACCCTGTTTCCCATCCCGTTGGGCGAGGCGGCCGCTTTCGATCCTCTGCTCTGGGAAAAAACCGCGCGCGAAGCGGCAAAAGAAGCCGCCGCCGACGGCCTGCACATGACTTTCGCGCCCATGCTGGATGTGGCGCGCGATCCGCGCTGGGGCCGCGGCGCCGAAAGCCCCGGCGAAGATGCTTTCGTCGGTCAGGCGATGGCCCAGGCGAAAGTGAAGGGCTTCCAGGATACCGACCTTTCCGCCGCCGGCAGCCTGGCGGCCTGCGCCAAGCATTTTCTCGCCTATGGAGCGGTCATGGCGGGCCGGGAATATGCCGCGACCGACGTCTCGATGCGGAGCCTGTGGGAGGTCTATCTGCCGCCCTTTCAGGCCGCGGTGGCGGCCGGCGTCGCCAGCGTGATGCCGGCCTTCACCGATCTGGCGGGCATCCCGATGAGCGCCAACCGGACCCTGCTCAAGGATTGTCTGCGCGACCGGCTGGGATTCGAGGGCGTGCTGGTGAGCGACTATAACGCCATCGCCGAGCTCATCCGGCATGGGGTGGCGGGCGATCTTGCCCAGGCGGCGGCTTTGGCGCTTGGGGCCGGGATCGACATCGACATGATGGCCTATGCCTATCGCGATGGATTGCCTTTGGCGCTCGAGCGGGGGCTGGTCGGCATGGCGGAGATCGACCAAGCGGTCCGCCGGGTACTCCGGCTCAAGGAGCAATTGGGCCTGTTCGACGATCCCTATCGCCGGGGCGGGGTGGAGGAGGCTTCGGTCCTGGCGGCGCGGCGCGGCCTAGCGCGGGAGGCCGCGGTCCGGTCCATCGTGCTATTGAAAAACCAGAATAACGCATTGCCCCTGACCGGCCCGCGCCTGGCCGTGATCGGTCCCCTGGCCGATGCCGCGGCCGAAATGCGCGGCTGCTGGCCGGCGGCCGGCCGCCCCGAAGACTGTGTGAGTGTCCTGAAAGGTCTCAAAGACGCCTTGCCGGGTCAGGCGATCGGCTTCGCTCCCGGGGTGGAGATCGAAGGCGCCAAGGAGAGCGGCATCGCCAAGGCGCTTTCGGTCTGCGACGCCGCCGACACTATCCTGCTTTGCCTGGGCGAGGCGGCCGCCATGAGCGGCGAAGCCGCCAGCCGGACCGACCTAGGCCTGCCCGGCAAGCAGGCCATGCTGGCCGAAGCGGTGCTGGCGCGGGCGAAGGGAAAGAAAGTCATCGCCATACTGTTTTCCGGCCGGCCGCTGGTGGTGCCGGAACTGGCCGCCGGCTGCGACGCGCTGCTGGCGGCCTGGGCGCCCGGCACTGAGGCGGGCAATGCCCTGGCCGATATCCTGACCGGGCGGGTGTCGCCGTCCGGCCGCACCCCGGTCAGTTGGCCGCGGGCGGTGGGACAGATCCCCATCGTCTTCGGCCAGCGGCCCACCGGCCGGCCGGCCGATCCCAAAGATCATTTCACCAGCAAATATCTCGATGTGCCCAACACGCCGCTATTTCCTTTCGGCCACGGCCTCACCTATGGCGATTTTGTCTATGGCGATCTCAGCGTGACACCGGGGACATCCGGTGCCGAAGGCGGCTTTGCCATAAAAGTCGGGCTCACCAATCGGGGGCGCCGCGCCGCGAGTGAGACCGTGTTCCTGTTCACCCGCGATCCGGTCGCCTCTGTCAGCCGGCCATTGCTGGAGCTGAAAGGATTTGAGCGGATCAGCCTGGAGCCCGGTCAAAACGGAATCGTGCATTTCACCTTGCCGACCGGGGATTTGCGCTTTCCGGGACCGGATCTAGAGCCGGTGTTCGAGCCTGGCGAGATCGAAATCCTGGTCGGGCCTTCCGCCGATCGCGCCCGCCTGCTGACGGCAACAGTGCAATTGACCTAAAGCGGTCCGGCCAGGCTCGCCGGCACCAGCGCCAGCATCAGAATCAAGCCCGGCACGGAATAGATATATTTGCCGTGATTGAGCAGGGAGACGGTGCCGAAAAATATGATGAAGCCCGCCAGGATCACGCCCCAGATGCGGGTGACGGGATTGGACAGGAACAAGGCCGTCAAAATTTGCAGCACCCCCACCACCCGGTGCGCGTTGCTGGGAAAGCGCCAGCGGCGATAGGCGATACGCAAAAAGCGGGGCCCGGCCAGATGCACAAGCCCGGCCGCACCGAACAGACCGGTTAAAAGCAATGCATCGAGTGATGGGACGGCGAGCACGGGACCCCTCCTTGTCGTTGAACGAGAGATAGGGTTGCCTCCGTCGCCGCGGCAGGGGCCTTGGCGGAATGCCAGATCTGTCATGAACGCATAAGCCGGCCCGATTCAGCGCAAGGGCCGGAAGCGAAGTTGACCGAGCTCCCTGGCCAGGGCGCGGGCGCCGATGGCGGGCTTCATGGTGAGGCGCGGGCGTTTCAAGCCTTGCACCGCGCCCGCCATCGCCACGGCGTTGCGGTCTTCGAATCCGTCCGCGTCCAGCAACCGCGCGCCGCGCCAGACTTTTCCCATGGTGCGGGCGATTCGATCCGGAATGGGGTCGTCATCGTCCAAGACCACGATGTTGACCAGGAAAATCCCGCCCGGTCTCAATCGCGCCTTCACCAGCCGGAAAAAGCCGGGCTTGAGGAAATGCGGCGGGATCACCTCATCGGCGAAGGCGTCCAGCACGATGGCGTCATAGCCGGGGCCGGGACGCCTGAGGAAGGCCGCGCCATCCGTCACATGGCATTCCACGCACTCAGGCATGTGAAAATAACGGCGCGCGATTTCGAACGACTGGGGATCGATGTCCACCGCCGTCACCGTCACCCCGACCGCCGACAACATGGTGGCAAGCGTGCCGCCGGCGCAGCCGATCATCAGCACCCGGCGGGCCCGCTTCTGGCGGATCAACCCGAACAAGGCATGGACATATTCAGCCAGGCTGATCCCGTTCCGGTCGGCGACGCTTTGATGATCCTCGGCCTGCCAGTAGGAGACGCGGCCGGTGCGGTTATCCTCGACCACCACGACTCCGGCGGCCGGCATCGGCTTGCGGGTCAGGCCCGGCTCGCTTCCACGGCGACATAGCGGCCGTGACGGAACACCAGATAGATCCCGAACAAAACCGCGATCAGGATCAAAGTGGTGTAAAGCTGCCATTTGAGGTCGGGGATAAAGCCCATCGCCACCAGCACCGCGACAAAGCCGAACATGGTGAGATAGCTGAGCCCCGGGAACAGCCACATTTTGAGTTGCATCCCTGCCTGCGCTTCCGGGGCCAGCGAAGTGCGGTAGCGGACTTCGGCGGCGCCGATCATCAGATAGAGAAACAGCATCGCGGTGCCCGAGGCGTTGACCAGCCAGGTGAACAACCCGGTGGCCGACAGAAAGATCGAGGTCAGCATCGCGCCATAGGCGAAGACGGTTCCGGCCAGGATGGCGCGGGCCGGCACATTGCGCTTGTTGAGCGCGATCAGCGCCTCCGGCGCGTCGCCCTGGGCGGCCAGCGCGAACAGGGCCCGCGAAGTGACGTAAAGCCCGGAATTGAGGCAGGACAACACCGCCGTCAGCACGATGATGTTCATGCCCAGCGCCGCTCCGGGAATGCCGATTTGAGCCAAGGCGGCGACAAAGGGCGATTGGCCGGGCACGATGGTGGTCCAGTTCACCACCGCGACGATGAAAAAGATGGAAAGCACATAAAACAGCACCACCCGGACCGTGAGCGTGGTGGACATGGAGGCGATGGCCTTGACCGGCTCCTTGGATTCCGCCGCCGCCACGGTGGTGATCTCCGCCCCGGTCAGCGAGAAGATCACGGTCGCCACTCCGGCCAAGACCGACAGCGCCCCATGCGGCGCGAATCCGCCGAACGCGGACAGAGGCGCGAAGCTCAAGGCATGACCCGGCATCAGTCCCAGCACAAAGGACCCCGTCACCAGGATGAAGGCGATGATCGCCGCCACCTTGATGGAGGAAAACCAGAACTCGAATTCGCCATAGGAACGGGCCGACATCAGATTGACGCCGGTGAGACACACCAAAAGCCCCAGCCCGATCACCCAGGAGGGAAGCGGGAGCCATTGGGCGATGATGCTCGCCCCGGCGATCGCTTCGACCGCCACCACCACCATCCAGAAATACCAATAAAGCCAGCCGCCCACGAAACCGAAGGGATGGCCCAAGACCTTGCGGGCGTAATCGGTGAAAAAGCCGACGCCGGGAAGCGCCACCGCCAATTCGCCCAGCATCCGCATGGAGAACAGGATCAGGACGCCGGCCAGGATGTAGCACAGGATCACCGCCGGGCCGATGGAGGCGATGGCGGCGCTGGAGCCCACGAACAGGCCGGCGCCGATGATCCCGCCCAGCGAGATCATGGCGACGTGACGCGATTGCAGGGTGTGACTGAGACGCGGGGTATCACTCATACGTTGCGGCGCCCCGCCAGCAGACTGCGATCGACCGGCAATTCCCGGATCCGGATTCCGGTGGCGGCGGCGATGGCGTTGACCAGGGAAGGCGGCCCCGCGGTGCAGCCCGGCTCGCCGATGCCGCCGGGGGCTTCACTGCTTTGGATGATGTGTACGTCAATATCGGGCGCCTCGTTGATCCGTATCATGCGGTAATCGTTGAAATTGCCTTGCTGCACGCGTCCGTTCGCCACCGTGACGTTGCCGTGAAGCGCGGCGGTGAGACCGAAGATCAAGCCGCCCTGCACCTGTGCCGCCAAGGTATCCGGGTTGACCACCCGGCCGGCATCCACCACCGAGGTCATGCGCCGGACATGCACTTCGCCGTCTTGATCCACCTCAACTTCGGCCACGGTGGCCATATAAGTGCCGAAGGCAAACTGGGCGCAGACCCCGCGCCCATGGCGCGCCGGCAAGGCCCGGCCCCAATTGGATTCCTTTGCCACCCGCTCCAGCGCCGCTTTCAGGCGCGGGTTTTTGTCCAGATGCGCCAGCCGGAAGGCGATCGGATCCTTTCCAGCCCGTTGCGCCAACTCGTCCATCAGGCTTTCGCTGGCGAAGATGGTGTTGTTGGGCGCCACGCCGCGCCACCAGCCAACCCGCAAAGCGTGCGGCTCGGCCTCGGCATATTCGATCCGGCGGTTGGCGATGTCGTAAGGCGTCTCCAGCGCGCCGTCGAGCGCATCCTCGTCGATGCCGTTCTTGAGCGGGCCGAACATGCGCACGATCACCGAACCGCCCGCCACCCGATGCATCCAGCCGGTGATCCGGCCCTGATCGTTCACCGAAGCCGACATCACATTGCGATAGGCGGGACGATACATGTCCTGGCGCATGTCTTCTTCCCGGGTCCAGATCACCTTGACCGGCCCATCCACCTTCTGGGCGATGCGCACGGATTTCTCCACCATGTCGGTATCGAGCCTGCGGCCAAAGCCGCCGCCCAGCATGTAATTGTGGAAAGTGACTTTCTCCTGCGGAATGCCCAGCACCTTCGCCGCCGCGGCCTGGGCGGTGGCCTGCACCTGGCTTCCGCCCCACATCTCGCAGGCGTGATCCCGTACATGGACCGTAAAATTCTGCGGCTCCATCGGGGCATGCGCCAGGAACGGCACCTGATAGACCGCATCTACCCGGGTGCCGGTGGCCAGGCCCTTGTCGGCATCGCCCTCGCTTTTGGCGGTGAGCCCGGGCTTTGCCGCAACCGCCGCAAGCTCCGCCATGATCGCCTGCAAATCCCGACCGCCATTGGCGCCGTCCGCCCAACGCGGCGCCAGCGCCTGAAGTCCCTGACGGGCCGCCCAGAAATGATCGCCCACCACCGCCACCAGATCGTCCAGCATCACCACTTGGCGCACGCCGGGAAGTTTGAGCGCTGCCGCCTGATCGGCGCCGATGAGCTTGCCGCCCACTGTGGGCGCCGCCATCAAGGTGGCGACCTTCAGCCCTTCCATCCGGACGTCGATGCCGAACTGGGCCTTGCCAGTGACCTTGTCGGGGGTGTCGAACCGTTTGACCGAACGGCCGATCAGCTTGAAATCCTTGTCCGCCTTCAGCGCCGGATCTTGCGGCGGCGGCAGCCTGGCCGCCGCCGCGGCGAGCGCGCCATAGCCCAGCCGGCGATGATGCGCGTCGTCAATCACCTCGCCATTGTCGGTGCGCAGCGAGCCGGGATCGACACCCCATTTCGCCGCCGCCGCCGCCACTAGCATGGCCCGGGCGCTGGCGCCGACCTGGCGCAGCGCGGTATAGAAGGCCCGGATCGAGGTCGAGCCGCCCGTCCCCTGACCGCCGCCGCCGGGCTGGCCGTACAGCGCGTCGCTGGGCGGCGCCGGCACCGGTGTCACCTGGTCCAGGCCCACATCCAGCTCGTCCGCCAGCAATTGCGAGAGCGAGGTATAGACGCCCTGCCCCATCTCCTCCTGGGGAATGGCCAGGGTCACATGCCCGTCCGGATCGATGCGGATAAAAGCTTCCGGGCGAAGCACATATTTGGCCGCCGCCTTGGCCGATCCGACCGGAAATCCGATCAGCATCCCCCCGCCAGCCGCCAGGCTGACCTTCAGGAATGTGCGCCTGGACGGCTCTTTGTCCCGGATTTCCAATGCCGACATGCCCGGCCCCCTCAACCCACCCATTCTGGCGGTTTTCGCGCTGGAGCGCAAAAGTCCGGGAATTCCATGACCCCGCGAGGGGATAAATTGCGACCGGAACCCGGACCCGTGCGTTTCCTAGAGGATTTGGGATGTCTTTGATTCGCGAAAGGAGTTTTCATGCATGTGAATATTATCATGCTGCAGCCCCTGGTGGCGCTGTTGTTCGGGATCCTGATTCTGATCCTGCCCCGGCTGCTGAATTATCTGATTGCGGTCTATCTGATCCTGGTCGGACTGGTGGGGTTGTTTCCGCACCTGTTCGGCACGACTGTGTGAAGGAGAATGGCCATGGCCGTGAAACATCCGACTCCGGCTCCGAAAATTCCGCAGAAAATTCCGGAGCATCCGTCCGCCGCCAAGCCGCTGCAGGCCAAGGAGGACAAGATCGACCGCCAGATGGAGCAGACCTTCCCCGCCAGCGATCCGCCCTCCTACTCCGGCGGCAATCATATCATCGGCGCGCCCGAGAAGCGGGAAAGCACGGCGCCGTCCGATGCGACAGGGGCGCGGAAGGCGTGACGGTCAGCCCTTGAGCGTGTCCAGAACCCCGGATTCGGTGAGAATCTGGGGCAGGATCACCGGCTTGTCGGCGCCGGGGGCGTAATAAAGATAGAGCGGCACGCCGGAGCGGCCATTCTCCCCCAACAGCTTGGTGATGGCGCCATTGCGGTTGGTCCAGTCCGCGATCAGATAGGCCACATGATTGTCGTTGAAGGCGGTCTTGATGGCCGGCTGCGACAGAACCGCTTTTTCATTGACCAGACAGGTGATGCACCAGGCGGCGGTCGCGTCCACGAACACCGGCTTGCCGCTGGCGCGCAAGGAGGCCAGCCGTTCGGGCGTGAAGGGCTTGGCGTCGGCGGTGGCGCTGCTGGACGGAGGCGGCGGGGCCGCGCCGCCAAGCATGGCGACGGCATAGAAGCTGGCCAGCAGCACCAGCAGAGCCGAAACCATGCCCAGGCTGCGGCCGCGCAGCGAGAGGTCGCGCGTCACCGTCCACAGCCAGGCGGCCAAGGCCAGCGCCACGAAGGCCGAAAGCAGGATGGCGACGCCGTCGGCCCCAGTTTCCTCGGCCAACACCCAGACCAGCCAGGCAGCGGCGCCATACATCGGAAAAGCCAGGAACTGCTTCAGCCGCAGCATCCAGGGACCCGGCTTGGGCATGAAGGACAGCGCATGCGGCCACAATCCCAAAAGCAGGAACGGCAGTGCGAAGCCCACGCCCAGGCCCAGAAAGATCACCAGCGCCGACATCACGCTTTGAGTCAGGGCATAACCCAGGGCCGCCGCCATGAAGGGCGCGGTGCAGGGCGCGGCCACTGCCACCGCCAATATGCCGGTGAAGAACGCGCCCAGGGGGCCGGTGCGATGGGTGAGGTTTTCGCCCACCGTGACCGTGCCCACCTCGAACACGCCGGACAGATTCAAGCCCACGGCGAAAATCAGCAGCGCGAAACCCGCCACGGCGATGGGATTCTGCAATTGGAATCCCCAACCCACCGCCTCCCCGCCCTGGCGCAGCAGCACGATGACCAGGCCGAATGCCAGAAAACTCAATATCGCGCCGGCGCTATAGGCGAAGCTTTCGCGGGCGGCTTCATGATGCAACCGGCCGCTATGGCCGGCCAGCGCCAGCGCCTTCATCGCCAGGATAGGCAGCACACAGGGCATGGCGTTGAGGATGATCCCGCCCAGGAAAGCGAACAGCACCGCGAGCCACAGGGTGATGCCGCCCATCGCGGCGGGCGCGCTTGCGATTTGCGGCCCGAACGCGTCCGGCACCGGGCCCGCCGGCGCATCCACATTGAGCGCCTGGATCGAACCGTCGGAGGATTTCAACACCAGCACGCCGGTGAGCGCGCCCTTCATCGCCGCCGCCTTGTCGCCGGGGGCGAGGCGCAACACCAACCCGTCCTTGGCGAAGCCCATCTTCTGGGGCGCGGCGCCTCTAATGATCCTGGACTGGGAGGGGAAGAAGTCCGCCTCCAGGGGGTGGGCCGCGGCCAGCGCCGGCGCGGCGACATAGAGATCGAGATTTTTCGACAGCGCGTAATTGAGCTTCCAGGGCGAGGCCACCGGCAGGGCCGCGCGGGCATCGGCGAATCCCTTCGCCACGCCGGGATCGGGGGCGGCCTGACCGATCTTGATCGGCAAGGTGAGCGTGGTCTGTTCCGGGACGCAAAGATCCTTGCACACCAGCCAATCCACCGCCGCCTTCAAGGTGACCGTGTCGCCCATCTTGGCGCTGGCCGGAATGGTGAGCTTCTGCAGCAGCCAGGGCTTGCCCTCATAGCCGTAATCCATCAGCGGCCCGACCGGCAGCCGCTTGGGCGTGGGCCATTCGATGGCGCCGGCGCTCCAGCCTTGCGGCAGGGTCCAATTGATCTCGGTGGCCGCACCCGCGTCGCCGGGATTGATCCAATAGGTGTGCCAGCCGTCGCGGATATCCTCTTCCAGCGCCACGGTGACGCTGCCGCCGGGGGAAACCGCTTTGTCTTCCGAAATCAGCCGGGCATGAACCTTGGGCTGCTGGTCAATGCCCTGCCCCAATGCCGGGGTGGCGGCCAACAGGCTCAAGGCGATCAGAAGGCGTTTCATGGGCTTGACCTATATCCGTTTGGCCGGTTTTTCGCTAGGTCACAGGGGCAAAAGGCAATGACGGCATGAGGGTTACCGGCGGAAAACTGGGCGGAAGGCGGCTGGTGGCACCGGCCGGCCAAGGCGTTCGTCCCACCTCAGATCGGACCCGCCAGGCGATTTTCAATATCCTGGAACATCGCGATTTTGGCATCGGTTTTGGGTTAAAAGACGCCAACGTCGCCGATTTGTTTGCCGGGACCGGGGCGCTGGGGATCGAAGCCCTGTCGCGGGGGGCGCGTTTTTGTCTTTTTGTGGATGTTTCCGCCGAAAGCCGGGCCATCGCACGGGAAAATATCGAGGCGCTGGGGCTCACCGGGGTCACCAAGATCTGGCGCCGCGACGCCACCGATCTGGGACCGTTGGGTAGCGGAGCGTTACCCCGCGAAGTGAGAACCGGTTCGCGTCAGGCAACGCGACCAAACCGAAATCCCGCAGGCGGCCCATTCGATCTCGTCTTCCTCGACCCGCCCTATCGACAAGATCTGGTTGCGCCTGCGTTGAAAAGCCTGCGCACCGGCGGTTGGCTTGCGGAGCACGCCTTGCTGGTGGTCGAAACCGCGAAAGGCGAAAGCTACGACATCGACGGTTTCACGCGATTGGATGCACGCGACTATGGCGACACCGAAGTTGTTTTCTTAACGCCTGCCGAATAGCCGCTCGATATCGGAGAGTTTCAACTCCACATAGGTGGGCCGGCCGTGATTGCATTGGCCGGAATGCGGCGTGGCCTCCATCTCCCGCAGCAGCGCGTTCATCTCCTCGGCGTTGAGGCGGCGGCCGGCGCGCACGCTCATGTGACAGGCGAGCGTGCCCGACACATCTTCCAGCCTTTCCTTCAGCGACAGCGCATTGCCGGTTTCGGCGATGTCGTCGGCGAGATCGCGCACCAGCCCCTTCACGTCCAGTTTTCCCAGCATGGCGGGGACCTCGCGCACCATCACCGCGTCCGGACCGAAAGCTTCGATCACCAGCCCCAACTCCGCCAGTTCTCCGGCCCGGGTAACGACGCGGCTGACTTCGGCCGGGTCGAGCTCCACCACCTCCGGGATCAACAGGGGCTGGCGGGCGACACCGCCCTCGGCCAGCGCCTTCTTCATCCGTTCATAGACCAGCCTTTCATGCGCGGCATGCTGGTCGACGATGACGATGCCGTCTTCGGTCTGCGCCACCACATAGGTTTCGTGCAGTTGCGCCCGCGCGATCCCGAGCGGGGTGCCGAGCATCTCTGCCGGCGGCTCCTCCATTCTGACCGAGGAAGGCGCCGATCCGCCGAACAGGGACATGGGTTCGTTGAGACCCGACTGACGCAGGGGCGCAGATACCGAAAAAGCAGAGGCGAACGACGCCGGTTGGAATCCCGGCGGCGCCTGGCGCCGCAACGCCTCGAGCGCCGCTCCGGCCACGGTGGTGGAGGCGCGATGGCCGGCTTCCGCCAGCGTGTGTTTCAAGGCGCCCACGATCAACCCCCGCACCAACCCGGCGTCGCGGAACCGCACTTCGGTCTTGGCGGGATGGACATTCACGTCCACGAAGGCCGGATCGCAATCCAAAAACAGCGCCAGCGCCGGATGCCGGTCGCGGGCCAGAAAATCGGCGTAAGCACCCCGCACCGCCCCGATCAGCAGCTTGTCGCGTACCGGCCGGCCATTGACGAACAGGAACTGCATCTGGGCGTTGGCCCGGTTATAGGTGGGAAGCCCGGCATAACCGGCGATGTGCACGCCCTCGCGCCCGGCATCGACCTTGGCGGCATTGTCGTGAAAGTCCCGACCCATGATCCGGGCCAGCCGGGTCAGCCGGGATTCCAGAAGATCGCGGCCCGCTTCCAGATCCAACGCCCGCCGGCCATCCATGGTCAGGGTGAAAGCGACGTCCGGGCGCGCCATCGCCAACCGCTTGACCACATCCAAGGTGGCGAGATCTTCCGAACGGACGCTTTTGAGGAATTTCAGCCGCGCCGGGGTAGCATAGAAAAGTTCGCGCACCTCCACCCGGGTGCCGTGCTGGCCGGGGGCGCGAAAACCGGTCGGCACCGGGCCGCTGACCATACCGCCGGCCACCGCGATTTCATGCGCCTCGCCCTTGTCCGTACGGCTGGCGATCGACAGCCGCGCCACCGCGCCGATCGAGGGCAGCGCCTCGCCGCGAAATCCCAAAGTTTCGATATGAGAAAGATCATCCTCGCCGTTGCGCAGCGGCAGTTTGGAGGTGGCGTGACGCTCGATGGCAAGACGAAGGTCTTCCGCCGTCATGCCGCCGCCGTCATCCTCGACCAGAATGAGATCGGCGCCGCCATTGGCGGTGGCGATGTCGATCCGGCCGGCGCCGGCATCCAGGGCATTCTCGATCAGTTCCTTCACCGCCGCGGCGGGGCGTTCCACCACTTCGCCGGCGGCGATGCGGTTGACCGTGCCTTCGGAAAGAAGCCTTATTGGCATGCCCCCTCCGCCCTGCGCAGCTTACTTTCGCGCGCCGGCTCACGCTCGCGCGCGATAAGCGCTGCTGCGGGCACCTCCCCCGTCGGCGTGCTTCGCGCGCACCGGGGAGGCAGGCCTCGACCAAGACGCGCGGCCCTTTTCAACCGGTTCAGCCCTCTTTCAAATATTGCCGGGCCAGGACCTTGCCCTCCTCGACGCCGGGCTGGTCGAAGGCATTCACCCCCATCAGCCGGCCCATCAGGATGGTCTCCAGCATGAAATGCATCATCAAGGCGCCCATCTCGAACGCATCGACTTTCGAAAGATGGATCTGGCGCACCGGGCGGCCATTCTTGGATAGGGTCTGGGCGGTGGCGCGGGATTCCGCATCCACCAGATCGCCCAAACGCTTGCCAGCCAGATATTCCAATCCCAGTTTCCTGGCCGCCACGCGCGGCGCGGCCGGGCCCTTGCCCTTGGTATCGACACTCACCAGGGTGAACAGCGCATTGCCGGGCCCGTCGCGGAACAGCTGCAGCTGGCTGTGCTGATCGACCGGCCCCAGCACCGACACCGGGGTCGAGCCCTTGCCGTCCTTGCCCAGGCTTTCCGCCCAAAGCTGCCGCCACCAGCCGCCGAACACCTGCAGCGCGTCGGCATAAGGCCAAAGTATGGTGGTGGCGAGTTTGCCTTCCGCCGCCAGCGCCTGATGCAGCGCCGCGCCCATGGCCGCCGGCAATTCCGCCGCCCGTTCCACGGCCAGGGTTGCATCCAGAACCGCCTGCGCGCCGGCGCGGAGTTTCTTCACATCGACGCCCATCAGGATGGCCGGCAGCAGGCCGACCACGGTAAGCACGGAATAGCGCCCGCCTACCCCGGTAGGGTGATCGAGGCGCGATGCGCCGATCCCGTCCGCGAAATCGGCCAGCGGGCTCTTTTTGGGTTCGGTGATGACCGTGAAATGCTTCTTCAGCGACCGGACACCCGCCTTCTCCAAAGCGTCGACCGCGGTCAGGACCTGGATCAAGGTTTCGGCGGTGCCGCCCGATTTGGAGATGGCGACGAAATGCGTTCTCCTGAGATCGAAGCGCTTGAGCGCCGCCGCCCAGCTGAAGGGATCGGGGTTGGCGTGAAATTCCACAAACGGGCTGGTCTTGCGGCGCAGCGCCGTCAGCGCCTGGCCGCCCAGTGACGATCCGCCGATGCCCAGCACCGCCACCGTCTTCATGCCGGTGATGCCGGCTGCGAGCTTGACCGCCGCCTTCAGATCGTCCGTCCGGGCGGGAATGTCCAAAAGTTCCAGCCTGCCGCGCTGGGCCCGCAGCCAGGCGAGCGCCCCGTCCGCCGCCGCCAGCGCTTTCTCATATCCCTCCTTCGGCACGGCGCCACCGCCGGCCAGCGCAAGCTCGAGCGAAACGCGGAATGGAATGGTCTTTGAGTCGGGCATGGATTTCACTCTAGCAGAAGGAAAAGCGGGAGGCGGCTTCGCCTTCCACCAAAATCAACAAACGCGTCAGGGGCGTGACGGTGCCGGGGAATTCGTCGCCGGCTTGGGTACCGGCCCGGTGACGGGTGCTTGCGGCGGAGCCGGCGGCTGGGGCGCCCGCATGGCCGGCTTGGCCTTGACCGGGGTGCCCGCCACCACCACGGTCAGATGGGCGGGATCGAACAGCCGTTTCGCCACCCGCCTGATGTCCTGCAAGGTCACCGCCTCGATCAGCGCATTGCGGCGGGAGACATAGCCGATATCCAGACCCTGGCGCTGGAAAACGCCCAGTTGGGCCGCGATCCCGGCATTGGAGGCAAAGGCCAGCGGGAAGGAGCCGGTGAGATAGGTCTTGGCGTCGTCCAACTCGCTCTCAGTGGCGCCATTGGCGGCGAAGTCGGCCAATGTCTTGCGCACCACATCGATGGTCTGGTCCACCGCATCGGCCCGGGTCGCCACCGAGCCCGCCATGACGCTGGCCTTGCGGAAGGCGCTGAGCGAGGTGGAGATGCCGTAGGTGAGACCGCGCTTGACCCGCACTTCATCGGTGAGCCGCGAGGAAAATCCGCCGCCGCCCAGAATATAGTTGGCGACATAGCCGGGAATGAAATCCGGATCAGCGCGCATGATGCCTGGCAAGCCGAACATGATGGTGGGCTGCGGCACCGGCATCGGCAGCACATGCACGCCCGGGTCGCCCAGTTTTCCGATATTGGGCAGAGGCGGCGGCGCCACGCTCGACAAGGGCCGGAAGGTATCGCCCAGCAATTTCTGCGCCGCCGGCGCGGTGATGTCGCCCGCCACCGCGATCTTGAGCCCGGCCTTCACCCAATGGCTTTTCACAAAGGCGCGAAGATCATCCACCGTGATATGGGACAGGCTGGCGACGTCGCCGCTTCCGGGCTGGCCGTAAGGATGACCGTTGAAGAAAGCCTTGGCGAAAGCGCGCCGCGCCACCACCGGCGCCCGGCTGTTGCCGTCCTGGACGCTCTGGATCATCTGGCTGCGTACCCGCGCCACCGCGTCCGGATCGAACCGGGGACGGGTGAGCGCCAGTTGCAGCAGATGCATGGCCAGCGGCGCGTTGTCGCTCAGGGTCTCGACCGAGATCACCAGATCGTCGCGCTCGGCGCCGGCGCGCAGACGAATGGCGTGATCGGCCAAGGCGTCCTGAAAGGCGCGCCCGCTCATATTGCCCGCGCCTTCGTCCATCAGGGCGGCGGCGAATTCGGCCATTCCCGGCTTTCCGGCCGGATCATAGGCCGAGCCGCCCGGCAGCGTGATGGAAAAAGCGATGATCGGAACCGTATGGTCCTCGCTGAACCAGACTTCGACATTCTTGCCCAGATCCAGCGGCTTGATGTCGGCGGCGCGGGCCGGCGCCAGCCCGACCAGACAGAACAGAAGTGCGGCCAGGATACGCCGGGTCATTTGGAGGCCCCCGGCTTGAGATAGGCGGTGACGGCGTTGCGCCGCAAGAGCCCCTGGGCCGCCTTTTCCACTTCTTGGGGCGTGACGGCGCGGATGCGGGACGGCCATTCATTCACGTCATCGACAGTCAGCCCGATCATCAGCGCCTGGCCGTAGGCCGAGGCCATCGCGAACTGGCTGTCGCGGCGATAGGTGACCGAGGCGATCAGTTGGGTCTTGGCGCGGGACAGATCGGCGGACTTGACCGGCGTTCCGGTGAAGCTCTGCATCACCTGATCGACCGCCTTTTCCAGCGTTTCCAGCGAGACCCCCGGACGCGGCACCGCATAGACCGAGAATTCGCCGGCATCGCGGGCATAGCCGTCATAGGAACAACCTGCATCGGTGGCGAGTTTCTTGTCCTCGACCAGCACGCGATAGAGCGCGGCGGTTTCGTCGCCGCCCATCGCCTGGGCCAGGGTCTCGAAACTTTCCGCCTGCCCGGGCACGGCCTGGGCATAGGACGGCACCCGATAGATGCGCTCGAAGATCGGCACCTTGATGTCGGAGCGCACCAGGGTCATGCGGGTTTCGGTCAGCCGCGGCGGCTCGGCGAATTCGGCCCGGGGCTGCAACGGCCGGGCCGCGAGTTTGCCATATTCGGCCTGGGCCATGACCCGGATGTGATCCGGCGTCACGTCGCCGGCGACGACCAGGGTGGCGTTGTTGGGCGCGTAATGATGCTTGTAGAATTCCTCGGCCGACACCCGGTCGATGCGGCGCACTTCCTCCGGCCAGCCCAGCACCGGCCGGCCGTAAGGATGCGACAGATGCAGGGCCGCTTCCATCTGCTCCGCCATTCGCGCCTGCGGATTGTTTTCCACCCGCATCCGGCGCTCCTCCAGCACCACATCGCGCTCGGTCGAGACATTGTCGTCGGAGAGATCGAGATTCTCCATCCGGTCGGCTTCCAGGTCCATCGCCAGCTTCAGCCGGTCGCCGGCGATCTGCTCGTAAAAGGCGGTATAGTCGTGGGTGGTGAAGGCGTTGTCCTCGCCGCCATTCTTGGCGATGGTCTGCGAATAGAGATCGCCCGGCACCTTCTTGGTGCCGCGAAACATCATATGCTCGAAGAAATGGGCCATGCCCGACAGGCCGGGCGGGTCGTCCACCGCGCCCACCTTGAACCACAGCATCTGGGTCACGACCGGCGCGCGGTGATCGGGGATCACCAGCACCTGCATGCCGTTGGGCAGCGAGAACTGAAAAGTCTGGACCTCCGAATGCGGCATGGCGGCGGCGGGCGCCGCCCAGGCCGCGACCAGCAGCAGAGCCAGAAGCGTGCGTCTAGAACCAGTCAAACCAGCCGCCGCCCTTGTCTTCGCTCTTGTCGTTGGGCGCCCGCTTGGCGGGGCTGCCCAGAATGCGGTCCGTGAAACTGGTGTCGGCGCCCTGCATGCTCTTTTCATCGGACTGAAGCTCGGCGCGAATGCTGGGATCGGCATTCTGCACCCCGGCATTCGCCAAAAGCATCTTCTCGGCCGGCGAGTAATTGCCCGCCATCTGCGCCGCCACGGTGGCCGGATCGGTGATGTTGAACATGGCCGCTTCCGCCGCGGAGGTGGGGTCGGACTGATTCAGCGGCGCCGCACCGGGCGACGGCGGCTGCAACTTGTAATCGGGCGGAATGATCAGGGGCGCCTTGGTGGTGACGGCGAACTCATCCGGCGGCTGCTTGGTGAGGCCCGCATCGCGGCGCAGCGTATCGCAACCCGACAGGGCCACGATGCCGAGACCCGCAACCGCGAGGCGAAGGATAAGCTTGGAACGCATCAGCCTACTCCCATCGCTCAAGCGTCCGGCTGGGGCTTGAGCACTTCGTAAATGATCGCCACCGCACCCAGGGTGATGGCGATATCGGCGACATTGAACACATACCAGTCATAGCCGAAGCCGTAAAAGTGGAAAAAGTCGGCCACCCGGCCATAGGCCAGCCGGTCGATCAGGTTTCCCAACGCGCCGCCGATCACCATCCCCACCCCCACCGCGAGCGAGAGGCTGGTCATGCCCCATAACCAATAACCAAGCCCGGCCACCGCCGCCAGCGATATCAGCACCAGCATGGCGGTGCCCAGGACGCTGGAAGCCGGAAAAAGGCCATAGGAAATGCCCGGGTTCCACACCATCACCAGATTAAAAAACGGCAAGACCGGGATCGACCGATCGGGGCCCATACGCAGGAAACCCGCGCCGTAGAGCAGCGCGAATTTCGAGGCCTGATCGATGAACAGCGCCGCCGCCGCGGCGACCATCCCCCATTCGCGTGGGAAGGTCCTGCTCATGCCGGACCGGCCGGGGCTGTCTGGGCCACCGCCGCCTCGCAGCGGTCGCAAAGATCGGGATGATCCTTGTGCGTGCCCACCTCTGGCAACACCATCCAGCAGCGCGCGCATTTCCTGCCTTCAGTTCTTTTAATTGTGACGGCGACATTGGGAACGTCCGGCAGTCTAAAGGCATCGGCCGGAGCCTCGCTTAACCGCCGCAGTTCAAACTGCGATGTGATTGCAACGTCACGTGCAGGAAACTGATCAAGTTCAGGCCAATCCTTTGGATCAATATAGGCGATGGGACACGCTTCAAGACTGGACCCAATCGTCTTTGCCGCGCGTTCGATTTCCAAAGCTCCGGTCACGACACGTCTAAATGACCGGATGCGCTTCCATTTGTCGATCAAGCCCGGATTTATCCAGGCCGGCGGCGTGTCGAAGAAGATTTCCAGATGCACGCTTTCGGCTTCCGGGAAACGCGATGTCCAGGCTTCCTCCATGGTGAAGCACAGAACCGGCGCGAACCAGGTGACCACCCGCCGGAAGATTTCATCCATCACCGTGCGGGTGGCGCGCCGGCGCAAAGCCCCCGCGGCGTCGCAATAAAGCACGTCCTTGCGGATGTCGAAATAAAAGGCCGACAATTCGTTGGTGCAGAAATTGAACAGGGTGGCGGTGACCCGGTTATAGTCGAAGCCGGCATAGAAGTCGCGGACCTGGGCGTCGAGCTCGGCCAGCCTGGCCAGCATGACGCGCTCCAGCTCCGGCATCCGGTCCAGCCCCACCCGCTCGGCTTCCGAAAAGCCGGCGAGATTGGCAAGCAGAAAGCGGATGGTATTGCGCAGCCTGCGATAGGCTTCGACATTGGCCTTGAGGATATCTTGGCCGATGCGCAGATCCTCGGTGAAATCCGACGAGGCCGCCCACAGCCTGAGGATCTCGGCGCCGTATTTCTCCGCGATCACCTGCGGTGCCAGGGTATTGCCCAGCGACTTCGACATTTTGCGGCCCTGGTCGTCCAGCACGAAGCCATGGGTGAGAACCCCCTTGTAGGGCGCGCAGCCGCGGGTTCCCACCAATTCCAGCAGCGAGGACTGGAACCAGCCGCGATGCTGGTCCGATCCTTCCAGATAAAGATCGGCTTGATCCGCCTTGGGCCAATGCGGGTCGATGGGATTTTCCACGGTGAAGACATGGGTCGAGCCGGAATCGAACCAGACATCGAGAATGTCCTTTACCTGCTCATAATCGTCCGGCTTGTGGCTCTCGCCCAGGAACCGTTCCGGCGCCGACGTGAACCAGGCATCGGCGCCTTCCGCCTCGAAGGCCGCCACAATGCGCGCGAATACTGCTGGATCGTTCAGCACCTGGCCGGTCTTCTTCTCGACGAAGATCGCCAGCGGCACGCCCCAGGCGCGCTGGCGCGACAACACCCAGTCGGGCCGGGTTTCCACCATCGCGCCGATCCGGTTCTGGCCGCGCGGCGGATACCATCTGGTGTCCGCGATGGCCTTAAGCGCCATCTGGCGCAGGGTCCTGCCGCCGAAGCCCGGCATCGTCTTGTCAATGGCGACGAACCATTGCGGGGTGGCGCGAAAGATCACCGGCGCCTTGGACCGCCAGCTGTGCGGATAGGAATGGCGCAGCGTGCCCTTGGCCAGCAGCATGCCTCGCTCGATCAGGGCCCTGATCACCGCGCCATTGGCGTCGCCATCCTTGCCTTCGGCGGTGAGAATGCGCTTGCCGGCGAAATGCGGCACTTTGGGACCAAAGGACCCGTCGGGTTCGACCAGGGAAAAGACATCGGGATTTTTCGCGGCATAGCCGGGATAGGTCGAAGTCACCAATTCGAAATCGTCCTCGCCATGACCGGGCGCGGTATGGACGAAACCGGTGCCGGCATCGGCGGTGACATGGCCGCCCGCCAGCAGCGGCACCTCGAAATCGTAACCCTGGCCGCGCAAGGGATGGCTTGCGACCAGCGAGGCCAGTTCGGGCTTTTCGACCGTCCGCAGCCGCGAGAGCATCATCCTGGCGTCTTTCGCCGCGGTCTCCGCCAGCGCGTCGGCCAGCAGGATCCGCTCGCCCGGCCGCGCCAAGGCGCCATCGGCGGCGTCGGCGATTTCATACAGGCCGTAGGAGATGTCCGGCGAATAGGCGATGGCGCGATTGCCCGGAATGGTCCAGGGCGTGGTGGTCCAGATCACCACAAAACCGCCCTTCAGCCCTCCATCCAGAACCGGAAACTTCACATAGATGGCGGGCGAGGATTTCTCGTGATACTCGACCTCGGCATCGGCCAGCGCGGTCTTTTCCACCGGCGACCACATCACCGGCCTAAAGCCGCGATACAGAAGCCCGTTCTCGACGAACTTCATCGCTTCGCGCGCGATCACCGCCTCGGCGCGGAAATTCATGGTGGTATAGGGCCGCTCGAAATCGCCGATCTGGCCCAGGCGCTGGATCTGCTCGCGCTGGACTTTCAGCCAATGACTGGCGAAGACCCGGCAGTCGCGGCGGAGCTGGTCGGTGGGGACTTCGTCCTTGGTCCGGCCCTCCGCCCGGTACCGCTCCTCCACCTTCCATTCGATGGGAAGGCCGTGGCAGTCCCAGCCCGGCACATAGGGCGCGTCCTTGCCCAGCATGCCCTGGCTGCGCACCACGAAGTCCTTGAGGATGTGATTGAGGCCGGTGCCGGAATGGATGTCGCCATTGGCATAGATCGGGCCGTCATGCAGGATGAAGAGCGGGCGGCCGCGGGCCCGCTCGCGCATCTTGCCGTAAAGGTCCATTTCCGCCCAGCGCCGGAGCCATTTCGGTTCCGCCTCGGGCAGGCCGGCTTTCATCGGAAAGTCGGTCGCGGGCAGGAACAGGCTGGCGCGATAATCCTGCGCCGGGGCCTCGATCTCGGATGATTTCGACATGATCGGGCGCTTCTAACAGCGCGGCGGAGAGCCGTCCAGCGCGGGGGTCTGGGGGGTGGCGGCCAGGATTTTCCGGGCGGCTTCGGCGTCGGCGCCGATCTGGGCGATCAAGGCCGGAAGAGTGTCGAATTTCGCTTCCGGCCGGATATAGGCGATCAGCTCCACCGACAAATGCTTGCCGTAGAGATCGCCGTCGAAATCGAACAGATGCGCCTCCATCAGCGGCACCTCGATCTGATACATGGGCCGGATGCCGAAATTGGCGACCCCGTCACGGCGCTCAACCGGCTTGTCATTCTCCAGAATGGTGACCCGCACGGCATAGATGCCGTAGGCAGGCGCCAGGCAATGGCCCAGATGCATGTTGGCGGTGGGAAAGCCCAATTCGCGGCCGCGGCCGTCGCCATGCTCGACCCGGGCCTCCACCGCCCACCAGCGGCCCAGCAGCCTGGCCGCCTCTTCCGGCTTGGCCGCCTTCAAGGCATCGCGGATGCGGGTGGAGGATATCTTCTCCGCACTCGCGCCGCCGGCGATCCTGGCGGCCTTGACCATGTCGAAACAGTCGACCGAGAAACCTTCCATCTCGCCCATATAGCGAAGGGTGGCGACATTGCCGCCGCGCGCCCTGGCCGAACTCGAAATCAGGCCCCACCACCACCCCGGAAAGGCCCAGGCCCTTGACCAGCACATCCGAAACGAATTCGGGGGCGCTGCGTTCGGCCATGGTTTCGTCGAAGGTGAGCGCGAACATCGCGTCCACTCCCAGATTCGGCCAGCAACCGCGCCTTGACCCGAAGCGGCGTCAGCCGGATGGAATCAGGACGCGGCCGGAAGAATTCCGCCGGATGCGGCTCGAAGGCCAAAACCGCCAACGGGCTCTTGCGTTCGTCCGCCAGGGCGCGGGCATGCGCGATCAGGGCCTGATGGCCGCGATGCACGCCGTCGAAATTGCCGATCGCCACCACCGCGCCCCGAAAGCCCGCCGGCACATCCTCGAAATGGCGGAAGATGCGCATTCTTCAGCTTTTTGGACGCTTGGGGGCCAGCACCAGAGCCTCGCCGGTCACCACCACTTTGCCGTCCACCGCGCAGACGCAATCCAGCACCACCCGGCGATGTTCGCGGATCTCCTTGACGGTGCAGGTGGTCACGACATGGTCGCCGATCCGCACCGGCGCCTTGAAGTCGGTCTTGGCGGACACGAAAATGGTGCCTTCGCCGGGCAGCTTCATGCCGATCACCGCCGAGATGAATCCGATGGACAGCGCGCCATGCGCCACCCGGCCCCGGAAAATCGTGTTGCGGGCATAGTCTTCGTCGAAATGCAGCGGATTGAAGTCGCCGGTCGCCTCCGCGAAGGCCTGGACGTCGTGCGCGGTGACGGTCTTCTCCATGCTGGCGGATTGGCCGGGCTTCAGATCTTCGTAATAGACACTCACCATCGCAAAGCCCGCATCGCCGCCTTGGCGCCGACCCCGGCGCCGGCAAACATGTCACTCAGATGCCCGACTGTGTAAGGCTCGATCTCCTCGCCATGCAAGCCATCGGCGACGAAAAGCGCCGCCAGCCCGGCATTCTGCGCGCCCTTCAAATCGGTGATCAGGGCATCGCCCACCGCCAGCGCTTGCTGCGGCCGGCCGGCAGCCTCGAGCGCCCGGGCATAGACCGCCGGATAGGGCTTGCCGAAATAGGTGACCGGGCCGCCCAGGGCTTCATAGGCCTCGGCCAGCGCGCCGGCACACCAGCATAATCGGCTGCCGCGATAGACCTTCAAATCGGGATTGGCGCACAGCACGGGAAGATTTTTCGCCCGCATGGCCGCCAATATATCGGAATAATCGGCCGGGGTTTCGAGAAGATCATCTTTCAGGCCGGTGCAAAGCGCCACAGCCGCATCCGCGATGCCCGTCCGGCGGACAGCCAGCCCCTCCAACAGCGAGGCGTCCTGCTCCGGGCCAATATAATAAAGTGGCAGAGTGCCGGTCGAGCGGGCGGCCAGGTCGGCGCGGGCGGCACCGCCAGACGTCACGATGGCGTCATAGCAGTCGGTGGCGACGCCGATGCGGCGGAACTGCTCCTCCACCGACCGGGGCGTGCGCGGCGCATTCGACAGCAGGATCACCGGGCCCCGCTCGCGGCGGAAATGCCTGAGCGCCTCGGCGGCCTCTGGAAAGGGAGCGTTGCCGTTATGAACCACGCCCCAGATGTCGCAGATCAGGGCGTCATGGTCGGGAGCGATCTCGCGCAAGCCCGAGATCAGGCGAAGCCGGAACATGGCTTTCGGATCGCATGGCCGGAGGAAAGGGTCAACCGGCCTTGCGCAAACTCACCACCGGCGCCGGTTCGAGCCGCGACTGGGCGGCCTCTTCGCGCACCGCCCGCGGCTCGCCGAACAGAAAGCCCTGGGCATAATCCACGGTATAGTCGAGCAGCTGCACCACCGTCCGTTCATCCTCCACCCGCTCGGCGATGAGGTTGAGGCCATGGCGGGCGAGAAGCTTCTTGAAATCCTCGGCGGCGACGGCGGCGCCTGCCCCGCTCATGCCGCGGGTCAGCATGTCGGCGCGCACCTTGAGATGGCAAAAGCCCATCAATTTCAATTTCACGAAATCCAGCGCCAGGGTCCCGACATGATCCATGGACAGCGCAAAGCCCAGCCCTGAGAGATAGGCGAGGTTGCGCTCGCCTTCCGGGCCGGCCTTCAAGACCGCGTCCTGCGCAAATTCGAAAATGATCTGGCCGGCCAGGTCGCGATTGGCCCGCATATAATCCAGGAACTGGGGGAAGAATTCCCTGTCCGCCAGCGTGTCGCCGGAGATGTTGCAGAACACCCCGATCTCGCGGCTCTTCTGGGTCAGCCGGCGCACGATCTGCACGCAGCGGAACAGAAGCAGATTGTCCACCACGCTCATCAGGCCGGCGGGGGCTGCCACCTTGATATATTGCGCCGGCATGATCACCGAGCCGTCCTCGGCCCTGAGCCGCGACAAGGCCTCGTAGTAGCGAAGCTTCCTTTGCGGCAGGCTGACGATAGGCTGCAGATAGAGATCGACCCGATTTTCCTCCAGGCTGGCGCGAATGGTTTCCAGCATCGCGTTTTCGCCCAGGCTGGCGAGATAGGCCCGGGCGCTGCCTTGGGCACGGCCGGTCTGCATCCGATGGCCCGGCCCGATCTCGGTCTGGGCGGCGCGCGCGTTCTTGGAGACACGGCCGGCGAATTCCCGCATCAGACTTTCCAGGACCTTGAGCTCGGAGACGATCTTGCGGCCCTGGGCGTCGGTGCGGGCCTCGAACTGGTTGCCGAGTTCATCCATGCGGTTGCGGGTGGCGGTGAGCGATTGCTCGAATTCCAGCGCCATGCTCCTCAACGCTGCGATCTCGCGCTGGGTGGCGCGCTTGTCGCGGCGGCGGGAAAAGGCGCCGGAGAGTTGCTGGGTGAACAGAAAGGCCAGCGCGCCGGCCAGAATCGCGACCGGCCAGCCGAACATCAGCGCCAAAGCGGCGCTCAAGGTGGCGCTGGCGAACAGCGCGGTCAGCATGATCAGGAACCGGGTCATGGCCCACTCCGGAGGAATCCGCCGTCAGTGTGGGCGTCCGACTGTTTCCAATTTGTTAACCCGGATTTTTTGAATTCTCCCGGAGATCGACGGTAATCAATTCGTTAATGCACGGGAGCCCGGCGCGCCTGCCGGGGCTCCCACTTTCTCAGCGGTTGCGACGGTGATCGCCGCGATCGCCGCCGCCGCGCCCGTCCTGATGCCCGCTCTCATGTCGCGGCGCCTGCGGCGTCGCGTGGAATTGCGGCTGTCGCGCGGCAAAGCCGCCGCCGCCGCCAAAGTCACGCCGCTCGCCGCGGCTTGCGGCGCGATGGTCCTGGCGATCGACATTGCGGTTGTCGAAATTCCGATTCTCGACGGGGCGATTGTTGAAGCCGCGGGTCTCGACGCCGCGATTGCCGAAATTCCGATTCTCGAAATTGCGGTTGTCGAAATTCCGGTTCTCGACGGGGCGGTTGTTGAAGCTGCGGGTCTCGACGCCGCGATTGCCGAAATTCCGATTCTCGAAATTGCGATTGTCGAATTGGCGGTTTTCGAAGCTGCGATTTTCCACCCGCGGCGGATTGATGCGCCCCGGGTTGAAGCGGCGGTCGTTGTTGAAACGCCGGTCATTGTCGTAACGGCCGCGAAAGCCATGGCTGCGGTAGAATTCCAGTCCCAGCGCCGGACCGTAGCGGCCTTCATGCCACCAGCGCGGGCGCGGGCCGCGCCATTCCTCGGAGCGCCAGCCGCCATGGATCCAATATTGGCGCCGGCCGGACCAGTCGCGGTAATAGACCGGGCCGTCATACCAGGCGCCGCCAAAGAATACCGGCCCGTAATAGACCGGCAGATCCCAATAATCGTCCGGGCAGCCAAAGGCGTCGCAATAACCGCCGCTGTCATACGAGAATCCGATACCGCCGTCAGGCAGGTAGCCATAGCCCTGGTCATAGCCATAGCCGGTGTCGGGACCATAGCCGTAGGCGCCATCCGGATGGGCATAGGGGTCGTAGCCATTGTCATAGCCAGTGCCGCCATTGTCCGGATAAGGGGGGGCGGCATAGCCTTGATCATCATCGTAAGCCTGGGCGTTGGCGCAGCCGGACGTGATCCCCGCGCTCGCCATCAACACTGCTGCGGTCACTGCCGCTTTCCATAAGCTTGTCATCGGGCGCTCCACCGAATAGGGCGCAAGATTGCGCATGCGGATGAACTTGCGCGGGCTTGCTTGAACGGCGGCTGAACCGATCTGGGCCAGATTGTGTCCGGACAAAAAAACGGCCCCAGAAACCGGGGCCGCGTAGGATTGATTATTCTCAATCGGGCTTCAGTGGCGATGTCCGCCGCCACCATGTCCGCCGCCGCCATGAAAGCCACCACGATCACCGCCACGGAATCCACCGCGATCGCCGCCACGGAAATCGCGGTCGCCACCACGGAAATCGCGGTCGCCGCCACGGAAATCCCGGTCGCCATGCCAGCCGCCGCCAAATCCGAACACGACGCCGGGGCCGTAATAGCCGCCGTAACCGGAACCGTAATAGCCGCCGCCATAATAGGCCGGCGGGTAATAATCGCAGCGATAGGGATCGTACCAGCGGCTATAGGGATCGCAGAAATAGGAATAGCCGGGGGCCGGATAATAGGCCGGTCCGCCAAAGCCGAGGCCGACCACGACGCGCGCATCGGCCGGCGAGGAAGCCATCGCCGTCGCGGCGCCAGCCACGAACAGCGCACTGAGGGCAAGCTTCGCGAATTTCTTCATCTCGGTTCTCCTTGCTCCAAACCTGTCTCGGATCATGATCGCGTGCGGCTGAACCGCACATGAACAACGTTTGCAGGCACGGGCTGTTTGCAGGCCATGCATCAAATGCCCCGGAATTGCCATGATTGGGCATGAACGCCGAGCCCTTCCCGGTGCTCGCGACAAATGCGGCGGGCGAAGGCCGGTTTGACGGTTTAGGCCGGAACCCGGATTGATCGGCGAATCTTCGCGCCCGGCCTTCTTGACCTTTTCCGGACGCCCACCTAAATACCCCAGTCAGTGGCTGGCACTCTTATCCCGAGAGTGCTGCTACGCAGGTTTTTCTTTTTGAAAACAATCATATTAGGAGAGGCACGCATGAAGTTCCGTCCCCTTGGCGACCGCGTGGTCGTCCGCCGCATCAAGGAAGACACCAAGACCGCCGGCGGCATCATCATCCCCGAGACCGCGCAGGAAAAGCCGCAGGAAGGCGAAATCATTTCGGTCGGCCCGGGTCTGCTGGATGAGAAGACCGGCAAGCGCAACCCGCTCGAGGTCAAGGCCGGCGACCATGTGCTGTTCGGCAAATGGTCCGGCACCGAAGTGAAGATCGATGGCGAAGAACTCCTGATCATGAAGGAGAGCGACGTCATGGGCGTCATCGAGGGCCGCAAGGCGAAGAAATAAGCGCCGAGGCGCAAACCGGCAGGCCGCAGGCCCGCCCCTCCCAATCAACACAGACAACGGAATTCAGGAGACGAAATAATGGCAGCCAAAGATGTGAAATTCGGCGCCGACGCCCGTGAGAAGCTTTTGCGCGGCGTCGATATTCTTGCCGATGCGGTGCAGGTGACCCTGGGCCCCAAGGGCCGCAATGTCGTGATCGACAAGAGCTTCGGCGCCCCGCGCACCACCAAGGACGGGGTGGCGGTGGCCAAGGAAGTCGAGCTGGCCGACAAGTTCGAGAATATGGGCGCCCAGATGGTGCGCGAAGTGGCCTCCAAGACCAATGACGCGGCCGGCGACGGCACCACCACCGCCACGGTGCTGGCCCGCGCCATCGTGCGCGAAGGCGCCAAGTCGGTGGCCGCCGGCATGAACCCGATGGACCTGAAGCGCGGCATCGACAAGGCGGTCGAAGCCGTGGTCGCCGACCTCAAGAAGCGCTCCAAGAAGGTCAAGTCCAACGACGAGATCGGCCAGGTCGGCACCATCTCCGCCAATGGCGACAAGGAAGTGGGCGACATGATCGCCCAGGCCATGTCGAAGGTGGGCAATGAAGGCGTGATCACGGTCGAGGAAGCCAAGAGCCTGGCGACCGAGCTGGACGTGGTCGAAGGCATGCAGTTCGACCGCGGCTATATCTCGCCCTATTTCATCACCAATGCCGAAAAGATGATGGCCGAGCTGGACGACCCGGTCATCCTGATCCACGAGAAAAAGCTCACCAGCCTGCAGCCGATGCTGCCGGTCCTGGAGACGGTGGTGCAGTCGGGCAAGCCGCTGCTCATCATCGCCGAGGAAGTGGAAGGCGAGGCGCTGGCGACCCTGGTGGTCAACAAGCTGCGCGGCGGCCTCAAGGTCGCGGCGGTGAAGGCACCGGGCTTCGGCGATCGCCGCAAGGCCATGCTGGAGGACATCGCCATCGTCACCGGCGGCCAGGTGATCAGCGAAGATCTCGGCATCAAGCTGGAGAATGTCAAAATCAACATGCTCGGCAGCGCCAAGAAGGTCCGCATCGACAAGGAGAACACCACCATCGTCGACGGCGCCGGCAAGAAGGCCGATATCCAGGCCCGGGTCGGCCAGATCAAGGCCCAGATCGAAGAGACCACCAGCGACTATGACAAGGAGAAGCTGCAGGAACGCCTGGCCAAGCTGGCCGGCGGCGTGGCGGTGATCCGGGTCGGCGGCGCCACCGAAGTGGAAGTGAAGGAGCGCAAGGACCGGGTGGACGACGCGCTCAACGCCACCAAGGCGGCGGTCGAGGAAGGCATCGTGCCCGGCGGCGGCACCGCTTTGCTCTATGCCTCCAAGAATCTCGCCACCATGACCGGCGAAAATGACGATCAGACCCAGGGTATCGCCATCGTGCGCCGCGCGATCCAGTACCCGATTCGGATCATCGTCCAGAATGCCGGCCAGGAAGCCTCGATCATCGTCGGCAAGCTGCTGGAGCAGAAGTCGAACACCTATGGCTTCGACGCCCAGAACGAAAAGTATGTCGACTTCGTGGATGCCGGCATCGTCGATCCCACCAAGGTGGTGCGGGTGGCGCTGCAGAACGCGGCTTCGGTCGCGGGCCTGCTGATCACCACCGAGGCGATGATCACCGAGCGGCCCAAGCGTGAATCCGCGCCGGCGATGCCGGGCGGCGGCGGCATGGGCGGCATGGGCGACATGGACTTCTAAACCCTGTCATGGCCCGCCAGTCCGAAGGACGCGTGCGGGTCGCCCATATTTCAAAATGCAAAAGGCCCGGTGGTGACACCGGGCCTTTTTATTCCGAACACAAGTCATGGACACGAATGGCATAAGCAAAGTTGGGTCGATCTTCAGTCCCGGGTCGCGGCTTCGGCAGGCACATCACGCTTTATGGGGTTCGCCTTTTCCATTTTCGTTGCTCCATTTTATTTTTCCACACGCGATGGTCCAAGCTCGACCCGGCTGGCCGGCCGATGTCCGGACGAACGCCCCGGACACCGGCCGGCGCCGCGGTTTATTTTTCGAACCTGGTCTTGATGGCCTGAAGACCGGATTCGTAGATGCCGCTCAGGGCTTCGACCGCATCTTCATCCTTGCCGGGGTCCGGCGTGTATTCACCGCTCCAGGTGACGACGGACTGCCGGCTGCCCTTGGCCGTGACCTTGAGCGTCGATCGGTAATTGCTGACCGGCAGCGGGCTGGACACAAAGGCGTAGCTGTACCGGCGCTGCTTGGAGCTCGCTGCAACTTGTAATTCCACGAAGGTCGCCGTGCCGTCCTTGGTCACCAATGTCCGTGTCGGAGGGGTTTTGCCGTCCTGCGTGCAACTGCCGATCGCCGGGTGCCAGTCCCGGATCGCGCAGAACGGTCCAATCGCGGACCAGACCTGTTGCGGGGTGCCGTCGACGTCCACGCTGCGCGACAGCGAGGCGGCGGAAGCGGGCCAGCCGCTGGCGGCGAGGATGGCGAGGACGGCGGCGGTCGCGACCGCGTTTGTCAGAATGGTGACGGACGATTTCCTGGCCTGGCGCGCAAGAATGCGTTCGATCAGGCGAGAATCGGCGAAAAGCATGGCAGTCTCCTTTGGATGCGGCCGGGATTGGCCGTCGGCGGGGAAACTCATGCGTTCGCGCCAGGCACGCCAGTTCACGAACTGAACCGATCCCGGTACATAAACTGAACTAGGCCGGAAAAGCCGTGTGGACTAGACTTCGCGCCTTGGGGGATTTCGCGAGGTCGAAGATGACGCAAGGCAGCTACCGGCAATTTTGTCCCGTCGCGATGGCGGCGGAAATTCTTTGCACGCGCTGGACCGTCGTGCTGCTGCGCGAATTGATGGCCGGCTCCACCCGGTTCAATGAATTGCGCCGCGGCGTGATGCGCATGTCGCCGGCGCTGTTGTCGCAGCGGCTCAAGGAGCTGGAGAAAGCCGGCATCGTCTGCCGCGTCAAGATGCCCGGCGAGCCCGTTGCTTTCGAATACCACTTGACCAAAGCCGGCCGGGATTTGGGGCCCGTGGTCGAATGCTTCGGGGTATGGGGCCAGCGATGGATCGATTCGCAATTGTCGCTGCAGAATCTCGACGCGCAGCTTCTGATGTGGGACATGCGGCGCAATCTCGACACCACGCCCATGCCGAAACGGCGCAGCACCATCCAATTTCGCTACCCGGACGCGCCGCCGAGCACCCGTGCCTGGTGGCTCATCGTTGCGCCCGATGCCGAGGTGGATCTGTGTTCCATCGATCCGGGTTACGATGTCGATCTCTATGTCTCGAGCGATTTGCGGACCATGACCGCGATCTGGATGGGCGTCGACACGGTCCGCAAAGCGGCGGGCGACGGCCGGTTGGAGCTGGTCGGCGACGAACAGCTGGCGGCGCATATGCAGACCTGGCTGGGCCTCAGTCCGTTCGCCAAGGAACGGCGAATGGTGGCTTGAGCCTGCCGGTCCGCCGATCACCGCCGGGGCGATGATCGCCGAGCGGGCGTCCCCGATGCCCGGCGGCGGCTGGGCGGCGCAGACACCGCATTTGACCCGCGAAAACACCCCATTTCCGCCACACTGTATGCGCATGCTCAATCTTGATGTCGTGGGACAACGGGAGGGAATATCGATGCAGAGATTAAGACCAGCCATCTTCGCAGCCATAGCCGCCAGCGCTCTCAGCCTTGGGGGCTGCGCGACCAAAGATTATGTGAACCAGCAAGTGGGAGCCGTGGACACCAAGGCGCAGGCCACCCAGAAGCAAGTGGACCAGCAGCAGACCCATCTGACCCAGCTCGACCAGACCACCCAGGACGCGCTCAACCGCGCCACGGCGGCCGGCAAGCTGGCTGAAGGCAAGTTCCTCTATTCCATGGTCTTGTCGGACAATTCGGTGAAGTTTACAGCGGACAGCTCCAAGCTCTCGTCGGAAGCCCAGCAGCGTCTGTTGGATTTCGCGGACAAGCTGAAGAACGACAACCGCAATGTGTACCTGGAGATCCAGGGCCACACGGATTCGCGGGGCGCCGACGCGCTCAACCAACGGTTGGGTGAGCAGCGGGCCGAGGCCGTGCGTCTGTTCCTGAACCAGCATGGTGTGCCCTTGAACCGCATGTCGACCATCTCCTACGGCAAAAAGGATCCGGTGGCCGACAACAAGACCCGCGCCGGCCGGGCACAGAACCGCCGCGTCGTGTTGATCGTGATGGCCTGACGCCGATTGGGGGCCGCGCCCGGTCGCCGGGCCGGCCCCTCAACCCGCTTCGGCCGATCCGCCGCCGCCCATCAGCGGTCCGGCGGGGCCCCGCGCACCCCCAGCAGGTCCGACCAGCGCCAGTCGCCCGAGCCGATGACGAATCGCGTGACCCCGTCCGCCAGGGACAACAGCACCAGTCCGTGCACCCGCTGATTGCGGCAGGCTTCCGGCGCGAAGGCCACCTCCCACATGATCGCCTCGCGCACGGCCGACAGGCCCTTGCCGTCCTGCTCGCCCGACCGAACCCAGTCGCCGTTCCACAGCATGATAGCCTTGCCCAAGCGGTTGGCGTCTTCCACCGCCGCGCGCACCAGCGGGTCGCGCCGCAGGGCTTGCTGCACGGCCCGCGCCATGTCGCAGCCGCCCCCGCCTGCTCCCGCCTCGCCCGCGCTGGTCGCCCCGGCGAGCTGGGATTCGCTCAACAGGTCCGATGTGTCGGGCACAGGCAGGGTCAGATGCGGCGGCCGCACGGCACTGTGGGGGCTGACGGGCTCGAGCATTACCGGTTTCGGCGGCTCGGGCGGCTTGGGCTTGGGCAATTCCACCAGGCTGACCTCTAAGGGTGGAGGCGGGGGACGAACCTGCTTGGGCGGGGGGACAGCGCGTGGCCAGAGCAGCGCCGCCAACGCCATAAGGTGCACGGTGACGGTGAGCGCTCCGGCCAGGAGGCGGCCGCGCCGCCGGCTCAGTGCCTGGCCGCTGTCATCGAAGGGCTCCAGACCGTCCTGGAGCATCGCCCTTTCGGACTGCCTTTCCAGGGGTGGGCTGCCTCTTCCGCTCATCACAACTCCAGAAAGCCGCTCCCCAGTGGAGCATGGTCCCGCGGCAGGATCATGGCGAGACCGCGGCCATCGCCCACGGTCCGGGGCGCCTTACTTGCGCGCCAAGGCAGAGCCCACCTAAAGGGTTGCCGCAAATCTAAGGGGGCGCCGGTTAAGGAGTACAAAACTAAGGACCGCCATCGCGCAAGCCATGCCAACGATAGCTGGTGAACCCAATACCCGGTCGAAAATCTGCGGTTCGCGCAGGCGCGCATGGGTCGCCGCATCATAAAACGCCGCGGGCAGCCAAACCACATTCCACCCGGCATGCAATGCCCAGGAGAAACCGATGTGCCGAAAGGCCAAATAAAGATTGTTCATCGCCACACCAGCAAGGAACAGTGTTGCGAGCGAGGCCAATGAAAGTGCGAAATGCATCGGGTTGGTAAACCGGTACATAAGAAAATGCGGTGCCACGAAAAGGACTGCCAATCCGAGCGAAAGCAGGGGCGCGGAACGCACATATTGGATGAAGAAACCAATCATAAGCGCGCGGAAAAATATTTCCTCGTTGAACGCCTGGAACAGAAATCCAATTTGGTCTTCTATGTTGGGAGCGTTCACCTTCAGCGCCGCGGCCTTATATACGAGGGGGAGAAGCATGTTGCTTCCAATTGCGACCACCACGAATGCCAGGACGGTCAATAAAGCATGTTTCGGTGGCAGCTGGAGACCCGCATAGTTTGTCCATTGTGATCCAAGCAGCAGGCGCAGAGCCGCCGCAATCGCGGCAGTGACCAAGATGAAAGCCCACCAATGGTCTTGGGTAATCAAGAGCGGCCATGGCATCAAAGCCGCGACCACCAGCAGACCAATCAATGATGGCCTGCTTCGTTGCCATCGGATGTCAGAGTCTTGACCCAAAGTCCCCTCTTCTTTTCTCATCCGGGAACAAATCTCGATCCGCCCGCCCGATATAACCGACTTCCAAAGACATTACCGCTTTGACCACACTCGCGTGTGTCGGACGCCTAGTGCCCGACCTCGGTGTCAGGCACCCATGCATAGCCATCACCTTTGGGGACGATCCATCCCACACCCGGGAAAGGAAAGTGAGGCGCGAATACAAGCTCATGCGCCTTGGCCAGGCGCGCCAGCTCCCTGGTCCGAGTGGCGACGCCGGCCTTCTGGTCCTGGTCCATCTCGCCCAGCCATTGCGGTTTCTCAAGCGAGAGGATGGAGCTATGCACGATGTCGCCTATGTCCTCGATGCGCGCACTGCCGGAAACGATCTCGTATCCGACATGGCCGGGCGTGTGACCGTAAAGCGCGATGGGCGTGATGCCCGGAAGAATTTCCGCTCCGGGCTCGAAGGCCGCAACCTTGGGCGCAAACACCTTCGCCCATGCCGGGTTCTGGGCTTGGAGAAATGTCCATTCGCGCGACGACATGCGGATGGTGGCATTGGGAAAAGCGAGCTTGTGGTCGCTCGTGGCCAATCCCCCCACATGGTCGCCATGCGCGTGGGTGATCAGGACGTCGGTGATGGCCGAAGGCTCAACGCCTGCCAGCTTGAGGCTTTGCGGCAACGCCGCACCCGGCAAGAGTGGACCCAGTCCGGTGTCGAGCAGAACAACGTGCCCTGGCATCCGGACCAAGAGCGCATCCACGTCCAGCCGCACCGCATCCGTGGGCGCATGGGCCTGGGCCAACACTTTTTCCACCGCCGCCGCGCCCACCTCCGCGCCGAAATCGCCGCTTGCGGGCGAAGCGACAAAACCGGCGTCCCTGAGCGCGGTGAATTGAAGCCGGCCTACGGAAAAATTCTCCGCGCCGGCCGGCGCCGTGACCGGACCCTGTTTGGCAAATGCGGGAAGCGGCGTGAGACATAGCAGTGAAAGCAGAATAGCGGTGTTTCTAGCCAACGACATGATCCTTCCCTCCGGCCAGTGCGAAATATTTTGCAACCATATACTCATTCATGACGCAGCGCATGGACAGGATCGGCTCTCGTCACATGCGCGGCATGGACATTCACTGTGGCCCAGACGATCACGAACTTTCAATTGTCTCAATGGCTGCGGGTCACGCAAAGTAGCCAATGCCGGTCGATTGACAAAAAATAAGAAAAAGCCGGCCGGGTGTTGCCAAAATCGTCACTCGGGCAGCCTATTCCTATATCACCGGCGGCGACACCGGACCTTTTCCATCTCGAAAAACTATGCGCGCGATCTTATTGCGCCATTACAGTCGCAAGCCGCGTCCGAGGGCGCTTTGCCAGACTTCCCGAAACTGAACTGTTATGCCGGCATCGCGCGCCAACACGTCAAAGCCGTGATAGGCGCCCGGCACCACGAACAATTCCGTGCTCACCCCAGAAAGGGCCAGGCGCTTGGCGTATTCCACGTCTTCCTCGAAAAAAAGATCGATCGAGCCCACGCCGATGAAGGTGGGGGGAAGCCCGCTCAGATCCTTCACCCGGGCGGGCACCGACCCGGGCGGCGGCGGTGCCGATCCGGCCGGCATGCCCAGAAGCGAGGACCAGCCGAAGCGGTTGGCCGAAGCGGTCCAGATGAAATGCCCCATGGTGGGCGGCATCTTCCGGGTGCTGCCGGTCCTGTCATCCAGCATGGGATAGATCAGGCATTGATAGGCGATGGCGAATTCCCTCCGGTCGCGCGCCGCCAGCGCCAACATGGCGGCATGACCGCCGCCGGCGCTGTCGCCCAGGATGGCGATGCGGGCGGGATCGACGCCAAGCGCGTCCGCATTCTCGAACAGCCAGGCCAGCGCCGCGTAATTCTGTTCCCGCGAGAGCGGAAATTTCGCTTCCGGGGCGAGCGCATAGTCCACCGAAACCACCGGGCTTTCGGTGCCCAGGGCGATGTCCTGCGCCAGCCTCAGACTGGTGCCGGCCGATCCCACGATATAGCCGCCGCCATGGATGTAGAGCGTGGCGGGGCGGTTATTCGTCCCTGGCTTGGGATCGATAATGAGGACGGACACGTCCGGCCTGCCGGCCCGGGCGGGAATGCGCACGGTCCGGGGCTGAAGCGCCGGCGCATTCGAAACGGAGGGACTGTTCGCATCGGCCGCGCGCCAGGTCGCGAGATTTCGGGCATTGGGGGCTTCCCCGCTTTGCGGATACTGCCTCAGCGGTTCGACCAGCTCGGGATTGACATAGGAATAAGGATCCCGGTCGGTAGCCGCATCGACGGCTGGCGCATCGGCGGCGGCAACACCGCCTATCAGCAAGGGCGCCATGGCGGTGCTTCCAACAAAGCTTCGTCTGGTGAATTTGTTCATGCTCACCGCCCGCGAAATTCTTCTTCACCGGGGATCATAGGCCAGATCATCCGGCGTGATAATTCGGCTGCGATCGGAAGGTTTTCTGCCTTTGATCCAGACCGGGCAATAGCCGCAGACCCGGCACAACTGGCCCGGAGCTGTCACTGCACTCCTTGCGAGTGATGTATCGGAGCAGCCGCAATCAGCCCAAAATTGGCATGCCGGCGGCGCCTTTAAGCCAATCTAAGGTAGGCCGCCTCCTTGGTAGAACCAATTGATTGCCGCGGCATTGGGGAAAATCCGGTCGCCAAATTCGCGCAGGTGGCGGGAAATATCGTCGGTCATTCCATCAAATTTCGCCTTGCCCGCTTCGCCCTTGCGGATCATGGCCCCTGTCTTGAGAATAGGAACCTTGCCGACGGTGCCTGCTTCGAATTTATCCTGGTGTCCTTTCATCCACTGGAAGGAAGTGTATTCGAAAATCGCCGCCCACTGATCGGCGGCCGGTTCCGTGCCGAGGAATTGTGCGATTTTTCTGATCGATGCTTGGTGATCGCGCTTCATGTCCGAGTAGTGCAGGAACAGGACGTTTTTCTCCGCTCGAAAAGGCCACCAGGCTTTCAGGAAGCCGAAGAACGCCCCCTGCATGCCCCTTCTGTCGATGATCTCGGAGTAGAATGACGGAAAGTCGGGCCGGCACATGGCGCCCTTCGGCATCTGCCAGAGCTCGTACCAGGTATCGGAGTGCTGCGCGAGGAACGGCCAGAATGAGACCAGAGCCTCTTCGGGATTGCGGAAAACGACTATATATTTCACGTCATGTTCGGCCCCATCCCGCAAAAAGGGTATCTCCGGTGGCGCGGAATGGGTTTTAAAGGCGCGCTGGCGGTTGGCGGGCATCGCGTCCAAGCGGTCCAGAACATCCGCATGGGTTTGACTGGGATTGCCCAGGAATTCGATCCAGGGCACTTCCTCGTAAATGTCCCGGAAATTCGCAGTGCCACCCGTGAACAGCTGGTGGACGATATTCATCGTCCACGTCGTGCCGCTTTTGGGCGGCACCGAAATGACCACGTCCCCATCGCGCCACTTAATCTTCTGTTGAATTTCGGGTTGTATCCACGGAGGTCCTGAACGGTGCGCAGCGCCTGCCACTGAATTGCTCACGTTATCGGTCTCCCTGTTGGGCAGCGATCGAGTCGCGCATCATCAGCTTTGTTCGACGGATTATTGCCCGACAGACCACCACCGACAAGCCTCATCGCGGCCCGCCCAACTCCTTCTCCAAAAACGCCGCCGCCGCTTCGTCGGCCTTTTGCCAGGAGCCACGCCTGAGGAAGCCATGGATTTCATCCGGCAGGATGAGTTCTTCGTAAGGCGCATGCTGGGCGTGCAGCCGGGCCGCCAGATCCACCGTCTGCTGGAACTGCACATTGCGGTCGTCGTCGCCCTGGATCAACAGCACCGGCGAGGTCCAATGCGCCACATCCGCGATCGGCGAGGCGTCGAACGCCACCTTCATCGCCTGGTCCAGATCGCCTTTCTCATAGCGGCCGCCGCCCTCACCGCTGACGCCCAGCGCCCGGCCCAGTTCGTCGTCCAGGGTGCGCGACCAGTCATGCACCCCCATCATGTCCGCCCCGGCCTTGAACACATCGGAATTGCGCGCCAGCGCCAGGGCGGTGAGATAGCCGCCATAGGAGCCGCCCCAGATGCCGATCCGGGCGGGATCGACCTGTTTCAGGCCTTGCAGGTATTTGGCGCCGGCCTGCACATCCTGATATTCGGCCGCGCCGCGGGCGCCGGCGTGATCGGGATGATGGAAGGCGTGGCCATAGCCGATGCCCAGCCGGTAATTGACCGACAGCACCACGAAACCGTGGGCGGCCAGATACTGGTTCACCGCATAGCCGTTGGCGTAATAGTCCATGTAGTGCCAACCCAGCAGCATCTGCCGCGACGGACCGCCATGGACGAAGATGATGCCGGGTTTCTTCGCCACCCCGCCGCTCTGTTCGAACAATTGGCCGTGAATGGTGAGCCCGTCGGCGGCGGTGAATGTTACCGGCTTGGGCACCACCAGCGCGTTCAGGGGGAAATCCTTGGGCAGGCCGCCGGTTGAGAGTTCGCGCCGGCCCTTGCCGTCGGCGCCCACCAGCCCGATGCCGGCCGGCATCCGGGCCCCGGCGCTGATGAAGGCGACATGGGCATCGTCGCCCAGCACCGGCTCCACCTCCAGCCCCTCGCCGGAGGTGACCGCCACGGATTGCGTCCGGTCCACCGGCACCCGGAAGAGATGCCGGCGGTCGTCGTCATGCGCGGCCGCCCCGGTATTGGCGCTGTAGATCAGAAAGCGGCCGTCGCGGCTTTCCACCACATCCTCGACCATGAAGGCGCCCGGGGTCAGCAGCAGCGGCGTGCCGCCACCCTCGGCCGGCACCGAATAGAGATGCGGCCAGTTGTCCAGATCACTCATGAAGACGATCCGGCCGTCCGCCGCCCAATGGAGATTGGCCTCGCCTTGGGTTCGCGGATAGGAACCCAGCAAGGTTTCCGGACTTTGCCAGACCAGATGGCCGGCGCCGGTCGCCGCGTCCGCCACCCAGATCGACCAGGGATCTGGTGTCTGGATCAGGATCGGCTTGGGCGGTCCGCCGTCGCCGGGACGGCGCACAAAGGCGACGCGCGTTCCGTCCGGCGACCAGCGGGGATAGCTGGCCTTGTCGGTGGAAGGCGCCGGCCAGGTGAGAAAATTGTCGCCCGGCCGATAGACGCCGATCAGGGCATGATCGCCGCGATTGGAAACAAAGGCCAGCGCGCTGCCGTCGGACGACCATTCGAGCCCGCCATCCCTGCCATGATCGAAAAACAGCCTTTCGGGTTTGGCTTGGCCGTCCAGCGGCGCGGTCCAGACCTGATGATCGGCGATATAGGCCAGCTGCCCGCGGGCGGAAATTTTGGGCGCGTCGCCTTCGGCGATCTTGACCGGCGCGCCGCCATCCAACGCCGCCCGCCAGATCGTCACTTTGGGTTGTTCGATCGCCGAGGTGGGATCCGGCGCCAGATCGCCCGGCGCGGCCCAGTTGGCGTCATGGTCGCCGCCGCGGACATAGACCAGAATCCTGCCGTCCGGCGAGAAAGTGAGCTGGGTGATCTCCTGCCCGTCATCCTCGGTATATTGCGTGACTTGGCGCGGCTTATAGTCCGGCGCGTCGGCGACCCAGACATTGCGCACCCCGCCGACATTGCGGGCAAAGGCGATATGCCCACCATCGCGATTGGCGGCGGTCTCCCGGATGAAGGGGTATTTCAGCACCTGCGCCAGGGTGAAATCCGCCGGCGCCGCCAGGGCGTTGCCGGCCGCGATGCCCAGAGTGATTCCCACTGTGGCCAGACCGAGAAACGCGATTTTCCGGAATCGGTTCATGTAAAGCCCCTCGCAGCAGCGCCTTACCATAGCGCGAATGGCAGGCGTGATAGCAAGCCGGGGCTCACTCGCCCGTGGCGCGGGGAGCCTCCAAAACGCGCACGGTCTGGCCGCCGCGAGCGCCCATTTCGGACAGCCGGAGCGCGCTGAGCGCCGCGCCCGCCAGCGCGAAGCCCATGCCCACCAAAAGCGCGATGCGGGTGCCTGCAGCCGGATAGCGCGCCAGCAGCATCGCCACCAAGGCCGCGCCGACGGTCTGGCCCAACAGCCGGGCGGTGCCCAGCATGCCGGAGGCGCCGCCGCTGCGCTCCCGGGGCGCGGCGGCGATCATGGTGCGGTTGTTGGGCGACTGGAACAGGCCGAAACCGGCGCCCACCAGCGCCATCCGCCAGATGATATCGGAAAGAGTGGGATGCGGCGGCAACAGCGCCAAAGCCCCCAGCCCGGCTCCAAATACCAGAAGCCCGACCCCGCCCAGAAGCCCCGCCGGGTGCCGCTCCGCCAGCCGGCCGGCGATGGGGGCTGCCACCGCCACCGCCAGCGGCCAGGGCGTGATCAATAGCCCGATATCCACCGCCGAATAGCCGAACCGGTCCTCGAGATAAAAAGGCAGCGCCACGAAGGCCAGCATCTGGCCGCAAAAGGCGGCGATCGAGGTCAGGATCGAGAGCGTGAAAATCGGAATCCGCAACAGATCGACCGGCAAAAGCGGCGAGGCGGCGCTGCGTTCCCGCCGGACCAGGATCACGCAGGCAGCCGCCGCCACCGCGAACTCCGAAAGAAAAAGCACAGCCGCCTCGCCATGGCCGGCGCTGTCGATGGCGGCGATGCCCAGCCCGAAGGCGATCGCGCTCAAGATCGCGCCGCGCCAGTCGAAGGCATGCGGTGCCTTGGGCGTCTTGGGCAGGGCGCGCCGTCCCACCATCACCGCGGCGACGCCGAAGGGGATATTGACCGCGAACAGCCAAGGCCAGGTGGCGACCGACAGAATGCCGGCGGCGATTGTCGGTCCCACCGCCGCCGACACCGCCACCACCATGGCATTGATGCCGATGCCGCGCCCCAGCATCCGGTGCGGATAGGTAAAGCGCACCAGGGCGGCGTTGACGCTCATGATCCCGGCGGCGCCGAAGCCTTGCACGATGCGCGCCAGGGTCAAGAGGATCAGGGTGTGCGACAGGGCGCAGAACAGCGACGCCAGGGTGAAGAGCACAAGCCCGGCCAGATAGATCCGGCGATAGCCGATGATGTCGCCCAGCGCGGCCAGCGGCAGCAGCGAGATGGTGATGGCCAGCTGATAGCCGTTGACGATCCACACCGAAAAAGAGGGGCTGGCCTGCAAGTCCCGAGCGATGGTGGGCAGCGCCACATTGGCGATGGAACCGTCGATCACCGCCATCACGATTCCCAGGGCGATGGTGAGGATGGCCCAATAGCGTTGGGGCAGCGGCAATCCGTCTTGGGTGTCGGTCATGGGCCTGAACCTAGCGGTTCGCCCGGCGCGGTCAAAAGCCTGTTTGCGTGAACCAGCCGGTCCGGAATTGCGGGCCGTCCTTATTCGGGACCGCCGGCCTCCGGGCGCAGATAGGGTTCGACCGCGCCCTTATATTTCACGGTCATGGGGTTTCCGTGACGGTCCACGGTCTTGCCCACCGCCAGCCGCACCCAGCCCTCGCTGACGCAATACTCCTCGACATTGGTACGATCCACCCCGTTGAACCGCACCCCCACCCCGCGCTCCAGCAAGGCGGCGTCGTGAAAGGGGCTTTTGGGGTCGGTGGAAAGCCGGTCGGGCAGCGCGTCGCTCATGGGGAAGGCCTTGATGGAAACATGGCTTTGATAGGCCCTTATCCCGCTTGATTGCAACGCGGTTTCGCGCTCAAAGTCCGCCCGCGAATATTTCCACCAGGGAGACGAAATTGGCTTTTTCCATCTATGACGCCTTAGTGCCGCCCATGGCCCATATGCTGGGCAGCTTCTACACCGTGCTTGCCAATGGCGAGGCGCATGCCAAGGAAGCGGGCGTGGATCCCAACTCCTATCTCGAACTGCGGTTGGCGCCGGACATGCTGCCGCTGATCGCCCAGGTGCGCATCGCCACCGACACCGCCAAGGGCGCCGCGGCGCGGCTGGCCGGCATCGAGATTCCGAAATATGAGGACAATGAGACCACGGTCGCGGAACTGAAGGCGCGGCTGACCAAGACCATCGCCTTCCTGAAAAGCGTGGACCCCGCCAAATTCGCCGGCGCCGAGGATCGCGCCATCCAGCTCAAATTTCCCCAGGCCGAATTCAATTTCAACGGCAAGGACTATCTGAACAATTGGGTGCTGCCGAACTTCTATTTCCACGTCACCACCGGCTACGACATTCTGCGCAACAAGGGCGTGGCATTGGGCAAGCAGGTTTTCCTCAGCGGCCAGAAATAGCCGCCGCGGGTTTCTCGCGTAAGGAAAAGGCGGCGCCCGCAGCGCCGCCTTTTTCGTGGTTCGAAGACGCCGCACATCTTCCCGTTATCCTTAACGGCAACCTGAGGGTGTAGCCGCAAAGCCCCCTCTGTTACGGTTCGCGCCCAAAGGGGGGACCGGATGAAACTGCGTGGCAGGCTCCTGGGCGGCGCGGCGCTTCTGTTATGTCTGTGCGCGACGGCATCGGCCGGGCCATTCGAAGACGGCAAGACCGCACTCGAGAAGAAGGATTACGATGTCGCGGCGCGCGCGTTCGGCGAGGCCGCCGCCAAAGGCGATACCCGCGCCCAGGGCATGATGGGCGTGCTCTATGAATTCGGGCTGGGGGTGCCGCAGGATTACAAGCAGGCGATGCAATGGTTCGGATTGGCGGCGCAAGCCGGCGATGCCGGCGCCGAAACCAATCTGGGCGACATGTACGCCTATGGACGGGGCGTGACCCAGGACTGGGGTCAGGCCGCCAAATATTACGCGATGGCGGCCAAGAAAGGTCATCCCGGGGCGCAGGAACGGATCGGCGAAATGTATCTTCATGGCGCCGGGCCGAATTTGCCCAAGGATTACGGCAAGGCGCTGCAATGGTTCGAGCTTGCCGCCAAACAGGGTAACGCCAATGCCGAATTCGAGCTCGGTTATATGAGCTTTTACGGCGTGGGCACGGACAAGAATTTCCCGCTCGCGGTCTCGTTTCTGACGCCGGCCGCCCAGCAGGAGAATGTCAGCGCCGAAGCCCTGCTCGGTTATGCCTATGACAATGGCTATGGCGTGCCGCAGGATTATGCGGAAGCCATCCGCTATTACACGCTGGCGGCCCGGCAGGGAAACACCACGGCCCAAGCCCTGCTGGGTGAGAAATATTCCAGCGGCCAGGGCGTGACCCAGGATTGGGAGAAAGCTTACATGCTTCTGTCGCTGGCAGCTTCGCGCATGGCCGGCCAGGAACAGCAGGCCATCCTCAAGGAACGCGACGCCGCCCAGGCCAAACTGACCAAGGCCGAGATCGACCGGGCCCAGGCGGGGGCGAATGCGTGCGCCAGCTCGGGCTTCCAGGAATGCAACATCGGCGAGCCGGGCGACGCGTCGGGCCCGCCCACGCAGATCGCCGATGCCGGCGGCCCGCACAAATTGAAACCGGTATCCAGCGGCTCGGGCTTTTTCGTCAGCCGGGACGGGCATGTGATCACCAATGCGCATGTGGTCAAGGGCTGCACCGAAATGCGTTCTCCCGGTCTCGCCTCCTTGAAGGTCATGATCATGGACGAGCAATCCGACCTCGCCCTGCTGCAGACCGACAAAAAGCCTGCCTCATTCGCCAAGATCCGGGGCGGGCGCGGCGACCGATTGGGCGAATCCGTGGTGGCGCTGGGCTTCCCCCTGCTCGGCATCCTCGGCAGCAATCCCATTGTCACCAGTGGCGTGATCTCCTCGCTTTCCGGCCTCGGCAACGACCGGCGCCTGATCCAGATTTCGGCGCCGATACAGCCCGGCAATAGCGGCGGCCCGGTGATCGGCGAAGACGGGGCCCTGGTGGGCGTGGTCGAATCCAAGATCAGCGAAAGCTTTGTCGCCGATATCACCGGCGGCCAACTTCCCCAGAATGTGAATTTCGCCGTCAGCCTGGGCACGCTGCAGTCTTTCCTGAATGCCAACCGCGTCCCCTATGTGCTGACCGACGGCGGCCCCAAGAAAAGCGCATCCGAAATTTCCGAGGCGGCTTCGGGATACACCCTGGTGCTGGAGTGCTGGAAATAGTTTGAGGGCCAGCCCGTCAGGGTGCAGGCTGAAGCATCTGATGCGCCGTCCGCATATCGGACGCTGAAACGGCCGAGGCGGTCGCGGCCTGGGCCGCCTTGGCCGCCGCATCGGCCTCGGCCTCGATGTCGGAAAACTTCCGGTTTGCCTGCGCATAAGTCAGCGTCTTGGCGATCAGGGCCGCAAAGACCGGCTGCCGCTTTTCGATCATGGTGTCCATCACCGGCTTCAACCAGGGTTTGTAGGCCTGGAGATAGCGGGATTGATAGGCACCACAGAGTTGGCGGGCTCCGACATAGCGGCGCAGCGCCGCGATCTCTTCATCGGTGGGCAAGCTTTGATCCGCCAGCATGGCCTGGCTTATCTGATCGGAGCCCATCGGGATCTTGCCGCTCAGGATCCCGGTCCGGAACGGCGCGATCGCGGCATCGCATTGCCGGTTCATCTCCCGATAGGCCGCCACGATGCCCGCGGGAAGCGGCACGGACACGCCACCCTGGGCGGCCTGGGCCGCCGCGATCTTGGGCCAATTCTTTTGCTGCCTGGCGGTGGCCTCGGCCATGATATTGGCCAGGTTCCGGTTCGCGGTCCCGAAGCTGATCTGCCTGAGCGTCAGCGCGATATAGACCGGCTTCTCGCTATCGGCCAGGAAGTTCGCGGTCGGCAGATCCCAAGGCGCATAGGTTTTGAGGAATCCCAGCTGGCGCTTCTCGCATTTCGAAACCGCGGCGAAATATTGGCGCAGCATCACCGCTTGGGCGGCGCTGGGGTATTTGTCGTTCGACAACATCGCCCGGGTGGGAGGCTGGTCATAAAAGGCGATTTTGCCGTCCAGCATGCCGCCCTTGAACGGCGCGTCCAGGTCGCGGCATTCGGCGGTCACCTGCTTCAGCGCCTCCAGGCCGCCCGGCGCCAGCTTGGGCATCCGAGACGCTGAAAGAGTTGCGGCCGCACCGGCCTGTGTCAGCGCCAGGCTGGCAATCGCCAATATGGACGTGAAAATCTTCATGGAGCCCCCAACCGGCAAACGTTAGATGCACGCGTGTTTTCATGAAAGTGACCAGCGGCAATATGGTGAATTCTGTTCCGCGGCTTGGATTGTCCCGGCGCCAAAAACCGCGCGGCAAGCGCCGATAGCTCTACCGAATCGCAATTTTCCGCCTCGCCACCCGTCGCTGGCCCAGCCAAAGAGTGTTAGGCTCCCACCTCCGAAATAACCCCCGGCATCCGACCGGGCATCAACAAGAATCAGGGAGGCTTTCGTGGAACAGACTCACATTATCGGGCATGACCGCCGGTCGTTTCTCACCCGCGCTGGTGTCCTGGCGATGACGCCCTTGGCCGCCAGCATCGCCGCCGCGACCCCGGCTGCGGCCCAAACGCCATCCGGCAAATTCGATTTCGACCGGCCGCTGCAACGCATCGGCACCGACAGCGTGCATTGGGACATGCCGATCCGCGACGAGCATATGACCAAGATCGTCGCCGGCATGGGCGTGGCCGATATGGACTATCGCTGCGCGCCGGCGATCACCAAGGCGTTGCAGGAGCGCGTCGCCTTCCCGAACTGGGGCTATAATCTGGTCGATATCGACCTGTTCATGGGCACTGCCGGCAACAGTCCCTTCATCAAGGGGGTGATCGACTGGAACCAGCGGCGCTATGGCGTCGACAATATCGATCCCAAGCTGGTCGGGGTCAGCCCCGGGGTCATTCCCGGCATCATCTATGCCCTGCAGGCCTTCGCGCCCCAGGGCAGCAAGGTGCTGATGGTGACACCCAGCTATGTCGGTTTCTACGCGGCCATCGCCTTCACCAAGACGGTTCCCGAGGAAAGCCTGATGAAGCAGGTGAACGGCCGTTACGAGATCGACTGGGACGATTTCGAGCGCCGCATGACCCCGGATGTGAAAGTCAGCATCCTGTGCAATCCCCATAATCCTTGCGGCCGCGCCTGGACCCGGGACGAATTGATCCGTTATGGCGAGCTGTGCAAGAAGCACAATGTGATCGTGCTGGTGGATGAGATCCATTGCGACTTCATCGCCAAGGACCGAAAATATGTGCCCTTCAGCACCCTGCCCAAGGAGCTGGTGGACAATTCCATCACCTTCAAGTCGGGCAGCAAATCCTTCTCGCTGGCGGCGATGAAATGCGCCTGGTTCTATTCCACCAATCCGGAACTGTTCCATGCCACCAACGCCAGCGCCTTCCCGGTGATCTCCAACGCCGCCATGGTCGCCGAACAGGCGGCTTATGCCGGGGGCGAGGACTGGCTCAATCAGTGCGTGGATTACATCAACGCCAATCACGACTATGCCAACCAATTCATCAAGGCCAACATCCCGATGATCAAGGTGGGCAATCGGCCCGAGGGTACCTATCTGCAATGGCTGGATTTCACCGCGGTGGCCGACAGGATCGACGCCAAGAAGATGGCGGATGAAGCCAACAGCAAGCCCGGGGCAGCGCTCGATCCCTTCACCAAAAAGCCGATCAAGACCACCCAGGCCGACATGCTGAGCCATTGGCTGGCCCAGAATGCCTATGTCTTCCTGGAATCCGGAACCGGCTTCGGCAAGGGCGGCGAGAACCATCTCAGGATGAACATCGCCACCACCCGCGGCACGGTGATCGCGGCGCTGAACAGCATTTCGGATACTTTGAAGAAACTCGCCTAGGGCAAACTGGCCTAGTGTGTCGCGGCCGCGCCCGTAGCTGAGGCTATGGGCGCGGCTGCCTCATATGGGTTACCCTGCAAGAGCCGCACTTCCTCCAGCAAAATCACAACCACGGCACCGGCCGCCGCTGCCACCTCCGGTGTCATGGCGGCGCCGGGCGCGAAAGAAAGACCTTCGACCGCGAACAGAATCAACTGCGGCGGCAGCGCATCCAGCGCGCGCGCCATATCCACCGCCTCGGCGAGCCCGAAATCGTGCGTGGAAGACGCCGACAATGTCCTGGGCAGGGTCTCGCGAACCGCGTCGATGCGATGGATGCGGCCGGGCCGCGAAATCAACGCCGCCGCGTCCACGACCAGCACCGCGTCGGCGCCCTTCCAGTCCTCGACCAGGGCCAGCGCATCGCCCGAGCGGATGCGCACGCGCACCCCATCGGGCAGGCGGCGCGACAGCGCCTTCACCGCCAGGGGTCCGATCCCGTCATCGCCGCGATCCGGGTTGCCCAGGCCGATCACCAGGATATCGCGGCGCGGCGCACTCATGCCCGGCGGACCGTGAGCTTGAGGAAATGTGCCGAGCAGGAGATGCAGGGATCGTAATTGCGAATGGTCTGTTCGCAGCGGGCCCGCAGCGCTTCATCCGGAAGGGCGATATTCTCCGACGCCACCCCGCGCAAATCCTCCTCGATGCTCAATTGATTCTGCGAGGTCGGCGGCACGATGCGGGCGCTGACAATGGCGCCCTCGTCGTCAATCTCGTAGCGATGATAACAGATGCCGCGCGGCGCCTCGGTGCAGCCATGGCCGATACCGGCGCGGGGAACCGTGGCGATGGCGGGAGCATCCGGCATCTCGTAGCCCTCGATCAGATCGCAGCGCCTCCTCGCAGGCATGCACCACTTCCACGGCCCGGACGAGAATGCTTTGGAACGGGTTGCGGCAGGTCCGGGCCAGGCCCGCCGTCCTGGCCAGGGTTTGCACCTCGGGTGAGAGACGGTCGAAATTGATGTTGTAGCGCGCCAGCGGTCCCACCAGGTAACTGCCGCGCTGACGTATCACCGCCTGCAGCGCGGTGGAATGGGCGACATGGCGTTCCTCGAATACCGTATCAAAGTCGCGCACCGGGATATCGACGCCGCGGGTCGAGACCAACCGCCCCTCATTGAACGGATATTCCGCCGGATGGCTGAGCGCCACGAATTCATAATCCCGCTCGAAATCCGGAAACGGAAAGCCGCTCGCCCAGCCCAGGATCTTGACCGCCAGATCACGGGCCGGCTTGAGCTGCTCGGCCAGCGACCGCAGTTCGGATCTGGCCGGCACCCGGTAGAAGCCGCCGACCTTGACATTGACCGGATGGATTTCGCGGCCGCCCAGCAGGCGCAATATTTCGTTGCCGGTTTTTTTAAGCTGCAAGCCCGCCTGGACCATCTCGCCATGCTCGCGCGCCATCTGGATCGCGTCGGGGTAACCCAGAAAATCCGGCGCATGCAGCATCACCATGTGCAGTACATGGCTTTCGATCCATTCGCCGCAATAAATCAGGCGGCGAAGCGCCCGCAAAGGACCCTTCACCGTCAGGCCGAGCGCATCCTCCATCGCATGCACCGCGCTCATCTGATAGGCGATGGGGCAGATGCCGCAAATGCGGGCGGTGATGTCGGGCGCCTCCATAAAGCCGCGCCCGCGCAACAGAGCCTCGAACAGGCGGGGCGGCTCGAAGATACGGAGTTGCGCGTCCTCGACCTTGCCGTCCCGGATATGCAGATCGAGCGCGCCCTCGCCTTCGACCCGGGTCAGCACGTCCACCTTTATCGTCCTAGTCGGCATGCGCGTCGCTTTCTGCGCGGAACGGCTCGGCCTCGGCATTGAAGGTGCGGAAGATGCGGTGCAGATCGCGTTCGCGCGCGCCCAGCGCCAGCGCCTGGCGCGACAGCGCGGCGGTGTTGGGCGTCTCCATCGGGCCGTAGCAGCCGTAGCAGCCGCGATGGAAGGCGGGACAGATGGCGCCGCATCCGGCATGGGTGACCGGGCCCAGGCATGGCGTGCCATGGGCCACCGTCACACAGACCGTGCCGCGCTGTTTGCATTCTATGCAGACGCTGTGGGCGGGAATGGAGGGCTTGCGGCCGGCCAGAAATGCCGAGATCACCTCGAGCAGCTGCACTTTGTTGATCGGACAGCCATGCAGCTCATAATCCACGGTCACATGGGCGGAAATCGGCGTCGATGTCGCCAGCGTGTGGATATATTGGGGCGAGGCATAGACCGCGGCCACGAATTCCTTGACGTCGGCGAAATTGCGCAGCGCCTGGATGCCGCCGGCGGTGGCGCAGGCGCCGATGGTAATCAGGTATTTCGACTGGCGGCGGATTTCGCCGATGCGTTCGGCGTCGTCCGGGGTGGTGACCGAGCCTTCGACCAGGGAAAGATCGTAAGGCCCCTTGGCCAGGACCGAGGAGGCTTCCGGGAAATAGGCGATCTCGACCGCGCCGGCGACGGCGAGCAATTCGTCCTCGCAGTCGAGCAGCGACAGCTGGCATCCATCGCAGGAGGCGAATTTCCAAACCGCAAGCCGCGGACGCAGGGCCATCTAAATCTCCCGTACCGCGAAAATATCGGCGATGCGGTCGAAACGCATCACCGGACCGTCCTTGCAGACAAAATCCGGGCCGAACTGGCAATGGCCGCAAAGCCCGATGGCGCATTTCATGTTGCGCTCCATCGAAAGATAAATCCGGTCGGCTGCCATCCCGGCGCCGCGCAGGGCATTGACCGTGAACCGCATCATGATCTCCGGCCCGCAGACCATCGCCACCGCGTTCGCCGGATCAAATCCCATCCGCGGGATCAGCGCCGGCACCACCCCGACATTGCCATGCCAGCTGCTGTCGGCATGATCGACGGTGACTTCGATCCCGATATCGAGATGTTCGCGCCACTGCTCGAGCTCGTGACGGTAGAGGATGTTTTCCGGATTGCGCATCCCGACCAGCAGGAAAACCCGCCGATAGGCTTCGCGCCGGCCGAGAATGTCATAAATGGCCGGGCGCAAGGGCGCCAGACCAAGCCCGCCGGCCACGATCACCACATCCTTGCCCTGCGCCGCCTCGATCGGCCAGCCGGTGCCGAAGGGGCCGCGCAGGCCGATTACATCGCCCGCATTCAACGCCGAGATCTTTGCGCTCACCGCTCCCACCGCGCGCACGGTATGAATGAATTTGCCGCGATCCGCGGGGCGGCCGCTCATGCTGATCGCCACCTCTCCGGCGCCGAAAGCATAGAGCATGTTGAACTGGCCGGCCTGGAACGACGGCGGCTCGCCCTTGACCGGCACCAGTTCCAGCGTCGCGATGTCCGCCGCTTCGCGCGTGGCACGCATGACCCGCCAGGCCTGCGGGACAAAAGGATCGCCGGCACGCGCTCATGATTGCGGTTTCCGATAAACATCCAGCGCCTGCAGCCGGGTCGCGTGCAGCCGGGCAATAAGGATGGAAAGAAACCGCTTCATCATCTCGTATCCCAGATGATTGTCCGACTCGCATTTGTCCCGCAGGCAGCGCGCATCGATGCCGATCGCGTGGACGCGCGAAAGGGCCCTGGCGTCGAAGCTCCAGCGATAGGGCGGCGCCAGCCAGGACAGGCCGACCAGCTCGCCTTCGCCAAGGGTGAGGAACATGGTTGGCGCCAGCCCGGGCGCGACGCTTTCCACCGCCACCTTGCCTTCGCGGATCAGGAAAAATTCGTCCGCCGGTTCGCCTTCGCGGAACAGATAGGCGCCCGGCATGAACACCACATTACGGGCGCAGCCCGAGACGATGGGCCCCAATTCCTCCGCCAGTCCCTGGAAAAAAGGATGGCGCATGACGATCTTTTCAAGTCCTTCCATGCCCCTCCCCTTTCCTTCGCCCGGCGCCGCGCGAATGGCGGCGGCTTCCTCGGTGATGTCGATGCCCACTGGGCACCAGGTGATGCAACGCCCGCAGCCGACGCAGCCGGAGGTGCCGAACTGATCGATCCAGCTGGCGAGCTTATGGGTCATCCATTGGCGATAGCGCGAGCGCGCCTGCTTGCGCACGCTGCCGCCGTGAAGATAGGAGAAATCCAGCGTGAAGCAGGAATCCCATTTGCGCTCGCGCCAGGCGATATCGCCGGCAAGATCGCTATGGTCCTCGACCGTGGTGCAAAAACAGGTGGGGCACACCATGGTGCAATTGGCGCAGGTGAGGCAGCGTTCGGCCACCGCGTCCCAGCGCGGATGCTCGGGATTTGTCTGCAGCAACTCCTTGATCCCGTCCGTATCCAGGGTACGGCCCATATCGGCGGCGGTTTCGGCCGTGACCGCATCGGCGGCGGCGATGTCGTCCGGTTGGGCCGCACGCGCCGGCACCGGCGCAAACACCGCGCCGCCCGCTTCGCTGCCGACCTCGACCAGGAATTCATGGTCGTCGCGCAGCAATTCGGTCAGCGCCAGATCGAAACCGCGTTCCGCCTTCGGCCCGGTTTTCATCGAAACGCAAAAGCAGGTCCCGCCGGCTTCGCCGCAATTGAGCGCGATGACGAAATTGTCCTGTTTGCGCCTCTGGTAATCCGCGTCGCGATAGGGTCCGTCGAGAAAAACCTTGTCCTGAATCGCAATCGCGCTGATCTCACAGGCCCGCACGCCCAGAAACGCCATTTTCGGGGCTGCCTGATCCTGGGTGATGGAGAAACCCGCCTCTTCCCGGCGCATCTGCCACAGGCGCTGAATCGGCGGATGCAGAAACCGCTTCCAGGACTGCGGCCCCACCGCATAACCGAACAAGGCCCCGTCGGCGCGCTTTTCCAGGCGATAGCGCCCGGCTTCCTGCCGGTCGGTCCAGCCTTGGGGCAATTCCTCGATCCGGGAGATTTCGTCATAGACGATGGCGCCGTCGCGCCGGGTCGGACCGAGAATCCGGTAACCGCTGCTTGCCCAATTCATCGAGCAGAATTTGCAGGCCGTCCCGCGTCATGACGAATTTTTCGCCGATGCCTGGAACCATTGCCTGAACCTGTTTGATGCCGACCGGCCGCCACCGTGACCGTGATGTCCGCCTCAAGTCAAGACATGGTGAAATTCATGATTGCCGCGGCAACGCCGGTCGGCCCCTATGAGCGCTGACTGAGCGCGGCAAGTTTTCGCTCGATTTCATAAAGCGGCATCTTGACGTAATCGCGGTCCAGTTCCGTTGTCACCGCGCGCCGCGTCAATTCGGACAGGCGGGGCCTGATGACGCCCAGCGCCCTGGCCGGCGCGACCAGGACCAGCGCATGGATGTGCCCCTCTTCCACCTGGCGATTAAGCGTATCCGCAAACTGGCCCAGAAATGCCTCGGCCTGCTGCTCGTGATAATCGGTTTCCTCGGTGGTGCCCCGGCGTTCACCGACCGGGCTGAAGGCGCGGCCAGGCGGCGCCGAGCCTTGCTCATGGGCCGGGGGATTGTCCTGCTTGAACACTTCACGGGTCTCCAGCTTGGGAAATTCCGCATCGCCCTGATTTTCCAGGAGCAGAGCTCGCCCGCCGTCGCAGACCGCGACCCAGATACCGCGGCGCAGGATCGGATCAGGCATGATGTCCTCCATTCAGGACCCGCACGGTGCTGGCCTGGGGTCCGTTCTCACCCTCTTCCTCATGATAGGCCACCCGGTCTCCGATCAGCAGCTGGTCGAATTTTCCGCCCAGAACGCTGTGAGCGTGGAAATAAATCTCCCGGCCGTCGGCGGCGGTCAGGAAGCCGGAATTCTTTCCCATCTCCAGGCTTGCGATCCGCCCTTCCGGCCCCAAATGCTGCTTGACATCGCCATTCAGCCTCTGCGCCTGGCGCCGCAATTGCCGGTTCGCCCGCCGGAAGGCGTCATTGACGGCGAACACGATGTTGGATTGGCGCGGATCGCGATTGTTGGAGATGCGTCCCACATTCACTTCGCGGTTGCCCGGCAGCGCCACCTTGATACTCACAGAATAGGGCTCGCCCATCTGGTGATGGGCGCCCGGCGCCCGAATTGCCACCCGGCAGGCGGTGATCCGGCCGAAACGGCTTTCCAGCTTTTGCAGATGCGCCCCGATCATCTCCTGCACATGAGACGACAGAGCCGCGCCATTGGTTTCGAGTTGCAGGGGCGTTTCCATGGTTCTTAAGCCGGGCAATTCATGGGCTTTGGCTTTCCGGGCAAGATCATTTTTCCAAAATGACCCGGATAGGGACATTCTTCCTTGATCTTGCGCAAAGACCGGTTCGAAGGGGTCCCAGAAGGCCTGGACTTTTCGGCGGGATTATCGCCCTCAGCGCCAACGCGCTCGCCGGTGAAATTCCCGGCAAGCGAATACATTCGTCCGGAAACGCGGCGGCGCCTCCGGATCCGGCGTCGCGGGCTAGATCCCGAAATGTCGCAGCAGAATTCTCAGCAGCGCCGTGGCCGCGACCAGAGTCGCCGTGAACAGCAGATAGGGGTTGGTGGCCTGCGCTCCGGACTTCCCGTCAGCCAAATCCGATGAATCCAAGCCGAATTGCATCATGTTCATTCTGTGGGTCACGACAGTTCTCCAATCTTGACCTCGAACCGTCCCCGCATCGCCCATTCGACTTCTGAGCTTGCCGTTACGAGATTGAACGAAGCGTTGACCCGGAGCAGAAAACTTTATGAACATCGTCACGATCCGCCTTGCGGCGTATCATTTGAATTGGAATTGGACCTTAGCGGTTACGGCGAGCGGGAGATCATCAAGCGGGTGAGAGAAATGCTTCCGGCTTGTCGAGTGGTGTTTGGGAGGCAGACCGTGGGTCGGGGTGAGCGAGAACGCACGCCAATTTGACCTAGGTCATCAGCAGTTTGCGGTCACACCAGGACTAAGGAATGCCGTGGTGGCCTGCACCCGGTTTGAGTGACACGCGGTTAAGCTAATCCTGCCTTCGTCTCAAAGTCCATTGGGCTCATATATCCGATCGTCGAGTGCCGTCGTTTTGGGTTGTAGAAGCGTTCGATGTAGTCGAACACATCGGCCTTGGCATCATTCCGCGTCCGATAGGTCTTACGCGCCGTACGCTCGGTCTTAAGCGAGGAGAAGAAGCTCTCCATCGCAGCGTTGTCCCAGCAATTGCCAGAGCGGCTCATCGAACAGGTGACGCCATGATCGGCCATCAGCCGCTGGAACTGCTCGCTGGTGTACTGGCTGCCGCGATCTGAATGATGGAGCAATGCCCGGGGTTTTCCCCGCCGCCAGATCGCCATCACCAGGGCATCGGTGACGGGGGGCTCCCACTGAAAAAGCAAAAACTCACTTTTTGCAGGAAGTCCAGGTAGCTATCTGGTAGCTAGCTGAACCGTGGCCGCTTGGCGCCAGACCATAACTGTTTGAAATTCATTGGCGCTCCCAAGGGGAATCGAACCCCTGTTTCAGCCTTGAGAGGGCCGCGTCCTAACCGCTAGACGATGGGAGCAAGCGGCGTGTGGCGCTTATACGCGAGGCCGGTTCGGCGCGGCAAGCGCCACGGCATGGAAGGCCGCGGCGGCATAGACAAAGCCGGCCAGGCGTGCCGGGTCCTCGGCGTCCGCCAGCGCCGCGATCAGCCAGAGAAACTCCTCTTCTCCGGCGCCCGCCAGATCGACCGCCGAAGGCCGGGCGGCGCCGCCCGGATGGGAATGATAACAGCCGATGATCGCATGGCCCCGCATGCGCGCGGCTTTCAGCGCCGCGAAGTGATCCTCGGGATGGATTTCGAACCGGTCCGGCCTGTCCGCCACATTTCGGGCGGGATGAAGCCCGAGGATCGCGATCCGGTCACCGTCGCGCCGTCCTTCCAGCAGTCCGCAGCATTCGCGCGGAAATTCGGCTGCCGCATGCGCCGCGATCTGCGCTTCCATGGCGGGCGGCAAAGTCAGCGTCATTTTGCGTTTGCCGCCTTGACCTGGCCCACCAGCCGGCCGTTCTGGGTATCCAATATATCGATCTCCTCGCCGGTGGCGGTGCGGATGCGCAGGATCAGCCGGCCCGGCTGGGTGTCCATGCTGACGATGCGCGAGCCCGGCGCCAGCACGAAATTCGACGCCGCCTCGGCTTTGGGCTTTCCGCCGCCCGCCAGTTTCATGATCGCGCCCACGACCAGCGCCACCAGGGCTAGGATAATCAGGGCCGAAAGAATAATAACGGCGAGCTTCGCCGCTTTCAGGGCGGGGCTGTTTTGCGGATCGGGCAGGATGTCGGACATCAAATCCTCTGGCGACGGGCGGCTCGGCCGGGTGACGGCGGCCGCGGATCAGGCCGGCCAGCGTCTGGACCGCGTCCTGGCCGAGGCGTTTGCCGATCTGTCCCGCGCCCGCATCCAGCAATTGCTGCGCCAAAGCCGGGTCACCCGCAACGGCGCGACGATAAAAGACCCCAATCACCGGGTCAAAGGGGGCGAATGCTATGAGATCGACATTCCCGCCCCGGCCCAGGCGCGTCCGGCGGGCCAGGACATCCCGCTTACGGTGATTTACGAGGACAAGGACCTTATCGTCATCGACAAGCCGGCCGGCCTGGTGGTGCATCCGGCGGCCGGCAATCCCGACGGCACCCTGGTCAATGCCCTGATCGCCCATTGCGGCGCGAGCCTGAAAGGCATCGGCGGCGAGGCCCGGCCCGGCATCGTGCACCGATTGGACAAGGACACGTCGGGGCTGCTGGTCGCCGCCAAGACCGAGCGGGCCATGGCCAGCCTGGCCAAGCAATTCGCCAATCACACCATCGCGCGCGCCTATCATGCCGTGGTCTGGGGCGCGCCCAGGGCCGGCAGCGGTATTATCGAGGGCCAGATCGGCCGCAACCCCTTCGACCGCAAGCGGATGGCGGTCTTGCGCGGCGGCGGCAAGCTGGCCCGCACCCGCTATCGCCTGCTGGAATCCTTCGGGCCCGAATCCCGGCCCTTTGCCTCGCTGGTCGAATGCCGGCTGGAAACCGGCCGCACCCATCAGATCCGGGTTCATCTGGCCCATCTGGGCCATCCCCTGATCGGCGATCCCACTTACGGCCGCGCCCGGCGGGCGCCCCGGCCCAAAACGCCCGCCGAAGAAGCGGCTTATGCCGCGGCCGGTGATTTTCCCCGCCAGGCCCTGCATGCGGTCCTGTTGGGGTTCCAGCACCCGAGTTTGCACAAAAGCATGCATTTTGAGTCCCCCTGGCCCGCCGATTTTGCAGGCTTGGTCAAGGCCTTGCGCGGCTTGAAAGAAAGCCCGGATGACACCATTTCAATCCTCCAAGGGTAAGTTCCAGGTATTGCGGGCCGTCCGCCTTCATTACAATCGGCACGTCCCGGAATTGAGGGGAAATCATGAGCAGTCGCGGCCTTCCGGTGCTTTCCAGTGATGCGGGGCTCTCGCGCTATCTGAGCGAGATCCGCAAATTCCCGCTATTGACCCCGGAAGACGAATTCATGTTCGCCAAGCGCCTGAAGGAGCATGGCGATGCCGAAGCCGCCCGCCGGCTGGTCACCAGCCATTTGCGCCTGGTGGCCAAGATCGCCATGGGCTATCGCGGTTACGGCCTGCCGGTGTCGGAAATCATCTCCGAAGGCAATGTCGGGCTGATGCAGGCGGTGAAGCGCTTCGACCCCGACAAGGGTTTCCGGCTCGCCACCTATGCCATGTGGTGGATCCGCGCCGCCATCCAGGAATATGTGCTGCGGAGCTGGAGCATCGTGAAGATGGGCACCACCGCGGCCCAGAAGAAGCTGTTCTTCAATCTGCGCAAGGCCAAGTCGCATATCGGCGCCATCGAGGATGGCGATCTCACCCCCGGTCACACCACCACCCTGGCCGACCAGCTGGGGGTGACCGAAAAGGAAGTGACCGACATGAACCGGCGCCTGTCGGGTCCGGATTCCTCGCTCAACGCCCCGCTGCGCTCGGAATCGGAAAGCGAGTGGCAGGATTGGCTGGCCGACGACACCATCGACCAGGAAACCCGGCTGGCCGAGCGCGAGGAGCGCGGCGACCGCCATGAGGCGCTTTCCAGTGCGCTCGACACCCTCTCCGAACGCGAGCGCGACATCATTCAGGAGCGCCGCCTGAAAGAAGAACCGGCCACCTTGGAGGAACTGTCACAGAAATATGGCGTCTCCCGCGAACGGGTGCGCCAGATCGAAGTGCGCGCCTTCGAGAAGCTGCAGATGGCGATGCGTCCCCGCCAAATTGCCGCACCCGCCTGACGGTTAAACCCGATTCATCGCGTCATTGCTCGCCGCTGGAACCGCTTGCCCGTCCAGGCCAGCGGTTCCGGGCGGCGTTTGTGCAATCGCGCGATTGACGGGCGAGGTCCCTCCCCCTATATCGGCGGCGGGCCACGCCTCCCCAACGAGGCGCTATCATTCTGGAAGGAATGAAACTGATGACCGAAGTGAAGCAACCGGCTGTGCGTCCCGCGCGGCCTTTTTTTTCGTCCGGACCTTGCGCCAAGCGCCCCGGATGGACCCCCGAAGCCCTGTCGAGCGCGCTGGTGGGCCGTTCCCACCGCTCCAAGCCCGGCAAGGCCAAGCTGAAAGACGCGATCGACCGCACCAAGAAGCTCTTGGGCATTCCCGCCGATTATCGGGTCGGCATCGTGCCGGCCTCCGACACCGGCGCCATGGAAATGGCGATGTGGTCGCTGCTGGGGCCGATGGAGGTCGATATCTTCGCCTGGGAAAGCTTCGGCGAGGACTGGGTCACCGACACTGTCAAGCAGCTGAAATTGAAGGCCCATGTGCACAAGGCGGGCTATGGCGAACTGCCGGAGCTCAAGGCGGCCAAAAATCGCGACACGGTATTTTTGTGGAACGGCACCACCTCGGGCGTGAAACTGCCCGATGGCGATTGGATTCCGGCCGGCCGCGACGGCATCACCATCTGCGACGCCACCTCGGCTGCTTTCGCCATGGAGCTTCCCTGGGACAAGCTCGACGCCACCACCTTCTCCTGGCAGAAGGTGCTGGGCGGCGAGGCGGCGCACGGCATGCTGATCCTGTCGCCCAACGCGGTGGCGCGGCTGGAAAGCTACACGCCGCACTGGCCGATGCCGAAAATCTTCCGCATGACCAAGGGCGGCAAGCTCGCCGAAGGCATCTTCGAGGGCGAGACCATCAACACCCCGTCCATGGTGGCGGTGGAGGATTATCTCGACGCCCTCAACTGGGCCGAAAGCGTGGGCGGGCTCAAGGGCCTGATCCGGCGCTCCAACGACAATCTGGCGGTGCTGGAGGCCTGGACCAAATCCTGCGGCTGGGCCGGGTTCCTGGCCAAGGATGCCGCCAGCCGCTCCAATACTTCGGTCTGCATCAAGATCACCGATCCCTGGTTCCAGTCCCTGGGCGACGAGGCCAAGGCGGATGCGGCCAAGAAGATCGCCGGCACCTTGGAGAAGGAAGGCGTGGCGCTGGACATCGCCGGCTATCGCGCGGCGCCGCCGGGCCTGCGCATCTGGTGCGGCGCCACGGTGGAAACCGCCGATCTGAAGGCGCTCACCCCCTGGCTCGACTGGGCCTGGGCCAAGGTCAAACAGACCGCGCCGGTCTGATTCCGTCCCGCGCGCGCGATTCCCCTTTCCCCAATTTCCAACATGGAGTTTTCCATGCCCAAAGTTCTGATCGCCGACAAATTGTCCCCCGCCGCTGTCGCCATCTTCAAGGAGCGCGGCGTCGACGCCGACAACAAGCCCGGCATGACCAAGGAAGAGTTGCTCAAGGTGGTCGATCAATATGACGGCATCGCCATCCGTTCCGCCACCAAGGTCACCGCCGATGTGCTCAAGGCGGCCAAGCGGCTGAAAGTGGTGGCCCGCGCCGGCATCGGCGTGGACAATGTCGATATCCCCGCCGCCACCGCCGCCGGGGTGATCGTGATGAACACGCCGTTCGGCAACTCCATCACCACCGCCGAGCACGCCATCGCGTTGATGCTGGCGCTGGCGCGCGAGCTTCCCGCCGCCAACGCCTCCACCCAGGCCGGCAAATGGGAAAAGAACCGCTTCATGGGGGTGGAGATCACCGGCAAGGTGCTGGGCCTGATCGGCGCCGGCAATATCGGCTCCATCGTCGCCGACCGCGCCAAGGGCCTGAAGATGCGGGTGATCGCCTATGATCCCTATCTGTCGCCGGAGCGCGCCAAGGATCTGGGCGTGGAGAAGGTCGAGCTGAACGATCTTCTGGCCCGCGCCGATTTCATCACTCTGCATGTGCCGCTGACTGCGGAGACCAAGAACATCCTATCCGCCGACGCCATCGCCAAGACCAAGAAGGGCGTGCGGATCATCAATTGCGCCCGCGGCGGCTTGATCGACGAGAAGGCGCTCAAGGCGGCGCTGGACTCCGGCCAAGTGGCGGGCGCGGCGCTGGACGTGTTCGAGGTCGAGCCGGCCAAGGAGAATGTCCTGTTCGGCAGCGAGAAGCTGGTGGCGACGCCGCATCTGGGCGCCTCCACCACCGAGGCGCAGGAGAATGTGGCGCTGCAGGTGGCCGAGCAGATTTCCGATTATCTTCTGACCGGCGCCATCACCAACGCGCTCAACATGCCCTCCATCTCCGCCAGCGAGGCGCAGAAGGTGGGACCCTGGATCGCGCTGGCCTCCAAGCTGGGCGCCTTTGTCGGCCAGCTGACCGACACCAGCCTGGCGGCGGTGGAGATTCTCTATGAAGGCACCGCCAGCCAGCTCAATACCCGCGCCCTCACCCAGGCGGCGCTGGCCGGATTGCTCAATCCGATCCTCTCCGGCGTCAACATGGTCAACGCGCCCATCATCGCCAAGGAGCGCGGCATCAAGGTGAGCGAAGTGAGCCGCGGCCAGGAAGGCGCCTATGAAGGCTATATCAAGATCACCGCGACCTTGGGCAGCGGCTCGACCCGGCGGGTGGCGGGCACGGTTTTCTCCGACGGCCGGCCGCGCCTGATCCAGGTCAAGGACATCAATCTCGACGCCGAATTCGCGCCCCACATGCTCTATGTGGTGAATGAGGACAAGCCCGGCTTCATCGGCAAGTTCGGCACTCTTCTGGGCGATGCCAAGGTCAACATCGCCAACTTCACGCTCGGCCGCAGCGCGCCGGGCCAGGACGCCATCGCCCTGATCGAGGTCGATGGCGAAGTGCCCGAGACGGTGGTGGGCCAGTTGACCAAGCTGCCCATGGTCAGGATGGCCAAGGCACTGGCTTTCTGAGCCTCGCCTTGGCGCGCGGGCCGTTCTAAAAGACGGGTATGTCGCCCGAACTGACCGCCTATGCCCTGTGGTTGCTTTGGCTCCTGTCCTGGCTGATCGCCGCCTTCTGGTCGGCGCCGACCAAACAGCGGGCCAATTCCCGGGTGGAGATCGGACACAGGGTGATCCTGATACTGGGCATCTTCCTGCTGTTCGGCCTCTATTCGCCGCGGGCCTTGGCGCTCACTCAGCTCTGGCGGCTGCCGGCAAGCGGAAAATGGGCGCTCATTGCCGTGACCGGATTGGGCTTCGGCTTCAGCTGGTGGGCGAGATTGCATCTGGGGAAATTATGGTCCGCCGGGATCACCAGCAAGGAGAACCACGCGGTGGTGGATAGCGGCCCTTACGGATGGGTGCGCCATCCGATCTATTCCGGCGTCCTGCTGGCGGCCTTCGCCACCGCCGCCATCTGGGGAAATCTGGCCGCGATGACCGGCGCGGTGCTGATGGCGGCGGCCTGGTATTGGAAGGCGCGGGAGGAAGAAAAATTCCTCCGCCGGGAATTGGGCGCGGACGCCTATGACGATTACGCCGCCCGGGTGGCGATGCTCATTCCCTTGCCGCGCTTTTAAGCGTCGAGGGCTGCCATACGCCTGAGCTGATGATCAACGGAGCCATAAAGCCGTTCCAGCAAAGTCAGCCGCTTGAAATAATGGCCGACCGCCAATTCATCGGTCATGCCGATGCCGCCGTGAATCTGCACCGCGCTTTCGCCGATCATTTTGCCATATTTGCCCGCCGCCGCCTTGGCCGCGGAGACGGCGCGGGCGCCGTCGAGGTCGTTCAGTTTCAGATTCGCCATCAGGTTGGCGGATTGCGCCTGCTCCAGGGCGATGAACATGTCCACCATCCGGTGCTGCAGCACCTGGAATTTCCCGATCGGCTGGCCGAACTGTTTTCTGGTCTTGGCATAGTCCACAGTCGCCGCCTGCAGTACCGCCATGGCGCCCACCGCTTCGGCCAGATGGGCGGCGATGGCATGATCCGTCACCGCCTCCAGCAGCGGCAGGCCCTGGCCCTCTTCGCCCAGAAGCCGGGCCGGCGCGTTCTCGAAACTGATCTCGCTGGCCCGCAACCCGCTCATCACCGCATAGTCGCGCCGCGCCACGCCCTTGGCTGTGCTCTCGACCAGGAAAATGCTGACGCCCCGGCTTTCGCGCTGTGATCCGCCGGTGCGGGCGGTGACGATCACGGCATCGGCCCAGGGCGCGGCCAGCACCACGCTTTTGCGTCCGTTCAGAATATAGGCGTCGCCTTGTCTTGTCGCGGTGGTGGTGAGGTCGGCGAGATTGTAGCGGCCCTGGGCCTCGGCAAAGGCGAACGCCAAGATGGTCTCGCCGCCCGCGATCTTGGGCAGGATTTCTGCCGCCATCGTGCCGCCGGTCTTTGCCAGGAGCCCGCCGCCGATCACCACAGTCGGCACGAACGGTTCGACCACCAGGGCGCGGCCGAACTCCTCCATCACCACCATGCTGTCGATCGGGCCGCCGCCCAGCCCGCCATGCTCTTCCGGCAGCGGCGCGGCGAACAGGCCCAGTTCGGCGAATTGCCGCCAATGCGCCGGATCGCGGCCTTCGGGCGTGCGGGTGAATTTCCGCCAGGCTTCAAAGGCATAATTGTCGGCCAGATAGCGCGACAGGGAATTGCGCAACAGGGTCTGTTCTTCGGAAAAAGCGAAATCCATCAGAGCCCCAGCACGGCCTTGGCGATGATGTTGCGCTGGATCTCGTTCGAGCCGCCATAGATCGAGGCCTTGCGCAGATTGAAATAACGCCCGGCGGCGCCGCGGGCATAACCCGGCCCCACCGCCTCATTGTCGGAAAAGCTCAATTCATCCGGCAGCGCATAATAGCCCACCGCCTCCATCGCCAGGCCGGCCACACGCTGCTGGATCTCGCTGCCGGCCACTTTCAGGATCGAGCTTTCCGCGCCCACTTTCTCGCCCTTCGCTTCCCGGCTGAGAATACGCAGCTCAGTGAATTCCAGCGCCATCAGCTCGGATTCCAGCGCCGCCAGCTTGCGGGCGAAATCGGGATCCCGGATCAGGGGCACCCCGTCCCGCTGCTCGGCGCGGGCGATCGCTTTCAACCGGGTCAGCGCGGCCCGCGAACGCGACGGGCTGGCGAGGCCGGCCCGCTCATGCGCCAGCAGGAATTTGGCGTAGGTCCAGCCCTTGTTTTCCTCGCCGACCAGATTTCCGACCGGCACTTTCACCTGATCGAAAAAAACCTCGTTCACTTCCTGCGCGCCATCCAGCACGATGATGGGCTTTACCGTGATGCCGGGCGATTTCATGTCGATCAAGAGAAACGAGATGCCTTCCTGCGGCTTGGCGCCCGGATCGGTGCGCACCAGGCAGAAGATCCAGTCGGCATATTGCGCCAAGGTGGTCCAGGTCTTCTGGCCGTCCACGATATAGGCGTCGCCGTCCCGGACCGCCCGGCAGCGCAGATTGGCCAGATCCGATCCCGCCCCCGGCTCGGAATAGCCCTGGCACCACCAATCCTCGCCGGACAGGATGCGGGGCAGGAATTTCCGCTTCTGGGCCTCGTTGCCGAAGGTGTAGATCACCGGCCCCACCATCCCCAGCCCGAAGGGCAAGGTGGTGGGCATGCCCGCCTTGGCGGTCTCGGTGGCGAAGATATAGCGCTCCGTCACGCTCCAATCGGCGCCGCCCAGTTCCTTGGGCCAGGCCGGCGCCACCCAGCCCTTTTTGTAGAGCAGCCGGTGCCAGACCAGATAATCGTCTTTAGACAAGCGCGCCTGTTCCGGCGGGCCCAGATCGGGCGGCAGTTGGGGCTTGGCTTCGGCGATGAAATCGCGGACCTCCTGCCGGAAGGCTTCTTCCTGGGGTGAAAAGGACAGATCCATCGCTTTCTTCTTCCAGCTAACGGGCGGCCCGGATCGCCTCATGGTGGCGGATCACTTCCTTGACGATAAAGGCCAGGAACTGCTCGGCGAAATCCGGATCGAGCTTGGCGTCTTGGGCCAGCGACCTCAGCCGGGCGATCTGGACCTGCTCGCGGGCGGGGTCGGCGGGTGGTAGCCCATGTCTGGCCTTATATTCGCCCACCGCTTGGGTGCATTTGAACCGTTCCGCCAGAAGGTGAACCAGAGCCGCGTCGATATTGTCGATACTGTCTCGCAGCCGCAAAAGCTCTGGATCGGTCGCGGCCATGTCATCCTCATTGTCCGGCCTGTGTCCGGCTTACCTGGCCGCCGGTTGCAGCCTTTGGCCTAGTCTTAAGGGAAGCCGCGCCCCCCGCCAAGTTCCGGGCCGCGGGCCGGAATCCCCGGGAACAGGTTAACGAACCCTTTTTTTGGCGGAGACAGCCCCGCCGCGCCATGCCTATAGTTGCCACCGTAACGGGTGGGGGCTTGTGTCCAATCGGTCAAAGACCGGCACAAGTTTGAGGGATGGCGGCGAAACATCTGTTTCTGGTGCTGATGCTCGGCCTTGCGGTGGCCGGTTGCGCCTCCGACGACAACAGGGAAGCCCAGCTCACCGACGATCCCCTGGAACCGATGAACCGGTTCTTTTTCGACTTCAACCAGAGGCTGGACCGGCATGCGGCGCTGCCGGCGGCGAGTTTCTATGCCAGCGCGGTGCCGGGGAGCATCCGCGGCAATGTCCATAATCTGCTCACCAATCTGGGCGGGCCGGTCAATGTCGCCAACGACCTGTTGGAGGCAGAGTTCACCTTTGCCGGCGAGGCGGGCGCGCGCTTCATCATCAACACCACCATCGGCGTGGTGGGCATTTTCGACGTCGCCACCGATTGGGGCCTGCCCGAGCGCAGCCGCGATTTCGGCGAAACCCTGGGGATCTACGGCATCGGCCAGGGCCCCTATCTGGTGCTGCCCTTCCGCGGACCGACCTCGGTGCGCGATTTTGCCGGCGGTTATGTCGATGGCTATTTCTCGCCCCTGCATTTCGTCCATTACACCGGCAGCACCTATGTCGGGCTGGTCAAATCCAGCCTGGGCTCGGTAGACAATCGCTCCGCCAATATCGTGACCTATCGCGATATCGAGCGCGCCTCGGTGGATTATTACGCCACCATGCGGGCCTATTACCGCCAGAAGCGCGAGCGCCAGGTCGAGGACAAGGCGGTTCAGACCGCGGAACTTCCCGACTTTTAGAACGGCGCGGAACCGGCTAAGCATCGCCGGTCATGCCCGCCGCCCGGACCATCCCGATCATCGAGCGTATCGTCGCTTTTTGCTGCCGCTGGCCGGCCTGGGTGAGCTTGGCCGCGCTGGCTCTGGCGGCAGCGGCCGGCGCCTTCACCAGCACCCATTTCGCCATGAACAGCAACAGCGAAGCGCTGATCTCGGCCAAAATCGGCTGGCGCCAGCGCGAGATCCAGTTCGACCGGCTGTTTCCCCAGCAATCCAATCTCATCCTGGTGGTGATCGACGGCAAGACGCCGGAGCTGGCGGAGGCCGCCGCGACGTCGCTGACCGCCCGCCTGGAGCGGAACAAGCGCCTGTTTCCCGATGTGTACCGTCCCGATGGCGGAGCTTTTTTCGATCACAACGGCCTTCTGTTCCTGCCCCTGAAGGATGTGCAGACCACCGCCCGGCAATTGATCAAGGCCCAGCCGTTTCTGGGCGCGCTGGCCGAGGATCCCTCGCTCAGCGGGGCTGATGGATTCGCTGTCCGACGGCACTTCTGGGCGTGTCGCAAGGCCAGGCCAAACTGTCGGACATCGACACGGCCATGACGCGGTTCGGCGCGGTGCTAGCCGCCGCGGCTGAGGGGAAAACCCGATATCTCTCCTGGCGCTCGCTGATCACCGGCGAGCCGCCAAAGCCCGAGGAACTGCGCCGCTTCATCGAGGTCAAGCCGCAATTGGATTTCGACGCGCTCGAACCGGGGGCGCGGGCCAGCGCCGCCATCCGGGCGGATGCGCGCGATCTGGGGCTGACGCCGGACCAGGGCGTGCGGGTGCGGCTCACCGGCGAGTGCCGCTTTCGGACGAGGAATTCGCCACCCTGGCCGACCGCGCCTGGCTGATGGGCGGCGGTGATGATGGCGGGCGTGCTGGCGACGCTGTGGCTGGCGCTGCGGTCCTTCAAGATCATCCTGGCCATCCTGGTGACGCTGTTTGCCGGGCTGGCGGCGACCATGGCGCTCGGGCTGGTCTTTATCGGCGTGTTCAACATCATCTCCATCGCCTTCATCGCCCTGTTCGTCGGGCTGGGCGTGGATTTCGGCATTCAATTCTCGGTGCGCTATCGCGCCGAGCGGTTCGAGCATCCCGAACTCGCCAAGGCGCTCTGCCATGCCGGCCGCAGCGTCGGCCTGCCCCTGGCGCTGGCGGCGGCGGCGACCGCGGTGGGATTCCTCTCCTTCCTGCCGACCAACTATATCGGCGTGGCCGAACTGGGACTTGGTCGCCGGCATGGGCATGATCGTGGCCTTTGCGGCGTCGATCACATTCCTGCCGGCGCTGCTGATGCTGCTGAAGCCCGGGGGCGAAGCGCAGGATGTCGGCTTTGCCGCGCTGGCGCCGGTGGACAATTACTTGGCGGGACATCGCCGCTTCGTGTTGCGGATCGCGGTGGGCGCGGGACTGGTCTGTCTGGCGCTGACATTCTTTCTGCGCTTCGATTCCAATCCGCTGGATCTACGCAGCCCGAAAGTGGAATCGGTCTCCACCCTGTTCGATCTGATGAAGAATCCCCAGACATCGCCCAACACGATCGATGTCACCGCGCCGTCGCTCGGCCGAGCCGATGCCGCCGCCGCCCGCCTGGCGGCGCTGCCCGAGGTCGATCAAACGCTGACCTTGTCGAGTTTCGTGCCCGAAGACCAGGACAAGAAGCTGGCGGTGATCGCCGACGCCGACAGCCTGCTGGATCCCACCCTCAATCCCTTTGACGTGAAACCCGCGCCCGGCGATGCCGAGATCGTGGCGAGTTTCCGCGCCACCGCCGCCAAATTGCGTGCGGCGGCCGGCGATCGGAAAGATCCGCCCGCGGCCCATGCCCGCGCCCTCGCCGACAGCCTGCAGGCGCTGGCGGACGGCCCCGCCACCCATCGCGCCCGCGCCACCCAGGCGGTGGTGCCGGGACTGAAGACCATGCTGCGGCAATTGTCCGACGCGCTGACACCAAGCCGGGTCACGCTCGCGACCATGCCCGCGGCGATGAAGCGGGAATGGATCGCCGCCAACGGCACCGCCCGCATCCAGGTCTTTCCCAAGAACACCAGCAACGATCCCAGCGTTCTTTCGGATTTCAGCGACGCGGTGCTCAAGATCGCCCCCGGCGCCACCGGCGCGCCGATCTCGATCCGGGAATCCGGCCGCACCATCGTCAGCGCCTTTGTCGAGGCGGGGATCCTGTCCTTCATCGCCATTCTGCTGCTGCTGACGGCGGTGCTGCGGCGGGCGGCCGATGTGGCGATGACTTTGGGGCCCCTCGTCCTGGCGGGCCTGCTGACTGTGGGAACCTGTGTGGTGATCGGCCTGCCGCTCAACTTCGCCAATATCATCGCCCTGCCGCTGTTGCTGGGGATCGGCGTCGCCTTCAATATCTATTTCGTGGTGGCGTGGCGGGCGGGCGCGCGCGACTTCCTGCAATCGAGCCTGACCCGAGCGGTGATCTTCAGCGCCGCCACCACCGCCACCGGTTTCGGCACCCTGTGGCTGTCGCGCCATCCCGGCACCGCCAGCATGGGCGAGTTGCTGATGATCTCGCTGTTCTGGACCCTGGTGACCACGCTTTTCGTGAGCCCGGCGCTGTTGGGCCCGCCGCCGCCGCGCCAGGAACGCGCGCATGAGAAGCTGATCTAGGCTTTTTAGTCCCCCTCTCCCTTCGCACGCTCGAGAGCGTGCTACGGGTATCTCCCCCGCCAGCATGCTTCGCATGAGCGGGGGAGAATGTGCACGACCAAGTTTCAACAGCTTCCGGAGCGACTTGGTCCAGACCCTCCTCTCCTGCGCGCGCGTCAGCGCGCTGGCGGGGGAGGTGGCCGTAGCTGGCTCTCGAGCCAGCGAAGGCCGGAGGGGGTCAGCCTAAAGTCCTATCCGCCAGGGCGTTGATCTTTTTTGCCAGGCCTTGCGGGCCCTGGGACTGGAGCGTGGCCCCGAAATCAGAACGCTTCTGGGCGAGCTGGCTGATATTGCCGTTCAGATAGACATCCACGATCTTCCAGCTGCCATCCACCTGATGCAGGCGATAGTTGAAGGGAATGGCGTCGCCGGTCGCCGGCTTGAGCGTGCTCTTGACGAATTTGTCCGATCCGCGTTCCGCCGCGGTCGGATCGACGGTGAATTTCTCGCCGCTATATTTGTCGAAATTGCCGGCATAGTTGGCGACCGTCATCCGCTCGAAGGCCTCGACTAGGGCCTTCTGGTCGGCGGGCGCGATGCCGGGCCAGGTGGGACCCACCGACAGGGCCGTCATGCCGGGAATGTCGAAGGCCTTTTCCACCGCCGGTTTCAGCCGGTCGTAGCGGCTCTTGACGGTGCCGCCCGATTTCATGCTGGCCACCAGCGAGTCATAAAAATCCTGCACCGTCTGCGCGGCGGGATCGGGGGATTGCGCCCGGGCCGGCAGCGACGCCGCACAGGCCAGGAAGGCAATAAACAGCGCCTGCAATATGCGACTCATCATCAAATTGCCTCGTCGAATTGGCCGGAACCGGCCTTATGGAAACGCCCCATCCCGCAATCTAGGCGATCATCCTGGCAAAATTTCGGAGAAAGTCGGGCGCTGCGGCAGTCAATTCAGGTTTCCCGGTCCAGCAGGAACAAGGGCAGGCCGGACAGTTCGGGCGATTTGTCGGCATGGGGACCCAATGCCGCGATGGCGGCCCGGGCCCGCTTTTCCGCCTCCGCGCGGGCGCCCTCGACCCCCAACAGGGTGACCAGGGTGGCCTTGCCCATATCAGCGTCCTTGCCCACCGCCTTGCCGGTCTTTTCCGCGGTGGAGGTGACGTCCAGAAGATCGTCGGTGATCTGGAACACCAGCCCCATCTCGCGGGCATAGGCCCTCAGGCGGGCGCGATCATCCGGGGAGGCGCGCCCCAGGATCGGACCGGCTTCGCAGGAGAATTCGAACAATTGTCCGGTCTTCAGCCGCTGCAGATGGATCACATCGTCCAGGCCGAAACTTTGCTCCGCCAGCATGTCGATCACCTGGCCGCCGATCATCCCGTCATGGCCGGCCGCTTCCGCCAGGCGCGCGATCAGCGCCAGGCGGACATCCCCATCCGGATGGGTCTTGGGGTCGGCCAGGATTTCGAAGGCCAGGGTGAGGAGCGCGTCGCCGGCCAGGACCGCCGTCATCTCGTCGAAGGCGATATGGGTGGTGGGCCGGCCGCGCCTGAGATCGTCGTCGTCCATGCAGGGCAGATCGTCATGCACCAGCGAGTAGGTATGCAGCGCTTCGATGGCCGCGCCGACGCGCAGGCTGTGGGCGTCGTCCACCCCGAACAGCCTGGCGGCGTGCAGCACCAGGAAAGGCCTCAGCCGCTTGCCGCCGGCGAAGGTGGCATAGCGCATCGCCTCCTGAACCCGGGCTTGGCGGCCATGCGGCCGGGGCAGCACCGTCTCCAGCACCGAATCGACTTGGGCCGCGCCGGCCGCGATGGCGTGCGGCAGGGCGGCGCGCGCGGCCCTGTCCGAATCCTTGGTCATGTCCGAATATCCCATGGGATGCCTATGGGGGATGCCTATGGCCGGCCCGGTTCCCCAAATCCAGCCTCAGGGCCCGCGATGCGACAATCTGGTCCGTCGGGGGACACAAAGGCAATGGTCCTGGCGGGGTCTCAAGGAGGGCCCCAGGCCGGGGGAAATAGCCGATTCAACCCTTAAGTCCATGGGGTTGATTTCGGGGGGACCAATGCGGGAAAATGGCCTTGCTGCGCTGCGACGGGGCCCGGACTGCGGGCCATCGCCATAAGACGGCCCGGATCGGGCCGTAGAGGAAATCGGATGCGAGTCATTCTTGCCCAGCCGCGCGGCTTTTGCGCCGGGGTGGTGCGGGCCATCGACATCGTGGAAAAGGCGCTCGATAAGTTCGGCGAGCCGGTCTATGTCCGCCATGAGATCGTCCATAACAAGCACGTGGTCGACGCCTTGAAGGCCAAGGGCGCGCGCTTTGTCGAGGAACTGGACGAAGTGCCTGAAGGCGCCGTCACCGTGTTCAGCGCCCATGGCGTGCCGCAATCGGTGGTGAAGACCGCCGCCGCCCGCGGCCTGCCGGTGCTGGACGCCACCTGCCCGCTGGTCTCGAAGGTGCACAATCAGGGCAAGCGCTATGTCGCCCATGGCCGCACCCTGATCCTGATCGGCCATGCCGGCCATCCCGAGGTGGAGGGCACCATGGGCCAGGTCGGCGCGCCGGTGCATCTGGTCCAGTCGGAGGGTGACGTGGAGCGGCTGCCGCTGTCGCCGGAACAGCCGGTCGCCTATATCACCCAGACCACGCTTTCCATCGACGACACCAAGGGCGTCATCGTGGCGCTGAAAAGGCGCTTCCGGAATATCGTCGGCCCGGAAACCAGCGACATCTGCTACGCTACCCAGAACCGCCAGACCGCGGTGCGCGAACTGGCCAAGGTCGCCGATGTGATCCTGGTGGTGGGCGCCAAGAACAGTTCCAACTCCAACCGGCTGCGCGAGATCGGGATCGAGGAAGGCCTGCCCAGCTATCTGATCGCCGACGGCAGCGAACTGAAGCCGGAATGGGTGCGCGGCAAGAAGGTGGTGGGCCTGACCGCCGGCGCCTCGGCGCCGGAAGAACTGGTACGGCATGTGATCGAGGCGCTGTCGGAAATCGACGACGGTCGAAGTCGAACAGATGGACGGCAAGAAGGAACATATCGAGTTCCGCCTGCCGGCCGAATTGAGGGCATGACATGGGTCTTCCGCTGAGACAGGCCGCCAAGATCGGCGCCTATGTGATGAAGAAGCATCTTCTCGGGCGGGAAATATCCGCTGGTGCTGATGCTGGAGCCGCTGTTCCGCTGCAACCTGGCCTGCGCCGGCTGCGGCAAGATCGACTATCCCGACGAGATCCTGAACCAGCGGCTGTCGCTGCAGCAATGCATGGACGCGATCGACGAATGCGGCGCGCCCGCCGTTTCCATCGCCGGCGGCGAGCCCCTGCTTCATCGCGACATGCCCAAGATCGTCGAGGGTTTCCTGGAGCGCGACAAATTCGTGATCCTGTGCACCAACGCCCTGCTGCTGGCCAAGAAGATCAACCAGTACAAGCCCGATCCCAATTTCACCTGGTCGATCCATCTCGACGGCGACCAGGAGATGCACGACAAGTCGGTCTGCCTGGACGGCACCTACGACAAGGCGATCGCCGCCATCAAGCTCGCCAAGGAACGCGGCTTCCGCACCCAGATCAACTGCACCCTGTTCGACGGCGCCGATCCGGAGCGCACCGCCCGGTTCTTCGACGAGATGATGGCGATGGGCGTGGACGGGATCACGGTGTCGCCCGGTTATGCCTATGAGCGGGCGCCGGATCAGCAGCATTTCCTCAATCGCGAGCGCACCAAGACCATGTTCCGCGAGATCCTGTCGCGTGGACGTGGCGGCAAGAATTGGGACTTCACCAATTCGACCCTGTTCATGGACTTCCTGGCCGGCAATCAGACTTATGAATGCACGCCCTGGTCGATGCCGCTCTTGACCGTCTTCGGCTGGCAGAAGCCCTGCTATCTGCTGGGCGAAGGCTATGTGAAGACCTTCAAGGAATTGATGGAAGGCACCGAGTGGGAGAAGTACGGCGTCGGCAAATATGAGAAATGCGCCAACTGCATGGTGCATTGCGGCTTCGAAGGCACCGCCGCCACCGATGCCATCCGCCATCCGCTGAAGTCGCTGCCGATCCTGCTTTCGGGGGGTAAAGACCGACGGCCCGATGGCGCCGGACATCGACCTGTCGCATCAGCGGCCGGCGGAATTCGTCTTTTCCCGCCATGTTGAGAAGAAGATGTCAGAGATCCGGACGGGCAAATCCGACACCACAGAGGCCGCGGCAGCGGAGTAGTTCCCGGAACGCCTTGCTCGAAGTCCGGCCGGTGCGGATCAGCGCCGGCAGCTGCAGCGGACGGCGCAGAAGCGACCCCAGCACCCGCCCCACCGCGATGCCACCGTCCGGCTTCATGGCGCTGAGCGCCGCCGGCGGCAGCACATGGTTCGCATCGTCGGAAATCACTCGGAGCACGGCAAAGGGCAGTTTCCGCGCCAGCGCAAAGCGCGCCGCCACCGCGCTTTCCATGTCGACCGCCAGGGCCCCGGTCTTGGCGTAAAGCGCGGCCTTGCGCTCCGGGCTTTCCACGACCGTATCGCTGGCCACGATCGGTCCTTGATGCACGCCGGGCAATCTCGCTGCCAGCGCCACCCGCCAGGCTTCGTCGCATCGCCAGTGATGCGCGCCGGAAAGGACCCTTTCCGCGATAATGGTGTCGCCGACTTTCAATAAGGGCGACAAGGCGCCGGTCAGACCGAAGGAAATCACGCCTTCGATATCGCCGTGAAGCGCGCCGAGCTTTTCAGCCAGGCCCTTTGCGTCGCCGCCGCCTGCCACCGCCACCACGCCGGGCCCGCCGGCGATCAACGCCTCGCGCTTCAGGCCGGTGACGGCGAGAATGGTCAATGACGGATACCCCCTAAAGACCGACCTCGACACGGCGGGAATTGCCGGCTTTGAGATTGCGGTAGCGCGCCAGCGCCCACAGCGGAAAGAATTTCGGATAGCCGTGATAGTTGAGATAGAACACCCGCGGGAAGCCGCCGCCGGTATAATGCGGCTGGGTCCAAAGCCCGTCGGGCTCCTGCGTGCGCCTGAGATAGGCGATGCCGCGCGCCACCGCCGGATGGTCCACTTCGCCCGCCGCCATCAGCCCCAGCAGCGCCCAGGCGGTCTGCGAGGCGGTGGACGGCGCCGGCTCATAGCCCTTGTAGTCCAGCTTGTAGCTGTCGCAATTCTCGCCCCAGCCGCCATCCGCGTTCTGGATCGCGATCAGCCACCCCGCGCCGCGGCGCATGGGGTCGTCGTCCGGCGTCAGGCCGGCCGCGTTTAATCCCGCCAGCGCCGACCAGGTGCCATAGATGTAATTGACCCCCCAGCGGCCGAACCAGGAACCGTCCGGCATCTGGGCCTGGCGCAGATAGGCGACGCCGCGATCCAGGCGCGCTTTGTCGCCGCCCAGCTGGGCGATCATGCCCACACAGCGGCCGGACACGTCCTCGGTCGGCGGATCCAGCAGCGCGCCGTGATCGGCGAAGGGGATGTTGTTGAGATAGGTATAGCTGTTGTCGGCGTCGAAGGCGCCCCAGCCGCCATTCCGGCTCTGCAATCCGTCCACCCATTCCGCGCCACGGGCGATCGACTCTTTGTATTCCGGCAGGATGCCGGCCTTGGCGGCGCGGTCCATCGCCATCACCACCACCGCGGTGTCGTCGAGATCGGGATAATAGTCGTTGCGATACTGGAAAGCCCAACCGCCGGGCCGCACATCCGGCCGCTCTTCCGCCCAGTCGCCCGCGACTTCGGTGACCTGCAACGGCTTCAGCCATCGGATGCCGCGGCCGGCGGCGGCCTGGGCGTGCGGTTCGCCCGTCTCCATCAAGGCGTGCGTCACCAAGCGCGGTGTCCCACACCGGCGAAACACAAGGCTGGCAGTAGGCTTCCTGGTCCTTCACCACCAGCAGCTTTTCCACCGAGTGCCGCGCGATGGCGCGGTCGGGATGATCCGGCGCATAACCCAACAAGTCAAACATCATCACGCTGTTGGCCATGGCGGGATAGATCGCGCCCAGCCCGTCCTCGCCGTTCAGGCGCTGGGTGGTCCAGCACCCGGCAACGCTCGATGGCGCGGTCCCGCAGGGATTTCGGCCAGAAGGGCTCGAAACGCTTCAGGCACCAGTCCAATCCGCCAAAAAAAGCCGACCAGCCCGCGCTTTGATGCGGCGCCCGGGGGCTCGCCGCCGGCACGCCGGGCACGAACAGCTCCGGCACATGCACCTCGCGCGGATTGCGCGCCAGCGGCCGCTTGGCCGCCAGCACCAGCAGCGGCACGATCACCGTGCGCGCCCAATAGCTCATCTTGGAGAGATGAATGGGGAACCAGCGCGGCAACAGGATCAGCTCCACCGGCACGGTGGGCACGTTCGACCAGGCGGTCTCGCCATAAAGCGCCAGCAGGATGCGGGTGAAGACATTGGCCTTGATGGCGCCGCCCCGCGCCCGGATCGCCTCGCGGGCGCGCGACCATATGCGGCGCCTCGATATCGTCACCGATCATCTTGAGCGCGAAATAGGCCTTCACCGTCGCCGAAATGTCGAAGCCGCCGTCATGATAAAGCGGCCAGCCGCCATGCCCGCCCTGGATTCGCCGAGATAGACGCCGATCTTGCGCTCCAGTTCCGGATTCGGCGTCTCGGCCAGATAATGCACCAGCAGCACATATTCGGCCGGAATGGTGGCGTCGGCCTCCAACTCATAGACCCAGTGGCCGTCCGGCTGCTGTTCGGCCAGGATGGCGTCGGTGGCGGCGCGGATGGCGCTTTCCACGTCTGCGAAATCGACGGGGGCAAGCTGGTTCATGCGCGGCCAAGACTATCAGGCGATGCGTTTGAGCGCCAAAGCGGCCGCCGCCTCGCCGGAACGCACGGCGCCCTCCAAGGTGGCGGGCAGGCCGGTATCGGTCCAGTCGCCCGCCAGCATCAGATTCCGCCAGGCGGTCCGGGCCGGCGGCCGGTTGAAATCCTGGGCGGGGGTGGCGGCGAAGGTGGCGCGCTTCTCCTTGACGATCTGCCATTTCGGCAGGTCCCCGGTCATCCGCAGCGCCGCGCAAACATCGCCCCACAGGATGCGCGCCAGTTCCTCGCGGTCCCGGTCGACAATGGCATCGGCGCTGGAAACCGTCACCGAGATACGGTCCTTGAAGCAGAAGACCCATTCCGCCGTGCCGCCGATCACCCCCAGGATCGGCGCGGCCCCCTTGGGCGGGGCGACGCGGAAATGGGCGTTGACGATGGCCCGGAATTCGGTCGGAACGGTCAACTGCGGCACCAGTTCCTTTGCCACCCAGGGCGGCACCGCCAGGATCACCACGTCCTTGGCGTCGACCGGCACGGTGGCCTCGGGAAATTCCAGCGCCAGCACCCTGCGGTTGCCGAACACCAAGGTCCGCAGGCGTCGGCCGAATTCGACCTCGGCACCCCTCTCCTCCAGAAAGCGCAGCGCCGGATCGATGAAGGCGCTGGCCAGATGGGGCGAGGCGATGCGCGGACGGCAGGCGCGACCGCCGCGGGCCAGGGTCTCGCGCATCACTTGACCCGCCAATTGCGCCGAGCCGGTTTCCGGCTCGGTGTTCAGCGCCGCCAGGAAGAAAGGCCGCATCAGCTTTTCCCACACCGCGCCTTTGGTCGGCACCATTTCGGCGATGGTGGATTTGCGGCTGGCGAACATCAGCCTGGCATAGGGGGCATAATCGCCGGGGCTGGTGCCCGGCACCCGGCGTGCGGGCACGGTGATCCACCAGGGCAGCGGACCGTCATTCAACCGCAAGACCCAGCGCGAGTCCGTCTTGAGATCGGCAAAGGGAAACACCGCCTGGCGCGGTCCGGCCAGAACCCCCCGGGCGCCGATCCGTTCCAGATACCGGCCGACCGCGCCATTGCCCGCCAGCACCAGATGGTTGCCATTGTCGATCACCTGATCCAGCGCGGGATCGTAATAGGACCGGCAGCGCCCCCCGGCCTGCCCGGCTGCTTCATACAGGGTCACCGCGATGCCCTTGGCCGCCAATCGGGTGGCGGCGGCCAGGCCCGACACGCCCGCGCCGATCACATGGGCGCGGCGGCGACTATTCTCCCCCTGGCGGCTCGAAGCCATGCGTCAGCCCAAGCCCCAGCGCAGCAAAAGCAGGAGAAGCTTGCCGCGCGACAGCGACACCCGCCGGCGCGGCGGCGCGAAACCCGCCGCTTCCGTGGCCGTGAGAATCTCGCGATAGACCGCGCCCATCAGGCGCGGCGTGACGATGCGGCCCTTGGGCTTCTTCGCCAGAATGGCGGCGGCCTTGTCGTAATAATCATGCGCCAGGGCGGCGACCGCGCGGCAGACCCCGTCGACTTTCGGATCGGACACCACCATCTTGGGATCCAGCGAGGTGAAACCGGTAGCCAAAAGATATTCCCGCGGCAGATAAAGCCGGCCGGCATCGGCGTCTTCGTCGATGTCGCGCAGGATATTGGTGAGCTGCAGCGCCCGGCCCAGATGATGGGCGAGCGCGAAACCCGGCCCTTCCTCCATGCCGAAGACCTTGATGGACAGGCGCCCCACCGCGCTCGCCACCCGCTCGCAATAAAGATCCAGGGTGGCGAGATCGGGCGCGACGATATCCTCGGCCACGTCCATCTCCATTCCGTCCAGGACGGTGAGAAAATCCTCCTGGCGCAGATGGAACTCCGCCACCGCGGGCGCCAGAAACGCGGACAGGTCCGGGGTCTGGCCGCCATACAAGGCATCCAGATCCTGGCGCCAGGCCTGCAATTTTTCGTGACGTTCCTGGCGCGTTCCCACCCCGTCATCGGCGATATCGTCCACTTTGCGGCAGAAGGCGTAGATCGCGAACATGGCTCTGCGCTGGCGCCGGGGCATCAGCCGCATGGCGAGATAGAAGGAGCTGCCGGCGGCTTTCTTCCGGACTGCGGCGACCTGCGATGGCAGCAATTTGTCGTTCATGATCTTCGGCGGCGGGTCATGCGGGCTAGTGTAAAGACCGGCAGCCTTTTGACGAACAGCGCCGCGATATCGGTTTTGGAGTGATGCACCTTTTCCGACAGGGGATCGCGGCGAGTCAACAGGCCATTCAGGTCCTCGGCCAGGGTTTGAATGAGATCGACTTCCAGCGCCAGGCGGCCGTGGCGGATCAGTCCCGCGAAAACCCGCGAGGCCTCGAGCAGCGCATGATTGCGCGCCGCCAGGCCCACAATGACGGATTTCAGCGCCGGCGAGGCCTCGGTTCCCGCCAGCGCCGCGACCGTCAGGCCCTTTGCCGCCAGCGCGTCTTTCGGGATATAGACCCGGTTCAGATCGCGGTAATCCTTGGCGCAATCCTGTAGGTGATTGATGATCTGAAGCGCCGCGCACAAGGCGTCGTTGGCGGGCCAGATATCGGGGCTTTCGCCATGCACATCCAGCACGAAGCGCCCCACCGGCATGGCCGAATAGCAGCAATAGTCCATCAGATCGTCCCAATCGCGATAGCGCAGCTTGGTGACGTCGCGGCGAAAAGCCTCGAGAAGATCGAGCGCATGCCGGTCGGTCAACCCCTGCGCGGCCAAGGCCGCGCGCAAGACGCGCGCCGGCGGCGAGGCATCGCTTTCGCCCGCCAAGGTGGCGCGCATCTCTTCCAGCAGGCGCAACTTCTCGCTCTCCGGCGCCGTCGGATGGTCGGCGATGTCGTCGGCGAAGCGGGCGAAGCGGTAAAAGGCCAGGATCGGCGGGCGGTGCCGGGGTGCGATCAGAAAGGACGCGACGGGAAAATTCTCGTCATGATGGCCCTTGCCGGACTGGAGGGTGGCGGCGTCGCTCATGTCCGCATCCCGTCTGTTTTCTTGGGCGCCTGGGCGCGGCCTTTCCACATTCCGCCTTTGCCGGTCCAATGCTGGATCGCGGAATCCAGGGTGAAGACGGCATAGAAAGTGCCGATGAGCGGTAGCGCGATCCCCCATAAACGGCGTCAGGCGATAAAAGCGCAGGATCGGTTGGAACAGGATTGCCATGACCACCCAGGCGCCATAGGCGGCAAGCTGAACGAAATTAAGGGCGAACAGCGCGCCCAACACCGGCGCGATATAGACGATGAAAAGCCCCAGCAACGTGCCCAGCAGATTGAGCGGCGAATAGCCCAGCTGGGCATAAGCCGAGCGCGCCACCATCCGGCGGATATCGCTGAGATGCTCATAGGCCCGGATGCTGACGGCACGATCGGTCAGGCCAAGCCAGATCGGGCCTTGGCGCTTCATCGTCCGGGCCAAGCGCGCAATCATCGATGATGTTATGGTGGATGGCCGCGATCCCGCCGGCTGCTTCCAGCGCGGTTCGACGCGCCAGCATGCAACCGCCGGCGGCAGCCGCGATTTTGCTCCCGGGGTCGTTCACCGCGGCAAAGGGATAGAGCATGGCGAAGAAGAAGACGAAGGCGGGGATCAGGAAATGCTCGGCGGTGGTGCGGCAGGAAAGCCGCGCCATCAGCGAAACCAGAACCTTCTGCCCGTCCTCGGCCCGGGCCACCAGGGTCCGGAGATTGTCCGGCGCGTGGGTGATGTCGGCGTCGGTGAACCAGAGAAATTCCGGCGCCCCGGCCCGGGACACGCCTTGGCGCATGGCCCACAGCTTGCCCGTCCAGCCTGCCGGCCTGGCCTCGCCGGACAGCACGGTCAGCCGCGGGTCGTTCAAGGCACGGGCCAGATCGCCGGTGCCGTCATCGGACTGGTCGTCCACCAGCACCACGCGGAATTCGCCCGGATAATCCTGCGCCAACAGGCTCGCGAGGCTGTGCTGGATCACATCCGCCTCGTTGCGGGCCGGGACCACCGCGACCACCGACGGCCAGGCGGAGGGCATCGGCACCGGCGCCGTGTCCCGCTCGCGCAACAGCCAGAAGCCGCGGCGCGCCAGCAGCAGATAAAGCCACACCGCCAAGGGCAGAAAGCCGAACACCAACCCCGCGATCACGATAGAAACCCATTGGCCTTGAACCAGGCATGGGCGTCCCGCAGCCCCTCGCGATAGGGCCTGGCGGCATAGCCCAATTCGCGTTCCGCCTTGGCGGAGGAGAAATACATCCGGTAGCGCGACATGCGCAGCGCATCGGCGGTCAGGAAGGGTTCCTTGCCGGTCAGGCGGGCGGCGGCTTCCGCGGCAAAGGCGAGCGGAAACAGGGGCGCCCGGGGCAGCTTCACCTTGGGAGCCCGGCGACCGGCCAGCGCCGCGATATCCGCCAGCATCTCGGCCAGGCTCACGTCCCGACCCCCGAGGATGTAATTTTCGCCGGTCCGGCCGCGCTCCAGCGCCAGGAAATGGCCCTCGGCGACATCGTCCACATGCACCAGGTTGAGGCCGGTATCGACGAAGGCAGGCATGCGGCCGGTCGCGGCCTCGACGATGATGCGGCCGGTGGGCGTGGGCTTGATGTCGCGCGGCCCGATGGGGGTGGAGGGCGCCACGATCACGGCGGGCAGCCCCTTCTCCGCCACCATGCGTTCCACTTCGCGCTCGGCCAACAGCTTGCTCAGCTTATAGGCGCCGATCACGCTCTCGGGTGTATGGCGGGACGCCTCGTCCACCGCCTGGCCGTTGCCGGGCTTGAGCGCCGCGACCGAGGAGGTATAGACCACGCGCTCGACCCTGGCCTTCAGCGCCGCCTGCATGGTGGCGCGGGCGCCTTCGAGATTGTTGCGGGCGATTTCGGACGGATCCCGGGCCCAGAGCCGATAGTCCGCCGCGACGTGAAACAGATAGCGCACGCCTTGCATCGCCGCGGCCATGGAATCCGTATCGCGCATGTCGCCGGTCGCGACTTCAACGTCCAGGCCTTCAATATTGGCGCGGTTGGCGGTGGGTCGCATCAGCGCCTTGACCCGGAAGCCCCGCGCCAGCGCGGCGCGGACCATGGCGGCGCCGACAAAGCCGGACGCGCCGGTGACCAGGACGGTATCAGCCATCGGCCCGTCCGATTTTTTCCGGTGAGGTCAGGGCGATCCGGCTCTCCAATCCCTGCCAGTAAATCAGTGACGGAACACCGATCGCGATTTCGCGGGCCCGCTTGAGCAGGGAGACCGCCAGGCCCAGTTCGGCGGGAAGGCCGAACAGCGGCGCCAGCATGGCATAGCCCGCTTCCTGCACGCCCAGGGCCGCCGGCACGAAGGCGGCGACGGAGCGCAAGGTGCAAAGCAGCGCCTCCAGCGCCAGCGCATCGGTGAAACTGATGCCGCCGCCCACCAACCGGAAGGCGATGAAGGTGCCGACCCCGGACGCGACCCAGGCCAGCAGGTGCAGGCTGGACGATCCCGCCAGGCGCGCCGGCGAATCATAGAGTTCGTGGATCGCGTCCTTGAAGGAGGTGCCGCCTCCGCTGCCGGGAAAGAAACGTCCCGCCATCCGTTCCGCCAGGCCGGCGCCCTTCTTCTGCAGCAGGATCAGGACCGCGATTCCCGGAACCGCCAGCAGCAGGGTCGCTACCATCGCTTCGGTGACCGGGCCGGTGCTGGCCAGATTACGGAAATGCGCCACCCCCAGCGCGATGCCGAAAGCCAGGAACGCCACCTGGGCCATCACTTCGGTGGTGGCGTCGGCGGCCACCGAGGCGGCGGCATAGCCGCCACTCATGCCGCGCAGGATCATCAGCCGGGCGGCGGCGACCATGCCGCCCACCGGCGAGAAAGGCGAAATCTCGGCGATGGAATCGCGCACCAGCCGGGCCAAGTAGAAGCCTCTGAAATCAAGCCGTTCCGACCGCGGCAACAGAACGATCCAGGCCGCCGCCAACAGCGCGAAAACCAGCAGCGCGAACAGACACAGTATCGCCAGTCCGCCCAGGCCGGCGCGGGCGATGGCATCCATCACCGCGCCGAACCCGATCGCCCAGACCAGATAGACCGCGGCGATCAGGCCGGCGGCGAGCGCGGTGGCGACGCCCCATTTCATGCCCGACATCCCGGCAAGGCTTCAGGCCGGCAGCGGCTTGGCGCGGAAGCTCCACAGGCGCAGGGCTCCCAGCGCCGTTTCCGCCAATTGCGGCAGAAAGCTGGGACGCAGCAATTCGGGATCGAAGGCGCCCATGCGGCGGCGGTTCTCGGAATAGCAATCCTCCAGAAAGCGGCGGAAGGTGAAGCCCTCCAGGAAAATCGAGGCCTGGGTGGCGGTGAATTCCTTGCCGTCATTAAGTTCCTTGCCGCGGCGGGCGGTGCCGATCATCCGGCCCAGCGCCCGCATGTAATAGCGGAAGGAGGTCAAGGGCAGAACCGCCCTGGCCAGCCAGCCTTTCTGCGCCTGGGCATAGGCCATCCAGTTGACGAAGAAAACGATATGGCGGGTTTCCTCATACATCAGGGTTTCGAAGATCTGGAACATCTCCTGGGGCAGGAATTCCGACTGCATCGCGATCTTGAACACGCCGAAGCCCAGGAACGAATCCATGCATTCGCCGAAACCGAAATCCTTGAACCGGGTCTCGACATTGTCGCTGACGTCTTCCAGGGGACGCTCGGCGGCGTCGATGCCGTATTTTTCGATCATCACCCGGATCAGCTTGGCATGGCGCGCTTCCTCGAAGCCTTGCAGCGCGATCGCCTCTTTCAGCACCGGGTCGGTGACGGTCTCGGTGAAGGCCGCGACAATCGCCCCGGCGCGGCGTTCGGTATAGAACACCTCTTCCCAGAACGGCACCGATTTGAGGCGCTCCAGCGCCGCCTGGTCCAGATCCGGCCAGGGCAGCGTATCCGGGTCAAACTCGGTATAGGTCTGCAGGAAATGGCGGCAGAAAGTGTCGCGATGTTCCGGCGATCCGATTTTCATGCGCCGTCCTTTCCTTTTTTCGATCCGACGAATTTCGCCGCCAGCCGGGCCATGAACGGCACGAAACGCGGCCGCTTGAGCCGCTTGTCGTAAGGGGCCAGCCGCCGGTCATTCTCCGACAGGCACAGCGCGATCAACTCCCCGACATTGATGTCGGCGCCCAGCTGGCTGGCGCCATTGACGGTGAAATTCCAGTCCTGCTGGCCATGGCCGACATCGGAGGCGATGCCCAGCCGTTCCCAGATCAGGAACAGCCACACCGCCAGCACCTTGAGTTCGAAATAGGGCCGCCGCCACCAGGCCATGTTGCGGCGGTGCCAGGCGATCCAGTTGACGAAAAACAGGATATGCCGGCCCTCTTCCTTGATCACCGGCTCGAATGTGTCCACCAGCTCGGGCGGGAAATAGCCGGTGTCCTTTGCCGCCTTGAACAGGCCGAAGGCGAAGAAGGAATCGATGCATTCGCTATAGCCGGTCACCATGAAGGCCCATTCCGGATCCTTCGGCCGCGCATAGACCGGCTCCGGCGCCAGCTTGATGCCATAGGCCTCGACCAGATTGGCCAGCACATGGCGGTGGCGGCGCTCCTCGAAACCGTCAAGCTCGATCGCCTTGCGCAGCAGGGGATCGGCCACCTCTTCGGCAAAGGTGCAGACATGCAGGCCGGCGCGGTTCTCGGTCTGCACCGCGATGTCCCAGATCGGCAGGGAGGTGATGCGCTTCTCCGCCTCCTCGCCCAGCCTGGGCCAGTCCAGCACCGCCGGGCGATAGGGGTCGAAGGTGTCGAGCAGGGTCTTGCAGAACAGACGCTTATGTTCGTCGCTGCCATATTTGATCGGCCCGTCGCCGGGCCAGGTGCCGGTGTCGCGGGAGAGGTCGGGCGGAATGGCGAAAGCCGGGCTGCTCATCCGAAACTTCTCTCTAAGGGATTGAATTTCCTAGCGCCCTGCTGGGGCATCGCTCTGCTCATAGTACCGGAAAGTCGCAAAAGCCGCCAAGCCGAATATCATGCCCGGCGATCAGGCCCGGCATGCCGGGATCGGTCAGGGCCCGCAACTCCTCGGCATAGGCATAGCCGGGCGCCGAACCGGGATAGGAGCCGGTGGCGGGATGAAGATAAATTTCCGTCAATCCTTCGGGCAGGTTTTCGATCAGGCCCCTGAGCCGCTTAGCCGTCATCGCCCCCGACCAGGCCAGGCCGAATACTTGATCCGGCGCCGCAATGCCGGCGCGGCGAAAGCGGGCGCGCAACAGACGGGCGAAAGGCGCGGTCAGCATCACCGTGCCGTTGGCCCGACGGGGCTCGATCCGGCCCAGCACGGCCTGCGGCTCCAGCGGCACCCGCGCGCCTCTCACGCCATGGGCCCGCGCCGCCCTGACCATCAAACCGGCGATGGTGGGGTGGAGATGGAAATGCTTATGGGCATTGACATGATCCAGCTTGAGGCCGGTGGCGGCGAAAGCATCGAACTGCGCCTCGATTTCGGCTTCGAGCTGGCGGCGGACCTTGGAGCGGAAGAACATGGCGGCGCCGGCGCGCGCCATGTCGTTGCGGAAGGCGCCATGGGCGTCCACCAGATCGGGCACCGCCCGCGCCGGCAGGACCGGCTTTCCCTCGACCAGCACCAGATGCAGGCCCACGCGCAGGGACGGCATGGCGCGGGCCCGCGACCACCGCATCCGCCGCCGCCCCGCCCGACACCATCAGGCTGGCGGCGGTCAGCACGCCCTGAAGGTGCGCGCGCTCCACCGCTTCATTGACTTCGACAGCGGCGCCGAAATCGTCCGCCGTCAGGATCAGCCGGCGCAAGCTCAGGAGACGATCATGTCTTCCCGGTTCCGGAGGAACTGGAAGAACTCCACGCCCTCGCGCAGCCGCCGCACCAGCATCTGGCGCGAGGTCAGCATCTCGCCCACGATCTCGGCGATCTTGGAGGGACGGAAATAGAATTTCCGGTAGAACTCCTCCACCGAGTCGAAAATCTCGGTATGGCCCAGATGCGGATAATTCAGCGGCGCGATCTGGGTGCCGTCGTCGGTAAGAAGATCGATGTCGGAGGCGAACCAGCCATTCTCCTTGGCCTGCTTGTAGAGGAAGGTGCCGGGATAAGGCGCGGCCAGCGAAACCTGCAGGGTGCGGGGATTGACTTCCTTGGCGAAGGCCAAGGTCTCCTGGATGGTCTCGCGCGTCTCCCCCGGCAGGCCCAGGATGAAGGTGCCGTGCACCAGGATGCCGAGTTCATGGCAGTCCCGCGAGAACCGCTTGGCCACCTCGACCAGCAGGCCTTTCTTGATGTTGTGCAGGATCTTCTGGTTGCCGGACTCATAGCCCACCAGCAACAGCCGCAAGCCGTTGGCTTTCATCACTTCCAGGGTCTTGCGCGGCACATTGGCCTTGGCGTTGCAGGACCAGGTGATACCCAAGGGCCCCAGCGCCCGGGCCAGGTCCTCGACCCGGTCGTGATCGTCGGTCAATGTATCGTCGTCGAAGAAGATTTCCCGGATCTGGGGAAATTCCTTCTGCACATACTTCACTTCCTCGACCACCTTCTCGATCGAGCGGTAGCGGTATTTGTGGCCGCCGATGGTCTGCGGCCACAGGCAGAAGGTGCAGCGCGACTTGCAGCCGCGGCCGGTGTACCAGGACATATAGGGATGCAGCAGATAGCCGCCGAAATAATTCTCCACCTTGAGCTGCTTGATAGAGCGGCAGGACCGAAGGCAGCCGGTCCATGTCCGTCAGGATCTCGCGCTCGGGATTGTGGACGATTTGGCCGTCCGGGCCGCGATAGCTGAGGCCCTTGATGGTGGACCAGTCGGCGCCGTTGGCCAGTTCCTGGATGGTGAATTCATATTCGTTGCGGCAGACGAAATCGAGCGCCGGGCAGGCCTCGATGCTCTGCTGCGGCTCGACCGCCACCTTGGCGCCGATGAAGCCGATCTTGGCTTTGGGATTCAGGGCCCGGATCATGCCCGCCGTCTTCACGTCGGATTTGAAACTGGGGGTGGAGGTGTGGATGACGATCAGCTCATGCGCCTTCACATCCGTCTTCGATGTCCTCGAAGCTGAGCCGGTGCGGCGGGGCGTCGATCAGCCGTGAGCCCGGCACCATCGCCGCGGCCTGGGCCAGCCAGGTCGGAAACCAGAAGGACTTCACCTCCCGCTTCATCTGGTAGCGCGCGCCGGCGCCGCCGTCATAGCCGTCGAAGGAAGGTGCCTGGAGGAACAGCGATTTCATGGGCATAGGAATTGACCTTCAGGATTGGGAGAGAGCGCCGCTGGGCTCGACCGAGAAACGGCTCCCCCGCCAATGGACCGTCTCGCCGAACTGCGAGACGACGAAAACCGAAAAACTCAAAAGATCGCGCACCGGCAAAAGCCAGGACGGACCCGCATAGGTGCCGAAAATACCATCAACCCGATGCTTGAGAAACAGCCGCGCGCAAAAGGTCAGCCCCAGCGCCGAAAGACCCAAAGCCGAAAAATCCAGGAACAGCACGGATAGGAGCGCGATCGGAAACCCGAACGTCACCACGCTGCCCAGATGGCCAAGCGGGTTGAGGGTCCGAATCGTCCGCGTCCAGCGCAGCTCATGGCGGAACAGATCCCGGGCGCTGGCTTCGGCCGCGGTGTGGCCCACGCCGATGGCGGGCATGGCGAGTTGATGACCCTTGGCGCGGACGGCGCGGCCGATCTCATAATCGTCGGCCAGAAAATCCGCGAAGGCCATGAAGCCGCCAATCTCTTCCAGCATCGCGCGCGTCAAGGCGATGGTCGATCCCATGCAGGGATCCGCCAGACCCAGGCTGGTGCCCATCACCACATTGGGCAGAAAATCATAGGACGTCCCCATGGCGGCGAGTCTTGACCAGACGCCGGCATCGCCCGGAATCACTTCGCCGGTGTAAAGGCAGGTGACCAGCCCCACCCCGGGGCCGGCCAGGGCATCGGTGACTTGGCGCAGCCAGCGCCGTGACACGGCGATGTCGCTGTCCGACAGGACCAATATGTCGTGCCGCGCCGCCGGCAGCATGTTGATCAGGTTCGAGACTTTGGCGTTGGAGCCGTGAAGCGCGCCGTCGGCGACAATGGCGGTGTCGAGATGGGAGTAGCGCGCCAGCAAAGCCTGGACCACGGCAATGGCCGGATCGCTTTCGCTGTGCACGCCGAACACGATCTGGATCGGGCCGGGATAATCCTGGGCGAGGAAACTCTCCAGATTTTCGGAGAGCCCGGGTTCCCCCAAATGCAGCGGCTTCAGGATGGTGACCGGCGGATAGAACGACTGAGCCGGATTGGCGGCCCGCATGAAGCGTCCGACCTGCAAGCCGGCCGCCAGGGCATAGGCTGCGCCCAGGAATGCGAACCCGGCCAAAAGATAGCCTGTCCAAAGAATTAGCGTTGCCATCACAAGTCCGGCCCCCGCCGTTTCCACTATTTAGTGGAGGGCATGGGCGGGGTGAAGAGGCCCCCCGATGACATTGTGCGACAATTTCGCAACATTTGCTGCTCAACATGGGGGCAGAATCGCCCTAGGCGAGGCGGCGAATCTCGGCCGCGCGGGAGGCTCTGCGGCGGGCTTTTTCCGCCGCAATGGCGGCAATCCAGTTGGCATAGAACCGAAGCGCATGGATGCGCCAGGACTGCAGCGGCACCGCGGCCAATACGACATCATTGTAATCTCCGATCTTGGCGTTCCGGCCCGCCAGGGCCTGAAGCGCGTTCTCGGTGACGCGGTCGAAATAATTTTCCGGGACGCCGGGACGGAGGCCTTCCCCTTTCAGGAACCGGGCCATGTCGCGCAGATATTCGCGGCCGAGAGTCTCGGGGCCATATTCGGGATGGCCCTGCAGGAAGACCAGGCGGCTGCGGCCCTCGCGCATGAAGATATCGGCCGAGTTGTCGGTCAACCGCGACAGAATCCGGTAGCGGCGGGAAATCAGGTCGCTCTCCGCAAGTCCGTTCTTGCGCGAATGCGGCATGGCGAACCGGGCCGGCAGGCCGGTCAACAGGGAATCCTCGCCGGCGCGCAGGCTGGCGAAGACGCCGCTGATCTTCTTGGGCAGTGGGCGGCGCTTGATGCCGTCCAGATGCAGCACCGCGGCATGCGCGGCCAGGCAGGAAAACAGAGTGGATTTGGTCGCGGACTCCGCCCAATCGATCAGGCGGGTAAGCGCCGGCCAGTAAGGCTCCCGGTCCAGCGCCTCGGTGCGGGGTTCGGCGCCGGTGATGATCAGCGCGTCCATCCCGGCGTCCTTTAAATCGGCGACATCGGCATAGAAGCCTTCCATCCTGGAACGCGCCACCTCGCCGCGGGGGATTTCCGGCATGGCGAAAAGATGCAGCCGCACATCGAAATCATGGGCCGCCTCCTTGAGCAGGCGGGCGAATTGCAATTCGGTGGCGCGCAAGGCCGCGTCCGGCATATTGTTGACCAGGCCGATATGCACGGTGGCGCGCAAGCCGCGCTGGCCGAATGCGAAATTCTCGATGCCACGCAATTCGTGATTCATTACCCGGCCTTGCGTTCCAGCTGGGCGTTGGCGGACGCGTTCAGCGCCTGGGAAATATCGGCGATGATGTCGTCGCGATGCTCGATGCCGATGGAAAGCCGGATGGTCTCCGGGGTGACCCCGGCCAGGGCCTGTTCCTCGGGCGGCATCTGGCGATGGGTGGTCGAGGCGGGATGGCAGGCCAGCGACTTGGCGTCGCCGATATTGACCAGCCGCTTGATCAGCTTGAGTGCGTCATAGAAGCTCTTGCCCGCTTCGAACCCGCCCTTGACCCCGAAAGTCAGAAGCGACGGCACCCGGCCCTTGAGATATTTCTGCGCCAGGCCGTGAAACGGGCTGTCCGGGAAGCCGGCATATTGCACCCATTCCACCCGGTTGTCGGCGCGCAGAAACTCGGCCACGGCGCGGGCATTTTCGACATGGCGCTCGACGCGCAGCGCCACGGTCTCGATTCCCTGCAGGATCAGAAAGGCGTTCATCGGCGACAACACCGCGCCGGTGGCCCGCTGATGCACGCTGCGGATGCGGGCGGTGAAGGCGGCACGGCCGAAACGCTCGGCATAGACCAGCCCGTGATAGGAAGGATCGGGCTGGGTGAATTGCGGAAACCGGTCGGCATGCGCCTGCCAGTCGAAACTGCCGCCATCGACGACGGCGCCGCCCATCGCGACGCCATGACCGCCCAGGAACTTGGTCAGCGAATGCACCACGATGTCGGCGCCGTGGTTGACGGGCTGCATCAGGATCGGCGTCGCCACCGTATTGTCCACGATCAAGGGAATGCCGTGATCATGCGCCAGCCTGGCCAGCGCCGCGATGTCGCAAAGATGGCCGGCGGGATTGCCCACCGTCTCGCAGAACAGCGCCCGGGTATTCCCGTCCATCAGCGACGCCATCTCCGCCGCCCGCCCGCTGGTGGCAAACCGGGCGGTGATCCCCTGCCGCGGCAGGATATGCGCCAGCAGCGTATGGGTGGTGCCGTAGAGCTGGGCGGTGGAGACGATATTGCCGCCGCCATCGGCGACATTGGAGAGCGCATAGTGAAGCGCCGCCTGCCCGGACGCGGTGGCCAGCGCGGCGACCCCGCCTTCCAGTTCGGCGACGCGTTTCTCCAGCACCGCCACGGTGGGATTGGCGATGCGGGAGTAACGGTAGCCTTCTTCATCCAGATTGAACAAAGCCGCGCCATGATCGGCGCTGTCGAAGGCATAGGCGACCGTCTGGTAGATCGGCACGGCGACGGCCCTGGTGGCGGGATCGGCGTCATAGCCGGAATGAATCGCGATGGTTTCGGCGCGCATAATTCGAACTCGCAGGTATGCGGCAAGTCTAAGCGCCGGTGATTAACGAACCTTGCTGAAAATCCGCGATTCGTATTGACCGGACTGGTGAAACGCACATGTTTATTCTATACGTCGCCCGCGTTCCGTTTTGAAACAAGATGACCGCCGCCGCCAGTTCCGCTTCGAGCGACCGCTCCGCATCGCAAGTCTGGCTCGATGCGTTGGAGATGACGGGAAGCATCGACGCACAACCGGAGCGCATCTTTCCGCGTGTGGTGGACGAACTGGGCGGCCGGTTCGCGCAATCGCCCGCGCTGTTCAGTTCCACCGGGAATTTCAGCCATGCGGAACTCGCCGCCCGGGCGCGGCGCTACGCGCGCTGGGCGCTGGCGCGAAATCTCGCCAAGGGCGAGGTGGTGGCGCTGCTGATGCCGAACCGGGCCGAATATCTCGCCTGCTGGCTGGGCATTACCCGTATCGGCGGCGTGGTGGCGCTGATCAACACCAATCTCGGCGGCGAGGCTCTGGCGCATTGTCTGAAGGTTGCAAATCCCCGCCATATTCTGGTGGCGGAAGAGTTGGCGCCGAAATTGGCTTCGGTTGTGACCGAGGCACCGGTCTGGCGCCTGGATGCGGACTTCCAGCTGTCTCTGGCGGCATTGCCGGATGCGCCGCTTTCGGCAAGCGAAGACCGGAGCGTCACCCTCGCCGACCCGGCGCTCCTGATCTATACCTCCGGCACCACTGGCCTGCCCAAGGCCGCCTTTGTCAGCCATCACCGCATCATGATGTGGACCCATTGGTTCGCGGGCATGATGGGCGCCAGGTCCGACGACCGGCTCTATAATTGCCTGCCCATGTATCATTCGGTCGGGGGCGTGGTCGCCTCGGGCGCGGTCCTGCTGAAGGGCGGCGCGGTGATCGTGCGGGAGAAATTCTCGGCCAGCGCTTTCTGGAGCGACATCGCCGAAAGCGGGGCCACCATTTTCCAATATATCGGCGAATTGTGCCGCTATCTGCTGAAGTCCGAGGCCGGGCCCGGCAACCACACGCTCCGGCTGGCCTGCGGCAACGGCCTTTCCGGCGATGTCTGGGAGGCGTTCCAGGAACGGTTCCGGATACCCCGCATCCTGGAATTCTACGCCGCGACGGAAGGCAATTTTTCCCTCTACAACGCGGAAGGAAAACCGGGCTCGATCGGCCGCATCCCGCCGTTCCTGCGGCACCGGTTCGGCGTGGCGCTGATCCGCCGCGACGCGGACGGCGAACCGCTCCGGGATGCGGACGGATTCTGCCGGCGGGTCGAGACCGGGGAAGCCGGTGAAGCGGTCGGCCGCATCGCCGGCGGGGCGGCGCGGTTCGAGGGCTATAGCGATCAAAGGGCGACGGAGCGGAAGATCCTGCGCCATGTCTTCAAGCCGGACGACGCCTATGTGCGCACCGGCGATCTGATGCGCCAGGACGCGCAGGGTTTCTTTTATTTCGTGGACCGGCTGGGCGACACGTTCCGCTGGAAAGGCGAGAATGTCGCCACCACGGAAGTCGCCGCGGCGCTTGCCGCCTATCCCGGCATCGTCACCGCCACCGTCTATGGCGTGCGGGTGCCCGGCGCGGACGGCAAGGCGGGCATGGCGGCGCTTCAGACCGACGCCCAATTCGATCTTGAGGGCCTCAAGGCGCATTTGGAGGCGCGACTGCCCGATTATGCCCGGCCCCTCTTCCTGCGCCTGGTGCCATCCTTGGCCCTGACCGAGACTTTCAAGCAGAAGAAAACCGATCTCGCCCGGGACGGTTTCGATCCCGGCCGCATCGCCGATCCGCTCTATGCCGATCCCGGCGACGGTTATGTGGCGCTGGATGGGACGCTTTATGACCGGATCAATTCGGGCCTGGTCCGCCTCTAAATTCGCGGTGCAATGACTAGGCGGTGTTTCCCGCATCCACCGTGATGGTGGTGCCGGTGATATTGCGGGCCGCTTCGCTCATCAGATAGGCGACCGCGTTGGCGACATCTCCGGCCTCGGCCAGCCTTTTGAGCGCGCTGCGATTGGCGATCTTGGCGCGTTGCTCCTCATCCATCCCGGCGGTCATCTCGGTGGCGATGAAGCCCGGCGCCACCGCATTCACGGTGACGCCCAGCCGGCCGGCTTCGCGCGCCAGGCTGCGGGTAAAGCCCAGCATCGACGCCTTGGTCGCGCCATAGACGCTGAGGCCGCTATAGCCGGTGAAGCCGATGATCGAGGACAGGTTGACGATCCGGCCCTCGCCCACCGCCATCATCCCGCGCAGGGCATATTTGGTCAAAAGGATGGGCGACAGGGTGTTGAGGCAGATCAGCGCCTCGATCCTGGTATTCTGCATGTTGGACAACAGGCCCTCGGTGCCCAGCGCGGCATTGTTGACCAGGCCGTAGAGCGGTCCATGGGCCGCTTTCAGCCCGCGCACCAGCTCCTGAATGGCCTCCAGCTGGGAAAGATCGAACCCGATGAAATGCAGCGCGCCAGGCGGCGCGGCCGCGATCGCCGCATCGAGTTCCTCGGTGGGTTTGCGGGCCAGCGCCAGGACCCGGAACCCGTCATCCACCAATTTCCGGGCGACGGCCAATCCGATGCCGCGCGTGCCGCCGGTCACCAGCACATTACGCATGACGCACCAGCTTTCCACCCGCGCTCAACTCCAACTGCGGCACCACCCGCACCATGGCGGGGACCTGAAACGGCTTCAGGCTGGCGCGGCACTCGCGCAAAATCTCTTCCCGGACCCTGTCGCCGGCGTCCTGATCGTCCAGCACCACCTCGGCGACCACGATCGCACCGGTGATGGGATTGCGGCGGCCGAGCACGCGGGATTGGCGCACGGCCGGATGGCGGTTGATCACCGCCTCCACTTCCTCGGGATGAATTTTCAGGCCGCCGACATTGATGATGCCGCCGCGCCGGCCGACGAAAAAGTAACGATCGCCCCGAAGCTCGACCATGTCTCCGGTATCGACATAGCCATCCGCATGGAGCCGGTCGGCGCTGCCGATGAAGCGTATAGCGGTCCGGGAGGACCGGATCTGCAGACTGCCGTCCACCACCCGCATCTCCATCGGCCCCGATCCGCCGACGAAGGAGGCCGGAAAGCCCGCCAGGCCGTCGGTCACTTCGAACCCCACCCCCGCTTCGGTCGAGGCATAGGCATGGCCCATCGCGGCATCCGGAAACCGCGCCTTGAGATTGTCCAGCACGGCCTGGTCGGCGATTTCACCGGAAAGCCGGACATAGCGGGGCGAAATCCGCTCGATCATGGGGCTCATCAGGACACGGCGCCAATGCGACGGGGTGCCGGTCAGATGGGTGACGCCGTCCCGGCCCAGGCGGGCCAGAAATTCGGCAATGGATTCATCCGGGTCGGACAGGATCAGCGACGCATCGCCCAGAACCGCCCGCAAGAAGATCTGCAGACCCCCGTAGCGGCGGATGTCGTAGAAAGTTCCCCAAATAACACCCTCGCCGGCCGGCTTGATGGCACCGGTCAGAGCGGCGAGTGTGTGTGCCACCATTTTGGGCACACCCGTGGTGCCGGAGGTGAACATCACCCATTCGGTGGGTCGCGGCGCCGGATTTGGCGCGCCGGGCGTAAGATCGGTGGATATCGCGACCCGGCGCAGCCCTTCGATCGCTGCCCCATCGCCGACCAGCGTGTCGACCTCCGCCCGCCGGATGACCTCCGCGAGGTAATCCGGTTTCAGGTCGGGCGGGACGATAACGACGCGGTCGGCGACGCCATCCAATGCGGTTAACGCCATGCCGGCGGCGAGCTGGCTGCGAGTAAGTAGCAACACACACGCGCCCGAAAGCGAGCCCGACTCGATCGACAAGGGATTGCCAGCGGCCAGCGCGGCGAAGGGGACCGCGACAGTCCGCGACAGAAGGGCACCCGTCCGGTCCGATCTTAACCTTGTTCGCAAATCAGACGGCGCAGTCATGGCAATATCACAAACTCGTAAGGGGAGCCCGGTGGCCGGCCTATAGATAAGCGTGGTAATTTAACGTTCCGCTAAAGCGGGATAGACGATAAAGCCTGCAGCAATAGGTTCTTCATGCTCGCCGCCGAACAAGCTCCCGTCAAGCAGCGCGTACGCTGCCGCCAGATCGAAGAGAGCGACCTGGAGGCCCTTGCCGCTCTGTTTCATCAGGGATTCGTTCCCAGCCGGCGCGAATTCTGGGACCATGGCCTGGCGCGGATGCGTACCTTGCCGATCGTCGAGGGCGTCCCGCGTTTCGGTTATGTGCTGGAAAGCGCTGGGGGGGGCCTGGTCGGCGCCCTTCTGACCATCTCCTCGCGGCGGGGTGAGCAAATCATCTCCAATGTATCGGCCTGGTACGTGCAGGAATCCTACCGCGCCTATTCGAACTTCCTGGTCTCGGCGGCGACCCGGCTCAAGCATGTCATCTATCTCAATGCTTCACCGGCACCGCATACCTGGCGCACGCTGACATTGACCGGATGGAAATTCTATGATCCGGGCCGCAGCGTCGCCTTTCCGCTCCTGGGCTGGAGCCGAGGCCGGGTCAGCGAAACCATCCCCGACGACCTGCCCGAGCGCAAACTCCTGGAAGACCATCGTGCGCTGGGTTGCGTCAGCCTGGTTGGCACGACAGATGGTGCCGCCGCGCCCTTTGTATTCAAGCGGTGCTGGTCGAGTCGGCTGAATTTTCCGATGATGCAGCTGATTTATTGCCGCAGAACGGAAGATTTTGAAAAATATGGCGCGGCCTTGGGTCGGCATTTTTTGATGCGCAAACTGGACCGCCGTTTTCGTAAGCGGTTTTCGTTCGGCTTTCTGCTGGACGGAAAAGTCCACGGCATGCCCTGCTACTACCAGCAAAATAAACAACCGCGTTTCTACAAGGGTCCGCGTCCGCCTCGGCTCAACGATCTTGCCTATACCGAAAAAGTGATTTTTAGATGAGCCTGCACGCCGCGCCGGAAACGCAGCCGGTCCGTAACGCCGCGCAAATGCTGGTCGAACAGTTGATCGCCCAGCGCGTCACCCATGTCTTTTGCGTGCCGGGCGAATCCTATCTGGCGGTGCTGGATGCGCTTTATGACAGCGGCATCCAGGTAACGGTATGCCGCAACGAGGGCGGCGCGGCGATGATGGCCGAGGCGCATGGCAAGGCCAGCGGCCGGCCCGGCATCTGTTTCGTCACCCGCGGGCCCGGCGCCACCAACGCCTCGGCCGGCATCCATATCGCGCATCAGGATTCCACCCCCCTGATCCTGTTCGTGGGCCAGGTGGAGCGAAAGGCGAAGGGCCGCGACGCCTTCCAGGAAATGGATTATCCCGCCTTTTTCGGCAGCCTCACCAAATGGACGGCCGAAATCACCGAGTCCCGCCGCATGGCGGAATATGTCGGGCGCGCCTTCTCCACCGCGATGGCGGGACGGCCCGGACCGGTGGTGCTGTCGCTGCCGCGCGATGTGCTGGCCGGAAGCGCGGAGACCGGCGAGGCCGGCTTCATCGAGCCGGTGGAAACCGCGCCCGCCGCCGCCGATATGGACAGGCTGGCCGAGCTGATCGCCGGCGCCGAGCGGCCCTTGCTGCTGTTGGGCGGCGGACGCTGGAACGAAGCGGCCTGCGCCCAGGTGGCGCGCTTCGCCGAACGTTTCGAGATGCCGGTCTGCACCTCCTACCGCAGAAGCCCCCTGTTCGATCCCCTGCACCCGAATTATGCCGGCGATCTGGGGCTTGCGCCCAACCCGAAATTGCTCGCCCGGGCCAAGGCCAGCGATCTGGTGATCGCGGCGGGTGCCCGGCTGAACGAAACCACCAGCCAGGGATACACGCTGTTCGACATACCGCTGCCGCAAACCCGGCTGGTGCATGTCTATCCCGGCGCGGAGGAACTGGGCCGGATCTATCATCCCGCCCTGGCCATCCATGCCTCGCCGCGCCGCTTTGCCGACGCCCTGGACCGGCTTCAGCCGCGCGGACCCGCGCGCTGGGCGCAGGAGACCCGTTCTGCCCATGCCGAATATCTCGTCTGGTCGGAGACCCCGGTGCCGCAGCCCGGCGCGGTCAATCTCAGCGCAATCATGATCTGGCTCAGGGAAAATCTTCCCCCCGACACCATCCTCTGCAACGGCGCCGGCAATTACGCCTCCTGGATCCACCGTTTCTACCGTTTCCGGCGCTTCGCCACCCAGATCGCGCCCATCTCCGCCTCGATGGGCTATGGCGTGCCGGCCGCGGTTTCCATGCAGTTGCTGCATCCCAAGCGCAAGGTGATCTCGATCAACGGCGACGGGGATTTTCTGATGAATGGGCAGGAATTCGCCACCGCGGCGCAATATGGACTGCCGATCATCGTGATGGTGTTCGACAACGGGCTTTACGGCACCATCCGCATGCACCAGGAGCGTGAATATCCCGGCCGGGTCATCGCCACCGAATTGCAAAATCCCGACTTCGCCGCCTATGCCCGGAGCTTCGGCGGTTTCGGCGCCACAGTGGAAAAGACCGAGGATTTCGCACCCGCCTTCCGCGCCGCGGAAGCGTCCGGCCTGCCCTCCATCCTGCATGTCAAATATGACGGCGAAGGCATTACCCCGGTTTCGACCCTCTCAAGCATCCGCGCCCAGGCCAAGGCGCGCGCATAGAGCGCGATCAGGAAAAGCGGAAGCCGGTTTTCCGAAGATCGCGCGACAATGCAAAAAAGCCATAGCGTGATCGCGTATCAATGAAAGGCGATCACGCCATGATCAGACCGCGTGGGCGAAGTCCCAATAGAGCTTGCGGGCCCGGCGGCAGATGGGGCCGATCTGCATCTGCCGGTCCTCGATGCGGGTCATGGGCGAGACTTTGTTGAAATTGCCGGTGGAGAAGATTTCGTCCGCGTCCAGGAAATCCTCATAGAGCAGCGGCTTCTCGACCACGCTGACGCCGTCGCCGCGCAACAGTCCGATCACCCGGGCCCGGGTGATGCCGGACAGGAATGTGCCATTGGGCTGGGGCGTGAAGGCCACGCCGTCCTTCACCAGAAAGACATTGGCATTGGCAAGCTCGGCGATATTGCCCAGCATGTCGCGCAACAGGCAATTGTCGAAGCCGCGCGCCGCCGCTTCCATCAGCGCATGTCCGTTATTGGGGTAAAGGCAGCCCGCCTTGGCGGCCACCGGCGCCGTCTCCGCGGTCGGCCGGCGATGGGGTGAAAGCGTGATCGACGCGCCTTTGGGCTCCGCCATCGGCGATTCATAGAGGCAAAGGCACCAGCGGGTGGTTTCGGGATCGAATTTGACCCCGCCGCCCAAACCGGCATCCGCCCAATACATCGGCCGGATATAAAGCGCGGCCTTGGAGTCGAATTTCTTGACGCCTTCCTTGGCCAGCGCCAGCCATTCCTCGTCGCTGACCACCGGTTTCAGCTTGAAGGCCCTGGCGGAATGATTGACCCGGGCGCAATGCAGATCGAGATCGGGGGTCACGCCTTCGAACGCGCGCGCGCCGTCGAACACCACCGACGCCAGCCAGGCGCCCTGGGTGCGCGGGCCCATGATGGCGACATTGCCCTCATGCCAGGCGCCTTCGAAAAAAGTCCAGGTCTTGGAGGTGTTGGCGGTGGCGATCTGATGGCTCATGGTTCAACCGATAGCAGCTTTGACCGCCTCGCGCATCGGCAGAATCTCGATGCCGGCTTCGATGAGACGGTGGAGCAGTTTGGAGAGCATGCCGGGAGTGGAGCCGAAGGGACTGGGATCATCGCTGATGTCATGGGTGTAGAAGATGATCCAGGCTCGGTCGCGGCGGGCCTTTGCGATGGCGCGCGAGATCGCCTCGCTGTCCCAGCAGCGAAGCTCGATCGAAACGGCCTTGAGCAGGGCCAGATCGGCGCGGCCGCTATTCAGCCCGGGATGGACCCCGCGCAGATTGGTAAAGCGCGGGGCGTAGAATCGCTTGGTTCTGGGCGACGCCAGGCCAAAGGGAAAGGCATAGCTTTCCGGCCTGCCGCCATCCAGGAACGGCCCCAGGAATGCCGCATTGCGCGCCGCGTCCACCGTCAATTCCAGCTCCGTCAGGTTCGGGGTGGGCTGGTGGCCAAATCCGTGGCAGGCGATTTCATGGCCGGCGCGCGCCAGGGCGCGCAAATCCTCGGGATCGTAATAGACCATGCCGTCCGTGGTGCGGCCGCAATAGCAGCCCGCGGTATAATAGGTGGCGCGTATGTTGTACCGCGCCAGGACGGGACCGCCCCGCACCCATGCCGATTTGGGAAAGTCATCGAAGGAGATGCTGGCGATGGGCCGGTTGCCGGCCAGGCGCGCGCTTTTGACCGGCGTGTGCCGGGAAAGAAACCGGTCGAGACGGGTGAGCGACATGGCCTCTTCTACGGCCGAAAGCCTTAACTATTGGAAAAATCCCGGAAAAGGAGCTATTTCCCCCGCTCATGGACGGCTTGAAAATCGGCGATGTCACCATACCTGGCCGGGTGCTGATCGCACCCATGACCGGGGTGTCGGATCTGCCCTTCCGCCAGACCGCCTCCCGTCTGGGGGCGCCTTATGTGGCGACCGAGATGGTGGCTTGCGACAGTTTCGCCCGCGGCCGTCCGGATGTGGTTCGGCGCGCCGCCATCGGCGGCAAGGCGGAGGAGCATGCGCTTCCCCTGATGGTGATCCAGCTGGTCGGCCGCGAGGTGGAATGGATTTCGAAAGGCGCAAAGCTGGCGGAGCAGGCGGGCGCCGATCTCATCGACTTCAATATGGGCTGTCCCGCCAAGGAAGTGACGGGCGCGCTGTCCGGTTCGGCCCTGATGCGCGACGAGGAATTGGCGGCGCGGCTGATCGGCGCGGCGGTTGAAGGCACCAGGCGGCCGGTGACGCTGAAGATGCGGCTGGGCTGGGATGAATATTGGAAAAACGCGCCGGAGATCGCCGCGCGGGCCGAACAACTGGGCGTCAAGGCGATCACCGTGCATGGCCGCACCCGCCAGCAATTCTATAAGGGCAAGGCGGATTGGCATGCGGTGGCGGAGGTGAAACGGGCGGTGAAAATTCCGGTGATCGTGAATGGCGATGTCACCGATCTGTCATCGGCCTGGGAAGCGCTGGCGCAATCGGGCGCCGATGCGATTATGATCGGGCGCGGCAGTTATGGCCGGCCCTGGATTGCGTCCGGCCTGGACGCGGCTTTGGCCAAAGGCTGTGCAGTGCCGGAACCCGATGCTGGAACCCGGTTGGGGATTCTTCTGGAGCATCTGGCGGCATCCGTGAAATTTTACGGAGACGCGCTGGGCTTGCGTGTTTTCCGTAAACATCTGGGCTGGTATGTCGAAAACGCGCCCTTCGGCACGTCACTGGCGCGGCGTCAGGCCAAGTCCTATCTTTGCCGCGTCGAGCGTATCGCCGCTCTGGAAAGAGCTGTCGCCGGTTTTTGGCGAAACGGCACTCTTTCCGACCTGGCCACGACGCCTGTGTAAAGCATGTGTAAAGATGGTGCGTTGGGGGGCGGCCTGCCCTTTCAATCCCCGGCGTCGCACCTATCTACACCAGTCGTATAGAACGGCCGCCGGAGGCGTTTTTCCCTTACGGCAGGTTGGGATAAGGCGCCGCTTCTGGTAGGAGGACGCCCAAATCGGGGACCGGACCGCCGGTATTTGAGGGGAATTCATGCTGCGCACTTTTTCGGCCGTTTTGGTGCTGGCGGCGGTTTTGTCCGCCTGCAGCAAGCCACAACCACCGCAAATGATTCCGATGGCGGGCTTCATGGTGGTCCACGAACAGCCGGTCGAGCTCACCGCCGAACTTCCCGGCCGCACCGATCCCACCGCGATCTCCGATGTCCGGCCGCAGGTCAGCGGCATCATCAAGGCGCGGTTGTTTGTGGAGGGAAGCACGGTCAAGGCCGGACAGCCGCTCTACCAGATCGACCCCGCGCCCTATCAGGCGGCCTATGACAGCGCCGCCGCGACTTTGGCCAGCGCCAAGGTCAAGGCCGAGCGTTATGCAGCCTTGCTGAAAGCCAACGCCATCGCGCCGCAGGACAATGACGACGCCCAGGCCGCCTACAAGCAGGCGCTCGCCAATCTCGAGACGGCCCGCATCAATCTCAATTATACCCGTATCACCGCGCCCATCACCGGACGGATCGGCGCCTCTTCGGTGACGGTGGGCGCGCTGGTCACCGCCAATCAGGCCACCGCGCTTGCCACCATCTCCACACTCGATCCCATCTATGTGGACATCGCCCAGTCCGCCGCCGAATTGCTGGCGCTGGAGCGCGCCGCCCACCGGGGTCAGCTGCAGCGCGGCGGGCCGCTGACCGCGGAAGTGACTTTGACCTTGGATGACGGCAGCGCCTATCCGCTGACAGGCAAGCTGCAATTCACCGATGTGACGGTGGATCCCACCACCGGCACGGTGCGCCTGCGCGCCTTGTTCCCCAATCCCGAAAACATTCTGCTTCCCGGTCTTTATGTGCGGGCCAGGATCAATGAGGGCGTGGATCCGCACGGCATTCTGGTGCCGCAGCCCGCGGTCGGCCGCGATCCCAAGGGCGAGCCCACCGTGCTGGTGCTGGACAATCAGAACATGGCGCGCCTGAGATTGATCAAGACCGGCCGCGCGGTGGGCGGCGACTGGCAGGTGCTGGACGGATTGAAGGCCGGCGACAAGGTGATCGTGCAGGGCCTGCAGAATATCCGGCCCGACATGAAAGTGACGCCGATGCCGGCCGGAGCGGCGCCTGGCGCCAATCCCGCCGCGAAGCCCGGCGCGAAATAAGGGGCGCCCATGGGATTGTCGCGCTTCTTTATCGACCGCCCCGTCTTCGCCTGGGTGATCGCGATCGTGATCATGCTGGCGGGCGCGATCTCGGCATTCAACCTGCCGATCGAGCAATATCCCACCATCGCCCCGCCGGCGGTGGTGATCAACGCCTTCTATCCCGGCGCCGACGCGGCCACGTTGCAGAATTCCGTCACCCAGGTGATCGAGCAGCAGCTGACCGGCCTGGACAATCTTTTGTATTTTTCCTCGTCATCCAATGCCGACGGCTCGGTGGCGATCACGGCGACCTTCGCGGCCGGTACCAATCCCGACATCGCCCAGGTGCAGGTCCAAAACAAAGTGCAGCAGGCGGTGGCGCAGCTGCCCAGCCAGGTGCAGCAACTGGGGGTCACGGTCCAGAAGGCCCAAACCAACTTCCTGCTGGTGGTGGCCGTCTATGACAGCGGCCATCGCTACACCAATATGGACATTTCGGATTTCATTATCTCCAAGCTGCAGGACCCGCTGTCGCGCGTGCCCGGCGTGGGCCATATCCAGGGATTCGGCTCGCAATATGCGATGCGGATCTGGCTGGACCCCTACAAGCTGCGCAATTATTCGCTGGAACCGTCGGATGTGCGCAACGCCGTCCTGGCCCAGAACGTCCAGGTCTCGGCCGGCGCGATCGGCGGCCAGCCGGCCGTGCCGGGCCAGGCCATCAACGCCACCGTCACCGCCCAGTCTCAGCTTCACACCGCCGAGCAATTCCGCAACATCATCCTCAAGACTTCGCCCGACGGCGCGGTGGTGCATCTGTCGGACGTCGCCCGGGTCGAACTGGGCGCCGAAAGCTATGCCGTCACCAGCCAAATGAATGGCCGTCCCGCCGCCGGCATCGCCATCATGCCCGCGCCGGGCGCCAACGCGCTGCAGCTGGTGGATCAGGTCAAGCAACGCGCCCTGGAATTGGAACCTTCGCTGCCGCCCGGCATGAAGCTGGTATTCGCGCTGGACAATACCGAATTCATCCGGCTGTCGATCCGCGACGTGGTCAAGACCCTGATCGAGGCGATCCTGCTGGTGATCCTGGTGATGTATGCCTTCCTGCAGAATTGGCGCACCACCCTGGTGCCGGCGGTGGCGGTGCCGGTGGTGTTGTTGGGCACCTTCGGCGTGTTGGCGGCGACCGGCTTTACCATCAACACCCTCACTCTGTTCGCCCTGGTGCTGGTGATCGGGCTTCTGGTCGATGACGCCATCGTGGTGGTGGAGAATGTCGAGCGCATCATGCGGGAGGAAGGCTTGCCGCCGCGGGAAGCCACTCTGCGCTCGATGCAGGAGATCACCGGCGCCCTGATCGGCATCGGCCTGGTGCTGACCGCGGTGTTCCTGCCGATGGCCTTTTTCGGTGGCTCGACCGGGGTGATCTACCGGCAATTCTCGGTGACCATCGTCTCGGCCATGTCGTTGTCGATCATGTGCGCCCTGGTCCTGACCCCGGCCTTATGCGCCACTTTGCTCAAGCCCATCGAAGGCGGCCAGCATGCCCATGCCGGCGGGCTGCTGGGCCGGTTCTTCGACTGGTTCAATGCCAGCTTCGAGAAGACCCGGGATGCCTATCGTCGCGGCCTGACGGGTGCCCTCGACCGCCCCAAAACGATGATGGTCGCCTATGCGGCGATCGTGGCGGTGCTGGCGATCCTATTCTACCAGATGCCCACCGGATTCCTGCCCGATGAAGACCAGGGCTTCGACGTCAATCTGATCAATATGCCGTCCGGCACCGAACAATCGCGCACTCTGCAAGTGGCGGAGCAGGTCGAGAATTACTATCTGACCAAGGAAAAGAAGAACGTCCAATTCGTTTTCGCTGTCGCCGGCTTCAGCTTTATCGGCGTCGGACAGAATACCGGCATCGTGTTCGCCCGGCTGAAAGACTGGGGCGACCGACCCGGCGCTCAGAACGACGCCACCGCCATCGCCCGCCGCGCCTTCATGAATTTCATCCGGATACCGGACGCGCAGGTGTTTCCGCTGGTGCCGCCTTCGGTGCCCGAACTGGGATTTTCCTCGGGCTTCGATCTGGAGATGGAGGATCGGGGCAATCTGGGACATGAGAAACTGATCCAGGCCCGCAACATGCTGCTGGGGCTGGCGGCGCAGGATCCCCTGCTGGCGGGCGTGCGCCCCAACAGCCTGGACGATGCCCAACAGCTCCACATCGATATCGATCAGGAAAAGGCCAATGCCCTGGGCGTATCCACCGCGGACGTCAATTCCACCCTTTCCGCGGCCTGGGGCGGCACCTTCGTCAACAATTTCATCGACCGCGACCGGGTCAAGCGGGTCTATATGCAGGGCGACGCGCCTTATCGCATGACGCCGCAGGACCTGGACCGCTGGTATGTGCGCACCGACACCGGCACCATGGCGCCCTTCTCCTCCTTCGCCAAGGCCCGCTGGACTTTGGGACCCACCTCGCTCGCCCGGTATAACGGCCTGCCGGCAATCGAAATCCAGGGCCAGGGCGCGCAGGGGATCAGTTCCGGCACCGCGCTGGAAGAGATGGGCAAGCTTTTCAAAAAGCTGCCTCAGGGCATCGGCTATGAACTGACCGGATTATCTTATCAGGAAGAACAGTCCGGGGCCCAGGCGCCCGCGCTCTATGCGCTGTCCATCTTCATCATCTATCTCTGCCTGGCGGCGCTTTATGAAAGCTGGGCGATTCCGCTGTCGGTGATGCTGGTGATCCCGCTGGGCGTGATCGGCGCGGTTGCCGCGGCTAGCCTGCGCGGCTTGTTCAACGATATCTATTTCCAGGTGGGTTTGCTGGCCACCATCGGCCTGTCGGCCAAGAACGCGATCCTGATCGTGGAATTCGCGGTGGATGGGGAAAGGCGGGGCCTGCATGCCCGCGAGGCCGCGATGCAGGCCGCCCGGATGCGTCTGCGTCCGATTCTGATGACCTCCATTGCCTTCATTGCCGGGGTGTTCCCCCTGGCGGTGGCCACCGGCGCCGGTGCCGGCAGCCAGAACGATATCGGCACCGGAGTGATCGGCGGCATGCTGACCGCGACCATCTTGGCCATTTTCTTCGTGCCGGTCTTCTTCCAGCTCATCAACCGGGGCCTGCAGCATCACGAATGATCCGGACTTCGGCCCGGCGTCGCGAATCCGTCACGTGACGGGCATGGAACATCTCGCTCGGGAATAAATGTTGACATCAACCTGATTTCCCCGTTTGAATGGCTTAAGGGAGGATCGCCATGGAACATCCGATCGTTTCGCGGGACGAATGGCTGAAGGCCCGCAAGGCCTTGCTGCTGAAGGAAAAGGAAGAAACCCATTTGCGCGACGCGGTGCGCGCCGCCAGGCAGGCGCTGCCCTGGGAGCGGGTGGAAAAAAACTATGTTTTCGACGCGCCGTCGGGCAAGAAGAGCCTGGCGGATATGTTCGACGGCCGCAGCCAGTTGATCGTCTATCATTTCATGCTGGCACCGGGCTGGAAGGCGGGCTGCCCCGGCTGTTCCTTCCTGTCCGATCACATTGACGGCGCGCTGCCGCATCTGAACCATCATGACGTGACCTGGGTGACAGTTTCCCGCGCGCCGCTGAACGAGATCACGGCCTACAAGACACGCATGGGCTGGAAATTCCCCTGGGTGTCGTCATTCGGCACCGACTTCAACCACGATTTCCACGTCTCCTTCACCAAGGACGAGTTGGCGGGCGGCGAGGTCGAGTATAACTTCACCCGCATACCGGGTGACCGCGCCAATGACGAATTGCCGGGCATCAGCGCCTTTTTCAAAAACGAGGCGGGCGAGGTGTTTCATACCTATTCCAGCTATGCCCGGGGCGCGGAAGACATCATCGGCACCCTCATGATCCTGGATCGCGCGCCGCTGGGCCGCAATGAGACGCGCACCATGGATTTCATCCGCCGCCATGACGAATATGACATCGCCGCCGAGTAATTGAGAGCCCGGCCAGCCCTGCGGAGACCCTGATGCCCAATTCCTTTTTCTGGCACGAATTGATGACCAGCGACCCCAAGGCGGCGGAAAAATTCTACCGCGATGTGGTGGGCTGGACGGCTCAGGATTCCGGCGTCCCCGGGACGCAGTACACGGTTTTCAATGCGGCCGATCGGGGTGTGGCCGGCATGATGGCGATCACCGCCGATATGGCGGAGCACGGCGCCCGGCCCGGCTGGCTGGGCTATATCGCAACCGACGATGTGGATCAGGCGGTTTCCCGAATTTCCAAGGAAGGCGGCAAAGCCTTCATGGGACCGCAGGAGGTCCCCGGCGTCATCCGCTTCGCGATGGTGGCGGACCCGCAAGGCGCGCCCTTCTATGTCGCCAAGGGTCTCACCGCCGGTCCGCCGCCGCCGCTTCCCATGGGCACGCCCGGCACGGTGGGCTGGAACGAACTCATGGCCTCGGACTGGCAGGCGGCTTTCGCCTTCTATGAGAAGCTGTTCGGCTGGACCAAGGCGGACGCCATCGATATGGGTGCGATGGGCACCTATCAGTTGTTCGCGGCGGGAGGTGCGCCCATCGGCGGCATGATGACCAAGCCGCCCCAGGTGCCGGTGCCGCATTGGGGCTTTTATTTCAATGTGCCGGCGATCGATGCCGGCGTGGCGCGGATCACCGCCGGTGGCGGCAAGATTCTCAACGGGCCGATGCAGGTGCCCGGTGGGCAATGGGTGGTGCAGGCCATGGATCCGCAAGGCGCGGCCTTCAATCTGGTGGCATTGAAGCGTTAAGCAGCTTTCGCCCAGCGCACCACCTCCGCATGGGTGGCGAACCAGACGTCTTTCTTGGACCGCGCCAGCCGGATCAGTTCCTCGAGGATCCAGACGCGGGAACGGTAACCGATGATGTGCGGATGGCAGGTGAGCTGGAACAGCCCGCCCTCCGCATAGGCGGCCTCGAATTCGCGGCGGAAGATGTCGAACACGTCGGCCGGCGGGGTATAGGGCCGCTGCGCCTGGAACCGGTTCATCATGAAATAGACCGCGTCGTCGCGCACCCATTCCACCGGCAGCTCCACCACGCCGCTGGGCTCGCCGTCCAGCAGAAGCTCATAGCAATCCTCGTCCGCCATCAGGGACGAATCGTAGAGAAGGCCCATCTCCTTCTCGATCCGCAGGGTCGAAGGGCTGAAGTCCCAGGACGGCGTGCGCAAGCCGACCGGCCTCATACCGGTGATCTTGGTCAGGGTGTCGGAAGCGGCCAGCATCAGATCGCGCTCGGCTTGGTAAGGCAGAACCGAATTGAGTTCGTGGATCCAGCCATGGATGCCGATCTCATGTCCCGCGGCGATCAGCGCCCGCTGTTCGTCGGGATAGGTGAGCGCCGCCACCGCCGGCACATAAAAGGATGCGCGAATATCATGGCGCGCCAGCAGCGCCGAGATGCGGGGTATGCCGACCCGGGCGCCATACTGGCCCCAGGACAGCCGGCCGATGGACTTGCCGCCGTCGCGCAATTCGTTGGTTTCGTGATCGGAATCGAAAGAGAGGGCAAAGGCACAGCGCGCGCCATCGGGCCAGGCCTTGGGCCGAAGCCGCCGGCCCGCCCGTACCTGGTTCATGATCGCGCGCCAATGCGGCTCGGGCCATTGCCAGGGTTGCAGGTCTTTATCCGTCATCACGCGTTTCCTTGAGCGGCAGGATCACCGCCAGCGACAGCAAGGCGCAGCCGACAATATAAAAGGCGGGCGACAGAGGCGAGCCGGTGGTCTTGACCAGCCAGGTCGCGATGTAAGGCCCGAACCCGCCGAACAGCGCCACCGTCAGGCTATAGCCGGTGGACATCCATAAAAGCCGGGAGGCGGGCGGAAAAATCTCGGTCACCGCGGCAGGGGCGCCGCCGGAATAGATCGCGGTCAAAAGGGCGAAAACGATCCCGGTCGCCATCACAGGCGCGGCACCGCGGCTGTCCACGATCACCAGGAACAGCGGATAGGAAAAAAGCGCGAAGCCGCCGGCGCCGATCAGGAGCAAGGGCTTTCGGCCCCAGCGATCCGCCAGATATCCGAACAGGGGAATGGCCGCCGCCAGGACGAAAAGGTTGAGGGCGCCGGACCAGAGCGCGGCAGCCGACCCCAGCCGGGAAAACCGCGCGGTGAAGACCGGCATGTAGGTGAGGATGGCGTAATAGGCCACCGTCCAGATCACGATGATCCCGCTCGCCTGGGCGGCCAGACGCGCGCCCGCCCGCATGGCCACCGGCGGCTTCTTTTCTGCGGCGAAAACCGGTGTCTCTTCCACCCGGCGCCACATATAAAGTCCCACCGGCAGGATCAGGGCGCCCAGCAGGAACGGAATCCGCCAGCCGAAATCGCCCATCTCAGCCTTGGTGAAAAGCGTGGCCGACAGCGCCGCGATGGCGGATCCCAGGAGCATGCCAAAGGCCACGCTGGATTGTTGCAGGCTGGAAAAGAATCCGCGCCGCCCCTTGGGCGCCCATTCATGGATGAAGGCGGTGGAACTGCCCCACTCGCCGCCAGCCGAGAAACCTTGCAGCAGCCGGCAGAGCACCAGCAGCCAGGGTGCCGCCGCGCCTATGGCAGACCGGCCTGGAACAAACCCGATGCCTACCGTACCCACCGCCATCAGAAGAATGGTGACCAGCAGCGCCGGCTTGCGGCCTTTGCTGTCGCCCAGCCGGCCGATCACGATTCCGCCCAGGGGCCGGACCACAAAGCCCAGACCGAAAGTGGCGAACACCGCCAGGAGCTCCGTCAGGGGATCCCGAGCCGGAAAGAATTTCTCCCCGATGAACGGCGCCATATAGGCATAGACCGTAAAATCATACCATTCGAGCACATTGCCCGCGGCGGCGGCCAGGATCGGGCGCCACAGGGACGGCGCGGCGCGCGTGATTGTCCTGTCCCCCTGCATGTGTCTTATCCGTGCCCAATCCCCACACCAGCCTATCGCAGCCCCCGCCTATCACAAAGCCAGCCGTAATCAGCCAACCAATCAGACCGGCCAGCGACTTGACTGCGGAGCGGCAAGCGCGACTGGGCCAGCTTGCGCCGAAATTGAATCCTGCGTGCCGGGGGTGTTACGCTACAATTCCAAGCGATCCGAGCCGGTCCAACCTGTCTAGCACCCCCTTTTCCGCCGTTTGAACAGCCGGATTCCGGTCGGGTCTTGAAACACGAGAACGAATAGAGGGTGCCACGAACGATATCCTGAAATTCACCATCGCGGATTTTGGCGGCGCCCAGATTACCGTCGGCCGCCTGATACTGGCCATCCTGGTGCTCGCGCTCGCCATTGCGGCGTCGCGGCTGCTGGTGCGGATTCTATCCCGCCTCCGCGTCCGGATGGAGGGCCCGAGTTCCGGCGCTCTACATCCTCGAGAAACTCAGCGGCTATGGCGTCATCATTGTCGGCGTCCTGTTCGCTCTGTCCTCGCTGGGGGTCAATCTCAGCACGCTCGCGGTGTTCGCCGGCGCGTTGGGCGTGGGTGTCGGCCTGGGCCTGCAGGGCGTGGTAAAGGAATTCGTCTCCGGCCTGGTTCTGTTGTTCGACAGCATCATCTCGGTGGACGATTATATCGAGTTGGCCGGCGTGCGCGGCATCGTGATGGAGATCGGCGCCCGCGCCACCCGCATCAAGAACAACGACAATATCGACATTCTGGTGCCGAACTCGCGCCTGATCGAGGAACAGTTCATCAACTGGACCTTGCAGGGCGAGACGCGGCGGATCCATGTGCCGTTTTCGGTCGCCTATGGTTCCGACAAGGGTTTGGTGCGCGACGTGGTGATCGCCGCGGCCAAATCCATTCCCGCCACCCTCCCCGACACTGCCGAGCACCGTACCCAGGTCTGGCTGGTGAGCTTCGGCGACTCCTCGCTGAATTTCGAGCTGGTGGTCTGGCCCACGCTGGAGGCCGTGAAGCGGCCGGCGGCGTTGCAGGCGGCCTATACCTGGGCGATCGACGACGCGCTTCGGAAGGCCCATATCGAGATTCCCTTTCCCCAGCGCGACATCCGTCTGCGTGCCGTTTTGGGGCGTGAAGGCGATGCGGGTCTGGAGGCGATCGGCTACAAGCCGGTGGTACGCGACGGGCCGGTCGCCGAGACCGGTCACGGCCGCAACGATGCGGCGCAGGATCTGCTGCGCCCGGATCAGCCGCCGGCGGCAGCGCCGCATCCCGATGGCGACGGTTGACAAAGTCAGTGGCGCGCTGGTGCCGCCCATCCTATAACGCCGCATGGATCTGATTATCGAGCAAACCTTGGCCCTGCTGGTGGTCGCGATTCTGGTTGCGATCATCGCCCGCCGCCTGTCCCTGCCTTACACTGTGGGACTGGTGGTGGCCGGCGTGGGGCTGGCCTTCAGCCGCTTCGACACCGGCCTGAGGCTCACCCACGACATCATCTTCAATGTCATCCTGCCGCCGCTTCTGTTCGAGGCGGCGATCAATATTTCCTGGCACGAACTCAAGCGCGATCTGACTCCGGTTCTGGTGTTCAGCGTTTTTGGCGTGGTGATCTCGGCCGCGGTGGTGACCGGCGGCATGATGCTTCTGCTCAACTGGCCGCTGGCGCCGGCCCTGGTCTTCGGCGTCCTGATCGCGGCGACCGATCCGATTGCGGTCATCGCCATGTTCAAGGACACCGGGATCGGCGGAAGGCTGCGGCTGCTGGTCGAAAGCGAGAGTCTGTTCAATGACGGGGTTGCCGCCGTGCTGTTCGGACTGGCCTTGAGCTGGGTTCAATCCCGGTCCGGCGGCGTGCTTGAGGCGGGCGGGTCCCTGGTGGTGATTTCCGGGGGCGGGATTGCGCTTGGCCTGGCGGTGGGTGTCGCCGGCATCCTGGTCGCGGGCCGCTCGTCGGAGAAATTCGTCGAGGCGGCGGTGACCGGCATCGCCGCCTATGGAGCCTTTCTTGCCGCGGAGTCGCTGCATGTCTCCGGCGTGCTGGCCACGGTCAGCGCCGGCCTGCTGATGGGCGGGGTGGGCGTGCGCGGCAGCCGCCCGACATTCGGCCTCTCCAAGGGGGGACGGGAGTTCATCATCGATATGTGGGAATTCGCCGCCTTCATCGCCAATTCGCTGGTCTTCCTGCTCATCGGCCTCAGCGTCGCGCGGGTGCATTTCTCGGATGTCGGGCTGATGCCGTTGGCGATCGCCATCGCCCTGGTGGTGGCCGCACGGGCGGCCACGGTCTATCCCTTGAGCAGCCTGTTCGCGAAAACGCCCTGGGCGGTGGGCCTGCGCGAGCAGCACGTCCTGTGGTGGGGCGGTCTGCGGGGCGCGCTGGCCTTGGCGCTGGCTCTCACTTTGCCCTCCGGCCTGGTCGGGCATGATTCCGTCATCATCGCCACCTTTGCGGTGGTGACCTTCTCGGTGCTGATCCAGGGGCTGACCATGCCGGTCCTGTTGCGCTGGCTCCGATTGCTGCCGGCGGGGCGGTAGCCATGCGCCGGCTTCCGCGCGCGGTTCCGGCATTGAATATCCTGCACGCGGCCTATATCCAATTCGACCGCGATCGCATCATGGAAGTCGCTGGCGGCGCCACATTCTTCATTCTGCTGGCGCTGTTTCCGGCTTTCGCCGCCATCGTCACGATGTATGGATTTCTCGCCGACCGGGCCACGATCGCCCATGATCTCGCTTTGGTTTCCCGCTTTCTGCCCCGCGGCGCGATCATCGTTCTCGATACCGAGCTTCACCGGCTGATCGCGCAGAAGATTCCCAGGCTGGGCCTGACATTTGTGGTGAGCATTCTGATCGCGCTTTGGGGCGCCAGCGGCGGCATCAAGGCCCTGGTGCATGGATTGAACGTCGCCTACGAAGCCAAAGAAGCTCGCGGATTCCTTCGCCTGTCGCTGATCGCGTTGCTTCTTACCGGCATCTCCATCATTTTCAGCGTGCTGGCGATGCTGCTGGTGGGCCTGTTGCCGGAATTGTTGCGGCTGTTGCCCTATCACGGTCTTTTGCGGACCTTGTTGCTCGCCCTGAGCTGGCCGATCGCCTATGTGTTCGGCCTGGTTCTCCTGACGGCCATCTATAACTACGGCCCCTGCCGGCTCCGGCACGATTCCTGGCTGACATGGGGCAGCACCGTCTCTTCGGCACTCTGGCTTTTGGAAACCCTTCTCTTCAAATGGTATGTCCAGCATTTCGGGAATTTCGACCGCGTCTATGGCAATCTGGGGGCGATCGTGGGTTTCCTCACCTGGATCTGGCTGTCCCTGGTGATCATCCTGTTCGGCGCCGAATTGAACCGGGAATTGGAGCGCCGAAAGCAACGCTCTCGCGAAGACCGGCCGCGCCCCGCCTGAGATCCATTATACGCCATTTCCTGAAGAATCCGACACGCGCGGCACGCGAAAGCGTTTGGCGCCGGCAATGCTGATGAATCTGTAATCGCCAGTCCAGCCATTCTTCATATCGGTGGCCTATTTGAAGGACAGGAGTTTCGGCGAACCCGTCGCTAGAGAAAGGAACGTCAATGCCGATCAAAGCAAATTTACCAAAATCCTTCGCGCAGCTGCGCACAAGCCTCATCGCCGCGCTGCTGGTCGGAACCGCGCTCGGCGCGGGAGGCGCGGCCTGGGGTCTTTCCGCGCCGATGCCGCCGCCCATCAGCGTCACGCCCACCAACGCCACCCAGTCCGGCTTCGCGCCCCTGGTCGCCAAGGTGAAGCCCGCCGTAGTCCAGATCACCACCACCTCGCCGGTCTCCGGCAATCACGCCATGCCGAACATCCCGAATTTTCCGCCCGGCTCGCCGTTCGGCGATTTCTTCCGTCAGTTCCGGCAGCAGAACAATCACAACCAGGCGATCACGCCGATGCAGCGGGCCTTGGGCTCGGGATTCATCATCGACCCTTCCGGCTATATCGTCACCAACAATCATGTGGTGGACGGCGCCCGCGATATCTCCGTCGCCCTCAGCAACGGCAACAAATATCGGGCCAAATTGATCGGACGCGATCCCAAGACCGATCTGGCGCTGCTCAAGATCGATGCCGGCCGCGACCTGCCCTATGTCGCGTTCGGCAACTCCGATCATGAGCAGGAAGGCGATTGGGTGATCGCGGTCGGCAACCCCTACGGCCTGGGCGGAACCGTCACCGCCGGAATCGTCTCGGCGCATGGCCGCAACATCAATGAAGGGCCCTATGACGATTTCCTGCAGATCGACGCTCCGATCAATCCCGGCAATTCCGGCGGACCCTTGTTCGACCAGTCCGGCCAGGTGATCGGCATCGACACCGCGATCTATTCGCCTTCGGGCGGCAGCGTCGGCATCGGCTTTGCGATTCCCTCGAATGTCGCCAAGGACATCGTCGCCCAATTGCGCGCGCACGGCAAAGTCGCCCGCGGCTGGCTGGGGGTGCAGATGCAGCCCATGACCGAGAGCCTAGCCAAGGCCGTCGGCCTGCCCGACCATGAAGGCGTGCTGGTGGATGTGGTCGAGGATGACTCGCCGGCCGCCCGCGCCCATGTCCAGCAAGGCGATGTCATCACCGCCTTTAACGGCAAGCCGATCAGGACAACCCGCGATCTGGCCATGGACGTGGCCGACACGCCCAGCGGCAAGTCCGTCGCCATGACCGTCTGGCGGAACCAGCATAGCCGCGATCTCAGCGTGACCATCGGCACCCAGAGCAAGCAGCAATTGGCGTCGGCAAACGGCGCCAATGCCAATCCGACGCCGGTCGGCATGGCGCTGGCGCCGCTGACCCCGGAAATGCGCGATCAGCTCAGTGTCGGGCCCGATGTCGGCGGCGTGGTGGTGAGCCAGGTGACGCCGGGCAGCAAGGCCGATGATAGCGGCGTCCAGGCGGGCGACATCATCCAGCGCGTCGCCGGCCATGCGGTTTCCAGTCCTGCCGAAGCCGCGGATCAAATCCGTGCCGCCGAGCGGCAGAAGAAGCCAGCCATCCCGCTGCTGGTGATGCGCAACGGCGTATCGTCCTATCTGGGCCTGCAACTGGCGCGCGGATGAAATATCGGGGCGGTCGGCAATTGCCGGCCGCCCCGCCCGACGCGGAAACCGTATTTCGTCCGTGCAATGCTGCCGGTTCTAGCGGAAGGCCTCGCCCGGCTTGACGCCAAGTTGGCGGAAGATGAAAGCGGCCGGGCAGAAGCCGGTAAAGGCCGCCTGCATCATGTTCAGGCCGGCAAAGGCGCTCAACAACAGCCACCAGGGGCTGTAGAGCTCGGCCAACGCCAATCCGACCACAACCACGAAGCCGGCAAAGGCCAGAACGGCACGATCGATATTCATCGCTTTATTCCTTTCAGCGCGATTGGGTCAGCCGGCGGATGCCCAAGCCCTTCCATGATCCAGCGTTCATAGAAGGGTTCGCTTTCGCCCTTGCGGATCTTGCGCAGGAAATATTTCTCGAAGGCGATCTTGGCGTAATGCACCCATTTGCCTTCTGACGCCCAGTTGACGTTGCGGGGCGGGATTTGCGGTTCGGCCACAAAGGCGACGCCGCCATCGCCGAAATCCGCCAGGCAGACCGCGTTCCAGGTGGCCTCGGTGACGGCTTCCTTGCCGTGCATCAGGGCGGCGATGTTCTTGGCGGTGGCGGTCACCATGGATTCGATCATGAACCCGGTCTTGGGCACGCCCACCGGAACCGGGGTCGGCCCCACCGGCGGCGATGGCGATGCCCACGCCGATGCCGAAAACGTTGGGATATTTCGGATTGCGCTGCTTCTTGTCGACGATGACGAAGCCGCGCGGATTGGTGAGGCCCTCGATGCCCTTGACCGCCGGCACGCCGCGGAAGGCCGGCAGCATCATGGCGTATTTGAAAGGCAGTTCGGCCGTCTTCTTGACCGCGCCATCCTCGCCCACTTCTTCCACCACCATCTTGTCGCTTTCGACATGGTGGACCCGGGCATTGGTGATGAATTTGATGTGACGGTCGCGCAGTTCGCTTTCCATCAGACTCTTGGTGTCGCCGACCCCGTCCAGACCGAGATGGCCGATATAGGGTTCCGAGGTGACGAAGGTCATCGGCACCTTGTCGCGAATGCGCCGCTTGCGAAGTTCGGTGTCCAGGATGAAGGCGAATTCATAGGCCGGGCCGAAGCAGGAGGCGCCCTGCACCGCGCCCACCACGATGGGGCCGGGATTGGCCGCGAATTGCTCCAGCGCCTCGAATGCCTTCTCGGCATGGTCGACATGGCAGATGGACTGGGTGAAGCCTTGCGGGCCCAATCCGGGAATCTCGTCGAACGCCAGTTCCGGCCCGGTGGCCAGAACCAGATAATCATAGTCGACGCTGTTGCCGTCGGTGAGTTCGACCCGGTTCTCCGCCGGATGCACCCGGGCCGCGCCCTGCTCGTGATAGCCGATGCCTCTGCGGGCCATCACCGCGCCGATATCGATCTCCACTTCCTCGCGGTCGCGCCAGCCCACCGCCACCCAGGGGTTGGAGGGCACGAAATGGTAGCGCGGCCCCTGCCCGATCACGGCGATGGAGTCGTTCGCGCCCAATTCGGCTTTCATCTCATACGCCATCAGAGTGCCGCCAAGACCGGCCCCCAGAACCACCACCTTTGCCATGACGTTCTCCTTTCCCGCTTTTCGCATTATTGGGTCACGAACCCGGTCCGGCGTTGATTTGGCTCAATGAATCCGCCGTGCCCGGACGCAATGTACCAATGGACACTTGACTATATATACGTATTATCGTATATACGCAACTATGAAAATAAAACTCGACCAGATGCGCGACCAGGCCTCCCAGGCCGAGGAAATGCTCAAGGCGCTGGCCAACCGGCACCGGCTGATGATCCTGTGCCAGCTGATCGATGGCGAGCAGTCGGTGGGCGATATGGCCCAGTTCCTGGGCATCCGGGATTCCACGGTGTCCCAGCATCTGGCGCTGCTGCGCAAGGACGGGCTGGTCATCCACCCGCCGCGAGGGCCAGACCATCTGGTACGCGCTGGCCAGCGAGCCGGTCCGCAAGCTGGTCTCCACCCTGTACGACATTTATTGCGGCCCGCAGCCCATCTGCGCGGTGCCGGCCGCGAAACTCAAAGGAACAAGACATGCCATCCCCGCAAAATCTCGATCCCGCTGACGTCGCCCGCCGGTTGGCGGAGCGCGCCATCATTCTAATCGATGTGCGCGAGCCGAGTGAATATGCCGCCGAGCGGATTCACGGGGCGCTGCTTTTCCCGCTTTCGACCTTCGACCCCAAGGCGCTGCCCGAGCCGGGCGGCCGCGGAATCGTGTTCAGCTGCGGTTCGGGCATGCGGTCGGCGAAAGCCATGGGCCTCGCCGCCGATGCCGGCCTGACGGTGGCCGGCCATCTGGCCGGCGGCCTGATGGCCTGGAAAGCGGCCGGGCTTCCCACCATTTCGGTCAATCCCGCCACCGGCCAACTGCGCGAGCGGCGCTGACACGATGAACTGGCTGGCCGGCATCCTCGCTTTTCTCGGCTTCTCGCACCCGGCGCCGCAAAAGCCGGCGCCGGCGCCGCCGCCCACCTATCTGGTGCGGACGTCTTCGATCGAGGACGAGAAAAGCGTCTTCGCGACCATTCAATCGACTTATACCGTGCCGGCCCGGGTCCGGACCGGCGGCACCATCATCGATCTCAAAGTGCGCCAGGGCGATCAAGTCGACCCGCGGCCAGGTCATCGCCACAGTCGGCGATCCCAAGCTGGCGCTCCAGATCCGTTCCTATGCCGCCCAGATCGCCGCCGCCCAGGCCCAGGTCGATCAGGCCAAACTGGATTTCGACCGGGCCCAAAGGCTGATCGGCTCCGGCGCCATATCCCGCAACATGTATGACCAGGCGAAGACCACCTACAATGTCGCCCAAAGCAATCTGAAATCGATCACCGCCCAAAGCGCCGTGATCAAGGAACAGGCGACCGAGGGCGAGGTCGCCGCCCCCACCACCGGGCGGGTCATCACCGTACCGGTCACCGCGGGAACCGTGGTGATGGCCGGCGACACGGTGGCCACCGTCGCCGAGCAGAATTTCGTCCTGCGCCTGGAAGTGCCCGAGCGCCACGCCCTTTATCTCAAGATCGGCGAAACCGTCCGGCTGGACGGCGCCGATCTGGGCATGAGCGGGCCGCGCTTCGGCACCATCACCTTGATCTATCCGCAGGTGGACAACGGCCATGTCGTGGCCGACGCAAGAGTGAGCGGGATCGGCGATTATTTCGTCGGCGAACGGGTCCGGGTCTGGGTGAATGCCGGCGCCCGGTCCACCATCCTGGTTCCGGAACAATATGTCTTCACCCGTTCCGGGATCGACTATGTCCGGCTCTGGACCTCGAAAAATGGAGCGATCGACGTTCCCGTCCAGCGCGGTGTGGAACAGTTCACGCCGGGCAAGCCTGCGACACTGGAAATCCTGTCCGGGTTGAAGGCCGGCGACAGGCTGCTCAAGCCATGAATCTGGGCCTTTCCGGCCGGCTGACCCGCGCCACCATCAAATCGCCGCTGACGCCGCTCATCCTGATGGCGGCGGTCATCGCCGGCCTGATCGCGCTGGCGGTCATTCCCCGCGAGGAAGAGCCCCAGATCAGCGTGCCGATGGTGGACATTCTGGTCCAGGCGGACGGCCTGAAGGCGCCTGACGCCGCCGAACTGATCACCAAGCCGCTGGAAGAGATCGTCAAGGGCATCAACGGCGTCGAGCATGTCTATAGCCAGACCCAGGACGACCGGGTGATGGTCACGGCCCGCTTTCTCACCGGCACCAGCGAGGACGACGCCATTTTGCGGGTGCAGGCGAAATTGCGGGCCAATTACGACCGCATCCCGCTGGGCATCCCCGAGCCCCTGATCATCGGCCGCGGCATCAACGACGTCGCCATCGTCACCCTGACGCTCTCACCCAAAACCGACGCAGCCGCGCGCTGGAACGAGAAGGACCTTTATGCGCTGGCGAAAAAGGTCCAGGCCGAGCTCGACAAGGTGGACAATGTCGGCCTCACCTATATCGCCGGCGGCACCGCCGAACGAGATCAGCGTCGAGCCGGACCCGGAGAAGCTGTCGCTTTATGGCGTCACCCTGCAGCAGCTGGAAGCCAAGATCCAGGGCGCCAACCGTTCCTTCCTGGCCGGCAGCCTGCGCCGGAACGGCCGCATGTTCCAGGCGGTGGCCGGCCGTACCCTGTCGGGGGTGCCCGATATCGGGCTGTTGCTGGTCACCACCCGCGACGGCCGGCCGGTCTATGTCCGCGACGTGGCCAAGGTGGTGATCGGCCCCAGCCCGGCGGAGCATCATGTCTGGTCGATGACCCGCGCCAAATCCGGCTGGTCACTGGCGCCCGCCGTCACCATCGCCTTCGCCAAGCGCGCCGGCGCCAATGCGGTGGTGGTGTCCGAGGCGCTGGTCGACCAGGCCCAGGCTTTGAAGGGCTCGCTGATCACCGGCCGACGTCAATGTCGAAGTCACCCGCGATTACGGCAAGACCGCCAACGACAAGGCGAACGAGCTTCTGTTCCATCTGGCGCTGGCCACGGTCTCGATCGTGCTTCTGATCGGCTTCGTGATCGGCTGGCGTGAGGCGGGAGTGACCTTGATCGTCATTCCCACCACCATCCTGCTGACGTTGTTCGCCGCCAATCTGATGGGCTACACCATCAACCGGGTCAGCCTGTTCGCGCTGATCTTCTCCATCGGCATCCTGGTGGACGACGCCATCGTGGTGGTGGAGAATATCTCACGCCATTGGGCGATGGGCGACGGCCGCGACCGCATGACCGCTGCCATCGAAGCGGTGGCCGAGGTGGGCAATCCCACCGTCGTCGCCACCCTGACGGTGGTGGCGGCGTTGCTGCCGATGCTGTTCGTCTCCGGCATGATGGGCCCCTATATGGCGCCGATCCCCGCCAACGCCTCGGCGGCGATGCTGTTCTCCTTCTTCGTGGCGATGGTGATCGCGCCCTGGGCGATGCTCAAAATTTCCGGCAAGCCGCGCCAGCCGGCATCGGCGGGCGGAACATGGCGAAGGCAGGCTTGGCGCGCTTTATCGCAAGATGGCGGCGCCCATCGTCGCCTCGCGCCGCAACGCCAAGCGCTTCCTGCTCTATGTCGCCGGCGCGACGGTGCTGGTCTGCCTTCTGTTCGTCACCGAGAATGTGACGGTGAAGCTGCTGCCCTTCGACAACAAGTCGGAGTTGGCGGTGATGGTCGATCTGCCGGAGGGCGCCACGGTCGAGGATACCGGCCGGGCCCTGCTCCGGGCCGCTACCACGGTCGAGAAACTGCCCGAGGTCACCTCGATCCAGGCCTATGCCGGCACGCCCGGCGCCGTTCAATTTCAACGGCCTGGTGCGCCATTATTATCTGCGCCAGCAGCCCGAAATGGGCGAGCTGGCGGTCAATCTGACCGACAAAGTCCGAGCGCGACCGCGAAAGCCATGCCATCGCGCTCGATCTGCGCAAGCAACTCGATCAGCTGAGCTTCCCCAAGGGCACGGTGGTCAAGGTGGTGGAAGTGCCGCCGGGACCCGCCGGTGCTGTCCACGCTGCTGGCGGAAATCTACGGCCCCGACATGAAGACCAGGCGCGCGGTGGCGGTGGAAATCCAGAAACTGTTCAAGTCGGTGCCCTATATCGTCGATGTGGACAATAGCTGGGGCGATCCCCGGCCACGGCTGCGCATCTCCATCGATCAGGACAAGCTGGAATATTTCGGCGTCGAGCAGAGCGATGTCTATGACACGCTGAGCGCGCTGCTGGGCGGCTTGCCGGTGGGCTATTCCCATCGCGGCGCCGACCGCAATCCGATCGAGATCGTGGTGCGCGAGCCCAAGAGCGATCTCAGCTGGTCGCGGAAGCTGGCCTCGACCCCGGTTCCCGCCAATGCCCAGCCCGGCAACAAGGCGGTGGTCGAGCTGGGCGACGTGGTCAGCGTGACCGAGGAGCAAGGCTCGCCGGTGATCTTCCGGCGCGACGGCCATTATGCCGACATGGTGACGGCGGAACTGGCCGGCGAATTCGAAGCGCCGCTCTACGGCATGATGGCGGTGGACAGGCTGGTGCGGAAGCATGACTGGGGTGCCCTCACCCAACCCGCCATCCGCTTCCACGGCCAGCCGACGGATGAAAGCAAGCCCACCCTGTTGTGGGACGGCGAATGGGAGGTCACCTGGGTCACCTTCCGCGACATGGGCGCGGCCTTCGGGGTCGCGCTCCTGGGCATCTATGTGCTGGTGGTGGCGCAATTCGGCAGCTTCAAACTGCCGCTGGTCATCCTCACGCCGGTTCCCCTCACCCTGATCGGCATCGTGCTGGGCCATTGGCTGTTCGGCGCGCCCTTCACCGCCACCTCGATGATCGGATTCATCGCCCTGGCCGGCATCATCGTGCGCAATTCGATCCTGCTGGTGGATTTCATCCGCCATGGCGCCGGCGAAAGCGGCAAGACGTTGCGCGAGGTTCTGCTGGATGCCGGCGCCACCCGGTTCCGCCCCATCCTGCTCACCGCGCTGGCGGCCATGATCGGCGCCGCCACCATCCTCACCGATCCGATCTTCCAGGGGCTGGCGATCTCGCTCCTGTTCGGGCTCGCCTCATCGACCTTGCTGACGGTGCTGGTGATCCCGGCGATCTATGTGTGGCTGCGCGACGCCGACCGCCCCGTCCTGACCACGCCGGAGAACAGTTAGTCGGCGGTTTCCGCCAGATCCGGCGCCAGGCTCATGGGAAGCTTCAGATAGCGGGTGCCGTTGGATTCCGGTTCCGGCAACCGGCCGGCGCGGATATTCACCTGGATCGAAGGCAACAGCAGCACCGGCGCGGCCAGGGTGGCGTCGCGCGCCGTCCGGTTGGCCACGAAAACGGACTCGCTGATGCCGTCATGAATATGGATGTTCTTGGCCCGCTCCTCGGCGACCGTGGTTTCCCAGGCATAGTGATCCCGCCCCGGCGCCTTATAGTCATGGCACAGGAAGATCCGGGTTTCGTCCGGCAGGCTGAGAATGCGGTGAATGGAGCGATAGAGAGTGACGGCGTCGCCGCCGGGAAAATCGGTGCGGGCGGTGCCGTAATCGGGCATGAACAACGTGTCGCCGACAAAGACGGCATCGCCGATCCGGTAGCTGACGCAGGCCGGGGTATGGCCCGGCGTATGCAGGACTTCCACTTCCAGATTGCCCAGAGAAAAGCGCTCGCCATCCTGAAACAGATGGTCGAATTCCGCACCATTCAGCGAGACATTCTTAAGATTGAAGACCTGGGAAAACACCTTTTGCACCGCGCTGATATGCGCGCCGATGCCGATCCCGGCGCCGGTCTTGCGCTTGAGATAGGGCGCGGCGGTGAGGTGATCGGCATGGGCATGGGTTTCCAGAATCCAGACAATGGAAAGCCCTTGGGCCTTGACGTCGTCCAGGATGTGCTGAGCGGACTTGGCGGAGGTCTTGCCGCTGCGATGGTCGTAATCGAGAACCGGATCGATGATCGCGGCCTTGCCGCTCGCGGAATCGGAAACCAGATGCGTGACGGTGAAGGTCGGCTCGTCGAAATAGGATCTGATCTCGAGATTATTTTTTGCCATCGCAGCGCTCCTTCCGCTTGCCTTTATATCAGCGATCACTAATTTAGCGAGAGGCAGACCATCCATTGCCGCTTGGCGAAGGATCCCCGCTTCGCTCCCACGCCGGGCCTGTTGAAGAGACTGTTCTGCCGATGAGCCTGGTGCAGATTCTTCTATCCCTGATATCCGGCGGCCTGGTCGGACTGTCGCTGGGATTGATCGGCGGCGGCGGCTCGATCCTGGCCGTTCCCCTGATGGTTTATTTGGTTGGCGTCGACTCGCCGCACATCGCCATCGGCACCAGCGCGGTGGCTGTCGCCGCCAACGCCGTCATCAATCTTCTGGGGCACGCGCGCGACCGGAATGTGAAATGGCCCTGCGCCGTCACCTTTGCGGGGTTCGGCATCGCCGGCGCCGCCCTGGGCGCGCATCTCGGCAAGGCGGTGGATGGCGCCAAGCTGCTCGCCGGCTTCGGCATCCTGATGATCGCGATCGCGCTTTTGATGCTTCGGCCGCGCCGCGGCGGCGACAAGCCGGACGTCCGGCTCGACCAGACCTCGGCGCAGCATCTGTTTCCGGCCCTCGCCGGCACCGGATTCGGGGTGGGCGCGCTCTCCGGCTTCTTCGGCATCGGCGGCGGTTTCCTGATCGTGCCGGGGCTGGTGATGGCGACGTCCATGCCGCTGTTGAATGCCATCGGCTCGTCGCTGGTTTCGGTGGCTGCTTTCGGCGCCACCACCGCCGCCAGCTATGCGTTTTCGGGTTTGGTCGATTGGGGCGTGGCGCTGACATTCATCGTCGGCGGGGTCGGCGGTGGCTTTATCGGCCTCAAGCTGGCTCAGAGGCTGGCCGGCAATCGCCGCATGCTCACCCTGGTGTTCAGCGGGGTCGTCGCTGTGGTCGGGGTCTATGTCGTGACGCAGGGCCTGATCACATTTCTCTAGCCATAAAACACAATCAATTCAGTCTCTTATTAGTCACCTTGCAATAACTGACTGGTCAGTTATTAATGTTGCATATGAGAACGCAACGCTGGCAACGCCGCAAGGAGGAGCGCGCCCCGGAGATTCTCTCCGCGGCGTTGTCCTGCTTTGCCGAAAAAGGATTTGCCGCCACCCGGATGGAGGATGTCGCGGCCCGGGCAGGCATCACCAAGGGCACGGTCTATCTCTATTTCGAAAGCAAGGAAGCCCTGTTCAAGGCGCTGGCCCGCAGCGAGATCGGGGCCCGGTTGGCCGAAGTCACCCAGCGGATGGCCGCCTTCCAGGGTTCGAGCGCGGACATGCTGCGCATGGTCCTTTCCACCATGGGCACGGTGGTGCGTACCAGCGACGCCGTCATTCTGCCCAAGGTGATGCTGGCCGAAGCGGGACAATTTCCCGAGCTTGCCGAATTCTGGCGGCGCGAGATCGTAGACCGGGGCCTTGCCCTGTTCGAAACCATTCTCCGCCGCGGCACGGCGCGAGGCGAATTCCGCGCCCTGCCCCCGCAGCATGTCGCCCGGCTGTGCGTGGCGCCGGTCCTGATCGTGGCGCTGTGGCGCACCATTTTCAGCCGTTTCGACACCGAACCGTATGACTACCAGGCCTTGATCGACATCCATACCGACACCTTGTTGCGCGGCCTCAAGGCGGACGCGCCCGGGATCGCGGCAGAAGAGGCGCCATGATGAAGAAACTGCTGCCCGCCCTTTTGCTGGTCCTGCTTGGCTGCAGCCCGCCGCCGGATCACGCCTGGCTGGGTTATGGCGAAGGGGACTTTGTCTATATCGCCGCTCCCCAGCCGGGATGGCTGCGGGATTTGAAGGTCGAGCGGGGCACCCAAATCCATCGTAACGAACTTCTATTCGTGCTGGACAGCACCGAACAGCAAGCCAGCCATGACCAGGCGGAAGCGGCGCTGGCCCAGGCCCGCGCCGCGCTCAACCAGGAGCGCGCCAATCTGGACTATGCCAGGACGGAACTCACCCGGCAGAACAATCTGGCGCGGGACGGCGCCGGGGTGCCCTCCCAGCGCGACCTGGCCCAATCCAACTATCAGCAGTCCAAGGCGCGCATTTCCCAGCTCGAAGCCCAGATCGGCGAGATGACAGCCTCGCTCAGCGGCGCCGCCTATGGCTTGTCGCAGCGGCAGATCGTGTCGGAGACCGACGGTTCCATCCAGGACATCTATTTCCGGCCCGGCGAATATGTGCCGGCCTCCACGCCGGTGCTGTCGGTGCTGCCGCCCGCCAATGTCTATGTCCGCTTTTTCGTTCCGGAGACCCAGCTGGCCAAGGTGCATCTGGGCGAGAAGGTCCGCATCAACTGCGACGGATGCAAGCCGATGACCGCGACCATCACCTTCATCGCGGCGCAGGAGGAATATACGCCCCCCGTCATCTTCAGCATCAACAATCGCGAAAAACTGGTTTTCAAGCTGGAAGCGCGCGCGCCCGGCGGCCTGCCGCTTCATCCCGGCCAGCCGGTCGATGTCCGCCCGCTATGACGGACGCGGTATCTCTTGCCATCGATGTGAAGGGCCTGACCAAGCGGTTCGGCGCAAAAACCGCGGTCGATCATATCGACATCGCGGTGCCGTCCGGCCAGGTCTGGGGATTTCTCGGCCCCAACGGCTCCGGCAAGACCACCACCATCCGCATGTTGTGCGGGCTGCTCAAGGCCGACGAAGGCAGCGGCACCTGTCTGGGGCTGGACTTCCGCACCCAGTCCGAAGCGATCAAGCGGCAGGTCGGCTATATGACCCAGCAATTCAGCTACTGGCAGGATCTTTCGATCGGCGAGAATCTCGATTTCGTGGCCAATCTTTACGGGCTCAAGGACGGACGCCGCAAAGTCGAGGAGACGCTGAACCATCTGGGCCTGGCCCATCGCCGCCGCCAATTGGCCGGCGAACTCTCCGGCGGCTGGAAGCAGCGCCTGGCGCTGGCGGCCTGCATGCTGCATGAGCCCAAGCTGCTGTTGCTGGACGAACCCACTGCCGGCGTGGATCCCAAGGCGCGCCGCGAATTCTGGGAGGAGATTCACGGCCTCAGCGATCGCGGCATCACGGTTCTGGTCTCCACCCACTATATGGACGAAGCCGAACGCTGCGACCGCATCGTCTATATTCTGAACGGAAGGCTGGTGGCGCGCGGCTCGGTGGGCGAAGTGATCGCGCAATCCGGACTGGCCACATTCGTGCTCGAGGGCGAGGATGTGCGGCATTTGTCGCACGCGCTGCAGGGCCAACCCGGCGTGGATTATGTGGGCTTTTTCGGCGCCGCCCTGCATGTCAGCGGCCATGACCGCGGCCTGTTGGAGCGGACGTTGGCGCCCTATCGCAATCAGCCGGGAATCCAGGTCGAAGAGTTGGCATCCAGCCTGGAGGATGTGTTCATCGACCTGCAAGGCGACGCCCAATGAATTTCTCGTTCCGGCACACCTACGCCTTGATCGCGAAGGAATTCCTGCAGCTGCGCCGCGACCGGCTGACGCTCGGATTGATCATCGGCGTGCCGCTGATGCAGCTGCTCCTGTTCGGCTTCGCCATCAACCTCAATCCCAAGGACCTGCCCGCGGCGGTTTCGGTGGGCGATCCCGGCACCTTCAGCCGCTCGATCGTCGAGGCATTGGAGAATTCCAGCTATTTCAACATCATCGCCGAGACCAACTCTCCCGCCGCCGCGCGCCGGCTGCTGCAGGAAGGCAAAGTCATCTTCGTGGTCGAGATTCCGGTCAATTTCACCCGCGATATCGTCCGCGGCGCCCGGCCCGATCTTCTGATCGAGGCCGACGCCACCGACCCCGCCGCGGGTTCCTATGCGCTGGCGGCGTTCAACGCGCTGGCCGCCACGGCGCTGCGCGACGATCTGGTCGGACCGCTGGCCACGCGCGCCCAGGGCCCGCCGCCTTTCAACACGGTTTCGCACCAGCTCTACAATCCGGAATCCGTCACCCAGTACAATATCATCCCGGGCCTGCTGGCCATCGTGCTGACCATGACCATGGTGCTGATGACCTGCCTGGCGATCACCCGCGAGCGCGAGCGGGGAACCTATGAAAACCTGCTGGCGATGCCGGCGACGCCGCTGGAGATCATGATCGGCAAGATCACGCCGAACATCGCCATCGGCGCCATCCAGAGCGGCTTCATCCTTTTGATGGCGCGTTATGTCTTCGCCGTGCCGATGCTGGGTTCGCTCGGCCTGCTGTCGACGGCGCTGACCATCTTCATCATCGCCAATCTTGCCATCGGCTATACCTTCTCGACGGTTGCCCGCAACCAGCTTCAGGCCATGCAGATGACCCTGTTCTTCGTGCTGCCGGCGGTGATGCTTTCGGGTTTCGCCTTTCCGTTCATGGGCATGCCGGCCTGGGCGCGCTGGATCGGCGAGGTGCTGCCGGCGACGCATTTCCTGCGCATCGTGCGCGGCATCATGCTCAAGGCGAATGGCGCTCCCGAAATCTGGCCGGACGTCTGGCCGCTGGCGCTGTTTACCATCGGGGCCGCCGCGATTGCGCTGCTGCGCTTCCGCCGGACACTGGACTGAGGCTGCGACGCACCAGGCTCGGGCGAGGCAACGCTATCCGGCCTGCGGAAAGAAAGGGGTATCGGCTAAAACCGCACGGCGTCGGCCGCCGAAACCCCATATTTCCCGTGTGCTAAAGCCATTTGGCGACGCCGCCATGACGCGAGCAAGCCCCGGAATGGGTCTTGGACATGGTGTAGGTGCCATCCTTGCATTGGCCGGTGGCCCCTGTCGGGCAGCCCCCGACTTCATGGCCATTGCCGGAGCCGGGGCGGACGAGGCTTTGACGACCTTGGCGGGGGGAGCAGCGGCGGCGCCGCCCTTCAGACAGGAAGAAGAAAAATCCTTGTAGGTCGTCTTGGCCTTATCGACGGCGGACATGGTCTTCCATTTCGCCGCACAGTTTTTCATCGTATCGGCGCCGGCGGTCGAGACAAAGGCGGGCGCGGCAATCAGGCTGGCGGCGATACTGGCGGCAAGGATCAGGCGCATCTTGGCTATCCATGGATAGGTTGAGTGCAAAGGCTGCGGCAAAGGACGGGCATTTGCAACGGGATTCCAACTCCAATTTGTCTTCCGCCGCTGGTACGCTCCCCTTGACAATCCAGCGATGGGGATACCGATGGGGCTTTTTGACGAATTGGAAAATCGCTGCGAGGAAATAGCCGGCAAGGCTGGTATCCCACCCGAGACCGTCCGCTCGATAACCGCCAGCCTGCAGGCAAAGTTGAATGCAAAGGGCGCCGGGAAGATAGAGGCCCTCGAAGCCGTCGCCATGGAGCACGGCATCCCGATCGACAAGGTTCAAGAAGTCTTGTCCCATTGCGGCAGCGAACAGGACATTATGAGCGGCTTCACCGGCTTTGCGGGCAACTTGTTCAAGGGCTGATACAAGGGCTGAGCGCCAGGGAATGATGGATCGGCGACGGGCTGCCGGCAGCCTGCGCAAGGCCGGGACCGGCGCGGCGCCGGCCGAAATTGTGTCGCGGCAACTTTCGGAATAAAGAATGCGCCTATCTGATAGCGAAAAGAAAGTTCCCGAAATTCTGCTTCCTGCCCCGAATGCCCCGATCCAGAATGATCCGCCGCGCCCGATCCTGTGCGTGGCGCCGATGATGGATTGGACCGACAGCCATTGCCGGGTGCTGCACCGGCTGCTCACCCGCCGCGCCTGGCTCTTTACCGAAATGGTGACGGCCGAAGCGGTGCGGCATGGCGACCGCAAAAAGCTTTTGGGGTTCGACCCGTCGGAGCATCCGGTGGCGTTGCAGCTGGGCGGCTCGGACCCGGCCGCCCTGGCCGAGGCGGCGCGCATCGCCGAAGATTTCGGCTATGACGAAGTCAATCTGAATGTCGGCTGCCCGTCGGACCGGGTCCAGTCCGGCCGCTTCGGCGCCTGCCTGATGAAGGAGCCCGCGCTGGTAGCCGCTTGTGCCAATGCCATGCGCCAGGCGGTGACTGTGCCGGTGACAATCAAATGCCGCATCGGGGTGGACGATCAGGATCCCGAACAAAGCCTGCGCGACCTGATCGCGCGCTGCGCGGATGCGGGCGTCACCCGCTTCGCGGTGCATGCGCGCAAGGCTTGGCTGGACGGTCTCTCGCCCAAGGAAAACCGCGAGGTGCCGCCGCTGGATTACGCCTTGATCTATCGGGTCAGGCGCGAAAATCCCGCCCTCACCGTCATCATCAATGGCGGCGTTCAAAGCCTGGACCAGGCCGCCCGGCATCTCGACCATGTCGATGGGGTGATGCTGGGGCGTGCGGCCTATCAGAATCCGGCCCTGCTGGCGGAGATCGACGCCAGATTCTTTAACGACGCGCCCACCGACATGGACGCGGCTTTGGCGCAATGGTCCGCCTATGTGACGCGAAAGCTCGAAGACGGTGTGCGGCTGAGCAGCATGACCCGGCATATGCTGGGCCTGTTCAACGGCCGCCCCGGCGCGCGCGGCTTTCGCCGCCATCTGAGCGAGAATGCCGTGCGCGCGGATGCCGGCACCGCGGTGCTGAATGACGCCTTGTCTTTTCTGGCGCCGGACCGGCGGGCGGCATGACCCGGCTGGAGCCCGCCGGTCTCGAGCTTTGGACGGCCGAGGGGCCGGCAGTGTCCTTTTATGGATTTCCCTATTCGACCCGCATGGCGGTGGCGCGGCTGGCCAATGGCGATCTGTTCGTCTGGTCGCCGATTGCGCCGGACGACGACCTGAAGGCCGAGCTGGACGCACTGGGACGGGTGGCCCATCTGGTTTCGCCAAACAAGCTCCACTACCTCTCTCTCGCGCAATGGAAAGCGGCCTGGCCGGCGGCGAAGCTGTATGCGTCGCCGGGACTGGCGGCAAAGCGGCGGGACCTGGCCTTCGACGCGGAACTGGGTGAGAACCCGGCCGCGGCCTGGCAGGACGAGATCGACCAGGTGCGCTTCGATGGCAGCCTGTTCCTGACCGAGATCGTCTTTTTCCACCGCCGGAGCGGCAGCGCGCTGTTTTGCGACCTGATCCAGAATTTCCCGCGCGACTGGTTCTCTGGCTGGCGCGGAGTGGTGGCGCGGCTGGACGGCCTGGTCACGCCCGACTTCGGACCGCCGCGGGAATGGCGCTTGAGCTTCGTCGATCGCGCCAAGGCGCGCGCCGCGCTTGCCCGCATTCTGGCCTGGCATCCGCGCCAGGCGATCATCGCCCATGGCGATTGGGCCCGGACCGGCGGCGAAGCCTTTATCCGCAAAGCCTTCCGCTGGCTGGCCTGACGCCCTATTTCCGGGCCGCGATCAGATCGTCCAGCAATGCCGGCGTGCCCTCAACCCGTTCCAGATGCGGATAGCGCAAGCCGCCATGATAGGGGATGGAGACGGTCTTGAAGGCGCCATCATGCTTGATCAAAAGCGCGATCGGCGCCTGGTCGGTCTTGGCGTCGGTGATGGCATCCTTCAATTCGTCGGCGTCATAGTCCAGGCCGTTCACCGCCACGATCTCGCTGCCCAAGGTCAGGCCCGCCTGGAAGGCGGGGCCGCCCCAGGCGACGTCCACGATCTTGTTTTTCTTGTCGATCACCAGGCCCAGCGAATAGGTGAAGCTGTCGCGCTTGCGGCGCATGTCGTCGGACTGGTCGCGCTCCGACGGCTTGTCGGTATAGATCAGCCGGTACCCGCCGCGGGTGATGCCCTCCAAGGGCGGGGTTGGCGACAGCGCCAGATGGGTGCGCAGGAAAGCGGCCCAGTCATAGGGCATTACCGCGTTCAGCGCCTGGACCACATCGTCGAAACGATAGCCAACGGTGACGAAGCTGCCGTCATCGATGCCGAAAAAGCTCTTGGCGAAATCGTCCAACGACTTGCGGCCGCCGGTTTTCTGGCGGATCAGGGAATCCGCGTCCAGCCACAGCAGCAATCCCTCATTGTAATAATCCTCGCTGCGCTGATAGCTGCGCCAGGGGATCGGCGCGCGATTGGCGATGACCGGATCCATGGTGGTATCCTCAAGCGGGCGCCATTGCCGGCCCGCCTGATTGGCATAATAGGCGGCGACATCGGCATAAGCGTCCAGCGCCTGCTGCTTGTTCCACAGCCCGGACCGCGCGGCCAGGACGAAACCCCAGAATTGGGTCTGTCCTTCATAGACCCAAAGCATGCTGCCGCGCATCGGCACATTGTAATTGGGCGTCCACAGATCGGCGGGACGGCGGAATTTTCCGTTCCAGGAATGGGTATATTCATGGGAAAGCAAGTCGCGGCCCGAACTGGTCTTGTCCCATTGGGTGAAATATTTTCCGGTGGTGACGTCCTCGCTGGACTGGTGATGCTCCAGCCCTTCGCCGCCGACATGGGCGGAAAGCCCCAGCAGGAAGTCATAGTGATCGTAATGGTGCGAGCCGTAGAGCTTATAGGCCTGCTGCACCAGTGCCCGGTGCGCCGCCAGTTCTTCCGGGGTGAATTTCAACTCATTGGGCCGGTCGGCGACGATGTCCATATGCACCGGCACCTTGGCGCCGGGATCCAGATCCACCCGGGTGAAATATTTGCCCGCCAGCACCGGCAAATCCACCAGCGTGTTGAGGCTGGTGGTCTTGAAATGACCGTCCGTGCCTTCCAGCGCCGTGCCCATCTGCCAGCCCGGCGGCAGTCTCAAGTCCGCCGTCACCGGAATCCGGCGGGAGAAATAACCGGCGGGATAAAGCACCACCGCGTTCCATTCCAGATTGAACATCACATCGGTGGAGACCACCCGGCCCTCATTGCTTTCGACCGGCGAGAGATATTGGAAGTCCACGGTGATTTCGCCGGCGCCTTCTGGCACATCGACATGAAAGGCGTAGACCGCAACCGGGTCACGCCGCCACGGCACCGGCTTGCCGCCGGCCTGGATGGTGAGGCCGGCGAATTTGTCGATCGGGCCGTTGGGCGCGTGATTGCCGGGCAGCCATTGCGGATAAAGCAGGATCAAGGGACCCGGCTTGGCGACCGGGATGACTTCGTGCACCCGCATGATGCCTTGGGCGGGATCGGTCGCATCCACAGACAATTGGATGGCGGCGGCAGGATAGGGCACATCCTGCGGCGCCGGGATGGCTGGCGGCATCGGCAGGGGTTCCGGGCCGGCATAATTGGCGGGAACCGTCTGCGCGCTGGCGCCCGCTGCCATGAGTGAAAGGATAATGACCGGAAGAATGCGCCGCATGACCGCCCCGCTTTTCTAATTGGGGTGAGCCTAGCAACGAATTGCCGGGAATGAACAGGGCCCGGTCAGATTTTCTGATCGTATTGGCCTACTTCCGGATGTTTCGACAGCCTCGCGTCGATGTCCGCGAACATGGCGCGCATTTTGGCCTCCGACACCGGGCTTTCCACCACCACGACCAGGGAAGGCTTGTTGGAGGAAGCGCGCACCAGCCCCCAGGTGCCGTCCTGAAGCGTGACCCGCACGCCATTGACCGTGACCACGGACACGATCGTTTCGCCCAAGAGCGTTTCACCTTTGGCCGCCAGGTCCGAATATTCCTTCACCATCGCTTCGACCACGGCATATTTCTTGTCGTCGGCGCAGTAGGGCGCCATGGTCGGCGAGCCATAGGTCTTGGGAAGACCGTCATACAGCGCCGACAATTTCCGGCCGCCGGCGCGGTCGAGCATTTCCAGCACCTGGATTCCGGCCACGATGCCGTCGTCATAGCCATGCCCGACCGGCGGATTGAAGAAGAAATGACCGGATTTCTCGAATCCCGCCAGCGCCTTCAGCTCGGCGGTGCGCCGCTTGATATAGGAATGACCGGTCTTCCAGTAATCGGTCTTGACCCCTCGCTCTTTCAGCACCGGGTCGGTGAGGAACAGGCCGGTCGATTTCACATCCACCACGAATTGCGGATTCTTGTGCCGGGTGGAGAGGTCGCGCGCCAGCAGCACCCCGATCTTGTCGGCGAAGATTTCCCGGCCCCGATCGTCGACCACGCCGCAACGGTCGCCGTCGCCGTCGAAGCCCAGGCAGATATCGGCGCCTTGTTCCTTCACCGCCTGGCTCATGGCGTGCAGCATCTCAAGGTCTTCCGGATTGGGATTGTATTTGGGGAAGGTGTAATCGAGATCCGTATCCATCCCGATCACGTCGGCGCCGATCCTTCTCAGCGCCTCGGGTGCGAAGGCGCCCGCCGTGCCGTTGCCGCAGGCCGCGATCACCCGGATCGGCCGCGACAATTTATGATCCTTGGTCACCGCCTGAAGATAGGTCTCCCGCATATCGGGCACCGCGACATAGGCGCCACCCGGCCGTTCCGCGCCCGTTCCTTCCAGCACGATCGCCTTGACGGCATTGATCTCGTCGGGCCCGAAGGTCAGCGGCCGCTGGGCGCCCATCTTTACCCCGGTCCAGCCATTCTCGTTATGGCTGGCCGTCACCATCGCCACCGCCGGGCAATCCAGCGCGAACTGGGCGAAGTAAGCCACCGGCGACAAAGCCAGGCCGATGTCATGCACCTCGCAGCCGGCCCGCATCAGTCCCAAGATCAGCGCCTGCTTGATGGATAGCGAATAGGAGCGGTAATCGTGACCGGTGACGATTTTCGGTTTGACGCCGATCCGGTGGAGATAGGTGCCCAAGCCCAGGCCCAGCGCCTCAACCCCCAGGAGATTGATCTCCTTGCCGAACAGCCAGCGGGCATCGTATTCGCGAAAGCCGTTGGCGGTGACCAGCGGCAGATTCTCATAATCGGCGGTGTTGGGTTTGAGATCGGAGCGAGGCTTTATCATGAAAATCCCGGGACGGTTGCGGCCGGGTTTTACCCGTCGCCGTGCCTCGCCTCAACCCGGCTCATGCGGACCGAGACTGCCGTCGCGGCGTTCGAAGCGCGGGTTGGAGATATCGAATGTGTCAAATCCGCAATGGGGACAGGGCTGGATCAGTTCGCCCCGGGTCATGTGCGTGATTTTGTGGCAACGCTCGCAGCGATAGTCGGCGCTGTCGCGCACGGTTTCACCCACCTTCTCCGTCATTTTCGCCTCGCCGGTCCGTCACGTTCCAAGCGGCAACGCCAGTGGCCCGACCGCGTTCCGCCAAATACCATGTTTCCGCAAGCCGGCTTCAGTATAATCCGGCATGGTCGAAAATATCATGGCGATCGCCGCCCGGCTGGGCTTGCCCGAATTCGCCGCCGGCTCGGTGTGGCTGGTGGGCGCGGGCCCGGGCGATCCCGGACTGATCACGGCGCTGGGCCTTTACGCGCTCTCGGCAGCCGACTTTATTCTCTATGACGCATTGGCGGACGAAACGCTTTTGCAACTGGTCCGGCCCGGCGCGGGGCTGATTTTCGCAGGCAAGCGTGCGGGCGTCCGCTCCTGCCGGCAGGAAGATATTTCCGCGCTTCTGGCGGATTTGGCGCGGGCGGGCCATCGGGTGCTGCGGCTGAAGGGCGGCGATCCTTTCGTGTTCGGCCGGGGCGGCGAGGAAGCGCAAGACCTGGCGCGGGCCGGCATTGCCTTCCGCATCGTGCCGGGGATCACGGCCGGCATCGGCGGGCTGGCCTATGCCGGCATTCCCCTCACCCATCGCGACACCAATGCGTCGGTGGTCTTTCTCACCGGTCATGGCGCGGATGGCCTATTGCCACCGCATGACTGGGACGCGTTGGCGCGTTCATCACCCACGCTGGTTCTTTACATGGCGCGAAAACAGGCGGGCGCGATCGCCGGCGCGCTGATCGCGGCCGGACGCGACGGCAAGGAGCCCGCCGCGATCATCGCCAATGCGGCGCGCCCCGACCAACAGGTGACCGTCACCACCCTGGCGGAGCTTGGCCGTGCCGCGGAACAAAGCCCGCCGGTCTCGGTCATCGTGATCGGAGCGAATGTGCGGCTGCGCCAGGAACTGGACTGGCTGGCCAAGACCGCCATTGGCATCAACCCGGTTCTTTCCTGAGGCCGGCAAGCCGGGCCGCAAGCCCGGCCCTGATCCGGCATCGCTCCGCACCGCTCATCGCCGCCCAGCCCGCGATTTCCTCCAAAGTGCGGCCGCAGCCCAGGCACAGGCCCAGGCCCGGTTCATAGAGGCAGATTTTCACGCAGGGGCTTTCCACCTCCGGCGTGCCGCTGGGGTCCATAAATCCCGGATTAGGCCGGCTTTTCAAAGTCCATCCTCGTTCTTAACCGGGGTTTAACAGCGCTTTCCTACCCTTGCCCGGATTATCCCGGAAGCTGAATACATGGCCAAGGCCCAGTTCCATAAGAATCAGCGCGTCTATGTGAAGCCGGTCGGCACCTGGGCGTTGATCGAGCATGTGGTGCCGCATTGGGCCAAGGGCATCGATGAGCCCATCCGGGTGCATTACGATGTCGGCCTGGGGCGCGAATTCGCCGCCGAGGAATTGCAGAGCGAAGAGCCGGTTGGGGATCTGCCGGTCAGCAGCGCCCAGCCCTGGCGCGTGATCCGCGCCCGCAACAAATGGCAGCCGGCGGAGGACTGCGCCCGCCATCCGATACCGGGCACCTATCCCATCGTGGTCACCGGCAAGACCGATTGGGGCGGCTGGCGCGTGCCCGGCGCGGAATATGACCTGAACCCGCAGGAAATCGAGATGCAGGCGCGGTTGATGGCCAGCGCGCCGCAACTGGCCGCCTTTGCCGGCAGCCTGGTGGATTGGGCGCGCAAGTCCGGCGAGGACATGCCGAACGCGCTGGCGGAATTGGCGCACAACGCCCAGGACATTCTGGCCTTCGTCAAAGGCCGGGGCTGACCCTTGTCCGCCCGGACCGCACAACCGGGCGTGGGACACGTCGCGCCGCGCCCGTTTGATCCAATTCCCGTCTCGCTCGAATTCGAACCGTCCGCGCGGTCAGACGCGCGCGCCGCGGCCGGCCGGTGCATCCAGGAGATGCTGGCCGTATTTCTCGCCTTCACGGCGTTGACGGCGCTCTGTTTCTGGCAGGTTCTTCCCCATCTTGCGACGGCCTTGCTGGGGCCGCCGGAAGACAATCTGCAGGATTTCTGGAACAGCTGGTATGCCGCCAGCGGCCATCAGGGCGGCTTCTTCTTCACCCGTCTGATCCGGGCGCCGGAAGGTACGTCGCTTTATTATCATTCCTTCGCCTATCCGCAGGTCTTCGCGGTCTGGGGCCTGAGCAGGATTTTCGGCACGTCCTTGCCGGTTCTCACCCTGCTGCAGAACCTGACCAATCTCGCTTCCTTTCCCTTGGCGGGATTGGGCGCCTATTGGCTTTGCCGGCATCTGGGCGCCGGCAGGCCGGGTGCCGCCGCCGGCGGGTTCATCTTTGCGTTCAATCCCTGGCACGTGGCCCAGGTCCTGCATCACGCCCATGTCGCGGGCATCGAATTTCTGCCCTTCTTCGTGCTGTGCTATCTGACGGCGCTCGAACGCAAGAGTTACGCCTGGCTGGCCGGCGCGACCGCCTTCTTCGCCTTGAGCGCCTTCTCTTGCTGGTATTATCTCTTCTATTGTTTCTATTTCATCGTCTTCCATCTGCTCCATCTGCGCATACGCGACCATCGCTGGCCGCGCGGCTGGTTCTTGGCGGCACCGGCCCTGTGCCTTGGCGGCGTGGCCATTCTTCTGACGCCCCTGATCGCGCCGATGCTGCAAAGCGGGTTGCACGGCAATGTCTATCAGGGCGGCGGCAATGTCTTTGTCGCCGATCTTCTCGGTTACACCGCTTTCCCGCCCACCCATTTCCTTGGGCAAATCAGCGCAAATCTCTACCGCCATTTCAGCGGAAATCCCTGGGAAGACACGGTCTATCTGGGGCTCGCCAACCTGGCTTTGCTGGCCTGGGGTTTTTGGCGCACCCCCAAAGGCGATCGCCAAATCCTGTGGTATGCGTTGGCCGGCATGGTATTCTTCGCAGTGCTGGCCAGCGGCGAGGCCCTGCATTGGAACGGCGCGACATTGCCGGTCCATATGCCCGATATCATGCTGGCCAGAGTTCCTTTCTTCGCCAATGTCCGCACCCCTGCCCGCGCCATCGTCTTGGTCTATCTGTTCCTGGGCGTGGGTGTGGGAATGACGATCACGACCTTGCGCAGGACCGTGCGTCCGGCCATTGCCGGGGCGGGACTCGGTATTTTCGCCATACTGACGTTTCTGGATTTTTATCCGGCGCATCTGCAAACCACCGCGATGTCCTGCGCGCCCGACCTGAATATCTTGGCCAAAGATCCGGACCGGACCTTCGCGGTGCTCGATCTGCCCTACGGCTATCGGGAATCGAATTTCTACATGGCGCAGCAGGCCTGTCATGGCCGCCCCATCGCCCAGGGCGTGGTGGCGCGGCAATTGAAGCCGACCTTGGCCGATCATCTGATCGTCAAACACCTGGCGGCCCAGCGCCGTCAGCTGGAGGCGGCAAAAATCAAATATATTCTTCTGCACCATCCCAGGAACGGTCTGTTCGCCTGGAGCAGACGCTATGACGGCAATCTGCCGGATTACCGCAAGACGTATGCGATCGCGGCGGACGGCCCCGACACGACCATCTTCCAGGTCTATTAACCTCGGAAATGATTTCTCCGCGCGATACGCCGCGATCATGGTTAAGCGGCAGAGTTTCGCTGGCCGGCGCTCCAATTCTATGCCAGGTTGCATCCGTCGAGGGCTGGGAAACCCGATATGGATACCAAACCGCTGGCGGCGCCCGAAGCGCCAGCCGCTCCTGTGCGTACTGCGCTGCGCTTTGAAGGGTCGACAGGCGAATATTTCAAGATCTGGATCGTCAATGTCGCACTCACGGTCGTGACGCTGGGAATTTTCAGCGCCTGGGCCAAGGTGAGAAGCAAGCGCTATCTTTACGGCAACACCTATATCGGCGACCACGCCTTCGACTACCACGCTCCGCCCCTGCGGATATTGCTGGGCCGCGCCATCGCACTGGCGCTGTTGGTCGGCTATTCCTTGAGCGTCTTCATGGCGCCATTAACCGTCGCGCTCTGGTATGTTTTGTTCATTGCCGCATTCCCCTGGCTGGTCAGATCGAGCCTGCGCTTCGCGGCCCGCAACACCAGTTATCGGAACATCCGTTTCGACTTTCACGGCGCCTATTGGGGCGCGTTGAAGGCTTTCATATTGTGGCCGATGCTTGCGGTGGCAACGATCCTTATTGCCCTGCCCTTCAGCCGCCGCGCCCGCGACTATTACAATATCAACAATCACAGCTTCGGACCGTCCGCGTTCCGTGCCGATATTCCGATCGGCGAGCTCTATGAGTGCTATCTGCAGTCGCTTCTTGCATTGGTGGTGGGGGCAATCGTGCTGGCGGTTCTGGCAATAGCAATCTTAGACATAATGCCGGTACCCAAGTCAGCGGCGAGCGTCATTATCACCTATATTGCACTTGGGGTAAGTATTTCGGTATTCCCCGTCTTCGTCGGAGCATTGACGTTCAATGTCGCGCTCAATCATATGCAACTCGGCGATGATTTCCGCTTCGAGTCCCGGCTGTCGGCGTTTTACATGGGCTGGATCGCGCTGAGCAATCTGGCGGCAATTGTGTTCACCCTGGGCTTGCTCTATCCCTGGGCGCGGGTGCGGCGAACCCGCTATATGGCCAGCTGCATCTCAGTCATCGGCGTCGCCGATATCGGAGAATTTACTTCGGTGCCGCTCGCGGCCGGAAGCGCGGTGGGCGAGGAAGTCGCGAGCTTCTTCGACATCGATTTCGGTCTCTAGCCTTGCGCCTGTCCGGCTTCTACTTTCCCGCCGGCTCAGCCCGCGCATCTGAATCAATTGCGCTTCTATCCCCGGACGGAAAAACCCTTACCATCCTGACCGGCGGCGACCGCGTTCTGGCCGAAGCGCCGCTTCACCGCTTGGCCGCATCGTCGCGGCTGGGCAAATTGCGCCGCAAGCTGGAATTTCCGGACGGCGCGATATTCGAGACACCCGACAATGACGCGGTCGACGCCTTGCTTAAAGGCGGCAGCGGCCTGCTGCACCGGCTGGAGAAGTCCTGGCGCCTGGCCTTGGCGTCCCTGCTGGTGATCGTCCTGGGCGCGACCGGGTTCCTGGTTTACGGGGTGCCGGTGGCGGCCCGCTGGCTGGCGCGGGCGACCCCGCCGTCGATGTCCCGCCTGATGACGAATGAAACCCTGGCGGTAATGAACAAGGGGTTGTTGCGGCCCACCGACTTGCCCTCCGCCCGCCAGCAGGAGATTGGCGCCCGCTTCCGCCAGATCGCCCAGTGGGAGGAAAAGAGAAATCTGCATTATCGTCTTTTGTTGCGCGATGCGCCGCGGATCGGTCCCAACGCCTTCGCGCTGCCCGACGGGCGCATCGTAATGACCGACCAGCTTATCGCCATGGCGCGCAACGATGCGGAGATCGACGGCGTCTTCGCGCATGAGATGGCGCATGTGAACCATGCCCATGGGCTGCAGAGCGTCTATCGGGCCTCGCTGATTCCCGCTGCGCTGGCTTTCATCACCGGCGACGCCAGCCAGTTCGGCCAGATTGCCGCCATCCTGCCCGGCGTTCTGGTACAATCGGCCTATTCGCGGGGCTTCGAGCAGCAGGCCGATGACGACGCCGCGACGCTGCTGCGGCGTCACGGCGAGGATCCCGGCCGGCTCGCCGATCTGCTGGAGCGGATGGACCGCAAGCTGTGCGGACGGGACGGATGTGGTCCCAGCTGGTTGGGCAGCCATCCCGCCACCAATGCGCGGGCCGCGCGCCTGCGCCGCGCCCCAGGTCGCATGACAGCGGTACCGCTTTCCCGCTAACCTCTCCTTGCTTTCTTGAGGTTTCCATGCGCACCGAAGAACCCCGCGCCATTCGCCTTGCCGACTATCAAGCACCCGATTTCCGCATCGAGAGTGTCGATCTGGATTTCGTGCTCGACCCCCAGGCCACCCGGGTCGCGGCGAAACTCGCGATCACGCGCCGCTGTCCGGGGGCTCCGCTGATATTGCACGGGGAGATTCTGACGCTCGTTTCCCTGGCGCTGGACGGCAGAAAGCTGAACCAGGGCGAATACCGCCTCGACGACAAGACCCTCACCATTCCCGCCGTGCCGGACCGCTTTGTGCTGGAAAGCGTGTGCGAGATAGCACCCGCCGCCAACACCGCGCTGGAGGGGCTCTATCAGGCCAACGGCATCTTCTGCACCCAATGCGAGCCCCAAGGCTTTCGCCGCATCACCTGGTTCCTCGATCGGCCCGACAATCTTTCCGTCTTCACCGTCCGGATCGAGGCGGCGAAGGCGCAATATCCGGTGCTGTTGTCCAACGGCAACCGCACCGGCGCCGGCGATTTGGCCGGCGGCCGGCACTTCGTCCGGTGGCACGACCCCTTCCCCAAGCCGTCCTATCTCTTCGCCCTGGTGGCGGGCGATCTGGGTTCCATCCACGACCGGTTCACGACCATGTCGGGACGCGAAGTCGCCCTCGCCATCTTTGTCGAGCATGGCAACGAGCCGCGCGCGGCCTATGCCATGGGCGCGCTCAAGCGGGCGATGAAATGGGACGAGGAGACTTACGGCCGCGAATACGATCTCGACATCTTCATGATCGTGGCGGTGTCGGCCTTCAATATGGGAGCGATGGAGAATAAGGGGCTCAACATCTTCAACGACAAGGTGCTGCTGGCCTCGCCGGAAACCGCCACCGACGACGATTATGCCCGCATCGAGGGCGTGGTGGCGCATGAATATTTCCACAACTGGACCGGCGACCGCGTCACTTGCCGCGACTGGTTTCAGTTGTCGCTGAAGGAAGGCCTCACGGTTTTCCGCGACCAGAGCTTTTCCGGCGACATGCGGTCGCACGGCGTGCAGCGCATCCAGGATGTGCGCCAGCTTCGCGGCCGCCAGTTCCAGGAGGATGCCGGCCCCCTCGCCCATCCGGTGCAGCCGCAAAGCTATATCGAGATCAACAATTTCTATACCGCCACGGTCTATGACAAAGGCGCCGAAGTCATCGGCATGCTGAAGACCCTGGTCGGACCGGACGGCTATCGCAAGGCCACCGATCTTTACTTCGCGCGCCATGACGGAGAGGCCGCCACCGTCGAAGACTGGGTGAAATGCTTCGAGGACGTCTGCGGACGCGACCTGACCCAGTTCCGCTTGTGGTATTCGCAGGCCGGCACGCCGACGGTCACCGCCAAGGGCGCTTACGACGCCGAAAGCCGCAGCTATACGCTGGAGTTGGCGCAGACCGTTCCCGCCACCCCCGGCCAGCCGGACAAACAGCCGATGCATATTCCGGTTCGCGTCGGGCTGATCGCGCGCGCCGGCGGACCGTTGCCGCTGACCCTGGAAGGCGAAAACCAGGCCGGACCGCAAAGCCGGGTGCTGGAATTGCGCGAAACAAGCCAGCGCTTCGTGTTTGTCGATGTCGCCGAGCCGCCGCTGCTGTCGCTGGGCCAGGGATTTTCTGCGCCTGCGATCTTCAAGGCGCCGTTCGGCCGCGAAGAACGCGCGCTGCTGATGGGCGCGGACAATGACGATTTCAACCGCTGGGAAGCGGGCCAGACCCTGGCGGCGGAGATTCTGCTGCAGGGCGCGGCCAAGACGAGCAACGCCGATTATCTGGCGGCACTGGGGCCGGTGCTGAACCGGGCATCCGAGGATCCCGCCTTCGCCGCCCAGATGCTGACGCCGCCCGGCGAGAATGAAATCGCGGCTCTCGGCAGCCCCGCCGATCCGGATGCCATTCACGCGGCGCGCCTTGCGCTGATCCGGGCGGTGGCGGCGGCCCATGGCGCCCGACTTGCCGCCCTGTACGAAGAAATGCGCGACAGCGGCGATTTCCGGCCCGACGCGAAATCGGCGGGACGGCGGACGCTGCGCAACGCCTGCCTGCGCTATCTGACCGCGGCCGACGATGACGCCGCCGCGCGCCTGGCCGACGCCCATTACCGCGCCGCCCGCAATATGACCGACATGATCGCGAGCCTGGCCGCGCTGTCGCGGATGGAAAGTCCGCTGCGCGACAAGGCCTTTAGCGATTTCCATGACCGCTTCCGCAAGGATCCGCTGGTGCTGGACAAATGGATGGGCCTGCAGGCGGGTTCGCCCCTGCCGGCGACCATCGAAGCGGTGACGGCGCTGATGCGCCATCCCGCCTTCGGTCTGAAGAATCCCAACCGGGTGCGCGCCCTGATCGGCGCCTTCGCCGCCAATCATCTGCGCTTCCACGACAGATCCGGCGCCGGCTATCGGTTGGTGGGCGGGGTGATCCGGTCGCTCGATCCGCTGAACCCGCTGGTGGCGGCGCGGCTGGCGGGCGCCTTCGAGATCTGGCGGCGCTACGATTCCGAACGCCAGGCCCTGATCCGCGGCGAGCTGGAAGCCATACTGGCGCTGAAGGGCCTCTCTCCCAATCTGTTCGAGGTGGCGAGCAAGATTCTGGGCTGATCCGGCGGTTTAAGCTCTTGTTAACTTCATGGACAGCGACTCGCTGATTCGCATACTCCTTGTGAGACGTCACTGATTCGGGTCGGGGTGTGGGAATGGCGCAATCGCGCGCCTTGCGGGGGCCATGGGAGATCGCCGGCTTAAGCCTGCCGCGCCGCATCCTGCGCAATGCCCGGTTGATGGTGCCGATCTCGATCGCCTTGATCTGCGGCAGCTTTGCCGCGGCGGCAACGATTTCGCTTCGGCTGGACCGCAGCCATGCCTTGAGCCAGGCGGCGCATTTCGAAGCCGCCCGCGCCCAGGACCTGGCCCAGGTGGCGGCGGCGGCGCTGAACCGGATGGCCGCGACCGGCATCGCTTTCGCCAACGATCCCGAAGCCCCGGTCCGCGATCCGGCAATCCGGAATATCGCGATTTTTCGAAACGGCGCGCTGGTCGCTGCCCTGCATCCGCAAGCCCCATTGCCGCCGCCGCCGGAATTCGCCGGCGCGCGCGCGATCTTTGATTTCGGCGCGCAGCCCGGGCTGGCCGTGCGGAAGGGCGGCAGAACCGTCACGATGCTGTTCGATCCCGCCGCGCTGGCGCCCGCCTCGCTGCTCGGCCGGGCGGCGCTCTATTCCGATGCCGCCACCATCGCACGCGGCGGCGGCTGGCGATCCGGCGGCGAAAGGCTGGAACAGAGGGTGGCGGGATGGCCGCTCAAGGCCGGCACCGAAATCGACAGCGACGACGCCCTGCTGAGCTGGCGCGGGCTTTTGCCGCTCTACCTCTTTGTCATATTGGGCCCGGCGGTTGCCGGCGGCTGGCTGGCGGCCCTGTTCGTGGGCACCTTCGAGCGCCATGAAAAGGCCGCGCATGCAATCCGCTCGCTCAAGACGCTGAGGCCGGTCGAGGCCAAGCTGATGGTGCGGCTGGCCCAGGCCGAGCGCGCCGCCGCCGAAGCCGCCCGCTCCAAATCCGAATTCATCGCCCATATGAGCCATGAATTGCGCACCCCGCTGAACGCCATGATCGGCTTTTCGGAAATCATCGCCCAGGGTCTGTTCGGCCTGCCGGGCCATCCCAAATATGGCGAATATGCCGGCGACATCGCCGAGGCCGGGCGCGGGTTGCATGACCGGATCGGCGACATATTGGAGTTCGCCAATATCGAAGCCGGGCGTTATCCGCTTGAGATCCGGTCCGTCGATCTGGCGGCTTTGGCCGGCCAGTGCGTGGAAGAACATAAGGGCCGCGCCTTCAACCGCCAGATCATTCTGGATATCGGCTTTGCCCTGTCGGTTCAGGTTTGGGCTGATCCCCTGGCGATCAGGCGCATCCTGTCCAATCTGATCGTCAATGCGCTCGCCTATACCGCGGAAGGCGGCGCGGTGCTGGTGGATGTGCGGGCCGAAGAAGGCGCCGGTGTCGTGCTGGTTCGCGACAGCGGTGCGGGCTTTACCGCCGCCGAGCGCCGCCGCGCCGGCGCCGCCTTTCAACGTTTCGCGCGGGCGGGCCGGCCCAATGGCGCCGGCCTGGGGCTTGCCATCGCCATGGAATTGAGCCGCCGGATGGGGGGCGCGATGCGGCTATGCTCGCGCCCGGGCGATGGCAGTGTGATGGAATTGCGCCTGTCCAGGGCGGACGCGTCATCTTGACCAGGACACGCAACCAGATCCCGGCCGGCTATCGGACCGGCGTATCCGGTGACGGCGGCGGCATCAGCCGTCGCCAGAAAGGCCGGTTGCGCCGCGCCCTCACCCGTTCGGCGATGCGGGCACGCTCGGCAGGCGTAAGCACATTGACCGCGTCGCGCTCGACCGACACCGCTTCGCTTTCCAGCGCCGCGTCGGCGGCGCGTACCTGATCCAGAGCGCGGGTGAAATCATCGGCTGAATAGCCGGGCGAGGAAAAGACGCGAAACGCTTCCAGCCGGGCGCGCCGCGCCGCCTGGCGCCTGGCCTGCAAGGCCGGACGATGGGCGGCGACGATGTCGAGAATTTCTTCCCGCTGCCTGGGCGGCAATCCGCGGGCGATCTGGCCCGGCGCCATCATTCCCGGCGGCGGCGGAAAGCCGCGGCCGACCCGGCCGAGCCCAACCAGGATCAGCGCGATCAGACCGACATTCAGGCACAGCGACATCACCAGAAGCGTGCTGCGGGTGCGGGTGCGCGCGGTCTCGTCCATCTAGGAGCCCTCCTGCATCACATCGGACGATAACAGGCTGAAGCCTGAAGGCTGTTCCAGCGAAAAGCCTTGCTGGTCTTGCGCCATCATCGCCGGCAGCAACGCGCCGAGGCCGGCGCCCACCAAGAGCGCGACAGCCAAGGCCGAGGCCGGCGCCCAAAGCGGCGCCCCGGGCCAGATGATGTCGAAGACAATTGCGACGCCGGCCTTCCATCCGCTCCAAAACCCTTTGCCGCGCCGGACATTCCAATTGTCATAGGCGGCGAGCAGCGCCGCTTCCAGCCTGGCCGGAGCGGGAGGATGCTTGAGCCGCTTGACCGCGCGGTCCGCGAAATCCCGGTCGGAGTGGTCGCCCGTCATGGTCCGTCTCCCGAAAATCCCTTCAGATGGGCCAACCGTACCCGCAGCGTCCGGCGCCCGCGCGCCAGAAGGGACTCCAATGCTTCAACGCTGAGGCCCATGAATTCCGCCGCTTCGATATTGCTGCGGTCCTGGAAATGGCAAAGCAGGATGGCGGCCCGCTGCCGCTCCGGCAAGGTCTCGAGGGCGCGGGCGACCTCCCGTCCCACCAGGCTTCCCTCCACTTTCGCGTCCGGCGGGGCGGCGTCATCGGCCACTTCCGCCGCCGCCTCCAGCGGCATGGTGGAGCGGCGGCGCAGCCGGTCGTAACATTGGTTCAGCATCACCCGGTAGAGCCAGGTTTCGAATTTGGCCTTGCCGGGCTGCCAGCGCGCGGCATGGGTCCAAAGCCGGATAAAGACATCCTGCACCGCATCCTCGGCCTCCGCCTGGCTTGGCAGCATGCGGCCGCCAAGGGCCAACAGTTTGGCCGTGTGCCGGGCGATCAGCCGCGCCGCCGCGTCACGGTCCCCCCGTCCGGCTTTCGCGACATCCTCGGCATCGGGGTCCTGCATTCACAACCGTCGAGTATTGAACGCGCAAAGCGCGCCTTTTCCGTCGCCAGGGAAGCGCCGGAGGAAGACGCCGTCAACGCGACAGGATCCATTGCGCCGCCAGCCGTCCGGCGCGGCCCGAGATCGCCGGCAGCGGTTCGGCATCCTCGCCCGCCAGCAGCAGCCCGTGGATGGGCGTGAGAATACGCGAGGTGGGCGGCGCCAGCAGATCCGCCAGCCTGGCCCGCTGGGGCCGAATGCGCAGTTCCAGACCGGCCAAATTCCGCGAAAGCCCGGGAATGTCACGCGATAGCGCGAAAACCAGCTGCGCCGCCAGCCGGAGCCGGTCTTCCGCCGGCAAATGCGCCGGCACGGGCCTCGCCGTCACCGCGATCAATTCCGCATCCAGTGTCACCCATTCCATCGGCACTTCGGGCGCCACCAGCCCGCCGCGCGCCGCGTCATGGGCGGCGGCATGAACGTCCGGCTGCGACGCCAGAATATGGCGGGCAGCCGGCTCCTCCGGCGGACGGAAGCCGGAGGCCAGGCGCAAGAGCATCTGTGCCTGCGCGATGACCGGCGCCTTCTGCGGCAGTCCCGCCAAGCTCAGGGTTTGGGCGCGGGACAAGGTGGATACGACATGATCGGCTTCGATGTGCGAACCGTCCGCCAGACTGACGCCGGTGACACCGCCGGCCCGGGCATGAATCGCGGCGACGCGGCTTCGGGTGCGCAACTGGGCCATGCCCATGGCCTGGCTGAGCGCTGACACCAGGCTGCCGGGACGGGCAATGGCGGCGGCGCCCTGCGAACCGGCCATCTCCTGGGCGGCGCGCCAGACCAGGGCCAGCGCCGAACCCGGTTCGCCGACCTGAAATCCGCCGGCGCCGGCATCCCAGAGCAGGGCCGCGAGCAAGGCCGGGGTTTCGAAACGTTGGCCGAGATAGGCGTCGGCCCCGGTGAGGCAAAGCCGGTGGAATTCGCGGCGCGCGCCCACGCTCCAGGCCGCGTCCGGCCGCTCGCCGTCTTGCATCGCCCACCACCAGCGCCGAAGCCGCCGCCCTTCATTCATCAGGGCGCGGTTGTAGAAGGGCCAGGCCAGCGCGTCGGCGTCGCTGAACTTGGCCAGCGCGCAACTGGCGGCGTGATGATCGCGCCCCAGCAGCAGGGGCGTTTCACCCGCGACCGCCAGCGGCAAGTCTTCGGCGGTGAGACGAAGCCCGCCAGCCGCAAGCTGCAATTCGCTCATCATCCGCGGATCGAGCGCGACCAGGGCCTCGGCCGGTTCGCGCGGCCGATCCCGGGCTTCCAATATGAGCGTGTGCAGGCCCTGGCGCGCGGCATAGGCCGCGGCCGCGAGCCCGCCGATCCCGGCGCCGATGACGATGACCGCCGCCCGCTCGCTCATCGCGCATTGTCCGCCATCAGGGCCGCCGCGGCGGCAAAACCCGCCGCGCCGGTTCCCAACGGCCCCGCCTGGGCCGAGCGGCCGCCGAGATAGAATCCCGGCAGCGCCGTGCGCGGCTCGGGCCGCCAGGAGAGCATCTGGTCGGGTGTCAGCGCGCCGCCATCCAGCGCGCCATTGCTCACGCCCAAGGCGCCCTCGATGTCGGGCGGCACGATGATCTTCACGCTTTTGAGGCTGGCGATGGTTCCCGGCAGTTCCCGCTCGATGCGCAGCAAGGCCCGGCCGGCCAGCGCCGCGCGCCTTTCCTCGGTCCAGCCGCCATCAAACAGCCGGTAAGGAATGGCGCCCAGGGTGACGGTGGCGGTCGCCTGACCGGGCGGCGCCAGGCTGGTGTCCCGGCGCGAAACCGGATCCAGCATCAAAGACGGCACGGCCGGGATGGCGCCGCGGCGGAAAGCGGAACGCGCCTTGCTGTCCGCCGGGAGAAAGAGCGGCACCTGGCGCTTGAGCGGCCGGTTCAGCGCCAGAAGCAGCCGCGCGGTGGATCCCGTCATCCGCCAGACACGGACTTCTTCCAGCATCGCGCGGGGCAGCACGGTCCAGGGAAACAGCGACAGGATGCTCTGCTTCAAATCGAGTGTGGAGATGACGGCCTTGGCCATCACCCGGCTGCCATCCGCCAATGCCACGCCGCCGGCCCGGGCTTCGGCGATCACCACTTCCACCACGTCCCGGCCCAGCCGCAATTCGGCGCCGGCGGCTTCCGCCGCGCGGGTGAAATCCTCGCCCAACGCGCCCAACCCGCCGGACAAGGCCTCGCTCACCGGCAGCGAGAGCAGCGCCAGCGCGCTGCCGGCCAGTTCCGGGTCCAGCGCCCGCCCGGAGATGGCGAGATCGCGCGCGCTCGGCCATGTGGCCAGATCGGCGGTGGCCAGATTCTCGCCCGGCCAGGGATCGGCAAGCGGCGCCAGCCAGCGCGCGAAGGCGCCCTTTGCCGGCGTCCGCATCGCATCTTCAAAGGCGCGCGCCAGGACCTGATCGCGCAGCAGGCGCAAACCCTCCGGCCAGGGTGGCGCGGCGCGCAGCCGCAATCCCAAAGCGCGGGCGATAGCGGTTGGAACCTCCGCCACCGCATCGGCGTAAGGCGAGGCGAAGTGGCCGGGATGAAATTCCAGCGTGGCGAGCCGGCCGCCGGGACGCTGAGCGCGTTCCAGCACCACCACCTTCAAGCCAGCGGACGCCAAGACGGTCGCGGCGGTCAGACCGTCCGCGCCTGCGCCGATGATCGCCGCGTCGTACCGCACACTTCAAATCCTGTCGGGAGGAACCTTCCCCAAGTCCCGAAAGATACGCGCATGCGAAAAGGGCGGAAACCGTAAGTCTCCGCCCTTGGTTAATTCCGCCGCCCGCGGGCCACAGAGGTTAATGCGTTAATCCACGCGTCTTCAGAGCACGCCGCGCTTATGCTCGCCGACCACGATCCGGCCGGGATTGAAGGCGCGCTTGAACACGTCCAGCGCCTTGCGCGGTTCCGCGTCGCCGCACATGAAGACGTCGAACGCCGCATAGCCCTTTTCCGGCCAGGTGTGGACCGAGATATGGCTTTCCGCCAACACCGCCACGCCGGAAATGCCGCCGCCTTCCTCGAAAGTGTGCAGATGGATATGCAGAAGCGTCGCCTTGGCTTCCTTGACCGCGTCGATCAGGGCCGCCTCGATGCGGTCGCGATCATTCAGGCCTTCGGCTTCCCAAAGGTCGATGATCAGATGGCTGCCCGCATAAGTGAGCCCATTTTTCGTGATGAAATGATCCTTGTGGTCGTCGTTCGAGGGAACGATGACCGGAACGGGCCTCGCAGTCGCGCGGACGCGCAGCGCGCCCTTTGCTTCTTTGTTCGCCGCCACCAGATTGAGTCGAGCCATTCAAGCACCTACCCGTCTAAGAGTTGACACCTGCGCCTTGGCCTTGTGGACTTCCGGACGCGCCTTAAAGAAGAAAGCGACGAAGGGGGTCACCCTGCGCCGCTTTTCCCGCTTTTTTTCTCGCGGGGTCGTGGGGGGAATATAGGCACACTTGCCCCCCATGCAAGAAAAATTTCCCGGCACGGCAAATTTTTTATGTCGGCGTGGCGCCGGAGCCCGGCGCGGCGTGGCGATAGACAGCGCCGCGAACGCGCCCTATACGGCGCTTCTTTGCCACAAGCTTTAAGGAATGGTTATGGCCAGGCGATCGACGGTTAAGGAAAGACTCCATAAGGGCTACGCCCAGACCATGGACGTCACCAAGCTGCTGGCGGACGAAAACAGCCGTTATCAGCGCATCCGCATCTTCGACACCGTCGCCAATGGCCGGGTGATGACCTTGGACGACATCGTTCAGATCACCAGCCGGGACGAAAGCGCCTATGCCGACATGCTCACCCATCTGCCGATGCTGGAGCATGGCAAGGTGGAGCGGGTGATGATCGTGGGCGGCGGCGATTTGTCCATCGCCGATGAAGCGCTCAAGCACAAATCCGTTCGGGAAGTGGTGCTGGTGGACATTGACGGGCGAGTGATCGAACTGTGCCGGAAATATTTCCCGGCGGTGAACGCCAAGGCGTTCCGGGACCGGCGGCTGAAGATCGAGGTGGCGGACGCTTTCGAATTTCTCGGCCGCAAGGATTCCAAAAACCGCTTCGACCTCATCATCGCCGACCGCCCCGATCCGGTGGGACCCGGCAAGGCGCTGTTCGGCGAGACTTTCTACGACCGCGTCAAGAGCGCGTTGCGAAGAGGCGGTTACGCCACCTTCCAGACCGGCGTGCCGTTTTACCAGCCCTGGGAGATCACCGAGGCGCTTTCGGAGCTGGCGCGTTTCTTTCCCCGTTCGGGCCTCTATCTGACAGTGGTCCCCACCTATATCGGCGGCTTCATGGCGCTGTCCTGGGCGACCAAGGGCGGCCGGCGGCTGGGAACCCCGGCCGGCATCCGCCGGGCCAAGGCGGCCTACCGGCGGCTCAAGCTTAAATGTGACTATTATAATCCGGAGATTCACGCCGCCGCCTTCGCTTTGCCGAACTGGATCGGCAAACTGGTTCCCTGAAATACCGGCGCGGTCGGGTCAAAATCCGTCTCCGCCCGGGGCCGGAAGCACCGGACGGGCGGTTAACGGCGGGGGGCTTCACTTTGGGGCCCCGAATGCCCATCTTTAGGGGTTCAACAACGAAAGATCGCAGCATGGCTTTGATCGGACCCGGCGGACGGCCGGTCACTCCCTCATCCGGAAACGGCGCTTCGAATTCGGACGCCGCCAGCCCGCATATCAAGGACTCGGGTCTGGCCACATTCGCCGCCGATGTGCTGGAGGCCAGCCGCGAGGTCCCGGTGATCGTGGATTTCTGGGCACCCTGGTGCGGCCCCTGCAAGCAGCTGGGTCCGGTGCTGGAAAAGGCGGTGACCGACGCCCAAGGCGCGGTCCGCCTGGTCAAGGTCAATATCGACGACAATCCCGAGATCGCCCAGCAGCTGCGCATTCAATCCATTCCCACCGTGTATGCCTTCAAAGATGGCCAGCCGGTGGACGGCTTCATGGGGGCGCTTCCGGAAAGCCAGATCAAGGCGTTCGTGTCGGGCCTGGCCGGCGGCGGCCATGGCGGCCCCGGCCATGCCGAGGATGTGCTGGCGATGGCGGACGAAGCTTTCGCGGCCGGCGATGTCGGCACCGCCGCCCAGGCCTACGGCCATGTGCTGCAGGACGATCCCGGCAACCCCAAGGCCGTGGCGGGTCTGGCCGCCTGTTATCTGAAGAGCGGCGACACCGACCGGGCCAAATCCACCTTGCAGCTGGTCCGCCCCGACGGCGCCAATGACGAAAGCGTGCGGGCGGTGGAGGCCGAACTGAAATTGCGCGAAGGCGCGGCCCAGGCGCCGCGCGGCGAGGTCGAGGTGCTGCAGGCCCGGCTGGCGGCCAATGAAGAGGACCATCAGACCCGGTTCGATCTGGCCCAGGCTTTGGATGCCGAAGGCAAGCGCGAGGCCGCGCTGAATGAATTGCTGGAAATCGTGCGCCGCGATCGCAAATGGAACGAGGAGGCGGCGCGCAAGCAGATCGTGACCCTGTTCGAGGCGATGGGGCCGACGGATCCGCGCACCTTGGACGCGCGGCGCAAATTGTCGTCCCTGCTTTTCTCCTGAACCCGAAATGATGCGCGGCTTTCAGACCCTGTCCGACCTGCCGGCCACCTTGCCGATCTTTCCCTTGACCGGGGTGGTGCTGCTGCCGCATTCGGCTCTGCCGCTCAACGTGTTCGAGCCGCGCTACCTGGCCTTGGTGGATGACACGCTGTCGGGCAACCGGCTGATCGGCATGATCCAGCCGGCCGAGAGCGAAGACCAGGTGCCCAAGCCGCGCCTGTCCGAAGTGGGCTGCGCCGGGCGGATCATTTCCTATCGCGAGACCGAGGATAACCGCTATCTGGTCACGCTGGCGGGACTTTGCCGCTTCCGGGTGACGGAGGAGATCGGTGTGCTGTCGCCCTATCGCCAGGTCGCTTGCGACTTTTCGCCTTTTGCCTCCGACCTGGCGCAGAGCGAAGCCGGCGAATTTCCCCGCGAGAGGCTGCTTGCCGCGCTCAAGAATTATCTCTCCCGCCGCGACATGAAGGCGGACTGGAACAGCGTGATGACGGCGCCGCCGGAATCGCTGGTCAATGCGCTGGCCATGATGTGCCCGTTCGAGCCGGCGGAGAAGCAGGCCCTGCTGGAAGCGCCCAACTGGATCGAACGGGTCTCCACCCTGGTGGCGCTGCTGGAGATTTCCACCGCGCCGGGGCCCGGCTCGCTGAACTGAACGGCGAAGGGGGCCATGACGACCGATCCGAAATTGCTGGAAATCCTGGTCTGCCCGGTGACCCGCACCACCTTGTACTATGACCGCGACCGCCAGGAATTGATGAGCCGCATCGCCGGCCTGGCCTATCCGATCCGCAACGGCATACCGGTCATGCTGGCCGCCGAAGCGCGTGAATTGAGCGAAGAAGAAAGAGATGGCCTCAAATAACCGGGCCGGGGAGCAATCGGGAAGATGAGTTGGCCCAGCGAAATCCGGGTCAGCCCGGCAAGGGATGCGCTCAGCATCCTGTTCGAGGACGGCGCGCGCATCACCCTCGCCGCGGAACGGCTCAGGGTCAATTCCCCCAGCGCGGAAGTGCGCGGTCATGGCGGGGCGCGGCCGCCGCCGGTCACCGGCAAGGAGCAGGTGAAGATCGTCCGGCTGGAGCCGGTGGGCAATTACGCGCTGCGCATCGTGTTCGATGACGGCCACGACAGCGGGCTTTACAGCTGGGACTATCTTTCGGAATTGGCCGGGACATGAGCGGCGAGCCGCCCCGCCCCCTCAGCCTGGTCCGGGGACCGCGCGGCAAACGCATCGCGGTGATCCGGGGACAGGATTCCGGCCGCTTCACCGATTTCTATCACGGCGTCCTGACCGCGTCCTGGCCGGTCTTTGTGCTGCAATTGGCGCTTCTGTTTCTCACCGTCAATCTGGTGTTCGCCACCCTTTACGCCATCGACCGCGGCGGCATCGCCAACGCCCGGCCGGGCAGTTTCGCGGACGCCTTCTTCTTCAGCGTCCAGACCCTGGGCACGCTGGGCTATGGGGTCATGGCGCCGCGCACGCTTTACACCAATCTCTTGGTGACGGCGGAAAGCTTCACCGGCATCCTGATCATCGCCTTGTTCACCGGCATTATTTTCGCGCGTTTCTCGCGGCCCTTCGCCCGGGTGGTGTTTTCCCGGGTCGCGGTGGTCACCCCCTTTGACGGCGTTCCCACATTGATGTTCCGGGCCGCCAATCAGCGCGGCAATTCCATATTGGACGCCGCGGTCAGCGTCTCGCTCGCCAGCAATCACATCACCGGTGAAGGCGTGCAGATGCGGCGCTTCCAGGAACTCAAGCTGATACGATCGAACAATCCTTTGTTCGCGCTCTCCTGGACGGTGATGCATGCCATCGATGCGCAAAGCCCGCTTTATGGCCTGGGCCTGGCGGACATGATCGAGCGCGACATGGAGGTGGTGGTGATGCTGAGCGGCATGGACGAGACCATCGCCGACCGCATCTATGCCCGGCACGCCTATATGGCGGAAGAGATTCACTGGCAGCGGCGTTTTGTCGATGTGGTCTCGATCACCCCTGGGGGCCAGCGCATGATCGATCTCGCCCGTTTTCACGATACCCGGGAACTGGGCTGACAGCTGGCCGGGCTCGGGCCGCGCCCCATACTGATGGGCTGGACCGATCGGTAGGATTGATCGCTAGACTGGCGGTTGAACCCCGCGCAGAAACAGGGCCGTCGCCTCTTGCGTCACTTGAGCGGCATCGCCGCCATCCCGGGCGAGACGGCTGGCGAATTCATCCGCCGCCGCCAGCAGGGCCGCGGCAAAGGCCCGCCCATCCAGCGGCAGAAACAGGCCCCGCGCGACCGCGTCTTCCAGATCGACTGAGAGATCCTCGAAGCCCGCATAGAGATCATCGGCCTCGACGGCCGGCCCGGCGTCGGCCTTGAGAGCAAAGACGGAGCTGAAAAAGGCGGAGAGAAATTCCTCCGCTGTGGAGGCCTCGTCCCGCCCCTCCTTCAGGCGCGGCCGGATGATCTCGGCCATCTCCTCCTTCAGGGCCCGGCGCACTTCCTCCTTGGAGGTGAAGTAGTTGTAAAAAGTGCCGGCCGCCAAAGGCGTGGCCCGGATGATGTCGCGCACCGTGGCGGCGTCATAGCCGCGTTCCGCAAAAACCCGCCGCGCCGCGCCGAGGATGGACTGGCGGTTCTGCTGCTTGATGCGCTGACGCTTGGCAAGCGGGACGTCCATCACGGCTCCGGACCAGAAACACCGGACTCTACAAATTCATGACGGTCCGTCAACTTAATCGGCTGCCCACAGCCTCCATGACCGAGGCAAAGCCGTCTTGAACGAGACAGGCCAGCAACTCCTGCTTGATGCGCCGGATCAGGCCAGGGCCCTGGTAAACCAGGCCGGTATAGAGCTGGGTCAATGCCGCTCCGGCCCGGATTTTCTCATAGGCGTCGGCGCCGGAGGCCACGCCACCCGCCCCCACCAGCAGAATCTGCGGTGGAAGACGGGCCCGCATCTGCCTGAGCCTTTCCGTCGACAGCGCGAACAGCGGCCTGCCGGACAGGCCGCCCGCTTCATGGGCGCGCCGGCTCGCCAGCGCCGGTCTGGCGACGGTGGTGTTCGAAACGATCACGCCTTCGATAGCTGCCGCTTCAACCGCGGCCGCGATGTCGTCCAGCCCGGATTCATCCAGATCGGGCGCGATCTTGAGAAGAATTGGCTTGCGTGCGCCTTTTGCTCTGGCCTCGGTCAGAGCCGACAGGAGCCGGGTCAATTCCTTCTTGTTCTGCAAACCGCGAAGCCCCGGCGTATTGGGCGAAGAGACATTCACCGTCACATAATCGGCCAACGGCGCCAGCCGCGCATAAGCGTGAACATAATCGGCGATGCGGTCGGCGCTGTCCTTGTTGGCGCCGATATTGATGCCGACAATGCCTTTGGAGCGGCGGGCCTGAAGCCGGCGGGCCGCCTCTTCCATGCCCCGATTGTTGAAGCCCATGCGGTTGATGACGGCCCGGTCCCGGACCAGGCGGAAAAGACGCGGCCGGGGATTGCCATTTTGCGGCCTGGGCGTGACAGTGCCGCATTCCACGAAACCGAAGCCCAATTTCAGCATCGCATCCGGGATTTCGGCATCCTTGTCGAAACCCGCCGCAAGCCCGATCGGATTGGGAAAGGAAAGTCCCATCGCGGTCACCGCCAGCCGCGCATCGTCGGTGGGCGGCGCGGGCAATAGCGGCGCGACGCTTTTCACCAGCCGCACGGTCAGGCGATGGGCCGGCTCCGCAGGCAGGCTGCGCAGGATCGGCGCCGTCCAATCCAAGATCATTCCGTGCCTCGTCCGCCGGTTATCGTCTGCGCGTCCTGCCCTGGACAGGTATCACCGAATTCCAATAAATAGGAAAAATAACCGGGATACGGAATTTCGTCTTAGTCATGCTGACCCATCCTCAAATCTGGCGCGCCCTGGATGCCCTGGCTGTCCGAGAGGGGCTTTCGCCATCCGGGCTGGCCAAACTGGCGGGGCTGGACCCCACCACCTTTAACAAAAGCAAGCGGGGCACCGCCAACGGAAAGCAGCGCTGGCCGTCCACCGAGAGCCTGGCCAAGGTCCTGGCCACCACCGGCATCAGCCTGGCGGATTTCGCGCAACTGGCAGCCGGCGACACTGCGCGCGGACGCGCCCGGCTGGTGCCGCTGATCGGGTTGGCGCAAGCGGGAAAAGCCGGCTTCTTCGACGATGCCGGTTTTCCGGCGGGAGCCGGCTGGGACGAGATCGCCTTTCCGGGTTTTACGGACGAACATGTCTATGCGCTCGAGATCACGGGCGATTCCATGCTGCCGGCCTATCGCGACGGCGACCGGATTCTGGTCTCGCCCGAGGCCAATCTGCGGCGCGGCGACCGGGTGGTGGTCAGGACCCGCCAGGGCGAAGTGATGGCCAAGCAGTTGAGCCGGCTGACCGCCCAGCATGTCGAACTCAGAAGCCTCAATCCGGCCTATAAGGATATGAGCTTTGCGCTGGCCGATATCGCCTTCATGCATCGCATTGTCTGGGTGAGTCAGTAATTCAACCCCTCCGGCCTTCGCTGGCTCGAGAGCCAGCTACGGCCACCTCCCCTGCCAGCGCGCATGCGCGCGCAGGGGAGGCGGGGCATGACCAAGACGATCCACTTTAAGGATAGCCTTGGAAGCGGCGCACTTTGTCTTCGAAACCGTCGCGGTCTCCGCTGGCCAGCGCCGCCAGCAATTCCTGCGCGCGGGCCTGGACGAATTTCTCATAGACCGTTTCCGGGGTGGCGCGGATGGCGGCCGCGAGCTCGCTCTGGATGCGATCGTGAAAGCGGTTGGGGCCGAATCCCGCCAGCGACAAACCGATCTGGTAGCGCACCGCCACATTGCCGGGCGCGGCGCGCACGGCGCGGTCGAACAAGGCCAGTCCCTGCGCCATGCCGGCGTCGTAAAGCTGGCGGGCGAGAAAAGCGCCGCCGGCCCGCACGATCTCCACATTCCAACCCCCCAGCGCCGCCAGCGCATAGGCATTGCCGGGATCGTCTTTCAGCGCCGCGTCGAGATTGTCTTTCGCCTGGCCGGGATCGTTCCTGAGCCGGGCCCAGATCAGGCCCTCGATACGGGCTTCATAGCCCAGCGACGTCGCCAGCCAGATATGGGCATCGGCATAGCCGGGATCGGCCGCGATGGCGCGCCGCGCAAACCCCTCGCCGCGCTTCAGGCAGTCCAGGCAGGGTTTTGGCTGCATCATCGCATCCGCCATGGCGGCGCGGGCGGCGATGGAAAGCCCCGCCGCGGTGCCGGACGCCGCCCCCTGGCGCATCGCGTCCTCGAAATGGCCCTGGGCATAGAGGGTGTAGAGCGCGTTATTGTCCGCGGTCGCGGCCGACAGCAGCAGCGCGAGCAGAACCGGCTTCATGCCAGGAATTCGCCGTCCAGCGCCCGGCGGATCAGTTGCGCGGTCTCCCGGCATCCGAACAGGGCGGTGAAGGAACCGAAGCGCGGTCCCGCCATCTGGCCGAACAACACTTCGTACAGCGCGGCGAACCAGGCCCTGAGCGGCTCGAAGCCATGCGTCTTGCCGACTTCGTAGACCAGATTCTGCACGATGGCGCCGTCGCGCTCCCCGCCCAGGCCCTCCAATCGTGCCGCCAGATCCTCCAGCGCCGCGCGCTCCTTGGCATCGGCCGCGCGATAGCGCTTGGCCGGCTTCACGAAATCCTCGTAATAGCGCAAGGCATAGCCCACCAGCCGCTCCAGGCCCGGATTCTTTTCCGGCGCGGCGTCCGGCGCATAGGCGCGGATGAAGCCCCACAACACGTCGCGATTATGCGCCCCCGAAGCGCTGACCAGATTGAGCAGGAGCGCGAAGCTGACCGGATATTGTTCCCTCGGCACCTGGCCGCCATGAATGAACCAGACCGGATTCTCCAATTTTTGCGCGCCATCTTCAGTGGCGTGATAGGCATCGAGAAGGGCGATGTAATCGTCCACCGCCTTGGGAATGACGTCGAAATAAAGCCGTTTGGCGGCGCGCGGCTTCTGGAACATGAACAGCGCCAGGCTCTCGGCGGGTCCATAGGACAGCCACTCCTCGATGGTGAGGCCGTTGCCCCTGGATTTGGAGATCTTCTGGCCCTTGTCGTCCAGGAACAACTCATAGACGAAATGCTCGGGCGGCTCGCCGCCGGCGATGCGGCAGATCGCGTCATAGAGCGGCGTCTGGGCGAGATGATCCTTGCCGTACATTTCGTAATCCACGCCCAAAGCCGCCCAGCGCATGCCGAAATCGGGCTTCCATTGCAGCTTGCAATGGCCGCCGGTGACCGGGACCGTCGCCAGCGAACCATCCTCTTCGACATAGGTGATGGTGCCCTTGGCCACATCGCGGTCCACCACCTTGGCCAGCAGTACCTTGCCGGAGCGCGGGCTGACGGGAAGAAAGGGAGAATAGGTCTGCTGCCGCTCCTCGCCCAACGTCGGCAGCATCACCTCCATCACTTCATCGTACCGGGCCAGGATGCGCAACAAAGCCGGATCGAACAGACCGGATTTGTAGGTCTCGGTCGCGCTCTTGAACTCATAGCGGAAGCCGAAATGATCCAGGAAGGCGCGCAGCCGCGCATTCATATGCTCGCCGAAGCTGGCATGGGTGCCGAAGGGATCCGGAATGGCGGTGAGCGGCTTGCCCAGATTGGCGGCGATCATCTCCGGATTGGGTAGATTGTCGGGAACCTTGCGCAAGCCGTCCATGTCGTCGGAAAAGGCGATCAGATGGGTGGGCACGTCCGACAGGACCTCGAAGGCCTGGCGCACCCAGCTGGTGCGGGCCACCTCGCCGAAGGTGCCGATATGGGGAAGGCCGGATGGGCCATAGCCGGTCTCGAACACGATCTCCGTCACCGGGTTTCCCGCCTGCGGCGCGCCGTTCGATTCGCGCCAGCAGCTTGCGGGCTTCCTCGAACGGCCAGGCCTTGGCGGTAAGCGCCTGTTCCCGAATATTTTTCACGAGCTCGTTCACGTTTCGTTAGGGCTAATCTTAAGCGTTTCGAAAGGGCGCGAAAGCTAGGCTTTGGCAGGGGATAGCGTCAATGACCGCCAAAACCTTGTCCCAGCGCGACGACGCGCGACAGATTTTCGCCGGTCGCGTGGATGTGCTCTACGCGATGGGGCGGCATTACCTGTCGCTGCCTTTCGCGGTTCTGTGCGTGCCGGCCACGGTCCTGGCCGGCAACCGGCTGGGCTTTCTGCCGGTCACCCCGCTTCTGCTGCAGATGGCGGTGGTGATCGCCGCCGAGCAGCTGACCGCCGCCTATCACAACCGCGCCCCGGACAGCGATCCGCATTTCTGGGCCCGGCGCTATGCGTTCGTCTCGGCCATCGCCGGCGCCACCTGGGGGTTGGGCTCGGTCTTCTGGTTCGTGTGGGGCTCCTTTCCGGCGGAAGCCTATCTAGCGTTGGCCTTTCTCGGCATGGCCGCGACCGAATTCATCGCCCGCTCCGCTTATCGTCCCGCCTATATCCTGCATACCAGCTTCGCGCTGACCCCGCTGGTGATCCAGCTTCTGATCCAGGGCGGCCTGTTCCAGATCCTGACCGCCATTCTGGTCATCTTCTTCGGCGCCGTGCTGATCAGCTACAGCCGGGGCATGAGCCGGCTGATCGATGAAGGCCTGCTTTTGCGCAACGAGAATGCGGATCTGGTGGTCCGCTTTCAGAATGAAAAGAACGAAGCGGTCATGGCGCGGGACAGCGCCCAGGCCTCTGCGCTGGCGAAATCCGCCTTCATCGCCAACATGTCGCATGAATTGCGCACGCCGATGAACGCGCTGCTCGGCATGGCGCAATTGCTGGAACGCGCCGATCTGCCCAAACAGCAGGCCGATCATGTCAAAGTGATGCTGGAAGCGGGCCGCAGCCTTCAGACCCTGCTGGACGATGTCATCGCGCTGACCCGCGACGATGTCGACGCCCTGGAGGACGAGGATTGCGATCCGGTCCAGACCGCGCGGGTGGTGACGCGGCTGTTGCAGCCGCGCGCCTGGGAGAAACGGTTGAGGCTGACCCTGACCGCGGCGCCCGGCCTGCCGCGGGTCGGCCGCCGATCCCCGCCGCGTGCGCCAGGCCCTGCTGAAGATCATCGACAATGCCCTCAAATTCACCGAGCGCGGCCTGGTGGATGTCCGCCTGGATCTGGACAGTCGACGCGGAGGGCCGGCCCATGGTGCGGTTTTCGGTGTCCGACACCGGCCCGGCGTGTCGCCCCGGAGATGGCGCAGCAGCTGTTCAAGCCCTTCACGCCGGGCGATTCCTCCTATGCCCGCAAGGAACAGGGCGCCGGCCTGGGCCTGGCGGTGACCAAGCGCATCGTCGAGCAGGCGGGCGGCAAGATCGGCTTCGAAAGCGCGCCGGGCGAGGGCTCGCTGTTCTGGTTCACCTTGCCGGTTTCCGGCCAGGCTGGCCTCGGCCGACGCACCAGGGTCTGCCGGCCGAGGCGCCCATGCGTGGCGCCGCACGGCCTGTCCGTCCTGATTGCGATGCCCGAGCCCAATGTCGCGCGCCGCGCTGGCCAATCTGCTGGAGCCGTTCGGCAACAAGGTGGTGATCGCGGCCAACACGGCCGAAGCCGCCGGCCATGCCGGCCGCGGAGCGGTTCGATGCCCTGATCGCCGGCGACGGCCGAGGCCGATCTGCTGGCGGCGGCGCCGGGGGTGAAAGCGCCGATCGTGGCCATTCTGCTGCGCGGCGACCACACCCCGGCCGGGACCGGCAACATCCTGCGCTGGCCGGTCGCCGCCGACGCGCTGTTCCGCGATGCTGGAATCGGTTTGCGCCGCGTCCGCGCCTGGCAGGACCGACGGCGGATCTTCCCGCCGCGATCGACGCCGTCGCCTTCTCGGCGCTGGAAAAATCGGTGGGCCTGAAAACACTGGTCGAAATTCTGCAATGCTATATCGCCACCGCCGAACAACTCACCGACGCACTGACCCAGGCCTGCGCCGAGGAAAGATGGGACGATGCGGCGCGGCTGGCCCAGGATATTGTCGGCGCCGCGGGCGGGCTGGGTCTTTCCGCCATGACCCAGGCAGCGCGCCATTTCGCCCAGGCCGCCCGCGAAGGCGAGAACCCCCACGCCTTGCGCAACGCCGCCCAGCTGGTGGTGGGCGAGCATCTGCGCGCGCCGCAAGGCGCTGGTCAATCTCTATCCCGAATTGCGCTGACCTCGTCCCGCCCGCACTTTTTCTGGCCGGTGTTTGCGGGCTGGCTATGATGGGGCATGTCCATCCCTCCCGAACTCGCTTTCGGCGCTCACCGCCCTGGTGCCTGCGCCGCCCGGCGCCGCGGTCTGCGGCGCCAGACGGCAACTGTGACCGGATCAGCCGCGCCGAGGCGCAGGCGATTTTCCAATCCGGCAACGCGCTGGTGGCCCATGCGGCTTTTGTCGCCGGACGGCTGAAGGCGCCCGCCGTCAAGCCGCTCTTCGACGTCCTGGAATTGTTCGTCTTCGTGCGCCCCGGCCTGCCCTTGGTGCCCAGCGCGCTGGGATTGGCGCGGGCCTTGGATCTGGAGCTTCCGGCAACCCCGGAGGAATCCGCCGCCACGCTGTTTCGCCGTCGCCCGCATTTCTGCTGGCGGAAGCCGGCGATTGGCCGCCGGAATCCAAGAGCCAGATTTCGCCCCTGGTGGCGACCATGACCCGGGCCGGCTGGCGCTGGGGCGTGCCGCTGCAACGCCTGCTGGGCCAGGAAGCGCCCCTGGGCTCGCCCATCGCCGGTCTGGAAGCCTGGCGCGGACTGCCGCAATGGGAGGACGAGGCGTTGCCGGGCAAGCCCGGGCTCGCAGCCGGTGAGTCCGGATGAAGTCAAAAAGCGTCTGTTGTCGCTGGTGGGCACGCCGCGCCCCGAACAGGCGGCCTATAGCGAAGCCGCCACTTATGCCTTCGGGCCGCGCGAGGAGAGCGGCGCGCCCAAGATCGCGCTGGTCGAAGCCGGAACCGGCACCGGCAAGACGCTTGGGCTATCTGGCGCCGGCCAGCCTGTGGGCGGAAAAGAACGGGCCCGGCCTTTGGATCTCGACCTATACCCGCAATCTGCAGCGCCAGCTGGTGCAGGAGATCGCGCATCTCTATCCCGATCCCGCCGAGCGGGCCGAAAAGGCGGTGGTGCGCAAGGGGCGGGAAAATTATCTCTGCCTGCTGAATTTTGAAGAGGCCGCAAAGCGCACCGCCCTGGCGCCGGGACAGCGCAGCGTGGCGCTGGGTCTCATCGCGCGCTGGATCGCATCGCGGCACCGACGGCGATATGTCCGGCGCGGGCTTTCCGGCTTTCCTGGCCGCCTCCCTGCCGTTGCGCGAAATCACCGACCGGCGCGGCGAATGCATCTATGCCGCCTGCCCGCATTACCGCATCTGCTTCATCGAGCGCGCCATCCGCCGCGCCCGCCACGCGCCCATCGTCATCGCCAATCATGCGCTGGTGATCGCCCAGGCCGCCAGCGACTGGCTGGCAACCGACGAGACCAGCGACACCCCGCCGGAGCGCCGCCTGCGCTATGTCTTCGACGAAGGCCATCATCTGTTCGACGCCGCCGATTCCGGCTTCGCGGCGCTCGCTGTCGGGCCGCGAGATGGCGGATCTGCGCCGCTGGATCCGCGGGCCCGAGGCGCGCGCCCGCACCCGCATGCGCGGGCTGGAGGAGCGGCTCAAGGATCTGATCGCCGACGATGACGATGCCCAGCACGCGCTCGAGGACGCGGTCCAGGCGGCCGGCGGGCTGGCGGGCGAAGGCTGGATGGCGCGGCTGACGGGCGCCGGACCCGCGCGGTCCCGGCGAAATCTTCCTGGCCGAAATCTACACCCATGTCCGCGCCCGCAGCGACGACCGCGACCGCTTCTATACGCTCGAGGCGGAGACCCATCCGCTTCGTGCGGAAAGCCTGCGGGCGGCGGCGGACTTGTCGCTGGCGCTGAAGCGGATCGCCCAGCCCCTCGCCCGGCTGGCCAAGGCGCTGCGCCGGACGATGGACGAAAAGAATCGCCAACGCTCGAGCCTTATACCAGGGCGCGGCTGGAAGCGGCGGCGCGTGGCCTGGACCGGCGGGCGCGGCTGATCCTGCCCGCCTGGATCGGCATGCTGGAGACATTGGAGACCGGCGAGATCGCGGATGATTTCGTGGACTGGTTCGAAATCGACCGCGAGGAGGGCCGCGACAGCGATATCGGCTTCGAGCGCCACTGGATCGATCCGACCATTCCCTTGGCGAACGAAATCCTGGCGCCGGCCCATGGCGCGCTGATCACCTCGGCCACCCTGCGCGACGCCGACGCCGAGGGGCTGGATTGGCTGAGCGCCGAAGTCCGCACCGGCGCCCTGCATCTGCCGCAGCCGCCCCGGCGCGCCTCTTTCGGCTCGCCGTTTCAATATGACCGGCAGGCGCGCATCTTCATCGTCAAGGATGTGGCCCGCCGCGAACCCGACATGCTGGCCGCGGCCATGCGTGATCTGTTCCTGGCGGCAGGCGGCGGCGCGCTGGGTCTTTTCACGGCTGTGCGGGCGCTGCGCGAAACCGAGGCCCGCATCGCCCCGGCTTTGTCAGACGCCGGCATTCCGCTCTATGCCCAGCATGTCGACCGGCTGGATACCGGCGCGCTGGTGGATCTGTTCCGGGCCGAGGAAAATGCCTGCCTGCTCGGCACCGACGCCTTGCGCGACGGGGTCGATGTTCCCGGCCGGTCCCTGAGGCTGGTGGTGTTCGACAAGGTGCCCTGGCCCAAGCCCACCATCCTGCACAAGGCCCGCCGCGCCCGTTTCGGCCGTTCCTATGACGATCTCATCACCCGTCTCCGGCTGAAACAGGCTTTCGGCCGGCTGATCCGGGGGCCCGAGGACAAGGGCTGTTTCGTCATTCTGGAAGGCGCCACGCCGTCGCGGCTGCTCACCGCCTTTCCCGAGAGCGCCCCGGTCAAGCGCTGCGGCCTCAAGGAGGCGATTGGGGATATCCGGGCGTTTCTGGGCTGACCCCGGCCGGACGACGGCTTATAAGTCCGGCATGGGTGAAGTCGGCGAAATCCGGGCGGATGGCGAAGAGGGCTATGGCCGCTTCTCCACCGGCATTCTGCCCAGCCATGTGCTCAAGCGGCTGATCGCGGCGGGGCGCGAAATCACCGCCAGCGAGGATTTCACTCCCGCCCAGATCCAGCCCGCCAGCATCGATCTCAGGCTGGGCGCCAAGGCTTACCGGGTGCGCGCCAGCTTTCTGCCCGGACCGGATGCGACGGTGGAAGCGAAACTTTCCGCCGTCTTCATGCACGAGGTGGACCTTACCCAGGGCGCGGTGCTGGAGACGGGCTGCGTCTATATCGTGCCGCTGCTGGAGCGGGCCGAATTCTCCACCCGCATTTCCGGCGCCGCCAATCCCAAAAGTTCCACCGGCCGCATCGATGTCTTCACCCGCCTGATCACCGACCGGGCCCAGGCCTTTGACCGGGTCGAGACGGGATATCGCGGTCCGCTCTATGCGGAAATCAGCCCCCAGACCTTTCCCGCCCTGGTGCGGAAAGGTTCGCGCCTCAATCAGCTGCGGATCCGCCATGGCTCGCCGCAATTCAGCGATACCCAATTGCGCCGCCTGCATGCGGAGAACCCGCTGACGGATCTGGAGCCCTATATCGAAAACGGGTTGGGGCTTTCCATCGATTTGAAGGGCCAATCGGCGGCGGGTCAGAGCCGAATCGGCTGGCGCGCCAAGCGCCATACCGGCCTGATCGATGTCGACCGGCCGGACCTGCTCGATCCCTATCAGTTCTGGGATTCGATCGAGGCGAATGACGCCGGCAATCTGGTCCTGGATCCGGACGAATTCTACATCCTCGCCAGCCGCGAACGCGTCGCCATCCCGCTCGATCATGCCGCCGAGATGGTCGCTTTCGATCCCTTGATGGGCGAATTCCGGGTTCATTATGCCGGCTTCTTCGATCCCGGCTTCGGCTATGGACCGGACGGCGCGCCCTCGGCGCGCGCGGTGCTTGGAAGTGCGCTCGCGCGAAGTCCCATTCATCCTCGAGCATGGCCAGATCGTGGGACGGCTGGTGTTCGAGCGTCTCACCGACCCGCCGCCCGAAGCCTATGGCGCCGCGCTGGGCTCCAACTACCAGGCGCAGAGCCTGAAGCTGTCCAAACATTTCCGGACCCCCTGAGTTGGCGGCGTCGCCGGCAGCGCGGTCATTCGCACAGTTTATGGGCGTCTTCCGATGCCAATTCGCGCGCGTATTTATCGTTACCGGCGGCAATCGCGTCCGATTTGTTGCCGAAAATCCACATTGCCTTGCCAAAAGCGCAAGCCTGCCCCGCTAAACTGTTGCGTCTTGAGCCTGTAGCGGCACAGTAGCGGTGCTCGCGGATGGACGGTTTGGGGAAACCCCGCGAGGACTTGGCTCCGGCAGCTTGGGGAGTTCGGAATCAAGGGTCCGCATTGAAGGGGGCAGTGTGAGGCGGCCACGGCGCGAAAGCAGCCGGCCGCCTCATAGTTTTTTTGGGCCCCGTGTCTTTTGATCCGGGCCTTTTGGCTTGGTCTTTGGCCGGGCGCCTGCGGGCGGGCATGATCCGACCATGATTCTGGCAACCGAACGTTTGCGCCTGAAGCCCTTGTGCGCTGCCGACGCGCCTGCCCTGTTCGCCATTCTGGGCGATGCGGAAGCGATGAAATTCTGGGACCGTCCGGCGATCGCCCGCACCGCCACCGCCATGGAGATCGTGGCCAGCCAGCTCGCGGCGATGGAGGACGGTCATTTTCTTTACTGGACCGTGTGGCGGGGGGATGACGCCATCGGCAGCCTCGATCTCAGCGCGTTGGATTTCACCCATCTGCGCGGCGAGATCGGCTTTCTGTTCCGCCGGGACCAATGGGGTCGCGGGTACGGCCGCGAGGCGATGACGGCCCTGATCGGCCATGCCTTCGGCCGGCTGGGGCTGGAGCGGCTGGAAGCCCGGGTTCATGCCGGCAATCTGCCGGCCAAGCGGCTCCTCACCCTGCTGGGGTTCTCCCCGGAGGGCCGGCTCGCCGGCCATATCCGGCGCGACGGGGCCCGTTACGATGTGGACGTTTTCGGTTTCCTGAAGCGGTCGGAGATAAAGAAGGGCGCATAATAAAGCGCCACCGACAGAAACCCGATCAACACCAGCTCAGCGATATACCAGGGCCAGGGCGCCAGGAAAGTGAGCAGGCTGGCATGATCGCCCTTGCCGCGGAGGAATCCGTAATTGGTGCCCAGGACATAATCGGCCGCCCCCGCCACCAGGGCGTAAAATATCGTCGCCAGGATTACCCGCGGCAGGGACATCGGCACCGGCCTCAGTCCCGTCCCCAGGGTCAGGTAAAGCAGCGCCGTGATCAGGCCGGCATGGTCCAGCATGAAAAGCAAAAACTGGATATCGGGAAAGCCGCGGCTCACATCCGGCGTAATCACAGCCTGCAAAGTCGCGCCCAGGCCCCAGAAATAGCCCAGTTCATAGGCGCGCCGGTTCGAGGAGAACAGCGCCATAATCAACGCGGCTTGCGCCCAGTCGCACAGATTGAGCGGCAGGATATTGCCCGGCGCCAGCCAGCCGCGCGCCCACAACATCGCATACCAGCCGACCCAGCCCAGAAGCAGCAAAGTCCCCAGCGCCAGCCGCACGGCGCGGTCGCGTTCGGGTGCCTTACGGGTCCAATAGGCGAGACCCAGGGGAACAAGAAACCCCAACGCCAGCGCGATCAGATGCGCCGGACCGAACAGGTGGAAAGAGGCGGTCAATTTCTATTTGGGCAGATGCAAAGTCATCAGCACCAGCGGACCGTCCTTGATCGCCGAGATCTGGTGCGGCGTGCCGTGCGGCACCAGCACAAAATCGCCTTTGGCGATTTCCGTGTCGGTGCCGCCGCTGATCGCGGCGGCCGTCTGGTTGGTGGGGTTGGGCCGGGTCGGATTCACCATCTGACCGCCCAAGGTGATGGTGCCTGAACCCTCGATCACGACCATCAATTCATTGTCGGTATCATGCAGGGCGGCGGGTCCGGCGATGGGACGATATTCCAGATTGGCGCGGTAAGGCGCCAGCGACAGGATCGGCTCTACGGTGATGGGCGCGTCGGCTTTGCGATCCGCTTTCGCCTTGGCGATCAGCTGTTGGACCTCCGCGGAGGAGGCGATCATCTTGATCGAGGCCATGTTCTGGGCGGCGGCCGGCGCCGTCAGCGCCGCGGTCAGAAGAATTGCCGGTAGGAAAGCACGCATGGGGACCTCCCGCATTTCGGGCAGATTAGCCCGCACCGCCTTCGGCCCACAACGCGAAGCACCGGCGCCTCCCGCGTGCCAGCCGAACATACCGGACGGATGTGTGCGCTGCAGCATGGTGGCCGGCTCCAGTATCCACCGGAAAGATAAGCCGCCAAACCCCACAATTCAGGCCAATCGCGCAAAGTCGAGACAGTTTTGGCATAAAAACGCGGTCTTCGCCTTTCCGCGCTAGGGGGAAGGTGGTTATAGTTTCGCCGCAACGCCGTGCGGGGAAGGCGGCTTTTTTGTGCGCGCCCTTCCCCAACTGCGCATCCAATAATCGGGGAGGAAATCTTGGAACAAAATCGGAAGACCGGACATAACCGCAGGTCATTTCTCAGGAATGCCGGCGTCGGCGGCAGCGTGCTGGCGCTCGGACCCTTGGCGGCGTCGCTTGCTGGCAGCACCGCCGCAGCCGCCGCCGAAGGCAACGCCGCCTTCGACGATATGGTCAACCGCATCGGCCATGACAGCGTGAAGTGGGACGGCGCGCTGCGCAACGAGCATCTCGACCATATCGTGGCGGGCATGGGCATCGCGGACATGGACTTCCACGCCGCGCCGGCCATCACCGCCGCGCTGCGCAAGGCGGTCCAATACGACAATTGGGGCTATATCGACATGGGCCAGCCCGGCCGCAAAGCCTGGCTCAAGAGCATCGTGGACTGGAACCATAAGCGTTACGGCATCACGGCGATCAATGAAGGCAATATGGGCATCACCACCGGTGTCCATGCCGGCATTCTGGCCACCATGCGCGCCTATACCCAGCCTGGCGACAAGGTTCTGCTGGCGACGCCGATCTATAACGGCTTCTACGGCGATATCCGCGCCACCAGGACGGTGCCGAACGAAAGCCTGATGAACTATGTCAACGGCCGTTACGAGATCAACTGGGACGATTTCGAGCGCCGTGCGGCAGAAAATGGCACCAAGGTCTCGATCCTCTGCAATCCGAACAATCCGGTCGGCCGGCTTTGGACCAAGGAAGAACTGACCCGCTACGGCGAAATCTGCCTCAGGCACAATGTGTTGATCCTGGCGGATGAAATCCATTGCGACTTCGTCAGCAAGGGCCAGAAATACACGCCCTTCTCCACCATGGACAATCCGGCGCTGGTCGCCAACTCCATCACCTACAAGTCGGTTAGCAAGTCCTTCTCGCTGGCCGGCATGAAGTGCGCCTGGTTCTTCAGCACCAATCCGGAAGTGTATAAGGCGACCGCCTTCTACAATCATGCCGACCTCAACACGGTGGGCATGTATGCGGCGGAAGCAGCCTATGCCGGCAGCGAAGGCTGGCTGAACGATCTGGTGTCCTACATCAGCGACAACCACGACTATGCCAACGCCTACATCAAGCAGAATATTCCGATGATGAAGGTGGGCCAGACGCCGCAAGGCACCTATCTGGTCTGGGTCGATGTCAGCGCCATTGCGGACAAGATCAACGCCAAGAAGCTGGCGGATGACGCCAACCAGCAGGCGCATGAGGCGGCCGCCAAGATGGGCACGGATTATTCCGGCCGTCAGGAAATGACCACCGTGCGTGAGCAGACGGCGGAAGACATGGTCCAGCACTGGCTGGCGAAGAACGCCTATGTCCAGCTCAATGCCGGCTCGAGTTACGGCCTAGGCGGCGCCAATCACATGCGTATGAACATCGCCACCTCGCGCAAGACTTTGAAGGCGGCGCTCGACAGCATGTCGGCGACGTTGAAGAAGCTCGCCTGATGGCGGCGGCCCCGGAAACGGGACCCGGATAGTCTGATATACCGCCGGCCCGGACTTCACCGTCCGGGCCGGTTTTTCTTTGGCCCGGCGCCGCAGCATCTGCCTCTGTTCGCCGCCGCGCCGGATTAACGCGAACCGCACCGGACTCCGGCGCGATTTGCGTGGCTTCGGGTCGCGGATTCGCGCGCGAATCCGTGCCCAAATCGATCATTTCAGCCTTTTAATAAAAGGGGTTCCCGTATCTGACAGTGGTAACAGCGTGTCATTGACTTCCGACCTTCCCGGAAGGAAGGTATCGCCCGCACTCGATAGTCACTTGGGGATTCGACTGGGGGAGTGTGCTCAAAAAGCATTCCTCCATGTGCGTTGGTACCAATAAATCAGGAGGTAGACCTTGGAACAACTTGAAAAGACCGGACACGACCGCAGGTCGTTTCTGAAAAATGCCGGCTTGGGCGGCGGCGTTTTCGCGCTCGGACCATTGGCGGCATCGCTTGCCGCAAGCGGCGAGGCATCCGCCGCGCCGATGGGCGGCAAATATGACTTCGACACGCCCTATAACCGGATCGGCTTCAATGACGTGAAATGGGACGGCGCCATTCGCGAAGAACATATGAGCCACATCGTGGCCGGCATGGGCATCGCGGATATGGACTTCCGCTGCTATCCCGGCATCACCGAAGCCCTGCGCAAGCGCATCCAGCATGAGGAATGGGGTTATATGGACATGGGTTCGTCCGGTCCGGTGGCCTTCAAGGAAAACCTCATCGCCTGGAACAAGAAGCGCTATGGCATCAATGTGATGAACATGGAAAACACCGGCATCACCACTGGCGTGCATGCCGGCATCATGGCGACCTTGCGGGCCTACACCAAGCCCGGTGAAAAGTTGCTGATGGCGACGCCGATCTATAACGGCTTCTATTACGACATCTATGGATCAAAGCTCACCCCGAATGAGAGCCTGATGCATTATGTCAACGGCCGTTACGAGATCGATTGGGAGGATCTCGAACGCCGCATGCAGATGCCGGGAACCACGGTGACGATCATCTGCAACCCGCAGAACCCGGTGGGCCGCGCCTGGACCAAGGACGAACTCCACCGCTATGGCGAGTTGGCGCTGAAGCACAATGTCAAGGTGCTGTGCGATGAAATCCATTGCGACTTCATCACCCACGGCAACAAATACACGCCCTTCAGCACCCTGGACGACAAGGCGATCGTCAACAACTCCATCACCTTCAAGTCGGGCAGCAAGTCCTTCTCGCTGGCGGCGATGAAGTGCGCCTGGTTCTTCACCACCAATCCGGAGATGTATAAGCAGGTCTCGTTCTGGAATCGCGCCGACCTGACGACCCTGGGCATGATCGCCGAACAAGCGGCCTATGCCGGCGGCGAAGACTGGCTGAACCAGTGCGTCGACTATATCGACGGCAACCAGGCCTTCGTCAACGACTACATCAAGAAGAACATGCCCCTGGTGAAAGTGGGCCAGAAGCCGGAAGGCACCTACCTGGCCTGGCTGGACATCTCGGCCGTCTCCGACAAGATCGGCGCCAAGAAGCTGGCCGACGCGGAAAACAAGAAACCGCAGCCGATCAGCTTCCTCACCGGCAAGGCCACCGTGGTCACGCCGGCGGATATGGTTCAGCACTGGTTCGCCAAGAATGCCTTTGTGGCGCTGGAGGCGGGCACCTCGTTCTCCGCGCCGCCAAACTATATTGGCGGCTCGGGCCATATGCGGATGAATACCGCCACGTCGCGCCGCACCCTCAAGGCCGGCCTCGACAGCATGGCGAGCGCGCTGAAGACTTTGGCGTAAGCAAGACTCCTTGCGCGGCGGGCTCCGCCGCGCAAGTCCGATACCGGCCCGGACCCCGTGTCCGGGCCGTTCTTTTTTTGCGGACGGGAAAAAGTCATGGCGCGGCGGTGCCCCTTCGCCTTCCGCACCGGAAGGGATGGGTCTATAGTCCCCGCCGCCCCGGGGACGGTCTGGGCGATCGAGACGGAAATTCCATAAATTCAATCAAGGGAGCTCAAGGCATGAGGAAGATACTGGCTTGCACCTTTCTGTTGGCCGGTCTGGTGGGGATGTCGGCCGGCGCGCTGGCGCAGGAACTGCCGATCCCCGGTGTGGCGCCGGCGAAAGACCAGCCCGGCGCGCATGAATATCCCGACCCCAAGCTGGATTATAAGATCGTGTTCGATTTGTCCGGCGGACCCGCCTCGCCCGGCGACGTCAATCCCGGGCTTCGCGGCGCGGCCGAATTCGTCAACACCCTCGCCAAATATGGGGTGCCGGCGGACCACCGCCACATCGTGGTGGTGTTTCATCAGAAGAGCACGCCCGCCATCCTGGTCAATGCGGAGTTCAAGAAGCGCAACGGCGTGGACAATCCCAACATCACCCTGATCCAGGACATGAAGAAGGCCGGGGTGGATTTCCGGGTCTGCGGCCAGGCGGTTCTGGGCAACCATATCGACCACAAGGACATCCTGTCCCAGATCCAGCTCGATCTGTGGGCCGGCATCACCATCCCCAATCTGATGCTGAGAGGGTATCAGCATTTGGGGTGAGGAGCGGTGCGGCGCAGCCGCATGAGCATGTCCGGTGGACATGCGAAAGCGACGCCTCCCTCGCTGCGCTCGGGGAGGGGCAAGGTTTTCTAAGTTCGCTTCGCTTACTAAGAAGACCTAAGCCAACGCCGTGAGCTTGGGCGAGTGGCGGGATGAACACCGACTTCGAGCGGCGCTCTTCCCTGGGCTCGCCTGGTTCGGTAAGAAGCGCCAAGTCGGCGCCCGGAGCGCAAGCGAAGGGCCGGGCGGAAACACCGCCGGCATGTTATAGGACGCGCCCAAAGCGGGCGGGTGTAGTTCAATGGGTCCGACGCGGTCCGCCGAAGGCGGATGAAATGGTCCGCCGGACCATTTCGAGCGAAGGACGCCCGGAGCGCAAGCGACGGGCCGGGCGGAAACACCGCCGGCATGTTATATGACGCGCCCAAAGCGGGCGGGTGTAGTTCAATGGCAGAACAGCAGCTTCCCAAGCTGCATACGAGGGTTCGATTCCCTTCACCCGCTCCAGTACTTAGCGGTTATCCACAGGCCAGTTTTACACCGAGTTTTACAGTTTTGTTCTCATTTCCGTTCTCATTCCAAGGTCGTGACCGGCATGCGCCACAGGCTCAAATTCCTTGTGCGCCTTATCTGGCACGGCAGCGTGATTGGCCTAGTCGTCACGATAGTGGGGCTCGTGCTGCCTGTGCTGTCGCTTGCAGGCAGTCTGTTCGGCTATAGCGGCGATCTCCCTTGGTGGACGGGACTTGCTATCGGCGCGCCGCTGTTCCTTGGAGCAACCGCTTGGACTGCCGCTAGCAAAGCGTACGACCTGGAAGAGGCCGCCCGTCCTTGCCTTGTATTTGGGGAAATCAACCAGACCGAAAGACCTCACCAACTGCACAGCACCATAAGGCAGTTTGAAATCGAGATTTTCAATGACTCTCAGACGATGCTCGATGATTGCTGTGTCAACCTGACACAAATTGAGCCGCTGGATAGGAGCCAACCATGTGTTGACCAATTGCCGCGCGCTTTACTTACAAGAGGAAACCACGAGCGGAACGGAGAAGGGCGCTTTAGGTTGCGTCCTCACCAGCCGAAACGACTTTTGCTTTGCCGCCGCGTTGATGGGCGACAACAAGAAATTGACTTTTCTTACGAAGGGAAGAAAGAATCATATTGGGCATTTTCGACCATCCAGTGCGTGGATGTGATAATCACGCTGGAAGCCTATGGTGCACCAACCCCGACTATTCAAAGATTGCGCTTAAGCGTCGATAGTAACCACCACAAACTTCATATTGAGAAGGTGGTCTAAACGTAAGAACTCGCTCGGGCCCGTTCATTTCCAGCGTCCGACCACACCGGCCGACTGCGATATAGGCGCCCTGCCTCGTTTTCTGTCGCCGGGCGGATTTGCCGTATAGTTCGCGCCTTGTCCTAATTGCGGAATACGCCTTGCGCTGACAAATGCAAAGCCGATGTGGCCATCTTCTAGGAAGCCCGTACAGGCCCGCTTTTCTCCAGCGTCCGATCATACCGGCCAGGGCCAGAATGCCCGTGTCTGTCGCGCCCTGGCAGGCCTGAGTGGGCGGCCGGAGTGCAGCGGCGAACATTAACCGAACAGAAAGGCGGCAAGCGCACTTTAGCAGCGTCGGGAACATCAGGAGAAAAGAAATGCGCAACACTCTTGTGGCCAGCGCCATAGCACTGAGCGTCTCTTTTCTTTTCGGATGCGCACACGCACCAACGCAAGCAGAACTAGATGCTATGGACGCTAATCAGTGCGCCAGTTATGGGGCGCAGCCAGGAACGGGCAACTATGTGCTATGCCGTCTGCAATTGGCACAGATGCGAAATCAACTACAACAGGCGAAACGTGCGGCATCTGCAGCAGAATTCGAGGCCACCACAGCTCGGAACCAAGCAGATTACCAAAGAAATATGGCGACTGAGCAAGCTCTGATAGAAAGCCAGCCATTCCCCTAAGCTTGGCCTTAAACACTAGGCCGCGAGGTCCTCCGGACTCCAGAACGGCAGGATTTTTCCCCCGTTTAAGATCATACCGGCCGGCTGGACTCCACGTTCGGCCTGTAACTCAGCTTCCGACAGTGACAGAGTGGCTGCGGGTGAACCGGCACCTGGCAAGGTGTCCGCGTCGCGTAACTCCTTCATTACCGACAGTGGAATTTGCCGGTTCCCCTGACGCCCTATAGCAGCTTCGCCGGGATTGGAAACACCTGTCCCCCGAGTACCCGGCCGAAGGCGGGAGCCCCGAGTGGTTCAGCACTCCTTCGGGGCTCTTTGCTGTCAGCGCCGATCATACCGGCCAGGGCCAGAATGCCAGTGGCTGTGCGGCCCTGAGGCCGGCTGCATTCGCTTATTTTCCTTTCAGCAAAGGATAAATCGCTGGATCAAGTGAAGCGCATTTTGCCTTCCGGTAGGCCAGGTACCTATTCATGACAGTCCAGGCTCGCTCAATAAGTTCATTTGCAACATTTCCAGGAATAAATTGGCGGTTACCGTGCCTGTGAAAGCGAGATGCACTTGAAATAAACTTGAGATACGCGTCCTCAACCAGTAGGGCGTTCTGCATAGCTGCCCACGCCTTTTTTTCGTTTTTCTCGTTTGGAGAAATCAAATACCGGATTGCGTCAATTGCTCTTGCGCAATTAATGGCAGACGAGTGAGGGTCTCGCGCCGCCCCAATTAAATCGTCTAGCGCGATAAACAAATCTGCATCGCGAACGATCATTTCATGAAGAGGCTGAAATTCGGTACTGAGATCGTAGGCGGTCAAAGCGCTCTGAGGCGCCAAAAGATCAAGCCTTGTGGGATTATTGGCATCATCAAGTGCCATATAGAAGTGGACATTCACAGCTCGACCATCTCTGAACGCCATCAAGTTGACTGCGGTCTTTGCCATGTCCAGCGCGCGAATGTACACAGCTCCAAATTCAACTGCTTTGTCACTCTCGCAAACTACAACAACGTCTGAGCCGCTGATCGCAACGCGCAGGCGCACTGTCGCGCCAATCACCGAGTTATTCCATTCTAACTGCGGTACATAGTCCATCTTGACGACGTAAGTGTTGGGCAATATCCCGCCGATTAAAGTAATGCGTGGCATGGACTAATCCTTGGCGGCAGTACGCTACTGCATTATAAATTCGTGGATGAGCAATTCGAGAGTTCGCTCAATCCTGGCTGGCGCTGGCACGCTCGCCGTGATTGCAAGTGCAATCGCCTTTGACGCCTTGTAATATACAGGCGCATCATGGAGCGCGCAAATGCGCCCGACTTCCCATATTATGGGAATTGGTAGCTGCGGGCTGGAGGGTCAGAAATGCGCTGTTATCGAACTGTTGTTGTTGTGGCGTCCCTGTTGAGCGTCGCTCCTTCACTCGCTGCAACTGGCCCATCTTTGGACGAGACTATCGGCTGGATGGACAGCACATATAATCCTCACCTCGACCAGGGTGGCGCCTCTGGGCATGGAGTTCAAGACAACCAGAACAATGGCGTCTCATTCTTAAAGCGAAATGAGACATTGAGTGCCAAGGGCTGCGAAATGACGCTGTCAATTCACGATGACCCTTTGGTTGCAAAGGACGTACGGATGGATACCACAACAAGCTTCGATCTTGGCGACATTGATCCACACTCAATTAAGATGTTGGAGTACGACTTAACAAGCGGCGGCCTGTCTTGCAGGGAATTTCCCGGCACAGTTTGTAATATGGCCGTACTTGAATTCGAAACTCGCAATCAATTACCGCTAATGGCAGAAAAGATACATCTGACCTTTCCTAAGCTGACTGGCAAAGACCATGAGTCAGATGGTGCTAAAAGGGCATTCGTTGCCAATATCTACCTAGATGAAATCGATTATTCAAAGCGGTTTGAGCGCGCGTTCAGGCACGCCATTTCCCTTTGCGGTGCAAAACCATCGACTTTCTAAAGCCCTTAGATCGTATTGCCTTCTAGGTTGGATTACCATCCGTTGCGGAATGCAGCGGCTTGGGCATGAAAAACTAACTGCAACCCATAATTTCGGCCATGGGAGCGGGTCAAAGCTGCAACGTCGAACTTCTCGCCGGTCAACCGATGTAAAGTCTCATTGGCCACCTTGAGGATTTCATCCGGCTCCGAACCGAGATTGGAGCGAAGGCCGTTTAGTTCAGTCTCGCTCCAATTCGTCTTTGCTTCCGGTGTCATGCCCGCAGTAGCCTTGCCGGCGCTGTCGATCATCTCAACCATCGCCGCGGCGTTTTTGCCGTCCATGTGAAGCGAAGATGCGAGAGTGGCGAAAGCGTCCTGTGCTTCGACAACAGAGGCGTAATTGTCACCTGGCAACGCACGTTCGATGCTCCGGCGTAGCTGATCATAGACCGGCGATGAAGGTGCATTCGGTGGCGCTGTCTTATCCAACAGTTTGCCTTGCGCCTGCGTGAGCTTGGTGGTGATCGCCTGGAATGCAGAGACAGCTTCCGGGTCATTGGCCAAGAGATTTTTCTGGAATTCGTCACTACGTTGCAAGGCGTCAAACCGGGCCTGATAATACTCGCGGCTATCGGTACGCAAAGGCGCGTAGCCCTTGGCCGTCAGGGCGGCATTGGCGGCGTCAACGCTGACGGTATCGGACTTCACCAGATCGGCGACGTGCTGACGCGATGTATCTTCGCCGGCACCATCAGGCAAAGAGCCTAAGGGATTTATTGCAAGTTCACTCATAGTTTTTTACTCCATTGTTGCGGGCAGAATTGCCCTGTTGAAAATTAATCGCCGAATGGATTGTCATCGCCGCCATCAACAACGCGAGGCTGCTGACGACTGGAGGGTTGGCTATATTCTGCGATCTTGTCGCCGAAAGGATCATCACTGCCCGCATCATATCGGCCAGCAGTGGCGGCAAGCTGTTGGGCAATCAGCTTCACTGGCTTGGCGAAACGCAGCGCCATGATTCCGATGCGAGTGGCGGACATAAAGTCATCTTTGACCTTGTGGATCAGGCCATCCTTATTCCGGTGATAGAGCCTAAATTCCTCGAACCATTCCGGGCAGCTTGAGAACACGCGCAGGCGCTTCGTCCGCATCCGCTCCCGCATGATCTCGATACCGGCCTCGGTCGAATTGCTGCCATCAGGAAACGCGGCTGCATCGGACAGCATTTTCAGTCCATGTGTCTTGTAAATCTTGGCGACAGGCTCCAGCCGGCCTTCAAACTCGCGGCGCTGGGCTGTATCGCCGGGCCATGCGACAGGAATCTTCTAGCCCCATTTTCTGTCATAGGATTTGATCGCCTCGACCTGATCGATGATCATGCTGTCCTTCATGCGGATGCAATGGATCGACATAGACACATCAGCATCCCGATCCCAGGCCAGCAACGTTGCCGCCCATGGATGGGACACGCCCATATCGATGGACCACAAGAGCGCCCAATGGTCGGGGATCGGGAACGGCGTCAATCGAGATTTCACTTTCCGGAATCCGGAAGATGCGACCACCACCAAGGAACGGAACGCCCATGGCGCGGGCTTCACGCTCGAAGGGCTCATAGCCGTCGATAATGGATTGGCGCTCTGCGGGCGGAATATGCTCGCGCGTCATTGATCGTCATCGTGACGGTGGCGCGGGTAGGAGATTCCTCCGACAGGAACCGTTCAACCACCGACGAATAGCCCAACAGCGGCGTGAAAGTTGTAAAGATCATGCCGCCGGTCGCCGCGATACGGGCATAGCACTCGCTATATATCGGCATGGGAGGCTCTTCGTCGCACCACAAAACGTCCACTTGCACGCCTTGGAATTTTTCAGAGCCCTGGGAAAATCCCTTGAAGGCTACCGTCGAGGTGCCACCGCTGACATGCCGGACATGAGCGACACTGACGCCATCAGTCGCGACATGGCCGGCCGGCGTTTTGATGATGCGTCCGCTTGGGGATCATGCCGGTACCCTGCGCCTCGATGACGCCAGGAGGCCCGAGCAATTTTAGCTGCTGAACGTCGCGTGCCAGTTCGCCGGTCTGTCCGGCTGCCCAGCACACAACGGGCGGTCGAATTTCCGGCCAGGCCAGTCCGGGCGGATACAGCCCGGTCAGGTGGCAGGCCATCTCATAAGCGCCGGCCTCCGATTTTCCACAGCGATTACCGGCAATCAGCAAACGCTCGCGCATCGTCGCGCCAAGCTCGATGAACTTCGAACTTGCATGGGATACGGGCTGGAAGTCACGAAGCCGATTTTCTCGCTTATCCTGGGCGGCGGCTTCGATACGTTTTAAGGCTCAAGATCACGTTTGCTTGCCACTTACTTGTCATTTTCTGTCCTCCAACAGATGACTGCGTTGCGTAATTTTCTCAGTTCGTAGATTTCTGGGGGGGGCCATCTCCTGTCTGAGGGCATACCTCGCCAGTTCCACGAACTGGTCGAGTGCCTGTTGGTTGATGCGGCTTCGATAAAGATTCATCCGAGTAATTCACCTTCATCGTCTTGGTCATGTTGTTTTCCTCCAACAAATTGGCCGGCCCACTCAATGCAATTTATCCAGCGGTCAGCGGGCCACAAACGCCGCTTCACTGCCCGCATCCAGAACACTGCCGCAGCCGCGCGCTGTCCGGGATCGTCGAACATGTCATCGTCGATAAGGATACTCGCCAGGATGCCCTCCATCCGGTCCGGCAGCGAAGGCCAGGCTTCATCAAATCGACCGCAGGCGCTCGGCTAGATCATCAACCGTCATCAAGTCTTCAAACCACTTGATGGCGTCCGGCGTGTCATAGCGCGGCATCTAATTCATCGTCACAGAAAATCCTCCAGACCGTCACGGCCCTGTTGGGCTATGAATTCCTCAATATCCATCTGATCGGCGGTGGCGGCTTCATACAAGGCACGTTTGTCTTTTAGTTTCTGGGCACGCTCCGCCTTGATCCTGGCCTTGTCAGCCTCGACTTCAGCCGGTGTCATCGTGGCGCGGCGGTGGCGGGTCTCACGCCGGGCAACGGTGCTTGGTTGGTCGATAAGACGCGACCCCAATCGTCCTTAACTTCGACGAATTCGCCCTCGATAACGTTTTCTGGATTCCGTAACGCACCCTGAAGCTGTTTGGGTTCGGGCTGGATGCCAAGGGTCTTGAGCGCGGTCTGGAGGCGACGATCATATTCTGCATCGCTGATCTGATGGGTGTGGGTGACGTTGATTTCCTGCGCCGTCGCCATGCCGGCTCGGTTCAACAATTCGACTGAAGCCTTTATTCGATCCTTGTCTTCAGCCCTCGGATTTCCCATAATTTCGGCCAAGGTGGAGATTGCCTTTGGCCCGTGGGTCTTCATCAGCTTGCGGCACTCTTCCAAAAGCGCATCCTGTACGCGCTGACGATGCGCCACCTTATGGGCCGTAACACTCAGACTTTTATCGTTCGCGCCTGATAGCCTGCCATCCGGGCCGCCTCAGTATTGTTCAGGCCATTTTGGACTTTGGCGAGAACCCATGCCCGCTCCATCGGCGAACAGCCGGCATCGCCTCGCCCAATTCGTCTTCGGGCGGCAGTGGAATTTCAATCATTAAGTTAGATGCCATTTCGCTATCCGTACATAACATCCAGTTTTAGAATTTTGTTTCGTCACAGAGAATAGAGCCGCTGTCTTCACACGAAGTCCGAACGGCGGACCACCCGCCACCCCACCCCGGTCTTTGAGATGAAATCATTTCAAGTTGCCTCATGCAGTGAATTTGATGGATAGATGGCCGCGACGCGGGGTCCAGGAGCGCCACAGAAAGCCGATGCTGACATGCCTATGGACTGAACCTGCTGACGTGATCGGCGCGGCTGTGAGCCCCTGGAGTGCGCTGGCGTGCCGATTAGCGACACATGCGAGATTTGGCTGGAAACTGGCGGTTTACCAGCATTTGTGATTTGCACATCCTTCGTCATGCAATTATGTATTGCGCGGAATCCGAAGGAGTGACGCCGATGGATGGGAAATTTGTGGCCTATTACCGGGTGAGTACCGCGAAGCAGGGCCGATCTGGTCTTGGCCTGGAAGCGCAGAAGCAGGCGGTCCGCGACTATCTGAATGGCGGACGCCACAAGCTGCTGGCAGAGTTTACAGAGGTCGAATCCGGCAAGAATGATGATCGCCCAGAACTGGCGAAAGCCTTGTACCGCGCCAAAATGACAGGCGCTAAGCTGATCGTCGCTAAGCTCGACCGACTGAGCCGTAACGTCGCCTTCCTGAGTAATCTCCAAGAAAGCAAGGTGCCGTTTGTCGCATGTGATCTGCCGGAAGCAACCGAGTTCACGATCCATATCATGGCCGCTGTGGCCCAGCATGAACGTCGAGCGATCAGCGAGCGCACCAAAGCCGCGCTGGCAGCCGCGAAACGTCGCGGACAGAAACTTGGCAATAATCTGCATGGTCGGCATTTGAGGAAGTATGGCAACAAGGCCGCCGTCGCCACGATCAAGACCAAGGCCGACGCCTTCGCCAAGGATGTTCTGCCGATCATCGATGACATCCGCGCGCAAGGCGTCACCACACTTGCCGGCATTGCCGACGAACTGAACGCCCGCGAGATCAAGACCCAGCGCAACGGCTCCTGGCACGCTTCCACAGTCAGAGCGTTGCTTGGACGTATGTGATCGTTTGAGATGGTTTGGCTTCATTTCGGGAGCTTGCCTCTCAAATGGCCTTTGATTGCCTCGGTGATCTCCTTCAGCTTCACAGACAGCGGCGGGGCGGCCTGGGGGTTCGTCGTTTGCTCGACGCTGCCGATGGCCGCACCAGGCAATGCAAAGCCTGTGATCCGAACGCCTTCACCGCCGAACTGGGCGTGTCTGTACATTTCGCCACGAATAAGATTTTCGAGGTTGCTTTCGTCAAGATCGCCGCCACGCGGCCAAGTCACTGGTTCGATCATGGCGACGTTCCGCGCCTTCGCGGCTTGATCGAACATCAGCCTCATGCTTTCAGTGGCGAGACCGATATACTTTTCAGCGTCGGCACCATGATCCACCGCCAGGTCCATGTGTTTGCTGGCACTCCGCACTAACGTCTCGCGGAGATTTTTCTTGCTGCTGGCAGCTTTCTCGGCTTCGCGGCGGTCACCTTCGGCCTGGGCACGTTCCAAGAACGTGAGCCGCTCGGCTGCGATCTTGATCTCGGACTCCAGCGCGGCGAGTTGTCGGTTGGCGTCGTCATCACCAGCGAACGCGTCATAGGTGAGCCCGTCGCGCCGGGTTTGCAGATCGGCGATGGTTGGACGCTGTTGGTCGATTTGCTGAGCCAGGTCGAGTTTTGTTTAAAAGGCAGAGATTCATGACTGGGTACTCCTATGGGGTTGAGGTTGGATGGAAAGAAAATTGCGTCCACGGGTTTGCATGTCGCCCGTGGACGCCAGTGCGGCGGCGAAAGCCAGGGATGAGCGCCCTGGTGAAAGACCGCCGATGGAAAATTCGGGATTAGTCGATGATGGGCGACGATGAGCCGAATTATGCTCTGATTGAGTATTATTAGGCTGATGCGCCTTCCAGGCCGGGCCGGCTAACCACCCTGCTTGCCCGAAGGTTGGCGACGAAGACACTAGATCGGCTTGCGGACTGATCGGACCGACGGTCCTATTCTGCACTGTACCCCCCATATAAAGAAAGTTCCCTCCTATACAGTGCGGAATAGGACCGTCGGTCCGATCAGTCCGCAAAAATGAGAAAAAGCCGGAAAACCTGGGTTTTTGAAAAGCCACCATCATCCCAATTCCTCCCCCTCTTCGTCGGCAATATTATTGCGCGAGCCACCTCCAGCCGGTTTCAGAGTGATGTTGGCGAAGCCTTTCGTCCGGTTCCTGTCGGTCCCACGCTTGGGAGCGAACTTGTGTCCTTCCAGCAATTGCGAGAATCCTCGCCGGCCTTCAGGCGGGTCCTCTCCGGTCTCGTCGTGAAAGTAGGCGCGATAGCTGTCATGGAGTTCGGCAATTGACGCCCAGCCGGTTCCTGTGTCGCAGCGCTCCTTCAGCCAGCCCGCGAACAGGTCTTGTTCGGTAAAGTAGGCATCCGTAGCCCGGGTCACCGAGTCCGGGAGATTGAGTCCCTGCTTCTGCCATTCGAGGCAGCCATCGATCCCCCAGCGCAAGATGCCGGGCCATTCACCGATGAGTTTGCCGGGCAATTTGACATCCTTGTTTTTGATCGTAACCAGATAAGGGACCATGATGATGCGCCGTCGAATTGCTTCATCGACTATCGACAACCTCGGTTTGTCGTTTCCCGAGAGGGCGAGCTTGAACTGCGGATCGTAGGTAAAGAAGTTCTTGTTCATGAATCGGGCCGTGATTGGGTCACCCCCGGTAAGTGTCTTTATCTTCGCTTCAGCCCAGTACTGCCCCTTCTCGACTTCCTGACCACTGACCAGGCGTGCGCCATGCAGCATCGCCATATCGGTCGGATGGCGGTCTTGTTTGGTGGCCGTGAACATTCCCAATGGCGCAACCGCCGCGTAGTCACCAAGGATGCGGGTCTCGGTGTTGAGTTCGGTGCCCTTGCCGTTTCCGCCCGTGCCATAAAGGAAAAACATGACCTGCTCGATTGTCAGGCCGGTCAACGAATATCCGAAGCGCCGCTGCATGAACGATTGCAGCCTGCCATCCCCGGCTGTGATCTCGTCCAGGAACTTGAACCACTGCGGGCACGCTTCCCGAAGATTAGCGCCCTCCGGCAGTGGCGCGACGGCGGTGGACTTCATAAAATAATCGGTTGCTTCAATGTCGCGTGATTTGCCGGTGCGCAGTTCGACGATCTTACCTTTGGCGTTGAGCAACCACGGATCGCTATCCCACCTGATGATCGGCGTGACGATCCTTCCATTGCCGCGCAGCAGGGCTTCAGTGTTGGCGACAGTGCTTCTGCTAGTGATCTTGCGGCGGGTGCTGTCCTGTTTGAATTGCTTCGCCACCGAACGGGCAATTGGCAGGGTGAGGTTCCAGATTTGTGGCGCGGTGACTGCCGACCATTGCTGCCCAGTAAATGCTCGCCACTCGCCAAGCTCGGGAACAAACTTGAATCGTTCGGAATAGTTATTGGCGAACGTGATCGCCAGATCATCTTCGCTGGCCGGCTCGACATCATCGATCACGCCCTTGAGTGGCACTGTCTCTTCTGGTTGGGTCATATTGCTGATCGCTGCGCCAAAGGCTTCGGAGGCTGACTGACGTGGCGCGAATGTGCCAGGCCAGCCTGCGTCACGGCATGTTTTTGCGACCGTGCCAGTGCCGACACCGCCCTCCATGGGCTTCATCGTGTCAAGAATCAGATCGACGGGGCCCGGGCCATGATAGTTGGCAGGCTCACCCCGCTTTTGCCGGTCTAGCTTTCCTTCCGAAAATTCGTGCGCGATGTCCCGTGATTCCGGACAATTGGTGCATCCAATCCCGGCGATCAGATCGCGCCAACCTTTGTCGTAGGGGATGCTCGGATCGGGATAACTAAGAGCCTCGCGCAAAACTGCGGATTCAACGCGGGCACCTTTATGCTCGCTCTCCTCTTGTTCGTCGCGCGGCGGCAACTCGGGCAGGCTTGCCATCAACTCGCTAAGTTCATACCCGATGCCGCAATGCTCGATGTTGGCACTATTATCGATCAGCGCCAGCCGGGTTGAATGCTTTGCGTCCTTCTGATGTTTGCTGCCAGCGAGCCTCATAACACCAGCAGCGCTGTGTTTAGACCGGTCCGCGCCATAGTACTCAATCAGCCGCTTTTGAGCTTCGCGAAAGTCCTGGACGCGGCAATCAGAGACACGCCAAAAAGCATGAAAGTGTTGTTCGTCGCGCTCGACGATGAAATCTGGCGGCACATGGAATCGCGTTTCGGCTAATAGCGCGCCATCGCCATCTTGGTCGATATAGAGCCAATCCGTGTTAGTGATCTCGCCATTCTTGTTGCCACCCTCGCCCACCACAATCCCAACCGCTCGATGGAGCGCCTCTTGTTCCTTGATCCAGGGGAGCGCGTCAGTGATGGAACCGAAGAATTTGTCTGCGCCCGCGCCTTCCTGGTCGGGATACCCACGGAACCAGACCTTCGCATTCTTATCTCCGCGCAGTATTTCTATCTGCCGCTCCATGGCGGCGCGTTTGGTGTAGGTGGCGATGCCATCGAACTTCTGTGCTTGCTCGCTCATGCGGCCACCTTGATTTCACGGATTGCTGTCACGGTGATTTGTTCGACAGCGGCGAGTTGGTCGAAAGCCTGCGGGTGGTTGCCGTCAAGGATGGCACCCATTGCAAGAGCAAGGTGGTTCTTGATTTCCGCCAGGGCTGGGTGATCAGTCTCCCATTCGGCACCCGTCGCATACGCGGCGGTGATCGTTATCAGTTCCATAGTGGCCGACGCGATTTGCCGGAGAGGGAGATTGTTCTCTATCGCAAGCCGATAAAGCCGAGCGGCCAATCCAACGGAGTCTCGAATGTGGGTAAAAACAAAAACTTCTACAGGATCATCGCTCATGCTCATTCTCCTATTTGTGGCTTTTTCTTCAGTTCGATGATGTGCCACTGGAGTTGCGGACCCAGCGCACATAGCCGGCCACCCGCACTATCGAGGCTCCATTTCAGGCGGGTGTAATCAGTGCCCGGATACAGAAGGTCGTTTTGGCGGGCGATGAACTCGGCAACGTGATCGGCGGTGATCTTTGTCTTCCGCTTCATGGGGCCACCACCTTCTTTCGCTTGGCTTCCCAGGCGTGTTTTTTCAGAAGCATGGCGGCGCGGATTTCAGTAGCGCGGCGTTCGGCGGCTTCAATTTCCTGGATGCTGATTTCGCGCCCAACGATCTGCTCAATACCTACGACTGACGGTCGCTGATCGCCGGGTAACGGCAACACCGGAATTGAGCCATCCCGCAGCCGCTGAAAGGTCGTGGAGCGCGACAGGCCTGTGAGCACCATCGCAGCCAGGACGGTCACGCCGGCTGGCTTAGGGCGTTCCTCATTTTGGGGCTTGCGTTTTGTCATGAAACTCACTATTATTCTGTTGCACTCTAGTATGGTTCTTTTATTTCAATCGGGGCGATTTGTCAAGCCCCACCCGAGGGAACCCAATGGTTAAGAAGGCAAAAACCAAGTCGAAACAGCCGCATCCGTTGCAGGTGAGAACCTCTGAAAGCATCCGCGAGCGGCTCCAGAAGGCCGCAGATGCCGCCGGCAGAACGCTCAGTAAGGAAATGGAGCGGCGCTTAGAGGCTAGCTTGGAGGTGTCTAAGCCAGCCGAGCCGGGTCTGCCGGATGCCTTGACCTATGGCTGGGCGAACCCCGGCGGGGCTAAGGCGTTGGGCGACGCCCTCGGGCTGCTGGCAGGCCGCATTGAGGATTTCGGCGCTGGCCCATCTGAGACACCCTGGCAGCCAGGGATTTATGGCTTGGTTCGTGTTGGCGGTAAGGAGCTAGAACCAGCTGAGAAGATGGCACTCCTCAAGCTGGCAATCGCGCGCGTTCTAGATGCGTTGGGCGCGCGCGCAAGTTTATCCAGCGAGCAAACGGCCTTTGCCGACCTGATCGCGCGGCAGTTCATAAACGATTTTCAGCGCGTTGAACCAGACCCGGAAGCATACAGCCAGCGCAGTGACCTTGCAGTTGTTGCGCTCCTCAAGTCGTGGCTGGACGCAACTAAGAAAGATGAAGGGAAAATGACCCGCCGCGTCCATCCTCCGAAGGTGACGCAGGCCGATCTCGGCCGGGTGGCGGCATTCCTCAAGGCGATGGGCGCCAAGGTCGCGGCGGTTGATCTCAGGCCTGGAACAGCCCGAATTACGACGACTGACGGCCAAAATTTGACTTTGGACTCTGACGAGGCTGAACTTGACCAGGAGCTTGAAGAATATCGAAGCCGGAATGATCAACGTCCCACTTAAGGGCCTGCATATCGTGCGGTCGAAAGGCCGCACGTATTACTATGCATGGCGTGGCGGCCCGAGGATTGACGCACCTTTTGGCACGCCGGAATTCCATGCTGAATTTGCAGACGCCAAGCGGCCGGCGACCGCGCTGGACAAGCATCGCTTTTCGACTTGGATTACCCTTTACAAGGACAGCGACGAATACAAGGACCTAGCCGACAGCACAAAGCGCGTATGGGGTCCATGGTTCGACCATATAAGGGACGAGTTCGGGAGACTTTCAGTCCGCCAATTTGATAGGCCAAAAATCCGTGTGGACATAAAGCGGTGGCGCGCAAAATGGAAAGATCGCCCTCGCGAACGGCCGACACGGCTAAACAAGTTCTCGTCTCGCATACTCTCATATGCCGTTTCGGAAGGCGCCTTGACCCTTAATCCATGCGAAGGAATTCCGAACCTCTATGAGAGTGACCGCGCAGAAATTATTTGGACCAATGCCGATCTGGAGACCCTCTATAAGCACGCCTCCCCAGAGGTCGCCAACGCTGCAAAGCTCGCCAGTTTGACCGGCCTGCGTTACGGCGACTTGTTCCGGCTGTCATGGTCACATGTCGGGCCGAACGCCATCGAAATCAAGACAGGCAAGAGCCGTGGCAAACGCGGCGCAATCGTACCAATTTATGGTGCGATCCGCGAACTTCTCAAGACCCTGCCCCGCCGGTCCACCACTGTATCTGACGAATCAGAATGGGAAGCCTTGGCGCGGGTTCAGAACATCTTGGAACAAGACCGATGAAGGAGGCGGGCTTGGCGGATCGCGGCCTTCACTTTCACGATCTTCGCGAGGCACAGCTGCCACTAGGTTTTTTGTCGCTGGCTTTTCAATCCGAGAAATTGCCGAAACATTGGCTTGGTCGGAGGATCGAGTCGAACGGCTAATCGACCGCTATGTAAAGCGAGACGAGATATTGCGGGAGCGTATTCGTCGGATGGACGGGATGACAAAATGAGAGCTGCACCTCGAAAGCGGGCCGCAGGGGTTGGCTATAATAAGTCGCCTAAGTACAAGTCATTAGGTCGTTGCTTACTAGTTGCCGTTTTTTACTTTGCAACATCGGCAACGCAGTCGGTCGGTGATACCCCGTCTGCCCCCACCACTTCCATACCCGGCGGTGGTCTATTTATGACGAGTCAGAGATTGGCCGAACTTTGCGAAGGCAAGACTGGCTCGGATGCGCCCGACACCTTCGCAGGCGGCACTTGCCTGGGCTACATCAACGGCGTCGCCGAGACGCTCCTTCTTTACAAGATTATTTGCTACAATCACGTGACCATGGGCGAGTTATCCGATGTTGTGGTTCGATACATGAACGCTCACCCAGACGAGATACAAAAGCACGCCGCACTAGTATTAACCGGCATCGCGCTGAAGGCGGCATATCCAGTTACCGACGACTGTGAGCGACAAATTCGTTAACTGTCAGGTCCCGTCGTGGTCTACCAACTGCAAATTCAGTTTTACATGCGGCTGCTAACCGTTTGATCCATTTGTGGCGCGTAAGGGCCAGTTTTACAGCGAAGTCATTGGATAGCCTCAGAATTAGTTGG
>CAVZBS010000012.1:0-13023 GCA_963773575.1 uncultured Alphaproteobacteria bacterium
CCGGCTCGACCGCTATCGGCCGCTCCATCGTGCGGGCCTCGGCCGGCAATCTGAAGAAGGTCCAGCTCGAACTGGGCGGCAAGGGCCCCAATATCGTGTTCGAGGACGCCAATATTCCCGCCGCGGTGGGCGGCTCGGCCTTCGCCATATTCCACAATCAGGGCCAGGCCTGCATCGCCGGTTCGCGGCTGATCCTGCACCAGGCCATCGCCGACCAGTTTCTGGAGAAATTCACCGCGCTCGCCCGGTCGATCCGGCTGGGCGATCCGCTCGATACCGAAACCGAGATGGGGCCTTTGACCTCCAAGGTTCATCACGAGCGCGTGCTGAGCTATGTCGACCCTGGTGGAGAAGGAAGGCGGCAAGATCCTTTCCGGCGGCAAGGTGCCGGGCGGAGCGCTGGCCAAAGGGTTCTTTGTCGAGCCCACCATCGTTCAGGCGGGGCCGGAGCACCGGGTCTCGCGCGAGGAAGTGTTCGGGCCGTTCGTTTCGGCGACAATATTCAAGGACGAGGCGGAGGCGGTGGCCATCGCCAATGGCACCGACTATGGATTGGGCGCGGGGCTTTGGACCCGCGACGTGCAGCGCGCCCACCGCGTCGCCCAGAATCTCCATGCCGGCATGGTCTGGATCAACAGCTATAAGCGGGTGCATCCGGCTTCGCCCTTTGGCGGCTTCGGCCAGTCGGGCTATGGCCGCGAAATGGGCTTCGAGGTGATGCGCGAATACACCCAGGTGAAATCGGTGTGGCTCAATGTCGATGCGGAGATTCCACCTTTCTACAAGCGCTAAGGCAACGGGCAGGGCAGAGCGGGGAGCGAAATGGACAAGACCAAGGAATGGGATACCGATTATGAATGGAAGACCGTCGCCCTCTTGACCCTGGGCTTCGGTCTGGTGGGGCTGGACCGCTGGATCGTGGCGCCCTTGGCGCCGTCGATGATCGGCGATCTGCATCTGACGCCGCAGGACATCAACAATCTGGTGGCGGCGCTGGGCATCGCCTGGGGCGTCGCGGCGATCTTCCTGGGCGGTCTGTCCGACCGCATCGGCCGGCGCAAGGTTCTGATTCCGGCCATCGTGCTGTTTTCGCTGCTGTCGGGCTTTTCCGGCATGGCCATGGGCATGACCAGCCTGCTCGCCATTCGCGCCATCATGGGCGTGTCGGAAGGCGCCTTTTGTCCCACCAGCTTCGCCTGTGTGGCGGAAGCCTCCAAACCCAGGCGCCGCGGGTTCAATCAGGGCCTGCAGCAATCGGCTTTCGCCCTGTTCGGGCTGGGCTTCGGACCCATCATCGCCACCCAGCTTTTGAGCCATGGCGTGTCCTGGCGAGGCGTGTTTCTGCTGGTTGGCATACCTGGGTTGATCCTGGCGGTGCTGCTGTGGATGGTGATCCGCGAGCCCGTCACCGCCCAAGGCCATAGCGACGCCCGGGAGCGCGCGCCTTTGAGCGCGATCTTCAAACATCGCAACGTGCCGCTCGGCATGCTGGCCTTGCTCTGCTCCATGTGCGGCATCTTCGTGCTCAGCGCCAATACGCCGATCTATCTCACCTCCTATCTGCATTTGTCGCAGGACCAGATGGGCTTTGTGACATCGGCCATCGGCTTTGGCGGGTTTCTGGGACAATGGCTGCTGGCGGCGGCGTCCGACTTTCTTGGGCGCAAGATGATGGCCATTCTGGGCTTCGCCGTCGGCGCGGTCTTCCTGTGGCTGTTCATCCAGCAGGGACCCGATCCGGTGATGCTGTTCGTCCTTCTCTTCATCGGGGCGGGTTTCGCGTTCGGTCTGCTGTCCCTGATTACCGGCCCGATCGCGGTCGAGGCCGCGCCCCTGGGCCTGATTTCCACCGCCGCCGGCATCATCATCGGGGCAGGCGAAATCTTCGGCGGCGGGGTGGCGCCGGCCATCGCCGGCGGATTGCCAGCAGCTACGGCATCCAGGCGGTGCTGTATTTTGCCCTGGCCGGTCTGGTTCTGGGCGTGGTGGTGAGCCTTTTTCTCAAGGAAACCGCGCCGCGCAAGGTCAAGGGCGGCTCCGATCTGGACTTGCTGGAAAGCCGTATGGGATCGGCAATAGAGGGCTGAAGCCCGGCATTTTTGATGCTAGGGTGGCGTGGGCTGGAAGGGCCGCGCCTCGTATTATGGATATTGAGGGAGCAGGTCATGTATAACGATCTCGACACGCTTCTTGCGGGCCTGCGCGACGATGCGCTGCCGGCACTGGCCGGCGTTGAGCAGGCGGTGTGGCGGAAGATCCACCAGCGCCAGCGCGCCCATACCGCCCTGATGGGCGAATTCCGGCGCAACGCCGGCATCGCCGCCGCCGCCCTTCTGATCGGCGTCGTGGTCAGCGTTTCCAGACCGGTGGCGCAGCCCAAGCCGGTCAATATTTCGCTGCTGTTGACGGAAGTCCCGCAGGCATCGCTCCTGCAATAGGCAAGCCATGAGTTGGAAGAGCGTTCTTCTGACGGCCGTGGTGGCGGCCCTGTTCGGCTTTGCCGGCGCGGAACTGGGTCTGCATAACAATGCGCCGCCGCCGCCGGCCAAGGTCACGCTCAGCGACACCATCAACCAGCTTCTGGATCACGATCTGAATCTGACCGCGGCGCAAAAGACCGCCATCGGCGCGATCAATGCGCGCTACACCCGCCAGCGCAACCAGTTGCTGTCGAACCTCTATATCGCCCGCGCCCAACTGGGCGGCGCCTTTTCCGAGAATATGTCGCTCTCCGAACCCACCAAGGAGGCGATCTCGAACATGCAGCTGATTGTGGGCGATCTTCAAACCCTGACGATCAGCTATATCGTGGATATCCGCAACCAGCTGACCGCCTCGCAGCGCCAGGTCTATGACCAGAAAGTGGTCGAAATGCTGATGCGCGACACGCCATGAACCTGGCCGGCGCCAGCGACGCCGATCTGGTCGCCGCCACGCTCGCCGGCGACGAGGATGCCTTCACGACCCTGGTGACGCGGCACAAGAGATGGCTCTACCGCTATATCCACCGCTATGTGCATGACGAATCCGAAGCCCAGGATGTTCTCCAGGAAAGCCTGCTCGCGGCCTGGCGGGGCTTGAAGAGTTACGACCCGGGCCGGCCCTTCGATGTCTGGCTGCGCCGCATCGCCCTCAACAAGTGCCGCGACCGGGCGCGCCGTTTGGCGGTGCGGCGGATCCTGCTGCCCTGGAGCACGCCCCGCGAAGCCGCGGCCGACCCGGCGCCGCCGATTGACGAAAGCCTGGCGGAGGCCGAGCAGCTCCGGCTCGCGCGCAGAGCCATTGATGCGCTTCCAGCCAAATTGCGCGATCCCTTGATCCTCACCGCCATCGAAGAGCGCAGCCAGGCGGAGACGGCCGAGATTCTGGGCCTCACCGTCAAGGCGGTGGAGGGCGCGGTCTATCGCGCCAAAAAGCAGTTGGCGGGGACTTTGAAACTGGAGCAGCCGCGGATGCGGGAACGCCGCGCAGCGCCGCGGCGGCAGCCGGAGCCGCAATTCTGCAAGATCGATTCCATTACCTGGTGACCAGACACTTGGCGACCAGGCACCTGGTGAACAGGTGTCGCGGCCGGAAATTTAAGGGGTCGGGCGTCCTCCTCCGTATAGCGGAGTAGCATTCGCAAGAAGGAGCTTGATGTCCTGTCCCGTCGGGCCGCGCCGCGGCCTTGTCTCCTTCTGCTTTCTGACGGCCTTGTCCTCACTATCCTTGTCCATCTGTCATCTGTCCGAGGCGCGGGCGCAGACGAGCGGCTTGGGCCTCGAGACCGTGACGGTAACCGCCGAGCGGCGGCAATTGCTGGGCACGGCCGAAACATCCAGCCAGGGGGTGGTGGTCAATGACGAATTGGCGCTGACCCCGGCCTATCGGGCGGGACAGATGCTGGAGACCGTGCCGGGGCTGGTGGTCACGGCCCATAGCGGCGAAGGCAAGGCCAACGAATATCTGCTGCGCGGCTTCAGCCTGGATCATGGCACCGACCTGGCGGTGAGCGTGGACGGCATGCCGATCAACGAGCGCACCCATGCCCATGGCCAAGGCTATACCGATCTCAATTTCATGATTCCGGAGCTGGCCACCGATATTCAATACACCAAGGGTCCCTATTTCGCCGCCAAAGGCGATTTCGCTTCCGTCGGCACGGTGGATATCAGCTATCTCAACCGCATCGACAATCAGGTCAATGTCACGCTCGGCACGATGGGGTTTGAGCGGCTGTTCACCGCCGGCTCGCGCGACCTGGGCGCAGGGCACGCTGTTGGGCGCGCTGGAACTGCAGCATTATAACGGGCCCTGGGACAGTCCCGACAATCAGCGCAAGATGAATGCGGTGATGCGCTATTCTTCCGGCGATCCCGATGACGGCTATTCGCTCACCGCGATGTATTATGGCGGGTTGTGGAACGCCACCACGGACCAGCCGGTGCGGGCGATCACCCAAGGATTGATCGGCCGGTTCGGCAGCCTGGATCCGACCGATGGCGGCCAGGCCCAACGCTACAGTCTTTCCGGCCAGTATCACGGCGCGCTGGGTCCGGGGGCGCTGGAAGCCCATGCCTATGCCATCGGCAACCGGCTGACCCTATGGAACGATTTCACCCATTTTCTCACCGACCCGGTCGCATGGCGACCAGGAGGCCCAGACCGAGAACCGTGTGACCTTGGGCGGCGGCGCCAGCTATCTCGTGTCGGATTCGGTCTGGGGCATTTCCAATGATTTCCTGGCCGGCTTCGACACACGGTATGACGGCAATCATGTTTTTCGCAATTTCACCCAGGCCCGCCGGTTCCTGGGCGTGGCGGAAGACGATCGGGTCAATGAGAGCAGCATCGGCGCATATCTCCAGGCGACCACCCACTGGACGTCCTGGCTGCGCAGCGTGGTGGGGATCCGGGAAGATTATTTCGGCGCCAACGACAACGGCACCAACCAGGGTCATGCCAGCCAGGATCTGTTCCAGCCCAAGGGCAGCCTGATCTTCACGCTGTCGCCCCAGACCGAAATCTATATTTCCGGCGGCCGAGGCTTTCACAGCGATGACGTCCGCGGCGTTACCCAGGCGGCGGCCCAGGGATTGCGCGGGGCGCCGCTTCTGGCCCGCTCGACCGGAGACGAGATCGGCGTCCGCGAGCAGTTACTGCCCAACCTGTCGGCAACGCTGACCCTGTTTCAGATCTCGTTTCAGTCGGAATTGACCTATGACCCCGATGCCGGCCAGACCTCGGCGGGCCCGCCCAGCCGGCGCTCGGGAGTCGAACTCAATACAACCTGGCAGGCGCTGGATTGGCTGGAATTCTACGGCAGCTTCGCCTCAAGCCATGCCCGCTATACCGAGGAAAGCGACGACGGCACCGGCCATATCGGCCGCTACATCCCCGAAGCGCCGACGGCGATCGGGAATCTCGCCATCTATGTGAAGCATCTCGACGGGCACTGGGGCGGGGGGCTCGAATACCGCTATCTCGGGCTCCTACCCGCTGACGCCCGACAATGCGGTCAGGGCCAGTGGCTATGGCGAATGGAATGGCGAGGTGGGCTATACATTCGATAGCGGCTGGCGCCTTCAGGCGGGCCTCTACAACATCCTCAACACAAGGGCCAATGCCGCGGAATTCTGGTATGTCGACCGCCTGCCCGGCGAGCCGGCGGGCGGCGTCCCCGACCGGCACATCCACCCGCTGGAGCCGATTTCCCTGCGCCTAACCCTGGGAAAGAGCTTCTAGAAGCCGGCCCGGCGTTAATCTTCGGCCGGAACATACCCCCCTGCGGCGTTTGGTCTTTTCGTGCAGAAGCGCGCGGGCTTCGTGCAAGACGCCGCAACCGGCCCGGTCTTAGCGTGCGGGCAAGCATCCGGTGTGATGCGGGCAATTTGGGAGGATTGATTGAACGCATGGCGAAACCCTCGCCGGGTCGGCCGTCTCAGGCCGGTCCGCAATTCGCGTGACCATGCGGGCGCCCGCGCTGCGCATAGCCTAAAAGCAACCGGATTCAATTTCATGAGGCAGCAATGAGCGATTTTCGAAAGGATTTCGGCAAGGGTCGTTCCAGAACCCGGATGGGGCATCTGGGCTGGACCGTGGCGGCGGGAGCATTGCTCCTGGCCTTGACGGCGGCGGTGCCGGAAGCGGCGGGCCAGGGCAAGGCCGATCAGGGCGACGGCCCGATGACGCAGATCTGCTCTTCGGTGAAAGGCGCCGCCTGTATCAGCGAACCGGCTTCCACCATGCCGGTTCCCAAGCAGTTTCAGGACTCCTACGCGGCTTATCTGAAAATGAAGGAGGCCGCGCATGGCGGCACCCATTACACCCGCGCCGACTACGCCAAGATGCCGGACTGGTCGGGCATCTGGACCCGCGGTTCGGCGCCGGGCAAGCCCAATCCCGGCCTGAAATTCGATCCCGATCAGCAGGGCAATCTGGCCGAGGGAAAGACCACCGCGGCGCTGACCCCCAAATTCGAAGAGGCGTATCGCGAGAAGCTCAAACAAGTGAAGATGGGCAATGAGTGGGATCAGCTCAGCGATTGCCTGCCGTCCGGCTATCCGCGCTGGCTGACCGAGCCGTTCCTGCGCGAATATATCGTTAGCCCGTCGGAAACCTGGCTGGTCAACGAACAGCAGAGCGAAGTCCGGCGCATCTATACCGACGGCCGCGGGCATGTGCCCGAGGATGAGGCCAAGCCGCTCTGGACAGGCGATTCCATCGGCTTCTGGGACGGCGACACGCTGGTGATTCACACCATCCGCGTCACCCATGGCCAATATCAGCGCGAGAATCCCGATTACAGCGAAGCCACCAGCACGGTGGAGCGCATGCGGATGGTGAGCCCCAACCTTATCCAGGACGATGTCACGGTGTGGGATCCCAAGGGGCTCAAGAAACCCTGGCATGTGGTGGACTATTACAGCCGCGTCACCGTGCCGGGCTCGCGCATCGATATGTGGTCCTGCGAGGCCAACAACAATGTCATCCGCACGGCCACCGGTTCCTCGCAGTTCATCCTGCCCGGCGAAACCGTGACCATCAAACGCGCCTATCGCGATCCCAATACCTACTATCTGACCGACGCGCAGAAGAAGGCGTTCTCGGACGAATTGAACTGAAGGGAACAATCAAGGCGGCCCGGAAAGGGCCGCCCCATCACAACCACGGACCAAGTCAAGATGCTGGTCTGAAACAGGGGGAAAACATGATCCAATTTGGCAAAGGTTCCTATCGTCGCTTGATGCTGCTGGGGCTGACGGCGCCGGCCGCCTTGTTCGCCGGCCAGGCGTTGGCGCAGCAAGCCGCGCCGGCCGGAAACCAGGCCGCCAACACCGGATTGGAGCAAGTGGTGGTGACCGCGACGCGCCAGGAATCCACGGTCAACAAGGTTGCCCTGTCGGTCACCGCGCAAAGCCAGCAGGATCTGGATCAGCAGGGGGTTCAGCAATTCAAGGATTTCATCGGCCAGGTTCCGGGCCTGTTCATCAACCAGTCGCTGGGCACCGGTCTGGCGAATGTCGAAATCCGGGGCATCGCCCAGGGCAGCCAGGGCGCGGCGACCACCGGCTTCTATCTGGACGATACGCCAATCAGCAAACGTAACGTGGGCGGCGGCGTCGCCACCTCGAACGGCACGCCCTTGCCGCCGCTGTTCGATCTGCAGCGCGTCGAAGTGCTGCGCGGTCCGCAAGGCACCCTGTATGGTTCCGGCTCGGAAGGCGGCACGGTGCGCTATATCACGCCCACGCCCGATCTCGACAAATACAGCGTCTATGCCAAGACCTCGGCGTCGATGACCCAGGACGGTTCGCCGTCCTGGGACGCCGGCCTGGCAATCGGCGGGCCGATCATCGACGGCAAGCTCGGCTTTCGCATGAGCTATTACGATTATCACCGCGGCGGCTGGATCGACATCATCGATCCGGCGAGCCAGCAGAATATCGGCAAGGACGCCAATTATGACGACACCCGCGTCTTCCATGGCACGTTGCTCTATGCGCCAACCGACGATTTCCGGGTCAATTTCAGCTATCTGACCTCAGGCGAATCCACGCCCGACTCCCAGAATTTCTATACCAAGCCGATCAAGGACCAGATCAATATCCCGCAAGCCTGCTTCAATACCAGTTCGCTCGCCGGAACCACGCAGGCGGCCTATACCGGAACGCCTTTGCCGCACTCGCATCAATCCGGCGCCGGTGTCCTGCTCCTCCGCGGGTGTCACTTATACCCGCCCGGCGTTCACTTATGGGCCTTACAATCTGCAGAAATATCAGGTTCTGGGTGTCGACGGCGCGCCGGCTTCGACGGTGATGAATGTCGCGGCTCTGAGCTTCGAAAAGGATTTCGACGGCTTTACCGCCAAGCTGATCAATTCCTACGTCAATGACGTGGAGCGCACCACTACCGACGAAACTTCCCAGTCCACCAGCATTGTCGAGAATGGCACGGTCGGCAGTTTTGCGATTCCGCGGGGTTTGCCGCTGTACAACAATGACGGTCTGGGCGCGAACTTCTCCGGTCACTTCGTTTCGTTCAACAAGCGCCAGGGCGTGACCGAAGAACTGCGCTTCTCGAACACCGACACCTCAAGCCGGTTGAACTGGGTGGCGGGCCTGTACTACAACGAATATTGGACCCATGCCGGTTACATCCAGATCAGCAATATGGAGGCGCAAGCCCAGGCGCTGTTCGGCATGACTGAGATCCAGCGCTATGGCGTGCCGGCTATCACGCCCGTCTATGATCCGGATTATCCGGGCACCAGCGTGACCCAATTTGGCTCGGAGGTCTTCGACCATAAGGATCAGGAATTGCGGGACAAGGAAATCGCCGCCTATGCCGAGGTGAACTACAATGTCACCGACGCCCTGCAGTTGACCCTTGGCCTGCGGCAGTCGGAAGTGGGCTTCTTCTATCACCAGAGTTTCTACGGCGCGGTCAATTCCAACAACAATCCGACCCTGGCCAATGGCCTGGAAAGCCTGGGCAACACCGACGAAAAGCCGTTCACGCCCAAATTCGGCGTCAAGTACCAGTTCGACGACGACATCATGGCCTATGCCACCGCGGCCAAGGGTTTCCGGCCGGGCGGCGTCAATGCCCGTCTGTCGCCCAACATCTGCGGACCGGCGGCGCGCATCGTACGGCCTGACGGTCGACGACCTGCCAAAGACGTATAAGTCGGACTCGGTCTGGTCCTACGAACTGGGCGCAAAGGCGCGGATGTTCGACGGCACCGTCCAGGTCAACGGCGATGTCTACCGTATCGATTGGAAGAATGTGCAGGCGACCCAGAGCCCCGGCTTCGGCTGCGGCATTGTCTTCACCGCCAATGCCGGCGGCGCCCGCAGCCAGGGCGTTCGAGTTGGAATCCCAGGCCATCCTGTTCGAGGGCTTTACCGCGAATCTGGGCTTCGAATTAGACGATGCCTATTACACCGAAACTGCGGTCGCCATTCATGGCCCGATCAAGGATTTGGCTGTGGCGTTGAAGGACCAGCATTTCGCGGTTCCGCCATGGTCGGTCAATCTTGGCGCCCGTTATAGTTTCGCGACCGATGGCGACTGGCTGCCTTACATCCGTGCCGATCTGCGGCTGGCCGGCGCCTACAATCAGAGCATATTCGGATTGGGCAGCTTTCAGCCCGACAACAATCACGTCACGGGCCAGGAGAATCTGAACATCAGAATCGGCGTCGAGTATAACCAGTACGACGTCAACCTGTTCGTCTTGAATGCCACCAATTATAGTGATGGCTCCCTGACGGGCGGTCGTTCGGGTTGCGCGGATGCCGCTTGTTCCGCCTATGCGAATTACTCGCCGATCATGAATGTCAATGCGCCGCAACCGCGGGTGATCGGCATCCAGCTCGCCTATCGGCAGTAGGAGGAATGATGGCTGGAAGCGGGAAACCTGCGCCGCTCAGTCGCCGCCAGATTCTGGCGGCGGGCGGTGTGGCGGCGGCGGGGTTGGCGCTGGACGCCCCCGGCGCGGTCGCGGCCGGCATGGCGCCGATTGCCAACACCATACACGGCAAGATTCGCGGCACCGCGAATGGAACCGTCAAAGTGTTCAAGGGCGTGCCCTATGGCGCGTCCACCGCCGGCGCCAACCGCTTCATGCCGCCCAAGGAACCCGAGCCCTGGAGGGGGGTGCGCGACACGGTTGCCTATGGCGACCGCTCGCCCCAGGCGAAAGCGGCGGGCTTCATGGAAGAGGAAATGGTCTCCCTCGACCATTCTCCCATGAGCGAGGATTGCCTCAGGCTGAATGTGTGGACGGCGGGCTTGGCCGACGGCAAGAAGCGGCCGGTCATGGTCTGGTTCCATGGCGGCGGCTTTTCCGGCGGCTCGGGCGGCAATGTCCGTTATGACGGCACCCATCTGGCCCGCAAGCATGATGTGGTGCTGGTGACGGTCAATCACCGGCTCAATGCCTTCGGCTTTCTTTATCTGGCCAAGCTGGGCGGGGAGAAATATGCCGACAGCGGCAATGTCGGGATGCTGGACATCGTCGCGTCGCTGAAATGGGTGAAGGAGAATATCGCCGAATTCGGCGGCGATCCCGATCGGGTCACCATCTTCGGCCAGTCGGGCGGCGGCGGCAAGGTCACCACCGCCATGGCCATGCCGCCGGCGGAGGGCCTGTTTCACCGGGTGATCGCCGAAAGCGGGCTGGCGCTGAAAGCGATGACGCCGGACGACGCCACCGAAGTCGCCTCCAAGATCATGGGCCAACTGGGATTGAAACCGGACCAGGTGGATGCGCTGCAGCAGGTCCCCTACGAGAAGATCCTTTCCGTTTTGGGACCGGGCTTCGGGCGGTTCGGACCGGTTCTGGATCGCCGTAATCTGGTCTCGGGAAACGGCCCCTTCGATCCGGTGGCGCCGTCTCAGTCCGCCAATGTGCCGATGATCCTGGGCAGCACCCTGACCGAGATCACCTTCATGAACGCTACCCCGCTCGATCCGATAGACGACGCCACTCTGCACGCCGACCTCAAGCGCACCTTGCGGGTGGACGACGCGGAAGTCGGGAAGCTGATTGCGCTCTACAAGCGCGACCATCCCAAGGCCGAGAATGTCCGGCTTTATCAGTTGATCGCCACCGACAATTGGCTGACCGCCAATGTGGCGCTGGTGGCCGAGCGCAAGGCCGCCTTGGGCAAGGCGCCGGCTTATGTCTATCACTTCGAAAAGCCCACCCCGGTGCATGACGGCAAGTTGGGCGTGCCGCACACGCTGGAAATCACTTACGTGTTCGACAATCTGGATGTGCCGACCGACCACGCCGTTACCGGAACCGGCAAGGACCGCTATCCCCTGGCCGACAAGATGAGCCGCGCCTGGACGAATTTCGCCCGCACCGGCGATCCCAATGTGCCGGGCTTGCCGCATTGGCGGCCCTATTCGGCCGCGGACCGGGCGGTGATGATCTTCAACGACCAATGCAGGCTGGCGGTGGATCCCTATCCGGACGAACGTGTCGCGATCACGGAAATTCACATGCAGCAGGGGCAGACCTCCCGCGCCTGAGCGAAGGCATGCGCCATGCCCTATTTCGTCTTCTGCGCGCACGACAAGCCGGACGCCGGCGAAGTCCGGGCCAGGCTCCGCGAACGGCATCGCGCCTATATCCGCATCGCGCAGGAGGGCTGCCGCTGCGTGGCCGGCGGGCCGTTGATGGAGGATGGCGGCGGCCGGATGATCGGCACGCTCCTGGTATTCGAAGCCCGCGACAGGCAGGCGGTCGAAGCCTTCGTTGCGACCGATCCCTATATGGGTGAAGAGATTTTCGCGCGTACTGATATCTGGAGATGGAATTGGGGCCTCGGGCAGCCCCCGGAAATGGGGAAGGCACAATGAAGACGTGTTTGGGCTCGGCGATCTTATGCGCGGCGGTTATCTATGCTTTCCCGGCGGTGGCCCAGACGGCTCAGCCTTGCGCGAAACTGGCCGGCGATATCCATTCCCGCCAGCGCGATCGGCCTTCCCACCTCCGGCGCCGCCGTCACCTCGGCCGAAGATACCTCCGTCCCCACGGACGGAAGTTTCTGCAAGGTGCTGGGCGCCATCCACCCCATGGATTCCGCGGCGCCGGACATCCTGTTCGAACTCAATCTCCCCGCCGAATGGAACGGCAAGGCGCTGCAGATGGGCGGCGGCGGATACAATGGCCGGCTGATGACGGGGCTGGATGGCCGCTTTCCCGATCCCCAAAAACCGCTGCCGCTGGCCCAGGGCTACGCCACCTTCGGCAGCGATTCCGGCCATGAAACCAAGCCGGGCGAGGATCCGGCCGCGTTCGCCGCGAATGCGGAGGCCTTGCGTAATTTCGGCGGCGACCAGTTGAAGAAGACCCATGATGCGGCCCTGTATCTGATCAAGCAGCATTATGGCCGGGCGCCGCGGCGGATGTATTTCCAGGGCAACAGCCAGGGCGGCCATGAGGCCTTGGAAGTGGTGCAGCGCTATCCCGCCGATTATGACGGCGCCATCGCCATCCATCCGGTCTATGATTTCGCCGCGCTGCAGCTGGACGGCGTACTCCTGGGCCAGGCGCTTTACAACAAGCCGGGCGCCTGGGTGCCGCCGGAGAAGGCCGCTATGGTCACCAAGGCGGAGATGGATGCCTGCGACGGGCTCGACGGCGCCAAGGACGGGCTCATCGGCAATCTGGCGGCGTGTCATGCCGCCTTCCACATCGACACTTTGCGTTGCGCCGGTGGCGCCGATACCGGTCCAACCTGTCTGTCGGACGCGCAACTTGCCACCTACAAGACGCTGGCCGAGCCGATGCCGTTCAGCGTCTCTTTGTCCGGCGTCGATCACTTCGCGGGCTGGCCGGTGCTGGACGGCGCCGACCTGAACGGCCGCGCCAGCACCTTCGGAGCGGAGCCCAAGCCATCCATCCCGGCCACGCCGAAGAATTCGTTCCTCTACCTGATGGGCGACATCATGATGCGAAACATGGTGGTCAAGGACTCCAACTCGGACAGCCTGACTTTCGACCAGAACCGCCACGCGGCCGGATTG